>BEIE01000001.1 GCA_002898255.1 bacterium HR28
GAAGGTGATGCCGTCCAGGTACGGCGGCCGCTGCAACGGCTGACCCGTCGAGTCCGTCTGGCTCAGGAGCTCGCGCAGACGGCTCGGGTGCATGATCGCGGCACGCGGCGTGTGGTTCGCATCGATGACCGCACCCGCCGCCTGGATCAACGGGTCGTAGGTGAGCGCACCCGTGTGCGCCACCGTCGCGACACCGCTCGTGTTCAGGATCCCCCGCGGTTCCGGATCAGTGCCGCTCCCGGCGAGGATCGCCGCATCGAGCGCCAGCGCCATGGCCTTGGTGATCTCGCTCGTCACCGCGCGATCAGCAACCGCCGAATCCATGAGCAACTCGCGCGAGACCCGGACCAGTGTCGCGAGCGACTTCGGCTCGAGCGTGATCGATGCGAACGTCACGTCCGAGTCGGGGATGAGCTGGTGCTCGTTCCGCCACGCTGCAGTCGGACCCGAGACGACCTTCGGGATCGCGAGGTCGCT
This sequence comes from bacterium HR28, assembly GCA_002898255.1. Taxonomy (GTDB): domain Bacteria; phylum Chloroflexota; class Chloroflexia; order Thermomicrobiales; family Thermomicrobiaceae; genus Thermomicrobium. The sequence goes on from BEIE01000001.1 coordinate 478, forward strand.
CGTCTGCAGGCGGACGGTCGTCACGCCGGCGCGGACCGCGACGGTCTCGGCGCGCGCCAGGTCGATGACGAAGGCGGCGATCGGATGCGGGACCAGCGCACCCCCGCCGCTCGAGATGCCGACGCCGCGGAGCTCGGCATCGGTCCCGGTGTAGCGGCGGTGCAGCCACTCGCCGAGCGTCACCGGCGGCGGTACCGCGGCGAGCTTGTCCTCCGGTCCCAAGAACCGCTTCTCGCCGGCGAACGGGTCAGCCGGTACCGCAGCCGACGCGTCCTTCTCCAGCATTCGATCGAATTCCGCCTCGAGCTCGAGGAAGCGACGCAGTTCCTCCTCACTGACGTCGCGCTTCTCGCGCAACGCGCGATCGACGATCGCCCGCATCTCCCGGTGGATCGCTTGTCGCCGTTGATAGAGATCCTGCCAGCCCATGTGACGTACCTCCCTCGGCAGTGATGTGGTCTTCCTCTCCTCGCTTCGTCGGTGGCTCATCGCCGGCCGAGAGAGCGTTGCCGGTCCGCGTGCGTGGTTCCTCACCGGCGCTGCTGGACCGTGCGTCAACCCAATTATACCGCCTTACGCGTCGAGTTCCTGCGTCCGTACGCGCTCGACCAGCGCGAGCTCGGCCAGGATCGACTCGGCCAGTGCCGGGTACGACACCCGCAACCGCTCGGCTGACGCACGCAGCAGGGCGACGGTCTCCGGCGTGAGTTCGCTCAGGTCGAGCGAGGCTGGCTCGAGCGTCCGCCAGCGGACGGCCAGGACACGCCGCGCCGCGCGTCCCATGAGTTCCCAGACCTCGCGACCCGGCTCGCCACGCTCGATGAGCGCACCGGCGCCGACGACGGCAACGAGCAGTTCGGTCTCGTCGAGCAGCGCGAAGAAGGACTCAAGGTCGAGTTTCATCGGGACACTCCTTTCGAACGTCGCAGTGCCGGGTCGCCGTCCCGGACATAGTTGCGGCACCGCAAACAACGTAACCAACCAGCGTGGTCGCTCGGGATCGCTGGCGTGTCCGCGTTAGCGCGGACATGTCGGTTCCGTGTCATGGTGACACCTCCATCAGTTCGCTCGCTCGCACCCAGTCCCACGAACCGCCTCGACACCCGCAGCGGACCTGCACCCAACCTGGCCGGTCGGTCACGCGTACCTCGTACGGCTGCCGGCACACAGGACAGCGCCGGCGCTCGAGCGGTGGATCATGACTGTTTCCGGAATTCTGGATCGGACGGCCAGTGGCTCGTGCACCGACCTCACCGATCTCACCGATCTCACCGAATTTCGGAGTTTTTGCAGCTGCTCTATATACGTCGGCGATTTTTCCGATTTTCGGTGCGATCGGTGAGATCGGTGAGCGGGTATCACGTCTGTCGGTGGTCGAGGCGTCTTCGCTCGAGCTGTCCTCGTGGTGATCTGGTTCTGGCGTCTCCGGCTCGTGGTCCCGGCGGAGACGGATGCCGGCACGCGCTTTGACACGGGCGTTACCCGGCAGCGGTGTCGCGGCGAAGCCGCGCTCGGTCAAGCGGTCGGCGAAGCGACGGCTCGACATCGGCGACTCAGCCTGCTCTTCACACCAGGCGGTGTACGATGCGTAGAGCTCGCGGAACGGTGTGACGGCCTGCGGGTCGAGCACGCAGCAGCTCTCGATCCAGTCGGCCAAGATGTCCTGCTCGCGGCGGTACTGCGCGGTTGCCACGCGCACGGCATCGGGCACCTGCAAGCCGTGCTGCAGGTAGCGCTGCAAACCCTCGAGCATCCAGAGCAGGATCCCGTCGCGCTCGGCGACGAGGCGCTCCGGAAGCCGCGGGTCGCGCTCGTCCTCAGGGATGGTGACCGTGTACGGGATGAGCAGCACCCGGCGCCAGATGGCGTGGTCGGTGCCGCGGATCACCGGCCGGTGGTTGGTGACGAGCCAGAGCTTGTGCGTTGGCGCGAACTCGAAGAAGTCCCGGTGCATGAAGCGCGCGCGGATCCGGTCGCCGCCGGTCAGTTGCTTGAGGAGCGCTTCGGCGAGCCGAGCACCCTCGTCCAGCTCGACCGTGACGGCCAGTCGCACACCTAACAGGTCGGCGAGTTCTGTCGGGTGCCGGTCGTGCTTGCGAGCCACTAGTTCGGGCGCTGTCTGGATGGCGTAATCGCCGAGCACCGCGAAGAGCGCGCGGATCAGGGTCGATTTTCCGTTCGCGCCACCGCCCCAGTGCACCGGGAAGAGGTGCTCGCTCGTGTCTCCGGTCAACGCGATCCCGCTGAGTTCCTGGACGAAGCGACGGACATCCGAGTCCGGCAACACGCGCTCGACGAAGGCGCACCAGGTCGGCGCGAGTTCCTGCCAGTCGGCGCCTGCACGGTAGGTGACCGGAGCCAGCTTCGTCACACGGTCGTGCGGGGTGCGCGTGCGCAGCGTTCCGCTGCGCAGGTCGAGGATCCCATTGAGCACGTTCAGTTCCCAAGCGTTGCGGTCGAACTCGTCCGGCCGGGCGAGCAAGAGGCCGCGCGCGAGGTCGAGGGCGGCGCTCACCCGCGCACGGGACTGCACGCGGATCGCGTACTCGGCGTAGCGCTGGCGTGCAGGTGAAGCACCCGCCGCCAGTGCGCGCTCCAGGTAGTAGGAGCTCAGCCGCTCGGCAGCGATGGCTGCGACGCGTGCACCGTCGGGATCCCGCACCCACCGATAGCCATCCCAGACGCACCATCCCCAGGCCTCGACGTACAGCGCTTCCTCGCGAAGCAGCTCGGCGAGGATGCGCGCGTTCTGCCAGTCGGTGCAGTCTTCGCCGTGTTCCGGTGCGTGGTCTCGCGTCGCCGGCGGCTGGGACGCGTCGTCGTCTCCGGCCGGCGGTACCGGCCGCTGCGCTGGTTCGCCACGTTCGTCGTCCCGCCGTGCGAGGAGCTTGCCGGTTGCCGGGTCGCGCGGGACGAAATGACCGCGCACACAGGTCGCACCGTCCGGGCTAATACGGACGAGTTCGCCGGCGCACGTGGGGCAGAGGAGGGGTGCACGGGTCATCGCGCACCTCCGTTCTGCCGCCGCGCGAGCTCGGCGCGGAGACGCTGCAAACGCTCTTCGAACCAGGCGCGGTTGAAGTCGCGCTGTGCCGCAGCGGTATCGAGGTACGATGCGATGACGCGAATCTCCCGCCGCAGCTCCCACGCCTCGAGCGAGCGGATGTCTGCGTGGCTGCGGCGGAGCCAGCCAGCTTCCGTCAACGGCGACGGCAAGAGTTCTCGCGCGGCGCGCTCGACGAGGCGGTCGAGCGTGGTATCCTTTCCCCGCGCAGGTGACAGGGTGTGCTCGGTTCTCTTCGCGGCGGGAACGAACCCGCCGTGGAGGCGTGCGCTCATGCCACGCCCCCTTCCGCCTCGTCGTCGGCCGGCAGCTCCGGCGCCGCCGCGAGAAGCGCGCGCCAAAAGCTTCTCCACGCGCGCAGCTGCTCCGGCGACAAAAGGTGAGCGGGTTGGATGCGAATGGTCACGAGGACGGCTTCGGCGGCCGCTTGCCGACGCGCTCTGGCGCTCGCACGTGCGGCGCGGCGACGTGCCTCGAGGACGTCCGGGGACTTACTGCGACGAGCCATAACGGCGACCCGACCCGAGCCGCGTGCCTGTCGCGCTGGGGGTGGTCGCCGACGGTTCGGTTATCTGGTTGTCCTGCCGCTGCCGGCCACGCCGGCATCGCCTGAAGTATACGTGCAATGTGCACGTACGTCAAGGTCGGCGGTGCACCCTCTTGTCGTGGCCGATCCAGGCCGTGACGCCGAGCTTGTCGGGGTCGAGGATCGACTGGTGGCCGTTCGGACAAAGGATCGTCGCCGGCAGTGGGATGCCGCCATAGACGACGTCTTCCTCAGGTCGAAGCTCCGGCTCGATCGGCGGCCGTCCGTCCTTTCGCCAGAACGTCACCTTGCCCTGACGGAACTCCTTCGGATCGCGCCGGTACGTCGCGCCATACCGGTGGTATCGGCGTCCGACGTGCCAGACACCGCGATCCGGGTCGTAGAGTAAGTGTGCGTTCGACGCCAGCATCCTGTCGGACCAGCCGTCGGCTCGCGGCACGTCGGTGAGGACGCCGATGAGGAAGCCGCAGCCAGGCACGCTGCAGACGATGCGACCGTCGCGTGTCAGGTGTGCTGGTCGCATTGCGGCTACTCTCCCCTCACGCTACGCTTCGAGCTGGTCGAGTCGAGGATGCGTCGGACAACACTGGTATACGGATCAGGATAATGTCGGGTTGCATCAACGACTGGCGGCTCGCTTTCCAAGGTCAGCTGCATCGCATCAGTGAACGCGACTTTACTTTGATACGCCAGGCGCTTGCCCAGGCTGCTGCAGTGAGCGAAGGGGTGCAACGATGAAACGAGCCGTCCGTTTGGCCAAAGCACTGTCCATCGCCTTGCTCACGATGGTCGTCAGTATCGCAATCCCGGGTTTGCACTTCGTGCTCGGTCCACTCTCACCGTTGCTTGGTGGTTTTGTCGCTGGCGTCGTCGGCCGCCTCCGAGGCGACGAAGCCTTGCTGCTTGGCGTGTTCGAGGCACTCCTCGCTGGGATCGGTGTTGGTATCCTCCTGCCGGATGTTGCACACCTTACGCTTGGATTGGCAACGCTCTGGTTCTTCGGTCTTTTTGCAGCGGTGTACGCTGGCCTCTTGAGCGGCGTGGCCGCCTATGTTGGCGGAAGACAAGCGCGAACACGCGGCTAACATCCGGAGGAGTCGACCAATGGGATATTGCCCACGTTGCGGTGAACACTCTCCTTATCGGGAGGACGATCCGAATCAGCTCGCCGAGTTTCCGCCGGTCCGGATACCGATCGGTTCACGGATCGTCCCGCTTCCGGCTGATCTCGAAGATGGAGCGATGATCCAATACGCTGGCTGCCTCTTCACTGTCCGGCGGAGCGGCGACCGGTACGAACTCCTCTTGGCACGGGTCGGTCACAGCTGAGCAAGAGTCCACCAACGGCCCGTGCCGCTTTCTCGTTAAGCAGCCACAGTCTGGTCGGCCGCGCCTTGCGGTATGCGCACACGTTTCCGGCGCGAAGGAGCGTGATACGTTGTCGCGCCCCTGCACACACGCGTGGTTAGCAGGGATAGCTGCACGGAGGAGTGCGTGAGCTGCTCACAAGAGAGAACTCGTTCCACCTTCCTCCCGCCGTCATCACACCGGCAGCGAGAGCGCCTCGCTCTCCGGTAGGCAGCTCTCGCGGGATAACGCGGACTTCGTGCGGCACGAGACCGGTTCTTTCCCAATGAAATCGACGCGGGCGCGCCGGCACAAACTCTCGTGCGCAAGGACTGTGCAAGAGCGAAGAAGAGATCGACACCGCAATACGCCGTCAGACGACAACGGGGAACAAAGAACCCCAGCCGAAGGGCTGGGGTACAGCATGGTGGAGATGGGGGGAGTCGAACCCCCGTCCAGAGCGTTCAGCCGAGGATCTGCTACAGGCTTAGCCGGTGTTCTCATGTCGCTGCCGGGCTCCCACCGACAGGATCCCGGTCAGCCGAGCCGGATCAGACTTGACCTCGCCCGCACCGGCGCTTGGGCGAGGGGCACCCCGGCCTTGCGACGCCCGCTCCGAACCCGCCGGGGAGGGGTTCGGACAGACGTGGCTGCGTTAATTACGCAGCCAGAGCGAGTTCGCGCTCGCCAGTTACTTTGCTGCCCCTTTTTACGAGTTCGTGGGCGACCTCGGCCTGCAATCCTCGCACCTACGGCCCTGTCGAATCCGGTCATCCCCACGAGCCGTGGCTGCGAGCGCATCAATCATTATAGCCAACCAGACACCCAACGCACAAGTGCTCCCCTGTGCTCACAGGCTTGTCAACGGCTACGGGTAGTCATCGCTTGTTCCGTCCGATCCGAACGGGGAGATGCTCGACCAGGGCAACCGTCTGGCCGACAACGTTGTGTCTCCACGAGGCGTAGGTGCAACGCCGTTGCAGTAGTGGAGGCAGGTGCTCCATGAAGCCCCTTGTCTTTCCGGGGCCCGACTCGACCATAGTCCCGCCCGGTCAGATCTCTGCGCTCAGAGCCCTATCACAGTCGCGCTCCCGCTTCCCACCCGACGCCGAAGCCGACCCTCGTCCAAACCCACTCTGGCTATACATCGTCCTGTACTGCGGGAACGTATCGCCGAACGTCCCGCCTCCGCTTCGAACGAACTCACATGATCATTGACCATCACCGAAAAAGCGACGCACCCGCAACCGTACCGACTCCGGTGCCTCACGGGGCTGGTGAGCGGGTACGCCACAGCGGTTCCAACGCTATCAACGTCAAGGAAGAGGCATCCACACTCATCCGGTGCATCAAAGGCGCATCAGCGCGGACGGAGCGCTCGCTCAATCTCACGCCGCGCCTCACGCTCAGCGATCGCCTCTCGCTTGTCATACTGCTTCTTGCCACGAGCCAGTCCGAGGTCGACCTTCGCCAGACCTCGTCGGATGACGAGTCGAAGCGGCACCAGGGTATACCCCCGCTTCTCCAGCTTGCCCCGCAGGTAATCGAGTTCGTGCTTGTGGACAAGCAGCTTGCGTGGCCGTGTGGGATCGTGCTGGTGCTTTCCACTCGCCCCGGGATAGGGACTGATGTGCATCCCGATGAGCCAAAGCTCGCCATTTTCGATACGGGCGTAGGCATCCCGAAGATTCACTCGTCCCGCCCGAATCGACTTAATCTCCGACCCCGTGAGCTGGATGCCAGCCTCCAGCTCCTCCTCGATGAAGTAGTCGTGATACGCTTTCCGGTTAACCGCGATAACCTTTTCCGCTTCGCGGCTCTTCGTCTCCTTGCTCATGCTCCCATCATACCTCGCCGAGGAGCGTGTTGACAGACACCACACTGCGAAAAGGCGAACTCTGGCGGACGAATGGCCTGTCAATCTTGTCCCCTGGACGATGCAGACTCGACTGCCAGCCAGTAACTCCACGCGGCGCAGCTCTACCGCAGGAGAAGCTTAGATCCGTCCGCCTCCTCAATCGCTCGGGCTCGATACCGGAAAGCGGTGGAATGATGAGGAAAGCGCACGCTTGGCTCCTGACTAGAGATCCACTGAGTTGCTCGTGCCGTCTTGCCGAGAGGTACGCGTCCACCGGGACACTATCACGAATTAGGCTCGTCTCCACCCTGACAACCCCAATCACTGCGGGAGCATCTCCATCGCTCCACACAGGCGAGCCTCAGAATCACGGCCAACGCGCTTGGGTTGACGACCGCAGTCCGGTTGCGCCTTCACCGCATCCGGGTACACTAGGGCGGGATGCAGGGGACGACCGACCCGTACGAGATTATCGCCGAGTATTACGACCTCGAATTCGCCGACTTCACAGCAGATGTCGAGGTCTATCTGGCCTTTGCCCAACGGACCGGCGAACCGATCCTCGAGGTTGGCTGCGGGACAGGCCGGTTGCTCCTTCCGCTTGCCCAAGCCGGTTACCAGGTAGACGGCGTTGACCGGTCACCGGCGATGCTGGCCCGTGCGGCGGAGCGGCTCAAAGCAGCTGGGCTGCAGAGTGTTCGCCTCTTCCAGACTGACGCCGAGGATTTGCACCAGCTTTCTGACCACACCTATCGCTTGGCAATCGTGGCGCTGAACGGGTTCCTGCACCTCCCAGATCGTGCCGCGCAGCAGCGCGCTCTCGCAGAGCTCCACCGCGTCATGCAGACCGGTGGACTCCTCTTACTTGACGTTCTTCATCCCACGCCCCACCAACTCCGCGCCCTCGAGCAGCCTCTTGCCTGGGATGGATCCTGGGACTTACCTGATGGTAGCCGACTCGACCGCTTCACGAGCCGCACCGTTCACCCGGCCGAGCAAATGATCGTCACCACCTTGTTCTACGACCGCACAGACAAGACGACCGGGCAAGTGACGCGCCAGGTGGCACGCTACACTCTCCGCTACGTTCATCGCTTCGAACTGGAACTCCTGCTCGAACTCGCTGGTTTTGCCATCGAGGCGATTTACGGGTCGTACGAACTCGAGCCTCTTTCCGACGAGAGTCCACAGATGCTCGTCGTCGCCGAGCGGCGGCCTCGCTCGGTATACTCGCTCCGCGTCGAGACATGATGGTCCGACGGAGGCGAGAGCGGTGATCCACGGTGTGGAGATTAAACGGCTGGTCACGCATGTCGACGAGCGCGGCTCGCTCACCGAGCTCATTCGTTGCGACGATCCGTTCTTTGAGAAGTTTGGGCAATGCTATGTCTCGGTCTCCTGGCCTGGGGTCATCCGCGCCTGGCACTGGCACAAGAAGCAGACCGACTATTTTGTCTGCATCAAAGGGATGATCAAGGTACCGCTCTTTGACCTACGGGAGGACTCGCCAACCTACCGCGAACTCAACGAGTTTTATCTCGGTGACGATAACCGGATCGTCCTCAAGATTCCACCGGGAGTGGCTCATGGCTTTAAGAACATCGGGACTGAACCCTGCTACCTGCTCAACTTCCCCACCGAGCCGTACGATCCGGAGAATCCGGACGAGTATCGCCTGCCGTATGACACGCCAGAAATCCCGTATTCATGGGACATCAAGTACCGCTGAGGGTAGCCTGTGGTGATCACACGTTCTTATCCAGACCGCCTCGAGATTCGGCCAGCCGAACGTCCGGTCGATGCGGTTGTTCAGCTTCCCGGCTCAAAGAGCCTGACCAACCGAGCCCTCGTCCTCGCCGCACTCGCTGACGGCACGAGTGTCCTCGAAGGGGCGCTCCTCAGTGAGGATAGCCTGGTTATGGTCGAGTCGCTCCGCCGGCTCGGCATTTCGGTCGAGGTCGATGAGACCTCCGAGCGGATGATCGTGGACGGACAGGGAGGAGCGATCCCCGCTAAAGGGGCGGAACTCTTCGTTGGCAATTCTGGAACAACGGCGCGGTTCCTCACCGCAGTGGTCGCACTCGGACATGGCGACTACGTCGTGGACGGGGTACCGCGCATGCGTGAGCGGCCAATCGAGCCCCTCCTCGATGCACTGCGGCAGTTGGGTGTGGACGCCGTCTCGCTGGCTGGCACCGGATGCCCGCCGGTGCGGGTGCGAGCACGCGGGATTGCGGGCGGCACCGTCCGGATGCGCGGGGATGTTTCAAGCCAGTACCTCAGCGCGCTCCTGATGGTCGGACCGTACACGCGGGAGGGGTTACGTATCGAACTCGAGAGCGAGCTCGTCTCGATCCCCTACGTTGAAATGACGCTCGCCGCGATGGCCGACTTTGGCGTGCGCGCCTGGCGTGAGAGCGACCGCGTGTTCGTCGTCCCTGGAAATCAGCGCTATTGTGCTCGTACGTATCCCATCGAGCCCGATGCCTCGGGAGCTTCGTACTTCTTTGCCCTCGCGGCAGCGACGGCCGGCCGCGTCAGGGTGCCGCATCTTGGTAGTCGTTCGCTCCAGGGCGATGTGCACTTTGTCGATCTGCTCGAACGGATGGGTTGCCAGGTGATCCGTGAACCGGACGCGATCACCGTCATTGGACAACGCCCGCTCCGTGGCATTGAGGCAGACATGAACGCCATCTCTGATACTGTCCCAACCCTGGCGGCCCTTGCCCCGCTTGCCGATGGGCCGGTGGTGATCCGGAACGTGCAGCACATCCGCTACAAGGAGACGGATCGCATCGCTGCAGTCGCGAACGAACTCCGTCGGCTCGGTCAAGAGGTTGAAGAGTATCCGGATGGCTTGCGGATCATCCCGCGGCCCGTTCGTCCGGCTGTCGTCCACACGTACAACGACCACCGCATGGCGATGAGCTTCGCCGTGCTCGGCTGCGCGGTGCCCGGGATTGTTCTCGATAACCCTGGCTGTGTGGCCAAGACCTTCCCTGACTTCTTCGAGCGACTCCGGGCAGCCTTAGACGCTCACTAGACGCGTGCCGCGCGATTCATCAGATAGCAGTCGGCGAGGACGAGCAGCAGCATCGCCTCTGCAACCGGAACGACACGCGGGCAGATTGAGGGATCGTGTCGCCCTTCGACGACGATGGTCCGCTCGTTGCCATAGATGTCCACCGTCCGCTGCGGGCGCGCGATCGAAGATGTCGGCTTGACCGCGAGCCGCACGACAATCTCTTCACCGGTGGAAATACCGCCCAACATCCCGCCAGCATGATTCGTCAGCGTCCGCACCCGCCCGTCTTCCATCACGAAGGGATCGTTGTGCTCGTGGCCATAGAGCCGCGCCGCAGCAAAGCCATCCCCGATCTCGACCCCCTTTACTGCGGGGATGCTTAGCATCGCATAGCCGATCAGCGCATCTAATTTGTCCATCGTCGGCTCACCGAGCCCTGGCGGTACGTTCACCGCCCGCACTTCGACGATGCCACCGACGCTCGTCTTCTGTTCCTTTGCCTCGAGGATGGCCGCGACCATCTTCTGTGCGGCGACCGGGTCAGGGCACCGTACCGGGTTGCGATCGATCTCTTCACGGTCGAACGTTTCAATCGTGATTCCAGCGAGCTCCCGGACGAACCCATAGACCTCAACACCTGCCACCGTCCGCAGGAGCTGCCGGGCGATTGCTCCTGCCGCAACCCGGCCCCATGTCTCCCGAGCACTCGAGCGTCCGCCACCACGGTGATCGCGATGCCCGTACTTGACCCAGTAGGTGTAATCGGCATGCCCGGGACGGAAGACATCGCGCAGTGGCTCATACTTGCTCGAGTCAGCATCGGCATTGTAGGTAATCAGAGAGATTGGGGCCCCAGTGGTCTTCCCCTCAAAAACGCCTGAGAGGATCGTCACTCGATCGCGCTCCTGGCGAGGCGATGTCACCTCGCTTTGTCCTACTCGACGGCGGTCAAGGTCTCGCTGAATAATCTCCTCATTCAATTCCAGTCCAGCCGGACAACCATCGACCACAACACCCAAGGCTGGACCGTGCGATTCACCCCAGGTCGTCACCCGGAAAAGTCTGCCGAACGTACTGCCCATTGTCCCTGTACTCCTCCATCCTCCGTAATCGACTTATGCCTCGAGCGGATCAGCTAGCCAGCGCCCGTAAATTTGATAATCCAGCTCCGGTACGCGGCGGAAGCCGAATCGCTCGTAAAGCCGACGGCTGCGCTGATTGCTCGCCTGTGTACTGAGTGCGATCCGATGTGCTCCGCGCGCCGCCAGAACACGTACTGCCCACACCAACGACTCGTACCCGTACCCTCGCCCTTGGTACAAGGGTGAGACAGCGAGCCGATCCAGATGTCCCCAACCGCGCAGACGCGTGACACCGACGTAGCTCACCGGCGTCCCGTCACGTTCGCGGCCAAGATAGACATCGACGCGTGGATCACTCATGTACTCGTCGAATTCCTCTAAGCTGTTCCACCACAGCCAGTCGAATGCCTCGTGATCGAGGTCGAGCAGCTCTCCCAACGTAAACGGATCGTCTGCATCCACCCGCTCAAAGCGCAAGCGTGACGGACCCGGTGGCACGGTGTAGAGCACCATCTCGTACACTAAGATCTCCTCGAGCAGCTCGAAACCCGTCCGCTCATAGAACACCGGTGGACGCCGCTCGTATTGTTGCGCAGAGACGAGAAGTTGCTTCCCTTGCGCAGTCGCAACATCAGCCAGCGCATCAATCAACTGATAGGTGAGCCCGCCACTGGTCACTTCGAGAAGTGCGACGATCTCTTCGCGATGTCGCCACGGTCCGGCGAGCACATATTCACCTGTCGCTGGTGCCCACAGCGACAGGCCAGGTGCATCTCGCACGAGCTCGGCGACCTCCTCCACACTGTACCGGCTTCCCCACTTCAGCCGGAGACGTGGGAGGTCGTCGAGGGCCAATGGGACAATCAGCGTCGACTCGACCATTTCTCTCCGACCAACATCACGGGCACTCAGCGCGCTGGGTGCGATCCATCGATCCAGACACGCTCCAATCCGAGGATACCCAAAGGGGTCATTGGAAAGTCGCGAACCCGCGGCGCGACGAGCAAGTATTCCACGTCGAACGTCAGTGGGAGAACGACCGCCTCATCGAGGATAGCTTGTTGGGCGGAGAGAAATGCCTCCCGCCGCTCGCCTGGATCCAGAGTGTGCCGAGCCTGGTCGAGCAAGCGCTGGACACGCGGGTTCTCGTACGCGATCGGGCGCGCAGGGCTGTCCGTTGCGAACAAGGCATCAAGTATCGCCTCGGGATCGGGATAGTCCGCGACCCAGGAAAAGACGAAGATTGGCAGCCGCCTCGCATCGAGATCGGCCAGATAGTCTGGCCAGTCCAACTGGAGGACTTCGACGTCCGCGCCGAGTTCCTGCTCCCAGACGCGGGCGAGCATAACCGCTAGGTCGCTCCCAGCACTCACGACCTCAAGCTGGAGCTGACGCCCGGCCAAGAGTTCTCGCGCAGCCTCCGGATCGGTGGGCAACACCGAAGCTGCCCACGGGCTTCCTGGCATCTCTTCTGGCACGATCCCCTCGGCCAGCCGCACCTTCCCTTGGAGTGTCACCCGGGCCACCTTCTCGCGGGGAAACGCTTGAATCAATGCTCGCCGCACGGCTGGATCGTCGAGCGGCGGCACAGCCGGGTTAAAGAACACATAGGTTCCCGCGAAGAGCGGCTGCACAACCAAGTGGTCGCGATAAGGCGACTCGGGCGCGCTCAACCGATCCACAGCCCAGGGCGGAACGTTGGCGACATCGAGCTGACCGCGCTCGTACTGATTCAGCGGCGAGAGCGCCGCTGAGCCGATCGCGATGTGCACCTCACGGAGATATGGTGGCTGTGGTCGATAATCAAGATGAGGTCCGAGCACGAGCTCCTCGGTGTCCCAACGCAATAACCGGAATGGGCCGCTCCCAATGGGATGTCGCCACCACTCCGGCCCTTGCTCAACATTGGCACGCAGCACCACGCTCGCGACCGGCAAGGCCAAGCGGAGCAGAAAGGTCGCGCTCGGTGCCTCCAAGCGCAGCCGTAGTGTCCGCTCATCAAGGAGCTCGACTCCCGGAATATCACTGCGCCGGCCGAGCAGACGATCTTCGGCACCAACAAGATCACGCAGTACACCCCAGGCTGGTAGTCCCCGCCCGTCGCCGCCGTTCAGTGCTGGATCGCACGCCCGTTCGAGCGAGTACTTGACATCAGCGGCAGTGATCGGTGTTCCGTCGTGAAACGTAATATCGGGACGCAACCGTACCGTGTAGGTACGCCCATCCGGAGATACCTCAATGCGCTCAGCCAGTTCCGGGACAGGACGGAGCGAGGGATCGAAGCGTACTAACCCACGAAACAGCTGCTGGACCACAAAGGCGGACTCAACATCGCGGACGAGCGCCGGATCGAGCGTGAGTGGCCCATCTGGTGAACCGGCCAAGGTGAGTTCTTGATCGCCTACCAGAGGTGGCGGCTGAGGCGCCGGTGGTGCCTCGAGGATCTCTCCCGGCAGCACCGGCGTGACCGATGGAGTCGTGAGGATCACCTGGGGGAATCCATCAGGTGAGGAAACTGCCTCGGGCGGCGAATTCCCTGGCGTCGCGACTGGGCTGGACGGAATCAGGAACCGACAGCTCGCCAGAACGAGCAGTAGGAGAATAAACAGCGTCAGGCGACTACGCTCGTGGGCCTTCATCGCTTTTCTTCCGAGACGCACGCTCCGTCAGTACTGCCAAAATCCGCGCGACGACTTCGTCCACAGTCAGTAGACCGGTATCGAGAACGAGATCAGCGTGCGCCCGTGCCTCGGCCAACCGTTCTTGCTCAAGCCGATAGAGCCACTCGGGCCAGTCGTGACCGCGTCGTGCCCGCACCGTCTCTAAGCTCGCATCGAGGTAGACCAGGAGATCTGGTTCTGGTCGGCGCCAGAGATCACGCACGATGGAATGTTCCTGCCCAACGACGACGGCATCGATTCCGCGTCGAGCGAGCTCCGCAGCGATGGTCGATTTTCCGGCCCCGCAAGGGCCGACGAGGACGACACGCATCGACGACTCCATACCGCACGTTGTAGGGAAGTGTACCGGGTTCCTTTCACCCTGTGCCTCACTCGGGCAGCGGAAAGCAGAGTGCGAGCCGCCGGATTGGCTGCACCGCTCCACCGCCGTGGAGTTTGAGTGCTACGACCGTCATATCGTCCTGTGGATTCCCGCGGTCGGCCGCCAACGCTGCCGAGAGGAGACCGTCAGCGACTTCTTGCGCCGTCCGCTCAGGCCACGCCTCCTGCTGGGCATACGCGACAACATCGAACGCTTGTTGCCAACGTCGACCAGCGTGCGCAACACCGTCGCTGACCAGGATGGCAGTCAACCCGGGCTCCAACGGCCACTCGGTGACACTCGGACGAGTGTGCCGATAGACGCCAATGCGCCCGCCCGTGGAAGCGACCACCTCGATACCACTGTCGCGGACAAGTACGAGTGGGGCTTCACTATTCCGCGTGACGACGAGCGTGCGGCTGGCAAGATCGACCGAGACAATGTCCAATTCGGCCGAAACACGTCCACCGCGCAGTGTGTACAAGAAGTCGTGCGCCGCCCGTGCCGCTGCTCCGTCACGCACGCCTTCATTCAGCAGGCCGATGACCCGCCCAGCGATCTGTAGGCTCAACAGTTTGGCTGCACTCCCGGAACCCTGGGCATCCACCAGGACGACCGAAATGCCACCACCCGGCCGTTCGACGAGCTCCACAGTGTCGCCGCTCTCGCGACTACCCGCCCGGTGTGTCTTCGCAATGGCGAGTTCGATAGTAAGTGTCACGACGATCGAAGAACTGATGTCCGACCTTCGTAGTTTCGGGCGTAGTACGCCGCAAATGCGTCATCGCGCCGGGCCCGCCACCAGTCCTGTCGTTCGCAATACCATGCGACCGTTTTGGCCAAGCCCTCAGCGAACGAAATACGGGGGCGCCAGCCAAGTGCCGCGAGACGACTCCAGTCGACGGCATACCGCCGGTCATGGCCCGGACGATCAGCCACATGGACGATTGCCGCAGGGTCCGCCCCGAGAAGCTCGACAAGTGCGCGCGCAACCGCGAGATTTGGCCGATGCTCGGAAGCTCCGATATTGTAGACCTGCCCCGGTTCACCGTGCAGGAGCACCACCCAAATGGCGCGGCAGTGATCATCGACATAGAGCCAGTCGCGCTCTTGCAGACCGTCACCGTAAATGGGAATCGGTTGCCCGCTCAGAAGATTCGTGATGGCCAGCGGAATGAATTTCTCAGGATGCTGGTATGGCCCGTACGTATTGCAACCGCGGGTGACGAGGACTGGGAGCCCGTAGCTAGCCCAATAGGCAAAGGCAAAGTGTTCGGCAGCCGTCTTGCTCGCAGCATAGGGATTCCGAGGACGCAGCGGATCATCTTCTTTCGCCGCGCCGATCAGCACCTCCCCATAGACCTCGTCTGTACTCACATGGAGGAATCGAGAGACACGAGCACGCGTCGCGTGTTCAAGGAGCACCATCGTTCCCCAGACATTCGTCTGGACAAAGGCAGCAGGCTCGAGGAGCGACCGGTCAACGTGGGTCTCGGCCGCGAAGTTCACGACCGCATCACAACCGGTCATCGCTTCGGCAACCGCATCCGGGTCGGCAATATCGCCTTGGAGAAAACGAACCCGTGGATCGTCGAGCACTCCCTCGAGATTGAGGAGGCTTCCAGCATACGTGAGCTTGTCGAGGATCACAATCTCGGGAATCCCACAGGCCAAGGCCAGTCGGACAAAGTGACTTCCGATAAATCCGGCGCCACCGGTCACCAGTACACGACGAAACGGCGCTGTGGACACCGACGCCCTCCCTATTCAGTGTGAGCCTAGCATCTGCACGGCATGATCAGCAACCTGCTGGTAACTTCCATGACGCACTGGAGAGAGTTGTCCGAAAACGAGCTGTTCTGACCGCTGGAGGACATCAGAACCGACAACAGCAAGGTGACCTGGCTAGTATCGATTCCCCACGCCTTCGTCTTCCATGAGAGGTCTTTGCCACCACAGCCCGGTAGATGCCCCCAAGCATGGCAGCAACCCGTCGTGGCAAGCGGAGCACCCGTCACCCTTGTGCGCTGCTCAGAGCGCTACCTGAAGGAAGCGCCCCGCGTTCAAGTTGCGGCAGCACGGCGGCGAGAAGGACAAAGGTTTGCAAACCCGGGTATTGACAGGCAGGGCCGTTCGTACTAGAGTGGTACTAGCCAGTAGTACTCGCCGCAGGGACGGCCGGCCGAAACCAGAGCGGGACCAGAGTACTACCCGGTGCGGGTCGGTTTGCTCAAGGGAAGGGGGAATTCCCGTGAAGTGGAAGAGCTGGAAGATTCGCTGACACGTCCCACAGGGACGGAAGGCCACTGTTCATAAACACCCTGGCCGCTGAGAGTCACCGGCGGCGCGGGGTGTTTTTCTGCTACACCATGCGTTCTATGAAGCTAAGACTTCAGTACCTGCAAACCCTGTGCATCCAGTCACGAGAAGCACAGACCTTCGTCGCCACCAAAGCCTGACCTGATGATCCTGGAAATTTAAAGGAGATCGTGGTAAACACAGAACTGGGCTGATTGAGTCGAGAGAACGCATGACGAGTCAGCGAACAGGCACCGATCTCAAGCGGTTTTTGCCGTTTCTTCTCTTTCTCACGGCAGCGAATGTTGCCGCGTTCTTCTTTGCAATGTTTCATTTTCCAGTAGAGAATGATCTTCGTTCACTTTTTACTGCCGCTATCCTCCTGGCTCTCGTTGTTCTAGCTGAACAGCTGGCTATTGATCTTCCGGTACCCCACGCTAGGATTACAGTTTCCGTTTCATCAGCAATTAACTTCGCTGCTGTGCTGACTCTTGGACCACCTCTTGGAATTGCAGTCGCTGTTCTTGGTACCCTTATTGACGACCTTATCGAGCGCAGGGAACCTATCAAGATCCTTGTCAATATGAATAATTTCGCCTTGCAAGGCATTATCGCTAGCCCAATTTACTTCTCTATGAGTGAAGGTGGATCGCCTCTCGCCAGTCCGCGTAACTTCTTCGCTATGCTTGTGGCCGCTGTTGCTTCCTCTGGTGCCCAAACTATTCTCTTAGCACTTTTGCTCTCTGTCGCCACCGGCACCAGTGCGTGGTACCTCTGGCGCTCAATGGCGCGCGGCCTTCTCGTCGAGTTCCTCGCCTTGCCCGCACTCGGTAGCCTCTTCCCCATTCTCGCTCGTGAGCACCCACTCGCGCTTGTGCTTATGGTGATCCCGCTGCTTGGTCCCTACCTCGCCTTCCGCGACTACCGACAGCTCCACCACGAGACGCAGAGCACCTTCGAGCTCCTTGCTGACCTCTTGGATCGCCGCGACCCCTACACCGCGGCACACTCCCAACGCGTCGCACAGCTCACAGCACTCATCCTTGACGAGTTCCCAGAACTCACCGTCGAAGAACGGGAAGCCATCATCTCGGCCGCTCGCATCCACGATCTCGGTAAAGTCGCAACCAGCGACCTCATCCTCCGTAAGCCAGGACGTCTCTCCGACGACGAGTTCGCGGTGATCCAGCGCCATCCGGTCGACGGGAGCGAGATCCTGCGCCATTTGAGTCCCTACCGGCATATCGTCGAGATCGTGCGGCACCACCACGAGCGCTGGGACGGTCGTGGCTATCCGGACGGGCTCACCGGCGAGGAGATTCCTTTCGGTTCGCGCGTCATCGCAGTGGCAGATACGTATGACGCCATGACCACCGATCGCCCGTACCGGCGTGCGCTCACGCACGAAGAGGCGATGGCTGAGCTCCGTCGCGGCGCCGGGACACAGTTCGACCCCGCTGTTGTCGCCGCCTTCGAACGAGCCGTCGCACGCGCGAGCGCAGCCGTGCGTGAGAAGGCAGCAGCTTCTCTCTCGTAACTGCGTTCAGCGCTTCGTCTGTTGACGCCAGCCCGGCACAGCGCTCCCGTGTGTCCGTCTCTGTTCCGCACCGTGTGATCTTCCCGGCCCCACACCGCGACGAGCGCCGTCATCCACGTGGCGGCGACGTGTCCTGATAGCCGTCTGCGCTCCGAGACCCTAATCTGCTAGGCTGAGGATGAAAGGGGCGAGTGATGCGCTTCGACGTCTTTACGATCTTCCCATCGATGTTCACCGGCTTCCTCAACGAGAGCATCCTCAAGCGTGCGCAACAGGCGGGGCTCATCCAGATCGCACTCCACGATATTCGCGCCTGGGCGACCGACAAACATCGCACGGTCGATGACACACCCTACGGCGGCGGACCGGGCATGGTGATGATGGCACCGCCGATCGTCCACGCAGTGGAAAGCGTGCTCGGCGATGAGCTGCCAACAACCCCAATCGTCATCTTGAGCCCGTCCGGTGAACTGTTTACACAGCAGGTCGCTCGAGAGCTCGTCCAGTATCCGCGCCTCGCGCTGATCTGTGGTCGCTATGAGGGGATCGAT
The DNA here is from genome assembly GCA_002898255.1 of bacterium HR28. Classification (GTDB taxonomy): domain Bacteria; phylum Chloroflexota; class Chloroflexia; order Thermomicrobiales; family Thermomicrobiaceae; genus Thermomicrobium. The sequence goes on from BEIE01000001.1 coordinate 18,829, forward strand.
GACCGCGTGCGCATCATCCTTCGAGCGCGCGAACTCTCTATTGGTGACTACGTTCTGACTGGTGGGGAATTAGCAGCAGCGGTGGTGATCGACGTGGTCAGCCGGCTCGTCCCCGGCGTCATCGATCCCGAGTCGCTCGCCGAGGAGTCCCATACCTCCGGACTGCTCGAATATCCGCAGTACACGCGCCCGCCAGTCTTCCGCGGTCTCGCTGTCCCGGAAATTCTCTTGAGCGGGCACCATGCGAAAATCGCCGAGTGGCGGCGGATGATGGCGCTCTGCCGGACAAAGGCACGGCGGCCTGACCTCTTAGAGAAGGCTCCGTTGACGCCGCGTGACCATCAATTACTTCAGCAGTGTCCACCAGACCCGTTTGCTCACCTTGGCCCAATCGTCGACGAATCCACTGAAAGGGGGTAGAGTGCCGCCAACCGAGCCGCGCTCACTTTTCGGGTGGATTGTTATCGGTTTTCTGGCGGGTTGGCTTGCCGGGCTCTTGACGCGCGGCCGTGGATTTGGATGCCTCGGAAACGTCGCAGTCGGACTCGTCGGCGCCGTCATTGGTGGCTATCTCTTCCATCTGCTTGGCCTCCGCGGGCCAGCAGGGTTTGTCGGGAGCCTGCTCGTCGCACTGGTCGGGGCCGGTGTACTTCTTGCTATCGCCAACCTGCTCCGCCGATAACCCGGTCAGGGGTTCGCAGATGCTTCTCACCCCACTGGTGCAGCTTCAAGAAGTGACCAAGGTTTACCGCGATGGGCAGCGCGAGGTGACGGCACTGCACAACGTCACGCTTGAGATCTGGCCAGGAGAGTGGGTGGCAATCGTCGGGCCATCGGGGTGCGGCAAGTCGACGCTCCTGAACCTGGTCGCCGGCCTGGATCGGCCGACGAGTGGCCGTGTCCTGGTTGACGGGATCGATCTTGCCACGCTTGACGAGGAAGCCCTCGCACGCTGGCGACGGACACACGTTGGCTTCGTCTTCCAGTTCTTCCAGCTCCTTCCCACACTCACCGCACTGGAAAATGTCCAACTCCCGCTCATCCTGGCCGGCAGCGCACAAGCACGGCAGCGCGCCGCAGAGCTGCTCCAACGTGTTGGTCTCGCACAAGCTGCGCACCGCTTCCCGAGTGAGCTCTCGGGTGGTGAACAGCAACGGGTCGCAATCGCGCGAGCGCTGGCCAATCAGCCACGACTCCTCCTCGCGGACGAACCGACCGGTAATCTCGACAGCGCGAGTGGTGCAGCTGTTTTGGAGCTCTTTGCGCAGGCGTGGCAGGACGGCACCACTCTTCTCCTCGTTACCCACGATCTCACCGTCGCTCAGCGCGCCCAACGATTGATCGAACTACGCGATGGCATCGTCGTTGCTGACACACTCCTGCGTCGCTGACAAACGAGACCGGGCCGGCATGACCGGCCCGGTCCACGTTGCCTCATCCGCGCAGTTTATTCACGTCGCCAGTCGGCGATATTCCACACATCGGACGCCCAAGTCGACGGCTGGTAGCCGGTCAAGTTCTTTGCCGCCGCCGAAACCTCATTGCGATGCACAAGCGGGATTTCGACAACATCAGTCACACTGATCCAGTTGACCTGTCGGAAAAGTTCCGTCTGCTTGTCTGGATCCATCTCCGTAGCAAGCTGGTCGAGAATCTTATCCATTTCTGGATTTTGATAGCGCGTGATATTTACCCCAGCCCAATTGTTCGCCTTCCGTGCCACCTCGCGAGAGTGGTATCGGCGCGCCCAGTTAAGTGGGAACGGGTTCGACGGCCCATTGGTATACATCTCAATATCTGCATAGAAGTGACCGTAGGTGTCAGGGTTACCCGGATCGGAGGAGAAGAACACGGAGGCATCGATCGACTTCAGCTCGACCTTAAAACCGATCTTCTCGAGTTCCGCCTTGACGATCTCCTGTGTTCGCTGCCGGATCGAGTTGATTGACGTCTGGTAGAGGATCTGGAGCGGCTTGCCGTTATACTCGCGCACACCGTCGCCGTTGGTGTCCTTTGCTCCCGCCTCGTCAAGCAGCTGGGCTGCTTTCTCCAGGTTGAATTCCCACTTGAGGTCAGGATGCTTGAAGCGCGCCGGAGCATTCAGGTTGTTTGCTGTCGCTTGCCCAGCCGGACCGTAGAGCTGCTCCGCGATGACATCACGCCGGATCGCCAGTGCGATTGCCTGCCGAATGTTCTTGTTCGTCAGGAACGGATGTGGAACATCTGGCTCAGCCCGCGCACCGTCCTTCTCTGTGTTTGGATCGGCAAAGTTGACCATGATCCGCTCGGCAGACGCACCCGGACCAATCACCAGCTTCCCCTGCCCTGCTTTCTCAAGCTGGAGAAGAACCTGCGCTTCGACCTGCAGGTTCCAAGCCCAGTCCACCTCGCCCGTCTGGAGCACCGCCCGTGCGGCGCTCGTCGCGTCGCCTCCGCCCTTGAGCTCGACGCGATCGAAGTACGGCTTCCCGTCCTGCCAGTAGTCCTGATTAATCTCGTAGACGACGACGTCTCCCGGCTTGAACTCGACCACCTTGTACGGTCCGGTGCCGATCGGCTTGAGGTTGAATTCCGCATTGCGCGCCTTCTCGCCCTTAAACTCACGAAGTTTGTGCTCGGGCAAGATCAGTCCAAAGTCACCGACGAACGCTTCAAACCACGCCGGATTTGGCTGCTTGAAATTCACCTTAACCGTATAGTCATCGACGATTTCAACGCTTTCGATCGCACGGTAGGAGCCAATGGTAGTGGCCGTCGTCTTTTCGTCGGTGATGTATTCCCACGTGAACTTCACATCCTTCGCAGTAAATGGCTCACCATCATGCCACTTCACGTTCTTGCGCAGCTTCCAGATGACCCAGCGTCCCTCTGGATCGAGCGTTCCCTTTTCAACAGAGGGAATCTCCTCAGCCAGCCGCGGCACGAGCTTATCCTCAGCATCGAAGTAGGCGAGCGCCTCAAAGACGATGTTTGAGGCGTCGAAATCCTTTGTCCCCTGAGCGAGGTGCGGATTTAGGATGGTTGGTGCTTGCCACCACAGTAAGCGGAGGGTCCCACCCCCACCGCGTTGTGCTGCTGGTGTTGTCGGTTGCGGCTGGGGTGTGGCAGCTGCGGCCTGGGTCGGCGTCGGTGCCGCTACCGGGGTCTGCCCTGCCGGAGCAGCCGCCGTAGGCGTCTCCTGCGCACGGGCGCAGGCAGCAAGCAGGGATGCGATCATAGGGGCAGTTAGCCCCAGCGCCGCCGCCCGCCGGAGCACATCACGTCGCGTCAGTCGCCCCTCCCGTACCTCCACCTGGAGCCGCTCCAACTCGCTCATCCCTCCTCCTCCTCTTTCATCCCCGAACACGCCCCTCGCGTGTCGGATTCGGCACCCCGTCAGCGCTATTCTACGAACGCGACACAGGGCCGCAAGCTAGGAACTGTCGAGTTGCGGGCTTTCTTCGAAGTTGCTCCTGCAGTGCTGGTCGTGCCGTAGGGCGCTGTTTTTGTGACGGGACACCTTCGCTCCACGCACAATGTGTTACCGCTCGTACAATCTGTCGACGAATGAACGGACGGCGCTGATGCGGTTAGCCCTGGCACTGGCATTCGCTCTCCGCACACTTGCGATCCGGCGAACCCGCACGCTACTCGCGACAGCGAGCATCACGCTCGCGGTCTTTACGCTCGTTGCCATCCACACAACGGGGCTCGCACTCGTTGAGGCACAGCGACGAACCTATGCCGATACCGGCCAACCGGACATCGTCGCGAATGTCCCCGGCCTCACACCCGGATTGCTCGCGACACTCGCTCGACGACCGGGCGTTCAGCTCGCGGAAGCTCGCACCGTACAGACCAGTCGTATCTCGGCCGGTGCTCGCTGGCTCCCAGTCCGCCTTGTCGGCATCGATCGGTTCTCGGAGCTCCGGCTTGACCGGCCGCAGCTGGTCTCAGGACGTTGGCCAGAGCACGGTGAACTCGTGCTTGATGTCGCGGCACAACGTCTGCTCGGAGTTCGAGAGGGCTCGCTCGTCGCGCTGCAAGCCAATCCTGCCGATCCAATCCGCTACGCTCGCGTGAGCGGCTTCGCCTGGGTGCCGGCCCGCCCCGACGCCACCCTGCTCAACCAATTGACGGCCTACCTCCCCGAGCGTGATGTCCGCCAGATCCTCGGAACGGATGCTGCCAACACGCTCCTCGTCAAAGTCATGGAACCGTCACTCGCAGGGCAGGTCGCCAGCGAGCTCCGACGCTTTCTCGCTGCGCGCCAAGTCACGAGCTATGGATGGACGGTGCGCGACCCAGCATCGTTTCTTGGCGCACGCGAACTCCGAACCCTCATGCTGCTTCTCCAGGCCTTTGCCGGGCTCGGAGCGCTCGTTGCTTTCTTCATCGTTGCGAACACGAGCGTCGGACTCCTCACCGAGGAGCGCCCGCACCTCGGCACGCTCCGAGCGCTGGGAGCGATTCGCCTCCAAATCGCGGTCCTGTACCTTGCTCCCTTCGTTGTGCTCGGTACAGCCGGGAGCCTGCTTGGGCTCTTCCTAGGTTTGCTCGGCGGCCACATGCTGAGCTCCTACCTTGCGCACCTCGCCGGACTCGTCGTCCCACCCATTTCGCTTGCCCTGACGACAGTGCTACTCGCCTTTGCCGGAGGACTGGGGATCGCACTGCTCGGGGCTGTGCTCCCTCTCGTCATAAGCACCCGGACATCTGCCGCACAGCTGATGAGGGGCCATCTGGTGCAACACGTTGTCCCGCCACGTTGGCTGACACGGCTGACGCGGTGGCTCGCACACCATTCACCCCTCCTGGCGATGAGCGTGCGTGACCCATTCCGCCGACCATTGCGCACCGGTTTAGCGACGCTGGTCAGCGCCATCGCCCTGGCAGCGCTCTTAGCGAGTCATCTTGTCGACCACTCGCTCCGCGTCACCGTCAACCAGTTGTACAGTCGCTACCAGGCAGATGCCTGGTTGCTGACCAATCCACCAGTGCTACCCACCTACGCACGACACCTTCAGGCAGCACCAACGGTACAGCACGCTGAACCTTGGACTATTTCGCAGGGAGCGATCGGCGCCGTACGTACCGACGTTTGGGGGCTCCCCCGCACGACGGCTGTGTATCAGCCACGCCTCATCGCTGGCTCGTGGCTCACTCCATCACAACCGCCCGCGGTGGTTCTCACGAGCAATCTCGCCGCACGGATCGGTGCTCGCGTCAACGACGTGCTCGCACTCGATCTCGGAGCACGACGTGTACCCGTCCGCGTCGTCGGCATTGTGGATGATGAGAGCACCTACCTTGGGGCAACAGCGCTGGGCAAAGTATTTATCGATCGTGACGAACTTGCTCGCCTCCTCGGCCGCGACGGCCGAACAGCACTCTACGCTGTCCGCTTCTGGAACGCGTCTCCCGCCCTCGCTGCGACCGCCCTGGACGCTCTCGAGCGACAGGAGCGGGCAGTGCGTCCAATGACGCTGCTGATGGCCGAGGACCGCGCGGCAACGGAGCGTGTGCTGGCTGTCCTGACTGTGCTGGCACGCACTGTCGTCCTCGTCGTAGGAGCGGCAGCTCTCTTCGGCGTCGCGAACGCGCTCCTTCTCGACGTGACCGAGCGCCGGCGTGAGTTTGGTGTTTTGCGTGCCATTGGGACTGTGCGACGCAGCCTCTTCGCAATGCTTTTCACCCAGGCACTAGTCATTGTTGCGAGCGGCATGCTACTGGCAGGAGCGCTCGGCCTCGGCATGGGGTGGGTCATCCTCCATTTTGTGAGCGCGCAACTCTTCTTTATTCCGCCCAGCCTGGACCGATGGCTTATTGGACTTGCCGTGGGAACCGCGATTCTCAGCGCTGCTTTCGCCGCCATCGTACCAGCGATCGTAGCCACCCGCCTGCGCCCCGTCGAGGTTCTGCGCTATGAATGAGCGTCGCCGGTGGCTGATTCTCTTCGCGCTCGGCGTCCTCGTGGTGGGGGCGATCGCGCTTGCCTTGTGGGTACGCCGCCCCAGCGAGACACTCTGGACAGTACGACGTGGCGACCTGACCGGCTCGCTCGAGGTTCCCGGACGAATCATCTCGCTGCGCACGGTCTCAGTTCGTGCGACCTTCGACACTCGCGTCCAAATCCTCCCCGTTGCACTCGGCGATATGGTCCTCGCTGGGGATATCGTGGCCGTCCTCGATGACACGTCGCTGAAGGCACGTCAGAAGCAGGCAGAACAGCAACTTCGCCAAGCCGAGGCAGCTCTGGCGCAGGCCGAGGCAAGCGAGGCACCGCTCGACGTTCGGCTCCGTGCCGAACAGCAGCGACGCGAAGCTGCTGACGCCTATCGTGAAGCGACCGCACGCCTGGCCGAAAAGTATGTCCTTGCGCCAATCGACGGCATCGTCACGGAAGTCGTTGTCGCTGAAGGAGCACCGGTTGGAGCAGGGAGCGTCCTCCTCCGTATTGCCGATCTCCATGCTCTTGGAGTCTCAGCGACCGTCGATGAAGTTGATGTCCGATATTTCGAAGCAGTACAGGACGTGCGCGTGACCGTTGATGCGCTGCCCGGATGGGAGGGGCGGGGAAAGGTCGTTGCAGTGGGACGGTCAGCAACGCAACAAGCTGGCGTTGTAGGTTTTCCGCTCACTGCCCGCCTCGTCGATACAACAGAGAGTCTCCGACCTGGTATGACCGCCACCATCCACCTCGCCGCGGTACTCCGCCAGAACGTGCTGCTTGTTCCGGAGCGGGCAGTACGGATCGTGGGTGAACGTGCTTTTGTGACAGTCATCCACGACGAGAAGCGTGAGGAGCGGGAAGTCACGCTTGGTCTCCGAAGTGGGGGCATGGTCGAGGTGGCCGCTGGGCTAGCGGAGGGAGAACAGGTGGTTCTTGCGCCGCAGGGATGAGAAAAGATGGCTAGGACATTTGGGAGTCAGACTCCCCTTTCGAGGCGCTGCCACTTTGCCGATCTGATTCCAAGAGAGCGGAAGAGGCAGACGTTGGAGCACCCAACGACATGACCGTCAGTACTCGGAAAGATTCTGTTCTGACGATTCCGCAACCGGCAAACCTGGAGGAGGCGGGACTCGACCTCCAGCTTGTGGTCGAACTCGTACTCAAATTCCTCTACGCGCACGGCTCTCAGACGGCACGCGATCTCGTGGATGCGCTCTGCCTGCCCTATGCGGGATCGCTGGAGCGGGCACTCAGCCAGGCCAAGCGCGAGGAACTTGTTGAGGTGACCGGCAGTAACGGAATCGGTGAACTTGCCTACCGATATGCGCTCACCAGCAAAGGGCACCACCGCGCGCAGGAGTACTTGGCGCGGAACGGTTACATTGGCCCAGCCCCGGTACCGATCGAACAGTACCGATCTGTTGTCACTGCCCAGAGCCTCCGTAACATCCCTGTAACGCCGCAAGCGATTCGACGGGCCCTCGGACGACTTGTCTTCTCCGAACCAGTGCTCGACCAGATTGGGCAAGCGTTGAACAGTGGCCAAGCGATCTTCCTCTTTGGAAAGCCTGGTAACGGCAAGACTGCTCTGGCGCAACGTGTGGTGGCCATGTACGGTGGGGCTGTTTTCGTTCCCCACGCCATCCTGGCCGATTCGCAAATCATTCGTGTCTTCGATCGGCACCACCATCATCCCACACCTGAACAGCCAGCTGGCGACCGTCGTTGGGTACTCTGCGAGCGGCCGCTCATCCAGGTGGGTGGAGAGCTTACGCTTGAACAGCTCGATCTGATCTATGACGAGCGGAATCGCTTCTACGAGGCGCCACTGCAGCTACGAGCGAACAATGGGGTGCTCCTCATCGATGATTTTGGCCGACAGCGGGTGTCACCACGAGCTTTGCTCAATCGCTGGATTGTCCCTCTGGAACAGCGGATCGATATCCTTACCCTGCACACTGGCAAGCAGATCGAGGTACCCTTCGAGGGGCTGGTGATTTTCTCGACGAATCTCCAGCCAACCGACCTCGTCGACGAGGCGTTCCTGCGACGAATTCCAAACAAGATCCATCTCGGAAACCCAACGGTCCAGCAGTTCGCGGAAATTTTCCGTGCGCAGTGCGAGGAACTCGGTATACCGTTCGATCCACAGGGGCTTGCCTACCTCTTGCGAACCTACTACGTCGGAAAGCGGGAGCTCCGCGCTTGTCATCCACGCGACATCTTGCGCGCCTTGGTTGGCGCGGCACGTTACCTCGGCCGCGAACCCCGCCTGACACCTGACCTCATCGATCGCGCCTGCCGGAGCTACTTCATAAACCCCTGACATACAGCCTTCAGCGACGCTGCACTCTGGCCGGCAAAAAGAGACGGGATGGCGCTCGCTGGCGCCATCCCGGCAACGGTTCTGTCTTGGCGTCCTCGTTCAAGCCGTCGGCCGCCGGACTGCCGCTTCCGGCAAGAGCGGATGAGAGTCTGCCGGCCGCCCGAGCGCGATCGAGTCCTCAATGAAACGCCGCAGGAACGGTGGCAGGCGGAACGCTGCCCAATGAATTTCCGGCGAGTAGTACTGGCAGTCATCAATCCCGCGCGCACGCAGGCGCTCGGCGACCGTCTCCACATCGAGTGCGGCCGGATCGACATCGCGCGAGGCAACGGTGAAGCTCCAGTAACTGTCGTATGACTGCACCATAGTCAAATAGGTGCGGACAATGGGAAGCACCTCGCGCAGGTGAAGATGTGTCGCCGCCGTCTGGATCGGGAGCAGCATTGGGGACTCTGTCTGCTGCACCACCAGCCCACCGGGTGCGAGCATGTCGGCAAGCCCGTGGTAGAAATCGGGCGAGAAGAGCACCATCCCAGGCGTGTCACCCAGTGGATCCGGCCCATCGACGATGATCACATCGTACGTTGCCGGCCGCCGCTCGACGTAGGCGAACCCGTCCTCGAAGCGGAGCTCGACCCGCGGGTCGTCGAACGCCCCCCGATGCACACCCCACAGGTGGGCACGGCAGGCTTCGACGACTTGCTCGTCGATCTCCACCATCGTGACGTGCTCGACAGGATGCTGCAGTACTCGCCGGAGCGCACCGCCGTCCCCACCACCGATGATGAGCACCCGGCGAGGATTCGGATGCGCGATCATCGCCGGATGCACCAGCATCTCGTGGTAGCAGAACTCGTCGCGCTCCGCCGTCTGGAGCACGTTGTTCAGTACCAGCGCGCGACCGAAGAGGACCGTTTCGATAATCGCGATCTCCTGGTACGGGGACGTACCCCGGTACAGGACGTCGCGCACCTGCAGGAATACCCGTTGGCTTGGGACCTCCGGGTCGTCGGTATGCCAGAGTCCTCCGTCAATCAACGATCATCCCCCTACTCACCTGCAGCACTTCCATCCGCTGCGGCTGGAACCGCTCCCGGAGAACCGGGATCGCCGCCTCAGGATCAGTGTGCTCACCGCACGTGAAAACGTCCACCGCCGCATACCCGAGCTCCGGCCACGTGTGGATGCTCAGGTGCGACTCCGAGAGGATCGCAATCCCGCTCACTCCGTTGTACGGCTCCCAGGGAAAGACCTGCAGGTCGCGCAACGTCGCATTGGTTGCCGCGACTGCATCGCGGATGGCCTCTTCGACCGCCTGCAGGGAGTCGATGTTCTTGCAACCCCAGAGTTCGACAATGACGTGTCGACCCAGGCTCTTCACTCCCCACGGACCTCCGTTTACCTGAGAACGATCACCCCCCAACAGCCCGTACCAACCTCACGGGCAACGACATTAGAGTGTATCACCCCTCCCCCTGTTCTGCAACCCCCTACTCGCAGACTCCATCGCAACGACTCACCTCGTCCCCAGTATCCGCGCTTCTCCCGACGCAACAGCCACCGCTATCCCTGGTCTCACCGTCACATCGTATGGAGTCGGTGTGCGCCGCGCACTAGCCCGAAGACTTGGCGTCACATGAGCCTACCGCTCCAGAGGTTCCCGCCGCTGGAACTCGCTGCCTCGCCTCGTGACGGGCACGCGCTCGAGCACACCAGCTAGTTCTGGGCCGCATCAAGAACTCCGGCACGACCACCAGCTTTCCGCGGTACCGTCACCTCAGCACGATCCCGGCATTACCGAGTGCCTCCACTCCGACTCGAGCCAATGCCTCTCAGTCCGATGAGCGGATCGGTGCCTCGACCTCGATGCCCGATTCGCGCAGCATCCGGAGCAAGTCCTCTTCACCGAGGATGGGGACACCAAGCTGCTGAGCCCGCACATACTTGCTTCCCGGTTCCGCGCCAGCGAAGACATAATCTGTCTTCCGTGAGACGCTCTCGGTCACGTGCGCACCGGCGCGTCGCAGGAGCTCCTCCGCTTGACTGCGCGTGAGCGTCTCCAGCCGGCCGGTCAGCACGACCGTCTTGCCAACAAGCGGTCCGCGTGCTGGTACCCGCGCAGGCACTTCTTCTTCAGCCATCCGCACACCAAGTTGTCGGAAACGCTCGATCATCTCGCGGTTCTTCGGCTCCCGGAAGAACTCATAAACCGACTGGGCCACGGCGGGGCCGAAGCCAGGAATCTCAAGGAGGTCTTCCATCGTCGCTTGCATCAGACGGTCGATCGAGCGGAACCGCTCGGCCAAGAGCTGCGCGTTCCGCTCACCAACATGTCTGATGCCGAGGCCGAAGAGAAACCGAGCAAAAGGCCGTTGCTTGCTCGCTTCGATTGCCTTGCGCAGGTTCTCAACCTTCTTGGGCCCGAACCCCTCCAGCTGAAGTACCCGATTCCAGTCGATCGTGTAGAGATCTGGAAGCGAACGCACCAGCCCTAGGTCGACAAACAGGTCGGAGATCTTTTCACCGAGGCCCTCGATATCCATCGCATTCCGCGAGGCAAACTGGCGGATCGACGCCTTCAGGCGGGCTGGGCAATTGGGATTTGAGCAGTAACGGTCGACTTCCCCCTCCAGCCGCACCGTATGTGCGCCGCAGACGGGGCACTGCTTTGGGATCTCGATTGGCCGCTCGTCGCCATCGCGGCGCTGTGGAATCGTTGCGACGATCTTCGGGATCACGTCACCACGGCGCTGCACCACCACCGCATCACCGAGCAAGAGCCCCAAGCGACGGATCTCTTCCTCGTTGTGCAGGGTCGCACGCTCAACAATGACGCCGCCGATCTCGACCGGCTCCAGGATGGCGACCGGTGTCAGTTTTCCGGTGCGACCCACACTCCAAATCACGTCGCGGACGATCGTCGTCTTTTCATGAGCAGGGAACTTGTAGGCGACTGCGCCTCGCGGCTCGCGTCCGACCACGCCGAGCGCCTGGTAAAGGGCTCGATCGTTCACCTTGATGACCACACCGTCCGCCTCAAACTCCAGAAGATCGCGTCGCTCCTGCCAGCGATGGCACTCCGCGATGACTTCATCAATCGAGTGACAGAGCCGGTAGTCTGGAACGACCGGTATCTGGAGCTGGGCAAGAAAATCAAGCACCGCCTTATGTGTTGCCGGTGGCTCTGTTCCTTCCCAACGGCCGATGTCCCAGGCAGCGAAACGAAGTGGACGCGAGGCAGTGACACTCGGATCGAGTTGGCGAAGCGAACCAGCCGCGGCGTTCCGTGGGTTCGCAAAGAGGGGAAGCCCTTGCTCGCCACGCTCACGGTTCAGTTTCTCGAAATCCCGCACGTTCATATAGACCTCGCCACGCACCTCCAAGATACGCGGCAGTTCGACACCCGCCGGCGGATAGAGTCGGAGCGGGATCATCCGGATTGTACGGATGTTATTGGTCACGTCTTCGCCGGTGTAACCATCACCGCGTGTGGCACCTCGGACAAGGACACCGTTCTCGTACACAATCGAAACAGCCAGGCCATCAACCTTCGGCTCGGTAACGAACTCGATGTCGTATCGGTTGCTGAGACGATACACGCGCTGGGCCCAGGCACGGATCTCACCGTCGGAGAAGACATTGCCAAGCGAGAGCATCGGGATTTCGTGCTGGACAGTCGCGAACCCTTCGGCAGGGGGTGCGCCGACACGCTGTGTCGGAGAATCTGGCGTGATGAGTTCCGGGTATTGCTCTTCCAGCCGGCGGAGCTCGAGCATCAGCGCGTCGTATTCAGCATCGCTGATCGTCGGTGCATTAAGAACGTAGTATTCGTAGTTATACCGATGAATCAGTCGCCGGAGTTCATCGACCCGCCTGCGTACTTCGGGCGGAACACGATCCTGTGTCGTCGCTGACTGCTCGGCCATGCTCGCCCTCCCTTGTGAGATCTCCCCTGCGGCCAGTTGCGCAGGCGAGTATACGCTGATCACTGGCATAGCGCGCAGCAACATGAGGGGGTTCGACGAGAGTCGAGTACTATACGAGCGGGGTGCGGGTGAGGAGCGCGGGATGGCAAGTGAGCCCGTCACCACAACATACGAGCGGTTGCGGGACCGCGCCAAGCGAGTCCTGCTGGGGCGAGGTGGGGTTGCCAGCGAGGAGCAGCTGATTACGGCACTCTTCGGGTCGGTCGGAAATCGCCGACTTTGGGCACCCTTCCTTGCACAGCTACTCGAGGCCGACAACGAAGTAGTGCGACGCCCAGATGGGACGTGGGCTCTGCGGAACCGGCCATTGCCGCTCGACGAAGGCTGGCCGCGCTCGTTCGTCGCACTCGATGTTGAGACGACGGGCCTCAGGCCAACCCGACACCGTGTGATCGAGATCGGCGCCGTTCGGTACGTGGATGGACAGTGCGTGGAGCGCTTCGCTGTCCTGGTCAATCCGCACCGGCGATTACCAACCTACATCGTCCGGTTGACTGGTATCCGCGACGAAGACCTCCTGACGGCCGCACCGTTTGCTGATGTGGCCGCGGCACTGCGTGCTTTCTTAGGTGACAGCGTGGTCATCGGCTACAACGTTGGCTTCGATCTCGACTTTCTCAACTTCGAGCTGCGGCGGATCGGCCAAGGACCGCTTCCCAATCCAGCACTCGACGTGCTGCCGCTGGCACGAGCACTGGGTGTGAGCAACGGCCGCTACGATCTCGATACGGTCTGCCGGGCATTGGGGATCGCACGCACGGTACGACATCGTGCACTGCCGGACGCTGAGGCGACTGCGACGCTCTATTTGTGTCTGGTCGAGCGAGCCGAACAGGCCAATCTGCGGGCACCGAGCGACGTCCGTACCGAGACAGCACGCCGGCCGGTGGTCGTGGAAGCGGTCGCCCGCGGCCGGGCAGTCTTGGATCGTCGCTTGCTCGACGGCGCGCCGGAATTGCCCGGAGTCTACCTCATGCGCGATGCGCTCGGACGCGTTCTCTACGTTGGGAAGGCACGAAATCTTGCGCAGCGCCTGCGCTCTTACTTTGCGCAACCGCTCGGCTACACGCGTAAGATGGACGGACTCCTCGAGTCGGTGGCCGAGATCGAGACGGTCGTGGTCGGTTCGGAGCTCGAGGCATTGCTTCTGGAGAGCCAGTTCATCCAACGCTATAAGCCGCCGTACAACACTCAGCTGCGGAACCACGAAAGCTATCCTTACATCAAGGTCGAACTTGGTCGGCCCTGGCCACGTATACTCCTCGCCCGCCAGCGGGAGGATGACGGTGCGCTTTACATCGGCCCCTTCCGCAGTTCGGCCGCAGCACGCTCAGTCGTCGAACTCCTCCATACCGTCCTTCCCTTGCGCACCTGTCATCGCTCGTTCCGCGACGCACGCTCGTACGGGCAGCCCTGTCTCCAGCTAACGCTGGGACGCTGCATCGGCCCGTGCACTGGGCGGGTCGAGCCGGACAAATACCGCGCGTTGGTTGAGATCGCCGTGCAGTACTTCGCAGGGAACACTCATGCGGTGGTCGAGCGCACTCAGCAGTTGCTTGCGGAAGCCGTAGAGCGGCTGGACTTTGAGCGCGCAGCGCGCCTCCGCGACCTCCTGCGGCGGAGCGAGGAACTCGTGCTCACCCACCAGTTGGTTGAAAACACGATTACTGGGCACCCCTGTGTCATCGTCACTCCCTGTCCAGAGACAGGAGACCGGGCCTTCTTGCTGGTGGTCGGTGGCCGTCTGTGGGCGCGTGTCCTGGCCGATCGGGAGGAGAGTAACAGCGATGTTGCAGCACGCCTCCAGGCGTCTTGGGAGCGCGCCCGGCGAGCACCGCCGTGGACGCTCGACCAAGAAACGCTGGACGCGACCGTCATCCTTGCCCGCTGGTTGCAGCGTCATGCTGGCGATCCAACGGTCGTCGTCTTGGCAGAACCGATCGACTGGGAGGCAGTCGTACGCTACGGCCGGGAACTTCCAGAAGGCGCACTAGCCGTGCATGCACCGCTCGAGGAGTGAGCCAAGTGGTCGAGAGAAACGACACAACGTGGACTGACGAGAGAGGAGCGAGATGTGAGCGAAGAGCGATCACGAGCGGAGGAACGCAGCGTTGAGGAACGACTCGAGGAGATTGCCCAGCGCGTGCGCGTGTGCACACGCTGTGATCTCTGGCGAACCAGGACGCACGCGGTGCCGGGTGAGGGGAATCCCCGGGCCGAGGTTATGTTCATCGGCGAAGCTCCGGGGTACCACGAAGACCGGCAAGGACGGCCGTTTGTGGGGGCAGCTGGCCAGTACTTGAACGAGCTCCTTCAACGAGCTGGCCTGCGGCGGGAAGAGGTGTACATCACCAATGTCGTGAAGTGCCGACCTCCGGGTAACCGCGATCCGCTACCAGACGAGATCGCTGCCTGTGCGCCCTACTTGGACGAGCAGCTGGACGTGATCCGACCACGCGTGATCGTGACGCTCGGCCGCTACTCGATGTCCCGCTGGTTTCCCAACGAGAAGATCTCGCGCGTGCACGGTCAGGCGCGCCGCGTCGGTGACTATGTCGTGGTCCCCATGTATCATCCCGCAGCGGCACTACATCAGCCAGCATTGAAGGAGTTGGTGGAGAAGGACTTCGAGAAGCTCGGCGAGATCATCGCCCAGGTGCGTGCTGAGACCGCAACGACTGCTGACGATCAGCCCGAAGAGAAGCCCCAGCAGATGCGTCTCTTCTGAACCGCTGCTATACTGCGTACGGACGTGCGAACGGACGCAGGGGGACGCCATGGCGCAAGCGCGGACGCGGGGTCGGCAGCGAGCGGCGGAATCCAAGCGAGATGCCGGTTCGGTGGTTTCCAACGTGCTGAGGCACCTCGCACGGATCGGTCATGGGGTAGTGATGGGGATTCCGCGGCGGCTACCGCGTGATCTGGCGGCGCTGTTCCTGGCGACCGTTGGAGTTCTTCTCGCACTGGCGCTCCTTGGCCAGGCGAACGAGACAGGGCTTGTGGGATGGATTGCGAATGGGTGCCAACAGCTCTTTGGGCGCGGCGCACTCATCGTGCCACTCACCTTCTGGTGGGGTGCTTTCGAGGTTGCGGCCTCAAGTTCTCGCCAGGCGACGATCCGCCGCACGGTTGGACTTGGGCTCTATGCAGCCGGTGCTCTGGCGCTGCTTGATGCACGTGCGACTGATCGTGTCGAGGAGGCTGGCGGGTATATCGGGGCAGGCATTGCCACACTGCTGCGGCTGGTGGGCGGTGAGGTAGGGCTTGGGCTTCTGGCGCTTGCGCTCGGGCTGGCGGGGTCGACTCTTATCGCCGGGGTCGACTTGCGGACGCTGGTGGCGCGTGGTGTTGCACTGGGGCGGGTGCTGTCCGGCCACTTCGCACGTCGCAGACGGGGTCCAGACAGCAACGCGGTGCTCGAACCAGGCACTGCCGTACCAGGGCATCGGATGGAGGACACGACCAAGCGAGAACCGACGCCTGCCGTCATCACCCCACCGCGACACACGAGCACGAGCCGCGTGCGCAGCAAGCGTGGGACGACCGAAGGCCGACCGCGCGTCGAGCGGCCGGCTACCCGGGAGCCCGAATCGGCGAGCGACGAACAGGTTCCACCACCCACACGTGGTGAGGATGTGCTCCCGGATATCGGACGGCTGCAACGCTACGAGGCGAGTCTCCCCGATCCAGAGGAGCTCCAGCACAAAGCCGCGATCATTCAGGAGACGCTTGCCAATTTTCGGGTCGATGCGCGGGTACGGGAGATCTATCCAGGGCCGGCTGTAACACTTTTCACCCTGGAGCCTGGTCCCGGCGTCAAGGTGCGACGGATCACCGAGCTGCAAAATGACCTCGCGCTGGCGCTTGCAGCCCCAGCGATCCGGATTGAGGCTCCGGTACCCGGGATGGCCCGCGTGGGCATCGAGGTACCGAACGCGGCAATTTCGACCGTCGGGCTCCGCGAAGTGATCGAGTCACCAGCGTTTCAGCGTTCACGGGCACGGTTACCGCTGGCGCTTGGACGCGATGTGCACGGCGAGTACGTGATCGCCGACCTCACCCGGATGCCTCACCTTTTGATTGCTGGTGCGACCGGATCAGGGAAATCAGTCTGCATCAACGGCATCATCGCCACGTTCCTCCTCACACGCCGGCCCGATGAACTCCAGATGTTGCTGATCGATCCGAAAAAGGTGGAACTCGCAGGCTATGACGGTGTGCCACACCTCAAGCGACCAGTTGTGACCGACATGGGGTTAGTGGTGGGCGCGCTGCGGCGCGTTCTCCAGGAGATGGAGCGGCGTTACGAACTCTTTGCGCAGCTCGGTGTGCGCAATCTCGAAGGATACCGGTTACGGCGCGAAGAGGATCCCTCGTTGGAACCGCTGCCCTACCTGGTTGTGATCATCGACGAGCTAGCCGACCTTATGTTGACGACACCTGACGAGGTAGAGACCTTGCTGGTGCGGTTAGCGCAGATGGCTCGCGCGACCGGTATCCATCTTTTGATCGCGACCCAGCGCCCATCGGTCGACGTTCTCACCGGGCTTATCAAAGCGAACGTCCCGGCGCGGATTGCCTTCGCGGTCACCTCCCAGACCGATAGCCGTGTGATTCTGGATATGCCGGGCGCTGAACGTTTGCTCGGTCGTGGCGACATGCTCTACCTCCCACCGGATGCCGCGCGCCCGCTCCGGGTGCAAGGTTCCTTCATCGAGGATCGCGATCTGGAGTACGTGGTCGAACACTGGCGACGGCTCTATCCGGAACCACGCTATGACCCGACGTGGCTAGATCTCGAAGAGGCGGGCCCGGAGCCCAGCCGAGGCGACGATCCACTGTTGGAGCAGGCCAGGCAACTCGTACGGCAGCTCGGCACGGTGTCGACCTCGCTCCTTCAACGGCGACTCCGGATCGGCTATAACCGGGCAGCGCGGATTATGGAACAACTGGAGGCCGAGGGGATTGTTGGTCCAGCTGAAGGGGCGCGCGGCCGTATGGTCTACCTGGGGGAGGAGTGAGCGGCAAGGGCTTCTTCGCCGGTTTGGTATACTGGTGAGCGTGAACGCGCGTTTTGCCGGACGGCGACTGAGGTGACTGTGCGCGCACGGGGTCCGGCCGAGCCGATTGCTCGGCTCATCGAGGAACTCGCCAAACTTCCCGGAATCGGTCCGAAGACCGCATCACGGTTGGCGTATCACCTGCTGCGCAGCCCGCGCGAGGAGGCGTTGGCACTCGCGCAGGCCATCGTCGAGGTGAAAGAGCGCGTCCAGCTGTGCTCGCGCTGCTTCAATTTGACGGATGTGGATCCCTGCCCGATCTGCTCCGACCCGACGCGGGATCAGCAGACAATCTGCGTGGTTGAGGATCCGCTGGATGTGCTCGCGCTCGAGCGGACCGGTGCGTATCACGGGGTCTATCATGTGCTGCACGGCGTCATCTCGCCGGTGGACGGGATCGGGCCGGAGCGCCTGCGTATCCGGGAGCTCGTGCAGCGCGTGCGGGATGAGCGCCCCAACGAGGTTATCCTGGCGCTGAACCCGAATATCGAGGGTGATGCGACAGCAATGTACCTGGCACGCCAGCTCATCCCGCTGGGAGTAACAGTGACGCGTCCAGCGAGCGGACTCCCGGTCGGTGGCGACCTGGAGTATGCAGACGAAGTGACGCTTGGTCGCGCGCTTGCTGGACGACGCGCGCTCTGAGAGGACACGGAGGAGGACCCGGCGTGCTGTGGCGGCGGCCTCAACGGGCAACGGATGATCGGCCGGGTCGACTAGCGATCAAAGGCTGCGACCTTGTCAACTTGCCGCATGCGTTCCGGCCCTGGTTGCTGCGGAGCATCCTTGGCAACGCATTCGGTTCGGCCGGAGGACGAGTATTTGTGGATCATCAGCGGTCACTCGCCTTTGCCCAGGTCGTGGCCGAACCAGGGCGCGACCACTGGTTCATCGTCCGGCTGGTCGCCGAGGCCGGTGTCACGGATGGCGGTCGCGAGCTCCTCGATCGGATCGCCCGAGAAGCGGGCACGCGTGGAGTGATCCGACTGCACACATTAGTCACGGAGCACCCGGACGTGCTGGAGTGGTGGCAGCGAGCCGGATTCACGCCGTTTCGGCGCGTTGTCCTGCTCACGACAACGGCTGAGGGGCGTCACGCTCCCCCGGAGGGGACGATTCGTGTGCAAGAGGCGGTCGACGCGTGGGAGGTGCAACGGCTCTACGAGCGGCTCACGCCGCGTCCGGTGCAGTATGCGGAGGCACGCAACCGTGCGACGTGGCAGGTCGGTCGGCGCGCTGGATGGCGTGTGCGAGGATTTTTGCTCTCGAATGGGCAGGAGACGACAGCCTATTGTCGTGTGCGCTCACGCGGTAAATGGCATCTCGTCGAGGTACTCGCGTCGGATCATGCGGCAGACGATGCAGTCAGTTTGGTGCGCTATGCGATTGGGCAAAGCGCGAGGCCGCACGATCAGGTTCTGCTTGTGCTTCCCGAGGAGGCTCCCTGCATGCTCGCCGCGTTCGAGCGCGCGGGATTTCGGACACAGGAGAGGAGAGTCTGGCTCGCACGCTATACCGTACGACGAATCCGGGTCGGGACCCTGGCAAGCGATGCAGCAAGTCTTGCCGCTCTGGCTGACGCGCGGCGCGCGTTCTACCGGCGTGAGCGCCCGAAGGTCGCCGTGGTCGAACGCGCGACATCACACTGAAAATCGATGAAAGAGGAGGACGAGTACGCGAACCGTGACGAAGCCCACAACAATTCTTCCAGCAGCGCCGGAGCAGACCATCACTGACAATCTTGAGGATCTGCTCGCGGTCTTGCCTCCTGATATCGTCGAAGCGCTCCAGCAATACAACAACCCTGAGGACCGGGCTAAGTTGCTGGAGATCGTTCTCGACCTCGGCCGTCGCCCGGAGGCCCGGTTCGAGGATCGCGAGGTCTACCTCGCCGAACGCGAGGTGACGCGTGAGGATATCGCTTACGTCGCCTCACGGATCGGACGCTTCGGCGACGATAACCGTGCGGGGATCGAGCGGACACTCCATCGCATCTCAGCGATCCGCTCCCGCTCTGGTGAGATCGTCGGGCTTACCTGCCGGATCGGGCGCGCAGTCTACGGGACCGTCGCTATCATTCGCGACCTGATTGAGTCCGGCGAGAGCATCTTGTTGCTTGGGCGACCCGGCGTCGGGAAGACGACGATGCTGCGTGAGACGGCCCGGGTGTTGGCCGATGACTTGCGCAAGCGGGTCATCGTCGTGGACACCAGCAACGAAATCGCCGGAGACGGCGACATCCCTCATCCGGCGATCGGACGCGCGCGCCGAATGCAGGTACCAACGCCGAGCCTCCAGCATGCGGTGATGATCGAAGCGGTGGAAAACCACATGCCGGAGGTAATTGTCATCGACGAAATCGGCACGGAACTCGAGGCGGCTGCCGCTCGGACGATCGCTGAGCGCGGTGTCCAGCTGATTGGTACCGCCCATGGCAACACGCTCGAGAACATTATGATGAATCCGACGCTCTCTGATCTTATTGGCGGAATCCAGTCAGTCACGCTGAGCGACGAGGAAGCGCGGCGACGCGGGACGCAAAAGTCGATCCTAGAGCGCAAGGCTCCACCAACGTTCGGAGTCCTCGTCGAGATCCAGTCGCGCAACCGGGTGGCCGTGCACCGCGACGTCGCGGCAGCGGTCGATGCAATCCTGCGCAACCAGCCACTGCGGGTGGAAATCCGCGAGCGGAATCCCGATGGCACGGTGTCGATCTGGTACGAGGAACTCTACGGACAGGAACACCGCGCAGAGCGTTCGATGCTACCCTCGGGGCCGCGACGTACCTACCAGCGGATCCCAGGTGCACAGCCGCCCAGCCGACCGACGACTGCATCTGTACCGTCGGCTTCTCTGCCTGCGGTCACTGTTGAGTCGTCCCGGCGGACCATGCGGCTCTTTCCGTTCGGCGTCAGTCGCAATCGCCTCGAGCAAGTGATCCACCAACTCGTACTTCCGGTGGAACTCGTGCGTTCACCGCGGGAAGCGGATGCAGTCGTGACGCTGAAGAACTACTTCCGGAAGCGGCCGCAAGTGCTACGCGAGGCGGAGCAGCGGGGCGTTCCGGTCTATGTGCTGCGTAGCAACACAGCTCAGCAGATGGCGAATCTCTTCCGCTCGCTGTTCCCAGATCGCTTCGTCGAGGAAAGCGACACGGAAGAGACGGATGACGGTGACGGCTCATTTGCACCGCAGGACCGCATCGCTGCGGCGATGTACGAGGCTGAAGCGGCAGCGCACCAAGTCCTGCAGGGAACACGCGACCGGGTCGAACTCCGTCCCCAAGAAGCCTGGATCCGCCGCCTGCAGCACCAGCTCGCTGAGCGCTACAACCTCGCCTCGCGCAGCCGCGGACGCGAACCATTCCGCCGGGTGGAAATCTATCGCGAGGACGAGGGCTGGTGAGTTGGTTCATCACCTTCGAGGGGCCAGAGGGCGCTGGGAAGACAACACAGTGTCACGCACTGGCGACACGGTTGCGTGACCACGGGTACGACTGTTTGGTCACTCGCGAACCCGGCGGAACGCCACTTGGCGAGGCCATCCGAGAATGGTTACTGGGCAGGAACACGTTGCGCGCCGAGACGGAAGCGCTCCTGTTCACCGCTGCGCGCGCCGAGCATGTGTGGGAACGAATCCGTCCGGCCCTTGCGCGTGGCACGATCGTCTTGTGCGACCGCTATGTGGATTCGACGCTGGCCTATCAGGGGGCAGGTCGCGGGTTGGATGAGCGCTGGTTGCGCGAGCTCCACCGCGTCGCGACCGGAGACCTGTGGCCGGACTTGACCGTGTTGCTCGACGTGCCGGTCGAACTCGGCTTGGCGCGCCGTCGGGCAGCTGGTGAGACATTGACACGTTTGGACAGCGAGCTTACGAGTTTTCACGAACGGGTCCGGGCCTGGTACCACACGGCGGCACAGCGCGAGCCCACCCGCTGGCGGGTTATCGACGCGACGAAGGCACCGGAGACGGTGGCCGAGGCCGTCTGGATAGTGGTTGCGGAGTTCTTGGAGCAGAGGAAACGGACGGGCCGATGAGCTCGATGAAGCTCGTCATCGCGGTGGTACAGGCGCGGGATGCTGACAAGCTCCTTCATGCCCTGCAGCAAGAGGGCTTCCGCGCCACGCGCATCAGCAGTACCGGCGGCTTCCTTCGCGAGCAGAACGTCACCGTGCTGATCGGTGTGGAAGCCACACGACTGGAACAAGTCTTGCGCATCATCAAAGCGAACTGCTATACGAGAACGCAGTACGTCAACCCGCTGTTACCGATCGTTGAGTCAGGTGAGTTCTTTGTTCCGCAGCCCATTGAGGTCGAGGTGGGTGGTGCCAACGTCTTCGTTGTTCCCGTCGAGCGGTTCGAGCGCATCCCCTGAGGTAGGAGGGTGAGGTCGCGCGGTGGAGCAGTTGATCGCGCAAGCAGTGCACCTTCTGCTCGCGCTCGGTGGCGCGTATTATCTTGCACTCTGGTTTGCACTCGTCGTCTGGACGTTTCAGGATATCCAGACGCGAACTCGGAGCGTCATCGCGCAGATTTTTGCGACCCTCCTGGTCGTTCTCTTCTCGGTTCCTGGAGTTGTCCTCTACTTGCTCATGCGGCCCCGTGAGACGCTTGAAGAGCAATATGAACGGGCCCTGGAAGAGGAGTACTTGATTCAGGATTTGGAGGCGACCGGCCGCTGTCCATCCTGCCGCCGACCGGTGCAGGAGGAATTCCAGTTCTGTCCCTATTGTCGCACCGCTCTCAAGCAGCTCTGTGTCACCTGCGGACGGCTTTTAAGCTTGGACTGGCCACACTGCCCATACTGCGGTGCAGCACAACCAAGCGAGGAACCAGAGCTCGTGGTCCGCGAACGACGGTCACCGCTTGAAGCGGTTCAGCGGGCGTTGGGACGCACCGTGCCGCTCCGTGAACGCCGGACAGAATCGTCTCTCCCAGAGGAGCCAGCGTCCACGCTTCCTCCGGGCTGGTCGCGTAGCGAGGCACGAACGGAGCCAGAGACCGACCAGCTACCGCGCGCGTGACTGGGATGCGGCACGGTCATTCCCACGACTCGGCTGCGCTTCGGGACGGATTTGAAAGTTGAACTTGCTTCGGAAGGCCTCGTAGAAGTTCGTGCCAGGCAGTATCACGAGACGAAAGAGCTGTGTGCCGCGCGTTACTCGAATGAGGTCCCCACGCTGCAACGCGAGCACGGGATCACCATCGATGATAAGGCGCGCCTCCCGGTCACTCAGGTACACCTGCTCGATAGTCGCCTGCTCCGGAACCACGAGCGCGATGCGGATCGGAGAATGCGGGCAGATGGGCGTGACCGCGAATCCATGTACCCCTGCCGTCAGAACCGGGCCACCAGCTGCCATACAGTAAGCCGTACTGCCCTGGGGAGTGGCCACGATCATGCCATCTCCCGGATAGGTGTTGACAAATTGGCCATCGATGTAGAGCTCCAGCTCGATCAGTTGGAACCCGGCGCGGACGACCACGTCGTTGATCGCCCAGGCGTCCACGATCACTGCACCGTTACGCTCGAGTTGAACCGCGAGTGTCGGTCCCTCCTGGACGTGATAATGGTCGCTGAGAAGATCGGTCAGCGCACGTTCCCAGTCCTCTCGCTCAACCAAGGCAAGGAAGCCCACCCGTCCAAGATTGATACCCAGAATCGGTACCTCGGGGTAGGCATGCGCAACACGCATGATCAGACCATCGCCGCCAATCGCAATGACCACATCGCGATCGCGCCAAGACTGGACAAGCGTCTGCTCGTCCGCGACGTCACAGCCCCGAGCGACGAGCCAGTCGTGGATCTCCCTCGCGAGGAGCGCTGCTTCTGGTTTGCCATGCGCCGCAATCACTCCAAAACGTCGTGCCATCTCGGTCGCTCCTCCTCCCGGCTCGGAGCCGTTACACTGAGCACCGGGCGGACATCCATGCGAATGGTACTCGAGGGAAAGGAAATGACGCGTGAACTGGATTGAAACCTATCGACTCATCGCTGTTGTGCGGCTGGACGATCTCAGCTGCGCGACCGAACTCACGGCAGCGCTCCTCGAAGGGGGCGTCCGCGTGATTGAGTTCACCTATACCAATCGAGAAGCCGGCCGCGCGATTGAAGAGGTGCGCCGTCGCTTTGAGGGAACCTGTCTTGTCGGTGCAGGCACAGTGCTCGATGCAGAAACAGCGCGGCAGGCAATGCTGGCTGGCGCACAGTTCATCGTAACCCCCACCTTACGGCGCGAGACGATCGAGATCTGCCGCCGCTACTCGGTGCCGAGCGTCATCGGTGCCTTCACGCCAACTGAGATCTTGACAGCGTGGGAGTGGGGTGCCGATTACATTAAGGTCAACCCAGCCAGCTTAGCTGGCCCAAGCTATTTCAAGGATGTGCTTGCACCGCTCCCACAGGTAAAGCTCATCCCATCAGGAGGTGTCACGCTGGAGACCGCGCCTGCCTTCCTTGCCGCTGGTGCTGTGGCGGTCGCGGTCGGCAGTCACCTGGTTGATCGGAAGCTAGTCGCGGCGCGTGATTGGGTAGGTCTTCGCGAGCGCGCACGCCAATGGGCCGAACTCGTCGCCCGTTCGGGCGGAGAGGGTCTTAGGACATGAGCCAAGATGGAAACGCATTCGAGCATCGCCGAATCCGCCTGGTCCGAGCTGAAGCAGTCGTCTTGCGGCGACGAGATCTCGGTGAGGCGGATCGTATCTTGACGCTTTTTACACGCGAGCTCGGAAAATTGCGGGTGGTCGCGAAGGGAGTACGCCGCCCACTCAGCCGCCTCGGCGGGCATCTGGATCTCTTTGCCCGGACACAGGTGCTTCTGGCACGCGGTCGCGAGCTGGACGTGGTGACACAGGCACAACTGCTCGAGTCGTTTATCGGCCTTCGCCACGAGCCGTGGCGAGCCGGCTGGGCGGGATACCTCGCCGATCTCACAGATCGCGCGACAGCAGACGCCGACCCGCAGCCGGCGCTGTATGACCTGCTGGTTGACTGTCTCCGCGCGCTGGCCGACTGCACCGACTCGTTCGCGATCGTTCGGCGCTTCGAGATGCGTCTCCTGGTTCTGCTCGGCTACCAGCCAGAACTCTCGATCTGCCCACGCTGCAGCAGACGCCTCATACCCGGATCACTCGCGTACGCTCCGGAACAGGGCGGGGTACTTTGCGCAGAGTGCGTTGGCAGCACCGCGAACGAGATTCCGGTGAGCGTCGGGGCGGTCAAGGCACTGCGATTACTCCTCGCCGACCAGTGGCGCGAGGTGGCAAACCGAACGTTGAGCCAGTCCTTGCGGACACAAATCGAGGCTGTCCTACGTGCCGCACTGGAGGCGCATATCGGCGGACCACTTCCTTCGGCGACGGTGGCGACGATCCTCGAGCAGCGAGGAGAAAACGATGAGCGTCCTGCTGCACCCCTATCAGGAGCAGGCGGCTGAGCGTGCACAGCGACTTGCCCGGCAATATGGCGTGGAACCAACAGTCTTTGTGGTTCTGGGGTCAGGACTCGGAGGGTTACCGGAGAACGCGCGAGTCATTGCGCGTGTCCCACTCGACGAGGTGACAGGGATCACGGCTGCCACGGTCGCCGGGCATGCCCGCGAACTGGCATTGGCTCACTGGCAGAATGTTGCGACGTGGTTCTGCCTCGGGCGATATCACCTCTACCAAGGTCTTTCCGCAGCAGCGGTCGCAAGTCCGATCGTCATGTTGGCGCACCTGCCGGTACGGTGCGTCGTACTGACGAACGCGGCCGGAGGACTTAATCCGGTGTATCAGCCTGGGGACTTTGTGCTGATTCGCGATCATCTCTTCGTACCCGGCTTGGCAGGACAACATCCGCTGATCCCACCTCCCGGACCCGTTCGCTTTTTCAGTCTGCGTGATGCTTACGATCCAGAACTCCGAGCTGCAGTGCGCCGCGTGGCCGAGGAACGCGGACTCATGCTCCGCGAGGGGACATATGCGATGGTGGCAGGCCCAACGTTTGAGACGGCGGCTGAGCTCCGGTGGCTACGCTTGGCTGGTGCCGACCTCGTCGGTATGTCGACGGTACCGGAAGTGATCATGGCGCGGGCGCTCGGTCTGCGGGTGCTGGCGATCTCTGTTGTTACCAACCGAGCGATCCCAGATGAGCCGCACATTCCCACACACGAAGAAGTGGCGGCGGTCGGCGAACGAGCGCGCCCACAACTCTTCGCCCTGCTCGAGGCAATTCTCCCCCTGCTGGCGACCCTCGAAGTGTGAGCAAAACGAAATCGGAGAACCTTGGGCGCTGAGCCCTCCCCTTGCACCCGGCGTCCCGCGACCAAGCCTCGTTCGACCCCGGCACCTACTGGATGGGTACGCTGCCACCCACTGACGTCCTTCCCGAAAGACAGTAAGGCGGTGCCATCGGGCGGGGAAGGCCATAGCTTAATGGGCAACTCTCGTCCCTCCCACCGGCTCTTCCGCTCGGCCTCCCCCGAGCCCCGAAGTGTTCCTTTAACGCATCGTCTCTTCCAGCAGGCAAACGCGCTCAACCTTTCCTCCTGCAAGCGTGCGGCATCGTTGACCTCGGCGCCCGCCCGATGGTCACACCGCCCGGATCACGGGTGCTGGAAATCTCCAAGCCACATTCCCTGGGCACTGAACTATCTCACTGGGGTTCCATGTGAAGGACGAACCACTCAGGTGCGCTGAGTAGCATCCGTGGGCAGTGCCCTTTCGTAGGAACACCAGGCACAGGCGCATGCACGCTGCCCTTTACTCGCTGAGGCGCCCTGCATGACGCCGGCCGTGAGCACACGTCCGGAGGGAACGCCCCTTCTGGCTTGGTGCTTAAAGCATCACACCAACGGTTCGGTGCGTCACCCGCGTCGGAACGAGATGTACAGGACACGTCTCACCACATCAGGGAGTCACTGACAGTCCTCAGCCGCTGCTCCTCAAAGTGAGGTGAGCGCCATCTCTAGGTGATTGGTGACGCGTCTCCTGTACTCCCCCTCACCCCACCCGGCCGGAGAGGGACACGCACTGAGGATGTGCGCCACGCGAGTGCCGCTGACCCTCCTGACGACAACCAACCGTGATGCGCTGGACGGTCTCGGTGGTTACCCCTGGGCTGCCCCCTGCGCAGTTGTTCCCGGCTTCACGAGTGGAATTCCTTGCTTGCAAAGCGGGCAATCTGCGGGCAACCAGCTTGAAATCTCCAGCCGCAACAGCGCAGCCAGCGGAACACCCACTTCCACCGGCTCGGTCGAGCGGTCAACGAGCACCGCCACACCGACGACCTCGACCGGGTGTTCAGCGAGCGCACGGAGTGTCTCACGCACCGAGCCCCCTGTTGTAAGCACATCGTCGATCACAAGCACGCGCGTTCCTGGCACGAAACGGGTTCCGCGGCGGATGACCCGGCGCGCGCTCCCCTCGGCCTCCCGCTCGGCATAGGCCGCCTGCACACCCAACTGGCGCGCACACTCGAACGCTAGCAGAATTCCACCAGTAGTCGGCCCGACCACCGCCTCAATGCTGCTCCAGGGTAACCGGGCAAGGAGCTCGCGGCAGACTTCCTCCACCCGTCGTGGCCAGCGTAACAACGCGAACTTCTCCACATAGCGGTCGCTATGTCGCCCTGACGCGAGGAGGAAGTGACCGTCCAGCAACGCACCAACCTCGCCCAGGAGACTCACGAGCTTCTTGGTCGTTCCTTCGTCGGCTAACACGTACACCAGCCTCACCTCCACTCCTCGAATCGCTCCCGTCTCCCAGCGGGATCACCCGAGCGGACGCCCCTGTAGCGCCCCTGCCGTCCTGCTACTCGCACAAGCGCGCAGGCGTGCGCCGTCCAGCCGTCGCGCTACCCTGGGTGACACGGCCAGCAACATGATCCGACGCGGAGCCAGATCCCTCGCTGCGCCTGGTCTGAGCGCTCTTCCCCGTGCAGACCAGCAGCGCACCGTTACGGAAGGAAGAAAAAGCCGACCGCGAGCCCCGCATAGACAGCTAAGAGCATCGCCCCTTCAAGCCAGTGTGAGCGGCCGTCGACGGCGATCAGCGAAGAGACGAGTGCCGCTCCCAATAGTGCGACCAGTTCGTAGACATTGAAGACGAGCGACATGGGCTGGCTCGTGGCAAGACTCGCGAAGATGAGTACCGGCGTCACAACAAGCGCGATCTGCAAACTCGAGCCATAGGCGATACCAAGACTTAAGTCCATCTGGTTCCGCCCAGCCACTTGGACAGCGACAAAGTGTTCGGCCACGTTCCCAACTAGTGGCACCAGGACGACACCAAGAAAGAACTCGGAGACGCCAGTCGCCTCGACCACTGGCTCAACTGCACCGACCAGCACCTCGCTCATCACCACGACGCCAAGTGTGGAACCTACCAGGACGGCAATCGCACGCGGTAACGACCAGGTCGCATGCGCATGCTCGGTCACCGGGCCACCCATTCGCAGCGTGTACACGAGGTACAGGAAGTAGATCACCGCAAGGACGACCGCAAGGCCGATACTCATCCACTCGACCGCTGCGCCGTGCACCGGTGTGGGGCCCAGGGTGAAAAGCCCGGGGACGAGCAGCAGTACCACCGCGAGCGTCATCATTGTGGCGCTAATGCCGGCCAAGTGCGCATCGAACTGCTGGAGCCCGTGACGAAGCCCTCCAACCAGCAGGCTCGCCCCGAGGATGAGCAGCAGGTTTCCAAGAATGGATCCCGAGATCGATGCCTTGACGAGCTCGTGTAGCCCAGCACGTAACGCGGCCAGGGCAATGATCAGCTCTGCAGCGTTCCCCAGTGTCGAATTGAGCAGGCCACCAATAAAAGGGCCAGTGCGCGCTGCCACCTCTTCAGTCGCTCGACCCAGCAAGGCGGCGAGGGGTACCAGTGCCGCCGCCGAGATGAGCAGAACAGCCAACGGCGGCGCATGCAACACCTCAAGGACCACTGCGACCGGCACGAGCACGAGTCCAGCGACCCACCAACGCATCGGTCCCCCTCAGGCAAGCGCCGATACCGTTTCCCGAGTGCGGTACGCGGGCAGAGGTTGCACCGTGTACGTCGTGCAGCCGAGCAACGCCCGCACCAATGCCCGTGCCGTGTCAAGCGAGGTCAGACACGGCATTCCGCGCTCCACCGCCGCACGCCGGATCAGGAAGCCGTCCTGGATGGTGCCCTCGTCCTGTCCCGGCGTGTTGATCACCCCGCGTACTGTCCGATCAAGGATCACTTCAAGGACATCCGGATGCCCATGCCCAATGTGGCGCACCACGAGTTCAACCGGGACACCACACGAACGAAGATATGCTGCTGTCCCCTCGGTCGCAACGATGGGGTAACCAAGTTCGACCATCGCTCGAGCGAGCTCGACGCCGGCCGGCTTGTCCTCGTCAGCGAGGCTGAGCAAGACTGGAGCACCGCGCGGGATCGCGAGTCCGGCCGCCAAGAACGCCTTGGCCAGCGCCGCCTCGAACGTGCGGTCGATCCCCATCGCCTCACCGGTCGACTTCATCTCCGGGCCGAGCTGCACATCCACACCGTGCAACTTGGCCATGGAGAAGACCGGCGCCTTCACCGCCACCAATGGCTGGCGTGGCCAGAGTCCACCGCGATACCCCTGCTCGGCGAGCGTCTGGCCAAGCAGGATTCGCGTCGCAACCTCGACCATCGGTACACCGGTCACCTTGCTCAAGAAGGGGACTGTCCGTGAGGCTCGCGGATTGACTTCCAGGACGTAGATAGTTCCCCCGTGCAACACGAACTGGATATTCATGAGTCCTCGCACGCCGAGCGCGAGCGCAATCTCGGTGGTATAGCGGACGAGCGTCTCGACGTGCTCGTGCGGGAGCTCAACAGCCGGGTAGACTGCGAAGCTATCTCCAGAGTGTACTCCTGCACGCTCGATGTGCTGCATGACGCCGGGGATCAGTACCTCGCGCCCGTCGGCGAGCGCGTCGACCTCGAGTTCGACTCCATCGAGATACTTGTCGATCAGCACCGGACGGCCGCTAGCAAAAGCACCTGACGTCTCCAAATACCGTTCGAGCTGCTCGCGCCGGTACACCACCTCCATCGCTCGCCCACCGAGGACATACGATGGCCGAACGAGCACGGGATACCCGATGCGCTCCGCCACGGCGAGTGCCTCCTCAAGGCTCAGCACGCCGGCACCCGGTGGCTGCGGAATACCCAGCTCGCGGAGGAAGCGCTCGAACCGTCGGCGGTCTTCTGCGATATCGATCGCCTCCTGATCGGTGCCGAGAATCGGTACTCCCGCCGCTGCGAGTTCCCCGGCGAGGTTAATCGCTGTCTGCCCGCCGAACTGCACGACGACTGGTGGAACCGCGTCCAGACGTCCGGCTGCCTCATGGACCAGCACATCCAGCACTGACTCGGCATCAAGCGGGACGACATAGAGCCGGTCGGAAGCATCGAAATCGGTCGAGACCGTCTCCGGGTTGTTGTTCAGCATGATCGCTGCGACACCGGCCCGGTGCAGCGCCTGTGCCGCTTTCACGCTGCAGTAATCAAACTCGATTCCCTGACCAATCCGGATTGGCCCGGCCCCGATCACCACCGTCTTCGGAGGCGGGAGCGGTGGTGCCTCATCCTCATCCTCATATGTGGCGTAGAAGTACGGCGTCTCGGCCGCAAACTCGGCAGCGCAGGTATCGACGAGCTTGTGGACTGGCACGATGCCCCAGCTCCACCGGAGCTCCCGCACCGCCCGCTCCGTGGTACCGCGCAGGGCAGCGATTGTGCGGTCACCGTACCCAAGCCGCTTTGCCTCCCAGAGGAGATCTGGCGTGAGTTCATCACGGGCGAGGGGCGCTTCTAGGGCGACAATTCGCTGGATTGCCCGAACAAACCAGGGATCGATCCCGCTGAGGGCGCTGACCTCATCCGGGTCCCAACCGCGGCGAACCGCAGCAGCGACCGCCCAGAGCCGTAGATCGGTCGGCACCCGCAGCGCGTGCTTCAGTGCCTCCTCATCCTGCCAAGTTGGATCTTCCCACAGTAAGTCAGCCTGATCTGAATCGAGGCCACGCACTGCCTTTTGCAGCGCCGCCTCAAAGCAGCGGTCAATGGCCATGACCTCGCCAGTCGCCTTCATCTGTGAGCCGAGTGTTCGATCGCCATGGCGGAATTTGTCAAAGGGCCAGCGCGGAATCTTGACCACACAGTAGTCAAGTGCTGGCTCAAACGAGGCCATGGTCTTCCCCGTCACCGGATTGGGCAACTCATCGAGGGTACGCCCAATCGCCAGCTTGGCCGCGATCCGGGCAATCGGGTAACCAGTGGCTTTCGAGGCCAGAGCCGAGCTCCGACTAACCCGCGGGTTGACCTCGATGACGTAGTACTGATCGGAGCGAGGATCTAGTGCGAACTGAATGTTGCACCCGCCGACAATGCCGAGGGCCCGAATGATTTTCAGCGCGGCACTGCGCAGCATTTGATAGTCACGGTCGCTCAGCGTCTGTGAAGGTGCAACGACGATGCTATCGCCGGTGTGCACGCCCATGGGATCGAGGTTTTCCATATTGCAGACCGTGATGCAGGTATCGTTAGCGTCCCGCATCACCTCGTACTCGATCTCTTTCCACCCAAGAAGGCTCCGTTCGACGAGCACCTGGCCGATAGGACTAGCCGCGAGGCCGCGCTGGACCAGGGCGATCAGTTCCTCACGGGTGAAGGCAATCCCGCCACCTGTCCCACCGAGCGTGAAGGCCGGTCGCACGATGAGCGGGAGTGGCACTTCCTCGGCAAAGCGCAGCGCCTCGTCGACACTGTAGGCCGTGACACTCTCCAGCACCGGCTCGTTGATCTCCAGCAGCAACTCCTTGAAGAGCTGACGGTCCTCCGCCTTGCGAATCGCCTCAAGTGGCGTCCCCAGGAGCCGCACACCGTACCGATCGAGCACTCCCGCCTCAGCCAGCGCGACGGCGAGGTTCAGCCCTGTCTGGCCGCCAAGTGTGGCCAAAAGCCCCTCCGGACGCTCGCGCGCGATGATCCGCTCGAGTACTTCGACCGTCAGCGGCTCGATGTAGACGGCATCAGCCATGTCCTCGTCGGTCATGATGGTCGCTGGGTTGGAGTTGACGATGATGGTGCGGACACCTTCCTCGCGCAACGCCCGGAGTGCTTGGCTCCCCGAATAGTCAAACTCGGCTGCTTGGCCGATGACGATCGGTCCCGAGCCGATCACAAGCACGCTGGAAACAATTGGTCGGCGGGCCATCCTTACACCCCCTCTCCGGCGAGGAGCGCTGGCTGCGTCATGCGCGCCTGCCAGCGCTGCCGCACCAGTTCCAGGAAGGCATCAAAGAGGTCCTGACTATCTTGCGGCCCGGGTGCTCCCTCCGGGTGGAACTGGACGCTGAGTACTGGCAACTCCTGATGCCGGAGACCTTCCACCGTCCCGTCGTTCACGTTCACCATCCAGACCAGCCAGCCCTGCTCGGTCGGCACGCTGGCTGCTTCGACGCAGTAGCCGTGATTTTGCGACGTGATACGGACCCGACCAGTCAGGAGATCTTTCACTGGATGGTTCCCTCCGCGGTGCCCGAAGACGAGCTTGGTCGTCTTGGCACCAGCCGCGAGTGCAAGCAGCTGATGGCCAAGACAGATGCCGAAGAACGGCACGCCAGAGTGCGCAAGCTCGCGCACCGTCTCAACCGCCTGGCGTGCCTGCGTTGGGTCACCCGGACCAGGCGAGACCACTACCCCGTCCGGATCGAGTTCGAGCACTTCAGTTGCCCGCACACCATAGGGGAGCACGGTCAGTCGCACACCACGCCGGCGAAGTGAAGCGAGGATGTTGTGCTTCACACCGCAGTCGATCACGACAACGTGTGGCGCATCCGCTGGGCCAAAGGTCGCACGCTCTCCTCGGACGGCAGGCACGACATCTTCCACGTCCGGTGTCCAGGCACGACGCGCCATCTCGCAAAGCTCTTCGTCCGAGAGGCTGGTGCGGTCGCTCACCAGTACGGCCCGCATTGTCCCGTGCAGGCGGAGATGCCGAGTGAGCGCCCGAGTATCGACCCCGGCGAGTCCAGGAATCCCCCAGCGCTCCAGGTACTCGCCCAGCGTGCCCTGCGCGCGCCAGTGACTCGGCTGGTCGCAATACTCGCGCACCACCAGCCCAGCCACCCACGGGCGCCGTGACTGTTCATCCTCATCGCAGATACCGTAATTGCCGATAAGTGGGTAGGTCATACAGACGATCTGCCCATAAAAAGAGGGGTCAGTGACCACCTCTTGATAGCCAGTCATGACAGTGGTGAAGACGGCTTCGCCCTCAGCGTTGCGGCGCGCCCCGAACGGGGTGCCCGGAAAGATCCGGCCGTCCTCCAAGACGAGTGCACCGGTCCGCAAAGTGCGTATCGACATAGACCACCTTCCCTCCGACGATTGTCAAGAGCGCGCGCCCGTGCAGCGTGAGTCCCAGGAGTGGCGTATTCGCGCTGCGCGAGTGCAGCGACTCGCGTGTGACCTGCCAGGGAATCTCCGGATCGAACACCACAACATCGGCCGGGGAACCCGGCCTGAGCGTTCCTCCTGGCAGACCAAACAGTCGCGCTGGCTGACAAGAAAGGAACTCGATCAGTTCGCGTAGCGTCAGTGATCCAGCGCGGACGAGGCGCAGCAAGAGCGGAAGTGCCAGCTCGAGCCCGACCATGCCGAATGCGGCGCGACGGAGATCGCTCGGCTTATCCTGCTGGTGATGCGGGGCATGATCGGTAGCAATGAGGTCGATCGTGCCGTCGCGCAGGCCGGCCCGCAAAGCCAACGCATCACCCTCTGGCCGCAAGGGCGGATTGACCTTGGCGTTCGGATCTGGACACGGTCCAGCTCGTTGCGCTTCCTCTTCACCAGCAAACCGCCGCACCCCAGCCACCCACTCATCAGTCAGCAACAGATGGTGCGGGGTCACCTCGACCGTCACACGCACGCCGTCACGCTTCGCCCGCCGCACCATGGCGAGCCCTCGCGCTGTCGTCAGGTGCAGGACGTGCAGCCAGCCGCCGGTCAGGCGCGCCAGTTCCAGGTCGCGCAGCAGCACGATCTCCTCCGCGGCGGCCGGGATCCCAGGGAGGCCAAGTCGCTGGGCAACCGGCCCTTCGTGCACCACCCCACCCGCTGCGAGCGTCCACTCTTCGCAGTGCACCATGATGGGTCGCCCGAGCGTACGGCTCGTCTCCAGCGCCGCCCGCAGCACTCGTGCACTCCGCGTGCTGTCACCGTCGTCGGAAAAGCCCACGGCGCCCGCCTCGGCCATCCCAACCAGGTCGGCCAACTCCTCTCCCCGGCGACCGCGCGAAATCGCCCCGATGGGGTAAACGCGCACCGGCAGCTCCCGTGCCCGTTCGACGATGTCACGCACGCGCTCTGGAGTGTCCAACGGGGGATCCGTGTTGGGCATGCAGCAGATCGTGGCAAAGCCACCAGCTGCCGCTGCCGCAGCACCTGTCTCCAACGTCTCCTTCTCGGGGAAACCTGGATCACGAAGATGCACGTGCACGTCGACGAAGGCCGGAGCGACGATCAGCCCCTGCACGTCCATCACTCGCGCGTCATCCGGGATCGGCAGGCGCGGCTCAATCGCCACGACCTTCCCGTCACGAACGAGCACATCCACACGCTCATCGAGCCCCTGCGTAGGGTCGATGACGTGGCCACCACGGAGCAGGAGTGCAGGAGCCCATAAAAAAGGCCTCTGGATTCGGGCTGAATCCAGAGGCCCGCTCGCCTGCCGCATCTGAGGTTGTGGACTACCGCTACCCTGCACGCCTCACCCAGTCGCGTCCGTACGCACTCGCTCCGACACTCAGACGCAAATTCTACCGAAGCATGCTCGTGTTGTCAAGACAGCATTCCAACGACCAACTGAAAGACAGCGCTTCGCACTAAATCAAGGCAATACGCAAATCCCCAACACGTGGGGCAAAATGAAGCCTCATTGGGGTTGGAATTTCACCACCGAAACGCAATACCAGAACGCAACCTCCTGCGACTCCCTGAGCAGTCATTCCTGTGCGAACGCCAGTGGACAGGTTCGGCACACGTCGGGGAGTTGAGCCGGCCGTGGCAACTCCCACCCACTCCGCCGCAGCAGCCGCCAGGTCAACCAGATCGAGAGCCCCACCACATTACAGTAGCAGCCCCGCCACTCCGCGACCGGCCGCAGATCCGGATCCTGAATCGCATACCCACCCGCCTTGTCAAAGGGCTCACCCCGCGCAATGCTCGCCGCAATGTCCGCCTCCGAGTACGCACGCATCCGCACCCAGGTCGTGGCGTGATCCACCCACAGGCGCCTTCCCCGCGCAACCGCCACCCCCGTAATCACCCGGTGCCAGCGACCGCGCAGCAGCTGCAACATCGCCCGGGCGTCCTCCGCTGTCTCTGGCTTCCCGAGCAGGCGACCACGGAACACCACCACCGTATCTGCGGCCACCACCCAGTCCCCTGGCCGACGTTGAGCAACTGCTGCCGCCTTGTGTCGTGCCAAAGCCCGCGCCACACGCTCCGGATGCGGGTGCCGCTCCGGCAGCGGCTCCTCAACCGCCGCTGGATCGATCTCAAAGGGCACACCAAGCCACGCCAGGAGCTCGCGGCGCCGGGGCGAAGCGGAGGCGAGGACGAGCGTCACGGCAGCCCCTCGGCCAGCTCAAGCGTCGCAACCGACTCGATGTGGTACGTCTGTGGGAACATGTCGAGCGGCGTCACGTCGACCAGACGGTAACCGCCATCGACCAGCTTCCGGAGGTCGCGCGCCAGCGTTGCCGGGTCGCAGGAGACGTAGACGATTCGCGGTGGCCGCAGCATGAGTACACCGGTGATCGCCTCCGGCGCACAGCCAACCCGCGGTGGGTCGAGGATGACCACGTCCGGCCGCACGGCCAGCTTACCCAGCACGTGCTCGACCTTCGCCATCACGTACTCGACGTTGTCGAACGGGTCGAGGTTGACTTGAGCATCTGCGACAGCCGAGGGCGACTCCTCGATCCCGATGACACGTGCCACACGCGGCGCCAGGAAGGCAGCGAACGTCCCCACCCCTGCATAGGCATCAACCACGACCTCCTGACCGGTTGGGGCAATCCGCTCCAACACCAGCTCAACCAACCGCTCGGCGATCCCCGTATTGGTCTGGAAGAACGAGCTTGCCGAGATGCGGAAGCGATAGCCTCGCAGTGCTTCGTGGTAGTACGGCTGGCCCGAAGGAAGTTCCGGATCAATCTCGTGAACGTTCGGATGCACAAGAAGCTCGCCGGTGTTGACACCGTACCGTACCATGAGCTGGTGCTTGACGTGTGCCTTCCCCTGCAGCCGCTCGAGCACCTCGTTGATCTTCGGATGCATGATTAGGCAGCGCTCGATCCGGATGAACCGGTAGCCATGCCCCGGACGGGAGATGTAGCCCAGGTTGCCCTTTCCGTCGACCGAAAATCGAGCGTGGTTCCGGTACCCGTAGGGGCTAGGCGAGGGAATTGTCGGTGAAACAGGTGGATTTTCGAATTTGCCAATCCGCCGGAGTTGTTGGCGAACTACGTGTTGCTTGAGAACCAGCTGGTGCTCGTATCGGATGTGCTGCCACTGGCACCCGCCGCAGACGCCGAAGTACGGACACGGCGGGTCGACTCGCTCCGGCGACGGTGTGCGTACCTCGACGACCCGTCCCAGCGCGTGATCCTTGCGGTCACGCTCGATTGCAACAAGCACATCCTCACCAGGGATCCCGTACTCGGCAAAGACGACGCGACCGTCTTCGCGGCCGATCGCTGCACCCTGGTAGGCCATCTCCTCAAGGTGGAGCTCGATCGTGCGGAGCGTCCGCGGTGTCGGGAGCGGCTCTCCCATAGCGAACCTCCTTCGGGGATAGTGTACCGGCCGTGTCGGCTACTGCCACGCCTCTGTCCGCTGCTCGTTCCACTGCCGACAGCAGCTGTACGAAAGCGCGACGCCTCAAGGTCTGCTTGTCCGTAGAGAGCAAGCCGGGTAGCAGACGGCGCGGACCCACTTGGCGAGCTCCGGGGACGCTCCTCGAGGAAAGCGCCTCCGTCGCACAGCCGGGCCGCATACTTGACCTCAGCACCCCAGCCCTCGACAATCGGTCGCGCACGACGCAGGGATGACTGAGAGGACCGTGACGATGAGCGAGCCATTGACACAAACCGTGATCGCGATGGATCTCGTACCCTTCCGTTTCGGCCCAGGCGCAACTACAGAGGTGACGGACGAGCTCCGCCGCCTCGGCGCACGGCGCGTACTGCTGGTGGCCGATCCCACGCTCCGGCGTCACGGCCTGGTAGACCGTCTCGAAGCGGCGATTCAGGACGCTGGGGCCGAAGTCACCACGTTCGAGCGCGTTCACATCGAACCCACGGACCGCTCGCTCCGTGAGGCGATCGAATTTGCGCAACGTATCCACCCCGATGCCTACGTATCGCTTGGTGGCGGCAGCACGATCGATACGGCCAAGGCGATGAACCTCTTCACGACGTATCCAGCCGACCTCTTCGACTACCTCAACAAGCCGATCGGTAAGGGACTTCCGGTTCCGGGTCCCTTGGCGCCTCACATCGCCCTACCGACCACAGCTGGTACAGGCAGCGAGACGACCGCAGTGATTGCCCTGGAGCTTTCCGAGCGACGGCTGAAGACAGGGATCTCGCACCGGTACATCCGGCCGACAATCGCGATCGTCGACCCACTCAACACCGTCACCTGCCCACCGATGGTCACCGCCTTCGCTGGGCTGGATGTACTGTGCCATGCAATCGAGTCCTATACCGCGAAACCGTATAATGTCCGGCCACGCCCAGCCAGCGCAGCAGAGCGGCCCGCGTATATCGGATCCAACCCGATTGCCGATCTCTGGAGCGCTCAGGCGATCCGTTGGGGCGCGAAGTATTTGCGTCGGGCCTTCTTCGCGCCGCTTGACTTGGAGGCGCGCACCTTCATGGCGATGGCCAGCCTGACAGCTGGGATCGGCTTCGGCAATGCGGGTGTGCACATCCCACACGCGATGTCATACCCAATCGCAGGCATGGTCCGTGAGTTCTTCCCACCAGACTACGACGTCGACGAGCCGCTGATCCCCCACGGCCTCGCTGTCGTCGTGGGTGCGCCTGCCGCATTGCGCTTCACGGCGGTTTCCTGGCCAGAGCGTCACGCGGAGGTCGCAGAGATGCTGGGCATCGATACGCGCGGCATGCCGGTACGCGCCGCCGCCGAGGCTGTCGCCGAGGCGCTCCTTCAGCTTATGCGCGACCTCGGCTTGCCGAGCGGTCTTGAAGAACTCGGATTCAGTGAAAAGGACATCCCGGCACTCGTCGAGGGCACGCTCGCTCAGCAACGCATCCTGGTCAACAGCCCACGACCGGTCGATGAGCGTGCGCTGACCGAAATCTTCCGCCAGGCGATGCGGTACTGGTAAACGCATCCCGAAAGGTACGCGCGACACGCACAATGCTTGGTCCACCTGTGCCACCCAGGGATCGCCCCTCTCTGAGCGGTGCGGTATCCATGTGTGGCCGGCTACCCCCTGCCCTACAACAGCTTTGCAGCGACAGCGGCCCTCACAACCGCACACAAGTCGGGCACGTTGTGTGACCGTCGCGCGTCTTGTCGACTGGCTCGGACTGCCCCGGCGACATTGGAACTCCCCGCGGCTTGCAGTCTCGGCATGGGGATCGCGTCAGCACGCGCCCGCACAGTGCCGCGAACACACAGCGGATGCTCATCGAGAGCGACGGCCAGTCAGGACTTTAGATTTTATCGCCCCGCGCCGAATGGTAGACTGGATTACCTGCACCCCCTTGGTGCAGACAAAGCAGACCATCGAGCGAGAGGAGGCGCACGATGGCTCCCCCCAGGAGATGGATCGTTATTCTCGCGGCGACTATTGCCCTCGTTATGGTGGCCTGCAGCAGTCCGGCTGCAAGTCCGTCACCAGCGCCCAGCGCACCGACCACCACCGTAGCTACTACCGCAACGGCATCGGCAGAAAGACCGACGCCGACGGTGTCACTCCCCACACCCACGCCTGCCAGTATGCCGCCCACGCCCACTGTGGCTGTCCCCTCCCCGACCACTGCAAGCCAGCCGGAGACAGCACCCCGCGACCGCTGGGCCGCGGCCTGGCAAGGTGTTCGGAGCGTTGCCATTCACGGACAGGCCTACGACCCGTCCGGTGTGTTGCTCTCGGAAACGGACCTTCTCCTCGAGAAACCCGATCGACTTCGCGCACTCACCTCCCTCCCAGACGGAACCGAAATGGAAATGATCCTTATCGGTGAGCGACTCTGGCTCCACTTCGGTGGCACCTGGATGGAGGCACCGAGCGGCACGATGAACGAACTTGTCGCGCAGGCGTTCCTCTTCGAGGACCGCGTTCTCGACGACTCGGGCAACACACCCACCTTCGAACTGGTTGGAGAGGAAACCTTGGACGGTGAGCGGACACAGGTGTGGCAGGCAGAGTTCACCCAGTTGGGCGGTCGTTCAACCGTTTGGGTCGGCGCGGACGATCTCCCAAGACGACTCGTCTGGGAAGATAACAACGGTCGCGTTGAAGTGCGCTACTCCCGGTACAACGAGCCGTTTGGAATCCAACCGCCCACCTCGTGACCGGGCTGGTGCCAAACGAACTCTGGGAGCCTAGCAAGACTGCGACGAGACAGAACCGTCCTGATCAGTCAGTCGCAAGCGCTATTGGCTGTCCGACCACAGGAGTGTCCCGTCCGTCCAGCGAGCGCGAGCTCCGACCAGCACTGTAGTGCGTCCGCGAGCAGGACGGTCCACACCTCGCGTGGTGCACCGCAAGGAGAGGCACGGACGCAACCTTGACAAGGGTAGTCTGACGTTCGAGAATGATGGGGAGGCCGATCGGCCAGTGTGTGCACCTTGACAGGACGTGCGAGACGGCGGCGAGTGCGAGCGTCTGACCGGGCACATGCTCGGTCCGCTCGTCCACACGGGGGAACACCGGTGAAAGTCCGGGGCTGTGCCGCAACTGTGACGTCGCGCCAGGTGGCGTGGCGAAGCCAGGTCTACCGTCGCCGCCGTGTCCGACCCGCCTCGAGCTAAGGGGGGAGGACGCCAGTGATCCGCTGTGCCTCGACGCAGTGAACCACCGGCAGCCCGCCCCGCGCGGGCTGTTTCCGTTTTTCCCGATAAGCCAAAGAGTGCGGTTCGGAGCCGACCTCAGTCCGAAAGGGGGTTGGAATGATGCGTCGTTTCGTGACAGTTCTCGTGCTGCTGTTGCTGGTGCTCGCACCTGGAGCAGGTGTCTCAGCGCATCAACTCGACGCTGCACGAGCACTGGCCGGAGCCACCCACTGGCTGCTTACCCAGCAACGGCCCGACGGTGGTTTCGCCGGTTTCAGTGGTGAGAGTGACCCAGGAATCACCGTTGATGCAGTCCTGGCACTGGCAGCAGCGGGAATGAACCCAGCGCAGGTCCGGCAGGAAGGGGGCAGAAGTACCATCGAATACCTTGAATCAGTGGCAGCAAGTTATGCCGAGCGCCCCGGTGGTGCGGCGAAACTGGTACTGGCCGCAATAGCATCAGGGCAGAATCCTCGCTCCTTCGGTGGAGTCGATCTGGTCAGGCGACTCGAGCAAGCCTTCGATCCAGCAACCGGCCTCTACGACCAGCAGCTTTTCAGCAACGCGTACGTGCTCTTGGCACTTTCTGCTGCTGGGGTTCGCGTGCCAGACGCTGCAATCGGCGGAATCCTGGAGCGCCAAGCTGCTGACGGCAGCTGGGCTTGGGACGGAAGTACGACACCTGGTGCTGGAGACTCCAACACGACTGCCCTCGTTGTCCAGGCACTGGCAGCACTCGGCCATGCTGACCATCCAGCCGTCCAACGCGCTCTCCAGTACCTGCGGAGCGTACAGGCATCCGATGGCTCCTTTGCCTATCAACCAGCTGACACCTTGGTTGGCGATGCGAACTCGACCGCGTTAGCCATCCAGGCACTTCTCGCCGCTGGCGAGGAACCGCAGTCGGCGACATGGCGGTATGCACTCGACGCGTTGGCGCGTTTCGCCAACCCGAGCGGTGCGCTCCGCTGGCGCGACGATGCCGCTGACGACAATCTGTTCGCCACCGTCCAAGGGATCCCAGCGCTAGCTCGCCAACCCTTCCCGCTGCGCAGTACTGTGCGCCCACTGCTTGTGGCGCGGGCTCCTCTGGCGACCGAGGAGCCGGGTTGTCGATTGTTCCCGGAGACCGATCAGAGTCTCTGCGGCCCATTCCTTGAGACATGGGAGCAGCTCGGCGGACTTCCGAACTTCGGATACCCCTTGACGCGCGCCTATTATGATCCAGCTCTCGGACTCGTCGTCCAGTACACCGAGCGGGCGCGCTTCGAGCTGCACCGTCTTCCCGACGGGAGCGAACTAGTTCTGCTTGGTCGGCTCGGCGCGGAGTCGGCACCATCGGCCCCTCAGGAAGCCTTCGCACCAGCCGAGCCGAAGACGTCAGCTGACTGCGTCTATTTCGCTGAGACACAGCACAACCTCTGCGCTGGCTTCCGTGCCTACTGGGAGCACTTCGGTGGGTTGAGCGCCTTTGGTTATCCGCTCAGTGAGGAGTTTGTCGAGAACGGCATGGTCGTTCAGTACTTCGAGCGAGCCCGTTTTGAGTGGCACCCAGGTGTCTGGCCAGAGCGGTTCGATGTGCTCCTCACCCGGCTCGGCGCTGAGATCGTCGAGGAAGGCTCGTGAGAAGAATTCAGCTCCTCTACCGACTCTTCCTTGCGCTCCTGCTCGCCCTCGCACCACTGGCGGGGGCGAGCAGCGCACCCTCGCTCGCCGAGCGGCCAAACGGTGCTGGACTCGTCGTGCGCTTTGGCGACGGACGCGTCGTCACAGCCTATGTGCAGTTTGACGAACCAGCGATTACGGGAATCGAGCTCCTCCAGCGCGCCGGCATTCCGATCACTGTCGCCCCGTTCGGGGGGCTGGGGCTGGCTGTCTGTGCAATTGCCGGAGAAGGCTGCCCAGCAGAGGACTGCTTTTGTCAAGCCAAGCAGCAACCGGCGTGGTTCTGGCATTACTACGGGTTAACTCCAGACGGTCGTTGGGTGCTCCATTCGGTCGGCGCGTCGAACCGTCTCCTGAGAGACGGCGACGTCGATGGCTGGTCGTGGACGAGCGGGGAGAGCGGACTCCCGGCGGTGACAATCGATGACATCGCGCGGGCACACGGCGTCGAGCGGACAAGAGAGCCATCGCCACTGCCGACACTAGAACCAGTAGTGACAGTGACTCCAACGCCGCTGCCAGCAGTGCCTGCTGGGTCACCTCCCTCGCCCGCGACGCTCACAACCCCGACACCGCTTCAAACATCGATCCCGCTAGCGACTCCAACCGCACCTCCACGCGTAGCAGCAACGCCGACACTTCCGTCTGCCACCGCTACCTTAGCCCCGAGTGTTACACCGCTCCCGACCCCTGCACTTCCATCGGTACCACCCTTGTCTCCGGTCGCCGCGGCGACGACTCCAAGCCAGCTCACCGTGCCCACTGTGACCCCACCATCGACACCAGGGAGGAATGGAAGCGGCCCACCCTGGATGGCCATTGCCTTCGTCGGCCTTGGTGTGCTGGGGCTCGCTGGGATCGCGTTCCGTCACCGCTGGAGGAAGTGGCGATGAACGGGATGCTCTGGCTCGTCTGGGCTATTCTCCTGGCGCTGGCGGTCTCGGTGACGCGAAATCCCTTCTACCTGGCGCTCGCACTGCTGGCAGTACTGAGCGTCCGGATCGCCGTGAACACGACGCGCCCGCTCGGACGAGCTGCCCCACGGTTCGCAGTCTTGGCAGCGCTTGTCCTGATCGGTTGGAGTACGGTTGTCAACGTACTCCTTGCGCACGTCGGGGATCGGGTCATCACGCGGCTACCGCCCTGGCCGGTTATCGGCGGGCCGCTGACATTCAATGCCCTCTTGTATGGTGCGCTCACAGGCATTGCGCTCGCCACCGTCCTCATCGGCATAAGCCTTCTCCACGCTGTCCTCGATCGTCATGAGGCGTTGCGGCTCGTTCCGGGGAGACAGCGCGTGCTCGCGACGACACTCGCGATCGCGCTCAATGCACTTCCTACCTTCGCTGCAGCGGCACGTGATGCCGAAGAGGCAATCCGGTTCCGTGGGCTGGCTCAGCATTCGCTTGTGCATCTCCGCATGCTGATCAACGCCGTCCTGGTACGCGGCATGGACTACAGCTTAGCCGTGGCCGAGACGCTCGAGGTACGTGGTTTTGCTGCTGCCAGCCGTCCCAGTCATCGCACACGGCTCGGGACGCTCGTGTTCCTCGCTGGGGGGCTGATCGCCATTGGCGGGAGCATCGCCGGATCGGGGGCCATCCTGGCCCTCGGTTTGAGTGGTCTTGTCTTCGGCCTAGCAGGAGCAGCGATTCACGCTTGGCCGGGAGTGCGCGCCCTGCCATGGCCCTGGTCAGCACGCGTGACAGCGCTCCTGCTCGGTCTCGTCGCCGCAGGCTTCGTCTGGGCGTTACGCGATCCGGCCGCCGATCTCGCCTACTCGCCCTATCCCACGCTTCACTGGCCCGGCTTCTCACCAGTTGTTGGCGCCGCGTACCTCCTCCTCGCCGCTCCGGCATTCGCGTTACGCGGAGGACAAGAGTGATCGAGGTGACCGAGCTCCACTACCAGTATCCCGCCGGCCAGTCCCCCGCGCTGATCGCGCCGCGCTGGTTCGTCGGAGAGGGCGAGTTCGTTCTCCTTGCGGGCACTACGGGGTCCGGGAAGACGACCCTGCTCCGCAGCTTGGTCAGTCTCGTACCGCACTTCTATGGCGGCTGGTTTGGCGGTCGCGTTGTTATTGGCGGTCGCGACACGCGCTCTCACCGTCCAGCTGACCTCGCCGACCTCGTTGGCTACGTTAGCCAGGAACCGGAGGCGCAGACACTGCTTGACCGCGTCGCCGACGAGGTCGCTTTCGCGCTCGAGAATCTCGGCTATTCCTCCGGGGCTGTTGCCGCACGGGTGGAAGAAGCCCTCGATCTCCTTGGGATTGCACATCTGCGCGAGCGTCCCATAGAGTCGCTTTCCGGCGGAGAGCGGCAACGCGTCACACTAGCTGCAGCACTCGCGCTTCGCCCACGCCTCTTACTGCTCGATGAGCCGACCTCGCAACTCGATCCGTGGGCTGCCGAGTCGGTGCTCGAGGTCCTCCGGCGGCTCGTCGA
Source organism: bacterium HR28 (assembly GCA_002898255.1). Lineage (GTDB taxonomy): Bacteria > Chloroflexota > Chloroflexia > Thermomicrobiales > Thermomicrobiaceae > Thermomicrobium. The sequence continues at coordinate 62,343 of BEIE01000001.1, forward strand.
CGAACTCGGCGTAACGGTTATCCTGGCAGAGCACCGGCTCGATCGCCTGCTGGGCAGTGCGACACGACTAACGGTCATGGATAAAGGGCACTTGGTCGCCGATGGACCGCCCGCTGAGACTGCCGCCTTTCTTCCCGATCCACCACTACTCGTCCAGCTCAGCCAGGCACTCGGCTGGTCGCCACCAGCACTGACAGTCGCTGACGCCAAGCGACGACTAGGGCGCGCCTCGTTCCCATCTCGAGCCAAAAGGCACTTAGCTGGTGGCGAAGTGATCTTAACTCTAGAAGGTGTCACCTGCCAGCGTGGCGATCGCGTCGTGCTCCGCGACATCGACGTTGTGTTTAGACGCGGCAGCGTCACAGTAATTGTGGGCCGGAATGGGGCAGGGAAGACGACGCTGGTGCGAGCTGCACTCGGACTTGAACCTGTCCAGCGCGGCCGAGTTCGGTTGTTCGGCCATGAACCGGGAGAGCCGGCATTTCGCAAACGCCTGCGCAGTGTGGCCTATGTGCCGCAGTTTCCCGGTGCCCTACTCCTTGCGACGCGACTCGCCGACGACCTCGAGCTGGCACGTCAGAGTCGTGAGTGCTCTCACGATGCCGTCCAGGCTATGGTCGACATGTTCGAGCTCGCGCCACTGCTGTCTGCCCACCCGTTTGATCTGAGCAGCGGGGAACGCCAGCGTGCCGCGCTGGCAGTCGCGCTGCTCGGTAATCCAGAACTCATCGTCCTTGACGAGCCGACCCGGGGGCTCAGCCTGACCGTCAAGCGTCGGTTGGCGAAAGAGTTGCGTCAGCGCGCCGCAGGTGGGGCCACGGTCATCGTGACCACACACGACGTCGACTTCGCAGCAGCAGTTGCCGATCGTGTCTTGCTACTCGGCAATGGCACAGCCATCGCGGAGGGGCCACCCGAGCAGGTACTGGGAGAGAGTTTCGCCTATGCCCCGCTGATTAGTCGGATCTTTGGCCCCGCGTTCCTCGACCTGGAGGATGTGCTCGAAGTGCTTGCGGCGACGTCTCCGCCGCTCGATTGGCCAATCGGCTATACTCTGGACGTCGACGACGTCGATGGGATACGCATGTGAAACTGATCATCGCGATCGTGCAGGCAGAAGATGCAGATCGGCTCGTGAGCGAGCTGGTCGACGAAGGATTCCGGGTCACACGGATCGCAAGTAGTGGCGCGCTCCTGCGACGTGAGAACGCGAGCTTGCTGCTCGGCGTCGAGGAGCGGGATATCCCGCGGGCCCTGTCGATCATCCGACGCACTTGTCGCCGGCGCAAGGAGATTGTGATCCCCTACGCCCCAGCAATGGAACCGGGGCTGCTCTGGCTCCCCGAGAACTTCGAGGTGGAAGTCGGCGGTGCGACAGTTTTCATCCTTCCCGTCGAGCGCATGGAACGGATCGATGGCTGAGCAGCACGGCGGAGCCTAGTGAACGGAAGCGTCATCTCGTGGCCGGTTCGGGACAAGAAAACAGGACCGGTTCGTTGGGTGGTGACGGTTACCGACAGCGATCAGGAGGGGAAAGAGGCCAACCGCCGCTTGTGAGGAACGATTGACAGCCCTGATCGGACGCGGTAGGATTGACCAGGACTCGAACATGGGTTCTACCTCCAACTCGACGAGCTGAGGAAGGCGGCGACGCAGATGGATCGGCAGAAGGCACTCGAACTCGCGATCTCCCAGATTGAGCGGACCTTCGGCAAAGGTGCGATCATGCGCATGGGTGAGGATGCGTCCAAGCTCCAGGTGGATGTCATCCCGACCGGAGCGATCGCACTTGACCTGGCGTTGGGTGTTGGTGGGATCCCACGCGGGCGGATCACTGAGATCTTCGGGCCGGAGTCAAGTGGGAAGACGACGCTGGCGCTGCACGTTATCGCGCAGGCCCAGCGGATGGGCGGCATCGCGGCGTACATTGACGCCGAGCACGCATTTGACCCGGTCTACGCCGAGCGACTAGGTGTCGACCTCGACAACCTCCTGATCTCGCAGCCCGATACCGGGGAGCAGGCGCTGGAGATCACCGAGACGCTCGTCCGCTCTGGCGCAGTCGACGTGGTGGTGATCGATTCGGTTGCCGCGCTCGTTCCTCGCGCCGAGATCGAGGGGGAGATGGGTGATGCGCACGTCGGGCTGCAAGCACGCTTAATGAGCCAAGCACTGCGCAAGCTGACCGGTGCGATCAGTCGCTCCAAGACCGCGGTCATTTTCATCAACCAGCTTCGGATGAAGATCGGCGTCATGTACGGTAATCCGGAGACGACGACCGGCGGCAACGCGCTCAAGTTCTACGCCTCCGTACGGCTCGACATCCGCAAGGTCGATGCGATCAAGGAAGGGAACGAGACGGTCGGCACGCGCGTGCGCGTTAAGGTCGTCAAAAACAAGGTTGCGCCACCATTCCGCCAGGCTGAGTTCGACATCATGTACAACGAAGGCATTTCGGTCGCCGGGAACCTGCTCGACGTGGCGACTGATCTGGGGATCATCCGCAAGAGTGGTGCATGGTACTACCTCGGTGAAGAGCGACTGGGGCAAGGCCGGGAGAATGCCAAGGCATTTCTGAAGGCAAATCCGGAGCTGATGCGCGAGATTGAGCAACGTATTCGGCAGGCCGCACCAGAACTCCGCGGACGAATGCACTACGATGGAGGCGCAACGGAGGAGACAGAACCAACGTTGACCTCGCTCTTCGACGAATGATACGCTCAGCGTAGCTAAGGGATCCCGAGCGAAGGGCTATCCCGGTGACGGAAAGTGCCCTGCTTCGCGTAGAAGGTCTGACAAAACGCTTCGGTGATCGGCTTGCAGTCGATGGCATCTCCTTCTCGCTTCAGCGGGGTGAACTGGTCGGGCTTCTTGGGCCGAACGGCGCTGGCAAGACAACGACAATCTCGATGATCGCTGGTTTAATCCGGCCCACTGCGGGCCGGATCTTTCTTTTGGGTCGGCCACTCGAGGAAGATCGCACAACCCTCCGTCGTGTCGGTCTCATGCCGGAGGTCCCAAGCTTCTACCCGTATCTCAACGCCCGGCAGAACCTCGAGGTGATGGCACGTGTCTACGGAGCAGACCCAGGAGAAATTGACGGACTTCTGGAGACGGTTGGGTTGGCCGAGCACGCCGGGCGCCCCTTCCGTACCTACTCTCAGGGCATGCGCCAGATGCTTTCGTTGGCCAACGCACTGCTCGGCGATCCGGAACTCCTCTTGCTTGACGAACCGACCAACGGGCTCGATCCGCTCGGTCAGCAGCGCGTTCACCAACTGTTGCGCGACCTTGTCGCGCGTGGCAAGACGGTGCTCCTCTCCAGCCACCTGCTGCGCGACGTGCAGGAACTCTGTCAGCGTGTCATGATCATCCATCGGGGCAAGCTCATTGAGGACAGCCCGATCGAGCGATTGCTCCGCCCCGGGGAACTCCGCGTTCTCGTCCGCACCGTCGCCGACGAGCGGGCGTTCATCCTGCTCAGCGGGCCAGCCCGGCCAGAGTGGATCAGCAGCGTCGATCGTCACGACGACCACCTTGAGGTTCGACTGTCTCCAGAGCACCTCCCGGAACTCAGTGCGTTCCTTGTCCAACACGGGCTGTATCTCCGTGAATTGCGTCCGCTCGAAGGCGACCTCGTTACGGCCTTCTTCCAACTAACAAGCGGTACGAGATAAGGGAACGGCCATGCGTGGACTGCTGGCAGCCGAAGTGCTCAAGGTCACCCGTCGACCAATGACATGGATCGCGCTGGGCATCCTCCTCGCCATCATGGCGACGCTGCGCATCTTGTTGATTGCCATCTCCTTTGTCCCACTGCCAGCCGCGGACCAGCAACCGATGCCCGTCAATCCCTTTGTCGACCTGGTCACCTTGCCAGGTGCACTCGCCGATGCGTTGAACTTCGTCCCTTCGACTGGAGTCTTCGCCCTCCTTGTCGTCGCCGCGAGCCTGGCCGGCACGGAGTTCGCGTGGGGGACGATCGTACCGCTCCTCTCCCGTGGGGCATCTCGCAGTCAGCTCGTCCTGGCGAAGGCAGCCGTGACGATGGGGCTGATTGTCCTCTACCTCTTGCCAACAGTCGCTCTTGGCCTCCTTCTTGGCGCGGTGGCATCGCAGCTGCATTACGGTTCTATACCGCTTGAGTGGATCCGTGAGCGCTGGCTCGACGTTCTCCTTGGACTCGTGCGATCCTTCTGGGCGACCGTCCCATATGTTCTGGCTGCGACCGCGTTGGCGATCCTGTTCCGCTCCTCTGCCCTTGCCATGGGCACCGTGCTGGCGTATGTCATCGTCGAGCAAGTAGGGCTCGGCGTGTTCCAACTGCTTCGTCCGATGCTCGCCAACACGACTTGGTCGTGGATCGCCTCAATCATCGACTGGGTACTCCTTGGAGCCAACGCGAACGAACTCACAGGACTGACGACGCGCGCCTTCCTCGCCGGATCAGCTCAACTGGGAGAACTCCCTGCTACTGAGGCACATCCCTGGCGCGCGGCACTCGTCCTTGCAGCCTATGCGACTGTCTTCCTCGCTCTAGCGCTTGCGGCGATCCGTCGCGACGTGGGAACGCGCCCCACGAGCTCCTGACCCCCACCAATTTGTCATTGGAATCTTTCCCCAAAACGTCCACGGCGAGAGGTCGACGCGTTTCGGCAGCACAATGAACAGTTCTTGCACATCAAATGACGAAACACGCTCTGTATCCTTCTTCTCATAGCAGTTCCTGAAGTGCGGTTCGGTCTCACAAGGAGGTTTCTCATGGCATGGGAACTTTCTGGTCAAATGTTGGAGTCCTGCAACTGCGAGTTGCTTTGTCCCTGCTGGTTTGACGTCACTGCCACGCCAGATCAAGGGTGGTGTGGTACTGCAATGGTATTCGACATCCAGCGTGGAACCTCCGATGGCATCGACCTGTCCGGGCGAACAGTAGTCCTTGCCGCGACGATTCCGGGAGCGTTCGCCGATGGCAATATGACGGTTCGTCTCTACGTCGATGAGCGAGCATCACCCGAGCAGCGCCGCGAACTCGAAGCGATCTTCTCGGGCCAGAAAGGCGGGCCTTTGGGCGCGCTGGGGCCACTCATCCAGACGGTTCTCCCAACGAAGACCCTTCCCATCTCCTGGCAGCGTGAAGAGACGATCGATGTCCGTCTCGGCGACGTCGCTCTTCTTCACTATGCTCCCCGCTCGCATCCGTCTGGCCAGCCCACTCGTGTCGTCGCCGCCGAGGCGATGGGAGCCGTCGACGTGGCAGAAGGACAGCCAGCCAAGACACGCGGCACCGTCTTCCACGATCCCGACATGCGGCAGTGGAACGGTGACTCCGGCATGATTAGCCGTTTCACTTGGCGTGGTTAAGCATCCATTTTCAACTTGAGTAGCTGTCCGTCTCTCAACGTGGTGGTACGCCATGGCCGGTAATGTGCGAACGAGTCCCCGCCTTCCTCTGGGCTCCTTCCGCAGGCAGCAGGTGCCTGTCATCCTTGCACTGGTGCTCCTTGCGACCGCGAGCTGGTCGATACTGCTCCGGTGGCCGATGGATCCGATGAGCGATGGCCTCACGATGGGACTCGGACCGGTCATGTTTCTCCTAATCTGGCTCGTCATGATGGTCGCCATGATGTTCCCGGCAGCCACTCCGATGATCGCAATGTTCGCGCGTCTTGCCTCCGAACGACGGGGACGCGGCCAGCCGTTTGTTCCGACGTGGCTCTTCGTCTCTACCTATCTCGTCGTGTGGCTGCTCTTTGGCGTCGTGGTCTACGTAGTGGCAGTACTCAGCGAGCGGCTGATCGGTCTTCTCTCCTTGTCCCACGCCACGACTGCTCGATTCGGTGCCGCGCTACTTATCGCGGCCGGTGTCTATCAACTCACGCCACTGAAACGAGCCTGCCTTACCAAATGCCGCTCCCCCTTTCACTTCCTGCTCGCACACTGGCGCGATGGCTATCGGGGCGCACTCGCACTCGGCCTTCGCCACGGCCTGTACTGTCTGGGCTGTTGTTGGATGCTGTTCGTCCTTCTTCTTCCCCTGGGATTCATGAACATTGGAGCAATGGCCCTTGTCACGTTCTTGATCGTCGCGGAGAAGGCGCTTCCCTTCGGACGCATCGCGCGCTTTACTGGTGCGACGGCTCTACTCCTCTACGGCACGCTTGCTTTCGTCCGTCCAGAGTTCCTCCCGACCATGCCGGGACTATGAACGACCAGCAGACGAAAAGGCGCCGGGGAAACGCCCGGCGCCTTTCTGCGCACGCAAATGCCCCAACCGCTGCTTGTCAGGAGCCGACACGGCGTGCTGTGTAGTAGCGCGGCCCGTAGTAATCGCCCCAGAGGTCGCTGATCGTCACACCGGTAGCATAGTTCTCCGCGTGGATGAAGCGTCCATTTCCGAGGTAGATGCCGACGTGCGACAACCCCCACTTGTAGGTGTTCTGGAAGAACACTAAGTCGCCCGGCTGCAGATGTTCGGGGTCGACATACACGCCGCTCACAGCCTGCGCCTCGAGACTGCGCGGGAAGCCACCACCAAGCACCTGGTTCACGACGAAGTAGACGAAGCCGGAGCAGTCGAAACCGGCTGGAGTTGTACCACCCCAGACGTACGGTCGACCGAGGTACTGCATCGCCGTCGCGACAATTTGCTCACCCACGCTGCTGGCTGGTGGCGGCGTAGGCGCTGGATCAGCACTGGTTTGTGCGGGAGTCGCCGCAGGTACGCTGGGCTCACGGTCGGTGGGCGCGAGGTAGCCCCCATGCACCCAACCCTGGAGTCCACGGTAGTCGACTTGCCACCAGGTAATTCCTTGGCCGTCGGTCTGTGGCCCGCCGATAACCCGCATCACTGTCCCTTCGGGCGCGACGGCCGCGATCGGCTGATCGTACCCCGCTCCATGTCGTACGTTCACACCCTGACCGTCGGTGTTCACCACTTCCACATTTCCACCGACACGAATCGCAGGTGTATTCGAGATCGGCTGGGCCTGTGCGACAGCTCCCGCAGCTCCAGAATCCGCGTCTCCCGCGACCACCACAAGATAGGCCGCCGCCGCGAACCCATCCTGTCCCTCGTACCGAATGGGAATCCACTCTGTCCCCGAGCTATCACGCACTGGAGCGCCGGTCGCCACGGGCCGCGCACCTTCGGGCATGATGGCAAGCACCGCTCCGTCCGCCCGCGCCTCTGCCCGGAGCCGCAACCCATAGCCACCCGTACCACTTACTTCGAGCGTATCGCCCGCTGTTGCCACCGCGCGAGCGAGGTAGTCCGCGAGTACCCATCCGACCAAACTACCCGCTTGCACACGGTACCATTGCGATCCATCCGCAGCTGACTGTGGCCCTTCCAGCACCAGAACCCGCGCCCCTTCGGGCAGTCCCCCAATGCGCTCTGCACCGAGGCCCGGCCCGGAACGCACGTTCACTCCGTCACCGTTCGTCCCGGCCACTTGGCCGAGCGCACCGATGACAAGATCGTTCGCCGCGAGAACTGGGGAAAGCGTGACGAGTGCAACAAGAAACGCGAGAAGCGAGGCGATCCACCATGACGGGAGTCGTCTCTTCCCCAACCGAGCTCCCCTTCCCAGACGCTCGTCGAGATCCGTCGCGCGCCGGGCCACTGACCCGACGCTTCGCAGGTACGCGCTACCGCGCTTCCCTACGATCCCCCGTACGGACGGGATCCCGCCGTCCCCGTCCGGTCGCCCGCAGACTACCACGCCACGTCACAGCTGTCAAGATGAGAAATGGGAGATTCGTCCAGCTTCGGCAGGGAAAAATGCGCGATTTCAGGACCGCGCATGATTTTCACCAGCCCGGACGTGCCGCACCGGCACACCGCGCTCGGCCAAATACTGTTTCGCTTCCGCGACCGTATAGCGGCCGAAATGGAAGATGGAGGCAGCAAGTACTGCGTGCGCCCGGCCGATCGTCAACGCTTGGTAGAGATGCTCGAGTGTTCCCGCACCTCCGGAAGCGATAACCGGAACTGGAACCGCCTCGACGACGGCGCGCAGGAGCTCCAAGTCGTACCCGCTTTGTGTGCCGTCCGTGTCCATACTGGTGAGTAAGATCTCACCAGCACCAAGCGCGACCCCGCGCTGTGCCCACTCGATCACGTCGAGCCCGGTCGGACGCCGTCCCCCATGGGTGTAGACCTCCCAGCCTCCATCGGGCCGTCGGCGAGCGTCGATCGCCAGAACGACACATTGGCTTCCAAACCGCTGCGCGCACGTGCGGATCAGCTCGGGGTCAAGCACTGCAGCCGTATTGACACTCACTTTGTCCGCTCCGGCCCGCAGCAACCGGTACATGTCCTCCGGTGTCCGCACACCACCGCCGACAGTCAACGGGATGAAGACCTCCTTCGCCGTCCGCCGGACAACGTCGACCATCGTCTCTCGTCCCTCAGCAGAGGCCGTGATGTCGAGGAACACGAGCTCGTCGGCACCTTCGGCATCGTACCGGGCAGCTAACTCGACCGGATCTCCCGCATCGCGCAGGTCAAGGAACTGCACACCTTTGACGACGCGTCCCGCTGTGACGTCGAGGCATGGAATAATACGCCGCTTCAGCATCAGCTGGTCGCCCCTTCACCACGTTCGGCCCGTTGTCGTTGCTCAATGAACTGTTCGAGTTCTTGCTGCGCCTGCTCAAAACGCAAACGTACTCGCTGTTCGAGGAGACGCCACAATTCAGCCCGCAATTGCCGGTCGATCTCGCGCAGTTCCTCGAGCGCGACATCGATGAGGTCGATCCGATAACGGAGTTCGCGATCGACTGCCGCCAGGCGCTCGAACTCCTCGGTCACTCGTTGTGCTCGCTGGTCACCAACAGCGGCCAGATCGCGCAATGCCTGGTCGAACTGCTGCCGGAGCTCATCGACCCGTTCCGAGAGCAACTCGTCCCGTTCGGTGCTGTGACTGCGTACGCGCTCAATCTCAGCACCAAGCCGCTGCCCAATGGCTCGAAGTTCCTCGAGCTGCGGAGAAAGCGCCACCAATTCCTCCCGCAGGCGCTCGAGTTCCTCCTCCAATCGCGTATCGCGGGCAGCGCCTTCTTTCAGTTGCACCTGCAAGGTCTCAATGACCTGCATCGACTCGGCCACACGTCGCCGCACGTCCTGCTCTACGATCCGAATCGCATCGTGGAGACGCGTGACTTCGCGACCCAACCGCTCGACCTCGGTTGTGACTGCCTCAAGTCCTCCACGCAGTGACTGGTCAGTGGCCGAGAGTCGCTCGATGTGCGCGGCGAGGTGCTCGATGAGGACGCGCAGCTCGTCGTAACGCCGCGTATCCTGGCCAGTATCCTCGCGTTGGCGTCTCACTGCCTCGAGGAGTTCGGTGACCTGGGCCTGGAGCGTGCGAAGAGGACGGGCAAGGTCGTCGACGCGCAAGGACAGCTCGGTCAACTGTTGGCGGAAACGCGCTTCTTCAAGCTGCCGAGCTTGCTGGGCCTGTTGTACCTCATGACGGTGTTGCTCGAGCGCTTGCCGTTGCTCAGCCCAGTCTGCTTCCGCAGTCTTGACCTCTTCTTCAAGGCGCAGTAGTCGGGCAGCCAGCTCGCGTACGCGATGACGCAGCTCGTCAAGCTGGCTCTGCATGGCCTGTTGCCGCGCCTCCTCACGACGCCGCCGCTCTTCTTCCCGCGCTTGTTGGATGAAGTCTGGATTGTCGGGGCGCCGCTCCATCTCACACCGCTCCCCCGGCGACGATCCAATCTTCCGGCCGCTCACAGCGCAGGCGCCCCTCGTAGAGAGCCCGCCCGACCACGACCGCTTCCACACCGCGGACTTGAGCCAGCGCCTCAAGATCTGCTCGACTACTGACCCCACCGGAGGCAATTACCGCAACCCCAAGGTTAGCCAGTTGAGCCATCAACTCAAGGTTTGGGTGTGTCAGCGTGCCGTCACGGGCGACATCGGTCGCGAGGATGCGCCGCACACCGAACTGCACCAGGCGCCCGACGAGATCGACCGCGCGCACTGGTTGCAGTGTCTCCCATCCGTGCGTCGCCACCCATCCATCGCGCGAATCGACGGAGACCACGATGCGGTCAGCCCCGAAGACCCGCACTGCTTCTGCCACGAACTCCGGCTGCTCGATCGCAGCCGTCCCAATCACAACTCGCGCTACCCCGGTCATGAGGAGACGCTCGATCGCCTCCAGCGAACGGACGCCTCCCCCGGCCTGCACCAAGAGCTCCGGAACAGCTCGTACCACCTGCTCAACGAGCCCAACCTGGAGCGGCTGGCCAACACGCGCCCCGTCAAGATCCACCACATGCAGCCAGCGCGCGCCGCATTCCGCCCACAGGCGGGCGACACGCAAAGGATCGTCGCTATAGACCGTCTCACGGGAGAAATCTCCCTGGACAAGCCGGACACACCGCCCGCCCCGGAGATCAATCGCTGGGATGACGATCACGTGCTCGCCTCCATCGCGGCGCTGTGCTGCGCGCGCTCAACGATCCGCACGAAGTTCGCGAGCAGTCGTAATCCCCAGCTTCCACTCTTCTCGGGATGGAACTGCGTCGCCATGACATTGTCACGAGCCAGCACACTCGCGAAGCGGACGCCGTAGTCAGTTTCGCCAAGCACCCATGTCGGATCTTGCGGCTCAGCGTAGAAGGAGTGAACGAAATAAAAGTCTGTTCCGTTCGGAATCCCTTCAAAGAGGGGGTGGGGACGACGCAACCAGACCTCGTTCCAACCCATGTGAGGAACCGTGACGTCACTGGGCAGCTGGCGAACAATGCCCGGAACGACCCCGAGGCAGCGGTGCTCGCCTCCCTCGTAGCTCACTTCGAGCAAGACCTGTAGCCCCATGCAAATCCCGAGGAACGGAATCCCGCGCTGAATCGCGCTGTGCAACGCCGGCACTAGCCCGAGTTCCTGAAGCTGCTGCATCGTGTCGGCAGCAGCGCCAACACCGGGCACAATAACCCCGTCAGCCTGATCGAGAAGCGCCGGATTGCGGCTCACGATGACCGGAGCGCCGATCCGCTCGAGCGCGTTCACTACACTTGCGAGATTACCCGCGCCGTAATCGACAACGACGATTGCCATGCTGCTCCTCGCGCTCCTGTGTTCATGCACCCCCGTCGAGCGCATCCAATGTCGCGCCAACGCTCGAGGCGAGCGCACTCAGATTGTAGCCGCCTTCTAAAACGAGCACGAGCCGCCCACCGCACCACTCCTCGGCCCATCGCCTTATGCGCGCCGCCATAGCCGCAAAGCCATGCTCTGTCACCGCCATCGCCGCCAGCGGGTCGGCGTAATGCGCGTCGTAGCCCGCCGATACAAGCACGAGTTCAGGTCGGTAGGCCGCGAGCCGCGGCTCGATGTCACGGTCGAACACCTCGAGATACGCACGGTCGTCACTGCGCGGTGGGAGCGGAATGTTCAAGGTGTATCCGCGGCCAGGCCCCTCACCAATCTCATCGGCACGGCCCGTGCCAGGGTAGAGCGGCCACTGGTGGATCGAGACGAAGAAGACACGATCGGTTCGGTAGAACGCCGCTTGCGTGCCATTGCCGTGGTGGACGTCCCAGTCGATGATTGCGATGCGTTGCAGTCCATGTCGCTCAAGTGCGTACTGCGCCGCGATCGCGACGTTGTTGAACAGGCAGAACCCCATCCCACGATCTGGTTCGGCGTGATGACCGGGTGGACGCACGAGACTGAAGGCGCGTGGTACCTCACCAGCCAGCACCAAATCGACCGCCTGGATCGCCGCACCGACTGCGAGCCGTGCGACATCGAACGAGCGCGAGGTCACGACAGTATCGGCATCAAGCCATCCGCCGCCACGCGCCGCGAATTCGCGCAACTCGCGGATATACTCCCGTGTGTGCACAAGCGCGATCGTCTCCTCGTCCGCCGGATCAGGCTCAAGGATGCGTCGATCGTCGAGCCGCCCCGTCCGCTCGAGGTAGCGGAGGATCGCTTCCAAGCGCGCGGGGCGCTCGGGATGATCGCCGGTTTCATGCTCGAGAAAGATGCGCGAGGTTACGAGCAGCGTCTGGCTGTACGCGTTCACTCCGCCACCTCGTTGGTCCTTTGGAGAAGTTCGAGCATCGCATCATGAATGAGTCCGTTCGAGGCAACGCATGTTCCCTGGTCGAACCCGTACGGGTGCCCAAAGTAGTCCGTCACACGTCCGCCAGCTTCTTCCACAAGCAGCACGCCTGCAGCGGTATCCCAGGGTGACAGCTCCTGTTCCCAGAAGCCGTCGAACCGCCCGGCCGCGACATAGGCAAGGTTCAGCGCAGCACTGCCGTCCCGCCGTACGGCACGGGCGGTCAGCGTGAACCGCCCAAACGCCGCCAACGCCTGACGACGCCGCTCCAGATCGTACGGGAAACCTGTGGCCAAGAGAGCACTCCGGAGTTCCTGGTGGCCTGAGACGCGAAGACGCTCCCCGTTCAGGAAGGCACCTACTCCCCGCTCCGCGACAAAGAGTTCGTCCAGCACTGGTTGGTAGACCACCCCGAACTCTGGTGTCCCATTGCGCAGAAACGCAATTGAGACACAAAACATTGGGTACCCGTGGGCGTAATTCGTGGTCCCGTCTAGCGGGTCGATCACCCAGAGCGCGGGGGCATCGAGCGTGCCCTGCTCTGTCCCCTCCTCGGTCAAGAGAGCATGGTCAGGAAAGGCAGAACGGATTGTCTCCACAATGAGTCGCTCACTGGCCAAATCGACCTCGGTAACAAGGTTCACTGCACCTTTGTATCGAATCTCACGGACTCGACCAAGTCGCTCGCGGAGCAGCCGCCCTGCTGCCAGCGCAGCAGCGACTCCTACAGCACGGATCGTCGCCATCGCCTGCATCACCTCTCACGGCACCGCTGTCTGTATGAGCGTGCGGGTGACCAGCGGCAGCTGCGCGTGCACATCGAGGTCGAAGCCTGCCCGCACACCGCGCTGCGCGAGATAGTAGGCGGCTCCTGCAATCATTGCTGCGTTGTCTGTGCAGAGAATCGGCGGCGGATAGCGCACAGGCACAGGGCTGAGCTCGTGCAGCCGCTGTCGGAGCGCCGCGTTGGCGGCGACTCCACCGGCGAGAAGAACCATGGTCGCGCCGAACTCTCGGGCAGCACGAGCGGTCTTTTCGGCTAGCACGTCGACCACTGCCGCTTGGAACTCGGCAGCCAGATCAGCAATCGGGACGTTCGGTCCGTATTCCGGCGCCACATATTCGGGAAACGGTTGCCGCGTCGTGACGCGGCGCGGCGGACGACGCTGATACTGTTCCAGGATGCGCAGCAGTGCCGTCTTCAAGCCGCTGAAACTGAAGTCATAGCTGTCACCCAGCCAGGCCCGCGGCAAGCTGAAACGTCCCGGACGTCCTCGCTCCGCCGCCTTCTGGATCGCCGGCCCACCGGGGAAACCGAGACCAAGCAAACGCGCCGCCTTGTCGAACGCCTCGCCAGCCGCATCGTCGAGCGTTCGACCAAGCAGGATATAGTCCCCATGCCCGCGCATCAGGACGAGCTCGGTGTGTCCACCCGAGACGATGAGGCAGACAAGCGGGAAGGACGGCTCTGGAACCTCTTCCTGTCCGGGTAGTGTCAACCAGTTGGCGTAGATATGCCCCTCCAAGTGATTGACCGGGATCAGAGGCTTCTCCCAGACAAACGCCAGTGTCTTAGCCACATTGACGCCAACCAAGAGCGATCCAGCCAGGCCCGGTCCCTCGGTCACGGCCACCGCATCGATCTTCGAGGGACCTACCTCAGCCTGTTCGAGCGCCAGGTCAATGACCGGCACGATCGTCGTCACATGCCGTCGAGAGGCGAGCTCCGGCACTACACCGCCGTAGCGCTCATGCAGATCGACTTGCGAGCGGATCACGTTGGAGAGGACAAACCGCCCATCGCGTACGACTGCTGCCGCAGTTTCGTCGCACGATGTCTCGATGCCGAGGATAATCACGCCGCCTCCTCCAGGATTTCGATCCCCTCCGCCGCGAGCCGGGCAAGCAGCTGGTCACGCAGCTGGAGCAGTTGCTGCCGATAGTTTGGATCCCGCAGTGGTGGCGAAGTCATGATGTACGCGTCCTCTGCGTTGTCGCTATAGTAGCGTGGCCGGACACCGCGGCGCGTGAAGCCGTACTTGGCATAGAGCGACTGGGCCGGCACGTTGGAAACACGCACCTCGAGCGTCACGAATTCGGCACCGCGACGAATCGCCTCACTGATTAAAGTGAGAAAGAGCACCTCACCCAGTCCAAGTCGCCGGTGCTCCGGCGCCACTGCAATGGTCGTGACGTGCGCTTCGCCATAGATCACCCACATGCCAGCGAAGCCGACGACTGGTTGGGTGCTCGCACGCGGCCGAGCCATGCGGAGCAGGCGTGCAAGCGTTCCACCGCTCACAGCCGGCTCGGGTTCTACTTCAGACGGACTCGCCTGCCAACGCAAGACGATGTAGTAGTTCCGATCCGGCTCGCGGAGCTCGCGATAGTATGCCGACTCCGGCCACGGGTTCGTGAAACAGCGACGCTCCAACTGAGCGACTTCCGGAACGTCGTCGCTCCGCATCGGTGCCAACACATAACGCCGGACCTCGCTCTGCGGTTCGGCGCTTGGTAGTTGGGAAGCTTCCCCCACGCTCTTACTCCTGACCGGACCGGACCTCGTAACTCACCGGCAATTGTACCGGAGGGACCATCTCCGCTCCGCCGCCGTGCACGTAGATAGGCTCCAAAGCAGCCACCGGATCAGCTTCCCCCGCTCGCCAGCGATGAAAGGCCAGCTCGGCAATCCACGCGGGACGCAGCTGCCGCAGGCCAGGCGGTGGCAAGATGACCGCTGGGTGCTTCCGCAACTGCTGCTCGTGCTCAGCAGGGAGTGCCCCAGCCAGGACAGTCTGGCTCATTAACCCCTCTGCCAGCTCTTCGATCCGCACTGACCGCAGGTACGAATCGCGCACCCAAGCCGCCCCTTGCCGCCGGTAGTCGGCGTAGACCACACGGCCGCGCCCTGCAGAAACGAATGCGCGGATTGGACGACCGAGCGCCGTATGAGGGTAGGCGAGTGCATCCAGCGTGAGCACACCGAGGAGTGGCACATCGAGTGCATAGGAGAGCGCCTTGGCGATGCTCATCCCGACTCGCAGTCCATTGAAGCTTCCTGGCCCTGTCGTCACGGCAACCGCACCCACGTCGCGGATGCTCCGCCGGTTGTCCGCCAGGAACTCTCGGATCCGCGGTAGGACTGTCGCGGTATGCTCTCTCCCGGCGTCGTACAGGAACTCGCCGATCACGCTCCCGTCATAGAGTGCGATCGCCACCTGCTCCCCACCGGTCTCAAGTGCGAGGAGCAGCTGACCGCTTTGTCCCACCAATGACCTCCTTTCGGAGCGCCTCAACAATCGCCCGTCCCCGCTCACCGAACGGATAGAAGGCGAGTCGCCGCTTGGTCTCCGCGAGCGGCTCGAAGCGGATGACCACATAGTCGTCGACCCAACTTGCGGGCAACCGCTCCGACCATTCGATCACCACGATGCCGTGCGGATCGCTCAGGCAGTCCTCCAGCCCAAACGTCGCTAATTCGCTCGGCTCCTCCAGCCGGTAGAGGTCGACATGATAGAGCCGTACAGGAGTCCCGTCGGGTAGTGTCCCACGATGCTCCATGACAAGAATGAAGGTAGGACTCTGCACGTACTCGCGAACGCCGAGCCCGCGTGCAAGTCCCTGGACAAATGTGGTCTTGCCGGAGCCAAGAGGTCCCTGCAGCAGGAGCACATCACCACCCCGCAGCTGACGAGCGAGCGTCGCTGCGAATTGCCGCGTCTGGTCCGGGCTATGACTCACCAAATCGAGAGATGGCATGCGCTCGCTCATCGTGTTCCTCCACTCGTCACGGGCGGCCGCCATTGTGTCCATGGCCGCACGCGCTCAAACGCTGCCGCTGCCTGGAGCACGCGAAGGTCCTCGCGCCAGCGGCCAACGATCTGCAGGCCAACGGGTAGCCCATCACGCGTGAACCCGCATGGGACGCTAATCGCCGGTTGACCCGTGATATTGAACGGATAGGTGAACGGTGTCCAGCTCAAATACGTCGTCGGATACCCCTCGATCGCTCCTGGATGATCCGCTCCCGCCGCAAAGGCAGGTATCGGTGTTGTCGGGCTCACAACGAGATCGAACCCTGCGAGCTGGCGTCGCACTCGCTCGGCATAACGGTTCCGCTCAGCCAGCGCCCAGGCAACGTCCACACCCCGCCAGGTTTGTCCACGCTCGACAACCGCCAACCGGCCAGGATCGAGGAACTCCCGCACCTGCTCCAGGTCTTCACGATGTACGGCGGCCATTGCCGCCGACCACAGGATATCGAGGATGGGATACGGATCTTCCAGTGGCTCTTCCAGTTCCTCTACAACACAGCCAAGTTCTGTGAAGGCCGCGACCGCTTCTTGTACCACTCGTTCGACTTCTCGATCCACCGGCACGTCGCCGACGCGCCGGAGCCAGCCGACACGCTTCCCCTGCAGTTGGCCGTCCAGCGCGGTAAAGTCAACCCCGCTCGCCGGCAAGGAGTGCCGATCGCGTGGATCAGGCCCGGCCATGACCGCGAGCATCAGTGCTGCATCTGCAACAGTTCGCGTCATTGGCCCAACATGGGCGAGGAGCTCCACTGCACTCGGCGGATAGTATGGCACCAACCCAAACGACGGTTTAAACCCCACAATGCCGCAGAACGAGGCCGGGATACGAATTGAGCCCGCCCCATCCGTTCCCTGAGCAAGCGGCCCCATACCGGCTGCAACGGCCGCTGCCGCCCCACCGCTGGAACCCCCAGCGGTGCGCTCGAGCTGCCACGGATTCCGGGTCGGACCGATCAGCCGATTGCCCGAATCGCCTTTCCACCCCAGTTCCGGCGTATTCGTTTTGCCAAGCAAAATCGCTCCCGCAGCGCGCAGCCGCTCGACAATCGGAGCGTCTTCCTCGGCGACGCGGTCTTTCCAGAGCAAGGAGCCGCTGGTCCAACGGACCCCGGCCACTGGGGTCACGTCCTTGATGGAGACCGGTACCCCAAGCAGAACTCTCCGCTCGCCATGCGCATACGCGTACTCCGCCTCGATCGCCTGCCGTCGTGCCTGCTCCGCTGTGACCGTGAGAAACGCCCGCACCACGGGATCGAGCCGCTCGATTTGCTCGAGCACTGCATCGACGACCTCGACTGGCGATAGCGCACGCCGACGATACTGCTCCAAGAGCTCAGTGGCGGACAGGAAACAGAGCTCCAGCTGCGCCGCGTTCACCCGGCTCCCTCCTTTCTCAGCAGCGGCCCGACCGCATGCTAACACGCGCTGCGATCAGGATGCTCGGAAATGATCAAAGCCACGCGCATCGGCCGGGCGAAGACGCCCGGCTGCGTCACGCAGCTGGACGGTTGGCCCGGCAGCTCCAGCCTCGACGAGCTCGCCGATAACGCGGGGCGGCAACAAGCCGATCCGGGTGAAAGTGCGGGTCACTCGCGCGAAGACCGTTGGTGGCGCGCTAAAGAGCAACTCGTAGTCGTCACCACCGCGGAGCGCCACATCTTCCCAATCCGGGAAGGCCCATTTCACCGCGTGCGGCACCGGCACACGCAGGAGATCGACGATGGCCGAGACTCCGCTCGCCCGGCAGAGTTTCTGCAAGTCTCCCAAGAGACCATCGCTAATGTCCATCGCCGCACGAACGCCACAACGCCGCAGGAGCAGTCCTTCACGCACCCGCGGCTGTGGACGGTGGTAACGTTCCTGCATGATCGGGTTCCCATCGAGGGTCTTGAGCCCCCGTTCGAGGACCCTAAGTCCAGCAGCCGCCAGACCGAGCGGCCCGGTGACTCCAATGAGATCGCCGGGACGCGCTGCATCGCGCCGCAAGAGCGGCCGACCGTCACGGGGTGCTTCCCCAATCAACGTGACCGAGATCGCAACGCCAAGCGGCGACCGCGTCGTATCACCACCCACAATCACCACACCAAACCGACGAGCAAGTTCACGAGCGCCGCGATAGAAGTCGAACACATCGCGGTCCCGTTCGATCCCACGGAGCGCGAGATCCACCACTGCCAGACGTGGTTGCGCTCCCATCGCCGCGATATCACTCAGGTTGACTGCCAGTGCCTTGTGGCCGAGCGCGGCCCAGTCTGTCCATTCCAGCCGAAAGTGGACGCGCTCGATCAGCGTGTCTGTGGTTATCACCAGTTCGTGACCGGGGCGTGGCTGCCAGACTGCAGCGTCGTCACCAATCCCGATCCGTACCCGCGAAAATTGGTCACCCACGAGCCGGGCAATCTGTTCGATCAGCGTCTCCTCTCCGACCTCCCGCAGCGAGCGGCCACCACCACTTGTCATACAGCTTCTCCTCCTCGCTCTCCCGACCGCTGTTCACCGAGGGTACGGTAGACTGCGGAAGTCTCCCGTGCTGTTCGCTCCCACGTGAACTGCCGTGCGCGCTCCCGCCCCGCCTGCGCAAGCATTCGGCGACGCTCTTCATCCATCACGAGCGATTGGATCGCCGCTGCGATGGCCAGGGGATCAGTCGGCTCGACCAGAACTGCCGCATCACCAGCGACTTCGGGAAGTGCCGAACAGTTCGACGTGATGACTGGTGTCTCACACGCCATCGCCTCGAGCAGCGGCAGGCCGAACCCCTCATAGAGCGATGGATAAATGAAGATCGTCGCCGCGCTGTACCAATAGCGGAGTTCCTCCGGTGGCACGTAGCCGGTGAACCGGACACGTCGGGCAAGTCCGAGATCTTCGACGCGCCGATAGATCGGGCTGTCCAGCCAGCCGGCTGCGCCAACGACGAACAGCGGCCAAGGGAACTCCGGTCCGAGCCGTGCGAATGCCTCCAGGAGCGTCGTCAGGTTCTTGCGCGGCTGCACCGTCCCGACGAACAGAAGGAATCGCTCCGGTAACCCCTGCTGGCGGCGCCAGCGCTCGAGTTCCACATCGTCGACGCGCCGCCAGTCCGCGTCGATGCCATTTGGGATCGTCGATATCCGTTCCGGTGCAATCCCGTACGTCCGTACGACATCACGCCGCGTCGTCTCCGAGACGGCGATCACGCGCCGGGCGCGTCGGACACTGAGCCCTGTCAGCAGGCGGAGATACCAGCGCTTAGCGGCCGGATAGTGCTCCGGAAAATGAACGAAGGCAAGATCATGCACCGTCACCACACCTGGTCGCGCAAGCGCCAGTGGCAACACATTCACAGGGCCGTGGATCACGGCACAGTCGCGCGTCGCCCACGGTGCGACCAGCTGTTCCCAGGCGATACGGACAGATGGCCGCTCGGTCGGCCAGCGTGTGACACGCCAGGCGACGGCAGGCGGGAACTCCGCACGCGCAGCCCGCCAGACCGTGCGCGAGGTGTAGGCGATAATTTCGAGATCGGGTGCGACGCCTGGGAGATACTGAAGCAACGCCTCGATGTACCGGCTGACGCCGGCACGCCGGTAGGTCGCTTGGCGACTTAGCAACGAAGCTAAGAGTCCAACGCGCACACAGCCCCCCGCGCGATTCTACCGACCGCGCAATGCGCGTGCTGCTGCGACCGACCAGAGTGGAGAGCCTGATATACTGATGCAGATGTGGAACCGTCCAACATCCGGTTCTCGGATCGTGACGATGGCAGAAACCGTTTCACTGCCTGAGAGCATCGAACAGTTCTCGACGTTCTATCCGTTTCAATTCGATCCCTTCCAGCTGCAGGCGATGCTCGCTTTTCTGGAGGGGCGATCAGTCATGGTTGCCGCACCGACCGGGACTGGAAAGACCGTCGTTGCGGAGTTCGGGGTCTATGAGACGTTCCGGCGCGGTGCGCGGGTGATGTACACAACGCCGATCAAGGCACTGAGCAACCAGAAGTTCCGCGATCTCCGAGCAATCTACGGTGAGAACGTCGGTCTTTTGACCGGCGACGTGACTGAGAACCCGCGTGCGCCGATCCTGGTCATGACCACTGAGGTCCTGCGCAACATGCTGCTCCAGACTCCGTGGGAGCTGGATAGCGTCGAGTGTGTCATCTTCGACGAAATTCACTATCTCGCCGATCCCGAGCGCGGTACGACCTGGGAAGAATCAATCATCCTCTGCCCTGAGCACATCCAACTGATTTGCCTTTCGGCGACCGTTTCCAATGCCCAAGAGATCGCCGACTGGATCAGCCGCACGCATCGGCCAATCGAACTGATTGTCCACACGGAGCGAGCGGTGCCGCTCGCCCTCTGGTACTTCTACGATAAGAAGCTACGCCTCGTCATCGATCACCACGGCCGGCAAGTCGCAGACTACTCAAACGTCGGCGGAGAGATCCGTGCGCTCATGAGTCGTGGCGGCCTCACTGCTGAGCGTCGGCGTGAGGCTGAAGAGGCCGAGCCACCGCCCTGGGAGATTATCCAAGCCCTTGCAGCTGAGGACATGCTGCCGGCCATTTACTTCCTGTTTAACCGCCGGGACTGTGAGGATTACGCGACGCGCCTGGCGATGATGCGCGTGAACCTCGTGCGGGATCGTGCGACACGACAACGGATCGCCCAGGTCGTCGAGTCTTTTCTGGCCAGTCTCCGTCCGGAAGACCGCGAACTTGGGCAAGTACAGACAATCGTCCAGCTCGCGAACAAAGGGATCGGCTTCCACCATGCCGGGTTACTCCCGGTGCTGAAGCAACTGGTGGAGGTGCTCTTCACTGAAGGGTTAATGAAGGTCGTCTTCGCGACCGAAACGCTGGCACTCGGAGTCAACATGCCGGCACGGACCGTCGTTATCGGCCGCATGACCAAATGGGACGGCCGCCGACGGCGTCTCTTGACCCCCAACGAGTTCCAGCAGATGGCTGGCCGGGCTGGTCGCCGCGGTATCGACGAACGCGGCAATATCGTCGTCCCTTACAGCCCCTGGATCACCTTCAAGGAAGTACTGGCAGTCGCGACTGGGGAGCTCGAGCCGGTTCGTTCCGCGTTCACCATTCGTTACAACACGGTACTCAACCTCTGGGATCCACCCCGCGGCGACCGCGTACGCCAGCTCTTCCAGGAGAGTCTTGCGCAGTACCAGGCGGCGCAGCGCGTCCGCATGCTTGAAGAAGAAATCCTGGAAATCGGTCGAGAAATCGAGGCGATTCCGCGCGGATGCCTCATTGGCCTCGATGGAGACGAACTCCTGTATGACTATCGCAACGTCGTCGCCCAGCTCAACCACGCCAAGAGCCAGGAACGGCATCTTGAGCACGATCTGGCGCAACTGGTGGCCGACCTCGACGATCGCCCCTGGGCGGTTCCTGCTCGCCCCGTACTTCGGCGCTTGATCCGCGAAATGGCTCCGGGGACACCGTTGCATACCCGCGAGCGGGGCTGGGTGCTGTTCCTGAACCGGCTCCCCTACGGGGGGATCGCGCTCGTCCTCACACGCGAGGGTGCGGCCGAGCTCCTGACCGAATATCGGCAGATCGACTATGTCCCGCACGATGTCGAACCGGTACCAGTACCGGAGGCGCTCGCCCAGCTGTCCGAGCCAGTCAGCGATGTGCGTGGAATTGTGAGCGATGAAGCGCTCGCAGCGATTTGGCACGCCGTTGACCAACGAGAGCTACCCAATCTCGACGCCATGCTCGCCGAGTACCGTCGCCAGCTCGAGGAGCGGATGGCACCAGAGCGGCGTCGGCTTGAAGAACGGCTCAGCGCTGTCCGCCAAGCGGTCCACGAGTTGACCCAGCAGCGCTTCCAGCATCCTTGCCACGCTTGCCACCGGCGCAAGGAACATCAGCGCAACCTCCAACGCATTGCCCGGCTCGAGCAGGAGCGCGCGGAACGAGAAACCCAACTGGGACGCGAGATCGCTGCCGAGGAGCGGCGTATCCGCGAGCTCCTGCGTGGTATCCGGAATGTGCTCGAGTATTTCGGCTATTTGCACCGAGGGTATCCGACCAATAAGGCTGATACTTTGGCGGACATCTTTGACACCAACGGACTGATTATCTGTGAGATGATCGACCGAGACTTCTTCAAGGGGCTCGACCCTCCGGATGTCGCTGAGGTCTTCTCCTGGTTCGCCTTCGACCGAGAGGCACGCTTCGCCAATCACTTCACGCTACCCACGAAGCTTGTGCTCCTACGGCGCCGCCTGGAGAGTTTGGAGCAGGAGGTCTTCGAGATCGAGCGGCGCAATGGTCTTGCGCTCTCGACCGGCCATCACGAAGGGTTCTACGGCGCAATGCGCGCGTGGTGCAACGGCGCCACGATGGCGGAACTTATCGAGCTGATTGAGCTAAGCGAGGGCGATCTCGTGCTGACCTTTAACAAGACGCTCGACTTGATGCGACAAGTCCGCGAGATGCTGGAGAAGCTCTACCCCGACCATCCGCTGCGCTGGTCTATCGCAGCGGCCGAAGCTCTCGCTCGCCGCGACATCATCGAGCAGTCGCTCATGATTGGACTGTTACCCCCCGTCGGCACATGAGCCGGGGGCGTACCGCCGCGAGCGAGTCGACCGGCTCTGGATCTAGCCAGACCTCGCGCTGGAAACGGCGCGCAAAGGCGGCCAACCAGTGGTGGAGAACCTCGTCGAGTTCGACCCGGTACCCAAGAAGTCGCGTCAGCGAAGTCACCCCTCGGTCGGGAATCCCACAAGGCACGATCCACCCGAATGGTTCGAGGTCGGTCGTGACGTTTAAGGCGAACCCGTGATAGGTGACGCCGTGATGGATCGCGATCCCGATGGCAGCAACCTTCTCGTGACCAACCCAGACACCCGGATGCGCCGGGTCGAGTACTCCCTGGATCCCGTAAGTCGCCAGCACGTCGAGGATCGTTCCCTCCAGTTGCTCCACGAAGCGGCGCACCCGGCGTTGTCCCTCGCCCAGGCGAAGGATGACATAGGCGACGAGCTGCCCCGGTCCATGGTATGTCACGTCCCCACCGCGGTCAGTCACATAGTACGGAATACCGCGCGCCGCAAGCCAGTCGAGCGGGATCCGGAGGTGATGGGTACCGCCGCGCCGCCCCGTCGTGAACGTTGGCGGGTGCTCGAGCACGAGCACAACATCGGGTATTTCATCGAGCCGACGAGCTGCAGCGAGCGACCGTTGGAGTTCCCACGCGGCGCGGTAGTCGACTTGCCCGAGGCGCAGCGCAATCACTGGCTCACTCGGCACTGTCCCTCACCCCCTGCTGAAGCCGGCGTGCTCGGTACCGCTCGTACTGCTCTTTTGCATGATAGGACGAACGAACGAGCGGGCCGGCCTCGACGTAGACATAACCCAGTTCTTCCTCACCGATGCGGCGCAGCTCCTCAAACTCCTCGAGCGTGTAATAGCGATGCAGTGGGTAGTGACGTGGCGTTGGCGGGAGATACTGGCCGATGGTCAGGATCTCGACACCAACCTCGCGCAAGTCCTGCATAACGGAGACAAGCTCGTCCCAGGTTTCCCCCATCCCTACGATCACGCCCGATTTCAACGCAATGTCCGGATCCATCGCCTGGATCTGCCGAAAGAGTTCGAGGCTACGGCCGTAGTCGTCCCACGGCTGGATACGCCGGAAGAGGCGTGGAACCGTCTCCACGTTGTGCGCGATCACTTCCGGTCGTGCCTCGACCACCGTACGGAGTGCCTCCCAGTTCCCCTGAAAATCCGGAATCAGGACCTCAATCCCACAGGACGGAATACGCGCACGGATCTCTCGGACTGTCGCGGCGAAGATCGCTGCTCCCCCGTCCGGGAGATCATCCCGGTTGACAGAGGTGATCACAGCGAAGTCCAACCCAAGTCGTTCGACTGCTTCGGCCACTCGACGCGGTTCGTCCCAGTCGACCGTACCTGTGCGCCCCCAGCGGACATTACAGAAGCGACAAGCTCGCGTGCAGCGGTCGCCCAAGATCATGAATGTGGCGGTCCGCTGATTCCAGCACTCATAGATGTTCGGGCACCGCGCCTCCTGGCAAACGGTATGGAGCCCCTCCTGGAGGACAAGACGGCGCAGTTCTACGTAGTTCGGCCCGTGCTCGCGACGCACCCGGAACCAGTCGGGCTTCTTCTGGAGGAGAATCGGTTGTCGTGCCGTTGTCATGCCACGCCTCCTTCTGCCTCCCGTGGCCGGAGCTCCAGTTCCATAAGCTGATGCTCGATATGCGCCATGTAGAAGGGTCGTCCGATTGGGCGGAAACCAAGTTTCTGATAGAAACCGAGCGCGTGTGTCTGTGCGTTGAGGGTGACGATACGCGCTCCATGCTCGCGCGCCCACCGAATGAGATAGTGCATTACTGCGCGCCCGACGCCCTGACCACGATAGGGCTTACGCACCGCGACCCAGGCGATCTGCGCTTCGTCACCCCAGAGTGATACCCGCCCGGTGCCGACCGCCTGGCCGTCCATCCAGGCAAGCACGTTCAGACTGTGCTCGTCTTCCGGGAAGTCTCGTACCCAGGTCGTCAGGTGTTGCTCTTGGTCGAACACCTCCCGCCGAATCTCGTACACCAGCTCGAGTTCTTCCGGTGTACGCACTGGCTCGACGTCTATCGCGTGCGATTCTGAGGAGGGCCGGGCATCTGGCTCAACGCTGGTCATGGGAATTCCTCGCTCAGCAAACGCGCGAACGCCTTATCAATCCGCTGCCGCTCCTGCTGGAGCCACCCAGCTGTGCGCTCGAGTTCGCTGCGACTCGCTTCTAGTGCCCTGGCAACATGCTCTGGTCCTGTCCCTCCTGGATGCTCTCGCGCTCGGACGGCATCCCAGACCGTGCGGGGGAAGACAACCTCGGCGAGGCGTGGGTGGAAGCGGGCGAGCTCGTCGGCGGCCAGCTCACCAAACGTCTTACCTTCTGCAATGCAGTAAGCGACCAGTCGACCGACCGCCTCGTGAGCTTCACGGAACGGCACACCGGCGCGCACGAGCGCGTCGGCGACATCTGTCGCCAACGTGAACCCTTGCTCTGCCGCAGTGTGCATTCGCTCGCGGTCGATGCGGAGCGTGCGGAGCATCGGCGGGAGCACGCGGAGGAGCAGGGCGACCGTGTCCAAAGCGTCAAAGACACCTTCTTTGTCCTCTTGGAGATCCTTGTTGTAGGCGAGGGGCAAGCCTTTCACGACTGTGAGAAGGCCGATGAGATGCCCGAAGACACGACCACTCTTGCCGCGCAAGAGCTCTGCTACATCTGGATTCTTCTTCTGCGGCATGATCGATGAGCCGGTTGCGAACGCGTCGTCGAACTCGATAAAGCCGAACTCGCTGCTTGACCAGAGCACCAGCTCCTCAGCGAGCCGCGAGAGGTGCGCCATAAGAATGGCTAGATCAGCGAGGAACTCGAGCGCGAAGTCCCGGTCAGAAACGGCATCAATGCTGTTCTCGAGGATACCGTCCATCGCCAAGAGCTCAGCCACGAACGCACGGTCGATCGGGTACGGGACACCGGCCAGCGCTCCCGAGCCAAGGGGTGAGCGGTTGACACGCCGGTAGAGCTCCTGCAACCGAGCCAGGTCGCGCGCCAGCATCGCGACGTAGGCGTGCAGGTGATGAGCGAGGAGAAGCGGCTGGGCACGCTGGAGGTGCGTATATCCTGGAAGCACGACGTCGCAGTGTTCGTTAGCCAGGTCGAGCAGGGCTCGACCGGTCTCGACAATCCCCTCGCCGACCTCGAGGATGGCCTCACGCATCCAGAGCCGGAAATCAAGCGCTACCTGATCATTGCGACTGCGGGCCGTATGGAGACGCCCAGCCGCCGCGCCGATGAGCTCGCGCAGTCGGCGCTCGACGCTGAGATGGATGTCTTCGTCGGCCAGGCGGAACTCAAAGCGTTCCTCTTGGATCTCCTGGAGGATTGCGCGGAGGCCCCGCGCAATCGCCCGCGCATCCTCCAGGGGCACAATCCCTTGCCGCGCCAGCATCGTCACGTGGGCGAGCGATCCGAGGATATCGTGCCTTGCTAAGCGACGATCGAAGGGAAGCGACGCGTTCAGCTGGTCGACCAGCTCATGGGTCGGCTTCTGGAAGCGCCCACCCCAAAGCTTCGTCCCTCCGCTCATTCCCCTCCCTCTTTCCCGAGGGTGACAACAGCGATGCGTTCCTCTCCAGTGTCATCCACATCCACAATCGTCGTGCGGAGCTCAGGCGCCACGACGTTATGCCCTTCCGCTACGAGAACGCGATGCAGCGCCACCACGGCTGTCTCCAACATGGCGTCGTCCGGCTCGCGTGTGGTCAGCCGCTGCAGTGCCAAGCTGGGCCAAAGCAAGAGACGCACCGCAGGGAGATGAAACCAGCGCGCACCGAGCCTGATGAGCTCATAGGCAAGGGCCGCGATGACCGGGATCAAGGCAACACGCGAGACGAGACGCCAGACGAGCGAGGGCCAGCCGAGAAAAGCGAAGATAACGACCGAGAGTGCGACGACGACCAAGAGAAACCCCGTCCCACAGCGCGGGTGCAGCACGCTCTGGGGGCGTGCCCCCTCCACGGTGATCGGGAACCCTTGCTCCCAGGCATGAATCGTCTTGTGTTCGGCACCGTGATAGCCGAAGACGCGGGCAATGTCCGACGTACGACCGATCAGGGCAAGATATCCGAGCAGAATGCCAAGGCGCATCGTACCCTCGACCGCGTGAATGGCCCAAGTGGTGCTAATCCACCGGTCGAGCAGGCTCGCGATGCCAAGCGGTAGCAGGAAGAAAAGTCCAACTGAGAGCGTAAGCGACAGAGCGACTGTGCCCCAGAGGAATCCGCGGAACGATCCGGAACTGGAACGTTGCTCCTCGACGCTGAGCTCCGGATCATACCGGACAGCCACCTGTGCAGAGAAGACGAGCGCGCGGATGCCAAGGACAAGCGTATCCCAGAGCGCGAAGACACCTCGGACAAATGGCACGCCGCGGAGACGTGCTGCCCAGCGCCGGGGATCGAGTGACTGCTCCCAGACCGCGATCCGTCCGTCCGGCAGGCGCACCGCGGTCGCCATATGGCGGACGCCGCGCATCATCACGCCTTCAAGGACTGCCTGGCCACCGTAGATCGAGCGCTCGCCCGCCACTGCCTCACTCCACACTGCGCCCGATACATCAAGCTGATTCTACCATCACCTTACTGACCCCCCGAGAACGCAGCACCACGCTTGTGCCGCTCAGAGCGGCGGATCTCACTGCACAACAGGAGGGTGCGCCCGCCTGTCCCGGAGAACAAGCGGGAAGCGAACGGATAGACCGAGATGTGATGCTTACGGCGCGGCAAGCCGGGTTGGTGTTACTCCCCAAGTCGACGACCGCCAACGACCGCCTCACGCCCGCACATTAGGCAGGGTAAGGGCGAACGCAGGTGTCAGCGGTCACCACACAAGAACAGGCCACGTAAATCCCATCTGTTGGTCAATACCGGTGTCAAGCCGACCGTTGCCGTTCACGTCCCAGAAAAGGCTAAAGCTGACTGGAGCGGAAGCACCGCCCGGACCACAGATCCAAGCACTCCGATCCACTGAGAAGACCGCCCCGCTCGACACAGTCACCGTGTCGGCGACAACATCAATCGTCGACTCATCCCGCCAAGGTCGGGAGGCCGCACCAGGGGGCTCGGAACACGGACTCCAAGAGGCGGATGGGAGCCAGGGCGGGCTGCCAGCCCACGGGTCCGGCGGATCGTTGATCTCGTAGAGGACACGGAGCTGCGCAGCCGGAGCCCCGGCAGGTAGTGTGACTTGGAGCTGCAGCGTTGTGCGGATATCGGGGGTAGTTGTAGCCCCGGGACAGTCAGTGTTATAGCCGTTATACGTTTGGAAAGGTATTGCTCCACACGGCAGCGGGATTACGAACAAAAATGCCGGCTCGTTCGTTCCACCACCATTGACGACGTCCGACCGATCGACTGTGAAATCGACGAACCGGACGAAGGTCACCCACAGCGTCGTCGCAGCGCAGCTATCGTCAGCCGAGCGACCAGGCCTGCCGTCGGTCTCGGCGCACGGTCGGAGCCCCACTGCGCCGCCGTCTGAGCCAACGAGATCGCGGAATCGCAAGGGATTAGAGCGGAACTGCCCACTCCCGTCAGCATTGATCGCACCAGTACAGCGCGGATCACCTGTCAAGCCGTCAACTTGGTCGCCGGTCGAGATCGCCACTTGGCAGAGGTAGACGCTGCCACTGACCCCGGCCCCGGCCTCATTGCGCAGCGTCCCGCGTACAACGAACTCATCAGCGGCCAGCGGCGGAACCGCCTCACCCAGCACACGCACGCTCGGCCCGTCGACCTCCGCGCTCACCTCGCGTCGGGCCAGCCCAGGTGTCGGAGTTGGAGTAGGGCGAGATCCACCACCAGCCGTCAGCATGGCAAGGATCTCGCGCGCGATATGCCCTTGGAGGACGTCCAGCCGCTCTGGAATATCACCCGGATGGTGCTCCAGGCGCACGCGCTCGAACCACTGCGTTGTTACTCCGTTGTGTGTCGCATCACCAAGTTCAGCAGCGAAATACTGTTCGGTCAACGGATAGCCAAACATGAGCAAGCCACCATAGTTCTCCCAGTATTGGAGGAACGGCGGGCAAAGGTTGTGCCGTGTCTCCGGGAAGTAGCGACAGCCGGAGCGCGGCTCGCTTGGGTCAATCGCCGATTGCGGCGGGACACTCGGCATACGGTGTCCGGCACCGACCCAGCCGCTCCCAGCTCCATCAGGTGGTCGGACGCCGCTCGTTAGCATAGCCAGGATCTCCCGTGCAATGTGTCCCTGCAGCACGTCCAGTCGCTCTGGAATGTCACCCGGATGGTGTTCCAAGCGAGCGCGCTCAAACCACTGTGTCGTCACACCGTTGTGTGTCGCGTCGCCCAACTCCGGCGCGAAATAGGCTTCGGTCAGGGGGTATCCGAACATTAAGAGGCCACCAAAGCGATCCCAGTATTGCAGGAATGGTGGACAGAGGTTGTGCCGCGTCTCTGGGAAGTAACGGCAGCCGGACCGCGGCTCGGCTGGGTCAATCGCCGATTGCGGCGGGACGCTCGGCATGCGGTGTCCTTCACCGACCCACTGTGCAGCAGCTTGCGGCAAAACGACGGCGAGTGTGGTTGTGAGAGCGAACAGGACAGTGAGCCAACGAACCCAGCGGCGCGACCTCGACGGCAGGGCGAGCGGCATTAGAGCACCTCCCAGTCAGCCGGATGGACCAGACGGGTAGATCCCTGCACGCCCGCGGTTCGCGCACGAGACACGCCGCATGCAGGCAACCTGTCCCCTTTTAATATCTTGAACGTTCGACCAGTGCGAACGGTTGCACAGTCATGTCGGATCGGATCTCTTGCAGGCCGCTTTGTGCCGGATCGTCTCCAGGAGAGACGACTCAGCCCTGCGATACGGCAACAATCAGTACGCGCAGAGACCTGCTGGCAAGACTCATCCCGCCTCCTGCGGGATCACATCGCCAATGTGGTCCGCATTCCCCGCAACCTGCTCTGGTCTGCCTTCTGCAAAGAACAGCGCTCACCATCACTCATGGAGCCGTGTCCCCCTCAACCCGGTGCGGCAGCGGGGCAACGGAACGGAGCAGCGGCTCTCTCCGGTGCTGAGCGCGACCGGGATCTCGTTCCCCATCGTGTATAACGCCGCCGAGCTCCTCTCCGCCCTCATGAGCGACTCCCGACGTGGGAGACCAGATAGTCGGTCATGAGAAGACAGCCACGCGGACAGGGTGACTCGACCCCGCTCTTCCGCCTGTCGAACCGACCACACTTCTTCGCTCCTTGTTGAAGACCCGGCAGGCATATCAGTCGCCAAACTGCCTGGCGGAGGGTACCCCCGTCGTCTCACCGATTGCCGCACGACGAATCGTGCACCTCACCGCACGTCAGCTCTCTCGGAGGTGTTTCCCTTCTCGATCATCGTCAGCCCGGCGGCTGCGACTGGCCCGGCAGAGCTTGACGGGGACAGGAGCGGTCCGTTCCCGATTGCTGAACGGCGTGATGCGTGCTAGGCTACCGCCGAGGCTGGGATCTCGCGTGGGAGGGTGAACGATGCGCGTGGAACCGCTGATTTTCGAGCTTTCGAAACCAGGACGGTCTGGCACATCAGTGCCCGAACTCGACGTTCCGGAATCGCCGCTTCCTGAGGAGCATCTGCGATCGGAATTACCCCTCCCCGAGGTGAGTGAAATCGACGTCGTCCGGCACTTTACGCGCCTCTCCCAGCTGAACCACGCGGTCGATATTGACTTCTACCCGCTCGGCTCCTGCACCATGAAATACAACCCAAAGATCAATGAGGTTGTGGCACGCTTTCCCGGCTTTGCTCATCTCCACCCGCTTCAGGATCCACGAACCGTCCAAGGCATCATGAAGCTGATGTATGAGCTGCAGCAGTTCTTAGCCGAGATTGCTGGCTTTGATGCCATATCACTGCAACCCGCGGCCGGCGCCCACGGCGAGCTCACTGGAATTCTGATCGCTCGTGCGTACTTCGACGCACGTGGCGAGCACCAGCGCCGGACCGTTATCATCCCGGACTCGGCGCATGGGACGAACCCAGCCACTGCAGCCATGGCCGGCTTCCGTGTGGTCGAAGTCAAGTCCGATGCGCGTGGGAATGTCGACATCGACCAACTCCGCCGGCTGGTCGGCCCCGACACTGCAGCGATCATGATCACCAATCCGAACACACTCGGTCTGTGGGACGAGAACATCACGGAGATTGTGGAACTCATTCACAGCGTCGGAGGACTTGTTTACAACGATGGCGCGAACTTTAACGCCCTCCTAGGAATCGCTCGCCCTGGCGACTTCGGTGTCGACATCATGCACTTCAACCTCCACAAGACCTTCTCGACACCACACGGTGGGGGTGGCCCAGGCAGTGGGCCAGTTGGTGTCAAGGCGCACCTTGCCGAGTTCCTCCCGGGGCCGATCGTCGTCCGGCGGCCGGGCGAAGACCCGGAGTACACCTGGCACTGGCCCGAGCGGTCGATCGGCAAGATCCATTCGTTCCACGGTAACGTGGGGATGCACATCCGTGCGTACGCCTACATCCGGATGCACGGGGCAGAAGGGCTGCGCCGCGTCAGCGAGGATGCAGTGCTAGCAGCAAACTATCTCCTCGCACGGCTCCGCGACGTCTACGAAGTACCTTACGACCGGACGTGTATGCACGAGTTTGTGCTGTCAGCCATTCGGCAGAAGCGACATGGTGTGCGCGCCATGGACATCGCCAAGCGTCTGCTCGACTTCGGGCTGCATCCGCCGACGGTCGCATTTCCCTTGATCGTGCCAGAAGCCCTGATGATCGAGCCGACGGAAACGGAGAGTCTGGAAACGCTCGATCGCTTCGTGGCTGCCCTCCGGCAGATTGCTGAGGAAGTGGAGCGCGATCCGGAGTTCGTGCGGCAAGCTCCGCACCAGACGTTCTACAAGCGACTCGATGAGGTGCGGGCCAACCGGGAACTTGATCTCCGCTGGCAACCAGAACGGGAGACGGCCCCGGCGAGCTGAAGACCATCGCGCGATATACTTCCGGTAACAGCCACAGGGAAGGAGGGAGTCATGGACAAGAAGACGCTCATCGATGGGCTCAACCAGGATCTCGCCGGGGAATTCCAAGCGATCATTATGTATGTCCATTATGCTGCTGCGGCGACCGGCGTCGATCGCATCGAGCTGGCTGAGTTCTTCCAAAAAGAGATCCAGGATGAGCTGCGGCACGCGCTTTTCCTGGCGAACAAGATCACTGCGCTCGGCGGCGAACCGGTTGATGAACCACTGCCGGTACCCAAGGCGAGCTCCAACCGCGAGATGATTGAGCGCGTACTTGAGGCTGAGGAGCGGACCATTGCCAATTACGTCCAGCGGATGAAGCAGGCTGAAGAGTTTGGCGATTACGGTCTGGCCAACGATCTCCAGGAAATCATCTCCGATGAGACGCGCCACAAGGAAGAGTGCGAGAAGCTCCTGCGCGGGGTCGCCTGAAACTCGCTTCTGGTCTACTCTGACTGGCCCGCCTCGCTGAGTGCTACTGCGCGGCGAGCGCGGGCCAGCGCATCACTGAGTTTCTGGTGTTCCACGGCCAGTGTCAGATCTCCCCGGGTTCGCTCGAGGACACCGCGGACCATATCGGTGGTTCGACGGAGGCCATTGGTCACCGCATCTGGATAGTCGACTTGCACGAGGACGCCGTAAATCTCGTCCATAACCTGAAGTACCGCCTCGGCTCGTGCAAGGTCACCAGCTCGGATCACATCCAGGATGTGGCGTCGAAGCTCGCCGCAGGCTTCACCGAGGGCGTTCAGGTAAACCGCATCTTCGACCTGCAGGGTTTCAGGGCCTGGGAGGGGCTGGCCTGCCACCAGGGCCAAGGTCAGGCTGGCTTCGGCAAACTCTTTGTGAGCATCCTGGACGTAGCCAGACCAGTAGATAGATGGGTAATCAACGAGGTGGGCTGTCAAAGCATCCTTGATGCGGCGAGCCTCTTCCAGCAACGCCTCAGCCTGGTCGAACTCACCGCGGTGCACCGCCCGCACCGCGTTGGCGCTCAGACGGGTAATCTGTCGCGTCTCGGCGAGTGCACGCTCCCGCGCACTATTCAAGAGATCCAGGCGTGCTAATACTCGTTCTGTGATCCGGCTGACTTCGTTCGGTTCCATCGAACTCCCTCACCTCCGATCCTGCATGCATTCACCGAGACAACGATAGCAGGAGAAAGACTTGTCACAGGGAACCCCGCACCGGCTCGAGCACTCAGAGGCCTTCCCTTTCTGGTGGCGACACCGACCGCTCTTCAAAGCGAAACACAGGTTGGGGGTCCGAACGAAGCATAGCGAGAATGTGGTGCTTTGTTCACAGGCTAAGGATGTGGCACAGAATGGTGAGCGAGCAGTCCGCTGTACTCAAGGGCAGCACACGCGAACCAGCGCAAAGGCGCTCTACATTGCTTCGGCGCCGAGTTGGTGGCAGGGCACCCAGAAGCTCCCCAAACGGACTCAAGATGCCATCTCGTGGCATTCAAGACTCGGCCTAAGTACAGACTGCGCTCGCAAGGGGACCCGCTCTCTCCACTGTATTGACACGCAGAACGGGAGGTTTCCCGCTGCTCCACAGCTTCTCGGGCCTCAGGCTCCAGCGGCCGCTGGAACGAGCCGGATAGTTGACTGATCACAAGAGGGCTGCTATAGTGAGGGTGATTCCTCTTGTGTGTTGGTGTTTGCCAGGCCAGGGGTACTGTACCCGAGTAGGGTGCATCAGTAGAGGAGGCGACGGCATGACGGAGGTCTTGCAGCCGGACCGCGTTCTGGACTGCAGCGGCTTGCTGTGCCCACTGCCGGTCATTCGCACCTCAAAGGCCATTAAGGAAATTGGCATCGGGCAGGTGCTCAAGGTCATCGCCACCGATCCGGGAGCACCGGCCGATATGGAGGCCTGGGCACGCCAGACCGGCAACGAGCTGATCGATGCCCACGAGGAGGACGGGAAGTACGTCTTTTTCTTCCGTCGCGTGCGCTGAATTCGAGAGGAGGAGGCCATGGCCCGACGCGATCCTGACGCACCCAAGCGACTGGCCATCATTGCCAGCAAAGGGACGCTCGACTTTGCCTATCCTCCCTTCATCCTCGGCTCGACAGCCGCGGCCATGGGCTGGGAGGTCGGCATCTTCTTTACCTTCTATGGGCTACCGCTCTTGCTGCGGAACTACGATCCCAAGGTGAGCCCGCTGGGAAACCCAGCCATGCCGCTCAAAATGCCCTTCGGTCCCCCGGGGTTCCGCCAGATCTCCTGGCCTATCCCAGCCATCGTGGAGGCACTCCCCGGCTTCTCGCTTCTGGCGACCTCACTCATGCAGGAGACATTCAAACAGAAGGGCGTCCCCTCACTCTTGGAGCTCCGCCAGATGTGTATTGACGCTGGTGTCAACTTGATCGCCTGCCAGATGACCATGGACGTCTTCGGCTTCAAGAAGGAGGACTTCATTCCCGAGTGCACGGTCGGTGGCGCAGCGACCTTCCTTGAATTTGCCAGTGACGCCGACGTCTCACTCTTTATCTGACAGGGGGATGAGTTGCCGTGAACGAGGAGACCAAGAAGATCCTCTACGTGCAGACCCACGGCGTGGACACACCGGAGCGCAGTGCAACTCCGTTCTTCCTCGCCGCTGCCGCGGCTGCGATGGATATTGAAGCAGCCATTTACTTCACGATGAATGGCCCAACGTTGCTCAAGAAGGGCGTTCCGGAGACGCTTGTCGTCCCCAAGGCCGGCGGTGGTGGGGCCAAGCTCAAGCACTTTATCGATCAGGCGCTCGAACTTGGTGTGAAGCTCTACGTCTGTCAGCCATCGCTTGACCTCCACGGCCTCACGATGGATGACCTGATCGAGGGAGTGCAGATGATCGGCGGAGCGGCCTTCAA
Source organism: bacterium HR28 (assembly GCA_002898255.1). GTDB lineage: Bacteria > Chloroflexota > Chloroflexia > Thermomicrobiales > Thermomicrobiaceae > Thermomicrobium. Next base: position 96,700 of record BEIE01000001.1, read on the forward strand.
CCTTATGGCATTGGAGGCCGATGCAGTGGTGGCGTTCTGACCATGACGCGCGAGGCACCGTCCTTTGCCATCGTCCATAGCTGCATCCTCCCGCTCGACCTCCATTACCGGATCGAGCAGCATCAATGGGTGCGCGTCGAAGCCGACGGGACGGTGACACTCGGTTACACCGACGTCGCTCAGACGGTCGCTGGCCGCATTCTCCACGTTACCTTCCGCCCAACCGGGCGCCACTACGCACACGACGCCACGGTCGCAGTGGTCGAGAGTGCGAAGTGGCTTGGTGCCTACCGCACACCGGTCAGCGGCCTTCTTCTCGAGACGAACGCCGCCCTGCTCGAGGATCCCGAACTCGTCAACCGGAGCCCCTATCGCCGCGGCTGGCTCGTGCGGATCCAGCCGGATGATCTCGAACGCGATCTTGCCGACCTGCTCACGGGGCACGAGGCGATCGCGGCCTATGACGCTTTCATGTCACGCCGCGGGCTGGACGATTGCGTGCACTGCGAGGGGTACGAGCTGCCATGACACGCCTCCGTCTTTTTACCCACCCGATCTGTCACGGCTGCGCTGAAGCGCTGGCTTTGGTGGAGCGGCTCATCCAGGAGGAGCCGGAGATGGAGGTGGAGGTGGTCAGCCTGGCAACACCTCAGGGGCGTGCTCTCGCCCAGGAAGCTGGTGTTGTCATCGTCCCCACCATCGTCGTAGACGGCGAGCGATTCGTCGGGGTGCCAAGTTGGGAAGAGCTTCGCGCACTCGTCCAGCGCGCGAGCCGAATCGGAGGTGCCGTATGAGCGTCGCTACGTGGAGCCCCACGAAAGCGGGCCAACGATATGCGGATGTTGCTGAGGAGACCAAACGTCAGCTCTTCGAGGAAGTGAAGAGTGACCCGCGTTATCCGGATTTCCTCTACGGCTGTTACGAGTGTGGAATCTGCGTCTCCGCTTGTCCCTCGGCTCGCTTCTACGACTTCAGTCCACGCGTCATCGCTCAGGCGTTAGCGCGTGAAGACATCGACCGTTTCTACGAGATCCTTATGGAGGATATCTGGAATTGCGCCCAGTGCTTCTCGTGCGTCCGCTGCCCACGCGGCAATAACCCTGGCGGGCTCGTCACGTTGATGCGTGAAGTCGCTGTCCGGCATGGCCTGGAGCAAGCGCAGCAGGCTCTCCAGGGTTACTCGCGGGTCATCTACAAGATCATGCTGAAGGGTAACCAGGTCTCCCCCGATATGCTGCAACCGGACTTCTTCCCCGACTGGGGGCCGTGGGTGCGCGAATTCAGCCGCAACATGAGCGCTTGGCGGAAAGCAATCCCGGTCGACACGCTCCGCAACGTGACTGACGCGGCGTGGCGGACCGACGAGAAGACCCTGCGCGAGCTCTACACCATCTGGCTTGAGACCGGGAACATGGAGGTGATCCGCGAGGTCGACGAAGGACTCTACGAACTCCTGGTCGAGATCATGGAGGAAGAACTGGAGGCAGCATCATGAGCGAGAAGCTGATCCCCTTAGCAGAACTGCGTGAACGCAAGGCACAGCCAGTTCGGCCGAACCCTGAAGAGGCTCCACGCCCGGACCTCCGTGAGGAACTTTTTGAACTCGAGGCTCGCGGGGAGCTTATTGTCCAGCGTGTGCCGGAACCCTATGTCGAAGTGACCACCAAGTTCGGTCGCACAAAGAAAGTACCTATCGATCATTTGTGGCATCATAAGTCATGCGGTCAATGTGGTCATATACCGGGCTATACCACCTCGATTCTCTGGCTCAACCGCCAGTTCGGGATTGACTATGTTGACCCAACGGACCAGACCTCCTGCACCGGCTGGAACTACTACGCCTCCGCGACCTCGAACGCCGTTGCGCAGCTCCTGGTGATGTGCCGCAACTTCGCGGCCGCTTATGAGACCGGTTACTACCCCTTAATTCACTGTGGTACGAGCTACGGCCACTACAAGGAACTCCGCGAGCAGCTTGTCCACCACAAGGAACTCCGCGACCAAGTCCGACGCGTCCTGGACAAGCTCGGCAAACCGCTCGTCGTGCCGGAAGAGATCGTGCACTACAGCGAGTGGGTGCACGTCATGCGCCACCGCATCGCCGAGCGGCAGGTCGTCGACATGCGCAACATCACAGCCTGCGTGCATCCGGCTTGCCACTACTACAAGATCGTCGCGGAGGATGCAATTTACGATCCGGACATTTACGGTGGCCAACGTACCGCGACGGTCACTGCGCTTCTGCAAGCCCTGGGCATCAACGTTGCCGACTACTCGACCTGGTTCGACTGCTGTGGTTTCGGCTTCCGGCACATCCTGGTGCAACGTGATTTCACTCGCTCCTTTGCCGTCCTCCGCAAGATCGAGGTCATGAAGGATGAGGCCAATCCCGACATGACAGTCACCCACGACACCGGCTGCGTCACGACCCTTGACAAAAGCCAGTTTGCCGCCAAGGCCCACCAGCGCCGCGTCGGCGTCCCGGTGCTCGCCGATTCGCAGGTCGCCGCACTGGCGATGGGTGCCCATCCCTTCCGTGTCCTCCAGTTGCACTGGCACTCCACTGACTGGCGCCCACTGCTGGAGAAGCTTGGCATCGACTGGCAGCGCCACTGGGCCGAGTTTGAGGAAGACCTCGCAGCAATCGAACGGGGCGAGAAACCAGGCCTGACTTGGGAAGATGCTGAGCAGCCGATTCTGACACGGTGAGGGGGATGCTGTGCGTGAGAACGGACTTCCGGTGTTAGTGATCGGTGGTGGCCCAGGCGGGCTGGAAGCAGCCCGCACCGTCGCCGCACTTGGTACCCCAGTGGTGCTGGTTGAGCGGCGGCACCGACTAGGAGGAACGCCGGATGCTGAGCACTACGCCAAGCTTACTCACCACTTCCGTGACGCCGAAGAAGCTCTTGGTGAACTCATCGCTGCTGTAACCTCCCAACCGCTGGTGGAAGTACTCACGCGGAGCGAAGTGACCGCGTGCGAGGGAGAAGTCGGCAATTTCCGCGTCGCAATCCGCACTCCGGAGGGGACGCAGGAACGAACGGTTGGCGCCATCATCGTGGCCACCGGCTTCCAGCACTTCGACCCGGGACGGGAGACTCAGCTGTATAACTACTATTCTTTCCCTGACGTGGTCACGCTGAGTGACATGGAGGCGATGCTCAAGGCCCACCAGGTCGTCCGCCCTTCCAATGGGCAACCACCGGAGCGGGTGGCCTTTATCCAGTGCGTAGGGTCACGGGATCGCCAGATTGGCAATGAGTTCTGCTCCAAGGTCTGCTGTGGTATCGCCTCCAAACAGGCGATTGAGATCAAGCAGCAGCTACCGAACGCCCGTGTGTTCATCTTCTACATCGATATGCGGATGTACGGCTACTGGGAAAACGAGCTCTACTGGCCAGCCCAGGAACAATACAAAGTGAACTACGTCAAAGGCATCGTCAGCGAGATTCTGCCCAAAGGTGATCGTCTCCTCATTCGGGGTGAGGACACGACCATGGGGCGACCGATGGAGATCACGGTCGACTTGGTTGTGCTCTCGGTCGGCATGGAACCCAGCAGTGGCACACGCCAGATGGCTCGCCTCCTGGGGATCGCGCAGAACAAGTACGGCTATATCGAGGCAGGCGGCCCAAGCGGGCTCGATCCGGTCGCCACCTCGCGCCCCGGAATTTTCGTCGTCGGCGCAGCAGCACGACCGGCTGATCTCGACGACACCTTCGCCACCGCCGGTCTGGCCGCGGCACGCGCCGTGGCGGTGCTCCGGCAGGCGGCAGTAGCAGCTGACTAGGGAGGAATTCCCATGGCACAGCTGAGTGCGCGACGCGTTAACCCATTCGCCCGCTTTATGGCCAGCGGCGCCGGGCGTCTCCTGCGGATCATCGTCGGCCTCGTCCTCATTCTGATTGGCCTCCTCTTGGTCAAGGGCACCTGGGGCTGGGTCATCGCGGTGATTGGTCTGGTGCCACTTGCCGCTGGCATCTTCGACTTTTGCATCCTGGGACCACTCTTCGGCGCTGGTTTTTGGGGACGAGACATCCGCGGTCGGGGTTAAGGAGCTGACTGATGAGCCAGCCACTCCGCCCAAGCCACCTCATCAAGCCGAAGACCGGGCCGGACGACCCCGAGCTCCAGGAAACCCTGCTGGAAGGCCTCCAGCAGGTGGCCCCAGATGACATCCTCCAGCTGAGCCGAGAGCTACAGACACGACGACAGCGTCTGCTACCGCTCTTGGCTACCCTGGTCTCAGGCGCACCAGTAGAAGCCAGCACAACGTCAGAGATCGCGACCGCGGTGACAGCAACTCGGAGGCAGGCGGAGGCAGCCCACAAACTCCTCGCGCGCCTGGTCGGCTGTCAGGAACTCTCCATCTTGTTGGCGGGCGAACTGTCCGATCCCTCCCGACTCTCACCGGAGCACGGCACTGGTCCGGTAGAGGAACGGCTGCGCACCTTCCTTATGGCCTGTGGCCAGACCGACCGCCGCCTGGCACTCGAGCTCGCGACGGGGCTCTTGCATCTTGCTGCTCCGCGGCGCTACTGGCTCTGGACGCGCTGGCTCTGGGACATTCAGCACGGGACAGGTATCCTGCCCCTCCTTGCCTCATCGACCCGCGCGCTGCAGGGCGACGACATTGGCATGCAGTACCGGCAACTGGGCGCAGTGATCGCGATGGGGACGGAGCTCGGGCGGAACAGCGGCCTGCTCCCACGCGAACTCGCCGACGATCCCGAATCCGGCCCGTTTGCCACCGACGCTTTCCTTGCCATCGCCTACAGCATCTACCTCTACGGCATCACGAACTGGCGTCTCAGTCGGGAGTTCAACCGGCTGTTGCCGTCTCTGCCGGACTTAGCTCGCCGTCTTCTCGGCTTACCTCGGCCTGCCCTCACAATCGGATGAGAGGAGTTCCGTGATGGACCCAAAGTTGCAGAAAGTTGCCGAGGTCTGGGAACGCGACACCGCAATTGTGGAAGGGGTTGACATTTCCGGCCCCTGGAACCGCATGTTCGGCCAGCGGGTGATCTGGGACTATACACCCGATCTCATTGAAGAGATCGCCCAGCTGCCAGGAGGTGAGTCATTCGCCTGGTGCTACCAGTGCGGCAAGTGCGTCCCCGTGTGTCCCGTCGACGTAGTTGGCGATTACGGCCCGCGCAAGCTCTATCGGCGCGCCCAGACGGGTATCAACTTGCTCGATTCTCCCGACCTCTGGCTGTGCACGACCTGTGCCAACTGCCTGCGGGTCTGCCCGAAGCTGGTCGACATGGTGCAGATCATGCCCGCAGCGCGGGAGCACGCCATGCTGACCGGGCGTGCCATTCCGGCCGAGTTGCAGGAGGCACTCGAGAACACCGCCAAATACGGGAACCCACTCGGCCAGCCGGCCCGCAAGCGAGAGGCCTGGGTGAAGGATGCCGGCGTCCCTGTCCCGATCCTCCACCAGATCCAGCGTCCGGTTGAGTGGCTCTGGTGGGTCGAGTGCTACCCCTCCTACCACCCACGGGGTATCGACGCTTCCATTGCCTTGGCCCGTATCTTCAACGCGCTCGGGCTCGACTTCGCGATTCTCGGCCGTGAGGAGAAGTGCGCTGGAGACTCCCAGCGCCTGGCTGGGGAACGTGGGCTCTTCGAGATGCTGGCAGAGGAGAATATTCGAACGCTTTCTAAGTACGAGTTCCAGCACATCGTGGTCACTGACCCCCATGCACTCAACGCCTTCCGCAAGCACTATCCAAAGCTTGGCGGGCAGTACGACGTCTGGCACTATACGACGCTGCTGGCACGCGAGTTACCGAAGCTGCAGCCACTGCTGACCAAATCGTTACCCTACCGTGTGACCTTCCACGACCCCTGCTATCTGGGTCGCCACAACGGCGAGTACGACGCGCCGCGGCAGCTCATTCAAGCCTTGCCAGGGGTGGAGTTCGTCGAGATGCTCCGCTGCCGCGAGAACTCCTACTGCTGTGGTGGCGGTGGGGGCGGCATGTGGCTGGACAGCTTTGCCGCCGGCCACCAGCGTCGCCGTCTCTCTGAGGAGCGTGTCCTCGAGGCGGTCAGCACCGGTGCAGATACCTTGGTTGTCTGCTGTCCGTACGAAGTGTCGCGTTTTGAAGACGCCGCTAAGTCGACCGGTGTTGAAGGACGCCTGCGCGTGCGCGACATCGCGGAACTGTTGGCTGAGGCGATGGGACTGATTGGGGAGGGTGCCGCATGACCATCGTAGTGGTGATGGAGCAGGTGCCAGACGTCGTCGAGGAGCTCGCGATTGCTCCCTCTGGCACCGACCTCGATCGCGACGCTGTCAGCTACGTGGTCAACGAGTACGACGACCACGCCTTAGAGGAGGCGCTGCTCTTGGCCGAAGCAACCGGCGACGAAGTCGTTGCGGTTGGTATCGACACTACCGGTGAGCTTGATCAGGCACTCTACACCGCGCTGGCCAAAGGAGCACGGCGGGCGATCAAGCTCACCGGCGACTTTGAGGGAACGTGGCTCAGTACGCGTGCCGCCGCTCGGCTGCTCGTTCCGGTGATCCAGGAACTCGAACCACGCCTGGTGCTCACGGGAGTCCAGGCTCCAGACGATTTGGACGGTCAGCTTGCGCCGACCCTCGCTGCCCTCCTGGGCTGGCCGCACGCCAGTGTGGTGATTGGCAGCCAGCTCGTGGACGGTGCGGTGCAAGTACGCAAGGAGCTCTGGGGCGGCATGACGATGACGCTCGAGCTGGAACTCCCCGCTGTCCTCGGGGTGCAGGCGGCGCGCCAAGCTCCTCGCTATGTGCCGATCAGCCGAGTACGGCAGGTGATGCGCGAGGCCAGTATTGAAACCCGCGACGTCGAAACACCAGGCGACCTCGCCCCCGCGATCATGCGCCTCCGCTTCCCAGAAGAAGCCGGCCAGGCCGAGATCCTGACTGGCAGTGCCAGCGAGATCGCCGACCGGATCATCGAACTCCTACGGGCACGCGGCCTACTCTGAGGTGGAGGGAGTCGACGATGGCCCAGCGAATCGCAGTCTTGGTCGAACACCTGGAAGGCCAGCCGACGGATGTCACGTTCGAGTTGCTTGGCCTGGCGCGGCGCATCGCCAACACCAATGGAGCTCCGGTTGAGGCACTCCTTTTCGGGCAGGGGGTCCGGCATCTCGCGGAAACGATCCCGGCCGACCGCGTCGTGCTCGTCGAGGACCCCCGACTTCGTTACCTGACCCCGGAGGCGACAGCGGTCACCCTTGCTGCGCTCCTCCGTGCCGATCCACCGCGGCTGGCACTCATCCCCAACACTTCGCTCGGGATGGACGTTGCCGCCTGGGTGGCAGCAGCACTCGACTGGCCGCTTATCGCCTATTGCGAGGGGCTTGAAGCACGTGACGGACAGCTGGTCGCAACCGCCCAGCTTTTTGGGGGCAAGATCCTCGCCGATGTGCGGATCGACGACCGGCCCACGGTGATCAGCGCACTTGCTGGCGCCTTTGCGGCCGATGCGATGCAACCGGAACCCCCGGGAACCATCGAGCGGCGAGACCCACCCTCCGAACTCGCGGCGCTCCACACGCGCTCCGTCGTCCTGGAACGACCGGAAGCGGCCGACGTGGATATCACCCGCGCCGAAAAGATCGTCGCAGTCGGCCGAGGAATCGAAAGCAAGGACAACCTCGAACTCGCCGAGCAATTGGCACAGGCACTGGGCGCAGTGTTGGCCGCATCGCGCCCGCTGGTCGATGCCGGCTGGCTCCCACGCTCGCGGCAAGTTGGGAAGTCTGGACTCAAGGTCAAGCCCAAGCTCTACTTTGCGCTCGGTATCAGTGGCGCTCCCGAGCATTTGGAGGGAATGAAGGACGCTGAGCTGATCATCGCCGTCAATAAGGATCCCAAAGCACCGATCTTCAGCGTGGCCGACTACGGAGTCGTTGCCGACCTGTTCGAGGTGGCCGAGGCACTCTTGGAGCGACTGGAGGGCTGACGCCGTGCTGACGACATCGGAACGGATCGCTTTCGTTCTCATTGCCCTCGCTTCGCTCCTGCTCACCGCGCACGGTGTCTCCCGCATCGTGCGCGCGATTGCCCGCGGTCAGGGCCGTCCGAACTGGGGGATCTTCTTCCGCCGCGTCATCCCGGTGAGTTTGGATATTCTACTCCAACGGCCGATCTTCCGGACACGCCCGTTTGTCTCACTCCTGCACGCGGGCGTCTTCTTTGCCTTTGTCTTCTACGGACTAGTCAATATTTTTGATCTCGCCGAAGGCTTTATCGGTTTTAGCACGCTCCACCGGGGCGGTATCGCCGCCCTGTACAACCTTATCGCCGACCTTCTGAGTGTGGCGGCGCTCGCCGGCATGTTGGGACTACTGATCCGGCGCTTTGGGCTGCGGCCGTTCCGCTTCAACGAGCGCGTCCTGCTCCTGCCAAGTGTCCGTTTCGGCATCTCACGTGACTCGGCGATTGTTGGCGGCTTCATCCTCCTCCACGTCGGCTCACGCTGGATCGGCCAAGCGGTACGCGTGGCGGAGAGTGGCCGCCCCGACTGGAGCCAGCCGACGGCGAGTCTGGTCGCAACACTCTTCCATGGCTGGAACGAGGCAGCCCTCACGATGGCAAGTCACGTGACCTGGTGGCTTGCGCTGGGGCTTATCCTGGCCTTCCTCCCCTATTTCCCTTACTCGAAACACATCCATCTCTTCATGGCGCCACTCAACCTGATCCTCCGGGAAGCGCGACCACTTGGTCAGCTTGAACCGCCGACCAGTAGTGACGGAACCCTCGGCGCTGAGCGCCTCGAGCAGCTCCGCTGGTATCAGCTTCTCGACGCCTACGCCTGCATCATGTGCAATCGCTGCCAGGATGTTTGTCCGGCCCACGGTACAGGGCGAGCCTTAAGCCCAGCGGCACTCGAGATTAACAAGCGGTACTACCTCAACCGCAACCTCGCGGCCTTCGCCGGAGGAGCCACTTCTCCCCCGCTCTTAGAGATCGCAACGTCTAAGGAAGCTGTCTGGTCCTGTACCACTTGTGCTGCCTGCGTGCGCATCTGCCCGGTGGGCAACCGCCCGATGCTCGACCTCATCGACATCCGGCGCGCACTGGTGAACCGCGGCGACCCACTTGACCCCAATCTCCAAAGCGCCCTGGAAAGCCTTGCCCGGTATGGGAACTCCTTTGGCAAACCAGCCCGCCAGCGTGCTCGCTGGGCCAAGGAACTTCCCTTTACGATCAAGGACGCGCGGAAGGAGCCGGTCGAATATCTCTGGTTCGTTGGTGACTTCGCTTCCTTCGACCCACGGATGCAGGAGAACACGAAGACAGTCGCACAGCTCTTCCACGCTGCTGGGCTCGACTTCGGGATCCTCTACGAGGACGAGCGGAACGCTGGCAACGATGTGCGACGGGTCGGCGAGGAAGGCTTGTTCGAGATGCTCGTGGAACAGAATCTCGCCGCCCTTGAGAAAGCGCAGTTCCGCGCCATCGTCACCACCGATCCCCATACCTATAATGCGCTCAAGAACGAGTATCCAGCGTACGGCTTTCGAGTACCGGTCTACCACTATACCGAAGTGCTGGCCGAACTCCTCGAGCGGGGGGCGCTGCGCGTCCAGCAACCGCTACGGGCAGCGGTGACCTATCATGACCCCTGCTATCTTGGCCGTTACAACCGGATCACTGCAGCACCACGCCGCATCATCCGGGCACTCGGCCTGGAGCTCCGTGAAATGCCGAGACACGGTGAAAACACCTACTGCTGCGGGGCCGGCGGCGGCCAGATCTGGATGGACAGCGGCGGACAAGAACGGCCAAGTGAGCAGCGTATCCGTGAGGCAGTCGCGCTGGGAGACGACCTTCGCTACTTTGTCGTTTCCTGCCCCAAGGACATGGCGATGTACAGCGATGCGGTGAAGACGACCGGCTACGAGGGCCGGCTCACCGTCATCGATGTGGCACGACTTGTCGCCAGTGCCGTCAGGATCGACGGTCTGGAGCCGGAAAGCATACCGGTCGAGTCGGAGGCCCGATGAACGAGCACGTCGTCGAAGCGATCGCCCACGAACTCGCCCTCCGCTTCCGCATCTTGGCTCGGGCACTCGATCGCCTTGACCGGCTGGAGGGGGAACGGGACTTCGTTGGATGGCTTCGGCGGTTAGCAGCGGACCAGGACGTCTTGACCGAGCTCAGTACCACGCTAGTGCTGCACGCGCTGCAAGCGGCGGTGGAGGAAACACCTTACCGTCTGCTCCGCCTGTTGGACACCGACGAAGCGGTGTCACTGGCAACACTCTGCGAGCGGAGCGGCCTCGACCGGGCATCACTGTACCTCTGGCTCGGGCGACTGGCACACGCGGGGCTCGTCACATTGGAACTCGAGGCAGAGTCGGTACGGTCGACGCCGCTGGGCCGAGTCCTGATCAGCTGGCTGACGGCTGTGATCGCCGAGACCCGGGGGCGGATTACCGAATGGCTCACGCTAATAGGGAGCGTCACGCCATGAGCTTCACCTGCCCCTATTGCGGCCTACGCGCCGACCGGGGAACGATGCATGCGCACCTAGCGGAAGTGCACGGCGACCAGATCGCCTTCAGCCTGCATGAGCGCTCTGGATATACCATCGCCACTGTCACCTGCCTGCTTTGCAGTGCGAGCTGGGAGCAACCGATTCGCAAGGCGCGACGAGATCCGCGCTTTCTCGAGGAATACGCCTATGAAATCCGGCTCGTTCTCTTTGATCTGCTCTTGCACCACCTGCGCGGTGAGCATGGGGAAGGAGGAGGGGAACGATGAGCGAAGTTCGCGGCTGCAAGATTCCAGAAGATCTCTACTACTGGCCGGAGAAGCATGTCTGGGCCCGTCCGGAGCCGGACGGAACAGTAACGATTGGGATCACTGATGCAGCGCAACACCTGGCGAAGACGATCATTAGCGTCACCCCCCGCGGAGTGGGGCGCAAAGTGCAACGTGGCAAGAGTGCCGGGACGCTCGAGAGCGGCAAATGGGTCGGGCCGGTGACCTCGCCAGTGTCGGGCGAGATCGTGGCAGTTAACGAGGAAGCGATCGCCAACCCCAAGCTGTTGAACGAGGATCCGTATGGGGCTGGCTGGTTCGCCCGTATTCGGCCAGACGACTGGAACAGTGAGTCACAGTTGCTCGTCACCGGCCCGCAAGCGGTCGAGGCCTACCGCCAAGTGCTCGAGCAAGAAGGGATCAGCTGCGCGTGATGCAGGACGAGCGTGTCCGCGTCTATCGGGGGTGCATTATCCCGCTTGACCTCCTCTACGACGTCGAGCGCGACGTCTGGGTACGGCTGGAGGGAGAACAAGCCAGGCTCGGCATGACCGACCCCGCCCAGACCCGAGCAGGGAAACTAGTAGCGATCCGCTTCAAACGTCCGGGGACAGTCGTCGAGCGGGGGCGCGCCCTGGCAACAATTGAGAGCGGCAAGTGGGTCGGCCCCTTCCCCGCCCCTTTCCGCTGCGAGATTATCGAGACGAACCAGTCCGGCTTCGAGCGCGACATCCTCTTAGCCAACCGCGACCCCTACGGGGAAGGTTGGCTTCTCCTCGTCCGGCCGCTGGCCCCGGAGCAACTGGCCGACCTTCTGCCGGGCGAAGAGGCGTTCCAGCGCTACCGCCAGCGAATCGACGAATTGGGCCTCACCTGCTTCCGCTGCGCCGAATGAGTGAAAGGGGACACTCATGCGCATTCGCGTCGTTGACCTCGGCCTGGTCAGCCCAGTACGCTCCCAGACCGTCTATCACGCTGTCGGCTATGCTTTCCGGTCGGACACGCCACCCACCATCCTCCTCGTCTCAACGACCGACCCGTACGTCTCGATCGGCTATCACCAGGACGCCGAGCGCGAGGTCGACCTCGAGTACTGTCGGCAGGCCGGCCTGCCGGTAATTCGGCGTGAGGTCGGTGGCGGAGCGGTTTATCTTGACCACAACCAGGTCTTTACACAGTGGATTTTCCCGCGGGAACTAGTCCCATCACGGGTCGAAGACCGCTTTGCCTGGTACGTGCGCCCGCTCGTCGAGACCTACCGCCAGTGGGGCATTGAAGCGACGTGGCGACCGATCAATGACATCCATGTCCGCGGCCGCAAGATCGGGGGAACGGGTGCAGCCAGTATTGGTGATGCAGAAATCCTTGTGGGTAGTCTCATGCTCGACTTTGATACCAAGCAAATGGCACGAGTGCTCAAAGTTGCCTCCGAGAAGATGCGCGACAAGGTTTTCCAGAGCCTCGAGGAATACATGACCACAATGCGGCGCGAGCTTGGTACCATGCCGGATCGCGATCAAGTGGTCCACACCTACCTGGAACAGTGTTCAGCTGCACTCGGTGCGGAACTCGAGTTTGGTGAGCTGACGCCAGAAGAGGAGGCGGTTGCCGCTGAACTCGATGCGCGGTTTGCCTCCGAGGAATGGCTCTACCAGAAGGGTGGCCTGCGGGAGTCCGGGATCAAGATTCATGCCGATGTGCGCCTCCATGACGCAGCACTCAAGGTGCCGGGCGGACTGATCCGCGTCATCGTCCGCACCCATGGTGGACGGATTGATGACGTCAGTCTCAGTGGCGACTTCACCCTGTTGCCCGCGCTTGGTCTCGCAGCGATCGAGCAGGCGGTACGCGGCCTTAGCACGCGGCGCGAGGAACTCGCAGCGCGGATCCGCGAGGTCTATCGCGCGCTGGGCCTGCAGTCACCCGGTGTAACGGCCGAGGATTTTGCCAGCGCGATTGCCCAAGCGGTCGAGCTCGCGACCTGATCACCGGTGTTTTCTCGCCCCCATTCCAGAAGCGCTGAATGACTCAGGAGACCGGTGCTGCGCCCAACAACGCCAGGCGCATCAAGGGTGACTCTCCGGCGGGGGCTTCACCAACGACGTGCAGCCAACTAGCCAGCGCGACGACGACCGATTTCTTCGCCGGCCTCTCACACCGCGCGGTTACCAGTGGCGATAAGAGCCACCCGGTCTCCTGCACAGCATCCTCAGACAGGACCTTCTCTCAGCAGCGCTCAAACGAGTAGCCGGAGTAACTGTGAGGCAGCCCCACCAGAGCTGCGAAGCTGTCGGAGCGCTGCGGTTGTGAACTCGTCCACGAGCAGCTCCGGTTGGGCGCAGTATCTCAGGGTCGGGCATTCCGGTGCGTGGATAACCATCCCCTGACCGGTTTTCACCGCATCCTGACCATAGACTATTGTTCGCTAGCTGGGCAACAGTCGTCGCGATGCCACTGCCTCGGGGTGGCGTTGCGGACACTGCGCTAGGGATACTTCGGACAGAGCTTACCACCTCGCTGGAGTACGATCTCGTCAGGGCGGATGCCCGTAAACGCCGCCACCGAGTGGCCGAGCGCCGGCGGCGGAGCTCCGAGGACTGGAGCATGTCGCAATCCTCGTTGTCGTCCCGATTGATCTGGTGGGAAACGTCTTGACCCGCTCGACGGCCTTCTTACCGACCGAGTCGTCTTCTGCACGCTCGCGGCTGTGCGTCGTGCTCCACCCGTGGCGAGCACCTTCAAGACCATGAGAACGCACTGCAGAATTGCCTCGCGGTGACGGGTTCAACGCTGACCGGAGTCAGACACCCGCAAAGGAGCCCGAGTTCTCAGCTCGTCGAATTCATCATACGTATCCGTTCTCTGCTGCGACAGCCAAGCGCAAGACGTTTGCAGCATCCCGAGATCTTCGAGTCGCACTGCTTCACCGAGGGAGCCCTCGGGGAAGCGTGAGATCCCCGGCGACTCTTCTTTTGCAAGAGCGTGTGGGAGACTGGCCCTTCCCACGTACCGCAAGTCGCATCCCCTGTAGAGGGGGAATTTCACTCTCCCGCCACTGACTGCTGGCGACAAACAGTTCCTGCGTCAAGGCAATGAATCGGCACTCTCCGACCCATCCGCGACATCCGGAGACACCCATTGTATCTGTTCTGTCAACTGAACAGCAGTTGACAACCGATCGAACAGTATTTGACTGCGAGTCGGTTGCCGAGACACCACATACTCAGAACATCCGGTCAAGGACGGCAGGACGTCGATCACGGTGATCGGCTGCCGGGGCGGCCGTTACCGCGCGACAAGCACCGAAAAGTTCGAGAAGGGCAGACCGTGATAAGAGGGCAAGACAGAGCAGTGCATCTCCCCTGGAAAGTGAGCTTCGCACGTTTCCTCATTGCTAGCGTGCTCGCTCTCAGTATCGCCGGTGGTCAGCTTGGGCTCTCACCACATCCGGTGGCAGCTGTGAGCTGCGCAACAAGCGGTCCATCGTCTGGGCTCTACCTGGTCACCGTTTGCCTCACGCAACCGATCAGTGGTGCGCTCGTCTCAGGTGCGGTGACGGTGACTGCGAGCGCCACCACGAGTGGTGCAGCCCCACGCGTTCAACGCCTGATCTACACACTCGACGGAGCCTACTTGCTGACCGAGTTCTTTTCTCCCTACACGTTCCAACTCCCGACCACCCAGTGGGCTGACGGTCAGCACACGCTAGCCGTCAGCGCGCTCATGAACGACGGGTTCACCAGTGCAGCGACGAGCATCACCCTCTTCTTCCAGAATGGTGTCAGCGGCTCGCCGCCTATCCCAACCGGCTTCCGCCCAACAACTGGCACCACGCCACCCTCCGGCCAACCCTTCCGACTCGTCGCGGTCGGTGACGGCGGCGACGATGGGACACCGTCGGCACAAGTAGCCCAGCTCATCGGCAGCCTCTCCCCAAACCTCTTCCTTTATCTTGGTGACCTTTACGAGAAGGGGTCCTACAGCGAATTCCTGAACTACTACGGGCAGAGCGGCCAGCTTTTCGCAGCCTACCGTTCGATCACCAACCCAGTTGTTGGAAATCACGAATATGACGGGACCGTCCCAGAAGGTTACCTTCGCTACTGGCAGAGCCCTCCGGACTACTACAGCGTCAATGCTGGGAGTTGGCACATCATCGCGCTCAACAGCACGAGTCAGTTCGGCCAGTATGTGCCGGGGACGCCTCAGTATGAGTGGCTTGTGCGTGATCTCCGGGCGAACCGCGACGCCTGCACCATCGTCTACTTCCATCACCCGCGGTACAGTATCGGTCCACAAGGCGACACCCCAGCCTTGCAAGACATCTGGGAGCTTCTCCATCAGTTTGGGGTCGAACTCGTCCTTGTTGGGCATGACCACAACTACCAACGCTGGGTTCCACTCGACCATAATGGGCAGCCCGCCGCGAACGGTATCGTTCAAGTCATCGCCGGCACCGGAGGTCACGGCATCCGCGCTTTCGTCCGGAGCGACTCACGTGTTGCTGCCGGGTTTGATCAGCCACCGTCGGCTTACGGCGTCCTCCTCGCCTCGCTCACTCCGACCCAGGCCGATCTCTCCTTTGTCGATCTCGCCGGGCAGGTACGTGACACTACGAGTGTCTCCTGCCATGGGCCGAACGACACCACAGCACCGACAGCACCGACCGGCCTGCAGGCCTCGCTGATCTCGCCCCAACAGGTCGCTCTGCAGTGGAATGCGGCGACAGACGACTACTCAGTCGCCACGTATGAGATCCTGCGCGATGGTGGAGTGGTCGCCACCGTACCAGGGAGTTCACGCTCCTTCGTCGACAGTAACCTCCAGCCCGACCGTACGTATACCTATCAGGTCACCGCACTGGATGCGATCGGCAACCGATCAGCTGCGAGCACACCGGTCTCGATCACGACTACCGTCACGCTCTTCGCCGACGACTTCGAATCGGGGACGCTAAGCCGCTGGAGCACGGTGAGTGGAATGACCATTACCACCATCTCGCCCCACGGTGGTCTTTACGCCGCGCGGGCACTTTCCACGAGCGGCACGCCAGCGTACGCCGTCAGCTCGCTCTCAACGACCACGGCCGATACCGTCGTTGAACTCTGGTTTCACGTCGCTGCACGAGGGAAGAACGAGCAACTGACCTTGACGCGCTTCCTCACCGGCACGGACAGTCCGCTTGGCCTCGTGTTCATCACCACCAATGGCCAGCTTGCCTTCCGCAACGAAGTCACCGGAACCACCTCGACAACTGCTGTCACTGTATCCACGAGTGTGTGGCATCAACTGCGCGTTCGGTTCGTCACCGGCTCATCGGGGCGCGTGGAACTCTGGTACGACGGCACACTTGTTTTGAGCACAACGCAAAACTTTGGCAGTGGAACTTTTGGACGCTTGCAGATCGGTGAGCACCTGACCAAGCGGAAGTTTGACGTCCGCTTTGACGATGTGCGCGTCACGCCACCACCGGCACCACCACCTGACACCACGCCGCCGGAGACCACGCTCACCAGCACGCCACCGGCTACCACAAGCGAGACGACCGCCACCTTCGCCTTCTCTGCGAACGAATCCGCGACCTTCCAGTGCAGTCTCGACGGCGCGGCCGCCCAGCCGTGCACCAGCCCAACGACCTACACTTCTCTCACTGTCGGAACACATACCTTCAGCGTGACCGCTGTTGACGCTGCTGGAAACGCTGACCCGACGCCCGCAACCTACTCCTGGGACATTACCGCGCAGAGCGCACCCGACACCACGCTGGTCTCTACCCCACCTGCCCTCACGAACCAGTCCACCGCGACCTTCTCGTTCACCTCAACCGACACTGCCGCGACGTTCGAGTGCCAACTCGACACGACGCCGGCGGTTGCCTGCACGAGTCCCTGGACGCTTACCGATCTCAGTGAAGGTGCACACACCTTCGCCGTCCGCGCCGTCAACGGCGAAGGTGAAGCCGATCCGACACCGGCGAGCTGGAGCTGGACGGTTGACCTCACCCCGCCGCCAGCGCCGACTGATGTCAGCGCCGTCGCGACGAGTGGCACACAAGTCACTGTCTCCTGGTCAAGCGTGAGCGATGCGAGCGGTATCAACGGATACGATGTCTACCGTGACGGGGCACTCTTCGCGCGCCTTGGCCCGGTGACGAGTGTCAACGACAGCACGGTGCAGCCAGCTACCACCTATCGCTATACCGTCCGTGCCCGCGACAACGCTGGCAATATCTCACCAGACTCTGCAGTCGCGACCGTCACCACATCGACGCAGCGACTCTTTGAGGACGACTTTGAGACCGGTAATCTCACTCGCTGGTCAAGCGTGAATGGGCTCACCGTCACGAACGAGTTACCCTACTCCGGTTCCTATGCGGCGCGTGCGTTATCTACAAGCGGTACTGCCGCCTACGCGCTCGGCACGCTCTCACTCTCGACAAACGAACTCTTCTACCGCATCCGCTTCCAAGTGGTCACCCAGGGCGCCAACAACGTCTACCTTGAGAAGTGGCGAAGCGGGACGACCTCATTCGGTGGCATCTTCGTCACAAGCACGGGCCGACTCGCCTTCCGAAACGACGTGACCGGCCAAAGTCAGACGACCACGACGCAAGTGACGACCGGAGCATGGCACACCCTCGAGGTGCATCTCCGTACCGGAAGCAACGGGCTCATCGAGATCTGGTACGATGGCGTCCGCATTCTGCAAAGCTTCCAGAACTTCGGCACAAACGCCCTCACGCAGATCCAGCTCGGCGAGAACAGCACAGGCCGCACCTTCGACGTCCGCTTCGACGAGGTTGTCGCTGATACCGGCCCAATCGATGCTCCTCAAGATACGACTGCACCGGAGACGACACTCACGAGCACTCCGCCAGCGACGACCAGTGACACCAGCGCTACCTTTGCCTTCACCGCCGACGAGCTCGCCACCTTCCAGTGCAGTCTGGACGGCGCACCCACCCAGCCATGCACGAGCCCCACCACCTACACAGCACTGGCAGTGGGCCCACATACATTCAGCGTCGCCGCTACTGACGTCGCTGGCAACACCGACCCAACGCCCGCGACCTACACCTGGGAAATTACCGCCACCCCAGCAGCACCAGAGACGACGCTCACCTCTACTCCACCCGCACTCACCAATAACCCGGATGCAACCTTCTCCTTCAGCTCGAACGATGCTACCGCGACCTTCCAGTGTCAGCTGGACGGCGCCGCCCCTGCTGCATGCTCCAGCCCAACGACCCTCACCGGGCTTGCGGAAGGGAACCACACGTTTGCCGTCTGGGCGGTGAACACTGCCGGGACGGCCGATCCCACCCCCGCGAGCTGGTCGTGGACCATCGACCTGACGCCACCTGCCGCACCCACTGGCCTCACTGCAACGAGTGGGAACGGACGTGTCACCCTAAACTGGACAGCAGCAAGCGACGCCAATGGGCTTGCAGGCTACGATGTGTTCCGAAATGGGACTCTGCTCACCTCGCTCGGGGAGACAACAACCTATACCGACACCACTGTGCAACCGAACACGACGTATGAATATCGTGTCGTTGCGCGTGACCGAGCAGGCAACGCTTCCCCACCCAGCGACCCGGCCACGATCGCCACAGGATCTTTTGTCCTCTTCGCTGATGACTTCGAGTCCGGTACGCTGAGCGCCTGGACGACGGTAAGCGGGCTGACCATAACGACCAGTTCTCCCTACTCGGGGAGCTATGCCGCTCAAGCGCTCTCGACGAGCGGCACCGCTGCCTATGCGCTCACGACCCTCTCCAGCTCGGCGAATGAACTCTTTGTTCGCGTGCGCTTCTTCGTCGCCTCACAAGGCGCGAACACTGTCTACTTGGTCAAGCTACGCACCTCTACCGGTGGGTCGCTCGGCGGAGTCTACATCTCCAGTACCGGACGACTTGGCTTCCGTAACGACGTCGCTGGCCAGAGCACCACGACTACCACAGCCGTCACACCAGGAAGTTGGCATACGCTTGGAGTGCGCATCGTGGTGGGCACGAGCGGCGTCGTAGAACTGTCCTACGACGGCACGTTGATCGCCACCATCAGTGGAAACCTTGGGACCACGGCGATCGGGCGCTTCCAACTCGGCGAGAACAGCACAGGCCGAACCTTCGACGTCCGCTTCGACGAGGTTGTCGTCGATACACAGCCGATTGCAGGCTGAGTCTGCTGGGATCTTGACCCCTCAACAGCGCCTTGGGCCGGTAAGGAAGTGCACCACATCCAACGCGTGTTTGGTTTCTACGCGAAAGGTCGGGTTGCCCATGCACCACTCCCGCCGGCTCGTTCTCATTCTCGTCCTGGCGTTCCTTGTCGCTGCGTGTGGACGGAGCGCCGCGCTTGACCTCACCCCCTTCGGCTTGACAACACCCGCGGTCACCTCCCCGACTCCGGTGACACCGGCAATCCTCTGGGCGGTCGGCGACGTGGCCACCTGTCGCTCCAAGAACGACGATGCGGTCGCCGCGTTCCTGGCCGGGCAGACTGGGACCATCGCACTGCTCGGTGATGTCGTCTATGAGCGTGGTACGGTCGAGGAGTTTCGGAACTGCTTCGACCCCATCCTCGGCTCCTTGAAGGAGCGGATCCGGCCTGCGGTTGGGAACCACGAGTATGGGAGCCGTGACGCCCAGCCGTACTTCGACTATTTCGGGGCTGCTGCTGGCTTGCCGGGTCAGGGCTGGTATTCCTACGAACTCGGTGCCTGGCACATTGTCGTCCTGAACTCCAATTGCAAGGCAGCAGGCGGCTGTGGTCCAGAATCACCGCAATACCAGTGGCTCAAGCAAGACCTTGCCGCCCACCCGAGTCTCTGCACCCTAGCCTACTGGCATCATCCACGATGGAGTTCCGGCGAGCATGGCAACTTCGAGTCGATGCAGCCTGTCTGGGAGCTCCTCTATCAGCAGAGCGTCGACGTCGTCCTCAACGGCCACGACCATAACTACGAGCGTTTCCAGCCGCTGGATGCCGTCGGGCGGCCCGATCCGGAACATGGCATCGTCGAATTCGTCGTCGGCACGGGTGGTCGGAGCCTGCGCCCGCTCGGCGATCGCCTTCCGGTCAGTGCAACCGGCTCCGACGACACCTATGGGGTTCTTCAGCTCGAGCTGTATCCGGACCGCTTCACTTGGCGATTTGTCCCTGTGTCGCGTTCGGATTACCAGGATCAGGGCAGTGCTCCGTGCCACTGAGCGGGAGTGACCAGCAGCTGGCCGTCGATCGAGTCCGGTCTGACTATCCGCTGCCCTGTGGGTGACGTCAGAAAGCCTCTACCCTGGAACGGTCGTGCTGAGACGACCAAGTGAGGGACGGAATGTACGCGACCTACGTCATGCGCGAGGTGCAGCCCGCCATGCGCTCAGGGATTCTTGCCAAGGCGGCCAAAGAGTTCTGGCCTCTCTTGCAGAAGGCGCCAGGATTCCGTGGCTTCTTTCTCGTCGAGGGGCCAGGACAGCAGGCGCTCGGTATCGCCTTTTGGGAGAGCCGGGAGGACGCTGAGGCCTTCCGTGCGACCGCGGATGCGTGGCAATCGACGCTGGACATCCTTGGCAGCACGATGATCGGCCGAGGTTACGGCGACGTGACCGAGATCTGACGGCCACGCCTCGCTGTGGGATGCATCCCACAGTGGTCAGCCCACTGAGCCGTCCGTGTAGGGTCGCGACACCGGCGCCGAGAACTGTGCAATAGCTGACGATGCAAGGAGTGGAGCGATGTACGGCACTGTCTTCCACATGCATGCCAAGCCTGGGCAGGAACAGGCAATCCGCCAGCTCTTTGAAGAGTGGGATCGGGAGCGCGCTCCCCGGGTACAGGGTTTCCAGGCAGGGTATCTCTTCAAGCCCGATCAGCAACGTGATGAACTGATTGGCGTCGCCATCTTCCGCGATCGCGAGAGCTACCGAAAGAATGCCGCTGATCCAAAGCAAGACGAGTGGTTCCGTCGCTTACGCGCTCTCCTCACCGACGATCCGGTCTGGGAAGACGGTGAAGTGATCGAAGCCGCCCAACGCGCCTAGTATGGAGAAAGAGTTGTCCCGACCCTGCACAGGCTCACGACTGGCCCGGGGCCGAGATCCCGGGCCAGTCGTCATCCTCGTGTAGATCCGGTCACCGCGGAGAACAAGAACTCCCCCACGCCTCTGTATGCGCCACCCAGATGGTCCATGACGATAGCGCGTTGCCCAGCAAACAAAGCAGGACTCACGGGGCACTTGGGAAGATCAGAACAACTTCTCTACCGTTCTCGGGGACACTTCTAGAGTTCTCGCGACATGGCTCTGCAACCTGCGCCACATGATCGGGTACGGCTGCCCACCACACTCTAAGCGCGGCTGTGCGTCTGAGCACCGGGCTGCGCCTTCGCGCGGTCGATGGCGAACTACCCATCATGTCGGCTGGACAGCCAGCGCCTGCCGCAGCATTTCCGGAGGACTAGGCTGTCCGCCTTCCTTATAGAAACGGCGCGGGCGAGCACAGCGTGAACTCTCGATCCTCACTGTCTCCCTCACCGTGAAACGATCTGGTATGGTCCATTGTCCGAGATCCGAGGAGCATCAGCAGGAACTCGCATGGCACAGCGCGCCGCAGACTGGCTCAAACAAGCACAACGCGACCTCGCGCTTGCCGAGCAGGCACGCGCGACTGGGTGGCATGAGTGGGCCTGCTTTGCCGCTCACCAAGCTGCAGACACAGCGGCGAAAGCACTCTATCAGCATCTTGGTCGCCTTGGTTGGGGTCACGTGGTCGCACGCCTTTTACAGGAACTCCCGGAGGAACTCCGGCTGCCACCAGAGTTGATTGAGGAGGCACACGAACTGGATACGTACTACATCCCAACTCGCTATCCGGACAGCCACGCAGCCGGTGCCCCCTTTGAGCATTATTCGGCACGACAGAGTGAGCGAGCAGTGGACTATGCCCGTGCCATCATTACCTTCGTTCGCCATCACTTGGCCGAACCGTCAGACGGTCGATGAGGCCGTACGGCGCTGGGCAGCAGAGTTGGTGCGGAAGCACCCGGTACCGCGCATCCTTGCGATCGGCTATTTTGGCTCGTACGCCCGCGGCGATTGGGGCTTCGGCAGTGACGTTGACCTCCTTGTCATCGTTGAGGACGATCCAACACCCTTCATCGAGCGCGCAGTTCGCTACCAGACGCTTTCACTGCCCGTCCCTGCAGATCTTTTTGTCTATACACGGGACGAATGGCAGGCAATTCAAGAACAACCCTCCGGCCGCCACATTGCCCGCGAGGTCGTCTGGGTTTGGCCAGCAGGTAATGGGGGTTCAATTCAAACATCACCTGCAACCTAAGCGAGATGCTCATCAGCTATGCCACAACGTGGTGGCCGAAGCTCCCCTTAAAACGTATTCTTCCGTACCGCCCCTGTTCGGCACACTGTGCGACAGCGTTTCACCGGAATAAAGCAGCTCCGCTGGATCCGTGCCACGCCCTGTGTGGCCCGCGCACGACGGTGACGAAGACAGCTCGTGCCTGCGCCTCTGGGCGAGGAGCGCATGCCGGGCCGCCGTGTAGAGCGACCAGTCTCAAGCGTGACCACGGCTAGTCCTGACTCGAAGCGCAGCTCTGCGCCTACCTGAGCACAGGGCTGTACCGGCAAGCGCCGCGGCAAGAGGAACAGCAGCTCGGCATAGAGGCTCCTGAGCAGGACGCTGCTGGGCAAGCACCATCTGCCGACAAACCGGATCAGCAGTGTTAACGCAACGCGATCGATGATGGACCGGCAGTCTTCCGTGTCGAGGCGGGGAAAGCACAGCGAGCCAAGGGCTGTCACCACGCTACAAGATGGTCCGGAAACGCGGCCCAAGCCCGACACCGTTTTCACCCTCATGATGCCGAACCGGGCGCCACCAGTAGGACAGCGTCACCGAGCAGTAGCCTTGAGCATCTGGCGCCATCCTCCGTTCCTGTCCCCCAGCGTAAGGGGGCGCTTTTGTTGTCTAACGCTTCATTCTGCTCCCTACTCTCACGACCGCAGAGAAAGTCTTCTGGCCGCTTTGCGCCCCTGGCGCTACGTTGGTGGTGCCTCTACCCGGCGGATAACGTTGCCCAGCTGGCCTTCAAACGTGCTCCTCCTCTCGGTCGATGACCATATAGACCTGGTGCCGTTCCTGGGTACCATCATTCACAGCGGGCTCGAACTTCTCGGATTGGCTTCTTGTGCCCCGGTCTATACTGCTTCAGATTGATTCTCCCCTTGAGTCCCACTGTCACGTCATCCGCCGCGACAATGTGACGGTTCTGAGAACCACACTGGGGGCACGAATGGATAAGCGGAAGAGAAAAACAAACCACATTGACAGCACTACACGGCCGCCTGTGGAACACTAGAGCAGCATTGACTTGTCACTACTCCGGATATTGCTTCCTCTCTCGGCAACTATATCTCCGGGATCAAATAACCATCTACGCGCTCATTTTTCTCATCGACTGGCTAGAGTCGTAAGTCGTGACAATCTCTCTATACACTTGTCCTATGATGCCAGCAGTCTTATTCCATGCTCTCAGCCAGCTCGCGTAAGAGCCGCGCACTCGTCTCGAGATCGAGCATCGACAGCACTTCTTCTCGCTGAAGTGTCTCAGGCAGATGGCGGAACATCGGCGGCAGCGGGAGATTCGCGACGTAGCGTCGCAATTCAGCCGTCACCAACCTGGCGAGATAGTCGGGCGTACACTTCGTCAGTGTGTTGAGTCGAGGTGGATCCGCGCACCACACCCGCCAGGCATCGTGGCGGATCACGCACGTTCCCTGCGCTCGGAGCCAGTGGGACAGTAGCAGATTGGCAACCGTACCGGCAAAGGTGTAGATAACCCAGTGTCCGCGGGGCTCCTTCGCTATGACCTGTCTGGCAGCCAATCGCGGCTGCATGGTGGTTCGCCACTCCTGCAAGCGTCTCCTGGCCTGTCTGGTGTACCGAATCGGGAGCCTGGCTAGCTCTGCGTCTGGCATCGTGAGCACCTCCGCGATCTCGCGCGCGACACGAGCCGGGGTGGGCTCAGCCGGGGAACGATACTGGGCAAGCTCAGCCTCAGACGTTACCAGGTCGAGTACTCGAACGTTCTGCGACTCAACGCTGAGCACGAGCCGCGGCTGTCCCGCGACCAGCACAACATCGCCTGCCCGAAGCTGCCACGAGTATTGCCTCGGAATTTCAGCGATGGGGATGAGCCGGCCGGCTCCCTCTCGAAGCACCACGGCCTCGGCTTGTTCCGGGATGTTTCCCCAGAACATGCCGAGTGCCTGCCATGTGTGGAACTTGTCGGTCGGCCGCCAGAGATCGTGCCGCGGAACACGCTCGAGTACCTTTGCGTCTACCAGTTTATCTAGGACGGATGCCAGTGTAGCGGTTGTAGCGAACTCCGGCGCGCGTGCCACAACGCGTTGGAAGCCATCGGGCGCCACCATACCCCAGTGACAGCAGAGTGCGAGAAGTTGCTGCGCCAGCACGGAGTAGTAGCGTGGAAGGACACGTGTTTCTAACTCCGACTTCACCGCACAACTTGTCAAGGCTACGAAGGTGAGCAGATGACTGTCTGGATCCGCATCCCCACCCGACGGGTAGTACGAAGGGCACGCAGCGTAGACGATGCTGGTGTCCGTGCGACGGTTACCGCGCCCGAGTCGCTGCAAGAAGCTTGTAACGGTGTTCGGGGCACCCCACATAGCAACGGCGTCGATGTCGCCGATGTCGATGCCCAACTCCAGAGTGCTGGTAGCAATGCAGACCGCTCGCGGTCGCTCGCGAAACGCGCGTTCGACCTCCTCACGGTAAGCACGGTGCAGGGAGGAGTAGTGCAGGAAAACCGGGACATGCTTGATGCGTTCGCCTAGCTTCCAACGAAGCCAGTCGCATTGGACGCGCGTGTTGGCGAATACCAACACCTTTCGGCGATCCTCTAAGATCGCGGTGAGCCAGGCAGCTGCGGCATCCGCTAGCCCGTTAACCGAGTCCGCCATGACCGGCTCTAAGCGGATATCGAGCGCTCGTGTGCCGGGTACACTCACCACCTCGAGCGGCGCGTCACTACCGCGAAAGAACTCGGCAACCAATTCTGGCTCTCCGACCGTGGCCGAGAGACAGATCCGCTGGAGTGACCGACCGGTGTACTGCTTCAGTCGCTCAAGCAGACAGTAAAGCTGCAGACCACGCGGCGTGCCGTAGAACTGGTGCGTCTCGTCCACGACGACTGCCTGAATCTCGCGGAGTCGGTCACGCACGTAGTCATGTTGGAGGGAGAGCATGACTTCCAATGACTCGGGAGTCGTGAGAATGATGGCCGGGACCTCCCGCCCACGAATGGTGTTGCGCTCACCGTGCCGCACGGCGAGCCGTAAACCGCACGCATTGAGGCGTTCCGCGAGCCTCACTTCCAAGTCGTTGACCAGCGCCCGCGTGGGGACGACATACAACGCAAAAGTAGTGCCTGGGTGATCGATCGCCATCTCCGCCAGCGGCGCGACGACAGCTTCCGTTTTACCGGATCCAGTGGGTGCGATGAGTAGCAAGTTGCGCCGTTGGAGTACCAGAGGGATCGCCTGCTCCTGTACGGGGCGAAGTCTACCGAAGGATCCGAAGAAGGCATCATAGACGCGCGGCAACCGCGCTCGCCAACCCACGGTCATAGTCGTCCTACGGTCTCACTCGCCGCACTTGAGACGCGTGCACCTGCACGCGTATTGCTATTCGTCCCTCGACAACGACGTAAAGCCGCTCACCGTTAATCGACTGGATACGGCCGTTCCAGCCTCTAAAGTGGCCACCCAGAATTTCGACCCAGTCACCGACCTGTAGTTTTGGTCGCGCCGGCTGCGGCGGCCGTGTGGAGGCACGTGGCAGGGGATTCGGTGTCTGTTCAGGCGGAAGAACCTTTGTCGCGGATGCCACCGGGATGGCGCGCTGCAGTACTGTCGGATGCTTGCTTTGATGAAGCACCTCGAGGAGAGTGACGACAATCTGGACAAAAAAGCGCCAGCGACCGGACGGCACAGAAAGTGCACGTTTCCAGGCACGCTCGGCCAGCTTCTCCGGACTGATGGGAGGTTGCCAGCCGAAAGCCACGCTGTGGAGTTGCCGAATCCGTTCGGCAACTAGTACTGCGATCGTTTCGTCGAGTGCTGGTGGGTGTATGCGGTGTCCGATCACAGGAGGGACATTTTGACTGTAAGTCATGGCGAACACCAGTACAACTGCGGGCTCCAATGCCAGGGCCAAAAGCTCCAGAACCTCGCGGAAAATTGGCTTCTGCCGGGTAGCCAGGAGCGTATAGTTTTCCAACTCGTCGAGACAGAGCACGAGGCCATGGAAACCCTGCGACCGCAGATCCTTAGCAAGATAGCCCAAGTACGTGGCGAGCCTCGCCCGCATGTCACGATCCGTGTTATAGTCCGGCGGCCAGCTCAATAGGTGCTCCCAACGGCCGAGGTCGGTAGAAGGGTAGTTCCAACGGAGTTCCCACAGAACATGTCGCAGGAGCCAGGCCGGCTTATGTAGTCCAAGGTTCTGTTCGCGGTCGTGAGTGACGACTACCCACGCAAGCCCCCGAGCACGGGCCTCCTCGGCAAGAAATCGCAAAAGGTGACTCTTGCCTTCACCGTAGTCGCCCTGGACGACCAGTGGGCTTACCACTTGACCTGCTGCGGCCCGCTGGAGAACCGAGTCGACCGTATTCAAAACTCGATCCATCCCGACGCTCAAAAAACGAACACCCTCGCGCGGTGGACGCCCAGCCTTCAGCGCCCAGACGATACGCCGGCAGGCGTGCTGGTCCGATAAGAGCGGGTCAAGCGATTTAGAAGTCGTCATGTGACACATCCCACGAAGCATAGCGCTCGCGCTCTGCTGCTCGGACAATACTAACAACATCTGCATCAGACGGTATCAGTTTTTCAAGTGGAACATCCAGATTTTGCTGAGCACTCTCAAGCACAATCACAGTGAGCTGTACGAGAAAGCGGGGTGTTGGCACCTCCACAGTGCGGCTCGCTCGCTCGGCAAAGCTCTTGAGAACCTCGTCGGGAACACGCTCAGCTGCATTCCAACTATGCGCCAATGCGTGGACGTCTCGGATGCGTTGCGCTAGTTCGAAGAGCTCATGCGGCTCCAGCGGCAAGCGGTTGAGGTTGACGGTGACCGAGCGGTAGTCACGGGGTGAAAATCCGGTAAGTAAGCCACCGATCCGCTGATTGAGAGCCGGATAACTGGGAATACCGCTGCGGTTGTCCTGTAGCGCCTGCTCAGTAAGCGAACAGAGCATCACGAGGCTCGGAATGCTCTCCGTGTCGTCGATGAACTGGCGAAGGACCTCGTAGGAGCCATTTCGCACCGACGGGCGTTGGGTAAGAAGCAACTCAATCTCGTCTAGGAAGAGCACTAACCCACTGTAGCCGAGATAGCGAAGGAATACCACGAGCGAGCGGAGCATGGCACGCGAACTTGCGCGGTCAATACGCGCTCGGATCCCTGGAGGCCTGATCGGGTCT
Organism: bacterium HR28; assembly: GCA_002898255.1. Taxonomy (GTDB): domain Bacteria; phylum Chloroflexota; class Chloroflexia; order Thermomicrobiales; family Thermomicrobiaceae; genus Thermomicrobium. The sequence goes on from BEIE01000001.1 coordinate 123,999, forward strand.
CCCTTAAACCACTGCAGGTAGGGTGTGAGCCCAGCTGTGCTTTCACGATAAGTCATCCACTCACGGAGATAACCACGCACCGCCTGGCGAAAGTCTGGATCCAGTCCCGTGAGATAGTCGAGGGCCACAAGTTCGTCGGTCAGCCGTTCTTCTGCCTCTACCCGAGCACACCAGCGCATCAGTATGTACTCAATACCAGATTTGTCATCAGTAGACCACCCAATAGTGAGGTTTTCCAGGAGCTTTCGCCAAACTGTATCGAAACGGTCGAGCCGAACGTCTTTGTCGAGAGCAACTTCGGAGACAACAAACGAGCGCTCGTACGCTAAGTGAGCCGTCACCCGGAGGAAATGTGTCTTGCCGCTCCCATAGTCACCGACGATGAAACGGACCGCGGACAATTCGTCTTCCCTGGCAGCATCTAGGTACCATGCCATGCCGTCGATCCATCGTGAACGCCCGACATGCAGGTAGCGTGCAAGCGGAGGAGGTGGCGGCGTGCCGCGTTTCAAAGCCTCGATGATTTTTAATGCGTCTCTCCGGCTCAGCGCCTGCATACCTCTTACCTTCCCTCGCTCGGCAGAAATGAGAGAAGCCCATAGTTCTGGCCAACGCGGGTACCGAAGTTCACGATGAACAAGCTCTCTTTGGCGTTACGAACAGGGTGGAGATGCAAGCGAAACTTATCGATCCGCGTGTGCCCTGACTCGAGCAACCTTCCCAGATCGACCGCGAACTCGTCGGGTGGATACGGGCGGAAGTGGCGAGGATCCACGCTGTGAAACGCTCTCTCTGACTGTCGACTCATGACCAGGAACTTATGTACGGACAGGAGGGATACAGGTTCGCCGACCCGACCCGCGTGCCCGTGGGCAGTGAGCGCCAGTTCGTAGGCTTTGAACAGGTCGACGAGGAATCGCTCAGGATCAAGAGGCCTGCCAAAGAGGCGCTGGATCTCGCCTCTCACAGCTTCTACTACGGTATCGACTGAGATGTCGCCTGTAAGCTGCCTTGATTGGAACGCTGTCCCCACTGTCGCACGGTACTTTCGATCGTCGATCCGCACGTGGATCACGTGGCGAATTCGATAGCCTTCGCTCAAGCGCCCTTCAAGAATTTCATCGGCCGGGAGTGCCTGACGGAATAGCTCTGTGTAGTGGGCAAGCTGCTCTCCAGCCAGACTCTCGGCCCAATCGCGTAGTCTTCTCACAGTCGCAGCCTGCTCCGGTGCTATCTTCGCAAGAATCTCGAGTCTGGCGAGGAGCGCGAACGGCCGCCGTTCGGCCTCGGGTAGAGTTTTGAGCACCTCTTCCCACTGCTGACGAGCGCTCCGAGCAGCTTGCTCCCGCTGCCGACACTCGCGGATCGCTTCCTGAACGAGCTTCTGAAGCGCACCTTTCAGGTCACCGTCGCTCTCACGACGAAGACTGTCCGCCGCATCATACTCTCGCAGGGTCACCATCCGCCTCCGCAGCTTGACACCTAACGACTTCAGTTGCGGTAGTCATTTTTCGGCTCAGTTCGCGTTATAGGAAACGTGGACTGCTTACTTCACGGGTAGGCAAGCACAAAGTAGTAAAGGTCTCAAGAGGGAACGCCCATGCATCTCTCCTCGGCGAGCAAGAGCCACAGGGAGCGACGGCCTATGTCGTGTACCATGCACCTGCTGAACCAGTAGTACGAATCTTTGTCGGTCATCGACCGCTGACTCACCACCACTCACTTCATGCTCTAACCCGTCGCAGTTGAGACAGCGCTCGGAATAGAAGTCCAAGCCGCATGCCGATCGCCTCGCCCAGCCGCAACTCGCGGCCCGCGTTCGCCGGGAGGAAGCCCACTGTTGCCAAAGACCGCTGGCTCCAGTGGAATCTCAATAGCCGTTACCGTGGAGGACCCACCAGTGCCTGGCCGAGCACCACCGGGAGCGGCATGTCCTCCAGCGTGGCCGGCCGAGAGTGCGCTAGTTCGAGGCCGTTGCTCGCTGGGGCGGAAGCTGCCACTGTGTCAGTCGTTGCGCGTCTCTTGTGAGTGGCCCCACTCATACTTGGCATGCTCGCGTCGTCCCCACTCAGCGCTTGCTCTCCCAACATTCCTTGACCGACTCCGTCTCCAGTGCCAGCCGACCGAAGCGATGACGGGCGAATACTTCTGCAGCCTGTGCTAACTGGTGGACCACCGCAAAGCCGTCCGTAGCCGAACTTGGCCTAGGCCCAGACGGTTCAGACCCGGCTCCGCGAGCCCAGGTTCTCCAGCACCTGCCGTAGGAGCCGCCAGGGAGGTTCTTTAGATAGATAGGAAAGTATCTCGAGGAGCTCACCCAACTCGGACACAGCTGCGCTCGATCCGGCATAGGCCGATGCCCGACGATCGTAGCTCCTACACTGCTGCCCGGCCGGCGCCCCTTAGCCTCAGCCGCAGCCGGGCCAACTCCGCCACTTCGTGGTCGCGATAGCAACCCGCAATTAGTCTAGATCGTCGAGTTGCCTGCAATTCGACTATGAGTGCCGGACATGGACATTCGTAGGGCTCGCCGCAGGTACACGCCCCGACCAGATTGCTGCAGACTGTGCACCGTTCCTCCCAAGACGCAGGGCAGGTTTAGGCGAGACCTCGTCCGGAGTTTATAAACTCTCTCTGCTGACCTCCACCAATGGCTCGGGCATGTCGACACTGTGGCTTCGCTGGGTAGCCTGATAATGGCCCGTCTCTCCCGGAGCATACCCTCTCGGACGATAGGCTTCAGGAGGTCAGACATGGCGAACTTCAGTAAGGTGGCCCACTGGGCGGAGACCCGACGAACATCGTCAATGCTCGCCCTCCCGCACTGCCATTCCCCGTTCGGGCACGCATATAGTTGTCGTGGCTGATAGCGACTTACCGTCCTCAGTCTCAGGTTTTACAACTCGTGCAACACCCTGACCACAGTGTCGGCCGGATTCGACCGGACTTGTCACTGGTCTTTTGTCTACAGCATCATAAGCTCCGGTGGCACTGCGCTGGGTGATACATCGACGCCGCGATAACAGCAGGTTGTAAAGCTGGCGCAGTGCCGCTGAGGTCGCAAGGCAGAGTGCTCTCAGCTCGCTGCGGTGGAAGAGAGTGCACCGCACATCGCACCGCTCTGGGCCGACACCAGCTTACGACGACCCCCTGCGACCGCGAGTTCACCGGCTGCTCGACCGCCCCGAGGCTACTCGCATACCCTAGTCGACCTCGGCTCGCTCTTCTCTTCGAGCCGTTCTCCAGAGCCCAGTAGAAACGAGCATTTCGCCCGCTCTCTTCATGCTGGCGGGCATGAGGCGGCAGATGACGCCCTGGACACTACGCTGCGCTTCCATCCTGCCACAAGTAGCGGAAGTGATGACACTCCCTATAGGGGGTAGGCCTTTCCCATTGCAATCGCGCCTCGCCCGATGAGAGACACGAAATTGCTGTCCAAGCCAAAGTTGGCGCTGAAGGCTCGCCTATGCCCTCGTGCCGTCTTGCAGTCCGCCCAGATGACCGACCGAGACTCCCCGCCCTGGGTCACGACCGAACGGTTGTGCCATCCGTATGAGGTGATACTTGTCTTGCAAACCGCGCACGATACGGCACCGCCCTGCTCGAGCCATTTGTGTACCAAGACAATGCACAATCCGCCATCCCGCGGCGACCGGACCCCCATACCCCCATCGGCTGGGAACCACTGCTCCCCACAAGGGGACGAGCGGCAAGGTACAGGTCCAGCGCTCCTGGACCACCGCCCACGGCGTGATGTGTAATACGTGAACCTTACCAGCCCACCTATTTGACCCTGCCCGAAGAGATGCAAGCTGCGGCCGATTGCCGAGGTGTTTGGCAACCAGGAAGTACGTTCGCGCGTTAAATAGGTAGTAGCTCTTTCTCCCTGATCTCTCTGGCAAGGACGACTGCTGCGGCAGCCCCAGACGAAGGAAAAACCGGCACGATGCGCGTTCATGGGTCGAGGACGTTCTCGAGCGAAAGGGATGAACGATGGAGCAGCAGCAATCTCCTCCGCGTACCCGGCATCCTCGGAACCTTCCACGGTTGTGGCTCTGCATCGCGATCATCGTGAGCAGCCTCGCGCTGGTTCAACCCACCAGCGCCACCGAGGCGTCCCCACCGGATGCCCCTCTGATACTCACGCAATTTCCGGATTCACTGCACAACGGGGGCAGGATTGACGCCCTCTGTCTCCAACTCTTCCCCGACTATTCCCGTGAACGTGTGAATCTCGGCTTGAGGAACAACGCCAAAGAGGACCTGACGCTGCGACTGCCAGCGATGGTTCTCGATGGGCCGATCGCCCGCGGTCAGGAGCAAAGTTGGGTCTTTGGCGGTTCGGCCCGACTGGGCGGTTGGGTCGCGACCTTCGTCGAGCCGTACACCGAAGGCCAGGCGTACATTACCTGTGGCTTCGAGAACGACTTCTTCATCCTTCCACAGCATCGGAAGGTGCTGTACTACGATAAGGGACGGATCGAACTTCTCGAGCAACATCAATCGTTCCTTGCTCCATCTTTCCCCGTGGGGTGTGAGTTCTACGACGAGGTCAGGGGCCGCCCGCTCTCCATCTACTGTGGCGTCCAGAACAGCACGCTTGTCTGGAGCACCGACCAGCCATGGACCTTAACAGCTGGTCGGCTGTCCTGGGAGATGATGACTGGACAGATCCAGGTCGGTCACGCTGACTTCGTCCGCCGTGAGCCGGCCCAGATACCGATCGCGGGTGACCCCGGCAGTGCCGGTCTCACATACGCCGCGATGGGTCAGGCGATGGAGTTTCATCGCTGCGCCGGCCCGTGCCCGACCGGTCAGCCTATCCACACCACGCTGGATGCAAGCGGGACGATCGGGGTGGATCCCAGTCTCGACCGCTACGGCGTCACGTATGTGGATACAAACTCTTCCACTGACTTCAGCGTCGCCAGCGTCTTTTGGGAGTTTCTCGCGAGACCAGGATGGCACCTGCGTGACGTCGGGGTGCTCTCGAGCTATGGGCCGCGCGGTGATGCGAGCGAATCACTCCTTGGAACCCCGGTCTATGACTCTGTCCGAGTCCCTGGGATTTGGGTCGTCGGTCTCCCGATCACAGAGCCGTTCTGGACCCACGTTCCCGTTGCGGGACAACCACGGTGGGTTCTCGTCCAGTGCTTTGAGCGCCGCTGTCTCACCTACACCCCTGACAACCCAGAGGGATGGCGGGTCGAGTTCCCGAACTCGGGGCTCCATTACCTCGAGTGGCGTTATGGCTACGTACCTTCGGCACCAGATTGGGCAACCCCGTGGTGGGACTATGACGTGCAACCGCGCCGTTGATCGATCCCTGAGCAGCAGACCTTCCACCGTACTGTCTGACAGCCACGTCTCAGTCCGGGGCGAGCGGTGTTCTCGCCCCGGGCCTTGTCTTGCCTCTTTGGGAGCGTCCTTACCCGGTGGAGTGCATAACTGTCACGATGGACTCCACAATGAAGAACGGCTTCACGGGCTTCTCTCTTGGGGAGATCTTCCCACCACTGTTCACTTTCTCGACAGCAAGCACGCGTCAACGCAGAGCAGCACATCCTTTGGCCTTTCCACAGGACTCGGGACACAGCTTTGGACTAGTGGCTTCGGGCCAAAGGTGCCTCGGTGGGCAGATGTTCCCACTCAGGGGCCCAGATCTCTCACCGATCCCTGAAGACGCTGTGGTGGGCCACTGTATCGATGTCAGCAGAGGAGGTTCTCTTCCAGAGCAATGGCGACCGTCCGAGCAGTTTTGGTGTCGGTCCGCACACCCACACCTCTCAGGATCGCCCCGATGTGGTTCACCACGGCCCGCACGCCCTCGACCCGGAGGGCCGCCCGCTCAGCAGCCCACTTCTTGAGGAAGCCATCGACCGTCCCCGTCAGCGTCACCACGCCGTCGTCCACCTCGGCACCGACGTCGGTGACCTCGACTTCGGGTCCCAGTCCAGCTCGTCGAGCACGTCCTACCGGATCTCCCCGTTGGTCTTCACCCGCGGCGCCATCAGCTCACCTCCCCTGTGACTCGTGGAGATGAGTAGAGTCCTGCTCCTCTAACGACACGCGGTCGGTGATACCACGCCGGCGGGCATAGCTCCGGGCTCGAGCCACCTGGGCGGCGACAGGGGTGATCCCCACCACCTTGACGCCATCTGTCTCAGCAAGCCAGATCGCGCTGCCGCCCACGCCGCAGCCGGCGTCAGGAACGCGTTGCCCCGGCTGAATGCCGATCCGGCTCGCGAGCGTCCGGTTCATATCGACCAGCGATTCGCTCTGGCTGCGGCTGCACTCATCTCGACAGCCGAAAACAGGAAGCTTCCGTCCTCCCGCCTCAGGCGCTCATGCACCTCTACGAGCAGTACACGGGACCTACAAGTTGGCCATGGAGCAACGTCAGGCGCTTGAGCGCTACGAGGAGATGCTGGTTGCCGCCCGATCCAGAGGGCTACCAGCCATGGAATGCGCTGCCCTGAACCGGCGAGCAACCTTGCTGGTCCAGGATCTACGCCACCTCGCCCGCGCCGATAAGCCGCTGTAGCCGGCGCCGGCAGTCGCCGAGTGGGCCGTAGATTGTTCTGGGCGGTCCGAGACGGAGATCGCTCTGGGCGGTCCGAGACGGGATGGAACCCGGCGATGCTCGACTCCTACAACCGGAACCCTGAAGGCGCCGTCACTCATGGCAGGCGAGCGTTGACCCTGGCCTGCCAACTGGGCGAACTGGAGCTGCCCGGCGCCGACCTGCGCCGCTTCACCGCGCAGCCTCGGTTCAGCCCACGTGCTTACCTCCAGGACCTGCACGGACTGGCGACGTTGCCCGTGCAGAGAGGCGACCTCGAGGAGACCCGGCTGCATCTGCGCCCCGGTGCAGCAACCACCGTCATAACCTGCAGTTGCACGGTCTTCAAGTGGCTGGGCCCGAGCTGGTCGATACGCACTGTTGCGTCGAGTAGCCAGTGCAGCATCGGGTATACTCCGGTCGGAGGGACAGATGGAACGGAGTGCCGACTGGCTGGCGCAGGCTCGGGCCGACCTGGCGGCGGCCCGCCATATGCTCAACAACGGCTTTCACGAATGGGCCTGCTTCGCCGCCCAGCAGGCCGCCGAGAAGGCAGCCAAGGCTGCCCTGCAGCGAGCCGGGCGTGACGCTTGGGGGCACAGCGTCGCCGCGCTACTCCTTGCGCTGCGCGAGCTGGTGGCTGTCCCGGATCCGCTCGTCGACGCCGCGCTTGAGCTCGACAAGGCGTATATCGGTACGCGCTATCCTGACGTCCACCCGGCGGGTGCGCCGCACGCACTCTATACCCGCGGCGAGGCGGAGCGGTGTCTCGGCTATGCGGAACGAATCGTCGAATTCTGTGCGCATCTGGTCGCCACACTTGACCAGAAGTGAGCTAGTCGCGCACCTGCGAGCGCGCGTGCGGGAGCTGGCGCGGCTGCTTCCCGTGCGCCGGGCGGTGCTCTTCGGCTCCTGGGCCAGGGGACGCGCGACAGCCCGGAGCGACGTGGACGTCCTCGTGATCTACGCTGATCCACCGCGCCCTGACGCCTATGCGCTGGTCTGGCGGACGCTCCAGACGCCAGGCCTAGAGCCGCACGTCTACGCCGAGTCGGAAGCGGCAGCCATCCAGGAAACACTCGACCGGATGACTGCGGGCGGCATCGACCTGCTCCGTTCACCACTCGATGCCGAGCATTGCTGATTCGCCCGCCGACCCCTACAATCGGGTTGCCCAGCCGGGCTATGTGTCGTTTGGAGCAACCGAGTAGAGGGCGTAGTGCTGGCGCGAGTCCTGCGCTGCGCGATTGTCGGGCTCGATGGTGTCTTGGTGGGGGTCGACGTTGGGCAGGGTGTGCCCGGGCTAATGATCGTCGGTTTGCCCGATACCGCGGTGCAAGAATCGCGCGAGCGGGTGCACGCTGCCATCTGTAACTCCGGGGCAAAATTCCCGCTGGGCTGTATCACCGTCAAACTGCCCCGGCCGATATCCGCAAGGAGGGACCGGCTTACGGCCTGCCGATCGCCCTGGGCATCCTGCTCGCCTCCGGTCAGGTCGTGGCCGACCTCGATAGGGTGCTGGTGATCGGCAAGCTGTCGCTGGACGGCAGCCTGCTCCACACCGCTGGCGTGCTCCCAATGGTGGGCCTCGCGCAGGAGCGGGGTTGCGGCGAGTGTTTGTGCCAGAGATGACGCGACGCTTCCAACGGCTGCTCGCGCAGGCAGGGCTGCCGCGGGTGCGCTTTCCCGACCTCAGGCATACTACGGCGAGCCTGCGCCTGGGTGAGGGGGATGCGCCCGAAGGTGGTGGCGAGCCTCTTGGGCCACAGCACGGTCTCGGTCACGCTCGACACCCACAGCTATGTAAAGCCTGGGCTGGTGCGACAGGCGACGGAAGTCCTGGCCACGCTCGTTGCTCGCAGAACTATCGGCAGTGGCTTGGCAGCCAGTGCGGACCGACTTCCTGAGCGTCCAAATTCCGGGTCCGTACCCTGGTGCCGGAGGAGGGACTCGAACCCACACGGGGTACACCCCCAGCGGTTTTTGAGACCGCCGCGTCTGCCGTTCCGCCACTCCGGCGCATCTTCCTCAAAAGTATACCGCCTCTCCTCCCAAACGTGCACGCTTCCTCCGCCTCAGCCGCAACGGCGCACCCCCGCCGCCCTGCACCCACCAGTGTCTCAGGCCACCTCTGCACCGCTCGTCGCACTCTTGGCAAGAAGGCACCGAACCCTCCCTCATCAATGTTGGCACTCGTCACACCCCACACACGACCGACAAGTTCAACAATCCGCCGAAGCTTGGTGCGTCGCTCACGAAGGTTGTGGACAGGACAATGGCCATCCTTACCTCGCTTCTGGGCCCCATCAAGAGCTGATCTCACACTGCTTTGCAGATGGTCTCGGAGCTCTACAGCTCGCTGCAGCGATCACGAAGCACCAGCCACAACGGACTGTCGTCCTGCTGTGCAGCACCAGATCTCGCGTTGTCTCGTGGCCGCACCCACGTCCGGTGTCGTCAACTCGGCTGCCGTTCTACGACATCCGCTGCGAGCCGCCTCAGGCTCTCGAGGATCGTTTTGATCCCAACGGCCAGCGCCGATCTGCCAAGGGTGCCAGTAGTGGTCTAGGCCAGGATTCCAGTGTGCGCAGCCCACTCGCTTGCGGAACTCTCCCGCTGACGACGACACATCTCTGCTTTGTATGTAGAACTGGTGCCACTACACCTCCCCGCTTACAGATTCACTGTCCCCGCTCACCGCCATCCCACTGTCTAATGCCGCGCCGTGCCGCGACGCTGTCCGACCACCCGTGCCTATAGGCGCCGATGCGGAGAGTCCCCCCTCACCACACCGCCACCCTATACCCATCGCCTTCCGCCGGTGCCCGTAAACACAGCGCGACACGTTGCGGCTCGTCTGACACAGCGTCGTCACTGTCTCTCCGGCCTGGCCATATGGCGGCTCACCGAGTCGCTCCCGAGCAAGCCAAGCACCTCAGCCGCGCGCATCGCCAGCCACAGCATCGCCAGATCGCCGACACGATCCACGCGCAGCCCGGTCAGCGTCTCAACTCGCCGCAGTCGGTAGACAAGGGTCTGGCGGTGGATCCCAAGCCGGCGCGCCGTCGCACTCCATGACCCCTCACACTCAAGAAACACTCGCAGTGAGTCTAGGAGTTCGGTTCCGTGAACGGCATCGTACTCACGGAGTGGTACGAGCACCCGGCCAACGAGCTCCTGCGCCGCCTCCAGGGTCAGCGGCCATCCTCCCGCGCCATCCCGCATCTCGGCATACCGCACGAGTCCTGGTCTACCGACTTGGACAGCCCACCGTGCCTCTGTGAGGGCCTCTGGCACGCGCACCAGGGAGCGGATCGGCTCGCTCCAGCCGATGGGCATTCCCGGACAAGAACGGACGAGTGCCTCCGCAATCGCTGGTCGGTCTGGCAGCAGGATGAAAAAGTAACCGTCCCGTCGAAGGACGGCGTGCGGCACCGACCCCCGCTCGAGTGCGGTATGGAGCTCGCTCAGGGTGAGGGCCCGTTCTGGCACAGCGGCCACGGCGAATGGTGGCTCAGGAAAGCCGTACTCCCGCAACAGAAGATCCACGGCCAGGTCAGGGCCGATCCGCCGGTCGGCAAGCTGAGCAAACAGCTCCGCCGCGAGTCGCTGCTGCCGCTCCCGTTCCGCAGCCTTCCGCTCCAGCGCCAGCGCAAGGACGGTCGCCGCATGCCGCAGCACCACAACGTCGTGCCCGCGGCGCCGATCCTTCGGCATCACCACCAGGAACGCACGGCCTCGCGCTGGCACAGCAAGTGCAATAGCACCAGGCTCAAGTTCGGGCAACTGGACGACAGCCGGGAGCTGCCCCTCGGGATAACGCTCGACGGCCCGACTAACCTCGTGCACAAACCGTGTCGGCGCGTCGGCGGGCGGCACGAGCTCTCGTCCGGTCACCAGGTCGAGGACGACAAGTCGCGCCGCGAGGATCCGCTCCAGGCGTGCTCGAAGCTCCTCCTCGTCCAATGCTCCCTGCACCACCAACCGTGCCACCTCGTAGATTTGCAGCGTCCGGCGCAGACGCTCATGCTCGTCACCGCGGTTCGCGTCGGCGACGACGCGCGAGACAGCAACGAACGGCACTTCGTAGGCAGTGAGCAACACCGGAAGTCCCCACCGGTCGGCCGTTTCCAGCATGGCCTCGGTGAGCGGCGGCGCACGCATCCCCTCGCAGATCATAAGGCCGCTCAGCTGCGCCCGCGCTAGACGCTCCACATACGCTACCTGCCCCGCTTCGTCGCGCGGAATCCCGATCCCCACCGTCATCACCAGCTCGCCGCCGCAGAGCCAGACCGTCGGATCCTCCAGTTCACAGACATGCGCCCAAGTGATCGGCCGATCCAACCCCTTCTCGCCAGCCACGAGCCGCGTCCTGAGTTCGGGATGTTCCAGGAGCTCCCGCACCGTGATACCCATCGCCGGCCATCCCTGCTGCCTACGCGCTCTGATTCGACGCCTCTCTTCCAGAGTGAAACCATACCGGACGGTTTCGTGCAACTGTCGCACGGTTGCTCGTTCCTTCTGGCAGCTGTGGCATTGCGATCGCATTGGAGCCAGCTCACAATGGGATCGCCGCCGGTCGAAACGGCAGCGTTGACCGACGTCCGAGCATTCGAGAGCGAGTCACGAGGAGTACAAGAGTGACTGAACCTGTCAGAAGTGAGCACGCTGTCACAGCCTGCTCCGAAGCTGTCCTGCTGGCACCGCGCGCCGCGGTCTGGCAATTTCTCCTGGACATCCCACGGTCCACCCGCTGCCTTCCTGGAGTGCACGACGTCGAACAGGTTGACGAGCGCACCTACCGCGGCACGGTACGCTTCCGTGCCGGATTCCTCCCCTTGACCTTCCAAGCCACCGTCGAGCTGAGTGAGCTCGTCCCGCCGGAGCGGATTCGGCTTGCCGCACGTGCCATCGATCCCCTCACCGGTGAGGAGGTCACTGCCAGCGCGCTGGCGGAACTCTCCGAACTCGAGGAATCGCGTACCCTGCTTCGGTATGCCTTCACGGTTGAGAACCCAGGATTGCTTGGCGGACTCGGGCGCCGCATGCTGGAAGAAGTCAACCGGCGGATGATTCAGCAGTTCTTGCAGTGTGTCGAGCGGGAACTCGTCGCGGCGGACAAGCCTTCAAGCGACCGCTGACCACCGCTCGCATGAGCAGGAAGAAGGGGGTGAGCCATGGCAGCATATGACGTCCTAATCATCGGCGGCGGGAACCTGGGTCTCTGGACGGCCTATCACTTGGCCAAGCGCGGTGTGCAGCGCATCGCCGTCTGTGAACGCTACTGGGCTGGCTATGGTGCCACAATGCGTTCGGCCGGCATCATGCGTCAGCAAGGTGGCTCAGAGACGGCGGTCAAGCTCGGCAAGTGGTCGCGCGAGCTGTACCAGCAGCTGGGAGCCGAGCTCGGTGTGGACAGCGGCTTCCGGGAGGTGGGCTACTACGTCGTGGCCTCGAGCCCGATGGAAAAGGCCGTGTTCCAGCGGCTGGTCGAATTACGCACGGCAAACGGTGTCCCCAACGAGTGGCTGGAACCCGAGGAACTCCGGCAGCGCGTTCCCTACGTCGATTGGAGCCGCTTTGTCGGCGCAACCTACACACCGACCGATGGCTATGTCGAACCAGCGATTGTGATGCGCAACATCGTCATGGCAGCCCGTGCTCGGGGTGTCGAACTCTTCGAGCAATGCGAAGTGCGCGCGATTGAGCCACTCCAGAGCGGCTATCGGGTCGAGACGAGTCGCGGCGTGTTCGAGGCCGAGCGGATAGTGAACGCCGGTGGTCCACGCGGTGCTCGCCGCATCGGTGAACTCCTCGGGATCGATGTGCCAGTGGCAGCATCGCGGCACATGGTCGTCTCGTTTCCTGAGCGTCCTGTGGAGATGCCGCCGGCCTTCCCGATGATGTTTGTTCTCGCCTCCGGCTTTTATCTGCGCCCGGACGAGCAGGGAGTCCTCCTCGGCTTCAGTAACCCGCTCGAGCAAGCAGATCCGAGCGACCGCTTCCTCCTCGAGTTCGACTGGAACTATTTCGAGCGACTACGGCCGGAGTGGGAGGCCACCATCCCCAGCCTGGCCGGCAAGACGATCGGCCGGGCTTGGACGGGCTCGATCGACTACACGCCAGACCAGCTGCCGATCATTGATGAGCCGCGGTTTGGCTTCTATGTCCTGGCGGCTGGCGGGCACGGGATTATGTGGGGCCCCGGACTGGGAATGAAGATGGCTGAGTTGATCGTGGAAGAACGCGTCTCGGAGCTCCCAGCAGAAGAGATCCGGCTTAGCCGATTCGCCGAGGGACAGCTCGCGGCCGACGCAATTCACCTGCCCTTCCCGCACTGAACGTCGCCCGCAGCGGGCTGTCCAGCGCGCCGAGAAAGTGAACTCCCAGCAAGAGCATCATCGGGGGACGCGGAAAGCTCGCGTCCCCCGCCCTGGGTTCCACGCGGCACATGCTTGGGAACAGTCTTCATGCGACGGTAACGGTTGCACCTGCATTCACCGCCTGGCAAACACCCGCGGCGGAACCCCTGTCGCAGAACAATCCTCTGTTGCCTTTCGTCACTGCTCTTCGTGGCTGAACGCACCGCAGCGCTGGCGCTTTAAGCAAAACAGCCTGGAGAATTGCGCTCCGCGCTCCCGAATGAAGGATGCGCTCAAGGAGCACGCCCGCCGCCACGCGCCGTTTCGCCAGCTTGCTCCCATATTAAAGAATGCGTTCAACCGCAGGAAGGTCACTTGCGGCCGCACGTGAATACTGGCTCCCGCAATGGCCGTTCTGGAGATGAGCGCCCTGCTGCCACCCACTGGCATCCAGCAGTCCAGAGCAGCCTGACTCACGCGGGCGGCAGCACTCTAGCGGGTACCCCGCTCGGAGAACGCCAGCGCTTGGCGCAGTACCACCACCCTCGTGTGGTCTGGTGCAAGGCGTCCAGGAACGACAATCGTAAGGAGATCCAAGAAGGGGCGGAGAGCAGCGAACTCTGACGAACCACTCGCAAAGCAGCGCCACGCCCGATGCCCACGCAGCCTTCCGACGCTCCACCGATTGCTTTCATCAAAACGTATGAAACAGAACGTTTCGGCTTGGACAGTCGACGTATTGCCTTGATGATTCCCACCACGTATTCAATACGTAGTATCCGGAAGAGACAGCCGGCACGGAGCAAGGTACCGATTCGGCAGCATCAGCGCTGACTCGACGACGGAGGTGAAGCGTGGACTCCCGCACCGCACCGATCGTCCCCACCCTGCCTGGCCGCTTTTACTGGGATCCCGACCTCTACCGTATTGAGAGCGAGCAGATCTTCGCCCGTCTCTGGACGTGCGTGGGGCTGGCCGCATCCTTGCCGCAGCCGGGTGACTTTCTCACCACGGAGGTGGCCGGCGAGCCACTCCTCGTCGTCCGCGGGCAAGACGGGGAGCTGCGCGCCTTTCTCAACGTCTGCCGACACCGCGGTGCGCGGTTATGCACCGAGTCCTCCGGGCATCTCCAGGGTAGCATCATCCAGTGCCCATACCATGCCTGGAGCTATGCACTCGACGGTCGACTGATCGGGGCGCCCAACCTCCGCGACACACCAGGATTTGCCCCCGAGGCATTTGGGCTCCACTCAGTGTCGCTCGCGGTCTGGCACGGTCTCATCTGGGTCAACCTTTCGCCTGAACCACCACCGCTCGACACTCAACTCGAGGCCAGCATCCTGGAACGTTTCGGCGAACGGGAGACCTTTGCACGCTACCAGGTTGGGGAACTCGCAATCGGCGCGAGCATCACCTACGACGTGGCCGCCAACTGGAAGCTCCTCGTCGAGAACTTCATGGAGTGCTACCACTGCGCCGTCGTGCACCCGGAGCTGAGCCGACTGGTGCCGAGCTTCCGTGCCGGCTACGCCTATCAGGAGGGCATCGGCGCGACCTTTGCCGAGGGGGTGGAAACGCTGACACTCAACGGCCGACGCACCCGCCCGCTCCTGCCCGGCTTACGCCCGGAGGACGACCGAAAATACTACGGCCTCGTGCTCCGCCCCAACGTCTTTGTAAATCTCCATCCGGACTATGTCCTCATCCACCGGCTGGAACCACAGGGACCAGACCGCACGCGGGTGGTCTGCCATTGGCTCTTCGCGCCTGAGGTCGTCGCCGCCCCGGACTTCGATCCCAGCGACGCAGTTGAGTTCTGGGATCTCGTCAACCGACAGGACTGGGCGATGTGCGAACGCTGCCAGCTCTCGATGCGCTCACGCGCCTACGCGGCGGGTGGCATCTACGCACCGATCGAATCCCATATCGGTCGTTTCAACAACTGGGTGCTTGAGCAGCTTGGTGAGCGAGCGAGTGCTGAAGAGATTCTTGGGAGTCAGCAGCCAGCCGTTCAGAAGTGGATGACTGGGAAGGGACTGTGAACAATGCCATCTTACGATGTGCTCATTATCGGTGGCGGGAACCTCGGACTCTGGACGGCCTATCACCTGGCCAAGCGCGGTGTGCAGCGCATTGCCGTCTGCGAACGCTATTGGGCTGGTTTCGGCGCTACCACCCGTTCGGCCGGAATCGTGCGTCAACAAGGTGGCTCGGAGACAGCGGTCAAGCTCGGCAAGTGGTCGCGTGAGCTCTATCAGGAGCTCGGGCGCGAACTCGGCCTTGGGAGTGGCTTTCACGAGGTTGGCTACTACGTCATCGCCTCGAGCCCAGAAGAACGCGCAGCCTTCCAAGACCTGGTCGCCCTCCGCCAGCGCTGCGGGGTCGAAAACGTCTGGCTTGAGCCAGACGAGCTTGCTCGGCGCGTCCCCTTCATCGATTGGAGTCGGTTCCTTGGTGCCACCTACACCCCGAACGACGGCTTTGTCTACCCGACGATCGTCGCCCGCAACATCACGCATGCCGTCCTGCGCGCCGGCGTTGCGCTCTTTGAAGAGTGCGAGGTCCATGAGATCGAGCCGCTCGAGAGCGGCTACCGCGTGCGGACCAGTCGCGGTGTCTTCGAGGCCGAGCGGGTGGTCAACGCTGCTGGCCCACGCGGTGCTCGCCGCATTGGCCAGCTCCTTGGCCTCGACATCCCTGTTTCGGCCGCGCGGCACCAGATCGTTAGCTTCCCAACCCGCCCGCCCGAGCTCCCGCCCTCGTTCCCGATGTTTTTCGTTCTCGCTCAGGGCTATTACCTTCGGCCAGACGAGCACGGCGTGCTTCTGGGCATGAGCAACCCGGAGGAACAGCCTGATCCGACCGACCGCTTTCTCCTTGAATTTGACTGGGACTACTTTGAGCGCCTGAGACCCCACTGGGAGGCTGCCGTCCCTGCCTTGCGTGGGCAACCGATCGGCCGCGCCTGGACCGGCTCCATTGACTACACGCCGGATCATCTCCCGATCATCGATGAGCCGCGGTTTGGCTTCTACGTCCTGGCGGCCGGAGGTCACGGCATGATGTGGGGTCCGGCACTGGGGATGAAGATGGCCGAACTGATCCTGGATGAGCGAGTGTCAGACCTCCCCGATGAGGAGATCCGGCTCGCCCGTTTCCAGGAGCCCGGCAAGGTGCGCGATACCATCGCGCTCCCCTTCCCGACACGGTGAGGTGATGAGGGTCAGCACTCGCGAGGAGGAGGGATTGCCATGGCAGACCGAATCGATGCACTGCTTCGTTTCCTATTCCACCAGCAACGGCTGCGCCGTCGGGAGCTCTTGGCCGGGCTCGTCGGTACCGGCATGCTGGCAGCCTGCCGCCAGGCGCCGGCGCCAACGCCGACACCCGCCCCACCAGCGGCAACGGCTGCACCGAGTCCGGCGCCGGCCACTCCGCCCCCTGCAGCAACGCCGACCGCCGCTCCTACCCCGACAGGGGAACTCGTCGTCCCCGGCTACGACGACCCCAACCGCTGGAAGGGACGCACCCTCGTCGTCACCCCCTGGGGCGGCGCACTCCAGGACGCGTTGCGCAAGGCGATCTACGAGCCGTTCTCACGCCTGACCGGCTGCCAAATTGTTGAAGACACGACAGACGAAGCCAAACTCCGCACCATGGTTGAGTCTGGTCGCGTCGAATGGGATGTGGTCGACGTTGGGACTGAGTCGGTCATCCCGATGGGTCGGCTCAACTTGCTCGAGCCGCTTGACTACAGCAAGATCGACACGAAGGACATTTTCCCGGAACTGGTGCTCGAGCACGGCATTGGTTATTACTACTACTCCACCTGCCTGGCCTACCGGAAGGACAAGTTCCCGAACAAGCCACCGAACAGCTGGGCAGACTTCTGGGATGTGCAGGGCTTCCCTGGTGTGCGTGCCTTCCAGAAATACGCGCAGTGGGGGCCGATCGAGGCCGCCCTCTTGGCCGACGGCGTGCCGATCGACCAGCTCTATCCGCTCGACATCGACCGTGCTTTCCGCTCCCTCGACCGGATCAAGCCGCACATCCGCATCTGGTGGGAGGCCGGCGCGCAACCAGCCCAGCTGTTGACCGACGGCGAAGTAGACCTGACCGACGCCTGGATTGCCCGCATCCAGTTCCTAATCGAGCAAGGCTCGACAGTCCTCGGCTACACCTGGAACCAGGGACGCCTCTCCAGCGACTCGCTGGTGATTCCGCGCGGCTCAAAGAACGTCGACGTGGCCCATGACTTCATCAACTTCGCGCTCCGTCCCGAGGTCCAGCGTGCGTTCGCCATGATCTATCCGGACGGTCCAGCCAACAAGCGGGCTTTCGAGGCGCTGCCACCAGAGCGCGTGGCCGTCCTGCCCAGCGCGCCGCAGAACAAGGCGCTCCAGGTCTACCCTGATTACCAGTGGTGGGCCGACCACCTGGACGAGGTGGTCGAGCGCTTCAACGCCTGGGTCGCGGCGTGAAGACTCCTCGTTCCAGCACTCCTCAACCAGGGGTCCTGTCTGGGGCCCCTGACTTGTCTTCTCTCATGCGTCGGGCACCCTGTCATCTGCTAGGATAGGGGCAGGGTGAAAGCAGACTGAGAAAGGAGACAGCGCCGTGACGACCGACCTCTTGATCACCACCACGACTGCGGTCGAGGGCCGGCCAGTGAAGGAATACCTCGGTGTCGTGACCGGCGAAGCGATCCTGGGCGCCAATATCTTCCGGGACCTCTTTGCCAGCATCCGCGATATCGTCGGTGGACGCTCCGGCGCCTACGAGAAGGAGCTCCGGCGGGCGCGGGAGATCGCCTTCCAGGAGATGGCCGAGGCCGCCCGGCAACTTGGAGCGAATGCGGTGATCGGCGTCGATATCGACTACGAGACGATCGATATGGGCGGCAGCAACATGCTGATGGTGACCGTCTCAGGGACAGCGGTACGGATCTGAGGGGGCCGCCGTATCGGTTACCGGGAAACTCCAGCCGAGACGGG
This sequence comes from bacterium HR28, assembly GCA_002898255.1. Classification (GTDB taxonomy): domain Bacteria; phylum Chloroflexota; class Chloroflexia; order Thermomicrobiales; family Thermomicrobiaceae; genus Thermomicrobium. The sequence goes on from BEIE01000001.1 coordinate 141,917, forward strand.
ACGGTCTGGGCGACTCCGGCGGGAGGAGCAGGCGAGCAGTATCCCGGGTGCTTCAGCGTGCCGCGGATGCCCCTGGTGCCACCCGGGTTCTGCTCTGGGGATAGGGCAATCCTCACCAGCGCCAGTGACCCGACGAGCATCGTATCCAACGCCCCAACTGTCGGTTCGCCACACAGCACGGAACGTCTGGCCGCACACGGCCCATGGGCCAGAGTCTGGCCTTTTCGAAGGTGAGACCGGAAGGGTTGGACACTTCCCTTCGACTCCGCTATGCCAGCGGCGTCGCGTTCACCAAGGTCCCACGTGCGTCTGGTTTTCCTCTTCTCGTTACGTCCCCTCCCGATCCGTTGAGGGTGAGCTTCCTCTGCTCCACCAGCTACACCCCTACAATTGCCCTACCGACCACCGCCCTCTCCCCAGTCACGCCTGTGCCCGACCGACGGCTCCGGCCCCCGCTCTGCCCGTCGCTCGGCTCCCCCAGCAGCACTCCCCTCCACGCCAGCCCCTCGCACCTGGTGTGCATAACCGGGTGGTACCCCCCTTGCACGTCCCATCGCGTCGCTGGGCGCCTTGCTTGAGATCTCCACCCTACAGCCCTCTCTCGGTGCGCCACATTTTCCCGCCGAAACTCCTGCGCAGCGGCTTCAGCCATCAGGAGCCGGCGGATCCCTGGTACGTCGCACCCTACCAGGAGCAGGATCCCTGCTCGCGCGCTGTCCGGCTGCCCTCTCGACGACCCGGGAAAGCAGGGGCCAGCCAGCTCGCTCGCAACAGCATCAGTTCCGCCTCCCTCCACCGCGGGGCAAAAACCCGCTGCGCGCCTGCACTGAGGCTCGGGCAGCAGGTGGCCACTGCCTCACATAGGGGAACAACCTCCTCGAGCGCAGTTCGGGCGAGACCAGCGCAGCCGCAACCGGTGCAGCATCACGAGCACGCGGATATCGCCCCCTGAGAGTGGAGCTCGGTCGACAGCAGGACGTGCCCGATGAAGTCGTCCCCCGACTCACCTGGCTCGATGGCTCGAACACCTTCACCCCCGGGCAGAAGCCTCACGGGCCGCAGGCGGTCTTGAGGCTCTGTACAGCAGTTAAGTGTTGCGACCTCTGTCGGCCCAGGTCACCGACAGCCGGCACGAAAGTACCTTGCCCTTGTTCATCTTCCTTGCTAGACTGGTCCTAGGAAAGCTGGGCTACCCGAGCTCACCATTCTGGGGGATGTCGGGAGAGCACAGCAGATTCGCGGGAAGGGATCAGGAAGCTCGCCTTCTGAATCTGTGTTGGTTATAGGTAGGCAGAACGAAGCGTGTGTATTGGAGCACACAGACATCTCTGGAGGTACCGTACCCCTGCACGGTACCTCCGGGGTGAGTCTTTGGTGCTGGTGTGTCTTCTGAGATGAGGTGACGGGTGATGGGATGGTCAGGCAAAAAATTCGGACAGCTTCTGCGACGGGTGGGGTCGTGGGCCCTCACCCTCCTCGCGCTCGCGCTCCTCGGTGCGAGTATCGTCACGGCGTTCCGTGTCAGTTTTGGCACGTCCGCTGCCCCTGAGCTGGCTATCGCGCTGAAGTACATTGAAATCAAGAAAGATCAGCAATATACAAAGAGGGACTGCGGACCGGAGGCACGGATCGAGTGGCACTTTGTCATCACGCAGATTGATGACGAAGCTGACGAAGCGCATGCGCCTTCGTCCATCACGGCGCAGTTTGAGCACGCTGGCACGGTCACGATACCGCTGGAGAAGTTCACCGGTGGCACTGCTCACTACACGTGGGTGACTTCCTCGCCCGAGACGTTGATCACTGCGTGGACGTGGATTTACTCAACCTGGAGTGGCCAGTTTAACCTGAGCCATGCCGAATGCATCAAGCCCAAGACGCCAACTCCAACCAAGACACCGAAGCCAACCAAGACCCCCACACTCACCGCCACACCCACTGCTACTCCGACCTCCACGCCAACGGCGACACCAACCGCCACTCCCACGGCGACACCGACAGCCACGCCCACCGCTACTCCAACCGCCACGCCAACACCGACGCCGACGGCAACACCCACCGCGACCCCCACACCAACGCCGACGGCTACCCCAACCGCCACACCCACGGCTACGCCGACCGCAACCCCGACGGCGACACCAACACCGATACCGACCCCAACAGCCACGCCGACACCAACACCTACCCCCACACCGACCGCAACACCAACCGCTACACCAACGGCCACGCCCGCGGCGACCGCAACCCCCACTCCGACGCCGACGGCTACTCCAACCGCTACGCCAACGGCCACGCCCACCGCCACACCGACGGCGACACCAACGGCGACACCCACCGCAACGCCCACCGCTACTCCAACCGCCACGCCAACCGCTACCTCCACTCCAACACCGACGCCCACCGCGCAGACAACACCGGTCGGCGGCCCACAACCCACAGCGACGCCGACTTCCACACCGCCAGCGACCCCGACCGGTACGGTCTCACCTGTTGCGCCAACAGCAACTCCAACCCCGGTTAGCGAGGTCAGCGGTGTGACGAGCACCCCAACCGCCTCACCAGTCAGTGAGGCACTCCCGGCCACTGCGGTGCCGACCGCCTCGCCAGCCGCTCCATCACCACCAGGGCAGGTCCTGCCACAGACCGGGACCGGTTTCGGCACCTCGTTCATCCTGATCCTGGTCCTGGCCGGTCTCCTGGTTGGAGTGACGGGTATCGTGCTCGAGTGGCGACGGTTGTGAGGCAGGTACGCTGGCGACCCGGTGCCGGCCGTGGCATGGGGTCGCCAGCTCGCCTTCGGATGGGGCTGCCCGCTCGGACCGACAAAGGTCTTGCTCCAGAGCCACAGCAAGGCTCCCGTTTGCACCACGCGCCGGCCACACGGTTAGCCGGCGCTTGGTCCTCACAACAGTCGTGTGCCCGGGATTGACGTCGCTCACACGTCCACGCTTACGCTGAAGGACAAAGGGAGCCGGCCGCGCAACGAGCGATCCCGCCCCTGTCCTCTCGCGTGAATCAAGAGCCCAGTCGCTAGGTCGATCGCCGTTGCGGTCACGCTCGAGGAGAGACACGTTGCGCACTGCAGCAGAAGTCGTGTCTGCGACGACAGACCCCGTTGGTGACGCCGGCGAGACAGCTCGGCGGCAGCCCCTCGCCCAGTGACGACATACCCGTGCGCCAGCGAGCCCCGCGCGGTGCAAGGCAGCCCACCCTGGGAGGACAAAGGCAGCGCCCACTGTGCGCGCCGTCTCGTCTCCCGCGGGAACTGGAGATCTCGTCGCGAGGAGCGAGCCTCATCAGGCCGCGCAGCCGTCCGCTGGATGACCACTGGTGTTGCATCGGCGCAGACTGCGCGCCACCGCGCCTCCTAGTTCTCTCACCCGCATCGCCCCTTGCTTGAGCTCCTCGGCCGACACCGCTGCCCCTCGCGGTCCAGGCACCGCGATTTGCCCCTGGTCGCGAGGACGGTCGCGTCTGAGACAGATGGCTGCCGGACGTCGCTGCGCCAGGGATCAGCACACCCCTCGCGCCCCGCGAGAGGTTCAGCACGGCGATCAGGCTGCGGCTACCGATGACAGACAGAGGCGCCCCAGAGCGATCCGGCCTGCGCTCCAGCGCGGGTGCGCAGGCCGCGTTAGTATCCCGCGGTAGAAGGCGTCACCGCCGAGGAGTGCAACGGAGCGCGCTGCACCTCGTCTTCCGACCACTTGGCCTATCGCATTACCGTAACGGTAACCAGGGCGCGCGGAGCAGACACCTCAGCATGCGCACGGGTGGCCTGTCTCGAACGGAAAAGCTGGCCCCACCAAGGTCTCACGCCATGCATAGCGCCGTACCCCCTAGCGCTGCATTTCTCTGACTCTCCCCCTGGAGCCGGCCACTCCGCCAGACCTCGCCGCGCTCTCTGAGGCCTTCCTGGCCGAGCTGGCCAGCCTCAGAGGAGTCGTCGCCGCAGGACTAGGACGGCTGCTCCGCTGGTGGCGTGACCCACACAACGACCTAGCGGTCGCATCCGAAGCCTGACGGGTCGAACCCGCGTGTCTGCCGGTCGTCTCCCACAGCGACGCCTGCATGTTGCCGGCAACGCGGCCGACGGGCCCGATGCATTAGGCCCGGACGATATCGTCATCCCGGCGTTCCGGTCGGCAGGTGCGATGCATCGCACCCGGATAGGGGAAACGCCCCACCGCCATTCACCGGCATTGCGTCGGGAACGCCATGCGTGACGCCCGCCGGGCCTAGGGTGACCACCGCCCGGCGGAGTCCCCGCACCCAGGTGTCGCTCTCGCCGGAGATCACTCCCACCTTCATCCTCTTGCCCGCGGGCTCTCCTCAGCCCCGTGCCCGCAGCGTTCCCTCGCCCTCCAGCCTCCACTCCCGCCTTTGTTCCCCTCACCTCCAACTCCGCTCTCGTCGGCTCCCCTCACACTTCCAACCCCCTCTTGCGCCTTGGCTCCCCTCACCCCCAACCCCCTCTCCCGCGCGTTGCGGGAGAGGGGGTTGGGGGTGAGGGTGACTCCCCCTCTCCCGCCCCGAGCGGGAGAGGGGGTCAGGGGGGTGAGGGCGGTCACCGCGAGAGAGGGCAAGGAGGTGAGGGTGGCAACTGCGGAACAGGGGCCAAGGGGTAAGGGCAGTACTATGGCCAAGGGGGTGAGGGTGGTCACCGCGAGAGAGGGGGCAACGGGGTGAGGCCTGTCACTGCGCGAGAGGGGACGAGGGTGGTAACCCTCTTGCCCGGCGGAGCCCTCCTCACCCCTGCCTCCCGACAGATTCCCTCTCACCCCCGTTCCTCTCCCGCCTTGGCTCCCCTCACCTCCAGCTCCGCTCTCGTCGCCTCCCCTCACCCCCAACCCCCTCTCCCGCAACCTGCGGGAGAGGGGGCAAGGGGGGTGAGGGTGACTCCCCCTCTCCCGCTCGGGGCGGGAGAGGGGGTAAGGGGGGTGAGGGCGGTCACCACGGGAGAGGGGGACAGGGGGTGAGGGTGGTACCAGCGGTCAAGGGGGTGAGGGCGGCACCGGGCCGGCGGGCCCGATATTTCGCGCCCCTACGGTGCCGCCACCCCACCCTCATGGCCAGCGGGCGCGATCAATCGGCCCGTACCGTGCCGTCGTGCCGGCCTTGCGGCCGGCGAGCGCGATACATCGCGCCCCTACGACGCTGTGTTGCGGACCTGATGCATCGGGACCGACGATGCTGTCTTACCAGCCACCTGGCCAGCCAGCATGCTGCATGAGGCCCCGGATAGCCCGTTACCCTCGCGCATGCCCACGCCTGCCCCTACGTAAGGAGCTCGGCAATTCGGCGGTGCGCCTGGCGCAGCGACCACACCACCTGGTTCTGCCCACGCAAAAGGTGCGTCCGGACCCGGTGCCAGCGGTCGCTCCCCGGCTCCAGCCGCGGCAGCTCAAGCGCAGCCGCCAGCTCCGGCACCGGCGGGATCGGTTCAGCCGGATCGTGGCGGAAGCGGCCACGGCGCACGTAGTTGACCGGCACCAGGTGCCGCGCCAGCGCCCGCTGCGCCCCGTTCATTCGGCGCACCTCCGGGTCATCGACCGGCCGATCCAACAGTGTCGCCGTGTGCTCGTAGAACCGGTCGAGCGTCGTCAACAAGTTCCCCGCCGCTTGCAACGACGGACGCAGATCGAACGCCTCACCAGCCGCTTCTTGGTACCGATAGAGCGCGGTTTCGATCTCCCGCACCGTGGCGCGGAAATCGAGCGGATGGATCGGCGCGTTGGCCAGCCGCAAGACGACCGCCGCATACACGCGGATGTCGCGCAGAAGCACGTCTGGGTCGGCGACTTCCAGCGTATCGTCCTCCGTGTGCCACACGATATTGCCGCCGCAGCCACCGACCCGGTAGTACCCCTTGGCTTGGCGGAGCTCCTCCGGCATCGTCGAGGAGAGCATGAGGCACCCGGTGATCCCCAAGTTCGTGAACGAGTAGTCACCGGCGCGCGGTGGCCGGGCCGTCGTGGCTTCCTTACCGGTGACGTCGCGGATCGCCGTCCGCACGAGCGCTGCCGCCTCGGCCATAGCAGCCACGTCCCGATACTCGCTCGCCTCACGACAGCCGGGCGAGTCGCAGTTGACGTGCGCGACGCAGTTCGGCACCAGGTCCTGCGCCTGCGCGTCGGCATACCAGGTGGACCCAGCGTATCGCCCGTGCGAGTGTCCCGACCACCAGGCGATGCGTACCGTACGGGCCAACAGCTCACGGTGCTGCCAGAAGACGCGTGCCAGCTCCAGGAGCGCAGCATCACCAGTCGCGTTGTCCCCTACCCCGACATGCCAGGAGTCGAGGTGGCCGTGCAGCAGCACAAACTCATCGGCCGCCTGCGTTCCGGGGATCTCGGCGACGAGCACCGGGATAGGGCGCCAGTCGGTCTCTACCATCGTGCTGAAGGCCACCGTGACCGGGCCCTGCGCGACCAGGGCACGGAGGGCCTCGCCGTCGGGCCGGGCAATGGCCAGCACCGGTACGGCTGGTACCGTCCCCTCGGCATCCAGATCAGGAGATCCCCAACTCGTCGTGGCGATCCCCTCGTGGATGGCCAGGCCGGGATGGACAAAGATCACCCCCACAGCCCCCGTGGCCGCCCAGCGCACCGCCTGCGCCGCAAACCCAAACCCGTCGGTCAGCACCACCTTGCCACGCAGGTCAAGAAGTCCCGGCGGCAGCTCGCCGCTGAAGAGCTCCCCCGTCGCTTGCCCGGGGACGACCACCAGCTCCCCCACCAACTCCGCACCGCCGGTCGACGGGGAGAACGCGAGCGTCTTGGCGCGCAGCACGCGCTCCTCCGGCGCCACCACGCGCAGCGTCGCGTAGACAGGCTGGGACACAAGACAGGTTGGCCAGAAGACGCGGTAGGGAACACCCCAGCGGTCCAACCGCTCGACCAAGTAGTCGAGTGCCGCTCGCTCCTCCGCACTGCCGGAAAACCGCACCAGCTGAGCAAACGCCTCGACCACTCCCCATGGCTCGTCCAGCGAGATGGCCGCCAAGACACGACGTTCTGCGTCCGGGTCGCGCCAGGTGGTATGCATCCGTTCCGTCCCTTTCCTGGTGTGGCCCGTCGCCGGGCGATGTCGCGGGAGAATCCTAGCTGATGAGGCAAGGATTGTGCACGCGCCGGCCGCAACGCCAGCGCCGCGGTCGGGGAGCTCCGCGCGACGCGACCCCGGCGCTCGGTGCACTGCCTGGCGCAGTAGCCGCGTCCCGTTCGCCACCACACTCCTGCTCCGGCGCGCCCACACCGTGCCCAGCGTGACTCCCGCACCGACACTATCGCCCTGCCCTGAGTTTGGGAACACCCTTGAACCCAACCCAAGACCGTCCCACGGAACTCGACCCGCTTGGAAACGCTTGACACGCGGAGAAGGCTGTCTTACAATACGCACACTTGTTCGTATCCGCTTCGAGGGAAGGGGTTCGAGGGGTGCAGCAGGAGCGTCTCTTCACCAGCAGGAGCCAATGCCGACTCAGCACACCAGGCGCCGCGCCAGGAGACAGCCTGGTGACCGAGTCGGGACGCCACGTCAGGCCAGTCCAGTCGACCGCCGAGCGCTACCGAGCTCACGGGTCGGACACACCGGACATGAGGCAACCAGCAACTGGGCCGCTTCCGACCGCCGCCCCAATGGCGCCACCGAACCCCGCCACAGGGAACCCCTTCCCACCCGCCGACGCCGATCCGCAACCGGACGGTACGCGTCCACAAGCAAGCACACCGCGGCGCCGAGCAGCCGAGCGCGCACCGAGTGGGGTCGCATCGTCCCCGGACACGGCCCGCACGAGCTCCGGCTCGCGAGCTACAACGCGCCGACGCCGTGGGTCGGACGCCGACCGACCACGGCGCAGCCGACCGCCGCGGCCGCTCCTTTTCGACCCGGTCGAAGAGGGATTCCTGGACGGGCTAGCCCGACTGGCCCAACGCGGCGACCGCCTGCTGCGCGACCGGCTCTACGAGCGGTTCCGACCCTACCTCGACCGCGTCTGCGCGGTGCTGGCTCGCCGTGCCTGGGTACGCCTGGCCGAGCTGGACGATGTTCGCCACGAAGGCTATATCGTCTTCTGTGAGCTTCTCGCCGACTGGCCGGGTGAGGGGAGTTTTGCCGGTTTTCTCTTTGCGCACTTTGCCCGACGTTTGACCGCAGCCCTCCGCCGCTTCGAGGGGTTGCGGCCGCGCGGTCCACTCGTCCCGCGACCGACCTTGGAGCCCACGCCTGAACACGAGGCAACTGAGATGGCAGTCGTCGAGTTCCTGACTGGGCTCACCGCGGCCGATCGCGCCTTGCTGGAGCTTCTTCTCGCTGGCCACTCCCTGCGTGAGGCCGCCGCGCGCCTCGGCATTGCCGAGCGGACTGCGCGCCGCCGCCTGCGTCGCCTGCGCCAGCGGTTGCGCTCCTGATCCAGGACGGTACTCGCTTGGGCCTGCAGTCGGGCGTATCGCCCACCTCCAGGGTGGCAGATGAGTTGCACTCTGCCGGCCGGCAAACGGCTGAGCGTCCGCGCCGGCCCACCGGCAGTGCTGAGGCCACCGAGGCGCGCAGTGGCGGCACCTGCAGGGCGGCGCATGCCATGTATTCCCGCCACACGCGGCGGGCGCCGTATCGTAGACCTCGCGACGGCAGGATCCACGTGTGGCGGCGCGATGCCTCGCACCGGCAACACAGCACCGTAGGGGTGCGATTTATGGCCCCCGCTGGGCGTGAGGGCGGGGTGGCAGCACCGTAGGGGCCCGATGGATCGGGCCCGCCGGGCCTCTACCGCCCCCCTGGCCGCCGGTGCCGCCCTCACCCCCTTAACTGCCGGTACCACCCTGGTCTCTTCTCCCGCGGCTGCCACCCTCACCCCCTTCGCCCCCTCTCCCGCCCCGAGCGGGAGAGGAGGCTGGAGGGCGAGGGAGCGCTGCGGGCACGGGGCTGAGGAGAGCCCGCGGGCGAGGGGATGAACCTGGGACTGGTCTCCGGTGAGAGCGAGACCTGGGGTGCGAGGGCTGCGCCGGGCGGTGGTCAGCCCAGGCCCGGCAGGCGTCACGCATGGCGCCCCGGCCCAATGGCGGGGAATGGCGGCGCGCTTTCCCTGTCAGGGCACGATCCATCGCGCCCGCCCGGCTGCAGGGCCGGGGCGCGGTTGTTCGGTCGGCGGCGGCAATGGGTTTGTGAGGCAGGGACCGCGGGACGTCCCAGACGATGGGCACGTGTCTCCAGCCGCGTTTGGGGTTGCGGGCGCACGAAAGGCGCGCCGACGCGTGACCGCCGGCGCTACGAATGGCGCCTCCATACTGGCATGCGGGCGCAAAATGGTCCGCACGACTGATGCTGGCACAACGCACCACCCAACGCAGGAAGAAATCGCGCCGCCGCGGGGGCTGCGCCGTGGCGCGTCAGCGAGCGCGCGTGCTCGCCTCGGCCGGTTCATGGCAGGCCGGGGATCGCGAGGGGACGTGCGCCAGCAGTTAACGTCGCACCACACGGCCGCATCGGGTGCCCGCCGTACGGCCACCGGGGATACGCGCCGACAGCTCCCAACGAACCGCCCGTCCGCCGTGCGGCACAGACCGCGCGTCTCCTGCGCCACGAGCCCGACCATCAGACCGCCGCCGTGGCCCCCGCGACGCACCACGCCCTGCGGGTGTCATCGATGGCACACCCGCCCTGGCGCAACAGGCTGAGCACGCCTATGCTCCAGCTGCGGCGTGGGTCCGCCTGCAAGGACACGAGGTCTGCTGGGCGCCATGCCGCCCACTGCACAGTCGCCCTAGTCGAGGGGACCGCTGCCCGGCGCACATGCGCGAAACAGACCGCGGCCGCAGGCACACCGCCAGACAACAGGAGAACCCGCAGCCCCTGGCTCAGCTGGAGAGCGCACTCCCATGGAGCCTACTGCTGCGGGCTTCGCCAAGGGACGCCTACGCCGCGTAGCACGCCAGCCCCCGCGGGAGCCCCGCCCCGGCCACAGACAGCGCCAATGGCGGCCCGGCCCACCGCGCCCGAGCGGCCACCGTGCCACACCTGCCGTCAGCACCCACCGGCAGCTGCGACCTATCGGCCGCCAGAGCGAGCGTCCGGCCCCTTTCCCCGGGCACATGCACGGCGCGCCGGTGCGCGTCGGTCGCCCTGCATCGCAGGAGCTGGCCCAGCCACACACTACGCCCTCACCCTTCCGACTAGGCCAAGAGGCAACACGGAGGTCACCTAGGCACTCGCCACCGGAGCTACCTCAGCAGCACCCACGCGACTCGCCGCCTTCGACCGCGAGGCTGCTGGAGTGACGCGCAAACACCTGTGGCACCGGCCGGCAGTGGGCTCCCGGGTGGACGGCGCATCGTGTCCGGACAGGGCGGAGCCTGCCTTCGCCCATGAAGTCAGCGGTCCTAGGGGCAGCCTAGGACCTTCGGGCTAGGGAAATGTACGGACATGCAATTGACTCGGCATCTGGCTCGTTGGTATAAGGTAGGCAAGGATCCATTTCCGTCGCCTCCGCAGGGTCTCGCGCGGGGCCAATCCTGCGCATGGAGACGGAAAACAATCTATCGTAAGGAGGTGCGGATATGCGTGTCTTACGATGGTTGCGCCAAAGCGGGGAACGAACCCGCTGGCAGCTGGGTCCTCGGGCTGTCGCCGTGCTTGTGGCGCTAGCGTTCGTGGTTGGTGTAGGACTGCCTACACTGGCGCAACAATGGGTTGGAGCGGGGCACCGGATGCCGAATGCACCTCCAAGCTGGGCAGTTGCGCCGGCAGCACCCAAGCCCGGTTGCCGTTACTTCCCAGAGACACAGCACAACCTATGCGGCGGCTTTTTGCAGTACTGGGAGAGGTACGGGGGCCTCCTTGTGTTTGGTTACCCGCTCACCGAAGAATATTTCGCGCCAGAGTTGGGCCACGCAGGACACAACGGCGTTGTCACCCAGTGGTTTGAGCGAGCCCGTTTTGAGTGGCATCCCGGCGAGATTCCAGATCGCTATGATGTGCTCCAAGGCCACGTTGGCCGCGAGATCCTGGCCATGCTTACGGCCCCAACACCGACCCCAACACCCACACCGACTCCGACGCCGACGCCAACGGCCACACCGACACCCACGCCAACCCCGACGCCGACGCCGGTGCCACCGACGGGAGTGCTGCGGATCACGGACGGCGGACTTAATCCGGTGATCGGTCCGAAGCTCAGCGGTGAAGCGTACGTTGTACCGATCCGCGACGCTACCGGCAGCTTGATTACCGATGCTTCAGCGTACTTTGCGGCTCGCACGCTTCTCATTACCTGTGATACCAATCAACCGGCTGGCACGCCGGTGCGGCTAGTCGAATACGAGGAGGTGAATGGCGGCGCCAACACTGGCGACATCCTGAAGTTGATCTTCCCGACGCCAATTTCGCTCGGTAACAACAACTCATATGTGAACGGTAATGTGAATTTCAACGGTGACTTTAGCGCCACTGCGACACTAACGCCGACCAACGCCGATGACGGCGACGTCTTGCGGATTGAGTGCTGGGTGGACGGCTTCGCCGGCCTCCAAAAGGTGACCGAGGTTCGTATCTTCTTCGCAAAGCTCACCTTGACGTTGCAAGACGACGGCACCGCCAATAACGCCAAGGTGCGGGCTGCTGCTCCGGATGGCCCGAACGCCGATGGCCGCCTCGTCGCCCGCGTCCTGCGCGGTACCACGGGGATCAACAGCGTGCCCGTGATTTTGGAAAGCCGGAACCTTGAGACTGCGGCTGTGGATGACTACATCTTCTCGAATAGCGCCGCACCCGCGTGCAACAGCATGACCAACGTCCAAGTTTCCGGCACAACCTCCACCGTTGGCCCAGGCGCCGGCACTGTCCAGCAGGATGTGTACTGGCAGTGTGATGACGGCGACGTTCCGAATCCGGTTCCCGAAGCCGGTGTCTTCCGCGTCTACTGGGACGCGAATCAAGACGGCGTTGCTAACGACCCATACGTGGAGGTGCAGCAGACTAACCAGATCTCCTAGTAGCGCAAGGGCTCGGTAGACTACGGGGCCGGTCGGCTGACCGGCCCCTTTCTCGTTGTCTCACCCCACCTCCACCAACTCCACCTCCACTCGCCGCGCGTGGCGCACGTCGACCCCCTCCCAGCGCTCGCTTAGCCCCACCACCTGCACCAGCCGCTCTTCGCCGGCCACGGCATCGACGTCACGGAACGACACTACTGCCCCGCCCTGCCACAGCGCCCACAGCTGGCCGGCCACGTCACCCGGCTCCCGCGTGTCCGCTGCTCCACTCTCCCACGGCAGGAGCGGCGCCAGCTGCACCGCAAACTGCCAGCGTCGCCGCGGGAGCCACACCCCTTCGCTCGCCTGGCCGCCACTCGCCTCGGCCGCACCAGCGTTCCCCAGCGCCCACAACCCCACCACCGCCGGCGACCAGCTCGTCACCCCGCTCACCTCGACACGCACCTGGAGCGAGGCCGCCTCCAGCGGCACAGCAAAGCGCTCCTCGAGCACCACAAAGCCGCTCGCCGCCCCACCGCCCACCGCTCGCCAGCTGCCCACGCTCCAGCTCGTCCCGGCGTCAGTACTCCACCCCAGCCGCGCCTGCACCGCGCTTGTCCCACCGTCGCCCAGCCACGTCAGCGCGGCACCCACACCCAGCCAAGGCACCCGCGCCGCCGGAAGCGCCGTAGCCAAGCCACTCGTGACGCTGTAACCACTGCGCAGCCCCGGAAAGCCCGGCCGCGAGACCGCCTGGCCGATCGCCAGCCCAGCTGTGCCGACGCGGCTCAGGAGCAGGTCAGCATCCGGGTGCCGCCCGCCGATGGCCACCGGATAGGCGTAACCGTCGTCGCTCCACTCCTCGACCAGGTACCACGTCTCCTCAGGCCTCTTCCCCATGACCAGCCCCTGCACCGTGGCCAGCGTGCCGGGCGTCGTCCAGAGTTGCCAGCGCCCGCTCTGCGCATCCTGCAGGACCACCCACAAGAAGCCGCCAGCACTCACCGCACCGCGCGTCGCCAGGCCCCGCGGCCCGGTCGGCATCCAGCCACGCACCGTCCCCACCGTGTCAGCCCGATGCACCTGCCCGGCCAGCCAGGTGTAGAGCGCCGTGCCGTGCCCAACAAGAAATGCGCCGTCGTCGTCAGCCAAAAGCGGGGAAAACGTGAACCAGAGCTCCGTAGTCGTCCCCTTCACCCGCCACAAAGCGGTACGGGTCAGCGCCCAGACAAACCCGGCGTGGCTGGCCACGCGCCGGACCGGCGCATCGAGGAGGAGCGTGGTCGAGCTCGTCGCCGCCGTGTAGCGCAGCAGCCGGTCGTCCTGCCCGGCCGCCGTCGGCACCAGATACCCCGCCTGACCGTCGGTCGCGATCAGCTTGGCCGTGTTCTGGTAAAAGCCGGTGGTGTAGGTATTGGCCACCAGGTCGATGGCTGAGACCTGCGCTGCCGTCCCATGGGCCAGGAGGAGTCGAGTGCCCATCTGGCAGGCGTCGACCACCGTTGCGGCAAGTGTCCGCACTTCGGTCAGCCCGCTGTAGGCGCTCCCGGCGGTGCCAGCGAGCCGCCACTGGCGGTTCCCGGCCACCACGTGCACCTCCGGCGCCGCGGTCCCGCTCCAGGCCGGACCCCCGACCGGCCAATTGGCCGGCGCACTCACAGTCAGGAGGCGCGGGCCAGCCCGCAGACCCTGCCCGTCCCAGACCGGAAAGGCGCCGAGCGAGGCCCAGAACCGGTCAGCCACGCGCTGCAGCGCCTGCCCCGGGCCACCGGCAAAGCCGCGCACGGCCACCCGCACTGGCCCGCTCGCCCGGCGGGCTAGTGTCTCTCGCCGGTAGGTCCCGGGCAGGACCACGAGCGGTATCCCGGCAAGTTCCACCTCCATCGCTCACCTCCCCTTTCGGCAAGCGCCTCCATGAACATCCCGGACGTAGAAGACGCCCGACCCCGCCAGGAGCCAGCTGAGGCAGCACACCAGCCGCGACCGGCGGTCGGCCACCCTGCACCGTGGTGCGCTTGCGGTGGTGGCCGACCTCGTGCCCGGCGCGAGCGCGGAGAGCAGCACCGCGCCGGAGGCGAGGTCTCCCCGTGCCCGACAAGGCGTGCGCAGCGGCAGCGCGCCGGGCGTGCCGCCCAGGCTGGGATCGGCTGCCGGTGAGGCCCACTCCCTTGGCCGCCACGCTGGCGACCACACCACGCGACACACACTCCCGCGCCACCATGCCGACCGATCCCGGGTCCAAGGAAGCGCCGACTTCCAGTCGACTGCGCAGCTCGAGCCCTGCGTCCCCCGACCACGGACAGGACCCGCCAGGCGCGCGAGTCGAGAGGGCGTCCCCTGCCCCAGAAACCATGCCTCTCTCACCACACGACCACCCCAGCGACCTGTCCTGCCGCAGCCGCCGTGCGCTGGCCAGCAGTCAGTCGTTCGCCCCGGCTCGCCGCCCCCTTGGCAGGAGCGACCCAGCTCCCGCGACGGCCCCTGCTCGTGTCCCGCGGTGACTCGTCCGACCGCGCGAGGCAGCCTGGCGTTGCTCCTCTCATAAAAGAGGACAGCAGAAGCTGATCAAAACTGGACAACCCGACCCTGCGCAGCAGCGCTCTGCAGCATTGGCGGCGTCGCAGGCTGCGTCTCCCTTGGCACGCTGGCGCCAGGCGTTCTACCGCGAACGCTAGTCGGACGGTGCACTTCGCGGCGCGAAGCCTGGCCGGGCTTGGGCTCTCTTACCTCCTTGCCCACGGGGCCCCCTCACCTCCTTCGGCCCACTCTTCCGCAGTTACCGCCCTCACCCGCCTTCGCCCCTGGGTCCACCCTCACCCCCTGGTCCCTCTCCCGCAGTTACCACCCTCACCCCCCTTCGCCCCCCTCTCCCGCAATGTGCGGGAGAGGGGGGTTGGGGGGTGAGGGGAGCCTACGGGAGAGGGAAGCCTGCGGAAGCAGGGATGCGAGTGAGTGGGCCTGAGGAAGAAAGGCGGGCGGATGAGACTAGGGAAGCCTGTGAGCGACGCAGCTGCCACTCTCTCCCCTTTAGCACCGGTAACCACGATTACTCTCTCGTCCCCTGGGACCGCCCTCACTCCCCTTCGCTCCCCTCTCCTGCAGTTACCACCCTCACCCCCCTTCGCCCCCCTCTCCCGCAAGCTGCGGGAGAGGGGGGAGCCACCCTCACCCCCTTGCCCCCTCTCCCGCACATCGCGGGAGAGGGGGTTGGGGGTGAGGGGAGCCTACGGCAGAGGGGGTTTGGGGGTGAGGGGGCAAAGGCCGCAGAGGGGCTGGGGCGAGGGGGCCTGCAGAAGAGCGGCCGGGAATGAGGGGAGCGCTGCGGGAGAGAGGCGGGGGCAAAGGCGGGCCCGGGGTGAGGGGATCTGCGAGCAAGGGAGCACAGCGGTCAGGGGGAAGCAGACGCGCGACCGGGCGGGCATGCCGACGCTACGAAACGCACCGCAGGGGTGCGGGCTGTGCTGCACCCCTGCACGCGGAGCGCCATTAGTTGGCCGTGATCCCCTGCAGCCGCGCCACCGCCACCGTCGAGAACAACGCCAGCCCTACATACCAGCGCACCCGCCACCGCCGCGCATTCTTCGTCTCCAACGCCCCCACTTCCTCTACCGTAATCCCGCCATTCTCTAGCCCCATGAGCCCACTCGGCCCGAACTTGACCGCGTAGATCGAGGAAAGGTTATTCCCTGTCCCTAACGTCTCGTCCTCCGGCACAAAGTCGTCAACCAAGACCGGTATCCCGTCATAGGTCACAATCCGTTGCCCAAACTGGTCTACTTCCGTCTCCAGCACGCTCCCGCTCGACCGCCGCAGCTGCGCGAGCTTGCGACGCGTCCGCTTCGCCATCAGCAGCGCGTCCGGCTTCCCTGGCTTGACGAGGTCAATCAGCTGCTCTAGCAGCTCGAGTGTCAAACTCCCCCCATTCGGCCCCGGCTGAATCGTCTGACTCGCCGGGACCAGCTTGCGTAACCCGTCGAACTGCTTGGGATTGACCGCGCTATCACCGCGGTAAAACGCGTTTAAGAAAGCATGCGCCACCGCCTTCGCCTTCTGCTGCAGAACCACCGCCTCAAGCTGATTGGGATCCCGGTACGTCTGCAGGAGAAAATGGTCGATGTCCGCATCCCCACCCAGAATCTTCAGACCGGTCGTCACCTGCTCGAACGTCGGAGTCGACTCGGTCCAGGTATCGCCAACATCGTAGAAGTCGGTCGCCGGAAGGGTTCCTTCGCGGTTGTACGTCAGCCCGGTGCCGACCACCTCCATGAAGGGCAGACGCTGCAACACTGGTGATTCCATCACGATCGTCTCGATCACCCCACGCAGCAAGAGGTCGTCAGTGAGCTTCGCTGCTTCCACCTTGGTCAAGGCCATCCTCAACGCTCCTTTCTCGCATCAGTTTCGATTGCCCAACACTGCCCAACCGCGGAGGTGGCCCACCGCGGAGACAGCATCGTCTCTCCCTGCACCATCAGGGGCGCCTCTTCCCGCGCCTCGCACCAGCAGTGCTCTGGGGACGGGCAAGCCATGTTGCCGCGGTCTCCTCACTGTGCTGGCGGTCGGCCTCCGCGCCGCTCCCGACCAGCACACCACGAGGGCGCACAGGGCCGAAGCCAGCGGCGCCTCAGAGCGCCACCACCTGGACAGCCCGGCGCAACGCCCGTGCTGCCTCTTCTTGCGCCGCCTGCGCTGCCGCGATGGCTGCAACCAAGTGATCGGTTGGTCCTTGCCAGCGGGCCTGCCGAACTAGCGCCTGTCGCAGAAGCTGTAGGGTGGCGACAGCCAAAACGAAGGCTGCTTCCGCCTCGCCCGCAATGGGAAGCAGACCGCTCTCCTGGTCGGGGAGAGTCCGCTCCACCCAGCAACGGAGCTCCAGGCTCCCGACCAGCGGCTCTTCCAGGTAAAGCTGCCCGCCCCAGACGGCCCATCCGCTGAGGGGCCAACCTTGGTGAAGCACTGCCAGGACGCGGCGCACTCCACTGGGCAGCGGCAGGCGGTCGGTGCCACCAGCGTTCAGAGTCAGGCTGGCTTGGCGAGGCAACGCTGCATCTAACTGGGCCAGGGCTGCAGCGAGCGCAGCATCGAGGTCGGCATCGCTGAACGTCGCCGGGAGTGCTGTATCGCTCAGTTGGCGCCGGAGCGCCTGGCGGGCAGCAGCAAGCGTCAGCGTCACGGTTTAGACCTCCGTTCTGTCCCCGGAAACGTGGCCACAGATCTCTCAGCGGCAGCTCGGCGCGGCATGAGACAACGATGCCCCGGGCACGTCCCGGCAGCGCCGGTGAACGGGGGATCGGCGTCTGGTGGGCCTCGTAGGCGGTGGGCGCGACGCGCAGCGCCCCTCCACCGGCAACGTCTCCTCCCCCGTCGTTGTCGCGGCGCCATGCATTGCGGCTGCAGCTGCGAAGCGGGCTGGCTACCGCCCGGACTGCGACCGTCAGTGGCGCGCCGAAGGCAGTGCGCTCTGGCCTGTGGTTGCCGTGTCACACCGGCCCCCCCTCTTTCGCAGGCTCCGGTCGCCTCCGGTCCCTCTCCCGTCTTTGCCCCCACCCCCCTAGCCTCTAGGCTCCCCTCACCCCCCCAACCCCCCCTCTCCCGCGATGTGCGGGAGAGGGGGGCGAACGGGGGTGAGGGCGGTCCCCCTCTCCCGCTCCGTGCGTGAGAGGGGGCCAGGGATGAGGGCGGTCACTGCGGGAGAAGGGGTGAGAGTGGTCCCGCGGGCAAGGGTGGTGAGGGCAGTCCCGGTGGGCGAGGGGATAAGGGTGGTCCCGCAGGCACGGGCTGTGAGGACGGTACCGGGATCAGGGGGTGAGGGTGATCCGGAACTCTAGCCTGAGAGTGATGCCGGAGCTCAGCGGATGAGTGCGGTAAACCCAGGAGAGCGGCGCCAAAGTGGGAGAGATCGCCAGCGGGTGCGGGCAGCGGTTCCACCCAGACCACCGGCTAGCCGCGAGCACACCGTCATCTCGTCCATCCCGCCGGCAGGGCACGATGCGTCGCGGCCTGCCACCCTGCCCCGCACGGTCACCCGTCCCCCTCGCGCACCAGCGAACTCGCGACCCTGCACCACACGCCGACCCACCCCAACGATTACCGCGACGTCGGCGGCAAGCCGCCGGACCCGCTGTCACCCTCGTGCTGGTCTTGCACCCCCTGCGATGTCGCGCTGCGCAACGCTCGTCCCCCGCGGGTCTCCTCCATGAAGGACCGC
The DNA here is from genome assembly GCA_002898255.1 of bacterium HR28. Taxonomy (GTDB): domain Bacteria; phylum Chloroflexota; class Chloroflexia; order Thermomicrobiales; family Thermomicrobiaceae; genus Thermomicrobium. Next base: position 160,094 of record BEIE01000001.1, read on the forward strand.
TCCTGCTGCACCCGTCCCAGCTCAGCCTCCGGATCAAGCGAGCCCAGCTCACGCGCAGCAGTCAGGCGCGAACGGATACCGGCACCGACAAGCGCCACCTGGATCCGTGCCGCCCGCTCCTCATCGACCGGGAGCGTGGGGCCCCAAATCAGCTCGACCGCACGGGCACCGGCCAGATCGACACCGCCGAAGCGCTCAACGAGATCGAGCACCCGCCAGGTCCGCTGGCGCAGGGCGCGCTCCCAGGCCCGTCGCTTGCGTTCGACCTTGTGCACGAGCGGCTGGAGCTCGAGCTCCAACGCCGCGCCCGAAAGGTCGCGCCCGTGGTCGCCAAAGGCGGCCCGCGGCACCTCAGCCAAGTCATGCAAGACCTGGAAGAGCAGGCGCACGTACTCCAAGTGCAGGGCAACCCCACCGCCACTCAGCATGTCGAGGAGGTAGGCGCGGCTTCCCTCTGGGAGTTCCCAAATCGCCCCTTCCTCTGCTCGAATCCCTTCGCTCGCCGTGACGTTCTCCAGGACGACGATCGGGTTCCCGCTCACCTGCAGGATGCGGGAGAGCACCGTCATCCGCCGGTTGATCTCCCGGCAGACGTCGAGCAGATCGGCCAGGTCGCTCTCGCCCCAGACGTCCCCCGGAATCGGCGTGTTCGGCAGGAGCACGTATGGGATCCACCCGTACGGGTTGCGTCCCTCGTGGACCAGCTGCTCACCGACCAGGAGGCGATATCGCTCGGCCGTCCACTCCTCCCGCACCGTCACCCAGCCGTCAGGGCCGAGCAGAGGGAGTTTGCGCCCAAAGACCTGCTCGACCGCCCCCACGGTCAGCGGGTACGTGTGGGCCACGGCCACCACCTCGCGCTGGTCATCCGGGCGGGTTGCGACGACGAGCTGCGCCGGGTCGACCGTGGTCAATCGCGGGCGGCGACGTTCCCGATCCCACGTGACCTTAAAAGCAGCGTCACCGAGTACTGCTGCATCGAGCGCGGCTACATAGTCGAGGCCGTGCCAGTCGTCTTCGCTTGCCAGTTGGGCCAGGTAGCGCTCGGCGGCAGCTGAATCAGGCACGCTGTAGCGCACTGGCCGGCTAAAAAGGACACTGGTCACCTTGCGGACGAGCGCACGGGCGTAGTTGAGCACCAGGCGCGTTTCGCCGGGGCGAGCGCGATCAGGCCACTGCCGACCCTCCCAAAAGGCGAGATATTCACGATAGCGGGCCCAACGGGCCCGATCAGCCGCGCTCGGTTCCAGGGGCACTGGGTCCATCAGCGTCTCCTCCCTTCGGAGATCCGGTCAACTGGCATGGGTCGCACGCGATGCCGCCGCGGCGCCCTCTCCGGGAAATTCCTTCTCAGCCGGCTGCCATTCGGATCCCGCCCGGCGCGACCGGGATAGCGACAGCAGGCAACGCCGCAACCTGGTCGTCGCGATACCGCCCCGCCCCAGAAACTCATCTGCAGGCACCACTCTCAGCCCCTCACCCACAGGGCCACCCCCCCACCCCTGTCCCCGCTCCGGTGGTTGCCCGCTCACTCCCGGCCGCGCTCCTGCAGGCTCCCCTCACTCCCCGTCTTTGCTCCTGCCAGTTCCCCGCACCGCCATCACCGCTCCCGGCGGCTCCCCTCACCCCCAACCCTTTCCCGCCTTGGCTCCCCTCACTTCCAGCCCCTCTCCTGCCTTTGTTCCCACCACCCGCTCCCGTAGGCTCCCCTCCACCCGCAACCCCCGCTCTCGTAGACTCCCCTCACCCCCAACCCGTCTCCTGCCTTTGTTTCCCTCACCCCCAACCCCCTCTCCCGTAGGCCCCCCTCACCCCCCAACCCCCCTCTCCCGCAGGTTGCGGGAGAGGGGGGCAAGGGGGGGGTGAGGGCGGCACCCCCTCTCCCGCAACATGCGGGAGAGGGGGAAAGGGGGTGAGGGTGATCACCGCGGGAGAGGGAGCAAAGGGGGTGAGGGTGGTCACCGCGAGAGTGGGGTGAGGGTGGTAACCACGGGCAAGGAGGCGAGGGTCGTACTGGGGCTAGGGGTGAGGTCCGGGACCACTTCCTACCCGCCCGCGGGCCACACGCGGCCGCCAGTCTTCGCTATCGAGCAAGGCAGCCAACGCTGCACTCACCGCTAAGTCGTCGTGCGGTTCACCCCACCAGCGCAGGAGCCGACCCGGCCCTGGTGCCACCACCGCCTTGAGGCTGGCCAGCTCGGCGAGGAACGCCTCCCCAAGGGTCGCTAGTTCCGGCGGCGTTGGTGGCTCCAGGGCATAGTCACGATAGCGGCCACTCTCGACCAGCCCAACGAAGGCCCACCCGAGCTCCGACTTCAGGCGCGGAGTGAAGACGATCGGCCGAACCCGCTCCCCCAGCGCTTGCCGCAGGAAGGCAGCAAGCCCAGCGCCCACGCCGGTGCTATCGACCACCACCCGCTCGGCCCGCCAGGCCCGGGCCAGCCGGACGAGCTCCTCATACTGCCGCACCTGGCGTGCTCCCACCCAGCGGGCTCGCCACACCGCTTCGTAGCGTGGCTGTTCACCGGGAACAATGCGCACCACGGTGAGCGCTGTAGCATCACGGCGCTGCGTCGGCTCAGTGCGCAGCTCCTCGCTGCTTGTCTCGTCTTCCCCAGCCACATCGACCAGCAGGGCATAGCGTTCTCCACTCCGCGGCCCGACCAATGCCGCGTGGTGCCCCCGGACAAGGGCAAGGCGTTCGAGCGGGAAGAGACGCCCCTGCCCAGAAAGCTCCTCCAGGCAGTACTCGGTCCGGATAAAGGGATGGCCTGCCCCCAGCTGTGCCATCCGCTCCTCGACATGGGCGCCATAGGCTGGGAGTTCGGTCGCCACCAGCGTCCACGGGACACGCCACACGCGCCGTCGCCCATCCTCCTGCTCCAGCGCGCTGAGGTAGCGCAGCTCGCGGGCAAGCAGCGACGTGCTCTCCCAAGGCGTCCCCAAGTAGAGCGTTGGCGCCCCGGTCGAGGCGGCCATCGGGGCAAAGGCACTGTCCCACCGTTCGGGTCGGATGTCCTGCGCCTCGTTGGCCACTAACAGGAGGGAGGCGGTCAAGCCACGGACGTTGGCGCTTGGCCCAGCCGAGGCGTAGCGCACGACGGCCCGTCCAAGCGCGACGCTGCTCCCACTCACCTGGGGCACGAGGTCCAGTGAGGCGAGCAAGGTCGCCAGCCGCGGCGCTTGCAGCACGGCGCGCAGTCGCTCCCGGGCCACAAGGCCCTGGGGTCGCCAGGAGGGGAGCGCGACCACCACTTCACCACCTCGCCAGTGGTAGCGCAGTAGCAGCCAGGCCAAGAGCTGTGCCAAGGCCTCGTCTTTCCCCGACTGGCGACTGAACAGCCAGAGCTGGGCGTGCGGTGCAGTGCTATCGCCCCGCGCCCGGCCTACGACCATCGCGGCAGCAGCGGCCACTGGCCCCGCTTGGTAGCCGCGGAGTGCCCGGTCCGGAAGGAGAAGGTGTGAAAAGGCGATCGGATCGGCCAGAAGGCGCCGGAGGAGCGTCAGCGGGAAGGTCATCGCTCTTCAGGCGGCGTCGCGAACTCCCGACGCACGAACCGGGCCGTTTCATAGGCGCCACTCGCCCCCAAGCCAAGGAGGACCGTCGCCACTGCCCAGCGCACCACCGGCTCCAGCGCCGGGGCAAACGGCAGTGCCTCAGCCGCGCCGACGACCAGGCTCGCGGCGAGAAGGGTCGCCAGCGGGGCATACCGCGTGGGAAGTCCGACCCGTTTGGCTGCCTCAACCAGGAGCGGGACGAGCACCACTGCCGGGACACCAGCGACCAGAAGCGTCTCAGCGACGAGCGGTTCAGTCATCGCACCCCCTTTCCAGAACTCCCCTCAGAAGACTCCGGTCATCACGACCACTCCCCACTCTCCGCATCACACGCGCTCCAGAAGGCCCACGGCAGCAGCGACATGCCATCGCCACTAGAGCTGCAGATCCCAGCACCGTGGTACACACGGCCAGCGCGGCGAAGTTGCAGCGCCCCACCGGCGACGTCGCCCACAGCTCAGCCGTCCGGCTCGCGCGGCTGCTCTCCGTTGGGTCGTGCTGTAGACACGACGCCTTCGCCGCGTCCCTGACGGCGGGCGTCGCGCCGCCTGTGCCCTCCTGCCCTGTCTGTGCCCGCAGGAGGCAAGCACTCACTGCCACCAGCGGAGCAAAAGCTCGAGCACGACTGCGCCGACGACGGTGGTGAAGAGCTGGTCGACCCGTCGCTTGACGTCCGCCACGTCGCGCGCCAGCTGCTCGACCATCTGGCGGGTGAGGAGCTCGTAAGCAGTCTGCGGGCGTTCCGGCAGCGCTGATGCGTGGCGGCCGGCCACGACGCGGCGTAGCCGGTCGATTCCAGCCTGCGTCTCGTCCATCTCACCCCTCCCCTCGACTCGCACCATCCGAGCCCAACCGTGTGGGGCAGCCGGCGTAAGGAGCCGCGCCCCAACACCAGCGGTGCATCCCTGCTCGTGTCGCCGTGCCATACCGCGCGCCCGCCTGTTGCCGGCACACCCTTCCTCCTGCCTGCCAGGTGAGGCTTGCCCCCTCGCCCGCCTTTGCTCCCCTCACCTCCGTCTCGTCTCTCGTAGGCTCCCCTCAGCCCCAACCCCCTCTGCCGTAGGCTCCCCTCACCCCCAACCCCCGCTCCTGCAGGCTCCCCTCAGCCCCAACCTCCTCTCCCGTAGGGTGCCCTCACCCCCAACCCCCGCTCCCGTAGGGTCCCCTCACCCCCCAACCCCCCTCTCCCGCATGTTGCGGGAGAGGGGGGCGAGGGGGGTGAGGGCGGCACCCCCTCTCCCGCAGGTTGCGGGAAAGGGGGCAAAGGGGGTGAGGGTGGTCACCGCGGAAGAGGAAGCAAAGGAGGTGAGGGCGGTCACCGCGGCAATGAGGGTCACCCCACCTCGCCGCCTTCACCTAACCCCAACTCCACAAGCAGCTGGGTCAACGCACCAGCCAAATCGTCCGCCTTGCGCCCAGCGAGCAGACGCTGCGCCCGCAGCGCCCGCACCTCCACATCGATCAGCCTCGCCACATGACTCACCAGCCGACGCGGATCGGGCTCGGCCAGCAGCACCTCCGCGAGCACCTGGCGCAACGCCTCGATCTCCCGCTCCAGGTCGCCGGTCGCTGCCTCAGCCCGCAAGAGGGCCAAGATCTTCTCCGCGAGCTCGGCCCGCTCTACCGGTACCTCCGTTGCCGCAGCCGACTCAGCTGCCTCCCGACAGCGGCGCGCCGCACGCCGCGTGCGGCGACGGCCACCTGGCATCTCACTCACACCCGCTCTCCCTCCCTGGCCCGCTGCGCCAGCTGCTCCGCGCCGAGTCGGCGCAACAGCACCTGGCGACCCGGCGGCAGCTCGGTGTGCCGCTCAAAACAGGCCCGTTCAAACCACTGCACCACATGCTCGTGCCCGTCCTCACAACGCTCTGTCTGCTCACCACTGAGCGGGTATCCGAAGAGCTCCAACCCGCCGCGCTGCTCCCAGTAGGCAAGAAAATCGCCGCGTACCCACTGTCCCGTCTCAGGGAAATAGCGGCCCCCTCGTGCCGCCAGGAGCTCACCCACCCGCCGCTGAAACGCAGCGAATCCGGCCGCCAACAGACGTCGTGGGCAGTTTTTACCGCTCCAGCGCTGGTGCGGCACCACCCGTTCCGGGCTCAGCTGGAAGGTCCGGCAGAGTACCGCCGCCAGCTGGGCACCATGTTCCTGCGTCCGCTGCCAGTCAGAGTCAGCGTTGACGCAGAGCTCGATGGCTACCGACGTGCGGTTGCCCGGACCGTTCGCACCGTCGCCAGCGTGCCAACCGACCTCAGTAGTCGGCAGCAGCTGCACCACCTGCCGATCGTCCACCACAAAGTGGAAACTGACCACTTCACTTCCCCCGCCAGCATGGACAAAGCGCCGATGCGCTTCAGCATCAGCCCCCCGCGCTTCGTTCGCTGTCTCGTGGATTGTGACCCAGGCAGGCCGAAGCGGCAGACCAGGGCGATTGCCCGCGCCCCGCGGCACCCAGTCGACCCGCAGCGGCAGGCCAGGAAGCGGCTCCTCCGCGTGCCGGGCCATGAACTCCCGCACCGCTGCCACGTACGCCGCGGGATCGTTACCGTCGCTGGCCGGCGCCCACAACGGGACGATCTGCTCGACCGTCTCCGCCCGCTGCTCTCGGTAGACGAAACCGGGCTCGACGAGGCGCCGCGCGAGATCACGGAATCCGGCTTCCCAGTTCGGATAGCGCCACCACTGGCCGCGCCCGGGAACCTGGACCGGCTCCCCCTCCCTCGTCCGGCTGCTCCGCGTGGCACCGGGATTCCGCAGCCCATAGGTCGGCACCAGGCCAACCGTGCCCAGCCGCGACTCATGGTGAAAGATGGCGAGAGCAAAGAGCGGATCGACCCCCTCGCTGGCGACAGCGGCCCAGCAGGCCTGGGCCTCAGGCGTGGCTGGTGACCCCGCAGCAGCCAAGAGAGCGGCAAACCGCTCAGGACTGATCCGTGGCAACACCCCAACCACCAGGAACTCCCCCAGCATCGTCGTTCCCCCTCACGTGACTATCCAGCGCGCCAGCGAGCAGCCGAGCCGCACCTCTGCGCCAACGGGGCACGTCAGTCTTTGACCGACGTGCCTGGCAGCCTCCCCGGGCCGACGCGTTGCTACAGGGAGGAAGAAGTTCCCCTTCCGTTCGATGGCACCGGCTCCACACAGAACTCCAGAGCAGTCCTCGCTGTTCCCCGAGCTGACTCCTGGTGCACACTAGGCCCTCAACCGGCCCAAGCGCCTGATCGAGTGCCCGAAGCGCCGTACTGCTCGCGCCAGGAGCACCCGGTGCGCGCCGTCGACCAGCTCATGCTCCACGACTGGCAATGCCCCGCAGCAGCTTCTCAAGCGGCGAAAGGCGCGCGACGTCCCCCGCGTCAGCTCGTCGCGGCGCCCCTGCCGCGACCGGTGGGTTAGCAGCTGGTGCCTGAGCCAAGAGCCGCTCCCGCAGCGCCACGGCCTGCTCGGCGCGAGCCAAGAGTTCGGCAAGCGTTTCTCCGTACACGAGCTCCGGCAGCGCGTCGGGGTATGCCCGCAGCACGAGTGACCGCAACTCGTCCAGCGGCACGGTCGCCGTGAGCGCTGTTTCACCGTCGGGTAGTGCTGCCCCGCCGGGTGCTGCCGCGGCGCTGTCCTCCGCGGCAACGCTGTCCTGTCCGCGCGCTGTCCCCTCCCCGTGTACCGGCAGCGTCTCGTGTGCGTCCCGTTCTCCCGTCACCGCTTCCCGCCAGCCGCTCGTTCCGAGCTCCTTGGCCTCTGGTGACGCGTAGCCGTGCATCGTCTGCTCGACACCGCGCGTCATGTCAGGGCGCTCCACAGGCTCCACGTGCTGCTCCAGAGGTTCCCCGGCCACCTGGTCGCGCATCGTTGCACCTCCTTTCTCCGTTGCGCGCAGCAGCCGACGCCCATAGGCGATCAGCGGAGAAGACGGTCCGCTGACGCTTTACCCCTCGGAACCGACTGGTGCTGCACGCTGCTTCCATAAAAGAACACAGCACAAGAGCCAGGAAAGCGGACAGGGGGCCTCCGGATCTCTCCGGATCAGAGCACGGTGTCCCCGGAATAGGTCGGACAATCCATGAGCAGTGCCGCATGTCCGTGGCCCGGCTCGAGCGACCCTCGGCGCACGCGCCGCGACTCCCCGCTCGCGCGAGTCGGAGGGACGTTGCTGTAGATATGCCAGCGCACCGTCCCCTCGATGCTGGTCTCCCCACCACGTCCCTTCCCCCAGAGCCCGGCCCCGCCGGTCGGACGATGTGGGGAGGCAGCAGCTACCCTCGCCAGCCAGCCCTCGCCACCGCGGTGAGCGGCCGGTAGGCCGCCTCACTTCCGTCCAGGGACCGACGCGGTGAACGCACGTCGGGTTGGAATGCATGCTGTTTGTCGGATCGCGAATTCCAGTGCCGGCAGCCTTCTCGAGGGGCGCCATTCATGGCGTCGGCGTGTTCTCGGGGCGGAATGCATTGCGCCCACTCGCCCAGGGAGCGTGGGATCACCAGCAGTATGCGCAGGTCACGGGTCCCACCCCAGAGGTCAGCTGCCGCGGGTGACGACGCCGTGCCACCGGCCCAGCGGGCCGGCGGGCCGGATGAATACGGCCCCTACCCGAACCGCAGGCCCGCAGTTCTGACGGGGCGCCATTTCTGTGTCGTACCGGCGCGATGCATTCCGCCCGCAGCCCCACCAGGGCGTGGATTCCCATGTACCCGGGCCATCGCCACGCCATCCCCTCCCTGCCACCACGGCCTGCCAATACCCCGCCACGTGCTCCCGTTGCCAGGTCGACGCGCCCGCCGGGGCGCGCGACACCGGGCCCTACCACAATCCACACGATCCCTGGTGTCACCTTACGCGGGCCGACAATCCGCTACGCCCGTCGTTCCGCAGGGTGTGCTGCACCAGAACCGCACCGGTCGGCCCACAGTGCGCACGCGGCCGGGGCAGTCCTCTACTCTCCCTGCGCGCCCGCCACGGGCACACAACCCATCGACCCTTGAGGAAGACGGCTCCACGCCTCCGCATCTCGCACTAAACCACGACACACCGCCCCTCTCCACACCACCCCCTCAACGCACCAGCCGCTACGCAAGTCGCTCAAAGACTTCATGACCCCTGGGTCTTACTCCTTGGCCTCACCCGAGAAGAGCCGCCAAGCCGCTTCGACACGCCCCGCCACCCCCAGCTTCCGGTAGGCCCGCTCGAGGTGTGTCCGCACCGTCCCGATCCGCACCCCAAGCCGATCCGCGATCTCCTTGTTGGCCAGCCCCTGCAGTGCCAGCTCCAGGACCTCCGCCTCACGCCGCGACAACCGGTACTGCACCACCAGCCGCTGCCGCAGGTCTGCCGGCAGCATCGGCATGTCTCGAGTGGCTGACCCGGCCGGGTCGTCCCCAACCGCTCCTCCCAGAACCCCTGCTCGAGCCGCCGTGTGGGAACCCGCGGGTACCATCGTCTCCTGCTCTGTTCGTGCCGGCGTGTCGCCCTCCTGAGCTGCGTCCTGGCTCGGTTGCTCGAGCGGCTCCGCAGCAGCCCCTTCGGCGACGCTCTGCTCCTCCCGCACCACCAGGCTCGCCGGATCGCTGGGTACAAGCAGCGCTGCCCCGAGCAACCCCAGCATCGCCACCAGCGGCCCACCGGTCGTCGGTGCCAACGCCTCACTCACCGTCGTCAGCGGCACGCCCAGACCGATTGCCAGCACCATCACCCCGAGCCCCAGGGGATACGCCCGCCCCCACCCACGCTCCTCTCCCAACCGCGTCCACCAGCCGACATCCAGCAACGCCCAGCAGCCGACCGCCGCGGCAGCGACCACTCCGGCGGCGCCCCGGCCCACGACCCAGCCCACCAGCGCCAGCCCCAAGAGGAGGAGTCCAGTCCGCACGGCCGGCCCAGCCTGCCCCACACCCGCGAGCACTGCCGCCAACGGCAGCAGCACCAGATACGGCACCACTCCCACGCCCCCACCGCCAATTGCGGGCAGGAGTGCAGCATAGGTCAGTCCCCCAGCCAGGTAGCACGCCCCGACGGCCACGAGCGGCCGCCACCCAGGCCAAGCGAGCGGTAGCGGCCCCGGCCGTACCAGCACTCCCTGCCCAACGACGAGGAGCCCCGCCAACCCGCCAGCCACCCGCAGCACAAACCCCGGCGTGGTGGCGTCCAGTACAAGCAGCGGCAGGTTGGCCAGCGCCGCTCCCAACGCGATGGCCCACGCCCGCCGTCCACGATCCAGTCGCCCCAGCTCCCACGCTGCAGTGGCGACCGGCAAGGCCGCCGCGACCCCACCCAGTACCAGAGTCAGGAGTGCTGGTCGGCCGCTGAGTCCGACACTCAGCAGCCCCACCGCGGCGACCAGCAGCCCACCCCAGCGCGCGAGCCCTACCACGCGGCGCTCCGCCAGCAACCCGAGGAACACCAGCGCAACGCCGTGCGCCAGCGCAAACCACGTGCTTGCCCCCGGGCCCGCCAGCTCCTGCCCCACCGGGCCGAGCGGTACCAACAGGACCCAGGTCATCGGCAGGCACAGGAGCAACGCAGAGCGCAGCGTGGGCCCCGTGGAACTGAGGAAGAGCCGCCCGCCCACATCTGTCCCCCTTCCCCGTTCATCAGGGCGGCTTAAGGCTGCTGCTGCCGCCTTTCGACCACCTGGACGCAGCGTACAAACGGTTTGCCTGATGCCCGAAGTATACCGCAATACCCGCTCCTCTGACATTGCCCTCCGAATTTTTGGGAGCAACGGTCTGTCAGATGACAGATATAGCCAGCCGAATCTGTCTGTCACCCGACGGATACCCCTTTGGAAGGGCTTCAGCTACTAAGGAAAAGGAAAGGGCAGGCGGCGTGATCACGGGCGCTCGCGGAAACGTCGTCGCAGCGTGAGAAGGGGTTGGGGAGAGGCACCTAACACATGTGCCCCAGTGCGTCGTGGCTGTCCGGCGGTGTGCGGCTCTCCTCGGGGACCGTCGCGGGGGTGTGTCCTGACACGGATGAGGCCCTGCTCGGAATTGACGCCGGTCCCTACGCTGGCACTCGACCTCCAAGTCGGCGTGTATGGCCGTCACTGCGGCGACTACGACGGCAAGGAGGCTCCGGCATCAGTCCAGGCATCTGGGCACCGAGACCTCACATCGGTAGGAGGCGCACAAATGACCACACGGCACGGGCGACGAGTCACACGCCGTGTTTTCCACGCATCCCGCATAGCGCTCCAGCCGTATTGAGCCCGCACCGGGACCACTCCCTGGTAGTGCCACCTCATACCCGGCTTGCTGAGCCAATGTCTTGGCACCCGCAGTCTCCGCACCCCTCGGCGCCCCTCACGCTGCAGCTCAGCGGCTCGCTGCGGCGTCTTTTTCTACGCGGAAACGGGTTGGCCCTTCGACCCGTCCTGTGCTGCACTGGCCAAAAGCACTTTCGGGGGCACCTGACTGAGCCACGACGAGCTAGCTTTCCACGATCCTGGCGCACCACTGAGCCGCGTGGTCCTCCGCAGTCAGGTGTCACTCTGATTTGCTGTCTGCTGCGTCGTTGTTCGCGCTTATGAGGGGGTTGTCCATGCGGAAGCTGTTACGTCTCACCATCGCGGTGGTCCTTTTGCTCGCACTCTTCCCCGCCACGTTTGTGGCGGCGCAATCAGGTGGCCAAGACCCGGGCTTGGTACCAGGACAGCTGGTGATCGCCTTCCGCCCTGGCACGTCACTGCAGCAACAGGACGCTGTGATCAGCCGTATCGGCGGAACCGTGGTCTTCGGGATCCCTGAGATCGACGTGGCAGTCGTCAGGGTAGCCCCCGGCCAGGAGGCGTCTGCTCTGCAGCAGCTCCGGCGCGAGCGCGTGGTCCAGCACGCGGCTCAGGACGTGCGAATTGGTTCGGCCCAGGTCCCTGGTCCCAACGACCCGCTCCTGTCACAGCAATGGTATGTGGACTTTGTGCAGGCGAGGCAGGCCTGGCAAATGGTCGGTCCAGGGCGGGGTACGATCATCGCGGTGGTGGATGACGGCATCGACGTGAGCCATCCCGACCTCCAGGGCAAGATTGTCGACTTTGTGATTGCGCCAGGCATCTCGCCGCTTGCTGCTAATCCGAGCGACGGTCGACATGGGACTCATGTGGCTGGGACGGCCGCAGCCGCCACCAACAACGGCATCGGTGTGGCTGGGATTTGCCCGACCTGCCGCATTCTGGCGATCCGCGCGTACAGCGACTTCCTCGGGCAAGGCTCCGTCAGCACTGCTGCCTGGTCCATTGTGTATGCCGCGAATCACGGTGCACGGGTCATCAATATGAGCTTCGGTTTCCAAAAGCCTGGAGATTTTCCTGACATCAAGCCCATTGGTGACCGTGCACTTGCCTATGCAGCACGTCGCGGTGTCGTGCTCGTGGCAGCTGCTGGAAACGACCGCCTTACCTACCCGCGCGGCTTTCCGCAATCGAGTCCGCTCGTCATCAGCGTAGCGGCTCTGACCCCGGCTGGGAGCAAGGCCGACTTCTCACGCTGGGGCCGCTGGGTCGCCATTGGTGCACCAGGTGTTCAGGTCCTCGCTCCGGTGCGCGGTGGCGGATATGCGCCCTTAGACGGTACCTCCATGGCGAGCCCCATCGTTGCCGGTGTCGTGGGGCTCATGTTTGAGTCCGGCATCTGCAGCACAGCGAGCTGCGCCCAGACGCGCCTCCTTACCTCAGCAACCACCCACCCGGGCCTCAACCGATACTGGCCGGCCGGCCGCATCGTTAATGCTTGCCGTGCCGCCACCAACGAGTGGTGGCGGTGCGCTAACTAATTTACAGACACCGCGCGCACGAAAGGGGATCCTGGGATCACGAAATCCGGGATCCCCCGTTCCTCCTCTCCTCCGTTTCACCTTGCTCTCTCACCCTCCGCCAACCTACACGCCTTCTCTCCTACCAAGCAAGACAATAGCCCTTCCCGGTTCGCTTTGCGGTGGTACCTCGCTGCGTCACCCGGCCTTTCCGGCCGACCCTCCCCTTCACAGTAAAACACGTGCCACACCCGCGGGCTCTCAGCTCGCGTACAACTTCCGCCAGCCGATTCGTTTCCTAGATCCCGCTCTTTCCCCCCAAGTTGCTCAGCGTTCAGACTGCACTGCCCAAGCCTGACGAATCTCACGCGGCGATACCCACCACACCCGCGACTACGTGCACCCATCATGCAGTCCGCTCCCGGCCAGCCACGAGTCGCTCACGGCCTCTCGTGCTGCCGTCCACTCGACCGCACGTGTGGCCACCAGGGCCTCCGCCGACGCAGGCTCAATTCCTTTGTGTACCTCCCGCGATCTATTCGATCAATCCTCCAACAGCCCTTCCGTACGACGTCGCTCAAGGACGGGCTCAATTCCTCAGTACCCCTCGGCCAACGTTCCCACCTGAACCGAAACAAACCACGCCCCTCCGCGCGACGCGGTATCCCTCTTGTCTTCCCCTCACCGACACTTGCACCGGCTGGCAGTCAGGACCAGGGATCGCAGACTACCCGTACGACACCCCACCCCCTCACACACAAGACCGGTGCCCCCAGCCGCCTGGGCTCGTAGACCGCACCCCTGCCTAGCTATCCCGCACGCGTCCCACCACGCACACCCGACACGTCACCCAAAACGGTCAGATCACTCAAACCATCTCCCCTTCGCTCCCGCTTACCTACATGCCCTCGCTGAAGCAGCCTCCATCCCCGCGAGCGCCTGTCAGACCAACATGACCTCCTATCGCGACAGCCCCCAAACCGTTCGCTCGACTACCGGAGACCCATAGAACCCCTCATGCGCGCCAAACGACGACCTCTTGCCCAGTAGAACATCCGAAGACAACTCGAGTGGCTAAGCATCCCAACACCAATAAGCGGCAGGGGCCGGGTTCACCGGCCCCTACCGCCTCCTCCAACCGCGGTGGGTCACTACCAGGTGAAGTTCACCGGGGAACCGATCAACGGCACGTCCACGCCTGCGTCGACTTGTCCGTTGGCGTTGACGTCCCAATAGGCCTCAACCTGGAAGGTACCACCAGCTGGAGCGGGATCAGCACAGATGTAGAGTGGCACGTTGGTGTCGGCGCTGACGAACCACGGCTGCACATTCCGGTCGGGCTGGTTGCAGACCGCGAACGAGACATCACCGCCGGTCTCGTTGACGATCCGCAGGACGAGCGGCAAGCCAGCGTTAAGCTGGTCTGGATCAACATCAATAGCGAGGACAAGGTCCTCCGTGTTGTCGCCGACGACACCAGCGTCCTGCGGCGGCTGGCCCTGGTCGACCGTCGCAGTAGCCCAGACCTTCCGCACGGTCTGGCGCGGCTCGCCAGGATCGCACTGGCTGTTGCCGTTCACGTCAGCGCAGACCAAGATCGTGTCGACGCCCGACGTATTCGCAGCCCCACCGTCTTGGTAGGTCCAGCTCGCGACACCGTTGTTGTTGGTGTTGACGACCACGTCGTCGTCCCCAGCCGGGTTATAGGTGCCCTGATCGTTCTCGGCCGGGTCGTCGTTGCGCGAACCGTTGAGGATCTCGAAGAGCACCGGCACGCCCGTCTGCGGCTGCCCGGCGAAGCGGACGACCGCAGTCACCGTGTGCTGGAACCGCTCAACGTCCGTGTCTACCGTCCGAGCAGCAAGGTTCGCAGCATTCGCCGGTCGAGCCTCGAGTGTCCACTCCGGTCGCGGTACCGCACCGTCAACCGCCTCGCGGATGAAGCAGTTGTACGTTGCCGTGCCGTCGAACTGCACCTGATAGTTCACGTTGTTCGAGACACAGGCAACCGGACCGCCCTGAGTGACCTCCAGCACCACCGAACCGCGGAACCCGAACGGCATCTCACCGTACCACGGTGCGTAGAGGATGCCACCGCCAGCGGGAGGCAGGTTGATGACGAGGTCGTTCACCAGCGTCGGGGCAACGCGGAAACCAGCACCGTCGTAGAAGGTCACCTCGACCGTCGCCGGCGCGCCAGTGTTGGCGTTGAAGTAGGCAATACCGCTGTTGTCCTGCTGGGCCGTCAGACCGAACTGCTTCTGGAAGAGCGCGACAGACAGCAGCCCGTTCTGCGCACCCTCGCCAGGCCGCGCCGCGCGCGTGCCCTGCTGCGCCAGGTAGCTCGTGGCCTGCCCGACGTCCTGGTCAATTCCGGTGTACTTGACCGAGTCCACTGCGGCCGCCAGGTTGAGGCCACTCAGTGAGCGGATGACGGCCTGGCTCAGCCCCTGCGTGCCCAAGTCGGTGCGCTCGGGCAGATACAGCCACTCCATCGCCCGTGGCGGGATGGTCAGGCTCTCGCTGTGCACCAGCGTGCCGTCGCGGTTGTAGAACTGGACCTGCACGTTGTTATTGAAGTCAGGGTCGAGGTTGACGATGCTGATGCCAGTGTTCCACCCGTTGTAGTTCTGGTACACGAGCGGCGCGTAGACCTCGCTCCAGTTCCCGAAGGTCGGCTGGGCCACGTTGGTCACGGCCATGTTAACTGGATCGCCCCAAGGCTGAGCTGCCTTCAGGCGGTCGACCGATGCCGCAACCCCGCAGTCGGCCGTAATGAAGGCTGTCCCGATCCAGTCAGCTGGCCAACCATAGTCCTGGACCAGGTCGATATGCCAGGTCTCACCAGCCGCCAGCAGCTCGGAGAAGTGGCCCTCACTCGGCCCGCTGGCACCCGGCGCACCAGCCCGCGTCGGCGTCTGGTAGAGGTCGACGTTGACCGAGCAGTTGCCGCCGCCGAAGTTGGTGATGTGCATCACCGAGTTCCAGCCGTTGTTCGTCTGGATGATCGGGAAGACCCAGCTTCGCGGCCAGGTCCAGACATCCTCGACCGGAAGCGAGGTATAACCGGTCACTGACTCGTGACCCGTACCGGTCCAGGCCGCCGAAATCAGCGCCTGCGGGGCCGCCATCTTCACAACGCCACCAAGCAGCCCATCACAGGCCACATTGACCGTGTAGTCCGTGCCGGCTGCGGGCGCGCTGCCAATCCAGGTGATATCGAGGCGGGAACCCGTCTGGCTCCAGATGTAGTCGACACCCTGGACGAATACAGTCGCCCCCTGGCTGATAGAGACACTTTGCACCACGCAGCGACCGACCGACACCGAGTCGATGTCAGTGTCCCCACGGGTCACGGTCAGCGGCCCGACGGCTGCGTCGACGAAGACGCCCGCACCGCTCCCGTTACCGAAGAGGTCGGCCGAGGACCAGGACTTGGACGCCCACGGCTCAAAGGTCACCGACGTGAGCTTCGTCCCGTCCGCCTTGTAAATGTTCGCCCGAACAGGAAACTCGGTAAAGTTCTGGATCGTCACCGAACTGTACCAGGGACCCATCCCGGCGTACTCTTCGCCGTTGGGTACCCACGGGAAGTAAATCGTGCCGCTCGGCACTTCCTGCGCTGCCCCGGCCGGCGCAATGGTCAGCCCGGCAAAGGCGCTGACCGCCATTGCGACGGCCAAAAGCAGATGTACCAACCGCTTACCCATACGAGTCTTCCCTCCTCGCGTCATCGGCGTTCAGACACGTCGACGACACCGCAACACGCGCAAGACCACCTTGCGCGCTGCCGCTGTTTTGCCCCTCCGGGCGCAGGCGCGGCTCCCTGCTTCTCTACGTGCCGCTTCACGCGGACTCCTTCCCTATCCCCTGGCGCTTCACCTCCTTTCCCCAATCCGTTCCCGTCCCTTGACGCGCTTCGTTTCAGCGTCCCCCATCATCAACGGAACCCAGCGGGTGCGCCCGCCCGCTCGGCTCCAGGCGCAGTCTACCAGCGTCTTCGCCGGGTGTCTAGCCCCGACTTTCGCGGAGGCACCCAGTGGGCCAGCCCCCGTTCGACTGCACCCACTATCTCTAACGCGCAAGGGTGCCCAACGGTTGCGCAGCAGTCACCGTCCCGCCCTCTCCCGTCTGCTCCCCTCACCCCAACTCCGCTCCCCGCGGCTCCCCTCACCCTAACCCCTCTCCAGTAGACTCCCCTCACCCCGAACCCCTCTCCCGCCTTTGTTTCCCTCACCCCCCAACCCCCTCTCCCGCTCGTTGCGGGAGAGGGGGCGAAGGGGGGTGAGGGCGGCAACTGCGGGAGAGACGGCAAGCGGAGTGAGGGTGGTACCTGCGGGAGATGGAGCAACAGGGTGAGGGTCGTCACCGCAGCAGAGGGCGCCAGGGCGTCAGGGTGGCAGTCGCGGGCGAGGGCGCCAGGGGGTGAGCGTTACCCCCTCTCCCACACGTGGTGGGAGAGGGGGCACGGGGGTGAGGGTGGTCACTGCCGGAGAGGGGGGGGGGGTGAGGGTGGTCACCTGCGAGAGAGGGAGCCAGGGGGATGCAACCGGTGACGTGCGCAGCTGGGGCGCAGGCCGGTACGCCCACGAAGGTATGGGTCGTGGAGTCGACGCTGGGCATGGGGCCACCTCCTCCTGGGGCGGTGTGGGGCTGGAGGGGCTGCGTCCGCGTCTCACAGTGACCGCCGGCGCCGGTGGCGAAACGCTGGATTGGGGCGCCGCCGGGTGACGACGAAGCTGGCCGCACGGCGGGGCCGAGCTCCGCCCAGCACCCGTCAAAACGTCGACCTTCCGTACTGTTGACTTTGGTCTTTTTTTGCTATGCTGCTTAGTAGGTAACAGCCGTCCCAAGAAAGGAGGTAACTCATGGAAGGGGGTGGCTCATGAATCGGCAGCCGCCACGCGTCACTGTCCCTCTTCTCGTCGCTGCCCTGCTCGCTGGCGCCTTTGCGGCCGGGGTGTGGGCCGGACTCAGCCAGCACAGCGTGCTCGCTGAGGTTCCCATCCAGGCAGCACCCGAGGTCCCAGGTGCTGTTCAGCAGAGAGCGATCGAGACAGCCCGTTTTCACCCCCGCATTGCCACGGTGTTGAGACAGGTCAGTGAGGAACAGATCCGCGGCATCGTTGTCGGTGTCGCAAACCAACCCGGCACACTGACGACGCAGCTCGACGGCATCTACGTGCAGTTCGACTTCACCACTCCCCAACGGGTCCGTGCGCAGTGGCTTGACCGAGCGGGCCGTAGCTACACCGCAACATTCCGCAACGTTGGGGGCATCTGGGCGGCTTTTCGCCTGCCCGACTACGAGCTCCGCTGGTTCGAGCCGACGCCGTTCCCGGCCTATGAGCCTGAGGATCCGACCGAACTCCCAGACTATGTCCACGAGCCGGAGCGCGCACGGGTCGTCTCCATTGTTCAGGAGAGCACATGGCTCGAGGAACTGCTCGCGGGTCAGGAGTACCGCATAACGGGCATCTGGTGGTGGCGACCAGGCAAGGCTGCGCTCGTCGACCTCACACTCTCCCGTCCTGTCGTGGCCCCACTCGATTCACCGGTTGTCGAGCCGTGGGGAACCGGTGAAGCACCGTGGCCACCATCTGTCACGACGTTCCGCGGATGGCTGCAGGCCACGGACCCGAGTGAACTCGCCCGGATCGAAGCGGAAGGAGGCATCACCTTCGAGAGCGGGCTCACGCTGCTGGTCGACCTGGAACGGGAGGACGCATACCTGTTCACCGGTTCCGGAGTGTGAGGGCAGGAAGCCATGTTCCGTCGGCCAGTGATTCTTTTTGAGGCAGTCGTCATCTGCTTCACGCTCGGCCTGGCGACCGCACCGGCAGGTTCCACGACCACCTTTACGACGATCAGTGTCGGAGGAGACCGGTTCTACAACTGGGACAACCTCTCGGCATCATGCGCCTGTTCGACCGATGTGGGCTGACCAGTGACCGGGATCTTCCGGGAAAATGCCTCGGTCAATAGAGCAAGAGGAGGAACCTATGCAGTCATTCTCATGGGGTACGCGCCTTCTCACACTGCTCGTCGCAGCCTGGGCCGCATGGCTGTGGGGCTGGGCCCTCGGTCTGACTGTTACCTGGCTCCGCGGGTATCGCGGTGATACCGACCTGCGGCTCATCGCCCTTTGGTTCGCTGTGCTCGGGATCGTGCCCTTCCTCACCGCACTCGAACTGTGGCGCGGCAGCCGGGCAAGAGGGCTCTGGGTCGGCATTGGGGTGCTCGGTCTGCTCGGCTTCGCGAGTCTTCACCTCACCTGGCTCGTCGTCGCTCTCCTGAGCGCTTTCCGCACCGGCACCTGGGATGGAGTCTTCACAACGCTCCTTAACTGGGAGTGGGTACGCGAATTTTTCATTCGGCCGCAGAGCTGGCGCGACTGGCTCGGCTGGCTGGCCTGGGGGATCTGGAGCCAGCTCCTGTTCGCACTCCATGCTTTCCTCCGTGCGGCCTGGGGAGTGGGCAGAAGGACACCCACACAACCGGACTCACTCCTCTCAGCGAGTGAACTGTGAGCGAGGTTCACTGCGGTGGCCCTGAGGCTGACACAGCGTCTCACAGCCCTCATCACCCTCGGCTGGGCCTGCTGGCTCGCCGAGTGGTGCGGCTGGCTCCTCGCAGCACCATCCTGGATGCGTCCTGCCGGTGCATGGCCCGGTTGGCTCATTGCCCTTGTCTCTGGGCTCCTCGCCCTCCTGGCCGCAGCAACTGCCGCCCTCCTGTGGCAAGGCACACCCTTGGTTGTGCTCCGCATGACCGCCGTAGCACTCGCAGCCCTGGGAGTCAGTGCTCCTCTCTCCCTCTGGCTCTGGCGCTTCGTTTGGAGCAGCCACCTCCTGTGGCTTGGCCCGCTCCCAGCCACCGGCCTCCCACCAGGGACGACGGAGCTGGCCCTCGTCTTTGGGGCTCTGGCGCTCCTCCTCGCGCACCGCGTGACGGGCCGCTGACCAGTGCCGTCGCTGGGCGCAGTCCCATCGCCTCTCCAGGAGTCCGGCCCCTCGCGCACCGGGCCGCACTCACCCTGCCCCCGGTGGCTCGAGTGACGAGCTCCTCCCCTGCGCTCGTCTCATCGACCGAGCGATGTTCCTGCCACGAGATCACGCCGAGCGGCGCTCCTCGCCCTTCGAGGCCGGTGACACACCCAGGCGTCGTCGCCATGGGCAAGTCACCGGCGCCCCGCGAGGCCGTGCCGCCCGGCGCGACAGGCCATTGCCACGTCCCGCTCCGCCGCGGGCTCATTTTCTGGACTGACGGCGTGTCTGGTGCGCTCCTAGAACCGCGGCCGGTACTCACCCCATACCTGCCGCAGCCGCCCGCAGATCTGTCCCAGCGTCGCGCCGGCCAACAGCGCCTCGCGCAGCACCGGCAGCATATTCTCGCTTCCCCGCGCCGCCTCCTCGACCCGGTCGAGTGCTCGGGCCACGCGCGCGGCGTCTTGCCGAGCTCGGTACTCCTGGACACGCCGAATCTGGCGCTCCACTGCCGCCTCGTCGAGGCGATGCACCGGGACATGCACTGGGGTCGCATCTTGGTAACGGTTGACGCCGACGACGATGCGCTCGCCGCGTTCCACCGCTTGCTCCCACGCGTAGGCGCTCTCCGCAATCTGCGCCTGGATCCAGCCCCGCTCGATTGCGGTGACCGCGCCCCCCATTGCTTCAATCGCATCGATGAGCTCCCAGGCTCGCCGTTCCACCTCGTCGGTCAGCGCCTCCACGAAGTAGGAGCCACCGAGCGGGTCGGCGGTATCCGCGACGCCAGTTTCTTCCGCGAGGATTTGCTGTGTCCGCAGCGCGATTGTTGCCGATTCCTCGGTCGGAAGCCCAAGTGCCTCATCATAGGAATTGGTATGCAAGCTCTGGGTACCTCCGAGCACAGCCGCGAGCGCCTGATAGGCGACGCGCACGATGTTGTTCAGCGGTTGCTGCGCGGTGAGGGTGCAGCCGCAGGTCTGGGTGTGGAAGCGGAGCATCCAGGAGCGGGGGTTCTGGGCACCGAACCGCTCGCGCATGATCACCGCCCACATCCGCCGCGCAGCCCGGAACTTGGCAATCTCCTCGAAAAAGTTGTTGTGTGCACCGAAGAAGAAGCTGAGTCGCGGCGCAAACTCGTCCACCGCCAGCCCCGCCTCGATCGCCGCTCGGACGTAGGCGATCGCGTTGGCAAGGGTGAAGGCAACTTCTTGGACGGCGGTCGCTCCAGCTTCACGGATGTGGTAACCGCTGATGGAGATCGTATTCCAGTTTGGAAGGTGCTCCTTACAGTAGGCGAACGTATCAACCACGAGCCGCATCGATGGGCGAGGCGGGAAAATGTACGTGCCGCGGGCAGCGTATTCCTTCAGGATGTCGTTCTGGATGGTCCCCCGCAGTTGTTTGGGGTCGACCCCCTGCTCCTCAGCGACGATCTGATACATCAGTAAGAGGATGGCCGCCGGGGCGTTGATCGTCATAGAGGTGGTCACTGCCCCGAGGTGGATCCCCTCGAAGAGTCGGCGCATGTCATCGAGCGTCGAGATCGCCACGCCCACTCGTCCGACTTCCGGACGCGCCTGCGGATGGTCTGAGTCGTAGCCGAGCTGCGTCGGGAGGTCGAAGGCGACGCTGAGGCCTGTCTGACCGCGCTCCAAGAGGAGTCGAAAGCGACGGTTCGTCTCCTCGGCTGAGCCGTAGCCGGCATACTGGCGGATCGTCCACTTCTTCCCGCGGTACATCGTCGGATGGATGCCGCGCGTGTAGGGATACTCTCCGGGGTCTGGTTCGGGAGGTCGTCCAGTCTCACGGTAGACCGGAGCGATCTCGATGCCTGAATCGGTCACGACGCGACGGACATCTGCGGTCGTCATCCCCGACCCCCTCGACGGAACGTCGTGCGAGCAAATCGTCTCTGGTTCTTGTCCAGACACTCCTCGGCGGTCACCCGCCGGACGCAGTCGCGATGACCCCATTACTCTACACGAATCCCTTTTGCCGGACTCTGCCACGGCCGAAGGGGCAGGAGCGACCGCCCGGTACTGCGCCGACGCGCAACGAGAACACTCGTCTCGCTCTGATCCGCGAGAGACTCCACACGTCCACCGGTCAGGCACTCCTTGGGCGGTCGGTCACTGACGCCGGAGGCACCAAGACGCGGGGAGCAGCGGTCCGGGCAGATCGCACGCATGGCAAAGCGTCTGAAACCCAAAGGCGGAGATCTCTCTCCCGCGGTCGCTACTCACAGTGCACGCCAGCAAATGCACGAACTCCAGAGACACGTTCACCTCACGACGAGCCAGCCGAGGCATGTTAGGCTTGGGCAAGACGAAGCAGGTGCGGCGGTGAGACTCGGGAGGGAGGGATAGCGTCTATGGCAGGGCCGGTCGTCGTTCCAGTCTTGCCCACGTATCTCGATCCGGAGCGCGTGACGCATTGTGCGATTCCCTACGGCCGGGCGATCGCTCAGCGACTTGGGAGCGAGCTCGTCCTGCTCTCGGTTGTCGAGATCACCGAGTCGCTCCGTTCGTACCTGGAAGCTGAGGGCGAGCAGGTCGAGCGTCTCATTCAGCGCTGGCTCGAGCAGCGGCGAGAGGCGATCAGCCGTCTCGCCGCGGCGGTGGACGGTGTGCGTACTCGCGTCGAGGTTCTCCTCGGAGAGCCCGCAAAAGAGATTGTCGCCTTCGCCAACGAGCAACAGGCTGCCGTCATCGTCATGAGCAGTCACGGCCGACTCGGCGTCGCTCGACTGCTCGTTGGGAGCGTGACGTTCAGCGTGATGCAGCGTGCACAGCAACCAGCGCTCGTCGTCCGCGCCCGGGTTCCCATACCGGCCCCCAACGCACCGGTGAGCTTTTCACCGGTCCTGGTCCCGCTTGATGGCTCATCGCTCGCCGAAGAGGCGATCGACACAGCCCTGGCGCTGATCGGCCAAGGCCGTGAACCGTTGGAGCTCCATCTCTTCCACGTGTTGACGAATGACGAGGAGCCAGCACGTTGGGAAGACTATCTCCAGAGCGTGGCACAGCGTCTTCGCGATCGAGGGTATCCCGTCACCTGGAGCCTGGGGCGCGGGCCCGTGGCCGAGACGATCGCGCAAGAGGCCGTCCAACGACGAGCCGGCCTGATCGCGATGGGAACCCACGGTCTGAGCGGCGTCCGCCGCGTACTCCTTGGGTCTACAGCCGAGCACGTGCTCCACGCGACCACCGTCCCGTTGCTGCTGCACCGTCCACGCGCTGTCCGCCGCGTCCTGGAGGAACGCCACGCTGCTGCCGAACCGCTACGCGCACGCGACATCATGACACCCAACCCGATCACGGTCGGGCCTGACACAACGCTCGAGCAGGTCGCACGACTCATGCTCGAACATCAGATCGGCGCTGTTCCGGTTGTCGACGCTGAGGGGCGTCTCCTTGGTCTCATCCGCGAAGAGGATTTCCTGGCGCAGGAACGACCCATCCCATTCTCGGCCTTCCGCGCCCCTCAACTGTTTGGGCATTGGGTTGGGCCGGAAGGGATCGAACGGATCTATGAAGAGGCACGGAAACTGACAGCCAGTCAGGTCGCTCACCCGGCAGAGGTGACCGCGAGCGAGGACACCACGCTGAGCGAACTTGCACAGCGGATGGTCGAGGCGAACGTCCGGCACGTGCCAGTGCTCCGTGACGGGAAGCTCGTCGGCATCGTCACGCGGCACGATGTCCTCAAAGCGATCGCCGGTCATTCCCGTGGCCGAGGAGCCTAAGGGAAAGCGGTTGGTGAGTGAGCACCGGAAATCCGAAACGCCAACGCGCACCGAGGCAGTAGGCAGTGTGGAGCAGCCCTGGCATGCACTTCCTGCTGCCACGGTCATCGATCTGCTCACCAGCGATCCGGCAGGGTTGACGTCAGCTGAGGCACGGCGTCGGCTGGCCCAATATGGCCCGAACCAGATCGCCGAAATACCGCCGCCCAACCCGCTGGCGATCTTTGCCCACCAATTCGCCAGTCCCCTGATCGTCACGTTGGCGCTTGCTGCGCTCGTCGCCGGCCTTCTCGGCGAATGGATCGATGCAGCGGTGATCGTCGCCGCGCTGGCGATCAATGCGTTCTTCGGCTTCCTCCAGGAATGGCGCGCCGAATCGGCGATCCGTTCACTTCTGCGCTACCTCGCGCCCAAGGCCCGCGTTCTCCGTGACGGCGTCGAACAGATCGTGGACAGTAGGGAACTTGTGCCCGGGGATATCGTGCTGCTCGAGTCGGGAGTTCGCGTACCGGCAGATCTCCGGCTGCTCACGACAATCGCTTTGATGATCGACGAATCGGTGCTCACCGGCGAATCAGTCCCCGTCGCAAAGCGACCCGATCCGGTCGCCGCTGACACGCCGGTCGCCGATCGTACCTGCATGGCTTACCTGGGGACAGTGGTGACGAGTGGTCGAGGGCGAGGCATCGTCGTCGCCACGGGAAGCCGCACCGAGGTCGGTCGCGTCGCTGCCATTGCCCAACGGGAAGTGGCACCCCCTACCCCCCTGCAGCAGCAACTCGCGCGCTTTGCGCGGACGGTAGCCATTCTGGTGCTGCTGGGGATCGTGAGCATCGGGGCCTTCGGTCTCCTCCGTGGTGACGATCTGGGAACAATTCTCGTATTCGCCGTCGGCGCGGCTGTGGCGATCGTCCCGGAAGACCTTCCTGTTATTCTTACGATCGTTTTCGCCGTCAGTGTCCAGCGCATGGCACGGCGGAACGCGATCGTGCGGCATCTCCCGGCCGTCGAAACGCTTGGCAGCACGACAGTCATCGGCTCAGACAAGACGGGCACGCTCACAGAAAACCGCATGACCGTCCGGTTCCTCTGGGCCGCGGGCGAGCGTAGAGAGATCGGTTCACGCTCTCTCACGCACCAGACCGCGCCGCCAGGCGTTCTTCTCCCCGCACAGGCATCCGGTTTCGAAGCGCTTTGGAAAACGCTTGAACCCCATGCACTCGTGCTCCTTGCTGGCGTCCTGGCCAACGAAGCGCAACTCACTCCAGCCGCGGAACTCGATCGCGAAGGGGTCGGTGATCCGACCGACATTGCCCTTCTTGTCGCGGCACGGCAGGAACTCGCTGACCCAACCACGCTCCGCGAGCGGTTCCCCTTGCTGGCGATGCTGCCGTTTGAACCAGAACGGCGGTTCGCCGCCGCACTCTGCGCGGTTGGAGAGCAACCGACGGTCTTCGTCAAGGGAGCTCCTGAACGCGTCGTCGAGATGTGCACCTGCTGGCTCAGCAGCACCGGCCCTGCTCCACTCGCCCCACAAGAGATCGCGGACGCGGCTGCCGAACTCGCGCAAGCCGGTTTTCGTGTCCTCGGGCTTGCTGCGGGAGACGTCAGCCAGCGCGACGAATCGGTATTCGCGCAGCTCAACGAGCTCGTCTTTCTCGGGCTGGTTGCGTTATGGGATCCACCACGCCCGGGCGTGAAGGAATCGATCGCCCAGTGTCATGCGGCCGGCATCCGTGTGCTGATGATCACTGGTGATCACGCCGGAACCGCTGCGGCGGTCGCAGCCGAACTCGGTATTGCACCCCCCGGAAGCCCTGTCCTCACCGGACGGGAGCTTGCCCAGCTCGACGATACACAACTCCGCGAGCGGATTCGCAGCGTCAACGTGTACGCGCGCGTCGAGCCGGAGCAGAAATTGCGCATTGTTAGGGCACTGCAAGCCCTCGGCGAAACCATCGCGGTCACGGGTGACGGTGTGAACGACGCCCCTGCTCTACGGGCAGCTGACGTCGGCGTCGCAATGGGCAAAAGTGGAACCGATGTTGCGCGCGAAGCGGCCGACATGGTGCTCGCCGACGACAACTTCGTCACGATCGTGGCGGCGGTCGAGGAAGGTCGTGCTGCGGCGGACAACCTGCGCAAGGCGACCTTCTTCCTGCTCTCCACTGGCGCGGCGACCGCGTTCCTTTTGCCCATGGCTATCTTCCTGGGGTGGCCGCTCCCTCTTTATCCGGCACAGCTCCTCTGGCTCAACTTGGTAACGAACGGCGTGCAGGATATCGCGCTCGCCGTCGAACCGAAGGAGCCGGATCTTTTGAGGCGTCGCCCCCGTCCCCGCCGGGAGGGGATCCTTTCGATGCTCCTGTGGGAACGGATCGCCTTGAGCGGTCTCGTCATGGCACTCGGGACCATTTGGATCTTCGACTGGACGCTGGAGCGTTTCGGCTCGCTCGACCTTGCCCGGACGGTCGCACTCACTACAATGGTGCTCTACCAGACGTTCCAAGTCGGTAATGCGCGCTCCAGCACGCGTTCACTCTTCCAGATTCATCCCTTGTCCAACCGCTTCCTCTTCCTCGCCGCAGCTGCAGCATTGACGCTCCACATCGTGGCCCTTCACACACCTCTTCTGCAGTTCGTGCTCCGGGTTCAGCCAATCCCGCTGGAACTCTGGCCACGCATGATCGTGCTCGCAGCGAGCATCGTCGTCGCTGTGGAACTGCACAAGATGATCCGCCGGCGCTGGCCGTACCCTTCCTGGGAGCTGAGCAGTACTCCAGCCGCCTCCACGGCGGCGACTACATCATCCGATAGCTGATCGCCAGGCCGAGGCCATATGCCAACACGACCGGTAACGCACCGGGATCGAGTAGACGATGTCGTGGCTCTGCTTGGCTGAGCGTGCCTAGAACAACCAGGGCGGTCAGCACCACCGCGAAGAGGTTCCCGACCAGGACCGACGGCTCGGCGTGCGCGAGCAAGGGTCCACCACCATCCACCACGTCGAGAATGAAGAGGATCACCATGTTAAAGGCATTACTCCCAAGGAGGTTTCCAACCACCAGGTCGTAGGATCCAGCGCGTATCCCAGCAATCGAGACGACAATCTCGGGCAACGAGGTGACTACTGCCAGGACGATGATTCCGAAAAACCCTGTCGTCACTCCGGTCTGCTCGACAAGCTCCGTCGCCGCCCCGATGAGTAATCGCGCCGCGAGGACCAATACGAGCGTCGCCGCGGCAAAGCGGGCGGCATCTTGCCAGAGTCCGAAACGCATCTGGCCGGGTGTCGCTCCGACCGGTACTGGTAGTACGCGTGCGCGGCGCGTCGCGTGTAGCAACCACGCACCCCACAGGTAGGCAAGGCCAATCAGGACCGTGGCCCATCCGACGCCGAAAGGGGCAAGCTGCGACGCAGTCACGATCCCAAGCGCAGCGAGGGCGAGGACAATGATCGCGAGGACTCCGGCCATCGCCTGATCGATGATTACCCGAGTGAGGATCCGTACCTGGGGAGTCAGTAGGTCAGCGACAGCCAACACCAGCATGTTGAACATACACGAGCCGAAAAGATCACCGGTCGCGAAATTTGCAGTGCCACTCCGAACCGCGATCAGATCGACTGAGAGTTCCGGCAGTGAGGTTGCACCAGCGAGGAGGATGGCACCGATCCACGCGTGCCCGAGCCCGGTGTGCTCGGCCAGTTTCTCAGCCCGCCGCGTCAATTCCCAGCCAGCCAGCACGACAAAAGCCGCGCTGAGACTGAACACGACAAGCGTTCCCCACACTCCGGCCGTCTCCTCATCGCCTTGTCAGAATCGCTGTCAGGGTGTCCTCAGCGGCGCACGCCCTCGTAGAGAAGCTCCCGTGTGCGCGCTGCCACCTCGTCCGGATCGACCTGGACACGCGCCACGCCGGTTTCTATCGCCGCGCGAGCGACTGCCGCCGCCACAGCGGGCGGGACGTTCAGATCCAGGCTATCTGGGATGACGAACTGTGGGGAGAGCTGGCGCGGCGTGACCAGCTCAGCGATCGCCTGTGCTGCAGCCAGCTTCATGGCATCGTTAATGTCCCGAGCACGCACATCAAGGGCGCCGCGGAAGACACCAGGGAAAGCGAGGGAGTTATTCACCTGGTTCGGGAAGTCAGAGCGGCCAGTCGCCACCACGAGCGCACCAGCCTCATAGGCGAGGTCGGGGTGAATTTCTGGGTCAGGATTGGCCAAGGCGAAGACAATGGGACCGGGAGCCATAGTACGGATCATCTCCGGCGTGAGGATGTTGGGACTGGACAGGCCGATGAAGGCATCTGCCCCGACAAGCGCATCCGCAAGACTTCCGCGCACACCCGCCTTGTTTGTGAGCCGGGCGATCTCCATCTTGTAGCGATTCATCCCCACCTCACGCTCGCGGTAGATCGCCCCGTGCCGGTCACAGAGCACGATGTCACCGACACCGTAGACGAGGAGCAACTTCGCCGTGGCGATCCCAGCCGCGCCGGCCCCGTTGATCACAATCTTCGCTTCACTGAGCGGTGTCCCACGCAGCTTGAAGGCGTTGATGAGACCCGCCAAGACCACGATGGCGGTCCCATGCTGGTCATCGTGGAAGACCGGCATATCGAGGCGCTCCTTGAGTGCCGCCTCGATTTCGAAGCACCGCGGGGCCGAGATATCTTCGAGGTTGATGCCACCGAACGAGGGCGCAATCGCTGCCACAATGTCGACGATCCGCTCCGGGTCACGCTCGGCGATACAGATCGGGAAGGCCTCAACACCACCCAGCGACTGGAACAAGACGGCCTTCCCCTCCATCACCGGCAGCGCCGCCTGTGGTCCAATGTCGCCGAGGCCAAGCACAGCACTGCCATCGGTCACAATCGCCACCAGATTTCCCTTGACGGTGAGATCGTAGACCGCCTCACGATGCTGGCGGACCTCTTCGACCGGGGCAAGTGCAGCTGGCGGCAGGTAGAGCAGGTTCAGGATGTGATGGTCACGGACGGGCAACTTGCTGCGGATCTCGAGCACACCGCGGTAGCGCCTGCGAAGGTCAAGAGCCTGCTCGTTCAACGAGCGCGGACGCCGGGAGCTCACCCGTGGGGGCTCAAAAGCTCCCTCGTAGATGTACCGCCGCGTATTCTCGGCGACCTGCTGCGGATCGACTTCGCGTGTCGCCTCACCGGTCTCGAGCGCCGCCTGGACCACCGCAGCAGCGATTGCTGGGGCGACTCGGAAGTCGAAGATCTGCGGCACGATGTGCTCTGGCCCACGTTGCTCCGGCGGCACAAGGCTCGCCAGTGCCTCAGCAGCGTAGATGAGCGTACGCAAGCGGATGTTCCGGGCGCCCGAATCGAGCAGCCCACGGAAGACACCCGGAAAGACGAGCGAGACATCCATCATGTTTGGGTAGTCTGAGCGGCCGGTCGCCACAACCGCCGCACCGGCCTGGCGCGCCAGATTCGGATCGATTTCCGGCGTCGGCAACGCGAGGGCAAAGACGATCGGATCGGCGGCCATCGACGCCACCATCTCCGGCGTCAAGATGTTTCCTCGCGCCAGCCCAATGAAGACGTCCGCACCCTTCAGCACATCGGCGAGTGAGCCACGTCGCCGCTCCGGGTTCGTTTCCTTGGCCAGATACGCTTTGGCCCAGTTCATCCGGTAGGGACGCCCGAGGTAGATCGCGCCCGCACGGTCGCACACGATGAGATCCTTCACCCCGACGCGCGTCAGCAGCCGGGCGACCCCGATACCGGCCAAACCAGCGCCCGCGATCACCACCCGCACCTGATCCAGCCGCTTGCCGACGACCTCAAGCGCATTCTTGAGCGCTCCCAGTACCAGGATCGCTGTCCCGTGATGCTGGTTCGAGAAGACTGGGATCGGTGCGGCCTTTTCCAGGTGATCCTGAATCGTGAAGCTGTGTGGTGCGCGAATATGGTCGAGACAGATCGCCCCGAAGGTTGGGATCAACGAGCGCGCGACTTCGACGATCTCCAAAGGATCAGTCAAGTCGACGCCGATCGGGACGGCGTCCACACCGGCGAACGTCTTGAAGAGCACGGCCTTCGCTTCGAGCAGTGGTAAAGCCGCCTCAACCGGAGCCCGAGTCGGTCCGAAGAGATCCGAGGCATCGGTCAGGATAGCCACGGTGTTGCCGCGCCCGGTGAGATCGAAGGACGCAACTTCATCCTGGCTAATGACTCGGCAGGCTTCGGCGACTCCCGGTGTGTAAACGAGGCTGAGCATCGCCCGGTCACGCAGCGGCACTTTGCTCGCGATGCCGATCAGCCCACGATATTGCCGCCGGTACGCTAATGCTGCATCTGGCTGATCGAGCAGATACATGCCCCACCCCGTTCAGCATGCTCGGACGCTGCTCCCATCGTCGCGGATTGTACGGTGTGCACGACCCGAGGGGCAATCACACTGTGCAGCGTGCTCTTCGCCAGGTGCGTTCCCCTGCCGGACGGTGAACACCGCTCGAATGCTTCCCGCCAAGAAACTAGCAAGGCAACTCCACCGGGCATCCCTGCCACGGCAAGCACCCGATGACCACGAGCGATTGTTCGCCGAACCGACACGCCGCACCGAACTACCTCGCCCAGGCCGGTCCCGGATGTCAATACATCATGCCTCATCCCTGCTCCCGCTGTTCCCCGTGCAGCTGTACCTTGCGCGTTCCCACTCCTGCCGGACGAGCCAACGCTGCAGTTTGCCGCTGGCCGTGCGCGGGAGCTCCTCCACAAACCGAATCGTCCGCGGCACCTTGTACCCTGCCAGACGTGTCCGGCACCAGGCGACGAGCTCGTGAGCCGTGGCACTCATTCCCCTGCGGAGCACGACCGCCGCAACAACTCGCTGCCCCCATTCAACGTCCGGTATCCCCACCACGACCGCCTCAGCGACCGCGGGATGACCAAGCAGCACCGCCTCGACCTCGGCCGGAAAGACATTCTCACCACCGGTGACGATCAGATCGTCACGCCGGTCGAGGACGTACAGGTACCCCTCTTCGTCCAGATAGCCGATATCGCCAGTGCGGAGCCAGCCATTGGAGAAGGCACGCGCGGTCAGGTCGGGTCGTCGCCAATAGCCTGGCGTGACGACTGGCCCCCGCACTTCGATCTCCCCTGGCTCGCCCGGCTCAGCCAAACTGCCATCCGGCCGGACGATGCGGAGCGCGTTCGGATAGAGTGGTTTCCCGGCCGAGCCTAACTTGCGCAGTGCATCTTCAGGGGCAAGGGTCGCCAGCTGCGATGCAGTCTCCGTCAAACCATACGTCTGCAGCACCGGCAGGCCGACGGCGGCGCAGCGCTCGAGCAATGGACGTGGCGCTGGCCCCCCGCCAAGCAGCACAGCCCGGAGATGCGCCGGATAGCGCCGCTCGCCGCGTTCCTCGAGCATTCGCCAGAGCATCGTCCCCACTAGCGAGGCGAGCGTCACCCCACGCTCGATCGCCTCGTTCGCCATCGCTGCGTCGAACCGCTCGTGCAGCTCAACCGCGAATCCGCCAAGAACGCTGCGAAAGAGAATCGAGAGCCCTCCGACGTGAAAGAGAGGCAAGCAAAGGAGCCAGCGATCGTCTGGCAGCACTCCGAGGTTCAGCTGGGAACCAACAGCGCTCCACCAGTGGTTGCCGTAGGTCAGCAAGACACCTTTCGGGCGGTCGGTCGTCCCAGACGTATAGATGAGCGTGTGTACCGCATCGACCTCAACGTCTCGCCGGAGTTCCACCGCTGCCTCTGGCAGCCCAGCAAGTTCCTCGACATCAACGACCGTCCCTGTCCATGACGCGACTGCCCCGCGCGTCGCCGATTCGACCAGCACCACATGCGGATCAGCATCAGCGAGCACGGTCAGGAGCTCCTGTGGGGTAAGACGCACGTTGAGCGGCACCAGTACCGCACCGAGCCGGCTCACGGCATGGACGAGCACCACGAGCTCCGGCCGGTTCGAGAGACATGCCGCGACACGGTCGCCCGCCCTAACACCAAGTCCAGCGAGCTGACATGCCAAGCGGTCCGCCTCCAGCGCGAGTTCCGCAAACGTCCACGTCCGCTCCCGCCAGATGAGCGCCGCCCGCTCCGGTGTCGCGACCGCGCGCCAGGCCAGCCACTCCGGGAGACGCATCGTCGTCCTCTCAGATCCCTCCGAGCCCCAGCCAATCAAACGTGTAGACGAGCGCATACGGCCACAAGAGCACCGAGTACACGATGAACCGGACGAGATCGACCTGCCGGAAGTCGACTTGCCAAGGATCGATCAGCACGAAGCCAGCTGTCCAGAGAACACCTGCAAACAGATAGGCGAACAGGCCGAAGAGCGCTCCCCAGATGCGGCCACCGAACCGGCGCGTGCCCGCACCCACGAGCATCCAACTGCCGGCGATAAGGAACGCTGCCAGCACAACCAACAGGTTGGCCAGCCCCCGCGAATTGACCAGTACCCGCGGCACGACGACCGCACACAGCGCAAAACCGAGTACTGTTACCAGTCCGCCTGTCGTCACCGCAGCAATCCGCCAGCGGGTAACGTGCTCTTCCTTCATCTGTCTGCTTGCCCTTCGTCCCACCGTACGCCAAGCCCACTCCCAGGCGGTAGTCTGAGTCGGCCTCCCACCGGTTCGAATCGTTCCACCGTTCCCAGCGAACGGAGCAGGACCGCAGTCGCCAATCCATGCGCTCGCTCGTTACCCGGCAGAGCTGCCGCGGTGTGGAGTGCCGCGGCGAGCCCTATCCCCGACTCGAAAACGCTGGTGACAACCGCCTCGATCCCACACCGAGCTGCCTGCTCCACTGCGGCCAGCAGGCGGCGTGGCCCACCGAGCAGCGGTAACTTCAACACGAGAACGTCCGCCGCCGCCAGCGCGAGCGCTCGCTCGACCGCCTCCAGTCCAAGAAGCACCTCATCAGCGGCGACGGGCACCGGCGAACGCCGCCGGAGCTCCGCAAGTTCCTCGAGCGTCTCCACCGGCTGCTCCAGGTACTCGACGTCGAGCGGTGCGACCGCACGCGCGAAGGCGAGCGCCTGCTCGACCGTGGCAGCACCGTTCGCGTCCAGCCGCAACCGCACCGCCGATCCAACTGCCGCGCGCACCGCAGCGACCCGTTCCGCTTCGCTCGGCTCGATACGCACCTTCAGCTTCAGCGTGCTGTATCCGGCTGCCACTGCGTGGCATGCTGCTGCGACGGTCCTCTCCACATCAAGAAGCCCGATGAGCGCGTTCACGGCCACCGCTGGCCGCGCGGCCGGATGCAACCAGCGAGCCAGCATCACCCCTTGCCGCTGCGCCAGCAGATCGACGAGTGCTGTCTCGACCGCCGCACGAGCCGCCCGCGCCCCATCCGCCAGCGCCGGCACACGGTCGAGCGCCTGACAGAGTGACCGCTCGTCGCAGAACGCGCCCGCCTGCCGAAGGCTAGTCAACCACGCCTCCGCCTCACGGAGCGCCTGGGCCTCGCTCCCCGGCCAAGGTGCGACGTCACCAAGTCCGGTGACGCCGTCCGGCGTGCGGAGCTCGACGATCAGGCCGCATCGTTCTCGGAGCTCGCCGCGCGCCGTCGCGAGCGGAATTCGGAACTCCAGTCGGTAGGGCCACCAGCGGCACTGAAGCGATCTCACCACAGCAGCCCCATCGCGAAGAGCACAGCGAAGATGAGCTGGAGCTGCCCCGTACGCCGCAACACACTGTTCAGCGCTGGCCCTGAGGTCCCACCAAGCACGATACGCACGAGCTTGACAGCCAAGGGCAGAGTGAGCAGCGGGAGCAGCAGCGCAAGTCCGCCTCGTCCCAGGAGAACGAGGAGAGAAGGGATGAGATAGGCAACCCCGACGAGCACCGCGTACTGCCAGCGGGTCGCTCGCTCCCCGATGCGCACCGCGAGCGTCCGCTTCCCGGCAGCACGATCGGTCGGGATGTCACGTAAGTTGTTGACGACAAGGATCGCGGTGATCAACGCCCCAACCGGCACCGCGGCGATCAACGCGAATCCGGAGAAGCTGTCACTTTGCAGATAGGCGCTCCCACCGACCGCTACCAGCCCAAAAAAGATGAAGACAAAAAGGTCGCCCAGCCCAATGTACCCCAGCGGCCAAGGACCAGCTGTGTAGAGGACTCCCGCTGCGATTGAGGCGAGACCGATCGCCAGGATCGGCCAGCCACCGACCCAAACGAGGTACAGGCCGAGCAGAACTGCTGCACCGAACGTCAGGGCGACCGCTCGCTTCATCTCGGCAACCGTTACTAACCCCCGCGCGGTGATCCGCGTCGGTCCGACCCGCTCCGGCCGGTCAGCCCCCTTGAGGTAGTCGAAGAGGTCATTTGCGTAGTTCGTCCCAATCTGGATCAAGATTGCTGCTGCCAGTGCTGCAAGGAACGGGAACCAGCGTACTGTTCCCGTCTCGCGCACCCCAACGGCCGTACCGACCAGAACAGGACCCACGGCAGCCACCAACGTCGCCGGACGAGCTCCGAGCCACCACACTCGCCAGCCCGGTCGTTCGGTCTCTCGCCTGGCCGAATCGCTCGCCGGGATCGCCATTCTGGCACCTCACTGCATCAGGGGAAGCGCGGGAACTTCGAGAAATCAGGCTTGCGCTTCTCCAGGAAGGCACGGTGCCCTTCTTTGGCCTCGTCAGTCAAGTAGTAGAGCAGGGTCGCATCGCCCGCCAGTTGCTGCAGTCCGGCGAGCCCGTCGGTGTCCGCGTTGAAAGCCGCCTTCAGGAAACGGATCGCCATCGGACTCTTCTCTAAGATCTCACGCGCCCACTGCACGGCCGTTTCCTCGAGCTTCTCGTAGGGCACGACCGCGTTCACCAGCCCCATTTCCAGGGCCTCTTGCGCGGTGTACTGACGGCAAAGGAACCAAATCTCCTTCGCCTTCTTGTGTCCAACGATCCGGCCGAGCAAGGTTGCTCCATATCCGGCGTCAAAGCTCCCTACTCGCGGGCCGACTTGCCCAAACTTCGCGTGCTCGGCCGCAATCGTGAGGTCACACACCACGTGCAACACGTGTCCACCGCCGATTGCATACCCGTTGACGACCGCGATGACTGGCTTCGGGAGATAGCGGATCTGCTTCTGCAGGTCAAGCACGTTGAGGCGAGGGATACCTTGATCGTCAACATAGCCACCCTCGCCACGCACTCGTTGATCACCGCCCGAACAGAAAGCTTTGTCACCCGCGCCGGTCAACAGCACGACACCGATTGACGCGTCGTCCCGCGCATGCGCGAACGCATCCATCATCTCCTTCACCGTGAGCGGCCGGAACGCGTTGCGCACTTCAGGACGGTTAATGGTGATTTTCGCAATCCCCTCCCCCTCTAACCGCTCGTAGAGGATGTCCGTATACTGCTTGATTGGTATCCACGTGAACTGGCTCATGCGACCTCCTGTTGCCTGGTACGATCACTCGCGGCGCGCCACGGGCGCTCCCGTCAATCTTAGCGAGCCTGCTGGGCCAAGAGGGTCCCAACCTGGATGTGGTATGCCGCCGCATAGTCCGCGATCTAGTCCAGCACGGCACAGCCTGCCTCACACGATTTGCCATTGATAATCCACTCCGGGAACACTACAGACACCAGTGCACGTGCCAAATCAGGCCGTGCCGCAGAGCCGGTGATGGGCGGACGCCCCTGGCACAGCCGTTCAGCACCGGTGCTGCCTTAACTCTTGTCCTCTGCGCACCAACTCAGCGAGGCCGATCCCGTCCCACTTGTCCTTCGCGGTGTGAACGGCCACGCCGACGCCTCATCGCTGGCGCTGTGTGGCCAAGGGCAAGAGGAGGAAGCACGGACCCTCACCGCAATGCCTGCCACCGGAGCGAGCCATCGCCCATTGGCCTAAGGCTGCGCCTCAGCCGACGTCGGAGCGAGATAGCGCGTGAAGGTGGTTTCCTGCCGCAGCAGGAGAAATGATGGTGTCCGATCCGGTGACGGGAACAGAGCCTGAGGCAATTCGCATCGTCCCACCGAAGCTCGTTGGTCACAGATTCCCGAAGCTCACGGCGGACCGGGTTCCTCTCCGCCCATACTCACCTGGCGGACCAATTCGAGGAGCTCTTCCTCGCTCCAGGCATCACGGTTACCGGCAAGTACCACGAGTTGGTAGCGGCGCATACCGTCGTCCCACACCGCGGTCTGCGGCCAGCCCCACACTGGATGCGGCACCCAACAGAGCTGGACCCGCTCCGACACCTGGACACATTGCGCTTCCGGCCCGGCAGTGGGCCCACCAGGCCCGGCGACGGAAATACTCAGCCGTGCCACCAGCGTCGGGCCGACCAGCCCGACCCTCACCGTCTCCGAACTCTCACGGAGAGCTGAAACAACACGGAGTTCCGCCGGGAACGTGACAGCGGCCAAGTTGGGAGCCAGTGCCGCCAGGGCATCCGGGACGGCTTCGAAGACAAGCTGCGTTTGCCACGTCACGCCATCAGCCTGTAGGACATAACACCCTGGCTGTTCCACCTGGAGCTCCACCGACCGTGACCGCTCGCGCGTGCGATTGGGCTCGATGAACAGCGCGGGCTGTCCGTCCACCGCAAGTGGGACGACCTCCGGTAGATGGAACAGACGGACGAGGATCGGGCCCCGCTCACTCGCCGCGACCTGGAGTTCGGTGTGGATCGTTTGGCCGGGTGTTGCATTGCGATCACCGAGATTTACCACCGCATCGGGGCCCAGGCCGAGGTAGACCGGCCCCTCACCGACCACGCTCCCGAATGCCCATGAACTCCTTGGACAAGGCTGTTCGGCCGCCGGCGGTCGGAGCGGACGCTGCTGCAGCGCTTCGACGAGGAGTCCCTCGGGGCTCGCGGGAAGCGCTTCTGCACCAACCGCTCCCGCTACGACCGAGATCACAACGTGCTCGGTACAGTCGAACTCGATCATCCCCAGCATCGGCTTTGCCATGAGGTCGTCTGCCTCGCGGAGCAGCGCCGCCGCCACGAGAATGCGCCGCTCGTCAACTGGCAAGAAACGCACGAACTCGAGCACGCTCCAGCGTTCGCGCTGTGCCGCCCGCCGCTCCACCCAATCGAGGAACGCCTCAGGCCTCTCGGCGTACAGACCTGTCCCGAGCGCCTCCGGTTCACGTGGCACAACGGCGAACGTGCGTGACTCGACAGCCAGTGACGTGGGTGACGTGAGGAAACCTCTCAAACGTCCGACGTCGCCACGACTCAGAGCAGAGAGGAACGATGCCAAGCCGTCGAGCGTCCCATCCAGCGTGCAGGACACCGGCAAGTCGACGGGAACAGAAGGGGTCGGTAGTGGTGGAAGAGTGGCTGCCTCCGTGAGTCGAACCGTCGGGACAACCGTCGCCGGCACCGTTCCACCGGTCGGTGTGGACGATAACCCGCGACAGGCTGCCGTGAGCAGAAGGACCGGTACAAGGGCCCGGAGCAACCGAGACACGGGCACACACTCCTCGCGGCTCACTGCACCCCGAGCCCGGTATACCACGACGACAGGACAATCAGGGATGAATCCAAACGACAGTTCCGACGGGAGTCCAGTCGTAGAGCCAGGCAGCAGCATCTAAGGGAAGATTCACGCAGCCATGGCTCATCGGATGACCAAAGTTGTTGTGCCAGTAGGCACCGTGCAGCGCATAGCCGAGATAGAAATACATCGTATGTGGAACGTTCGGCAGATCGTAATAGTCAATACCTGGCGTTCCACCGCGCATCCGCTCATAGCGGAGCTTCACGTACACACGGAAGGTCCCGGTCGGCGTTGGATACTGCGGGAGCCCGGTCGAAACGAGCGTCCAGAAGACAAGGCGGTCGTATTCCCAGGCCCGGAGTGCTTGATCGCTGAGATCGACCTCGATCCACTTCGCTTCGCCAACAGGTGCGCCTGCAGGTGGAGTACGAACAAGGTTCGGCACGCGTGGAAACAACTCTGGGGTGTAGACGGGGACATCGGGTGGTTGGGCAAGCGGCGCGCGCTCTCTTGAGATCCGGCGGGCAGCCCACTCGCCGAGACGCGTCACCTGGATTTCTCCAGCCGTCCCCCGCTGCTCCGGATGCCACTCCAGTCGGGCACGCTCGAAATATTGGACGGTGAGCCCGTCCTCAGTCAGTTCCTCGCTGATGGGATACCCGAAGATCCGTACCCCGCCGAAGCGCTCCCAGAACCAGCGGAAGCCGTGGCAGAGGTTGTGCCGAGTCTCGACAAAGTACTGACAGGCCGCGTTGTCCACGGGTTCAGCGGGGAGGAATGCCCGATCAGAACGGCCGCTCGTCGCCTCGACCCCAAGCCGTCGCAGCTGGACACGCCACTCGGCCGGTGCTTCCGGATGCCACTCAAAAACGGCACGCTCGAAGTACTGGACGGTCGTTCCTTGTTCGCTGAGCTCCTCACTGAGCGGATACCCGAAAATGGGGATATCGCCGTTCCGCAACCAGAACTCGAGGAAACCATAGGCGAGTGTGTGACCGGTCTGTGGGAAGTAGACACGGTCCGGCCCACCCAGCACTGCCCCAGCAGGTGACGGCAGGACCAGAACGAAGAACAGTGCAAGTACAAGGCCACCACACACTGAGCGGGCGAGGGCCTTGCCGGCAATTGCGCGGGGCGAACACAGAACCATGACGCGCACTCCAGCCGGTTGGGAACGAGTGACACTCTTCAGGATACTCTCACCAGGAAATATGGGGCAAGCCAAAGCGAACGTTCGATCCTTCCCGTTCCACCTTGGACCAGCCCGGCCGGGTGGCCTTTTTGTTCTCACGTGTGCTTGTGTCCTCATTCGCGAGAGCTTGGGAAAAATGCCACAGCAAGCGGCTCGGAACGATACTGCGCCCCACTGAGGAGCGCGGCGGCATCAGGCTGGATGAAGTGAGCTCCGCAGCGTTCGCTCACTGGCACGCTTGTCCGCCGAGCCGGTGGTCACGCCAAAGGCGACAGCCCCTACCCCCCTTACCACCGACGGCATCACTGGCTCTGCAGGCGTGACACCTGCTTGGCATCAGACGTCACCTGCATCGCCGTACTCGGCACGGAGAGCCACCGGAACCAACCGCGGTTTACGGACTCCGTGGAATTACGAGCACCTGTCCAGCCTGTAACTGGTTAGGATCTTCAATTCCATTCGCTTCGATCAGCGCCTGGAGGGAGACGCCGAAGCGAACCGCGATGCTATAGAGGGTATCGCCCGGTTGGACGACGTACGTTGTACCGCTGCCAGGCGTCACCGGTGCTGCGGGGACAACCGTTGGCGTCGGTGCAAGAAGGGACGGTGGCGGCGGCGTTGGGGTGACGATCGGCAGTGCTGGCAACGGCGTCGCGGTCGGAACAACTGTCGGTGTCACGGTCGGCACCGCTCGACTGAATGGGAGACAGCCAGTCGCGAGTACCATGCTCGCCAAGACGAGCCAACGGATCTTCATCACTCCTCTTCTCTCCCAAAGAGCTCTTGCTGTAGCTGCGCGACTTCAGCCCGACGCGCGTGCTCAGCGGCCTCGTCCCGCTCGAACGTTACACGTAGCACCATACCGCGCCGCAGCCATGGGAGCAGTGACCGCGGCACAACCAACTCCGGCCCTTCGTCAAAGACGAGTACCGCGAGCTCCTGCCCATTCTCCCCGCTTTCGATCCGGTCGACGGTCGCCCAGAGCCGGCTTTGCATCAGGAGCGCTCCCTCTGTGTTTTCACGGTATACCGCTCGCCATCCGATGTCACGACGATCGTTCCGTCGACATCTGTCCGGTAGATGCGAGCGCCAGCAGCACGCAAACGCTGCACCGCCTCCTCGTGCGGATGCCCGTAGGCGTTGTTTCTCCCCACCGAAATGATGGCTACTTCAGGCTGAACTGCGGTGAGAAAGAGCTCACTCGAGGAAGTGCGACTGCCATGATGGCCGGCGACGAGCAGTGCCGCGCGCAGCTCTTCGCCTTCCCGCTCGACGAGTGCCGCTTCACCACGGGTCTCAAGATCGCCCGGCAGGAGCATCCGGACAGCTCCATGTTCCAACATCAAGACGACACAGTTGTCGTTGTCCGAGATCTCGCCGTCCGCGTCGACAATCAACGGGCTCTCTGGCCAGAGGATCCGCACCCGCACCTTTGCACCGAGCTCCAACACAAGCCCTCGCTCGGCCCGGAGCGGCTGGACACCGAAGTCACGCACCAAGCGGAGCGTCTCCGCATACGCACGATTCGTGGAAGGCAAGACTGGATCGACGTACGTGTTCACCGCAATTCCCTCGAGCACCGCCGGCATGCCACCCACGTGGTCCTGATCTGGATGGCTCAAGACGAGATAGTCCAGCCGGTCGACTCCATGCGACCGAAGGAACGGCAGGATGACCTGTTCGGCGTCTTCCCGACTGTTCCCGGCATCGTACAAGAGCGCATGCCCGTCCGCTGTGACTGCTGCCACCGCGAGCGCTTGTCCGACATCGAGCACCGCGACGGTCAGCGTTGTCCCCGCAGATTCCACTCCTCGCCCGGGTAGCGAACAGCCGATGACGAAGAGTGCCAGGAGCTGAAGGATGAAGAGGCGAAGGATCCCTCGTGCCACCTCAGTCAGTCCCTGGCTGCACGACGGACAAGCCACAGCCGCTGCAGGACAGTGAGGTTGGTCGCCACGGCCAAAAGCCACAGTGCCCAGATGGGCCGGTCAAGTAACAGCCCCAGCGCAAGCACCACGACGCGCTCGGGTCGCGCGAAGAACCCCTGCGTCAGCTGGATACCGGCACCTTCCGCCCGCGCTCGCACGTAGCTCACCAAGATCGACCCCACAATGGTCGCGTAGCAGAGGAGGACGGGGACGGCACCGAGCTCCGTCCGCACTATCCAGACGAGGAGTCCTCCGAGCACGAAGGCCTCCGCGTACCGGTCGAGGACAGAATCGAGCACACCCCCAAACCGTGTCACGCGTCCCGTCGCCCGTGCCACCGCGCCGTCGAGCATATCGAAGGCCCCGGCGACGATGAGGAGGACGCCGGCAAGCTGCAGTCGTCCTTCGGCGACAACCCAGCCCACCACTCCATTGAGGACAAGACCCATCACTGTCAGCTGGTTCGGCGTGAGGCCAGTCCGTGCCAGGAGCGCGCCAAGGCGTAAGACGCGCTCGCGCACACGATCCGCAACGAGCGAACTGAGCACGCGTTCCTACCTCCCCGACCACGCGCGGAGCGCGACCCGGAGTGAGTTCCACCAGTCCATCGGTGGTTCTGCCGCTCGTTCGCGCACTCCCCGCAGGAGCCGCTCGTAGTAGGCCAGTGTACGCTGTGCGATGACGGGCCATGAGAACTGTTCGGCACGCTGTCGACCAGCCTTGCCCAGTCGTTCACGGAGGTGAGGATCAGCCAGGAGATGCACCAGCGCCAACGCCAAAGCCTCGGCATTCTTCCGCTCGACCAGCAATCCCTCGACACCGTGACGGAGCACGAAGCGAAATCCCCGGATATCGCTCGCGACGACCGGCCGCCCGCTTGCCATCGCTTCGAGCAACACAATACCGAAGCTCTCTCCACCCGTCGCCGGGGCACAGAACACGTCACAGGCGGTGTAGTAGGAGGGCAACAATTCCTCGGGAACGGGACCAACAAAGCGAACGTTTTCCCCAAGTTCTGCCCGCTCGATCTGTCGCTCGTAGCGCTGGGGATCCCCCGGGCCGACGACCAGGAGCAAGACATCTGGAAACTCGCGTCGCACGAGTGCAAGCGCTTCCAGCAAATACCGGAGTCCCTTGCGCGACTCGTTGAACCGGCCGACAAAAAGTACTGTTGGACGCTCGAACCGCGCGATCGGCGGAACATCAGGGCGGAACCGCTCAATATCGATACCGTTCGGGATAAGTTCGTAGTACCCCGGAAAGTAGCGAGCAATCGACTCCAGCGCAGCCGGCGAGACAGCGATCCGCCCGTGAAGCTTCGCGAAGAGCAGGCTCAGCACGGGTTTGGCCGAAAGATACCCCCAGTTGTGCGCTCGCGCCGCATGGAATGTCCCGACGTTAACCGACCGGGAATGTAACAGTGCGAGTTGGGGCAACATTGGTGCGAGTGGCTCGTGCAAATGGACAATATCGAAACGCTCGCGGCGAAGGAGCTCCTTCACTTTACCCGATACGAATGGCGACAGCGTGATCCGCGCCGTTGAGCCGTTCGCCGGGACAGGAACAGCGACGCCCAGCTTGATAAGATGTCCGTCGTCACTCTCCGCCTCACCGGGCGAACGCGGGGCTAGGATTCGTGTTTGGTGACCAAGCTTGCAGTATTCCGCGTCGAGATGAAGAATGTGCTCGTTGACGCCGCCGGGATAGCTGAAGTCAAACGGTGATACGAAGAGAATCCGCATCGTCCGCTCCGTTAGTCACACTGCTCCGAGGAGACTGATGACGAGTTGGGCACTCATCGCCTTCATCTGTGGACTGTGGTGGACGCTCGCCACGCTCTGGCGACTGGCGCGACCGATGTTGCGGCCACCACTCTGGCTTGCCCTTCTCCGCGACGTCGTTCCGGCACCATTGCTGGGGCTGCTCCTCGTGCGTCTACTCGGTATCAGCTGAGACGATCGGACGCTCCGTTCCGGGTTGCCTCTCATCCTCCCGCTCACCAGAGCTGATTTCGTGAAGGACAACCGCGTCACGTCCTATCGTCCGGACCTGTTCGATCGGCACCGTCCGTCGACGACCGAGCAACCCGCCGATGCCAGGGGGAGCAATCACAACCGTCGTTAGCGCGCCACTCACCGGGTCGAACTCAGCATCGTCTACCGTCCCTTGCGCTTCACCTCGTTCCGTCACCACCCGGAGCCCGACAAACTCGTCGATTCGAAGCGTGGTCCTCTCGCCGTCACTGGCCGGCCGAAGCACCTCGCGATGCGGAAGCATCACTGCATCATGCCCGATGCTATGGAGCTCCGAAAAGGAGACATCGCTCAAGTTCCCGCGGAACCGTCCACCACGCCGTACGCGAAGAGCCGCGACCCGTCGCTCTTGTGGATCAATCAATGCGTCAGAGACCTCGCCGAGCCGCTCCCCACTTTCGACGGCGATGACGGCCAGCCCACGCAGCGCCCGGAGTTCCACGGGAGCGCTCCTTTCATCCCTTCGGCACCATCATACCCTGCGCATCGATCAGTTTCTCATCGCCTTCGCCTGGCGTCCAGAGCGCTGTGGTCTTGTCTGGTCCTTAGGTGTGAGCACGTCAGCGCCCCCGTCTGCCAGGGCCATCAGCGGCAGGCGAACTCGGCACCCGTCAGTTGTGTATCCTCTCAGGCGAGCAACCGCTCGGTCGAGGTTTCAGGAAGATGGCACGACACGGGCACAAGAAGAGAACGCCGGGTAGGGGCGGCGGCCGAACCAATGGTAACGGACGTCGTCCGGCAAACGGAGCGGCGGTCATTATCGCGCGCCGACGGCGAGCCCGGCAGCGCCATCCAATGACTCACGCACTCCTCCGAATCAGTGCGGCACTGGGGCTGACGCTTGCCTTGCTGACGTTCGTCGGGGCCGGGGTCGCCGCTGCAGCCGGTTACCTTGGTTGGTCTGCTTTGACCGCAGATCTTCCCTCCCCCGACCGCTTCGAGGCACTGGAGTTCCAGACCACGAAGATCTACGATCGCAACTGGGTACTCCTCAGCGAGGTGACCGACCCCGCGACTGGTTGGCGGACCGCCATTAGCTATGAGGAACTGATGGATCACATCCGCCAACAGCAGAACGATCCGAACAAGCCACATCGTGCTTGGATCATCGATGCGACCATTGCCGCAGAAGACCAGACGTTCTGGACAAACCCAGGAGTTGAGCCCCGCGCGATCCTGCGCAGTCTTGTCTTCAACCTCAGCGGTGAGAGCACCAGCGGCGCGTCGACAATCACCCAGCAGCTTGTGCGCATGCTCTATCCCGAGACAATCGGCACTGAGCGCACATATCGCCGCAAGATCCGTGAGGCGATCATGGCCATACGCTTCACGCAGCGCTACTCAAAGCAAGAGATCCTCATGATGTACCTCAATAACGTCTATTATGGGAACCGTGCGTATGGGATCGATGCGGCCGCACAAGCCTACTTCAATAAGTTTGCCTGGGAGCTCACGCTTGCCGAGGCCTCGATGCTGGCTGGTCTCCCCCAGGCCCCCAGTGTCTATGACCCCACAAAGAACTTCGAGCTCGCCAAGGCACGCCAGCGCTATGTCTTGGACC
This sequence comes from bacterium HR28, assembly GCA_002898255.1. Lineage (GTDB taxonomy): Bacteria > Chloroflexota > Chloroflexia > Thermomicrobiales > Thermomicrobiaceae > Thermomicrobium. Next base: position 203,289 of record BEIE01000001.1, read on the forward strand.
GTATGGTCGAGCTCGGCATGATCACACGCGCCGAAGCGGATGAAGCCTTTGCCGAGCCGCTCTACCCACAAAGCCGCGAGGGGCGTTACAACAAGGCCCCCCACTTTGTCAATTTCGTCCTGGACTATCTGGAGACGAAATACGGGCCTGCGGCAGTCTATCGCGGCGGCCTGATGGTACGCACAACCCTCGATCTTTCCGCTCAGCAGGCGGCCGAAGAGATTGTCAAGCGTCGCGTCCAGCAGCTTGCTCCCTACCGTGTGGATAACGGCGCTCTCGTGGCGATGCTTCCGTGGAGCGGTGAGATTATCGCCATGGTCGGCAGCGCCGACTTCTACGACGACACGATCGACGGCCAGTTCAACGTGACAACGGCCGAGCGCCAACCAGGATCTGCGATCAAGCCGATCACCTACCTCACGGCCTTCGAGAAGGCTGGCTGGTATCCAGGAACGATCGTCTTCGATTACGCCAAGGTTTGGAACATCCCTGGCTTTGGCAGATACGAACCGAAGAATGCAACTGGTCAGCACTTCGGCGCGATCACCGTGCGGGAGGCACTTGCCAACTCGCTGAATATTCCCGCCTTGCAGGCAATTGAGGTTGTCGGTGTCCCAGCCATGATTGACATGGCACACCGGCTGGGCATCAAGACCGGGTTCTGGCGCGACCCGAGCTACTATGGCCTCTCAATTACGCTCGGTGGCGGTGAAGTTTCGCTCCTCGAACTGACAAACGCCTATGCAACGATCGCCAATAACGGGAAGTACGTACCCTACAATCCTATCCTGGAAATCATCGCACCGGGCAATAACCGCATCTACCAGCTCGACCGCGCAAAGACGCTCGAGCAAGCTCCCCAAGTGGTTCGTGCGGAGTACGCCTATCTCATCACACACATTCTCTCCGATAACAAGGCGCGCGCCTTAATCTTCGGTCTCAATAACCCGCTCGTCCTCCCTGAACTCGACAATCGACCCGTCGCGGCCAAGACGGGTACGAGCGAGGACGCACGGGACCTCTGGACGGTCGGCTATACGACCGATGTTGTCGTCGGCGTGTGGGTGGGGAGAACCGATAATCAGCCAACCCGTGGGCTCGACGGAATTTCCAGCGCGGCGTTGATCTGGCACGACTTCATGGTGAAAGTTCACCAAGACCCGCAACTTGCGAAGACCCTCCTCGGCCCGGATGGGCAACCGATTCCGGTCGAGTTTCAACGTCCGCCTGGTATCGTCGAGGTTCAGGTTTGCGCAGCAACAGGCAAGCTCCCGATCCGAGGCGTGCGGACTGTAACGGAGCTGAGTGTGCGAGATGGGCCGCCACGACTCCGCTGCAATCAGGCCTCCGAGTATGAGCTGCGCGAGCTCCGCGCAGCCCTCGCCACCCCGAAGGGCATGACCGGACGCGGCTGGAGTTCGCTTCAGGCCTATGCAGCGATGGTGGGCGTCGGGCCACGCATCGAGATTCGCCAGCCGACGCCAACCCCAGTGACTGGTGAGTCGAACAGTCCAGCAGAAGGGCCCGGAACACCAAGCCCCCAACCGACACCACCCAGTCCGGGTTCGTCTTCCCCTGCCCCAACCCCTCCGGCGCTCCCAGGAGAGCCTCCCAGTTCAGCGAACCCGTAACGCGAACGCGTTCACCCGCGGCTTGCTCCTGCAGCAATGACCGCTCACCCTGCGCCTTCTCCGACCGTTTGCACAACGAGATCGGGCAAGGTGCGAGCGTGAGGATAGCTTCGAGAACTAGGAAGATCGACCGTGCACACTGACCTCCGCTCAGGAATGCTGCGCAACCTCCATGGTCGTGCTATCCTTCACGATCGGGCGGGGAGGGGTGGACGAGAGCGAGGTGCGTCGGTGTCGCTCGTCGATTACGCGGTCATCGGGTTGCTCGTTCTCACCAGTACAGTGATGGGGACAGTCCTCATCCTCCTTGGCCACTTTGTCCGGCCGCGCAAGCCGACGCCAGCCAAGCTTCAACCTTATGAATCGGGAGTCCCGGATGTTAACCCACCCCGCGGCCGCATCACGCCACGCTTCTATCTTGTGGCCCTCCTCTTTGTCGTCTTTGACGTCGAAGCGATCTTCCTTTACCCCTGGGCAGTCGCCTTCGACGTGTTAGCGCTTTATGGCTACCTCCAAGCCGCGCTGTTCGTTGGGATCCTGCTCATTGGGCTCCTCTACGAATGGCGGAAAGGAGCCCTGGAATGGGTATGAGCACGGTACAGAGTCACCCCAACATCATCACCACCACGGCAGACTGGGTCTTCAGCTGGGCTCGGCGCTCCAGCCTCTGGTGGCTTCAGTTCGGACTTGCTTGTTGTGCCATTGAGATGATCAGCTCGGCCATGCCGCGCTTCGACCTCGCCGAGCGGTTTGGCATGCTCTATCGTGCCTCCCCGCGCCAAGCTGACCTCATGATTGTGGCCGGCACGGTGACGAAGAAGATGGCACCGGTCGTGCGCCAGCTCTATGACCAGATGGCCGACCCGAAGTGGGTGATCAGTATGGGGAGCTGCGCCAACGTCGGTGGGCCATTCGATACCTACGCTGTTGTGCAAGGTGTGGACCAGGTCATCCCAGTCGATATCTATGTTCCCGGTTGTCCACCAGTCCCGGAAGCACTCTACTATGGCGTTCTGGAGCTGCAGAACCGCATTATCCGCTATGAGCGGCTGAAGCAGCGGTACGGGCTGGAAGCTGCAGAGGCGGACCGCCAAGAACAGCGTGAGGCTGCCCGCGCTGCGCTTGGCCCACGCTCGTCGGGAGCGCGATGATGAGCGAGCCGCGACCGGTCCCAGCGCTGACAGCTACAAGCCCGTGGGACACGACCGGATACTGGGGGCCAACCGACCCTGAGCAGCACCCCGCGGTGCGTCTGGTTCGCGAGCGCTTTCCGGATGCCTTCCGCGAGGCGACCGTCTTCCGTGACGAGATGACGATCCGCGTCGATCGACGCGCTTTGCGCGACGTTGTCGAGTTCCTTCGGACACATCCGGAACTCCGCTACAACCACCTGACCGACATCACCGCGGTTGACATGCTCTACCTGCGTGAGCGACCACGCTTCGATGTCGTCGTCCAGCTCTACTCGATTCCACGTCGTCAGCGACTGCGGGTGAAATGCGGCGTCGACGACGGAGAGACAGTTCCCTCGCTCGTGCCGATCTTTGCCGGAGCTAATTGGCTCGAGCGCGAGTGTTACGACATGTTCGGGATCGTCTTCGAAGGACATCCGGATCTTCGCCGCATCCTCCTCCCCGAGGACTGGGACGAGGGCCATCCCTTGCGCAAGGACTATCCGTTGCGCGGGTACCGCGACTATGTTCAGCCCGGCTTCGAATCGCCTGCACCGCGGATCCGCGGCACGCTGCGGAGGCCAGGGCCATGATCGACTTCTCACAGCCAACGCCGGTTATCCTGAGCGAAGTCCGGCAGCTCACTCCGACACGGCGCGAACTCGTCCTCAACATGGGACCACAACATCCCAGCACGCACGGGGTGCTGCGCGTCCGCCTCACTCTTGAGGGTGAGACGGTGATCGCCTGCGACCCCGTAATCGGCTACCTGCACCGTGGAGTCGAGAAACTCGGCGAGTCACACCGCTACGCCCAGTTTGTGCCGTGGACGGACCGAACGGATTACGTCGCCGCGCCCTCAAACAACCTGGGATACGTGCTCGCAGTCGAGAAGCTCTGTGGTATCCAAGCACCGGAGCGTGCGCAATACTGGCGCATGATCATGGCCGAGCTCGCACGCTTAGCCTCGCACCTCGTCTGGCTCGGCACGCACGCGTTAGATATCGGTGCCCTCTCTGTTTCGCTCTACACGTTCCGTGACCGTGAACTGATCCTCGACATCTTCGAGAAGTTCTGTGGTGCGCGACTGACGACCAATATGATGGAGATCGGTGGGTTCTCACGAGAGATCCCGCCGGACCTTCCAGAGATGGTGCGGGAGTTCTGTCGTTACTTTCCCAAGGCAATCCGGCAGTACGAAGATTTGTTGACGGAGAATCCGATCTGGCTCGCCCGCACCAAGGGGGTCGGCATCATCGAGCCAGACGTTGCCATCAACTATGGCCTGACCGGTGCATGCCTCCGCGGCTCTGGCGTCAACTATGACGTCCGCAAGGCGATGCCATATCTCCTCTACGACCGCGTCGAGTTCGATGTTCCCCTGGGCACGCACGGTGACGTCTATGACCGGTACCTCGTACGCATCGAGGAGATGCGCCAGTCGATTCGCATTATTGAGCAGTGCCTCGAGCAGGTACCGACCGATGGGCCGCTCATGGCCTACGAGTCGCAGTACGTCATCCCACCGCACAAGAACGTGATGACGACGGCCGAGGACATGCAGCGGCATTTTATCTGGGTGATTAAGGGATTTAGCCCCCCGAAGGGCGAGGTATATCACGCGGTTGAGCACTCGAAGGGGGAGCTCGGCTACTACATCGTCAGCGATGGGAGCCCGATCCCGTATCGTCTGCGTATTCGGAGCCCGGATTTCGTCAATCTACAGTCGCTCCCGTATATGGCACAGGGCGCGATGCTCGCCGACATTGTCGCCCTCATCGGAACGATCGACATCGTGCTCGGATCGGTCGACCGCTGACGGTGGGAGACGGGTGAGGCGACGGAAGCAATGGACTGGCAGCGACTGCTGGTGAGCTATTTTGTGGGCTTCGTGCTGCTGAACGTGCTGCTCGGCCTTATGGCCTACATGACGTGGTTTGAGCGGCGCGTCCTGGCACGGATGCAACATCGGGTCGGGCCGAACCGCACCGGCCCGTTCGGCCTCTTGCAACCGATTGCCGACGGGATCAAGCTTCTCGCCAAAGAGGATATCGTCCCGGCCAACGCCGATCGGCTGGTCTTCCTGGTAGCACCGCTTCTGTCCTTCGCGCTTGCACCTCTTGGTGCCGCAGTCATCCCCTTCGGCGAGACGCTGCACTTGTTCGGCCTTGAGATTCCCCTGCTTGTGGCGGACATCAATGTCGCAGTGCTCTATGTGCTGGCGCTCGGCTCGATCGGCGTCTACGGCATCATCCTTGGCGGCTATGCTTCCGGCAACCGCTACTCTCTGCTTGGGGCTCTGCGCTCGACGGCTCAGGTTATCAGCTACGAGCTTGTGCTCGGGCTCTCACTGGTCGGGGTCTTCATTCTCGCCGGATCGCTCAGCCTACAGGACATCCTGCGCGAACAGCAGCGGGCATTGGTGATCGGCCCGCTCACCTTGCCAAATTGGTATATCCTCTCCCAGCCGCTCGCTTTCGCGTTGTTCCTCATCGCAGCAGTTGCCGAGACGAATCGCGCACCTTTCGACCTCCCGGAAGCCGAGACAGAGCTCGTGGCTGGCTACTTCACTGAGTACTCCGGCTTCCGCTTCTCTTTCTACTTCCTGGCCGAATACATCAACATGATCGTCGTCTCGCTCCTGGCAGCAACGCTGTTCCTGGGCGGCATCGACGGGCCATTCGTCGACGGTGTCTGGTGGCTTGCGCTCAAGGCACTGTTCTTCCTGTTCTTCTATGTCTGGCTTCGGGCAACCCTACCGCGGTTCCGGTACGACCAACTGATGGGGCTCGCCTGGAAGGTGTTGTTGCCACTCGCACTCCTGAACATCGGGCTGACTGGACTCGTGCGCTTGTGGGGAATCGGGGCACTATGACGCAAGGGGAGAGGAAGAACCGGGCATGTCGCTGCAAGTGCTGATCTTCTCCCTACTCGCCTGCGTGAGCATTCTTGGTGCCCTTGGCGTGGTGATCGCGCGCAATCCGGTACACAGCGCCATCGGGCTCGTGCTGTCATTTCTGAACGTTGCCGCGATCTATCTGATCGCGCGGGCCGAGTTCTTGGCCGTGGTGCAGGTGATCGTCTATGCCGGCGCAGTGATCGTTCTCGTCGTCTTCGTGACGATGCTCGTGCATCCCGATGACCTCCCGGAATTCCATGGGCGCCGCCCGCTCCGCGTGGCGACTGGTCTTGTCCTCGGAGTGGCATTGCTGCTCGAAGTGGCCGCTGCCATCCTCACACGCAGCCTCTACGGAGCTCCTGGCCCCTGGACGGACCAGACGATCGCAGCAGTCGGGGGAAACACACGCGCGTTGGGCCAGACTCTCTACTCGGACTACATGCTGGCGATTCAGCTCACCGCGCTGCTATTGCTCGCGGCAACTATCGGCGCGATCGTTCTGGCACGGCCAGAGGCGGTCAGCGAGCGCGTAGCAGCAGCACGACGCACGCTTACGATCTCGCTCGCTCACCCGCGCGGCCTCGACCAGCCAGAGCTCCCGCCTGCGTTGCCGCTGCCACCTGACGGACAGGTCAAGCCGGCAGGCGGTGGCCGGCCGATCGTCTTGGCACGTTCGGCCAGTGAGTTCACTGAGCAGCCTGCCTGGGGAGAGTGGAGGACGCCATGAGCGAACTCTCGGCGACACACTTTCTCCTCTTGAGTGCGGCGCTCTTCATCATCGGCATGGTCGGCGTCCTTACTCGGCGCAACGTACTGGTCATTTTCATGTGCATCGAGCTCATGTTGAACGCGGTCAACGTGAGCCTGATCGGCTTTGCGTGGGAACTTCACCAACTGACCGGCCAGGTATTTGCTCTCTTCGTCATCGCCATCGCGGCGGCTGAAGCAGTCGTCGGGCTTGGGATCGTCATGGCGCTCACCCGCCGGGCCGATACGGTCGACATCGACGAACTCCGCCAGCTCCGCGAGTGACCGAGGAGGAGCGATGGAACGGACAGTCGACTGGCTTGTCGTGATTCCCCTCGCACCGCTGCTGGCCGCGGTCATCAACTTCCTGTTTGGGAAATGGTGGATCCGTCATCGCGCGCATTGGCTCGCGGTGCCAGCGGTCGGACTCTCGTTCCTCACCAGTATCGTTGCGGCGTGGGCAGTGCTCGGCAGCGACGAGCTCCTGCGCCAGCCGCTGTACACGTGGATCAGAGCTGGCGAGTTTCACGTGCCGGTGGAACTGGTCGCCGACGAACTGACGGCGGTAATGCTCCTGGTCGTCACTGGCGTGAGCTTCCTTGTTCACGTCTACTCAATCGGCTATATGCACCATGACCCCGGTTACTACCGCTTCTTCGCCTGGCTGCCGCTCTTCGTCTTCTCGATGGTGATGCTCGTCCTAGCAAGCAACTTCCTCGTCCTCTTTGTCTTCTGGGAGGCGGTTGGACTGTGCTCGTATCTCCTCATCGGTTTCTGGTTCCGTCGCCGCTCGGCAGCGGAAGCAGCAAAGAAAGCGTTCGTCGTCAACCGTATCGGTGACTTCGGTTTTGCACTCGGTATCATGTTGCTCTTTACCAGTCTCGGCACACTTGATTACCACGCGGTCTTTGAGGCCGTGCCCCAGCTCAGCTCCGGCACCGTGACGGCGATCGCCCTCCTACTCTTCACCGGTGCGATCGGTAAGTCCGCGCAGCTGCCGCTCTTTGTCTGGCTTCCAGACGCTATGGAGGGGCCGACCCCGGTTTCGGCCCTCATCCACGCAGCAACTATGGTGACCGCCGGCATCTTCATGGTTGCACGAGCGCATCCGATCTTCCTTGCCTCGCCTATCGCTCTGTGGGTTGTGGCAGCGATCGGCGCACTCACCGCCTTTGTGGCCGCGACGATTGCGACGACGCAGTTCGACATAAAACGCGTGGTGGCCTACTCCACTGTGAGTCAGCTTGGGTACATGGCACTTGCACTCGGAGTCGGAGCGTGGATCCCCGCCATTTTTCACCTTTTCACGCATGCCTTCTTCAAGGCACTCCTCTTCCTCGGTTCGGGCGCGGTGATGCATGCCATGCACGACGAGCTTGATATGCGCCGCATGGGCGGGCTCAAGCGCTGGATGCCACTCACTTACTGGACGTTTGTGATCGGCGCTGCGGCGAACGCCGGCATTGTGCCACTCGCTGGTTTCTGGAGCAAAGACGAAATCCTAGTCGGCGCATGGGTCGGGGGTGCACCGCTGCTCGCACTCGTCGGACTGGTGGCTGCTTTCTTCACTGCGCTGTACATGTTCCGCGCTGTCTTCCTCACCTTCCACGGACAGCCACGCTTCGATCCACACGAACTCCATCCACACGATCCGCCGGCAACGATGGCAGTGCCACTGGTGATCTTGGCAATCGGCGCAGCACTCACCGGATTTCTTGGTGTTCCTCCCGAGGCTGGCTGGATTCACCACGCCCTCGAACCAGTATTCGAGGGTGCCACACACCATGAAGTCACGCTCGGCCTTACGCTCGGCATGGCTGCTGCCTCAACACTGGTCGCGCTTGCCGGACTTTGGACGGCCCATGCGGCCTACGTCCGCGGGACGATCTCGCCTGCTGCGGTCGCTGAGCGCCTGGGTCCGCTCTATCGGCTGGCAGCAAACGGGTGGTACTTTGACTTCGTCTACCAGCGGTACGTTGTACGACCGCTCGATGCCGCAGCAACCTGGCTGTGGCGCACGGTCGACGTCGGCATCATCGACGGTGCGGTGAACGGCTCGGCTCGCATCGTCGCTTTGACAGCGCAGCTGTGGCGACGCCTCCAAACGGGGCTGGTCGCCAACTATGCGTTGGCGATCGCTCTCGGCACTGTCCTGCTGGTCGGGGCATATCTGGCCTTCGGCAGTACGCTCTTCCGTTGAGTGCTGGCGCAGGGGAGTGAGCGGTGGAACGGTTGCCGATCTTAAGTCTGATCACCTACAGTCCGCTCGTTGGGGCGGTCGTCCTCTTCTTGTGGGGAAATGCCTCGACACGAGCCGTGCGTTGGATCGCGCTCATCGCAAGCGGGGTATCCTTTGCTCTTTCGGTGGCAATGCTCCTTGCTTTCGACCCCAGCCAAGCCGGCATGCAATTCACAGAGACCTTCGAGTGGCTCCCGGAACTCGGCATCGCCTACCGGCTGGGGGTGGACGGGATCAGCGCACCGCTGGTCGGACTTACCACGCTACTCACCCTGATCGCTGTCATCGCCTCCTGGGACCCAATCCGTCATCGTGTCCGCGAGTACTACATAACGCTCCTGCTCCTGGCGACCGGCATGCTGGGAGTCTTCGTCAGCCTTGATCTTTTCCTCTTCTATGTTTTCTGGGAGATCGTGCTCATCCCTATGGCGCTGATCATTGGAGTTTGGGGCAGCGCCAACCGTGTCTACGCCGCTGTGAAGTTCTTCCTGTACACGCTGGCCGGAAGCCTCCTAATGCTGGTGGGGATTGTCGCGCTCTACCAAGAGTACTTCCAGCAGACCGGCATCCGCACACTGGATGTCCTGGAACTCGCCCAGGGCAACTACAGTCCGACCTTCCAGTTCTGGACGTTCCTCGCTTTCTTTCTCGCCTTCGCGATCAAGGTGCCGATGTGGCCGTTCCATACCTGGCTTCCTGATGCCCACGTAGAGGCACCGACTGCGGGCTCCGTGATCCTGGCCGGGGTACTCCTCAAAATGGGGGGATATGGATTCCTGCGCTTCAACTTGCCGCTCTTCCCAGAAGCGACGCAGCGCTGGGCACCGGCCATCGTCGTGCTTTCGGTGATCGCCATCCTCTATGGAGCACTCATGGCGCTCGTCCAGCGCGACTTCAAGAAGCTCGTGGCATATTCCTCCGTCAGTCATATGGGCTTTGTGACGCTTGGCATCTTTGCACTTAATCAGCAGGGACTCAGCGGCGCCATGGTGGTCATGCTCAGCCATGGCTTTGTGACCAGCGCACTTTTCCTTCTCGTCGGCGTGCTGTACGAGCGGGCGCACACCCGTGAACTCGCCGCTTTCGGTGGCCTCGCCCGCAACATGCCGATTTTCGCGGCATTTTTCGGGTTCTTCGCCCTCGCCTCTCTCGGTCTTCCCGGTCTCAGCGGTTTCGTCGGTGAGTTCCTCGCACTCCTGGGAGGTTTCCAGAGCTACCGCTGGGCCGGCGTGCTCGGGACGGCGGTCGTTATCCTCGCTGCCTGGTACATGCTCCGCGTGTATCAACGTGTCGCACTTGTCCGGGCTCCTGGTGAGCCACCTGATCCAGACGACCCAGAACTCCGCATGGCCATCACCGAGGGTGTCCCACCGGTCGCTGGTGGTGGTGACGCGGACCAGCATACGCCCGATCCACGCACGTTCCCAGACGTGACGTGGCGCGAAGCACTGACGCTTGCGCCTCTGGCACTGCTCACGCTCTGGGTAGGTGTCTACCCGCTGCCAGTGCTCGACGTGATCGAGCTTTCGTTGCGCGCGATCCTCGCCGCAGTCACCGGCGAGAGAATGTGAGGGGAGATCGACGATGCCGCTGCGCCTCGTCGCACCCGAGTGGTCGCTGCTCGTCCCACCGTTGATCGTCCTTGGCACGATCGTCCTGTTGCTTGCCATTGATGCCGTAAGCGAGCGCGCGGCTCGCCAGACAGCTCTTCCACTCGCACTGGTCGGCCAGCTCCTCGCACTCGCCTCATTGGCGACCATTGACTGGGGAGAGGGAACAACCACGTTCGGTGTCAGCTATCGTGCGGACTGGTTCGCGCTGGTTGTTTCGCTCATCGCGCTCGTCGCAGGTATCCTCTCCGTCCTCGTCTCGGCCGGATACACCGAGTCTGGACTCGAGCCAGGTGTCGGCCTCGCTGAATATCTCGCCCTGCTCCTCTTCTCGGTTTTAGGAACGATGGTCGTGGGCGCCGCGGGTGACTTCATCGTCCTCCTGCTCGGCCTCGAGATGAGCGCCGTCGCCGTCTATGCCCTCACTGCCTTCGCTCGGCGGCGCCTGACCAGCGTGGAGGGAGCACTCAAGTATTTCCTGTTGGGTGCCTTCGCCAGTGCCATCCTCATTTATGGCATGGCCTGGGTCTACGGGCTGACTGGCAGCATTGTACTCAGCGATATTGCCCACACGCTGCGGACTGTTGTCACGCCTGGCCAACCACTCGATCCAGCGCTCCTGCTTGCACTGCTGCTCCTGGCAGTTGGGCTCGGCTTCAAGATCGCGGCCGTCCCGTTCCACATGTGGACGCCAGACGCTTATCAGGGTGCGCCGACTCCCGTCTCCGCCTACATGTCGGTTGTCCCCAAGGTCGCTGGCTTCGCCGCTGTGGCACGGGTTCTGGTTCAGGGGCTGCAGCCATTGAGCGAACAGTGGGCAGGGCTCCTTGGGATCCTCGCCCTTATCACCATGGTGTACGGGAACGTCGTGGCTATCGCTCAGCGCGACCTCAAGCGGATGCTAGGGTATTCAGCCATCGGCCACACCGGCTATATGTTGGCCGGCCTTGCAGCCTTCACAACCGGACTGGCAGGCGACCGCAGTGTGGGAAGTGTTCTCTTCTATCTCTTTGCGTATGCCTTTATGAACATCGGCGCTTTCGGCGTCATTGCTTGGCTCCAGGAGCGCGGGCTGGGAACGACGCTCGACGACGTTGCTGGCCTCGCTGGGCGGGCTCCGCTTGCGGCACTGACCATGGCGATCTTTATGCTTTCGTTGATGGGGATGCCCCCGCTGCTCGGGTTCTACGCGAAGTACTACGTGATCCTCGCGCTGATCGAAGCCGGGCAGCTCTGGCTCGCTGTCGCTATCGTTGTGATGAGCGCCGTGTCTGCCTTCTTTTACCTGCGCGTCGTCACCCAGATGTACTTCCAGGAGCCGGGTGGCACCTGGCGCCCGGTGCGAACTCCGCTGCTCGGGCTTGGGCTCGCCGTCATGGCCGTCGCGACCCTTGCACTGGGCCTGGTTTCCGGCCCCATCCTCGAGTTGGCACAGCGCTGGCCGGCAGCGCTCACCTGAGAGGGCAGGAGCCCGTTCGGGGGCATGATGAGCTGGGCAATCGAACCATATCGGGACGAAGATGCCACTGCTATCGCCGCGCTATGGAACGAGGAGTTCGGGGAGCATTTACCGCTCTCGCCCGAACTCCTGCTCCAGCGTTGGCGACCAGCTCCGAGTGAACCTGCAGCAGGATGGGTCGCACGCCAAGGCGAGCGTGTTCTTGGAGCTCTCCTTGTGCGACTACCCGCGCTCGCCTGGTTCCCGCAGGGCGTCGGATTCGTCACCCTGTTCGTCGTTGCCTGGTCCGCGCGTCGCCAAGGCATTGGCCGCACGCTCCTTGCCCAGGCAACTGCTCACGCCAAGGCACACGGGTACCATGCGCTCGTCTTTGGTGGAGGGCCAGGCCACCTTGTTCCTGGTATTCCCACCACGGCGCCACTTGCTACTTGGCGGTTCCTGCGAGGAGCGGGCGCATTCCCGCGCGAAGTCTTCCATGACCTTCTCGTCGATCTGACGTTACCGACTCTCGCCACCAACTGGCCGGAGGGCGTCACCCTCGAACCAGCACCGCGCGACGAGATGCTCTCTTTCCTGGCCCGGGAATTCCCTGGTGAGTGGGAAATCGACGTCGCCGAGGCCTACGAAGCGGGCGCGACCATTCTCGGGCTACGCCGCAACCACGAGCTCATCGGATTCGCCGCGACCCATCATCCAGGCCAGTGGCCACCTCCGCCAAGCCTTTTCTGGGCCCAAGCCTTGCCGGGCGTAGCCGCTGGTCTTGGTCCGCTCGGCATTGCCGCCGCGCATCGCAAGCAGGGGCTCGGCCTGGCTATGGTGCGTGGAGCACTTGAGCAGCTGCGCCAGACTGGCGCACGCTGGGTCGTGATCGACTGGACCGAGCTCGCCACCTTCTACGGTCGCGCTGGTGCTCACGTGTGGCGGACATATCAGATGGCTGCGCTGCCACTCGCCTAAGAGCCTCCCCAGGCGGACCGAGTTCCTGACTGATGCCTGACCACGGGAGAGCAAGCACCTCATGAGACACGCACGTCTCATTTTGAAACCTGGTCACGATCGTCCAGTACGTCGCCACCACCCGTGGATCTTCTCCGGCGCGGTCGCCGAGCTGGAAGGACGCATCGAGGACGGCGAAATCGTCGATGTCTACAGCAGCGAGCGCGAATGGCTAGCGAGGGGGTACCTCAACCGCCGTTCGCAGATCATCGTCCGGCTCCTCACCTGGAACCCTGAGGAAGCTATCGACGAGTCGTTCTGGGAACGCCGCATTGACCGCGCACTCGCCGCACGGCACCTCCTCGGGCTCGACCAGATCACCGACGCGTACCGACTTGTCTATGCCGAGAATGACTGGATCCCCGGCCTCATCGTCGACCGCTACGGAGACTTCCTCGTCATTCAGTCGCTGACACTCGGCATCGAGCGGCGCAAGGAACTCCTGGTGCGCATCCTCGCCGAGCGCTGCCATCCCACTGGGATCTACGAGCGCAGCGATCTCGATGTGCGGGCGAAGGAGGGATTACCCCCCGCGGATGGTGTACGCCATGGGGAGATGCCGCCGGAACGAATCGTCATCCGGGAGCATGGGCACCTGTTCCGTGTCGACATCCAGCACGGTCAAAAGACTGGCTTCTACCTCGACCAGCGCGAGAACCGGCGGCGCGTTGCTCCCTATCTTGCGGGGGCACGAGTACTGAACGCGTTTTCCTATACCGGTGCCTTCGCAGTGTACGCACTCGCCGCCGGTGCGGAATCTGTCGTCAATCTCGATACGTCTGCCGAGGCACTCGCCGAAGCGGCCATCAATTTGCAACTCAATGGCTTTCCTGCCAGTCGCTTCGAGAACATCGAAGGTGACGCCTTCCGGGTTCTCCGCCAGTTCCGTGCCAGTGGGCGCCGCTTCCAGGCTGTGATCCTCGATCCCCCCAAATTCGCCTTCGCGCAAGCACATCTGGAACGCGCGGCACGCGGCTACAAGGACATTAACTTGCAGGCACTCCACCTTATCGAGCCAGGCGGAATTCTCGTAACGTTCTCCTGTTCCGGCCTAGTCTCCGCAGATCTCTTCCAAAAGATCGTCTTCGCTGCCGCCGAGGATGCTGGCCGTGAGGTCCAGATTCTCGAGCGACTGGGACAAGCTCCTGACCACCCAGTCCGTCTGTCATTCCCCGAAGGCGGGTATCTCAAAGGACTCATCTGCCGAGTATGGTGAAGGAACGCGCCTGTGCGCGATCACTGCTCGGCAGTCCGTTTGCGGCGTCTCCCTCACCCACAATTCCCAAAGCTCGATCGCGCCCCCCTCGATCCTGCCCCAAACCACCAACGGCAGTCGTACGGCCAAAAGAACTCTCTGTCCTTATCACCGAGGCCGCTCGTAGGGGTAGGCAGGCAAGGGGGATCCGTGTCCTCAGCCGCGAGCCACAGAAAATCTGTGCCCACCGCAGACGGAAACTCGCACGCATGGTCAATGCGGACCTGGGTCAAAACAGGTCGCCGTGATCACAACGACGAAAGGTCAACCCGTCAGTACCGGTGCCGTCAGGAACGTCACGAGCACGACACCCTGCATGTCGGGCACGCCATGCACCAATGAAACCTTCCCCAGGACGAACCGCCGAGGAGCAGGCAAAAACACGCTCCGTCCCTGCAACTAACCTGAGCACTCCTCAGCGACCCGAGGCCTCGACGAGCGCCGCCCGGAGCGCTCGCCCCAGTCGTTCCGCGCCGACGAGCATCGCCTCGATCGAGAGCGTCGTGAAACCAAGCCGGAAGCTCGGGGTCGGACGGTGGTCTGGATAGAACTCCGAGCCGGGCACGTAGGTCACCCCAGCTGCGGCGCAGTGCGGTAAGAGCGCCGCACTGTCTACGTCACCCTGGAGCGTTACCCAGAGAAAGAAGCCACCACCCGGCAGCCGCCACGTCGCCAGATCACCGAGCTCCCGCGACAGCGCATCGGCAAGCGTCCGACAACGTGTGGCATAGACTCGCCGTGCCGCCGTCAGATGCTCCTCGTACCAGGGGCTGGTAATGACGGCAGCGATGGCACGCTGGAGCAGCCGGTCGGACTGAATGTCGGCGGCTTCCTTCGCGTCGATGAGCGGCTTCATCAACTGACGTGGAGCGACAAGCCAACCGACACGCAGGCCGGGGGCGAGCGTCTTGGAGAAGCTACCCAGCGAGAGCACGTCTTCGGAGAACGCACGCAACGGCGGTGGTGGTAACGTCTCGTACCAGAGATCTCCATAGGGATCGTCCTCGACGATTGGGACGCCGTATCGCTCGGCAAGTTCTACGACCGCTCGTCGCCGCTCCAGCGACATCGTCACCCCAGCAGGGTTCTGAAACGTCGGAACTGTGTAGAACAACTTCGGCCGTGGCTGGCGGGCCAACAACTCCTCTAGCCGCTCGAGCTGCACGCCTTCCTCATCGAGCGGAACCGCCTCAATCCGCACCGCGTACGGCTCGAAGACCTGCAGCGCTCCGAAGTACGTCGGCCCTTCGACCAGTACCCGATCCCCTGGCTCGAGCAGGAGACGGGCCACAAGATCGATCGCCTGCTGGGCCCCTTGCGTGATCAGGATATCGTCCGGATCGACCACTGCTCCCCGACGTGCCAGCCGAGCAGCAATCGCCTCGCGAAGCGGCCGATACCCCTCGGTCTCGCCATACCAGAGCGCTGTTGGCTCGGAACGCCAGGCACGTGCGAGTTCTTCGGCAAGCGGTTCGACCGGTAAGCATTCAACCGGCGGCGCACCACCAGTGAAATGAATCGTGTCTGGCGGAGCAGGAAGGAGTGAAAAATCTGTCCGAATGCAAGGGCGGAACGCGGCGACGCGCTTTGCCAGAATCCTGTCCCAAGAGAGCCTCACACTGCCTCCGTTCGCTCGGGCCCGTCCACGAGCTCGATCTCGATTCGCTTGTTACTGCGTCCCTTCGAGCGTGTCCCAACCACCCGGATCCCGCCGACCTCCAGCGTATTGTGTACGTGCGTGCCACCGTCAGCCTGGAGGTCCAGTCCCTCGATCGCCACGACCCGCACCTGCTGGATCGAAGGTGGAAGCAGATTGACCTTCGTGCGGATCAAATCCGGGATGGACTCTGCTTCCTCCCGTGGGATCGTCCACCAGCGTACTGGCAAGCCACGGCTGATCGCCTCGTTGGCCAGCGCCTCGATCCGCGCCACCCGTTCCGGTGCGAGATCCTCCAATTCGAAGTCCATCCGTGCCTTGTCGACGTCCAGTGCCGCGCCTGTCACCAGCGCGCCGTACTCGCGGTAGACCACCGCCGAGAGAATGTGCAACGCGGTGTGATAGCGCATCAACCGGTAGCGCCGCTCCCAGTCGAGGACGCCGTGCACGAGTGTGCCGATTGGTGGCGGCACCCGGTCAAGCAGATGGACAAGTTCGTCTGCAGTCGCCCCGCGCCGCACCGAAACGACGCGCCACCGTTGACCGTCCGGAGCGATGAGCTCGCCGGTATCGTGTGGCTGCCCTCCGCCTCCCGGGTAGAATGCCGTCCGATTGAGGACGACTCCCTGGTCGGGCGTCACCGCGACGACTGTCGCATCGAACTCACGGAGGTAGCTGTCGTCAAGGTACAAGAGCTCCGTCACCGGCATCGTACTCCTCCGCCGCGATGATAGGGTGCACGCCAGCGACCGTCAAACGCAAGAGCCGCAAGCAATGGGAACAAGATGTCAGACGCTGTATGGCCTTCAGGATATCTCGCAACTGAACGCTGCCGGGCGTATGGTCTCAGTCTGACTCCGACTGATTGCCCACCTTAAGCGCATCTTCGCGCCGCTCCCGGACAGAAAGCGAGTAGGGAAAGACGTGCGTGACGACCTTAGCCCATACACTGGAGGAACGGTGGCTTCCCGGCAACTACTGTCACTCTGACGAGAGCCCAGGGCGATCTCTTGAGGCTTGGCCGCTTGCCATGGCGGCCTCGAACACGATGCGATGGAAAGAATTCGCTCCCTGGCGGGGCGAGCTCGAGTCGTCGCACCATTGGTCACGGCACTGCACGGAGCACTCCTCCCAAGCTTGCGAGGGATCGGACACAGCAAGACGGACCAGCGGAGCACGCACCAACGCACGATGATCCGTTGCGGCTCTCCGGCTGGCACTCAGGAGGCCTCAGTCTCTGGCATCCGCCCGTTCAACTCCGCCAGCATCTCGCGAGCGCGCCGCAAGAGTTCCAGAACCTCTTCGTCGCTCGCTTGGTGGAAGTCCTCGTACCAAGCACCAACACCATCGAGCGGTTCGGGCAGGATAAGCACTTCCAGGCGGTCAACCTCGCGGCGCAGACGTTCCGCTGTGGAGGGCGGCGCCACCGGCAACGCGACGATGATCCGTTCCGGATGTTGCTCACGGACCGCGGCAATCGCCCCTAACATCGTGAACCCTGTCGCGACCCCATCGTCGACAAGAATCGCCGTCTTCCCAGTCAGGTCCGGAAGCGGCCGTCCCTCGCGATACAGCTGGCGACGCCGCTCGAGCTCCGCCATTAGTTTGGGCACGACACGCCGAATATACTCCTCGTTGGCCACTCCCAGTGCGAGTTCTTCCTGATTCACGGAGACGAAACCATTTTCGGCCACGACACCGATCGCATATTCTGGATTAAACGGGGCTCCAATCTTGCGCGTCAGGATAACGTCCAGCGGGAGTCGGAGTGCACGCGCGATTTCATACCCCACCAAGACACCCCCGCGGGGCAATGCCAGCACGATCGCTGGTTGTCCAGCAAGGTCGCGCAAGCGCTCAGCGAGCTGTCGGCCTGCATCGAAACGATCTCGAAACATCACCCACCCCCACGCTCGCACCGCTCGTCACATCGTCTCCCTCAGCTATGATTGACGCAATCGTGCGGCGACCCTGCGAGCGCCGCGTTTATCAGCGGAGGAACGGTACATGGCCAAACCACGTCTTCGGATTATCCCGCTCGGCGGCGTCGGCGAGATCGGGAAGAGTATGACCGTTTACGAGTACCGGAACGACATGATTGTGATCGACGCCGGCGCCAAATTCCCCGAAGAGGATCTCCGCGGAGTTGATCTGATTATCCCCGACGTCGGTTATATCAAGCAACGCCTTTCCAAGCTCCGCGCCATCCTCCTCACCCATGGGCACGAGGATCACATCGGTGGGATCCCGTTCATCCTGAACGAGCTGAAAGGGATCGCACCGGTTCCGATCTATGGATCGGAACTTGCCATTGCGTACGCGCGGGCGAAGATCGAGGACTACAGCGATCCTAAGCTGGCTGACTTCCGGGTCGTCCAACCGCGGAAGCGGTATCGTCTCGGCGCGCACTTTGAGGTGGAGTTCATTCCTGTCACCCATAGTATTCCGGGCAGCTATGCCATTGCGCTCAAGACACCGCTCGGCTGGGTCGTCCATACCGGCGACTACAAGTTCGACCCCACGCCTCCACTCGGACCGAAGACTGATGAGGAACGGCTCAAGCAGATCGGTCGAGAGGGAGTCCTGGTGCTCCTCTCTGACGCAGTACGCGTCGAGCGACCAGGTCGGACCCCCTCCGAAGCCGTGGTCAGCGAGACACTCGACCGAATCATCGGCGCAGCCGAAGGTCGTGTCGTCCTGACGACATTCGCCTCCAACATCACCCGGATTGATCAGGCGATCCGAGCGGCATATCGACACGGGCGAAAAGTGGCGATCTCCGGCCGCAGCATGGAGCAGAGTACACGTATTGCGCAGGAGCTTGGCTATCTCAAGCCGCCGCCTGGAGTCATTGTCCCGGTTGAGATCGCCATGACCTTGCCGCGCAAGCAAGCAATGCTCTTGACTACCGGTAGCCAGGGTGAGGCCACGGCAGCGCTCGCACGGATCGCAAGTAGCGATCACCCACATATCCGCCTCACACCGGGTGACCTCGTCATCTTCTCGGCAACGCCCATCCCTGGCAATGAGCAAACTGTCAGCGAGACGATCGACCAGCTCTTTCGCATGGGCATTAAGGTTATCTATCCAGATATCGAGCCGACCGTCCACGTTTCGGGACACGCCAGTCGCGACGAGCTCAAGCATATGTTGAGACTGCTTCGCCCACGTTTCTGTGTGCCGGTACACGGTGAGTACCGGCATTTGGCGCTTTACCGAGAACTTGCGCTTGAACTGGGTTATCTTCCGGAACGGGTCATCATCCCCGAACTTGGGAGTGTGTTGAGCTTCAGCCGAGAAGACGCACGTCGCGAGGGTACCGTAGACTGTGGGCCAGTGCTCGTCGATTTTGTCACCCCGACGCACGCTATCTTGCGACGCCGCGACGAAGTGGCAGCGAGCGGCGTCATCATCGCTGCCTTCGTCATCGACCGCGAGACCGGCAAGCTGATCGCCGGTCCTGAAGTCACAGCGCGGGGGCTCAACGGGAAGGTCAGTCCAGAAACATTGGCCAAGGTCACTGAAGAGTTCAAGCGGTTTCTCGCCAAGCAAAAGGGCGGCTTCAGCCACGGCTACCTGGTCAGTCGCACCAAGAGCGTGCTCGGACGCCAGCTCTATCGCCGGGCCAAGTTCCGCCCGCTCATCCTCCCGCTGATCAGCGAGCTGTAGGCCCGGGCAAGGAACGAGCTCGGACGCTTCGGCTTAACGCAGGCGGGCAATGAGCACGTTGATAATCACCAAGACGGTGACGATCAGCGCCGTCAGCGCGGTGCTGTTCGCCCGTCCAAGCCGGTTACGGAAGACAACGGTGAGCCCTAGCGCCATGAGCGCAAGATACCCGGTCACGGGATGCCAAATACTGATGATCTGCGGCGCACGGATATAGAGGATCGTCCCAAGGACTACCTGCAGCGCGATCAAGAGGTGCGCGATCCCGATCAGCCACATAGGAAGGCCACCTTGCCGGCGCCGCAGAAAACTCCCAAGCGCAACAAGGAGATAGATGACTGCCAGCGACTCGCCCAGCGCACCGTGAATCGTGCTGATC
This sequence comes from bacterium HR28, assembly GCA_002898255.1. Taxonomy (GTDB): domain Bacteria; phylum Chloroflexota; class Chloroflexia; order Thermomicrobiales; family Thermomicrobiaceae; genus Thermomicrobium. The sequence continues at coordinate 223,002 of BEIE01000001.1, forward strand.
GTCTCCATTACCTCCCCTTCCCAGTCAGCATCTTATCACACGCTCACGACTGTGCGTTTGGTAGCCGGCCAGATAGCCACCATCCCACTGCTCCAAGACCAAGCGCGAGTGGAAATGCCCACCGCTCCGGAAGCGTGACGATGCGGGCTGGATGAAAGAGCGGCGCACCGCCGGTCGCCAGATCGCGCACCAGGTGCGATCCCAAGCCGAGCCCCACACCAAGACCAAACGGACGATCCCACCGGAACGCCCAACTGACTAACAAGCCGGCCGTCACCACCGAATGCGTGGGTGGACGGCTCGGCATGGTCATGCAGGTCCGCAGTCGGAGAGAACGCGCGGCAACAACGTGATCGAGATCGATAGCCAGCGCACCGACCAGCGCCCCCGCGAGCACACGCGCAGGAGTCGGCGCGCGGCTCGCAAGCGGCAGCGTCGTCGCGAGCGCGAGTGCAGCATGTGAGGCAGCATCGCTCAACCCGCGGCGGAGTGTGCCCGGCGGTGCTTCGCTCCAGACCCGATGGGCCATGACCGCTGCAACCCACGCTGCACCGCTGAGAGCCCAGTGTCGCATCCTCACCCCCGCTTCCCGAGCCGAGCATACTCGAGACGCGAGAAATGCGTAGAGCCCGGAAAGGGGGAAAAGGGTGGACAGCAACACATTGCCACGCCGCGCCGTTATCCTGCTCTCTGGAGGTCTTGATAGCACAACACTTGCGTATCTCCTCCACACATATGGCTTCCAGCTTTACGGTCTGTCCTTCCGCTACGGCCAGCGTCATGAACGCGAGCTCCTGGCGGCGCAGGCTGTCGCACAGCGACTGAGTTTTGCCGAGCACCGGATCGTGACGCTCGATCTCGCTCAGTGGGGCGGCTCCTCGCTCGTCGGCGCCGGAGAGATTCCCTCGCAGCCGACAAGCGGCATCCCGTCAACCTACGTCCCTGTCCGCAACCTCATCTTCCTTGCCGTCGCCCACGCCTACGCCGAGGCGATCGATGCCGACGCCGTGGCCATCGCCGTCAGCCAGGTCGACTACAGCGGCTATCCTGACTGTCGCGGCGAGTTCCTCGCAGCCTACCAGCAGGCAGCTGATCTCGCCTCGCGCCGCTTCGTCGAGACTGGCCGGCGCATCCCCGTCCTCGCACCGTTCTTAGACGTGCCGAAGTCAGCGATCATCCGCTTGGGCCTGCGTCTTGGCGTTGACTACAGCCTCACCTGGTCTTGCTACCGCGGGGGCGAGTGGCCATGCCAAGAGTGCGATTCTTGCCGCTTACGAGCGCGCGCCTTCGCTGAAGTGGGTGTTCCCGACCCGCTTCTCGCGCCTCCCGCAGCGCCTCGTGGTACAACAGGCGCGGTGGACAGATGAGGGAGGTTGCATGCCAGTCCAGCTCGTATTGATCGGGCTTCCGCAAAGCGGCAAGACAACTGTCTTCAACGCGTTGACCGGCGCGAGCGCAGCGACCGGTACCTTCAGCGGTGCCGAGGACGAGCCGAACCTCGCCACCGTCAAGGTACCTGATCCCCGGCTAGATGTGCTCACCGAGATGTTCCGGCCACGTCGCACCGTCCCGGCCGAGATCCAGTACTGGGACGTTGCCGGACTGGCCAAAGGGATCCACGAGCGGGGACTCGGCGGCCGCCTCCTTGGCTACCTGCAGCAGGCGAGCGCACTTGTCCACGTCGTCCGCGCCTTTGATGACCCCGCTGTTCCTCATCCGGAAGGCTCGATCGATCCACTGCGTGACATTGCCACCATCGACATGGAACTCCTTTTCGTCGACCTCGCTATGGTGGACAAGCGCCTGCAGCGGATCCGCCAGATGATCCCGAAACTTCGCGGCCCCGAACGCGAGATGCATGAACGCGAAGGCGCGGTTCTGGAACGTCTACACCGCGCACTGAGCGATGGGACACCAATCCGAGCCGTCGAGCTCGCACCTGATGAGGAGAAGCTCCTCCGTGGCTTCGGCTTCCTTACTCAGAAGCCGCTCCTTGTCCTGCTCAATCTTGGCGAGGAACGACTACCCGAAGCCGAAGCACTCCTCGCAGCCGCGAGCGAGCGTGTCACTGGCCCCGGTGTCGCTGTCGAGGCCTTGCCAGGAAAGCTCGAGGCCGAACTGGCCCAACTCGCCCCTGACGAGGCAGCCATCTTCATGCAAGAACTGGGGATCAGCGAGCCAGCGCGCAACCGCGTCATCCGTACTTCATATCGCTTGCTTGGACTCATCTCCTTCTTTACCGTCGGCCCCGACGAAGTCCGTGCCTGGACGATCCGCCGCGGAGCAACCGCTGTCGAGGCGGCTGGCGCAATCCATACCGACCTCGCGCAGGGCTTCATCCGTGCCGAGGTCGTGCACTATGACGACCTCGTCCGTGCTGGTGGGCTCGCTGAGGCACGGAAGCTCGGCGCGCTGCGCCTTGAAGGTCGCCATTACGTCGTTCAGGACGGAGACATCGTCCACATCCTGTTCAACGTCTAATTCCCGCGGGGGCCGCACCGTGAGCGTGGATCTTGGGCCGCGAACGGCTGGACTGCTCCCGAGTTGGCTCGTCCTTCTGACCGCCACGCTCTGGCTTGCAGCGATACTTGCCGTCTGGCGCTGGCGTCGCCGCCTGGCCGGGGAACTCACTGCGATCGGTGCACTCGCGCTCGCCTGGCTCCTCTTCTTCTGGCGCCCGTTGACGACGCCTGCCCACGTGCCACGTGGCGGTGGCGATCTCGCCTCATTCTTCTTTCCGCTCCACGCCTTTGCAGCTCGCACGGTACAAGAGGGATATTTGCCCTTCTGGAACCCCACACTCTTCAGCGGTATGCCCCACTGGGCCAACTACCAAACTGGAATCCTCTACCCGCTGAACTGGCTCGCCTGGCTACTCGCGCGACCGTTCAGCTACGGGGCGCTAGAGCTTCTGGTGCTCGTCCACTATGCAATTGCAAGCCTGGGAGCCTATGCACTTGCGCGATATGGGCTTTCCCTCGGCCAGATCCCGAGCCTCGCTGCTGGAATCGTCTTCCCCTACAGCGGTTTTCTCGTCGCCCACCTCGGACACTATTCGATGCTCGCAGCCGCTGTCTGGATCCCCTGGCTGTGGCTCGCGCTTGCCCGCCTGACCGCGACGCAACGCTGGCGCTGGGTGGGCGGAATCGCAGTGGCTACCTTTCTGCTCGCCACCGGCGGCCACCAGCAGACGCTGCTCTATGGTCTCCTGGCAAGTGGCCTGTGGTGGCTCGCCTGCCTGATTACCTGGCATGGTTCGGAGCTCCGCAGGTTTTGGGAGGTGGTCGCCGCCACCGCGCGCTCGGAGCGGCTTTGGACCCTTCGACCACTCATGGCCGAGGGACTCCGCGCTGGGCTCGGCGTTGCCAGTGGGTTATTGCTCGCTGCACCAGCGCTGCTCCCCTCGCTCGAACTCGCGCGACGATCGGTGCGGGCCGGCGGGCTGAGTTACGAGCAGGCAAGCGAGTTTGCGCTCCAGCCAATTGCGCTCCTCTCCTTTGTCCTCCCCCGCCTCTGGGGTGATAACCCCACCAACTGGTGGGGAAGTTGGGCCAGTGGGGAAGTGTGGGGCTATGCGGGGATCATCACGCTGCTCCTGGCCGGTATCGGCCTCGTCTGGAGTCGCGAGCCACTCCGCTGGGCGCTCGGCGGTCTTGGGCTACTCGCCCTCTTGCACGCGCTTGGTCCCAGCACGCCACTGCATGGTTGGATCTATCGCTTCTTGCCATTCGCCGATCTTGTGCGCGCACCAGCCCGCACACTCCTCTTTGTCGACCTCACGCTAGCCTTGCTCGCGGCGCTTGGCCTCGCTGCCATCACAGACACTTCGCGGAACGGTACGGCACTCCTGCGACGCGGTCTCGCTGTCACAATTGCTGCGCTCAGCTTCTTGATAACACCGCTCCTGCTGCTGCCTCTTGTTGCTAGTGCCACGCCACCCCCGCGAGCGATCATTGCACTCGAAGGAGTACTCCTCGCAGTTCTCTGGCTTGCACTGACGACGGTCTGGCTCTGGGCACATCAGACACGACTCCCAACCACTGTAAGCGCATTGGCCGGAATCGCCTTAATGACGCTCGACCTCTTCAGTGCGACCGCCCCGTTCAACCCCACACCAGACGACCTACTCATCGACTTCCGTCATCCGAGCGTGGTGGAAACCGTTCGCAGTGCTTCCCATCAAGACGGCCCCTGGCGTCTGCTCTCCCTCACCATCCGTTGGCAGCCGAGCGCCGCAGCTGTCCACGCGCTGGAAGACGCTGGCGGGCTCTACGACCCGATGCAACCGGCAGCCTACGCGAGAGTGCTGGACTGCGCCCGGAGTGCGCCGCAGCGCCCACTGCTCGATCTCTTGAACGTGCGCTTCCTCCTTACATCGGCTGAGGCCGATCATCCAGGCATGCGTTTCCAGCAGAAATTGACGAGTGCGGAGGGACTCGTCCTCTGGGAGAATCCCGACGCGCTTCCGCGCGCCTGGCTGGCCACGAACGCCACGGTGACCAGTCTTGAGGCTGCGCTCGCGCGCCTCTGCGAAGCGGACTTTGACCCGCGACAGGAGCTTCTGCTCACTGGCACGTTACCGCTGCCCGACCCCACAGCGACCGGAAGCACCCAGATCGCTTGGGACGGGCCAAACCGGCTGGACGTCCGCGTCCAGGTGAGCGCACCAGCATACCTTGTCGTCGCAGTACCAGCTGATCCTGGCTGGCACGCGCAGCTCGATGGGAAGCCCGTCTCGATTGCTATCGCCGACGGAATTTACCAAGCTGTCTGGGTACCATCGGGCGAGCACACCGTCGTCTTCACCTACCGACCACCGTTTCTCGCCTGGGGACTGCTCGCGGCGAGCGTCGGTGGGGCCATACTGTTGCTAGCACTCACACGTGACTTCGCTCCTCGTCGGCTCCCGGCCGTCTTACGGGACGCTCGACCATCCCTCTCTGCGGCCGAGGAAACACATGCCACCACGAGCGAACGGAGCTAGCTCAACCGCTGATACCCTGAATCGCCCTCACGCGTGGCCTGCTTCGTTCAACCGCATTGTCCGCTACCAACGGGCCTTCACGCCGTAGCTCCGACGGAGTGCCGCAACCGCCTCCTCGCCGATGCGGTGGAGCTCCATCGCCGCGCTGCGTGCCGTCACCACGAGGCGACAGAGGAACTCCAACACCTCGACGCGCCGGAATGCGTCCAGTGGTGACTCACCCACCGTGACGACGCCATGGTTTGCCATAATCGCGACCCAGCGATCCTTGCCAAGCGCCTCAGCGACGGCACGGGCGAGCTCGTCCGTACCCGGCTGGATGTACGGCACGCGGGCGATCTCACCCAGATAGAGCGCCGTCTCAGGTACAAGGTCCGTGGGGAGTTCGATGTCGGTACAGGCCACGAGGGTGGTGTAGAAGGGCGAGAGATGAATCACGCAGCGGACGTCTGGACGCGCCTGGTAGATGCGGCGGTGGAGCTGGATTTCGGTCGACGCCTCCGGCGGCTCGCCTGGTCCTCCTTGCAGCGGCGCCAGGACAAAGTCCTGGGTATCGAGCTGGTCGAGTGCCGTGCCACGCATCGTGATCAGGAAGTGCGACTCACTGCGGCGCAGGCTTAGGTTCCCCCCGGTGCCCCAGAGATAGCCACGGCTGCCAGCAAGTCGCCCCAAGGCAATGAGGCTCTGGTGGGGCACGAGTTCGACCGGCATGCTGTTCCTTATCCTCCCTCTTGTGCCCGCTGTCAGACGCCCTCGAGCACGCGGCGAACGAGATCCGCCACCTGTGCTGGGCGCTCGGCGACCGGCACACCCGCCGCCTCAAGTGCAGCGATCTTCTCTGCGGCCGTCCCTCTCCCGCCGCTGATGATTGCCCCAGCGTGTCCCATCCGCCGTCCGGGCGGCGCTGTGCGTCCAGCAATGAACCCGACGACCGGTTTCGTCACGTGCCGGCGAATGAACTCTGCTGCCGCCTCCTCGTCAGCACCACCGATCTCACCGATGAGGACAATCGCCCGTGTCTCCGGATCATTCTGGAAAAGCTCCAAGACGTCGATGAACGACGTCCCGATGACCGGATCACCGCCGATCCCAACGGCTGTTGACTGGCCGATTCCGGCACGCGTCAGCGCCCAGACGACCTCGTAGGTGAGTGTCCCACTCCGCGAGACGATACCGACCGGCCCCGGCGTATGGATGAAGCCCGGCATAATGCCGACCTTCGCCTTCCCAGGGGAGATCAGACCTGGACAATTCGGCCCGATGAGGCGGACACCTCGCTCGCGGACGGCGTGATAGACACGCAGCGTCTCAAGCACCGGGATCCCCTCTGTGATGCAGACAATGAGAGGGATGCCTGCTTCGGCCGCTTCAAGAATGGCGTCGGGCGCAAACGGTGCCGGCACGGCAACGAACGAGGCGTTCGGCTGGGTTGCCGCAACTGCTTCTGCAACCGTATTGAAGACCGGTACGCCGTGAACTTCTCGTCCACCAGCGCCAGGCGTCACCCCGGCCACAATGTTCGTCCCGTACTCGAGCATCTGCTGGGTATGGAACGACCCCTCGCGTCCAGTGATCCCTTGCACCAGGAGCCGTGTCGATGCATCGACCAGGATCGCCATCACCTGCCCCCGACCTCACTGGCTCTGCGCCGCTGCGACGGCACGCTGCGCCGCCTCTTCCATCGTGTCCACCACGGTCAGTCCCGCCTCTTCCAGAAGCCGCCGCCCCTCTTCCTGTCTCGTGCCAACCAAGCGGATTACCATCGGTACTCGCACCTCAACTTGACGCAGCGCCTCGAGGAGTCCTTGTGCGACCACGTCACCGCGCGTGATTCCACCGAAGATGTTCACCAGGATTGAGCGGACATTCGGATCCGCTACCACGAGTCGCAGTGCCGCTGCGACCCGCTGTGCCGAGGCTCCACCACCGATGTCGAGGAAGTTTGCCGGCTCGCCACCATACAGCTTGATCGCATCCATCGTCGCCATCGAGAGCCCGGCACCGTTGACGATGCAACCGACCGTACCGTTGAGGCGCACGAAACTAATACCGGCTAATCGCGCTTCGCGCTCGAGCGGATCCTCTTCTTCCGGATCGCGGAGCTCGGCCAGATCCGGATGGCGGAACAGGCCGTTATCGTCCAATACAACCTTTGTATCGAGGGCGAGCCACGTGCGATCGCGCGTCAGGACAAGCGGGTTGATCTCGGCGAGTGAGGCATCGCAGTCAACGTAGGCTTGGTACAGCTGGCGCGCCAGAGCGGCGAATCCTCGCACCAAGTCCGGCTCAATCCCAAGCCGGAAGGCGAGCCGCCGTGCCTGGAACTCCTGGAAACCAAGGCAGGGGTCGGCATGTTCCCGCACAATGGCCTCAGGACGTTCACGTGCGACTTCCTCAATATCAACGCCGCCGGCACTGCTCGCCATGACCGCGACACGACGTGCGTCCCGATCCAGCACAACACCAAGATAGTATTCGCGCTCGAAGGCAACCGCCGGCGCGACGAGAACCTTACGAACGGTCCTCCCCCGAATGTCCATGCCGAGGATCTGCCGAGCAACCGCCTCAGCCTGAGCAGGATCGTCCGCTAGCCGGATCCCGCCTGCCTTCCCACGACCGCCGGCGTGGACCTGCGCCTTCACTACCACTCGGCTACCCAGTTGCTCAGCGGCTGCACGCGCTTCTTCTGGAGTCCGCGCCAGAATGCCACGGTTCACTGGTATTCCATATCGTGCGAGCAGTTCTGCAGCTTGGTATTCGTGGAGATCCATCGCCCCACCCTTCGACTCGACAACCGAGCCGATCATACCACGCGCCCAGCATGCTTTCGGCACGTCTGTTCAGCAAGAATGACCACGGCAGCCGAATCAACCCTGCCAAGCGCCAACACCCCGCGGAACACACATCCCTTGAAGCCCCTGCCCAAAGAGCACAACCCTTGCACCGCAGCCTGACGCGGTTTCCACCGTTGAACGCGGAGTCGCGATGCGGGCATCACCTACCGGCAACGTGTTGACTCCACAGAGTGTTAGCAAGCTTGACCACTACGGGCTCCCCAGGAGGTCGCGACACACCATCCCACATCTGGGCCAAGCGCATCCCAGCCTGAGCAATGCATCGTCCGCCGTCCTGCAGCGCCCTCGCAACATCCAAATTGCGCCTGAGTGCTCAAAGAAACTGTCGATTTCGCCTGACAAGGGAGCCAGTCCTGCGGTTCACACGGGCGAATCGCCCCACGACGGGAGGGCAGAGAGCCAGTGCCTTGCCCACCCATTCTCCCTGCCCCATCCAGAGCACATTCACTGAGCCGTCTCTGCCTCCCTCATGGAGAGAGCAGCTGCCCGAGCCACACGCATCTTCAGTCCCAGGAGGCCGCCTGAGCAAGCATGAGCGAACCCTCATCCCGGAGAAGCACGGCATCGCTTGGACAGTACAGTCGAGGCAAAAATCCCAGGCGCGCCACCATAAAAAGAGAGACAGGCGATCACACAAATAGCATGAACTCGACCTCATACTTCAGAACGAGACATCATCAATGTCACGAATGAGATCAAGAACGACATTCCCGAACTCACCACTCGGCAAGCGCTCGACACGTCGGATGAAGACCGTGATGACGGCTCCCTGCGACTCTGGATGGAAACGGAATTCACCAGTCGGCCCAGTGAACCGGACTGCCCGGAGCGCCTCGAGGAAAGCTGTCGTGTCCTCAATTGCCCCGTTAGTAGCACGCAAAGCCTCGCCGATGACTCGGCCAGTCAGGTACCCCTGGTAGACGAACTGGTTCGCTTGTGTGTCGAAACGCTCGCGGCAGCGCCGGACGAACGCTTGGTTTTCTGGGGAATCGTAGAGAACTGCATAGTGCGATGAGCTGACATAGCCGAGAGCAGCCTCGCCCTGCTCTGGCAGGATACTCTCATCAACCGTATCACCGGAGCCGATGAGCGGGATGCGGTCTTTCAACCCGAACTCCGTATACTGCTGGACAAACCGCACTGCGTCCACACCCGAGTAGAAGGCGAAGATCGCATCGGCTGGTAGCTGAGCCAGACGCTGGAGGTATGGCCCAAAATCAGGGGTATCCACCGGTGCATACACTTCGCCGACGATCTCGCCGCCAGAGGCTTGAAAACGTCGAGCGAACGCTCCCACTTTGTCATGCCCGGCTGAGTAGTCGAGGCCAGTCAGTGCCACCCGGCGATAGCCAAGCCGCTCGTAGGCATACTGGCCGAACGGTGCCTCGTGCTGGCCGTTGGCGAAAGAGACACGGAAGATAAGTGGGCTGCGCAGTTTCGGATCCCGGGTTAGCCCCGGCAATCCCGCGTTGCTCACGATGAGTGGTACTCCAGCCGAGACGACATAGTCACGCAGAGCTCCGGCTTCGCTGCTCAACGTGACGCCGGTCAAGATGTGCACGCGTTCTCGTTCGACAAGTTGCCGGGCTTTGGCCAGCGCCTGATCAGGATTGCCAGCTGTATCCTCGACCTTGAGTTGGAGTTCCCGACCAGCGACCTCGGTGCCGAGTTCGTCCAGGGCAAGCTGAATGCCACGAACGAGATTCTCCCCAAGTGAGGCAAACGGCCCCGAAAGCGCGACGATCATGCCGATCCGCACCGGGTCGCCCGACGGCTTCGATGCTGCTAGTGTGCTTCGAGCTTCTGGCACAGTCGGTGTCATAGTCGCGCCAGAGGCTGGAGAGGAGCTCCTCTCCTCTGTCGCTGGCGCCGAGCGGCATGCGGCGAGGAGCGCACTTGCAACGACGACGCCGCGCTTAAGCAATTGCCGTCGAGAGATTCGCACTTCGTTCATCTGTTCTCCCCTCGTCCCTCCGGGCGAACCAGGACAGACGACCGATCCCACATATCTTAAGTGCTAAAGTTCACATCGTCAAGGAGAACATGCACCCAATCTACCGAGAAGACCTCCTGCAGGTGCCATACAACAGGCCGCGTCTCTGTGCCACATGAGGCGCGAGACACCGAGCGCCTCTCCGCGACCGAGATGGGTACGACCAGCCTCTCGTTGAGGAATGCCAATACGATACCCCGTCGCGCTTCCTCAATTTTCTTTGTTGTTCCGCCTCGAGACTCGGAACCGTAGTGTCGCTCGGCAGATCCAGCCGCTGTCCTCCCCTGCACAGATCGGCCGTCGGTATGGTGGCCGTACCTCGGGAGTCTGCGCTCTAAACGCCCCCTACTGACAACCGGAAACCCTCAGCTGTACAGCGCCGCGTCCTCGACATCATCGCACGGTCTACTCCGACTGCTCGCGCCTGGTTGCACGTTGCAACTCGACCGATTACACTGCCATCGTGCGATCTCGACGGTTTGATCCATAGCGGAGGCCACTCCGGGAGGGAGGTCGACGATGCGACGAGGAACATTGCGCAGCTTCGTCGGTGGCCTCGCGCTCGGCACTGTGCTCGGCGCGTTGGCGGTCTGGCTGAGTGTCCCGAAGCGCCAGGAGTTGCTGCCAGCTTGGCGAGAACGCACCAACGAGTTTGTTCAGCGGGCACGCGCGCAAGGCGAGCAGGTTGCTGCCGCACTCCGGACACAGGTCGGGGCCGTTCGCCAGATGCTTGCAACGCGGAAGGAAGAGCAACCAGAGGCGAAGCTCGAAGAGCCTGCACCGACAAGCGTGATGGCGCAGTCTGAGGGCTGAGCACCCATGTTGGGACGTCTGCGAACTGCTGCCAAGTTTTTCACGTGGGGCCTGTTGCTTGGGCTGTTGTTTGCGCCAGCGAGCGGTCAGGAGCTCCGTCGCCGAATGGTCCGCTGGGTCATGGGCCGGATCGAGGCACGCGCGGCACAACTCAGAGAGCGGCTCAGCGGAACCATGAGCTGACAAGCGACTCGCGCCCTGGCGCGCAGCCGAGAGGTCATCGTTAAGCCCCGGCCCCAGAGGGTGCAGCGCGAGAATCTGCGCTGCACCCTTCGTCTTCTCCAGTCCAGCGACCACCGTCGTCTCACAACGTTCACTGTACCGAAGCGGCTCCGCAGAGGGCAGAAGAGCAAGAATATCTGAGGTACTACCGCAATGGCAGGAATGTGCCCGTTCGGATCCAGATCACAGCTTCATCGCACAAAAGACGAAGCGCTCCTTCTCTGTGCACTGCTCGCCAATCGCTTCAGTCTGGCCTGTTTTTGGTCTGTAAGCTGCGGAACGTGATAAATACCGGCCTACCTCGGCAAGAAACTACCTCTCCGTGTGCGCGACGCATGGCGAACACGCCTGATGAACCGCAAAGCTCCGTGTGAGCTGACGACACGCTGCTCATGCGCCACTCCGGGCAGCCACGCCAGCGCACCGTTCCGGCACATGGCTGTCCGAAGATGTGCTGAGACGCAACCAACCTCAATCGTCCTCACTGGGCCGACAGACTCTGAACCGAGCGAACCGCTCTGACCTATACCTTGGGGCAGTCGAGGAAGCCCAGCCGCCGCCGAGTCAATCCATCCCCGAAGGGACGGTTTCCCCTAGAACACAACACCCTTGCCCGCAGAGACGAGGCGGACCAGGACAGGCACCGTCCAGACAGTGCTCGCATGGACTCGATCGTCACCAGGTCTTGACAGCGCCCGACACTGCTTCTAGGATGGAGATGGTTCGGTGATAAGAACAGCTTTCGATATATCGAATGGACAGGAGTTGGAATGCGTGGTCAGTCACCGGCAGTCTGGCGAGCGGTCGCAAGTCTGAACGCGCTCGCCCGCGCGAGCGATGGCATGACATTGAGCGAGCTCGCACGCGCCATCGGTGAGCCGAAGAGCACGCTCCACGCGGTTCTGACAACGCTCGTTGAGGCCGGTCTCCTTGTGCGCGAGGAGACGACCAAGCGATACCGACTCGGTCCACATGTCTTGGTGCTTGCCGGCGCTTACGCGCGACAAAGCGACCTCCTCCGCGCCTTTACGGACGTGGCACGTCCGCTTGCCCGTGAACTGGGCGAGACGATCCAGCTGGCTGTCCTGCAAGGACGCGAAGTGCTCTACATCGGCAAACAGGAAGGGACACAGTGGGTACGCCTCGCCTCCGAGGTCGGGACACGCCTGCCTGCACACGCCACCTCGCTTGGGAAGTGCTTGCTCGCCTGGCTGCCGGAAGAGGAACTCGAGCGCCTGCTCAGTGAGGGGCCGTTAGTCGCGTTGACACCGCGGACGATCACCGACCCGGCGGCGCTGCGGGCTGAGTTGGCACGCGTGCGCGAGCAAGGCTACGCCGTGGACCGCGGCGAGACATTGCCCGACGTCTGGTGTTTTGGCGCGCCAGTCCGTGACGCGAGCGGGGCAGTGATCGCCGCACTCAGCATCTCCGTGCCGGTGACGCGGATCACGTCGCAACGCAGTGAAGAACTCATCGCTGCTGCCCAGCACGCGGCCGAGCAACTCTCGCGGCGATTGGGTCACGGTGAGGTCGACGGAGTGAGTGGCGATCGAACGGTGGAACGGTTTGAGATGAGGAGGAGGGTAGGACCATGACACGCGCCCTGTCTCGTCGGCAATTCCTGGGGACCACAATCGCAGCTGGGAGTGCGCTACTGGCCGCGTGTCGCCGGGAGGAAGCGACACCGACAGCAGCACCGGCAGCCAGGACACCAGCGGCTGGGATGCAGTTCGAAGGGGTCGAGGTCAATGTGATCACCTTCACCGGACCACAGATCGCCGAGCCGCTGCAGCGACGAGCTCCGGAGTTTCAGAAACTGACCGGCGCCAAGATCAACGTCATCACGGTTCCCTTCGCCGACCTCTACCAGAAGATCCTCACGGACTTTACCACCGGCACGAACAGCTACCATGTCATCGTTTTCGCCCCCCAGTGGATGGCGGACTACGTCGAGCCTGGGTATCTGGAAGACCTCACACCACGCATCGAGGCTGACCCTGCGCTCCAGTGGGAGGATATCGCGCCCTTCTTCCGGAATTTCAGTGCGACCTACGGCGGGAAGATCTATACAATCCCGCTCGACGGTGACTTCCAAATGGTGTACTACCGCACAGACCTGCTCGAGGCCGAAGGACTCAAGCCTCCCGAAACATGGGAGGACTACTTGGCAATCGCACAGCACTTCCATGGGAAGGATCTCAACGGCGATGGCGTTCCCGATTTTGGCTCTGGGATCGCCAAGCGCCGGGGAGCACAGAGCTACTGGATGTTCTGGTCGATCGCAGCCTCCTTCCTGCAGAGCCAAGGAACACAGCAGGGCGCGTTCTTTGACGTCGATACCATGGAGCCCTTGACGAACAACGAGGCGTTCGAACGCGCGCTCGAGATCTACAAGGAGACCGGCAAGTACGGTCCCCCGGACGAGCTCAACTGGGACGTTGGCGATAGCCGCGCAGCCTTCGTCACCGGACGCTGCGCTCTCACGTTGGACTGGGGTGACATCGGGACGCTGGCGATCGATCCCGAGCAGTCCAAAGTGAAGGACAAAGTGGGTGCGATTATCCTCCCAGGCACCAAGGAGGTGCTCGACCGCAAGAGCGGGAAACTTGTTGCCTGTGACGCCAACACCTGCCCGCACGCGATCAACGGCGTGAATCACGCGCCCTATGCAGCGTTTGGTGGTTGGTCTGGTGCGATCAACAAGAACGCCCCTGCCAAAGTCAAGGATGCCGGATACGCCTTCCTCTCCTACATGAGCCAGCCTGCTCAGGCAAACGTCGACGTAACAATTGGCAAAACCGGATTCAACCCGTACCGGATCTCTCAGTTTGAGAACATCGACCTCTGGGTGAAAGCAGGAATGAGCAAAGCCGCAGCACGAAACTACCTTGGAGCGATCAAGGACAGTCTCAATAGTCCGAACATGGTGCTGGATCTGCGCATTCCAGGTGCGCAGCGCTACCAGGGGGTTGTGCTAGACACGGTTCTCTCGCGCTACCTCGCTGGCGAGTTGACGACCAAACAGGCGATGGAGGAACTGACAAAGGGCTGGAACGAGATTACTGACGAACTAGGCCGCGAGAAGCAGAAGCAAGCCTATCGTTCGAGTCTCAGCATCCGCTGATGCGGAAGGGAAAGCGCGAATCGTGCGTGGTATCCCACCGGTGACGACGCCGCAGCGGCGCGGGGATGCGGTGGCGGCTCCCGTCCGCCGCATCCCCTGGTCTCGAGAGACACTCGTCAGTTGGGCGGACCGGCAAGCCGGTGCAGTGCTCGTGCTACCGGCTGTCCTGGTTATCCTTGTACTCTCGATCTTCCCACTCCTCTTCTCGCTCTACCTTTCGCTTTCGCGCTTCCAACCGGTATCGGGTGGATTTCGCATCCATTACGTTGGACTACTAAACTATCGCAAGCTTCTTCTCGGCTCGGAGCGGGAGCACTTCCTTGGCCGCCTGGGGGAGCTCGGACTCGGCGGCTGGCTCGCCTTCGTGGTCTTGGCAGCCATCGGGCTCGTCCTGCTCTGGCGCTCACTCCGCGCTAGCCCGCTGAGCATATCCCGCATCGCCGGCCACACCGTTGTCGCAGTTGCGGGGCTACTCGCGCTTTGGCTCGCAGTTCGGACTATCGTCACTAGCGGTGGCCGACCCGGCACGCTCGTCGTCACGTGGGTCTACGTCTTTGGTGGTGTGGCCCTCCAGTTCCTTGTCGGGCTGCTCCTCGCCTCGCTATGCGCGCAACAGCTGCCTGGTCGCCGGTTCTTCCGAGTTGTCTTCCTTCTCCCCATGATGATCACACCCGTTGGCGTCGCCTACACGTTCCGGATGCTCACCGATACCGGCAAGGGGCCATTCGCACCGATCGCCAACTGGCTGGGCTACGCGAACGTCAGTTGGGTCAACGACCCCTGGGGTGCGCGGATCGCGGTGATGATCGGCGATCTCTGGCAGTGGACACCCTTCATGTTCATCGTCTTGCTCGCCGCCCTGGAGAGCCAGTCCCCCGAGCCGATCGAGGCTGCGATCGTGGACGGTGCCAACCGATGGCAGATCTTCTGGCACATCACTCTGCCGCAGATCGGGCCCGTCGCCAGTACTGTCATCCTGATCCGCCTCATCGAGGCCTTCAAGATTTTCGACATGCCGAACGTTCTTACTGGCGGCGGCCCTGGTACCGCGACAGAATCGCTCACGCTCCATGCCTACGTCCTCTGGCGCTCACTCGACTACGGGACGTCGGCTGCTGTTGCCTACTCGCTGCTCTTCGTTGTGACCTTCGTTGGTATCGCCTACGTGCGACTTGTGCATCGTCGGCTGACCGAAGCGCTTTAGGGGGTTCGCATGGCACTCCGTTGGCGCACCAGCCCGACAAGTCCTAGCCCGCTCGGAGCGATCATCTCGTACCTCATTTTGGGCTTCTGGACGTTCGTCGTCCTCTTCCCGCTGTACTGGCTGGTGATCACCGCATTCAAGCTCCCGGTGCACGTGAACGAAGGGCCGACCTACATCCCATTTGTGGACTTTCAGCCATCTCTCCATGCCTGGCGATACATCCTCGTTGACCTTGGGAATGACACGTTGCGTCCTTATCTCAACACGGTTGTCGTCGGTGTCACGAGCTCCATCCTCACTCTCATGTTCGGGGCAGCAGCGACGTACGGGCTGAGTCGATTCACCTACCGTGTCCGACTGGCGACTGCGCTCGTCTTTCTTGGCTTTGCTGTCCTTGCTGCTGTCGGCATCCAGCTGGGCCTGCCGTGGCAGCTCGCCGTAGCCGGTGGACTCGGTGCCTTTGCGCTCGCCCGCGCGGCAGCACTGCGCCGTGTTGGTGGTCCACGACTCGGCAACGCCGACATCGCCTTCTGGATGATCTCCCAACGCATGCTGCCACCGGTCGCGATCGTCATCCCGATCTATATCCTCTTCCAACGCCTTGGGATGCTCGACACCCGAACTGCCTTGGTCGTCGCTTATGTCGCGGCGAACCTGCCGATCGCGGTGTGGCTTCTCCGTGACTACTTTCGGACAATCCCGCTCGAACTCGAGGAAAGCGCTGCCATTGATGGGGCCAACCGTTACCAGATCCTGTGGCGTATCGTCCTGCCGCTTTCGCTGCCGGGGCTGGTCGCCACCTTCTTGTTCATCTTCGTTCTGGCCTGGAATGAATACCTCTTAGCGCTCTTCCTCAGCAGCGCGAAGGCTCAGACGATGCCTCTCCTCGTCGCAGCCCAGAACGCAACCCGCGGCCCCCAGTGGTGGTACATGTCCGTCCTGATCCTCCTTATGATTGGGCCGGTGATCGCGCTCGCCATCGTGCTCGAGCGGTACATCGCGCGTGGGCTCTTGCTCGGCGCGGTGCGTGGTTGAGAGAGGAGTAACGGCCGATGGAACTCCATGACCGTATCGCCGTTGTCACCGGCGCCGGATCAGGGATTGGCCGGGCAATCGCCCATCGCTTTGCAGAAGCGGGCGCGACCGTCATCGCCGCTGACCTGGATCCTCAGGCCGCCGAGGCAACTGCCCTACTCGCGCCCGACCGCATTGTCCCCCACCAAGTGGACGTGCGTGATGAGACAAGCGTCCGTGCCCTCATGGACAGTGTCCTCGCCCGTTTCGGCCGCATCGACATCTTGGTGAATAACGCTGGCATCGGCACGACGAAGGACGTCGTTGAGACCGAGCTGGAAGAATGGGAACAAGTCTTCGCAGTTAACGTGCGCGGGGTTTTCCTGTGCTGCAAGTATGCGCTGCCGAGCATGCTGGCCCGTCGCTCTGGCGTCATCATCAACATTGGCTCGGTAGCTGGCCTCATCGGTATCCCGAAGCGTGCGGCCTACTGTGCGAGCAAGGGCGCGGTCGTCACGCTCACCAAGCAGATCGCGATCGCCTACGTGAAGAACGGCATTCGTTGCAACTGCATCTGCCCAGGGACGGTCGACACCCCGTGGGTCGAGCGACTGGTCGCTCGCGAGCCGGATCCCGTGGCCGCCCGACGTGCGCTCGAAGCCCGGCAACCCATGGGGAGGCTGGTTCGACCGGAAGAAGTGGCTGCCGCCGCGCTCTACCTCGCCTCCGACGAGGCAGCAGCTGTCACCGGCAGCATCCTGGTCGTTGACGGCGGCTGGTTGGCGCAGTAAGGGAGTCGTACGCCATGAAGTGCTACGGCCTCACACTCTGTCTCCGCGACGACCCAGACGCGATCGCCGCCTACATTCAGTACCACCAGGCAGTCTGGCCTCAGGTCTGCGCTCGCATCCGCGAGGTGGGCATCCATACCATGCGCATCTTTCTGCGCGGCCGGCGCCTCTTCATGTATATCGAGACAGACGACACCTTCGACTTGGCACGCGATTTCCCACGTGTCAACGAGGATCCCATCTCCGCTGAGTGGAACCGCTTGATGGCAACACTCCAGGAACGCGCCCCGGAAGCGAACCCGGATGAATGGTGGGCACCGATGGAACTGGTCTTCGACCTCGACTGGCCACAGCACCGCTACGGCCCGGGCACAGCGCAGGAGGTCCCTGTATGAGTACGTCACTACCCCGCCGTATCCTTGGGCGCACCGGGCTCGAGGTTAGCATCGTCTGCGCCGGATGTGCGCCACTCGGCGATATGCCGGAGACCTTCGGGTACTCCGTCCCCGAAGAGCAGGCGCTGGCCACTCTCCGTGCGATCTTCCGCAGCCCGATTACCTTCTTGGACACCGCTGCAGCGTATGGCGACGGGGAGAGCGAGCGCCGGATCGGCCTCGTCCTGCGCGAACTCGGTGGACTTCCACCCGGCTACGTCCTCGCCACCAAGGCCGATCGGGATCTTGCGACCGGTCGTTTTGACGCGTGGCAAGTCCGTCGGTCAGTCGAGCGCAGCCTAAAGCTGCTTGGCCTACAAAAGCTACAGCTCGTCTACTTTCACGATCCAGAGCACGCTGGTCTCACCGTCTCAGAAGCACTGGCACCCGAGGGGCCAGTTCGGATGCTGCTCGCCTTGCGCGATGCCGGCCTGATCGAGCACGTTGGCGTCGCCGCCGGCCCGATCGACATGCTCCTCGCCTATATCGAGACCGGCCTCTTCGAGGTCGTGATTACGCACAACCGGTACACACTCCTGAACCGTACTGCAGAACCGCTGATCCAGCGGGCAAACGAGCTCGGCGTAGCGGTGGTGAATGCAGCCCCCTACGGAAGCGGCCTCCTGGCCAAGGGACCAGCCGCTTACCCGCGCTACGCCTATCGACAGGCGCATCCAGAGGAACTCGAGCGTGCACGGCAACTGGAAGAAATCTGCGCTCGTCACGGCGTGCCGTTAGCTGCCGCGGCCCTGCAGTTCTCTTTGCGCGACCCGCGGATCACTGCCACCATCGTCGGCATGAGCCGGCCTGAGCGGGTCGAAGAAACGCTGCGACTCGCGACTTGGCCCATCCCGGACAGCCTCTGGGAGGAACTTGCCACCGTCCCGCCACTTCCCTACGATCCACAGACTGGGCAGCTGGTCAGCACAACCTGAAAGAGAGGCGGGCAAGATGCCGATTGGAACGACACCAGTTATCGATACGCACGTTCACTTCTGGGACATCGAACGATCCGACCTTTACTGGATGACCCCGGAACTTGAAGAACAACTCCGCCCACTCCGTCGAAGTTTCAGTCCAGAGGACCTCGATGCCCAACGCCAGGCAGCTGGTGTTGACCAGATCGTTATTGTCCAGGCCGCACGTTCGGCGTGGGATCACGCGTGGTGGTTCTCACTTGCAGAGCGGTATCCCTGGATTGTCGCCGTTGTCGGTTGGGTTGACCTCGAAGCGCCTGATGTTGGTGAGCAGCTCGACCGCTATCGGCAGCATCCGGCCTTCCGTGGCATCCGAGCGACCGCCGAGAACGTGCCCGATCCCGACTGGCTCGCCTCATCTTCTGTCCAGCGCGGCATCGCTGCTGTCGCCGAGCGGGGACTGACGCTCGATCTACTGGTTCGCGTCCAGCACCTGCCACACGTCCCACGCCTAGCCGAGCGCTTTCCGACCCTGACCTTGGTCGTCGATCACCTCGCCAAGCCGCCGATCGCGAGTGGTGACCTGGCGCAGTGGCGTGAGCGGATTACTGCCCTGATCCCGTATCCGAACGTGTGGTGCAAGCTCTCTGGGCTCCTCACTGAGGCCGGACCGAATGCAACGGCCGAAACGATCCGGCCGGTCGTCGAGTTCGCACTCGAGCATTTCGGCCCCAGCCGACTTCTCTGGGGCAGCGACTGGCCGGTCGCGACGTTAGCCGCCGACTATTTGACAACGTTCCGCACCTACCAGACACTCACTGCCGCACTGAGCGAGGCCGAACGGGCAGCAATCTTCGGCGGGAACGCCCAGCGCGTTTACCGCCTCGCGGAGTAATGCAGCAGAACAGAAGATCACAGCACGGACCGACGGAGGACGATCGAAGAACAGGGGATCCGATCCCGCGGCAGCATCGCGAGGCTGCACCAGAGTGAGGACAGCAAGAACACCCTCATTCTCCGGGCGAAGCATGCGGGCGACCGCAACTACTCGGACGAGCTGCCACGTGCGATCGCTTCTGCTCCAGCGTGGCTCCCCGTGGCAACGTAACGGCTTACCAGGATGCCGGTCGACCAAGGAACCCACTCGCGCCGTGCAGTTACTCTCTCAGGAGGCGAGGCACGGACCGTATGCAGTCCATGGCACGGTACAATGCGCCGCCCCCAGACGACCGAACTCATAATTTCCCAAGGGGTGATCGTGCATGTCAGGGGCTGCAGTGGCGTCTCACAAGCCTCGCCGCTTCTGGACGGGACGAAATCGACCCTCGGTCCTCTCGCCCCTTGCGTGGAGCGCTGTTCTGTCGCATGCTGGAAGCGTCGCGACCGGAATCACGGGGAGTGAGCACCGATGCAGTTCGACGAGTTTATTGGCAAGGTGCAACATCGAGCACGCCTGGCCTCGCGGGGCGAAGCCGAACGGGTGACACGTGCCGTTCTCGAGACACTGGCCGAGCGACTCGCTGGTGGTGAAGCCAAGGACCTAGCTGCTCAACTCCCGATGATCGTCAAGGACTACATCCTCGAATACCCGCATGCTGGCGAGGGCCGGCACATGTCGTTGAAGGAGTTCTACGAGCGCGTCGCCGAGCGCTTGCACGCGCCGATGCCAGAAGCCGCCTTCTGGACCCGCGCCGTCATGAGCGTGGTCCAGGAGGCTGTTAGCGCTGGCGAAATGGACGACATCAAGCACCAGCTCGGCCCCGATTACGCACCACTTTTCGAGTGGGAAGGGCCGCGCTGAGGTCACTCACCGTAGGATCAACAGTCGGCTCTCGGCTGCGAAGAGGGGTGGAGTCTCTGAGGCCTGGCTCGGGTGCTTCTCTACTCCTCAGCCCCGACTAGGGGGGCCCTAATCTCCTGCCGCATCACCCGACGCCTGCCGAGGGCACGCCACCCCCACATCGTATGTCTTGCAAGGTCCAGTGTGGGACGAGACAACTATGCGCTGGCGCGCTACAATCCGGCGCGGAAGAGATGGAAGGGGCTGGGCATGGGCTTCATCGGGATGCAGCCGGAGCCATTGACGCCGCGTGGACGCGCGATCGTGTTCACCGCGGTGGTCCTTGCGCTGCTCTTCATCGTGGTGTGGGGTGCAGGGATCGTCCTGATGCTTCACAACCCAGGGCAAGGCTCTGTCTGTCTGAGTGGTCGGTGTTGGTAAGCGCAGTTACTGCCAGGAGGAGCGCTCGCCACGGCGCTTCTGCATAAGGACGCCGTGGCGATTCCGCCCATAGTAGTGACGCACCTCGGCTACCGGCACGTATCCGAAGCGGCGATAGAGTGCCTGGGCTGGTGTGTTCTTGTCTTCCACCATCAGGGTGTAGAGCTCCGCATCGCACTCGCGCTCGAGCGCAGCGAGTAGAACCGATCCCACACCCCGCCGCCGCCAGTCAGGCCGTACGCAGAGGTTGAGGACCCGGGCATGCCGGTTCCGTTGGTCACCGACGATGCATCCCACCAGCTCATCGCCGACGCGTGCCACCAGCAAGCGCACACCTGGCCAGAGCCAGAGCGCAAACAGCGCGAACAGGCTGTAGGCTTGTCGCGGCTCAAAGCATGTCCGCTGCAGGCGCGCCAGCGGCCAGAGGTCGTGCAACGTCGCCGGCTGTATCCAGAGTTCGCGGCCGGCAATGCGTTCAATGGTCACTAAGCGGACAGTATGCCCGGCCACCGTTCCTCCCTCCGCAGGGCATGATGATACCCTGACGGCAAGACACTCACGCACCGGACCGCGCTTCACTCGGCGTCTGCTTTATCAGCGACTCGACGTCGGTCGGCCGTTCTGTCAAGAGCGCTGGGCCATAACGCTCTACGAGGCGTTCGAGCGCGGCAACACAGGCGGCGTCAAGACGTATCCCTGCTTCATCCCGAAGCACTGCCAGAGCCTCCGGAACGGACAGAGCGGGGCGGTATGGTCGAGCTGACGTCAGCGCATCGAAAACATCTGCCACAGCCAAAATACGAGCATCGAGCGGAATTTCGTCACCCCGCAGCCCATCTGGATATCCGCTGCCGTCGAGCCGCTCGTGGTGCCACCGGATGGCTGGCAGCATCGGCGCAAAGGAACGGACCTGTCGCGCGATCTCCCAACTCCGGACTGGGTGTTCCCGGACAAGCGCGAATTCGTCCGGCGTTAGTGGCCCGGGTTTCTGGAGCACGCTATCAGGAATTCCAATTTTTCCCAGGTCGTGGAGAATCGCGGCTTGGTATAAGATCCGCTCTCGCTCCGGCGGTAGGCCCAGTTCGCGAGCAATCAGCGCTGCTAGGCGCGCAACACGCACACTATGCCCCTTGGTGTAGACATCCTTCGCCTCCACCGCCGCTGCCAGTGCCGCGATGACCTCCGTGTACCCACGTTCCAAATGCTCGAGTGCGTCGCGCAGGAGAAGCCCTTCGAGGACCCCACGCCACGTGCGGTGCAATGCGTACTCCCGCACCAAGCCGAGCGAGGACGCTGCAAACGCGAGCAGCAAGAGCACGTGGTATTCCCACCAGCTCACGTGCCAGACTGGAGCGAGCAGCAACGACACCTGCGCCTGCAGGAGGAAGACACTCGCCACCAGAAGACCGCGGACGAGCGGGCTCGACCAGCGCCGTTCCACACGCCAGTAATGAACCGTGGTGACGAGCAGCAAGGCAATACTCGCTATCCCAAGACCAACCGCAGACCATCCTGTGCTCAGCGCTGTTACTGCCTGCCCGACCGCCTCAAGCAGCGGCGTCCTATTCAGCGGGCCCCTAACGGGGAGTGTGACCAAGTCGATGGCAGCGACAAGGCCAGTGAGAAGGAGCAGGAGACCCGTCACCAACACGATCCTGCCGCGCAAGCGGAGGAGCGTCCGCTGAACCGCGACACGCTCCTCCAGCGTACTTGCGGCCAAGAACCAGGCCCCCGCGAACAGCCCTATCCTCGCGGCAGCGCCCACCCAACCGTTGGGCCCCGGCGCGAGGATGCCTGGCGTCGCAAGTCCGTGCACAAAGAAGAGTCCCGACAACGTGAGGAACGCGAGGGCAAGTGCGAGTACTCGAACATCAGCGATCTGAGCAGCGCCAATAAGAACAAGTACAGCGAGCAAACAGGAAACCGCGGCGAGTGTGGAGACAATCAGGAAATGCGCCTTCGGAACGACCACCGGCTCATCGGGCAGTACACCAGTAAGCAGCACAGCCAAAACGGCAAGCGGCAGCATCGATCCGACAATCCACCAGCTGCTCGAAACCCGCTTGCTTCGCTTGGCCACGCGCCGGCTCCTGGTCGCGTCTACTGTTCCTCATTTCCGCTTTGAGGCGGCTCAAAGCCCCTCGAGAAGACCGTTATGTCAAAGGTGTTCTTCCCGCGTCGCTTCGCTGCATAGAGCGCTTGGTCAGCTGCCAAGAGCAGGGTCCCGCTATCCGGATAGGGTGCTGCCGGTGCCAGCGCTGCTCCGATCGAAAGGCTTAGGCGGACGAACGTGTCTTGGAGGTCAAACGGACGGTCCAACGCTCGCAGCAATCGTTCCGCAATTCCCCGTACTTCCTCGGGGCTTGTGACTCCCTCCAAAAGCACCGTGAACTCGTCGCCCGCGAACCGGGCTACCGTGTCGCCAGCCCGGACATGCGAGCTGAGACGCTGCGCGACCTCCTGCAGGACAAGGTCTCCCGCTGCGTGCCCCCATGTATCGTTGACCCGCTTGAAGTCGTCGAGATCGATGAAGAGAACAGCAAGACCACCGCCATCACGCTCCGCCCGGGCCAAGGCATGCTCCACACGATCAAGGAAGAGCAGACGATTAGCTAGGCCGGTAAGCGAGTCGTGGAAGGCTCGGTGGCGCAGATCCTCCGATTCGCGCCAGCGCTCGAGCGCGAGCGCCGCAAGTTGCGTGGCCAGCTCCAGGAGTTGCTCCTCCTCCGGCCGTGGCTCCCGCGGCTCAAACGCATAGAGCGCCACCGTTCCCAACACTTCACCGGCCGCATCCCGGATCGGCGTTGACCAGCAGGCCCGGAGACCAAACCGCGTGGCGATACCCCGATACTCCGCCCAGCGGGGATCTGTGTCGATATCGCTCACATAGACGGGTTGATTAAGGAAGGCCGCCGTGCCGCAGCTTCCGACACTCGGTCCGATGGCGAGCCCTTCGATCGCCGCCACATACTCCCGCGGCAAATTCGGCTCTGCGCCATGATGTAACCGCCCGTCCGAACCGAGCAGCAAGACGGAACAGCGTAAATCCGGCGCTTGCTGCTCGACCAACCGGCAGAGGAGTTCCAGTACCTCGCTCAGCGGGGCCGCCTCCGCAATGAGGCGCAATAGCGCCGTCTGCGCAACAAGGAGTTCTTCCGCGCGTTTCCGTTCGGTCACGTCAATGAGCAACCCGTGCCAGAAGAGCGGGTTCCCATGACGATCGCGCAGTATCACTGCGCGGTTCTCAAGCCAGACCCACCGGCCGTCTTTTCGCTGGAAACGGTAGGTGACTTGGAACGGCTCGCCCGTCTCGTCCGTGCGGACTGCCTCAGCAAAGACACGCGGCTGGTCATCAGGATGCATTCGGCTGAACCAGAGACCGGGAGTTGCCGCAAACTCCTCGCGACTAAAACCGGTGACTTCCTCAATCCGCTGACTGAGAAATGTGATCGGATAGTGCAGGCTTCCATCCGGCAAAAGGACGGGTATCGCCGAGGTGACAAGCACTGCGGCAGGGATCTGCTCGACCAGTGTCCGGTAGCGTTCTTCGGCTGCGCGGAGCTCCTCCTCGATTCGTTTGCGTTCGGTCACATCAAGCATCACACCCTGCCAATAGAGTGGCTTCCCATCCGCGTCCCGAATGAGTCGCGCTGTGCTCTCCAGCCAGCGCACTGCACCGTCACGACGCACGATGCGAAACTCGCTGTGGAATCGACCAGTCACCCAAGCCTTGCGGGTCTCCTGGCGCACCCGTGGATAATCATCGGGATGGATCGCTTGCGTCCAGAGTGAGCGATCACGCCGATGCTCCTCCGGAGAATAGCCCGTGAGCTGCTCCACTTGCGGGCTGACATAGAGTAGCGGACGTTCCATGCGGCCGTCCGGTCGACGCACCGGCGTTGCCCCTTCGACGTAGACGACAGCTGGTAACTGCTCGACGAGCGTGCGGTAGCGCTCCTCGGCCTCCCGCAGCGCTTGTTCAGTTTGCTTCTCGGGTGTGACATCGATGATCAGCGCGTGCCAGGCATGCACCGTTCCGCTCGCATCGCGGATCGGCCAGATCTCGTTGCGATGCCAGACAACCACACCGTCCTTACGGATGAACCGGTATTCGACTCGGACCGGTTCGCCGGTCCGCTCCAGCCACTCGAACGCTTCCAGCACTCTCGTTCGGTCGTCAGGGTGGATTGAACGTGCTAGCACCCCCTGTTGCGCCCACTCATCTGGGGTATAGCCGGTAAGATCCTCGATCCGCGGACTTACATAGCGCGCGCGATACCTTGGGAGACCGTCCGTCGACAACTCTGCACTCGGCTCGAGGATCACAAGTGCCGCCGATAGCTGCTCGACCAGGCTTCGGAAACGCTCCTCCGCCT
Organism: bacterium HR28; assembly: GCA_002898255.1. Classification (GTDB taxonomy): domain Bacteria; phylum Chloroflexota; class Chloroflexia; order Thermomicrobiales; family Thermomicrobiaceae; genus Thermomicrobium. Next base: position 247,950 of record BEIE01000001.1, read on the forward strand.
CGCGCAGCGCCTGCTCGGCCAGCTTGCGCTCGGTGATGTCTATCAAGACAGCCTGCCGAGCCTCGATCGCACCATCCGGTCCGCGGATCACTCGCGCTTCGTGCCAGAGCCAGATTGGCTGACCATCCTTGCGGAGGAACCGATACTCCAGGCGAAGCGGCTCCCCTGTCTCCTCGTGTTGCCAAAAGAGCTTGAGTACCCACTCACGATCCTCAGGATGCACACGACGGGCCCAAATACCGGGCTGTTTCCACTCTTCCGGTGTGTAGCCAGTGATAGCTTCGATTTGTGGGCTCACATAGTGCGTCTCATATCCCGGCACGCCGTCAGGCTGACACTCAGCATATGGGGCAACTCGTACAACGGCTGCCGGAAGCTGCTCAACCAGTGTCCGATATTGGGCCTCTGCGGTGCGTAGAGCCAGCTCCATTTGCTTGCGTGCAGTAATATCGGTAAGCAGAACCTGCCGGTAGAGAGGCCGCCCCTCAGCGTCACAGATCACCTGTGTCCGATGCCAGATCCAGATGAGCGACCCATCCTTCCGGTAAAGCCGGTATTCGATGTCCAACGGCTCGGCTGCCTCTTCGGAAGCATGCATTGCAGCAAAGACCCGCTCGCGGTCCTCCGGGTGTAACTGCCGAGTCCACGTGCCCGGCACGAGCCATTCTTCCGGTGTGAATCCCGTGAGCCGCTCGATCCCTGGACTGATGTAATGAAACGTGTAGTGCCGAGTCCCGTCCTCGCCGGGCTCCGAAAACGCTGAGCGAACAAGCACAGCACCTGGCAATTGCTCAACGAGCGCCCGGTAGCGTGCTTCCGCATCACGGAGGGCCAGTTCTGAGGCCTTACGCTCTGTAATATCGAGTAACAGGACCTGCCGTTGTAGCGGTGTCCCGTCCGCACCGCAGATCACCCGAGAGACATGCCAGAGCCAAATAACCTGCCCATCTTTCCGAATATACCGGTACTCGAGGTCAAGTGGCCCTCCTGTTCGTTCAGACTCTCGAAAAGCAGCCAACACCCGGTCGCGATCCTCCGGATGGAGTTGGCGTGACCACCGGCCTGGCTCATACCACTCCTCGACAGTAAAACCAGTAAGCCGCTCGATACCAGGACTCACATACTGGATCTCGTAGGCGATCGAACCATCAGGAAGAGGACGCGAAGATAATGCGCGAAGAATAACCGCACCTGGTAATTGTTCTACCAGGCTCCGATATCGTTCCTCAGCTGCACGCAGTGCCTCCTCAGCCTGCTTGCGTTCCGTGACATCCGTCAACAGCACTTGGCGGTAGAGTGGTTTCCCGTTTGAATCGCGAATAATTTGGGAGATACTCCATACCCAGATTACGCTCCCATCCTTCCGGTACAAGCGATATTCGATCGAGAGCGAGGCACCTGTACGGTCGGCTTCGATAAGAGTTCGGATGACACGCTGGCGATCCTCCGGATGCAACTGTGTCAGGAAACGTTCGGTAGTCCATTCGATCGGGGCGAAACCGGTCAGCCTTTCGATACCCGGGCCAACATAGAAATTTGGCAGATTCCTCATCCAAGCCGCTTCGTCGGGCAGGATTGGGCGGACGAGCACCGCACCGGGTAACTGCTCGACCAGTGTCCGATAGCGCTCCTCAGCGAGCCGAAGCTGCTCAAGGAGCGTTCGCTGCTCGGTCACGTCTTGCGTGATCAGGTAGAGGTAGCGCGGCCGGCCGGCTAAATCGCGGACAAGTGCTCCCTCTTGGTGTATCCAAACCACTCGACCGTCCTTGCGGAGGAAACGATACTCAAGTGGTCGTCTTGGTCCCTGGGTATACCATTCCTGAATCTCAGCCAGCACCTGCTCGCGGTCATCCGGATGAATGCTGCGCATCCAGACGCCGAGTGCACTCCACTCCTCAGGGGTGTAGCCGGTGAGCTCAGTGATCCGCGGACTTGCGTACAGTGTCCGCCAACCGAGCGTTCCATCCGGTAGTGACACCGGTTCCGGCTCAACAATGGTGACTGCAGCAGGATGATGCTCAGCAAGCAGCCGGAAGCGCTCTTCAGCCTCCTGGCGAGCTTCTTCAGCCAGCTTTTCAGCGGTCACGTCGAGTAAGAGCGAGTGCCAGTAGCGCGGAGTTCCGTCGTCATCGAGGACAAGCGTTGCTTCGTGGCGGATCCAGATGATCTGCCCATCCGCCCGTACCAGCCGATACTCGACTGCTTGACTACCGCGTTCACGGAGACACCGCTCCAGGCAAGCCAACACTTGCTGCCGATCGTCCGGGTGTACGAGGTGGAACCAGAAGCCTCCTTCAGTCCATGCTTCCGGCGGATAGCCAGTCAACCGTTCAATTTGGGGACTGACGTACACGAGCTCAAAGGCTGGGGTGCTGTCTGCCTGCCACGTTGGTTGGGCAGAGACAACGAGCAGTGCACCCGGGAGTTGCTCAACCAGTGTCCGGTAGCGTTCTTCTGCTTCGCGCAGTGCTTCCTCTGCGCGCTTCTGCTCTGTGACGTCGACAATAACCCCTTGCCAAGCAACCGGATGCCCAGCGCTATCTCGCAGAAGCAGGGCATACTCGCGCACCCACACGACTGAGCCATCGCGACGGATGAGGCGATAGTCGAGCGCAAAGGGCTCGCCAGTCGCGTCGGTTTGCAAACAACCACTCGTGTAACGGGTAACATCCTCGGGATGGACCAGAGAAGCAAAGAGTTCCGGCTGCGCATAAAACTCTTCGCGCGAATAGCCCGTCAGCTGCTCGATCTGCTCATTGACATACTGCAATCGGTAGCAGGGCACACCGGAGGGATTAACAACCGGCTCCGGGTCAGTTGCGAAGATGACGGCTGGCATGGTGTGGAGCAAGGCTTGCAGCCGTGCTCGCGCCTCGTCATGTGCTCGCTCCAAGGCTTTCCGCTCGGTAATGTCAAGCATCACGCCATGGATAAAGCGCTCACCTTGTTCATCGCGCTGCACACGTCCCCAGTCCTGCACCCAGACGATACGACCATCCCGATGCACCATACGGTATTCGAGAGAGAACTCCCTGCCCTCGGCTACCGCCTGCTCGATCGCAGCGATAACCGCCTCCCGATCGTCTGGGTGGAGGTGGCGTGCCCACATGCCACGCTCGCGGAGCCACTCTTCTGGCGAATAGCCGAGGAGACGCTGGATCTGGGGACTCACATAGCTTGTCTCTGCAATCGCATCGGCCGGCGCTCGGTAGACGACGACCGACAGAAGCTCAACAAGCTCCCGGTAGCGTCGCTCGGCAGCCACAGCCCGTCGCTCACTGGCTCGCCGCGCCGAAATGTCGCGCAGGCGCAGCACATGAGCCACGGTGCAGCCATCTTCCCAAACAGGCAGATAGTCAAGCTCGATCACCGCACCGTCGCGACGCTCGAGTTCCACCTGTCGCAGTGTCTCTCCGTTGGCGAATGCCTGACGGAGACGCTCACCCAGCTCCGGGCCGAAGAACTCCTGACCGAGGAGCCGCTCGACGACGTCGAACGAAACACCAAGAGGGAACAGCGTCTCGGCACCAGTGAGCAGCCTTGCTGCTACCTTGTTCCCATAGCGCAGGACAAGCTCCGGATCGAAGACGAGGACACCGATCTCTACCTGTTCAACAAGGAAGGGGCCGAGCCAACGCTCAAGTGCCGTTGGATCGTCCAGTGGTGGTCGCAAACTATCCGGGAGCGGCCGGAGCAGCCAGCTGGCGGTGGCAAATTCCCCTGGCACACTCGCCACCTGGTACCGCTGCATCCCTTCAGACAAGAGGAGCGTGAGTTCGGCCCACCCTGGCTCACCGTCTCGAGCAGCGACCAAGAGCGCCTCGGCCCGCTCCCGTTCCTGCGGGAGGACGAGCTCGACAATCGGTTGCCCGAGCGGCGCAGCACCAGGAGGAACCGCCTCGGTGATCAACCCGCGCGCATCCAATCGGAGGAGGATGGTCATGGTCGTCAAGGTCGTCTTCTGCACCCTGCCATTGTCCACAGCGCTGCCAGACCGATTCGCCAGTATATCCCGCGGACACACCACACCTGTGCAGAGTGTCGGCGAAGGCGGGCATGGAGAAGGTGACCAATTCCTCCCAAATTCTCCTCGCCAGGGCGGGAGAACCGATACGCCGCGAGAACATTTCCCTTCCCTGTTCGGCCTTTTCCCGAATCGCTGGCCGGTATCGTGGCGGTCTTCAGCTTCGCGTGCAAGCTGCAGCGGAAACGCGGCGCGTTTCTTAGTCCTTGCAGGAGAATTGATGAACCACCCCGTAACGGATGCGAGCCGTCGTCGGTCCGGGCTGCTGCTCGGGTACAATGGCAGAGTGTGCCGGAGGCACGAACAGTGAACGAGCGAGGGGCGATCGAACTGCGAACGCGACTAGACAGCTCGGTACTCGAGCGACTGCCACCGCCGCTGCATGACATCAACGATCGGCTGGCGCGCGTCTTCAGCCGTACCGGCCACGAACTCTACCTGGTCGGCGGTGTCGTGCGTGACCTCCTGCTCGGCCGACCGGTCACAGACCTGGACTACACCACCTCGGCACACCCAGAGGAGACAAAGCGCCTGGGCCTAGAGGCAGGGGCTGACAGCATCTACACAGTTGGGGAAGCCTTCGGAACGATCGGCCTCGTCTTTGCGGGCGTTACAGTGGAGATCACGACGTACCGTACCGAGTGGTATCCGACACCTGACCGACGACCAGCGGTCCGCTTTGGAACCAGCCTCCGCGAAGACCTGGCACGACGCGATTTCACAGTGAACGCGATGGCCGTCCATGCCGTCACCGGCGAATTGATCGACCCGTTCGGTGGCCTTCGCGACCTTGAACGGCGGATCCTGCGCGCCGTTGGCGACCCGCGCGAGCGTTTCCGGGAAGATCCTTTGCGCATGCTGCGGGCCGCACGCTTTGCCGCTCAGCTTGGCTTCGACGTTGAGCTGGAGACGCGTGCTGCGATCTGCGAACTTGCCGCTGAACTTCAGCGCGTGAGCGTCGAGAGGATTGCGTTAGAGCTGAACCGCTTACTCCTCTCGCCAGAACCGGATCGCGGCCTTGAGCTCTTGCGCCAGACCGGTCTCTTACCGTACGTCTTGCCAGAACTCGTTCCGCTGGCCGAGGATATTGCCGACCGGCGCCACAAAGACATCTGGCGCCATACCTTACAGGTCGTCCGCCAGAGCCCACCGCGTCTCGCCGTGCGTTGGGCCGCCCTCTTGCACGACGCTGCCAAGCCGATGACGCGGACGATCGACGAGCGTGGCGAAGTCCACTTCTTCGGGCACGAGATCGAGGGCGCACATCTGGCGCGCAAGGCGTTGCGGCGCCTCCGACAAGAGAAGGCGCTCATTGAACGCGTGGCGCGGCTCGTCGAGCTGCATCTTCGTCCGGCTGCCTATGATGAGACGTGGACCGACTCGGCCGTGCGTCGTCTCATGGTCGAGGCCGGTGATCTCCTGGACGACCTTCTTGACCTTGTTGCCGCCGACGTGACAAGTGCACGCGCTGCTCGTCGCCGAGAAGCTGCTGCACGGATCGCCCGCCTCCGGGCACACATCCGACGCCTCGAGGAAGAAGCAGCGCTGGCGCAAATCAAAAGTCCACTGGATGGCCATGAACTGATGGCGATCTTTGGCTTGCCACCGGGGCGCTGGATCGCTGAGGTGAAGAACTACCTCCGTGAACTCGTCATTGAGGGACAGCTCGCTCCTGGTGACAAAGAGACCGCTCGCATGCTCGCCGAGCGCTGGGTCGCTGAACACCCCGAAGTCATCACACAGGTCGCACGGCCGTCCCGCGGATCGTCTGCCCAGTGACCAGGACGTCGCTCCTCTCCTCGAGGGGCCGAAATGAGCCAGCGACTCGCGTGAGTTGCTGGGCCGCCTCATCGATCCGCGCCGTCATGTCATTGAGTTGCTCAGTTTCGGCATGCAGTTGCTCGACAAGAACAGCCAGCGCTTCCGCGGCACTGCTCGTCTCGCGGCTGCCAGCGGCGACCTCGCGCACCTGGTGGGCGACCCGACTCAACGTCGCAGCCACTTCTTCGGTCGCAGCGGTATGTCCCTCAACAACACGTGCGACGCGCTCAATTTCCGCGACGACCTCCTCCTTCGCTCGTGCCATCGTCGCGCTCGTGGTCCCGATCGCACTCATCCGCTGCCCGATGTCCTGTGCACTTGCCATCAAACGCTGTAACGCGGACTCTGCCTCAGCTGCTAGTGTCACACCCTCCTCCACCTCGCGGACACCGGCCGAGGTGACAGCCACTACATCGTTCAGCGTCCGCAAGATCTGCTCGACAAGACCACGGATCTCCTGTGTTGTCGTGCTCGAGCGCTCAGCGAGCTTCCGGACCTCCTCTGCCACCACTGCAAAGCCTTTCCCAGCCTCCCCAGCTCGCGCCGCCTCGATGGCCGCATTCAGCGCAAGCAGGTTGGTCTGTCGCGCCAGTTCGTCGACCGCTTCCACCATCTGTGTGATGGAGCGGGAGAGGTGGGCCATTTCCTCGACTCGCGTACTCACCTGGCGCATCCCCTCGCCTGACCGACGCAAGGAGGTAATCGCACGACGAACCGTTTCGCCCCCAACCTGTGCTTCCTCCACGTTCCGTTGGCTCGCTACCACACCATCTTCGGCAGCGGCCGTCACGGCTTGGATATGCGCCGCGAGAGCTTGTGCGAGCTCGGTGAGACGACGCAACGCCTGCTGTTGTTCGCCCGCGCCGCGAGCGATATCGGCGACAGCACGCTGGACTTCTTCCACTGCCTGTTCGGCAGCTTGCAGATATTCGCTTTGACGGATTGCTCCTTTGGACACTACCTGTACAGCCTGGGTCGCCTCCGCCGCGGCATGAGTGAGACTACGGCTTGTCGCACCGAGTCGCTCGCTCGTCGTGATCGCCAGCTCCGTCGCCCGCTGTAGACTCGCGACTGCCTCCCGAACCGTTGCCTTGAGCTCACGGTAACAATCAGAGAGATCATCCTCGGGTCGTTCTGGCACCACCGATGCAAGGTCGAAACCGACCGCATCAAGAAACTCGAAGAAGAAGGCATCGACCACTGCCTGCTGGTCAAGATTGAACACCTTGGCGAGCGCGCGCTCGACTCGCCACCATCGCCAGGGCTGAAGTGGGAAGCTACGGCGCAACTCGGCACGAACAAGGTCGAGGTAGCGTCCATAACTACCGACATACCACTTCATCGGAAGATCGATCACATTGTGCTGGGCGCCGATTCGTAAGCGTCGCCCGAAGTAGCCGAGATCATAGCCGTCGCGAGCAGCGCGAAAGATTTCGCGAAAGTACTCGGCTTGGGTTCGCTCGAGACGGCGACGCAGTTCTGCGAGCGTGATTCCACGCGACTGCGCGTAGCGCTCAAAGAACCGTCGGGTCGGCTCAAAGCTGAACTGGAAGTCGTAGAAACGTTGGGCGATCCGGTCGGCTACACGCTCGGCCCACGGTGCCATCCGGGCGAGCTCCTGCCGTTCCCGCTCGGTGAGTCCAAGGAAAGCAACACGCTGCCGTACCCCAGCTAATGTGATGCGGACCGCTGCTGCAAGGTCACGCGGTGCACTGTGGACACGATCATCCATGACAGATAATCCTCCTTTCCACGTTCCGGCTGCCGTCTTCACACGCCTTTTGTTACTATCGTGTTGAGATTGGAACGGAAGACATCCTCCTCCGTCGATTTCGTTCGCTAATTCTCCAGCGAATAACGACGAAACACGGCGTTCTCACCAGTCTTCCCTCCTAGGAAAGAAGTTGGATCGCATCGGTACGTTCGTTCATTAGACTGAGCAGCGAGGGAGACGGTGCAGGATCGAAATTCGCTCACCAGTACGATCGACGAGTGGCTCGCCGGTCGTCCTGCGGCAACGCGTCGCGCCTATATCCACGACGTCCAAGAGTTCCTCTCAGCAGTCGGCGGAAACTTCGCCCAGCTGGACGAGGCGGCGATTCGTCGTTGGCTAGCGACATTCGAGCGTCGTCATCTGGCACCAGCGACGATGCGACGCAAGCTTGCCGCCGTCCGTTCTTTTCTCCGCTTTCTCCACGACCAGGGAATCTTGGAACGTGACTTGAGTCAAACTATCCCTACGCTAGTACGACCGAACGCCGCACCAGCGCCAGCAATCCGCACGACTGAACGAGGCCGTTTTCTTGCTGCCGCGCTGCGTGTGGCCGAGCCGCGTCTTAAGCTACTCCTGTGGCTCGTGGGCTGTGGTTGCCCCCTGCCGGCCATCACGCAACTCCGCTGGCAAGACCTCCAGCAGAACGAGGGAGAAGGCATCGCCATTTGCCACGACGACCGCGACCGACCGCTGCGCTGCGTGATCCCAGGGATCATCTGGCGCTCGCTCGAGCAACTCAAAGCCACTGCTCCCGCCAACGCGCCTGTCTTCATTCGACCGGACGGGACGCCTGCTACACCGCAAGACCTCGCCGACACCATCGGCTGGGTTCTCGAGGGAACGACCACAGATCTATCACCCCCCACCACCCGAGAACATGACCGTCTCCTGACGCTCAGCGAGGTAGCCCAACGGCTCGGCCTGCCGGAGACGACCGTTCGCTACTATCGAGACCGCTTCGCGCCATATCTCCCCGTGGTCGGGGAAGGACGATCGCGTCGTTATCCACCGCAAGCTGTCGAGCGGCTGCGCTGGATCGTTGAGCAACTCCGCGCCGGGTCTTCAGTACAAGAGATCGAGGCGCAACTCCGCAGTCATGCTCGCGCAGTCGTTCCCCCTTCGGGACAAGATGCTCAGCTTGTGGAAACGGTCGATCGGCTAAGCCAGCGCATCAGCGAGCTGACGGAGAGTCTTCTCCGTGTTGCCCGGGCACTCGAGGAACAGGGGCGTTCTCTTCTCACTGGGAAGCCACCAGAACCCTCATCATCCTGACCAGCACATTGGGCCAGATGCTCCTGAGTAGACATCCACAACCTACAGGCCGGGGCTCGTTCATGAGCGACAGTTAACCAGGGCTCCTGCCCTCTGTCCTCGCTCCGGTACTGCTCCATCGTCAGCGCTGGTAGGCAGCATTGCTCCCTTGATCGTGGCCCCTTGAGTTGACACACACTCTCCCTGTCAGTCGACGAGCGTACGAGCTGCCCAGATCGTGTCCGGAAAGCGCGTGCGAAGGATAGTCCAGACCCGATCGAGCTCTGGACGGGAGCGTGTCGCCAGGTAGACAGCGACACCCCACCAGTACGCCGCCTCCGGTGCCCAGGGGCTCGGCGGTTCCCGTTCGGCGATCCGGCGGAACAGCGCGCTCGCCTCCTGGAAGCGGGCCCAATGCAGTGCGACGTGTCCCTCACCAAGATCGAGGAGTTCCAGAAAGAGATCAGGGGGCAAGAAGTCTGGACTCCGGTAACGCACCTCACCACGCCGATCAAGAAAGAGGATCGTCGGCGTCCAAATCACCCCGAGCGGACGCAGCCATTCGCGCGGATCGTGAAAGAGATCCAGCGAAAGTGGCACGAATCGCTCTCTGATCGCCGCCACGACACGTGGATCGCTGAAGGTCGCGGCTTCCAGCCGCGCACATCCCCGTCAGTCGGTTTTCCAGACATAGACAAGAATCGGCTTGCGTTCTTGCTGCGCCGCCTCGAGCGCCTCTGGAAGGTTTCGTCGCCAGGTAAACATCGAGACACCTCCAGCACTCGTACAGCACTGGCAGTATCAGTGCCAGTCGGTCTGTTCGCAAGGGGCCGTCACTCCTGATCTCGACGCGAGGTTATCAAGGGTTTGGCGCATTCACTGGCCGAGGGCTCTGCGGAGCAGACCTTTGATCATTCCGCATACCCTACGGAATTGCGGCTACTATTTCGGAACCCTGTTAGCGTAAAAGCGGTAGGATTGCTTCGGGCGGCACGGGGCGGCCAAGCCAAAAGCCCTGACCGTAGTCGCAACCGAGCTGTCGCAAAAGCTCCTCCTGTTGTGCGTTCTCAATCCCCTCAGCTGTCACGCTAAGACCTAAGGCTCGTGCCAGCTCGAGCACCGAACGAATGACCGCTTCACTGGCACGATCGCGCTCGATATCGCGGATCAACTCACGGTCGAGCTTAAGGCCGCGCACCGGCAAGCGTTTCAGGTAGCCGAGCGAGGAATAGCCCGCTCCAAAGTCGTCGATCAGGACCGCCACGCCAAGCGCTCGCAGGCGTTCTAGTCGTTCCTGCGAGACGGCCGGGTCGAGCATGGCCGATTCAGTCAGCTCGAGCGTAAGCTGCTGAGGCTGAATGCCGGTCACTTGTAAGATGTCCTCGACGAGCTGGGGAATATCCAAGTGCACGAAGTCAATCGGGCTCAGGTTCACGCTGACTGCCAGGTCGGGGGCAGCCCCAAACCGCAGCCAGTACCGCAGCTGCCGGCAGGCCTGCAGAAGGACCCACTGCGTGAGCTGGCTAATCAGTCCAGTCACCTCAGCGAGCGGCACGAACACTGCGGGGGAAACCGGGCCACGCGCTGGGTGGTGCCAGCGGACAAGCGCCTCCACGCTGGACACCTGTCGGTCTCTGAGATCGAGCACCGGTTGGTAGTGCAGACGGAGTTCCCCTTGTTCGAGTGCCCGCCGCAGATCGCGCTCCAGGAGCTGCCGCTCGACACTGGCCTGGTACAGTGTCGGATCGTAGACCGCCAGCGACTCCCGCCCCGATCGTTTGCCGATCTGGAAGGCAATCTCGGCACGTCGCAAGACACTGGCCGCATCGTCCCCGTCCTGCGCGATCGCGAGGCCCCCACGCATGTGGAGATAGACTTCGTCACCGCCAATCTCGTACCAGCCACTGAGGTCAGAGAGGAGCTCCTCCGCTGCTGTAATCAGCGCACTGCGATCTCGCGCACCGAGCACCACGGCAAAGCGATCCGCCTCCAAGCGCGCGGCAAGCAGCGCACTGCCCACGCGACGCAGGCGTCCGGCAACCGCCCGCAGCGCAGCGTCACCCGCCTCCCAGCTCATTGTGTCGTTCAGGAGCGAGAAGCGCTCGAGATCACAGCAGAGCACTCCAATAATTCTGTCCGCAGACTGCTGCAACAGGGCATCAAACTCCTCGAGAAATCCAAAGCGGTTGACCAGACCGGTCAGTTGGTCACGCGTCGCCCGTTCCCGCAGGAGCTGCTCGGCCCGTCGCCGCTCACTGACATCACGGACCGAGAGAACAATCCCCGCAATGTGTGGGTCAGTTCGCAGATCAAGGCCTGAAAGCTCCACAACCCGTCCCGGAAGGTTGGCAACAGCAACTTCAATCCGCCGGGGATGATCGGATGCGAGTTCGTTCAGTACCCACTGCTCAATCCGTTGCCCATCGGTAACCAGTTGCCATAGCGGCTGGCCGACAATCATCGACGGTTGAAGGCCGAGTACCGAGCGGGTCACTGGCGAGGCAAAACGCACAACCCCCCGCTCGTCGAGGACGAGCAGCGCGTCAGGAGAGGCGAGAATCGTCGCGCGCAGCCAGGCATGGTGTTGCGCTTCTGCCCGCTCGGCCCGGCGCTGTTGCAAGGCAGCCGTGACAAGTTGCCCGACAAGCGCTACCAGGTCGATCTCCTCCTCACTCCAACGACGCTCACACCGTTGCGTCGCAGCAACGAGGCATCCGCGCAGTTGACCGGAGGAGAAGAGCGGCACTGCGAGCAGAGAGCGGATCCCAAGTCGCTGGAGCACACGCCGTTCGGGTTCTGCCTCTTCGGCGAGGTCTGCAAGCGAATGCAGGACGAGTGTCTGCCCCCGTTCGAGCTGTTGCCGAAGCCAGTGCAAGCACGAGAGCGCTGAACTATCAGGCATTTCAGTAGGGATATCGACTCCCTGTGTGCGCCAATGTGCCAGGCACATCACCTCGTCAGGCTCGCAGGTGAAGAGGAGGAGGTGATCGACCGCGAGGAACTGCCCCACCTCTCGCAGAGCTGCCGTAACAGCCTGCTCCATCTGATCGTGCGTTGCAGCGACGAGTTGGCTGGCAACACCGAGGAGCGTATTGTGGAAAGCCAGTTCGCGCTGGAGTCGCGCTTCCAAGCGTTTCTGGTGCGTCACGTCGGTCAAAAGTCCGTGCCAGATCCACGGTTGGCCCAGTGGATCACGGACGAGAACCGCCTCGTCACGCAGCCAGATCGTCCGCCCATCGCCGGTACGGAACCGATATTCCACCCGGAACGATTCCCCCGAGCGATCGGTGCGCTCCTCCTCGTGCAAGGCCCAGGCACGATCCTCCTGCAGGACATAGCGCTCGTACCAGGTGATACGATCCACCTGGAGCGCCTCTGGTGGCCAGCCGAGCAAGCGCTCAGCCACCGGACTGACATAGATTTTCCGGTGGGGTGGAGCCGCCTCCTCGGCGTAGACAACGGCTGGCAGCTGCTCGACAAGCGCTTGGTAGCGGCGCGCGAGCGTCTCGAATTCGGGTGAGCGGCGAACCAACTCGCTCAGATCGTGCAACGTTGACCAGAGCAGAATCCGGTCACCAACCCGAACCGGACCAGTGATGACTTCGACCGAACGGACGCGTCCGTCGGCAAAGCGATGCTCGAAGACGTACCGTGATCGGGGACGCTGCATTGCTTCGGCTAGCCGAGCACGGATCTCGGCTGGTGGAAGCGTATTGATGCGATCGATGGTGAACGAGCGAAGGAGTTCGCGCGACCAACCATAGAAACGCGCCGCAGCATCGTTTGCATCGACGATCTGGCCGTCCGATGGATCGATCAACAGCTGCGGTTCTGGCCCATGCCAGAGCGCGAGGAGGAGCTCCGGTGCCTCAGCGTTTGGCGAGTCGGAGGGAGCGCGCGGGAGGGACGCTTGGCCAGGCAACACCCGTGGCTCCATTCGCTGCTCGTGAGACTCCCGCCCGTCCACTGTATCCTCCACGTTCCGGTGAGGACACGCTCAATCTTCTGTATTCGGCACAAAGCGCGGCACGCTGAAGGGGTAGACGCGGTTTCGCTCCAGATTCTGGCCCGTCCCCCGGAGTTTGGCCGACGGGTGAAAACAGCCAACGAGCCAGGCCAGGGTTCGCCAGTGACAAGGCAGTCGTCTGCAACAACAGTGGCTTGGGATGACGCAACCCCGGCGAAGGGCGGTGATCCAGTTTGTATCCGTGCGTGGCGCAGTCAACCGAGCCTGTTCGTCCCATCCCACAAATGGCCTACAGATCACCAGCACACTGAAGACACTTCCCACTTTCTTTCTCGTCACTGAACGACCAGAAGCGAGCGCGCGGCGAATTCTCATGACATGCCGTGGATACATCCCATCATCGGCAGCATGCGTCAGGGCAAACAGGTGTCGGCAACAGCATCGGTGGAGCAGACCATTGAGCCCACCACCCACTCGTGAGTTCTCTGCAATTGGATTGGCACGAGCCGAGTGCACTGCTGCAACGGGCAGTCGTTCACGGAGCGGGACGATGCAGACCTTCCGCTTCACCCAGGGGGCTTGACATCGCGCAGTAGTCTCTGCTATTCTATGAATGCACGGCCCTGATGGGTGAGTGCGCAGCCGGCGCAACGGTCGGTGCAAGCCGATCGGCCCTGGCTCTCACCGAGCCGCCATTGGCGGTCGCGGCGTCCGGTGAAGAACCGGCTCCGCGGGCCAATGAGAGTTGTGAGGGCGGCGTCGGCTGCGAGGCTGCCAGTCAGGGCCGTGTTCTTCCCCCTCCGCCCGCCTCGATTGTGCACAGTGCACAAAACCGCCTCACAAGACGTAGCATACTGCCGAGGCTCTCCCGATCCTCCGGCGTCTACGCTGGTGTCAGGCCGGCAGGGGCGACTGTCGGCTAGAGGGCAACACGCGGGGGGATCGCGATGTACGGCACGTGCAAAACACCGGAAGATGTCCTCGATCTCATCCGACAACACAATGTCCAGATCGTTGACCTCCGGTTCACCGACCTTCCGGGCACCTGGCAGCACGCGTCGTTACCGGCCAGTCAACTGAGCCTCGCCGACTTCGAACGCGGGATCGGGTTTGACGGGTCGAGTATTCGTGGCTTCCAAGCCATCGAAGAGAGCGACATGCTCCTCGTCCCCGATCCAACGACTGCCTTCGTCGACCCCTTCGCCACGATCCCGACATTAGCCATCATCTGCAATGTCATCGACCCGGAGACGCGGAAGCCCTATTCGCGTGATCCGCGCCACATCGCGCAGAAGGCCGAAGCGTTCCTTCGCGCCACGGGGATTGCTGACCAGAGCTTCTGGGGACCGGAGATCGAATTCTTCCTCTTCGACCATGTCAGCTACGATGTCCTGCCGTACCGGATGGGCTTTAGCATCGACTCACGCGAAGGTTATTGGAACAGCGGCCGAAACGACGGGAAGCCGAACCTCGGCTACACAATCCGTCCCAAGGAGGGATACTTCCCTGCCCCGCCGCACGACACCTTCCAGGACATCCGCAGCGAAGCTGCACTCATCCTGGAGCAGATCGGTGTACCGGTCGAGATGCACCACCACGAGGTCGCGACGGCCGGGCAGGGTGAGATCGACATGCGTCGCGATACGCTGACCGCGATGGCCGATAAGGTCATGATCTACAAGTATGTCGTCAAGAATGTGGCGCGCAAGCACGGCTGTACAGCCACCTTTATGCCGAAGCCGCTCTTCGGCGATAACGGCAACGGCATGCACACGCACCAGAGCCTCTGGCGGGACGGCACGAACCTCTTCTACGCACCCTGCCACTACGCCGAGTTGTCGGAGACGGCACTCCACTACATTGCCGGGCTCTTGACGCATGTCGACGCGCTGCTCGCCTTCACGAGTCCGACAACGAACTCCTATAAGCGGCTGGTACCGCATTACGAAGCGCCAGTCAACATCGCCTTCTCCAAGCGCAACCGTAGCGCCTGCGTCCGCATCCCGATGTACACCACCGGGCCGGAAAATGCAGCGACCAAGCGTATCGAGTTCCGACCACCCGATCCGAGCTGCAATCCGTACTTGGCCTTTGCCGCCATGCTCATGGCCGGAATCGACGGCATCATGCGGCGCCTCGACGCCAGCCCGTTCGGCCCGCTGGATGTGAACACCTACCACCTCCCACCGGAGGAAGCAGCTCGGATCAGAAGCGTCCCCGGTTCGCTCGGCGCAGTTCTCGACGCACTGGAGCGCGACCACACCTGGCTCCTCGAAGGCGACGTCTTTACGCGCGATGTGCTTGAGACCTGGGTCGCCTACAAGCGGGAAAAGGAGCTCCAGGAAGTGAATATCCGGCCACATCCCTATGAGTTCTACCTGTACTTCGATGTGTGACGGAAGTGTGAGCACATTGGTGGGTGGGGATGGGAGGTGGTGTGATGGGACCATGACGCGTTAAGGAGTACACTCATGGGCGGCCAGGATGGCCACGGCGCAGCCGCTCGGATCAACCGGTGGCAACGGCGCCGTCGGTGGATCGGCAGTGACGGTCGATTCCAAGAAGGAGGTTTTGCTTTGGTTGTCGATACGCGTGTTGTCGGTCGTCGCGCACCAGCTCCGACTCCAGAAGAGGTGCTGAAGCGTGCTGAGGAACTCAAGATCGAGTTCATCAGCCTCCAATTCACCGACATTATGGGGATCGTGAAGAACGTCCAAATCCCCATCGATGTCTTCCCGCACGTCATCGAGCAAGGACAGTGGTTCGATGGCTCCTCGATCGAGGGGTTCGCCCGCATCGCCGAGAGCGACATGTATCTGATGCCGGATCTCTCTACCTTCGCCCCGATTCCCTGGGATCCCCAGACTGCACGTGTTATCTGCTGGGTTTACAACCCAAACGGGGAACTCTTCCCGGGTGATCCGCGTGTGGTCCTGCTGCGCCAGCTCGAGCGGGCAGCAAAGCTCGGCTTCGTCTATAACACCGGGCCAGAGCTCGAGTTCTTCCTCTTCCGCAAGGAGAACGGCAAGATCATGCCGCTCCCCCATGACCAAGGGAGCTACTTCGACTTGACCACCGACCTTGCTGCCGAGGTGCGCAAGGACATGATCCGAGCTCTGCAGGCCTTCGGCATCAAGGTCGAGGCTGGGCACCACGAGGTCGCTATCGGCCAGCACGAGATCGACTTCGAGTATTCCGATGCGCTCACTACGGCCGATAACGCGATCACCTTCAAGTACACGCTGAAGGCGATCGCACAGCAACATGACCTGCACGCGACCTTCATGCCCAAGCCGATCGCCGGCATCAACGGGAGCGGCATGCATACGCACCAGAGCCTGGCATCGATCGAGACCGGTGAGAACCTGTTTGTCGATGTCGACGACCCGTATGGGCTCTCTGATCTCGCCAAGCACTTCATCGCTGGCCAGCTGTACCACGCCCGCGGGATGTGCGCCGTACTGGCGCCGCTCGTCAATAGCTACAAGCGGCTTGTGCCCGGCTACGAGGCACCGGTCTACATCAGCTGGGCACGGCAGAACCGCTCGGCCCTGATCCGTGTGCCAGCCGTGCGACATGGTCGCCTCCAGGCAACACGCATCGAACTCCGTTGTCCGGATCCCTCCGCTAACCCCTACCTGGCCTATGCCGTCATGCTGGCTGCCGGACTGGATGGGATCGAGCGAAAGCTGCCGCTTCCCGAGCCGGTGGAGGAGAACGTCTACCACTTCACGGACGAAGACCTCAAGCGGCGCAACATCCAGACACTCCCGGCAACGCTGGGTGAGGCGATGGCAGAACTGGAGAAGGACGAGGTGATCCGCGAGGCGCTCGGTGAGCACGTCTTCGAGCGGTTGCTCGAAGCACAGAAGCGCGACTGGGACGCCTTCCGGCAGTATGTGACCCAGTGGGAGCTCGATCGGTACCTCGAGATCTATTGACGGAGCACCCGCGAGGTTCTTGCACGGCCCGCTCCGATCTGTCGGAGCGGGCCGTTTTGCTCATGTCCGCCGTCGTTTCGTCCAGTCCAGCCCGGACGTGGCAGTCGGCATCCCACCGTCGAGCCACCCGCTCGCATTCCCCGCTGGTCGATTCACGGTCGTTCCGGTCCAGGTCAGTACCCCGTGCGGAGCAGAACCGTTTGCGGTTGTAGAGAGCACCCACCTCAGCCTGCCTCATCGCAGCCTGGCGAGATTGGCTGGCCTAGCTCGCGCTCATCCACCGCCACCGGTCTCGATCGTCCAGTACTGGAGTTTCGACTGAATGTCCGTACGACGACTGTGCCACCTTCGTTGGTTCGGCACTACTGTGCGAAGCTGGGACTTGACATCGCACACAGCCACCCAAGGCTCACAGCAAGAGCACAGAACGAGCCACAGCGCAGCACGGCATTGCCTTGAGTGTTGGCACACCGTTTGGACGGACATCGAGCTCGACCGCGCGACTTGAGCGCTGTTAAGCAACGCGTCGCGGTGTTCGCCTGACCACCTTCTCGATGCAGCACACTGGGAGCAGATGCGCTAGCAGCCGGCTTGGCTTGACAGTCAGTGGAGTCGTCCAGGACACTGAGGGGTAGAACAGTTCTCGAAAGGACGTTGACATGAATCGCATCCTCCTGGCGTTAATCGCACTTATCCTGACGAGCGCCTGCGCCCTCGTGGCACCCCCAACGCCAACACCACTTCCCCCGACTCCGACACCAGTCCCTGAAGGGCCGCCGGCTGTCAGCGGCCCTGACCGAGAGCGCCTGACCGCCTGGGCTGAGGCGTGGTCAACCGTCAGCAAATTCCGTGCTGAGATTACCGTGTACGACCAGTCCGGCACCTTGCAGCAGCACCTCCGGCTGGCGGTCGTGCTTCCTGACCGGCTCCATGCGGTTCAGCTCGACCCAGCTAGTGGGCAACCAACGCAAGAGTGGATCATCGTGGGTGATGCTGGCTGGATCAAGCAAGGAGATCGCTGGCAACTAGGACAAATCCAGCAACCGCCGAATTTGGCCGAGCTCTACGACCCCGCTGCGCTCGCCGAAGCCCGCGATGCGACAGCAGGAGGCGCATCGGTGACCATACGAGAACTTGCCGGCGAGTCGATCGACGGGATTCCGTGTGAGCGGTGGGAGATCATCGTCACGCCAGCGGGTCAGCAGGCCAATCGGATGACACTCTGGGTCGGCCGTGAGGACCAGTTACCGCGCCAACTCCGTACCGAATATCCCGATGGCTCAGTACTGCAGCTCCGCTACTGGGGATACGATGAGGCCATCGACATCCAGCCGCCGAGCGAGCAGTGAGTCTGGCCAGGCACTCGTTCAGCCAAGGAAGGGAGGGGACTGGCCATGGGGGACGGAGGTACCCTGCTTGTCGCTGGCGTTGTCGGGTTCGTGGGGTTCGCCCTCCTTGTGTTCGGCATTGTCCTTGGCACTGTGCTCAGTCGGCGCCCCACGACTTCCTCGCCTGATCTCGGAGCAATGCAGGCATCGTTGGCCTCACTTCAAGAGGCGGCTCGTGCCCAAGGGCAGCAGGTAAGTGACCTTCTTCGGTCGCTCCAGGAACTCGCGGCGCTCACGACCCAGCTTCAAGCACGAGCACAAGCGAACGAGCAGCACCAGCTGCAGCTCCAACACAGCTTCCAGCTCATGAGCCAAGGACTGGGCGAGCTACGCGCAACGTTCGCGGCACTCCCGGCGTTGCAGGAGGCGACACACATACAGGCACAACGCTTGGACGAACTCACCCGAACACTCGAGACCCTTAAGACACTCACGGCCCAACTCCAGGCTCGGGCTGACGCCAGCGAGCAACGGCAGTCGCAGCTCCACGCCGGACTCCAACGGACAAGCGAACTCCTCGGCGAACTCCGTACCTCGTTGACGAGCATGCTCCAACAACAAGGAGCTACAGTGAACCGAATCGACCAACTCCAGCAAGCGCTTGCAGCCGCGCACCAGGCATTGAACGAACTCAGACGGAACGATGAGGAGGCTCGTCGTCAGCAGGAAGAGCTCGCTCGTTTCGTCACACGTCTTGACACGATCCTCACCGGTTCGGCTTCGCGCGGCGCAGCTGGGGAACACGTCCTTGAAGCGATCCTGGAGCATCTTCCGCCTGAGTTTAAGGCCTTCAACCTCACCATCCGCAACCGGACGGTCGAGTTCGCATTTCGACTCCCCAACGGGAAACATGTGCCGATCGACTCGAAGTGGGTCGGCATCCGCCAGCTGGAGCAACTCGATGAAGCCTCCAGCGAGCAGACACGCAAGGAGCTCGAGCAGCTCTTGGCCCGGCGTATCGAGGAAGTGACGGCATACCTCGATCTCGACCTCACGCTCGGCTTGGCAATCGTTGCTGTCCCGGATGCAGTGTATCGCTGGACACAACGACTCCACGCCCGCGCGCTGGAAAAGGGCGTCATCGTCATCGCCTACAGTATGGCCATCCCCTATTTCCTTACCCTCCTGCATTTCGCCATTCGCTTCCTGCGCGACGAGGAAACAGCGCAGCTCTCCGCAATCACCCACCAACTCGAGCACGCACTGCGAGAGATCCAGTCCGAACTGAACGGACGCTACGCGAGAGCGCTCACCATGCTGCAGAATAGTCGCGACGCGCTGGCGCAGCAGGCTGCAGGCGCCTTGGGCACCCTGCGGCAACTGCAAGCGCTCAGCGGAGCAAGCGGAACGCTCGCGCTGGCGGAGGCGCTGGAAGGCGAGCAACGTGTCGACGAGTGAACACTGGGAACGCGTGCGAGGTGCTATTGCCGGTGACGCGGTCGATACGCCGCCGGTGAGTCTCTGGCGTCACTTCCCCGAGGAGGATCAACGGCTCGACTCGCTCGTCGCGGCGACGCTGGCCTGGCAGCGTCGCTTCGACTTCGACTTCGTCAAGCTGATGCCACCTGGCGATTACCCGGTCATCGCCTGGGGTGGGGAAAGTGAGTACCGTGGAAGTCCTGCAGGGACACGCACAGTCTCACGATATCCCGTCCAGGGCGTGCAGGACTGGAGCCGCATCCGACCACTTTCCGTCGAAAGCGGTGTACTGCGCATGGTTGTCGAGACGGCTCGGCTTGTCAACGAGGCACTCGACGGTACCGTACCGGTGCTGCAGACGATCTTCAGCCCGTTGACGGTCGCCTACAAGCTCTCAGCTGGACGCGTGCTGCGTGATCTCGACGAGTCCCCAGGCCTGGTCGAGGAGGCGCTTGCCGCGATTACTGGGACGATGCGTCACCTCGTCCAGGCCTCGCTCGATGCCGGCGCACATGGCATCTTCTTTGCCACCCAGTGCGCGACGGCTGAGCTCACCGACGCAGCGACGTATACTCGCTGGGGTCGCCCGTGGGATCTGGCGGTGCTTGAGGCAGCAGCGGGCGCGCCATTCGTCCTCTTGCACCTGCACGGGCTTCAGCCGCACTTCGAGTTGCTCATGGACTATCCGGTCCAGGTCCTCAACTGGCACGACCGACGCACAGCAATCAGTCTCGCCGAGGGCGAACGCCGCAGCGGCCGCTGCGTCGCTGGCGGCCTTGATGAGACGGCAATCGCAGCAATGCCTCCGAACGCAGTGGCCGAGCAAGCGCGCGAGGCAGTTGCACAACTTGGTGGACGGCACCTCATGGTGACACCCGGCTGCGTGATACCGGTCGCAACTCCTGACGCGAATGTCGCCGCAGCAGTACAGGCCGTGCGTTCGGGCGGAGCGGAAAAGCAGCGGAGCTGATCGTATCAATGCCGCTCTTCACCGCCCCTCCTGCCCCGCGATTGGCTCGTTTTGTGGCCCCGCACCGTGAGACGCTGGCCCAGCGGCTCGCCCGGGCGGCGACGCCTGCTGACCGACGTGTGCGATCTCTCCTGGAGGCCTGGTTTGTGCGCCTCCCAGAGGCTGCACAAACCGACGTCCGCAGCCGACTCTGGGAGCGCGATCGCCGACTGGCACTTGCAGCCTTCTGGGAGCTCTACTTGCACGAACTGCTCCTCAGGTTAGGCTATGAACCAACCCCACATCCCGTTCTGCCGGCCGCAAGACCACGCCCGGACTTCCTTGCAGTTGGGCAGGGCGAATCCCTGTACGTGGAAGCCCTCGTCCACGGGCCGCCGACCGAGGTCTGGCGAGCCGAGCGCCGCCTCTATCCGATCCTCGACGTGCTCCACGAGTTCGCGTGCTCTGGGTGGTTCCTCACGCTTGGGCGCGTCGAGTGTGGCCACAGTACGCCACCGCTCCGCGACCTGCGTCTTGTGATCGCCGAGTGGTTGGAGTCGCTCTCTCCGGAGAAGGACGAGGCACGGCTAGAATGGCGCCGGAACGGCTGGACGGTAGAACTCCGAGCGAACCGTTCCCTACCAGCTCCAGCAAGAGACCTCCCAACCAGCGAACCAGCACCAGCGACGTCGCTGCGGACGCTTGCATCGAAGCTCCAGGCAAAGGCCAAACGCTACCGCTCGCTCGACTATCCCTTGCTCCTCGCACTCTGCATCTCACGGCCGCTGTCAGAGGCAACCCTCGCCGAGTCGCTCCCCCGTATCGTCGCGGGGCTCCCCAGCTGGGTCATGGGGGTCCTGGTCGCGTCCGGCCTTGATCCCTGGACCATCGCGACGACACCGCTGCGGCTCGTCCGCCGTGGGGACGCGCCACCGCTTACCACTGGCTTTTTCGCTGCACTGGAACGTATCGGTGCACGACAGCTGACTCCCGAACTCATGGAGATCGATGAGCCGTGGCGGATCTTCAACCTCTGGCCTCACTGGCCAGCTGACCCCCTTGCCGAGGAAGAGTGCACATAGTCCAGACGACAGACGAGCGAGCAAACACTCTCGTCACTTCGCCACGGCCAAGAACGAGAATGAGGAACCAGCCGCTGCGCGGCCATGATTCATTGTCGGGACGGGCGCGCTAACGCGTACCTGCCCGACGCTCCTTCTGTTCTCTCGCTTCGCAGCAGTGAGAGAGGTTCTCCCTCCTATTCGCTGAGACCGCACACGACCATGAAGCAGCCCAAGATGTCCGGAGCTTCTCCCGAAGGCTGCCGCTCGTCAGTATTCCCAGGGTTGTGCGTTTGCCACCGCTTCGTACTGACTGGCAGAGGATCACCTTCAGGGAGGAAACCGTCGTGGCTCAGAGGACACGAGGCAGCCGACAGAGATCAGACAACCACGGGCGCAAGGAGACGATAGGAAACGCCGGGTAGCCACACCGTGGGGAGCACCAGACGCCTCCGACCGAAGGGGCTCAGCTGCGGCAGAGCTTCTGCACAGCCCTACCGGAGGATGAGAGGCAATCCGGCACAGTCGGCCTGCTTCCGGACACCGGCCACCTTCACTCCTGGACGACCAGGACAGTGGCAAGCGTTGGGTCACTGGCACCATTGAAGCGCATGCCTGCGGCAATTCCCGCCTCAAGGAACTCAACGACCTCACGGCGGATCGCCTCACCTGGTGCGACGACTGGAATGCCTGGCGGGTAAGGGGTGATCGGTTCAGCAGCGATGCGATCCACTGCACGCGCGAGCGGTACACGCTCGGTCGGTGCGAAGAAAGCTTCACGAGGGGTCAGAACTTGCGGTGCTCCTGTCACGATCGGCCCGGTCGCCCGTAGCAAGGCGACAAGCCCGCTGACCGCCATGTCGCGTCGTTGCGCACCCTGCTCGCGAGCCAGTGCGGTAAAGGCACGGACGAGCGCCTCGATCGTCTCTGGCGTATCGCCGAGCGTCAGCAAGCAGACGACGCTCACCAGATCAGCCATCTCGGCAGCAACACCGTGGTCGCGCCGCAAGCGTCGCTTCGCCTCCAGGCCGGTCAGGCCGAGCCCCTGAACATCTACCACCAGGCGCGTCCGATCGAAACCTGCACCGGGTCGGTCAGCGACGATCTCTGGGCCGAGAACGCGCAGGCCGGGGATCGCCGCAAGTGCTGCGCGGGCACGTTCTGCCAGTTCGAGTGTTCGGGCGAGGAGCTGCTCCCCCTCCAATGCCAACCGTCGTCGTGTAGCATCGAGCGATGCGTACAGGAATGCAGCAGGACTCGTCGTCTGCACCATGGCCACGGTGGCGCGGAGGCGTGCCGGATCGACCAGCTGCCCGGCAATGAGCAAGAGAGCAGTCTGTGTGAGTGCGCCCGCCAGCTTGTGCAGGCTGGTAACCGCCAGATCGGCACCCGAGGGGATTGCCGCTGGCGGGAGCTCCGGGTGGAACGGCAGATGGGGCCCCCAAGCCTCATCGACGAAGAACGGCACCCCGCGCTCATGACAGATCGCAGCCAAGCGAGGAAGGTCACTCGTGACACCGGTGTAAGTCGGACTCACGACCGCGACCGCTGTTGCATCAGGGTGCGCAGCAAGGGCCTGCTCGACCGACTCAGGAGCCACATCGAGCAACATTCCACTCTCGCAGTGCACTTCGGGGACGACGTAGACCGGTCGCGCGCCACTGAGCACGAGGCCAGCGAGCAACGACTTGTGCATCGCGCGGGTCACGACGATCGGCCGGCCTGGTCGACCAAGTGTCAGCAGCGCTGCAAGGTTCCCGGTCGTACTCCCGTTGACGAGGAAGACCGCGTCGCGCGCCCGCCAGAGTCGGGCAGCCAATCGCTCGGCCTCCTCCAGAGGATCGCTACTGAGATGGCTGTCGTACGTGCCGCCGTCGTGGGGAATGTCGAGCTGTAAAGCACGAGCACCGAACACCGCACAGAACTCCGGCGGCGCTCCGCGCCCTTGCTTGTGCCCGGGTGTCGAGAAAGGAACGACCCCCTCGTCAAGATAGGCGACCCACTGCCGTAAATACGGTGCTGCACGCTGCTCGTCGTCCACGCCACCGCCCTCCCGGACACGATCACCGAAGGGTCGAGTATACCCCCAATCGCTCGAGCCGTCCGGATTGCGCTCTACCGTTGGCACCCGATCGTCACGCGCGTGTTCTTCTCTCAGACGAGCATGTGCCCATGGGAGGCTCCTTACGGTGCCCGGTAGACACGTCGCAGAGGGAGGTGCATAATGGCATTCGATACGGCCCACGTTGTGGGTGGCAGAACGCGGAGCGCGCCGTGGCAGAACAGCCGACACGCGACCAATTCCAGCCCGACGATGAGCTGTTCGAAGCGATCCAGCGTTTCCTTGCGGAGCAGTCCTCCGACACGATTGATGCGGAGCTCCGCCGTGCTCTGTCCGAAGCACGCCGGTTCATTGACCAGGAATTGCGGGATCGCCCAGAGTATGAGCGGATGCTCCGTGCACTTGAGCGGGTGATTGAGGACGAGTTCCCAGGCGCATTCACGGCTCCAGTGCGAACTCGCCTGGCCGAACTCCTCTACCGCTACGGGCTTGCGCACTATTGGCTAGTCCAGGGGCGGGAACTCCCAGAATGGCTCGCTCCCGCCGAGGAAGGCGAGGAAGCTGGCGAAGCTCCTCCAGAAGAAGCCCGCCCATTGGTGATCTACGATATCTGGTTCCCCCAGGACATCGCGCTTGAGCATGCTGATGATGGCTACTACCTGCACATCAGTGACGGACGAATCGATCTCTCGCTCTACTTGGGAGAAGAGCCGAACGAGCGCGGCGCACTCACTGACCTCCTTGGCCATTATCGGTTCGCCTTAACTCATGCGCCACATGGTGAACCGGCGGAACCGAGCGATCGCCTCACTCCGGTCTTGACGGTCGAACTCGACTACAGCGGCTCCGAGCTCGTCGAGGCCAACGACCATGTGGACGTGCTGTTCCTTGACCCGCAGGGTGAGCCGATCGTCCGGATGCACGCTCGGGCCGCCGAGCTCCGTCTCATCGTGGAAGAACTCCAGGCGATTGGCCGGGACGGTGGGTTCTGACTCTGATGGGGATGGCCGTTCTCGCGTGAGAGCCGGGCCCTTCTCGGTGCAGAGAATCGCCTCCGTCCCTGGCCGGACAGTGGCAAGGCATCACACCACACGTCCACAGCGGGGACAAAAGACCTCGGCCTCGCTGATATCCGCATGACAGTAGGGGCACCGCCCACCTGCAGGACGCGGTGCGGCCGGTGTTGCTGGGCGAGCCAGCACCGCAGTCTCCTGGTTCGCAAGATCGCTTACCTCTCGTCCACCGGTATCGCTGCGTTCAGGACTCGAACGCAGGGGACGCGTCGGCTCTTCAGCGGGACGTACCGGCTCGGTCTTATAGGCCACTGCCGACGCACGATAGCTCGATGGCACACGTGGGGGAAGCGGCCGTGTCGGAGTGTGCTGGAGCGCAAATTCTGCCTCACCGCGGCTGACCTCGACCTCCTCTTCGACGGCCCGTGCGCCAAACACTGCCGCCACCGCAATCACTGGTAGACCTAGGACAGCTCCGGCCAGCAGCACCCAAGGCATGCTTTCGCTTAGGATCCGGGCGACGAGTGCCTGCTCGAAGAGACCAGAGGGTAGACCACCAAGGAGATAGAGCCGGATCGCCCGCAAGGCAAAGCCGAGGAGAAGCGTCCCGTTTGCGAAGGCAACCAGCGCACCCAGTAAGCGCCCGATGAGTCCGGGTTGTGGCGTAAGGATGACCGCGCTCGAACCGTAGCCGATCAAGAACGTACAGGCTACGAGCAGCAGCACTGCTGCCAGAAAGCTCGCGGCCCCCTCCCCTAACCCAGTCCGATCAGCAAGGTCGAGACCCCACGGTTGCGCCCAGAACTCGCCAAGCGCAAAACCGAGCAGGATCCCAAGCGTCACGAGCACCTCGCGCGCCGCACCGCGCCAGAACCCGATCGGGACGAAGAGTGCCAGTAACACCAGGAGGAGGATGTCGAGAACGAGATAGAGCGTCACAACCAGTCCCACCCCGCGGCAGCTTGCCGACTCCGCGCCAAGCCTACCACGTGTCGGACATCCTTCGATACCTGTCCAGCCGTCAGCCGTACCATCCGGGATGAGACGAGTGCAACGGGACCAGCTTCTTTCTGCCTGAGCTGCCCCAAACGTCCTCTGTCACTCTGCCACAACCCAAGCCGTGAGCAACACGCACCATGCGGTGGCACACGTTCCCTCGACGAGTCACGAGTTTCCTGCCTCGCAGGCTTCGCAAGGAGGTGGGGAGCACGCCGGGCGGCCGACGTCCGGTTACCATGTCGGTCACCGGGCGAGTTGGAACACACCCGCGAGGACGTCGCGGAGAAGGCGTGTCGGACGAACATCGCGCATGAGCTCGCGGACGATCGCGCGATACTTCTGTGCCTTTGGTGTGCCGTCCACCGTCAAGTAGTGCTGGAATGCCCGCGCGAGCGCCTCGGGATACTCACGGAGGAGATACGGTCGCTGGTGTACAAATGGGGTCACATTACGGATGGTTTCCAGATCAGACAGAATAAAGCTTTCCTCAAGCTTCTGCCAGTACCGGCTGAGAGCGAACGCCGAAAAATCGCCAGCAGCACGAGCTTCCAGGATTGTCTCGGCAGCCAGCTTGCCAGAGATCATGGCAAAGTTGGAGCCCTCACGACTCAAGGGATTGACAAAACCGGCCGCATCCCCAACGACGAGTGCACCGTCAGTGAAAAGGGTAGGCAGAGCTCGCCAGCCACCTTCGGGGATGAGGTGCGCACTGTACTCGACGAGTTCTGCCCCTTCAAGCAACGGCGCAATCGCTGGATGTCGCTTAAAACGGTCAAGCAGATCACTCACATTGACCTCGTGGGTGATGAGGTCGCTCAACAGCGCACCCGTACCGACCGACACCGTGTCGCGGTTCGTATACAGAAAGCCGTAGCCAAGCAGACCACCGGTGGAAGCACCAAACGCCTCGATTGCCACCCCCTGCCCCGGTGGGACTCCAAATCGCCGCTCAATCTCTGTTTCCGAGAGTCGCAGGAGTTCCTTGGCAACGAGCGCTTGCTCTTCCGGCCGCCACTCGCGGGCTAGCCCCGCTTTCTGGGCCAAGAGAGAGTTCGCCCCATCGGCCAGAATGACAACGTCCGCATACAGCTCGCCTTGTTCGCCTGCACGAACACCAACAATCCGGCCATCTTCCCAAAGGACATCCTCAACGGTCACACCAGTCGCCAGGAGTGCACCGGCGTTCTCTGCCTGTTGCGCAAACCAACGGTCCCACTCAGCCCGCAGAACACTAAAGGCATTATAGGGCGGCTGCCCAAAGGCCGGTGTTCGGTAGGTCACACCGAGAGCGTCCTCATCGGTCAGGAGGAGATACCGCTGCTCGACAATCGCGCGCTCGAGTGGTGCCTCGCGCCAGAAGCCGGGAACGAGCTCCTCAGTCGGTTGACGATAGAGGATCCCGCCCATGACGTTCTTTGCGCCGGGATAGGCCCCACGCTCGAGCACGACAACTTCCACACCGGCACGTGCAAGCGTCAGTGCCGCCGCAACACCGGCTGGGCCTGCCCCAACAACGATAACCTCAACACGCTCTTGGCTCATCCTCAGCGCCCTCGCCGTTCGCGGAGCCGAGCAATCAAGCGGGGAACCACCTCGTTCCAATCAGCAATCAGGGCAAAGTCGGCCATCTTGACCAGTGGTGCGTTGGGATCCCGGTTGATGACGACAATCGTCTCACTACCCTGCATACCAACAGTGTGCTGTACCGCACCGGAGACTCCGACCCCGAGATAGAGCCGCGGTCGCACCTGTTTCCCCGTCTGCCCTATCTGCTCTGCATGTGGCCGCCAGCCCAGGTCACTGACTGCTCGTGTACAGCCGAGTGCCCCGCCCAACAGCTCGGCGAGTTCGGCGAGCTGTGCAAATCCCTCCGGCCCGCCGACACCGCGTCCCCCAACCACCACGACAGGAGCATTCTCCAGATCGACCTGCCCACGTGGCTTCTCGACCATCCGCGTCACCCGTGCACGCTGGTCAGCGGGGGAAAAGGCCACTGCCAGGTCTTCCACCCTCGCCTGCTGACCACGTGGCTCCGGCACACGGTATGTTCCAGCACGGATCGTTGCGACAGCCGGACGAGTTCGACTGGCACGCACGGTGGTCAAGAGCTTGCTCTGGTAGACAGGCCGAGTTGCCACAAACTGCTCCGACGTGACATCGAGCGCCACAATGTCAGCGAAATGGGGTACGCCATGGCGTGCAGCAACGAGGGCCGCCACATCTCGCCCGAGGGTTGTACTTGGGAGGAGCGTGAGCGCGGGCTGGACAACGTCCCACGCCGTCAATACCGCGCGCGCCATGACCGCTGCCACTGGATGCGCACAGTGTGGGTCATCAACCACGAGCACACGATCCGGCCCTAGGGCAGCAACCTGCTCTACGGCAGGAGCGATACCGTGTCCAACCACCAGTGCAGTTACCGGCCCGAGGACAGCCTGCACCGCTGCTGCTGCGCCAAAGAGCTCTAAGGCGGTTGCTCGTGCGGCACCACCGGACGTCTCCACAAACACCAAAATCCCACTGCTCTGCATCAGGTCCTCCTCAGCCCAGGAGACCACGCGACTCGAGGAAGGTCAGCAGGCGTTCCACTGCCTCGTCCGGTGGCACATCCTGTACCACCACGCCCGCTGCCTTGGCCACGGGCTGACTCAACCCCTCCCACTGCACGAGTGGCTG
Source organism: bacterium HR28 (assembly GCA_002898255.1). Taxonomy (GTDB): domain Bacteria; phylum Chloroflexota; class Chloroflexia; order Thermomicrobiales; family Thermomicrobiaceae; genus Thermomicrobium. The sequence goes on from BEIE01000001.1 coordinate 276,295, forward strand.
CAGCGCATCGTCGCTGAGTCCAAGATCAGCCGCAGTGAGACGCTCAACCGGCTTCCGGCGCGCATCCATAATGCCGCGCAAAGTGGGCAGACGAGGCTGAGGCAATGCCGAGAGCGCACACAGGACAACTGGTGGCGCTACCTCCTGAAACTGGTGACCGTCCTCGATCTCTCGCTCGATCTCAAACACCCTGTCGCGGAACTCCCACCCAACAACATTGCTCACCAGCGGGAGATCCAGTTGCGCGGCAACCGCCGGACCGACATTCCCCGTTCCCGAGTCGCTCGTTTCCTGCCCGCACCAGATCACATCAGGCTGTTCACGCTGCAGCCAGGCCACGAGTGCTCTCGCGGTGGTCCAGGCATCACCTGGCAAAGCCTCTCCCTCCAGAGTGACTGCCCGATCTGCGCCCATCGCCAGAGCACGATTGAGCGCATCGCGCGCCGGGCCAACGCTGGCCACGACGACCTCACCGCCGACTTGCTCGCGGAGGCGCAGTGCCGCCTCGAGCGCATAGAGGTCATACTCGTTCGCCACCCTTTGAATTCCGGGGACCAGGTCACCGAGTCGCGGATCGTAACGGACGGCGTTGGGATCCGGCACCTCTTTGAGCAGCACCACGATCTTCATACCCACTCCATCCCAGTCCGAGGACCATTCGTAGCGCCCTTGGGCAGTCCGGTGTCCACGGGCATAAGACCTCATTGACCGCGGAACTGTGGTTGTCGTTTCTCGAGGAAAGCCCGCATCCCCTCACGTTGATCCGCGGTGGTGAAGGCATAGGCAAAGCACTGCCGCTCGTAGGCAAGGCCTGCCGCAAGGCCATGCTCCTCGCCGAAGCGCGTTGCCGCCTTGGTGAGGCGGACTGCAACCGGACCATTGGCCGCGATCTGCTGCGCGAGCTGCCGTGCCCGATCCATGAGCTCAGCCGCAGGATACACAGCATTGACCAAGCCGATCCGCAGCGCTTCTTCAGCCGTGATCCGTCGACCCGTATATAGGAGTTCACGTGCAATTCCTGGCGGGACGAGCCGTGGCAAGCGCTGCGAGCCACCCCAACCCGGGGGGATACCAAGCGTCACCTCCGGTTGCCCGAACACCGCACGGTCACTGGCCAGGCGGATATCGCAGGCTAGTGCGATCTCACAACCACCACCCAGTGCGTACCCATTCACAACCGCGATCACCGGCTGGGGAGCCTCTTCGATTGCCCGACACACAGCATGGCCGAGCTCGGCGAAGGCCAAAGCCTCAGCAGGTGACTTTTCTGCCATCTCACTGATATCGGCGCCAGCGATGAAAGCGCGCTCGCCAGCACCAGTCAGCAGAATAACAGAAATGGACTCGTCGGCTGCCAACTGGTGGAGGGCTTCCAACAGTGCACGGAGCGTCGGTGTGTCGAGTGCATTCAAGCGCTCGGGCCGATCTACTGTGACCAGAGCAATCCGCTCCTGGCGCGTGACCGTGATGCTCATGGTTCGCCTCCTCCATGACCGGCCAAGAGCGCTCGGAATTCCCGAGCACGTTCGGCGTAGCGTCGGGCGCGTTCGAGCAAGGCCAGGCGCTCCTCGGCGCTCACTTCGCGCCGGATACGGGCCGGAATGCCCATCGCTACAGTTCCTGGTGGGATCTCCATCCCTTCGGGAACCACGGCACCAGCCGCTACGATGGCCCCCGCACCAACGCGTGAACCGGTCAAAAGAACCGCTCCCATCCCGATCTGAGCCCCTGCGCCGACCTGGGCACCATGGACAATCGCGCCGTGGCCGACAGTGACGTCGTCCTCGAGCACAACGGGAAATCCCTCGTCCAGGTGGACAATGACCCCTTCCTGGAGGTTCACACGGGCGCCAAGGCGGATCGGACCAATATCACCCCGCACCACGACACCAAACCACAGACTGGATCCTGGCCCCACGACGACGTCACCGATGACAACCGCGGTCGGTGCGAGAAAGACGTCATCGGCCAGCTGTGGTTTTTTGCCCCGATAGGCGAGAATGAGCGGCTGCATCTTAGCTCCGCATCGCCAACGTCTCGTACCCCTGAGCCGGTGGTTGTGGGCAGCGGAGTGGCTTATCGACCCGGTACCCGAGGGCGTACTCCGCCTGGAGGAGCGTGTGGATCTCACGAGTTCCCTCGTAGATCACCGCGCCGCGAGCATTCCGCAGATAGCGCTCGACCGGATACTCGTTGGAATAACCGTAAGCACCGTGAATCTGGACCGCGTCGTTGGCTGCCTCAAACGCGCAGTCGCAGGCGTGCCACTTGGCGAGTGAGGTCTCACGCGTGTTGCGAATCCCGCGGTTCTTGAGCTCGGCAGCACGGAAGACGAGCAGTCGAGAAGTCTCATAGCCACGAACCATCTTGGCAATCATTTGCTGCACGAGCTGGAAGCGCCCGATTTCCTGTCCAAAGGCCTGTCGCTCATGGCAGTACTTGACGCTCGCCTCCAGACAGGCCCGGATGAGCCCACAGGCACCAGCGGCAACAGTAAAGCGTCCCTGGTCGATGGCACTCATCGCGATCTTAAAGCCCTCGCCAGGCTCACCAATCATATTCTCGGCCGGCACGCGGACATTCTGCAGAGAGATCCAACCGGTGTCTCCAGCACGCACACCGAGCTTACCGTGGATGGAGCCGGTGGTCAGGCCGGGCGTCCCGCGCTCGACCATGAAGGCACAGAGGCCACGGTGGCCCAGGGCCGGATCGAGTGTGGCAAAGATGAGGAAGTGATCGGCAGTGTTGGCGAGCGAGATCCACATCTTCTCGCCGTTCAAGATGTAAGAATCACCGTCCCGGACAGCTCGTGTTTGGATGTGTCCAGCATCGGACCCCGCGCCAGGCTCTGTCAGGGCGAACGTTGCCAGCTTTTCGCCCCGCGCTTGAGGGACGAGCCAGCGCTGCTTCTGCTCCTCGGTGCCCCACTGGAGGAGCGTGAGACTATTCAGTCCGACGTGGACACTGATTGCAACCCGCAAGAAAGTATCGACCGCCTCGAGCTCCTCACAGACAAGCGCAAGGGCCACGTAGTCAAAGCCACCGCCGCCATAGCGCTCGGGGATCGGCAAACCTAAGAGCCCGAGCTCACCCATCCGGCGATAGATTTCTGGGTGGTACTCTCCCTTGGCATCCCACTCCCGGATAAAGGGTGCTACTTCGCGCTGCGCCCACTCGCGGACCATATCGCGAACTTGGATCTGTTCGGGCGTGAATTCGAAGTCCATGGTCGACCTCCCACCAGTGCCGCGTTATCGGCGTGCCGGGACGGCACCATCCGGCGGGCAGTATAGGCCAGACACCATGCAGTCACAAGACAACGCGCGAGGAGAGAAAGGATGGCAACCTGGTGAGGGTTCCACATTGTGGGCAGCTCCAGGGTGGGGAGGCTCCAGCTGGCTCTTGCGCGACAGGGTGGGGGTCATGGCATGGCGGGAACCGACGGCAACTCGGTTGGAGTACTATCCCGGTCCGAGACACGGCTAAGGGCAGCTTGTCGCCCCCGCCTGGAGGCAAGGGCTTGCAAGACACCGCAGGGGCCGGGGCCGGAGAGTTGTCCTCCTCGAAAGAAGTCGCAGCGGTAGAAGGCACAAGGTCATCGTAACGAATCGAGCCAGGCCGTGACATCTTCGACGAGATCGACGGCAACGCCAAAACCGCACAGACCAGGGCGACTGCCGCAGTCGGACACCGTTATCCAACACCCCAACCTGTGAGAAGCCGGGTAGTCTCCTCAGTTTCTCGTGAGCGACCTTTCAAGGTCGGTACGGGTGATCGGTTTACCAGACTTGTGACGTCCTGCGACCGTTTTGCGGAGAGGCGGCCACGTGCACGTGGGTCCGGAGTTGGGATACTCAGTGTCCACCACTCACACAACTGCGGTCAGTGCCAACCGAGCCGCGGGCCTATGCAGCGGACCGTCCGGTTCAAACGATCCTCGGTCCTTCAGGCGACTTTGACCGGGAAGGCTCGGCAACCAATCAGCACACCGACCTCGCCATCCAATCGTCGGAGGTTTCTGGGGACACATCGCCTCCGGAGCACTCTCCCCCGATGACATCTCCGACCGTCGAGGCGGCCAGGAGCAGGAACCTGCTCCGAGGGAAACGACGTTCCACTGGCGTGGTAGGGAACAGCGCAACAGTCAACTCTTCTGATGCCTTCTGGACCAGCACTCTGCCACTACGGATGTGACCCGTATCCCTACTCATTGACCCCGGAGCGCACGCTTCTCTGGCCGGGCTTTGCCTGGCTGGGTGTCCACCATCTCCGTGCAGCCTCCTCGCACGCCGCGTACAATAACCCGTCTTTCTCGGCTGCGATTGAACCGGCTTGGCGCACCTTGCTCCCCCGCTTTCCGGTCGCACACCCGTAGCCCCCGCAGACTGTCACACTCCACCGCTGGCCGTCACCCACTGTTTCGCGTTCCATTACCAGGGCTCAGAGGGAAAAGGTCCAACACTAACCAGGGCAGCATCGAGAGAATCGGTCGACACCATCTCCGTCGACCTCCGGTCGTGCACAAACCCTGGGGGGTCGACGACACGGGTCTTATCCGGGAAAAGCGCGGCGCGGTGCGAAATCGACCGGTCCAAGGCCTCTTGTGCGCTGCAAATCGAGCGGGTATACTGCAAACAAACTTCCGCATCGTGACGCCGGCGGGCTGGGTTTTGGCAGTACCTATGAGGGCTTGAAACATCTCCATGAAGACGCGGCTCGGCGAACCGATGCCGGTTTTGGCAGTACCTATGAGGGCTTGAAACTCGATGCGGAGCCGCTCGCCGGTCGCCAGCGTGCGCGTTTTGGCAGTACCTATGAGGGCTTGAAACCGTCGATCGCGTCGAGGGTCATCGAGATCACGTTCTTGTTTTGGCAGTACCTATGAGGGCTTGAAACAGCTCGTCGGAGAGGCTGAGCGCGCGGTCGGGGAGGGTTTTGGCAGTACCTATGAGGGCTTGAAACGAAACCGAGCAACAGCGCGGTCGAGGTACACAGTTGGAGTTTTGGCAGTACCTATGAGGGCTTGAAACATCTCGACGACACCGTTTCGCCCGGCATCTTCCACTGTTTTGGCAGTACCTATGAGGGCTTGAAACGGCTTGCCGTTCGAGCCTCCAGACGACCTGTGTGCCCGGTTTTGGCAGTACCTATGAGGGCTTGAAACTACTCGGGCAGCCTGCGTGCCTCTTCGACCGGGAGGTTTTGGCAGTACCTATGAGGGCTTGAAACGTAGTACGCGAAGCACGACGCGCGGCACATGCGTATCGTTTTGGCAGTACCTATGAGGGCTTGAAACTGAGTTCCGCCAACTGCTCCTGACTCAGGCCACGCAAGTTTTGGCAGTACCTATGAGGGCTTGAAACCGTGAACGCTGTCGCTTCGCGCCCGTAGCACATCACGTTTTGGCAGTACCTATGAGGGCTTGAAACTTCATCTTCATCAACACTGGTCGGGAGCGAACGAAGGTTTTGGCAGTACCTATGAGGGCTTGAAACACGAGATCGCGCACTGGGTCGAGCAGGCGCGGTATCGGTTTTGGCAGTACCTATGAGGGCTTGAAACGCGGCTGGGCCTGCTCCTCAAACTGGCCTGGGCGTGTTTTGGCAGTACCTATGAGGGCTTGAAACGATGACCGCGATCGTTTCCAGGTTCACGACGGCCGAGTTTTGGCAGTACCTATGAGGGCTTGAAACAGGGAGGCTTCTGGTGTGGCTCGTACAGCGGGAACCGTTTTGGCAGTACCTATGAGGGCTTGAAACCGCCTCGCTGAGGGCGTGACCATCCTTCCCGACTGGGTTTTGGCAGTACCTATGAGGGCTTGAAACGCGACCCGGTGCGGTGGATTTCGGCGTAGGCCGTGTGTTTTGGCAGTACCTATGAGGGCTTGAAACGTGGCGCGGAGCGCGGACAATAGAAAAACGGGGCCGTTTTGGCAGTACCTATGAGGGCTTGAAACCTGCACGAGTCGATGGCCGACATCGCCGTCGATCTCGTTTTGGCAGTACCTATGAGGGCTTGAAACGCGTATTACGCAGAGCATCCGAGACTACTTCGCCAGCGTTTTGGCAGTACCTATGAGGGCTTGAAACCACGCACGAGATCGCGCACCAAGGCTTGCTTCTGCTGTTTTGGCAGTACCTATGAGGGCTTGAAACGCACCCAGCCCTCGTCCCAGAGGAGCACGAGAAAGCCGTTTTGGCAGTACCTATGAGGGCTTGAAACGTGCGAGTGTCTGGTTCGTCAAGAGTTCGTACACCATCGTTTTGGCAGTACCTATGAGGGCTTGAAACCCGTTACGCCGCGCTCGCGGACGAGTGTCAGTGCGTGTTTTGGCAGTACCTATGAGGGCTTGAAACCGGCGTGCGCGAGGTGCACGGTCTGGACGGCGCGGGGGTTTTGGCAGTACCTATGAGGGCTTGAAACACCAGTGTCCGTGTCCGTGTCTCCATCGCCGTCCTCGTTTTGGCAGTACCTATGAGGGCTTGAAACCTCCTTCGCGCGAGCGATGACCGGTGCGAGTGTCTGGGTTTTGGCAGTACCTATGAGGGCTTGAAACAGCTCGGACTGGGGTACGGTGACCCACGTCGGCATCGTTTTGGCAGTACCTATGAGGGCTTGAAACGGACTCACGATCCCGGCCCAGCAGCTACGCCTGACGAGTTTTGGCAGTACCTATGAGGGCTTGAAACAAGCTGTAGGACGTCGGCTCGGTACCGTCGGCGATCGTTTTGGCAGTACCTATGAGGGCTTGAAACGCAGGAGTCGGCGCAGTACCCGTGCCTCGTCTTCGAGTTTTGGCAGTACCTATGAGGGCTTGAAACTGCCTTCGACGACAGGTTCTCGTGCTCGGCCTGGTGGTTTTGGCAGTACCTATGAGGGCTTGAAACGGGGGCGGGGCAGTCGGGCTCTGCAGGGTGCTCGCGGTTTTGGCAGTACCTATGAGGGCTTGAAACGCCTCGCACTCGCTCGCCGCTGGCGATCCGGCCTCGGTTTTGGCAGTACCTATGAGGGCTTGAAACCGGGGTTCTCCATCGCTCCTCCCGGGGGGAACGCTAGTTTTGGCAGTACCTATGAGGGCTTGAAACTGCGGCTGGGGCAGCGCTGACCGCTCTCGAGACGATGTTTTGGCAGTACCTATGAGGGCTTGAAACCCGGAACCGGAACCAGTCCACCGCGTCGAGGAGGCCGTTTTGGCAGTACCTATGAGGGCTTGAAACTCCGCTCCGCACGGGAGTCGTGGAGCGTTCTACCGCACGTTTTGGCAGTACCTATGAGGGCTTGAAACCGGCAACGGGGGCAGACCATGCCGCTTCCCGCGCACGTTTTGGCAGTACCTATGAGGGCTTGAAACGTCCGTGCAGTCCGGGCAGCCGACCTGCGGCAAGCGCAGTTTTGGCAGTACCTATGAGGGCTTGAAACGACTGTCCGCCCGCGCTGGCAGCCGGACCAGTCGCCATGTTTTGGCAGTACCTATGAGGGCTTGAAACTCGCCTCAGCGCGCGAGAACCCGGCACGCTCCAGCGGTTTTGGCAGTACCTATGAGGGCTTGAAACCGCTCGCAGCATCGGGTAACCGGGGCGGTTCGGGTTCGTTTTGGCAGTACCTATGAGGGCTTGAAACCGCACTGGCAGTCGAACTTCCCGGGACGCCCGCGAGTTTTGGCAGTACCTATGAGGGCTTGAAACGCCAGACCGTGAGACTGCGCGGGCGCGGCATGCGTGGTTTTGGCAGTACCTATGAGGGCTTGAAACATCTTCGGTGCGGTGGCGGCGGTGATCGGCGGGGTGTTTTGGCAGTACCTATGAGGGCTTGAAACCTTCTCGTCCAGGTAGTCCCAGGACACGATGATCCGCGTTTTGGCAGTACCTATGAGGGCTTGAAACATAGCCTGCGCAGCCAGACGACGCCCGCGCACTTCGAGTTTTGGCAGTACCTATGAGGGCTTGAAACTCAATGAAGAGCAACAGGTCGCGCGGGATCGTGATCGGTTTTGGCAGTACCTATGAGGGCTTGAAACCCGCGCTCGGCCTGCACGTCGACCCGGAGGAGTGGTGTTTTGGCAGTACCTATGAGGGCTTGAAACTGCGGGACGGGATCGGGGCAGGCTTCGCGCTCCCGGTTTTGGCAGTACCTATGAGGGCTTGAAACCACGTAGTCGATCGCTTCCTCAGCCCCCATACCGCGAGTTTTGGCAGTACCTATGAGGGCTTGAAACTCGTCGTGTGTGTCGTGTGTGTGGTGTGCCGGTATGCGTTTTGGCAGTACCTATGAGGGCTTGAAACGAATGCGCAGTGCCAATATCGAGCCCCTATGATATTGTTTTGGCAGTACCTATGAGGGCTTGAAACGAAACAACACGACACAGGTTTTCATCACCGGAAAATTCGTTTTGGCAGTACCTATGAGGGCTTGAAACGCTTCTACGCCTTCGAGGAGCGCCTGCTGCAACGTCGTTTTGGCAGTACCTATGAGGGCTTGAAACATATTGCGCCTCAACATGAAACGGAAGTGGGTCGAGTTTTGGCAGTACCTATGAGGGCTTGAAACTTCGGCGCGCAGCTCGTGGTCACGCGGGTGCGTGACAGTTTTGGCAGTACCTATGAGGGCTTGAAACTAGAGCGGGTCACGGGTCGTAGTGGGTCACGCTGATCGTTTTGGCAGTACCTATGAGGGCTTGAAACCGCGCGGAGTTCGAGGCGGCCAGGCGGCAAGCGCCCGTTTTGGCAGTACCTATGAGGGCTTGAAACTCGGTATACACCGTAACTTGAGTTGTTTCTCCTTGGTTTTGGCAGTACCTATGAGGGCTTGAAACATGGGCTGGTAGCCTGTGCGGAGCATGCCGTTGAGAGTTTTGGCAGTACCTATGAGGGCTTGAAACCGAGCATCGACCGCGTACGCGTCGAGACCGCGATAGGTTTTGGCAGTACCTATGAGGGCTTGAAACTGTGTCATGTGTCGTGTGTCGGGTGTCATGTGTCGGGTTTTGGCAGTACCTATGAGGGCTTGAAACGCACACCCACACCCCATACCCACACGGCATACCGGCGTTTTGGCAGTACCTATGAGGGCTTGAAACACCCCCAAGCCAGAGCCGGGGCAGCCGCGCCAGCCGGTTTTGGCAGTACCTATGAGGGCTTGAAACCTGTCCCTCACGCTCGATCACGTCGAACGGCATGACGTTTTGGCAGTACCTATGAGGGCTTGAAACTCCTTGGTGACGATCTTCCCGGCACCGACCTCGCGAGTTTTGGCAGTACCTATGAGGGCTTGAAACGTTGACACGGATCCGTTTCCCGCCGTACCACTGCCGGGTTTTGGCAGTACCTATGAGGGCTTGAAACTTGGATCATGCCCAAGATCGCGATCCAGGCCTGGGGTTTTGGCAGTACCTATGAGGGCTTGAAACATCCTCGATTTCTTCCAAGGGCAGTTTTCCACGATCCGTTTTGGCAGTACCTATGAGGGCTTGAAACTTGACGCGATAGAACCGGTACAGGACGTCGCTCATGCGTTTTGGCAGTACCTATGAGGGCTTGAAACTACGCCGTAGCACCCGCATAGCCGGTCCAGGCGAAGAGTTTTGGCAGTACCTATGAGGGCTTGAAACCATACGCGTCGAGACCGCGATAGAGACGCAGTGGTTGCGTTTTGGCAGTACCTATGAGGGCTTGAAACGATTCGTTATGGTGAATCGGGCATCCCGAATCCTCGTTTTGGCAGTACCTATGAGGGCTTGAAACTGAATTCTACAGACAATCCTTCGAGTACGTATGCCGGTTTTGGCAGTACCTATGAGGGCTTGAAACAACTGTGCCAGGAGCAGCGCGACCAGTCGCCGACCAGGTTTTGGCAGTACCTATGAGGGCTTGAAACAAGCAGTTCCGCCAAGTAGCGCAGCCGTGCTTCCATCGTGTTTTGGCAGTACCTATGAGGGCTTGAAACCTTCCTTTAGCTTGTCGACACCACCAGCTTACTCGGGTTTTGGCAGTACCTATGAGGGCTTGAAACGTTGCTGATCAGCTTCGGAAGCTCGGCCTTTCGGAAGTTTTGGCAGTACCTATGAGGGCTTGAAACTCCAGTGATAGACTGCGCGTTGTGCTAGGCCGTCGAGTTTTGGCAGTACCTATGAGGGCTTGAAACTAGCCACCCCCACTTGTCCGCCACCCACCCTGACCAGCCGTTTTGGCAGTACCTATGAGGGCTTGAAACTCCGGTGGCCCGCCCAGCCGATGCAAACCGGGCCGGTTTTGGCAGTACCTATGAGGGCTTGAAACCGGCATTGAGCTCACCGCGGGCCGTCCGCGTCAATGTGGTTTTGGCAGTACCTATGGGGGCTTGAAACGCGCATCCATGGGCCGGTACACGCGCCAGCGACGGCTGTTTTGGCAGTACCTATGAGGGCTTGAAACGAGCAAACGCAGGGAAGCCGACGCCAATGCGAGTACGTTTTGGCAGTACCTATGAGGGCTTGAAACGGTTTTGGCGCGTCCCGCCTGGTTCCGGTACGATCGAGTTTTGGCAGTACCTATGAGGGCTTGAAACGTGGCCAGGCCACGGCGCGCGGCTGCGACGTCGGGAGTTTTGGCAGTACCTATGAGGGCTTGAAACCGTCTCGCGTCGCGACGAGGATATCGTGACGCGCGTGTTTTGGCAGTACCTATGAGGGCTTGAAACTTAACAGCCGTGCAGATATCATATAGGTAGCTATGGGCATGTGTGCGGAGGCTTGAAACTTCCTTCCTTGTCGACCCGTCTGGGGAGTAAGTCCCCAGGCGGCTCTTCTGTGTTTCAGTGGTACTCGGAGGTCTGGAGCGATCCTGACCCCGCGGGATATGAGTAAGACCGTTTTCACACCACCTTTGGGGGCTTGAAATCCACTCTCGGAGAGCGCGAGGGCTGCGAAGCGATGCGCCTTGGCAGTACCTACTAGGGGTTTGAGACACCTGCTGGTTGCTCCTGGAAGAGAGTCTGAAGCAAGGAAGACTGAAAGGAGCGGTAGATATGGCCTGTCAACATGATGCCGCTTACACCATCTTTGAGGATCAGGGTCGGCAGCTCCGCGCAGCAAACCAACCTGGACTCCAGGATGCACTGAAGCGAGCTGATTGTCTCGTGGATCTGGCTGGTTTGATGGATGATGACCCTGCGCTGCGGTTCATCCTCCCAGGGAGCCATTCACGGTTTGCACCGCTGCACGAGACGCTTGGTCTGCCAATGCTCCTCCGACTTGACTGGGAGGACAGGCGCGTACCGCCAGTTGGTTTGGCGTTCTGGGAAAAGCTCTGGGAACTCCTTCCCGAGGGAGTAACGGTCTTTGCCTGTTGTGGAGGGCATGGGCGGACGGGAACCGCACTTGCGGCCATGCTCATTGCACGGGGGATGGATCCAGAGGAGGCAATCGAGTATGTCCGTCGCATGCACTGTCGGCTTGCTATTGAGACGCCAGGACAGGAGGCATATCTCCGCTCGCTCCGTTGAACGGGACAACGTCAGGGACTAAGCTTTCCGCCCCCTCTCTGTTGTCTTGGGCAGCAAGGTGAGCAGAATCGGTTCTGGAAGTAGCGATCAGGGCTTGGCACGAACTGCCCGGCACCGCAAGCTCCCACTGCAGTAACACGGGAGCCCGGACACGGCAGCACGGCGAACGCCGCAGCCGCCTTCCGTCACTCTGGCGGGAACAATGCGGTCTCTCGTGCCAACTCCTTCAAGACCGCCGCCAACAGGACGCTGCGGTCCACCGGCCGTCCGAGCTCCACCAGCAGGCTCGTCGCGGTCGGCAGTGGCAGCTGCTCCCGCGGGATATTCACGTTAATCCCGATCCCGACCAGCAGGTAGTCCACTGTCTCGCCACGAACACGGCTCTGTAACAAAATCCCCGCCAGCTTCCGTCCGTTGACCATTAGGTCATTTGGCTCTTTAATCTGGGGCCGCAGTCCACACACCGCCGTTATCCCCTCGGCCACCCGTTCCGCCACCCGCACCGAGAGTCGCTCGTCCTGCACCGCTGCAAGCTCCGGCCGTGCCACTACTGTAAACAGCAGAGACGTCCCGGCCGGGGCCTCCCAGCGCCGTCCCTCTCTCCCCCGCCCCTCTGTCTGTTCCTCCGCCACAACGACCGTTCCCGCCGGAGCTCCCTCGGCAGCGAGTGCCGCCGCCACGTCCATGGTCGAGGTCACCCGTTCATGGCGAACGATCCGCCAGCTCACCATCGCTCGCTCAGCTCCCGTTATCGCTCGAAGGAACTGGTGTTGATACCCGTCGCACCCGCAGCTTGCGCACCCGGTTGCCATCGACCGCCAGTACCGTCACCTCGAGCCCGTCCACCAGTACCGACTCGCCTGGCTGCGGGATTCGCCCAAGATGCGCTTGCACCAATCCCCCAATCGTCGACGTCTCCTCCTCTTCGAGCGACACGCCAAAGATGTCCGCAATCTCCTCCAGCGTTATTCTCCCGTCGACGATTGCCTCCTCGGCACTGACTCGCTCTACCAGTGGTGCCTCAATGTCGTACTCGTCTTGAATCTCGCCAACGATCTCCTCCAAGACGTCCTCGATCGTGACGAGTCCAGCAGTCCCACCAAACTCATCAACCACGATAGCCATGTGCACCCGTTGCCGCTGCAAATCACGCAGTAGCTCATCGACCCGCTTCGACTCCGGAATGAAGTAAGCCTCTCGCATCACATCGCCAACCTTGACCCCCTCGGCTGGCTCCAGGGCAAAGCGCACCAGATCACGAACGTGCACAATCCCCACGATTCGGTCGATCGTCCCTTGGTAGACCGGCAAACGAGAGTGCTTGCTCTCCCGAGCCAACACCACCGCCTCACGCACTGAGGCTTCAAACGGCACCGCCACGATGTCAGTGCGCGGAACCATGATGTCACGCGCAATCAGCCGATCCAGCCGGAGCACCCGCTCAATCAGTTCTTCAGCTTCCTCAACCGCCTCTTCAGTCGGCACTGCGGGCGCAACCGCTGGCGGCGGAACGACCGGTGCGGGCGGCACCAGCACGCTCAGTGGGCGCTCAAGGAACTCGCTCACAGCAGCTAATGGTGCCCCCACCCTGCTCAAGACACGGGCGAGGAGACGCAGCCGCCCTCCTGGCCGCTCTCGCCGCCGTTCCAAGATCGCCATGGGCAACGCACTGGCCAGGACAAGCAGCGCGAGGGTCGCAATCAAGCCCGCAACGGCCAACGCATGAGCTGGCCACCAGTAGAGGCCAAGTCGGACGGCAAGCAGTGTGAGCACGAGAAACGCTACTCCCTGCACGAGTCGCACTGCTGGCCGTGCCGCGTGCAGTTGCTCCAGCACCGTTGCTCCGTTGCCGTTGTGCAGTTCTGCGAGTTCGGCAAGGAACTCGCGCAGTGAACGTCGTGCTGGGAGACAGCTGGCCAAATCAGCAAGCGCCGCAAGCGTAAGCAGGATCGCTGCTGCAACGAAGAGGATCAGTTCTATCCAGGGACTACTCAATCGCACACTCCCGGGGTGGCCCCGCACAACGCGGCACGCGGTCAGGTGAAGAGCGCACTAATGCTCAGATCCTTGTGGATCCGCATGATCGCCTCCGCCAACAGCGGTGCGACCGTCAGCACCTCCACCTTGTCCGTGCACACCCCTTCTGGTAACGGAATAGTATCAGTCACAAAGACCTTCTCAATCGGCGACATCTGAATGCGCTCAAGCGCGTTCCCGGCAAAGACCCCGTGGACCGCGGCAGCGAAGATCCGGCGCGCTCCGCGCTCCCGGAGAAGCTCCACCGCCTTCAGCAGCGTGCCCCCTGTCGCGATGATGTCATCGACGATGACCGCATCGCGCCCCTCTACATCACCGACCATCTCCAGTACCTCGGCAACCTCCGGCCCCGGTCGCTTCTTGGAGATGATCGCCAGACTGCCACCGGCACGCCGACGAAACTCGTCGGCGCGAACCACTGCACCAGCATCCGGGCTTACCACCACGAAGTCGCTGAGCCCAAGCCGTCGAAAATGGGCAGCAAGAATCGGGGTGGCACGCAGGTGATCCACCGGAATGTCAAAAAACCCTTCGATAGCCGGTGCATGCAAGTCGAGCGTCAGGACGCGGTCGGCACCAGCCGTCGTCAGCAGGTTAGCCAGGAGCTTGGCACTGATCGGCTCACGTCCCGCTGTCTTCTTCTCCTGTCGCGCGTAGGCGTAGTATGGGATAACCGCGGTGATGCGCGCGGCCGAGGCCCGCTTGACTGCATCCAGCATGATCAGGAGCTCCATGATGTTCTGATTGACCGGCGCGCAGAGTGACTGAATGACGAAGACGTCCGAGCCCCGGACGTTTTCCTCCAAGCGCACCCGCGTCTCACCATCGCTCCAGCTTGAGACCTCAGCACGTCCCAGCGGGGTCTCAAGCACACTCACGATCGCCTGCGCCAAGCGCGGATTGGAGTTTCCTGCAAAGATCTGGAGTCGTCCATCCACTGCCTACGCTCCTGTCTCCTCACCCCTCCGGACGCGGCGTGACCCGATCGGCCGTGCAGGCACCCCAACCACGGTGGCTCCTGGTTGCACGTCCTTGGTCACCACACTCCCCGCTCCGGTACGCGCACCACGCCCCACCCGCACCGGCGCGACGAGCATGGTGTCGCTGCCGATGAACGCGTCGTCCTCGATGATCGTCCGGTGCTTGGCCACACCATCAAAGTTGCAGGTCACCGTTCCGGCGCCAATGTTGACCCGTGCACCCAATTCGGCATCACCAACATAGCTCACGTGCCCAATCCGCGTCCCGCGCCCGACACGAGCGTTCTTGAGCTCGGCAAAGTTCCCGATATGCACATCGTCCTCCACGACCGTTCCCGGTCGCAAGTGACTATACGGGCCAACGTGGACGCGGGCACCAAGGGTCGCCTCCTCTAGCACCGAGGCGACGACCACACAGTCAGGCCCAATCACGCTGTCACGCACAAAAGCCTGCGGGCCGATACAGGATCCGCTCGCGATCCTTGTCCGCCCACGCAGAATGGTGAACGGCTCGATCCGCACGTCGGCCTCAATCTCGACCCCCGGCTCGATCCAGGTCGAGGCTGGATCGACGATCGTCACCCCAGCCCGCTGGTACGCCTGCACAATCCGATCACGGAGCAGCGCCTCAGCCCGCGCCAGATCCACCCGATCGTTCACGCCAAGCGCCGTCTCCGGTGGCGCGACAACGGTGATGACCGGATCGGTCGGGTGCTCGCTTGTCGCAGCGAGTGCGACCAACGCGGTGTGGTAGTACTCGCCTGACGGGCTACGCGGTACGCGCGGCAGAGCTTTCTCCAACCATGGCCGCCAGTAGAGCGTCGCTCCGCTCACCACCTCAACCGGCCCAGTGTACGTCTGCTGATCGTCCCGCGCCTCGACGACCCCCTGCACACGCCCCGTCCCATCACGCTGGATACGCCCATAGGCGCCCGGATCGGGCAAGATCGTCGTGAGCACCGCAGCGAGCGGCCGCTTTACAAGCGCTGCCGTCCACAGCCGCTCCAGATCCTGCGCCGTCAGCAGCGGATGATCCCCGAAGACAAGGAGAACCCAGGATACTTCCGACCGGAGGGAGGGGAGCGCCTGTGCCAATGCATGCGCCGTCCCAAGCGGCTCAGGCTGCACCACAACGTCCCACCCATCTGGCAGGAGCGCGCGGAGCTCCGTCTTCGCCGGGCTGACGACGAGGATCCGTTGCGTGGCGGGAAGCGCCTGCGTGGCCTCGAGGACATAGGTGATCAAGGGTCGACCGGCGAGGGGGTGCAGTTCTTTCGGAATGCGGGAACGCATCCGCGTCCCCAGCCCGCCGGCGAGCACGACGACCGCGAGCGATTCGCCACTCGCCGCTTGCGTTGCGTCAGGCTTCTCGTCCACTTCCGTCGTCTGGTCGGGCACGCCCGTTCACAACGCGGTTCGGGCGTGCCACCCGGCTGGCGGGCCAGGATTCGAACCTGGAACAGAGACTCCAAAGGCCCCTGTGATACCGTTTCACCACCCGCCAATGTTGTAACCATCATCTAGCCTACACGCCCGCGGCCAACTCCGTCAACCTTCCGGGCGATAGTCCAGGTGCCGCAGAGTCACGCAGATCCCACTGCAAGCAAGACAACACCGCACCGCAACAGCTCTCTCCGTGGCACGCTGGCCATAGCCTGCTTGCCTCCCGCAGCCGATCCCTCCCAGTCTTCGGCCAGCGTAAGCCGCGCTCCGCTCCCCGCCACGTTGGTCCCCTGTCGCGCGAGCCAGCCTACCGCAACCGCACGTAGGCAGCGGGTCACTGGCCAAAGAGCTGATGCCTCGGCCCGCTCTCGCTCGGTCGAGCAATTCGACACCACTCGCCACCCGATGCTTGCCATGCGCCCCTTTCGACGAGACGAAGGACGCGGAGATCATCTGCCCCCAACGGCTGCTCGGCTGTCCGATCTCACTGCGCCAACATCCGTCCCGGCAAGGCCAGCGAGAGAGTAGGGACATCTTTCCTACCCTGCTTGTCTTGTGTCGTGCCGATCCCCGAACTAGACTCCTCCGCGACGGAGGCGCAGTGATGGCAGAGCGCCAGGAGACAGGAACATTCACTGAACAACTGCGCGCCACGGTTGAGCGTTGCCGAGCCGAACTCGGAGAGACCGGACGGTCGCTCGAGGAGATCGAGCTCCTGCTCGCTCAGACCGCGACAGAGGTCGAGCGACTAAGCCAGCGCGAGATCCAGCTGAGCGCTCGCCTCCGTGAAGTAGAGACCAACCTCGAGGCCTATCCGCGTAGCGAGATTCGCGACGCCTATCGAGCTGTCCACGAGGCGACCCTTCGGCTCTTCATGCTGCGCAACCAAATGGAACAGCTGGAGGAGCGCCGTCGTAGCCTCTCGCTGTACCAGGAGCGCCTCCGCGAGCTCCTCTCCTTGGCCGAAAACCAGCTCGCCGCTGCCAGCGACCGCACGAGCGAGCGGCGCACCCGGCTGCTCAGTCCTTCCCACGAGCCATTCCCGACGGAGGACCTCCTCTCGCTCCCCGAACGTGAACGTGCGTCCGTCCGGCGGATGCTGGAGCATGAACTCGCACAACTCTTAAGTGCACTCGTGTTAGAGATTGAGATCTGCCTCCAGCTCGAGCGGCAGCGACCAGAAGAGCTGCACGTCGAACTGCTGCGGCTGCGCCAGATGGCGAGCGAGGCAGTGCACGGCTTGCGTCGCACCCTGCTCGAGCTGGCGCCGAGTCAGGTCGAGGAAATCGGACTCGTGACCACCTTGCGCCGGTATGTCCGCGAGTTGGCACGGGTGAGTCGGCTCGAGCGGTTTGAAGTCAGTGGCCCGGACCGCGATGACACGCTGCCCCCAGCCTTCACACAGCTCGCCTATCGGCTCCTACAGGCAACGTGCGCCCACTTAGCCCGGCACGCGGGGGTTACAGAGCTCCTCGTTGACATCCACTACGAGCCAGCTCAGCTCATCGCGCGCATGGAGGCAGCCGGCCCTGCACCACTCGACCCCCTGCCACCGTTCGACCCGCTCCTGACCGAGCGGTTGGAGCGACTCGGCGCGAGCCTTGCCAGTGAGCAACTCGCGTCGGAGCGGCTGCGTCTCACGCTCCTCATCCCCCTGACTTGAGTCCTCCTCGTTTGCCGCTCTGTGGGCTGGTCAAGATCCCCCGTTCGGATCGGAACCGAACTCCCGATTGCGATCGGGACAACCGCTCCTACAAGTCGGTCGTGGCGGCGCCGTAGTGTAAAGGCAGGCATCTGACACGACCGACCTCGACGCGGCAGCGAGAGAGGGGGTGAAGGATCCGACAGCGGCGCCAGGCGGTCGGTCGTCAGAGGGTCATTGGAGTCATCATGCCGGGCCGTCATCGGCCGGCGACAGTGGTGGAGGGAGCAGGAAACCATGCTGCAGCGATATCTCTACGACGTCCTCGCCTGGTGGGAGACGCAGAAGGTGCGGGCAGCCGAGGGACAGGGACTGGTCGAGTATGCGCTGATCATCGCCCTTGTCTCGATTGCGTTGATCGCCGCCTTGACGGCACTTGCGGGAGGGATCGGAAACGTCTTCTCAACCATCCAGGGTGCACTTGGTGGCGGCGGCGGCCAGTGACGCCAGGCACCGCGGTGTTGTCGAGCAGTGGTGGCATGCCATGACCAAGAGCCACCGGGTCGTCGCGGCCGGCCAGGGTCTGGTCGAATACGCGCTGATCATCCTCTTTGTCGCCATCGCACTCGTTGGCGCGTTGACTATCCTCGGCGGAACACTTGCCGACTTCTACCAGACCGCCGCAGCCGCTTTCCCCGGCTCGTAAACGGGACGCCCTGCACTTGGAACAGTGCAGGGCGTTCTGCCGACGGCAGTACCACCCCGGAACGGCGGGCGTCTTCTACAGCGCCCGCCGTTTGCCTTTGCTCTCGCCCCGCACCCACCCAGACCACCGACGACGCGTCAAGGACATTCGCCCAGCGACATCGCCCAGTGTCTTCCCGACCGCCACGGCTTCTCACGAATGGATGCACTGCACCAGACGCTGCCAGACAAAGCCAGCGTCATGCGCGCCGGTGGGCACCCGACTCGCCCTCCCCGAGAAAGGACGGTCGCTCGTGCCCTGGAAATCGGCCGCCTGGTGCGTCGAGGACGAGGCTGCCAAGAGGCGGTGCGGACTACCGGAAACCGTGCCCAACCCGCTCTTGGCAGACCTACGCAATCGCGCCACTGGCAAATCGACGCTGTAACAGCCCCGCTCGATGGCGACAGCTCAACCTTCATGGCGGTGCGTCAGGAAAGACGCCTCGGCATCCTGACGCATTGTCACCGGGAGATCACGTGGGAGGACGCACTCGACACTGACAGACAGTCGGCCACATCACCAGTACTGTCACTCGCACACCACCGCAGGAGCTGGCGAGCTCGACCACACGGAGAGGCACTCGCCGCAGCTCACTTGGAACGTGCTGCCGCCCGCCGACGACACTGCCTCACACGCCGAGCACCTCTTTTATCCGTTCAAAGAGCCCCTTGCGGTGCGCCTCACGGACGTCCGGTCGTTCCAGCGACTCGGCGAGCTCCTCGAAGAGCTCCCGCTGCCGTGGTGTCAGCTCGGTCGGCACGACGACCCGTACGGTCACAATAAGGTCGCCACGGTGCCCCGTGCCGAGCTCCGGAACGCCCTTCCCACGCAGGCGGAAGCGCTGCCCCGGCTGCGTCCCAGGCGGGATAGTGAGCAGCACCGGGCCATCGACCGTGGGCACTTCGACTTCAGCGCCGAGCGCCGCCTGCGCAACGTTGATCGGCACGTCCAGGTAGAGTGTCGTCCCCTCGCGGCGGAAGAACTCGTGTGGCCGTACCCGCACGTGGACGTACAGGTTCCCCGGCGGCGCACCCGGCTCGCCGTGCTCTCCTTCGCCAGTCAGGCGGAGTGTCGCGCCGTCCTCGATCCCCGCCGGGATCTCCAGGCGTACTGTCCGGCGCCGCAACAGCCGACCACGTCCACGACACGTCGGGCAAGGATCGGAGATCACCCGACCTTCGCCGCCGCAGTGGCTACAGGTCGTTGCGGTGATCATCGCACCGAGGATCGTTTGCTGGTAGCGACGCAGTTGCCCACTGCCGCCACAGACTGGGCAGGTGGCCGGTCGCGCACCGTGGCGCATGCGGGTGCCGCGGCAGTCAGGGCAGATCTCCAACCGCTCGATCTCGAGCTCCTTCTCAACGCCGCGCAGCGCCTCCTCAAACTCCAACTCGATCGCCGCTTCAAGGTCGGCACCCCGCGCTGGGCGGCGTCGGCTAGCCCCAGTCATGTCACCGAAGAACGAGTCGAAGAGGTCGGTGAACAGCGAACCGAACCCGAACGGGTCGGCACTCGCCCCTGCATTCCCGCCCACACCGGCCTGCACGCCAGCATGGCCGAAGCGATCGTAGGCTGCGCGCTTATCCGGGTCGCTCAGCACCTCGTACGCTTCGTTGATTTCCTTAAACTTCTCCTCGGCGTCCGGCGATTTGTTGACGTCCGGGTGGTACTGCCGCGCGAGCCGGCGATAGGCCCGCCGGATCTCATCTTGGCTCGCCGTGCGACTGACGCCGAGCACCTCGTAGTAGTCTCGCTTCATCCCCATGCGCGAACCCCTGCCTCACGGGCGACAGGCACACCCGCAGAGTCTGATATGGAGTATAGCAAGGTGGCGACTATCGACGGCCATCTCTGAATGCACCAACAGGGTGCGCTGCTTCGACATCGGGTGCCTCCCAAACACGGGTGGCAACACGTTCCAGCCGCGAGCGTCCATTCCGCCTCTCCAGGCTCGCCAGCAAGTGAGCCGAGTCGAGCAATTCGATCACTCACACGTGGGGAAGGAGACCCATGTGTACCTCGGTGGCTGCGTGGAGAGCCACCTGAGCTGCACCCCGCTGCGCGCAGAGCTACGCCCCCAAGGCCGTCCATCAATGCGAGGCCACGCGGGACCGTTGGACCAGTCCACTGTGTGAAACCGCAGTAGCTCCTCGCTAAGATCCACTCTTTGCTGGCAACCTGTGAGCATCAGCGCTCCATACGGGAACAAATTGTTGTCACTCCCCTCAGCGCCAGAGCAGCCGATCGCATCTCCGCCGAGTGAACCATGCTTTGACAACTCCTCGACAACTGTGCTGCTCCGGCGTGTACGCACTCTCGACTCGAAGACGGTCGGGGCCGACCACTGGCACGTGTGCGCCAGCGCAGTCCCTCATCTCTGCCCAGACCACGTCTCTTCCCCAGACGCCATTGGTCAGGTCGACCGCTCTCCAGCCAGGGAGAAACGCGCCGCGCGTGCGGCTGCTCCCCACTGACCTGGAACTCCGTGCTGGTGACCGCTGCGTGCTACGCCCCTCTGCCCGGATTCCCAGCCGTTCGATTTCGTGAGACCTTTTCACTTCTCCTGTACAGCCGCCCCTTCTACCAAGTTCGTCCATCATCGCCGGCACGACGCGACCCAAAACGACACCCGCAAAACCATCCAATGACGCAGAGTGGACGGTTTGGCTGGTCCAGCAACGATACAATGGTTGTTGGCACCCGCTGATGGTGGTCGTAGTTTTTGATGAGGTCGAGCAGGGGAGAAGACGATGCAGATTCAACTCGACCGTACAACTCGGACGCCACTCTACCGCCAGTTGGCCCAACAGCTGCGCCGCCGTATCTTGAGTGGCGAACTCCCGCCTGGCACGCGTCTTCCTCCAGAACGACGCCTCGCCGCCATGCTTGGTGTCAACCGGAGTACGGTGGTGAGTGCCTACCGAGAGCTCGCCGCAGAGGGGCTCATTTCTGGGCATGTGGGGCGTGGCACAGTGGTCATCGATCACCGCCGGCCAGCAGCGCCCGAGCGACCCGCGGGCGGTGTCCCGTGGCCACAGCTCTTTGCTCCACTCGCCTCACTTCTCTACGACCCAGCACTGGAAGACGCGGCACTTGCCTCCTCTCGCTCCGACGTGATCAGCTTTGCCACGGGACTCCCAGCTCCTGAACTCTATCCGATCGGTGTTGTCCGACAGCTCCTCGACGAGGCGCTGCACCGCGAAGGACCGCGCCTTCTCCAGTACTGCCCGAGTGAGGGCTATCCCCCGCTCCGCGAGGCGATTGCTTCCTGGTCCCAGCGTTGGGGGATCCGCTGCAGTCCCGACCAGGTCCTCGTTGTCTCCGGCTCGCAGCAGGGGTTGTACCTTATTGCTCGCGCCTTGCTGGAACCTGGAGACCTCGTCGCGGTCGAGGCGCCGACCTATGTCGGGGCACTGCAGGTGTTTCGTGCAGTGGGAGCTCGCCTCCTCCCGGTGCCAGTCGACGACCATGGCATGCGGGTTAGCGTGCTGGAGCAGGCTCTGGAGCACCGCCGCCCCAAGCTCATCTACACGCTGCCGACATTCCAGAACCCCTCCGGCGCCACACTCTCACTCGACCGCCGCCAGCGACTCCTGGAACTGGCCGCACGTGCCGGTATCCCGGTGATCGAGGACGACCCGTACCGCGAGCTCTGGTATGAGGCACCGCCGGCGCCTCCGCTCGCCGCCCTTGACGACGCCGGCGTTGTGATCTCCCTGACCACCGTCTCCAAGATCTTGTTCCCAGGTTTTCGGATTGGTTGGGTCATCGGCCCCTGGCCAGTCATCCACCAGCTAGCTCTGGTCAAGCAGCTGGTCGATCTGGACACCAATCCGCTCATGCAGTGGGCGGTGTGGGCATTCATCGAGCGGGGTCTCCTACTCCCCCACCTCGAGACACTGCGCGCTGCCTATCGGGAGCGTCGCGACATCCTTGTCGCTGCGCTCCGTGCCGAACTCGGCACCGCGCTGCGTTTCCGCGTGCCAGGTGGCGGGCTCTACCTCTGGTGCGAGCTGGCGGAAGGGCTGCGTGCCCGAGACCTCTTGCCGGAAGCTGCCCAGCGTGGCGTGGCCTTTACACCAGGTGAGAGCTTCTTCCCCGACCCCACCACCGGTCGCGCCTTCCTGCGCCTCAACTTCACCTACCCGGCACCAGCGACGATGGTCGAAGGAGTACGCCGTCTTGCGGCAGCACTGACGGCTCTGCAGGCTGCCCATGAGGTGCGCCAGCGGGCGAGTACACCGATCGTGTAGTTCCCAGCGGTAATGAGGGAAGGAGGTAGCTGATGGCAATCCCGAACGGTGACATCCAGCAGGCGACCTGGCGGACCAAGGTTGGGCTAGCCCAGATGCTCAAGGGGGGCGTGATCATGGACGTCGTGACCCCCGAGCAAGCCCAGATTGCCGAGGAAGCGGGAGCTGTCGCGGTTATGGCGCTCGAGCGGGTGCCAGCCGACATTCGGCGTGAGGGCGGTGTGGCCCGGATGGCCGATCCTGATCGAATCCTGCGCATTAAGGAGGCCGTGACGATCCCCGTCATGGCCAAGGTGCGGATCGGCCACTTTGTCGAGGCGCAGATCCTGGAAGCCCTTGGCGTC
This sequence comes from bacterium HR28, assembly GCA_002898255.1. GTDB lineage: Bacteria > Chloroflexota > Chloroflexia > Thermomicrobiales > Thermomicrobiaceae > Thermomicrobium. Next base: position 299,217 of record BEIE01000001.1, read on the forward strand.
GACTTCATCGACGAGAGTGAGGTGCTGACGCCAGCCGATGACCGCTACCACATCGACAAGCATGCCTTCCGCGTTCCCTTTGTCTGTGGCGCTCGCGATCTTGGTGAAGCACTCCGCCGCATTGCCGAGGGAGCGGCGATGATCCGCAGCAAGGGAGAGGCAGGCACAGGCAACATCGTCGAGGCGGTGCGTCACTTGCGGGACATCCTTGACGGGATTCGGCGGCTGGCTGCGCTGCCCCGCGAGGAACTCGTGACGGCGGCCAAAGAGCTGGGTGCACCTTACGAGCTCGTTCGGGAGGTCGCCGAACAGGGACGGTTGCCCGTTGTCCTCTTCTGCGCCGGCGGTGTTGCCACGCCAGCCGACGCAGCGCTGGTGATGCAGCTCGGTGCGGAGGGAGTGTTTGTCGGCTCAGGGATCTTCAAGTCGGAGAACCCCTTTGCCCGCGCGAAAGCGATCGTCGAAGCAGTCACCCACTACCGGGATCCCGAGGTACTGGCGCGAGTATCGCGCGGCCTTGGTGAGGCGATGCCAGGGATCGATTTGGCAACACTCGCTCCCGAGCAGCGCTTAGCACCACGCGGCTGGTGAGGGGGGATGCATGCCGCTCGTCATTGGTGTCTTGGCACTGCAGGGAGACTTTGCCGAACATCTTCAGGCGCTCCAGCGCATCGGTGTTGAAGGACGTGAAGTGCGCCGACCGGCGGATCTGGAAGGGATTGCCGGCCTGATCATCCCGGGAGGCGAGAGCACCACCATTGGTCGGCTGCTGGAGCGGTTCGAGCTCGTTGAACCGATCCGCGCCTTTGCTCAAGCGGGTCGACCAATTTGGGGCACTTGTGCGGGCCTGATTCTGCTTGCTCGGGAGGTGGTAGCCGAGACACGAGCGCGCTACCAGCCGCTGCTTGGGCTGCTGGACGTCGTTATCCGCCGTAACGCGTTTGGCTCCCAGCGCGAGAGTTTCGAGTGTGACCTCGTGGTTGAACCGCTCGGTCTCCCACCCCTGCGGGCCGTCTTCATCCGCGCACCGGTGGTGGAGAGTGTTGGCCCGACGGTGGACGTGCTGGCGCGTCTTCCGGATGGAACACCAGTCGCGGTGCGGCAGGGACAGCTGATCGGCACCGCCTTCCATCCAGAACTCACCGACGATCCTCGCTTTCACCGCTGGTTCTGCAGCCTGGCCACGCCCGCAGCCAGCCTGCAGTCAACGGCGTAAGGCAGTTTCCTCGCCACCGCGCATGCAGCAGTCCAGATCATGCCGCATAGCCGATGCGCGGTGGTCGGTTTGGCGGGCACGCCGCGAGACAACTCGTCGTCAGCGCAGAGGCAACGCGATGGGGCAGCAGACCGTCGTTGCGAAGAGTGACCAGCGAAAGACACATCCCCGCGCTGATACCGTCGCCTGACAGGTGAACCAACGACGCTTCCTCAGGTCGCCTGCGCTGGGCAGCCACATGGGTGCTTCCAGCGCAGGCTTCTTTGTTTCTTGAGCGGTACACGCTCTCCAGGAGAACGGCTCAGGAGGCTGCCATGTCTCATTGTCTCCTTGCCAGCTGTCAGGCAAGTGGGCAGCACGGTACAGTTGCTGCCACCAGGCAGAGACTTAGCGGAGGGGAGGACAACCTCTCCCGAGAGGCACATGGAGGTCTCAGCCGGCATCTGCTCGCTCGCCTCGCGTCGCGCCTCTCGGCTAATCAGCTCGCCGAAAACGACCGTGGCAGCTTGCGGGGCCACCCGCTTTCCCTCGAGTACGGGGATAGGGTGCGCTGGCACCGTGGCAGCGTTGCTCGACGAGCGGAACGTATTGTCGCGGAGAAGAGGCCTCGGCCTTCCGTGGCCAGGGTGTCTCTGCCATCATGGAATAGGCCAGGGGAAGGAGGAGGACGGATGGAACTCGAACTTCCGACGCTTGGCAAGATCTCGCGTGAGGTGTTTGACCAGATCATCTTGCCCAATCTGGGTGCTCCCTCACCACAGGTGCTCGTGCCGCCTCAGCACGGGGTCGATGTTGGCATTGTCGACCTTGGGAACGGGCTGGTGATGGCCGTGACCACCGACCCAGTGTTTGTGGTTCCGGCCTACGGTTGGGAGCGGGCAGCCTGGTTTGCCATTCATATCCTGGCTTCAGACGCGGCCACGAGTGGGCTGCGTCCGACCTACATGGCGATCGACCTCAATCTGCCGCTGGAAATCACCGCCGAGGAGCTCGCGCTGCTCTGGACGACGATGCACCGGGTCTGTGCTGAACTAGGGATTGCCATCGTTGCTGGACACACGGCACGGTACGAAGGGTGCAACTATCCCATGGTCGGTGGCGCGGCGGTGCTGGCGATCGGGCCGGCGGACCGCTATGTCACCCCGAAGATGGCGCGAGTTGGAGACTTGGTCGTTGTGACCAAGGGAGCGGCGATTGAGGCTGCGGGACTGTTTGCGGTGAGCTTTCCGGAGCGGATCGCAGCGGCGTACGGTCGGGAATTTGCGGAGCGGGCACAGGAACTCTTTTGGCAAATGACGGTGGTGGAAGATGCGCTGACGGCGGTGAGTGTCGGAGTTCGTGATGACGGGGTGACCGCGATGCACGATGCCACGGAGTGTGGCGTCTTTGGGGGGCTGGTGGAGGTAGCCGAGGCATCTGGTGTCGGGATGCGGATCGAGCAGGAGCGGATCATCCTGCGGGAGGACGTCGCGAAGATCTGTGAGCTGTTTGGGATGAATCCGTATGCGGCGATCAGCGAGGGGACATTGATCATCACAGTGCGTCCACACAAGGCAGAAGCCTTGTTGGCTGCACTCGCGACCAAGGGGATTGCCGCGAGCATTGTGGGCGAGGTAGTCCCGCCCGAGCGTGGGCTGACGCTGGTGGTAGAGGGGCGCGAACAGCGGCTGGAACATCCGCGCGTTGATCCCTTCTGGGCCGCCTTTGGCCGGGCCATGGCGGAGGCACAACAGGCTGGCTGAGACAGATCCGGCCCCCTGAGCGACTCGTGAATCGTGCCTGCCAACCGGTGGTCAGGCAAAGATCCTCCGGTGCCCATGTCGATTCCGGAGCCGACGAAAAGCTGATGTCTCGGCAAGAAGGGCATACTCACCGGAGGTGCTCAGGCAGCCGACTGTGTGTTTGGGTTGGTGCTCCGCTGTCGAGGGTACGCCCACCATATCTGGGGCAGCAGGCAACGCGGGAGGAGAAACGAACATTGCTCCCAACCTGGAGCACGATGCGTCACGGGAACGGGCTATGCCCAAGACTCAGCGGATTGCAGCTCTGTTCGGTGAGCGCTCTCTGGTGAGACAGGCGGGGTGAGCGTCGCGACCAGACAATCCGCGATCCGGAGTCACCAACAGAGGGAGCGCAAGCGCAACCTCTTCGCTCGAGTGAGGTGGCTCGAGAACTCAGTTAGTCGCTCCGATCGCTCGACGATTGCACGAGTGCAATGGAGATTCGGGAGCAGGAGAGAGCGTGGTATCAGACCAGCGCGGAGAAGCTGAAACCTAGCGTTTCCGGCAAGTCTTCGAGCAGTCCTGATGCACTATTCTGCAATCGCTACTCGCTCTGCCACGCACTGCACAGCGGACTTTATTGAAGACGATCAGTTCAGATTAACTGTGATGGTTCATTCTTGACGATCCCCAGGGTGAAACGCTTGGCTACTGAGGCCTGTGGGAGAATGTAGAACTGAACGGTGTCAGATTCCAGATCGATCGCGCGTTCCAGCTCCTGTTGCAAGCGACGCAGCTGAGCCGGGGTGAGTTCACCCTCGAGCAGGGAGTTCTGTACCCAGGTGAGGTACTTTCGGCAAATTTTGAGTACCCGGGCCACACGCTCCACCCCCACGTCATAGGCGACGATAACGTACATGCCCGTTCTCGCCTCCTCATCGACACTTCAGGTACTGTCTTCAATTTTTGAGGATACTGAGTGGAGAGAAACCGGGGATGCGGATGCTACCCGCGGAGGGCAAACGGCACGTACGACTGCTCACCGAGCAGATGTTTTTCGATCTTATAAAGTTCGAGTCGCAAGGTAGTGCGGTAGGAGACCGAGCGATTGAGCACTGGGTGGCGATACGTTTCCTGCAAGGTTTGCTCCCAGGCCTCCACAACCAGCTTTCGGCCGTCGTCATCGAGAAAGACACCTTCCGCACCAGTCACAAAGTGACGTCGCTGGAGCTGCCCACGGTTGACCAGGCGGAAGATCAGCCGATCGACCAGGACTGGCTTAAAGACCTCGGCCACGTCCAGATTCAGCGTATGCCGGCGGAAGTTGGTTTCGTGGAGGTAGCCGATCCGTGGATCGAGGTGTGTCTGATAGATCTGGGCGAGGACCGCGGTATAGAGGAGAGAGTTCCCGAACGAGATCAGGGCATTTGTCTCGTCGCGAGGTGGCCGACGGGTGCGTGGGCCGAAGGGGAACTCGGCGTCGATAATACTCGGCCAGACAGCATAGTACGCCTCGCGGGCATGACCTTCAACGGCCATCAGGGCAGCAGGTGAGTCGGCCTGCTCCAGGTCGACGAGCGCTCGTTCGACGATATCCAGTGCATCCTGGGTATCGACATTGCGCCGTCGGTAGTACAGCATCACAGTCCGGATATTGCGGAGTGCGCCGCGGACGAAGGCGCGGGCAAGAGTGAGGCGACGAGTGCTATCCAGATAGTGTTCGACCTGGCGGAGGAGAAGTGCGCCGCTGGAGAGGTATTCGCGTGGGTAAAACGTTCCGGTGTAGTAGCCGTAGCGGTTGAAGAAGTGGAGGAGGATTCCCTCGCGCGCGACGAACTCGAGGAAGCGCTTATTGAGGTCAACCTCGCCGAAGATATAGAGTTCGCTGACCTGTTCGATAGGAAGGAAGCGTTTCCCTTCGTCGGTCTCGAGCACAATCGTGTTCTGATGACGAGAGAGTCGGCCGGAGGAAAAGACGTAGACAGGCTTCATCGTTTCTGCTCCCTCGTCCGTGTAGTGCGTGCTGAGCGGCGCTCCATCCTGGCCGAGGGAGGGATCGGCTCTTCGGCGATCCAACAGAACTCATAGTAAGCGCAGTGCGTGCAGGCAGGGATACGAGCGGGAGGTGGGGGAGTGGGCTGGGCCAGGAGGGCCTGGACTTGGGCAATCGCCTGGCGCACCTCAGCTTCCAGTTCGGGGGTGAGCTCGACTGGCTCGACACGACGCTGCTCGGGGTAGCGCAGCTCGCCGCGGACGTGGAGGCCAGCCTCACGGAGCCGGAGGAGGTAATAGCCGAGCTGGAGTCGCTGTGCATGTTGGGCGCGTGGCGAGCGCTTCACCTCACCGATGACGAGCGCTTCGTCCTCGTCCGCATCGGCAGGGCGGCGTCGGAGCACGTCGACCTTCATGCCAGGGAGAGAGAGCTCCTTGCGTTCGCGGGGATACGCTGACTCCGCGAGCAACCGTCCCAACGCCAGGAGCTCGTGGTCGTGGTATCCCTCGATGGCGTGACCGGCGAGCCAAATCTTTCGGTTGCAGATCCCGACATAGGACATCAGTGTTCCGGTGACAATACCTTCCATAGCCGCACCGCAGTTAGATCGCCAGGAAATCCGGAGACGCAGCGTCAGGCAAGAGTCCAAGTTCTGGATCGTAGCTGACAGCAGCCACCAACGTTCCATCTTTCAGTTGTGAGATTCGATTGGCACGATGCAACTTCCAGAATGTGCCCAGTGGCAGTGGAACAAGCAACTGGTTTGCAAGTAACGTACGTTTCTCCACACTATGGCGCGTATATTCCTCCCGAAATACTTCGGGGAGCACCTCAACACCCTGAAATAACTGATAGAACTCCTCATATGCTGTCTCGATAGTTTGAAGCGGCCGCAAGCCCTCGATGACACTACGGAAAGATGCCAGGGCTTGCTCGAACCGTTTCCCCTCATTGGTTGTCCAGCCGTCGTGATAGACCGCCTCAACCCACTCCTCAGCATCGATGGCGTTGAGGCGTGTTCCATTCGGTGGTGCAGTCTGGGCTGTCAGCTGTAGGCGCTCGATGTCGTACACATGCTGAATGATTGGATCGAACTGGCGACTGATCAGCACCGGAACCGGCCGCTTGTGCTCGTTATACCGGTTGACGCGTCCCAGACGCTGAAGGAGGTCATCGACGGGAGCAATTTCGGTCAGCATGGTATCGAAGCTCACATCGAGGGACACCTCAACAACCTGGGTGGAGACAAGGACACGTAAATCGAGAGGAAGCTCTCCTCGTAGTGCCGCCAAGATTTTTTGCTCGCGCTCGACACGGTCACGCCTCGTGAGGCGTGCATGCAGGAGGTGCACGCCTGAGCCCAGTCGTTCCCGAAGCGCTTTGTAAAGTGTCTGTGCCTGTTGCACTCGGTTCGCAACAACCAAAACGCGTCTCCCGCTTTCCACCGAGGACACGACGCTGCCAACAAGATCCTCCAGCGGATCATCGTGCCAGCAGAGTTCGTGGCGCGCAGTGGTGAGAAAGGCGGAGGCCCACTCGTCGCGCGCTGGAGGGGACTGAAGGCGGAACAATGGTAAAGGCGCTCCCCAGGCACGCTCGATTTCCTCACGGAGGAAGGCTGGGAATGTTGCAGACATAAAGAGGCAACGACCATCAAGCTCACGGAGTACCCGTACGAGTTCCAGCAGCAAAGCAGTGACATGCGCATCGTAGGCGTGGATTTCATCAAAGACGACGAGCGCTCCAGTCAGTTCGGCGAGACCGAGCTCGTAGCGTTTAATCCCGAACAGCCATTTGATTAACTGAAAGGGAGTCGTTACTTTGATTGGCTTATGCACCAGTCGGTTCAGCTCGCTATCTTCCCGAGCAGCCTGATACGCCGTAGCGTAGTCATCCTCACTGCTGAAATAGCGTTGAAAGGCCACTTCAAGTGCACGGGCGTGTAAGACTCCAACGATATCCCGTCCAAATACCTCACCAAGCGTTCGCCCCATTGCCTCGATACTCGCCTGGTAAGGGAGGATGTAAAACACGCGCTCACCCGCTCGGCGGTTGCGAGCAATCCAACGAAGTGCAGCGTGTGTCTTTCCAGCACCGGTCGGAGCAATCAGCACCGCGCTGCCAGTATGTTCGCCGAGAGCCCGCTGGAAGGCCCGCAGGCCGGAGTTCTGCAAAGCTGGCGAAGACGAAAAACGATGCCGGTAATGGTGTTCCCACTCTATCGGCAATGTTGTCTTAAGCGCTGGCACCCCTGCGCTCGCCGCATGGTCCGCCGCTAGTAACCAGCCACGCACGAGTGTGAAGAGCAGCCCATCACGAGAGCGGAATGCGTGCAGATCCTGACATTCGCTGAGAAGTTCGCGCAGAAAGGCTGCTGGAGGCTCAATGGCTGACCAATGCTCCGGGAGCCGGTACTCAGCCAAGAGAGGGACACAAGACCAAAACCTCTGAATCCACTCCCAGAACGTTGCTAGCTCCTCTACCCGCTGACGAAACTGCTCGCGGGCTTTGGCGAGAAACTCTGGCTTCAAAATGACAGGTAGTCCACAGTTTCCCTGCAACTGGGAATCAGTCAGGTCGCGGTGGTGTGTGAGCACCGCAGCACTGGCGAGCCTCCTTACGACGTGATTTGTGGTTTCTGTAGCGAGCAAGAGGGCAGTCGAAAGAACCTCGTGGCGAAACTGCCACCGGAATGAGTGGTCGGTCAGTGATCGCTGGAATCCGGTTGCGGCCTTGCCAAGATCGTGGGCAGCGGCTGCAAGGCAAAGCGCTGTCGCAAGCGTTTCCGCTCCTTGGGGGCCAAGCAGAGCTACCCAAATGGGCTGATAAGCGTGGATGACCGACTCAACGTACCGAACAACTTCGAGAGTGTGATCGCGAAGGGTCAGCGGAGGGTCGGACTTGGCAAGTGGTTCAGCGGTCACCATGCAGTAGCCACTCCTGCCGATAGAGAGGAACGACGATACCCGTTTCTCGGTCACGCATTAGCCAACCATCTGCCTGACGAATGTTGGCAGTCGAGGGCCGACGCTGTGTGCGTTGCCCATCAATGATCCCAAACATTTCAACCCGCACAGGCTGTCGGTCAGGGTCAGCCGTGAAGGCAATCGGCAGATTATGCAGGACAGCGGTCACGCCATTTTGCGCAATGAGGCGGACGGGAAGAAGAACACCGAAGAGCTGCCCCTCCTCAACGGGATCCAGTATTGTTTCTGTCATCTCTTCGGTTGACGCCAAGTCCTGACTGCGACCAAGCACAAGCGGATACCGAGGTCGGCGGAATGGCTCTTGCCATTCGACCGGCAGAAAGAGCGTTAACTCCGGGTGAACCAAAAACTCGCGCCAGACAATATTGCGCTCCGAGTAGCGAGGAGTATCCTCAGGTTTCCTTCGCTCGACGCCGTAAATTGCTTCGAGATCTTTGACACGGGCATCATATGTACAACAGTAAGCAAGCCAGGGAACCTCATTTGGAAGGATCCAACGCCCCGCTACTGCAGATAGCAGCCCAAAGATCGTGGCAAGCGGCGGTACGGGAAGGGACAGCTGGTAGGCCACAAAGCTCGGTGCGCGGAACGACGCTGTGTACGCCCTCAGCCGGATACGAATCGATCGCAGTGCTCCGCGGCTCATCACAAACCCATCACCTTTGCGTTACGCCACGCGCATGAAAGCCATTTCGACCAGCTGTGCAGCCTTCTCCAACACTGCGCCAGGCGAGTCGAGAAGTTCCACACAATCGAACGGCTCCTCACCTGACTGAAGGGCTCGGCGCACCTCCTCTTCATTCGCAAGAATGGTTGGTCGGAAACCGACGAGAACTGAGCGGCCGCCATTGAGCGGCAGTAATCGATCCTTGTAGTCACTCAACACAGAGCGGAACCGCTCCAGGTTGAACAGCAGCTGTTCGCTGGCTAGTGAGTCAGGCATAAACAGATTCTGGAAAGGAGCATTACCGCCATCGACAAAACCCACCACCAGCGCAACAGGGGTCACATCAGAAAGGTTGCGAGCGAGACGAGCACCACCGCGGAGCCGGCCAAGCGCCCGGAGGAGATCTTGCACACGCCGCACCCGCTCGCCGCGTGGTAGTAGGTAAGTCGCCCGACCATTGCCATCATTGGGACCAGGCTCAAGACCATTGTGTCCCTTGGCCAGGTCCTCCGCAATATCAGCCATGGCACCAACAGCAAATCGACCCACTTCATTCAAGGCAATCGTAAAAGCACCTTGGAGATAAGTTGAATAGAGCTGTGATTCGAACGGGATGATGTCACTCCCTGCAGGAAGATTGCGCGAGAAGTGACCGAAATCATCGACAATCACATTTGGAAAGACAGAGATTAGCAGGCTCGCACGCAGCGGAGAAATCCGGCGATAGGTATCGGATCCGCCGCCGCGCTTTCGCGCAGCCATGTACCCGAAAAGGTCGTCTTCTGCGAACTCGACAGGGTTCCCCTGCGTATAAGCGCTTTTCGCTTCCCGTGTAATTGGGCTTGGCGTCCAGCCAAAGTCGCTGTAGAGCACCTCCCGCCACCAGCGGCGCCAGGCCTGCCCGGATACATAGGGGTAACGGAGGCGCCCAATTTGAATCTGCTTCACCGCGATCGTGTTATCGGTCCGTCGTCCTTCGTCCTGACCAGCGTTGTTGAGCGCCGCGCCGTTGGCTTCGATCAGCACCGCTCCAGTCACGATGGGATAGGCCACTCGTCGCTCCATTCCAACTCCTCCAATCGACCCTTGTCCGCCCAGACTCCCAATTCGACTACTGGCTCAGTGATGCCGATTCCTCTATGCCTGTCAAAGCGACAGTCGCCTCCTCTCCCTCCACAACTTCAAGATCGGGCGGAAGTTCATCCCGGGCCTGCTCAAAGAGAAACGCAAGGAGGTAGTCGCGCAACTGCCAGACGCGGCTCACCTCACCGAAGGGAACGAGAAAGAGAAAGTCACTCGCACTCAACGCTCCTTGGCGCACCGCGCGGAGATAGACACCTCGAATCTGAGCCACCGTTCGAGCTGTACTCAGGTCAGCAAGCCACGCCTTCGGGTTCTGAAGACCACGGCGAAGCTGCTCGGCCAGTCTCTCCAGTCGCTGGATCACGCCGTCGGTTTCCAGGTATTGGGGCATTTCCAAGAGCCGCGGAAACTCCGCCCCATTGGCTTGATAACGCTGCCACTCGTAAGCAACTGCGAGTACCACATCGCGGGCAAGGCCAGCCGCCCACGGTTCATTCGGTGGAACAACTGCGGCGAGCTCGCGCGCAGTCAAGAACTGCGCTCGCACCATGTCGAGCAGGATCGCCCGCAACTCGTTCAGGCGGGCTCGTTCCAAGCGACCCAGCCACTTCTTCGCGTCATCGTGCTGGGCGAGCGTGATCCCGAGCCGTTCGAGAATGGCCAACGTCGTTGGAGCCATACCGTAAACCTCCAGAAGATAAAGGCGGTGACCGATCCAGCCCCCGAGCAGCTGCTTCCCCTCATCGCCGGTAGAGACGAGGCACTGAGAAAGCAGCGGTTCCGCACGGAGCATGCGCTGTGCAATGTTCTGGACAAAGCCTCTTCGAGCATCAGCCTTCCGCTTATCGAGATCGGGAGGAAGGTCGAGTAGTTGATGCTCGAAGTCTTGAAATGCCTGCTTCGACTCCAGGAGTAGACTTTGCAAAAAGTCCAGGAGTGTTGCAGGGATGGGAAGAGCATCGACATAGCCACCACGATTATCATTGCTGAAGACATACGCGATCGCTGGAATGCCGAGCTCATAAATAGCTCGCAGCTGGTTCGGGAACTGTCGCAAGAGCTGAAACAGGAGGCGCACAACGGCACCTTCGACCCCAGCACTCCGCCACTCACCGTAAAAGTCGAGAGCTTGCCCCGCACTGATTTGCTTGTTGAAGTGCTGCCACCCGTATTGCTCGGCGATTTTCCCGCTCACAGTCAGTTCTTGACAATGAAGAAACCAGATCCGTCCCCCTTCGCCGGCACGCAGCACCGATAGCGGGAGAAAACGCAGGGCCAGCGTGCAGAGCCCACAGAGTTCAACGCCAAATGCCAGCCCTGGATAGAAATTGACGGCACCAGACGTCAACGGTAACCGATCCCGCCGAAGAGGGGAGAAGGTCTCCGCGGGGCGAAGATCGCCACAAACAACGCATCGCTGTAGGGAAGCGCTTTGGTCACGCACTGCGGCAATAGCACGTTTGAGGTCCTGATCCAACGCATCCCGATACTTTCGGCGGACACCATCAGGTCCATTCTTCCAGTTCGACGGGTTGACAAGCTCGCTGTTCGGGAATACCTGGGACAGTGAGCTCTTCGCGAAGGCGCGGTCGAGGTTCAGGCCGAGCGCCTGATCGCTGGTCATGATCCGCTCGAGTTCACGACAAGCAACCTTCAGGTGCCCCTCGTCAAGGTCCTCAAGCCGGTTCACCTTGGCCACAGCAGCAAGTGCTGCCAACCCGGCATCAACGAATGGCTGCCCAGTCCAATGCACTCCACTCATCGCTCACCTGCCTCCTGCGGGCTGGCCTGTGTCTCCGCGCTTGCTCTCACCTCCTCCACATACCCAAAGCCTTGACTGTTTTTCGCACCGAGGCCGGCTTCGAGGGCTAGCCGGAGATACTCCGGCGGCCCCTCCAAGAGAAACCGCCCTACCCAGCCCTCAATCCAGGTCTCTTTGTACCGCTCCAGTCGTTTCCCTCGGGGATGGACCGCCAGCGGCCGGATCCGTACCGCACCACCCCCGCCGTTCTCCATCCCCAGCACCCGCGCCTTCCGCTGCAGGTTCGCCACCACCAGCTCGCCAAACTCCTCGTTCAGCGGGTTGTAGTACTGCGTGCGACGCTTCCCCTCGATCTCCAGCGTCCGATACACCGTGATCGGCGAAAGGGCCCGTACCACGAGCCGCTCCTCCAGCGGCGGCAACGCCAGCGTGGCAATCTCCCGCACCGCAAACTCCAACGTCGCAATGCGCACCCGGCCAAACCCCAACAAGCCCGCCGCCAGCCCCAGCGCCAGATCCCGCTCCGGCGATGCAAAGCGGAACCAGACCGGCCCCGTTACCTCTACCCCTTCACCCGGCCGATACCGCACCTCCCCATGCAGCTGCGAGAACACAAACAGCTTCAGCGGCCGTTCACCTGGCCAGTAGGCACCATCGTGCAACGGCTGACCAATCTCCCGCGGCAAGTGCCGGTAGATCATCGCCTGCAGCGCTTCACGGTAATGCAGCGGGAGGAGCCCCAAGCGGTCCGGCTCCAGCCGGATCTCTAGACGCACTGTCTCACCTACCCAATCGCATTGCTGTTCTCGCTAACCATAACCGCCCGACTGATTCTCTGTCAAGAGCTTCCTTCGCTTTCTAGTCTCCTCGGTCGGTGGGAACACTGGTGTTCCCGTTGAACCACAGCTTCTCGCAAGTCCCCTCCCCACGCGCACAGCAAAACGTGACGGCGGTCGCCTGACCTCCGTGCGGTGCTGCAGATCTCCGCGCGCAGCACAAAAGAGCAGCGAGGCTCCGGAGCAGCTGCCGTACTTGCTGCGGCCGCCGGCTCGTGACGGATGGCGTGGGCATCTCCCGCGTCTCAGGAGACCGCGACGACTAAGCAACTGCGCACCACGCCAGCAACGCGATCCGGCGGTAGTAGGTAGCCTACGAGACACGGCACTCACGCACGTACCTCTTGCTGCGTACCCCTATCACTCACCGCCTGGCGAGCGATGGGGCAGCGGACGTGAGTGGGAGGAGACGCGAGCGGTGTTCTGGTGACAACCCGCACAATGCGTGCACCATCCGCACATCACTGTTCAGCACGATTCCTTTCCAACCTGGTGCGCTCTCCATGAGGACGTCACCCAAGCAGGAAACGCCTGACAGACACCATACTGCGAGCCCTGTGGATCCGGCTCTGGCAGCCGGCAGACTGGTCAGCGCAGAACCCGCGAGAAAGCGTTGGCTTCAAAAGCTGGCCCTCCAAGCGCTCCTTCGGCAGTTGACTCGTAAAGCCTCGGCTGATCGTCTCAAGCGACTGCAACGGGGTTCTGACCGAGGTATCAGCACACTCGAAATGGCCACGGCTGCCCACCGGCGCCATGATCTGTTGGAATCCGAGCAGCCGATATAGCCCAGTCAGACCATCTTCGCTCCCGGAAGCTCATCCGACCTTGAGGACTATCTTCCTCATCGCGCGGCACGGCTCGCGGAGTTGAGTGCCCAGCCTCCAGCAACGATCGGCCAAGGTGGAGGAACAGCGAGGTCCGCAACCATACCGAGTGCGCGGCGATGGCGCTCGACTTTCCCCAGGAATGATCATTGGGCCCTGATGAACCAGCCAGGCGGACGCTCTGTGTCGCCGGTTATCGTTCTCCAGCGGTGATCCGGTGAAGCAGGGCAGAGGCGAAGACCAGTCACCAGTCGTCCTGCTTGAAAAAAACTGGGAACACGGAAAGACGTCATAGGGATTCCCTGAGCGCTGCACGAGCAGGGGAAGGCTGTGGCACCGTTGGAGACGAGTGCCCTGGCCACGAGTGGAACAGTGCGGGAACCTTGTCGGTGAGGGGTCGCCTCACGCGGCACAATGAGTCTAGCGAAATCAACCCCTGCTGGATCACCCGACCAGCAGGGGTTCCGTGTTACCCGCGGCTGACAACCCTTGGCGGGAAGGGTGGGATTCGAACCCACGGGGGCGAGTTTTGCTCGCCCCAATCGCTTAGCAGGCGACCCCTTTCGACCTCTCAGGCACCTTCCCAAGGAACGGACTTCCGGCGGAGAGGGAGGGATTCGAACCCCCGAGGCTCATCGCCTTGCCGTTTTCAAGACGGCCGCCTTCAACCACTCGGCCACCTCTCCGCGCACCACGCTCTGGCGTGACAAGCAGACGCTCGAGCGTGAAGCCCGTAGCCACAGTATAGCAGCCTTGCCGGACACCAGTCCAGGCCAGTGACACCGGCCGAATAGACCGGACGACCTACTACACGGCAGGCTACCCCGATCCCGGAACGATTGGCACGCCAGGCCACACACCAGCACCCCTGACTGCACTCCGCAGACCCTCGTCTTCCGCTGCCCTGCTCCACATCGTCTGCACAGTCGGCCAGCAGAAGCCACTCGCCGACTCCTCTCTGCGCCGGAGCGGGAGAAGCATGCTCACGACAGGCTCGCCCTGTCTCGACACGGAGGGACGTCTGGACGACGAGGAATACCATTACACAACCGAGGGCCCCGTAACGACCGGTCGTCGTCCATCGTACCTGGCACCAACGGGATCCAGAGCACTCGCGACACGGTCAGATTCCCTGTCTCCGGTAAGGAGATACGTGCACCCCAGCTGTGGCACACAAGGGCAAACGCAGGTATCCACGACTACGCAACCGGCCCATCGCTGTCTCTGCGCCCCGTGATATCGAATACTCCCTGGCGGTGCGACAACCTGCCGGTGTGTCTTTCAATCCGCACCGAGTGTCCCCCGCTGCGCCCGGAGAAGCGGGTCCTCCACTATGACACGGACGTGTTGGGGATGACTGCGTTGGACAGGGCGCTGCACTTTTCCCGGGGGACTTGTGCCCGAGCAACACTCAAGTCCATCTCATTGATGTGGCGCCAAGCATGGGGCTTGTTCGTGATATGCTCCCAGGGCCAGCCCGCGCTCCACTCTGTCAGTGCGGCACAGTTTTCGCCGTCATGCAGACCAACTGGCGATGTCGTGCCATGCCAGCTCTTCCGGAAAGACGCGTGTCAAGCAATGTCCGACCAGCACGGATACAGGCAGGAGCTCACGTCTGCTGAGTTGCCAGCTGCACGGTCGGTAGCGCTCGCCGTCAACGGCCAGAGTTCACCGTTGCCGAGTTACCCACGTGGAAGACGGTTGTTCGCGCACTCGGGAATGCGGAACCTCTGGTTGAGACAAGGGCAGACACCACCGTCTCGGCCCACAAAGCGAGCGTCAGGGAACCCGATTGTCCAGGTCGACGGGAACCAGATAGTTCCCGTTGAACGCGTTTTCCCCTCCCCCAGAACAATACCTTCTGTTCACCAAAAACGAGATCGACGGAACGGACAGCAAAGATCGTCGTTCGAAGGCAGGAATGGAGCGGCGCGATTGAGCGCGTGTGAGAACTTCCTCCCGGAGACTCCTCTCCGGCTTCAGGAGATGCCCGGCTCGCAAACTGCGCGACCGCGAGATCTTGCGCCGGAGACCAAAGCCCGAGAGACGGAGCCGCCGAACCTTCCGCAGTACTGAGGCGACAGCGCCCCCGCCAAGACTCAGCCCCGGTGCGGTTTCGCCGCCTCCGCACTGCGGTGAGTCGGGAGCAAAACGTTTCCTCTTCGTGCCTGATGCTGGGTGGTAGACGAATCCTCGGAGGAGACACCCCTTGTCCACGCCGATCGCGGTTCGTACCGGCTGTGACAGGCCGGATTCGCTCATCCACTGAAAAAGCAGCTCAGGGAGCAACCACGCGGGTCGGCTCGTCACGACGGGAATTCTGACACCTCACCTTCGGAAAAGGAAGGTCTCCCCACACCACTGGCCGCTCTGGTAGTGGCTGCTGCTCCATCCCACTGCGACCCCTTCTCGGGACCAGAGTCACCGCATCGTCGACCCCCGGTAGCGCTAAAAACCCAGGGGGTCGACGAATTCCCGCGCCCGCGCACCTGCCCACAATCACGCCACCTTGGATGTACCCACCCCCTTGTCACTCCCCACTTCCGGCGTTATCCTTAACACGCGACACGCTCGTCTCTAGGCCGAGGCTCTGGGTTCTGGCAGTACCTATGAGGGCTTGAAACATCTTCTCGCCGACCGACGTCTTGATTTCGTCCCAGAGTTCTGGCAGTACCTATGAGGGCTTGAAACACGTGAAGGCCTCGCGGATGCGGGCGCGGAGTGCGAGTTCTGGCAGTACCTATGAGGGCTTGAAACTCTCGTTCGACGCCAGCGACCTCGCGCAACTCGAGTTCTGGCAGTACCTATGAGGGCTTGAAACGAATCCGGATACGGTAGCGCTGGAGCACAGCATCGAGTTCTGGCAGTACCTATGAGGGCTTGAAACTGGCCATCGCCGAGCCAGGCATGCTCGTGCGGACGAAGTTCTGGCAGTACCTATGAGGGCTTGAAACAGGCGGTGTCCGGGGTACTCACGCATCGTTCACGGCGTTCTGGCAGTACCTATGAGGGCTTGAAACCTGCTTCAGCTTCCGCCACGAGCCGTCCCACTCGGCGTTCTGGCAGTACCTATGAGGGCTTGAAACGCTGGCCAGGCTGGTGGTCGACGGGGTACGCCGCGGAGTTCTGGCAGTACCTATGAGGGCTTGAAACTGCGCTGGCTGGTCTACGACCAGACCGGCGAGCTCGAGTTCTGGCAGTACCTATGAGGGCTTGAAACGTGCCTCCCCTGGCACGCCGGGGACACTCAGCTCGGGTTCTGGCAGTACCTATGAGGGCTTGAAACTCTCCTGCGTTACGTCTGGCTCGAACATCCCGACGGGTTCTGGCAGTACCTATGAGGGCTTGAAACGACGGGGTCACGCCAGCGATCGTCGAGCGGTCGCTGGTTCTGGCAGTACCTATGAGGGCTTGAAACCGAGGAGGTACTCCTGCGCGTCGTGTGGGATGCTCGCGTTCTGGCAGTACCTATGAGGGCTTGAAACTTCCTACGGCGATGGGTCGTCGTAATGAGCTTCTTCGTTCTGGCAGTACCTATGAGGGCTTGAAACGACTGGATCGTGTTGACGACAGCATTCACGATGTTCGTTCTGGCAGTACCTATGAGGGCTTGAAACTAGCGTCTCGGCGACGACTTCCTCCAACGAGTCGTCCGTTCTGGCAGTACCTATGAGGGCTTGAAACTCGCGATCGCGACGAGACTCTTCACGACCACCTCGGTTCTGGCAGTACCTATGAGGGCTTGAAACCAGGTCGGGTGCCCGCACTGCACCGACTGGTGGGAGCGTTCTGGCAGTACCTATGAGGGCTTGAAACGTGGATGAGAGGATCGTCTGGATCGTCTCCTGCCAGGGAGTTCTGGCAGTACCTATGAGGGCTTGAAACGCTCGTCACCCTGCTCGCGTCCCGGCCGCACCCGCGAGTTCTGGCAGTACCTATGAGGGCTTGAAACTGTAGCCATCGAGCGCGCCGTCCTCCGCGAACTCGAGTTCTGGCAGTACCTATGAGGGCTTGAAACATAACTACATCGTCGCCTTCGCGCGCGGCGAGTCGGTTCTGGCAGTACCTATGAGGGCTTGAAACGCACATGGTACTGCTCGAGGATCGATTCCACCTGCTGTTCTGGCAGTACCTATGAGGGCTTGAAACTGTCTGAGACTCGCGTGACGCACAGCGGCGGCAAGGGTTCTGGCAGTACCTATGAGGGCTTGAAACGACCTGGTGTTGCGCGAACCAGTGGCGGTCCTCGTGAGTTCTGGCAGTACCTATGAGGGCTTGAAACGTACACCCAGCGCCCTTGTACCCCGACCGAGAACACTAGTTCTGGCAGTACCTATGAGGGCTTGAAACCTCGAACGCCCGCACCTGGAGCGTGTTCCCTTGTACCGTTCTGGCAGTACCTATGAGGGCTTGAAACGTGATCAGTGCGGTTGGTGGGCTGGCCCAGCAGCTGGTTCTGGCAGTACCTATGAGGGCTTGAAACGAGTATCGAGAGCGTGGTGATCATCTGCATGGCCATTGTTCTGGCAGTACCTATGAGGGCTTGAAACTCCAGTAGTCGCTGTGACAACGTGGACAGCTCACCAAGTTCTGGCAGTACCTATGAGGGCTTGAAACTGCTGGCAACTGCGGCAGCGGCATTTACGGGTCTTCGTTCTGGCAGTACCTATGAGGGCTTGAAACCACACACCGACACACGGCACACACCGACACACCGGCAGTTCTGGCAGTACCTATGAGGGCTTGAAACGGAAGAAAGTACGGGAGCGCAAGAAGGACTTTTCGGGTTCTGGCAGTACCTATGAGGGCTTGAAACGATACCGACACCCACACCCACACCCACACCCACACACGAGTTCTGGCAGTACCTATGAGGGCTTGAAACCTGCGACGACTGTCGCAGACTGGTCTGTCCTGGCCGCGTTCTGGCAGTACCTATGAGGGCTTGAAACTAGTACTTACTCTAGTATTTCCATATTCAACCCTAGTTCTGGCAGTACCTATGAGGGCTTGAAACCTCGGTGGCGGTTCCCTCGCGAACGAGCAGCTCTACGAGTTCTGGCAGTACCTATGAGGGCTTGAAACACACGGTCGACTACGGGACGGCCTGGGGTTCCCCGTGTTCTGGCAGTACCTATGAGGGCTTGAAACGGCACGCGAGCGCACCGTCCAGCTCAGATCGACGCGCGTTCTGGCAGTACCTATGAGGGCTTGAAACTTCCAAGAACAGCTCGGCGGCATCGCGACGGAAGCGGTTCTGGCAGTACCTATGAGGGCTTGAAACGGCGAGGTGCGCCTTGGCGTCGCGCTGCGCCTCGCTCGTTCTGGCAGTACCTATGAGGGCTTGAAACCGAGATCGGGGAGGAGATGCACCGGAACCGGAACTCGTTCTGGCAGTACCTATGAGGGCTTGAAACGAGGATGAGGGCGCGGAGCATCTCGCGCAGTCGTTCCTGTTCTGGCAGTACCTATGAGGGCTTGAAACAACCGAGCGACGAGCGACCCGACGACGAAGCGGACGCGTTCTGGCAGTACCTATGAGGGCTTGAAACTACGCTGTGAGTTGGCTGGTCACGCTGATCGCGCTGGTTCTGGCAGTACCTATGAGGGCTTGAAACGCGCGACCCGCGTGACCAGCGACCAGCATGATCAGCAAGTTCTGGCAGTACCTATGAGGGCTTGAAACTTCAGTGGCATTAACATAATAACCAGAGCCAGGGTCGTTCTGGCAGTACCTATGAGGGCTTGAAACGTGGATGAGGAACCCGCGCGCGCGCGGGTTCTGGAGGTTCTGGCAGTACCTATGAGGGCTTGAAACTGTGTCGGTGTGTGTGGGTGTGCCGGTGTCGGTGTGTGTTCTGGCAGTACCTATGAGGGCTTGAAACCACACGGCACACCGACACACCCGACACACGACACCCGTTCTGGCAGTACCTATGAGGGCTTGAAACCTGCCCGCGATCGTCCAGCTGCGGCCGAACGGACCATGTTCTGGCAGTACCTATGAGGGCTTGAAACTCTGTCGTGAGAGACGCGAAGCGCTCTTCGCCGTGAGTTCTGGCAGTACCTATGAGGGCTTGAAACAGCGTCTCGTGCCCGGCTGGCGAGAGCTTCCCCGGTAGTTCTGGCAGTACCTATGAGGGCTTGAAACACGGCGCGGCAGGTCGCTCGGTGCTCGCGCATCGAGCAGTTCTGGCAGTACCTATGAGGGCTTGAAACTCGTATAGAGCTTCCGGTGTCAAATAGATTCCCGGAGTTCTGGCAGTACCTATGAGGGCTTGAAACAAGTATCTAACGCGGACAGTAGCTGATAGTCAGGTTTATGTTCTGGCAGTACCTATGAGGGCTTGAAACTAGTAACGACGATGTCCGGATACACACACGGAACCGTTCTGGCAGTACCTATGAGGGCTTGAAACGGAGCAGGTCGAGGTGCCGGTCGGCGCCACGCTGAGCGTTCTGGCAGTACCTATGAGGGCTTGAAACCCGAGCCGCCGGCGCGCGGCATCGGCGACTGGGTGCGCGTTCTGGCAGTACCTATGAGGGCTTGAAACGTGGTCGCGACGGGTTGTACTGCACCGCCTCGCTCAGGGTTCTGGCAGTACCTATGAGGGCTTGAAACTTGCTGTTGGCGTCACCAGGCGCGCCACGTTCAGGCACGTTCTGGCAGTACCTATGAGGGCTTGAAACCGGCGATCGAGCCCGGGACGATCGTGGTGGCAGAGCCAGGTTCTGGCAGTACCTATGAGGGCTTGAAACTCGACTGCAGTCGCTCGCGCACGTCGACCACGTCCTGTTCTGGCAGTACCTATGAGGGCTTGAAACATGGTTCTGGGCGCTGGTTTGATGTCGAGGAAGCGCAGGTTCTGGCAGTACCTATGAGGGCTTGAAACAATAGCCAAGCCGGCTCACCGCGCCAGGTGCGACCGGTTCTGGCAGTACCTATGAGGGCTTGAAACCTGGGTTGTATCCCGAGGAATAACGCACTCGAAGTACCGTTCTGGCAGTACCTATGAGGGCTTGAAACATCAACGGCGTCCCGCCCGACGAAGTGCGCCGTGTGCGTTCTGGCAGTACCTATGAGGGCTTGAAACAGCTTGAGGAATGTATTCCGCGCAACATTGACTGTGTGTTCTGGCAGTACCTATGAGGGCTTGAAACAGCTTGCGGTATAGCGGGCTCGTCTCAATACGCAGGGTTCTGGCAGTACCTATGAGGGCTTGAAACCTGGGGGCTGGTCGAACCGCTCGTCTGGAACCGCGTTCTGGCAGTACCTATGAGGGCTTGAAACCCCCTCACCGCCTGGCAGGCCGCAGCGCAAGCCGCGTTCTGGCAGTACCTATGAGGGCTTGAAACCCCAGGCTGCGGATCACCGCGTTGATCGCCCCGGTCACGTTCTGGCAGTACCTATGAGGGCTTGAAACTACGTCGAGTTCGGGACGCGCTTCATGGCCGCGCGCGTTCTGGCAGTACCTATGAGGGCTTGAAACCATCGCCTTCGTCGACAACGAGTACCGGCAGTATGACCGTTCTGGCAGTACCTATGAGGGCTTGAAACCCGACCCTCGTACGGCCCGCGGAGCAAGGGGATCCAGGTTCTGGCAGTACCTATGAGGGCTTGAAACCACGGCAACGTAGACGCGCTCGGTGCAAAAACTGCGATACGTTCTGGCAGTACCTATGAGGGCTTGAAACGTGCCTGACCCTGGCCGTCAGCGCGCTCCTGCAGCGGTTCTGGCAGTACCTATGAGGGCTTGAAACAGGTTCCGGGTGGCTGCCTGAGGGCGCCAGGACGCGTACGTTCTGGCAGTACCTATGAGGGCTTGAAACCTCTTCATCCGAGTGTGCGGTCACCTCGGCCAGCTCGTTCTGGCAGTACCTATGAGGGCTTGAAACGGCCTATTGGCGCTGTTTTCACGTGTCGAGCGAGGAGTTCTGGCAGTACCTATGAGGGCTTGAAACGCGCGACGTTCCGCACGCCCTCGTGCGCGAAGCTCAGTTCTGGCAGTACCTATGAGGGCTTGAAACAGCAAGTGCACGCGCCGCCCGGCGAACCGCTCAATCGTTCTGGCAGTACCTATGAGGGCTTGAAACGCCGCTCACTCATCAACTCCCTCGAGGATCTCTCCCAAGTTCTGGCAGTACCTATGAGGGCTTGAAACGAATGTAGCTCACTGAATCATCCTGGTGCACCCGGCGTTCTGGCAGTACCTATGAGGGCTTGAAACGCCGCCCGGGAGCAGCATAGGCCGCGAGCAATCGCGTTCTGGCAGTACCTATGAGGGCTTGAAACCTCAATGTTCCGCTCATCCCCATAGTCGAAGAAGAGGTTCTGGCAGTACCTATGAGGGCTTGAAACCCTTGAAGGCATCCTCCACCAGCTTCAGCACCTCGCGTTCTGGCAGTACCTATGAGGGCTTGAAACCGAGGTTGCCCCAGCAGGCAGAGGAACGGACAGTGCGGTTCTGGCAGTACCTATGAGGGCTTGAAACTGCTGACCGGGTAACTTTCGACCGCCACCCCGTCGTGTTCTGGCAGTACCTATGAGGGCTTGAAACTGTCGCATCCGCGCCAGGCGAAGCGCCAGCTGTCGGTTCTGGCAGTACCTATGAGGGCTTGAAACCGCCCAGTCCCTTCCTCTCTCCCTCCCTCGCCCACGTGTTCTGGCAGTACCTATGAGGGCTTGAAACCTCCTAGCAGTCGTGCACCTGGTCACACACCTGCAGTTCTGGCAGTACCTATGAGGGCTTGAAACTCGGAAGATCGACGATCTCATAACCAGCCTGGCGGGTTCTGGCAGTACCTATGAGGGCTTGAAACAGAAACCACCGCGCCGTAGACGAACAGCCGTCCTCTTGTTCTGGCAGTACCTATGAGGGCTTGAAACCCTCGATCACCTGGCGGGCGAGCGTCATGGCGATCGTTCTGGCAGTACCTATGAGGGCTTGAAACTGTCTCAGTGCTCGAGCGCGCTGCGCAGGCTCGCGAGTTCTGGCAGTACCTATGAGGGCTTGAAACTCGACCGGCCTGCCTTCGAGCAAGCCGTCCATCGCCGTTCTGGCAGTACCTATGAGGGCTTGAAACTCGGGACACTGAGCGTCGCCGGGCAGGCAGCGACGCGTTCTGGCAGTACCTATGAGGGCTTGAAACGAAGAGGTCAGTGGCATCGAGGGGCTGCTGGCCGAGTTCTGGCAGTACCTATGAGGGCTTGAAACGCTTGTTCTTGTCTTGTGCCGTACGCGTACGGCAAGTTCTGGCAGTACCTATGAGGGCTTGAAACCTCGCGCTCGCGCGCGAACTCCGGGGACAGCGCCTCAAGTTCTGGCAGTACCTATGAGGGCTTGAAACCGGGCAGGCGGCTCGCCCGGGATAATCGATGTCCACGTTCTGGCAGTACCTATGAGGGCTTGAAACATGACATCGGAAGGATCGATGCGCGGTGGGAGCGCGAGTTCTGGCAGTACCTATGAGGGCTTGAAACGGCTCCGGGTGCTCCCAGGGTGCCAAGCGACCAGTGGTTCTGGCAGTACCTATGAGGGCTTGAAACACGGCGTAGCGGGTCGGCCCTTCTGGCCAGACCTGGTTCTGGCAGTACCTATGAGGGCTTGAAACTTTGGCCGGCATAGCGGTCCGCTCGCCGCATGACCTCGTTCTGGCAGTACCTATGAGGGCTTGAAACCCAGGTTCCTTCGCGGTAGTAGAGGCGGACAGCCTGGGTTCTGGCAGTACCTATGAGGGCTTGAAACGTCTTCCCAGTGGAGGGCTGCTTGCTCTCCTGGGCGTTCTGGCAGTACCTATGAGGGCTTGAAACCGACAAACGGCAGTGGCACTGCGTCGAACGGCAGTATGTTCTGGCAGTACCTATGAGGGCTTGAAACTGCCGCAACCTCTCCCGGGCCAGCCAGCGGAGGAACGTTCTGGCAGTACCTATGAGGGCTTGAAACTGCCGCAACCTCTCCCGGGCCAGCCAGCGGAGGAACGTTCTGGCAGTACCTATGAGGGCTTGAAACTCGCCATAAGCTACCGCTTCTTAGGCTCTGCCCGCGTTCTGGCAGTACCTATGAGGGCTTGAAACGCAAGTAGACGACGTCGCCGTCCGGGTCGAGTTGTGTTCTGGCAGTACCTATGAGGGCTTGAAACAACTATCCGCGCATCACTGCCGCGGAGCTCGTGACAGAGTT
Source organism: bacterium HR28 (assembly GCA_002898255.1). Lineage (GTDB taxonomy): Bacteria > Chloroflexota > Chloroflexia > Thermomicrobiales > Thermomicrobiaceae > Thermomicrobium. Next base: position 322,487 of record BEIE01000001.1, read on the forward strand.
CTGGCAGTACCTATGAGGGCTTGAAACTGCAAGATCTCCGCAGCCGCGCGGAGCGCGCTCATACGTTCTGGCAGTACCTATGAGGGCTTGAAACTGATGCTGCTCCTTTCGTGTTAGAACCAACCTGCGAGTTCTGGCAGTACCTATGAGGGCTTGAAACGAGCGCGGTCGTCTCACTCGAAAGGGCGAGGGTTAGTTCTGGCAGTACCTATGAGGGCTTGAAACCTGCCAGGCCGCGCGGCGGGTCGGGAAGGCGAGTTCGTTCTGGCAGTACCTATGAGGGCTTGAAACAGCGGCTGCACGTCCGGCACGCGAGCGCGCTGGTGAGTTCTGGCAGTACCTATGAGGGCTTGAAACGACGTCCGCTTCTGCACCGAATGCAAGGGGCTGGGCGTTCTGGCAGTACCTATGAGGGCTTGAAACGTGCGACACTCCGGTTCGATTGGCTCATCGGTAGACCGTTCTGGCAGTACCTATGAGGGCTTGAAACTTCTGCTCGGCGGTCTTCCCGAGCAGGATGGCGAGCGTTCTGGCAGTACCTATGAGGGCTTGAAACATCCCATGCACGATCACGTCTCGGCCACGTCCCCTCGTTCTGGCAGTACCTATGAGGGCTTGAAACTCGAGCCCTATGCCGAGCCGGTCGCCCATGAAGATGAGTTCTGGCAGTACCTATGAGGGCTTGAAACACACGATCTCGCAATCGCTGTTGGCCCACCCAACAAGGTTCTGGCAGTACCTATGAGGGCTTGAAACCGCGTTGCTCAGGTGTCCAATCCGGGAGACGGTTCGTTCTGGCAGTACCTATGAGGGCTTGAAACGTATTCACGCCCAGGCGCCGCGCCAGCTCGGACTGCGTTCTGGCAGTACCTATGAGGGCTTGAAACTATCAATGGAAGGGATTTTTGAAGGAAGCGGTGCGGTGTTCTGGCAGTACCTATGAGGGCTTGAAACCTTTTGACTGGGCTCAAAGTAACCACCCCCAGTGGGCGTTCTGGCAGTACCTATGAGGGCTTGAAACCCCGAGGCACGGGTTCATAGAGTCCCGGGCAGTGAGGTTCTGGCAGTACCTATGAGGGCTTGAAACTTCGACGCCGCGCACGCCTGGTCGCGGCCCTGGGGGGTTCTGGCAGTACCTATGAGGGCTTGAAACCGCTGCAGTGTCCCCTGTGGTGCCTCTTCCAATGGCGTTCTGGCAGTACCTATGAGGGCTTGAAACCGCGCGCTGCTGATCCAGACGCCGAACTCGTCGTGAGTTCTGGCAGTACCTATGAGGGCTTGAAACGCGCACAGTGCTGGCGGCGGACGTAGGCGATCGCCTGTTCTGGCAGTACCTATGAGGGCTTGAAACCCAGACCAGACCGCGCTTCGCCGAGGCGTACCCGGCCGTTCTGGCAGTAGCTATGAGGGCTTGAAACCCTCGACGAGGAGTTCTTCCGGCGGCTGCGGTGCGGGTTCTGGCAGTACCTATGAGGGCTTGAAACGTTGAGCGTGAGGACGCTCGCATCCCAAGCCACGAAGTTCTGGCAGTACCTATGAGGGCTTGAAACATGCTGTTCAACGAAGGGGCGGAAGATGCAGAACTCCTCGTTCTGGCAGTACCTATGAGGGCTTGAAACGGCGCCTGAGCGAACGATCTGTGCTCTGAACCAGGTGGTTCTGGCAGTACCTATGAGGGCTTGAAACTCGTCCGGATCACAGCCAGGCGGCAGGCGCAGGCGAGTTCTGGCAGTACCTATGAGGGCTTGAAACTTCTTGTGCTTTTCGAATACTGCTAGGTACTCGGTCGTTCTGGCAGTACCTATGAGGGCTTGAAACGAGACCATCGCTCGGAGTCCGGCACCGAAATTCTGGGTTCTGGCAGTACCTATGAGGGCTTGAAACACGGCTCTTGCTGGGAACTTTTGTTCTCTGAGGAGTGTTCTGGCAGTACCTATGAGGGCTTGAAACGAGAATCGCCCATGCCGCGAGCGTCGTCTTGCCGACGCGTTCTGGCAGTACCTATGAGGGCTTGAAACTTACGTAACGGTGACGTAACCGTTACGCCTTGATCGCGTTCTGGCAGTACCTATGAGGGCTTGAAACGGCGGGGTTGAGGTGAGCGGTTCGCTCATCGGGAACGTTCTGGCAGTACCTATGAGGGCTTGAAACTCGGCCGCCTTGCCGAGGATCAGGCGGTAACCGTCGGTTCTGGCAGTACCTATGAGGGCTTGAAACTCGCTCGTGAAGGCGCCGCTCGTCGCGTCCAGTTGCCGTTCTGGCAGTACCTATGAGGGCTTGGAACGCCGGAAGTACACGGATTCTTCCTGTTCTTCGGCCGGGTTCTGGCAGTACCTATGAGGGCTTGAAACCTGGAGCGGCGCGCCCAGGCGGTGCGTGGCGCGCTGGGTTCTGGCAGTACCTATGAGGGCTTGAAACACTCAGCTCGCCTGCCGTAGCGGTGGGTGACGCGGTCGTTCTGGCAGTACCTATGAGGGCTTGAAACCCCCGAGAGACGCCTATTCTTCCCCGAGACTGGACAGTTCTGGCAGTACCTATGAGGGCTTGAAACCTACAGGTACTTGACACTCAAGACAGCCAGGTTTAGTTCTGGCAGTACCTATGAGGGCTTGAAACTTCCGTAGCCGCAAGGTTCGATTCCCAGCGGACGTTGTTCTGGCAGTACCTATGAGGGCTTGAAACGCGTGCGCAGCAGGGCCCCGGGTCCCCTCCAGCTCGGTTCTGGCAGTACCTATGAGGGCTTGAAACAGCGGTCGTCGCGGATTATACGGCGCAGGTTTGATCTGTTCTGGCAGTACCTATGAGGGCTTGAAACTCATCGAGGCCTCACGTCTCCTGCAGACGTTCGGCGTTCTGGCAGTACCTATGAGGGCTTGAAACCCGGTCATGGGGAAGGTGAGCATGTCCAGTTCGCAGGTTCTGGCAGTACCTATGAGGGCTTGAAACTCGCACTCAACACCTCCTCAGCGCGCGTCGCTCTCGCCTCGTTCTGGCAGTACCTATGAGGGCTTGAAACCATCGCGAACTTGCAGAAACTGCGCGAGGAACAGCAGTTCTGGCAGTACCTATGAGGGCTTGAAAACGCTCACGCGGTCGTTATGGACGCGGAGAGAGCCCGGTTCTGGCAGTACCTATGAGGGCTTGAAACTTACGTAACGGTGACGTAACGGAGCACAGTGCTATGAGTTCTGGCAGTACCTATGAGGGCTTGAAACGCGGCGAGACGGTGCCGAGGGCGACGAGTGGCCAGAGTTCTGGCAGTACCTATGAGGGCTTGAAACGTGACATTCACGTATCACACCTCCGACAGCAATCCGGTTCTGGCAGTACCTATGAGGGCTTGAAACGCGCCTGGCGTGGCATATATCGTCTCGGCGTTGGCGTTCTGGCAGTACCTATGAGGGCTTGAAACTAGATAGATTGAGCGAGAATGATGGCATCTTGTGGGGTTCTGGCAGTACCTATGAGGGCTTGAAACCAGGACCGTAGAAGTGCACGAGGATGGTCGCCGCGGTTCTGGCAGTACCTATGAGGGCTTGAAACGATAGCCTCATCGAGTTCGGGCGGCCGGGCCACACCGTTCTGGCAGTACCTATGAGGGCTTGAAACGCCCTCAAAGACCTCTCGAACAACCTCGCACAACTCGTTCTGGCAGTACCTATGAGGGCTTGAAACCAAGCTCCTCGACCTCAAGGCCAAAGCTGGGGCTGGTTCTGGCAGTACCTATGAGGGCTTGAAACAGGCTTGCCTGGCTTGTACGCTGCGGCCGGGATCGTTCTGGCAGTACCTATGAGGGCTTGAAACCTCGAGCACATCCCCGAGCCGGGCCGGCCGGAGCACCGTTCTGGCAGTACCTATGAGGGCTTGAAACTGAGACGGCCAACACCGCCCCGGGAGCGAACGCGGAGAGTTCTGGCAGTACCTATGAGGGCTTGAAACTGACTCCGGGAAGGCTTCCGCGCCTTCCCTATGCGTTCTGGCAGTACCTATGAGGGCTTGAAACGTTCTTGCAGTTGCTCATTCGTTGCCTGGCCGAGGTGGTTCTGGCAGTACCTATGAGGGCTTGAAACACTGGCTCGGCGTCTGGGGGTCAACCGGGCGCAGGGTTCTGGCAGTACCTATGAGGGCTTGAAACAGCTGCGCGAGCGTGCCGAGCAGATGGCCAAGCGGCTGTTCTGGCAGTACCTATGAGGGCTTGAAACCAGATCGTTGAGCAGCTCGTGCCTGGCAAGAAGTACCGCGTTCTGGCAGTACCTATGAGGGCTTGAAACTAATCTCGATAGATACGCCAAGTAGTTCGTGAGCAGGGTTCTGGCAGTACCTATGAGGGCTTGAAACCGGCCGGATCGCTGGTCGGCCGTTCGGCCGCGCCGCCGTTCTGGCAGTACCTATGAGGGCTTGAAACTATGTTGTGATCACCCCATCGAGGTTTACTCTAATCGTTCTGGCAGTACCTATGAGGGCTTGAAACGGTTCTTGGCGAAGTGCGCCTCGTCCAGGATGAGGCGTTCTGGCAGTACCTATGAGGGCTTGAAACGCACGAGGCCAGGATGCCACTCGAAGACCGCCCGCGTTGTGGCAGTACCTATGAGGGCTTGAAACGGTGTAGTAGTGGTCGGGGGTCGGGCCCAGCCAGGGTCCTGGCAGTACCTATGAGGGCTTGAAACCTCCTGGAGGACGTCCGGCTCAAGCGCGAGCTCTACGTTCTGGCAGTACCTATGAGGGCTTGAAACACTATGGGTACTACGAGCTCAGCTAGCTTATCAAGCTGTTCTGGCAGTACCTATGAGGGCTTGAAACTGAGTTCGAAGGGGGAATGGTTGACGTTCCAGGTTCGGTTCTGGCAGTACCTATGAGGGCTTGAAACCAGCGATATCGCTGCATCATAGAATGAAACTGCAGCGTTTTGGCAGTACCTATGAGGGCTTGAAACCTGGTTTCTCTCGTACTTCTCAAGACATCTGTTACAGTTCTGGCAGTACCTATGAGGGCTTGAAACTACTCGGGGGCGAGTGAGTGAAGGGGAGTTGTGATAGATCTACCGCGCTTCAAAGTGACGGTCTTCGACTTTGAGTCGACGGCGTTCGCGGGGGTGCTCTGCGACACGCAAGAGGAGGCCTTCGCGTACGCCGAAGAGTACATCCGCGCTGCCGCCGCCCAACTCGACCTCACGTTTGAGGCGGTCGGCGTCGGCACCTGGATCGGGTACGACCGTTCCGGGGCGCCGCGGGTCGGCGTCGCAGTCACCGCCCGCGACGTCCCGCTCCCTTGACAGCGTTCTGGCAGTACCTATGAGGGCTTAACATGGGAGGCGGGCTTCCGCGTACGGCTGAAGCTGAGCGGTTCTGCTAGTACCCACGAGGGCTTGCCACTGGAAGGTGTTGAGGGCTGACGCAGGTGTGAAGTGCGCGGCACTCACAGAACCTCTCAACGATCGTAAAGAAAGGGGGGGCTCGATGACAACTTGGTCGGTGATGGTAACCTGGGTTCCGAGGCGACAGCATCCAGCCCTTACCACGGCCCGCGAGTTAATGCACAGTATCCCGCCGAGTCTCCCTCGGCTTAAGGCAGCTGCCCTCGACTTGGCTAGCCAGGCACGGGAAACGCATCTCTGGGGGGAGGCGAGCTACTCGAGATCCCATGCTAGCCTGTCTCTCGCTCGACTTCCACAAGGCCCGCATAGCCCTGAGCTCTCGCTGCTCCTGACGCTGGAAGTCAACGACGGTGAGGTCACCCTTACTATCCACATCGACGCTCAAGGAACTGGCCTGGCCTATCTGTGGCAAGAGGAGCGCGTCGAGCCGTTGGATGAGGCCCGGGTTCGGGAGGTGGTGAAGGCAGCTCTCCAAGACCTCACTGAGTACTGGGCACAGGTTGAGGTCAAGCCAGGATTAATTCTCGTTGGAGCTACTCCCCTCACCGTAACTGAGGAACTGGAACTCTCTCCGGTCTGGCGCTGCCCCCGCTGCCCGATCGGAGCAAAGCTGGACGAAGTCCTCCTGCACGTGCAAAGTCCAGGGCACGTTGCCAGCCTACTTGGCATCACCGAGGAAGAAGCAGCCCAAGCCCAAGTACTGCGAGTCGGTGTCTGGCCAGACGAGATGGACGCACAATGACCACCTCGACACCCCTCAGTCCGGACAACGAGGTCAGGCTCCCCGGGGCTCACTGTATCTTCCACATCTCGCCAACCTTCTTGTTAGTACTCTGGATCTAACTACCACGTCTGCCACGGAGGTGAAGCAGGAGCAAGCCTGCAAACTTCTTCCCGAAACCCATGGCGTGTACTACGCCAGAAACTGAGATGCCAGTCCCTTCGTCGAGTACTCCGTCGGTGGAAAACCCGAGATAGGCCGAGAGCGGCCGCTGTCTCCTGCACACTCCCTTCGAGTAGCGGCGTCTGGGGAAACTCGGTCTGGTCCGATGCAAGCGTTCTAGCCTCACTGTTGAGGGGTTGCAACTACTGGCCAGGATCGAGCTCCACCTCGTGCCAGAAGATCCTTGCAATAGCGCCTGGCGATCTGAGGAGCGCTACGTTCCTGAGAACACTTGTCCTGTGTAGTTAGATCGAAAGGATACTTTCAGTGTTCGGAAACGTGCTGCCCACGTAGTTTGCTGTCGTTCCGATGCTGGTTCTGGCATGAGCAACCAGGGTTCGATGCGAAGATTTACATTATAAAAGGGCAGTGTAGCCATAGGCTCTAGGTCTCCTTGCGATCGTTCCAGCCGCCCAGCGCTCATGCAACGGGAGAACCCGCGGCGCAACATGCCCTCACCGGCTGTGAAACGCATCGCTCTAACACCTGCCCGCAGCGACCGCAAGAGATGGGCATCGCTCTGGCTTCGGCTGCACACTGTCAGCCCCCATGCCCCTACTTCTTCCTTCTTCCGGGCCACACACCCGCTGACGCGCAGGCTTTAGTCCTCTTCCCGCTCAAGAGGCGAGCAAAACTGCCCCAGTGAATACCAGCTTTCTGGTTGGGCTACCTGCCGCCTTGTCGCCCTCTCCCTCACACCGTCTTGACAGGCGGTTCTCTTTCCCTTAGAGTAGGTGCAACTGTCGATGACGCAATGGGCGCGAGCGCTGCGGCAGTGCCCGCGCCCCTTCCAGGGAGGGAGTGCGAGTCGTGCCGCGTGTGCTCTCGCTTCTTGCTGTGTGGTGTGTGTTGTTTCCTTTCCTCGCACTTGTTGATCCGGTTGCTGCACAAGAATCCCCCGTTGCCACCCCACGGCTCGCTTTCCCCTACGTTCCCAACGGAGAACGCTATGCCGACACCGGCCCCTGGTACGGCACGATCATCCTTCAGAATCCTGAAGCCGTTCCCCTCACGGTCGAACTCCGGACCACGAGCGGTACCGCTCTCCGAACGGTGGTCATTGATCCCCACGCTTCTAGCGTCGTCTCTGCCGAGCAGCTCTTCGGCACTTGCCGACAGTACCGCACGGTGGTCCGACAACACCAGCCGGATGGCATCGATGAGGTCACGTTGCCTACGGCAACGCTTTCGGTGGACCGTATCGAAATCCCGAGCTTCCAGGCTGGGATCGATTACACCTGGCAGGTCCTCGGCGCCGAGCTCCAGATCGACTGGTCCCTCGCCGGCTGGGAACCGGCCGGTGAGTACCAGGTCATGGTCATCGACTGCCCCGACGGGCAGCCGGTGATCATCACTCTGCTTGATCCACCAACTGCACTGACGGCCGATGCCTCCGCCTGCGTCAGCCGCACACGTGCCGTCGAGCTCTCCGCAGTCAAAGGAACCCTGGACAGCGCCGACGCAGTCCGTCTCCCTGAGGGGCTCGGACCAATTACCGTGGTCGAGGTCCGCTACGGCCCGCGGTATTGGGCCAGTCTCGGCCTCGGCGATCCTGCTGCAGTTGATACCTCCGGCCGCTGGCAGGCCACGGTCAGCGGCGGCGCCGTGACTATCCAGTGGGGCACGCTATCCGGTGACGACGACGGAGGGATTCCGACTGGGGCGCGTTATTCGGTCATCGTTCACGCCCAGGAGACGGTTTGCCGCGAACCACGGCTCACGGCGATGCTACTGCTGACCGCCGGATCACCGGCCGCACCGGATGGCTCGACCACCGGGGCCGCAATCGTTTCCAGCCTCCCGGCTACCATACTCAGCCAGTCCGGTTCGCAAGCTGTCCTGCCACTCATCCAACGTCATAACGGGTGGACAACCGTCCTCCACCTCGCCCACCGCGGCTCAATGACCTGCTCGCTTCAACTTGCGCTCCGCGACGGGCGCGGCGAGCTCCGTTGGTCCAACACTCGCTCCCTTGCCCCGGGCGAAGTTTGGCATCTTGACCTCCGCACGCTCGACCTCCCCGCCGACTTCATTGGCACGGCTTGGCTGCAGAGCAGCTGCGGAACCCTCGCAAGTGCCGACCGGATCAAGCCGAGCCACAAGCTCGCGCTGACCAACGTCGCGGTCGATCCTGACCACACACCAAGTGAATTGCTGCTCCCGATCGTCTATTCCAACCACAACGGTTGGAACACAGGGCTGGCTGTCACGAACCTCTCTCGGAGTCAAATCACTGTCGATCTCGCATTCCACAATCCAAGCGGCACGCTTGTTCGGTCAGAGCGGCGGACACGCGCACCCGCTGAACAGGAGATCCTCTACCGCCCCGATCTCCCGCCCGGATTGCCTAGCCAGACACCACTCACCCCCGCCGAAGGAGACCAACCGAGCGGCCAAGCCCTTCAGCTCTTCTCGCTCCAGGTGCGAGCCACTGGTCCCGTTGCTGTCATCGGCGATACGGTGAAATACGTGGCCGATACCGGCCGGGCCTTGACTTTGCCTGCGACAACAGCTGTTCCGGCAGGCGTCTCTTTGCTCTTGCCACTCCTGCGTGTCGCCGTGCCGGTAGAAAGCGGCGACGTCACGGGGATCACTGTCGCCAACGCCGCTCTGGGGCAGGCGCCGACGACGGTCGAGATTTGGCCCACTGCTGCGCCGGTCCCACTTCGCATCACAATCCCGATGAGCCCACGCGGCCTGGGGATCGTCTATCTGCCTGAGCAGTCACCCCGCCTGACCCAATTTACCGGTATGGCGGTCCTCTGGGCAGAAGCTGGGGCGGCCGCAGCTGCCGCCACGCAAGTCAACGCCACTATCATGGGCGACGGTGCAACCGCGACGCCATTGACCGCTGGTTGGGCCGTGCCGGTCCTGGGAGTGAGCCTACTCCCGACCTGGGACGCACGAGGTCCGAGTGGTCAGCCTGATATTGGGCTTACCGCTGTCGGCCTCGCCGGTACGCCCCTCATCGTCGAGGTGATCGATGGGAGCGCGGACGTCGATACCGATCCGGCTTGTGCCAGTAGCTCGCCGATCCACTCACCTGGCAGCGGGAACATCACCATGTCCTTGTTCGTCTGCGCCCTCGACCCGGTGACACCGCCAGTATTCACAGCACGCCTCTGGTGGGACCGTGGCACAACGCCAGGGACGCTCGATCCCGGTGACGAACTCCTGGCCGAACAGCAGGTCGCTCTTCCGCAGTGAGCGGCTCGATGCGGCTGTAGTAAGCGGATGCGCGGCCGTCTGTCCTGCTACACTCGTTGTTGTGCGCTGGCAACGGCGCCAGCGCTGAGTCCGGCGAGGAAGCCGTAGGGTGTGCCATGGCTGAACTGCTTCTCCGCGATCTCTGCCGTTGGGATCGTCGTTTTACGCTTGTCTGCCCACCGGGACAGACTGAGGAACTCGTACTCGAACGACCTGTCTCCTGGGCAGTGAATGTGCGCGCTGCACCGCCCTTCTTGCCCCCGCTCCGCGGTGACGAGCTCATCATCTTGAGTGGCCGAGTCCTCCGCGAGATCGAAGCCACCGGAATGGCCAATGCAGCAGAGCTCCTCGAGACACTCGCTGAAGCACCAATCGCCGCGCTCGTGACCGAACCCAACCTCTTCGAGGAACCGATCGGCTCGCTGCCTTTCCTCTTGTTTCCTGGACCGATCCCGCTCGACCTCGAATCGACGCTGAACCGCCTGCTCACCGAGCAACGGCGCGCGCTCTACCGCCTCTCCACCGAGTTGACCCGGGAGTTCTCGCGTGCGGCCTTGACAGGGGGGATCGAAGCGGTCGTCCAGGCTGCCGCACTTGCCAGCGGTCGCTCACTCGTCCTCCAGGACAGCGAAGGACGTGTTCTAGCCGCCGCTGGTCCTGCCCCTGTACCCGCGCCACCGACGGCGCTTGCACATGCCCGTCCCCATCCAACGGTGCGGACACTACCGGAAGGGCGTGGCGAGCGTCTCCTGACAACACTCAGCGCCAGCGGGCGGCTTGCCTATCTTTCTCTCCTCGCTCCGGAAAGCGGTACGGAACGCGACCGCCTTGTCCTCTCGTTGCTCGCCGGGCTTTGCGCGAGTCTGCTTGCCCAAGAGGGTCGGTCCACGCGCCCCGCACCGCTGAGCCAGCTTGTCGCCGACCTCTTGCTCGGTCGTCTGAGTGACAATGTTCTTCCCCATGCTGCTCAGCGCCTCGGCCTCGATCCAAACGGCCCCGTCGTTGTTGCGCTCCTCGGCAGTGAGACACCGGAGACACGTGACCAGCTCCTCCGGCGCCTCATGGATCCCGGCACGCGCGATCGAGTTACGGCTATGGGCGAGGCACTCGCTGTTCTTCTCACCCCAGAGGAAGCCGCTCAGATCGAGGCTCGCGCCGGAGCGCTTGCACCGCGTCGCACCTTCACACTGATCGGCCCGTCCCTTGCCGAGCGACGGAACACAAGTCAGGAGTGGTACCTCGCCTTCGCAAGACCGCTCTCCCGGCTGCGCGCAGCCCCAGAAGGACTGCGGCAAGCCCGTTTCTTGGCTGGTCTTTTGCGAAGCGGAGTTATCGCCGGTCCAGTCGCCCGGTTCGACGACCTAAGCGTCACCGGCCCCTTCGCCCTTCTCTACCACCTCTGGGGTCACCCAGAAGCCGAGGCGTTCCGTCAGCGGGTGCTTGGGCCGTTACTCGAGGATGACGAGCGCGCAAACGAACTCTTGCAGACCCTCGCAGCATTCCTTGAGTACGGCAGCGCGTCCGAAGTCGCCGCTCGCCTCGGTATCCATCGCAACACGGTCGCCTATCGGCTGGCACAAGTCGCAGAACGGACGGCGCGTAACCTCAGCGACGCGCGCGACCGCTTGCTGCTCTATCTCGCGCTTGCCCTTGGGGCCCTACCACCCGCCGAGCCCGAAGCTCCTCAGTGAGGACGCTGTCGGCGCGGCCGTAGCCCCAACTCGGCCGCCGTGCGCCCCAACACGACACGTTCGAACGACACGACCTGAATATCGGACACGGGAATCCAGTGCCAACCGAGCGGCAGAGGAAGTCGCCCTACGGCGATAGCCCCTGCTCCCAACGGCAGGGCATCGTCTGGCACAGTGGCATATCCGTTGGCTGCAGTCTGGACCGAGGGACCAGGATTCCCAAGCGGTGCAGTCGGCTGTGGCCCGAGAAGTTCGCCGGACACGCTGCTCCCCTCGCTCGGAAGAGCCCGCACTGGTCGCGTGCTGGGCGCAGGCCCAAGGCGAATCCGCCGCACCGTCCCGAGGTACACCCAGTCGGCGGTGTAGACATCCATGCCAATGCGCAGATCACGCGTATCGAAGGCCACTCTTCCGCTCCTGCTCGTCCGATCAGGACCTATCGGCGACGACGCTCGGCCCCGCGTTCCCGTAGTATAAGGAAGCGAGCTCCGTCTGCGGGAAGGGGGACAGGGTGCGAGGACGGACGCGACGGGAGTTCCTCGCGAGTATCGGAGCACCAGCCCTGGTCGCCGTAGCAATCTCTAGTCACAGGACGGCAGTGATCCGTGCAGCGGCCGACGAGGCGACAGAGGTGCTCGAGCGGATCAACCGCTGGCGCGGATGGGCCGGTCTGATACCTTTGACAAGACACCCAGCACTCGAGGCAGCCGCGCAAGCCCATGCCAATTACTACCGGCTGAACATTGGAGATCCCGACTTAGCAGGCATGGGCCTACATCGCGAGAAGCCAGGAAACCCAGGCTTCACCGGCGAGGATATCCTCGCCCGAGCCCGTGCCCAGGGCTACGAAGGTTCGGTCAACGAGAACATCGGGCTGACCGGCTCGCTCTCCGCTTCCGTCAACGCATTTCTGGGAACAGTCAACCACCGCTTGCCGCTCCTCGACCCACGCTACCAGCACATCGGGTTCGGCACCGTGAACGAGGGTACGGTGCGGATCGAGGTGCTTATGGTCGGCACCACGGCACCCTGGAGCGAGCAGGCTTCTCCCGAGTGGGTGCTCTGGCCACTTGACGGGATGACTGGTGTCCCAACGCATTTCTGGGGCGAAGCACCCAATCCGTTTCCTGGTGCCCAATACCCCCTTGGCTACCCGATCACCGCGAAGTATTTCGGCCCGGGAACTGTAGTCTTCACCCGCGGCGAGCTCCTGCGCGAGGGTCAGCCTGTTCCCGTCCATTTCGCGACTGGATCAGGTTGGCTGACACGCCGTGCTGCATTCCTGGCAGCGACGGCACCGCTCACATTGGGAACGAGCTACCAGTATGTCATCGAGGGGACAATTGATGGCCAGCCATTCCGACTCAGCGGGACCTTCCGGACCGCATCCACAAGCGGCGAACCACTCGCTCCCGGTGCGCCTGCGTTGTCTCTGCCACTCCCACCTGGGCTTGCTGCAGCCCCCGCGGCCATCCAGCAACGCTGGATGGCAATCGACGGTCCAGTCGCGAGCGGCTATCGCGAGGGCTGGATCTTCGGCCCCGATGCCTGGGCCGTACGCTGGGAACCGTATGCCGAAGCTCCTGGCGGGCGTCGCCAGGTTGTCTACTTCGATAAGGCTCGGCTTGAACTCACTAATCCCAACGCCGACCTCACGTCACTCTGGTCGGTGACGAGCGGCCTTCTCGTTCGTGAAATGGTGCTCGGGCAGTTGCAGACCGGTGACTTTCGTTTCACATCCCGCACGTCACCCGAAGTTCCACTCGCCGGGGATCCCGCTCCGCTCAACCCTGAGGCACCGACCTACGCAGGTCTCCGGCCGCACAGTGCGCTGGTCACTGGAAGGCCTTCACCAGATCGCCGCGGGCAGCAGATCAGCGAGGTCCTCCGTCGTGATGGAGTCGTCAGCGAAGACCCGACCCGCGTCGGAGCGACCTATGCAGCCTACGATCCAGTCACTGGGCATAATGTGGCGAGCCCATTCGTGGAGTGGTTCCAGACGCAACCCTGGGATCCGCTCTTCATTATTGGGCGACCGATCGCCGAGCCATACTGGGCACTCGTCCGGTTGCAAGGTGAGGTACGCTGGGTGCTGGTCCAGGCGTTCGAGCGGCGGCTCCTCACCTACACGCCCGACAATCCGGAAGGCTGGCGAGTTGAGATGGGGAATGTCGGGCGACACTACTACGAGTGGCGGTATGGCACACCACCGCCGTCGAGCTGACCGCACAAGGCAGCAAGGACTCTCGGAAGGTAGGACGCTCACTGATTCGGCACGCAAGAAGGAAGAGGCAAGCGATGAGCGCGAGTCGAGACCGACGGATAATCTTGGAAGAGGCACGGCGAGCACTGGAAGCACAACTCGCGATTGGGGATCGGACACCAGAACTTCTCGAGGAGGCCTGTCGCATCCTCGAGCACAGCGTGCCATGGTATGACTGGGTCGGCATCTACCTTGTCGAGGGAGACGAGCTCGTGCTCGCCGCCTGGTCAGGGCCGGCCGCAACAGAGCACGTGCGGATTCCGATTGGTCAAGGAATCTGCGGCGCGGCAGCACGCGAGGGCCAAACGATCATCGTCCCGGACGTACGCGAAGACCCACGGTACCTGCAGTGCTTCCTCTCCACCCGCTCCGAGATCGTCGTGCCCATTCGTCGCGGCGGTACGGTGATTGGCGAAATCGACATCGACAGTGATCGACTTGCCGCATTCGACGAGGACGATCGGGTGCTCTTGGAGTGGCTGGCAGAAAGACTCGCTGAGCGCTTGCCTCAGGCGGGCACGGCTGCGGTCTGACGAAAGAGTTCGTCCCAGGTCCAAGCGATTGTAGGACGGAGCTGCCGATTTGTTAGCGACTGCAGCAGTTGCACTGGCACATCGCTTGTCAGCGCACGCACACCAGCCCGAAGCAGGCGCATCGCTTCACGCGGATCGTTGACGGTCCAGCTCGTCACCTGCCACCCCTGGAGACGCAACCAGCGCGTGAGCCAGGGTGTGACGACCCGGTGTTGTAAAGCCACAACGTCGGCCCGTGCCAACCGCAGTGTCAGTGCGAGTTGAAAAGCCATGAGTGACCGGACAGGAAAGGCGCTGCGCCCAGCGACCGGCCGCGGCATACGCGTGAACGTGTGACCATGCGAGAGTCCGCGGTACGCGATGGGCAAGAACCCTGCAAGGCGACGGAGGCTCGCGGCATGCTGACTCGTCACATAGACGCGCTCTGGATGGCCCCACCGCTCGACCACGCGCGCCAGTTGCCGCTCGTACCCGCTTCCTTTCAAGTCAAGATTCACAAGCGCTCGCGCACCGAACTCCTCGAGAAACTCCTCAAGTGTCAGGAGCTCCGGCACAGCGATGCGCAACGCCTCCAAACTCGCATGCCGCACCACGAGCCGCCCGCCTCCCGGAAGCGGCACCACACTGTCGTGCAGGAGCACCAATGTGCCATCGCCGGCCTGGCGAACGTCACATTCGAGCGCTGGCACTCCAGCCGCGAGCGCCGCCCGGAATCCCTCCGCGCTGTTCTCTCCCCGCGCCGCACTGCCCCCGCGGTGAGCAATCAAGGTGAACGGCTTAATAGTCCGGGATCGCATGACGATCTGCACCTTTCCGGCGGCGCACCAAGCAGCCGAGTTAGCCCGAACCAGCTTCCACCGAGCAAGTAACCACCGAGTACGTCGGTCAGCCAGTGATGTCCGAGGTAGATCCGCGAAAGCCCCACCAATCCGACTAGGAGCCCAGCCAACGCCAGGAGCACACCGCGCAACCAGCCCCAGCGGACGTGCTCGGCTGCCGCCGTGAGTGCCGCGAGCCAGAAGGCAGTGTAGGTCACGACGTGGCCACTCGGATAGCTGGCGTCACGAGGTTGAGCCACTACGATCCGCACTGCCGGATGGTTCGGGCGCGGCCGACGAACCAACCGCTTGGTCACGAAGCTGATTGTGCTGGCCATCCAGGTGAAAAGGAGATTGACGGCGGTTCGGCGCTGACCACGCAGCCAGAATGCTGCGATCACTGCGCTCGGAATGAACACGCTCTGCGGCGGGAAACCGAGCCAGCTCACCCAACGCAACAATCTTGCAGCCGCTCGGGGCATCCGAGACTGGATGCCACGCGTAATTGCCAGTTCGGTCGCAGACTCGGGATGTCGTCGCACCCACACAGCAAGGATCACATAACCAAGGAGCGCCGAGAGCGCAACAGCAAGACCGGGAAGTCGGCTTCGGCAACGCATCGCGCCCGTGCAACCGCCTTCTGTCATTCCGCAAAGTCTTCGACATCGGGCGCCTCGTAACGCCAGAGGCGCTCTGGCCGCTGATACCCAAGCGCAGCCAGTCGATCAACGACGGCAAGCACGACCTCGTCCGGTGTCGACGCCCCCGCCGTGATCCCGACAACGCGCTTTCCTTCCAACCAGGCAGGGTCGATCTCCTCTGCCCGCTCGATGTGATAGCTGGGGACACCACAAGCCCAACCGACCTCGGCGAGACGAGCCGTGTTCGAGCTCTTCCGACCGCCGACCGCAAAGAGCACATCGACTTCACGCGCCAGCGCGCGCAGCGCCTCCTGCCGCTCCCATGTCGGTTGGCAGATCGTGTTGACGATACGGATCTCCCCACCGTGGCGTGCAACCCAGTTCGCCAACGCGAGTGCAAAAGCAAGGAACTCGTCCGTCTGCTTGGTCGTCTGGCTAACAACGGCAACCTTGCGCGGTGGCGACACGACGCCCGGCATTCCGCGGGGGCCGTTCCACGGAAGATCCTCGAGGTGCTTTGCTGCGACTGCTCGACTTGTCCCCGCCCAGCCTAGGACGCCACGAACCTCGGGATGATGCGCATCGCCGTATACGACCAAGAAGTATCCCTGGCGCACCAACTTCTCAGCGAGCCGCTGGACTTTGGTGACGAGCGGACAGGTCGTATCGATGAGCTCAAGCCCCGCCGCTTGCGCTTCTTGCGCCCGCTGTGGCCCAGCACCGTGTGCCGTGATCGCCACACGCCGGAATCCACGCTCCCGTGCCTCGGCAACCGAGCTCACCGGTTCGATCCCTTGCGCCCGCAACCGATCGACGACCTGCGGGTTGTGGATCACATCTCCTACTGTCGCGATCGGCCCGTGCTGGGCAGCCTGCTGGATAATCTCGAGCGCCCGACGAACACCCCAGCAGTAGCCCATCACCTCGGCCAGGACGATCCGTTTCTCGGTGGCCGCTACGGTCATCACTCGCCTCCTCGCGCACACCGGCGCCTCAGCCGAGCCCCAGTATACCGTCTGGTCGCGGCTCGCTCGCATCACCGCTTGCCCAGCGCTCGACCATTCGGTAGAGCTCCCAGAGGGAACACACGACCAGTGGTGGCGCGCCCTCCCCGTTCCATTCCCGCCCAAAGCGATTACACCACACACTCACCAACCCGGCTCGGCGAGCTCCGACGACGTCGTTCAGCGGATGGTCACCAACGTACAGCGCCTCTTCAGGCCGTACGCCAGCAAGAGCAAGTGCATGAGCGAAGATCGCCGGATCTGGCTTGGCTACACCTACTTCTTCGGAGATCACGACGATGGGGAAGAGCCGCTCGATCCCTAGGCGCTCCAGCTTCGCTCGCTGGATGTCGCTTGGGCCATTGGTCACGAGCCCTGTCAGCAGACGCCCTTGCAGCGCCCGCACGACCGGCAGACTATCAGGGAACAGTTCGAGACCATAGAAACGGTCGCTCGCATAGACTGTGAAGGCACGCTCCAGGAGAACCGCATCGGTCACGCCGGCTCGCGCCAACACATGCTCCAGCCCTTCCCAGGTGTGACTGGGCTGGGCGAGGGCGGCTTCTACCACCGCCTGTGGCGGCAGCGTCAGCCGATCGGCCGGGATCGTCCGAAGTGCCCGTTGGACGCGTAACCGGAACGACGCGCTGTGGTCGCAAAGCGTATCGTCGAGATCGAACAGCACAAGACGAATCGCCATCAAACCCCCGATGCCAAGCCTACGGTGCACTTCAATCTTCGGTCAACCTTCGGCGCGCCTTCCCTTGTGCTCGGTATCCTCTGCAGGAGGACCGCGAAGGGGAACGATGGAGCGCCTAGGTCACCTATGGAAGATGTTCCGGGCACGGCCAGGCTATTGGGTCGTGGTGTTGTTTCATCTCGCTGTGATTTCTGGACTCACTGCCACGATGCCGCTGAGCGTCGTCGCGCACCGCATGGCAGTCCGTGGGATCGAGACAGGGGAGGAGACGATACCGATTCCTCTTACTGACGTGAATCCGCTCGGCATCAATACGTTCCTCCAGGCCGAACCCGATCCTGCGCGTGTTGCCCAGATGCTGGACATGATTGCCGCTGCAGGCTTCAGCTATATCCGACAGCCCTTCTTCTGGTACGAAATCGAGCCCGAGTCGGGAGTGTTTTGGGACGAGAAGTGGGGCGTCAGCACCTGGGAAAAGTACGATCGCATTGTGCGGCTGGCCCGCGAGCGCGGGCTAGAGATCATTGCGCGACTCGATAAACCACCCCGCTGGGCGCGGGACGGTCAACCAAACCTCGAGGAATGCCCGGACGGACCACCAACCCGCTACGAGGACTACGCCCGCTTTGTCCACGCAGTCGTGTCGCGGTATCGCGGGCAAATCCGCTACGTGCAGATCTGGAACGAGCCGAACCTACGGAACGAGTGGGGCTGTCAGCCAATCGATCCGGCCGCCTTTACCCGGCTCCTCGCCCTGGCTTATCGGGCTGCAAAAGACGCCGATCCGAATGTACTTGTGCTCATGCCCGGGCTTGCGCCAACCGACCAGACTGGGCCGGAAAATTTGAGCGATCTCCTTTTTCTCGAAGGGATGTACCAGGCCGGTGCAGCCCCGTACTTCGATATCGCGAGCGCCATGATCTATGGATACGGCTATCCCCCAAATGACCGGCGCGTTGAGTTCGCGCGCAACAACTTCTCCCGTATCATCCAGACACGCGAGATCATGATCCGCTACGGTGACGCGGCGAAACCGCTCTGGGTCTCCGAATACAACTGGGTCGCATTCCCACCGGACTGGCGGGGACGCCCCTCCGTCTGGGGTCGCCCTGTTACCTTGGAGCAGCAAGCACGCTACCTCTATGAGGGTTATCTCCGCGCACAACGTGAATGGCCATGGCTCGGCGTCCTCTGCGTCTGGTATTTCCGTTGGTGGCTCCCGCCCGATGACCCAGAAAATTGGGCCGATCCGACACGAGGGTTCGCCATCGTCGAATGGGATTTCACACCACGGCCAGCCTATCAACTTCTCGCCCATGCACGCCCTGTGCTGGATCGGGCTTGGACTGGCGTCTACCCCGCGACCAGCCGGTATTGGAGCGCCGACGCGGGCTGGGAGCTCCGGCAGACACCGTTCGGCACTGCGTGGGAGCCGACGCGCCAAGACGCGCGGCTTGCCTTTCCTTTCGGTGGCCCACGGCTAGATCTTACCCTCCTGCCGGGTACGCGTATCACCGTACAGGTTGATGACCAGCCCCCACGCCGTATCGTGGTCACAGGCCCTTCGCCGCAACGAATCACCGTCGTGGAAGGACTCACTGACGCGCCTCACACGCTCTTCGTGACGGCAGAAGGTGACAGCGGCGGAGTCCTGGAGGCGAAGGTTATCCGGCGCCCCTTTATTTTGGATGCGTTACCGTGGATCCTTGGTCTCTCTGCAGGCGTCCTGGGGTTGAACCTTGCCTCACTTCTCTGGATTCTCCGGGCACTGTACCACGGGAGATTCACGAGGACTCGTGTGCACGGAGGGACGCCAGGCACCGCGCAAGCGCATCCCGCCAGTCGGGCATGATGATCCCCAGGGCGGGTGCTGCCAGACTTGTCAGCACACCGTTCCGCGGTGGACGTGCCGCACGGCGGAACTCACTTGCCGGAATCGGATCAACGGGAACAGCGAGATCGAGCAGCTCAAGCACGGCAACTGCCCACTCGTACCACGACGCTGCTCCCTGATTGACGAGGTGAAACGTCCCATACGCCGGCTGAACCACCAGCTGCCAGAGAGCACGGGCAAGGTCATCAACAAACGTGGGATTCCCGTATTGATCGGCCACCATGCGTAGGCGCGGCTGCTCGCGAGCAAGCCGAAGAACTGTCGTGACGAAGTTCCGGCTGTGCGCGTCATAGAGCATCGCCGTGCGCACGATAGCGTGCCGCGGGCAGAGTGCACGTACGACCTCTTCGCCAGCCAGCTTACTCGCCCCGTAGACACTGAGCGGGTTCGGCCGATCAAACTCGTGATATGGCTCATCACGCTCGCCGTCAAAGACATAGTTTGTTGAAATGTATACGAGGACAGCGCCTGCTTCAGCACACGCTGTCGCAACGTGCTGTGCGCCGAGGGCATTGACCCGCCACGCACGTTCCGGGTGGCGTTCGCAGCCATCGACGTCGGTCCAGGCCGCACAGTGGACAATGAGCTCCGGCTCAATCCGAGCCACGATTGCACGGACTGTTGCCGGATCCGTGACATCACAGTCGCTCGAGCCGAGCGCGACCACTTCCATCCCCGCCGGCGCGGTACGGAGGAGCGCCCGGCCGAGTTGTCCATGCCCACCAGTCACCAGCACGCGCATTGCTCGTCCCCGCCCTCGCACAATCCAGCAGGCTACTATACCCTGCGTGGGAAGAGGCGCTTCCAGTAAGGTGATGAGGGAAAGGAGGGGAACAGTGCGATTCGGAGCTCACATGTCGATCGCGGGTGGTGTCGATCGCGCGATCGATCGTGCCATCGAGATCGGGTGCGAGGCGGTCCAGCTCTTCACCAAGAGCAGCAACCAGTGGAAAGCCCGTCCATTGGCGCCAGACGAGATTGAACGGTTCCGAGAGAAGGCAGCCCGTTATGGCCTTCCCGTCGTTGCCCACGACAGTTACTTAATCAACCTGGCGAGTCCGGACGATGCACTTTGGGAGAAGTCGATCGCGGCGTTTCGAGAGGAACTCGAGCGCTGCGAGGTGCTCGGCATCCCTTATTTGGTCACCCATCCCGGATCGTTCGGCGATGCAGGGTTGGAATTCGGGATCCAGCGGGTTGCGGAGGCGCTCAACCGTCTGCACACCGATCTTCCTGGTTACCGGGTCATGACGCTCCTCGAGACGACAGCCGGACAAGGCAGCAGCCTTGGCTACCGATTTGAGCAGCTTGCAGCGATCGTCGAGCGTGTGCGTGAGCCAGAACGTGTGGGCTATTGCTTCGATACCTGTCATGTTTTCGCTGCGGGGTACGAACTCCGAACTCCGGAAGGGTATGCGCAGACGATGGAGGAATTCGATCGTATCCTCGGGCTGGACCGGCTGTTCGTCTTTCACCTGAACGACTCGAAACGCGAATTGGGATCACGCATCGACCGCCACGAGCATATCGGGAAGGGGAAAATTGGTCTTGAGGGGTTCCGTCTGCTCGTGAACGATCCGCGGTTTGCCAATCACCCAGGGTTGCTTGAAACCGAAAAGAGTCCCGACATGCACGAGGACGTGGAAAACTTGCGAGTACTCCGAAGTCTCCTCACATAAAGACACGAAAGTCCTGGATCGGCGCACGTTCACCACGATGAACAGGCCGGGATGGTATGATAAAGCAACGGCGGCAACCGTGAGTGTGTCGTTTCCCCAACGCGAGGACTCTCGGGCCGTCCGGACGGCACCTCCAGAGAGCGGTGACGATCGTGGTTGAAGGTATTGCGCATATTCTGAGCGACCTGACGCGGGAAGCGGAGGAGGCAATCACCAGTTTGGAGCGTCATGTCTCAACCATCCGCGCCCGCGTTGACGCGCTCGCTGGAGAACTGGAGCAACAGCGCATTCGTGCCCAGCTTCGGCTGGAGGAGCGACTTGTCGAAGCGGCCGGGCAGCTCTCCGAGGAAGAAGTGGCGGAACTCCGCGCCTTGGAGGATCAGGTGGTGAACGACCTCGTTCGGGCGCAGGCGCTTAGCCGGCAGCTCGCAGGATTCTTGCAGCTGCTCGCAGTGAGTCGCCAACAATTGAGCGGGGCCGGGACACTCCCTGATCTCGACGCGGCTAAAGATCTCCTTGTCCGGCAAGCGATGGTTCGCGCACAAGAAGAAGAACGACGGCGGCTCGCACGGGAGATTCATGATGGACCTGCACAAGTGCTGGCCAATGCAATCTTGACCGTCCAGTACCTGGCACGGCTGGCCGAGCGCAGTGATCTCCGCGGTGAACTCTTTCAACAAGAGCTCGCGCGGGTTGAGTCAGCACTTCGCGAGGGGCTAAGCGAGACACGCCAGTTCATGTTTGCTTTGCAACCCACAACTCTCCAACAGCACGGGTTGCTCCGGACCATCGCACTGTACACCGAGACCGTACGACGCCACTTCCCAGCCGAGCTGATCCTCCAGTTGCCCGAGTCGCTTCCCCCCTTAACCCCTGAGCAGGAACTCGCAGCCTTCCGGGTCATCCAGGAAGCCCTCCATAATGTCCAACGCCATGCTCGTGCCCGGCATTGCTGGCTAAGGATTTCCGCGCATCCGTCCGAAATAGTCATCGAGGTGATCGACGACGGGCAGGGCTTCCGCCCCGGTGCCGTCGTTCCAACCTCGAGCGGTGGCTTCGGGCTCCAGGGGATGCGCGAGCGCGCCGAGCTCGTCGGAGGCCAGCTCGAGATCCAGAGCGAGCCCGGTCACGGCACGACAATCCGGTTGCGACTTCCACTCGCGACGAGCGGACGTGCTAGCGACACGGAGAACGAGCAGGCTGAGGAAGCGAGAGTAACGCAGCAGAAGGAGCGGATCGCATGAGCCCAATCAATATCCTCATCGTGGACGACCATCCACTCTTCCGCAGCGGCATCCGCTGGAGCTTGGAGCAACATCCCCAGTTTGTGATCGTGGGCGAGGCTTCTGACGGAAGCGAGGCGCTGCGGCTCGCCGACGAACTCTCACCAGACGTCATTCTCGTCGACCTCAGCTTGCCAGGCATGAACGGGCTTGAGGTCGCACGCGCACTCAAGCGGCGACAGCCACAAGCCGGGGTCATCATCCTCACCATGCACCAAGACGACGAGCAGCTCTTCAACGCCATCCGTGCGGGAGCATCCGCCTACTGCACGAAAGACATCGAGCCAGAGCAGCTCATCGATATCATCGTCCGTGTCGCTCGTGGCGAATATCTCATCAACGAAATGGTGCTCTCTCGCCCGTTCGTCGCCTCCCGCGTCCTCGACCAGTTCCGCGAACTGTCTCGTTTGGATCGCACCGCGAGTGGTTTCTTCTCTCCCTTGACGCCACGCGAAATCGAGATCCTCGATTGCGTTGCTCGCGGATACAGTAACAAGGAGATTGCGCAGGTTCTCAACATAAGTGACCAGACAGTCAAGAATCACATCACCTCGATCCTGCGCAAGCTTCAGGTGAACGACCGGACGCAGGCTGTCATCTACGCACTACGACATGGCTGGATCAAGCTCGAAGACACCGAGGATGGCGTTCCAGGGACGAATGTCGGCATCGGACGCGAGCGAGGACGCCGTTAGCGCCGGCCGAACTGTCGCTCCAGTTCTTCGGTACTCAAGTGCACCACTGTTGGCCGTCCGTGCCCACAGGCCAGCGGTGCACGGCACTGTTCCAGCTGGCGAATCAATTCGCGCATCTCCGACAGCGAGAGCTCTTGTCCCGCGCGAATCGCTGAGTGACAAGCCGTGCTGATGGCCACCTGCTCAAGTGGTGTCGTCCCTCGTCCACCGGCCGCAAGTTCGTCCAGAACCGCCAGAAGAACCCGTTCGATACTCCGCTGCACAACCGCTGGTACTGCGCGGACAGCGACGCTGACCCCGCCAAACGGCTCGATCTCCCACCCGAGACGAACTAACTCGTCCGCGTAGCGCTCGAACGCCTCAAGCTGTGACGGTGCCAGTTCCAAAATGAGCGGTTCTAGAAGTCGCTGCTGCTCCACGCCGTGCGTCGCGAGCTCTTCCAACAGGCGCTCGAGCAAGATCCGCTCGTGGGCTGCATGCTGGTCAATCAAGTACATCCCATCCGGCCCCTCGGCAATGATGTATGCCTGCCTGATCTGCCCGAGCACGCGAAGAATGGGCAAGCGCTGGTCACTCTCCGTCCGAGAGTCCTCAATCGGTGACACCGGCAACGGTTCGGGATCTGGCCGTGTCATCACCGGCGCGGCACGGGTCGGATCCGCGACGAGCAGCCGACGCTGCACCGCCGGCGGGGAGAGCGGACTGAAGGTCACCGCCGGGGGCGACTGCTCAGGAAGATGCGCTAGGAGCGTCCGGCGAACCGCTTCATGCACCGCAGCCGCGACCGCTCGCTCATCAGCGAAACGCACCTCACGCTTGGTCGGATGCACATTGACGTCGACCCGCTCCGGTGGAAGCTGTACGGCGATGACACCAATTGGATATCGTCCCACCATCAGGAGCGTGTGGTATGCCTGCTCGGCCGCTGCGACCAGCGTGCGACTCTCGACCCAGCGCTGGTTGACAAGAATGAAGAAAGCCTGTCGGTTCGCTCGGGATACTGCGGGAAGCCCGATCGCTCCCGTGACCGTCACCTCATCGTGAGGCACCGGTTCAATCGGCACAATCTGCGCTGCCGTCTCAAGGCCGAAGACACCGGCGAGAGCATCGACCAGCTGACCGCTTCCCGGCGTTGCGAGAGCCATCCGGCCGTCAACGATGAATTCAAACCGCACGTCCGGGCGCGCCAACGCCAGCGCCGCCAGCGCACGCTGGATGTAGGCAACCTCGGTTGCATCCTGGCGCAGAAAGCGCCGCCGCGCTGGAACCGTCGCGAACAGGTCGCGAACGGTGACCACGGTTCCTGGGGCTGCGCCAACCGGTTCCACCCGAGCTGGCCGACCGAACCGGACGCGCAACCGCGCACCAGAACTCGCTCCAGGGATGCAAGACACAATCTCGAAGTCGCTCACCGCGCTAATCGCGGCCAACGCCTCGCCACGGAATCCGTAGCTCAGAACGTGCGCGAGATCCTCGAACCGACGAAGCTTTGAAGTGGTGTGCCGCTCGACCGCCAGCGGAAGCTCCTCCGCTGGTATGCCGCACCCATCGTCCTGGACGCGGATCAGCTCACGGCCGCCAGCCGCGACCTCAACGCGGATCATACGCGCGCCCGCGTCTAGCGCATTCTCGACGAGCTCCTTGACGACCGAGGCAGGACGCTCTACGACCTCGCCAGCAGCAATACGGCGAACGGTCGCCTCGTCGAGTCGGACGATCGGCATCACTCACACCCCGCGGGCCAGTATACCGCGTGACTCATCAACCCTCGTCTGTGGATCCGCGAAAATTGCTGCTCCGCGCCCGAACTCTGAGGCCAACGGAAGCTCCTGCGGCGCACTGGCGAGTGCGTTTGGCGTTCTGACGACTGGATGGCTTGACCGGGCGACGAAAAAGCCACCATTCTACGGACACGAGAACGACACTGTTCCCATTGCTCAGGAAAATGGTTTCCCGCTATGCTGCAGGGAGCGAACCTGTCGAGATGGAGAGAGGGCACATGGCAAGGCTGAGCACTGTCACAGTCAGTATCGGCCATGTCGAAGTGGCGAAGATTCTCCTCCCAGCGCTCGAACTCCTCCTTGTGCGTGCCCATGAACTGATCGATGACGGTATCGAGGAACCGCCGTACGCGCGCTGGGTGCGGGACACTGGCTACGCCCTTGTCGCATCGCTTCGACAACAGCTCCGCGACGTGCCGTGGGGCGAACGCCCGCTCAAAATGACATTGGACGCCGACGGACTAGGGTTGCTTGCCGCTGCCCTCGGTGCACTCCGCCGACAAGCCCAGGACCGCACCGATCACCCCCCGAACACCGCACTCGAAGAAACCCGTCAGCGCCTTTGGCTGAGCGTCCCTCTCGACATGGAGATGGCATGGTGGTTGGGCGCAGAACTCGTCAGCAACGAACTGGTCCCGTTAGTCAGGATGATTCGCATCCACGCGGAAAGCCCGGGCGATGACGACTATGCGGAACGACTGCTGCAAGCCGCGTCCGCAGCCTTGCAGACACAACACACTGATGCCGTACGCTTCGTCGCCTCGCTAGGCGAGCTCGCGTGGCTCGCGCGATGGACAGCACGGTCGACGGCAGCTCCTCGCCTACAGACGATCCTCGACCAGGTGATCGATCCTCTCATCCGCGAGCGCCAGGCCGCACAGGAGCGAGAGGCCGCACAGCAAAGGACAAGAGCGAACCCGACGAGCGAACGAGCAAAAGATACGGGTGCTTCGGCCCGATACACCACAAGTGACCAACGAGAGAACGCAACCTCACGGCACGGCTCCACAGGCGGTGCTGAATCGCTCGGAGCCCCTGCCCCTGTTCTGCGACGGCTCCTCGCCGCACTCATCGACCTTTTCGTGTTTGGTACCTTGTCAAGTGGCATCGCGGCAGTCGGGAATGTCCTCTTCGTCGGTGACGCAACAGGTTTCATCTACCTGCCTGCGGACATGTACGATCGGTTGTATGGGTTCCTCTCCTCTGTCGTTCCGCTCGTTGCAGGGTATTTCTATTGGATTTATCCAGTCGGGCGTTGGGGAAGCACGCTTGGGAAGCGTGCTGTCTCGCTCAAGGTCGTCAATACACAAGGTGCAGCTCCCGGTCAAGCAAAGGCCCTGGGCAGAGTACTCATCGCCGCGCTCCTCGGCTGGCTCCTGTTCCTTCCCTGGTGGCCAATTCCCTTCCGCCTCGATCGGCGCGGACTACACGATCTGGCGGCCGACGTGTGGGTGATCGTTGACCCACTTGCGTAACCACCTGGGTCGAAGACGAACACGTTCCGCTGCTGGGCAATGGAGTGGAGCTCCGGCATGCCCTGGAACCTGCCCCCTTGTGATCTCGATTCACCCGGCTCGTGACTACAAAAACGCTCTAGTGGAACGAAGATCTTGACACCACGTATCGAGTCATTTAATCTCTGAATCAGCATCCGCGCGGAGCGAGAGCAACCGAATCCGCCAGACGGGGGGAGGATGGCATGCGTCCATTGACACGCCGACGTTTCCTGGGGATCACGGCAGGAACGATCGCTTCGGCATTGCTTGTCGCTTGTCGTAGTGGTCAAGCGCAGGTCACGCCAACGGTGGCACCGGCCGTCGGGACACCTGAGCCGACAAATACTCCGGTCGCCATGCCAACGGCTGTCATGGAAGTCACCCCAACCCCAACGACAGAAGCTGTCCGGCGCGGTGGCATCCTCCGCATGAACCTGCCAGGCGATCCAGCCAATCTTGACCTGCATCAAGCGACCACAAGCACCGACCTGTGGTGCGTTGCCCCCTGCTTGGAGACATTGCTCGAGTTTGACCCGAACGACCAAACCAAGATCCTTCCTTGCCTTGCCCAGCGGTGGGAGGTCTCGTCGGACGGACTTACCTACACCTTCTATCTTCGGCAAGGTGTCCGGTTCCACGATGGCAGCCCCTTCACCAGCAAGGACGTCCAAGTCAATTTCCAGCGCATCATGAACCCACCCGAAGGGGTCAACAGCCCCCGCGGCGTCTTCTTCAATACCGTCTCCCAAATCGAAACCCCCGACGACTTCACCGTCCGCTTCCTCCTCTCCCAACCCGACCCCGCCTTGCTCTACAACGTCGCCATCCCCTGGACCGGTATCTACCCCGCCCACCTCATCGAGTCCGGCGCCGACCTCCGCGATACCAAGAACATCATCGGCACCGGCCCCTTCAAGTTCAAAAGCTATACCCCAGGGGTCTCCTATGAACTCGAACGGAATCCGAACTACTGGGCGCCTGATCTACCCTATCTCGACGGCATTGTCTTCTACCCGATGGCCGATCCGAACGTCGCTGCGCAAGCCCTGATCGCCGGCCAGATCCACTTGAACCGCGGATTGGGAGTTCCTCCGCTCGATCTCTTTGAGGGGCACAGCGATATCCGCGTCGTCGGCGTGCCAACGACGCTGGTCTGGCGACTTGTACTGAACGGGCGACAGTTCGAACCCTTCAAGGATCCCCGGGTACGGGAAGCGATCAGCCTGGCGATCGACCGTGATGCGATGATCGAAATCGGCACCGAAGGGCGCAGCGTCCTCTCCGGTTGGATGCACCCATATGGCGCTTGGGCGCTCCCTGAAGAACGGGTCCGGCAGGCACGCGGGTTTGGGAAGGATAAGTCTGCAGACATCGAACGAGCGAAGCAACTTCTTGCCGAAGCTGGCTTCCCGAATGGGTTCGATGTCGAACTCCTGGCGTTCGCGCTTGGCACTCCTGTGACACAGAGCCTCGTCGCTGACCAACTCGGTCAGATCGGGATCCGGGTGACAGTCGCAAACTTACAGCTCGGCGAATATGTGCAGCGGGTCGTAGCGCGAGAGTTCCAGATGTCACTCGGGTTCAATGCACCGTGGGTTGACGAGCCGAAGTCAACGTTCGCTGCGTGGGTCACTGATAATGAGCAGGCGAGCCTCACAGGTCTCTGGTCACAGGAGCTGATCCAGCTCTACCAGCAGATCGATCGAGAGCTCGATCTTCAAAAGCGCAAGCAGTTGACGCAGGAACTCGATTTCCGCACGCTTGACGATCCGGCTTTCGGCATGATCTACCTGTTTCGCCCAGTCATCTGGCATATCTATCGCCCAGGCGTGCTCGCGGGCTGGACGCCACAACCGAACTACAACCTCACCGAGAAGCACGCAACAACTTGGTTGCGTAGCTGAGACACTCTGGCGGTGGTCAAATTCCTGTGCCGCCTGCGTCAAACCGACACCGGGCCTGCTCACACCTACGGGTAGGCCCGGTGTTTCCTTTCACTCCTGCGCTCTTCTTGCCACCTCCCAATGAGTTGCTCCAATGCCCTGGCGTCGACCGTATCGCTCCCGCGCGAATGGGCCGCCACAGTACAGCGGCTCCCGTTTGCCTTACCCCATTCCCGGGACTAGACCACTTCACGCCGAGCTCCACTCGTCTCTCATCGACGGGTCAGCGTGTATCGTTTCGTCTCCCGGAACCTTTTTGCACGCCGCACCACTGACCGCCGCCTCCTCCGCTTCCACTGCAAAGCGGTCCATGAGTGATCCTCGGCTGGTGCCTGGCGGAATTACCCCACTACCTGTTACCACCTCGCCCTGTGCCTCCACCCTGCTCCATCATCGCACATAAGTTAGGACCCACTACTCTTGGTCCCTTGCCACCACGCGACGACGCGTCAACCGATACAGCTCAACTCCCGGTCTCATGGCCCACAACGCACTCGCGCCGTATTCCTCTCGCGGCATGAGAATAACGGGTACTGTCCCGCGTCTCCGCGTTCAAGCTCAAACTAACCTGTTCAGCATAGCCGAACGCCGCCAACATGAGTGCCTAGCAAGCCATCACTGCTGAACAGTTTGGAGAAGACGGCCGACTTAGCCATTCAGGTCCCACGCGAGATCTTGACAGCGAAAAGGGGACGAGTTAATCTCTGAACCAGCATCCGCAAGCGTACTCGGTGAGCGGTACAACGTGAAGGAGGAGAGACATGCGTACCTGGACCAGGCGTCGCTTCCTTAGCACCACGGCGGGAGCTCTGGCTTCGGCACTCTTGGTTGCATGTCGCGGCGGCCAGCCTGAGCCGACTCCAGCACCCACTACAGCTCCAGCCGCACCCTCCCCAACAACGCCACCTGTATCCTTGCCTACCCCAGTTATGGAAGTCACACCAACCCCGACGACAGAAGCTGTCCGGCGCGGCGGCATCCTCCACTTCAATCTGCCCGGCGATCCGACAAACCTCGATCTGCACCAGGCCACCACAAGCACCGACCTCTGGTGTATCGGCCCCTGCTTCGACACGCTACTCCAGTTCGATCCCCATGATCAGACCAAGATCTTGCCTGACCTTGCGATCCGGTGGGATGTCTCCGCGGACGGTATGACCTACACCTTCTATCTTCGGCAAGGTGTTCAGTTCCACGATGGCAGCCCCTTCACCAGCAAGGACGTCCAAGTCAATTTCCAGCGCATCATGAACCCACCCCAAGGAGTCAACAGCCCCCGCGGCGTCTTCTTCAATACCGTCTCCCAAATCGAAACCCCCGACGACTTCACCGTCCGCTTCCTCCTCTCCCAACCCGACCCCGCCTTGCTCTACAACGTCGCCATCCCCTGGACCGGTATCTACCCCGCCCACCTCATCGAGTCCGGCGCCGACCTCCGCGATACCAAGAACATCATCGGCACCGGCCCCTTCAAGTTCAAAAGCTATACCCCAGGGGTTGCCTTTGAGCTCGAACGGAATCCCAACTACTTTGACAAGGATCTGCCGTACCTCGACGGCATCGTTGGGCACCCAATGACTGACTGGAACGCCGTCGCGCAGGCGTTCTTGGCTGGCCAGCTGCACCTGTATCGCTCGCTCACCACCCCGCCGTTGGATCTCTTCCAAGGCAAGGCCGACATCCAGGTCGTCGGCGTCCCAACGACGCTCGTCTGGCGCCTCATCCTCAACGCGAGAAAGTTCGAGCCATTCAAGGACGAGCGGGTCCGCCAGGCAATTAGCCTCGCCCTGGATCGCGAGGCGATGATCCAAGCGATGACCGAAGGGCGCAGCGTCCTCTCCGGTTGGATGCACCCATATGGCGCCTGGGCGCTCCCTGAAGAACGGGTCCGGCAGGCACGCGGTTTTGGAAAGGACAAAG
This sequence comes from bacterium HR28, assembly GCA_002898255.1. Classification (GTDB taxonomy): domain Bacteria; phylum Chloroflexota; class Chloroflexia; order Thermomicrobiales; family Thermomicrobiaceae; genus Thermomicrobium. The sequence continues at coordinate 352,352 of BEIE01000001.1, forward strand.
AGGCCGATCGCCAACAGGCCAAGCAGCTCCTGGCGGAAGCTGGCTTCCCCAACGGACTGGAGTTCGAGCTCCTTGCCTTTAACCTGGATGTCACGACTCCCAGCCTTATAGCCGATCAGCTTGCACAAGTTGGGATTAAGGCAAATGTCCAAATCCTCCAGCTTGGTGAGTACGTCCAGCGCATCGTCGCCCGCGAGTATCAAGTGGCACTCGGCTTCAACGCACCATGGGTCGATGAGCCAAAGTCAACGTTTGGCGCCTGGATTACCAACAACGAGAACGTGAGCCTGACCGGTCTGTGGTCAGACGAGCTCATCCAGCTATACCAGCAGATTGAGCGTGAGCTGGACGTGGAAAAGCGTAAGCAGATGACACATGAACTTGATTTCCGAACCCTGGATGAGATCTCCTTTGGTATGGTCTATGTCTACCGGCCGGTCATCTGGCATGTCTTCCGTCCGGGTATCCTGGCCAACTGGACGCCACAGCCGAACTACAACCTGACGGAGAAGCACGCAACAACCTGGCTCCGCTCCTGATGCCAGTGGAGTGGGCGCAGCAGGGTTGGAGGGCGACTCGGAAAGGCAGACGACGATGTTCCTGCAATATCTCGCTCGGCGAGCGATCGGCGGTTTCCTGGTCGTCCTATTAGCCACCTTCGTCGTTTTCGTGTTCATCCGGGTGGCCGGAGACCCTGCTGCGTTGATTGTTGGCGGTACAGGGGAAAATATCACCATTAACCCCGAGCGTGTTGCTCAGGTGCGGCAACAGCTGGGTCTCGATAAACCGCTTATTCTCCAGTTCGTTGACTTTCTTGCTGGTCTCATTACCGGGGGGCTTGGGAATTCGTTCGTCACGGGGCGGCCGATCGCGGACGAACTCCGCGTTCGGCTGCCTCTCACAATCGAGATCGCCCTCTTGTCTGAGTTCACCGCCTGGATTTTCGCGCTCCCACTCGGGCTGTTCAGTGCGCTCCGGCGTGGACGCTTCACTGAAGCCCTCACAAGGATTTTCTTCTTTGTCGCCTCTGCAGTACCCGCCTACTGGCTAGGGCTACTCGTTCTCATCTTCGTTCTCCTGACATTTGGCTGGCGTCCACCACTTGGCCTCGTTCCCCCAACACAAAACCTCTGGGTCCATCTCCAGCAAATCGCCCTTCCTATCCTTGTGCTCGGCTTCGTCTTGGCGGCAGGCCTCGTCCGCTTCATCCGGAATGCAGTCCTGGAGGTACTCCAAGAGCCGTTTGTCCAGGTTGCTCGCGCGAAGGGGCTTGCCGAATCAACGGTCGTCATGCGACACGTGTTGCGCAACGCCTTCGCGCCGACGCTCGCCTTCTCCGGCCTGCGCGTCGGCTACCTCTTGGGCGGTGTGGTCATTGTCGAGACGACCTTCAACCTCCCGGGGCTTGGGCTCTTCTTCGTCGAGGCTGTCGCCCGGCGAGATTTCCCGGTCATCCAGATCGCTGTCCTCATCCTAGGAACCGCTTTCGTCATCATCAACCTCTTGACGGATATCGCTTGTTCGCTGATAGATCCCCGGTTGCGCGAGAGGGGCTAAACCATGGCTGAAGCTGTCGCGACACCGATAGCCCGCGAGCGAGTGTCGGCCGTACGACGGCGTATTCCTTGGGTCGGGATCACCATCGTAGCTCTCCTCACGCTCATTGTCCTTACCGGACTTGTTGGCCCCTCGGTGAATTCACGATCCCCAACTGCGACGAATGCCATGGCCCGGCTCAAGCCGCCGTCCATGCAGTACCCCTTTGGGACCGACGAGCTTGGCCGCGACATTTTCACCCGCGCCCTCTACGGGCTTCGCACAACGCTCCTTATCGCCGTTCCTGGTGGGCTCCTGGGGACAGTTGTCGGCACGCTGCTTGGACTCATCGGCGGTTATCGTCGTGGCATCGTCGACTTTCTTCTCCAACGGGGCGTCGAGCTCGTCACTGCCATTCCCTCGCTCGTGGTTGCAAGTGTCGTTGTTGCCGTCCTTGGCCCTGGACGTATCCAGCTGATTGGCGCGGTCGCCCTCTCGTTGACACCGGTCGGAGTTCGCGTCATGCGCGCCGCCACGCTTCGTGTTTCGGAATCGCTCTTCTGCGAGGCGGCGCGCGCACTCGGCGCGAGTCACTGGCGCATTATGCTTCGGCACGTCTTGCCCAACTGCCTGGGGCCAGTTGCCGTCTTGGCATCACTCAATCTCGGGGCAGCAATCTTCGTTGAGACAGGCCTCAGCTTCCTTGGTCTCGGTGTGCAGCCCCCCAACCCCTCCCTTGGCAACATGCTGACCGGAGCAGCCTCACTGTACTTCTCACGGGCACCCTGGATGGTCATCTTCCCAGGTCTTATCGTGACGGTTCTCATCCTGTGCTTCAACATCCTTGGTGACATGCTGGCCGACTACTTCGATCCACGCCTCCGCAGCCAGACCAATGCGTAATCACTGCAAACGGCCACACTCCCAAGCCCGGGTTCCACAGCGGGACCTGGGTTTTCCGTTCACCCATCCGCGGCACCCCTCACTCCTCGCTCTACCGGCACAGGGTGCGAATGGTCCTCGAGGGCTCGATGCCATCAGATGCGTAGATCCACACCTTTGACAATCCCCCTGGTCTGCCTTCGCGGGGCAGGCGGCACGGTGCTGTTTTCTGACCGAATTACTCGACCGTATGGCAGCGCTGCCCTGACGCAACCAACTCCCTCCGACACCCGGCTCGCGCTCGTGCTTGCCTTGCCTATACAGGCGCACAATCCGCACTGAGACAGCCACGCACTCGACTCCACTGCTTTCCCGGTTGGGAATCAGCACGCCGCAGTCGGAAGAGGAGAGCCTTCAACCAGGTCTCGCCCTTCCTCCTCAAAGGTGGGCCACTTGCGCACTCACCCGATGTCTGGTACTGTAGTAGCGACTTCAGTGACGAGAATCCGCGTCGTGACGCGGAGTGTTCGAAAGGTCGAACATCATGGCACTGCTCCGTACCGTTGAACGAACCAGCGTTCGGGCAGGGGTTCGACCAACGCGTCTTGGACGTGACTTTTGGCTGGGATATGCCCTGACACTCCCTGCGTTTTTGGTCGTTGTCGGGCTTGTCGCTTATCCACTGGGCTACGCCTTTTGGCTTTCGCTTCAGGACATTAAGGTGGGCGGGCAAGGGCAGTTTGTTGGACTTGCCAACTACGCCCGTCTTCTCTTCGATCGCGACAGCCGAATCTATGGGCTCTTTTGGAATAGCGTCAAGGTGACCTTCCTTTACACTGGTGGTGCATTGGCTGGCAAGTTTATTATCGGTATGGTAAGCGCGTTAATTCTCAATGCACAGATTCGGGCTCGCCACTTCTGGCGTACTCTTCTCTTTGTTCCCTGGGCTATCCCAGCCGTCGTTTCCGCCTTTACCTGGCGTTGGATGTACAACGATGTCAACGGCGTCATCAATACCCTCTTGACCAACCTCGGTCTGGTTGATCGTCCCATTCTCTTCCTTGCCGATCCGAAGCTGGCACTCTGGTCTGTGCTCATTGCGGCAATCTGGCAAGGCGCTCCTTTCTGGACAATGACCTTCCTAGCTGGCCTTCAAGCTATTCCTCGTGAACTTTATGAGGCCGCTGCCATTGATGGTGCAACACCATTCCAGCAATATTTCCGCATCACGCTCCCGCTTCTCACACCGGTTATCACCGTCACTGTTATGCTTTCAGCGATCTGGACTTCCAACGCCATCCAGTACGTCTATATCCTCACGAACGGTGGTCCAGCCAACGCCACCCAGACCTTCCCGCTCCTGGCCTATCACGAAGGTATGCAAGCGTACGATTTGGGAATTGCCTCGACGATCCCGCTAGTCTTCTTCCCTGTTTTCGCTGTTTTGATCTACTTCCTCACTCGGCGGATGCTCCGACAGGAAGGATAGGTCGATGGCTGAAGCAGCTGGTCCTCTCGAGCGCGTTCGCCCCGCGGAACGGAGTCTCGGCCTGTGGTTAGCTCGCCGGAATCGCGGCTACTATATCATTGGCTACGCGGTACTACTCTTTCTTGCTCTCTGGACACTCTTCCCTGTTTACTGGCAATTGGCAACCTCCCTGCGCTCAGACGTCGATCTCTTCAGCTCAACAGTAACACTCATTCCTCGCATCATCACGACCGAACACTATGAAAAGATCCTCGGCCCTTCTTATCCCTTCTTGCGTCAACTTCGCAATAGCGCACTCGTTGCGCTAGCAACAACGGTTATTTCGACGCTCCTTGGCGCGATGGCTGGTTATGCATTGACCCGCCTCCGCTTTGCGGGACGGACTGTTCTCGCCCGACTGCTTGTCTACGCCTATCTTGCGCCGGGCACGATTCTCTTTATTCCGATCTTCGTCATGATGAGCCGACTCGGGTTGCGTGACAACCTCGTCGGGCTGACCTTGGCGTATCTCACGTTCACTGTACCCTTCGCCACCTGGATGCTGATGGGCTATTTCCGGACTCTCCCGATCGAGCTTGAAGAGGCTGCTCTGATCGATGGAGCAAGCCGCTGGCAGATCCTCTGGCGGATTATGGTTCCGCTCTCAGGACCAGCCCTGGTGGTAGCTGCTGTGTTCGCCTTTACGCTCTCGTGGAACGAATTTCTGTACGCACTTGTCTTGCTCCAAAAACAGGAAGTCATGACGGCGCCGGTCGGACTCTCCGCCTATGTGATTGGCGACCAGTACTACTGGGGTCAGATGATGGCAGCAGCGACGATCATGTCACTTCCTCCACTGGTGGTCTACCTGTTCGGACAGCGTTGGGTGATTGCCGGCTGGACGAGCGGAGCGGTCAAGGACTAGGCCGAGAGGAGGAGAACCATGGGTACGCACTTTTCCCGGCGTCGCTTCCTTGCGCTGTTGACGGCTGGGCTCGGCACCACACTCGCCGCGTGTGCCGGTGGGCAAGCGACGCCGACGCCTGCGCCACAACCGACCCCGACCGCAGCACCGGCTGCCTCACCAACCCCCGCCGCAGCGAGAACACCAGCGCCTGCTGCGACACCAACCGCAGTTGCCGCACAAGGGCCGGCACTCACGCCTATCCCTGGTCGAGAGGTCGTGGTCTGGCAGACTGTTGACTACTTGCCTGAGACGACCGCACTGATCAAGCAGCGCCTCGAGGAGGTTGCACAGAAAAACGGGTTTACCATTTCCTTTGAAGAAATTCCCAATAACCCGCAGGGATACAACCGGTTCAACGCTGCGGTCCAAGCAGGCACGCCACCCGATATCTACCGGCTCTATGATTATCAAACCCAATTTTGGCGCGCGCAGGGCCAAACCGCCGATGTGACCGATCTTGTCGCGCCCTTCCTCCAACAAAACGGTGGGGTCTGGGAACCGGTTGAACTCACCTGCACCTTCAAGGGACGCTGGTGGGCGACACCACTTGCCGTGAATGCCTGGCCCTTCCACACCCGACAGGACCTTCTCGATCAAGCTGGCTTCAAGTACCCAGCGAACTGGGATGAATTCCGCCAACAGGGGAAAGCCCTCACCAAGCCCCCGCTCTACTACTATGGCATGACCCTAAGCCGCATCAATGACACGAACAATCATACGCTCGGCATGGTCTGGACCTTTGGTGGAAAGCTCCAGAATGAGGACGGCTCGCTCGCTGTCACGGCCAATGACAAGGCGTGGCTCGATTGTCTGGCATTGATCCAGGCCATGTATCTCGAAGACCAAATCATTCCGCCCGGATCCGTGAACTGGGATGACGGTGGTAACAATCAGGGTTACCAGAGCGAACAGTTAGTGCTTACCTCCAACCCGACAAGTGTCTACAACTGGCTCCTGAAAAACAAGCCGGAACTTGCTCAAAAGACCCGTTTCTATAGCTATCCCGCGGGACCGGCGGGCTCCTTCGGGCAGGTCGACGTCTGGACTGAAGGGCTCTTCAAGAACGGCAAGGGTGGGGACAACGCCCGCATTTGCCTGGTTGCCTTGATGGAGCCGACCTGGTATTCCAGCTATATCAACGAGCAGCTCAAGGGACGCTTTATCCCGTGCTGGAAAGATATGATTAAGCACGACCTCTGGCAGAAGAATGAACTTTATTCGGAATACCAGAAGATTATCTCCACCGGACGTATCATGGCTTATGCTGCGCCACCGCTGGGTGCCTTCGGTGAACTCGCAACCAAGTTCGTCATTGGCGACATGATGCAGGATCTCTGTGTACGACGTCTCTCGCCGCAAGAGGCTTTGTCCAACTTTGTTAAGGCGGCGCAGGAAATCTGGAGCAAGCCCGAAAATCGCGCCTGATCGATTCCTCAGCACGACTACAGCGCGGGGGATGTATGGGTCGACGTCCCCCGCGCATTCACGCAGGGGGACCCTATGCGTCCGTCGACTAGTCGCGTCCGTTTCCACAGAGAGGCACGAGCTCCCCTCCTCGCGGGTTGCGCGACGTTCGCTCACTTACTGGGCACAACCCTCGGTCCGGCCGGTCGCGTGGTCGCCGTGAACCGGGTGCTCAAGGTGGGTCCTCCTGAAATGCTGGCAAGCGCTGCCTTGATTGCCCGGCGCACCTTCCGCTTGCCAGACCCCTTCCAGAATGCCGGTGCCATGCTCCTTCGTCACGCCGTGTGGCGGGTCTATGACCGCACCGGTGACGGAACCGCCACCACTGCTGTCCTGGCGTCTCGCCTACTCCACGAGCTCGATCGTCTTCTGACCGCTGGATATTCCCCGCTTCTGCTCACTCGGGGACTGGATCGCGCTGGCCACACGATCGCCGAGGTGCTCCGCTCCCTCGCTCGTCCTGTCGCTGACATCCGAGCACTCGCTGGTCTCCTCTCCTCTCTACACCTTTCGCCCGAAACCGAAGACGAACTCCTTGACAGCCTCGAGGGGCTTGGTCCGGATGGGATCGTTTTGGTTGATCCGGATCATCACCCAGACGTCCAAGTGCAACTCATCCAGGGCGTGCACTGGCAGAGCCGGCTACTTGCGCCTGAACTCCTCCCACCGAACGTCGCCAAACTGCAGCTAGTGGAACCACGCATCCTGCTCACCGACTGGAAGCTCGAGGAAGCGTCCCAACTCCTCCCGCTGCTCGAGGAGTGTGCACGCCGCGGTGTGCGTCGCTTGCTTATTGTGGCCAGCGAACTCAGTGGGCACGCGCTCGCTCTTCTACGCACCAACCTCGAACGTGGCGTGCTTCACCAGGTCGCTGCCGTCGCAGCTCCCTCGGTAGGACTCCAGCAGACACGTATTTTGGAAGATCTTGCGGCACTCACCGGTGGACACGCTTTTCTCCAAGCGGCTGGTGACCGGCCTGAGCATGCCCGCTACGCCCACCTTGGTAGTGCGCGTCAGGCACTGGTGACACGCTGGACGTTCGCGCTGGCAGGCGGACGCGGTGACCGAGCAGCGATCGAACGGCGTATCGCACTTGCCGAGGCCGAACTGGCTGCAGCTGACGACGAGTCCGCCCGCCGCCGCGCACGCGAGCGCCTCGGCCGCTTACGCGGCGCCTTCCTCCACATTCGCGTCGGTGGGACGACACCGACCGAACAGGAGTACCGGTGTCTTGCGCTCGAAAGTCTAGCCCGGACACTCCAGACCGCACTCGCCACGGGCGTAGTTCCAGGCGGCGGCGCAAGCTTCGCCGTCGCCGCACGCCGTCTCGCCGAACAGGAACTGTCCCTCCCACTCGAGGAACGTGCGGCATTTCATGCGGTTCGGACAGCATTGCTCGAACCACTGCGAACACTCGCGCACAATGCCGGAGTCGATCCCGCAGTGATTGTCCACCGGAGTCTGGAGGTTGCGCCCAACCTGGTCTACGATGTTCTGGCTGACCAGTGGATCGACCCATGGTCAGCGCCACTCCTTGATCCGCTCGGCGTCCTCGAAGCAGCGGTCGAGACTTCGCTCAGTCTTGGGCGCACCTTCCTAACCACCGACGTGCTCGTGCACCGCACCTGGCCAGCTTCCAGCGCCGAGCCATGAAGCGAGAGGATACGTTCAATGGCTTTTCCTCAACTCGTGTGGCGCGAACTCCTGCGCGAGACCGGCGGTGCCGTGCTTGCGCTCGCGACCGACGGCCGGAGCATCCTCGCGGGGACAGCGAGCGGTGCATTCTTGGCGGCAGTGGAAAGTGCCGTCTGGACACCGATCGAGTTCCCCGCAGACAGGGTGCGGTTGGAACTCGCACAGCCAGTTGCACTTGCTCCCTGGGGAGACCGCTACATCGCCACGCCGAACGGTATTTTCCGGCAGCACGCGGACGGGACATCATGGGAGCACTGTTTGGGGGCTGGACTCACGGTAGCGATACGAACGGCGCAAGCCGACGGCTACTTCGTCGTAGTCGCCGATCGGCTGGACGGTGTTCTGGTCTCTCGCAACGGCGGCACCGACTGGCAACCGGCCAACGCAGGGCTCGCCGCTTTCTCTGAGATCGTCGATCTCGTCCTTTCCCCGCGATTCGCTCAAGACCACCTCGCGTTGCTCGTGACCGCAGATGCTACCTACATCAGCCGCTCGCGTCGCTTCACCTGGCGACCGGTAGCACACCCGCCCGGATCACTCGAGTGCGCGGCCATCCTTGCTGGAGAGCAAGGCACGACCCTCTTCATCGGTGGGGAATTGGGTCTCTTCCGCTCTGACGACTTCGGTCGCTCCTGGCAGGCCGTCTCACTCCCGCTCGATGGCCCCTGTAATGTGCTCGCAACTGATCCTGAGGCGACCGTCCTGGTGGCGTCGATCGACCGAACCATCGTACGCTCGTGGGATGGCGGACGAAACTGGGAACGCCTCCCCGAGGTGCCAAGTCATGTGTTGAGCCTCGCAGTCCCTGACCAGCAGCAGGTTATCGCTGGGACGCTCTCCCGTGGCTGTCTCCGTTGGGAAGCGCAGTCGGCTACCTGGCGAGCGTGGAACGCGGGGCTCTACGGGCGACTTCCGGTTGGCTTGCTCGTCCGACCAACCGAGGGTGCACCCAAACTTGTAATTGCTGATTACTCGGGTACGATCGCGCACTCAGACGACGGTGGACAAACATGGGCACACGTCGAACTCGACCTGGGACTCGCGCAGCTCGTTGGGGGTAGAACCGGCCCAGTCTTCGCCCTGACGCTCGAGGGAATCCTACGTTCGACGGAGTTAGAGCAGTGGCAGATGGTGCTCCAACTCGAGGATATCGCGGAGGCCGCCTGGTTCCTCGCAAGCGATGACGGCCAACGAGTCTTTTTCGTTGTTCAGGATGTCGAGGACACAGACGAACCAATCGTGCGGATCCAGTACTCGCTGGATCAAGGACTCACCTGGAACACGTTGCAGATAACCGAACTCGCAGTGGTGCGCGGAGCTACCCTCTCGCCTGACGGACAGATGCTCGCACTCGTGACCATCCTGTCCGAAGCCCCCCACCCGACGCTTTCCCTCTGGGTTGGCCAAGAACAGCAGTGGATCCACCGCCGCTGGCCGGATGGCTTGGACGAGGCGAGCCTCTTGCGCCTGTCTTGGTCAGCGAGCGGTGACGCGATCCTCGCTGTCGCCGACGAAGACGTCTGGCTCATCCGGGCCATCCCTCCGCAACGACCACGGATCACCAAAATCGGTCGACTGCAATCTCCAGCCACGGCTCTCTCTCATGACGCAGGCACCGGCTGGTTACTCGCGACTGGGACAACGCTCTGGCAGTGCAATGCCCAAGGTCAGCTCCAACGTCTCGAGCCGGAGTGCCCCGGGCATACCATCGTCGCTCTGGCTAGTGTGCCGAACTTGCCCCAGTTGATCGGTTATGCAGCTGATGCTGGTGGCAGCCTCTGGTCCTGTGTGCGAAAGTAAGAAGCAACCTTTGATTGTACAGGCCATTCGCAGTGCAGCAGAATCCTCACATCGCTACGCTACTCGGGCGCACAGCTTCGACTGGTTCTGTTGTCTATCCGGGCCAGTCGCCGTGGTGTCTCCGGCCCCCCAACCGTGTGAGCGATTGAGGGCAGGCGCTCAGGCTTCGAAGATCCGATGTCGCTCTTCGTTACACTTGCAGAGAGATGCATGCACGACGAGGAGGACCGACATGCCAACGCAACCGAGCAAAGAGTTGGAGCGGATCCCGAACCCGAAGCCGGAACGCGACTACGAGATCGAGATTACGACGAATGAGTTCACGTGCGTCTGCCCGAGAACCGGCCAACCGGACTTTGCAACGATTACAATCCGCTACGTTCCAGATCAGTGGATCGTTGAACTCAAGTCCTTGAAGCTGTATCTCTGGTCGTTCCGGAATGAGGGACACTACCACGAAGAAGTTACAAACACAATTTTGGACGACCTCGTCCGCACGCTCCAGCCGCGGCGCATGACGGTGATTGCTGACTTCAACATCCGTGGCGGGTTGCACACAGTGGTTACGGCGCGCTACGAGCGGTCGGCTGGGGAGCTCCAGGCTGCCGCCGACTGATGAACATCCGGCTGACCACCAGCGCGCTTCACCGATTCCGGCCTGAAGAGGCAATTTCCGCCGCGCGTCATGTTCGCTGGGAGGCGGGAGAGGTAGGCGTCGTTGGTCTTGGTTGACATCGCTTCCGCTGTCAGAGGTTTGGCGAAAGATTGCCGCATTTGCATCCGGTTCGAGTAGGACCGCTACTTGAACATGGAGGGAACTCGCGAACCGCACTTCCTCGGCTGGAAACAGCCCCTCGTTGTTCTCTCTCACAATGTGCGGTCGAGAGCAGCTCCCCAGGCAACGAGGATGATATGGCCAGTCCTGGCAAGAATTCGGCCGAACCGCGGCGGGCGTGGGACGGCTTTGTCTACGCCGTGCCCTGCATGTTCCGAGCGCAACATCCACACCGAACACGTTCGTCATTCAGGAACGGGTGGGGGAGACACTGCGCACGGCGCAGGAAAGCGTCCCTCCGCGCATTGCCACACCGACCCAATCCGCTCCAGTCGTGACCACACGTGTTGGAGATTCTGTGCTTGACAAGTTGGCTTATTCGCCTTAATCTTCATCTCTGAAGCTCAGTGGACGGGATACGAGCAGTCGAGGCCGAATCCGCACCGCGACGGACTCGAGTGAACGTGAATCAGGCGTCTCGAGAGGCATTCACTGAGCGCTCATGGCAAGCCTTCAGAATTTCTGCAGCAATGCCGTGGCGGCTCATCGAGCGCACCAGTGGAGGAGCAAGAGCGGTAGAGATCCGGCCGAGGCGATATCCCGGACACGAGCACCGTGCGGCCGTGAGGAGAGCGGGGGTTGTACATGAGCGGAACACTGCGCTTTCCGAGCCCGTTCGAAGTTGAAACCCCAGCCGGCTGCGAGGGCTGGGAGGAAATGTACCCTGCGTACATGCGCTTTTCTGAAGCCCGTCGCGAATTAGAGGAGTCACGCCTCTGGTTCTATAACGGGATGCACTTTCCTGAACCAATTTCACCCTTTGACGTGATTACTGCCGAGGCATTTTACATCGCAATAGGTGAGATGAACGCCCGCTTCTTTTGCATTCCCCCTGCGATGGGTGTCGACTTCCGGGTCCTAAACGGGTACGTCTACATCAGCGGCATTCCCGTCCTCGATCCCCAGAAGATTCAGGAACGCGTGGAACTATTCCAGCGCCGTGCCGGCCATTACTATGAGAACTGGAGCACGATCTACGAGGACTGGAAGCAGCGCGTCATTAATGAGATTGAGGCGCTGAAAGCGATCCCCTTCCCCCACTTGCCGGAGATCGAGCCGGAGGAACTTGTCTTCGCGCATCGCGGCATCGGCACCTCGATGACGGTCTTCGAGAGCTATAACCGAGTAATCGAAAGCCTCTTCCGCATTGCCCAGATCCACTGTGAGATCGTGATGATCGGTTTTGCCGCATACCTTACCTTCTATGATTTCTGCAAGCGCTTCTTCCCGGAGATCCCGGATCAGCAGATCACCCTGATGGTTTCTGGTATCGACGTCAGCATGATGCGCCCCGACAAGGAACTCCGCGTACTCGCTCAGCGGGCTGTGGAACTCGGCCTCGCTGAGAAGTTCAGCGAAGGGCGATCCTGGCGGGAGGTCTTCGCTGATCTCGAGCAGCACGAGAACGGGCGTGCTTGGCTGCAAGAATGGAATGAGCGCGGCGAACCATGGTTCTGGATCAACGCCGGTGACGGCCTACAGCACCAGTTCCGCGCTTGGCGTGACGATCCGAGCCCAATCTTCCCTATCCTCATCGAATACGTGAAGCGAGCCGCACGCGGTGAGTCGATCGAGCGCGACACCTCCCAGGTGCGTGAGGAGCGAGACCGCATCACCGCCGAATATCGCGCCCTCCTCCCAAGTGAGGCCGATCGCCAGGCCTTCGATCAGCTCCTGGCACTCGTACGCCAGGTGTATTACGCGATCGAAGATCACAAGTTCTGGGTCGACCACTGGTTCATGAGCGTCTGGTGGAACAAGCTGCGGGAGCTCGGCGCACTTTTCGTCGAGCATGGCTTCTTCCGTGAAGTCGATGATCTCTTCTACTTGCATTGGACTGAGGTCAGCCAAGCTCTCACTGATCTCCTGCTTGGGTGGTCGATCGGCACCGAGCCTTATGGGCCGAAGCATTGGCCAGCAGTTATCGAACGACGCAAGGCCACCTTGGCCAAGCTTCGCGCGTTTAATCCGCCGCCAGCCCTCGGTGTCGTCCCGGAGCAGATCGCCGATCCAGCCATCGTCATGCTGTGGGGCATTACACCGGAACGCCTGCGCGCCTGGATCACCAAGGACGAAGGCAATATCTTGCGCGGCTTCGCTGCCTCTCCAGGCATCGTCGAGGGGCCGGCCCGCGTTATCTTCGATGTCGCAGAGCTCAAGTCTGTTGAGGACGGCGAGATCCTCGTCTGCTCCGTCACCGAGCCAAGCTGGGCACCGGTCTTCGCCAAGGTACGCGGCATCGTCACCGATATCGGTGGGGTCATGTCCCACGCGGCGATCGTCGCCCGCGAGTACAGCGTCCCCGCCGTTCTAGGCACTGGCGTCGCAACCAAGCGAATTCGAACGGGTCAGCGACTGCGTGTGGATGGAAACGAGGGGACGGTGACCATCCTCGACTGACCAGTGAGAGTGACTCTCTCAGCTCCACCACGGGCCGTCTCATGACGACTCCGTGGTGGTTGTTGGTGCAGTACGCTCGGAGAGGAAACACGGGAGGAGCGCATGGAACTGACACCTGAGGACGTGCAAGAGATTCTTCGGATCCTCGAGCAGTCTTCGTTCGATGAACTCTACCTCGAGACACCACAACTGAAACTAATCGTGCGCCGCGGACAGGGAACCGGCACGGCGGTTCCAGTTCCACCGGCAAATCCGGTGCAGACAGCGGAGACACGCTCCGAGCCTCCACGAGCGACGCCAGTCAGCGAGGCAACTGCCCAGGCGGCGCCACCGACCGCCACGCCAGACAAGCCGGCCCCGGCAACAACAGCGGCGGATCGCCTCATCCCAATCTCAGCACCGCTCAAGGGCATCTTCTATCGCGCGCCGCGCCCTGGCGCTCCACCCTTCGTCGACGTCGGCAGCTCTGTGCAGGAAGACACCGTCGTCGGCATTATCGAAGTGATGAAGCTCATGCACTCGGTCCTCGCTGGAGTCCACGGCGAAATTGTTGAAGTCTGCGCCGAGAACGGCCAGGCAGTCGACCGCGGCCAGCCGCTCTTCCTCGTTCGCCCGAGCGAAGATGCCAGCGTCTCGTCGGCACCGGACGCATCGTGAGGGAGCTCAGTCATGGCACCACGCATCCAGCTTATCGACGTGACACTCCGTGACGGGAATCAGAGTCTCTGGAGCGCGATCGGGATCGATACGCGGACAGTCGTCGACGTCGCCCCTTGGCTTGATCGGGCAGGTTTCAAGTGCATCGACTTCACGACCAGCACCCACATGGCAATCAGCGTGCGCTATCACCGGGAAGATCCCTATGAGAAGATCCGACTTGCCCGCCAGCTTATGCCGAACACTCCTCTCATCTTCATGACCACCGGCATGCGTTTCATCACTTGGGAACCAGCGCCACGCGCCATCATCCGCTTAGCGATGCGCGTCATGGTCCGCCACGGCATTCGCCGCATTCAGATCGTTGAGCCTATGAACAACATGAGTGCGCTCCTGGAGGCTGCCAGGATCGCGCGCGAGGAAGGAGCAGAACAGGTCGTCGCCGGGCTCGTCTACAGCATCAGCCCAGTTCATACGGACGAGTTCTACGTCCGCTGCGCCGAGGAACTCGCTCGGGAACGCCAACTCATCGATACGGTTTACATCAAAGATCCGTCCGGACTCCTCACGCCAGAGCGGGTTGAGACGATCGTACCGGCGCTACGACGAGCACTGGGTGACGATATGCCGCTCGAGATCCATTCACATTGCACCATGGGTATGGCACCCCTCTGTTATCTGCGGGCAGTGCAGCTGGGTGTCCAGACGGTGCACACGGCCATCCCACCACTCGCCGAAGGCACCTCACTACCATCCATCTACCGAACAGTGGCCAACCTGCGGGAACTCGGCTTTGAGGTCGATATCGACCTCGAACCGCTTGCCTACGTCTCCGAGTATCTCCAGCGTTTGGCACGCCGCAAGAAATTCCCGGTCGGTCGCCCACTGGAATACGATGTCTCCTATTACCGTCACCAGGTTCCTGGCGGGATGATCACGACTCTCCAGCGACATCTTAAAGAGGTAGGAGCAGAACACCGTTTCGATGCAGTGCTGGAGGAGATTGTCCGGGTACGAGCGGAGCTCGGCTACCCGATCATGGTCACACCCTACTCGCAGCTCGTCGCCACGCAGGCGCTCCTGAATATCGAATCACGTGAGCGCTATGAGAAGGTGCCAGACGAGGTGATCAAGTATGTCCTTGGCCGCTTCGGCCCGCCTCCTGCACCGATCGACCCTTGGGTGAAGGAACGCGTCCTCTCTCTCCCGCGTGCGCGGGAACTCGACGTTCCTATCCCCGAGCCGACTCTTGAAGAACTGCGGCGCACGTTCGGTGCGACCATCTCGGATGAGGAACTCCTCCTACGGTGGGCCCTCCCGGCCGACCAGGTCGATGCAGCACTGGCCCGCAAGATAGGCCACCCTGCGCCGACCGGGAACAACCTCACGCATCCGATCGCACAGCTCATCGCCGAAGTCGCCCGGAAACCATCGATCAGCTACTTCCACCTCGAGAAGGACGGTATTCGTCTCACGCTTAGCCGGCAGAACGGTCTGCCCCTGAGCGTGCAAGCGTCGACGGAGGGGAGTATCCCGCATGACCGTCACCCAGCGTGACCTACTCCGTGTCCGTGCATTCGTGTTTGATGTCGACGGTACCCTCATCTTATCGGAGAGCCCTGATTGGAGCGGCGCGATCCCCTTACCTGGTGCAGTCGAACTCCTCACCTGGCTCAACCAGCACGGGTATCCGTTCGCACTCTTCACCAGCGGGAGCACTGAACTCCCGGGGACATACGCTGCACGTCTGCGCGCAGCTGGACTTCCGGTGGCGGACTGGCAGGTGGTCACGACCGGAGTCACAGCAGCCGAGATCATCGCGACAGAATATCCGGGCCGCGCCGTTTTCGTCCTCGGGGAAAGAGGAACGCGGGAGCCACTTCTGGCCCGCGGGATCCCGGTCGTCGAGGGAGAGGACGGCAAACACGCTGGCGTTGTCCTGGTTGGATGGAGTCGTTCGCTGACGTATGATCAACTCGACATCGCGTGCCGAGCCGTCTGGAACGGGGCCGATCTTCTGGTCACCTCCGCTGCTCGGGCGTTTGTCTCGAAGCAGGGGCTGCGGCCCGGCTGGTCATGGTCGATCGCAGTCGCGATCGCCGAAACGACGGGGAAAGCGCCGCGTGTCGTCGGCAAACCATCGGTTGAGGCGCTTCGCGCCGTCGCTCGGCTCCTTGGGACCGTTCCAGCCGATGTCGCGGTCGTCGGTGACGATCCGGATCTTGAACTTCGGATGGGCCGGGAAGCCGGCTCAGTGACGATCCAGGTTCGAACCGGACGGGGCAGCGAACCGGTCGAGACTCCAGAGATCGGTGACCTCGTGATACGCGGTGTCGACGAGCTACTTGTGTTGCTCCACGCGATTCGTGCGAAGGAGGATGCCCCGGACGAGTGAGGAGCTGGGCAATGGCCGAGCGACGGTACTGGAATGAGGTGATGGAGACCATTGATCCAGAACGTCTCTGGCAGCTGGAAGACGAGCGGCTCCGCTGGCAGCTCCGTTGGGTGTGGGAACGCTCTCCGTTCTACCGGCAGAAGTTCAGTGAGGCCGGGATTGATCCACTTACGATCGGACGCGACTCGTTACACCTACTTCCATTCACCGTCAAAGATGAAGTGCGACGCACACAGCAAGATTACCCACCGCTTGGCGGACATGCCTGTGTCCCATTGCATGAGGTCGTCCGGATCCATGCGTCCTCGGGGACAACGGGTCAACCAACGCTCGTCGGATTGACTGAGGCGGACGCCAGGGCATGGAATGAGGTCCTCGCCCGATTCTTCTGGACCACCGGCGTGAGACCAGGAACACGTGTTTGGCTTGCGGTCACCCTGGGCTGGTACATCGCCGGGCTGAGCTTCTACGAGGCACTTCGCGCGATCCAGGCTACTGTCTATCCGTCCGGCACGATGGAGGCTACGCGAACCTTCAACGTGATCCAGCGGGCCGGGGTCGACTACATGGTCTCGAGCCCCACCTTCGTCAACTTCCTCACTCATGTTGCCCGCGAGCGGCTCGGGATTGATCCGGCCTCGCTCGGCATCAAAGCGATGGCGTTGGGTGGCGAGCCTGGAGCTGGTGTTCCCCAAATCCGCCAGCAGATCGAGGAAACCTGGGGCTGCAAGGTCTACGACGCGATGGGAACTGCAGACTTCGCACCGATCCTTTGGACGGAGTGCGAAGCACAGGCCGGCATGCACTTCGTCGGACAAGGCTTCGTGATCGCCGAGTTCATCGAACCCGAGACCGGTCGTCCTATCGAGCCGAAGGAAGGGATGCTCGCTGAACTCGTCTACACGGCAATCCAACGCGAGTGTGTCCCACTGATTCGCTTTCGAATCGGTGATCTCGTACGAATTGAGGGAACAGGGCGATGTGAATGCGGCCGTACTGGGATCCGGATCCGCTGCGTCGGTCGTGTCGATGACATGTTTATCGTCCGCGGCGTGAACGTCTTCCCCAGTGCGGTCGCTGACGTCATCGCCTCCTTCCGCCCGCGCGTCACAGGTGAATTCCAGATCCGGTTGCCAGCTCGCGGACTGCCTATCGATCCTCCTGTCCCCATCGTCGTGGAGCTCGGCCCGGAGCCCGGTGACCTGCACAAGCTCAAGCGTGATCTCGAAGAGGCGATCCGTGCCCAGCTCATCTTCCGTGCTACCGTCCAACTCGTTCCCAAAGGGGAACTCACACCAACTGGCACGATGAAGCGTCAGGTTATCGTCCGCGGCGAAGCATAGTCACCGCTTCACACTTCGCTTCGAGGCCAGCACACCCCACTCTTGTCCTCATGCGACGACAGATTTGCCTCAGCTATCTCCAAACGTCTCGCCGAATCCGACAACCTTTCTCCTCCGCTGAGAGCACCTGTTAACGCACGCTCGAGTGGCTAAGAGGTACAGTGTCTGCCAAGGACCTTTTACTTGGTTCGATATATCCTTGTACCGACGCGCTTATGACGTCGCTTGCAGCGACATCGAGACCTCGAGCCGTCTCCCATGCACGCCTCTTGTCCCAACCCACGATGCGTTCGCTCCTCATCCTGCCAGCGCGCGCTTTAGCACCGCCAAGATCTCTGCACTCGCTCTCTGGCTGACCCACGCTGAAGGCGCAAAGGCATCAAAGCCATGAAACGCACCAGCATAGACGTGGAGTTCCGTCGGCACCCCCGCCTGCATTAACCGCTGAGCATAGGCAATGTCCTCGTCGCGAAAGAGGTCGGCAGTCCCAACCATGATGTACGCGGGCGGCAATCCCGCCAGAGTCTCCGCACGGGCTGGTGCCGCATAGGCCGGAACATCGGAGCTCCCTGGCTCACAGCCCAAATAGGCTTGCCAACCGATCTGGTTCCACTCCCGTGTCCAGATCAGCCGTCGGTCGGTGATCTCATGGCTTGACGGAGTCTCATTCCGGTCATCAAGCATTGGGTAGATCAGCAGTTGAAAACGCACCGTGAACTCACCCCGATCGCGAACCAGGAGTGCGAGTGCTGCGGCTAGCCCACCGCCGGCACTCGCCCCAGCGATCGCTATTCGCTGGGGGTCAACGCCCAGTTCCGCTGCCCGCCGAACGAGCCAATGCAGCGCTGCGTAGCAGTCCTCTAGTGGTGCCGGGTATGGATGCTCCGGTGCAAGCCGGTAGTCGACCGAGGCAACCAGAGCGGGCAACGAGTGGGCGAACTCCGCACACTGCAAATCGTTCATCTCCGGCGAGCCCATAACGTAACCGCCACCATGAATCCAGAGGAGCGCCGGGAGCGGTCCGCGCGCCTCTGTCGGACGGTATAGGCGCACACGTACAGCCGTACCGTCCTTGGTATTTGGCGCGAACTCATCTGTGATCGCAACGTCGGACGGCAGTGGCGGAGCGAGTTGGGCAAGCGCCTCGCGCAGGATTGCAAGTCGCCGACGCGCCATAGGAATGTCATGAAGATCAAGCAAGAACTCTTCCGGTACTGCCGCAAGCGCCTCTGCAAGTTCCGGATCGAGCCGGTCCAGGACAGACATCGCCGCACCTCGCTTCGCCTGAACACCACCGACGCCTGGAGCCTACTGCACCACCGGTTCGTCCGCAAGGAGTGCCTAGCTGTGTAGGTCATCCGGCACCGATCACACGAAGCGTGCCAGTCATCACGGGACCATCACGCGTTCCAGTAAATCCGCACGCTTCTTCACCGGTTCGGCGTTCTGGAGTTGCCTATCTCCCATTTCGTGAGAGGTGTCCGAGCCCCTCGTCGGGTTCGCGCCACACTCACCCGCAGCACCTCAGTGGTTCGCGTCTACCTCTTCACCGACTGCCCCCTACGCTCCGTGCGTGGCTCCGGCCACGCTGCAGCGACCAGGAGCATAGGCACATGCGGCCTGACCGTGCCGCCAAATGGAGTCGACGCCTCAAGCGCGCGCCGACTCAATCGGTTCGAATGCCGCGACAATCATGCTGTAGTAGCTCGGTGCCTCGTAGCAGAGCACCTCGCCACGTAGTGGCACTCGTCGCATGACTCCGGCGAGCATCAGTGTCTGCCACAAGCCGTCAATCGCGGCGTTCGTCGCCTGCTCTTCCGGAAGATCGATCAGCCGACCAGGATCGTTGGCCCGGAGCGCTTCAACAACGAGCTGGTCGACCACTGCCGCATCAGGGTGGAAGCCATACGGGCCGTCTGCCCGATGTGTATGGGCCCAATCGCAGCTCGCGATAAAGGCGATCCGTCGCCCGTCACGCTCGGCTGCCAACGCCACCGCCTCGCCGAACGTCACCAGGAGCTCCCGCGGGACACGTCGCGATGGCGTCACTATCACGACAGGCGGGCCGCTGTCCTCTTCGGGCGGCGGCGCAAGGACGTCCCCATACCCAACCAGATTGCGCCCGTGACCGAGAAACCAAAGTGGAGTCATTGTCCCCCAGTCGAGCGGAATCACTGATTGGTCCCAACGATTTCCGGCAAATCCGGCCAGTGCGATCGGTACGCCGAGTTCACGCGCCGCAGCAGCGATCCCCTCGGTGGCCATACGATCCAGTGGCACATTCATCTCAATCTGCCGCCCGTGCCAGCGCAACGTTCCCGCACCGCGCGCTGTGTAGGCCAGGCAAACCATGCCGTCCACGCGGACTCCGTGCGGCGTGGCCACCACCAGGACATCCGGCCGGGCAGCGGCGCAGCGCTCTCCCAGCTGGAACATCGCAGCGCGCGTTTGTAGACCGCCCTCCGCATCCGCGGAGAGTTCCGGGATAATCGGAAAACCGTGCGGGGCGACCGCTCCGAAAACGATTCCCATCGTCCGCTCCTCTCACTCGTCGGACGTAGTATCGACGGCACTACGAAGGAGCGCAACGACTGCCCCACCGCGAAGTGGCGCAAGAGCCCCGTATTTCCACCCACCAGGCGTGGAGGAAGCAAACAGCGCTGTTCTCACTGGGCTGCGAGCTCAGCGAAGAGCGGGTATTCCGTCTAGGCATTCTGGAACTTGGAAACGCCCCCTGACTCCCCAAGCGTCGCCAACCGGTTACTCACCGTTTACATTCACAACCGATACTCGGTCTCGACAAGTGACCGCCCATATGGTGGGGGAAAACGGCAAGGGGGTTTGAGATGAGCAATTCGGTCACCACCGTCCGAGAGGCAAAACCACGGTGGGTGCGGCGCATTGCACTGATTCTTGGTGGCACGTTGGTCACTGTCTTTGTCGTTCTCCAAGGAGTGGCCTTGGCGCTGCCACGGAGTAATCCGCCGGTGATCGCAGAACCCCCGTGGGACAGCCCGCAGACGCGCGAACTTTTCATGCGCGCTTGTGGTGACTGTCACTCGAATCAGACGAACTGGCGTTGGTACACATATGTCGCGCCAGCAGCATTTCTCGCCTACCGCGACGTCACCGAGGGGCGACAGAAATGCAACGTCTCCGAGTGGGGCGTTGGTGGCGAGCAGAAATGTGACGAATCGGCCGAAACGATTCAAAAGGGAACAATGCCGCCCTGGTTCTACTTACCGCTCCATCCAGAAGCACGACTCTCCCCACAAGAGCAACAGCAGCTGATCCAAGGTCTCCTTGCTACTTTCGGTGAAGGCGGAGAAGGCCCTGGTCGCGAGGGCATCCCGGGTGGAGAGAACGAAGAGAATGAAAGCGAAGAAGGCCTTATCCCTCGTGCAATTGCCCTTCGCCTGTCCTGACGATTGGCCAGTGAGCCGCCTAGTGCCTTGGGAGGCACCCTTGCTCGAGACAGTGCACGCGGGACGGGCCGTGGGCCACCAACGATCCGAGCAACCGGGCATCGCCTCGGTCCACAATCGCCCGCCCCGTGTATCACTCCATCCGGGCCAGCCGGGGGAAGCCGCGCACTCATTTTCCCCGGAGAGACAACCCTTTCGGCTGACATTCGGTCAGGGAGGAGTGTGTCGCAATTTCCCTCGGGAAGAGCAGGGTGCTCGCTAAGCGACCAGGGGATGTTACTCAGAGGAGTCTCAGCTTGGGGGCAGGCCCAGACCGGGCATTTCACCGCCGCACGGATCGCTAGCACAGAACACGGAGCGGTGCAGCGCACCGCCTGCAGGAATCAGCTGCGCCCAAAGGGCTTGACAAACCCTGGACGGCTCTGCTAGGCTTTTGGGCAAAGGCGCGGAAGGGAAGCAGTAGCGCGCCGAATCCGGCCAGCGAGCCGGGGTGTGGTGGAAGCCCGGTCCGGAGTGGCGCGCGAACTCGTCCCGGAGCTGCACTCGCGAACCCAGGGAGTAGTGGGTGCCGGGTTGCGCCCGTTATCGCGCAAAGAGTGGGCGTCGCTGCTCGTTGCAGCGGCGGCCAAGTAGGGTGGTACCACGGGAACGGCCCGTCCCTTCGCGGACGGGCCGTTTGGTGTCAGAGGGATAGCAATGATCCACGGCATTTCGAGCTTGCTCCAACTCTCCCTTAGCCGGCCCCGCAGAGGGGCCATCGGAGACGCGGGACGGCTGTGACGGATGCGACCAAGTGATGAAGCGTCCGGCCTCCCGCCTGGGAGGCCGAATCCTTCTAGAACAGGAGAAGCCGGAGGGAGACGATGAGCGAGCGGTTAATCATCTTCGATACCACGTTGCGCGATGGCGAACAGTCACCAGGCGCAACGATGACGGAGGACGAGAAGGTAGAAGTCGCCCGGCAGCTTGTCAAACTGGGCGTCGACATTATTGAGGCTGGATTTCCCGCTGCCTCACCTGGTGATCTCCGCGCCGTCCAGCGCATCAGTCGAGAAGTGAAAGGGGTCTCTGTCTGCGCGCTGGCCCGTGCCAATCAGCAGGACATCGACGCAGCCTGGGAGGGCGTACGCGACGCAGAGCAGCCGCGCATCCACACCTTCATCGCCACGTCCCCTATCCATATGGAATACAAGCTGCGTAAGACGCCCGAGCAGGTACTGGAAGCGGCTCGCTTCGCGGTTCGTGCCGCCAAGCGCTACGTGAGCGACGTCGAGTTCTCAGCCGAAGATGCGACGCGCTCCGACTGGGACTTCCTCTGTCGAGTCTTCGCCGCCGCGATCGAGGAAGGGGCAACGACGATCAACATCCCTGACACGGTCGGTTACGCTGTCCCCCACGAATTCGCCGAGCTCGTCCGCTACATCATGGAGCACACGCCAGGCATCGAGAAGGTGACGGTGAGCGTCCACTGTCACAACGACTTGGGCCTGGCCACGGCCAACACGTTGGCAGCGATCCGCGTTGGTGCGCGTCAGGCCGAGGTGACAATCAACGGGATCGGCGAACGGGCCGGTAACACCGCGCTGGAAGAGGTCGTGATGGCTCTGCACGTCCGGCGCGATGTGTTCGGGGGGATCCTGCCACGCGTCGTCACTGAGCAAATCGTCCCGACCTCCAAGCTGGTTCAGCGCATCACCGGAATCCATGTCCAACCGAACAAGGCGATCGTCGGAGCCAATGCGTTCGCCCATGAGGCTGGTATCCACCAGGACGGTATGCTCAAGCATCGCCTGACGTATGAGATCATGACGCCACAGTCGGTCGGATGGGAGGCAAGCCGTCTTGTCCTGGGTAAGCACTCCGGACGGGCTGGCTTCACCGCACGTTTGAAGGAACTCGGCTACGGTGATCTCTCGCGGGAACGGATCGAGCAACTCTACCAGCGGTTCATTGATCTCTGCGATCGAAAGAAGACCGTCACGGACGCCGATATCATCGCGATCGTCGAGGACCAGCTGGCCCAAGTACCCCAGCGTTTCGTGCTCAAGGGTTGGCGAGCTCACTCCGGCTCGGATGGCCGCGCCGAAGCGTGGGTCAAGCTGGAGGTCGACGGGATCGAACGCGAGGCGTCCGCGTCCGGGAATGGGCAGATCGATGCCCTGTTTAAGGCGATCGATCGGCTTGTTGGTCGCCATTGTGAACTTGAGGCTTTCCATGTTGACGCGGTCAGCCCAGGAGAGGATGCCCAAGGACAAGTTACAGTACATCTGCGATGCGGAACGCAAGTCTATAATGGCCGTGGCGTCGCGACGGACGTCATCGAGGCAAGCATTCGTGCCTATCTCATGGCCTTGAACCGTGCTGCCCTGACGGCACCCGTTTCGGTAAGTGGAGGTGAGTGACGAGCCATGGGCATGACGATGGCCGAGAAGATCCTGGCCCGGGCGGCCGGTCGCAGCCGCGTGGAGCCGGGAGAGATCGTGGAAGTTGCAGTCGACCTGGTGATGACGAACGACATCACCGCACCTCTGTCGATCGCTGAGTTCAAGAAGCTCGGCGTGGAGCGGGTCTTTGACCCGAAAAAGGTCGTTTTCGTCCCGGACCACTTCGTCCCAGCAAAGGACATCAAAGCAGCCGAGCAATCGAAGATCATGCGCGAGTTCGCTCTCGAGCAAAATGCAATCTACTTTGAGATCGGTCGCGCGGGGATCGAGCATGTCGTCCTTCCAGAGCATGGGCTCACCCGTCCTGGGATGGTCATCATCGGTGCAGACTCCCATACCTGCACCTATGGTGCCTTCAATGCCTTCGCGACCGGCATGGGCTCGACCGACATCGCCGCCGCGATGGCGACCGGTACAACCTGGATGCGCGTGCCACCGACGATCAAGTTCGTTTACACCGGGACGTTGCCCCCGTTCGTGACAGGCAAGGATCTCATCCTCTACACCATCGGGCAGATCGGCGTTGACGGCGCCCTGTATGCCTGCATGGAGTTCACCGGTCCAGTCATCGACGAGCTTCCGATGGACGACCGGATCACGATGGCGAACATGGCCATCGAGGCCGGCGCCAAGACAGGGATCTTCGCCTGTGACGACAAGACTCGCGAGTGGCTGGCCAAGGTCACGACCGAACCCTACGAACCAGTGGACAGTGATCCGGACGCACGCTATGCCCAGGTGATCGAGTTCGATGTCTCCAACTTGCGACCACTCGTTGCGTTGCCGCATCTTCCATCGAACGTGCGGCCGGCCGATGAAGTCCGTGATCTTCCGATCGACCAGGTGGTCATCGGTTCCTGCACGAACGGTCGCCTGAGCGATCTCCGGATTGCGGCCGAGATCTTGAAGGGGCGGCAGGTTCATCCGCGCGTGCGTTGCATCGTGATTCCCGGCAGCCAAGAAGTTGCCAAGCAGGCAACCAAGGAGGGACTGGTCGATATCTTCCTTGAGGCCGGCGCGGTCTTTTCCGTGTCGACGTGCGGTCCCTGCCTGGGCGGCTACATGGGTGTCCTGGCCAAGGGCGAGCGCTGTGTCTCCACAACCAACCGCAACTTCCGCGGCCGCATGGGGCACCGGGAATCGGAGGTCATCCTTGCCAGCCCGGCGGTCGCAGCGGCGAGCGCAGTTCTTGGGCGCGTCGCCTCACCGTTCGAACTGAACTGACAGTCCGCGTGGCGAGGGATCCCTCGCCACGCGCTGCAACTATCGGAGAGTTGAGCAGACGAGGAGGGCAGTACCCGTGCCAATGCGCGGGCGTGTCTGGAAGTTTGGTGACAACATCGACACCGACGTCATCATCCCCGCACGCTACCTGGTGACCATCGACCCACAGGAGCTGGCACAGCACGTCATGGAGGACATCGATCCCGAGTTCGCGGCTAAGGTGCGCCCTGGCGATATCATCGTAGCCGGCCGAAATTTCGGCTGCGGCTCCTCGCGCGAGCACGCGCCGATCGCGATTAAAGCGGCCGGCGTGCAAGCGGTCGTCGCTGAGTCGTTCGCACGTATCTTTTTCCGCAATGCGATCAACATTGGACTCCCGGTCGTGGAAGCGCCTGAAGCGGTGCGCGAAACCGAGACTGGTGACGAGCTTGAGATCGACACGGAGAACGGGATCGTCCGCAACCTCCGCACCGGGAAGACGTATAAGGCGACTCAGTATGACGAGTTCATCCAGCATATCATCCGGGCCGGCGGGCTCCTCAATGCCGTCCGCGAGCGCATCCAGGCGCGCAAGGCAGCGGAGGCCGGCCAGTGAGCGAGGTACGGCTACTGCTGCTTCCCGGTGACGGAATTGGCCCGGAAGTCATCGCCGCGGCACGGCGGGTACTCGAGGCAGTCGGTACACGCCGTGGATACCACTTCTCGTTCGAGGAAGACCTCGTCGGAGGTTGCGCGATCGATGCCTATGGCACTCCGCTCGCCGACGAGACACTCGAGCGTGCTCGCGCGGTCGATGCTGTTCTCCTCGGCGCTGTTGGTGGCCCCAAATGGGATCACCTGCCGAAGGCGGCACGTCCTGAAGCTGGACTCTTACGGCTCCGCAAAGAGCTCGGCCTCTTCGCCAATCTCCGCCCGGTGCGCGTCTTTGATGCGCTCGCTGACGCGACGCCGCTCAAGCCGGATGTCGTGCGTGGCGTCGACTTGATCGTCGTGCGCGAGCTGACCGGTGGCCTCTACTTTGGTCAGCCATCGGAGCTCCGGCGCGAACCAAGCGGGCGCTGGGCGGTCGATACTCTCCCCTATCGGGAAGAGGAGATCGCTCGCATTGTCGACCTCGCGTTTCAGCTTGCCCGGGCGCGCCGCCGCAAGGTAACGAGCGTGGACAAGGCGAATGTGCTCAACACGTCGGCACTTTGGCGCGAGATCGCCAGCGAGATCGGCGCACGTTACCCGGACGTAACGCTCGAGCATCAGCTCGTCGACTCTTGCGCGATGCGCCTGATTGCACGTCCACGTGACTTCGATGTCCTGGTGATGGAGAACCTCTTTGGCGATATCTTGAGTGACGAAGCAGCAGTGCTCGCTGGTTCCCTCGGTATGCTTCCCTCGGCTAGTCTCCACGGGCGTCCTCCGGAGCGTCCCGGGTCGCCAGCCGTTCGCTACGGGCTCTACGAGCCAGTGCATGGCTCAGCACCCGACATCGCAGGCAAAGGGATCGCCAATCCCATTGGCGCCATCCTGAGTGCCGCGATGCTCCTGCGTTGGACACTCGGCGACGAGCGGGCTGCAAGCGCCGTCGAGCAGGCAATTGACCGTGCGCTCGCTGCTGGTGCACGTACCGCCGACTTGGCGCGCCCCGGCGAGAGTGCGCTCGATACAGAACAGTTCACAGACCGCGTCCTTGAGCAACTGGAGGAAACCCTCTCCAGTTGACGAGGCATGAAACACGTGTCCACGGGGAGCTGGCCACTGTGACGGTCAGCTCCTCGTTGTTGTGAGACTCACCATTCCCGTGCAGTCAGTCACCAGTGCGTCTGCCGATCGTGCGGGCAGTGAATTTGCGGAGGCATCTTGTCACCCTGCCTCTCCATGAGGAGTGGCAGCCTGCTCTTCGGCGAGCACCGTGAGCACGTCGAAACTGGTCGCGCCCCAGAGTGGCGAACCCTCGTCACTAGAATGCTCGGCAGGCAGCAACAGTGGTACGCTCTGAAAACGAGCGGGAAGGGGAGGGTCGTGGCGAGCGGTACGCAGCGCAGACCAAACAGGAACCACTCTCGGAGACCGGCACCCACAGCTGCGGGTGGCCAGTCGCGAGGCCCTCTCGTTTTCGGTGCACTCGCCCTGGTCGCGATGCTCATTGTCGCCGCCTGGGCGATTCGTGGTCTCATGCGAGAACCCGCCTCTGCACCGTCGCCGTCGCCCGTCGCGGTTGAACAAGGCTCACCGCTCCCCGTTGTCACTCCAACGGCACCAGCTGCTGGTGCCGAAACACCCGTGTCCAATGAGGCTGCCACTCCAACTGTGTCGACGTCCCCGACGCCGACCCCGACGCCACCGCCTCCGGTGGTAGTCGGCGCATTCGGCGAACTTCCGGCACCTAATCTCCCGCAGCCTGCCTATCCGCCGGGTCAGTTGACGCTGCAGTACGAACTCGGCTTCGACCTCGAGACATTGCCAGCAGAGGCACCGGTGTATCGGCTTGTCGCTCGCCGCTGGGACGAGGCAAGTGTCACCGAACTCGCTCGCGCGCTCGGGATCGAGGGCGAGGCAGTTGCCACGCCTGGTGGTGGCTTCCTTGTGCGCAGTTCCGCCGGCCAGCTTGTGGTCAGTGATCTTACCATTCAGTACCAAGCGGCAACCCCACCTGCACAAGAGACACCATCTGCTGAGAGTACCCCGACGGTAACTCCGAGTTCAGCGGCAACCCTCTCCGACGAGGAACTTGTCGAAGCAGCCCGCAGCTGGCTCGAACGACACGGCCTCGTAACGACGCCGCTCGGCGTGGGGAGAGTGCATGAGCGCCTCCCAGAGGCTGGGGTGGCGATCGTCATCTTCGGCCCAGCAGAACCGAATCCGGTTCTCTCAGCGCTGCCGGGTGCAACCGTGACGATCGGCACTGACGGGACCATTCGTCAGGCATTCGTGGCCTGGCCAGCAGCACTCGAACCCTCCACCTACAGTCTTCGCCCTGCCGAAGCGCTTTGGCAGGACGTCGTGAGTGGCCGCGGGACGATCGATGTGGACGAGACGATCTTTACCCAAGCAAGTCTCCCACTCCGCGGAACCGCCCGCATCGAGGGCGCGGAGCTCGGCTGGGTAGATGCTGGACAAGGCAGTACGCGCTACCTCACACCAGTCGTCCGCTTCCGCGGAACCGCGACGTTCGAGGGATATGCAGAGCCAGTCGAAATCACCGTCACAGTCCCGGCCGTCGCAGCGCAGGCCGCGCCACGCGGTTGAGCGCATTCAGGACAGGAAAGGAGGAGCTTTGGGCCAGACACATCGCCAGAGGCCAGCACTCCACCTCGCTCTCGTCTTGATGATTGCGTTCAACGCCCTTTCATCTCTTGCAGCAGGCCCGTCTGTCCGCGCAGCACCTTCCTTCCTGCGGTGGGGCTACTACGTCACCTACGACCGGACATCTTGGACAACGCTCCAGAACCATCTTGGTACGCTGGACGTCGTTTCACCGTATTTTTTCCAACTGCGGGCCGACGGATCGATCGAAGAACTCAGCGATCCGACCGCTGATAGCTTCTTGCGCCAGAGCGGGCTCACGATCGTGCCGATGATCAAGAACGTCCCGCGCTGGGACGAATTCACGCCGCTCATCGCTGATCCACAGCGCCGGGCTGCCATCATTGCTCGACTTGTTGCCCTGGTTGAGCAGCGTGGGTACCACGGGATCCACATTGACTTCGAGGCAGTCAACGCCAGTGATGCACCCCATCTCACGGCCTTCATGCGGGAACTCGCAGCTCAACTCCATCCGCGTGGAAAGCTCGTGACGCAGGCTGTCGTTGCCCGCACCTCGGATACGCCGACAACGTGGGGTGGTGCGTATGACTATCGAGCCCTCGCCGAAGTAAACGACTACATTGTGGTGATGGCCTATGATTTTCACTACGCCGGTGGCACACCCGGCCCGGTAGCCCCGCTGACGTGGGTACAACGAGTCGTTGCCTATTTGACGACGCGCATCCCACCTGAGAAGCTCATCCTCGGTATTCCACTCTACGGCTACGACTGGGACATCACGGCTGGTCCGCCAGCACGCTCCGTCCGCTTTGATCAGGTCCAGGAACTCCGAAGACGTCCTGGCGCGACGAGTGGATACGACGAGACAGAGCAGGAAGCCTGGATCCGCTACACCGACGACCAGGGGCACCAGCACGAGGTCTGGCATGCTGACGTCCGCAGTGTGACCGCGCGGCTCGAGCTGGCATTGGACCGTGGCCTGGCTGGTGTAGCGCTCTGGCGACTCGGCCATGAGGACCCTGCCGTCTGGAACGAGCTCGCCCGCCTGAACACACCTGCCACGCGTATCCCCGCGTTTCCCTCCACTCCCGAGCGGCGCTACTTCCCAGAAACCGGACATTCTCTCGCCTATGGTTTCAAGGCATTCTGGGAACGGAGTGGTGGCCTACCGATCTTCGGCTATCCGCTGACCGAGGAGTTCACCGAAATGAATCCTGACCTCGGGCGGCCGTTTACTGTCCAATACTTTGAGCGACAGCGCTTCGAATACCACCCCGAGCTCGCGGGGACACCCTATGAGGTTCAGCTTGGCCGCCTTGGGGCAGAAGACGCACAACGGCGGGGATTGCTGGGAAGTCAGCCGTTCCAGCCGGTGCCTGCTAGCGCCGCAGCGCCGGGCTGCCGCTTTTTCCCAGAGACCAGTCACACACTCTGTGAGCCCTTCCTCTCCTACTGGCAGTCGCACGGCCTGGAGTTCGGCGATCCGGGAATCTCCTTCCGAGAGTCGCTCGCCTTGTTCGGCTATCCGATTTCCGAGCCGTTCCGTGATCCGGCGACCGGGTTGACCGTGCAGTACTTCGAGCGGGCACGTTTCGAGTACCATCCGGACAACCCAGAGCCGTACCAGGTGCTCCTGGGGCTCCTCGGCACCGATCTCGTACGGGCGAAAGGATGGATCCGGTGAGCACTTCCAAGCGTATCCTTGTGCTGCACGGACCAAACCTGAACTTGCTCGGCCGGCGTGAGCCCGGGATCTACGGGACGACAACGTTGGCGGAGATCGACCAACGGCTCCGCGAACTCGCGGCAGCACACGGCTACGAGGTGATTACTGCGCAGTCGAACCACGAGGGGGAACTGGTTGACCTGATCCAGCGCTACGGCTGGGAAGTTGCGGGGATTGTGCTGAATCCCGGCGCACTCACGCACTACAGTATCGCGTTACGTGATGCAGTAGCAGCAGTGCCGGCCCCAACGGTCGAAGTACACCTTTCCAACATCCACGCACGGGAGCCGTTCCGGCACCATTCGGTCATCGCGCCGGTTGCAGTCGGGCAGATCTGTGGCTTCGGTCCGATGAGTTATGAACTTGCGCTTTCCTACCTGATACGACGTGCGGAAGGAGCAGAAAAGTGAACATCGAGACGCGGCTCGCGCGGCTCCGCGAGCGGCTCCGCGAGCAGGAACTCGATGCGATCGTCGTCACGCACCCCTCGAACCGTTTCTGGCTGAGTGGCTTTACTGGCGAGGATATCCCCCCGAACGAATCGGCGGGACACCTCGTGATCAGCCAGCACGAAGCAGTCCTGGTGACCAGCCGCCTCAACAGCGCTCTCGCGCAGCAGGAAGCCCATGGTTACCGTATCTTCGACCAGGAGCGAGACTTCGCGCGGGGCGATGCAACCGTTCTGCAAGAGCTTGGGGCCCGCCGCGTCGGCTTTGAAGATCGTGCCATTCTCTACCGCGACGTTCGAGTCCTGGAAGAAACGCTCGGCCAACACGTTGAGCTGGTTCCCGTCGGCTCCCTGGTCGATGACTTGCGTGCGATCAAGACACCGGACGAACTGGAACGGATCAAACAGGCGCAAGCGATCACCGACGCCGCTCTTCAGGCCGTCGTCGCCGAGCTCCGCCCCGGGCTGACCGAGCGCGAGATCGCCCTCCAGTTGGAGCGAGCACTAATGGAGGCTGGTGCGGACGGCACGGCCTTTCCGATTGCGGTGGCGTCTGGCCCCCACGGTGCGTTGCCGCACTATCGGCCCACGCAACGGCCGATCGCGGTGGGGGAGCCGATCGTCATTGACATGGGCGCCGTCGTCGGTGGCTATTGCGCCGACCTCACCCGCACCGTCTGGCTCGGTACGGCGGACGACCAGTTAGAGCGGATCTTCGCGGTCGTTCTCGCGGCAATCGAGGCGGCTGAGCAGGGCATCCGACCCGGCATGACTGGTCGCGAGGCCGACGCTTTGGCCCGGGAAGTGATTGCGCGTGCTGGCTACGGCGATGCGTTCACCCACTCCCTCGGTCACGGTGTTGGCGTCCGCGTCCACGAGGCACCGTCCCTCTCGCCAGCGTCAGAGCAGGTGCTGGAGCCAGGCCATGTGGTGACCATCGAGCCAGGCATCTATCTCCCCGGATGGGGCGGCGTCCGGATCGAAGACCTCGTGGTGATCCGTGAGCACGGAGTCGACGTCTTGACGCGGACGCCGAAGCGTCTCACTCTGCCGGGAGGCTGAAGGCTCGTTCCCGACGGAGAGACGACCGTATACTGTTGCGACAAGGGATGGATCACAGCAGGCTCAGCAGGGGGAACTCCGCATGATCGAGACAGGTGATCTGCGCAAAGGACTCACACTGCTCATCGATGGTGAACTCGTGCGCGTGCTGGACTTCCAGCACGTGAAGATGGGGCGCGGCAGCGCTTTTGTCCGCCTGACCCTCA
Organism: bacterium HR28; assembly: GCA_002898255.1. Taxonomy (GTDB): domain Bacteria; phylum Chloroflexota; class Chloroflexia; order Thermomicrobiales; family Thermomicrobiaceae; genus Thermomicrobium. Next base: position 383,587 of record BEIE01000001.1, read on the forward strand.
AGAATCTTCGTACCGGTGCAACGACCACCACAACGGTCCAGGCCGGCTCACGCTTCGAACTTGCTCCGCTCGAGCGGCACCGCGTGCAGTTCCTCTACGAAGACAACGGTCAGTACCACTTCATGGACACTGAGACCTTCGAGCAATTCGCAGTCGATCGCGAAGCGCTCGGTGATGCCGTCAACTACCTCAAGGAAGGGCTGCAACTTGACCTCCTCACCTATGAGGGACAGCCAGTCGAGGTGGAACTGCCCGTCACGGTCGACCTCAAGGTAATCGATACGCCGCCGGGCGTGCGTGGTGACACGCAGTCGGGCGGCGGCAAGCCAGCGACACTGGAGACGGGACTGGTCGTGACCGTCCCCTTCTTTGTCGAAGTCGGCGATGTCGTCCGCGTCGATACGCGCACCGGTGAGTATATCGAGCGGGTGAGCTAGCGATGACCGAAAGTCCACGATCAGAGTCAGCCTGCGGTCACAACTACGCGGCGCTGACACGGGTGGTGCGCGAACTTGTCGAGGTGATGCGTAGCGCTGGACTCCAGCGACTCGAGGTGGTCCAGGGCGATCTCCGGATCGCCCTGGAATCGGCTCAAATCACCTCGACCGCCTCAACCACCACGAGCGTGGCCACCACTCCCGTCATGACGCCTGCGCCTGAAGCACCTCCAACCGAGCAGCTTGAGACAATTGCTGCACCGATGGTCGGCACCTTTTACGCTGCACCACGCCCTGGCGCCGATCCATTCGTCCGGATCGGGGATCATGTTGAGCCAGGACAAGTGGTGGCAATTATCGAAGCGATGAAGGTGATGAATGAGATCGTCGCTGAACGTTCCGGGACGATCGTCGAGATTCTCGTCGAGAATGGGCAACCGGTAGAATACGGACAGCCACTCATGCGTCTACGACCGGACTGACGCAAGGAGGATAGCGTGCTCGGGAGCGAGGCGATTGGCGTCGCCGAGCTGACGCAGCGGATCAAAGACCTGCTTGAGGCTCAACCCGAGCTCCAGTTCGTGCGCGTGCGTGGCGAAATCACCAACGCTCGAACCTATGCGAGCGGGCATTGGTACTTCAGCTTACGCGAGGGAGAAGCACTACTCCGCTGCGTACTCTTCCGTAGCACTGCCCAGTGGCTTCCATATCTCCCACGCGACGGTGATGAGGTCGTCGCGACCGGCTCGATAGGTGTCTACGAGCGTGACGGGGTTTACCAGCTCTACGTCGACCACCTTGAACCACTGGGCGATGGAGCTTTACGGCAGCAGTTCGAGCTCTTAAAGCAAAAGCTGGAGCGTGAGGGGCTGTTTGACGAAACACGCAAGCGCTCACTGCCACCACTCCCCCGCTGTATCGCAGTCGTCACCTCGCCGCACGGTGCGGTCTGGCACGATATCCAGAGCGTCCTCAGTCGTCGCTATCCCTACGTGCACCTGATCCTCGCCCCAGCACGTGTCCAGGGTGACGGCGCAGTCGAGTCACTGATTGCGGCGCTCCAAGCCGTCCAAGCAGACGGGCGCGCACAGGTCGTCATCATCGCACGCGGGGGCGGATCACTTGAGGACCTCTGGTGCTTCAATGATGAGCGGCTCGCCCGGACCGTCTTCGCTTGCCGCATACCGGTCGTCTCGGCGGTTGGTCACCAGACCGACTGGACAATCTGTGACTATGTCGCCGACCTCCGTGCACCGACCCCCTCGGCTGCTGCAGAGCTCGTGACGCCGAACGACCGTGCGACACTCCTCAGTTGGCTACAAGGCCTCTCGGAGCGACTCAACGAACTGATCGCTCGACGAGTCGAGGCATCCCGCGAGCGCGTGAACCAGCTGGAACATCGGCTCCAGCGCACCGCTCCGCGTCATCGCATGGATAACCTACGGCAACGTCTGGACCAGTCAGCACAGCGACTCGATCTCGCGATAACACATCACTTACTTCGCGCGCGTAACCACGTTCGCACACTCGCCCGCGAACTGGAACTCCTGAGTCCCTACGGTCCCCTCGAGCGTGGCTATCTCCTTGCGGAGGACATGGCCAGCGGTAACCTCGTCCGGTCGGTAAACCACGTGACGATCGGGCAACGACTCCGACTCCACTTCAGCGACGGCACTGCTGAGACATCCGTACAGGCGGTACAGCCAAAGGGAACGGGAGGGGGATCTCATGGCTGAGCACAGTGACGGCGCTGCTGTCCCGCCACATCCGATCGATCTCTTTGAAGAGATGGTGAGTGAGGTGGAGTCAATCGTCCAAAGGCTAGAAGCCGGTGACCTCCCTCTGGCCGAAGCGATCCGCGAGTATCAGCGCGGGATCGAGCTCATTCGTCGCTGCAACGAAGTGCTCGATCAGGCAGAGCTCCAGATCTCGCAATTGCGGACAGGTTTCGTCGGTTACGAAGGATCAGCGAACACCTTCGGGTTTCTCAACGGAGAGGACGAAGACCTCCCGTTCTCGTGAACACCGCCAGACCGTGGTCACTACCCATATCCGGCGACTCGAGGTCGCTGGCGCTTTCATCAATCGGGCTGACGAAATCAGTGCCTTCTGGCTGCCCAGCGAGCTCGCTACCCGCGCCTTTGGTGACAGTACTGGACTCGGCAGCTGCCAGTGGACGTTTCGCCCTCTGCGGAGAGCCCTCGGCCAGCCTCAGACTGCCTCATTTCAAGTCAGGATTTTGTACCCGTGCCAGTGCATAGACCGTGGACAACAAGCATGTACGGCGCCGCGGAGCGCACGTCTCCTCCTGTCACCGACGTTGCGTGAGAAATGGCAGAGGATGTGCACGTTATCACGACGGAGAGCGAGCTCTCCTCCATCACGTGTCAGGCTCGTCCGCCTCAAGAGAGACGGGAACCTTCGCCTCTACCAGGCGAGTGTGCCTGCCTCTCCAACTACACTTGCGCTTCCATTTCTTCCGCGACCGTCCCCTGCCGTTCAAGCGAATAGACAATGAACTTCCCTCCATGTGCGCCAGTGCGAGCCGTGCGTCGGACAGAGCATTCGTCGGGTAGGCAGCGACCAACCGCCGAGCCCGATTGCTCACAGGGGACCCTCGACGAACGGTTAAATCCTCGCCGGTGAGCAAGAGCGCAACCGGCTTCCCCGGACAAGCCCTCTGTGTCGCACCACCGTCACAAGAATCGCTATTGCTGAGGAGACACACCACTTGGACATCGTACGAACCTCTCCAAGGGGCTGGTCGGCGAGCAGACGCACACCTTCTGCCCTACCAGCAGGCCCCTATGCTCGAAGGAACACGTGATACTCCGTCCAGCCTGTCACAACTGAGCAGGTGGCAATCCGCAATGAATAAGGCACCCGATACAAGTCCTACACGTTCAAGGACTTTGCGATCAGGTCTTTTCTCCTGACCTGCGACTGCTAGCCCTCTGCCTCCCCGATCACCTAGTACCACCCCGGACTTTCACCATCTCTGCCTTGTCGACACAGCACCCGACCTTCTCCAGACGGAGGCCGTACTCGGCCGGTGGTCAACGGGAGGTCCCATGGCTGTGCATCGCTGGTTTCGCTTTCTTGTAGGACTCTTGCTCGCCCTGCAGCTCTTTGCAGCAGCACTCGCGGTCGCGAGTGCCGACGGGCCACCAGCCCGTTACATCGTCATGCTCGCCAGCAGTGAAACGAATGAGTTCGCACCCCTCCGTCGCAGTCGAGCCCAGGAACTTGCACGAGAAGTCGGTGCCCAACCGGAACAGGTCTACGACACTGTTCTCAGCGGATTTGCTGGTCATCTCACTCCACGGCAAGTGCAGCGATTGCTCCAAACTGGGCAAGTCGCTGCCATCGTCCCGGATAGGGAGACGCACCTCGCGGCACAGACTATCCCCACCGGCGTCCAACGGATCGGCACGCTGGCGAACACGACCGCCAAAATCGATGGTGTCGATGACCCGCTTCCGATCGACGTTGCGGTGCTGGATACTGGTATCGACCCGACTCACCCCGATCTGAACGTTGTCGGCGGTTATGACTGCTCCGGGAGCGGCAGCTGGGTCGATCGCCACGGACACGGGACGCACGTAGCGGGGATCATCGGCGCACGTGATAACGGCACGGGAGTTGTCGGCGTCGCTCCCGGAGCACGCCTTTGGGCTGTCAAGGTCTTTGCGGACAACGGGACGGGCTATGTCTCCTGGCTGATCTGTGGACTCAATTGGGTCGCCGGTAAGGCCGGCACAATCCGCGTCGCCAACTACAGCGGCGGTACAAGCGGTACCGATACACCGAACTGCGGCGGAACAAGCGACCCATTGCATCAGGCGGTCTGCCGAGTGGTCCAGGCTGGTGTGACGCTCGTCGTCGCAGCCGGTAACGACGGGCGCGACGCCAGCAACACAATTCCGGCTGCCTATCCCGAACCGATCACTGTCGGCGCAATTGTGGATACAGACGGACAACCCGGCGGACTCGGTCCCAGTACAAGCTACGGGGCCGACGATACCCGCGCCTCGTTCTCGAACTACGGAGCTGCAGTTGATCTCTATGCTCCAGGGGTCTCGATCCTCTCCACCGTTCCCGGTGGTGGTTATCAGCGCTGGAGTGGCACCAGTATGGCCACACCGCACGTCACGGGAGCTGCTGCACTCTATCTCGCTCAGAATCCAGGCGCCTCCCCAGGACAGGTGCGCAGCTTCCTCACGTCGGTCGGCGAGACTGGCGCATGGGACAGCTATGGACAACGGCTCGTGCGTGTCGACTGGAACGGTGGTGGCTCAAGCGACAGCGGCTCGGGCGGTGGATCCGGCGGCGGAACAACACCCAGCACGCGTGACGTCGCCATCACTGGCTTGAGCGCGCCCAGCACGGTCGCACTTGGGAACAGCGTAACGATCCAGGTAACAGTCCGCAACGAGGGGACGACGGACGAGACAGTAACCGTTACCCTTGCGGCGAACGGTAGTACGGTCGAATCACCCCGCAGTCTCTCCCTCGCCCCTGGCGCGAGCTCCACAGCCAGCTTTCGTTGGCAGCCGGCCAGCGCCGGTACCTATACCCTACAAGCGACCGCCACCATTTCCGGTGACGATGCCGACCCGAGCGATAACCAGAGAAGCACGACCGTCACCGTCACGCAACAGGTCCGCGATGTCGCGATCACAGAACTCAGCGCGCCTTCTAGCCTCACTCGCGGTCAAAGCGCGAGGGTCACAGTCACACTGGTGAACCGTGGGACGAGCAGCGTTAGCGTCACCGTTACCTTGTCCACTAACCCGCGCAACGCTGCGATGGGAACCGTCAGCAGCAGGGTCAGCCTCAGCCCCGGCCAAACTCGCACAATCAGCTTCACTTGGCGCACGAACAGCCGTACCGCGCTCGGCACCTATACATTGACCGCCTCCGCTCCGCTCAGCGGCGACGCCAATCCAGCCGACAACACCCGAACGACGACCATTACGGTCACTTCCACACTCCGTCGCTGAGCTGGCAGCACGACCTCACAGTGGTGTGGCGGGGTTTCTCTCCGCCACACCACTGTTCTCCTCTCGCCCCGCACGCCGATAAGCCGCTATGCTGTTCAAGCTCTGCCATATCGGTTGGGATGACCTTACTGAGCGCAATCGATAGGAGACTTCGCTTTTCGATCACGGGTAGGCTGTATTCCGCTCCCGAGAGAGGCAGTTCACACGCTACGCATGTCGCTTTTCCGTGGTCACTTCTTTCCTCCCGGTGCTCCCCGTTGACCACTAAGCTTCCTCACAAGAACGCTCACCTCTCCTGACTGATGCGCGACCCGCACCAGCGCATCCTCTTCCGTCAGCCGTCAACGCTCTTGCGTCACCTACCGGGACAAGCCGATGCGCCGTGCCCCGAACGCCCCTGCGCTGCTTCTCCACGACACTCACCGACAAGATCTTTCACCTGTGTGCTCCTGAGGAGCGCTTGAAAAAAGGAGCACCGTCCGGGAACGACCGAATCGGGGCGCTGTTCCTTAACCGGTGCACCCTCATTCCCATGCGAAACTCACCCACGTCTCATGCGGCCTCATCGTGTGTTCCAGTGCCCAAACCATCACCTCGTCCACCTACAGCCCCTGGTGCAGGGCGTGATGCACGCCGGGCCACCTGTGGCTATTTCCGCTCTCTCGGCTACCCCGCACACCTTGCAACCTTACTGTCTGGTCACCTCCGCAGACACACGCACCGAAAACGGATGGCCACAAAGCCTCCCCTCTTGCACCATCCCTGCCGTTCCGGTACGCTCGCCGTGACGGTAACGCATGAGTCAGCGGAGCGATCCGTGACCGGTCTCACCGGTCGGACCGCACCTAAGTCATCTGGTCCGTCCTTTCCGGTTGCCGCACCGGACGTTGCCCTCTGGGCAATCGTCGCGGTAGCCCTTGTGCTGGTGCTCGGGCTGCAGGCAACGCGTGTCTTTGTCTCCGACCTCGTCTTTGTCATCGACCAGAGCCGTCGAACACTCCTGCTCCTGCTCGTCGCTGTGACATTCGCTAGCCCGCTTCTCGCCCCTCTCGTCGGTGCGCTGAGCGGCGGTCGCCTACTCCTCGTGGCGACGGCATTGCTCGTCGCTGCGCGAACTGGACTCCAGCTCGTCGACTGGCCGCCCGCGCGAGTGGCTCTCGGTGCGATCGGCCTCGCTGCCTTTGGCTGGGCACTTCTCCCGTTGCTTCGCTGGCGAGCACGAGCTGGCTTGGGAATTCTGGCCGGGACAGCGATTGACCTCGCACTCCGCACTGCCCGCGACACCCTCGATCTTCCGTGGCTCCCAGGAATTGGCAGTCATCTTGTAACTGCCATACTGCTCACACTCTTTGTGGTGGCTGTCGGGTTTATCGCCACCGACCGGGGGCCGGTCGAGCCGCGGGGAGCGCTCGGTCTCCTCGCACTCGGGCCAGCGTTTGGCCTCCTGCACCTCGTGACCGGAAACCTGGGCTTTGCGATCGTGCACACCGGTTGGAACCTGCTACTCGCGAGCACGCTTCTGGGACTTGGGATGTTGCTTGGCCTCCTCGTCGCGCCACTCGCCGCGCAACACTGGAGCGGCTGGATCGCGACGACGGCGACAGGAACTCTCGGACTCTGGCTGGCATGGGGTACTGGCTGGCAGGCCGGAGTCGGATTGGCGCTCGCTGTCACCAGCTGGGCGATCTTTACGCTGACCGCGGCAATGGGAGGGCGCCTCCTCCGCAGTCCAGCTAGTGTTGGCCGAGCTGGCTTGGCATTGGCGCTTGGTCAGCTTCTCCAGGTCGCACTCCTCTTGCGCTACTACACAGCGACCGGCGACCGCTGGATGCCCGTCGCGCTGTGGGCGCTCCTCGCTCTTGTCGTCGCGCTCGACTGGCCGAGCGGCTGGCCACCCGGCGCTGTCGCTCTACTCCCACACGTGACCCTCAGTATGCTGCTCCCACTCGCTGCCGCCATCGCCTGGCAAGCACTCAGTAGGCAAGCGTCACCCCCAGCACTCGCCCCGAGGTCCGAGCTCGTCGTGATGACTTACAATATCCAATCCGGCTACGACCGCCACCAACGCTGGGACTTGGAAGCAACCGCTCGCGTTATTGAGACTGCTCACCCAGACGTTGTGCTGCTGCAGGAAGTGAGCCGTGGCTGGTTAGTCACCTCGAGTGCCGACCAGTTGACGTGGCTGGCACAGCGGCTCGGCATGCACGCCAGTTGGGGCCCCGCCAGCGCTGACGGGCTCTGGGGAAACGCAGTGCTCACCCGCGCCCAGCCATTGGAAGAGCAAGTCATACGCTTCCGTACGACGCAGAACCTGCGACGAGGAGTTATCGCCGTTCGGCTGGCCACGCCAACCGCCTCGGTCTGGGTCGCCAGCACCCATCTGGACGATCCACGCTCAGCAACTGCGGTGCGACTCGTCCAGATCGAGGAACTCCTCTCGTTTCTTCGACCAGCCCGCCCACTTATCCTCGGTGGCGATCTCAATGCCGAGCCTGAGAGTACGGAACTCGCACAACTCCAGGCAGCCGGCCTCCGCGACGCTGCCGCCGCAGTCGGCGCCATCATGCCTACTTCCGCTGACGCGCGTCGTATCGACTATGTGCTCATTACCGATGAGCTTGAGCCGGTCGCTGGAAGTGTTCTCGACGTTACAGCCTCCGACCATCGTCCTGTCATCATCCGACTTGTCATCCGCTGAGCTCACCCTGTGCCCTGCCCTAACAAGGCATTGGGTTAGCACCGAATTTTCCCCACTTCTTCTGATCTCTACCCAGAGTGGTTCCGTTTCTCGGCTGGACGCTCTCGCCAGAATCATCTGCCACTCCGTCGCGAGAAATGCGTGAACTCCTCTTGCTCCGATGTGGTCACACACGCGGCCCCGTTGTGCGCCAGCGCATGGCTTCTCCAAATAGAGAACACGCACCACCCGGTCGGTGCGTCCCCTCTCCCAGAACCGTTCACCGCGGTACCAAGACAGCTGCCACCGGACCGGCAGACCAGTACACCTGCTGCTCGCGTTGCCTCCTCGTGCGGACTGCATACCGGTATCTTTACAGTGCAGCACAGAGGCCGAGATCGTAGCACGCCGCACGTCGTTCCTGGTCATGTGGCAGAGAACGGATCTACCTCAGGACGAGGTCCGTCGCACCGTGCCAGCCGGATGCTCGCTCCGACAGAGAAGTCCCACACGCTCCCGCGAGACTAGCGGTATCCTGGAAAGCCGGTTCGCGACAGACGATACAGAGGCGACATGCCAGACCGACGGGAACGCCAGCCAGCGACGCAAGCCGCACCGTACCAGAAGCGACGGCAGGGAACGAACCTGGCGTTTGCAGTCATTCTCGTTGGGCTCGTCGCAGAGGTTCTCGTTCTCTATGGCCCTGCCCTCCGCTTCAGTTTTTTGCTGGACGACAGTTATGACCTCGTTATTGTGCGGCAGACGAGTTATCGGGAACTTCTCTTACGGCCACTCCCTGGCTTTAGCTACTACCGTCCACTCTCTTTCGCGCTCTACAAGCTCGTCCACGATCTCTGGGGCGAAACGGAGCCCTGGCACTATCACCTCCTGTCGGTCTCGCTCCACGCGCTGAATACGCTCTTGCTGGCGCTGCTTATCCGGAAAGTCGCTGGGATAGTCGCTGCAGCGCTCTCCGCCTCACTGTTCGCTGCCTTTCCGTTCGCCTACCAGGCGGTACAGATTGCCTGCTCGCTTCCTCATCTCCTCGTCACCAGTGCGATGCTCGGTACGCTCGTCCTGTGGGAACAGGGAATGGAACAGCCTGGCCGCACTCGACGCCTCTTACGCTGCTCGGCAACGGCTATGGCGCTTGCTGCACCAGGTTTCCACGAGACGGGGGTTCTGACAGGAACCCTGGTCATTCTGTGGACCGCGCTCCGTTCCCGAGTAGGCTGGCGGCAAGTTCTGCCGGCGCAGAGCGGCTGGCTTTCTGTGGTGCTCCTCGGGAATGGCATTTACCTTGCCCTGTGGTTCTGGGGGTTTGACAAGCCAGGAGGAAGGCCGGTTACTCTGCTCGATCGCCTCGAGAATCTAGTTTTCTGGTCACAAGCGACAACCTACCCTCTGACTCGGCAGTTGACGACACTTCTCGACATCGACTGGCTCGCGCGGCATTCTTGGCAGGTCGTCATCGGCACCGCACTCATCGGTGGGACCGTCGCGCTCATCATCCACGCACTCGGCACGCAACTTCGGCTTGCGCTTGGAACGCTCGGATTCGGTCTCCTCACCTTCTTGCCCGCAATGCTGTTCCTTCCGTACCACGGGTATATTGAGGATGGCCCACGATTGCTCTATCCCGCAGCCCCAGCAATTGCCGCGTTCTGGGGACTGCTTCCACGTGCTGGCTGGCACTGGCGACGAGCACGGTGGCTCGGCGTGTCATTTGGGATACTGGTCATTGTCGTCACGCTCACCCAGAGTATTGTCTTTATCCAGCGGCGTAACGAACTCGGACTGTTGGCCAGCCATGCCCAAGAGACGGTCGTCGCCACAGCACGTGCGAACCCACATTGGCCGCTGGTCGTCGTTAATGCCCCAGCGTGGCTCGCACTGCACCACTACGAGTACCCGCTCGGCCATTTCGGCATGAATGCTCAACCAGAGTATCTCGGCTTCGAGGCTCTCCTTGAGGCACGCCTCGGCTGGCGACAACCAGTGCAGTCGCTGGTAATTGGGTCGCCACCCGCCCGAGAGTGGTATACCAGCGGCCCGCACGGCCAACCCGGCAATCAAGCCGAACTCAGCGCACTCCAGATGAGCGGCTGGGTTATCCGGAACATCCAGCCGCTCAATCACACGCAAGGTCACGCTGCGTAGCGATCTTATCCCCTGCATTCGCCCCACCATCGCGCTCAAGTGGACCACGCGATAACGCGCCTGCGAACAGGACGAAATGGCTACGTTTTCGCATCGAAAGACGCACGATATCATCAAAGCAGCTGCGTTCTCAGGCCAGCTGAAAAGCGTTCATGGATCGATTTAGACCAAGCCGACCTGGGGAATGCGGAGGACGGCGAGTGCAGGAAGCGCGTGAGAATGGCCATCCGTTGTCCGAGTCAAGCGGTGCCTGGAGTCAGCCCGTCACGGAGGATAAAGCGAAAGAAAAAGCACCTACCTCTTTGACCCTGATCACGAAACTCGCCACGCTCTTGAACCGGGCAACCGATTTTCGCACGGCACTGCAAGAGACCTTGCCCTTAGTTCTGGAGTTGGTAGGCTCGACAGCGGGCTGGATCACACTCCGTCGGGAAGAGTCGTTCGAACTTGTCGCAGCGCATGGCCTACCACCAGGGCTTGCCGCGAACAACATGAGCATGTTGCGCTGGTCCCCGTGTCGCTGCCAGCGCCTCGCTGCGTCCGGCGGCCTGTCGACCACTGCGGAGATCATCGGCTGCGAACGATTGGCGCGGCTCCGCGAGCAAGCCGAAAACGCGGAAATGGCTGAGCGGATCACAGGCGGGCTTCACTGGCACCTCTCGGTGCCGCTGCGCACCCTAAGTGGGAACGTCATCGGGCTCCTCAACGTCGCTCGGTTGACCCCCGATCCGCTCGACATCGAGACCAAGCTCTTTTTGGATCTTATCGGTGAGTTCCTAGCAAGTGCCATTGAACGAGCTGAACTGACCGCGGAACTCCGACGGCTTCGTTCCGAAGAGTGGGAACGGGCAACGGCGTTGGCCCATATGCTTGTTGGACAGGAGCGATTGTCGGATGTTGCAGATTCGATCTTCACCATGCTCGAGCCGGTTCTTCAGCCTGATGCAATCAGCCTCCTTGTTGTCGATCCTTCGGAGCAATATCTTGTCCTGCGTGCTGGACGCGGCTGGTCGGCCGCGTGGGTAGGGCGAATGTGGCTCCCGCTCAATCCTCCGACGCACAACGGCCCAGCCTGGGCACTCCATACTGGTCGTCCCTTCAGCATCCGACTTGACCAGCTTGGACGGCCATTCCACGTCCCACCACCAGTGCTCGAAGCAGGCGTCCGCTTTTCGGCCTTCTTTCCACTGTTTGCCAACGAACGTCCAGTTGGCGTTCTGGTAGCAAACTATTTCACTGTTCGAGAACTCAGCGAAGAGCAGATCCGTTTCGCCACCCTCCTCGCTGAGATCGGAGCAGTCGCCATCGCACGGGCGAGGGAACGAGAGCGCAACGAAGAACTGATGAGCGAACTTCCGATTGGCGTCTTCCAACTGAATGCAGCGGGCCAGATCATTCAAGCAAACCGGGCGTTCGCACGACTTCTCGGTTGGGAACGCCCCGAGAATGTCCTCGGACGGCCTCTTGCAGATTTCTTCCTCGAGCGGGTGGAGGCGTCTCGTCTCTGGAACGCGGTACGGCGCGGTGAAGCGATCAGCGGTACCGAGTGCCGTTGGCGGAAACGAGACGGTGCGGCCTTCTGGGTACGCCTCTCGACACGGGCCCAACGCACTCCTGATGGCCACGTACTCCTCGTCGAGGGAACAGCCGAAGACATCAGTGAGCGCAAGCGAGTAGAGGAACATCTCGTCTATCTTGCACGCCACGACCCCCTCACCGGCATTGCCAATCGCTACGCGCTCATCGAGGCATTGGAAGACACACTGGCACGCGCGTGGCGGAACCAGCGTAGCGGTGCCTTGTTGCTGATCGACCTCGACAATTTCAAGCTCGTCAACGACCAACTCGGCCACGCTACAGGAGACACCGTGCTGCGCTCGGTGGCCACACGTTTGAGTCGCGTTGTGCGGGCGCGCGAACTCGTCGCCCGGCTCGGCGGCGACGAGTTCGCAGTTCTACTCTTTCCAATCACGCGCGAAGCTGCGGAAGGTGTGGCCCAGCGCCTGCTCGCTGCGATAGGAGAAATCGCGGTAACACTACCGGAACGCGTGATGCGACTGAGAGCAAGTTGCGGCATCGCTCTCTTCCCGGAACATGGGACCACCGTTGAAGAACTCCTCATCGCAGCCGATCGTGCACTCTACACGGCCAAATATCGCGGCGGCTCCCGGATTGAGACCTACGACATCGGACGTTCGCAGGCTAATCCACCTTCAGCCACTGCATTTGCCCAGTACCTCGAAGCAGCACTGGCCAACGACACGTTTTGCCTCCTGTCTCAACCGATCCTTGACCTCCGGAGCGGTTCGGTTTCTGGATACGAGTTACTGCTCCGCCTACGCGAGGGCGATCGTCTGCTCGATCCAAGCGGTTTCCTACCGATCGCGGAGCGGCTCGGATTGCTGCCGAAGATTGATCTCTGGGTTGTCGAACGTGCCGCTCAGCTCGCACGTGCGTGGGGTCAACGCATCCATGTCAATCTCTCAGTGCAGACGCTTCATGATGCACAAGCGCTGCACGCCTTTGAGAAGATCTTCGAACGTCACGCCGTTCCTGATGGGAGAGTTGTCTTTGAGCTGACGGAAACAATCGCAATCGCCGATTTTGCTTGGGTGCGTGAGCAGCTGCAGCGGCTACGCAACTGCGGTTGCCTCCTCGCCATCGATGACTTCGGCGTTGGCTACTCGTCACTCTACCAACTTCGCTCCTTTCCGGTCGATTTTCTCAAGATCGATGGGAGTTTTGTCGTCGATCTCCTCGACGATCCGGTCGACCGTAGTATCGTGCGTGCTATCGTCGAGCTAGCTCGGGCGTTGGGTGCCGAGACAATCGCCGAGTGGGTCGAGCGCGAGTCACTGCTCGACGAACTCCGCGCGCTCGGCGTCGACTATGCCCAAGGCTATGCCATCGGCCGTCCCCAGCTGGTCGAAGAATCCTGATCTTGCCAGACGTACACTCTCCGATGACACTGTGTGGCACCGCGAGAGGGGGCGTCGATGGCAGAGGAGCGGCCGGTCGCGTTCGTGACGGGTGGCACGGGACAGGTTGGTTCAGTTGTCGTGCGCTGGTTCGCCGAGCGTGGCGCACGGCTCTTCATCCCGTACCGTTCTTCCGAACGTTGGCAGCAACTCCGTGAGACACTCGGAGAGCTCGCGAACGCCGTAGAGGGTATTCATGTTGATCTGGCCGACCCCGCGGGAAGTGAGCAGGCCGTGACCGCTGCGCTTGATCGTTACGGGCGTCTGGACTGGGTACTCTGCCTGGCTGGAGGGTTCCGTCCGGGTCGGATTGCCGAAACAACACCTCAGCTCTGGCAAGAACTCCTGGCACTCAACCTCTGGCCAACCGCTCATGTTCTGCGGGTTGTCGTGCCCCGCCTGCTCGCGCAAGGAACCGGACGGATCGTGACTGTTGGGGCACGGGCCGCTCTCGATCCCGGAGCCGGGGCAGTTGCCTACGCCGTGGCAAAGCATGCAGTGATCACGCTCACGTTGGCAGTTGCACGCGAGCTCCGCGGCACCGGCGTCACGGCGAACTGCATTGCACCAGCGACCATCGATACACCGGCGAACCGAGCCGCCATGCCAAATGCTGACTACACGAAGTGGGTCCGTCCGGAGCAGGTGGCCGCGCTGCTCTGGTATCTCTGCTCGCCGGAAGCTGCCGCGCTCAACGGAGCCGTCATTCCGATTGTGGGCGGACAATAAGCGCTAGCGCGCAGTCACCGCATGGGTTGGCATGTCTCCACGTGGCGTACCGTCCCACGTCGCTCCATAGAGATGCCAGCGGAAGGCTTCGACGAGCGAACGGAGGGTACGGGTAATCTCTTCGGGAATCGGCTGTCCCTCCGGTGAGAACCATGGGCCAACCGGCTCTGGCGGGAGCACGGTGGCGGCATGTGTCGGTACCTCGGGGTGTGGCACACCGTCCCAGCTGATCCCGTAGAGATGCCACCGGAAGGCCTCCACGAGCGCGCGGAGCGTCGCTTCGGTCGCCTGCCGATCAAAACCGTTCTCGGTCACCAGCACCGGCACCGGCTCACCCGGCCGGAGTTGCGGAGCATGCGTAGGCAAATCACCGCGATGATCGACACCGTCCCAACTCATGCCGTAGAGATGCCAGCGGAACGCCTCGACGAGTGCGCGAGCAGTGGCGTTAATCGCCTCGGCTCTCGGTTGCCCACGACTGTCGAACCATGGTCCATCGGCCAGATCCCAGCTCGCAACAACGTCCCAGATGGTGCGGAGTTCGCGCCCATCCACGTCACGAGCAATCGCCTCGATGAGATGGTTCCCTGGATCAAGGTGTGCCGTGAATGTCACCGTCGGCCCCGTCCCGCGAGCCTCCTGCCCGGCGACCCGAACAATGAGTTCGGCGAGCGGCCGGTCAGATACAACTGTCACACTGACCTGAACCGGTCCAGGCAAAACGGTTGACCAACGCGCTGGCTCCACCGCCACGAAGGCCAGCGAAACTGGTGTTCCCGGTGTCGGCGTCGGCCCTGGTGTCGGGGTCGGTTGCGGAGTAGGAGTAGGCAACGGAGTCGCCTGCAGGCTACAGCCAGCATCGGCGCAGAAGTTCTCGACAAAGCGGATGACATCCGCCGTCACCCGGCGAGCGACGTTGGCAAGCGTGGACTCAAACGAGACGATTCCAAAGACGGCGAAGCGGTCGGTCGTCAGAAGCGGACCACCGCTCATCCCTTCGGTCAGGTCGGCTTGCAATGCTAAGAGATCTGCGCTGATGTCCAGGAAGCCACTTGCCGATGCGTGCCACTGCGTCCCGAACGGCTTGTCACCAGGATAGCCAGCGACCACGAAGGAGAAGGACGGGTCGGTGAGTGCAGCATCACTCGGAGCGGCAAGTGTAAGCGATCCCGCTTGCGCTCCGAGAGGATCAGCGAGGAGCACCAACCCAAAGTCAAACCGGGGCAGCTCGCCCTGCTCTGCCCAACCACGCGGGACGACAACATCAACGGCCTCGGTCGTCCCATACGGGGTCACAACGCTTTCGCCTTGCCGATCCGCACCGGGAGCGACGATGAGCCGCTCAACCCACCCGCCGTTCTCGGCGGCATAGAGGCAGTGCGCGGCGGTCAGCACAACATTCGTGCTGATGAGCGTTCCGGAACAGGAAAACAGCGTACCGTCGGCGAACTCACCAACGAGGAGCGTCACAGCGGACGCAGGTAAGCTCGTCGTCGGTGTGACGCGCACTCGCTCATCCGGCGGGAAGATACGCTGGTAAGAGAACTCGCGTCCAGCCGCCTCGAGGAGACTGACCGAGGCCGCACGCGCTGGTGCTGCCAGCTGGTGACGGACGTATGAGGCTGGCTCAGCCGCGACTGGATGCGTTGCCAGCAATGCCAAAAGCAACGACAAGGCGAGGAATAGCCCCGGCCAGCCGGATCTCGACTTCATGCCTACCTCCCTCGATGCAGCAACGCACGCCTCACTGTACGTGTCGGCAGTGACAACGACAAGCGAGAGAGTAAGAGTATCCTAAGGCAGCTACAAAGGATCATTGCTGCACGACTCTGTATTCGATCGGGAGGTGAGGAACTCGTGCAGGACGAGCGGCGAGCGCTGGTGATCGTGGCCCATCCGGACGACATGGAGATCGGCTGTGGTGGAACGGTTGCCCGGTGGGTCGATGAGGGCTGGACAGTCGACCTCGTCGTTGTGACCGACGGCGGGAGTGGTGGCCCGGATGACGCGGAGGACGTCAGTCCCGAGGCACGGCGACGGATTAGTGAGATCCGGAAAGCGGAACAGCGCGAAGGAGCGCGGATTCTCGGTGTGCGGACTGTCGAGTTTCTTGACTATCCTGATGGATGTGTTGAGCCGACGTTAGGACTCCGGCGTGATCTTGTCCGTGTCATTCGGAAGTATCGGCCACAGATCCTCGTCATCCCGTCGCCGGATCGCAATTGGTCACCAGCGTACCAGGTTGGTCGCTACCACCCGGACCACCTAGCGGTGGGACAGGCGGCATTGGCGGCGGTCTATCCAGCTGCTGGTAATGCCTGGGACTTTCCGGAGCTTTTGGAGGAGGGGTTGCGTCCTCATCAGGTACAGGAGATCTACGTCATCAATGCGCCCGTGCTCAACCATGCGGTGGATATCACGACCACCTTGGAGCGGAAGCTCACTGCGCTGAAGGCGCATCGCAGCCAGTTTGGTGATCGCTTCGCGCTCCTCGAGCGCTGGCTGCGGCAAGCAGCGATGGAGCGCGGAGTTCGCCACGGCATGCAGTATGCTGAGGAGTTTCACCGCATCCGGGTACGCGAGCCATTTCCGTTCCGCCGGTGAGGCACAGTTCTGAAGAAATCGGAAAATGAGCAGTACACGGTGGATGATCCGTGCCATCTCTTTCACCTGAACGTGACCGCACGATGGCACGGTCGTTTTCTCGGCGCTCGATGCCCGGCGTTTGGCATCGGGCATGCTCACCAACTGGGTGGGGAAGGAGATGCATGGAAGCTGCAGCGATCGAGGCAAAAGATTATCTTGTTGTTCCCTCTAGAATCATACCCACCGCGGGATAGAAAATGGGGCGGGAAGCAATATACTATTCAAACTGGTAGTATTCAAGCAATATAATCTTTGCATCGTCGCATGTCCTTCCGCTAATCTCCTGAAGCACCTTTGGCAACCCTTCATTGCCTATACACCGTCTCCCAGCACAACGGTGAAGGCGGGTAAACAGTCTACTGTGCATGGCTCGTCTGCCCGCACAGCTGTCCTTCTCTGACTGCTGACTGCGGGAGCAGTCAGGAAGCAGCAGCTTTCGCTCTGCCTTCGCCTTTTGGTGAGTGGGCAAGGCACCTGCGCCTGACACGCCCTCTGGTTTGAGCAGGCACCGCCGTTGGGCGTTGTTCTTCCCACACGTCTGCTACCGCAATCAGCCGCAGTATGCGACACTGCTCGTGGCTTGAGGCTGCCTCTTGTGGACAGGAGTGGGGGACAGAATGAATGCCGAGCGACATGGTGTGCATGATCTCATGCGCGCTTTACGCTTCCGCTGCGTCGGCCCACACCGCGGAGGACGCGTCGTCGCGGTTGTTGGACACCCAGACGACCCGATGACGTTCTACTTCGGTGCCTGTGCTGGTGGGGTATGGAAGACCGAAGACGGCGGCACGACCTGGTGGAACATCTCGGACGGCTTCTTCGGTACAGCAGCGGTCGGTGCCATCGCCATTGCGGCCTCCGACCCGAACGTCCTCTATGTCGGCACCGGCGAGGCCTGTATCCGCGGCAATGTCTCGCACGGTGACGGTGTCTACAAATCGACCGATGGTGGGCGGACCTGGATCAACGTCGGACTCCGTGATACCCGCCACATCGCCAAGATCCGCGTCCATCCAACGAACCCCGACCTTGTCTACGTCGCTGCTCTAGGACACGCCTTTGGGCCCAATGAGGAACGCGGCGTCTTCCGCAGTCGAGACGGCGGGCGCACCTGGGAACGGATTCTGTATCGGGACGCACAGACCGGTGCAATCGATCTCGTCATGGATCCTCACAATCCCCGCATCCTCTATGCTGCACTCTGGCAAGCGCGTCGCTGGCCTTGGAAGTTCGAGAGTGGGGGCCCTGGTTCCGGAATCTTCCGCTCCACCGACGGGGGTGAGACCTGGGAGGAACTCACCCGCAAGCCTGGGCTTCCGAAGGGAATCATCGGACGGGTTGGACTCGCGGTTTCCGCTAAACCTGGTCGCCTCTGGGCACTCGTGGAAGCTGAGGACGGCGCCCTTTTCCGCTCTGAGGACTACGGTGAATCGTGGGAGCGCGTGAGTGACAAGGGAGATCTCCGCTGGCGGGCCTGGTACTTCCACCATCTCTGCGCCGATCCGGTTGATCCGGATACGCTTTGGGTACTGGATCTCAAGCTCTGGAAGTCGATCGATGGTGGACGTACCTTTACCGAGGTACCCACACCACACGGCGACCACCACGACCACTGGATCGACCCGAAGAACCCGCTGCGGATGATCAACGGCAACGACGGCGGCGCCTGCATCAGCTTCGATGGCGGCCGCACCTGGTCAACCCAGTTCAATCAACCGACGGCGCAGCTCTACCACGTCACCGTCGATAACCGCTTCCCCTACTGGATCTACGGCTCCCAGCAAGACAATACGGCAATCGCGCTCCCCAGCCGCTCAGTGAACGGTGCGATCACTACCAGTGAATGGATTGAACCCGGTGGTGGCGAGAGCGGATATATTGCGGTCAAGCCGGATGATCCCGACATCGTGATTGGTGGAGCGATCGGCAGCGGTGAGGGAAATGGCCGCCTGATCCGGTACAACCGCCGGACCGGCGAGCAGCGCAATATCACTGTCTGGCCCTACGAGACCAGCATGGCTGAAGGCGCCGAGTCGCTCCGCTATCGCTTCCAGTGGACATTTCCCATCCTTTTCTCACCCCACGACCCGAACACGCTATATGTCTGCTCCCAGGTTGTCCATCGCTCACGGGACCTTGGCTACACCTGGGAAGTGATCAGCCCTGACCTCACGCGCAGCGATCCCGACAAGCTGAAGCCCTCCGGCGGGCCGATCACCCGCGATAACACCGGTGCTGAGGTCTATTGCACGATCTTCTCTTTTGTCGAGTCACCGCATCGCCCCGGTGTCTTCTGGGCAGGGACAGACGACGGTCTGGTTCACGTTTCGCGTGACGGTGGTGCCACATGGGAGGCTGTGACACCACCGGAGCTCCCGGAATGGGCGACCGTCGCTTCGCTCGAAGTCTCGCCGCACGACCCGGAGACGGTCTATCTGGCAGCCCACCGCTACCGGCTGGATGATCCAGCACCCTACCTCTTCAAGACAAACGATGGCGGACGAACCTGGCTTTCGCTGCGTGGTGACCTGCCGGAAGAGACAATCTGTCGCGTGCTTCGGGTCGATCCGGTGAAGCCGGGCCTTCTCTACCTTGGCACAGAGACAGGACTCTGGATCTCCTTCGATGATGGTCAACACTGGCATCGCTGGCAGGGGAACCTCCCCATCTGCCCGATCTATGATCTGGTGGTCAAGGACGACGATCTAGTCATCGCGACACATGGCCGCAGCTTCTGGATTCTCGACGATGTGACGCCGCTCCGGCAGTTCGATCCCTCCACGCTCGCTGGACCAGCCTATCTTTTTACCCCGCGACCGACTGTCCGCTTCAAAACCTATCCAGGGTTCGGCAGCGAGGTACCGAACACTGTGAGCTACCGCTGGGCCGGCCCCATCGTCTACGCAGCATGGGTCACCGAGCGACCGACTGGTGTCAAAGAAGCACGACCACTGGATGCGGGAGAGAATCCGCCCGACGGTGCCATCGTGACCTACTATCTCGCAGAGGAACCCGCTGAGGTCACACTCACGATCTTGGATGCCGAGGGGCGTGAGCTGCGGCGCTTCTCGAGCGAAAAGCCTGTTGATCCCTACCCGGATATTCCAGAGGAAAAGAAGCCCTCGCTCCCGCCGCGCCTGGACAAAACTCCGGGATTCCACCGCTTCGTCTGGGACTTGCGCGTGGAAGGCGCTCGACGCGTGATCGGCGACAAGCCATACGAGGGATATCTCGTCGGGCCACGCGTCGTACCCGGTATGTACCAGGTGCGCCTCACCGTCGGTGACCACAGTTGGACGCAGCCGCTCGAGATCCGGATCGATCCGCGGCTCACTATCACGCGGGAGGATCTCGAGCGGCAGTTCGACCTGCTCTTGCGCATCCGCGACAAAGTCTCAGAGGCGCACGACGCAATCAACCGTCTGCGCGATGCGCGCCACCAGCTCGACGAGTGGCAACGACGACTTGAGGCATCCAACGGAGCAGATGAACTGCTCGAATCGGTACGCGCCATGCGTGACCGACTTGGATCGCTCATCGACGAACTTCTGGAACCGCGGATGGATGACCCCCGCCAGTTTCCGTGGCGTGCGCCAGCACGGTTGGCAGCATTGCAGAGCTTTGTCGACAGTGCCGACGACCGGCCGACGGCCGCCGAGGAAGCGGTCTATCACGAACTCGCTGCGGAAATCGACGCCATCCTCGCACGCGTGCGGCAGGCGCTCGAGGAGGAACTCCCTGCACTCGGCCGGCGCTTGCTCGAAGCCGGAGTTAGTCCAATTCTGCCGCGACCAGCCCTGGCTCGACCCTGACGGTGAGTGCTTGTCTTGGTGCAGCGGGTGAGGTCACACACCTCGCCCGCTGCACCAACTCTTGCTTCATCCATAAAGGGAACGAGCTCTTTCGTCGCGATGCCGCATCTTCCGCTCGGTCATCCTCCAGGGACAGAGACCGAATCGGGCGACGCGGGGATCGTCCCAAGCGCGATGCGCCTATCGGTCACATCGCCAAGGCCCGAGCTGCCACATCTCAGAGGCTAGACACGACTGGCAACAAACGAGTGACACCTCACCCACAGTTTGCCGCTCCCGGTTCCTCTCACAAAGGACGCGATTTCTTGCACCCGGAACCCCGATGTGCACTCGAATGACGTCCCTCGGTGAGGATAAGGGACAGGAAAAATGGTGCCGTGGCAACTCGCTCCCGAGCTGCCTGACGTCGGTGATAGACCGGCTCGCAGATGCAAACGCCCACGAACGACAAGAGGCACGTCGTTCCTCTACCCAGCTGTGCTCTGCTTTCGCGTTCTGTGGAGACATGCCACGCTCAGCCCTCATGGATCAGCACACATGCTCCCTGACGCAAAACCGCGTCCTGACTGGGAACCCTCATTCGCGCTGATTACCTGCAGCTCCCTTGGGTGCTACAGACAATGCCAACACGGCTCAGGTGCTGGAAATACAGCAGATACCCATTGCGTCGCCACATGCGTCACCCGAACGCCGCTGTGGAGGTGGAACATCTCGCGTCAGTGCAAGCTGCCTGGGCCAACGCTCCAACGGCGCCTACCCCGTCAAATCGGGCGCAGACCGGCATCGCTGCACAGTCCGCACGACAAAGCGTTGACGAACGGTGCACGCATCACTGCGCTGAAAGCAATAGACCGTGTCACCTACCAGAAGTGGTTGGGCATGGCCAACGCTGTGCCAGGATGCTTGCACAGCTCCAGCGCGAACTCCACGGGACAGCAGGCCTGCTCAGCCCAGCGGCAGGCGGAGTGGGTTGCCCCCGAGCAAGTGAAAGTGCAGATGGAAAACGCTCTGCCCCGCGTCGGGCCCCACGTTGGTGACGAGCCGGTAGCCACGCTCAGCGAGGCCGTGCTCCCGCGCGACCTTTGCAGCGACTTGGAGACACCGACCCAGGAGAGCAGGATCGACTGATTCTGCCTCAGCAAGCGAACGGATGTGTTGATTCGGAACGACCAGCAAGTGGACGCGCGCCTGCGGATGGATGTCCCAGAAGACCGTCACGGTGTCATCTTGATAGACTTTGCGCGCTGGCTGGCGACCAGCGACAATCTCACAAAAGATGCAGAAATCGGTCATCCGGTCCCTCCTCATTGGGTGATACCGACGTGCCAGAACTGCCAGAAGTCGAAACAATTCGCCGGACACTCGCCCCGCTGCTTATCGGCGCAACCGTTCTGGCCGCGCTCCGCGGCGAGCGTCCCGACGATATTCTGCTCGATCCGTGGCCCATATTCGCACGCCGCGTGCGTGGCCGGCAGATTGTCGCGCTCGAGCGCCGTGGCAAGTATCTCGCGTTGCGGTTCAGCGATGAAGGCCGATTACTCATCCACCTTGGGATGACCGGAGAGTTCCGACTAAGTCGGCCCGATGTTCCGCCACCCCGGCACTGTCACATTGGACTGGTACTCCGCTCTCCTTACCCGCTTCCGGCGACGTTGATCGATCGACGTCGTCGCTTCGTGCTCCGCTACCGCGATATCCGACGTTTCGGCCGCATAGGACTCCTCGCACCAGAGGACTGGGCAGCACTCTCGCAGCGGCTCGGACCCGAACCACTCGACCCGGACCTGGATGCGTTCACGCTCTGGCAGCGGCTCGTCCATCATCACACGAGCGTCAAAGCGGCCTTGCTTAACCAAGCATTGATTGCAGGTATCGGCAACATTTATGCTGACGAGGCACTGTTCCAGGCCGGCATTCATCCACTGCGCCGCTGTGACACACTCACGCTATCCGAGGTGGAGCGGCTCTTGACCGCCTTGCGGAGCGTGCTCACAGCGGCCATTGAGAGTCAGGGTACAACCATCCGCGATTACCGTGATGCGCACGGGCGCACAGGACGCTATCAATTCCAGCTGCAGATCTATGGTCAGCGGCCAGGCACTCCGTGTCCCCGATGCGGAACACCGCTTGAGCGGGTGCGGGTTGCCGGCCGTAGCAGCACCGCTTGTCCCCAGTGTCAGCCCCTTGCCTGCAACACCTAATCTTCGAGCTGGAAAGGTCACTGAGAAAGCCGACGGCTAGACAACAGATGTCAACGCGTTTCTCTGTTCAGCGCCGTGAACTCCAGCTCATCCGGGTCGAGCACTGGGCAGTTCTCAGCATCTGGGAGGAGCTCGGGATGCTTGAGGCCACTGCCAGTGAGGAAGAGCACGACTTCGTCTGCAGGAGTCAGCCAGCCGCTGTCGCGGAGCGTGAGAAGCGCCGCAAGCGTCGCACCGGCTTCGGGGGACACTAGGAGACCTTCGGTACGGGCGAGTAGCCGCATCCCTTCGAGCAGCGCCGCATCGCTCACTGTGACAGCAGTGCCACCGCTGCGCCGCACAGCATCGAGTACCAAGCGATCCCCGATCGTCATCGGAACGCGCAGTCCTGGGGCAACTGTCGTGGCGTGCTCCCATGGTGCGGCGGTCGACACCCCTTCATGGAACGCACGGACAAGCGGTGCGCACCCCTCTGGTTGCACCAGCACCAGGCGCGGCCATTCCGGGCCGAGTAGCCCGAGCATCTCGAGTTCGCTGAACGCTTTCCACATTCCCACGATGCCGGTACCACCTCCGGTGGGATAGACGATGACGTCAGGAATCCGCCAACCGAGTTGCTCAACCAGCTCTATCCCCATCGTCTTCTTTCCCTCGGCCCGATACGGCTCACGGAGCGTCGAGAGGTCGACCCAACCACGCTCGACAGCAAGGCGCCGGACGAGCCGCCCGCAGTCGGTGATTAGGCCGCGCACCCGATAGACGTGGGCACCGTACGCCAGGCACTCAGCGAGGATCGTCCGTGGTGTGTCGGCCGGGACGAAGACGTAGGCCGGGATACCCGCTCGCGCAGCATAAGCGCTCAGTGCCGCAGCAGCATTTCCCGCCGAGGGCAACGCGACAGCCTGCGCACCCAGCTCCACTGCACGACTCACAGCAACTGCTAAGCCGCGCGCCTTGAAGCTGCCGGTCGGGTTGCGACTCTCATCCTTGAGCCAAAGCTGCCGGAGACCGAGATCGCGCGCTAAGCGCTCCGCCGCAAGCAGTGGGGTGCCGCCTTCGCCCAGTGTCAGGCGAAAGCGCGGATCGCGCACTGGTAGCAACTCCGCGTAACGCCACAGGTTCCATGGGCGCGCGCCAAACCGATCAGGATGGAACGTCCGGCGCGCACGCTCAAGATCGTAGTGCGCGGCGAGCACACCGCCACAGCACGGGCACGTACCGTGGAGCTCGTCGGCAGCAAGTTCCGTGCCGCAGGCTGTACAGCTGAGGTGTGTCAGTGCACTCTCCACGACAGCCCCATTCCCCGGGGCATTGTATCCCACCTTCGGGAGGAGGGACGCGACCACACGCAGGTCGCAAAGCTGTATCCACGACCCCGCAAGTCAGGACAAGCAGCCCGCTTGGGTCAGTGTTCGCAATTCGTCGAGTGCGGTCTTCCCAGGGTGTCTGGTTTGGTTGGGAGCAGTCGGCAACGCACGAGCGACTCTCTGCGCAGAGACAAAGTGGTCGCCTCGTCCTGTCCCGCTGGTTATGCTGTTTCTAGCTCTCGGAACAGGGATGGTGCTCGCGGTATTCAACGCGCCTGCGATACTCCTTCAGCATACGACCCTAGATGGCCCTGGCGTCACGACCAGAATACTTTTGTTGTCCCTCGCCAGTTTTCTCCTCAAAGGGCCACGCTCCCGCATAGATTTCCCTCAACGGACCATGCTGCGACACACAGTGGTGAGTCAAGTGCACGGCCTCATTGCCGAGCAGAGTTTGTTCCCGCAGCAAAGATCCCAGAGAAACCATGACCGGGCTCCGGTGACAATCTCCCATCTCGATAGGATTTGCTTCTCCTTCTCCCCCAACGGATCGAGCACCTGAAGCGGCCGGAAATTGCGTCGCCTTGTATGTGTGACTTGACACGAGGCCACTCAATGCGTTATGTTCCGTTGGTCGGCAGACTTCGCACGCCGGCGCGAGCCGTCGCCGGCATCCCGAGCGTCCAAAAGACAGGTGAGGGACGGGAGGTGGTGCCATGCGGATCGCGCAGATCGCGCCGCTCATCGAAGCGGTGCCCCCCAAGCTGTACGGTGGAACCGAGCGAGTCGTCTATGCGCTGGTCGAGGAGCTTGTACGGCGTGGGCACGATGTGACGCTCTTTGCGACCGCTGACTCGCAGACGAGCGCACGCTTAGTGCCCATGGCCGAAGGTGGGTTGCGACTCCTGGGAACGAAGGATCCGATCGCCTTGCACGTCGCGATGCTCGAGGAGGTTTATGCCCAGGCCGATGAGTTCGATATTATCCACTCCCATGTCGACTACCTGACATTTCCTTTCGCTCGCGGAGTTACGACACCGACGGTGACGACACTCCACGGTCGACTCGATCTGCCCGAGACACGCCGGGTTCTCTCTCGCTTCACCGACCAGCGGCTGATCAGTATTAGCTGGAGCCAACGAGCGCCGGTCGCAGATTTGCCTTTGCGCTGGGTCGGTACCGTCTACAACGGTGTCTGTTTGGAACGCTTTCCCTTCCGCCCCGAGCCAGACAATCCACCGTATCTAGCCTTCGTCGGCCGTATCTCCCCCGAGAAGCGGCCAGACTGGGCTATCGAGGTCGCGCGTCGTGTCGGACTCCCGTTGAAGATCGGCGCGAAGATCGATCCAGCTGACCGCGACTGGGCGGAAGAGCACTTCCTGCCGCTGCTCGGCACACCAGGTGTTGAGTATCTCGGTGAGGTCGACGACCGGCAGAAGGCTGAACTTCTCGGCGGAGCGCTCGCACTTCTGTTCCCGATCGATTGGCCAGAGCCGTTCGGTCTGGTGCTCATCGAGTCGATGGCCTGCGGAACGCCGGTCATTGCCTTCCCCGGTGGGGCGGTCGAAGAAGTCGTTCTCGATGGCGTGACAGGCCTGGTCTGCCGCAGCCGGACGCTCGATGAGATGGTCCAGGCAGTGCATCGCATTGAACAGCTCGATCGTGCTGCCTGCCGACGGCATGTCGAGCAGCACTTCTCGAGCGAGGCCATGACCGATGCCTATGAGGCGATCTATCAACAGGTCTTGCTCGAGCAGGCTACGCCACTCGTTGTCAGTGCGGACGGCTACCTCACATCGGCGACGATCGGTGACGTGCGGAGGCTCCCACCTGTTGGTAGCGAGATTGGGCGAACTGCCACAAGTGGATTCACGACTCCGGCTCCGCTAGAGCGCTAACAAGTTGCACGACAAGCTGCCGGTAGCCCTCGGGATCCGGTTGAGGCAACGCGCGGGCGAAGACGTGTGTCACTCCGAGCGCGGCAAGTCGAGCTAGCCGCGCTCGGAGTTCTTTTGCTGACCCGATCAAGCACAGCTGGGCGAGGAGTTCTGTCGGGACGAGTTTGCGGATCGCTGTTGGATCGACGGACCTCCGGAGGTCATGCCAGGGACGTCCGGCACGCAGGAGGTCTTCGGTACCGAGGAACCGGCGGAGGTCAGCAATCAGGCGCTCCGTGTCGAAGCCAGGGACGACGACCTGCTGAGCCATTCCGGGAAGCGTGCAGAGCAAGGCGAAGACGACTTTCCGTTCCTCGAGCTCCGGCTCGGGATCGTCTGTCAGGACGAGGTTGCCCCGCAGGAAGACAGGGAACGCCCTAGGATCACGTCCAGCCGTCGCGACAGCTGCACGGACCTCAGGGAGGATCTGCGAGAGAAACAGTTCGCTGGCAAAATCGGCAATCAGGATGCCATCGGCGAACCGCGCTGCGAGTTCGCGCGCTCGCGGCCCTAGCGCCGCCAGATAGATCGGAATCTGCTGCTGCAGCGGCGCGATGCTCAGCGGCCAATCTCGAACCCGAAATCGCTGCCCGTCCAGCGAGGCACGGTACGGCGGCTGCCACCACTGCCGGAGAAGCTGGATCGTCTCAGTAAGCGCGACGAGCGGATCCCTCGTCTCCATCCCAAGACCGAAGCGATAGAACTCTGGTTGTCCACGGCCGAGACCAAGGAAAGCCCGACCACCAGTGAGGCGATCGAGCGTGGCGAGCGCCATGGCGATCTGCACCGGATGACGCAGGAACGGGCTCGTGACACCGGTTCCGAGGCGGATCCGCTCGGTGCGCGGCGCGGCCGCGGCTGCAACGGCAATTGCATCCCAGCCGTCAGGATCCTCACTGAGCCAGACCGAGTGGAAGCCCCCGCGATCGGCGGCCATGATCGTCTCGAGCGTCCAAGCAACCGCAGCATGCGGATCACGTGCACGAGCCCAACGATGGTGCGAAAGATCGAGACAGAGCTCCACCGAAGTACCTCAGCTGAAGGCAAGCGGTGGCCGATGGCGATGCCAATCGGTACGTGCTTGGTAGGAGCGAGCGAGAGCGAGCAAGGTGCTCTCGTCACCAGCCCGTCCCACGAACTGCATCCCGGTCGGGAGACCGCGCTCACCAAACCCGTTCGGCACGCTGATCGCCGGTAGCCCTGCCAGGTTACTCGCCGCGCTCAGGGGAGTACGCCGCGCCGGTCCAGCATACTCGTCAAAGCGACTCGTCAGTGGACTTGCAACGACCAACGTGCTCGGGGCAACGATCGCATCGTACGGGGCAAGCAGCGACGCGAGTTCCTCCCGCAACTGGCGGCGGATTCGCTGGGCGCGAAGGTAGTCGACCGCCGGAATCGTGAGGCCAGCGATGCCACCGACTCGATCTTCGGGCGCTGTCAGCGTGCGCGTCGCGCCGCTAGCCACGAGTTCCTCGAAGGCACTTGCGGCCTCGGCGGTGAGCACAATGCGGATCACCTCGCCGTATGGGCGGTCAGGGAGGGCAATTGGTTCGAGCGTCGCGAACTCGCTCAAGACCGCCAGCGCCGCGCGGAAATTCGCAACCACTTCTGGCTGTGCGAACTCCAGACCCGTTTCGAGGACACCGATTCGGAAGCCCTGCTTCTGTTCCGACACAGGTGCGTCGGACCATGGTTGCGGAATGGTCGCTGGATCGCGTGGATCAGGACCAGCCACAGCGGCAAGCACAAGCGCACAATCATCTGCACTCCGTGCGAGCGGACCTATCTTGTCCAGTGTCCAGCTCAAGGTCATCGCGCCGAAGCGACTCACTCGCCCGTAGGTAGGACGCAACCCGGTCACGCCGCAATAGCTGGCGGGAACGATGATCGATCCCCACGTCTCGGTACCAAGCGCGAAGGGAACGAGGTCAGCTGCTACCGCTGCCGCTGGACCAGTTGAAGAGCCTCCGCTCCATGCGTCCATGTTCCAGGGGTTGATCCCTGGCCCAGTGAAGGACGCATTCGGCTGCTCGTACCCCATTCCTCCGGCCAATTCGACTGTAGCGAGCTTGGCCACAAGGACCGCACCGGCCTCGCGCAAGCGAGCAATCGCTGTCGCGTCTTCCGGAAAGTGCTGCTGGCGGAGAGGCGCGGCCCCCCAGGTCGTCGGGTACCCAGCAGCAGCGAGAAGATCTTTGGCACCATACGGAATTCCATGGAGCGGGCCACGGTCGATACCCGCCGCCAGTTCCGCTTCCGCACGACGGGCCTCGTCCAATGCGCGCTCCGCGGTCAGCGTAACGACAGCGTTCAGCCGTTTGCCAATCCGCTCGAGCCGTCGTAGTGCGAGTTCAGCGAGTTCGACTGGACTCGTCTCCCGACGGCGAAGCAACACTGCTAACTCGCGGAGAGAACGATGAGCAAGCTCATCCTGAGTCATTGCCTTGTTCCCACTTGAAAGAGAAAGTCGGGTTCATCGGCGTTCGTCAACGGGAACGCACGCAGTTTGCGGCTCGCTTCTACGAGCTCCCGAATCTGCGCGCGGAGACGCGCCTGCTCGTCTTCGTCGAACCAGCCAGGGAAGCGCGCCAGTACCAATGCGAGACGCTGCTCAACTTCGACATCGAGCTCGTCCGACATTGCTCGACTCCGTTCCCAGTGGACTCTACCACGAACCAGCCATTCGGCGAACCCAAGAGGCCTAACCGGAGCCGCTCACACTAGGGCAGGAGAAGATGGAGGGCTCGGTGCCTCTCTGGAATGAGAAGTAAAACCTGCAGCGACAGGACTCGTACGGCTGGAGTGAGATCGGTGCAGCACACGTCCTATGGTCCGCACGGACTTGTGCGACGGGTGAGGATGCGATACACTCCTGCCCGCGTGGGGAGTAGCCTCCCAGCAGGAAGCTGCTGGTGCGCCTGGTCGTCAACACAGGGTTAACCCCTCGGCTAGGCGAGGCGGAGAGGCGAGACCACGACGGACGATTTGGTCCGTCTGGCTCGCCTCTCCGCTCATTTCTGGGGAGGGTCAGAGGGCCTCAAGGAGGTAAGGGGTCACAATGGTCGAAGTGCCGCTATGGGGCTGGTTCGCGTTCATTGGACTCATCCTGGTTCTCCTCGCGCTTGACCTTGGCGTCTTCCATCGGAAGGCGCATGTCGTTGAGATGAAGGAAGCTGGCCTGTGGATCGCATTTTGGGTGTCGCTCTCGCTCCTCTTCGGAATTTTCCTCTGGTTCATCGAGGGGCATGAAGCCGGCCTTCAGTATTTCACTGGCTACTTGATCGAACTCTCCCTCTCGGCTGACAACATGTTTGTATTCGTCTTGATCTTCACGGCCTTCGCGGTTCCCGCACAGTACCAGCACCGCGTGCTGTACTACGGAATCCTGGGTGCGCTCCTGATGCGTGGGGCGATGATCCTCGGTGGTGCCTGGTTGATCAAGGAGTTCCATTGGATTCTTTACCTCTTCGGCGCATTCCTGGTTTTCACGGGCATCCGCATGCTCTTGGAACGTGAGGAACGCGAGGTGGATGTCGAGAATAACATCGCCATCCGTATCGTCTCGCGTTTCGCACCTATCGTCCCACGCTACTTTGAGCAGCATTTCTTCGTGCGGATCGATGGGAAACGCTACGCGACGCCGCTCATTGTCGTGCTCGTCCTCGTCGAACTGACCGACCTCATGTTCGCGCTCGACTCGATCCCAGCGATCTTTGCCGTGACACGTGATCCCTTCATTGTGTTCTCTTCGAACGTCTTCGCGATCCTTGGACTCCGCTCGATGTATTTCCTTCTGGCTGGACTCGTCCGGCGCTTGGCCTACTTGCGCTATGGCCTCGCCTTCATCTTGAGTTACATTGGTGTGAAAATGCTCATTCAGGACTTCTACAAGATTCCGACAGTAGTCTCGCTTGGTATCGTGATCGTCACGCTGGCGATCAGCGTGGTCGTCTCCCTGCTTCTCGCCGAGCGACGGCTGGTGCGCCACCATGCGGAGGTGACACAAGCCAATGAGTAGTGGGCCACTTGGTGATAGGCCTGCTCATGGAATCAGGGGAGGGAGAAAACCGTGCCCACATTCATCGTTCCGCTGGAATATGACCGCACAAAGCCACATCCTCACGGGATCAGTGAGCGTGTCCTGCCCTGGGCACGCGCCCTGGCGCGGCGTCTTGCAGCCCCAGTCGTCTTAGTGGCCGTCCTCGAAGTTCCGGTTGGGCTCCGTTCTGTGAAGGAGCAAGAACTCCTTCGAGCCCTGCTCGAGGATTGGCGCGCGGAGTGCCGCGCCTACCTGGAAGAAGTTGCTCAGACGTTCCCTCAGGAGGCTCCCATCCGCATCGTCATTGAAGAGGGAGATCCAGCACTCGTCCTCACACGCCTGGCGGAAGAAACAGCCGATCCACTCGTTGTCATGGCAGCGCATGCCCGTGCCGGATGGCGCCGTGTGGTACTCGGTTCAGTGACGGCGCAGGTAATCGCGAGCGGGGTCACCCCCGTCTTTGTTGTTCCCGCACACGTGCCACCACCAGATGAGGCCGAGCTCGTCCTCGACCGGGCACTCGTCCCACTCGACGGCTCACGACTCGCAGAAAGAGCACTCGATCTCTTGCCGCTCCTCGGGACAGAGGGCTGGGAAGTCCTACTCCTCCATGTCCGCGAGGGACGTCCCCGCCGCATCGAAGCAGACGTCGCTGGCGATGATCCGTCCACGTATCTCCGTGAACTCGCCGAACGCCTGGTTGCACGTGGCTATCGCGTCGAGTGGCTGGTCGCCGATGGACGGCCCGCCCAAGTGATCGTCGAGGTCGCGCGCGAGCGGGCAGCAGATCTCATCGTCATGGTCACTCATGGTTGGAGTGGACTGCGTGATGTGGTGATGGGTTCAACCGCCGAACAGGTGCTCGCCCAGGCACCGGTACCAGTCCTGGTGCGGCGGCCGGCGCCACTCACTCCTCCAACTGGTACGGCACCATCGTGATCGCAAGATCAGGGATCTGGACGAGCGCGCGCCGGAGGCGCCAGGCAGTCTGGGTATGGAGCAGCCGTTCCCACCAGTGCGCGGTGACGAACTCCGGGATAACCACTGTGACGAGCGGAGCTCCTTTCTCACGGTGGAGCTTTTCGATGACTGCAACCAGGGGCCCAAGGAGTTCCCGATACGGCGATTCGACGATGATCAGGGGAATCGTGAGACCAGCCTCACGCCAGCGTTGCTGCAACACTTCTCCCGACTCGGGCTCGGTTGCCACGTGAACAGCAACGACATCGTCCGCGATCGAACGCGCGTAGGCAAGGGCGGTTAAGGAGGCGCGGTTCAGTGATGCAATGGGAACGATCGCCACGCTCCGCCGGAGGCCGAAGCGCAACCGACGGCGGACCTCGTCAGTCGTGACACGCAGCTGTTCGGCCACAGAGACATAGTGGCGGTGAATTGCGAGCATCATTCCGATCAGTGCCGGGATAAGCAAGACAACCATCCAGGCACCGTGAACGAATTTCGTAACCACTACCACCACGGTCACAACGCCAGTAGCAATGGCTCCGATACCGTTAATAACGAGACTGTGCCACGAGAGGTGCCGGAGACTCCCATTGGCACTTCTCCACCAGTGCACGACCATGCTCGACTGCGAGAGGGTGAACGCCGTGAAGACACCAACCGCGTAGAGTGGGATCAGCGCCGAGACACTCGCCTGACGGATGACAACCAGCAGGCTGGTAAAGAGGCCGAGCGTGACGATCCCCGTGGAGAAGGCGAGCCGATCCCCTTGAAAGCGGAACTGCCTCGGTAGGAAGCGATCGCGCGCCAAAAAGTAGGCCAAGCGCGGGAAGTCAGCAAAAGCCGTATTCGCTGCGAGAAAGAGGATCAAGGCAGTCGCCGCTTGCACAACGTAGTAGAAGGGTGAATCGTCGACGAGCGTTCGTGCCAGTTGAGAAACGATCGTCTCGCGTTCACTCGGAACGAGATGGAAGTGGTAACTCAGAAGAGTAATACCGCTGAACAGAAATCCGAGAATCAGCCCCATAGCGAGAAGCGTCGTTCGGGCATTCTCGGCTTGCGGCTCCTTAAATGCGGGAACGCCATCAGCGATCGCCTCGACACCCGTCAAGGCCGTACTTCCCGATGCGAAAGCGCGGAGGATGAGGAAAAGCGTGAGTGGGCTGGACGGCGCAGGTACCTCATGCCGCACCGGATGTGGCGTGGGGCCAATACCCACGAGCGACGCCAGCCCGAGAAGAATCAGCGCCCCAACACAGATGATGAACGCATAGGTGGGAAGCATGAAAATCGTCGCGCTCTCGCGGACTCCCCGCAGATTGATCACCGTGAGCAACAGAATGGCCGTGACCGCCAATTCAACCCGATAGGGATACAGCGAAGGGAATGCGGAGGTGATTGCAGCGACACCAGCTGAGATACTCACCGCAACGGTCAAGACGTAGTCACTGAGAAGCGCAGCAGCGGCGAGCAGGGCCGGACCAGTACCCAAATTGTCTTTGGTTACGATGTACGTGCCGCCACCGTGTGGATAGGCATGGATCGTTTGACGATACGAGAAGATGACGATCGCAAGAAGCGCCACGATGGCGGCACCGATCGGCACGACGAATGCATAAGCCGCTGTACCCGCGAGGATCAGGACACGGAGGATCTCTTCAGTCGCGTACGCTGTCGACGAGAGCGCATCTGAGGAGAAGACCGCGAGTGCCTTTGCCTTGCCGATCCGCTGGTGAGCCGCTTCTGCGGTGCGGAGCGGATAACCAATCAACGCCCGCCGGAGACGCACCCACACTTTGCCCAAGAGTCCCGACGGCTCCGCTAGTTCGGCGACAAAACGCCCTGGGGCGATCTCCCGGAGAGGAAGGTCGCTCGAGGCGACGTGGCGGATATAGCGGTCTCCCGGGTGCGTCCCCGGGATGCTCGTTCCGTTGCGGATCAACGAGCTTTGTTCGTCGGTGCCCATCTCCCATCCAGCGGAGCAGGACTGGTCACCTGCTCCGCGCCGGTGGACGAGTATACGCCTCGGGCAGACAAAGTGAGGACCACGTTTAACAGGGAGGCATCATCGTCACCCTGAGCTTCCACAGAGGGGGTGTCGCCGAGTACCCCAAACACAAAACGAGCGACTGTCAAGAAAGTAGAGGACTAGCCAGTGCCAAACGTGGAGTCTCCTCAAGAGACAGCAACCGTGTCCCGGAATGGTACCCTTGTCCACAGTTGAACGCGTCTTCGCAGGGGTGGCCCAATGTTCGTGCCAATCCTCCACAGTTGCCCAACTTGCCCAAGCGTCCTCGGGATTACCCTCTATCCGCCAGCGCTGGCGTTGGTCATCGTTCCAACGCTTGTGTACAGTCTCGCATTGTGGCGGTTACGGCGAATCGGTCGCTCCGTTCCCACGAGCTGGCCGGCGGCGTTCTATGTCGGTATGTTCACGGCACTCATTGCCCTGGCCGGTCCGCTCGATACGTGGAACGACGAACTCCTCACAATGCACATGGCGCAACATCTCGTCCTCATTCAGATCACAGCACCCCTACTCCTGCTGGGGAGACCGATCCAAGTCATCTTGCGTGGGCTTCCGCCACAGCGCGCTGGCCTACTGACACGCCTGTTGCTCCGGCCAATCTGGTCCCGTCGCCTCCTCCAGCTGTTGACGCAGCCGCTGGTGGCTGCGGCACTGGCCAATCTTGCTTTGGTCGTCTGGCACTTTCCGCCCCTCTACAGCCAGGCAGTCTGGCACCAGTTGGTCCATGACCTGCAGCACGTGAGCTTTTTTGGTACAGCGCTCTTGTTCTGGTGGCCGATTATTGACCCAGTACCACGCCACCACCGCGTGAGCGGCCTGTGGGCAAGTCTCATGGTCTTTATCACTGCGGTGATCAGCACAGTGATTGGAGCAATCCTCACGCTTGCTGATAAGGTACTCTATGAGCCCTATCGCTCCGTCGCTATGCCCTGGGGGTTTACTCCAATGGTCGATCAGCAGGTTGCTGGCCTTCTCATGTGGATTGGTGGCGGCACACTGTACATCGTGATCATTCTTATCCTCCTTGCTCGCTGGCTCCTCCACGAGGAAGGCCGCCGTATGGCCAGCGAGCCCGCGTGAGACGCCCAGCCGGATACCGCATACCCTCTTACGGAACACGGATCAACCGTTCCCAACGAAGAGGCCCCCTTCTGGCGAGCAGCCACTACTGGGCATCAGGGTGATCCACAACAGGACCCGGGCCGGGACACGCTGGAACTCGCCGAAGGGCTTCCTTCCACCTTGCTGTGTTCCAGCGCAAGAGGGAGAGCATCCGCGTTACGCACCGGTTCCAATCCAGGCGACATCGTTCCGGTGTGTTGATTCGCTTCTCCAGACTCGCAGCATGCCGCGACATCTGCACCGTTGCAGACGCCGGTCGCCGGGAGTTCAAGTTGGACGCGATGCGCAGCCTCCCAATCGCCAGCCAGCGCCGCGACCACCGAACGGACCTGCTCGTAACCGGTCCGAAGCAAAAACGTTGGCGCGCGCCCATAGCTTTTAAGGCCTACAAGAAAGAAGTCCGGTTCTTGAGGGTGCGCAAGCTCCCGGACTCCGTGTGGAGGGACAGTCCCACAACTATGAACGTTCGGATCGATCAGGGGCGCGAGGGCTACCGGCGCCTCAACGGCCGGATCGAGCGCCAGCCGAAGCTCATGGAGCGGCGTGAGGTCCGGCCGATACCCGGTTGCACAGACAATCCGATCAACTGGGGGTAGGACCCGCTCGCCGCTATGGATCACGATACCCCGCGAGCTCCGTTCGACTCGATCCACAAGAACTCCGGTGTGCAGGGTAACAAGGGCTTTCGCCACGGCCTCCGCGACACGGAGACCAAGCCGGCCACGCTCGGGAAGTTCATCGCTCGCACTGCCGAGTCGCCCAGTGAGCGAGCGACGCCGAATCGCCCAGTGGATCCGGGTATCAGGCTCTTGTGCTGCCAGCTCGACGAGGTCAAGAAGGACCCCAAAAGCTGAATGTCCAGCCCCGACCACGAGTGTCTGCCTTCCGGCGTAGGCTGCCCGGTCGCGGCCGAGCACGTCTGGCATACCGTAGGCAATACAATCGGCCAGAACCGCTTCGCCGAGTGCAGGGAGACCACACGCACCCAGCGGGTTCGGAACAGCGCCAGACGCATCAATCACTGCGCAGGCGAGGATTTCCTCCTCACCGTTCGGCGTCGCTACGCGGACCACGAATGGGCGCCCGATCCGATCATACCCAGCCAGCTTATCGCGGCCGAGTCGGGCGACAGCGATGACACGATGCTGCACATGCAGGAAGGGATGGATCGCTGGGTGGGCAGCGAGTGGTTCGAGCCAGCGTGCGACGAGCTCGCCGCCGGTCGGGTAAGCCTCCGACGCAGGGGCATGCCAGCCCTTGGCGGCGAGAAGTTGTGCCGCAAGCGGATCAAGGTTGAACCGCCAGGGCGAGAACATCCGGACATGCGCCCAGCGCCGGACCACTGTGCCGACGGTGGGACCAGCCTCCAGTACCAAGAACGGCAGGCCCCGCTGGGACAAATGTGCAGCCGCGACAAGCCCGATCGGCCCGGCACCGATCACAACGATAGGAAGGTCCCGCGGTGACGACATTGCTGTGCTCCTCTCACATCTCTTCCGCGTACCATCCAGTCAGCGCCGCTCCGCTCAATGAACCGCACTCCCATGCAGGCCACCCTATATCGACATTTATCGATCCAGGTGCGACACTGTATCCCCCTCATGCACCTGGTTCCACGCTCAAGTCGCGACCTGTTCAGCCAGAACCTGCTCGAGGGCTGCCAATGCGGCACGCGCAAGCGGCGTGGCTTGGTAGTAGGCCCAGGTACCGCGGCGCTCGACCGTGACAAGATGAGCCTGGCGCAGGATGCGCAGATGGTGCGAAACGGTGGGCTGACCGACCGGCACGCGCTCCACGAGGTGGCAGACACAAAGCGGTTCCTTCTGCTGAACAAGCAGTGCCAGTAACGTCAAGCGCGTCTCGTCAGCGAGGGCCCGAGCTAGTGCGGCGAGTTGGCGCATTCGTCCCGTGTCCAAGGAGGGCATTTCGCGATCGATCAGGCAACAGGATCGTTGTGCCACCTTGTCCTCCTTGGAGTCACCATAGCATCTGTATCGACGTTTGTCAATGCATTTCCTGCTGATCACTGCTGGCGTCTCGCATCAGCACCAGAAGGCGGCTCACGCAAGAGCGTGGAAGGCAAACAAATGACAAGGGAGGACAGCGCGCTCCCACAGAACTACTGAAGCTCGATCGTCTCTTGAAAACGCGCTTGCAGCGATTGTGCTCGGGCTTGGAGGGCAGCGACACCTGTAGGTCTGTCCGGCTCTTGATCTCAGAGGGCCACAGCGCACTGGTCAACTTGCGCCCGCATCAATCTCTCCGTCACCTCTTGCGAGAGATGAGATTGCCCGTTATCGTGCCGAGGCGGAACCGACAGGAGGTCTCTCTCCAGAAGGAGAACGGCGATGGACGCCTATGCAGTCGTGAACGGCACGATCTTGACGATGGATCCGACGCAACCAGAAGTTGAGGCATTCGGGGTAATTGGCGAGCACATTGTCGCCGTTGGCTCATTGGCCGAGGTCGAAGCAGCCCTGCCCCGTGGCGCCCGGCGACTTGATCTCGCCGGGGCTACTTGCCTTCCCGGCTTCAATGAAGCACACAATCACATGATCAACTTTGGCTTGGTTCTGGGGCAAGTCAACTGTCGTCACCCTCATGTCCGCTCCATCAGCGACATCGTGGCCCGCTTTGCCGAGCGAGCGAGCCAGACACCGCCGGGGAGCTGGATCCGTGGGCGTGGGTATGACGATAACGTGCTTGCCGAGCATCGTCATCCCACCCGTTGGGACCTTGACCAGGCTAGCACGCGTCATCCGCTCGTCCTTGTCCATAGCTCCGGTCATATGCTGGTCGCGAATTCCCTAGCGCTTCAGCTCGCTGGCGTCACCCGGGAGACGCCCGACCCTTCTGGTGGACACATTGTGCGAGACGAGTCGGGCGAGCCGACTGGGCTGCTCCAGGAGAACGCGATGGAACTGGTCGAACGAGTAATCCCTGCTCCAACGCTTGAGGAGATGATTGAAGCACTTCGTCGCTGCAACGATGCATATGTTGCGGCTGGTATTACCTCAAGCCAGGACGCTGGCTCGGACCATCCACTGCAAGTCGAGGCCTACCAGCGAGCAGTCGAGCGCGGTGTGTTGAAGCTGCGCACTTCGATGATGATCCGTCATCAACTTCTCCCCCATCTGCTTGGGCTGGGAGTCAAGCAGGGATTTGGCGACAATCGACTCCGCCTCGGCCCAGTGAAGCTCTTTGCCGACGGTAGCCTCATTGGACGCACCGCAGCGGTGAGCCGTCCCTTCCTGAGCGATCCACGACCAGACAATTACGGGATGACGATCTGGACACAAGAAGAACTGGACGAGTTGGTCTGGCAAGCCCACAGTGCTGGCTTCCAAGTGGCGACACACGCGATTGGTGATCGAGCGATTGAGATGGTGCTGGATGCCTATGAGCGTGCGCTCACTCGGCTCCCACGAGCAGATCATCGTCATCGTATTGAACATTGCGGAATATTACGCCCCGACCTGATTGAGCGCATTGCCCGACTTGGGGTGCTAGTCGTCAGCCAGCCAATCTTTATCGCTGAATACGGTGATGGCTTCATTCGCCACCTTGGTCTGGAACGGATTCAACTCACGTATCCGTTCCGAAGCCTTCTCGATGCCGGCATCCGGCTCGTTTTCTCGACGGACTGCCCGGTCTCGTCTTACGAACCGCTCCGCTGTATCCAAGCCGCCGTTTTGGAGCGCACGGCGAGCGGCCGTTCCTATGCGCTGGAGGAGGCGATTCGCGTTGAAGAAGCCCTACCGCTCTACACAGTGAATGGGGCATACGCCACCTTCGAGGAGCGACACAAGGGGATGCTCCGCCCCGGCATGCTTGCCGATTTTGTCGTCTTGGAGCATGATCCGCGTCGCGTCGATCCGGAGGAACTCACGCAGATACGAGTGCTGCGCACGGTCATTGGCGGCCAGACGGTCTATGAGGCATAAGGCGGTGAGGCTGCACGGGTGGTGCTACGGAGCGACCCGCAGGCGCCGTCCAGCGACTGACCATCCCTCCTCTGATGACCTGCTTCAGTTCGCTGGCTGGGAGATATGTGATCAACACACCAGTGCTGCACAGAGAACCGGCGTAAGGGGGGCTGTTGGAGACGGGCACACCCACGCTCGCCGCAACAGGCCTGGTAGCAGGCTGGATGTGGGCAGGCAATGGAAAGAACCTCCCCGCCGAATGAACGACTAAAAGACAGTCCAGCATCGGCGACTGTGCGTCTGCATCCCCCTGCTCACGCCGGTGCGAGTTGTTTACTCTGTGCCTCCCGATGAGACCCCAGGAACGTTCGTCAGATCACGTTCCCTTCGCTTGCTCGGACACGCTCAAGAAGCCCCGCCTCCGCTAACTGCTGCCGCACCTCTTCCGGTGTGCGTTGCCGTCCCGGGAACGCCTCATCCTCACTCAGGCGGATTACCAAGCGCGCAGCGAGCGCCGCTGCGAGTTGGATACTGCGGAGCGTGACTTTGTCGAGCGTGTCCGCCTCGGTATGTCCCCAGCCACGCCCGACCATGCCACTCGTCGCATCGCGGCTGCTCAGTGTTGCATTTGGGATGCCGCGTAGGGCGAACGGAAAGTGATCGGAGTGTGCGTTGAGTTCGTCCCGGATCGCGAAGTCGTAGGGAAGCTCTCGGCTGATCGCTTGGAAGTAGGGAACGAGTTCCGGTAAGCCAGAGAGGACAAGTTGTTCTTGCCCGCCGCTGCCACGTCCCGCGCCGTCGAGGTTGAGGACGAATCGAATGCGCTCGTCATGCGCTGCCGCGCGCGCCGCGTGGTAATAGGCCCCAAGGAGCCCGAGTTCCTCGGCACCGAAACAGATGATACGGACGGTCCGCGCGAGTTGGCCTCGCAAGCGGCTGAGGGCCCGGCCGACCTCCAGCCCAACCACCGTCCCTGCGCCATCGTCGCTCGCGCCTTGGGCAATATCGTGGCCATCATAATGCCCACCAACAAGCACGATCTCCTCAGGATGAGTCCGACCGGGAAGCTCACCGATGACGTTCGCCGAACGTGCTTCGCACGTTCGGTTCTCGGTCGCGATGCGGAGGCGCAGCGTTCCGCGCTTGGCAAGGCGGCGAAGGAACATACCGGTCTCATAGCTCAGCCCGAGACCGGGAATGGGCGCTTCACGGTCCACAGCACTCGTCCCGTTCGGATTCCGGCCGGTAAGCGAGCCCGTGATATGCAGTTGTCCTGGATTCTGATTGACAAAAAGCACCGCAACGGCACCACGTTGCACGGCCCAGTTGTACTTGTCAGTCCGGTGGCTCTTGCGCTCGCCAGGGCGGTTCGTTTCAGCATCGGTCAGGACGATCTTGCCCGGAATCTCGCTCGCGAGCCGGTCGAAGTCCGGGAGTTCCCCCTCTCCCACGTCGACCACTTCGGCCTCGAGATGCGCACTGGGACAATAGGGCATTGCGAGGGATGGGAGCTCCCGCTCCAAGGGCTCGATCACCCAGAGCTGGCAGGGTCCCCGTTCCCAAGTCACCATCGGGAACTCCTCGAGACGGACGTTCTCGAGTCCATAAGCGCGTAGGCGTTCGGCCAGGAATTCGGCCGCTCGCCACTCCTGCTCTGAGCCCGCGAAACGATGGCCAAGGTCATCACAGAGATAGACGAGATTCCGCCAGGCTTCATCCGACGTCCAAATCTCACCCAGCACAACGCGATCGAGTTCTCGCAAACGCTCGCGCTCCATCGTCCTTCCCTTCAGGTCTCGCCTCGACCATGCTTTCCATCGGCGAATGCTGCACGACTCGCCTCACGTAAGAAGCGCATCACGCGGGAACGTGTCGGTAAGGCGGGAATTGCACCACGGCGGGTACAGACGAGTGCACCGACGGTATTGGCCAGCTGCAACGCCCGTTCGATCGCCTCTCGTGACCAATCTCCTTTCTGCTCAAGCAAGCCCACGAGTAGACCGGCGACAAAGCCGTCACCGGCACCGGTCGTATCGACCACCCGCACTGAGAATCCCGGTATGGTCCCTTGTCCCTCCGGCAGAAGATACGTACACCCAGCCGCTCCCCGCGTCACCACCACGAGGCGGAGACGCTCGTGCCACAGCTGACGCACTGCTGCGGGATTGGGCGATCCAGCAAGGAAGGTCAGTTCATCCTCGCTAAGCTTGACGAGATCCGCTTCGCGCCAGCCAAGCAGCATCCCTTCGCGCGCTGCTTCTGCCGAGGGCCAGAGCGCAAGGCGCAGGTTGGGATCATAAGAGACGAGTGCGCCGTGCGCACGAGCCTCGGCCAGCGCAGTAAGCGTCGCCGAGCGAACCGGCTCACTGATGAGCGAGATGGAGCCGAAGTGGAAGATGCGAGTCACACGTACCACCTCGCGATCAACGTCCTCGGGACGCCAGAGCATGTCAGCGCTGGGGTGGCGATAAAAGAGAAAGTCACGTTCACCATCGGCGCGTAGACTGACAAACGCGAGCGCAGTACGGGCAGCAGCGGTGAACCGCAGACCACGCACATCGACGCCGGCACGTCGAAGTGTTTCCGCTAAGTAGTGACCAAAGTCATCGTCACCCACCTGACCAAGGAATGCTGCCCGGTGACCGAGTCGGGCAACCCCGACCGCA
Source organism: bacterium HR28 (assembly GCA_002898255.1). GTDB lineage: Bacteria > Chloroflexota > Chloroflexia > Thermomicrobiales > Thermomicrobiaceae > Thermomicrobium. The sequence goes on from BEIE01000001.1 coordinate 424,216, forward strand.
ACATTGGCCGGCGCACCACCAGCAGCGCGGCGAAACGCTGGCGCGTCGGCCAGGCGAACACCACGCCGGAGTGCAACAAAGTCGATCAGGAGTTCTCCGCAGCTGACGACATCAAACACTTGGCCTGACGACCTCCTTCGGTCTTGGTCGTCAGCACGGCGATAATGCGATGTTGGCCGAGAGACGTCAAGCCGTCTGGGAAGATCTCCGGTGTGGTGCCCAGGCGCCGACTCAGTCGGCGAGGACAAGCAAAAACCCAGAGATAAGGTTCTGCGGGCCAGGTTGCCCCATACACCCCAGCCATGTGCGGGACGCTACGGAAGCGCGTAATCGACCTGTCGATGGTCTGACAAATTCCCGAATACGCTCACGCGTGTCCTAGTAGAGGTGCGGATGCTGCAGTGACGGCCGTACCGATCGGGACACGTGACTGAGGCGGTCAGGCGACCGCCAGTTCTCCGCGTTCGTGGACTGCATGCTGAATCGGGTTGGCAGGTGCTGAGGGCCGTGCACTCGAGACATCTTCAATCGTAGAGCGGCTACTCTCGTAGCGCGACGATGCAGCCCTCGTTTGGTCGGAGGACGAGACCGCTCTCGATGATCTCACCAGCACGATCGAGATATGTGGAGAGGAGCACCTGACCGCGCAGGGTAAAGCGGCTCGTCGTGAACGTCCGCTCATGTCCACCGAAATTGAGCACAACGAGCAAGCGTCGACCAGCGGCCTCGCGGAGAAAGGCGAGAAGGTCATTCGGCGCCGGGACGGGCCGATAGCGGCCGACGACAAGCGCCGGCTCAGCCCGTCGCAGTATCAAGAGCTCCCGGTATAGCGACAGCATGGAACGAGGGTCCTTGCGCTGCACCACAACGTTGCGCGTCGCGTAATCCGGGTTCAGAGGCAGCCAAGGTTCACCCGTAGTGAATCCGGCACCGGGGCTGTCATCCCATGGCATCGGTGTTCGGCAGGAATCGCGACCGGCCCCAGGGCCGAGAGTCCGCTCAAGAGGATCACGACGCCGTTCAGGGGGGATAGGGACATCGGAAAGCCCCAGTTCATCACCGTAGTAAATCGTCGGCGTCCCACGCAGGGTCAAGAGCAACATGGCAGCGACGCGTGCTTGCGCCTCGCCGATACGCGTCGCGACGCGTGGCCGATCGTGGTTGCTCAATACCCAGTTGGGCCAGTCATCAGGGCCGAGTAGCGCCTCGTACGTATCGATCGCGGCGCCGACACGGCGAGCTTCCCAGGGCACTAGCAGCAGCTCAAAGTTGAACGGCATGTGGAGCTCGCGACGATGCGGGCAGCCGTAATAGGCGACGAGTCGCCCGACAGGCAAGTAGATCTCGCCAATGAGGACGCGCTCACCAAAGGCATCGGCGACTTGCCGCATGCGAGCGAGAATATCGTGGATCTCCGGACGATCGCTCGTGTAGACCGGAAGCAGCTCGCGATACGGTGGCTGATCTGGCGTGTAGTCTGGGTTCACCGGATTGTCACGCAGCTCCTCGTCTTTGATCAGGAACCAGATGGCATCGAGGCGAAAACCATCAACTCCCCGGGTGAACCAAAAGCGAAGGACATCGAGCATCGCTGCTTGAACTTCCGGATTTCTCCAGTTCAAATCGGGCTGTTCCTTCAGAAAAGTATGCAGATAGTACTGTCCTGTCGCGGCATCAAACTCCCATGCCGAGCCACCAAAGACACTGCGCCAGTTGTTCGGTGGGCCACCATCGGGGGCAGGATCAACCCAGATATACCAGCTACGGCGCGGATGATCACGGCTACTGCGTGACTCAAGGAACCAGGGGTGCTGGTCGGAGGTATGGTTGGGGACGAAGTCGAGGATCACTTTGAGTCCCCGTGCATGGGCATCCGCGATTAGCCGCTCAAGATCCTCGAACGTCCCGAATGTTGGATCAACGTCGAGATAGTCGCTGATGTCGTAGCCAAAGTCAGCCATCGGCGAGCGGAAGATGGGAGAAAGCCAGATGGCGTCAATGCCAAGCCACACAAGGTAGTCGAGCTTCCGGCGAATCCCCTCAAGGTCGCCGACACCGTCACCGTTACTGTCCGCAAACGAGCGGGGGTAGATATGGTAGATGACCGCACGCTGCCACCAGTGCCAGCGCCGTTGTTCCGTCAGCAATGGTTCGTCGTGGCGCGAGTAATCTCCGCGCTGATCAGCAGCCATTTCCGAACGACTTCTCATACTAGAAGTCTCACTCTCCGATGGCTGAGCGCCGCCGAATGGCAAGCAGGGCGGCGCTCACTGTAGACGCGCGGTCGCTGGTCAGTGGCGAGCGATTTGGCGAACTCGAGCCACGCGTGCGACCAGCAGGGCTGTTCCGACAGCAACCAGGAAGACGAGTGGGATGTCAATCAAAAGGAAAGCCCACGTCAAGGCGAGTTCGCCAGTGAGGAAGCTGGCCAATGTTCCAAAGAGAACGCTGAAGATCACCAGAGCAGCGGTACGAAGTCGCATCGAGGCTATTCGCCAGCAGATGAGTCCGACGACAACACCGGCGCTGATTGGCAGGATCTCACCCATCACTTCGATCCCTCCATGCATCCACCTTGCCCACAGTCCAGCCTGCCGCAGGAGCGAGCAGCTGTCAAGCGACTCCAAAGATGATGGGAACACAAGGGGTAGGGAATCCCGATGTGACGTACCCCTTCTGTGCCTTGTTGACACCTACGGCCTGTAGTTTGGCATGCAGTGTTCCAATGACGCGTGCCACGAGAGAACGAACTTTCACCCGGTGACGTAGCACGAGCGACGCTGTCACAGGTAACTCGTGTTCGAACCTCAATCGGAGAGGCGAAACTTCTCACAAAATGGAAGCTCACCGAGTCACCGTGAGTCCAATGAGTTCGCCCATTTCGCGGAGCTGCTCGCGGGCGCGTTCTACGTCGCGCCCCTCCCGAGCCGCCACAAGCAGCCGATCGGCTGCCTCGGCCAGCACGGCGATCGCCCGCGGGGTATCAAGGTCGTCCGAGAGCGCTGCCGCGAGCTCGTCGCGCAATGGGGCCAGGTCAAGCGGCGTTGCCTGACCACCAACCACATTCACTGCCTCGCGCAAGCGCTGGACAAGTGGCTCAAACCGCGCCGGACCATCATCTTCATACGCAAACGGCGTCCGGTAGTGATGGCTGAGAAGATAGAGGCGGATCGCGTCGCCAGTGTGGCGGCGCAGCGTGTTACGCACCAGCACGAGATTCCCCAGCGACTTCGACATCTTAGCGCCCTGATATTCAACCATGGCGACGTGCACCCAGAAACGTGAGAACGGCCTGAGGCCGGTGTAGCCTTCCGACTGGGCAATCTCACTCTCGTGATGCGGGTAGATCAGATCGGAGCCACCACCGTGCACATCGATCTGTGGGCCAAGGTACTTTATCGCCATCGCGCTGCACTCGATGTGCCAACCAGGACGTCCTGGACCCCAGGGGCTATCCCAGGTCGGCTCACCAGGTTGTGCCGCCTGCCAAAGAACGAAATCGAGCGGGTCTTCCTTCCGCGGATCTTGCGGATCGGCGCCCCGCTCGGCCGAGAGGCGAATCATCTCCTCGCGACTACAGCGACACAGATGCCCGTAGTCAGGATCGCTGGCAACACGGAAGTAGACATTGCCGTCACGTACGTAAGCTGCACCCTGCTCGAGCAGTCGCTGGATAATCTCGATCATCAGCGGTATTTCTTCCGTGGCGCGAGGAAAGACTGAAGGGAAAAGCACGTTGAGCGCATTCAGGTCTTCCTGGAACTGCCGGACATACCGATCCCCGAGCCGATCCCATGGCTCTCCCACCTCACGTGCTTTGCGTAGGATGTCGTCGTCGATATCTGTAATGTTTTGCACATACTTGACACGCCAGCCATGATGCTGACAGATACGATTGAAGACATCGAACACCAAATACGTCATTGCGTGCCCCATGTGGGTCGTGTCATAGGGGGTCACGCCACACACATAGAGCCGGACGGTATGCCCGTCGGCCGGAGAGAAAGGCTCGACTCGTCCAGTCAGCGCATTGAACAGCTGCACGGCCTTGCTCACTCCCTCCAGTACGCGCGCTGCTCGCTTTCGGTATCGTACCATCGGAGCATGATGCAGATGTCGGTTCGGTTGGGAGGAAGGAAGGACGATGGCAGGCCAGGTCGGTGAACGAGCTCCAGATTTCCGTCTCCCCAGCACGCTTGGTCAGCCGCTCGCCTTGAGTGAAATCGTACGCGAGCGCATCGCCGTTCTCGCCTTCTTCCACTTCGCCTTCACAAGCGGTTGAAGGAACGAGTTGTCCCAGTTGTGGGACAAGATCGAGGAGATTCGCGCGCTCGGCGCCGAAGTCTACGCGATCAGCTGCGACAGTCACTTCGCTCAGGCAGCGTGGGCACGCGAACTCGGGGTCGATTTTCCCTTCCTCAGCGACTGGAGCCGCGAGGTCATCACTGCTTACGACCTGAAAATCGACGAGTTTATCGGGTACCGTGAGGTCCCCGCGCGGGCAATCGTCATCGTCGACCGTGACGGCACGATTGTCTACCGCGAGCGGGCACCCCTGCGTGCGCTTCCGGACGTCGAGGCGGCACTCGCCGCTCTCCGTTCACTCGCGGTGCGGCGCTGAGCTAACTACCGGCGACGCCGGATGACTCGATGGTGGCGCTGCCTCCCACAGTCGACGCAGAGCCGCTTCGACCACACGGCGGGTGGCCGGCGCAGGCTGTCCCACCTTGAGCTGGACGAGTTCCGGTGGGAACAGGAGATCGAGCGTCCACTCCATCGCTAACCGGATACGACGATCCCAGCGCGGGATGTGCAGCAGCGCGTAGGTGCGCCAGAGCCACCAGGCGAGGAAGCCATCAAGCGTCACCCGACCAAGCCAGGCGATCGCAGCATGATCGCCAAGCGTGACCATCATGCCGCGCGTGCGATACCGCATCGGAGCGAGCTCGCGGTGGTGCAAGGTAGCCAAGAGATTGCGCGCCAGCAACCGAGCTTGCCGCACTGCGTGCTGGGCGGTCGGCGCATAGGGCCGACCAGTTGTCGGGTCGGTGACAGCTGCATTATCGCCGAGCGCCCAAACGTTCGTCATGCCATTGACTCGCAAGAACTCATCGACGACGATCCGTCCCCGTTCATCAAGCGGAAGACCAAAGTTCCGCACAATCGGGTTCGGTTCCACGCCGATCGCGCTGACGATGGTCCGTGACTCCAGAACCGTCCCATCGTCGAGCAGAACGGCAGCAGGTTCTACGCGGACAACCTTGCGGCCCAGCAGTACCTCGATCCCGCGCCGCTGCAGCTCCCGTACAGCACGCACGGCGGCTGTCTCAGGAAAGCTCGTGAGCAGGCGTGGCAAGGCCTCCACCAGCACCACCCGCTCCGTTCCCGGCCGAATGTTCTGGTAATACCGGAGCGCATGCGTGAAGAGGCTGCGGATCTCAGCCGCGACTTCCACCCCTGTTGGCCCGCCCCCGATCACCACCACCGTCAGTAAGCGCTGCTGCTCCTTGGGATCCGCTTCAATATCGGCTTGTTCGAGGAGATCGATAAGGTGGTTCCGGAGCGCAAAGGCGTTCGCGAGTCGCTGGACATCGAACGCGTAGTCGTCAAGCCCCGGAATGCCGAACGTGGCCGGTACACCACCGAGCGCCAGAACGAGATGGTCGTACGGGAGCTCTAAGGGCTCCTGGCGATGTTGGTACAGCCCGTGCTGGATCGTGACGACCCTCCGCTCAAGGTCAACGCCGGTGAGTTCGCCGGCGTAGAGCCGAGCATGGGGGACGACTTGCCGAATTGACGTCAGAATGGTTTCAACCCGTAAGGCTCCTGAGATCACTTCTGGCATGAGCGGATAGAAGACGAACGCGTTCTCGCGGGAGATCAACGCAACCTCGATCTCCCCCCGACGTGCGGCCCGTCGGAGTTCGTGTGCTGCTGTCACCCCAGCGAACCCACCACCGGCAATGACGATCCGGACAGGTCTCGTGCGAGCTTCCGTCGTCATGAGCAACCTACCTCTTCGTCGTGGCGTTACCCCCGCCACGGCACGAACCCTTCATTGTATCGCACAGAAGCAGCCCTGCAGGATGGCGGAGTTCTGCCCTGTTCCCCACCATGCCGCGCTTCCTCGGTTACGATTGCCGAGCGAGAAATGAAAGGAGTTGTGCAATGTCCGCACGAGGGTTCGGACTGGCTGCGGCGGTCTCCCATGAGGTCATCCGCGCAGCAGCAGCTGCTTGCGAGGCCTTGGGGTATCGCACGTTCTGGGTCAACGACACGCCAGACGGCGACGGGTTGGCAGCACTCGCCGCAGCAGCATCAGTCACCCAACGCATCGCGCTCGGAGTCGGCGTCTTACCGCTGACGCGTTGGACCCCAGAACGCATCGCGGAACGAGTGCGGGAACTCGAGCTTCCAGTTGATCGCCTCCGCCTGGGCATCGGTTCCGGGGCCGGCCCGGGTGCTCTCGCGCGCGTCCGCGCGGGCGCGCTGGCACTGCGCGCAGCCGTTCCCTGCGAGCTCGTCATCGCGGCGCTCGGCCCGCGCATGTGCCGCCTCGCCGGCGAACTGGCCGATGCCGTGCTCTTCAACTGGCTCACTCCGGCGCACGTCGAACAATCGACGCACTGGCTCGCCGAAGGCGCCACCGCCGCCGGACGAGCGCTCCCACGGCGCTACGCGTATGTGCGCGTCGCGCTCGGCCGCCAAGCCTTTTCCCGCCTCGAAGAGGAGGCAGCACGTTACGAGCGCTTCCCAGGCTATCGCGAGCACTTTGCTCGCATGGGCGTCAGAGCGCTCGCCACCGCGATCGCCGTGGAGTACGCCGAAGAACTGGCCACAGCGTTGAAGCCGTGGGAGACACAGTTGGACGAGACTGTCGTGCGTGCAGTCACCGCTCACGACCGTCTCGACGAAGTCCTGGCGCTTGTCGAAGCGGCAGCGCCTGCTCAGCTCGGCTCTGGAGGCCAGGCCGGCTCCTGACCGGCCAACAACTGCTCGACTTGCTCGAGGTGAAGCCGATCATGCTCCACGAGCTGCTCGACGAGATCCTCCACCGTCACCTCGCCGAGCCGCTCGTGGATGGCACGGCGTTCCCAGTCCTTGAGGGAGAGTGTCATCAGCGTCGTCAGAGTATCGCCCCGCTCCTGGCCAAGCCGCTCCAACGCTTCAGCCAGTGAACTCACCGACTCCGCTGTGCCAGTAAGATCGACAGCACGAAAATACGGTGTGTCCTGGGCAACCATCCGTAAGATGCGCTGGCGCATCAGCGCTTCGACCGCGGCCAAATGGGCGACGATGCGCGCAAGCGGGGTTTCTCCTTCACTTCCGCTCGTCTCTCTATCGCGGAGCATGCTCTGGAGCCGGCGCGGCGTCTCGGAGAGAAGATCGATCAGCTCTTGGTAGGGATGGAGCATGCCAAGACTCCTTTCTGCGCTCCGCGGAGCACCCGTACTCAGCTCGCTGGCCGATCGGTCAGGTGCCAGGTGATTCCGAAGGGGTCACGAAAGACAAAGGAGTGCTCGTCACTTTCGGCAACTGCGTAGCCACGGATAAGCACTTCGGCACGGAGTTCCAAGAGCGTCTCCGGTGCAACACGCAGACTCAAATGGACCAGACGCGGCTCGACAAAGACCGTCCCGCGACCAGCGAACTGCAGGAGCAACGCAAGCGGACCGTTGCGGAGCAGGACGTACTGCGGGAAGACACCGCTGCGCAGCCCCGCGTCCCAGTCAAAGTCAGGGGGGAGATATTCCCAGGCATCACCCGCACGCCGGACGCGCCAGACGACCTCCATACCGAAGAACTCCCGGTAGAAGTTCTCGGCCACCTGGAGGTCAGCAACACGGATCGCAACATGCTGGAACGCTTCGATGCGCACCGTCCGCGTGGCAGGCAGGAGCGGTTGTACTCCGGGATCGGGGAGCCCGTACGGCAAAAGGCCGCTTCCCGGCGGTGCAGGAACAAGAGCTCCTTGGATCGGTGCGATCTGCTCGCTCATTGAACCATCCTCTCGGCGAATCAGCGATACCAGCCGAGTGTCTGCACTGCTTGCGCTCCAAGCAAACCGAGCTGGACTTCGTACGGCGTCCCAGCCGCCTCCGGGTGGAATTCGAAGCGAGCCCGCTCGAAATACTGCACGGTGTACTCCTTCCCATCGCTCGGGTTCACCTCACGAAACTCTGGGCTGATCGGCAGCCCAAAGCGAGCGAGCCCGCCGTTCTGTTCCCAGTATCGCAAAAAGGCACCCTGAACGACGAAGCCGGTTTCGGGGAAATACCGCTGATCCGGACCGAGCTTCTCAGGCGGAAGCTGTGGCGGGAAGGTGCGGTCGCCGAGAGCCCAGCGGCCAAGATGAGCAAGCTGGACCTCATGAGGAGTCCCCCGGTACTCCGGCCAGTATTCAAAGCGGGCGCGCTCAAAGAACTGGACAAGCCGGCCACCGCTCCAGAACGGCTCCGTCAGAGGATATCCAAAGGCAGCGAGCCCACCGTTCTGTTCCCAGTAGCGTCGGAACGGCCCACTCAGGGTATGCCCCGTTTCGGGAAAGTAGCGCACACTCGAATCACTGGGTGGTGGGACGCGACTCGTCGGCACCGCCTCAGGTCGCGCCAACTGCTGGTAGACCAGGTAGGCGGGCTTCCGCGGCCAGGGAATCGCTTCTCGCCCGTAGACCTTACCCGAGTCAAGGAGACGCACCAGGCCCCAGCTTGCGTATCCGTGCGTGAGACCAAAGTCCTCAAACTTGAACCAGAAGACGCGCTCAACCTCCGGTGCTTGCTCCCACAAGAGTGTGTAGACCTGGCGGAGAAACTCCGCCTGAGCCAGTTCGGCTGGCGTTGGCATGGCAACGCCAGTCATAGACCAGGGAGCGGGATCAGCTGGCATGCCGACTTCCGTGACCCAAATCGGAGTCGTGTCACCATAAGCGAGCTGGCTCGCTCGGAGCTCGCGCACTGCAGCGAGGACACTGCCGGCATCCGGTAAGAAATACGGGTGGATCGAGACAGCATCCCAGGGATAACGGCCAGTGCGCGCCCGGTACTCCCGCACAGCGGGACTCTCATAGACCGCACGCCACCAGTCCAGGTGTCGATCACCATCCTGATGACGGTCGAAAAGAAGGCTGCCAGCAACCACACGCGTTGAGGGGCTGAGCTGTTTCACTGTTTCGTAGACATCCACAGCGAGTCGCCCATAGATCTCGGGGCGGACTGCATGCTCTCGCTGGCCCGTCTCTTCTTGGAGAAGCTCATTGGCGTTCGGCTCGTTCAAGAGCTCAACCGCGCTCAGTGCTCCTCCGTAACGCCCAACAATTTCTTTGGTCCGCTCCACAAACGCACGGGTGTATCGGTTACGGCCGTCACGGTCAGGCGACTCGTTGATCGTCCGAAAGCGATAAGACTCGTCAACATCGGCCAAGATACCCGAACCGAGCACCGCCAGCACCTTCATCCCGTAGCGAGGCGCGAGATCGAAGAGGTACCAGTCATGCTTGTTCCAATCGATCCAGCCCGGGCCAGGAGCAGTGTCATACTCGGCATGGAGCTCGATCCGCACCCAACGGGCACCGAGCGCAGCTATCTCCGCCATCATCGTCTCGAGAAAGATGCGATTGACATCAAGTGGGGCGCGTTCCGGATCCGTATTGAACTCGTACCAAGGATCGCGACCGACGATCCCGAAGAACTCGGCACGGCTTGCAGGGTCCCGCTGAGCTGAGACGGTTGCGGCCGGTCGACCGACAAGACTCGTGGCGAGGAGCGCGAGCGCCAGCAACGCACGCAGTCCTCGTCCAATGCCCATCGGCAACCCCTTCCCTTCCCATATCGCCCAACGACGGCACGCGTGTTACGCCACACGCAGCGCCCGGCGCCAAGGTTCGAGGACAAATCGCTCCAGCGCCTCCGCAACCCCGTCCTCGTCATGCCCCCGCACGACCGCCCCGGCCTGGGCACGCACGTGCTCGGGGGCATTCCCCATCGCGACCCCGAGTCCGGCCCGACGCAGGAGCGGGAGATCGTTCTCGCCGTCCCCCACAGCGAGTACATCGGCAAGGGTGAGTCCCCGTTGCTGTGCCAGCAGTTCCACCCCACTAGCCTTGCTCACGCCGGGTGCATGCACGTTGGCAACCCAACGCGGGAGCTGCGGAATCCACTCGAACGGGCCATGGTGATAGATCGGAAGTCCAGCCCGCGCCAAACGGGCCGTCGCACGGCGGAGCGCCCGCTCTGGACCAAAGAGATCGACCGTCAGCACGTCGTCGAGCTCGAGCACGTCCGCGGCCGGAAGCCGGTCGACCTCACCGGTACGTGGCAGGAGCTCCGCTGCGAACTCCGGCAGGGCGGGAAGCGGATCGGTGACGAGGACGAGGCGCTCGCCACTGGCTGGGCCACGCAGGACGAGCGCACCGAGCCCCTCACGTTCCGCCTCAGCTAGGGTGCGAGCCAGTCCGGCTCGATCGAGTGGACGCTCGACAAGTGCCACTTCCCGCTCGGAATCCCAGACTAGTGCACCGTTGTACAGCACCAACGGCAGTTGGATGCCAAGCTGCGCGACGATCGGTCGGGTCGTACGCAGACGCCGACCAGTAGCCAAGGCGACCTCGATCCCCAGGGCGCGGCAGGCGCGGATCGCATCGTGGACCACCGGACGTACCACGTCCGAGGGATCCAAGAGCGTCCCATCGATGTCGAGCACAACGAGGCGGAACAGTCGTTCCTTGACCATTTGGTTGGCTTGGTGGTCGCCCATTGCACCCCCGCTCGCGCCTTGCCACCACTGGTATAGCATAGGGGCCGCGGGGTTTTGATCTTTTGTCGAAGACTTTTTGTTGTCTCCATTAGAGGTGCCCGGAGCTGCTGTGCTCGGTCCAAGTGATCTCGCGCTTCCTCGATCGCCTGCTGGGACTGATGGAGCACATCAAGCCAGGTGGGAGAGTGCGACGTTGGCGAAGAAGTAATCCCGGTCGTCTCGAGCGCAGTGAGCACTTCTCGTCCAACATGGACGAGCATCAGGACACCTACAGTCAGTTCCCGGCCGAGATCGAGAAAATCACGCGTAGCCGCGTGGCGAAGTCAGCCAATGCCCACTTCCGCAGGCCCATCACGCCTCCTCAGCCCCTCCCACGGACCCAGACTGTCTCTCGTCGCAAGGTCTCGGCCAGGCGGGGGCTCCGCTTACCCAGCTGCTCCCACTCGGCGCGCGTGTAGACCAGTGCCTCCGCCGGCACTGGCAACTCCTCCAGCGGCAGGAGCGCCATCCTCCGCTCGAACGGCAGCTCTGACGTTTCCAGGATCACCACAATATCGACGTCACTGCCCACCCCAGCATCACCACGAGCGTAGGAGCCGAAGACGCCCACCGCCACCAGTCCCGGCAGCTCCAGACGCTGGGCCCAAGCCGTGACCGCCTCCAGAACCTCAGCGCGGCTCGGCCATCTGAGCACGGACGAACGCAACGATCTCACTGGCATAGGCAATGGCCCCCTGGCTCTGCAAGGGCCCGTAGTGCTCAGCCGGCGCTCCCGCCGGGAAGGCATCGGGGCAGCGCGTGGGCACAGACAGAGCATCCAACGAGCGGGCCTTCTCCACCAGTATAGAAGGAGCCGTGATGGGCAGCTCGACCAGGAGGCGGGCCACCAGGTGCCCCCAGGCCTCCTGGCCCAGGTGGAGGTGCAGGGCCTTCACCGCCTTCTCAGCGGCCTGCTGGGCGGCAAAGCACGCCCACTCATGCCGCCCCGCTTGCGCGGCGATCCGCGCCATCTCTAGGTCCGACTCGGCCTGCTGAAGCCAATCAGGCGCGCGATTCATCTCCTGCTCCTGGATGGATCGAATTGCTGCCGTTTGCCTGTGGCGGGATGAATGCGGAAATTGTACGGAACAATTCACGGCGTGTACACGTGAGGCTCAGCTGTGGGCTACATACCAATCATATTGGTCACTGTCACCCAAAGGTGATCATTGCAGCAGCGACATCGATTAACTGCTCACAATGGTATCGCCTCGTGCAGGTGAATCCGGGTACGCCCACCGCGTGCGCCTGACGGGTCTGCCACCGCATGCTGGCATCGTTGCCGGTGTAAGAACTCGGGCGGTAAGTCCGTAATGCACCCCCAGTTATGGAACCCCGCGTACCAACCGTACTACCAGGCCAGAATCGCCCGTACAGAAGACAAGACGCGAGCTAGTTGCAAGTTAAAGGGATGGCCAAGAGAAGCCAGGACAGCGGAAGCACCCGGCAGGACATGCCACTTCGCCGAAGATGAACCGCTGTGCTGCCAGAACTGCTACCCATCTTTTTGCAGGACGTGCTCCTTGGTTCGTGTCATGCTGTTGATGAGCTGTTACTCGGTCGAGACAGAGTCGGGGGGGCCGACAAAGACTGGGTTTGTGTCATGCTGCTGATGATCTGTCGCGTGGAGGAATGGAGTCGACGATCTGCTGATGACGCTTGACAATGGGGAGGAACGGAGGGAGTGGGACGATGTACTTGACACGGCACCTGACACGCGAGGGAATTCGCTGGGCCTGCGATGGGCAGTGGTTGCCAGCCGGTTTCCGCCTCAGCTGGCTCCTGGAGCTCCCAGCCGCCACGGCGCGAAGCATGTTGACGATGCTTCCCCGTGGTGAGCGCGCCAGCGGCCCCCTGCTGGCTCCTCTGGATCCGGAGCAGGAGGTCTGGGCCGCTGGAGTCACCTACCTGCGCAGCCGTGATGCCCGGATGGCCGAAGCACAGGTGAAAGATATCTACTGGCGCGTCTACGAGGCGGAACGACCCGAACTTTTCTTTAAAGGCCAAGGATGGCGAATGGTCGGCCCAGGGGAACCTGTACGCGTGCGCCGCGACAGCCGCTGGAACGTCCCAGAGCCAGAACTCGCCGTTGTGTTCACCCAGTCGCTTGAGCCCTTCGGCTACACGGTGGGGAACGATGTCTCCTCACGCGACATCGAGGGGGAGAATCCGCTCTACCTCCCACAAGCGAAGGTCTACGACGGGGCGGGAGCACTGGGGCCAGGAATCGTGGTGATCAATGAGGCAGAGGAGATGGATGCTCTGCGGATTGAACTGGTCATCCACCGCGGCGAACAGCTGCTCTACCACGGTGAAACGACGACGGCACAGATGAAACGTCGGCCAGCCGAGCTCGTCCGGTGGCTCGGGAGAGAATTGCGTTTCCCCTGGGGAGGAGTGCTTATGACTGGCACGGGGATCGTGCCACCGGACGACTTTTCCCTTGCCCCAGGAGACCGGGTAACGATCCGCGTTGGCGAACTGGTGCTGGAGAACCCGGTGAGCTGACCCACCCGCAAGGAGGTTCTCCTGCCCCGATTGTGGGACTGTAGCCAGGCACTGCCGTGAACCCCAAATATGTGGCTGATTTCCTCCACGTTTGGGACGACCGGTTCTCCTTCCTTACCGTGCCTGGCGAGCTGGATCCTCCGGCCTCCTTGTGATGGCAAAGGTTGCAGCCGGGTCTTCGGCGGAGCGACGACCGCCAAAGATCATCGCGGCCCGCAACAGAAAGGCGCCACCGAGCGCAACCAAACTCGCAACTAGCCGCAGTGGTGGTCGAAGCCGGCGCGGCAGCATCTTGGTCACAATATGCAGGCCCAGGGCAACGCCAGCACTGAGGCGCGTGCCAGCGTAGGCCCACCCTTCTAGGCCATTGCTGAGCGGGCGACCAACCACCGGCCCGCTCCCACGCTGCACCGCCTCGAGCAGCACAAGCTCTCCGAGGAGCGCAACCTGCTCCACCCGCTCGAGCGCATGGCGCGCCCGCGCGTTGCCCGGCCCGCGACCAACAAGGAGTGCGAGCATAGCGGCAGCACTGGAAAGCGCTGAGCAGAGGAAGAGTGGCCCCAGCCGCAGCGCGTTGCGGGCCCACAGCGGCACTGCCGTCGCGCCGAGGAGCACACCCGTGTAGCCAGCAAGAAAGAAAGCTGGGAGTGTACTTGCGGCAGCAAGTATCCGGGCAGGAAGACGACGCAGGAAGTGAGCAGCCGGATTGCGTTGTCCAAGCCACCCGTCCTCGGCTGCCTGCTGCAGAGCGTTGAGAAAGGCTGTGGCGGTGAAGCCGATGAGGCCCCAGACGCCAAGCGACATCGGTGAGCGCAATTTGACCACCCGCAGCATGTGGTGGAAACGCTCGGGTCGTCCGAGGTCGATGATGAGCAGCAGCGGCCCCGGCAGCACCGCTAAGAAGGCGAGGTAGCGACCAACACGCACAATCGGCCGTGCCCAGTGACCACCGACAAGCCGCGCCGCTGCCGCGAGCACTGCACTGCCGCCAGCGAGCCCACCCAGCACGAAATAGAACACGATCGACCATCGCCAGTGAGGGCCGTGGATGACCGGCAAGCCGTAGTAACTGTCGCGCGTCTCGGCACTCACCGGCTCTCCTGGCGCACGCCGGTGCTGCCAGCGACGGATCTCAGTCATGGCGCACCTCCTTACTGCGCCAGAAGGTGACAAGTGTGGCGAGGCCGAGCGCAAGTGCCGCCAGTGCCGTGGTCAGAAAGGCGGGCAGGACACGTCGCTGCGGGAGTTCTGGCGCAGCTGGCAGGTTATAGACTTCGGGTGGCGCGGTCAGGATAAAGAAGGCATTGAGCCCGCCGATTCCCCCAGTGCCACCGAGCGCTTCGTCACCGTAGATCTGGGCTTCCACTCCCTGGGCACGGAGCTCGGCAACGCGCGCTTTCGCTCGATCCATCAGGGCATGCACCGGGCCGAACTGGATCGCATCGGTCGGACAGGCTTTCGAGCAGGCTGGCTCCAGGCCGTCCTTCAGCCGGTCGTAGCAGAGCGTGCACTTATGCGCTTTGCCATCAAGTGGGCTGAGCGCTGGGACACCGAAGGGGCACGCGGGAACGCAATAGCCGCAGCCATTGCAAATGTCCTGTTGAATCACAACGGTGTCGAATTCGGTGCGGATAATCGCCCCGGTGGGACAGGCCTCCATGCATCCGGCATTGACGCAGTGTTTACACACATCGCTGAGCATCAGCCAGTTACTCTGGAAGGGCTGGAGACGCGTTGGACGTCGCCCCTCGCGATCGGCAACACGTTCGATGAAGGCGACATGCCGCCAGGTGGTTGCACCAAGATCACCGGTGTTGTCGTAACTCATGCCGGTGAAGCCAAAGTCGTCCATCGGCAGCTGGTTCCACTGCTTACAGGCAACCTCACACGCCTTGCAGCCGATGCAGAGCGTGGTATCCGTCAGGAACCCAAAGGCACCGGGGCGAGCGCGCGTGCGGCCGACCAGCGTGCTCTCACGGCTCACCGCCCCACCTCCTCTCGCAGCCGTCCCTTGCGGATCGTGCAGGTGAACGACTTGGCCTCGTGGATGAGCGAGTTGGGGTCTTCAACGAGTGCAGCGAGTTCGTTGGCGATGCCACCCGTTGCCAGCCCTCCAAAGCCAAAGTGCCAAGGCATGCCGATGACATGCACGGTTCGCCCTGCGATGACAAGCGGCTGGACACGCTCGGTCACCAGAGCACGGGCTTCTGCACAGCCGCGGGCAGTCTCAACGACGACCCAGTCACCGGTGCTGATGCCGAGTTCACGGGCGAGCTCCGGACTGATCTCGACGAAGCCGGCGGGCTGCAACTCGGCCAGCCAGGGCACCCAGCGACTCATGCCACCAGCGGTGTGATGCTCAGTAAGACGGTAGGTCGTGATGACGTACGGATAGCGCGGGTCACCGATCTCATGATACGGGTTGTCTGGGCGGAGGAAGACTGGTGCCACCGGACTCCGTGGCTGCTCGGGATAGAGCGGGTTGGTGACCGGTGTCTCCCATGGCTCGTAGTGGGTAGGCAGAGGTCCGTCCAGGAGTCCAAGTGGGACGAAGAGCCATCCCTGTCCGTCAAGCATCATGATGAACGGTGCCGTTCCCGGATGCGCATCAAGCCCACGAGCGTCCGGCGGCGACTGATAATCCGGTGGCTTGGTCGCAGGGAAGTCCGGCACATCGTAGCCGACCCACCGCTGCTGTTCGGGGTCCCACCAGATCCACTTCTTCCGTTCACTCCAGGGGCGTCCCTGGGGGTCAGCCGAGGCGCGATTGTACAGGATCCGGCGGTTGGCAGGCCAGGCAAAGCCCCAGTCGAGGCTGGCGCGATCATCGCCACGACGTCGCTTGGCACGGTGCTCCCCTTCGGGCGTGACGATGCCCGAATATATCCAGCAACCGCAGGCCGTTGAGCCGTCATCAGCCAGCTCGTGAAAGCCCGCAACTGGGCGTCCATCGCTGACCCGGTATCCACTGACCTCACGAGCCACGGCCATGAGGTCGGGCTCCTGATGCGGTCCCACTGTTGGGTAATCCCACGTCAGTGCGGCGATTTGCCGACCAGCTGGTGAGTCATCACCGGCGTAGAGCTCCTTAAGGCGCCGCCCGAGATGGAAGACGAAGTGGGCCTCCGAGCGGGCGTCCCCTGGCGGATCGACCGCTTTGTCATGCCACTGGACGAGACGATGCGTGTTCGTGAACGTTCCGTCTTTTTCAGCAGCAATGGCCGCGGGGAGGAAGAACACTTCGGTCTTGATGTCCTGTGGCCGGACCTCGCCACTCCGCACCTCAGGAGCGTCATACCAGAAGGATGCGGTTTCAATCTCGTGGACGTCGCGAACAACGAGCCAATCGAGATTGGCTAATGCCTGGCGAGCCAATCGGGCGTTCTGGCCACCGACGGCCGGATTCATCCCCATGACGAAGAGACCTTTAATGATCCCGTCCTTCATCATGGTCAGAATCGATTGGAACGAGTAGTCGCCGCCAATTTTCGGCAGGAGCTCGTAGGCGAAGTCGTTTTCCGGGGTTGCGGCATCTCCATACCACGCTTTGAGGAGAGAAATGAGGAACTTGGGCATGTCGTACCAGAGACCGGTTGCAGGGCGCTCATGGGCAAAGTAGTCGGCGAGCGTCGCATGCTGCGGGATTGCTCGGGGCATCTTCAGATACCCGGGGAGCAGGTCGAAGAGGGTCGGGATATCGGTGGACCCTTGGATCGTTGCGTGTCCCCGCAACGCGAGGATCCCACCGCCCGGCCGACCAATGTTGCCGAGCAGGAGCTGGAGCAGAGCACAGCAGGAAATGATCTGCGTGCCGATCGTGTGCTGCGTCCAGGCAACTGCATAGCAGAACGCTGTGGTACGGTCGCGGCCCGAGTTGGCAAGGATCGTCTCGGCGACTTCGACAAAGAGATCGCGGGGAACACCACAGGCTTGCTCGACGATTTCCGGTGTGTAGCGCGCAAAGTGGCGTTTCACCACCTGCAACGCACAGTTGGGGTGCTGGAGTGTCGGATCGCGCTCGGGTTCGATGCGCGGGCGACATGGCCAGCGCTCCCCCTCCAGTGGTTGTACCCGGCCAGCATACTGCCAGCTAGAAGGATCGTACCAGCGCTGCTGCGGATCGTAGCCGCTGAAAACCCCAGCCAAGTCTTCTGTATCACGGAAGTCGGGAGAGACGATCACACTGGCATTCGTGTAGTGCAGCACATACTCACGGAAGAAGGGATCGCTGTTCCAGCGCTCGGAGTTCAGGACGTAGTTCACCAGAGCGCCGAGGAAGACGAGGTCGCTTCCCGGGCGGATTGGCACGTGGAGGTCGGCCAGGGCCGAGGTGCGTGAAAAGCGGGGATCGACGTGAATGACGCGAGCGCCACGCTGGCGGGCCTTCACGACAAAGCGAAAGCCGACCGGATGGTTCTCGGCCATATTTGAGCCCATGATGACGATGCAGTCACTCTCGGCCAGGCTGGCCAGAGTGGTTGTTGCACCACCTCGTCCGAGTCGGGCGCCCAGACCGGGCACCGTGCTGGAGTGTCATATGCGCGCCTGATTCTCGACGGCGACGATGCCAAGTCCACCGGTAAAGAGCTTTTTGATGAGGTAGTTCTCCTCGTTGTCCAGGGTCGCTCCACCCAAGTGCGCGATCCCCAGTGTTCGGTTGACCACCAGACCGTTTTCATCACGATGGACGAAGGTGGCATCACGGGTTTGCTTGACAAGCTGGGCAATGCGTTCCATCGCCCAGTCCAGGGAACGCTCCTCCCAATGGTCACTATAGGGTGCTCGATACTTGACGCGGAGCTCGCGTAGCGGGCTGTGAATCAGCTGCCAGGTTGCTGCCCCTTTGGGGCAGAGGGTGCCGCCGTTGATCGGGCTTTCGTAGTTTCCTTCGATATCGAGGATATGGCCGTTCTTGGTATAGACGAGCTGGGAGCAGCCGACCGCACAGTATGGGCAGACGCTGATGCTCACCTCGGCACCACGGATGCGGGACCGTGCCTGGCGTGTGGCCTGGCTTACTGGATTCGGAACTAAACCAATGTGATTGCGGAGGAGGTGAAAAAGACCCATCCTGTCTGTGCCTCCTTTCACCGTGGAACAGTTTACCGAGCGCGACGGGATCTCGGTTAGCAGGAGACACGGGCGATCGCTCCAGGCATGGTGAATTGCTGGAGGCTACCTGTATTGTAGAGCGCCGACTCCGGAAGCCAGGTCACTTAGGCTATGGGTCTCACGCCATCAGTGCCCCTAGTCCCGTCACCTACCATCATCGCGCAGGGTAACTTCAGACCTAGTGCCCAATCATCCAGGGGCGACCATGGGAGCGGTACCAACGCGGTCTCGGCTCGGGATCGGGCGCGGATAGGCCGAGTTCTTCACGAGAAACCACACGAGGCTCATGCCGTGACCGCTCCTCACGTTCCAGCCCTTCGACAATCCACTTTGGAGTTCGCGGTACATTTGGCGGAGTGAAGAGGCGTCGTGCCAGCTTTCCGCAGTAAGGGCACGTCAATGGCGCCCCTGCATCAACGAGCGGTCGGCGAATCTCAAGAAGCCCGTCACTATCACACCAGTAAGCATAGAGCGGCATCAGAATCCTCCCGAGAGCTGTCCCGTGTGCTAGGCAACGACCGGTTGTAGGTGGCCCATGATGATAAGATAGCCTGGCAACCAGGCGGTAAAGATCCCCTCCAGGATAGTCAGCCAGGCAACAAGGGATAGGGAAATTCGTCGAGGAACAAGAAGCAGAAAGTAAAAGAACCAAAGCACAGCCCAGGCCAACCAGTTAATGGTCAACCAATAGCCCCAGGTCGTAGCGGCTCGGATGGCAGTTTCAATTCCGACTGCAACTGCTGTAATGGCCACAAATAGACAGAACCAACCGAGACCACGCCCGTCAAAGCTGAAGATACGGTTGATAGCCACCCACAAGTAGGTGAAGGCGAAAAGAAGGACGAGCGCACCAAATGAAACCCTATTGATGTCGTCCGGATTTCTAACCGCAGTTGTAATTGCTGCAATGAAACCAACTGTGCCGCTGAAGAGGTTAATCACCGCGATTTCGCGATCACCAATCCGGCCACCGAGCCACAGTCCATTCAGGAAGAGAACAGCACCAACCCAGAGAAGCACAAGGCCAATCATAGCAAGTGCCTCCCTATCCGGGGGCGTGGTCGCACCGGGCATCATCCCGGTGCGACCACCTGACACTACGCGGCTTACGCAACGACTCACGTTGCACGCGCGACCTGTCCGCTGGTCGGTGCGGTTGGCGGTTCTTCAGGCAGAATTGGTCGCTCAAAGATCTCTGTTGGAAGATACAATGTCACGCACGCATTAGGAATATCAACGATTCCGCTTACCCGAACCTCGATCGGAGCAGCGCCAAGGATAATGTATGCCTGCTCAGCAGTATAGCCGAATTTCTTCAGATATTCGATAGCATTAAGACAGGCCCGACGCATCGCTACAGTTGCATCAAGGTAGAGCTGCTTGCCCGTCCTTTCGTCAACTGAGATGCCCTCAAAAACGAGATAGTTCGTGTAGCGAGGTTCATAAGGGCTCGAACGGAAGATGGGATTCGTGATTCCATACTTTGCCACACCACCTTTGATCAGGTCAACGTGGAGATCAATCCAACCTGCCATTTCGATAGCGCCGCAGAACGTAATCTCACCGTCACCCTGGGAGAAGTGAAGGTCACCCATAGAGAGCTTGGCACCAGGTACATACACAGGGAAGTAGCAACGCGAGCCACGGGTAAGGTTTTTGATGTCACAGTTGCCGCCGTGTTCGCGTGGCGGAATAGTACGCGCGGCCTCGCGTGCGGCTCGTTCGAACTCAGGCCCCTTCAGTGTGCCGAGTACGGCATTCTTCTCGAGAGGGGGTAGCGCGAGGGGTGGTACTCGGTTTGGATCAGTGGCGATAAGCTCCGCTTCACGTCGGTTCCACTCCTGCAGGAGTTCGTGCGACGGAGCGCAACCGATCAACCCAGGATGGGCAATACCTACGAAGCGTACACCCGGCACATGTCGAGAAGTGCAGGTTGTGCCGTGAAGATCCCAAATTGCCTTATAAGCATCAGGGAAGTAGTCAGTGAGAAAGCCTCCCCCATTTACCTTCGCAAAGATACCTGTATAGCCCCACTCTGTGGTTGGCGAGTTGTGCGGTGTCTTCGTTCCGTGTGGAAAAGGACCAAGGTCAAGGATGTCAACGATGAGGAGATCTCCAGGCTCAGCTCCTTCTACCGCTATTGGGCCACTCAGCACATGATTGCGAGTCAGATCGACGTCACGGACATCGTTCGCAGAATCATCGTTGCGAATTTGTCCGTCTGTCCATTCCTGACATTCCACCCTGAAGACCTCGCCTGGTTTCACTGATGCTACCGGAGGGATATCAGGGTGCCAGCGATTGTGCCCGGGAACAGGTTGCTCTGGCCAAGGCTTTGTCAGGTCAACCTCGAAGACCACCTTTGGGGGCATGGTTTTCCTCCTTCCCTGCACCGGTCAGGGCATTCCTGCAACCAAGGGGGCTGTGAACCCGCAAACACAGCCTTCTCCTCGCCATCCATAGATGCCAAATAACCGAGATTAGGATGGCCTGAAGGTGCAGATATGCTTGTGGCCCTAACAGCCTACCTTCTCACCTTGAATGGTTGTTTATACTGGTGATCCGGATACAGCATAACACCTTTCCAAGGGGGTGTCAAGAGGGAAACTCCATGCTTGGCTAAGAGGGCCCCTGCCTAACCAAGGCGCGGCCAACACGGGTAGGCTCTTCGAGACATGGCCTGGGTTAACAAATCCCGAATCACACTAACAATACTGGAAGCACTCTGCTCGAGGCTGCATTACAGTCTTTCCTGATTAGCTCAACGTACGCGCACCTGATCATAAACTTATCTTACAGCAACTACTCTAATCCTTCACTGACCTTTGGCACCGTTGTTGGCGGTGTTCCACTACTTCTGTACCCAAACTGCACAAGGGCACGGCGCCAGGCATGCTGCTCTGTGCCGCGTGGTTCGTGCGCGTACCGGTAGTCGGCCTTGCGGAAGAACTCGTCGAGATCGTGCTTGGTTGCCTCAAGCTCCGCCTGCAACACCTGTAGGACGAGCAGCAGCCCACGCTGTTGCTCCCATCGCGCCGACCGTGCAACACGCAGAGCGTGCGGAACGCAGCAGCCACCGACCTCGACGAAGCGAGCACGCAGTGTTTCGTCGTACTCCAGAGCTTCCAGCAGCATGGGAATAAAGCTCTCCTGTGTCCGCTCAATCACGTCGCAGAAGAGACACCCAGCGGTTGGTTGGAGCACTCTGGTCGCCCCTTTGCGCCAGGCTCGGATTCGCGAAGGTCTCTTCTCCGCAACTGCTGCGAGTGAGGTGCGGAGAGCAGCCAGCAGATCCTCGATGATCCACGAAAACATTGCCGAGACCTGCCACTGCGGTCCACGCTCAGCGACGAGTTTCAGGTGCTCCGCGCAGAAACCACGCGACTGAACATATTGCAGGACGACCTCAGGCTCCCCGTACGACTCATGAAAGAACCAAAAGAGAAACCGCTCGAGCGCTTCTGCTTCAGCGTGGCAGAGTGGGCAGCCCGACTTGACAAGCAGATGACGGACCTCGGCGATCACGTAGCGCGGCGGAACTCCACGGTGTGCTGTCTTCATGGCTGGTTACCAACGCACCACCAAGACGCTGCACGGTGCATGGCGAACAACCTTGTCCGCGGTCGTGCCCAGGAAGACACCCCAGACCCCAGAACGACCACTGTGGCCGATTACTAAGAGGTCGAAGTTGCCACGCTGGGCTTCTTGGACCAGCAGCTGCGCGGGATGTCCCATGCGCGTGACCGCATGGAGTTCGATCCCATATTCCGCCGCCTGTTGGCGAGCAAGCTGCTGTAAGCGCTCGAGCTCTTGCTCGAGCAGTCGGCGTTGCTCATCGATCTCACCGACTGTTGCCGTTACCCAATGGGGTGTCTCGATGACGGAGAGACTCCAGAGCTCGGCATCAAAGGTACGGGCGAGTTCAATGGCATGGCGCATTGCTGCCTTCGCACCATCTGAGCCGTCAAAGCCGACAAGGATTTTGCGGTACATAGCTGTTACTCCTCTCGTGCGACTGCTGCTCCGACCGGTGCTGACTTGTCGCTCGCCGTCTGTGAGGGAACGTGCGGTAGAAACCACGTCTGGGCAATCCAGGTGGGGAGCAACGCCGAGCCGATGACAGCAGTGACAAGCGCAGTGTATTGGGCACGGTCAATAATCCCATTATTGAGCCCGAAGAGCGCCGAGATAGTGCCGAAGGTGAGTCCAGTTGACATTAGTAGGGTGGTGTAGGCTCCGCTCCGGCGCCCCAGACGAAACAGTGCGGTGAGCGGACCAACCCCGATCAACTTGGCCAGCGTTTTCACGAGCAACAATGCGACCACAAGACCGAAGCCACTGATGAGGGCTGGAAGAGAGACATAGAGCCCTGCCTTGAGGAAATACCAGGGTGTCAGCAGTGCGAAAGCGATCGTCCGCAGGCGCACCATCAGCGTCCGCTGGTGCGTGAAAATCCCGGCGACGACCAGACCGACAAGGTAAGCCGGGAGCACGGCCTCGCTTTTCGCTCGCGTGGCCAGCCAACCGAGGAAGAAGAGGACCAGCAAGAGGAACTTCACTTCCGGCTCACTCACCCGGTTTCCCCACACGGTGACGACGAAGTGCGTCGCCCGCGGGAGAAGGGCCAAGACAGTTGTCATAGTGACGACAAAAACGATCAGCCACCGGTTGTAGTTGGCAAAGATGAGTCCCAAGGCCAAAACGGTACCGAAGTCGTTCACAAAACAGGCAGCGAGGATTAGCTTGCCGAGTTCAGTTTCATTTAGGCCAGTCTCGACCATGACGGCATAGACGACCGCGACAGAGGTTGTTGAGAGCGCAATGCCAGCAATCCAGGCCTGCGGCGTTGTCCAGCCAGCGATGAAGCGGGCAAAAGCTGCAGCGCCGAGGAAGGGGAAGAGAAAACCCGCTATACCAATGGCCAGGCTCGGCTTGAGGTGGCGGCGCAGCGCTTCTGGTTCGATCTCTGCGCCAGCCAAGAACGTCAGCAGTACCGCACCAAAGCTGGCAAACGTGTTGATCCAGTCAGTTACCTGGAGATGAAGGAGATTACCCGCCGCAACGCCAACCAGGATCTCTAAGAGCGCAACTGAGATACCAAGGCGGATCGAGAAGAGACTGGCAACGAGCGCAAGTCCGGTCCACACCGCCGCCATTGCCCAGGTCTGTTCCATGGTGTTACCCCCATTCCCGTGCGTCTTGCCCGTTCACACGGTCAGGGAACAACCAAAGGCTCCTGCCCACAGACCGTGTGGACAGGAGCCATCAGCCGTCAGCGGCAGTTCGGGCGCAAGACACGCCCAGGCGGACTCCATCGCCCTCTTGACCTGAGAGCAGGATACCCCCTGCAGGATGACCGTGTCAATGCATCAGTCGAGGCGCCCCGGAATGCGGGAGACATCATGGACGATGCCTCACCCAGGTGCGACGAAGCGTTCCTGTGCTGGTCAGCCGCTTCGCTGGGAGAGAGCACGATGCTGCCAAAAGCCTGGTCAGCAACGGCAGGCTTCCTGTGAGCGCAATCCAGCACCTACTCCGACTCATCGGAGGTGAGATCCTGCGTACTCTTGGCGCCCCGTACGACACCCGACGATGTACCTAGAACAGGCGATGCCTAGACTGCCCCTGTCATAGCTGGCCGAGGCTGATGCCTACCCAGGGATAATGTGCACAGTATCTCGTGCACTGGGCGACGAAGAACCAAACGCCAAAAGCTCGATGGGCCCGTACCGCGAGTCCTATACCGGGCAAAAAACGGCCCCGACGATCCTCGGTTCGGGTTTCCTACTCCCCTTTCGGGTTTCGGATTCCCGGCCTCGAATCGTCGGGGCCTAGCTTCAGGATACTTCATGCGGGGCTAGACGCAAGAGGAAGACGTTACAAAAACGCAACAGTTCTCCTGCGTCCCCAGAGTCTCGATCGGATGCATGACAGGGAGGCATGAAGCCAGACATTCCCTTCGCCGCCCCACCATTGCCGGCAGGACTGGCCCGTCGTCCCGCTCCTATCCGGCTTCTGTCAGCGACCGAGCCCTGGTCCCCTGGGGCGAGCAGCGGCGCACGAACCTGGCAAGGTCGGTCATCCAGAACGCTCACCGACGCCGTCGATACCGGACGAGCCAGAAGAGAGCCGCCACCGCTCCAGCCAATGGTGCAAGCGCGAGCAATGCCAGGCTGAGTTGCAGGGGACTGAGCGCTCCACCGGACCAGACAATGACCGCGACTTGCACGAATACACCGACAAGGACGATGGCCAGTGCGATCGCGACCCCGTAACTCTTCCGTGGTCGGTTCTGGAAAGCCGAGTGCACCGGCTCGCCCGCACTCTGCCGATCCCCCTGGGATGCCACGCCTCCCCCATCTCAGTCGGATGCGCTCGCTGCGCGTGCGGCCAGATACGCGGCCAGCTTCTCCCGCGCTCGCGCCAACCGCTCGAGCGAGCGTTCCCGTCCAAGTACGCGCAGTGTCTCAAACAGCCCTGGCGACACGGTGCGTCCCGTGACCGCCACACGGATCGGCATGAAGAGTTGTCCTGTCTTGAGGCCAAGCTCCTCAGCCAGTGCCCGTAACCGCCGCTCCAAGTCGGCCTCATCGGTGAAGTCTGCGTCTTGCAGCACGGCAAGTGTTCGCTCCAGCCCTTGGAGAACAGCCTCGGGCTCCACTTTGCGCTGCAACAGCAGTTCCGGATCGTAGTCCTCGACCTCGGTGAAGAAGAAGCGGGTCAGCTCTGGAACTTCACTCAAGAGCTTTGCGCGATCCTTGACCAGCGCAACAACTTCGCGGACATAGGCGAACGTCGGGTGTCCCGGATCCTCCGCCTCGGGGCCGACAAGTCCGGCCTCTCGTAAGAACGGGACACACCGGCGGGCGAACTCGTCGAGTGAGAGGATATGGTTGATGTAGTATTGGTTCATCCACAGAAGCTTTTCAAAGTTGAAGCGCGCTGGGTGCGGGTTGACCTCCTCCAAACGAAAGAGCTGGATGAGCTCCTCCCGTGAGAAGATCTCGCGCTCGGCGTCATAGGCCCAGCCGAGCAGGGCCAGGTAATTAATCATCGCCTCCGGCAGGTAACCGAGCCGCTTGAACTCGAGCACCCCGGTCGCACCGTGCCGCTTGGAAAGCTTGCCCTTGCCATCGGGACTCAGAATGAGCGGCAAGTGACAGAGCACCGGCATCTCCCACCCGAAGGCACGGTAGAGCTGAGCATGGAGCGGTGCCGAGGGGATCCATTCCTCCGCCCGGAGAATGTGCGAGATCTCCATGTAGTGGTCGTCAACCACATTCGCCAGGTGATAGGTCGGGAAACCATCCGACTTGAGCAGGACGAGGTCTTGCAACAGGCGATTCTCGTAGGTGATCTCGCCGCGTAGGAGATCGACGATCGTCGTCTCGCCTTCCAGCGGCATCTTGAAACGGATCACCGCCGGCTCACCCCGCTCCAGGCGCGCCTGGACTTCGTCCGGTGGAAGGAAACGGCAGTGCCGGTCATAGCCGGGGGGCTCGCCGCGCGCCCGCTGCTCTTGCCGCACACGCTCCAAGCGCTCTGGGGTACAGAAGCAGTAATACGCATGGCCGTGCTCCACCAGCCAGCGTGCGTGCTCCTGGTAAAGCGCAAGTCGCTGGCTCTGGATATAGGGACCGTACGGACCACCAATGTCGGGGCCTTCGTCCCACTCCAGACCAAGCCACTTCAACCCCTCGATGATCCCTTGGATGCTCTGGCCGACTAAGCGCGCCTGGTCGGTGTCTTCAATACGCAGGATGAACGCACCACCGTGCTGACGTGCGAAGAGCCAGTTGAAGAGCGCCGTACGCGCCCCACCGACATGGAGGTCTCCCGTCGGGCTCGGGGCAAACCGAACACGGACACGCGTTGTCATCGTCGCTTCCCTCGCCTCCTGGCGCGGGCTGGCCGCGCTGTCAGCAAGTATGCAACGCTCGTACCCAGGGAGACCCACACCGCAGAGGGGGAGAAGCAGTGTGGGCAGAGAGCGTGCGGGAATCCTGTTCGATCTGGACGGCGTCCTGATCAACAGCGAAGAGGCACACTACGAGGCAACACGCCGCGCTTTCCAAGAACTTGGTCTTCCGGAACTCCCCGAGCAACTCTATCGGACGGTCATGCTCGGGCGGCCTGACCGTGAAGCGATTGCCACCGCCTTGGTAGCGCTTGCTGTGCCGCTCGGCTGGCTGGAGCGCGTGCTCCAACAGAAAGTGCTGATCTACCGCGATCTCCTCACCTCTGGCGCGGTGGAACTCCTGCCGGATGGCATCGCAACCGTGGAGGCAGCACTGACTGCAGGCTACCCAGTCGCAGTGGTTACAGGCTCTCTGGCCGATGAAGCCCGTTGGGCTCTGCAGGCAGCCGGACTGGCCGGAAGAATTGCAGTGGTTGTTACTGCTGAAGACGTTGAGCACGGCAAGCCACATCCGGAGCCGTACCTCGTCGGCTGCCAGCGACTCAGCGTCGCTCCGCAGCGGAGCATCGCGGTCGAGGACTCACCTGCTGGCATCACAGCGGGGCGTGCAGCGGGACTGCGCGTCGTCGCCGTCGCGCGGTATCCCCTGTCTGCCCTGGTACAGGCTGACCAGGTGGTCACGGAACTTACCTGGGAGGCGCTTGCGACGCTGCTGGAGGCGGGTGATTAGCTGACCAACTCGTCGACGCGGCGGGCAAACTCCACATCCCGCTCAGTGATGCCACCCGCCTCGTGTGTGGTGAGTAAGAGCTGCACGCGGTTGTACCGGATCGTGATGTCCGGGTGATGCCGCTGCTCCTCAGCGACTTCCGCGACGCGGTTCACGAAAGCCATCGCTTCGCGAAAGTTTTTGAACTTCAACTCACGCACGAGGGCATCGCCTTGCCGCTGCCATGCTGGCAGGCTCTCCAATGCTCGAGCGATTGCCGCTTCATCGAGCCGTTCCATGCTGCCTCCTTTCCTCTGGCCCCGTTCCATTGTACGGCGCGGGCCAGCTTGACGCGAAACCCAAAGCTCACCAAGACTCTGAGCATCCATAACAAGAGCTCTTCATATACTTTTACTACCCGTGAACGATCGATCGGCACGTGAACGGTCGTGCGCGAACTGAACCATCGTTTTCCGATTATTCCCCACGATCGCTTCACGAATTTGACATCTTGCCCTTGACTCCGTATACTCCGCCCTCGTGCGCTGGCCAGCGACCAGCGCACGGCCGATCTGATGCATTGATCGGCTACATACGACGAGTACAGGGAGGGATGGGATGCGAGCATTGCCGATCCGGCTGCTCGTGATTGGGGTACTGTTCGTCTCGTTCGCACCAGCCGTCGGTGCAACGCCCTCGGGACTCGATCCGACAACCGCCCAGCCTGCCGTCGCAGCCCTCTGGGTCCAGCTCGATGGGGGTGTTCGCTACCAAACCGCCGGTCGTGCCTGGGCACTCGGACCAGTGATCCGCGCAGTCGCGACGGAGCCGTATGCAGAAGCCTCGGGTGGTGCGCGAACGGTGTACTACTTCGACAAGGCCCGGGTCGAGGTCACTGATCTCACGTCAACCGATCCCCGCAAGAACCTCACACTCGGACTGCTCGTCCGCGACATGGTGCTCGGCATCGTCCAGGTTGGTGACCAGCGCTTTATCCCCGTGCCACCAGCCACAATCCCACTCGCGGGAGATCTCATCGGGAACGACGCGGCCCCAACGTATGCCTCGCTCCGGGATCTGGTGACCGTCGGCGATCGCGCCGCCGAACGACGCGCCCCGGCTCGCCTTGGCGAACCAGTAACGGAACTTCTTCAGCGCGACGGAACAGTACTCCCCCGAACGATCACACAACCGGACGTTCGCATCGCTTTCTACGAAGCTCAGAGCGGCCACAATATCCCGGCTGTCTTCTGGGACTGGCTCGGCCGCCAACCCTGGCCATGGGTCATCCTCACCGGCTTTCCTATCAGCGAGCCGTACTGGATCCGGACACGCGTCGACGGCCAAGAACGTCTTGTACTTGTGCAAGCATTTGAACGCCGCGTCTTGACGTACGATCCGCAGAATCCGGAAGCCTGGCGCGTCGAATGGGGAAACGTCGGACTCCACTACCGCGCTTGGCGCGGTCTGGATACGCCTCTCGATTCAGGTGACCAGGCTCTGGCAAGCGGGGTACCGTTCGGGGAATATCTCGTCCGTGCTGCACGCTCATCTCAGCTGGATCCTTATCTTGTCGTCGCACTCGCAGCGGTCACCAGCCGGTTCGATCCCTTGGCCGAAACGCCGACCGCACGCGGTCTGCTGCTTGTTCCCCGGTCGAGCCTTAATGACACACACTATCCGCTCGAGCCGGCCGAGAATGCCCGGCGTGGCGCAGCGACGCTTGCCATGTTCGTCGCCCACGAAGGCCTCGAGGCCGGGCTCGCCCGCTACCTCGCCGCGGCTGGGAGCAGTGCACAACCTAGCGATGTCCTGCGCACTGCCGACGAACTCCGCCAGCGCTTTCCAGCCAATGCTGTGCCGCTCCAGGGTCCCACACTCACCGAGGTAGGGAGGGGCCATGCGGCCTACTATGACCCGAGCTACGACGTGAGTTGGTGGGAGCGAACACTTGCGACCTATGCTCGCTGGGGCGGTGCAGTCCCCAACGCGTCCCCCGACCCGAACGGCTTCTATTGTGTGCACCCGGACTATCGCCCCGGGGAGCGTCTGCTCCTCATCGCCAACGGTATCGCCCTGTGGTGTACGATCGGAGACACGGTCGCCTCGGGGCACGTCGCCGCGTGGCGTAGTCGCTGGGTGGTGGAACTGTCTTGGCCAACCTTTGTAGCACTTGGCCTCGACCGCAACAACGACGTGACCGTGTGGGGACCAACTCGCTGACACACGGCTCCACGTGTGCCAATGCCAGGGAGGGTGGGCGATGAGCGTCCTGCAAGAGCTGCTGCGCTTTAACCAGTGGGCCAACCAAGCGGTGCTCGCCCACTGCCGCACCGTCGATCCACTCTTACTCGACGCGCCACCCCCACCCGGTGTCTACGGGTCAATCCGCGCGACGCTTGCGCACTTGGCGACCGCTGAGGCTGTTTATGTCGCTCGCCTGTGCGACGAAGAGCCTCAACGACTCCCATCCGATGTCGATCTCGAAGTGATTAGCGCATCGCTTGAGCGGACCGGCGCAGCGCTCATCGAACTGGCTCAGGCGATCCCACCCGACCAGATCATCTCCTTCAACTCACCAACCTTCGGCGCAGTTTCCACTCCGGCCTGGGTCATCTTCGCCCAGGCAATCGCGCACGGTTGCGCACATCGCGCCCAGTTGGCAACACTCTTCACCCAACTGGGCGCGCCACTTCCTGAACTCGACCTTTGGCGCTTCACCGGAATTGCTCGCTGAGCGTCAGCGATGCGCGAGTACCACCCGACGCACCGCGGCAATCGCTCGCTCGATGTCCTGCCGCGAGACATCGAGGTGCGTCACGGCCCGGACGCGGTACCGTCCCATGGCTCCCATGCGAACCCCTTCACTGAGGAGGGCTTGGGTGAATTCTTGGGCTGTCATCCCCGTGTCTCGGACATCAAAGAAGACAATATTCGTCTCTACCTCCGCCGGATCGATCCCGATCCCCGGTGTCTCCGCCAACCCTTCCGCGAGCAACCGCGCATTGGCGTGATCTTCTGCCAAGCGCTCGACATGATGCTGAAGTGCATAAATTCCCGCTGCTGCCAGGATCCCCGCCTGGCGCATGGCACCACCGAACATCTGCTTGTAGCGCCGCGCCCGCCGAATCGTCTCCCGGTCGCCTGCCAGCACCGCACCCACAGGGCATCCCAGGCCTTTGGACAGATCGATCCAGACCGTATCGACTGTCCGACACCACACCTGCGCCGGAATCCCGGTCGCCACGACTGCATTGAGCAACCGTGCCCCATCCATATGCACTTTCAGACCAAGCCGATGCGCTGTCGCACTGACGGCCTCGAGCGTGGAGAGAGGCCAGATCTTCCCCCCACCACGGTTATGCGTGTTCTCAAGGCAGACGAGCGTTGTCGGCGGCGTGTGGACTCCATCCCCCGGATCAGCCGCCTCCTCTACTTGCTCTGCGGTGAAGACTCCGCGCACCCCGTCGAGGAGATGGGTCATCACTCCGCACACGAGAGCCGGCCCACCAGCCTCCGACGTCACCGGATGCGCCGTCCGCTCGATCAGGATCCGGTCGCCCGGCTGGGTGTGTACCTTGATTCCGATCAAGTTGCACATCGTGCCAGAAGGGAGAAAGAGCGCTGCCTCCTTCCCAGTGAGCTCGGCAACCATCTCCTGCAGCCGGTTGACTGAGGGATCCTCGCCAAGCTGCTCGTCACCGACCTCTGCTTCGGCCATGACGCGGCGCATCGCCGGCGTCGGCCGCGTTACCGTATCACTGATGAGATCGATCATCACCGCAATCCTTCCCGTTCTGATGAAGGAGCGATCCAGCTGATCCAGCTCACGCACCACAGCCCAGCAAGACAGTTCCGGAAAACAGCCGAACGAGCTCTGGTGACCGAGAGATCCGGCAGAACGCTCGTCTCTCGTTGCGGCCGGACGGCCACACCCTCGTATACTAGCGCGGATAGGCTGGGGGCGGGATGGGAGGTGACAGTCCGCTCAACTCGACTGCTGCCCGCGCGACCGCGTGGCGGCTCTTCGCAGGATCGCTCCTCAATGAGGGAGCGGTCGGTTTCTTCTTCACGCTCTGGCCGCTGTATATCGCGTCGCTAGGCGCCTCGCCACCCGAGATCGGACTGGTTATTGGTATCTCCGGGATTCTGCGCCTCCTCTTCTTGTTGCCCTCGAGCTGGTTGGTGGACCGCTCTTCTCTCCGCCTGCTCGTCGCCGGAATGCGTGGTCTGGCTGCGCTTGGCTTTCTCCTCTGCGCTGCTGTCCGCGAGTGGTGGCAACTGTTCCCTGGACTTATTGCGGTAAATGCCGGCGTGATCGCCTTCCCAGCTCTCAGCACACTCATCGCAGGGCTCGGTCGCGAGGGGGAGGAACGGACACGGTACTTCACCTTGATCTACACGGTCGCCCCTTCGATCGCCACGATCGTCACACCAGCAGCCGCGGGCTGGTTGGCTGAACGCTGGGGACTCCGCGCGACGCTGATCGCTGCCGGCCTGACGACTGCCGCTGCGGCGCTTGTCTTTGCGACAGTGCGCATTCCACCGCACGCTGCCGTCACCCGGGGAAGGGGGTCCTATCGCGAACTCCTCACCGAGCGTCCAATTCTCCTCGCGGCCGGGCTGATGGTCGCAACGATCGGTGGCATGATGCTTGGATGGGTCCTGGCTCCCAATTACCTGCAAGATGTGCATGGTATCAGTCTGGAACGCATCGGCTGGCTTGGCTCGATCGCGGCTCTCGGGAGTACGCTCCTCAGTCTCGGGGTGAGCCGGATCCGCTGGCTCGGAGACCCGTTTAATACGTTGCTGATCGCAACCGCGGCAGTCGCCGGTGGTTTCACACTTTTACTACTGGGGAGCGATTTCCGCATTTTCCTTGTCGCCTACCTTCTCCGTGGCGGATTCCTCGTCGCCTGGTCTGCCTTCTATGCTGTTTTCGGATTGGTGACACGCGAACACCTGCGCTCACGCGTCTTTGCGCTCGCCGAGATCTTGGGTGGCCTCGGGACAACCGTTGCACCCTTCCTCGCTGGCCCGCTCTACGAACTCGATGCGCGGTTGCCACTGGCGCTGGGGCTTGGATGGAGTGTCCTCCTCGTCATTGCCACGCGGACAGTACGGAACATCATCGCCCAGCGTCAGAGCGCCGCTGTCCCCGTCCGGTGAGTACGATGCCGGGTTTGCTCCGCCGCGCCCGGTCCGAGTTTGAACGGCAACGACGAGCGACCGAATGGCTGCGCTGGTTCAGCGGTGACAGCACGGAGTCCACGTACCGTCGCGAACTCGTCCGCGTGACAGGCCTCGAGCCGGAACTGGCCTGGGAACTCGTCCGAGACCTCGCCCCGCTGCTCGTCGGTCGCGTTCCAGCGACACTCGGTGTTCCAGTACTCCTTGCCACGAGTGTGCTGGTTGCTGACCTGCCGAAGCCGACCGAAGCGAGCTGGGCACTCCTCGCGGCGACATTGGAGGAACTTGAGCCAGCCCATGCTCGCACCGTGCTGGAGTCACTAGCACTTGCATGGCAGAGAAGTTATGGAGCGTTCACAAGCGAAGAGCGCCAGCGATCCATCCGCGCGGAGCTCCAGCGCACGATCCGGCGTCTGGTCGCAAGCGATGCACCCGGTATCGACGCGCTCACCGCTCTTCTCACGGCGTTCGAAGGAGACTCGGACAGGCACTCGGGGAGCGCTATACTGAAAGATACCTGAGCGGCGGAGCGGGACGAGAGCGGGGCAGGCGAATCGCCGCGCCGCTCGACCTCAGCCCGGAACAGAGGGAGCGGAGGACGTCGGGTGAGCACGCAAGTGTGGCTGGGGATCCTCTTTCTCGCGCTCATTGTCATTTGGATCGTGGAGCTCTATTGGGTCGCACGCATGGCTGAGGAATGGGGACGAGACGCGCTGACCTTGGTCAGCGGCGCGGCAATCTTTTTCGTCTTCGCTGCACCGTTGACAATGATCGCGCCTGGTCTCGTGGAACGCGTCGGCGACTTTTGGGATGCATTGGTTCGGCCGCTTGGTACCCGGGCCCGCCGACGACGCCAGAGCACACCTCGGCTGGTCATGCCTGGACGTACAGTCTTCCTCGAGCAGGAACGGATCCGCATCGGTCGCTATCCGAACAACGATATTGTCATCGACCATCCGACGGTTTCGGCCTATCACGCGGAGTTGGTGCAACGGCCAGACGGCCGCTACGAGTTGCACGATCGTGAGAGCCGGAACGGCACGCGGATCAACGGCACGCCGGTCCGTCAAGCAATCCTGAAAGATGGGGACCAGATCACGCTCGGTGCGATCACTGTTCACTACCTAGAGGGGTCGAAGACACTAGAGGCATTGAACCGCGGCGGTGTTCCGCTCAAGCGGCGCTGAGAAAACGCGACACCACCCAGCGAGGGCAACTGGGTGGCGTCCGTTCTCAGTGGATACGATGATCAGTAGCCGGACGAGACCTGCCGCCGAGCGCGGAAGCAGTCCGAGCAATAGACCGGCCGATCCTGCCGGGGCAGGAACGGAACCATCGTCTCGCGACCGCAATCGCTGCAGATCGCCGGATACATCGGGCGATCCTGCCGCGACTCGCGCGGCTCTCGGCTGCGGTACGAGGGTGCATCACCACGCCCACCGCGCCGAGCGCGGGCGGCCTGGCGGCACGTTGGACAGCGGGAAGGCTCGTTTGTGAACCCCTTGTCCGCGTAGAACTGCTGCTCGCCAGCGGTGAAAACGAACTGCGTGCCGCAGTCGCGGCAAGTCAGGACCTTGTCAGTGAACCCGAAACTCATCTCGTGGGTCTCCTTAGGAACTCTTCTTGGCGAACAGCTCGTGCTGTTCGCCTCCGGAACCAGTACTCACTCTAGCCTTGGGGATTCGCCGCCGAGATGAGTTCGGGGAGACAGGCCCTCGCTGTCGCCTCGACCACGCGCGCGGTACCCTCGGCTATTGGTTTCACTATAACACGCCTCGTATCCGTACGCAAGGGCAACTGCACTCGAGGATCTGTGCCTCCCAATCAGGCAGAGGATCTTGCTCTCCCACCGGTCCAATCTCTGCTGCCCCACAATATCAGGCGACCTTTTCTCGCGATCTAAGCACCCGAGGACGCCTTTCTCCCTCACCCCCCGCACCCATCCCCTACCCAAAGGTTTGTGCCACAAGCGAACCAGGATATTGTGTCGCAGCGCAATCCTCTGAGAAGAACTCGCGACGTTGCTTTGCCCCCAGTCGCTCGAGCGTTTCCACTCCTGCACGTTCCGTCCATATGAGCGATTGTGTGCGAAGCAAAGTTCTCCGTCGTCTTGCCGCAGCTTCGGTCTCGGAGAGTCCGCGGCTCGCCACCTTTCCCTCAAGGCGCTCGCTCCTGATAGTCGGACAATGCGATCGAGTCATACCCTGCCTGATCAAAGCTGCCGGAGATGCAGAGTATCGGCGTGTCCCGGCTCTGGGAAGTAACGCAAGCTGGCAATGAAGACCGCATGATCCTGTGGCGCAGCAAGACCGGTTGTGCACACGGCACGGGCAGCCTGCTCGATCAGCTCCTCGCTCGTCTCCGCGAATGCCGAAACGGCGATCGGTAAAACACCCCAAACAAGCGCAAGTTGGCGGGCAACGAATGGATCGCACGTCACGGCGACGATCGGAACACCCGGTCGCTCACGCGCCACCTCACGGGCAGTGAAGCCGCTGCGGGTGATGGCCACAATCACCCGTACGGCGCGCCAGCGCCGTGCAAGGTCCGTCGCCGTGCGAGCGATGGTCGCTGCGATCGTCGTCGGTTCTTCTTCCTCTGGAATAGGAATCGGGGCGAGATGCTGCTCTGTTGTGACAATAATCCGGTGCATCATCGTGACCGCCTCGACCGGATATTGTCCGGTCGCGGTCTCCGCACTGAGCATGAGCGCATCGGCACCCTCCAGCACGGCATTGGCCACGTCACTCACTTCGGCGCGCGTCGGGATAGGCTGCATCGTCATCGATTCCAGCATCTGTGTCGCGATGATAGAGGGAATGCCGGACGCGCGGGCCACGCGGATGATTCGCTTCTGCGCTACTGGTACTTCCTCTGGCGGCAGCTGAACTCCAAGATCACCGCGTGCCACCATGATCGCGTCACTGACCCGCGCAATCTCCCGGATGGCTGTTAAAGCTTCCGGTCGTTCAATCTTGGCGACCAGCCGCACCCGGCCGCCGAGTTCCTGCACCACCTGACGTACTGCCAGAACGTCCTCCGGCGCAGTCACAAAGCTCACGCCGATGTACTCCAGCTCGTGCTCGACTGCGAAAGCGATATCCGCGCGATCACGCTCGCTCAGCGTGAACGGCCGCCCCAGCACACCCGGAACTGCAACGCCTTGGCGCCCTCGGAGTTGTCCACCACGCATAACCCGCGCAATCAGTTCTTCTCCTTCACGCGCCTCGATGACGAGTTCGATCAGGCCGTCACTGATCAACACGCGGTGGCCAGGCTGCAAGCGCGCCACAAGTTCCGGATCGTCGATGCTAATCCGATCCGGCGTAATCGGTTCGTTCCCTGGTACGAGCCGAATGCGCGTCTCCCGAAGGAGCCGAAACGGCTCCCCTCCGAGAGGGCCGGTACGCGGCTTCCAACTTGCCAGATCCTGCAAGATTGCAATCGGCCGGCCAGCAGCCTCCGCGGCAGCACGCAGGCGTGCGACGATGGCACGACGCTCTTCTGGCGCATTGTGCGCGGCATTGACGCGAAAGACATCAACGCCCGCGGCGATCAGTTCCCGGAGAATCGGCTCGTCCCAGGAAGCAGGGCCGATCGTGGCCACGATCTTCGCCCGGCGCTGACACTGACTCTTGCGACTTTCTCCCATCATCCCCCCTGTGCTTAGCTGCTCAGACGAGCAGATCAGCATAGTCCCCTCGTCTGTGCCACGCAACGTGGACCGTGCACGAGGGCGCTCACCCCAGCCTCACCCATCAGGATCCTCGTGCCCCCCACGAAGCTGCCCGTTCCGGTCACAAGGAGGACTCTATCCATACAGCACTCGCCGACTGCGCGAGAGCAGAACGCACCGAAGAGCCCCTACCGGGAGAACAGAGCCTGCGGTTTCCCATGGTCGAGGGATCAATCGGAGCCTCAAGAGCCTTCCTCATGAAGACGCATCGCCCGTCCGCGACGGCGGGTGCAGTCACGTTACTTTCTCCCATCACTGTGATGGGCATGCCTTATGAAGCTCGGCCGAGCATTCCGAGAGCACATGAGCTTGGCCTGGGAAGGCCAACGGGAGGAATGGCTGCGCTTGCAGTACGAACTCGACTGAAGGAACCGCTCGCTCCTTTCGGAGCGTTCGACCGAGTCGCGCAAGCGTGTTACGATCACTGGCGTACCGGCACGAATTCGTGGGAAGGGCAAGGACGATGCGCGCTGCGCGCTTGCACCGGTACGACACGAGCCTGGAAGGGCCAGAGTACCTGGTGCTGGAGGAGATACCTGATCCAACCATCGTCGAGCCGGACGACGTAATCGTCCGCATCGACGGCGCTGGCGTCTGCCGGACTGACCTCCACATTATCGAGGGACAATTCCGAGACCATATCCCCATTAGGCTACCCTACACCTTAGGTCACGAGAACGCTGGATTCGTCGCTGCAGTCGGCCCCGGCGTCCAGCGTTTCAAACCTGGCGATCCGGTAATCGTCTACCCGCAAGTAACCGATGGGACATGCCTCGCCTGCCGACGTGGCCGAGATATGTACTGCGAGAACGGCGAATTCCCAGGACTCACGCGCGACGGTGGCTTCGCCGAATATCTCCTGACGAAGGAGAGGAATCTTGTGCGACTGCCGGATGGTCTCTCGCCGCGGGCGGTTGCCCCCCACGCCGATGCTGGCCTGACGGCCTATCACGCAGTGAAGCGGGCGCTGCGCTGGCTCGATCCAGGAGACACGGTGGCGCTGATCGGCTTTGGGGGCCTGGGACACATCGCCTTCCAGCTCCTGCAGGTGCTCGCGGGTGTACGCACGATCGTAATCGATCGCGCCGAACTGGCACTCCACCTGGCACGCGAGCTCGGCGCAACGTGGACGATCCAGGCAGGCCCGGAGAGTGATGTGGTGAGCGAAGTGCGGCAGCGAACTGGCGGACGCGGCGCAGCAGTGGTTCTGGACTTTGTTGGAGAAGGATTGACTCCTGCCCAAGGACTCGCCATGACCCGGCGCGGTGGAGCCTACTTCGTCATCGGCTATGGCGGGCGACTGGAGGTCCCGACCATGGAGCTCGTCAACCAGGAGAAGGCCATTATTGGGAATCTGGTCGGCACATATACCGAGCTGGCGGAGCTGATGGAACTGGTCGGTGAGGGACGGATCAAAGTAGCCGTGACCTATTACCCACTCACGCAGGTCAACCAGGCGCTGCGCGATCTCCGCGACGGGCGGGTCAAGGGACGTGCAGTAGTGGTGCCGTAATGCCCAAAGGGAAGGAGACGAACATGCCGATCGAACTCGTCACAGTGCGGATCGAAAAGCCTGATCATGTCAACATCATCTTCGGCCACAGCCACTTTATCAAGACGGTGGAGGATTTACACGAAGCACTCGTGAATGCTGTGCCTGGCATCAAGTTCGGGCTCGCCTTCAGCGAGTCCTCGGGACCACGGCTGGTGCGCTGGAGCGGAACCGATCCGGAACTCACCGAGCTGGCGCGACGCAACGTCATGAACATTGCTGCTGGGCACTGCTTTCTGATCATGCTCGGCAATGTCTATCCGATCAACGTGCTCCCAGCTGTCCGCAACGTCGTGGAAGTCTGTACCATCTTCTGCGCTACCGCCAATCCAGTCGAAGTCGTCCTGGCCGATCTCGGCGAGCAACGCGCCGTGCTCGGGGTGGCGGACGGCTTTAAGCCGTTGGGGATCGAAGGGGAAGAGGATATCGCGAAGCGGATGACCTTCCTGCGGCAGATTGGGTATAAGCTCGGCCCTGGGGTATCATAAGCGACGGTTGTGCCGGGATACCGTCTCAGCGGAGGTCGCAAGCACCACAGTGCGGTGGGGCCCGTCGAACACAGCGGGCTGATTGCGACCAAGCGGACTGGAGACAGGAGGGATGTGATGACCAGTACAGTTGATGGTCAGCTGCCTGGGGTAGCCCTCCCCAAGAGCGAACTCCTCGAGATGTACCGTCTGATGGTGCTGATCCGGCGTTTCGAAGAGGTGGCTGCTGAACAGTATGCGCTCGGTAAGATCGCTGGATTCTTGCATCTCTATATCGGTGAAGAGGCAGTGGCGGTGGGGGCGATCCGGGCGATGGACCCGGAAGACCACCTCGTGACACATTACCGGGATCACGGATATGCACTGGCGCTGGGACTTGATCCACGCCGTTGTATGGCCGAGCTCTTTGGCAAGGCAACTGGACTCGTTGGGGGTCGTGGCGGATCGATGCACTTCGCTGATGCCTCGAAACACTTTTGGGGCGGCTACGCCATTGTGGCAGGTTTGCTACCGATTGCCGCAGGGCTTGGGCTGGCCAGCAAGTACTTGAACCAGCGTCGGGTCGCCGTCGCAATCTTCGGTGACGGTGCGACCAACAATGGGGCCTTCCACGAGGCGCTCAACTTCGCCGCGCTCTGGAAACTCCCCGTCCTCTTCCTCTGTGAGAACAACCAGTATGGCATGGGTACGGCAGTGCAATATGCTTCAGCGGTTCGCGAGATGTATCGCAAGGCTTGTGCCTACGACATCCCGGCGGAGCAAGTGGACGGACAGGATGTCATTGCCGTCTACGAGGCAACCAAGCGGGCGCTCGACCACTGCCGCAGCGGCAACGGCCCCTACTTTCTCGAAGCCCTGACCTACCGGTATCGCGGCCATTCGATGGCCGACCCCGAGACCTATCGCTCCAAGGAAGAAGTCGAGGAGTGGCGACGACACCGTGACCCGATCACGCGCTTGCGCGAGCAGCTCCTAACGCACAACGTGGCAACCATCGAGGAACTCGCAGCGCTCGATCGAGCTGTTGAGGAAGCAGTCGCCGAAGCAGTGCGGTTCGCCGATGAGAGTCCAGAACCCGATCCCGCGACGCTCACCCAGTTTGTCTATGCCGACCCGATCACGGTTCGCTAGAGAGGGGTAGAGGATGGCACGCGAAATCACATACCGCGACGCGCTGCGCGAGGCGTTGCGAGAGGAGATGTACCGCGACGAGCGCGTCTTCCTGATGGGTGAGGATATTGGAGCGTACGGCGGATCGTACGCCGTCACGCGAGGCTTTCTTCAGGAGTTTGGTCCGGAACGCGTCCGTGATACACCGATCGCTGAGCTCGGTATCGTCGGATTGGGCATCGGAGCTGCCATCGGTGGGCTGCGACCAGTCGTCGAGCTCATGACCATCAACTTCTCCCTCCTGGCCATGGACCAGATTGTGAACCATCTGGCGAAGATCTACTATATGTTCAACGGGCAGTTCACCGCGCCGGTAGTGGTACGGACAGTCGAGGGCTTCGGGCAGCTCGCCGCGACGCACTCGCAGTTCTTTGAGAACTACTTCGCTTACGTCCCGGGGCTTCGTGTCGTGGCACCGGCCGTTCCGAAGGACGCCAAAGGGTTCCTCAAGGCAGCCATCCGTGGCAATGACCCGGTTATCTTCATCGAGCACTCGCTCATCTATCGCAATCGCGGTGAGGTGCCGGACGGAGAAGACTTCGTCCTGCCGCTGGAAGGGGCCGAAGTCCGACGCGAAGGCCAGGACGTGACGATCGTCTCCTGGCTGCGCGGATACTACCTCGCGCTCGGGGCAGCCGAGGAACTCGCCCGGGCGGGGATCGAGTGTGAGGTCATCGACCTACGGGTATTACGCCCGCTCGACATTGAGACGATCGTCCGCTCGGTGCAGAAGACGAACCGCCTCGTGATCGTCGAGGAAGGATGGAAATCCTTCGGTGTTGGTGCCGAGATCGCAGCTGCGGTTCAAGAGCGAGCGCTCGATTACCTCGATGCCCCGATCCTGCGCGTGGCGAGCGTCGAGGTACCGATGCCGTACGCCCGCAATTTGGAGCGTCTTGTGGTACCGAACAAGGATCGAGTTATTGAAGCGGTGCGGGAGGTGCTCTATCAGCGCCTGCCGGCGCCAGTAGCTCGCTAGCGCCAGCTACCTGGGGACGGAGGGAACCAGATGGCACGACCGCTTGTCATGCCCCAGATGGGGTATGACATGAAAGAAGGCACAATACTCCGCTGGCTTAAGCACGAGGGCGATCGGGTTGAGCGCGGCGAGCCGATCGCCGAGATCGAGACCGACAAGGTCAATCTTGAAATTGAATCGTTCGCCTCAGGCGTTATCTTGAAACTCGTTGCCAAAGAAGGGGAAACGGTTCCGGTCGGCCAGCCGATCGCGATCATCGGAGAACCGGGGGAGAAGCTCGAAGAGGAAGCGGTACCGGCCGGAGCAGCCGTCGGTGCTGCCGCACCCGCCGCACCAGCAGCTCCGCCACCCCCCAGTGCGACCGTGGCACCTCCGGAGGAAGCGGTCCCCGTACCCGGTGAACGGATCCGTGCCTCACCGCTCGTCCGGAGGCTCGCAGCCGAGCATGGCATTGATCTCTCGAAAGTGCGCGGCAGCGGTCCCGGTGGGCGCATTGTCAAGGAAGACATCCTGGCGCTTCTTGCTGCACCGCGCGCTCCGGTGGCACCAGAACTTCCAGCTGCACCGCCAGCTGCCCCACCGCCGCCACCACCAGCCGCCCCACCTGCACCGCCTGCCGCACCACCGGCTGCACCACCCGCACCACCAGGTTTGCCGGAGTTCGAACTTGTCGAACTCAGCCGCATGCGCCAGACGATCGCTCGGCGCATGGCCGAGAGCTTCCAACAGGCTCCGCACTTCTTTGTCACCACAGTCGCCGAGGTCGACGAGCTCCTGAGCTTGCGGGAGCAGATCAACGCACAGGTACCAGAAGAGGAACGGGTCTCGGTGACCGATCTCTTGATCAAAGCCTGTGCGCTAGCACTCCGCGACTTTCCGACGCTTAATGCCAGCTTTGTCCCGCCCAACCAGCTCCGCATCTACAAGCGGATCGACATCAATATCGCTGTTGCAACCGAACACGGTCTCATTGCGCCGTTCATTCCCGACGCTGACCACAAGCCGCTCGGGGAGATCGCACGCCTCACGAAAGACTTGATTGCCCGTGCACGAGAAGAGCGCCTCCGGCCCGAGGAGTATCAGGGCGGCACCTTTACCATTTCTAACCTCGGTATGTTTGGCCTCGTGGAGCACTTTACCGCCATCATCAACCCACCACAGGCTGCGATTCTCGCTGTCGGAAGCATCGTGCGCGAACCGGTCTACCGGGAGGGGAGCGACGAGCCGGTTCCCGTGCGCCGCATGCGGATGACACTTTCCACTGATCACCGAGTCGCCGACGGTGCGACAGCGGCACGCTTCCTCGAAGCCGTGCGGCACCTGCTTGAGCACCCGATGTTGCTCCTGGTGCGCTGAAACCGTTGGTCACTTTCACCGCCCAGCCCGCCCCAGGTGATGTAACACCGGGGCGGGCTTCCACGTTCCAGAGAGTGGAGAGAGGCACAACGTAAGCGGGAGAACACACCACGCGGCACACTCGCAAGAATAGACCTTTTGGTTCTCGGCGCAGCAAGTACCTGATCATGACGAAAAGGAGACGACGCAATGCACCAAGAATCCGCAGGGGAACTAGATGTGTGTCATGGCAACACGAAGAGGGCCAGCCCTCGTAGCACCGGTGATCGATCAGACTCGTGCCGATACATGCCGGAATCTCCCATATTTGACGCATGTTGTACGA
This sequence comes from bacterium HR28, assembly GCA_002898255.1. Classification (GTDB taxonomy): domain Bacteria; phylum Chloroflexota; class Chloroflexia; order Thermomicrobiales; family Thermomicrobiaceae; genus Thermomicrobium. The sequence continues at coordinate 466,050 of BEIE01000001.1, forward strand.
AGTGGGAATATTAGGGATGCCGTGAAGTGACTTGAAGAGCATGAAGTAGGACACGCAAGCCGTCGTGAGGCGCATTGGACTACCGAAAGATCTTGCAGGAAGGAGGTGGGACAACCAACAGCGGGCAAGTACTCATTCTCATTGCCGGGTGGGTACCGGACGTGACACAGAAGGGGGACGGACGATGCTACAGCGAACCATACGACTCCTCCTGGCACTTGCGCTCGCTGCCACCGTCTTTGCCGCTCAGCTGGCACCAGCAGCGGCCCTCTGGACACCGATGACCCCGGTCAGCAGCGCATGGCAAGTGAACGACCAGCTGATCATTCCCTACGTGCCGAACAACGAGCTCCTGGCTGGGACCGGTCCGTGGCATGGCGTGGTGCAGATCGCCAACGCGAGTTCCTTTGCCATTGCGGTCGATATTGCCAAAGCTGATGGCACACCGATCACCACGGTGAACATTCCAGGGAACGGCGCGACCGCACTTGCCGCTGCCTCCCTCTTTGGCACAAACCCCGGCGGTGGGCTGCTGCTTTTCGGTCGCGAGGCAGGCGCCTGTGCCAGCCAAGCTGTCCAGCAGTTCACGGTGACGCGCCATGCACCAGCCAACTCAGCCGACACCATCACGCTCACCGTGCCGGGTGGCATCAACGTGACAAATGTCTCGGTCAGTCAGGGAACAACCTGGTATCAAAACCCGGCTGATTACACCTGGAGCCAGGTCGGGACAACGCTCAACATCAGCTGGGCTCCAGGCGGAGCCGAACCGGCGATTAACTCGACGTATCAGGCCATCGTCACCTACGACTTCCCCTGTCGGCCAGCTCGCATCAGCGTCGCCGTGAAGTTGGTTGCTCCTGCCCCATCGACAAACGGCCGCACCAGCAACAGCCACCTCATGGTCAGTGGCTATAGCGGCCTGAGCCAGCAGCAGGGATTGGGGAATGACCTGGCTGTACCGATCGCTCAAGCCAACTACAGCGGTTGGAAGACCGTCATCCACATTACCAACTTCGGCGGTGGCCCCTGCGCAGCGACCGCTCGCTTCTACCAGCATCCAAGCGGTGCGCAGACACACCTCCTGTCCCAGTCGATCGCTGCCGGAGCAACCTGGAACGTCGACCTGCTTGCTGCTGGATTGCCAACGGGCTGGCTCGGCACCGCACGCATCCAGGGGCCAGGCTGCTTCTTGGCAGCGTCCGTCGACCGCGTGAAGCCGACCCAGCCATCCGGCACACCCGTGAATATGGCTCTGACGAATGTAGCACTGCCTGTGACCAGCTTGAGCACGACGGTGTACATCCCGCTCGTCTTCCAGGCCTACTTTGACTGGAATACGGGAATCGCGGTGACGAACGCCGGTGGTGGACCAGCAAACGTCACGATTAACTACTACAGTACGACCGGCGGCCTCATCGCCACAACGAATCTCGCTGTGCCAGGGAACAGTATGAACTTCGATTACCTCACCGGAACCGGTGGTCAACTGGCGCAAGCCGTGGTGACGAGCAACACTCCAATCGTTGTCTCGGTTGATGCCGTCAAGTACACCGGTGGTGGACAAGACGTCGGGCAAGCTTTGACATCAATGGGAATCAATGACCCGGTCAGCGCGCCCGTACTCCGCGTGCCGCTCTACCAGAAGCAAGGCATTAGTAGCAACGACAACAGCGGTGTCCAGCTCTTTAACATCAGCGGCACAACGCCAGCGACGGTCAATGTCGACTTCTTCGACACCAGCGGAACTGCTCAGCCACCCTCCACGCTCACGCTCGCTGGCATCGCACCGCATGGGGCCTTCACCGTCTACGCACCCAACTACGGCACGCTGCCGAACGACTTCCAGGGGCAGGTGCGGGTGACCCATGCGTTTGGCAGTGGGCAAGTTGTGGCCATCACCAACAACGTGAACTACGACGTGCAGGCAGATGGCTCGGCAGCCTTCAACGTGGCTACCGCTGACCAGGTACTGCGCGTCGACTTTGGTCCTGGCCCAGGCTTGAAGAACGGTGTGCGCACCTTCATCGTGGCCCAGACCGCGGATGAGAACGGCGTGCAACTCCCAGCACAGCAGTTGATCGTCAGCGGTCCAGGGCTGATGATCAATGGCAACCCGAATCAAGACGTTGTCACAACCACGATGTTCGGTATCGCCACAGTCGAGATCTGGGGCACGAACACCACGGTTCCTGTGACCGTCTGCTGGGATCGCAATATCAGTACAACTTGTGATCCGGGCGAGCCACAGGTAAGTCAGACGATGAGTTGGACGCCGTGATCAGTATCGGTAGCTCGTCCACTCTCAGCACGGGGCACCGGCGACTGCCGGTGCCCCTTTTACAAGAGCGGTCTCTGCTTCAATTGGTAGTCTCCTGGCTACGCTCGCAAGACGCCTGGGCTCCTGCGCTTTCGCTCCACCGCCGCAGCCGAGGTACAACGACCTGGTCGGCGATCACATCCAGCGCTGCCGCGGCTGGCAGCGCCAACGCAGCTCCGGCGACACCGAAGAGCTCCGCACCGGCCAGAACAGCGAGAAGCGCGACGAGTGGATGGACGTCTAGACGCTCGCCTTCGACCAAGGGCGCAATCACCAGCCCTTTGAGGTTCTGGATGACGACCGACATAATCACCGTTATCACCAGGGGCACCCATCCAACAAGAGCAGCGATCGTGAAGAGTGGCAGCCGCGCTAGCCAAGGACCGATGCGAGGAATTAGTTCACCAAGCGCGACGACAAGCCCGAGGAGCAAGGGAGAGGGAACACCAAGCGGCCACAGGGCCAGCGCCGTGGCTCCACCGACGATCCCCATCACCGTCAGTTTCGCCCCGATGTACGAGCCGAGTCGGCGCCAGAGTTCCACAGCCACAGCAGCGACTGTCTCGCGCTGCGCCGGTGGCGAAATGGCGAGGAGCGTAGCGAGGAGGCGCCGCCGATGTACAACAATCATGCTGCTCAGCGCGATGACCGCCACCAGATCAAGCAATGTCGCGAAAACACGCTGTGGAAGCAGCATCAGCCAACGTGCGAGCCCAGAGAGTGCCTGCGCGATCGTCGCTTCCAGCTGCGGCTCGAGCGGCACAAGTTCCGGATAGGTCGTACGGATTTCCTCGTAGAGTGCGCGCAGGCGCTCGAGGTGCTGCACCAGCACGGGGAGTTCGTTACGCAACCCGAGCGCCTGGACGACGAGCGGCGGCACAATGAGGAACGCGAGTGCTACCGCCACAGATCCAACCAAAATGAAGACGAGCAACACGGCAACCCCCGAAGGAACGCGATGCCGCTCCAGCCAGGCCACCGGCCGGCTGAGTGTCGCGGCGACGAGCAAGGAGAGGAAACCGAGCACGACCAGATCGCGGAGGACGACGAGCAGCCAGACGAACGCGAGCGCACTCGCTGCTCCCAGAAGCCCCACAGCAATGCTTATTGCCAATCGCCAGTTGACGTGTGAGTACATCCTGCTCATTCCTAGACGAACGACCCACCCGTGCCAGTCGGTCAAACGCGTGTCCCACCCACTGCTACAATAGTCCGGTGCCCGTGTCCGGACACGGGCGGGGGAGTTCCATGGCCAGCGACAAGATCATCGTCCGCGGCGCTCGCGAGCACAACCTCAAAAACATTGACGTCGAGATCCCTCGCGACAAGCTGGTGGTCATCACGGGGCTTTCGGGCTCCGGCAAGTCGAGCCTTGCCTTCGACACCATCTACGCCGAGGGGCAGCGCCGCTACGTTGAATCGCTCTCCGCATACGCTCGCCAGTTCCTCGGTCTGATGGAGAAACCGGACGTCGATCAGATCGAGGGACTTTCGCCGGCGATCTCCATTGACCAGAAGGCCGCGAGTCACAACCCGCGTTCAACTGTTGGGACACAAACGGAGATTTACGACTACCTGCGGCTCCTCTACGCTCGCATCGGCAAGCCACACTGCCCTCAGTGCGGGCGGCCGATCCAAGCCCAAACTGTCCAGCAGATGGCCGAACAAGTCGAGGCGCTCCCCGAGGGCACTCGATTCTTCGTCCTCGCACCGGTGGTGAAGGACCGCAAGGGCGAGCATCAGGGCGTCCTCGAGGAGCTCCGTCGTGCCGGCTTTACCCGTGTGCGCATCGACGGGGAACTTCGTGACTTGGAGGAGCCGATCACGCTGGCCAAGACGAAGAGGCATACGATCGAGGTCGTCGTTGACCGCTTGATCGTGCGGGCACGTGAGCCGGACGACGCGCACGCTTTCCACCTTCGCGTCGTCGAGGCACTGGAGACGGCGGTCAAGCTCGGCGGCGGCATTGCAATCGTCCAGCCGCTTGAAGGGGAGCCGATTGTCTTTTCGGAGCGGAACGCGTGTGTCGTCTGCGGCATCAGTTTGCCAGAACTGGAGCCGCGGAGCTTCTCGTTCAATAGTCCCCATGGCGCCTGTCCGGCCTGTGACGGGCTCGGCAGCAAGCTGGAGTTCGATCCCGATCTCATCATTCCCGATCCTGATCGCTCACTGGAAGAGGGAGCGATCGCCCCGTGGTTCAAGGAAGGGCGCGAGAGTAACGAGTGGTACCTTGCCCTCTTGCGCGCATTAGCGCGCACAGAAGGGTTCCGCACTGACGTTCCCTGGCGCGAACTCCCCGAACGTATCAAGCACCTCATCCTGTATGGTGACGGCGGACGCCCGGTCTCCCTCCGCTACGCCGGGAAGAGCGGCCGTGAACGGACATACGTCGCGACCTTTGAAGGAGTCATCCCGAGCCTGCGTCGCCGCTACGCGAGCACGAACTCGGACTACGTCCGCGCTGAGATCGAGCAATACATGGCAGCCTATCCGTGTCCGGAGTGTGGGGGGTCGCGACTGCGACCGGAGAGCCGGGCGGTGACGGTAGCTGGCCGGTCCATCGTCGAAGTCACACGGATGGCGATTGGGGAGGCGCTCGCGTTCTTTGACGAGCTCGCTGACGAGACACGGACGCCACTCACTGAACGAGAGCGACGGATTGCCCATCAGATTCTGAAGGAGATCCGCGAACGGCTGAGCTTTTTGGTCGACGTTGGACTCGACTACTTAACGCTCGACCGTCCGACTGCGACGCTCTCCGGTGGCGAAGCGCAGCGGATCCGGCTGGCGACGCAGATTGGCAGTCGTCTGATGGGCGTGCTCTACGTGCTGGACGAGCCAAGTATCGGACTGCACCCGCGCGACAATGGGCGGCTTATCCGGACACTGCTGCGCCTGCGCGACCTTGGGAACACGGTGATCGTCGTCGAACACGACGAGGAGACAATCCGGGCAGCCGACTGGATCATCGACATCGGACCGGGTGCAGGAGAGCACGGGGGCCGGGTTGTCGCGGCCGGTCCGCTGGAGGTGATCGTCAACACGCCAGAGTCGATCACCGGACAGTACCTGAGCGGTGCCCGCCGAATCGCAGTACCCGAGCGACGACGTCCGGGTAACGGCAAGTGGCTTGTCGTTCGAGGTGCCCGAGAGAACAACCTGAAGAACATCGACGTGGCCTTCCCCCTCGGTTGCTTCATTTGCGTCACTGGTGTTTCGGGATCTGGGAAGAGTACGCTGGTCGTTGACACGCTCTACCGACGACTTGCCCAACTCTTCTACCGCGCCAAGGAGCGGCCAGGAGCGCATGATGCAATCGAGGGGATCGAGCATATCGACAAGGTGGTCAATATCGACCAAAGTCCGATTGGGCGGACGCCTCGCTCGAATCCAGCGACGTACACCGGCGCCTTCACACCGATTCGCGAACTCTATGCCTCGCTGCCAGAGGCAAAGGCGCGCGGCTATGCACCAGGCCGCTTCTCGTTCAACGTGAAGGGGGGACGCTGCGAGGCCTGCGAGGGACAAGGTGTCATTCAAATTTCGATGCAGTTTCTGCCTGACGTCTATGTCCCCTGTGAGGTCTGTCATGGCCGGCGCTATAACCGCGAAGCGCTGGAGATCACGTATCGCGGCAAAAGCATCGCCGACGTCCTGGACATGACGGTCGACGAGGCACTTGTCTTCTTCGAGGCATTCCCGGCAATCCGCGCCAAACTGCAGACACTCTCGGACGTCGGGCTCGGCTATATCAAGCTGGGACAGCCTGCCACAACGCTCTCCGGAGGAGAAGCGCAACGGGTAAAACTGGCGACGGAGCTTAGCCGCCGGGCAACCGGCCGTACCCTCTATATCCTGGACGAGCCGACGACCGGGCTGCACTTCGCCGACATCGAGCGGCTCCTCGCGGTCCTTCAGCGGCTAACCGATGCGGGAAACACGGTCATCGTGATCGAGCATAATCTCGACGTGATCAAGTGCGCGGACTACGTCATCGACCTCGGTCCGGAGGGTGGTGCAGCTGGTGGGTACGTCGTCGCTACTGGAACGCCGGAGGAGCTGGCGGCTGTCGAGCACTCCTACACTGGACAAGCGTTGCGGCGGGTATTACCTGCAGTGGCTTCCCTCAGACAGTAGGACCAATGTCGGCACCAGACGTCCGTCTTCCCGGCATGGTAACTCGAGTGCTGAGTGAATCGCGCTGCAAGAAGGTACAGCACTCCCCCGCCTTCTCATACATGGCCGACAGCGCTTGCGCTCGGTATGATTGAAAGCGACCCATCGTTGGGCGCAGTGCTGGTTCGATGCGGCGGGCACGACCAGCACCGGCAATCTGCAACACGGTCGAACGGAACGTAGACGTGTCGGACACCGATCCTCTCCAACGCGACAACGGTCACGTAGCCTTGGAGTTCTCTTCCCAGGGTAATGGCCTTGTGTCCCTCAATGGCCACCGACCAGTCCTCGTTCTCAACCAAAACTACGAGCCACTGCATGTCGCAACGGTGCGTCGGGCGCTCGTCCTCTGGCTCTCCGGCAAGGCAGAGATCCTGGAGACCTACGAGCATGAGGTGGCCTCGGCACAACGGCGCTTCCCTGCGCCGTCTGTCATCCGCCTCCTGAGCCTGGTCAAGCGTCCCCCGGTGCGCGTGAAACTCTGCCGCCGCGAGGTCTTTCTCCGCGATAACTACACCTGCCAGTACTGCGGCGTACGCACCCATGACCTGACGATCGACCATGTCGTGCCGCGTTCCCGCGGCGGTCCGCACACCTGGGAGAACGTCGTCAGTGCCTGCCGGACCTGCAACCATCGCAAGGGAGGCAAGTCGCTCGCCGAAGCGCGAATGCAACTCTTGCGCCAGCCTTTCGAGCCGCGCCCAGGACGGTACTACCTCGTCCAACGCGTGCTCCGCTCACCGGTACACGAGAGCTGGCTGAAATTCCTCCCCGATCTTGACGTCAAGGGCCAGCGCAGTCGATAACTCGAACGATCGCGCGGGCGATCCATGCTCGTGCGAGACACACTGCCGAAGGGGGAGACATGCTCGACCTCAGGCTTATTCGCGAGCATCCGGAGATGATCCGCGAGGCGCTGCGGAAGCTGAACACCGAGGCGCCGATCGACGAGATCCTTGAACTCGATGAACGACGCCGAAGGCTCGTCGCCGAGGTGGAGCAGCTCAAAGCGCAACGGAACGCGGAGTCACGGCGCATCGCTGGACTCTCACCCGGCCCAGAGCGGGAGGCAGCGATTGCCGCAATGCGGGCGCTTGGTGACCGCATCGAGGAACTAGACCGCGAGCTTGCAGCGGTCGAGGAGCGACTCCAAGCGCTCTTGCTTGAGGTACCGAACTTACCTGACCCTGATGTCCCGGTCGGGCCAGATGAAAGCTTCAACGTGGTTGTTCGCCATTGGGGCGAACCGCGCCAGTTCGACTTCCCGGTCAAGCCGCACTGGGAACTGGCCGAGGAACTTGGGTTGATCGACTTCGAACGAGGGGTCAAGATCGCTGGCAGCCGCTTCTACGTCCTACGGGGAGACCTGGCCCGGCTGCAGCGGGCGCTCATCACCTGGATGATCGACTTGCATGTCACCAAGCACGGGTATCTTGAGGTCTACCCACCATTCCTCGTACGGCGTGAGGCAATGATCGGCACCGGAAACCTCCCGAAATTTGGAGATAACCTCTACCACGACGAAGAAACCGACCTCTGGCTGATTCCGACAGCGGAAGTGCCGGTCACGAACCTCTTCCGTGATGAGATCCTGCCACCTGGCTCATTGCCGATCTATCTTGTGGCCGCGACTCCGTGCTTCCGCAAAGAAAAGGTCTCCGCTGGCCGTGATGTGCGCGGCATCAAGCGCGTGCACCAGTTCGAGAAAGTCGAAATGGTCAAGTTTGTTGAGCCAGAACGCTCGGACGAGGAGTTGCAGCGGCTGGTCGCAGATGCTGAGGATGTACTGCGTCACCTCGAGTTACCCTATCGCGTCGTTCAGATGTGTACCGGCGACCTGTCATTCACTGCTGCCAAGAAGTTCGACCTGGAAGTCTGGGCACCCGGCTCCCAGGAGTGGCTTGAAGTGTCGTCCTGCTCGAACTTCCGCGACTTCCAGGCACGCCGCGCCAACATCCGTTTCCGACCGAGCGAAGGTGCGCGGCCGCAGTTTGTCCATACCTTGAACGGTTCCGGGTTGGCACTCCCGCGCACGCTCATCGCGATCATGGAGAACTATCAGCAGCCGGATGGATCGATCGAGATCCCTGCCGTGCTCCGACCATACATGGGTGGCCAAGAGCGGATCAGCCGACAACCAGCCTACTGGGATCCTGCTCAGGCTCGACGAGCACGTGAGCAGGCCCTGACAGGAGACGGGTGACGATGTCCTCGGTCCAAGTCATCGAGGCGAGCGGCTCACCAGCGGCAATTGGCGAGACAATCGGCCGCGCTCTTGAGGTGATACTGCCTGAGGCAATCACGCGGCATCGCCAGGAACTCGCAAGGCGCGGGATCTCCTGGGATCTGGCGCTCGATCTGGCTCGACGTCTCCGTGACGACCTCGAGGGGAACCTACCAAAGACTGCCGAGGAACTCGCTGCGCTTGCACGCGCTGCCGGTGTGGATGTCGATGCGCTCGTTAGCCTGAACGCGCTCCAGGAGACGCTGTTCCTGGCCCGCCGTATCCGCATGGAAGAGGGGTGCACCAGTCTTGCCGTCCCAGCAGAAGCGTCGAATGACGGCAGTGTGCTCCTCGCCCACAACGAGGACGCTCTTCCCTGCCGCCACGAACGAGTCTATGTGGTTCGCGTGCGACCAGCGGATGAGCCGGCCTTTGTTGCCTTTGCCTACGGCGGCCTCTTCTTATATCAGGGTGTCAACGAGGTCGGGATCGGCTCGACGGGCAACGCGTTGCAGGTAACAGACATCCGGATTGGGGTTCCAAAGTTGTTCCTCTACCGTGAGGTACTGCGCGCCTCGACACTGGCCGGAGCAATCCAGGCCGCGCTCCTACCAGAGCGTGCCAATGGGAACAACCACCTCATCGCAACCGCTGATGGAGAGATCTACGACATCGAGGTCACTGGACGACATTACGCGCTTCACTATGTAGGGAACAAGCCGTTCTCGCACGCGAATCACGTCCTCGCCCCAGAACTACGCAGCCTGGAGGAGGGCGACACACTCGATTCCCAACTTCGACGCAATCGTGCGCAGCGCTTGCTGACACTGGCTGCAGGCCAACACACTGTTGAGACACTTCAGGCACTGCTCCGCGACCACGCCAATCAGCCGAACGCTCTCTGCAAGCACCTCGACCCAGCAGCGGATCATGCAAGCCGGACGATCGCCGGGCTCGTGATCGACGTGACGAGGCGAGAACTCTGGGTCGCCCCTGGAGCGCCTTGCCGTGTCGCCTTCGAGCGGATCCCGCTCGCGTGACCAAGGAGGCAAGCTATGGATAAGGTGATCATCTCGGTCGCGACGACTGGCAGCTGGACGACACGAGAGCAGACACCCTACGTCCCGATTACCGAAGAGGAGATCGCGGCCGAGGCGATCCGTTGCTGGCGTGAGGGTGCCGCGATCGTCCATATCCATGTCCGTGACGAACAAGGCCGTGTGACGAGTGATCCCGCACGCTACGCACGCGTGCGCGACCTCATTCGCGCGGAGGGCTGTGACATCGTGCTCAATTTCTCGACCGGCGGAGGCGCGGGTATCGTTCCGGACGAGGAACGGATCGCGCCGGTGCGCTTGCGCCCGGAGATCGCCTCCTTCGACGCCGGATCGGTCAACTTCGGCGACCGCGTCTTCGTCAACTCGCCACAGTTCCTGGAAGCACTCGCCCAGGAAATGCAGGCACACGGCGTCAAGCCGGAAATTGAATGCTTCGATAGCGGGTTCATCGAAACGGCCAAACGTTTCATCGAGCGCGGACTGATCCAGCCTCCCTATTGGTTCCAGATGGTGCTGGGCGTTCGTGGTGGAGCACCAGCGACGGTCGAGCAACTTGCACATATGGTGCGACAACTACCAGCAGGCTCGCTCTGGTCAGTCTGTGCAATCGGCCGACACCAGTTGCCAATGAACGTGGCGGCCTTAGTGATGGGCGGGCACGTGCGAACGGGACTCGAAGACAACATCTACTATTCCTACCGCGTCCTCGCCGAGGGAAACGCACCGCTTGTGGCCCGGATCGTTCGCATCGCCCGCGAACTCGGCCGCGAACCTGCGACGCCGAGCGAGGCACGGCAACTGCTGGGGCTCCCACCATTCGCCGGGTGAGGAAGTATGGCTCGCCTGCGCATCGCGATCGCTGAACTCTCTCACGAGACAAACTCCTTTTCCAGCGTGCCGGTCGACCTAGCCTTCATCGAGCGTTGCGGGATTGCCCGCGGAGCTGCCGTCCTTGAACAGGCACGCGACACCGCGACAGTGCTCGCTGGCTTCATTGACGCTGCCGCAGAACTGGGACTGGAGCTCCTGCCCTTGCTTTCCGTGTGGATCACGCCCGCGGGAAAAGTCACACGTGAAGCATACGAGACACTTGTCGCAGAACTTCTCGCGGACATTGAGCGTGCGCAGCCGCTCGACGGCATCCTGCTGTCACTGCACGGCGCGATGGTCGCCGAACACGTATCCGACGGCGATGGAGAACTTCTCCGTCGGGTGCGGGCGCTGGTTGGGCCACGCGTTCCGATCGTTGCAGTACTCGACCTGCACGCCAATATCAGCCCTCTCATGGTCGAGCAGGCCGACATCCTCCTTGGTTACCATACCTACCCGCATGTTGATCAGCGAGAGCGCGGACAGCAAGCTGGTCAGCTTCTCTTTCGCTTGCTTCGTGGTGACGTTCATCCGACCGCCGTGTTGGTCAAGCCGCCGATGCTGCCGACGTCCCAACGGATGACGACCGATCGCCCACCAATGCGCACGCTTCTCGACCGAGCTGAGGCGATGGAAGATGATCCGCGTGTGCTGGACGTGACGATTGCCGGCGGTTTCCCGCCCGCCGATGTTCCGGAAGCCGGGTTGAGTATCTTGGTCACAACCGATGGGGATCCAGCACTCGCGCGACAGCTCGCTGACGAGTTGGCCGCGCTCGCTTGGGAGCTCCGCCATGGCTTTCTCGGCGGAGTGGCAACGTGGGACGAAGCAGCTGCAGCAATCCGTGCGATCGAGCGTGGGCCACTCGTGCTGGTTGATATCGCCGACAACCCTTGGACTGGCGGTCCGGGCGACAGCGTAGAGCTCCTGCGCTTCTTGCTCCGGCAAGAGGCACGACCAGCTGCTCTCGCGCTGGTGCGAGACCCTGAGGTCGTGGCCTACTGCTGTCAGGCGGGCGTGCGCGCGACGGTGGACGTCTTGCTCGGTGGGAAGACCGACAACTTGCATGGTCCACCGTTGGCCGTCCGGGGAGTGGTCCGGCTGCTCTCGGACGGTCGGTATGTGAATGCCGGCCCGATGCACGCTGGAGTGACGGTGGATCTCGGCCGAACGGTTGTGCTCGAGGTCGAGGGAATCGCCGTCATTGTGACGGAGCGTGCCGAGTCTCCGATTGATCTCAATGTCTTTCGATCGCACGGGATTGAGCCGACCGAGCAACGCATCCTCGCACTGAAGGGCAAGGGACACTTTCGCGCAGCCTTCGAGCCGATTGCTGAGCGGGTAGTGCTCGTGGAAGGCCCAGGGATCACAGGGAGCGACCTTACTCGTCTTCCCTTCCGCAACATCCGCCGGCCAATCTGGCCGCTCGACCTCGCTTGACCTCACTCCGCCGCGTAGTCGGCCAGACGGAGCGAGACCACCCGCGAGGCACCATCCTCTCCCATCGTGACACCATAGAGGGTTCCTGCTGCTTCGATCGTTGCACGGTTGTGCGTGATGACAAGAAACTGCGTCCGTTCAGCAAGACGTTCCAGCACCGCTCGGAAGCGCAGCACGTTCGCCTCATCAAGTGCAGCGTCGACCTCGTCGAGGACACAGAACGGCAGCGGGCTCGACTCCAGCAGCGCAAAGCGAAGCGCCACCGCGGTCAGTGCGCGCTCACCACCACTCAATTGCTGCACAGAACGAACGCGCTTCCCAGCCGGTTGGACAACGAGTTCCACCCCTTCGATAGAGCCGGTTCCGTCACGCGCGATCAGCCGTGCCCGGCCTCCACCGAAGAGCTCACTGAACGTCGCCGCAAACGCGCGGTCAAGCGTTCGGAGTGACCGTGCGAAGCTACGCTCGATCTGTCGGTCGAGTTCAGCAAGAAGTGTGCGCAGCGTCTGTACCGTCGCCCGCACGTCTTGGAGTTCCGATCGGAGCGACTCGTACCGCGCCCGTTCGGCCTCGTACTGCGCGATCGCTGCCTCACCGAAGCGGCTCAGCTCCTGCCAGCGCCGCCGCAGATCCACGATTCGACGCTCGAGTCGCTCTGACGGCTCGCTGACCTGCTCGGCCAACTGAGCCAACGTCTCCGACAACCCCTCGACCTCTCGCGCACCGCTGAGTTCCCAAGCCGCACTCTCCAGCACTGCCTGCTGGAGTTCTTCGGCACGTTCCAGCGTGGCCCGCACCGCAGCTCGCTCCCGTTCTGTCTGTCGCAGATACTCCTCGGCCGTTGCCAGCGCGCTGCGTGCAGCGCTGAGACAACGCGCCCGTTCCTCGAGCGCCGTTGCGACAGCCACTTCCTCCCGTTCGAGCTCCGAAACCGCTGCAGAAAGCGACGCCGCTTCAGACTCGGCTCGTTCGGCCTCTGCGAGCGCCCGCTCATAGTCGGCAGCCAGTTGCGCCCGGCGACTTGCCAACTCTGCGACCCGCTGTTGAAGCCGCTCCAACTGGCGTTCAAGCTGAGCTCGTTCCCGTTCGAGGGCATGAGTACGCTCACGCAGGACAGCGACACGAGCAGCCAGTCGTTCTCGCTCTGGATCAGCTCGCTCGAGTGCAGCCAGTTCATCGACGAGTCGCGCCCGCTGCCCCTCGATCTTGTGATGAGCTGACTCCCATTCTGCCTCTTGGGCAGCGAGCGCTCGTTCTTGCTCTTCTGCCTCGGTGAGAAGACGCTCGAGATGCGCGATGGCCTGTGTCTCACGGGCTTGCGTTTCGACGAGCATCGTCAACGCTCGTTCTGCCCGCTGCCGCTCTGCGAGGAGTTCGGCATGGGCTGTCTCGAGCGCACGCAGTTTGCGCTGCGCCTCGTCCGCCGTTATTCGCGCCTGCTCGTACTCGACGCGCGTGGACTCGAGCTCCTGTCGCCCTTGAGCCACCAGCTGCTCTAGACGCTCTGACCGAGCAGCGAGTTCGCGGCGTTCCCGAGCCAGAGACAGAACCCCTCGCTCGCGGGACTTTGCTGCTCCACCGGTGACTGAGCCGCTTGGACGAGCAAGTTCACCCTCCCGCGTAACAATCACCCAGCCAGGAGGAAGCTGCGGGAGCAAGCGCCGGGTTGTGGCGAGGTCAGTGACAACGAGGACCCGCCCAAGCAAGGACTGCACGACAGGGCGCAGTGCTGGAGAAGCGGACACGAGTTCCGCTGCCACCCCGATGACACCAGGTCCACCTATGGCGAGCGGCAGTCGGGTTGGCGGAAAAGTGCGGACACTGTCGAGGGGATGGAAAGTCACCCGGCCAGCACGGTGTTCTTTGAGAAAGGCAATGGCTGCCTCCGCATCAGTCCAGCGTTCCACCACGACATCATGGAGGTGCCCACCGAGCGCAGCCTCGACAGCAAGCTCGAGTTCCGGTGGAACATCGATGAGTGCACCAAGCGTCCCGAGGACACCACTCAGCTGGCCACGATGGGCTGCGGCGAGCACGGCTCGCGTCGCACCGGCAATAAGCTCGCCTTCGAGTGCTCGAGACAACGCGTCGAGACGTGCGCGCGCCAAGATCAGCTCACGCTCCAGTTCACGCACGACGTGCGCTTGCCGCTCGAGCTTCGAGCCCGTTTGCCTCAGCAGCGCGGAACAGCGCTCGACCTCCAGCTTTGCCTCGGTGAGCTGTTCGGTCAGTTCAGCCTCGCGTGCCGTGAGCGTCACCAGCTCGCGTTCTGCAGCAGTACGCTCACGAGCCCTCTCGACCGCAGCGGCACGCAGCTGCGCGAGTTCCTGACGTCGCGCCTCGGTCGTCGCCGCCAGTGTCACGCGCTCACGCGCGAGGCGCTGACGCTCGCGCTCGCACTGGGTGAGCTGACGCTCAAGCTCTTTGAGGTCACGGCGAAGCTGTGCGGCGCGGCTTGCGCGTTCAGCTGCGGCAGCCTCGGTTCGCTGGAGCGCCGACTCTACTGCAGCGAGTTCGTTATTTGTCGCAGCGTGCAGGGCTGCGACGCGCTCGAGTTCCTGTTGCAGAGCAACGGCCTCATGGTGAGTGCTGACCGTGTCACGGTCAAGTGAGTCGAGTTGGAGCGTGAGCACTGCAGCACGTTCTCGGGCCACCTGAGCCCGGTGCGCCGCGGCCTCAGCTTCGCGCACCCGGACTCGCCGACGCTCGACCAGCATCTCACGCTGCGCAGCGAGTGCGCGGTATTCACTTTCTGCGCGCTCCAGTGACTCCCGCGCCTGTCGTACCGTTCTGACCGCATCTTCATAGGCACGCTCACACTCCGTAGCACGACAGCGTGCACGTTCAGCCTCGTCACGGGCGCGCCGCCAACGTGCAGCAAAGAGATGCAGCGTCGTCTCTCGGAGCGCCTCGCGCACGGTCAGCGCCTCGCGTGCACGCTCGGCTGCCTCGGCCAGCGTCGCAATGTGCGGTTCGAGTTCCCGTAGAAGGTCTTCCAATCGTTGCGCGTGCTGCTCGGCCTCAGTCAATCGTTGGCGTGCCTCGGCTTGACGCAAGCGCAAAGTCGCCAGTCCAGCTGCATGCTCCAGGAAGTCGCGACGCTCGCTCGGGCGCTGGTCGAGCACTTCATCGACCGCACCCTGACGGACAATGACCCACTCGGCCCGAAGGGCAGCGGCGATCTGAGCCACATCGCGGAGACGTGCCCGAGCGCCGTTGATCAGGTACTGGTTCTCGCCGTCGCGAAAGACGCGCCGAGTCAGACTGACCTCGTGGAAAGGAAGTCCGAGCTCCTCCGCGTCCTGCTCAAGGACTAACGTCACTTCGGCCATGCCGAGCGCCGCGCGTCCGGGACCGCCGGCGAAGATGACGTCCTCGGCACGACGACTCCGCATCGCTGCGCCGCTCTGCTCGCCGAGTACCCACGCGATGGCGTCTGCCAGGTTCGACTTCCCCGAGCCATTCGGCCCAACGATCGCGGTAATACCGCGGTCGAAGACGAGCTCAACAGGGTCAGCGAAGCTCTTGAAACCAAGGACTGTGAGGCGTGTCAGACGGATACCCATCTGCGCACCCGGTCAGTCGGGATAACCGTGCGGAAAGCGGCTGTGCCAGGCGACAGCTGAAGCGATAATCTCTTCAATCCCGTAACGCGGACGCCAACCGAGGACACGTGCCGCCTTGGCATAACTGGCGTACTTCACCGGTGGCTCACCAGGACGCGGCTCTCCCCGCTCGATCGGGAAGCGCACGCCAGTGATCTCCTGCACGAGCTCCACGATCTGGCGAGTCGAATATCCGACGCCACTCCCCAGGTTGATGACATCAGTGTGGTGGCCACGCCGCAGCGCCTCCAGCGCTAAGAGGTGTGCCTCCGCCAAGTCGAGAACGTGCACGTAGTCTCGGATCGTTGTACCGTCCGGCGTCTCAACAAGGGGCGAGGTCAGCCGGAAGGGTTGGAGACCGAGTGCACCGCGGATGGCATTCGGGATCAGGTGCTCTTCAGGGCGATGGTCTTCACCCATGGAACCATCTAACGCCGCACCGGCAGCGTTGAAGTAGCGGAGACTGATGGAGCGCAGTCCATAAGCAGCATCGTACCAACGCAGGTATTGCTCGACCTGGAGCTTCGAGGCCCCATACGGGTTTGCCGGTTCGGTCGGGTGTTCCTCATCGAGCGGAAGATAGCGTGCCTCGCCGTAGACTTCTGAAGTGGACGAGAAGACAACATGCGGGACACCATAAGCAAGACAGGCCTCAAGGAGGACGATGGCACCACCAACGTTGTGAACGACGTACTTGTTGGGATCAATGACAGACTCTCGGACTGAGGTATAGGCAGCGAGATGGAGGACCGCGTCAAATCGCCAGCGGCGAAAGCAGGCGAAAACCGCTTCGCGATCGACGAGTTCCCCGACGACGAGCGGTGCCTGAACGGCCGCGCGATGTCCCTGACGAAGATTGTCGAACACAACGACCTCATGACCGGCTTCCTGGAGCGCTCGGACAGTAAACGATCCAACATAGCCGGCTCCGCCGGTCACCAAGACCGTCAGCGGTCGGCTCATCGATCGTGCTCCTCCTCATTTCGCCGCGCCAGCGCGACCGCTTCCCATGCCGCGGTCTCGTCAGCGAGCTCCGGTACCGCTTCCCAATCGGCAAACCACGCCAAGATCCGCTCAATGTCCTCCCTCGACACCTCGGCAAGCCGACAGATCGTTCCATACCGCTGATCTGCGCAAGCCACTGCCAGCACCTTGTCGTCCCCGTTCCGTCTTCGCAGGAGCCCGACCGGGCGCACGAGCAGACGCGTGCCGGTCACGAACGGTCGGCTCGCAAGGACGATGACATCGAGTGCGTCATCGTCAGACGGATTGTACGTGCCGACGAGAAACCCGTAGTTGGCCGGCCAGGGGCGACGAGCGAATGGGTGCGGAAAGGTGCGCCAGGTACCCGCACGCGTGTCGTAGACGTGCCGAACTGTCGAGCCAGCCGGATCCTCAATCACGGCTTCGATGCAGCCAGTGTCTCGATTGGCAACTCGTCTGATGCGCCCCATTGTGCCCATGATCCGTCGTATACCCGAACATCCGGATAGCCAAGCAACCGTAGCGAGACATAACTGATGGCTGCGCTCGGGCTGTGCAAGCCATAGACGAGAATACGCTGCTCGGGGAGAATCCTTGCTGAGCGGTAGAGCGTCGCAAGGTCTTCGGGCGGGCGAAAGGCGAGTGGTGGCTCGCCCACCAAGAGTGACGACCAGGGAACCGATGCAGCACCGGGGATACGCCCGCGGCGCAAACGGCCTTGCCACGTCTCGGCGAGTTCCTTTGTCGTACGGTTGTCGACGACACGTGCTGAAGGGTCGCCCAGTGCAGCCAACACGTCAGGCAGCTCCGCCAGTACTTCATAGCGGAGTGAAGGGCGAAACGTTCCTGGAGACGGTCTTCGAGGCAACAGACGGGTCGTCGGGTAGCCTGCGGCTTCCCACGCGAAGAGCCCTCCGTGGAGCAGGCGCACTCGTTCAAACCCAACAGCGTGCAAAAACCAGAGCCATCGGCAGGCTCCACGACCGTCCCCTCGCTCATAGACAACCACCTCATCATCTGGATCGAGGCCGATGTCACGTAGAAGTGTGCCCCGGCGTGGCTCACCAACCAGCATGCCGTAGACGTCGTTGTGCAGCTCGATCGTGTCCTGCCACCAGACATGCAACGCTCCCGGAACGTGTCCAGCGTTATAGGTGTGGAGCGGACTGGCATCGAGCACGATGAGGTGCGGGTCGCCCAGTCGTTCGGCGAGCTCGCGGGGCTCGATCAAAAGCTGACCGCCCGGATAGCTCGTCGCTGGCGCAAGTACAGGCAGGGAAGCGAGACGACGGCATCCTACCAGCACAATTCCGGTGACGCCGGCAAGAAACGAGCGACGCGTCAGCATCGATTCCCAGATAACTCAGCGTTTACGCGACAGACGCGAACGCAACTACAGGAGAAGGCGAGCAAGAGGGTCAGCACCTTGCCCGCCTTCCAAAGCGTACCGCGTTGACTCACTGGATCGCGTAGTCGATGGAAACAGTGACGACGACCGTCGTCTCACCGACAGGAACAGCGGCTGCTTCGGGACCAGTCCTGGCAACCGGTACCGGAATTGGCGGCGTCGTCACCGATTCGACGATCCGAACAGGCGCGCCCAGCCCGACACCGGTCAACTGAGCAAGCTGCGCCGCCTTTTCACGCGCGTCCCGGACAGCAAGCTCACGAGCCTGCCGAAGTGCCGCCGCAGGGTTGGCAACCGAAAAACTGACGCCAGTCACTGCGTTGGCCCCTGATTGAACGGCACGCCCAAGCAGCTCTCCAACCTGCTGGACAGGCTGAACCTGGACTTCTACAAGGTGGGAGACCCGGTAGCCGGTGACCGGGGCGCTTGGTTGCTGCCAGTCACGCTCGACCGTGATGGCATAGACGACTGTCTTGATCTTGCTCTCCGGAATGCCGGCCTGCCGGAAGACAGCGAGGATCGCATCCATACGCCGCTCGACCTCTCGCTGGGCAGCCGCGGCATCGGGATCAAAGACCTCTGCCCCAAGCGTGACGATCGCAGTATCAGGCATGAGCGAGACACGCCCTTCCCCCGAAACGCTGATGACCCGCTGGGGCGGCGTTGTCTCCTGGGCAGCAGCTGGCTGCGGTTGACGGAGTGATGACACTCCGGTTACGGCTCCACCAATGAGTACCAGACTGCCCAGGACAGTCAACAAGGCGAACCAGGCTCGTCGCATTTCTCTCCCTCCGTCACTCTGCGATCTTGAGTTGCACATAAGGGAGACGTCGGAAATGTGCCCCGGGTTCCCGCTTTAGCGCCGCGCCCCCCGCTGCGGATGACGCACAACCGGGAACAAAAAACCGAGCACAACGCCAAGCACGGTGACAACGCTGAGCAGCGTCACAGCAGCGAGAAAGAGAGCCCGCTCCAGTCCCTCTCTGAGCTGAACTGTCTCGCTTTCCGCCTCGTTCGTGGGTACTGGAGGCGTCTCGGCAGGACGAGCGAAGGCAAAGGTGGAGGGAGTCAATCCCTCAGGTGCGGGAGTCTCCTCGAGCGACTGAACTGCCGGAGCCGACGTTCCAACCACACCCGTCTCAGCGGGCGTGGGTTGTGTAGCAAGCGCGGCGATCCCACCTGGCGAGGCTTGCTCTTGCCCACGTTTGCCAGCGGACCACTCGCCAGCGCCGGGAAAGGCGAGCGCTGAGGAGAGCAGCATGACGAGTAGCGTCGCTGCAAGCAATGTCCCGACGCGGATCGAAAAGCGATGTCGCCACCACCAGGGAACAGGACGCAGAACTGCGACACTCTCAGGGGGGAAAGTAAAATCACGCGGCAGTGGCGGAGACGGCAAGGCACGCAGCGCCCGCTGGAGCGCAATGTACTGCTGCCAGCGGTACCGACACTCCTCGCAGGATTCGAGGTGTTCCCGAGCAAGCGAATCCGGCGCTTCACTCGCAAGGAGTGCAAGCTGTTCGTCGGTGAGGTGACTCGCCTCGAGCGTCATTGAAACTCCGTTCTCACTCCTGCGTCGAGGTTGCGAGATCGCTCGAGCCAGGCTCTCCACTAGCCAGACGTCCGCTCAACTCTAAAAGTTCCCGAGCTCGTGGATCAGCTTCTAGAAGCACGCGGAGCCGCGTGCGCGCCCGAGCCAATCGGGACTTGACCGTGCCGAGCGGGATGGCAAGAACCTCAGCCACCTCGTCGTAAGGAAGACCTTCCACATCAGCGAGCAGGACGACCGCACGCTGATCGGGTGGCAAAGCGGCTAGCGCCGCTTCCAACGCGGCAGTGAGCCCCTCGTGTTCGACCGGCCCAAAAGAGCTGGACGGCTCTGGTCGCTCCGGCACGTCCTCCAGCGGCACGTGGCGGTGCCGAGCGAGGGATCGCAGCTGATCGAGGGCTGCATTGTGGGCGATTCGGAGCACCCAGGCACGGAAGCTCGTGCCACGAAAACGATCGAGCGACAAATACGCCCGCACAAACGCGTCCTGCGTGACATCTTCTGCCAAAGTCTGGTCGCGGAGGAGGCGATAACTCACGGCATAAACCAATCGCTGGTACCGTCGCACCAACTCGGCAAAGGCGTCATGATCACCGGCGCGTGCTGCGGCAACCAAAGTGGAGTCAGGGTCACTACTGCCCATCGCTAGCTGCTGCTCCTCTCCTGCCGGAACGGTACCGAACATCGCACCCTCTGTCGAGCACCAAAAAGTCAGGGCACCACGTTCTCCGTTGGCTCCGTCAAGCTGGGTAGTGGCCTGCTAGTGACGACGTAGCGAAGTCCTCGCAGAGGGACAGCCGGGCAGTCCCGCCTGGCGCCACCGGCCGACTTTTGGGTCACCATGGTTGTTTGCTCCCAGAAGGGGCCGGTCTCTGCCACTCCGTGGGCAGAGACCAGTTCACGTCAATACAGGCGCTTACCTGGCAGGGACAGCATCGAGAAGGCCAGGAAGCTGGCTACTGTCGGAGTCTCGGCTATACATAGCCCAAATTTCCTATGCCGGACTGTCGAGCAACGCCCGAGTGTCTCCAAAGGGAACGTTGCGGCTGTTGCGCGAGGCGGGAAACCATGGCATTCCAATCGAATGGGCAGCGTCGGGCCGATCTTCCGACTGCGAGTATCGCCGATCCGCAGGCAGCGGTCCGGCAAAGCCTGCGCCACTACTTAGAATCGACTGGTGCTGTCCGCGTTCTCGCCGAGACCGGAGATCTGGCGCAGCTGGCGAGCCTACTTGAATGGCAACCGCCGCAGATCCTGCTGCTATCCGGCCACTTCGGGATGAGTCTTCCGCGGTTCGTTCGAATTGTCCGCCGCGGGCCTGTGGCGCTGGCACTCGATGGAAGTCGAGTACTTCGCGTGGTCGTCTATGGGCTCGGTGGCGACCGGGAACTCGTCCTCGCACTTGCCCGAGCCGGGGTAGACGGCTTAGTGGCAGACGACGCGAGTCTAGAGGAACTCGTCGAGGCGATTCGTATCGTGTTACGCGGCGAGAGCTATGCGAGCGCACGATATGGTGGTCTTCTGCTCCGCGAGCTCCAACGTTGGAGCGTCTTGCAAGAGGGTCAACCTGGCGTTCGCTTGACCCGCCGCGAGACTCAGCTCCTGCAGCTGGTCGCCTCTGGTCTCTCCAACAAGGAAATTGCGGAGGCGCTCTGCCTGGCCGAGAGCACGGTCAAGAATCGACTCTCACTGTTATTCGACAAGTTGGGTGTCAAGGATCGCACGCAGGCCGCGATTTTCGCGCTCGCCAACGGCGTACTGCAGCAGCCGTTCGCCTTTGAGCAGGAACCGCTGGCCGAGGCATAACGCCTCAGGGTTGCGGAAGACGAAGGACATCCAGCCAACGCGCCCAGTTCGGTTCGGCGGTTGGGAGTGGAGTCGGTGTGGCCGGGAGCGCCTCAGGTGTCACTTCCCGCCATTGAACAAGGAGAACAGTTTCCCCGGGATACGTGAGGTTGAGTTCCCGTCGTGCCGTTCGCTCGACGTAGGCCCGATAGGCGTCACCTTCGAGCTGGCTCAACTGTCGAGCCAGCGCATCGCGTTCAGCCACCAACTCCGCGAGCGCTGCCCGCCGTTCGGCTACTTGTGCTTCCAGCTGACGGGCACGCCAGGCCTGTTGTCCGAACGCGACGACAAAGTAGAGCGCGATAGCAAAGCTAAGTGCCACAACGACCGCATTGCGGAGCCAGGCGAATGAGAGTCGCATTGCTCACACCTGCGCCGCGAGAGCCGGCCACATCGTGTGCCACGGTGTCGCCTGCTCGTAGGCATGCGCAACCCGCAAGAGCGTCGGTTCGTCGAACGGACGTCCCATAAACTGGAGGCTGACTGGCAAACCGTGTGCAAAGCCACACGGCACCGCGATCGCCGGCAGACCAGCCATGTTGGCAGGAATGGTAAAGACGTCAGAGAGGTACATCTGCAGCGGATCGGCTGTCCGTTCGCCGAGTCGGAACGCGACGGTCGGCGAGGTCGGCGCAGCGATGACATCGACGCGTTCGAAGGCTTGGTCGAAGTCGCGCTTGATAAGTGTGCGCACTTTCTGGGCCTTCACATAGTAGGCATCGTAGTAACCTGCACTGAGCGCATAGGTACCAAGCATAATGCGCCGCTTCACTTCCGGGCCAAACCCCTCGCCACGGGTGCGAAGATAACGCTCGAGGAGCGTTTCACCGGGAAGACTGAGTCCGTACTTTACTCCGTCGTAGCGGGCCAGGTTAGCGCTCGCCTCGGACGGTGCGATGATGTAGTAGGTGGCAAGTGCGTACTCGGTGTGCGGCAGCGAGACTGGCACCAGTTCCGCACCGAGCTCCTGCAGCGTCCGCAGTGCCTCCTCGATCACCTCTTCAACTGCGGGATCCATACCCGGGACACGATACTCGGCAGGGATCCCGATCCGGAGTCCGCGGATATCTCCGGTCAAGGCAGCACGGTAGTCAGGAACGGGCAGATCGACCGATGTCGAATCGGCAGGATCATGCCCAGCGATGACCTGCAGCAGTAGCGCGACATCTTCGACTGTTCGGCCAAACGGGCCAATCTGATCCAAGCTCGAGGCAAAGGCGATCAGCCCGTAGCGTGAGACGCGGCCATAGGTCGGCTTGAGCCCCACAATGCCGCAGAATCCAGCCGGCTGGCGAATCGAGCCACCGGTGTCCGAACCAAGCGCGAGCATAGCCTCGCCAACCGCGACTGCCGCTGCCGAGCCGCCGCTCGAGCCACCAGGTACCCGTTCGAGATCCCACGGATTCCTTGTCGGTCCATAGGCCGAATTTTCCGTCGACGAACCCATTGCGAACTCGTCGGTGTTTGCTTTGCCCACGAATACCGCATCCTGTGCCCGCAAGCGCGCGACGACAGTCGCGTCATACGGTGAACGGAATCCCTCCAGGATGCGCGAGCCAGCGGTTGTCGGCGCGTCGACCGTGCAGAGGTTGTCTTTGAGCGCGATCGGAATACCCGTGAGGAGTGTGCCTTCCCCACGGGCGATCCGGGCATCGGCTGCTTCAGCCTGCCGGCGCGCGATTTCTGGTGTCAGCGTGATAAAGGCATGGATGTGCGGTTCCACACGCTCGATCTGTGCCAGATGCGCGTCGAGGAGCTCCACCGCGCTGATCTCTCGTCGGTCGAGCAACCTCCGCGCTTCTCCTGCGCTCAGACGGATGAGTTCGCTGGCCACCCTTCCCCCTCAGCTCTGCTCGAGAACCGCATGGACACGGAAGAATCCGTCGTCGCTTTCCGGTGCATTCGCCAGCACCGCTTCGACCGGCAACGAGGGACGGACCTCGTCCTCACGCCAAATGTTCTGCAGCGTAATCACTTGCGCCGTCGGCGGAATCGCCTCGGTATCCAACTCCTGAATCCGGCTGACATGTTCGAGGATTGAGGAGAGCTGCTCACGCATCCGCTCGCGCTCCTCCTCGCTGAGCCCGAGGCGTGCGAGCATAGCCACGTGGTCGACGATCTCCCGGCTCAGTCGCATCCCATCCTCCATCCTTGCACCAGGAGGCAGTCTACCATGTCGGTCATTCACGCTCCGGTAGCGCGTTGGCCGTGATGACCTCACGATACCAGTAGTAGCTTGCCTTGGGAATACGAGCGAGCGTCGCGTAGTCGACGTAGACGATGCCGAACCGCTTGCTGTACCCGTAGGCCCATTCGAAGTTGTCCAGGAGCGACCAGACAAAGTAACCACGGAGCGGCACGCCGGCAGCGATTGCTCGATGCGCTGCAGCGAAATGCGCCGCGAGATAGGCAATCCGCCGCTCGTCCCGCACCTCCCCATCCACGAGTTCATCGGGATAGGCTGCCCCGTTCTCGGTGATGTAGAGTGCTGAAGGTCCATACTCTCGGGAGAGACGCAGCAAGAGTTGTTCCAGACCTTCTGGAACCACCGGCCAGCCCATGTCTGTCAACTCGTAGCCGCGTGCCTGGAGTTCCGCTGGGGTTAGCGCCTGGATCCCGAGCGGTTGCTCCTCAGATGCAACCGCTCGGACAAATGCCGGAGCGTAATAGTTGACACCAAGGAAATCGAGCGGCTGGGCGATCACAGGCACGTCTTGCTCAGGCGGCTCGTAGTATGAAGCCAAGAGTTCACGAACATCGGACGGATAGCCACGCCCGAAGACGGGATCTAAGAACCAGCGGTTGAGAAGTCCGTCAAAGCGCTGCGCCGCCTGACGATCCGCCTCTTCCTCGCTCGCCGGCACGGCCGGCGAAAGGTTCAGAGTGATACCAACCTGAGCTTGTCTACTGGCAGCACGGATCGCTTGGGTCGCCAGGCCGTGTGAAAGCAGCAAGTGATGGCTCACGCGCACCGCCGTCGCAAGATCCTGAATCCCCGGTGCGTGGACCCCTTGATAGTGGCCGAGGTAAGCGACGACCCACGGCTCGTTGTGCGTGATCCAGTAGCGGACTCGGTCACCAAGTCGGCGGGCGACAACATCCGCATACGCCGCAAACGCCTCCACCGTCGCACGCTCTGCCCACCCACCCTGATCCTGTAAGGCTTGCGGCAGATCCCAGTGATAGAGCGTGACAAATGGCGTAATCTTCGCCTCGAGCAACGCATCGACGAGGCGGTCATAGAACGCGAGACCACGCTCGTTGACGACACCCACGCCTTCCGGGATAACACGCGGCCAGGAGATCGAGAAGCGGTAGGCCGGCGTGCCAAGTGCCTGCATCAGGCGCACATCCTCAGGCCAGCGGTGGTAGTGATCACAAGCGACATCACCCGTGTGCCCCTCGAACGTCTTGCCCGGGGTATGGCTGAAGGTATCCCAGATCGACGGACCACGCCCGTCCTCGTGGACTGCCCCCTCAATCTGGTACGCTGCAGTCGCCGTGCCCCAGAGAAACCCGTCCGGAAAGCGTCGCGCCGTCATCGTTGAACTCCCTTCCCGTTGAGCGGTGCGCACGAGGCAGGATAACACGCTCAAGAGAGTTCGACCGCATCGAAGATCGCCTTGGCTGCCTCAAGCCGGCGAAGATCGTCTGGACTCAGGGAACGCGCACCTGCCTGGGGATCTGTGTCCTGCTGGTCAGCCCCTTTTGGGTCGACCGGCTCTTCGCTCACCGTCGCGTCAGCCGTGCTGGAGGGCTTAAGCGCTGTAATATCCTCGGGCGCAACACAGACGATGCGGCATGGCCGGCCAAGATGCCGTGCCAGCACCCGTTCAATCACACGGCGGAGATCGGTTTCTTCGTTGAGACGCTTGCGGTGGAACTCGTATGGCGCGACGAGTACAACTTCCTCACCCCGGACGAGTCGCGGCTCGGCGTCAGCGAGGAGCGCGGCCGCCTTGCTGTTGGCAGCACGGAGCTCACGGCGGATCGCCGCCCACCGGAGCAGCAGCTGTTCGAGCAACGCCTCGTTTGATTGCCCCAGTGTCTGTGGGGTTCCGCTCGCAGCCTGTGGCGGGCGTGAAACAGTGGGCGACGCCGATCCATCGTTGGGCAGGCGCACCGGCTGAGAACGAGCAGGCGAAGCAGCTGCGGCCGGTTGGGGCGGTCGCAGTGGTGTCGTCGGTGCGACTGCCGTGGTCGGCTGCTGCAGCGCGAGGATTGATTCGACGAGCGCAAGCTCGAGGAGGAGCTGCGGATCCACGCCAGAACGAGGCAGCGGTGCGTCCAGACCAGCCAAGCGTCGCAACACGGTTGTGAGCTCGGCCAACGAAAACCGTTGGGCCAACTCGGCGGCATGCTCCGGGAGCAACGGCTCACGACCGCCCGCGCGGAGGTGAAGTAAGGCCCGCACGAACGCGATCAGGTCGCGACCGAACTGCTGCAAGTCATCTCCGGCATCAGCTACGTCGGCGACCGTTCGGAGTGCTCGGCCAGGATCGCGATCAGCGAGTGCCGTAACGACCTCGACTAGTCGCTCGTTGCGACTACCGCCAAGAACCTCTCGGGCGAGTTCCAGAGTGATGACCTGATTTGCGGAATGCTCACCGGCGAAGACGGCGAGACGCTCCAAAAGACCCAGCGCATCTCGCAGACTCCCAGTGGCTCGTCGGGCGATGAGCGCTAGCACCTCGTCGTCGGCCCTGATTCCTTCCTGTGCACAGACAGCGCGGAGTCGCTCGACTACCCGATCCACCGGGAGGCGGCGGAAGTCGAACCGCTGGCAGCGAGAGGCAACAGTTTCCGGGAGCTTGTCCGGTTCCGTTGTGGCCAGAACAAAGACGACGTGCGCCGGCGGCTCTTCTAGCGTCTTAAGGAAGGCATTGAAGGCATCACGCGTGAGCTGATGCGCCTCGTCGATGATGTAGAACTTTGTCCGGAGCTCGACCGGCGCATACTTGACCTTCTCGCGCAAATCGCGAATATCGTCCACACCGCGGTTCGAAGCAGCATCGATCTCGACGATATCGACCGCGGCCCCACTGGCAATCGTCCGGCAGGCTTGGCATCGGTTGCACGGTCGCTGCCAGGGATCCGACTCAAGACAGTTCACCGCCTTGGCAAGGAGCCGAGCCGTACTCGTCTTTCCCGTCCCACGCGGGCCGCAAAACAGGTAGGCATGGGCGACCCGCCCCAACGCGACTGCATTCCGCAAGGTGCGGGCGATCGGCTCCTGTCCGACAAGTTCTTCAAACGTCTGAGGACGATACTTCCGGTACAATGACCCGGACTGCATGTTGGCCTCGCGGGACGAACTCATGATCTGGGGCCTCTCCAAGTGGTGACGCAGCGCAAGCGTCCGTACAGCTAAGCATACGTGGGGGCGTGCCTGGCAGGCAATGGGGACGCTTTACCTCGTCGGAACACCGATTGGCAACCTGGAGGATATCACCATGCGAGCACTGCGTGTCCTTCGCGAGGTCCAGCTGATCGCAGCCGAGGACACCCGCGAGACACGGAAGTTGCTCGGGCGATACGGCATCACAACTCCAGTCGTCAGTTACCATGCCCACAGCGGGCCAGCACGCCTCCGACAGCTTTTGGCAGCACTCGAAGAAGGTGACGTTGCTGTCGTCAGCGAGGCTGGTATGCCGGGAATCTCGGATCCGGGAGCAGAACTGGTTCAGGCAGCATCCGCCGCTGGCCATAGCGTCGTCGTGGTACCAGGCCCCTCTGCCGTGACGGCCGCGGCTGCGGTCTCGGGGCTGGTGACCGATGGTTTTCTCTTTCTCGGCTTTCTCCCGCGGCGCAGCAGTGAACGACGTGAGCAGCTGGCCGCGGTGCGGTCCCTGCCATATCCGCTGATCGTCTTCGAGGCGCCGCACCGGTTACGAGAGATGCTGGCTGATGCACTGGAAGTACTAGGAGATCGGTCGGTCGCGGTCTGCCGAGAGCTGACCAAGCGGTTTGAGGAAGTGCAGCGGACGACACTCCGCGGGGCGCTGTCGCTCTTCGAGCAGCGAGAACCCAGAGGAGAGTTCGTCCTGGTGATCGCAGCCGAGCAACCGACGCCTACGACGTGGGACGAAACAGCGGTTCGGCGCCTCGTCGCGGAGCGGTTGGCTGCTGGGTTGGCACCGAGTGCTGTGGCACGGGAGCTGGCACGTGTGACCGGACTCCCGCGCCGCGAACTGTACCGGATCGCTTTGGCTACACGGTCGGAGCGTGCTGTTCCGGCGACAGAGGAGGAAGGAGAAGAGCATGAGCGCTGAGGCGACCCCGCGTCTTCCGTTGGAGGGGCTGACCGTGATCGAGCTCGGCCAGGCGGTCTCGAGCCCCCTCTGTACGATGCTTCTAGGAGATCTTGGAGCCGATGTGATCAAGATTGAGCCTCCCCAGGGCGATCCGGCCCGAGGCTACGGGCCACCCTTCGTCGCCGGAGAGAGCCCCTACTTTCTCTCAGTGAACCGTAACAAGCGAAGCGTCGCGATCGACTTGAAGCATCCAGACGGTGCTCGTCTGGCACGTCAGCTTGCGACTCGCGCTGACGTCCTGGTGACGAACTTTCGGCCGTCTGCGATGCAACGACTCGGCTTGGATGAGCCGTCGCTGCGTGCGGAGAACCCGCGTCTCATTTACTGTCAGGTCACTGGATACGGGCCACGTGGACCTTGGGCGGACGTCCCGGCGTTCGACCAGGTGGCACAGGGGATGTCGGGATTGATGAGCGTAACCGGGAAACCGGAGAGTGGGCCGGTGCGCGTTGGAATTGCGATCGCTGACATCTTGGCAGCACTGTTCGCGACGTACGGGGTCCTTGCGGCGCTCTATGAACGCGAGCGAACTGGCGTTGGGCAACGGGTTGATACATCACTGCTGGGAGCGGTGATCGGCGTACTGACGTTCCAAGCAGGGCGATACCTCGCTGGGGGTGGTGAACCGGGCTTGGAAGGGAACGACCACCCAGTCGCCGCTCCCTACGGGGCATTCCGGGCCGCTGACGGGCTCATCAATATCGCCATCGCCAACGAGCAGATGTGGCGCCGGTTAGCCGAAGAGGTTGGTCACCCTGAGTGGCTTGATGATCCTCGCTTCCGTACGAACGCGGACCGCGTGGCAAACCGAGCAGCCATTAACGCAGCGCTCGAAGCAGCACTTCAAAAAGACACGGTCGCAAACTGGGTCGAACGCTTGAGCCGAGCGGGTGTCGCTTGTGGACCGATCTGGACAGTCGGTCAGGCACTGGAGAGCGAGCCTGTGCAGTATCTGGGGATTGTGCAGACGGTCGAGCATGCGCTCGCCGGGCCGATCCGGCTAGTTGGTCCAGCAGTCGAACTCTCGCGCACTCCTCCAGTGATCCGTCGTGCTCCACCGCTGTTGGCACAACACACGGCGGAGATCCTTGCGGAACTTGGGTACAGCGAGGAGGCGATCGCCGCACTTGCTGAGAGCGGCGCAGTGGTTTTGGGGCCAGTGACGCGAGAGCGGGCAGTGCGATGAGTAACGGACGTATTCAGCTTCACCGCGCCGGCGCGGTGGCCACTGTCGTCTTGGATCGTCCAGAGGCACACAACGCGCTCACGGCAGCAATGTGGCGCGACTTGGCAGAGACGGTGCGGCAGCTGAGCGTGGAGGGAACGATCCGCGTGATCGTGATCCGCGGCGCAGGTGACCGAGCGTTCAGCGCCGGAGCCGACATCCGCGAGTTTCCCGAGCGTCGGACAGGCTTCGCGGCTGCGTGGGCCTACGACCGGCTCGTGAGCGCGGCACTTGAGACCGTGCAGGAGGCTCCGCAGCCGGTCCTTGCAGTTATTCGCGGGCTTGCGGTTGGTGGCGGCTTGGAACTTGCAGCCGCTTGCGATGTGCGCATCGCAAGTGACGATGCTCGACTCGGACTGCCTATTGGGAGGCTGGGCGTTATGCCAGGGCTGGCCGAGACGCGGGCGCTGCTCCGGCTTCTCCCACCGGGGAAGATCGTCGAGTTGGTCATGCGTGGCGAACTCCTGACGGCTGTCGAAGCGGTACAGATTGGGCTCGTGACAGAGGTTGTCCCTGTCGAAGAGCTGGAGGCTGCTGTTCAGCGGTGGATCGACCGTCTGCTCGCACTCTCTCCCGAGACACTACGGGCGACCAAGTACGCGGTACGCCTGGCCACGAGCGGGAGCACCCCAGACGACCCGGGTTACCGCGCACTCTTGGCCAGCGTCTATGAAAGCGAAGCGTACCGCGAAGGTGTGCGGGCATTTCTCGAGAAGCGTGCGCCGGAGTTCGGAGAAAGAGGAGGAGGTCTGCCAGAACGCCCCTAAGAGAGTGGAGAATGGCATAGGGTTACCGAAGGTTCCAGCGCTGTGCTCACGCGGGGCCTCAACACCCGGTCACGAGTACGACAAGCGAGTGCGAGCTGTCCCTTTGAGGCCCGGAACGTATCTCACACAGGTTTGTCAGGATGGAGCTTCCATCTGGTGTTGTTGGAAGCCCGTTCGAGTATCGGAATCTCGCCAGAGCCGGTTCATCGCTGCACGAGAAGGACGGTGTAGTAATGCATCCCATCGGATGCGGTCGCTTGGGCAACGCCGAAGTGGGTGAAGCGACCGTCGAGCAGGATGGCACGATGTGACGGGCTGGCGAAGAGTGACCGCGCAGCTTCCGCAGCAGTGCGCTCCAGCGGGTAGTTATTGCGCTGGAGCGTCTCACCAGCAAAGCGCCACGGAATGCCGGTTGCGGCGATGAGGTCGAAAGCAGTCTGCCCCTCCGGTGAGGCGTGAGCGAAGTAACCACGACGAGCCATGTCGTTGCTCCGGTATTGGGCGATCGCAGTGAGCACCGGATCGAGTACGAGGGGTGCAAGTCCGTTCTCCTGACGCGTCCGGTTGATTAGCTGAGCGAGCTGGTTGGCAAGCGTATTCTCTTGGTAATTGAGGTCCCGATTCCGCTCTGCCCAGACGACGGCGCCGAGCCGGCCCAGTAGTACCGCCCATTCGGTTCCGGCGAACTCCGGATGATACTCGAAGCGAGCTCGCTCGAAGTACTGTACCAGTATCCCACCTTCCCAGAAGGGTTCAGTGATCGGGAATCCGAAGATACGGACACCGCCTCGTGTTTCCCAATACGTGAGAAATTCCGGTGCAATGTGGTGTCCAGTTTCGGGGACATAGCGGCGACCCGGGAGCGGCGCAACCGGGCGGAGGTCGCGCCCCTCACGCTCGGCGATCTCTTTCCCCAGGAGGCCAAGGAGAACAGTGTAGTCAGTCCCCGCCAGTTCGGGGTGATACTCAAAGCGTTGACGCTCAAAGTACTGGACAAGGTAGCCGCTCTCGAAGATGGCTGGCCCGATCGGATAGCCGAAGGTGCGCACGCCACCGTAGCGCTCGTAGAAGTCCTGAAAGACAGGTGCGACATCGTAACCGGTCGGACTCGCGGCGACAGCGGGGCCAGGCCACAGCGCCAAAAGCCAGAGGAACAGCGGTATCCACACCACACGTGACAAGGAGCGACGCATCATGTTCGAGCCTTTCTTCTCGGCTGGTCTCGTTCGACCAGCAAAGAGAGTGATCGGCTTCGTGGGAGTCACGATGAGAGACGCGATCGGGGGAGGTGCGGATAGGGAGGTGGAGGGGCACCGTCCTAGTTCTGTCATGCTAGCCCGCGTGGGACTTGCGGTCTGACCTTGGGGGAGATGCGGGTTTGTGAATGCAGACGCACGGGTGGGGAAAGCGGTACCGGACCTCGCGTGAGCGTACGTAGAGCAACGGTGGTCACAGAAACAGCGGGAAGAGCAGTTCATGGTGGAGAGAGCCGGTCCGGAAGAACACGGAGGAGAGCAGCGGTGGGACGCTGCGGCTCCCTCGCGAAAGCGTGGTGGATCACACGATGACCTTCGCGAGTGTCACGCGCTTCTGTCCCGAATGGAGCGACGCGCCTACCGGTGGCTGCGACAGAAGCGGCAGTCTGCAGCTTGTTCGCAAGTGACGTGGCGCGTCGGTCGTTCCGGAGGCGGCAAGCCAACGACGTACGTCGCTGGAGACGGGTCCCTGGCGGGATCTCAGCGTCTCATGGAGGTGATGACCGATCGGAGGAAGCGTCCTCAGGGTTGTGGGTGCTACTGGTGTTCTGGTTGCGCGGGGACTGGCCCGGAAAGTCTTCAACGTCGTTATCGCACTGCGCCAGCGGCACTCTTGGGAACGCCCATATCTCGGTACGGCAGATAGGAGGGTAAGTAACCGTAGACAGTGGAAGATCCCACCAGGGCGAGCGTGGCGGGCTAGGTGATCCTGAGGGGCGGCAGGAGAAGAGGAGCGGTTTCGCACACCATTCCTGGTTGGGAGATTGCCAGGCATCGGTTCGGATGCAGGTCTTCAGTTGCGAGCGCTGGCTATCAAAGTACCAGCCTCGTCGGCGAGGGGCCCGGAGCGCCCGCGCAGTTTGTGTTCACGGAACGTACGGCCCTATACCACTGCCCAAGGGACTGACGAGTGGCGAGTCGTTGTACTCTGTGGAACTCCTCACGAGGTCTGGCACCAACACCCATTCCAGGTCAATGCGCCTGTCGGCAGCATGCTGCAGCGCAGTAAGTGGCTCGCCGATGAGCGGAGCTGCTCGCATAGGGAACAGAGGTGCCTACGTGGTGACGCAGAACGAGCGTTGCCCTTTGATGGTGACCGCCTTGCATGCGCCGCCTGTCGCGTGCACGGCCTGAGCGGTAATCGGAGAGACAGCAAAAAGTTTCCCAAACGATGTCGTGGAGGGGCGGGAGCTGGTGCGTCTGCTGAGTGTGGGGGAAGTGCGTCGTTCGACCGCGCGCTCCAGCTCCCACTGTCCACTTATCGGTAATCATTCTGGTAGACCCCAGCGGTGGTTGTGAGTTCAGGACAATCTCGCCCTCTCTCATCGTCCCGCTCGTGCGAACTCTGTGCTGCGGGCTGGACTAATCGCGAAAGCGAAGCGTCCAGGCGACGAGCGCCTCAAGAAGTTGGCGGATGCGTTCGCGCGTCTCATGGTCGACGAGACGTCCCTCGCGGAAGAGTCCCGCTGCCTCGCGGACGAAGACATCAGGCTTCGGCAGGACATAGGACTCGGTACAAGCGAAGATTTGCCGCAGAGCGAGCTGGGCGCGCATGGTCCCGGAGACCCCAGTAGCGGCACCCATGAGGGCGACCGGCTTGCGGCGGAGTGGGCTGGTGGCCGGCGGTCGTGATGCCCAGTCGATTGCATTCTTCAACGGCCCAGGAACGCTCCAGTTATATTCCGGTGTCGCGATTAGCAAGGCATCGGCTTCAGCGATAGCACGTTTGAAGTGCAGCACCGTCGCAGGCGGGCCAGCTTCTTCCAAGTCCTGGTCGTAAAGTGGGAGGTCATGCAGCTCGTAGAGCTCAATCGTGACGCCAGGGGGAGCGAGTTCTTGTGCAGCCAGGAGGAGTCCACGGTTGTAGGACTGACGGCGCAGCGAACCCGGAATACCCAGGATCCGCAGTGGTCGATCGCTCACACGGCCTCCTTTCGACTTCATGAAACGTGTCTTCTCGCCTTCGATGCAGGAGCGGGCGACGTTGCGTGCCCCCGTTCCTGCGCGATCCTCGAGTGTGCCCGACGGGTTGCTCGGCCGACCAGTGGGGATTGACCAAAGAGGGCCTATTCGTCGTGATACAGGCAAGGCAGCGGAGGAAGCATATAGTGGAGGAGACTCAGTTGTGGCAGACCGGACATGCATCTTGGCACCTGAAGGAGGACGTCACCAAAGAACGGTTCCAGGAGCCCCCTCAACAAACAGGCAGCCGTCATGACGTGGATCCACGCTTCTGGCCAGCAGTAGGCGTTTGGTCGTGGAGCGGGGCTGCTCCTGTGTTGACCAGAGCGTGCCGCTTCCGTACGGGTGCGCCACCGTGAGGGTTCTTCGCGTTCAGACCGGTGCCGTTTGTGAAGTTGGGCGAGGCGGTGCAGGTAGTAGAGGCGCAGGGTAGGGCAGAAGGGAACTTTGTGAACTGTGTGTGGGCCGCATCCGAGGGAGTGGGAGGAAATATCGCACGGTCATTGTGGGAGCCGGAGCTATTGCGGTGCCGGGAGTGGTTATCCTGAAGAACGGCGGACGGCGGAACCCGCGTGGGGTCAGAAAGAGACATGAGGTCTTCGGCAGCTATCACCTGCCGGGTGTAGTCGAGGAGCGCGGTTCGCGAAGGACGGACTGAATGGGCCACGATGCGACGATGCTCCAATATGCCCGCCGCTGCGGTAGAGTTGGCGTCGGAGGGGGAGCGATGGCACTGTGGGCGGGCACGAGCCGTCAAAGGGTAGCGACGATACAGCGATGGGCTCTGCTTGTTGCCGGACTGTTCCTTTTTGCGCTGGCACTTGTTTTGGGGTTGCAGAGCGGACTCGGCGCCTATTCCTGGATGGTTTTCCACGACGGGATCGCTCGGCACACCCCGCTCACCGTGGGGCAAGCGAGTATCGCGGTCAGCATCGTTGCGGTGGGAGGTGGCTGGTTACTAGGTGTGCCACCTGGGATTGGGACAATTGCGAACCTTCTCCTAATTGGCGTCTTCACGGACCTCATCCTGTGGATGAATTTGGTGCCTCCGGCCTCGCAACCGCTTGTGGGGCTATTCGAAGTCGCGGCATCAGTGGTACTGCTCGGCATTGCAAGCGGGATGTACATCGCGGCCGATTTTGGGGCTGGGCCGCGCGACAGCTTAATGCTCGCTCTGGCGCGACGGACACGCTGGTCGGTGGGCTGGATCCGCTGGGCAATGGAAGTTGGGGTCACCCTGGCCGGGATCGGTTTGGGCGGATCCTTTGGGATTGGCACGATAATCGTGGCACTTACAGTTGGCCCAGCAGTGCGATGGGGGTTTCGCCTCTTCGGGCTGGACGGACAGGGATATCGGCGAGAACGTGGGGAGCGTGGCGCGTGAGTACACCTGACGGGTTCGAGGTATTGCGACAGCGGCTGTTGCCGATGCTGCGACGGATTGTCGAGCAGCTAGAGGATCGGACGGTGCCGGGCTACCCGGTTTTGGTAGACGATCCGGAACAGGAGGTTGTTGGCATCTCCTTGGCACCAGGATTTGGCCTGTATCTCGTGCGCGATGGCGAACGGTTGGTGCTGCGGCGCGAACGGATTCTCCACCGGACACTGGTCCATACGGCAGCCGGTCGGGAGTGGTTCGGTGGCGAGCCGTACGAGGAGATTGAGGAAATCGATCCCAGTATCAGCGACGTCGAGCTCCGTGACGAGGTTGCACGACTCCTCGCTGCATGGCACAAGCATCCGCTAATCATCCGCCAGAGCGATAGCTGAGACGGTGCACCCAAACACACTGGGGGACGCATGCAGCGTCCCCCAGTGTGTTTCACGTGAAACACTTCCCTCAACCCATGATCCACTGGTCGATCGCTCGTTCATAGCTCACCAGTTCGTCATCACGGAAAAACAGACCGATCTCGTACGCTGCCTTTTCCGGGCTATCCGACCCGTGGATCACGTTCTGTCCGATTGTCAGTGCCAGATCGCCGCGAATTGTTCCCGGCTCCGCTTTTGCGGGATCCGTTGCGCCCATCGTCTTCCGCGTCACCTCAATCGCGCGCGGCCCCTCCACTACACCGACCACGACTGGCCCCGAGGTGATAAACTCCAGCAACTCGTGAAAAAACGGCTTCCCGCGGTGCTCTGCATAGTGCTGCTCTGCCAACTTCCGGTCGATCTGCATCAACTTCAAGCCCACGAACCGTAAACCCCGCTGCTCCAAGCGCCGCAGCACCTCCCCAATCAACCCACGCTGCACCGCGTCCGGCTTTACGATGATCAACGATCGCTCCACGATCCCACCCTCCAATCACGAGTCGCGGGCGCCCGGGCGCCCGCCTACCAGCCTCCACTTTTTGGCACAGAGCCTACTCGCTACGCAACCGCAGCGCCAACTCATAGTATCGTGCTGCCAGTCCGCCCTCGCCCCGCCGGCGATAGATCGCCCCCAACGTCATCGCCGCTTGTCGGGCCCCTGCCCCGCCCTCTGCCACGATTCGTTCCAATACTGGAATCAACTCCTCCACGGCGCCGCCTTGGTACACGATTACCTGCGCGCGTCGTACGGCCTCCCGGACCTGACCGCGCGCCAGGAGCTCGCGAACTCGCTCTACTTCCTCGTCCCCTCGCTCCTCCGCGGCAGATATCGTCTCTGCTTCCGTTCCCTCACCTTCCCTCGCTACACCGATTTCCTCTCCAGCTCCCCACTCCACGGACTCGCCGCCCTCACTGGCCTCGCCAATTCCTGCTGCACTGACCGTCTCGACACCCGCCCCAACGATCTTCTCTTCCGTCCCCTCCTCACCCCACCCGGAAACCACACCGGAGAGTTCCTCTTCGCTCGGTACCTCTCCCGACTCCTCAGGCGCCTCCTCAACCGCAGTCCCCCACTCTTCACTCAGCCCAGTCCATCCAGCCTCCAGTTCCGCGCGTAGCCCGGCGAACTCAAGCTCTTCTTCCCCCGGTACATCCCACGCCGCCTCTCCCACCGGCTGGACCGCCTCTCCCCCGCTCTCATTCCCCTCGCCAACCCCGCTCAATGCACGCTCGATCTCCTTCAGGATCGGAGCCTCCTCCTCCGGCGCCACGCTACTCGGTCGTGCAGCTTCCAACTCCTCCTCACTTGGCAACTCCCAGAGGAGTTCCGTCTCCCCCAACGGTGCCACCAGCCAGTGTTCTTCCACTACGATGGGTTCCGGCAGAGCAAGCCACGCCCGCTCCTCCCATCGCTCCATTGGCACAGTTCGCTCGATCACTTCTCCTACAGGATCGAGCTCCCACAAAAGCTCCCGATGACGTCGTGCTTCCCCTTCGTCACCCCGTTCTCGCGCACTCAGTGCGGCCACCACTAGCGCCCCTATCATTTCTGGGTGCACGCTTAAGATTCGCTCCGCTTCCCCCGCCGCCTCGCGCCGAGCACCTTGCCACCACAAGGCCAGGCACAGTCGCTGCCGCACGTCCCATCGTTCGCCCAACCGCTCCAGCGCCGCCCGACACTCCTCGCTCGCTCGCGCCCACCATCCCTGCACGACGTACCATGACGCCAGGCACGCTGCTGAGGGGAACAATTGCCCCTCAATCCCATCCTCCGCGAACCACTCGGCCAAGCGTTGTGCATACGTCCGCTGCCACGGTGCACATTCCCACGCCACCTGGAGCAGCGCACGCGCCTCCTCCCGTTCTCCACGCGTTCGCCGGCTCTCCGCAAGCAGCGCCCAGGCTCGCGCATCCTCCGGATTCACCTGCACCACACGCCCCAGGATCTCCTCAGCCGCAACGAGCTCCCCTCGCCGCAGCAACAACCCGCCCCAGAGCCGTTGAGTACTCACCGCTTCCGGCGCTACCCTCCGCACGGCCTCTACCAATTGCCGTGCATCCTCCAGCCGACCTTCCTCGAGCGCCGTCTCGGCTCGGGTTACCGCCTCAGCGAGCGGGATTGTGCTCATCGCCCCCTCCACACCTGTCCTCACCTGGCATGGTGCTGCCAGTATACTCAACCGGGTTCGGCCCTCGCGTAGCCGAATCCTCCCAGAACTACGTCCGCTCGTTGGCAATCCGACAGGATGCGCAGCCGTGTCGATGACCGCTGATCCACTTGGAGTACGTGCCGCTGCTCACCAAGTCCTCTCCCGCGCCCGGTGGGTACGCCTCCATCCCGAGGGTCTTGACCGGCTTGCTTCTCTGCTGCCCCATCCCCTTCCCGATCTTCCTGACTGGGATCATCCCTTGCACTGGCGCGGTACGCCCGACCAGACTGCCAACTATGTTCTCCTCCTCGATGCCCTCAATTTCTGCTTTTGGGGAGAACCACGTTGGCGCGTCTACTACGCCGGGACATGGTACGACGGTTACTGGGCACTGACCGCCGCGCTCCGTCGCGCGCTCGATGCCGGCCTCCCCCTCTACGACCCTTCCTTCCTCTCTCAACTCACCGATAGCCAGATCGCCGACCTCTTCGCTGGTGACGGTACCATCCCCCTTCTTGAATGGCGCATCGCACACATCCGTGAGGTCGCTCACGGTCTGTCCAACGCCTGCGCCGGCACCTTTGCAACGCTCATCCGCCAAGCTCATCACCGTGCCACACAACTCGTCCAGCTTGTCGTCCAGGTCTTCCCCTCGTTTGACGATGTCGCAACTTATGGCACCCTTCGCGTCCCGTTCTATAAGCGCGCGCAACTCCTGTGTAGCGACCTGGCCGGTGCCTTCCAGGGGCGAGAACTCGGTCACTTCGACGATCTCGAGGCGCTCACAGCCTTCGCCGACTACAAACTACCCCAGGTTCTCCGCTATTACGGTGCTCTCGAGTATCATCCCCATCTCGCCGCCCGCATCGACGCACGACAAGAACTCCCCGCCGGCTCCCCGGAGGAAGTCGAGATCCGTGCCGCAACGATTTGCGCAGTCGATGAACTCGTTGCTCGCCGCCGTGCCGCGGGATACCGCGCTGCGGCATGGCAGGTAGATTGGGCACTGTGGAAACTTGGGCAGGCACTCCCACCTGATGCTCCGCCCTACCACCGTACCCGCACCCGTTACTACTGAGTCGTCGCGAAGCGATCTTTCCGCAAGAAACCAATCGGCAACGTCGTCCCACCCTCCAATGCCAGGTCGGCCAGCGCTTCACCGATCGTGGGAGCGAACTTAAACCCATGCCCGGAAAACCCACACGCGAACACCACCTGCGGCCATCGCGGATGCCGATCGACAATGAAATGAGCATCTGGCGTCATCGTATAGAGGCAGGTCACACTCATCAGCACAGAACCTGTTGCACCGGGTACGTACCGTTGAAGAACGGTCGTCATCGAACGAACTTCCTCGTCACTTACCGTGCGCCGCGCTGTTTCTGGCGTGCACGGCTCGCCGCTGTCGTGCCGACCGAATTTGACACCCTGGTCGGGCAACAACGGAAAGCCATAGTACTCCCCCTCAGGCACGTCCAGGAGAAAGATAGGGAGTCGGTCTGGTGTACACAGCTCTGGCTGATGCGGCAGGACATGCACCACCAAGACACGCCGAACCGTCAGCGGCAACCCGAGCTCGCTAAGCACCACCGGAGCCCATGGCCCAGCCGTAATCACCACGCGCTCGGCCAGTAGCCGTTCCCCATCAGTCTCGACGAATACTCCGTCCCCCTCTGCACCAAATGACCGAACAGCGACCCCGAAACGCAGCTCCGCCCCGTGACGCGTTGCGTCCTCACAGAACGCACGCCAACACTCTTCTGCAAAGAGAATTCCTGCCCTTCCCTCTACAAGCGCCACAAACTCCTCGGGAACCGCCAGGGCCGGAAAGCGTTGTCGTGCCTGCTCGGCGTCGAGGAGTTCGTGTGGTAATCCGTGACGCAACGCGCTCTCCCGAGCGCCGGTGATGAACGGACTGTCAGGCCGGCCGATG
Source organism: bacterium HR28 (assembly GCA_002898255.1). Classification (GTDB taxonomy): domain Bacteria; phylum Chloroflexota; class Chloroflexia; order Thermomicrobiales; family Thermomicrobiaceae; genus Thermomicrobium. The sequence goes on from BEIE01000001.1 coordinate 504,945, forward strand.
CTCACACCGCCAGTGATCTGCAAGAGCTGCCGACCTGTCCGCTCTGCAAGTTCCTGCCACAGAACATATGCCCGCTGTACCAATGGGACATACTCCGGCGACTCGAAATATGCTTCACGGATAATTCGCGTCTTCCCATGCGATGACCCTAGTGCGTGGAAGGGCGCATGCTGTTCCAGTCCCAACACACGCACACCACGCCGCGCTAACCCCGCAGCTGCTGCGGAGCCCATGATTCCCAGACCAACAACGATCACGTCCCATCGTCTTTCCACCGTCGGACTCCTCCCGCTCACCGCCAACGTTACCTCGCAAGCGATTGTCGCATGTTCCAGGAGCTCCGTTGTGGTTCACGCATGTGCACAACACGAAAGATGGAGTCCGTCACCGTAGTCGAGCTCGTGGATCGTGGGGAAAGCGGAAAATCACGGATGCGCAAGCGGAGATAGGCCATGATGATCTGTGGATGAAGCCCCTCGTCGTCGAACTCGCTGTGGGAAAAGTTGACGCTGTCCTGGCACCTCCACTTTTCTCTCCACCCGCTGTCCTCACGGACCGGCATACCTGCCCACATGTCTCCTACTTGTGGTGTGGACAACCGCAGTGACTTATCCACACCCGCTGCTCCGTTTCTCCACAACCAGGGTGACTCCCACTCCTTCGCGGTGCCTCTGAGGCACGGCGCAACGCTCTTACTGTGGTGCTCACCGTAGGGGCTGATCGCATCGGCACGGTCATCTGCTAGCCATGGTCAACCGCGTTCCGGCGGAGCGAGCGCTGGTGTCTCCGAAATGGTGGAAGTCGCCTGCGTCCCAACAGCAAGCACGCTGACCCTCACCTTCTGCGTGGCTGATCGAGATTCATGCGGTGATAGGGGCGCGATCTTTGCCTGGCTCGCCCGAGCCGGAAGGTCGCCTTCCAACCAGCAAGGGATGCGAACAGATACGGACTGGTATTCGTGTCGGTACAATACCAAACCACTTGTGGCGGTCACCGGCAACGAAGGAGAGGTGTGATGCATATCGGGGATCTGCCGTCAAGCTTACGTGGCAAGATGCGCCGGGCGAGGCGCCTCATGCCCGATGCAGCGGCTCGTGCTTGGCTTCGCGAACAACGTGTCCTCCACGTTGCCACGATCGACGAGGATGGCTGGCCATACATCATCCCTTTGGTCTTCGTCTATCCTGGTGAGGAGTTCCTTTACTTCCATACGGGTGCTGGGGATGGCCACTTCTTACGCAATATCCGTCGCCATCCGGTGGTCTGTGTCGAAGCATCCGAAATCGGCCCGCTGCATCCCGGACGCCCGTATGCTTGTAACTCCGCCCTCGTCTACACGAGCGTCATCGCGTGGGGTCGCGTGCGGATCGTGGAAGACGAGGAGACCAAGATCTGGTTCTTCGACCAGCTTGTCGAAAAGTATGGAGACCCTACGCTCTTTGAGCCTGGGTATCCCTTCCTCGATCGGATTGTTCTATACGAAATGACGATCGAGCTTCTCACAGGGAAGCGCAGCGAGGGTCTGCGACATTGATAGAGAGCCGCGCCATGCTCTTGGTAACGCGCAGCGCAGGCTTTTCAGGAAGCTTCAGGCGGAGCAAGCCGCGAGCAAGAGTCATGACCAACGTCTGATGCGGCCGACCGCTTCTGAGACAGGCCTCGATCGGTGGCGAACTGAGATTTCTCCGGAAAGAACGTCGCTCTCCCCCATGCACTCCGGATAGCTGGTCGCGCCCATCGCCGCGCTGCCGAAGAGGTAACGCGCGGTTGGACCCCTGCACCGAGCCGGAGATCAGATCCTTGCCACACGACACCTCAGGGCAACGGCGCGTGAGATTCATCCAACCTGCGGCCTTCGCCCGGCTGTCACTGGTTAAAACCGAGCCGTCCAACTCCCGGCTCAATGTCCGACCGTTCCCTTGACTGCGTCGACACCGGCACGAGCTCCACCGACTGGAGGCAGCAAAGCTGAGGGCGACTCGCTCCTCGCCCCGTGTCCAGTCCAGACCTTCGGCAGAGGAACGGTTGTCCTCTCGTGTCACAAAAAGCAACGGGGTAGGCGTGCTCGTGCAGCAGCGAAAAACTCGTTCCAGTCCGGACAACCGCGGGGTAATCATTCCGTCTTTTGCCGCGACCGTCCGATTTCTGCACAGTGCTCTCGGGCATTACCATCCATGGCATCCCGGGCGGCAGGGTTGACGTTGCCTCCTGGCGGGGGTACACTACTCGCGTTGCAAATAGGACTCATTCTCATTTTCAAAAAGGGGTTCAAGGTGCTGTCACCACGCGAATGGGTCGACTGCCGAGCGGTTCTCGAAGAACTCGTCTCCACACAGAACGTTGCGGCCGTAACCTACGATCCTCAGCGGTCCCAACTCGTGATTCGCTTTCGCCCGACAGCAGACAGGAAAGCACTTCGCGCCACTGCTGTACGCGCTGCCGAGATGCTCGGACAACACCAGGAGGCGATCGCCACATACCCATGTGCGCGTTGTGACAATGGGCGCCAACTGGTCGAGGTTGCTGATGGGGCAGGATCGCGCGAGGAGCTCTTGACTCTCGTCGTACCAGTTAGACGATCTGATCACACGCGCAGCGCTGCGGAGGAGGAGCGTGTCCTCTGGTGGCGCCAGCATGGACTCCTCTTGAGTACCGCAGCAACAGCCGTGCTGTTACTGGCTGCGTGGTCGGCGGACAGAGCGGGGCTGCCGCACTGGCTGGCGGTCGCGCTCTACGCGACGGCGTATGTTGCCGGAGGTGCGTACGCCTCGTATCGAGCGTTCCTCGCCCTGGCTCAGCGCACGGTCGATATTGACCTCTTGATGATTCTGGCGGCCGCGGGGGCTGCTCTCCTTGATGCGTGGGCTGAAGGCGGCATTTTGCTCTTCCTCTTCTCCCTCGGCAACGCGCTCGAGCACTACGCACTTGGCCGTACGCACCGGGCCGTGCGGGCCCTGATGTTGCTGCGTCCCGATACAGCGCTGCTTGTGCAAGGGGATCATGAGGAGGTCGTGCCGGTCGAGGAACTCGTGCCGGGCGACGAGGTCATTGTCAAACCCGGTGAGCGCATTCCGATCGACGGCACGGTGGTAGCGGGTGACTCCAGCGTCGATCAATCTGCCATTACCGGTGAGTCGCTACCGGTGCACAAGCGCCCTGGTGATCCCGTTTTCAGTGGAACCCTAAACACGACTGGTCTCCTGCGCATCCGCGTCGATCGCTCGGTGCACGAGAGCACGCTCGCCCGCATCATCCGCATCGTCGAGGAAGCGCGAGAGCAGAAGTCGCGTGCCCAGCGCTTCGCTGAAGCGTTTCAAGGGAAATATGCGGTTGGCGTCATCGTCGCCTCGGTCATTGCTTTCCTTGTGCCGGTCGCGCTCGGTGCTCCTCCTGCCGACAGCTTCTACCGCGCAATGACCCTGCTGGTGGCGGCTTCGCCCTGTGCCCTCGTGATCTCGACGCCTGCATCGATCCTTTCAGCGCTGGCCAACGCTGCGCGGCACGGCGTCCTCTTCAAAGGGGCGCTACAGCTAGAAACGATTGGTGTAGTGGATGCAATTGTCTTCGACAAGACTGGGACGCTCACCGTTGGCAAGCCACGCCTCACCGAGATCGTGCCTGCTGAGGGCGTTGACCCAGTCCAGGCGTTGCGACTCGTCGCGCCGGTGGAGTATCGCTCTGAGCACCCGCTTGGCCTTGCGGTCGTGGCACATGCAGAGGCGATCGGCGCTTTCGACCGTGCCCTCGTCGACCGCGTTGAGTCGCTGACGTCGCTGCCGGGTCGTGGGATCCGGGCCGAGCTTGCTGGCTCGACCGTGCTCGTCGGAAATGAGCTTCTGCTCGAAGAGCATGGTGTGTCGATTCCCCCAAGCCTGCGAGACACAGCGACGGAGCTCCGCGAGCGTGCCCGAACTGCAGTCTACGCAGTGGTGGATGGACGTGTGCTCGCGGTGTTCGGCATTGCCGATGTCGTGCGTCCAGTGGCTCGAGACGTCATTGACCAGCTCCGTGGGCTCGGCGTGCGCCGTCTGATCATGCTGACGGGCGACAACGAACGCGCAGCGCGGGCGATCGCTCGCGAGGTGGGTCTCGACGAGTGGCGAGCTGGTCTCCTCCCCGAGGACAAAGTTGCTGTCGTCCGTGAGCTGCAGGCGGCCGGCTTGCGCGTCGCGGTCGTCGGGGACGGCGTTAACGATGCCCCAGCGCTGGCAGCGGCTAACGTCGGCATCGCGATGGGGGCTGCCGGGACGGACGTCGCGCTCGAAACAGCGGATGTGGTGTTGATGAGTGACGACCTCACGAAGTTGCCCTACGCTGTGCAGCTGTCGCGTGCGGCACGACGGATCATTGTCCAGAATCTTGCCATCGCCCTCGGCGTCATTATCGTGCTTGTGGCGAGTATTCTGCTTCGCGGTGTCCCCTTGCCGCTGGCAGTCGTTGGGCATGAGGGGAGCACTATCGTTGTGGTGCTCAACGGATTGCGCCTCCTTGCGTACCGCACTCCGGCGCTGAGACGTGGTGAGGTACCTGCCGGGGCCACGGCGTGATACGATCCCGGCAAGGGGAACGAATGAGCAGCACGGTCCAGAAAGTTCTTATCCTGACGAACGAGTATCCACCCCATGTGTACGGTGGAGCTGGTGTCCACGTCGAGTATCTGACCCGGGAACTCGCTCGTGAGATCGCGGTGGAAGTGCGTTGCTTCGGCGCCCAACAAGTCGAACAGCCCAATTTACGGGTACGTGGATATGCCGGTTGGGACGAGATTCGCCACGGTGGAGATCGGCGTCACTGGCCCGCGCTCGACGCACTGTCACGAAACCTTCTCATGGTACGAGACCCGATTGACGCCGACGTTATCCATGCGCATACCTGGTACACCGATCTCGCGGCCCTGTGGGGTCGATTACTCTGGGAACGTCCATACGTCCTCACCATTCACTCGTTGGAACCGCTTCGTCCTTGGAAAGCCGAGCAGCTCGGCACAGCCTATCGTTTAAGTTCTTGGATGGAGCGGGTCGCGATCGAGTCGGCCGATGCGATCATCGCCGTGTCGGCAGCGACACGGGAGGACGTGCTCCGTTTCTTCGCTGTGCCTCCCGAGCGTGTGCACGTCATCCACAACGGCATTGATACGGAACTTTATCGCAAGACCGAGGAGACGAGCGCCCTCGAGCGTGCTGGCGTCGATCTCAGGCATCCCTACGTCCTCTTCGTCGGACGCATCACGCGCCAGAAGGGGATTGTCCATCTGCTCGATGCCGTTCCATTCCTCGCACCGGATGTGCAGATTGTATTGCTGGCTGGACAGCCAGATACACCAGAGCTGGCGCGTGCGGTGGAGTCCCGCGTCGCCGAGCTCCGTACGCAACGCGGGGGAATCGTCTGGATCCCAGAAATGCTCCCGCGCACCGAGGTCGTCCAGTTCTACTCGCACGCGACCGTCTTCTGTTGTCCATCGGTCTATGAACCGTTCGGTTTAATCAACCTCGAAGCCATGGCCTGCGAGTGCCCAGTCGTCGCCTCCGATGTCGGAGGGATCCCCGAAGTGGTGGTTGACGGCGAGACTGGTCTCCTCGTCCACCTCGAAATCGATCCGGTGACCGGCGAGCCGATCGATCCGCTTGGCTACGCCCGGGCACTGGCCGAAGCGATCCAACGAATTGTCGACGATCCGGAGCTCCGCGACCGGCTCGGACGGAATGGGCGCGCCCGTGTGGAACAACAGTTCAGTTGGGCGGCAATTGCCCAGCGTACCCTGGAGCTCTACCGCAGTCTGGTGTGAAGCTTGGCCCTTCAGCGATCGAGTGGGACGGCCGGCGTGATGACAGGCGGTTCGACCGGCTCCGGCAGCGAGACGACATACGCAGTCCAGACGTCCGGTACCTGCAGGATCTCGTTCAGCGCGGCCTCCGGGATCGGGTCATCAACGTTCAGCACCATGATCGCCTCACCGCCTCGCTGACGCCGGCCGACCTGCATTCCTGCAATGTTCACGTCATACCGTCCAAGAATCGTCCCGATGCGGCCGATAATCCCCGGTCGATCCCGGTGGTGCGTGATGAGCATGTGGCCGGCGAGCGGTCGTTCGAGCGAGAAGCGATCGACCTCCATGATGCCAGCTGTCCGGTGATCCCAACGCACCATCACATGGTGTGGCGGATCGCCGTCGACCTCAAAGTTGAACTCTGGCACCGTGGAGGCTCCCGTATCGAACCGCACGTCGACAAAGAGGTGGAGCTCCTGAGCCACCAGTCGAGCATTGACTGGCGTCACACGGCGCACAGTCCAGCGGCGGAGCGCTGACGCCAGCGCAACTGCAGTCACATGCTCGGCGATATCCGGTGCCACCTGGCCATGCACTGTCACCTGGAATGTTGAGGGTCGCGACGGTTGCAAGACGGCAATCAAGTGTCCAGCAGCTTCCGCGACTTGGGTCAGTCGGAGGAGTTCGGGCGCATGGAGCGATGCAGCTGGCAAGTTGACTGCGTTCGGCACAATCTCACCGCGCAGCGCGGCTAGCGTCGTCGTGGCAATGATTTCCCCGACCGCCTCAAGTGCCTCACGGCTTGAGCCGCCGATATGTGGGGTGAGGACGACATTCGGCAGACCGAAAAGTGGGCTTTCGTACGCCGGTTCTTCTGGGAACACGTCCACACCAGCCGCCGCGACATGGCCACTCTTGAGCGCTTCAGCCAAAGCATGGACGTCGACGACCTCACCACGGGCGCAGTTGATAACAATGGCCCCTCGCTTCAGGCGCGCGATCGCTCGCGCATCGAGCATATGGCGGGTCTCGGGCGTCGCCGGTACGTGAAAGGTGACGATATCACTGTGTTCAAGCAGCGTCTCGTAGTCCACCGGCTCGACGCCGAGCTGCGCAAAGCGCTCTCGGGTGACATAGGGGTCATACCCGAGTAGGCGCACCTCGAAGGCGCGCAATCGTTGTGCAACGACGGAGCCGACCCGTCCGAGGCCGACAATGCCAACGGTCTTCCCCTTCAGGTCGAAAGGCCGGAACCGTTTACGCTCCCAGCGACCTGCGTGTGTGGTGGCGTTGGCCTCGATCAGGCACCGTGAGATGGCCAAGATAAGCGCGATTGTATGTTCCCCAGCTGATACTGCATTCGCCCCCGGGGCGTTGAGCACCAGGATCCCCGCCTCGGTTGCTGCCTGGAGGTCGATGTTGTCGACGCCGGTACCAGCCCGAGCAATGACTCGTAGCCGTGGCGCATGCGCCAGGAGCTCGCGAGTCACCTGGGTTTCGCTACGGACGATCAACGCGTCGGCATCCCGTAGCGCAGCGTACAGCGCTTCTTTGTTCCGACCGTCCACATCGATAACGTCAGCCTCGGCGGCCAGCCGCTCGCGCGCCCGTTGGTCAATCACATCGCTCACCACGATGCGCCGTCGCCGCGGAGTTGTTCCGTCGCCGGACACGACAGGCAACGAAGCGCCCGCAAGGCGGAGGATCGCCTGGACTGCAGCGGTGAGATCGGGAACACGCACCACAAACGGCGACTCGCCAGCTGGGGCTGACTCATTTGTTAGGAGAAAGCAGGTGATGCCGGCCTCTGCGTATCGCGTTGCATGACGCAGGCTATCCTCAATCGCATGCGTCACGCCGAGTTCGCGGGCGGCTGCGACTTTGTCCTCAGTGAAGACAATCCGGCATGGCGGGAAACCATGACGCTGTAGCCATTCTTCGGTCGTGGCCCGTGAGCGATCCGGCCGTGCCGTGACGATGGCCACATGGTCGTTTCCTAATACCTGCAAGAGCTGGCGCAAAAGCTGCGGCGCATTTGGTGCTGGATCGAGCAACGCTGCCGGGCCACCCGGACCGTAGACCCAGAGCCGTACAGCCTCTGGGACGTTGCAGCCGTGCGAATCCACAAACGCGTGATCAGGAAGTTGCATACCGAGTGCCCGGTTGGCCGCCTGTGCGAGCGGCGCCGGATGCTCGGTGAGGACACCGTCAAGATCGAGTGCGAGTCGAATGAGCCGTTCCATTGTTCCCCTCCGGTTCACGTCTCATGACGTTGGACAGATACGCGACGGTCGTTCCCCATCCAGCCGAACTGGATCCGGGACGACCGGAACCGGAGGGACTACTGGAGCCGCGACCGCTACCCGAACCGGAACCAGAACCGACCCCCACCGCCGCGGTGCAGAAGGTGACGACGTGTCCGACTCGCGTGGTGGTGTACTGGTCCATTGTTGCCACTACCTCCCTCGATTCGGGTCTCGGCGCGCTTCCGCCAACATGCACTCACTGTAGTATACGGCTGACGCCGACGGTGGCAAGAGCGACGTTTCGGGATTTCGGACAGAGTGGTTCAGCCCGTCGTGCTGTCTTTTCGCTGCGGTGGCGTAGTCCCAAGCTTGCTGCGCGATACGACTTGGGACGCTCTCCTGACCTCGGTTCTTGTGGTCGAGGCATCCTCCCTTGACGAACCAGAACGAACGCGTCAAAGTCTCTACCACAATCGAATCGACGACCTCGTCTTCGGCAGGGGAGGTGTCGTCGTGCCGGATTTCGACTACCAGACGGATGTGCTCATTGTCGGGACTGGTGGTGCGGGACTAGTTGGTGCACTCGTTGTCAAAGAGCATGGATTCGAGCCGCTGGTCATCGAGAAGACCAACGTCGTTGGTGGCACGACTGCCTGGTCCGGAGGCGGTCTCTGGATCCCCAACAATCCGGTGAGCCGAAGAGCCGGATTGCAAGACTCGTTTGAGGCGGCACTTCGGTATATGGATGAGGTGATTGGTGATGTCGGGCCCGCGTCATCGCCTGCACGTCGACGCGCTTTCCTCGAGTACGGGCCGCAAATGGTCGAGTTTCTCGAGCGCTTAGGCTTCCGCTGGCGTCCTTCGTTGGGCTATCCAGACTACTATCCGGAGAAGCCTGGTGGCTCAACCTTTGGTCGCTCGATCGAGGGAGCGATTTTCGATGGGCGGTTGCTTGGGCCATGGTTGCCCCGTCTCCACCGCTATCCAAATGTTCCCAGCATACCCCTCTACACGAACGAGGCGTCCAAGTTCGCGCTTGTTCTCCGCACGCCGGCCGGCGCAGCGACTGTTGCGCGCGTCCTCTGGCGTCTTGTGTCCTATCGCCTGCGTAGTCGCGTCCCGCTGACACTTGGTGCCTCACTTGTCGGGCAGTTGCTGATGCTGTGTCTGCAACGGGGCATCCCTATCTGGCTCGAGAGTCCACTCGAGGACCTCCTCGTCGAGGAGGACCGGGTCGTCGGTGCCGTAGTCCGCCACCAGGGCCGCACGGTGCGAGTGCGAGCGCGTGGTGGCGTGCTCCTCGCTGCTGGTGGCTTCGCCCACAACCGGGAGATGCGGGAGCGCTATCATCCACACCCGATCACGACCGACTGGACAAGCGCCGCGCCGAGCGATACCGGCGACGCGATCCGTGCCGCACAGGCCATCGGTGCTGCCGTCGATCTTCTCGATGATGCCTGGTGGGGACCGACGGCAATTCTGCCAAACGGTCGACCGCTCTTCATCCTGTGGGAGCGATCCTTCCCCTTTGGCATCATCGTCGATTCCAGCGGCCAGCGTTTCATGAACGAGTCGGCTTCCTACGTCGACTGTGGGCATTGGCAGTACGAACGTCATCGCACGGTGCCGGCCATCCCTGCCTGGTTGATTATCGACTCCAAACATCGACGTTTTTACCCGTTTGGCTTTGTACCGCCGATCGTCACCCCGCGCTCTATGACTGGACCGCAATTCCTTGTCCGCGCCCAGACCTTGCGCGAGCTCGCTGCGCGCTGCGGTATCGATCCCGACGGGCTCGAGCGAACGGTCGAGCGCTTCAATCGCATGGCGATCGCTGGCAAGGATGAGGATTTTCATCGTGGGGACAGCGCTTATGACCGCTACTATGGTGATCCGCGCGTGCGCCCCAACCCGAACTTGGGCCCCTTGGATCGACCGCCGTTCTACGCCACAGCGATCTATCCTGGGGACCTCGGTACGAAAGGAGGGCTGCTCACCGACGAGTGGGCGCGTGTTCTCCGTGAGGATGGTCGCCCGATACCTGGGCTCTATGCGGCTGGGAACACCACGGCCTCAGTCATGGGACGGACCTATCCCGGACCGGGATCGACGATCGGTCCAGCCTGCACCTTCGCCTACATTGGCATGCTTCATGCGGTGCGACAGCTGAGGGAGGCGTTCGCTCGCACTGAAGGGGAGCATCCCCGCGATGGGCACTAAAAGCCTATTCCCGGTCCAACACGCTCTGCCCTAACTAAGCCGGATGGAGTACAGCAGCCAGCACAAGGACACGGGTTTGTGAGGCCAAAGCATCCTATGCCTTGCTCCGAGAACGGAGGAGAGCGGTCGCTGGCCTTTGAACTCCTGCCGTGCTGCTCGAACCACCTGAGGAGGCGCGGTCAGCCCAGCAAAAAAGAGCAACAGCTAATCAGATGCATTCACTGCCTGGCAACGCGCAGCCCTGGGGCTGAGATGAAATGAAGGTGCTTATGTCACGTGCATGACTCGTGGTGAGCCTGTGCGACGGTCTCCCAACAAGCACTGGCGGACGCATTGAGCACCGAGATTCCGTTGTCTCTGCGCGTCCTCGATCGAGGGCCAGCGGGCCGGAGGCACGGATAGGGGCTCCTGCCCGACACTGCTTTTGGCTCGTGTGCTCATGCGTGGTGCCAAACGCTTCCTGTCTCGCAGAGCAACGCACGATGTGCCTTAGATCGAAGAGGGCTGGGCATTGCTTCCGTTGTTCGAGATAGACCAGAGTGAGAGCGACGGCTTGGAGCGATTCTCCAGGAGCATCCCCTGCTTGTTCTCACCTATGGGCGGCGGGAGTCACCTGCCCAGCATGGCGCGCTTTCCTCTCGATTGGAGCACGCAGCTGAACTCTTTCAGGTTTGGCGACCAGGGAGTCCAGTGAGCCGCTACGGCGGGTTGGAGAACAGTGGTGTAGCGTGGAGCGGCGGACTCTCTGTCGTCGATGCGAACGGATACCGGCACTGCTGGCGCTGTCATCTGAGGGCCACATTTGGGTCAGGTGATCGCTGCTGCCTGTCATGGTGCTCGATGCGCTGAAGAAAGAGGCGGCGTTGCACGCCGATACGCTGCGATCGTATGGGTGTGGCGGATCTTGACAGGTGAGCAGAACTCTCCTAGTCTGGAAAGTGGTGATCCCCCACATGGGACGGGCCGCGGTACAGTGAGGGAGGTGCGGCATGTGGAAGCCTGAACCGAGTCTCGCTGACCTGCGGTACACCGTGGAGAAGGCAGGTTTGACGCCTGAGACGCTTCTCACGGCGTACCGGCAAATGTGCCTCATCCGCTCGTTTGAGGAGACAATCGCCGACCGTTACTACATTGGGAAGACGCCTCAGTTCAACATGGCAGCGGGACCGATCCGCGGAGAGATGCACCTCGCTGTGGGGCAGGAAGCGGTTGCGGTCGGGGTCGGCATGCATCTTCGAGACGCCGACGCCGTCGTGAGCACGCATCGTCCCCACCATCATGCGTTGGCAAAAGGGGTTCCGGCTGACAAGCTGGCCGCAGAGATCTTTGGGAAGGTGACGGGCCTCTGCCGCGGGAAAGGCGGGCACATGCATCTGTTTGATGCAGAACATCGCTTCTCCTGCAGTGGGATCGTCGGGGCGTCGTTTCCACAGGCGGCCGGTGCTGCTTTCGCTTTTCGCCACCGCGGCGAGCCCTATGTCGCTGTCGCGTTTGCTGGGGAGGGTGCTGCGAACCACGGAACCCTGGCGGAGACGCTCAATGCCGCAGTGCTCTGGAACCTACCGCTCGTTATCGTAATTGAAGACAACATGTACGCCGACTCCACGCCAAAGTGGCAAGCGCTCGCCCAGCCGCATCAGTTCCAGCGTGCGCTGGGTTTCAATGTGCCGGCCTACCTCGTCGATGGCATGGATCTCATCGACGTGTGGCGCGCTGCCAAGGAGGCTATCGAACGCGCTCGCGCTGGCTACGGACCGAGTTTCATCGAGGCGGTCTGTTACCGATACCGCGGCCACTTTGAGGGGGATGCCGAGGAATATCGGACGCGTGAAGAAGTGGAGCGCTGGCGTCAGCTCGATCCAATCCCGCGTCTGGGCGAGCGCCTCAAGCGGCTCGGCTGGGCTGACGATGCGACGTTGGAGCGGCTCCGCCGCGAGGCCGAAGAGGAAGTCGCACGTGCCATTGCCTTCGCAGAGCAGAGTCCGCTGCCGGATCCTCAGGAAGCATTGGTGGGGGTGTTCCGATGACCAGGACAATGAAGGGTATCGCCTTCGCGATTGCCGAGGCGATCGATCAGGAAATGGCTGAACGCTCCGACATCGTTGTGCTCGGTGAGGACGTAACGTACTGGGGCGCGGTGTTCGGCTTCACCATGGGACTGCACCAGAAGTATGGGCGTGATCGGGTCATCGACACGCCGATCACCGAACAAACGTTCTTCGGTATGGCTTGCGGTGCTGCTTCGGTCGGCATGCATCCAGTCGTCTCACTAATGTTTGTTGACTTTCTGGGTGCTGGCTTTGACCAGATGTACAACCACATCGCCAAGAACCACTACATGTCCGGTGGGCAGTTCGCCATGCCGGTGACCATCCTGACGGCGATCGGGGGCGGATACGGCGATGCAGCTCAGCACTCACAAGTGCTGTATGGGCTCTTTGCCCATGTCCCTGGCTTTAAGGTTGTGGTGCCGGCGACTGCCTACGATGCAAAAGGGTTGACGATCAGCGCGCTGCGTGATCCCAACCCGGTCGTGATCTTTGGCCACAAGCTGCTCACTGGTCTTCCGTTCCTGCCGTTTGAGGGGCAGGAAGAAGAAGTGCCAGAAGAGCGCTACACGGTTGAGTTCGGGAAAGCTGCTATCCGTCGTGAGGGAAGCGATCTCACGATGATCGCAGCCGGGCTTATGGTTCACCGCTGCCTGCGCGCTGCCGACGAGCTCGCACGTGACGGGATCTCGGCGGAAGTGATCGACCTCCGGACGCTGGTTCCGCTCGATACTGAGACGCTCGTTGCCTCAGCGCGGAAGACGGGGCGGGTGTTGATTGTCGACGAGGACTATCGAAGCTACGGGATGACAGGTGAGGTGTCCTTCCACGTCCAGGCTGGTGCGCTGGATGCGCTCAAGACTCCAATTCGCCGCCTGGCCGTTCCCGATGTTCCGATTCCGTTCTCCGAGCCGCTCGAGCGAACCGTCATACCCAGCGTCGAGCAGATCGTCGCGGAAGCCAAGGCGCTGTTGGCAGCGGGCGCTCGAGCTTAATCAGAGCCCGCAGCGGGTGGATAACAAGTCGCCCTGGGGCTTCCCCAGGGCGACTTGCTCCTTTTTGTTGGACACTGTTCATGCCTGGGCTGCTTCGGGCGGCCGAATCAAGAGCAGTGGCACCGTACCTTCACGCAGCAGACGCTCGGCCACGCTTCCAAAGACAACCCGGCTCAGTCCACTTCGCCCGTGTGTCGCCATGACGACGATATCGGGCTGGCGCTCACGCTCGAAGGCGAGCAGTTGCTCCGGCGCGATCCCTTCCAAGACGTGCGCGTCGACTCGCAGTCCCTCACTGCGCAGGCGCTCAGCGAGTTCGTTGACGTAGCTCGTGGCCGTCTCCACCAGCTGCTGTGCCAGCTGGTTTAGGACTTCTGCGGAGGTGGGGGCACCTGCAGGCACGCTGAGCAGACTGTAGATCTCCGGTGTCTCTGCAACGCGGACGAGGTGGATGGTTGCGTCGAAGCGGCGGGCGAGCTCCGTCGCGTATGGCACTGCTGCCTCGGCGAGGGTCGATCCGTCCACCGGAAGCAGGATGGATCGGAGAACTCCTGGCTCACGCTGCGGCATTGAGGAGCGGATGAGTAAAACCGGGACGCCAGCATTGCGCACGACACGATCTGCGACGCTCCCGAATAGCCAGCGCCCAATGCCACTGCGCCCGTGGGTGGTCATTGTGATCATTGGCTCGGGCAGTTCCAGCACTAGATCGACGATCTCAGCAGCAGGATCACCGTAGCGCACAACAATCTCGGTGGCTAACCCGGTCTCCTGGGCGATGCGGGCGAGGTAGTCACGTGCGTCGGCGGCCACCTCGGCCGGCGCGTCAATGTCGACGACCCGCACCAGATAGAGCGTTGCACCGAATTTTTCAGCAAGCGCTCTCCCGTAGGGCAATGCGGCTGCTGCGAGCTCGGATCCGTCGAGCGGTACGACCACTGTCCTAACCACGCCTTCCCCCTTCCCTGGATGCCTATCGATTCCCCACACACCCGAGTCTCGTCATCTCCACGCTGTCTATTCGCCCGTCGCGAGTGAGACAGTTCCAGCATAACATGTAGTTGCATCCCTGTCACGAGCTTTCTGCGTTATCATGCGCGTGCGTCGGATTGGCCGATGGCGCGGAGGAGGAAAGACGTGACCGTACGGATCCCGGTCGAGGAACTTCAGCGATTTGTTGCCACTATCTTCGAGCGTGCTGGGCTCACACCAGAGGATGCTGCGATCAGCGCTGAGATCCTGGTGGCCGCAGATGTACGCGGCTTTGATTCCCATGGAATTGCTCGACTGGACTACTATGTGCGGCGCCTCGAGGCTGGGGCGATCAATGTCCGTCCGCACTTCCGGGCGATCGCTGAGACGCCTTCGACGGTCGCCTTCGATGCCGACAACGGTATGGGCTTTCCCAGCGCGTATCGTGCCATGCGACGCTGTCTTGAGAAGGCTCGCGAGAGCGGAATCTGCCTTGCGACAGTGCGCCGCAGCAACCACTATGGCATCGCCGGCTACTACGCAACGATGGCACTTGAAGAGCCGGGGATGATCGGTGTTTCAATGACGAATGCGACGCCGCTGGTTGTGCCGCCTCATGCTCAGGACGCGTACTTGAGTACTGCACCAATTGCTTTTGCTATTCCTGCAGGGAAAGAGCGGCCACTGGTCTTCGATGGGGCAACAAGCACCGTCGCCTGGGGTAAGATCGAGATTGCACGCCGCAACCGGGAACCGATTCCCCTTGGCTGGGCGCTCGATGCCGAAGGTCGGCCAACCACCGATCCGTTTGCTGCACGCTACCTCACACCGCTCGGCGCCTTCCCGGAACTCCGCAGTCACAAGGGGTATGCACTGGCGCTGCTGGTTGAAGTGCTCTGTGGGCAGCTGGCGGGTGGCCCGTGGGCCAAGTACGTCGGTGGGTCGCGTTCCGAAACGATCGGCCCCTCAGGAACAGGGCACGCATTTTTGGCTATTCGGGTCGATGTCTTTCGTCCGCTCGAGGAGTTTCTCGCGGAAATGGACGACATGCTTGGTCAGCTGCGGCGTGCCAAGCCAGCTGAGGGGGCGGAGCGGGTGTTAGTCCCCGGAGACCTGGAGTTTGAGACGGAGCAAGAACGGCGAGCACATGGAATTCCTGTGCATCCAGAAGTACTGGAGCGGCTTCTGGAGATCGCACGGAAGTACGATGTCGCATTGCCGCTCTAATTATCGGTCAACTGGTCAACTCTGGTAAACTTGTCTTCGGAATGCTAAAGTGGCAATGAAATTGCCAAGCCTCTGCGCGTAGCGGATGGGTATCATGAACATTCCCGTTGCGAAGAATGGTACCCAAATCCATGTGATGATGTGGAGAAACGGATTTTCAATGAAGTTGCGGAAATTGAGCTCCGCCAGATACTGCAGCGAAGCGCTGATTGCGTCGTCACCCAGCCAGACAGCGAGCAGGAGGGAGAGTACCGCCACTGTGAAGAAGGTGACCCCTTCGACAAGAAGTGCTCGCTGAGTAATCCGCTCGCTCCCCACACTGAGAACTGTAGCGACGAGAGTCTGCGTATCTCGGAGTTTCCCGAGGACGAAGACAGTCGCGCCGTGTGGCACGTACCGTTCTGTCGCAGCGACTCGTACCAGCCTATCCTCCTCCGAATGAAGGGACTTTGCTGGTAATGCCCAATCTGGCGCTTCCTCCGGTGCCCATGTTGCACGGACATGCGGCCAATACAACAAGGCATTCCCTAGTTCAAGGTGCACGGATCCGGTACCGTCATTTAACGAAGCATCTGTAAAGAATCGGAATGTCGTGGACACGGTAGACGTCTTTCTTCTCAGGAGTCCCGGTTTTCTCCTTGTACTTTTAATTTCCAGCTCATATCCGATTACCTCACGCTGACTGAGGGGTCCGACAAGTGGTGAATCGCTAACGACACGTCCCTGGACTTCAATCAGACGACCGACGTGCTGAGGGGTGAGTTCGCACAGAGATACTGTCGGTAGGTACCGAGCTCTCCGTAGGTGTAAAAAGCGTCTGATGCCAACGACTGTCGTCCCGAGGCCAAGTCCGGCCAGCCCACCCACGACCGTTCCCCAGACAAGAAAGAGAGTTAATTCATCACACCACTCTCCTTCACAACGTACACCATGTTTCAGAGCCGGAAGTATGATTGCATTGTCCCACAATAGGGAGAGTATGTCTCTGAGTCCCGGAACCACTGCTTGCCCCTTTGTCCTCGATCTACCGCCTTCCAACGAGCGTGCTGTGGGTATCACGCTCTCTTGTCATCGCCAGGTGTTGTGGCGCGTCAGACTGGAAGGATAATATCCAAGCTGCATTGATCGGAGATGTGGCCGAAGAAGTATGAGTCGATTCGCATGACGTTATCACGATCCTACCAACCCAGAAGGTGACCACACTGATTCTTCTCACCACGCCGGTCGGAAGCAAGAGGGGCGCCTTGTCTAGAAACCCCAGCCAAGCCTCTGACTCTGGGATCGAGCCAGAAGTAGTGTCAACGGGCCGCTACGTGCTTTGCCAAAAGATGCCCTCACTCAATCGTGTGTCCGGTATCTCCCGCGTTGAGCCCCCGCGGTGACAGACAACGATGCGTACTACTTGTTGCAGCGCGTTGCTCGACCTCGTTTGTCGGCGTGTGCAGCCGATCAGATCGACACCTCTCGGTGGTATCCTATTCTCGATCCTTTCTGACAGGAAGCCTCGACGATCCGCTCTAGAAATACCTCCCTAGTCAACCTCCGAGAGCTCTCCCACCCGTGGACCAAGCTCCGATCGGCTGTATACACCACCGTATCACGCGAGGTGTAAATATCATTAGCAGAATTAATGGAACCAAATGAATCACAGAGGAGTAAATTAGGAGGCCCCAATCCAATCGGAAGTTTGCTTCCTGCGCCAGCGAGATGCCTTGTGCCCAGGTGCCAACAAAAGACTTCGCCAGCCAAGAGGCGAAGAAGAGGCTTAGTCCCACGAAACCCAACACACTACGGAGTTCTGTGAGAAGCCCTCGCCTCGCCACGTGTTCTTTGCCGTAGCTGATCGTCGTGGCATCGATGGTCTGTGGCTCGTTCATGACACCGATGACAAAAGCCTCACTATTCTGCGGCAAATACTCCTCCACGGCACTAACCTGGGCGAGTCGGAGTCCCGGCGCAGGTGGCGGTGTTGCCCAGTCAGGAACCTCTGGCGGGCGCCACGATGCTTTCTTGCGAAGCCAATAGCGTTGTGCCCCTGTCACACGCAGCTGGACCGTTCCGGTTCCGTCATCCAGAACCAGACCATCGGTGAATTTTTCCTCCTTTTTGGTCCATTGCGCGACTCTGCCCGATTGCCAAGTCCCCCGGATCGTCAAGACATACGCTGCCACCTGCTCCTGACTCAGCGGCCCGACTTGCGGTGCCTGGTTTCGGACGTGCCCATGTAGTTTAACGGGCTGCCCAGAAGGATAATCGCCCAGTTCAGCTATCCGAAGTGTCTTCAAACGCATAATGTTGGTCAGGCGACGTAGGCGATCGGCGCCGAACCGTATCGCTGTTATGGTTCCAAGCACGAAGAAGACTTCAAAATAGCTAAGCCAAAAGGCATCAGTAATGGTGTCGCACACGGGATCCCGCATGCACGCTCGGGTCGCTGCCCGTAGCAAAGGCCATACTGTCTCGGTTAGGAAGATAAACACTCTTATGCACCTCCCCGAATGTTGTCGCGACAGTCAGCAAACGATATCAAGATACTATCAATGGTACACGCTAATAATCTAGGGAGGAATGCTCGAGCGCTCACAGTACTGGAAGGATAAACTTGGTGCACGCATCAGCGGTTCACCGGTGGCAGGCAGATGCTGCACGAGTTCGCCGTTCGCCGCCTGCTCTGTGTTCACGTTGTCGTTCACGGGCCGCCGGCAACGGGCGGGGTGCGCGAGCTCACAAAAACGGCCACCGAGCCAGCCTGCTCGAGCCCCTTTAGACCAACCAGTCGAGCTGGACGTGATACCCGTCTCCCCTATTGCCAACATCTGGGGGAGCACTGGTATTGTCTGTCCCTTGCACAAAGTGTCGAAAAGTTCTTGAGTAGAGAGAGAAAGCTGATGCAAGTCGCACATGGCTACTCGCAGGCCAGCGCCGATGTCAGACTGCTCTGCGGCCAACTGTACCGCTCGCGATTCTCTTGCCAGCGAATCCGCCCGTTGCGAAGTCAAGAAGCTCCGAGCCGGTTCGAGAGTGTATTGGTTAACTAGGCCCCTACATGCTTGCTGGTATGGACGGGCACTCAGATCATAGCACCATTCTCCTCTCTCAAGCAAGCACTGCAATAGAGCACCCTCACCTCTTCCCCCCCTTTGCTAAGGACAGGTGATCTCACTCATGAAACACTCTGCAAGGACACTCCCCGTTTGCGTGGCCGACTGTTGATCACGAGGAACAGGTGCTGCCCAATCACGTGACTCCTCTATATCTGGAAACAGCGAGCAGCAAGTTCCCTGATCCTGCCAGCTAATCAGCAGAGGAAGATCATCGGCTCTTCAGAGGAGGCGCTGTATCGTCCCGGCCAAGGAATTCTGCCAGGAGGAGTGGCGAATCCTTCCGCCATTTAGGTCCCGCGTGGATTGAGTCGATGATCGGCGTCAGATTTGTGGAGAGGAGAACCGGATCTTGCAGGACCAAAAAGCGAAGCGCCACAGCAGTCACCGACTATGTGAATGGTGAATGCCGCCGTTGGCCGACCTCACTACCCTCTCTGTCGGAGACTGGTGTGTCGAGAGCTCTTCTGGTTTGCGCACCGGATCGCAGGCCAGACTCGCTCGTCACTGTCCCTCGCGGGCACGTTGCTCGGGCTCTGCACCCCGTCCATTGGCGATTCTCGCTAGAGATCATCGGGTCGTTGCCACAGCGAGTGCCTTTCGGATAATCCAGCGGGCGTCTTTCAGGCGGGTGAGGAGTTCGTCGTCCCAAAGACACGGCGAGTTCCGCAGCGGACACTCGGCCGAGCGTGTCTGGATTCCCCCGCTCTTGAAGACGAAGCGAGGAGGAGCGATGTGGAGCAGTTTCGCTTTGTGTTGGGAGGTGTGCAACTGACAGTCTGCTTTCGGACAGTGCGACAGCCGATGCTTCCCACAAGATCGTCTGGTCGCTTCCAATCAGGAAGTCAGGTACCCACGGCACGCTCACGATTCTACGAAGCTCTTCCCAATGATCCGGATGAGTTGATAGGTGACGAAGAGAGCGCCAATGCTCGCCAGGAGAATAAGAAGGGCTGCTGCGGTGTGAGTAATCCCGCTGAGCAAGAGCGGTGTGCCCGACCACGTCATCCGATAGCGGTGCCAAGAACCCAAAACGGGATCGATCAACCGAACTGCCAGAAGCAATGACACCACGGCGACGATCCAGCCGCTGAGCCACTCTGCAGTCAGGGCCCGTTTCGTCTTCGCCTCAGTCGTCGCACTCGCCACCTGTGCTTCGACAACCCCTGGCGCAGTCAATCGACCAATGACATACAACTCAGTGCCCGCGGGGAGGAACTCTTCTGACGCAGTGACACGGACGAGCTTGTAGCCTTCGCCAGCTGGCGGGGGCGGAGACGCCCAAGAAGGAGCCTCGTTTCCTGGCCACTCCGTGTACCGCCCTGGCCAGTAGCGCAGCGTATCCCCAATAGAGATGTGGACTTTCCCGGTCCCGTCATCGAGTTCGAGTCCATCGAGGAACCGCTCCTGTCGTTCTGTCGTCACGCTTTCCTTTTGGTTCCCACTGCCACGCTGCCACTCTCCACGAATCTCTAGAAGGTAGGCTGCGACAAGTTCCTCGCTGAGCGGGCCACGACGTGGCATCTCGCTCGTCGCTCGCCCGAACAGTTCCACGATGCGGCCAAGGTGACGCTCGTTGAGCTGGGCGATGTTTCTTTGCCGTGACCGTATGACACGCACGAGCTGGAACAAGCGCAGAAGGCCGACCAATATCCCCACGATTCCGGTCAGCAGAAGTGCCGCCTCAACACTTCCCCAAAGTGTCAGCCTCCACCAGCCCTCACAGACTTCTCCGCACCGACGGAGAACAGGCAAGAGGAGCACTTCTGGGCC
Organism: bacterium HR28; assembly: GCA_002898255.1. GTDB lineage: Bacteria > Chloroflexota > Chloroflexia > Thermomicrobiales > Thermomicrobiaceae > Thermomicrobium. Next base: position 525,294 of record BEIE01000001.1, read on the forward strand.
GGGTACCATACCCGCCTCCCCAAGCCGTTCACCCAACCGCAGACGTGCTGTATTCCTCCGCAGCCTTTGCAGCACCGATTCATCACTGTGCAGAGTGACAGGGACTCCTCGCAGCGGTACCTCTCACCAGCGGCTGGTCTCCCAGCATTCGGGACACTGATACGAGACGTAGCGTACCCATGCGAGGAGTTCCCCAATGTCCGGAAGCTCGTGCCCATCTCCGGCATTCCATGCCTGCCAGACTGTTCCGGTGTCATCGGCCACCAGGAGGGCTGCTGCAGGGGTCTCTTCCCCCACAAGCCATCCGAACCGGCGATGGAGCTCGCTTCCCTCGGCAAGCGCGATCGGAAAACGCGGCACTCTCTCTCCCCAGTCAACAACGAGTGTGCGTACGAGCGGCACAATCGCCAGCACTTCCATCCGCTCTGCTCGGAACTCCGGGAGGTGTTGGTCCAGTTCTGAGAGGTACGCTCGACAGGCTGCACAGGGCCACGCATGAGTGAAGACCACCACCAGACCCGAACGCAGGTAGTACCGGCGCGTTGAAATGAGCTGACCGTCGATTCCCTCGGCTTCGAAATCGGGTAGCCGATGACCCGGTGCAATCGGCATGCGCGGACTCCCCAAACTTTCCTGTCTCGCAAGCGAGTATCCGAACCAATACTACTATGTTGGTCTGCCCTCTTTATCCTGATCAGTAGCGGTGGGTGAGGCAAGAAGTCTCTCCGTCACTGTCGTGTCGACCGAAGCGGCTGCCAGGTGCCTCCAATGCCGTACGTGCCGTGCAGCCTCGATCGCCCGTTGGCGGTCGAAATCGCCACCAAAGAGTGGGCCTTGTCCCAACGTACAGCCGCTCCGGGCCAGTGCTAGGTACACTGCGAACTCGTCGATCGACTCGGCCAGGCTGACCAACGAGAGGTCGTTTGCCACCTCCAAGAGTGCGCGTGTCAGAGCAGCGGCCCGCGGGTCATTGAGGAACGACCGGACAAATCCGCTTGGAATCCGAATACCTATCCGTTGGAGGTTGACAAACGGATCGATTCCTTCGGGAGTGAGCATCGGGTCGCGGACGAATACACCGATCTGTTCGGCTGCGAGGGTAGTAAGCCGTTCGGAGGATCCAGGAACGCAAAGCACGCTCGTCGGAAGATCCAACCACAGTCTGCCGCGTAACGTCGGTTGCGTGGCTAGCTGGCCTGTCAAAAGATCTGTGACTGTCTCATCGAGCAGCGCTGCGCTCGGAAAGGCGAGAACAAGGAACCAACGCTCCGGGAGTTCCTGTAACCAGGCCAACGCTTCGGCCACTGCCCGCTGGGCTAGGATGATATCCATGCCAGCACGTGCAGCCACTCCGGCGAGGTCTTCTGCCCGCCGCTCTTTCCCCTGTGGGTCAACCCAGGACGCGAAGAGTTCCACTCCGACGAGTTCACCAGTCCGCAAGTGCACGATTGGAAGCCCGCGGAAGACGACTGTCTCGCGCTCGATCCCTTCTCGCAGTGCCTGTGCAAGTGCGAACTCCTGCGGCGCTTCTTCGGCCAGTTCCGGATGAAAGAACACGATGCGTCCCTTTCCGCGTCGTTTGGCGCTGTACAGCGCAAGATCGGCGTTGCGCAGAACTTCCGAAGCCTCGCAGGGGTTGTCTGGGGTGCAGAGGACAACGCCGATACTCGCGCCAAGCGTCACTATTTGCCCATCGATGCGGTAGGGATGCGAGAGGGCGATAAGCAAACGCGCCGCGAGCTCCCGCGCCCCGTCCCGATCGCAGAGTGGAGCGATGATGAGAAACTCGTCGCCTCCAAGCCGGCCCACGATGTCATCCCGTCGGACGGTTCGGGTGAGCCGGGTTGCGACCTCTCGCAGGAGCGCATCACCAGCCACATGCCCGAGGGTGTCGTTGACCGCTTTGAACCCATCGAGGTCGAGGAGAAGCGCGGCAAACGGGTGGCCTGCTCCGATCAGCTGCTCCAGAGAGGCAATCACCGCTGAGCGGTTCGCCAGACCCGTCAAGCCATCAGTCCTTGCCAGCCGCTCTAACTGCTGGCGGGTGCGTACTTGCTCGGTGATGTCAAAGGCTATCCCGATGACACCGGTGATCGCACCAGAGCGATCACGTAATGGCTCGAGGCGAACCCGGTAGACGTGCTCACTCCACTCGAACTCGTATTCTTGTGGTTCTCCAGCCAGCGCCAGACGATGCAAGCGGATAGGCAGGAATTCTGGATCCTCGGTTCCAAAGTACTCGAACAACGTCTGGCCAACCACCTGTCCAGGGCGAAGACCAAGCTGTGCCAGTCCGCTTCCCTCGCTTGAGGTGAAGACAAGATCGTGATCCACTGTCCAGACAATAGCTGGAAGTTGCCGTAGGACTGCTTGAAGGCGTGCCTCCCGCTCAGCCAGGAGGCGCTCGATTGTCCGGCGTTCGTCAATCTCCTCCTGAAGTTGCTGGCTTATCTGGCGCAGTCGTCGATTGGTGGCCGCTTGACGCCAGCCGATGGCCAGAGCCGCGGCGAGCAGGAGGGTCGCCAGGATGCCTAGAGCCCCAATGACCCAAGGAAAGGGCACGAGCAGCAGTTGGGCGCGCATCGCACCCAGCCGGGTACTGACGCGCAGCACACCAATATCTGCTTGGGTGGTCGGGACACGAGCGGTCACGGCTGGTGTCCCGGGGTGCGGAGTCCCTGCTGCCAGGAGCGGCTCGCCATTCAGCGAGAGTGTCAGTGCGCTCCCACGATTCACCGTTGCCTGCATGGCGGGAGCAAAGAACACTTCAGGATCCAGGACAGCCATCACTTCCCCATCCGGTCGGCTCCACTGGACGAGCAGCGCTGGCTGTCCTCCTGGAAGCTCTGCGCGTCTGAGCATGACGCTCGACGGGGGAATGCGTGGTGCTGCCGTCGTCACCGTAGTGATCAGCTCGTCTTCATGCGCCTTCCAAACATCAGCGATGAAAAGTGTTGTTGTTCCTGAGGGGTTCCTGCGTCCGTACCAGACGAGTCCGGGGACACTCTGGTCATCGACACCGGCTCGCTCGACGCGGCTCGGATGAAGACGTTGCAGCCGGGCATCAAGAAGTGTTCCGATGTGGTTCGCGGCTGCTATTGCTTCGCTGCGTGTCTGCGCTAGCAACGTATTCTGCTGCCATCGCTGGAGAGCAAGTGTCATGATAGCCGTGAGGACTAACCCCGCTGCGAGAGCTCCCCAGGGTGCCCAGCGGAAGGAGGGTCGACCTGCCGCGCGATCGTAGCGCACACCAGCAAGGATGGTGAGGAGGTTGGCGACTGCGAGGAACGCTGGGATGGCAGAGAAGGTATTACCTCGCAGGGCCAGCAAGGGGTCGATACGGGTGAATGGCGCGAACAGCGCCAGTAGATGCAATGTCGCAGCGAGCGTCGAGGCCACCGCAGAAATGCAGACCAAACGCGCATGCTTGCCGAATGCCAGTGTCAGGAGTCCGAGCCCTGTGAGCGCGAGCGATGCGACGGGGATCAGATCGTGGTTTGTTTGGACACCAGGTGCGTTCCTGGTGAGACTTCCGGTCGCGAGAGCAAGGCCAAATGCGGACCCGCTGGCCGTAAGGAGGGCGTAGCGATGCCAGGATCTCGGCGGAGCGCTGAGTGTGCCGAGCAGAGCGGCTCCGACGATTACCAAGATGCTGAGTACCACGATTGATAGGTGTGGAGTGACCCCGTTCCCTCGAGCTAGACTCGTCCACGCCGTAAGGCTGGCAACGAGGGCAACCCATACCAGCGCAAGAAACGAACTCTGCGACCATGACGGAGCATGCCACCGCCATCCCGCATCGAAACTTCCTCTCGAGGGGGGATGCTGTTCGTTCCGCTGTCCTGAATCGATCATAGATACCCTCAGGTTAAGGCCTGGTCTCCTGCGGATCCGGCCACGTCGAGCTACACCGATCGTCGTCGCGCGCGAGAGCGCGTACTGTCCCTTATAACGACGCGCCGTCACTCCGATAAATAGCCTGATCGTCCAGTATTTTCCGAGACGGAGCGAAAAGCGGGCCGCCTCACTGAGGCGACCCGCAGTCTGCTCCAGCGTGCTATTGTGATTAGCTGCAGCCGAGACTATTCCCGCAATTCAAGCACTTGTAGCAGGAGCCGTTGCGGACCGTCAGGTGTCCACAGACATCGCAGAATGGAGCGTCGCCCATGAGGTGCGCGAGCTGTTCATCGAGTGCGTCCCGCTGCACGCGGTGAATGGCCCCATTGTGAGCGACCTGAACGGTCACCAGCTCCGGAGCGAGTTCGGCCTGGCCGTTGATCCGCGTTTTTGGGGCCGGTGAGGGATTCGGTGCCTCCTCTGATCTGCTCGTTGTGTCCGTCGCCGACTTACGCTCGTGGGGTGTCTCGGTTCCCGTAGTAGGAGCCTGCGCTGGCTGCTCGGACGGCGGTACCTGGACAAAGTCAGTCCGCCCGAGATACTCGTACCCGAGCACACGGAAGATATAGTCGATGATCGACGTGGCCATCTTGATGTTGGGATGTCCTTCCACAATGCCTTGCGGCTCGAATCGCTGGAAGGTGAAGGTGTCCACGAACTCTTCCAGGGGCACGCCGTACTGCAGCCCCTTGGAAACGGCGATGGCGAAGCAGTTCATGAGGCTCCGGAAGGCCGCGCCTTCCTTGGCAACGTCGACAAAGATCTCGCCGAGTGTTCCGTCCTCGTACTCACCGGTGCGCAAATAGACCTTCTGGCCACCGACGCGTCCCTCGTAGGTGAAGCCGCGCCGCTTCGGTGGCAAGGGGCGGCGGCGCGGTCGTTCGACCACGACCACCTGTACCTGCTTTTCCGGCTCTGTTGCTGTTCGGGTTTCGGCTGACGCTGCCTTCTCCTTATCGCTGCTCGAGCGCGTTGAGAGTGGTTGCGAGAGCTTGGAACCGTCGCGGTAGATCGCCAGTGCCTTAAGGCCGAGCCGCCAGCCCTCGAAGTAGGCCTTCGCCACATCCTCAACCGTCACTTCGTGCGGCATGTTGATCGTCTTGGAGATGGCACCCGAGAGGAACGGTTGCACAGCCGCCATCATCCGGATGTGCCCCATGTAATGGATGAACCGTGTCCCATGTTTGCCGCACTTGTTGGCACAGTCAAAGACTGGCAAGTGTTCCGGCTTTAGGTGCGGTGCACCTTCAACGGTCTGTCGCCCACAGATAACGTCGTTTGCCTCCTCGATTTGTTGCGGAGTGAAACCGAGTGCGCTCAGTAGGTCGAATCCCGGCTGATTCCACTGCTCGGGGGTGAACCCGAGTCGGCGCAGTGCTGCTTCGCCTACCACGAACGGTGTGAAGGCGTGACGCAGTTCAAAGACGCCGGGGAGGGCAGCTTCGATCCGCTCGAGTTCCTCCTCGGTGAAGCCGCGCGCACGAAGCGTCTCGCGATTGATGTGCGGTGCACCTTGTAGCGTCAGTGTGCCGAGGACGTAGCGCAAAATGTCCTCAATCTGCTCCGGTGAGTAGCCGAGCCGTTCAAGTGCTGGAGCGACCGAGCGGTTGACTATCTTGAAGTACCCTCCACCGGCAAGCTTCTTGAACTTGACGAGCGCAAAGTCGGGTTCGATTCCGGTGGTGTCACAGTCCATAAGCAGCCCAATAGTTCCAGTTGGAGCCAGAAGCGTGGCCTGGGCATTGCGGTAGCCGTAGCGCTCGCCGAGTTCAAGTGCACGATCCCATGCTTCCCGCGCCGCTGCGACCAGTTCCGGTGGGCAGTGTGTGGGATCAAGGCCCTGGGGTGCAATGTGCAGCCCTTCGTACTCCTCGGGATGCGCATCGTAGGCTGCGCGACGATGATTGCGGATGACTCGCAGCATATGCTCGCGGTTCTCCGGGAAGGCCGGGAAGGGGCCAAGCACCTCTGCCATCTCCGCGGAGGTGGCGTAGGCCTCGCCGGTCATGATCGCCGTAATGGCCGCTGCGACAGCACGTGCCTCGTCCGAGTCATAGGGGAGTCCCATGGTCATCAGGAGGGAGCCAAGGTTGGCATAGCCGAGTCCAAGCGTACGGAATCGATAACTGTTCCACGCGATCTCACGGCTCGGATACTGGGCCATGAGCACTGTGATCTCAAGCACAATGGTCCAGAGTCGGACTGCATGACGGAAGGCAGCGATATCAAAGACTCCGGTCTTGGGGTCGTAGAACTTCATCAGGTTGAGTGAAGCCAAGTTGCAGGCGGTATCATCGAGGAACATATATTCGGAGCAAGGATTAGAGGCATTGATGCGTCCGGAAGCCGGGCACGTGTGCCAATCGTTGATGGTGGTGTCGTATTGAATGCCGGGATCGGCACATTGCCAGGCTGCTTCAGCGATCATGTTCCAGAGCTCACGGGCGCGGATCGTCTTGGCAATGCGCCCATCGGTGCGCCATCGCAGGTGCCATTCCCGGTCCTCGAGGACGGCCTGCAGAAACTCATCGGGTACCCGGACCGAGTTGTTCGAGTTTTGGCCAGAGACTGTCGCATACGCCTCACCGTTGAAGTCGGCCGAGTAACCAGCGGCCACCAGTGCGGCGACCTTCTTCTCCTCTTCGGCTTTCCAGCGAATGAACTTTTCAATGTCGGGATGGTCAATGTCGACGACGACCATCTTGGCCGCACGGCGGGTTGTGCCGCCACTCTTGATGGCTCCCGCTGCGCGGTCAAAGACCTTGAGGAAGCTCATCAATCCGGAGGATGTCCCGCCGCCGGACAGTGGCTCACCCTCACCACGGATCTTCGAGAAATTGGTTCCCGACCCGGCACCGTACTTGAACACACGTGCTTCGCGGAGCACCAGATCGAAGATGCCACCCGGATTGACCAGGTCGTCCTCGACCGACTGGATAAAGCAGGCGTGCGCTGAGGGATGGGAATAGGCATCTGGTGACTGTCGAAGCTCGCCAGACTCAGGATCGACGTACCAGTGGCCTTGCGGCGGCCCGGCGATCCCATAGGCCCAGTAGAGGCCGGTGTTAAACCACTGCGGTGAGTTCGGTGCACCGATCTGATGGAGGAGCATGTAGGCGAGCTCATCCTCGAAGGCCTGGGCATCTTCCGGCGTCGCAAAGTAGCCGTAGCGCTCACCCCAGTCGCGCCAGCAACCGACAAGCCGGCGCACTACCTGACGAACACTGCGCTCCGGCCCGAGAACCGGCTTCCCGTGTTCGTCGAGGATTGGACGACCCTGCTCGTCGTACTGGGGTACTCCTGCCTTCCGGAAGTACTTCGAGACGACGATGTCGGTCGCAACCTGCGACCAGTGCTCTGGCACCTCGGCATCGGTCATCTCGAAGATGACTGTGCCGTCGGGATTGGTGATGCGTGAAGTCCGCCGAGTCCAGCGAACTGTCTCGTACGGATCTTGTCCCGGCTTGGTGTAGAAACGCGGGATGTGTAGTCCGCGTCTCGTCTCACGCTCTTGCTCCGCCATGATCGGCCCCCCACAATCCCTTCCGCACGTCGAGCCGGAGTCCAGAGTCATCGCCAGCGGTCGAAGCGAGACGCATCACCACTACATCTTGCGTCTGATCCGGCCGACCAGCCCAAGCTCTAGTGTAGTCGCACCGACCGTCCCTGTCCAGATGTGTCTTCCGGTCAAATGTGCGACTCTCGTCTTCGTTCGTTGGCTACGCTGTGACTGTACGTACAGCCTGGGGACAGTGTAGCAGGGCTTGCCATGCAGTGCAAGAGTGCCAGCGTACGAACGCGGGAGATTGTCCTGCTCGTCTTGAAGAAACAGTGCTGTGCCAGCTTGGCTCACTCAGCCTGCGGGTCAAGGAGGCCGATGCGCAACGCAAAGCGGACGAGCTCCGATCGGCGTGAGAAGCCGAGCTTCTGCATGACCCGATGCCGGTACGTCTCTACCGTCTTGGGTGAGAGGAACAGCTGGTCGGCAATTTCTTGCGCGGTGTAGCCGGCTGCGGTGAGCCGCAACACCTCCCGCTCTCGTTCCGAGAGGAGCTGCGCCGGATCCTGTACCTCGCCAGTGCGTGCCCGATCGAGATATCCCTGCAGCAACGTCCGAGCCGCGGCCTGGTCGATAAAGACTTCACCACGCGCAACGGTCCGGATCGCCTCGACCAGGTCGGTATGGAGGCTTGACTTGCGCACGTAGCCTGAGCCACCTGCCTGAAGTACCGGCAGAAGATAGCGCTCCTCGGCATGCACAGTCAGGATGAGGATGCGCGTTGGAAGACCCAGTGCCGCAATCCGTCGCAGTGCTTCGAGCCCGTTTCCTGGCATGCTGATGTCCAACACAGCAACATCGGGTTGGAGTTCGCGTGCCAACTCCACTGCCTCATCAGCCGTGCCAGCTTCTCCGACCACCTGGATATCTGGTTCTGCTTCAAGCAGTGTCCGAAGGCCGACGCGGACAATCGGATGATCGTCGGCCAAGAGCACGCGGATCGGCTCCGAGGTCATCGTCTCTCCTTTCCGCTCTGCAAGAGTGTCGCGACCGGTTCCAGTGGTACACGAACTTCAATTCGAGTCCCTTTTCCTGGTGCTGCACGAAGCTCGAATGTCCCGTGGACAAGTTGGGCTCGTTCACGCATGCCGAAGAGGCCAAGCCCGCGGCCGAGCGCTTCACGTGGCTCGAAACCATGACCGTCGTCCTCGATCCGTAGTGTCACCGTCTCCTCCCCAAAAGCGAGTTCGATCGTCGCTCGCGTGGCGCTCGCGTGCTTGGCCACGTTCGTGAGAGCCTCTTGGGCAATCCGATAGAGCGCAAGTTCCACGTCGGGGGCGAGCCGCTGTCGTTGCCCGCGCACCTGTACCTGCACGGTGAGTCCGAAGCGTTGCCGATACTGGGCTGCCAGCCCTTCGAGGGCTGCTGCAAGGCCGAGATCGTCTAAGACCGGTGGGCGAAGCTCCTGGGCGATGGCCCGAATCGATTCGAGAGTTGCACTTGTCAGGTCGATGAGCTCCCGAAGGAGCGCTCCGTCGGTCGGTTGCTGCCGATCTTGGAGCATCTTGAGCAGCACCAGGAGCACTGTCAGGCTCTGCGCTGGATCGTCGTGGAGTTCGCGTGCGATCCTGCGTCGCTCTTCTTCCTGCGCGGTCAAAACGCGCTGCGACAGTTCCCGTAGTCGTTCCTGGTATCCCACTAGCGTATCCAGCATCGCATTGAAAGTAGCCGTAAGGTTGTCAAGATCCGGGTCGCTCAGCGGGACAGAGGGAGCGCGAACGTGAAAGTTGCCGCGACGCACCTCGTCAGCCGTCTGCTCCAGGACGTCGATGGGGCGGAAGGCCGCCCGCAGGACGATCCAGTTGATGAGCACGGAAAGCAGAGTTCCGCTGATGGCGAAAAGCGCGACGAGCTCCGGTAGATGTTCGGTGTTTCCGGTACTCAACAGCGTCAGCGTCGTCCCGACGACTGCTCCCGCAACGACGATGAGCGAGTTGGCAGCCAAGACCTTGTAGAAGATCGGGAGATGCGAGAGCTGCCTCACGAGGTCATGTGCGAACCGACTCACAGCAACGTCACCTCGCCGGGCTCCGCTTCAGCGACGTTTCTTCTTTTTCTTCTTCGTGTGTCGAGCCGGATGAGGAGCCGGTGTCGGGCGGGTCGGAAGACCACCGAGACTAGGCATCCCATCGAGCCCAGTCAGGCCACCGAACGGATTTCCGCCACCCAAGAGGCCACGAAGTGCGCCACGCCCACGGCCGCCGGCCAGCTGGCCGAGTTCGGCCATCATCCGCTGCATCTGCTTGAACTGTGTGAGCAGCTGGGAAACCTCTGCGACGGTCGTGCCGCTTCCCTGGGCGATCCGCCGACGCCGACTGTAGTTGATAATGTCGGGATTGCGGCGCTCCTCCGGCGTCATGGAGAGGATAATCGCCTCGACACGCTTATACTCGTCGTCGCTGATTTGCACCTGCTGCTGACGCAGGAGCTGGCTCATCCCCGGGATCATCTCCAAGAGCTGGGTGAGTGGCCCCATCTTCTTAACCTGCTGCAGCTGACGTAGGAAGTCCTCCAGGTCGAAGGCCCCGGCCAACATCTTCTCCTGGAGCTTCTTCCCCTCTTCCTCGCTGATTTCTTGGCGTGCCTTCTCGATCAGCGATTGGATATCGCCCATGCCAAGGATGCGCGTGGCAAGTCGATCCGGGTAGAACGGTTCGAGTGCATCGACTCGCTCGCCGGTGCCGATGAACTTGATTGGCACGCCCACGACCGCACGGATGGAGAGCGCAGCACCACCCCGTGCGTCACCGTCCATCTTAGTCAGGATCAGGCCGGTCAGATCGAGACGACGATGGAACTCGCGGGCGACGTTCACAGCTTCCTGCCCAGTCATCGCGTCGGCGACCAGCAGGATCTCCGTCGGCCGTACTGCCTCCTTGATCCGCTCCAACTCCTCCATCATCGGCTCGTCGATCTGCAGGCGTCCCGCCGTGTCGATGATGACTGGGTTGTAGCCCTGATCCCGCGCTAACTTCACTGCGCGCTTGACGATGTCGACCGGATTTGCCTTCGTTCCCTCGTCATAGACCGGGAGGTCATGCTGCCGCCCGAGTGTTCGCAGTTGCTCCACTGCTGCGGGTCGGTAGATATCGGCGGCCACAAGGAGTGGTCGCCGCCCCTCCTTGCGCAGGTGGTAGCCAAGCTTGGCGACCTGAGTCGTCTTGCCAGAGCCCTGAAGACCCACCAGCATGAGAACCGTCGGTGGCTGGGAGGCCCATTGGAGCGGCACCCGTTCTGTCCCCAGAACGCGGACGAGCTCCTGGTGGACAATGGCGATCACCTGCTGTGCGGGGGTAAGGGAGCGCAGGACTTCCTCGCCCACTGCTCGCTCCCGCACCGCCGCGATGAAGTCGCGGACCACGGTGTAGTGAACGTCGGCCTCGAGAAGTGCGCGACGGACCTCGCGCAGCGCCTCGTCGACGTCCTGCTCGGTGAGGCGCCCTTTGCGCCCGATTCGCTGGAAGACTTCGGTGAGGCGATCGGTCAGGGCTTCAAACATGTTCAGTCCTCCTCGTCCCCGAAGAACAGGGCGTCAACGTAGGCCTCGGGGTCGAACTCGGCGAAGTCGGTCGGTTTTTCGCCCGTGCCGACGTAGGCGATCGGGATCCCCAGCTCCCGGGCGATGGCGAAAGCGATACCGCCCTTGGCCGTGCCGTCCAGCTTGGTCAGCGCGATATCAGTCACGCCTGCGGCCTCGGTGAAGACACGGGCCTGGTTAAGCCCGTTCTGCCCTGTCGTTGCGTCGATCACCAGCAGCACTTCGTGCGGAGCCTCCGGGACGTGCCGCTGAATGACACGTCGGATCTTGGCCAACTCGGCCATGAGGTTCGACTTCGTGTGCAGCCGTCCGGCGGTGTCGATCAAGAGCACATCGATCCCCCGGTTGTGCGCGGCCTGCATCCCATCAAAGACGACGGCACCAGGATCCGCGCCCGGTGCATGAGCGATGACTGGTACCCCGAGTCGCTCTCCCCAGGCCTTGAGCTGGTCGATTGCCGCGGCGCGGAATGTGTCAGCAGCCACAAGCAGGACTGACCGCCCCTGGTCGAGGTGATAGCGGGCCAACTTGGCGATGGTCGTTGTCTTGCCCGTCCCATTCACACCGACAACCAGCGAGACGAACGGGACACCACGCTGGTAGATCTTCACGCGACGGTTCCGCATCGCCGATTCCAGCAAGGCAACCATCTCGTCGCGGAGAGCTTCCCGCGCCTCGACCGGGTCACGGACCTCGCCACGGCGAACACGCTCGCGCAGCCGCTCCAGAAGCGCCTCGGTCGTTGCCACGCCGAGATCGGCTTGGATCAGGAGCGCCTCAAGGTCTTCGAACAGCTCCTCGTCGACCTGGTTGCGCTCGAACAGCTGGACAATCTGACGGAAGATGCCCTGCCGGCTGCGCCTGAGCCCACTCTCCAACTGCGGGGTCGGCGGTGTGCGCCGGCGGAAGAAACGACTAAAGATCACGGTCATCTCCTCGGTACTCGGGATCGTCTCCCTGGAGTGTGGCGCCGCAGCGGTTGCCGCGGCGCCGAGAACAAGTATACCTGCGCCTCATTCTCCTACGTCGTGATCGCTCAATCCGGAGAGGGGTGGCACCCTTTGCGATGCTCGTGACGCGACTCGGGCTGATCGTGCAACGCTCGGCTGGTTCTCACTGGTTCGGATGATGCACTATCCTCCGAGAGTGACGCTCTGCCTGGGTTCTTTCAAGGTTGCAGGAACCCCTTGCAAGGTCCCTTGACTGTTTGTGCTTATCCCTGCACACTCGGCCCTGACCGTCTTACAGGGGGCATGTTACCGATGAGCGAAGGTCAGGGGAACTACCACATCTCGGTGAAGGAGCTGCCAGCGAGCGAGCGACCGCGCGAACGTTTGCGCCAACTCGGGCCGCAGGTGCTAACCAATGCCGAGCTCCTGGCAGTCATCTTGAACACCGGTACGCGTGGTGAGTCGGTGCTTGAGCTGGCACAGCGGTTGCTGGTCGAGTTCGGTGGATTGGTCGGACTGGCCCGGGCGGACTTTGCCACGCTGCAGCGTTTCCATGGTCTCGGTGAGGCGAAAGCGGCCAAGCTTCAGGCTGCGCTGGAACTTGGACGGCGGCTCGCACTCGCGCAACCGGAGGAGCGCCCGACAATTCGGACGCCAGAAGACGCGTACGCGGTTGCCGGCGCAGAGATGGCGACACTGGAACAGGAACAGCTCCGGGTGTTGTTGCTCGACACGCGCAATCGCGTGCTGCGCACAGTGACGGTGGCGCAGGGGCACGTCAACGGTGCGCAGGTGCGGATCGCGGAACTCTTTCGGGAAGCCATCCGCTCTAATGCGCCAGCGCTTGTTCTGTTGCACAATCATCCTTCGGGAGATCCGACGCCGTCGCGAGCGGATATCGAGTTGACACGGACTGCGGTCGAGGCGGGGCGGCTGCTCGGGATCGACGTCGTCGATCACCTTGTCATCGGTCACGGGCGTTTCGTCTCGTTGCGTCGTCACCGGCTCGGTTTCGACGGAACGTGACGTCCTGCGCGTTCACGAGGAGGTGGCCAGGGGGCACACCGGGAAGACGTCGTCCGTTGAGAGTGAAGCAAGGAGGCCCCCATGAACGCGTCGGGAACTGCACAGACGCCGAACCAGCCGACCGGCCCGAGTTTCGCGCACCTGCAACCAAGTAGTGACAACGATCGGCTTCTTGCGGCACTCGGCTACATCTTTTGGATCGTCGTTCCAGCCATTGTCCTTTTGACAGATCTACGACGTAGCGTATTCGCCTACGTCCACGCGCTCCAGGGTCTCGTCTTCGGTGGGGCCAGTATCCTGTTCCTGATTCTCTATACGTGCGTCACGACGGTACTCTCAGCGATCGTTCCACCACTTGCCTGCATCTTGTGGCTTGGCTACCTTCTGCCGCTCGCCTTGGGAATCTATTACGCATATCGTGCCTACACGATCGGGCAGACCGAGTTCCCATTGCTCAGCGACGTGACTCGCTCGCTCTTCCGACAACAGCTGGCAGGCATTCTGGGGTGAGACGCACTAAGCACCAGGTAGCCAACCGCGGTCGATCAGTGTCTCGCGGCCGAGATGGCCAAGCAGGATCTCGAACCGAGTACCACGGAGTTCTGGATGGTACTCCATCCGGTTCCGCTCGAAGTACTGCACGAGGTACCGTTGCCCATCGGTCTTGCTGACCTCTTCGAACGGCTCGCTGATCGGATAGCCAAAGACCGCTGCGCCACCGCGGCTCCACCAGTACGCTTGGAAGGGCGGGCGCAGCGTGTGGCGTGTTTCGACAAAGTAGTCCACACCTGGATCATCTGGCCGTGGAACTGGTCGGAATGGGGGCTCATTCTCCCGACCGCGCGTTCGCTCGACCCCGAGCAGACCGAGCAGTACTTCAAAGGGAGTGCCTGCCAGTTCCGGATGGTGTTCAAAACGGGCACGCTCGAAATACTGCACCAGATACTGTTGGCCATCAGTCGCCGACACTTCGACAAATGGTTCGGTGAGGGGGTAACCGAAGCGCTCGAGCCCGCCGTTTGCGCGCCAGAACTCATAGAAGAGGCGCGGCACGTTGTGTCCGGTCACGTCGAAGTAGACCATCTCCGGGTCGGTGCTCGGCGGGACAGGAGCTGTAGGTGGCGGCAAGGTCCGGAGTTCCTGTGGGAAGACTCCTTGTTGCTCGTAGCGCACGAACTCGCGGACAAGGCTCGCGCTCAGTTTCCATTGGCGCACCGAGCGAAGGCGGATGAACCCGGTGACTGTCACTTCCTGTCCTGGCGGAAGTGGCCCGGGTAATCCCCAACGGAACGGGTTTGGGATGCCGGTGTTCCCCTCAAAGTCGACGCCGACGCGGAAAGCCCCTTCTTCTTTCGGATAGCCGACGGTGTCGAAGGTCTGCCCTTCCTCGTAAATGAAACCGGGTGGTGGCCCTTGCGTCGGCACATCAATGGGCCCGACGTTCCGCACAACGGCATCGACTCGCACAAGCGTACCAGCGTAGAGCTCGCTGGATGGAGTGAAGGTCACACGGACGAGTTCTGCTTTCGGCTCAAGCCGACGTGGCTTCGAGGGGAAGACAATTGGGCCGGTTCCTTTGAGCATCCCGCGAACAACTGGGATCTTCGCATAGAGTTGATCCCCAGGACACTCGGTGATGTTGTAGTCACGGTGCCCGCCGATGTTCGGGACATCAACGAGGTCACGGAATGGCCCGATCCCTGCTGGATCGAGATTCCCGGCTCGTGTGCGGATCAGCCGGGCCAATGCATCGAGGGCTGCTGGTGGGGGTGATGTCGAGGAGAAATCGCCAAGGACAGCGATGCCAAGTGTCCCTGTGTTGTACCCGGCGGTATGTGCGCCAATGACATTCGGCCCGCCGTAGCGTCCCTCGTAAGCCCGACCTTGCCAGTCTATGATGAAGTTGTATCCGATGTCTCCCCAGCCGAGTGTCACAGCATGGTACGCATAGATGGCACGAATGGTCGCTGCCGGATCAGGTGGGTCGTTGCGGGTGACTGTGTGGTGGACGATGACTTTCTGGATTGGCGCATAGCGTGGCGGCCAGATCTCATTTCCCTGCTGGTCGAAGCGAAGCGATTCGTCGGCACCCCAGCCAGCACGCGGAATGATCCATCCGTCAATCAAATCGGTCACCGCGAGCCATTGAGTATCCGTTCCCCGTGTATCGACCGCGGTCACGCGGACCGCGTCGATCTGGGGAGCCGCTCCATCTATCCCCGGCTCGCAGCGCACGAGCAGCTGCAGCTGCTGGCCCATTGCAAGAACGGGGGACGCGTACGTCCATCCATCCGGCTCGCGCGGCGGCGTGTGGGGGTCAGCGGTGAGTGCGATCCAGTCGCTCCACGAGCCGTCTGCCTCAGCAAGACGAACGAGGACCTGGAAGAGGGCGCCCGGTGGGACACTCGCGCGCCAGCTGACTTCGATGCTTGTGAACGGCGTCGGGAGCGGATAGACCGGCGTGAGGAGCTGACCAGCTGACGGGAACGGCCCCTCCACAAGCCAGCTCGTCCGGGTCATGGTACCGGCTCGGGCGTGTGGTCCTCGGAACTCTGTCACCGTCGCGATGACAGCGCCTCCAGCGACCCGCAGGAGCGTCCGTCGCGTCAGTCGCAGCTCCCGCATCGTGTCCCCCTCGCTGTGGCCGGCCTTGCCAGATGGCACGCCGCGGCAATGGTACCCATCAGGAGATGTACGGTCAATGTGTCCGAACACCCCCGATCGTCCTACACCCTCGTCTGGACAGGAAAGTGGTATGCTGGGGCGTTGCGAGCGGAGCGTCGAGCGTGACCGGGAGCACTCGTCCTCGATCCCTCACCTTTGCGGTCATGCGGGAGCTCTTCCCGCCAACCGCTCTGCTCCTCCTTGTCCTCGGAAGCTGGCTCGTCTCGCCGAGCCAGGTAGAGCTCGTGACGCGCGCCGCACTCCATGGTCTCTGTGCGCAGCGCCCGAGCCACTCGTTCTGGTTCGGTCCCTACCAGCTCCCCTTCGATGCTCGCATGACGGGTATCTATGCAGGCTCGCTGCTCACGGTCACCTGGCTTGCTCTCCGCCACTCGCGTGGCGCAGCTGGCCCGCCCTGTGCCGGCACCCTCGCCGTGCTCGCGGTGGGAATCGTTCTTCTCGGTGTCGACGGGCTCAATGCGCTCGCTGCCGACCTCCATCTCCCGACACTGTACGAGCCGCGAAACACACTGCGCTATCTGACCGGCGCGTGGACGGGGTTGGCGCTGGGGGTGCTCCTGTGGTGGGTCTTCCAGTCGACGACCTGGCGACCAGCATTACGCCATCCGTCGCCATCGTTTCACCTTGCCCGTGATGGTCTGCCGCTCGGGCTTGCACTCGCGGCATTCGGCTGGCTCGTGATCACCGGGCCGGTCAACTGGTATGTACCAGTGGCATTGGTGCTCCTCATCGCGGCGGTTGTTACGCTCGCGTTGTTCACTTGGCCGGTGGCCCTGCTCGTGACGCGGCGGTTCGAGCGGACGGATCGCTGGCACGAACTCGTGGTTCCAGGCCTCTTTGCGCTTGCCGTCGCAATCAGTGTGATGACAGTGACGAGTCTCCTGCGCTACGCCCTTGAGGCGGCGCTGGACATACCACCGTTGCCGTGAACGTGGTCGGAAGGATTGCCAATGCCTCGGGATCTCCCAATTGGGAACGGCCGTCTGCTTCTCGCTTTCGACCGGACTTATACCCTCCGCGACGTGTACTATCCCCGAGTGGGCCAAGAGAATCATACCCAGGGGCGTCTCAACCGTTTTGGAGTTTGGTGTGATGGGGAGTTCGCGTGGCTCTCCGACGAGGGATGGGTGCGCGAGCTCCGCTATGAGGAAGGAACGCTGGTCACCGATGTGCGTCTCCGGCATCTGCGGCTTGGTCTCTCCCTGCATATCTGCGACGCTGTCGGACTTGAGGACGATCTGTGGATCCGCCAGGTCACGGTACGGGACGAGCGTGGCACCGCACGGCAAGTCCGCCTCTTCCTGCATTTCGATGGCCATCTTTGGGGGTACGCTGACGGTGAGACGGTCTACTATGAGCCGACGGCGCGGGCACTCGTCCACTACAAGGGCAAGCGGTATTTCTGGTTCTCCGGCTGGGCGGGTGATCGCCCGGGATATCACTGTTTCGCCTGTGGAAACAAGGCGTTCCGTGGCCACGAGGGGACGTGGCGCGATGCCGAGGACGGACAGCTCAGTGGGAATCCGATCGCACAAGGGTCGGTCGACTCAATCGGTGGCTTGGAATTCTCGCTTCCCGCCGGTGGCACAGTGACCGTGACCTTTTGGATGGCGGCTGGGCTCCGCTTTGCGGATGTCTACCGGCTGCACCAGACAGTACTGCAGCATGGCCCTGACGCGCTGCTCACCCGCGTCCGGCGGTACTGGCGGAGCTGGATTGAGCCAGACCCGCCGCGACTCGCAATACTGCCCGTCCCTCTCCAGCGACTCTATCGCCAGAGTCTTTTGATCCTCCGCACACAAATCGACGAGGGGGGAGCGATTCTGGCTGCGAACGACTCGGATATCCTGCAGTTTGGGCGCGATACCTACAGCTACGTCTGGCCGCGGGATGGCGCGCTGATCGCCGAGGCGCTCCTTGACGCAGGCTATCCAGAGCTGGCGCGCCGCTTCTTCGTGTTCATGGGAGGACTGGTGACACACTATGGGTTCTTCCTCCACAAGTACAATCCGGACGGTTCAGCTGGCTCGAGTTGGCATCCCTGGGCCGGCCCGTCGGGTGAACTCCAATTCCCAATTCAAGAGGACAGCACCGCGCTCGTCCTGGCGGCGCTCTGGAAGTACTACCGGAAGACGCGGGACCTCGAGCTCCTGCGAGAACTCTACAGTCCGATGGTCGTCCCTTGTGCCCGCTTCCTCGCTTCCTACCGCGATCCTGTGACTGGCCTGCCGGCACCGTCCTACGACCTTTGGGAAGAGCGGCGCGGAATCCATGCGTTCACCGTTGCAGCCGTCTTTGCGGGCCTTCGTGCGGCGGCACAGTTGGCACGGATTTTTGGTGATGATCAATTTGCTGACACGTGGGAACGGGCAGCCAACGATATGCGGGACGCTGCGTTGCGCTACCTCTACCGCCCGGAACTCGGACGGTTCGCACGCACACTCACGGTCGGACCCAGCGGTGACGTTCAACCAGATCCGACGCTGGACTCCAGTCTTGCGGGACTCTTTCTCTTCGGTCTCTTCTCTCCTCGCGATCCCCGTATTGTCGCAACGATGCGGGCGATCGAAGAGCGGCTGTGGGTCAAGACGCCGGTCGGCGGTGTCGCTCGCTATGAGGATGACTACTACTATCAGATGAGCCGAGATCTGGAACGTGTTCCCGGTAACCCGTGGTTCATTTGCACGCTCTGGCTGGCGGAGTGGCATATCGCCCGAGCCGTTTCGCCCGGAGAACTTGGGCGGGCGCTGGAGCTTCTCGAGTGGGTCGTGACCCATGCTCTACCCAGCGGGGTACTGGCCGAGCAGGTTCATCCGGAGACCGGCGAGCCGCTCTCGGTGAGCCCCTTGAGCTGGAGTCACGGGACGTTCATCGAGACTGTCTTGCAGTATCTGGAACGCGAGGGCCAGCTCGCGGCTGCAGGCTGGCCCTCGTTCCTTGCTCCCTAAGTAATGCGAAGCAATCGGTCGTTCACCGTCCCGGAGGCCAGTTGCCGTACCAATCGAAGCGCTGCTCGCTGAGTCCAACCACCACGTTCTTGACCTGCGTATAGAGGTCAAGAGCGTGCCGTGAGAGCTCACGACCGATCCCGCTCTGCTTGAAGCCGCCGAACGGCGCTTCCGGTGGATTGACGACCGGATAGTTGATGCTGATGTTGCCAGCCTTGATCCGCGCGGCGAGGCGATGGGCACGCTTGATATCGTTTGTCCAGATTGTTGCTGCCAGCCCATAGATCGTAGCGTTGGCGATCTCCACGGCCTCGTCCTCGGTGCGGAAGGGGATCACCGAGAGCACCGGGCCAAACACTTCCTCCCGAGCGATCGTCATCTGCGGCTGAACGTCGTCGAAGATAGTCGGTTCGACGAAGTTCCCTCGCTGAAGTGCGGGATCATCTGGTCGCTTGCCACCGAGGCGAAGTGTTGCGCCCTCGCTCTTGGCGCGCTCCACGTAGCTCAGCACACGCTCGCACTGCCGCTGCGAAACGAGTGGACCGAGTTGGGTATTCTCATCGAGCGGGTCACCAATCCGGAGCTGACTGGCCTTGCGCAGGAATTCGTCCATGAAGCGATCATGGATCGACTCGTGAAGCAGCAGGCGCGTTCGTGCTGTGCAGCGCTGACCAGCATTGGAAAAGATCGCAAACAGCGAGCCGTTGACTGCCTCCTCCAGATCGGCGTCTGGGAACACGATGTTCGGGGACTTGCCACCGAGTTCGAGGGAGACCTTCTTGATTGTCCCTGCGCTCAGCCGCAGGATTTCACGCCCTGTCTCTGTCTCGCCGGTGAAAGCGATCTTGTCGACAAGCGGATGCTCGCAGATTGCTGCGCCGACCTCACTGCCCGGCCCAGTGAGGACATTGACAACACCTTCCGGAATTCCCGCTTCCAAACAGATCTGTCCAAGAACGAGCGCGGTGATCGGGGTGTAACTAGCAGGCTTGAGAACGACCGTGTTCCCCGCTGCCAGGGCTGGTGCAAGCTTCCAGGCTGCCATCAAGATCGGGAAGTTCCACGGGATAATCTGACCGCAGACGCCATATGGCTCACGCACCGTGTAGTCGAGCAGCGGTCCATTCATGGGGATCGTCTCGCCCCAGATCTGGCCCGCGAGATTAGCATAGTAGTCAAAGCAATTTGCCGCTGACGCCACATCCATACGTGACTCGACGATGATCTTCCCACAATTGAGCGTCTCCAACCGGGCGAGTTCGTCCAATCGCTCCCGGAGGAGTTCTGCAACCTTGCGCAACCGCCGGGCTCGCTCGTTCGGCGTCATGCGGCCCCAAGGCCCTTCGTCAAAGGCACGCCGGGCGGCGCGGACGGCCCGGTCCACATCTTCGCGTCCGGCCTTGGCGACGTAGCCGATGACTTCGTTCGTCGCTGGGTTGTAGGTGGGGAATGTCTCGCCACTTGCAGCCGGCACGAACTGACCGTCAATCAGAAGGTGATACGTCCGGATGCCAGCTTCGATCGCCATTGCGATCCCTCCTGTCCAAACGCTGCCACGATGAACCGCCGTACAGGATGGTACGGCGGTGACATCGTAGCAAGCCGGATGCGATTGGTCACTGGGATGGCGGCGTGAACACGATGTTCCACGGCTTGAGTTGGACTTCTTGGAAGACTCCCGCTTCGAAGAACGGGTCGCCCTCGATGAGCTTGCGTGCCTCTTCTTCTGTGTCCGCCTCATAGATAATGAGTGCGCCGCTATCGTCGACAAACGGGCCGGATGCCCAGAGCTTGCCTTGCTCGCGCAAGGAGCGTAGGTACTGCCGGTGGACCGGGCGAACTTCCTGGATCTTTTCGGGATTGCCGTACCGGATGACTGCTGCCCAGAGCATCGCGAGCTCCCTTCTCATTCGACATCAAACTCGGCACCACGCTCACCAGCATAATCTGGTTCAGCGGGACTGACGAGTGCCCGCGGATCCCCCGTGATAACAAAGGCGACCCGCTCACAGATGTTTGTCACCCGGTCGGCGATCCGCTCCAGGTTGTGCGCAGCCCACAAGAGCAATGTGGCTCGCTCAATCGTCCGCGGGTCACTCATCATGTAGGTGAGCAATTCGCGGTACACCTGATCATAGAGGGCGTCAACCTCATCGTCACGACGCCAGATTGCCCGACAACGCTCCAAATCCATCTCGATAAATGCGTCGAGGGCCTGTCGCAACATATCGATCGAGATCTCGGCCATGCGGGGAATGTCGATCAGCGGTTTGAGAGGTGGCCAGGCACTGAGGCGAATCGCGATCTTCGCCAGTCCTTCGGCATAGTCGCCGATTCGCTCGAGTTCGCTAATGATGAACAGTGTCGCAGCGATGATCCGGAGGTCAGTGGCCATCGGCTGTTGCGTTGCGATGAGGAGAAGCGCACGTTCCTCCAACGCATAGCTGCGCTCGTCAATCTCGCGGTCGCGCTCGATAATGCTTTGCGCGAGGGACACGTCGTAACGCTTCAACGCTTCGACGGCGCGTTCGACCGCTTTCTCGACCATACTGCCGAGGTTGAGTACTTCTTGGCGCAGGGTCTGCAGGTCGCGCTCGAATTCCGCACGCGCTCGAGTTGCCATCTCGATGCCTCGCTTTCGCTCCCGGTGGATACGTCGATCACGTATCCACGCTCGCTTCAGGACACGGCAGACGATCCGCGAAGTGTGACAAGTGTACGCCGAAAATGCAACCGAGTACTATCCGATCTTTCCAGTGATGTAGTCCTCGGTCTCCTTACGCTTCGGATTCGTGAAGATCCGCTGCGCGGTGTCGAATTCAATCAAGCGTCCTGTACGATCCTCGCCGGCAAGGAGGAAGGCGACGTAGTCAGCGATGCGAGCAGCCTGCTGCATGTTGTGGGTGACGATCACGATCGTGTAGCGCTGCTTGAGTTCCCAGATCAACTCCTCAATGCGGTAGGTAGCGATCGGATCGAGCGCGCTCGTCGGCTCGTCCATCAGGAGAACGAGCGGCTCAACGGCGAGAGCACGAGCGATGCAGAGTCGTTGCTGCTGTCCACCGGAAAGCGAGCTGCCCGGAGCCTTGAGCTTGTCCTTCACCTCGTCCCAGAGGGCGGCGGCACGGAGACTCCGCTCGACGATCTCGTCTGCCTCGGCGCGGGAGAGGCGGGGACGGTGGAGTCGAACTCCTGCCAGGACGTTGTCGTAGATGGAGAGGGTCGGGAACGGGTTCGGTTTCTGAAAGACCATGCCGACCAACTGGCGCACCCGTGCCGGATCGACCCCCGGCTGGTAGATGTCAACACCTTCCAAGCGCACGCTCCCGGTCACCCGCGCGCCAGGTGTCAGCTCGTGCAGGCGGTTCAAGCAGCGAATGAAGGTCGATTTCCCGCACCCGGAGGGGCCGATGACCGCAGTGACTGCGCCGGGATGAATGGGAAGGGTGATTTCGGCCAGCGCTTGGAAACGTCCGTAGAAGGCGGAGAGCTGCTCCACGTCCATGCCAGCAGCAGTCGGTGCCTGCACGCGGGTCGCTGCCTCGGCACGTGCCGCTTGCGCATTGGTCAGTGCGGCGATCGGGTCAGCCATGAGCCGAACTCCTCCGTGGTCGGACGGTTACCCGATCCGACCAGTGATGTAGTCCTCGGTGCGTCGGTCGCGTGGGCGCAAGAAGAGCTCCCGAGTTGGGGCGTACTCGATCAACTCGCCGGTACGATCCTCCCCTGCCAGCATGAAGGCCGTATAGTGGGAGACGCGCGAGGCTTGCTGCATGTTGTGCGTGACGATGACGATCGTGTAGGTATGAGCAAGTTCGATCATCAAGTCCTCAATCCGCATGGTAGCGACCGGGTCGAGAGCTGAACAGGGCTCGTCCATGAGCAAGATCTGCGGCTCGAGTGCGATGGCGCGGGCAATACAAAGCCGCTGCTGCTGCCCGCCAGAGAGGGTGAGGGCGTTCTTTTGCAGCTTGTCTTTCACCTCATCCCATAGCGCAGCCTTGCGGAGAGCTTCTTCGACCCGAGCGGCGATATCTCCACGATATCCGTTCACGCGCAAGCCAAAAGCGACATTCTCGAAGATGCTCTTTGGGAAAGGATTCGGCTTCTGGAAGATCATCCCGATGTGGCGTCGCACCCAGACCGGATCGGTCGTCGGTGCGTAGAGGTCGATCTCTCCCCACCGTACCGAGCCTTCGACTCGCGCCTCTGGCGTCAGGTCATGCATCCGGTTGAGGGCACGCAAGAGTGTGCTCTTCCCACATCCCGAAGGCCCGATGATCGCGGTGATACGACGTGCAGGAATCGTAAAGCTGACGTCACGAATGGCCTGGTGCCGGCCATACCAAACGCTGAGTCGCTCGATGCGGAGAGCTGAAGGCTCGCTTGGCTCGACGATGTAGCGGGCTGGTTCACGGGTGACCAGGGTCATGAGACTGCTCTCCTTCAGAAGCGGATACGGCGTTGCAGGCGTGCGCGCAGGAAGATAGCGAGCCCGTTGAAGAGTAACAGCACGGCGAGCAGCACGATAATGCCTCCAGCTGCTCGTTCATGGAAGGCCGCTTGCGGCCGCGAAATCCAGTTAAAGATCTGAATCGGAAGCACAGTGAACGGGTCGAACAAGCTCTTGGGCGTGAACGCCACGTAGGTCAAGGCCCCGATGGTGATGAGCGGTGCTGTCTCGCCGATGGCGCGTGCTAAGGCAAGGATCGTCCCGGTGAGGATACCGGGAAGGGCAGCAGGCAAAACGAAGTGCCGCACTGTCTGCCAATGGGACGCACCAAGGGCCAGTCCTGCCTCACGGATCGAGGGTGGGACCGCTCGCAAGGCCTCGCGCGAGGCGATGATGATGATCGGTAAGACGAGGAGGCTCAACGTCAAGGCACCTGCGATGAGGCTTCTCCCAAGCATGAAGGTCCGTACAAAGACACCAACTCCCAGGAGGCCATATACGATCGAAGGAACTGCGGCGAGATTGGAGATATTGACCTCGATAATCGCCGTGAGCCGGTTCCGCGGCGCGAACTCTTCGAGATAGATCGCTGCCGCGACACCGAGCGGGAAGGCGATGATGGCAACCAGAATCAGGATGTAGAAGGTCCCAACTAACGCTGAGCGAATGCCTGCTTGTTCGGGGCGCCGCGAGGGGTAACTTGTCAAGAAGTCCCAGGAAAGGACGTGCCAACCATCGCGCACAACATCAGCGATGAGCAGTCCGAGTGTTGTGAGCCCGATGATGATTGCCAGCGCGCTGAGAATGCCGAATAGCGTACCGAGCCGCTTACGCAGGGCCAGGCGCGGAGTGAACTCTCGATCGATCGGCAGGACTTCGTGCACTGTCACTCGTAAACCTCCCGGAAGCGCTGGAGGAAGCGGTAACTCAAGAGGTTCAGCACCATGGTGATGAGAAAAAGTGTTGTTCCCACGGCAAAGATCGTCTGGTACTCGAGCGATCCATGTGGAGTGTCACCCAGACTTACCTGGACGATGTAGGCAGTCATTGTTTCCATTGCCACGAGTGGATTCAGCGTGAGGCGGGGTACTTGTCCCATCGCGATAGCAACGATCATCGTCTCGCCGATCGCGCGCGAGATTGCCAGGATAAATGCTGCCACAATACCGGAAAGCGACGAGGGGACAACGACACGCCAGACGACCTCGAGTTTGGTTGCTCCGAGTGCATAGGCACCTTCGCGCAGGCTCTGGGGCACAGCACGCATCGCGTCTTCGGACAGCGAAGCGACGAGCGGTAGGATCATGATGCCCATGACGAGTCCAGCAGATAGTGCATTGAATACCTCGAGTTGCGGGATGAAGCGCTTAAGGAGCGGTGTCACGAAGAGCAAAGCGAAGTACCCGTACACTACTGTCGGCACACCAGCTAGGATCTCCAAAATCGGCTTCACGATGCTGGCGAGGCGTGGAGAAGCGTATTCCGAGAGCCCGATCGCAGCGAGAAGTCCGAGCGGTAATGCAACAAGCATGGCGATGGCCGAGACAAGCAGTGTGGCGGTGAGTAGCGGCCAAATACCAAAGTGTTTCTCAGTGAAGAGTGGCGTCCACTGCGTGTCAGTGAGGAAGTCAATAAGCGATACTCTCTGAAAGAAATGGAATGTCTCAATGCTGAGCGTGTAGATGATCCCGATCGTCGTCGCAACTGAGATCAGTGCGGAGAGGAAGAGTAGACTGAGGATGATCGACTCGCGGAGACGACGTATCCGATCGACCCGTTGAGTTCCGGTGAGAAGACGCAGAATCCATTCTCGACGCTCCGCAGGAGTCGTCACCGGCGCCAGAAAGGGTTCGGTCGTCACCTCGTCACCTCGCTGCGCAGCAATCGACCGCGAGCGAGGGATTCAACCCTCGCTCGCGGATTGTACCCGGTCACCCGGGGGCGCCGGAAGTTACTCCTCACGCTTCAGCACGTCCTCGATCGAGACGCCAACTTCAACACCTTTAAAGACGGAACCCGTTTTGCGATCCTGGAAGCGCTTCTTGGCGAGTTGGTACGCCTCGTCCGGCAGCGGAATATATCCGACCTCTTCAGCGAGCGTCGCTGCATTCTCTAGGTAAAACTCGACGAACGCTTCCACTTCCGGCCGATCAGCTTGATCTCGCGCGACATAGATGAAGAGCGGCCGGGAGAGTGGCTGGTACTGCCCCGTTTTGACGGTTTCCAGGCTTGGCTCGACTGGTTGGCCTGTCTTGGGGTTGACGATCGGGACGATCTTCACCTTGCCCTGATTCTCAACGGCATAGGCTAAGCCGAAGTAGCCGAGGGCATTCTTATCACCAGCGACTCCCTGCACGAGCACGTTGTCGTCCTCCGAGGCGGTGTAGTCGCCACGGCTGGCGCCGGATTTCCCATTGATGGCCTCGGTGAAGTAGTCGAACGTTCCGGAGTCGGTGCCAGGTCCATAGAGGTTGAGAGGGGCGTCTGGCCACTCTGGCCGTACCTGGTTCCAGCGAGTGATCGTGCCTTGGGCTTCTGGTTGCCATATCTTCTTGAGGTCATCGACAGTGAGCTCTTTTACCCAATCGTTCTGGGGATTCACAACAACGGCAAGCCCATCGAAAGCGACCGGCAGCTCGATGAACTCTCGTCCATTCTGCTCGCAAGCTTGGAGTTCAGAATCCTTGATCGGGCGCGAGGCATCAGTGATATCGATCTCCTTATTGCAGAACTTCTGGAAGCCACCGCCGGTGCCGGAAATTCCAACCGTGACTTTGACATTGGGATACTGCTTCTGGAACTCCTCGGCGACGGCCTCCGAAATAGGGAAGACAGTACTGGATCCATCGATAGCGATCGTCCCGCGGAGTTCTGCGGGTCGCGTCGGTGTCGCTACCGTCGCTGGTGTTTGTCCTGCTGCGGGGCTCGGGCCGGCCGCAGGCGTCTGTCCAGCGGGTGCTGCGGTCGGCGTTGCTCCCTCCCCGCGACACGCTGCGACCAGTGCGCTGGCTACCGGCATAGCCAGTCCGAGTGCAGCTACGCGGGTCATGAGCTGTCGCCGGCTCCAGCGGATCGGTGTCTCAGCCATGAGTTTCTCCCTCCTCGTCCTCGCTCAAAACGTCCTCTGTTCGCATCTCTGGAACGAACCGGTATCCAATCCCATGCACGGTCTGAATGAGTCGTCCTCCTTCTGCCTCCCCTCCGAGTGCCTCGCGGATGCGATGCACATGCACATCGACATTCCGCAGGTCGACAATATCGCGGCCCCAGACGAGATCGAGCAGCTCCTGCCGTGTGCAGACCCGCCCGGCTCGCTCGACGAGTGCTGCCAGGAGCGCAAACTCGCGGGGGGCCAGCCGGATCTCGCGTCCGCGGTAGACGACGCGATGCTCGTCGCGGAAGATGACTAGGGTTCCCGCTGTCAAAACGTTTCCTGGCGAGGAGTCACCCCAGCGGCGCAGGAGGGCTTCTATTCGAGCGAAGAGTTCGCGTGTCCGGAACGGCTTCGTGACGTAGTCGTCGGCACCCGCTTGGAAGAGTGCCACGATGTCATCCTCACTGTCCCGAGCCGTGAGAACGAGAATCGGCGCGCTCAACCACTTGCGGATCAACCGGCAGACGTCACGCCCGTCGATGCCAGGCAGCATGAGGTCAAGAACAATAAGGTCAGGGCGGACAGTTCGGGCAAGCATGATCGCCTGGCGCCCCTCGCTGGCGGTCCACACACTGTAGCCACGTTGCTGGAGGCTGTAGGCGAGGATCCGTGACAACGTCGGATCGTCCTCGACAACCAGGATGCGCTGTTGCGTGGTTGGGCTCGGCGCTGGGTTACCGGTCTGCACTGCTGTTCGTTCCTGCTGCACCGGCCGTCCTCCATCCTCTGTTTGCAGTATAGGAAGCGGAGTTTAACCGCAGTTTCGCGCTACATTAACGTGGGTTGAACGACCACATCCGAAAGTTTGGCTTTGGTCGCCCAGTACAGCAGGCGCCGTGACGGGTCTGGAGAAGATCATCACTCCACTTGTGCTGCTGAAAGCGTTGCCACATGAGGCGCGAGCACCGGAGGGCAGCACAGTCCTGTATTTCGACCGGGTCTGATGCTGTTGAAGGATGCTGTGAGTTACCTTGAGGAGCGTGCCTTGCTCCTTCGCCCGGCATTGATACCCCAGGGGATGTCATCGCCTCCCAAGGCGTGATCATTCGCTCCTACCATGGCTCTGCACGTGGCGCACGTCCATGCTCTCCGTCTAGGTGTGGCGACCCTGAACGGGATTCGAAACAGCGCACACGATCGCTGTTGCCGACACAGGTCCTGACACCTTTTTCTGCCTTCCCGAACTCTTCCTTACTCGTCTCCTCTTCCGAAACACATCGAGTAGGGAGAAGCAGACCAGACAGCGGCTGCTGTGGCACCAGACAGAGGATCGGGCCTGACGTGCGGTGAATGGCAAGGGACATGAGGCAGCAACGTCGGGAGGAGGGGAACTGTCTTTCCCCTTCCCGCACCCGCCAGTCATGCGGGCGAGCGATCGCAGCTGCATGACCGACCGTTGCTCTGGGTTATCCGGCTGGCTCGGAGTGGGAAAAGAAGGGCGCGATGACGCTGCTGTGTTCCGATAGCTTCTCCTTTAAGCTTCGCGGCTGGGATTTCCTGGCAAAGGGGCCAGTCGCTGGACAGTGGCGATGATATCCCGAATCGTGACGGGTCGCTTGAGGACAATCGCTGCCCGCTGTTCCAGCCAGCGTGGTACGGCTCGTAGTGGACTGACCAGAAGGATGAGCGCAGCCTCGGGATAATGCTCCAAGAGGGTTCGTAGCGCTTCTCCTTGCTGTCCGTCTTGTGCCAAGTCTACGACGATAACGTGCGGCCGGAGTCCCCAACGTTCGAGATAAGCGATGGCATCCGCCGCTCGCGCGTGAACCGAGACGTCGTATCCGAGTTCTTCCAGTTCTGCTCGCACGTACGAGCGGGTTGGCCATTCAGGCTCAACGAGGACGATGAGAGGAAGGTGCTGCACGGGAAGACACTCCACGGCTATCTTTGCGGGTCGGAGCTCGCGACCGCTTTGACAGGCAGAGCGGTCGCCTGAAAGCTTTCAGGCGACCGCTGTCCACGACAGGTGCCGGAATCCGACTCCGAGTGCACTGACGGTCTCACTCCGTGTCACGGATGAGCCGTGCTTCGAGAGATTCCTGGCATTGCCAACACTGGTGCGGGCCAGCAGTCTCTCGGCAACGATCGACCGCTGCTGGCGAGTTCAGTGCATAACCCAATGCACAGCGCAGAACCGTACGCTTGCGCCCACGTTTGGTTTGAAAGGTCACCTTCTTCAGCATTGGGCAGCCGAGCCAGAGTTGTTCCTCGGAGTCGGTGTCCGGCGCGGGCCGAAATACCTTCGCTGCAAGCATCGCGCCGGTCACCTCACATTCGTCCGGTCATCCCGGAAGCGTTCCCAGCTTGAAACCGCCGTGGGCTATGCTCCCGCGGGGGCTGGGTTCAGCTTCCAGTATACCGTCAATCACGAACGTCGCAGTGGGGAAGGATCGAGTCCCGGCGCTGTAGGCCGTTGGGCATCGCATGCCGTATTCCTCCGCTGATGGCGGCAGCGTCCCGAACGAACAGAGGATGCATGCCGTGGGCTATAGGGCGCAGCGTCGTTCCAGGCGGTGCGAGCGGTCACTCAGAACGCGAAGGGCTCACTCACGGGAGTGCCGCAGATGGAGTTTCTCCGCGAGCACCGGACTTTGGAACTCGCTCGCCAGAATATCCATGATGACGATGTCATCACGGTATGGCCCAATCCGTGTCGCTTGCCGTAGGCGTCCAACCTCCCGGAAGCCCACCCGGTCATAGACCGCGCGAGCTCGCTCGTTGGAGGCGTAGTAGCGAAGCCAGATATGATGCAAGCCGAGCACCGTGAATCCGAAGTCCAGCAGGAGAGTCAGGGCTTCAGTCGCGTATCCTCTTCCCCAGACACTCCGCTCACCGATGACAATTCCAACCTCAGCACTTCCGACTGCGAAATCGATACCAAAGAGCTCTGCGTTGCCCACTGGTCGATCGTCAGGCCGTTCGTAGATCGTAAAGACCCGGCGGGTCGGGTCGCGGCGTGCCTGCTCGAACCATTCGAGCTCGTCCTCGACTGTGAAAGGGACGCGCCAATGTGCTGTGAGTGTCCGAGAGACCTCGAGGTCGTTCATCCATCGTTGGTAGATCGGGGCCAAGTCTCGACGGATAGGGCCGAGATAGACGAGTTTGCCCGGAACGATGACCTGGAGATGAAGGTGCTCTTCCATCCCCGCGCTGCTCCCTTGGCTCGGCGTGTTACCCTTCCACCAGTGATATTTTGCGGAGGCGATTTCTCCCATGTTGCTCGTCGGTACCTCGGGATGGTCGTATCGCCACTGGCGCGGGCGCTTCTATCCTCCTGAACTTCCCCCATGGCAGTGGTTCTCGTTCTATCTCCGGGAGTTTGCCACAGTCGAGCTGAATGTGACATTCTACCGCTTGCCGGCGCGCAAGCGCTTCGAGGAATGGGCGCGCCTGGCTGCTGAGCGGCCCGGCTTTGTCTTCGCAGTGAAGGCACCTCGCACGATCACGCATCTGCGGCGGCTCGTCGATGCTGCCGAGGAGTTCCGCCGATTTCAGGAAGCGATCGCTGGTCTGGGCTCGGCCCTAGGCCCGTTGCTCTTCCAGCTGCCACCTGGGTTCACGTGCGATCTGGATCGTCTCCGAGCGTTCTTAGAACTCTTACCGGCCGGCCAATCGTTCGCGTTTGAGTTCCGGCATCCGAGTTGGTTTGTTCCTCCTGTTGCTGAAGTGATCGCCAGTGCAGGCGGGACCGTTGTCTATGCGTACGGTGGAGTGCATCCGACCCCCGAGGACTTCCCGCAGGTGGGGCCGCTTTGTTACGTGCGCGTGCACAGTGGCCTCTACGACATCGGGCTGACAGATGAAGAGATCGACATGCTTGCCGGGCGACTCCAGCGGTACGCGGATTATCCAGGTTACGTTTACTTCAACAATGACGCCTTTGCCCATGCGGTGATGGACGCCCGCCGGCTTCGCGCCGCGCTCGCTCAGCGGGGCGTAACCGTGGAATAAGTCGCGCACGAGAATATGTTGGTTGTCGTTACAAGGGTGCCGTCTCTCTTTGAGAGCGAGAGACCCGGAGACGTAGTTCAGGTAAAACGCGCCAAAGACGCGCCTGCCGCGGGTCAAGCGGACCTTACCAGCAGTCGAGCCCTCTGATTGCGTCACTCGAGGCTTCTGGTCCAAGAAGCGCTTAGGCTAGGTCGTCTGCTAGCTGTAGGTCCACAAACACAACGGTGACGCAAGCCAAATGGTCAGGATTGCTCGAACCGCGTGAAGGAGCCGGCAGCTGAGCACCGCGCTGCCATCCATCTTCCCTCGTCTCGGAGTGTCATCGCGTGCCACTTGTCATTGATGAACCGGAGACGAACGATCGTTGCGAAGTGATAAACAACACGCGTGCTACCCTTGTGCCTTGGCGCAGCAGATGTGGGGGAAGCATGGGCCAGCGAATCGAGTTCGATGATCTCGCAGTGCTCGGTGACGAGCTCCGCCGAGCTGGGAAGCGGATCGTGCTGACGAACGGGCACTTCGATCTACTCCACGTGGGGCATCTTCGGTCCTTGCAAGCTGCCCGCCGGCTTGGCGATGTTCTCGTTGTCGCGGTGAATGACGATGCTTCCACTCGACGACGCAAGGGCCCGGCGCGGCCGTTCGTCCCCGCTGAGGAACGGGCTGAACTCCTCGCTGGCCTCGCCTGTGTGGACTATGTGACGGTCTTCCCAGACGACACGGCAGAACGAGTGATCCAGCTCCTCCGACCGCATGTCTACGTGAAGGGTGGGGACTACGGGGTGACGCCAGAAGAGCTCGCGAGCGGAAAGCAGCCGCTTCCTGAGGCGGAGCTGGTTCGTGCACTCGGCGGTGAGGTCGTCTTGATTCCGTACGTTCCCGAGCGTTCAACCACAGAACTTGTCCGCCGGATCCTTGCCGCTTATGGCTGTGCTGAAGTACGTGACCGACTGCCCTCCCGCGAGGAAGCTGATCGATGATCCTCCTCGGCCGCAACTCTTTCTTCTCAAATGGGCGTTACGGGGTCGTGCCCGGTGTTGTTCTCGCTCCGTTTACGAGCGATTGCCTGGAAGCCCAGCAGCGCCCCTGGGCTCGCCCTCGCTTTTGCATCAGATGGCCGGCCAGCGAATGCCAGCGCGGCTGCGTTGCGCGCCTCACTCGGTACACTCCTGCTGGCTCGTGTGAGCGGGCAGGAGCGAGGGCGTGACAAGCGATCCCACACCGTCGGCTACCGAGACAGGCTTTGCGGAAGCCGCGCACCGCGAGCGGGCCCAAGTCGCGCGTGCGGCTGGGGTGCTTATGGTCGGTGTGGTGCTCAGTCGCATCCTCGGGCTCGTGCGCGAACAGATCACCTCCTACTTCTGGGGAACGACGAATGAGGTCGCGGCGTTTACCATTGCAGATAACGTCCACACGATGCTCTTCGACCTCGTGATCAGCGGCATGCTTCAGGCCGCACTTGTCCCGGTGCTGAGTACCTATGCGGATCGGCGGGAGGAGTTCCGCCGCATCGTTGGTGGTCTCCTGGTGTGGGTGCTGCTCGTGGTTGGTGGGGCGGTCGCGCTTGTGGCACTGGCTGCTCCCTGGGTCGTCTGGGCGATGACGGCGCTTGGCGGTGGAGAGGCGGCTCGGGGTGCCGCGACATTTCAACTAACGATTCGGCTTGTCCGGCTTATCGTGCCGGCCGTGCTGTTCCTGGCCGTCTCCACGGTGCTGATGGCCGCGCTCTACGCGTTGCAGCGCTTTACGCAACCGTCGCTTGCGCTGAGCGTGCGTAATGCGGCCATCGTCGCCTGTGCACTCCTGCTCGGGCACACGATCGGGATCGCCAGCCTGGTTCTTGGGGTGCTCCTTGGCGCGCTCGGCCTCGTCGTGCTGCAGTTGTGGGGGCTGCGCGACTGCCTGCCGAGATTGAACCTCGATCTCTGGCATCCGGCGATCCGCCGCATCTTCATACTCTACTTCCCGATTTTTCTTGGTCTCTTCGCGAACACTGTGGCGCTCACGATCGACCGGAATTTGGCTTGGGGGGTCGATCCCCACGCTCTCGGCGCGATGCGCTATGCAACGGCCCTGAACCAGATGATCCTCGGCTTGGTGGCTGCTGCTACCTCGCTCGCTGCCTTACCGACCCTTTCGCGACATGCAGCAGTGGGCGACGAACCCAGCTATCAGCGGACACTCTCGCTTGGGCTGAAGTTCGTGGCGCTACTGATTTTTCCCGCTACGTTCGGAATGGCAGCCTTGAGCTGGCCGGTCGTCACGTTGCTCTTCTACCATGGTGCGACCAACCTTGAGGGGGCGCGGGCAATCTGGATCGCCTTACTCGGCTATCTTCCTGGGACGCTCTGTGCAGCTTTCGACCAGGTGCTGATCTTCGCCGCCTACGCGCGGCAGAACACGCGCACACCGGTGTTGGTCGGTGTTTTCTCGGTCGGGGTCTATTTCCTCGTCGCGCTGACACTGGTGCGTCCGCTCGGAATGCTTGGTCTGGTGCTGGGGAATACGGCGCAATTTATCGCGCACATGCTCGTCATGTGGTGGGTCTTGCGGCGCTGGCTCGGTCGTGTCGGTGATGGCACAGTTGCCCGAACGGTCCGCGCTGCGGGAATTGCTTCACTGGTGATGGCACTTTTCGTCACGATCGTGGTGCTGACGGTCTCCCACTGGATCGTTCCAGAACAACAGTCTCTACTGGCGCGGGCGGGAGTTGTTTCTCTTGGCCTCATTGTGGGCGTTCTCGTCTATTTGGCTATACTCCGGCGCTTCCAGGTGCCTGAATTTCAATTCTTGCTGCAGGCTCTGCGTACGCGACTTGCCTGAGGCGGTCGTTTGTGGTCGATGCGAGTTTCTGTGTCTAGGGAGCTTCGTGGCTGCCTGCCTTCGAGGGTGAGGGCCACGGTCGAAGAACGCGTTTGGCACTCACCAACGCCCGAATGGACGAGGGCCGAGCGCCTTGGAGACTGGCGAGGCACGATCACTGTTGCTGCTGGGTCGAGTGTGACAGCTGCTCTCTCATCGCTGTCCCAGATGGCTCCGTCTCTCCCCCGGTGGTGTCGTCCCGGACACTGTGTCGGAACTCGCGGATGCTGCGGCCGATTGCTGCACCAACTTCGGGTAGCTTACCAGGACCGAAGATGATCAAGACGATCAGCAGG
Source organism: bacterium HR28 (assembly GCA_002898255.1). GTDB lineage: Bacteria > Chloroflexota > Chloroflexia > Thermomicrobiales > Thermomicrobiaceae > Thermomicrobium. Next base: position 558,613 of record BEIE01000001.1, read on the forward strand.
ATCAAGAGCAGATGGCTCGGCTGGAACAGCCCCTCGAACATGAGGCACCTCCCACACTCGTGTAGTGGCTGTCAGCGCTGATGGTAGCTTGGCAACAAGCTCTCGGCGTCGGGATTTATCCTCGACACGTTGTTCGCCGCAGCTTGACAGCCTGCGGGCAGCAAGGGTGCAATGCACCTTGTCTCGCGTTTTTCCGCGAGATGGTGACAATGGCATGGGACGGAAGAAACGCCGTGCTGTTCAGAAAGGGGATGAGGCGATGACGTACGATCTGATTGTTCGCCGGGCACGGCTCCGCGATGGTCGGCTGGTTGATATTGGTGTCGCAGAGGGACGAATCGTTGCGATTGAGACGGAACTGGTTGGCGAGGCGACAGAGACGATTGATGCTGCAGGACGGCTACTCTCGCCACCGTTGATCGAACCGCACTGCCACCTCGATGCTGCGCTCACCGAAGGGCTTGCCGGCCACAACGAATCAGGGACGCTTCTCGAGGGGATCCAGCGTTGGGCACAGACCAAACCGCAGCTCACCGTCGAGGCGGTGAAGGAGCGGGCCAAAAGGACGATCGAGTGGTATGCCAGCCAGGGCACCCTTGTCATCCGCAGTCATGTCGACGTTTGCGATCCGAACTTCGTCGGTCTGCGCGCCCTCCTCGAGGTACGTGAGGAGATGCGCCACCTCGTCGACCTTCAGCTTGTTGCCTTTCCGCAGGAGGGGATCCTGTCCTATCCACGGGGGGCGGAACTCCTTGAAGAAGCCCTGCGCATGGGTTGCGATGTTGTGGGTGCGATTCCACACTATGAGACAACGCGCGAAATGGGGGTCGAATCGCTGCGGATCGCTTTCGAGCTTGCTGAGCGCTACGACCGCCCATTGGACGCACACTGCGACGAGACTGACGACGACCAATCCCGCTTTGTCGAGGTGATGGCAGCCGAGACGATCCGGCGCGGGCTGCAGGGTCGTGTTGTCGCCAGCCATACCACCGCGATGGGGTCATACAACAACGCCTATGCCTTTAAGCTGTTTGGCTGGCTCAAGCGGGCTGAGTTGAGCATCATCGCGAATCCACCAGACAATTCGATCTTGCAAGGACGGTTTGATACCTATCCCAAGCGCCGGGGAATGACGCGCGTGAAGGAGCTCCTTGCGTTTGGAATCAACGTCGCCTTCGGACACGATTCGGTGATGGATCCCTGGTATCCATTGGGAACAGGCAACATGCTCCATGCAGCGTGGCTTGGGCTCCATATGGCGCAGCTCTCTGGCTACGACGAGATCCCGCTCGTCTGGGATCTGGTAACGACGAACGCTGCGAAAGCGCTTGGAATTCTCGATCGCTACGGCATTGAGATCGGGAAACCAGCCGACTTCGTGATCTTCGACGCGGCAAGCGACCGCGATGCGCTGCGCATGCTGGCGCCAGCACTCTGGTGTGTGAAGGGTGGGCGCGTGGTGAGTCGTGCTACAGCACCGCGCGTGGAGGTATGGCGCGGCGAGGATTTTGTCACGATTCGCTATGAGCGGCCAGGCGAGGGGCTCGCGCTCGGTGGATGATTGATGGTGTGCAGGGTTGAGGGCGTCTACCCTCAGGAAAGTCTCGCGTGCCGAAAGCCTACGCGTGCAGAGCGTCCGACAAGGGCAGAATCCCCTCAGCGCCGAGGAAAATGAACCGGGTGGTGCCTCAGCACTGAGGCACCACCCGGTTTCCCCTTCCCGCCACGTTTCAGGAAGCGACCTTCGCCTGCTGGACAGCGCGCCAGACCTTTTCTGGGGTGAATGGGATATCGAGGTGCTCGATGCCGAAGGGGGCCAGCGCATCAAGGACCGCGTTGGCGATGGTTGGGGTCGAGCCAATCGTCGCTGCCTCACCGATCCCCTTGGCCCCAAGCGGGTTGAGCGGCGTTGGAGTCTCCGTCTGATCAGTGGTGAACGAGGGGAGCATTGCTGCTTTCGGAATCGCGTAGTCCATCAGGGTGCCGGTGAGGAGCTGGCCGGAGTTGTCGTAGCGCACCTCTTCCCAGAGGGCCTGAGCGATACCCTGGGCGAGGCCACCGTGGACCTGACCCTCGACGAGGAGGGGGTTGATGCGTGGGCCACAGTCGTCGACCGAGTAGTACTCGAGGAGCTTGACCTCGCCCGTTTCGGGGAAGACTTCCACAATCGCCACGTGGGTGCCGAAGGGGAAGACCTCATCGGGCGGGGCGAAGAAATCGGTGGCGACAAGTCCCGGTTCCATACCCTGCGGAAGGTTGGGGCCGTAGGCGGCCTGGGCGATCTGGGCGAGGGTGACCGCGCGGTCAGGTGCGCCTTTCACCCGCCACTTTCCATCGACGAATTCGATGTCCTCAGCAGCGGCTTCGAGGAGATGAGCAGCGATTTGTGTCGCCTTCTCCTTGATCCGGTCAACCGCCATCAAGACTGCGCTACCGCCGACGACCAGGCTGCGACTCCCCATGGTCCCGTGCCCTTCGGGGACGCTCTGTGTGTCGCCGTGCAAAACAGTAATCTGATCAAAGTCCGCACCAAGGTGCTCGGCGACCAGCTGCGCAAGCGCAGTCTCCAACCCCTGACCATGCGGAGACGTGCCGGTATACACCGTCACTGCACCGCTGGGTTCAACGCGGACGACCGCGCTTTCGTAGGGACCGAAGCCGCAAATCTCAACGTAACTCGCCAGCCCGATGCCGATGTAGCGACCCTGCTGGCGGAGCTCCTGCTGCTTCTGCCGCCACTCGTGGTAGCGCGAGATCTCGAGAGCTTTGGCCAGCGGCTTCTCATAATCGCCGGTGTCGTATTTTTCGCCGGCCGCCGTAGTGTACGGGAACTTGTCCGGCGGGATGTAATTGATCCGGCGCACCTCGGCTGGATCCTTGCCGAGCTTGCGAGCCAGGAGATCCATCATCCGTTCGATGTAGTAGGCAGCTTCGGGCCGACCGGCACCACGGTAGGCTCCAACAGCCATGGTATTGGTGTAGACACCGTAGGCTTTGATATCGACCGCAGGAATGTCGTAGCAGCCGCAGGCCATGAGTCCCGTTGTGGAGGGCAAGTAGAGACCACGTGGGTAAGCACCGAGGTTCTGGATGATGCGTGCTCGGAGAGCGAGTACCTTACCGTCCCGCGTCGCTGCGAGCTCGTAGTCGACCACTTGGTCGCGGCCATGGTTCGTAGCCATCAGGTGTTCGGCACGTGTTTCGACCCACTTGACGGGCTTGTGCAGGTGCAATGCGAGCGCCGCCAAGATGAAGTCTTCTTGGTAGGCACCGATCTTGACACCAAAGCCGCCACCGACTTCGGGCGCGATGATACGAACCTGACCGTGGGAGAGACCGAGCGCCGCTGCCAATGCGTTGCGGTTCCAGTGTGGGGCCTGTGTGGAGCTCCAAACGATGACGCCTTGGGTCAATGGATCTGGTGCTGCCACGATGGCCCGTGGTTCCATCGGGATACCGGCGAGGCGCTGCTGTCGGAAACGCTGTTTGACAACAACGTCGGCCCGTGCGAAGGCTCCATCGACGTCACCCTCGATGCGCTCCCAGCGTTCGCCAATGTTGTTGGGAATATCAGGATAGAGCTGTGGCGCTCCCTCCTGCATTGCCGCCTCGGGATCGGTGACGGCCGGCAGCGGCTCATAGTCCACCAAGACCGCCTCGGCAGCGTCACGGGCGATCGCTGGGGACGTTGCGACAACAACGGCGATTGGCTGTCCAACGTAGAGTGCGCGGTCGACCGCAATGGGCTCTTCTGGTGGCACCGGGATACCCTCGGGCTTCTGTTCCTCGGGGTGCGGTGCTTCGCCAGGCATCAGCTCTGGTTTCCCTTTCAGCCGGGCGGCCAAATCGCGCCCGGTGTAGACACCGACGACACCTGGCATGGCGCGGGCTGCCGAAGTGTCGATGCTGCGGATGCGGGCATGCGGATAGCTACTGCGCACGAAAGCGACATGCAGCATACCGGGAAGCTTGATGTCGTCCACGTACTGGGACGTCCCTGTGATGAGTCGGGGATCTTCCTTCCGCCGTACCCGGGCGCCGACGTAGTGACTGATAACCATCTCCCTACTCCCTTCCTCGACGGCTCCCGTCGATCGCTCCCATGCCGAGTACCCGACTCTAGCCTGAGATGAATCCCCTGAAAAGTCAAGGGTCATCACATGACCAGTTCCTGGTTAGGGGCTAAACACTGAAGCCGCAGCGGACTCACATGAGTCATGCAAATCGTGTTGCCCTAGAGGTCTACCGCGGTTTCGCAAAAGGCGATGGTTCTGCGAGCAAACACCGTGTTCGCCGCTTTACTCGCGGCGACACGACACGAACACTTTCCTTCAGTGTGATCTGCTGCACATCTCCCCGGTGGCGAACCAAAGTCGACTGGGTGTCTACTCGCAGGAGCTTGTGCATAGGAAGTTTGCGGATCGACGATCTCATGCGAAATCCGCAATGTTGCAGGCTCTGGTGCTCTGCAGCGGGAGAGACTGTGCTCAGTCGAAACAGAAGCCTCCCGGCATAGGTGAGCTGACTGGCTCATGCTCGGGAAACCATTGCTCACGCAGTACGGTTGGAAGGCGCGCCCTGGTTCGTTTTGAACGATGCGGCGCTCATGACCACATGCGTTGGAGACAAGTGGCCCGGGGCAATGCCCCGGGCCACTCACGTTCTCTTGATATCGCGTTCAGACGCTTGCCCTGGCTTGCTGGACAGCGCGCCAGACCTTTTCTGGGGTGAATGGGATATCGAGGTGCTCGATGCCGAAGGGGGCCAGCGCATCAAGGACCGCGTTGGCGATGGTTGGGGTCGAGCCAATCGTCGCTGCCTCACCGATCCCCTTGGCCCCAAGCGGGTTGAGCGGCGTTGGAGTCTCCGTCTGATCAGTGGTGAACGAGGGGAGCATTGCTGCTTTCGGAATCGCGTAGTCCATCAGGGTGCCGGTGAGGAGCTGGCCGGAGTTGTCGTAGCGCACCTCTTCCCAGAGGGCCTGAGCGATACCCTGGGCGAGGCCACCGTGGACCTGACCCTCGACGAGGAGGGGGTTGATGCGTGGGCCACAGTCGTCGACCGAGTAGTACTCGAGGAGCTTGACCTCGCCCGTTTCGGGGAAGACTTCCACAATCGCCACGTGGGTACCGAAGGGGAACAGAGTTCCCGGCGGTGCATAGTAGTCGGTCACGACGAGTCCGGGCTCGATGTCAGCCGGGAGCCCTGGGCTATAGGCGGCCTGGGCGATCTGGGCGAGGGTGACCGCGCGGTCAGGTGCACCCTTGACCCGATACTTTCCGTCGGCGTACTCGACGTCCTCCACCGCCGCCTCAAGCAAGTGTGCGGCGATGCGGATCGCCTTCTCGCGGATACGCTGCGCGGCCATCAGCATGGCGCCGCCACCGACGGCCAAGCTCCGGCTGCCCATCGTGCCGACGCCTTCCGGAACGCTCTGGGTATCCCCGTGCAGCACGACGATCTGGTCAAAGTCGGCGCCGATTTCGTCCGCGATGATCTGAGCGAGTGCGGTCTCCAGCCCCTGCCCGTGTGGGGACGTGCCTGTATAGGCGATGACGGCTCCGGTTGGTTCAACCCGGATGGAAGCGCTCTCATAGGGGCCGAAGCCGCAGATCTCCGTGTAGGTGGCCAGCCCGATGCCGATGTAGCGACCCTGCTGGCGGAGTTCCTGCTGCTTCTGGCGCCACTCGTGGTAGCGCGAGATCTCCAGCGCCTTGTTCAACGTCTTTTCGTACTCGGCGGAATCGTAGCGAGCGCCGGCTGGGGTCTGGTACGGGAACTTGTCCGGCGGGATGTAATTGATCCGGCGCACCTCGGCTGGATCCTTACCGAGCTTGCGGGCCAGGAGATCCATCATCCGTTCGATGTAGTAGGCGGCTTCGGGCCGACCGGCACCACGGTATGCCCCGACGGGGGTTGTGTTGGTGCAGACGCTGTATGTCTCAATCGAGAGATTGGGGATGTCATAGACACCGACCGACATCATTGCGGTGAGTGGTGCCAGGAGCATGACCTTGGGATAGCCGCCCAGATCCTGGATGACCTTCAGCCGCAGGCCTAGGATCCGCCCCTCTTTCGTCGCGGCGAGTTCGTAGTAGGCCACCTGCCCACGCCCCTGGTTGGTGGCGATAAAGTGCTCCGAACGTGTCTCATACCACTTGACGGGGCGATGCATGTGGAGAGCAATTGCCGCAAGGATGATGTCCTCTGGATAGGCTCCGATCTTGGCGCCGAAGCCGCCACCGACTTCCGGTGCGATGACGCGGACCTGGCCGTGACTGAGCCCCAATGCCTGAGCCAGTGTGTTCCGGTTGTTGTGAGGAGCTTGCGTGGATGACCAGACGGTGACACCCCGGGTCAGCGGATCAGGGGCTGCGGCTACAGCGCGGGGCTCCATCGGAACGGAAACAAGCCGCTGCTGGTAGAAGCGCTGCTTGATGACGATGTCTGCCTCAGCGAACGCCTTGTCAACGTCGCCGTGTTGATGGCTGGTGTGCATCGCGATGTTGTTCTGGAGCGTCGCATGGATCTGCGGCGCACCGTCCTTCATCGCTTCCTCGGGATCAACAACCGCTGGGAGCGGCTCGTATTCGACTTGGACAGCGGCTGCTGCGTCATAGGCACGATAGCGTTCTGTAGCCAAAACGACTGCGATCGGCTGACCGACGTAGCGGACACGATCGACGGCCAGGAGTTCGTGCTGTGGTGGTCCGGCCGGAGCCTCCTGCTGGGCCGGAGCTTCGCCCTCACCCTCGCCGCCGCTGAGTTGCACGGCACCCTTTAACCAGCGGCCCAACTGCTCTGCAGTGATGACTGCGACGACACCCGGCATGGCCAGTGCCGCAGAGGCGTCCACCTTCTTGATGACAGCATGCGGGTACGTGCTGCGGACGAAGGCCGCATAGAGCATGCCAGGAAGCGTAATGTCATCGACATACTGAGACGTTCCTGTGATAAGGCGAGGGTCTTCCTTGCGGCGGACGCGAGCCCCGACCATTCGACTCAATACCATCGCCTAACCCCTTCCCTGACGCTGACGATCCCGCTTCGCTCCCAGTATAGCGGATCTTTGCCTCATTGTCAGGAATGAACTGTCATGCTGCCCTGCGCCGGAAGCGGCCAGGGGGGCCAGAGGGTTGGACATGATAGCGGCCAGGGGGATGTTTTTCTACAGCAACAATCCGTACAAGGGTTGGGGTGACTACCTTGTCGAGATCGACATCGGGATCTGGGAGCAGGCGCTCAACGAGGAGACTTGGCAGGCCTGGGTGAACCTCAAGCGGGAGATTACCCGAGCCACACTTGAACACCAAGGCTCAATCAGTGCTTGTCACGGGGCATGTCGCGAGGGCGATGCCGAGTTCATCCCGGTGGAACTCCGTGAGGGTGGGTTCGAACTGATGAAGAAAATTAAGCGCCTGCTCGATCCGAACAATATCCTCAACCCCAGCAAGAATTATCTGCACCTTGCCTACATTGACGAGGAGGTTGGCGTATGAAGCAGGTTCGCAAGGGAGTCGTTCTCCGGCGTGAGGACTTGCATGTGTTCGAGGTTGATCCGAGCCTCATGACCCGTGTCCCGCAGGACGTCTCTGATGCCGAACAGGCACGCATCGTGCGCAACCGCTGGGAATATCTTGACTGGATGCACCGGCACTTCGCCCAGAGGACGATCCTCCTCAGCGAAGTAGCCGACGTACCGGCACACGGTCCTGGGCATGGACATTCCTAACGGTACCCTCCTTTCGGTCGATGGGCGGTGCTCGCTCACCGAGCACCGCCCCTTCTCCTATTTAGGTCAACTAAGTCGATTCTTCGGACGGCGAGCACGGTAGATTTTGGAGGTGCTTACTGATTGAACCAGACTGTTGTCGTGGATGTCCTGCTCGACGCGGCCAATGCCCGCTCCAACCTTCCGTGTCTTCCCAGCTGATTGCAGTGCGAGCGCCCGGAGGGATCCAATGAGTAGCGCCGCATGACTTGAACTGTCCGGAGACTGCGGCCTCAGCGATGTGCTGCCTTTCGTTATTCAGTCTTTCCAGGCAACTGCAACGAGATCGATCGCGTGCGCGACGTCGCCCTTGCCAACGCGGAAGTCTTCAACAGCGATCGCTTCGACCAAGCTGTGCAGACGTCGGTTCAGCCACCACCGTACCAGGAGCGTACCCAACGCGTGGAGTTCGCCACGCAACCTGCTCGGTAGTCGACGGTGCAGCTGCAATCGATCAAGCCGCAGGACCTTTTCTACCGTGCGGCGATTAGCAGCGCGGTACGCTGCAACGCGTTCGCTCGGGAAAACGCCGAGGAGTTCGACGTGGTCGAACACGCTGCGCAGGAGGTTCTGCAAACTCTCTGGATCATACTCCCGGACGTGGTGCGGATTAAGTCCGCTGAGAATGGCAGCCCGGTTGGGTGTCGTAAGCAGGAGCTGTCCCCTTGGGGCAAGAACCCGATGTGCCTCGCGGAGGAAACGCTCTGGCTGCTCGAGATGCTCGAGCACCTGAAAACAACACAGGAGGTCGATGCTTCCATCACAAAGCGGCAGTGCATCAGCTACTCCGCAGATCCACCGGAGATTGGCAGCCACATACCGACGACGTGCGGTCTGCAATACTGTTGCGTCGGCATCGAGACCGACAACGAACCGGGCGTGACGTGCCAGTTCTCTTGTGCCGTATCCCTCACCGCAGCCAACATCGAGGACGCGTCGCCCTTCAGCAACGTTGCATGCCCAGTGATAGGCTGCCAGACTTTGCCAGAAGGTGACGCGCAGAGCAGAGCTTTCTGGTGTGACGCGTTCAGTCGTCGGTCTCCTCAGCACTGTTCCGTCGCTTCCTCACTTTTGCCGCCCACGGCGGCAGCAAGTTGTGCGGCCCTCCCTGTTATCCTTGCATCGACGATTTTGCGTCGGAAGGAGCCTTTCCCATGCACACAATGACACTTCCCGCAACGCTCGAGCTCGGCCCGGTCACCCTGCGTGTCGCTGACGAGCGACTCATCCGACTCTTTTACCAGGAGCTCCTTGGTTACGAGTTTGTCCCACAAGGGGACGGCTTTTGGGCAGCGCTGCCACCGGGTGCCGCGAAGCCGCATTTTCTCTTCGAGATCGCACCAGAGGCACCCGCTCGGCCGCAGCGTGCTCCTGGCCTTTACCATACGGCAATCCTTTTGCCGACTCGCACGGAGTTGGCGCGAGTGCTCCGCCACTTGGTAGAGCGCCGCTGGCCGCTCCTTGGTGCTTCCGATCACCAGGTCAGCGAGGCGCTCTACCTCGCTGATCCAGAAGGGAACGGCCTCGAGCTCTATGCCGATCGCCCGCCGGAGCGCTGGCCGCGCGGAACGCGCGAGTCGATCTCGATGGTCACTGAGCCTCTGGACGTACGCGATCTTCTCCGAGAACTCGAAGCGAGCCCGGAGCCGTGGCGGACAATGCCAGCGAACGCACGAGTGGGACATGTACACCTGCAAGTGTCTAGCTTGGAACTTGCGGAACGCTTCTACGTGGAACTCCTCGGCTTCCAGGTAACACAACGTTCCTATCCCGGTGCGCTCTTCGTTGCTGCCGGTGACTATCACCACCACCTGGGCCTGAATATCTGGAACAGCCGTCGTGCTGATCCCGCACCGCCAGGCTGCCGTGGTCTTGTCCGCTTTGCGATTGTCATTCCTGACCGTGCTGCCTGGAGTGCCGCGCTCGACCGACTGGAGCGGGCGGGTCGACCGGTCGAGCGCGGACTCCACGGCGAGCTCGGGGAAGGTGCTCGGACGCGCGACTATGACGACCTCGAGATCGAACTCTGGACACCGCTTGAGGCCGATTAGAGGCGCCGGAAGTCTGGTTCCGGGCCAAGGTCGCGCACGAAGCGGGTGATAAGGCGGATCGCAGCGTCCAGGTCGTCCAGGCTCACCAACTCGTTCGGCGAGTGCATGTAGCGGTTCGGTACTGACACGAGCCCACAAGGGATGCCCGCACGCGCTGGAGCGATCGCGTCGGCGTCCGTGCCGGTGCGTATTGGCGCTGCCGAGAGAGTGACCGGGATACTTTCTGCCTCGGCTGCAGCAAGCAGCCGCTCGAGGACACGCGGATGCACCATTGAGCCGCGGTCAAGTACTGGGCCGCCGCCAATCCGCACGTCGCCACCGCCACGCTTATCTGCTTCTGGGTGGTCAGTGGCATGCGTCACGTCGATCACGATCGCCACAGTGGGTTCCACAGCGAATGCCGCTGCGCGAGCACCAAGAAAACTGATTTCTTCCTGTGTTGCGGCAAGCGCCACGACCTCCAGCGGTGGTCTTTCGCTCGCGAGCGCGCGAAGCACTTCGAGCGCAATAAACGCTCCCATCCGGTTATCCAGGCCACGCGCCACCAATCGGCCGTTGCGAAGCTCAACCGGAGGCTGCTCGATGACGATCGGATCCCCGACGCGGACGAGTTCGCGAGCCTCAGTCCCGTCTCGTGCGCCGATGTCGATCCACAGCTCCTTGATACGGCTCGCGCGACCCTTTTCTTCCTCGCTCAGCAAATGGGCTGGCTTGCGGCCAATCACGCCGAGCACTGGTCCCTGCTGCGAGAGGATCCGGACACGCTGGCCAGTCAAGATCTGGTCGTCCCAGCCACCGATCCCACGGAACCAGATGAAGCCCTGATCGTCGATGTGGGTCACCATGAGGCCGATCTCGTCGATGTGACCCTCGATCAGGACGGTCGGTCCGCTGCCGCGCAGGCGGGCGAAGCTGTTCCCGTTGTGGTCGACCCAAACCTCGTCAGCAAATCGACTTGCTTCCTCGCGCCAGATTCGAGCAGCTGGTTCTTCGAACCCGGAGGGGCTCGGAGCTTCGAGCAAGCGGAGTAGGAACGCTTTTTGCTCGTCGCGCAACATGGTTCTCCTCACCATCCAAGGCGCACTTCAGGGTTCACCTGTGCATGGGGTGGCCGGCCGTTGAGCACGTTGCAGACGTTGGTCAGTGCCAGATAGAGGGTGCGCTCGCGCGCTTCCTGGGTCGAGCCGCCGAGGTGTGGCGTCATGACGACATTCTCGAACTCGATAAACGGGTTGTCGCGGATCGGCTCGACCTCGAAGACGTCCAGTCCAGCGCCAGCAATCTGTCCGCGGCGTAGCGCCTCCACCAGCGCCGACTGCTTGACGACCGGCCCGCGTGCCAGGTTGATGAGGAATGCGGTCGGCTTCATCAGCGCGAGTGCCCGTTCGTCGATGAGATAGCGCGTCTCGGGTGTCAGCGGAACGTGGAGCGAGACGAAGTCCGACTCGCGCAGGAGCTTATCGAGCGGAACGTAGCTGATTTCATGGGCGTTGGCAAAAGTCGTATCCCACACAATGTCGTGAGCCAGGACACGCATCCCAAATCCACGCCCGAGCAGCGCAACGGCCCGACCTGTGCGGCCCAGTCCAACCACGCCCAGCGTCTTGCCCCAGAGCTCGACTCCAAAGTATGGTTCCCAGCGCCCCTGCCGCATTGCGCGGTCGGATCCATGGATGCGCCGGGCAAGGCTCAGCATAAGGCCGAAGGCAAGTTCGGCGACCGAGTGCTCGTTGGCACCATGACAGTTGCTCACGACGATGCCACGGCGGGTCGCTTCAGCGACGTCGATGTTGTCGTAGCCGACGCCGCTGGTGCTGATGACCTTGAGGCGGTTCGCACAGGACAAAACACGCGCAGTGACCGGCTCCAATCCGACCACCAGCCCGTCAATGTCCCGGACGAGTTCGCAGAGTTGGTCTTCATCGACCGGATAGCGAATCTCCCGCTCGACGAAACGACACCCGCGTTCTGCAAGGAAGCGCTGGATCTCCTCGCGGGCGGAGAAATATTTCCAGGTCAACACGAGCACGTCCTTGCCCATCGTCCGCTCTCGCTCCTTTCCGCTCATCGGACTACTCGGCCACAGCACGGCCTGCGCCATTCTACGCGAGGTATCGCAGTGAAGCATCAGGCTCGCTCACGTTGTCTCAAGTGCACCGGTACAGGCGTGAATTGACGCCTTTCCTGGACGGTGATACCATTCGGCAAGTACGAGACTGGAGGCTGTCTTCCGTGGAATTTGTGCTGAACGTTCTCCTCACGTTCCTTTGGGTGATGCAGCTCGCGATCATCGCGCGTGCGATCCTCTCCTGGTTCGATCCAGGGGCACGTTGGCCGATTTCGCAGATCCTAGTGCAGGTTACCGAACCGATCATTGCTCCGATCCGGCGCGTCATGCCGCGAACAGGATTCATCGATTTCTCGCCGCTCGTCGCACTGCTCTTGATCTATCTTTTGCGTATGATGTTGCTCAACGCCGTTTACTGAGTTGCTGCACCGCGCTCTGCCGCGAGGCGATCTCCCCCATAGATGCCTGGGAGCGGTTGGTACTCCACATCGACGTACCCAAAGGCAGCTGGCCCGACGACTGCCAGTGCTTCTGGCGTCCGGAGCATCGCCGGTGCTGGGATACCGAGTACGGCAACACGGAGGCCGTACCGTACGACTTCCGTCGTGACCGGTTCGGCGGTTTCCTGGTCAACGAGGCAGATCAGGTCAGGTACCGCGGCGATGACCTGGCCATCACGGCGAGCAATCAAGTTCTCGTTCTGAAAGTCAATCCGGAGTTCGCTCCCTCGGTCATCGCCAAGTCCTTCTAAGCGCATGGTTCCCCGCGCGAAGCCTGCAGCCAAGCGGCGCTCCACGTCGATCACTTTGCCGCGAAAAAGCAGGCAGCCACCAGTGACAGCAAGGGCGGCCGCAATCGGGTCGGCATGTTCCCGGCGTGCCGACAAAACCGCCTCTCCCAGCTGCACGGCTAGGCTGATCGTATAGGGGATGACGACGCGACGAAGCTCTGCGCCGCTCATCGCTGGGAAGGCAAAGCCGGCCGCGCCACCCATCTGTACCGTCACAGCACGGGCATACCGCTCTAACGTCAATGCGTCGCGCAGGTACGGGAAGACAACAAGGTTATGTTCGATATCGGCCAGCGCGGCTGGTGTGGCAGGGATGCCATAGATTGCAAAGGTGTCCATCTGGAGCTCCGGAAAAGCTCGCCCCATGCCGTCTCCGTCGATAACTGGGAGTTCAGCGAGCGCGGCGACTGCAAGGGGGCGAAGCGCGTTCGCTCCACCGATCTCGCCTGGTACCAGATGCGTTGCTCTCCGTCCCAGGTACTGCTCAAGAGCACGCAGCGCTGCGAGTGGCTCGTCCCCCCGGTGGATCCGCTCGATCCCGATTGTCGGCGCACCCATCCCCCCGACCGAGACAACAAGTGCATCGTCCGGTACCTCTTCCGGTGCGACGATGCAAACGCGTCGTCCCTCGCGCAGAAGTCTGCGGGCATAGAGCTTGCCGTAGTAGGGATTTCCACCGCCACCTGTGCCCAAGATGCCAGCGCCAATGGCCAGTGCTTCCACGTGCGCTTCAGTGAGCTCCCAGACCACACTCAACCTCCTCGCAGGTCACCCACGGCCTTGACGCGGACTCGCACAGCGTTCGACGGGAGATAGGCGATCGGTATCTCCTCGATCTCGACGATCGTGACACTGGCTGGGTCAGCACCCGCCGCAACGGCGGCACGGCGGGCATCGGCGCAGGCCGCGGCGAGCGCAGCCTCACGTGTTTGCCCCTCCAGAGAAACAATCCGGTCGATTTCTCCGCTCACTTGAGCAATCGCCGCGCCGATCGCGTTCGCAACCGCAGCGTGTGGTGGACGAACAACCTCGCTTGCCCCTTCCAGGTGATCAGGGACGAGTACACTCCCACCGCCAACGACGATAACCGGCACTGCTGCCGGGGTCGTCTTCAAGCTATCGACGAGTTCGGTGAGTCGCTGGTCGATCGTCGCCAGGGCTCGCCGGACGACACTAGGGGGAAGATGTGCGACGCGGCTGGGATCGCCGAACCTGGCGCGACCAGCCGCGACAGCAATGTCGCTTGCGGTGAGCGTCGAACCGCCAAAGACAAGCGCCTCGCTGCTGAGGCGGTAGCCGACACTCTGTGGCCCCACTGTCGAGCCGTCTGGCCCCACGAGGCTTCCACCACCCAAGCCAATCGAAACGACATCCGGCATACGGAAGTTGGTACGCACACCACCGATCATGACCGCGAACGAAGCCTCTCGCGGGAAGCCACTGACGAGCGCACCACCGTCGGTCGTCGTGCCACCGACGTCGAGCACAATCGCATCGCGGAGCCCGCTCAGGACAGCGGCCCCACGCATCGAATTGGTCGGGCCAGAAGCGAAAGTGAGTACCGGATAGCGAGCTGCGAACTCGGCTGTCATGAGCGTCCCGTCATTCTGGCTGAGGTAGAGTGGAGCCTCTAGACCAAGCTCGCTCAGTGCCTGCTGGAAGGCGCGGACAGTCTGTTCCGCGAGCGGAACGAGCGCCGCATTCAGTGCAGCAGCATTCTCCCGTTCGAGCAGTCCGATCCGACCGATTTCCCGCGAGCGGGTGACACGAAGCCCCGGGACGCGCGCGGTGAGGAACTCTGCGACGGCGTCCTCGTGCGTGGGGACAGCGGGCGAAAAGACAGCGGTGACTGCTGCCGTGCCGACTCCTCGTCGTCGTAACTCCCCAGCGAGCTGCTCAAGGGCCTGCCAATCGAGTGGGGCGATTTCCCGGCCATCAAACTGATGACCCCCTGGAAGGATCATCGCGAGTTCAGCAACCGTTTCACGCAAGTCATCGGGCCAGTCCTCAAGTGGCGGGATCGAGGCGGTTGCAGGTAGTCCAAGGCGGATGACCGCGATGCGGGCAAGGTCACGACGCTGGACAACAGCGTTCGTGAAATGTGTGGTGCCCAGCATGACGGCGCGGATCTCGGGTGGTGCCAGTGGTGCTTGTGCAAGTACGTCCCGGACCGCAGCGAGGATGCCGCTGCTGACGTCGGGAGTCGTCGGGTGTTTCGCCCACGCGATAACCTCACCGCGGTCGAGGAGCACCGCGTCCGTATTCGTTCCGCCGACGTCGATCCCGAGTCGAGCCACTGCTTTCGTCTCCTATCTCTCGCACCGGGGCGAACCAGGTCATGGCCAAGAGTTCAACCAGGAGCGTAATAAGCGCGAGCAACCCCACGTTAATCGCCGTGAGTGCTCCCAGCGAGTGGAGTAAGAGGCAGCCGACGGAGAAAAGGCCGAGCACGTACCCCCGTCGGCGTGCCCGGAGGGGATCCGGGAGAATGGCGCGGCGAGCTGCCAAGCGGAGTTCTACCGCAGCACTGAGCAGGGTGAAGACGGACGAAACACTAACGAGGAGCGGAAGCAGCACGACGAGCATCGCGAGCGGCCCTCTCACCCGCTCCGGGTCGATGAACGTCCAGACAAAAAGACTGGTTGACCAACCAGCGATGGCTTCGATCTCCAAGAACGGCACACGGACGAGCCGACCCAGTGGAGCAAAGGTCAGTGCCGGTGCAACGAGAAATGCACCGTACGCGAGTAAGCGCTCCGGTGCCCAGAAATCCTGCAGAACTCCAACATTCTCTCGCACGACGAGCGAGAAGGCGAGGCTCCACGCGAGCGCCGTCGCTATAAGCCAGCTCACTACCAAACCAAGCTTGCCAAGGGTACGCACGCGCATCACCCCTGCCGCAGTCTAGCACTCCCGAATCCCTTCTGAGTGACCGGCTATACTCGCTCCGGGAGGGACTGATGACGCTCGACATCCAGGTCGACGATGTTGTGCGCTTGCGCAAGCAGCACCCCTGTGGCTCGACCGACTGGGTCGTCGTTCGGGTCGGGGCGGACATCGGTCTCCGCTGCCTCGGTTGCGGGCGGCGCATCCTCCTGCCACGCCACGAGTTTCGCCGGCGGCTAAAGACGATCGTGGCTCGGTCGGAGAAGCCGCCGCTTGTGCTTCCCCCTCGGCCGCGCGATGAGCAGCCTTGAAACGCTCGAGCCGCTTCCCGAAGAGGCTGTTACACGAGAGCGTGGTCTGCTCCGTCATCGACCGTTCGTGCTGCTCTGGCTTGTCCAGACGCTGTCGCAGACGTCGCAGAACGCGGTGAATTTCGCGTTGCTCGTGCTGGTGCAAGGAATCATTGAGCGTGGAGCCTCTCTGCCGGCCAATACTGCAGTCGGCCTGGCGGTGCTGAGCTTTTCGCTGCCTGCTGTGCTGGTTAGCCCACTGTCTGGCGTCGTCGCCGATCGCTTCGATCGACGAAGCGTTTTGATCGCTACCAATGCGCTGAGGGGACTTGCGGTCATCGGCTTGCTCTTCGTCGAAGCGCGCTGGGCCCCGCTGGCGGCGTTGCTTGTCGTCTACGCTCTGGCCTTCGCCTCGGGAACCGTGGGACAATTCTTCGGCCCAGCACTCTGGTCGATGCTACCGAGCGTCGTTCCGAGCGGGCGACTCGTCCAGGCGAACGCGCTTTTCAACCTCACGTTCACCGCATCGCAGCTGGCGGGGTTTGCGATCGCCGGCCCGGTCTTGATCAAGCTTGTCGGAGTGCGGGCCGTGCTCGGAGCAACCGTCGCGTTATTCGCTGTGAGCGCAGCACTCTCCATCCTCCTTCCACGTGTGGCGATGAAACGTCACCCTGTGCTCAATACGCGGGCGCTGGTCGTTCAGGTCTGGTATGAGATGGTGGAAGGGGTACGGCTTGCTGTTGGACACCGGGTACTGCGCAAGGCGATCGGATACTTGGCGGTTGCTACAGCGACGTATCTCGTCGTCGCCGCGCTCGGGCCTGGTTATGTGACGCACGTGCTGGAGCTCGCCAAGGAAGATATCGCCTATCTGGTGTTGCCGGCTGGACTTGGGGTAGTGCTCGGGACGCTCATCGTAGACCGGGTCACGCGCTGGTTAGGGATCGAACGCACGGCTGATACTGCGCTCGTCGTTGGCGGTTTGTTGCTCGTTGCCCTCGCCGAGCTTCCCGATACGTTGGGTCACGGCCGTGCAGAAGTCGTTGGTGCAGTAACCTTGGCAGCACTGCTTGGCCTGGCGGATGGACTCGTGCGAGCACCGGCTCAAGCATTGCTACAGGCGGAAGCGCCGGAACAAGCACGCGGACGAATCTTCGCCGTATTTTTCACCGTTTCCAACAGCGTCGCGTTTCTACCGGTTTTCGGGGCTGGTGCACTGGCGGATGCCTTCGGTGTGACGACTGTTCTCCTTGGTCTCGGTGTCGCGCTTGCGCTCACCGGAGCGTGGCAGCTCATTGCTCATCGGGCGCGGCAGTAAATCGTCGGCGCGCCTGCTCGACGAGTGGGAAAAGGCGGCGCCAAGCCTGGGCGAGATTGACCGACCAACCGATTCCCCACGGCATCGGCGTGATCAGTCGTGGATCATCCGGATTCCAGAGACTCGCGCGCAGGCGTTCAAGAGAAGGAATGCGGAAGTTATACGGAACGGGTCCGATTTGCCCCATCCACGTGCGCTCTGCTGGGGCTCGACGAAGTTGGTCGTAGAGCGCTGCGCCGATCAGTCCCAAGGCGATCCATTTGGCCAGTCGCACAACGGAACACCGCATTGGCTTCCCCCTTCTGCCAGTCTCTCCGTTCTGGGGCAGCGACCACTGCTGGGAATGATTACACAGGTTCTTTCGGTCGCACGCTCCCCGATTGAGGTTTCGACCGAAGTGCGGCCTTCTCGCCCCTAGAGGCCTTTCGGATGTCCTAATAGGCAACGCTGACTCGGTGCGTGTTCTCTTCCGGTCGTGAAATCAAGAGTGAACGTTCCCGGTTCAGTCCCGAGCACTCCTTGCAAGGAAAGGGAGCCTTAGAGCACGCCTCGTACCGTCGTGGCTGGAGATCGATCAGCGTCGGCGACGCCGCGGATCGAGTACATCGCGGAGTCCGTCACCGAGGAAGTTGAGTGCCATCACGACGCTGAAGATCGCAAGCCCAGGGAACGTTGCTAGCCACCACTGGCTGAAACGACGTTGCCCTTCACGGATCATCGCGCCCCATTCCGGCGCCGGAGGGACGGCACCAAGACCGATGAAGGAGAGTCCCGCTGTCAGGACGATGGCCGCGCCGACATCGAGTGTCGCTTTGACGACAAGTGGTGCCTGGGTGTTGGGGAGGATGTGAATGAGCAGCAAGCGGAGCCTGCTCACGCCAAGTGCCTCGGCGGCTGTCACGTACTCTTGTGCTTTCACCGCCAAGACCTGTGCACGCATGAGCCGCGCGTACTCCGGCCACAGGACGATAACGATAGCGATTAGTGCGTTTTTCAAACCCGGACCAAGCGCAGCAGCAATCGCCATTGCCAAAACGATCGAGGGGAAGGCAAGCACCATGTCGGCGATCCGCATGAGGATGGCATCTACCCAGCCGCCCGCGTAACCAGCGATCGCACCGACGAGACAACCGATAACGAGTGCTCCCAGGACAGTGAGGAAGCCTGCCGGGAGTGAGATGCGGGCACCATAGAGTGTGCGCCGAAAAATATCGCGGCCCAGGTCGTCGGTTCCGAACCAATGCGTCACGCTTGGCGGCTGGAGCCGCGCGCTCACATCGGTGGCCAGTGGATCGAACGGCACGAGAAATGTGACCGTCAGTGCAACACCGATCCAGAAGAGCAAAATGGCGAGCCCTACCACCGCACTTGGCCGCTGCCAGAGCGCGCGGAACGCCTGCCAGGCCGGCCGATCTGACCAGCGCGAGCGAGCGCCCAACCGTTCCGCGGTGTGCACGGTCGTGAGCACGCGACAACTCCCTCAGCTTACCCGGATGCGTGGGTCGAGGATGCCGTAGAGGACGTCGGTCACAAAGTTCACGATCACATAAACGACTGCAATGAGCAGCGTGACACCCATCACCGCCGGAAGATCGAGTTTCATCGCGGCGTCAACGGCGTAGCGTCCAATTCCTGGCCAAGCGAAGATTGTTTCAGTAAGGACAGCGCCGGCCAAAAGACTGCCGAAAGTGAGGCCAATAACCGTGACCGTGGGAATCAGTGCATTCCGGAGCGCGTGGACGAGGATCACACGGTGTTCCATGAGTCCCTTGGCGCGGGCGGTTCGGATGTAGTCAGCCCCGAGCACATCGAGCAGGGCCGAGCGGGTCATGCGCGCGATGATCCCCATGGCGTAACTCCCAAGGACCATACCAGGCAAGACCAAATGAGCGAGGACGTTCAGAAAGAGCGACAGGTCTCCGGCGAGTAGGCTGTCGATGGTGTAAAAGCCGGTGCGGAACGGTGGAGCAGTGAGGCGAGGGTCGATGCGACCGGGACCGGGCAAGAGACGCAGGTTGGCGTAGAAAAGTTGCAGGGCGAGCAGCCCCAGCCAGAAGACGGGAAGCGACACGCCGACGAGCGAGATCACCCGAGCGAGGTGGTCGATCCACCGCTCATGCCATACGGCAGAGAGGATGCCAAGCGTCATACCGATCGTCACCGCGTAGAGCATCGCGGCGGAGGCGAGTTCCACCGTTGCCGGGAATCGCTCGCGCAGGTCCTGTGCCACTGGTCGGCGACTAGTGTAGGACTCACCGAGATCGCCACGGAGGAGATTCCGAAGATAGAAGACATATTGTTCCGGTAGGGAACGGTCGAGTCCCCACCGCTCCCGATACATGCGAACAGTCTCCGGATCGCTGGCGGCACGCTCAGGCAAGATCGCCATGAGCGGGTCGGCCGGAATGAGGTGGGAGACCGTAAAGGTCACGAGTGTGATCCCGAAGAGCAACGGGATTGTCAAGATAAAACGCCGGAGAACGAACTGCCCGAGCACGGTACTGCGCTCCCGTATGATGGTGCCAGGCAAACGTTCAGCTCTTCCGTACCTTGCTCAAGTCAACACCGATCACCGGATCGAACACATAGCCTTGCACGTTCTTGCCGACAGCGATCTGGGCCTTAGGCTGGTAAAGGCACAGGAACGGTGCGTCCTCGTTGAGCAGCCGTTGCCCTTCCGCGTAGAGTCGAGCACGCTCTTGTGGATCAGCTGTGCGGGCGGCCCGCTGGAAGAGGTCAGCGACTTGCGGGTTGTTGTAGGCGACACGCTTCGCTGCGGCTTCGCCAGGAACCCCGAAGGGGATTGCCCAGCCGTGCGGGTCGAGGAAGTCCGGTGTCCAGCCGGAAATCGTGCACTGCAGTTTACCTGCCCGATAGTCGGCAAGTCGGACATCCGGTGCGCGTGGATCAAGAGTGACGCGGATCCCAACCTTCCGCAAATCGTCAGCGATCTTGCTGGCCAGAACTTCGGATGAGACACCCCCGACCTCTGTGCCGCCGCTGGAGAAGGTAAGCGTGAGGTCGAAGCCGTTCGCCAAACCCGCCTCGCCCAAGAGTTGCCGAGCACGCTCCAGATTGGTCTGGTACCGCGCGTCCTCGGCCTCGGTGACACCCAGAAGGCCGCTCGGGATTACCGAGGGCGGACGGACGGCAGCGCCTCGGAGAATCTGCTGGATGATCCCGTCATAGTCGATTGCGTAGGCGATGGCCTGCCGCACTCGCTTGTCGGCAAGTTCTTTCCCGATCTCAGGACTGGTGTGCATCGCGAAGTACTCGGTGTCGAGCGTATCGCCGCGGACAATCTGTGCTGTGCCAGCCTGCTCGAGTTCGGCGATGAGATCGGCATCGAGGTTGTGCGCCGCGTCGACGTCACCACTCTCCAGAAGCTGCCGCTGAGTCGTCGGATCAGGAATATGCCGGATAATCACCCGTTCGAGCGCTGCCGGCTGCCCCCAGTAGTTCGGGTTACGCTCCATAACGATCTCTTGTTCCTTGACCCAGCCCTTGAGCACGAAGGGACCGGAACCGGCCGAGTTCTGGTTCAGCCACTCTGTTGCCTTGTCTGTCTTGTCTGCGCCGGGTTGGTCGGTGCCACCTTGTTGCTTGACGACGGTCGAATCGAGGATCGAGAAGTTTGGGGAAACGAGCATGGCTAGGAAGGCGGCATTCGGCTCAGTGAGCCTGATGCGGACTGTCCGTGCGTCTGGGGTTTCCATTGCCTGGATGATATCGGCCAACCAGGACGGGTTGTCCTTCAGTTCGCGCAGGCGGTTGAAACTGAAGACGACGTCAGCTGAAGTCAACTGATTCCCGGAGGCAAAGTGTACCCCCTCGCGGAGAGTGAAGGTGTATGTTGTGACGTCTTGTGTGATGTCGAACTTTTCGGCCAAGTGGGGCTGGACAGTGCGGATATCCGGCGGTTGGATGGTCACTAAGCGTTCATAGCAGGCGCCCATCACGATAGGCGAAGTCAATTCGTACTGGCGCGAAGGATCAAGCGTGATCGTATCGGTGAGGCGTGCGATGACAAACGTCCCACCCGTCGCGGCTGTCACGGGGGTTGGAGAGGCTGCAGGAGCTGGTGTCTGACCAGGAGCAGGGGCAGCGGTAGGCGCCGCGGTGGTCGGAGTCGCAGGAGGACGCGCGCATGCCCCAAGGAGGCCGGCCCCGATGAGTCCGGCTCCTAGGCTAGTCAGACGGAGAAAACGACGACGCTGCATCGCGATAGTAAGCCAGGCGGTGCGCTCGGTGGACATGACACTCCTCCTCAGGTCGCTGACCGGGTCGATGAGCGAAGTCTGGTGTGCGATGTTGCTTCTTGTCAAGAGAATCCTCGTCCGGTGGCCTGCCCACTCGCTGGGCTGATGCACTGTTGCTCCGCTGAGCACTGCAGAATCGGGACAGACGTACTGGATGCGAGCAGCCCCTTTCTTCGGCCACCGCTACTCCTCCGCTGGCGGTATGCGACACGAGATGATCTGTGCGTGCGAGAGGAGACGAGAACGGTCGTTGGGGCCGTGGTGAGTTCGTGCGGCATAGACTTCTCCTGGACGATTGACGGGAGATAAACGAATCTGTGCTCGGCCGCACGTTTGGCGTTGCAGACTGGTGAGGGGTATCCTTAGAGGCGGGCAATTCCCCGCCAGCTATTGGTCGTCCGCTTAATTGCGTGACGACCCTGTACGTTACCAAACGATGCATCGAGGAGAGGCGCGGAGATGGAGACCATGCTGATGGTCGTCGCCGCGGTCGTCGTCACAGCGATCGTGGCGATGTCGGGAACCTACCTGTACTTACAGCGGGCGGCGCGCTCGCGCCTGCGCGCGACGGGGGACGAGGTCCGGCGACTGCTGGAGGAAGCTGAGGCGCGGCAGAGAGAGATCCTCCTGGAGGCGAAGGATGCCGCGCTGAAGCTGCGCGAGGAACTGGAGCAGGAATATCAGCAGCGACGCCAACAAGTCGAGCGTCTGGAGCGACGGCTCCAGGCCAAGGAGGAACAGCTGGACCGGCGCCTGGAGAATCTTGAAAAGCGTGAACGCAAGATCCAGGCGCGAGAGAAGGAGATCGAGGAGCGCCTCGAGGAGATCGCCCGGCTGGAGCAGGAACGGCAGGCCGAGCTCCAACGCGTGGCGCAGATGACACTGGAGGAAGCGCGGCAGCTTGTGATCCAGCAGGCGACCGAGGAGGCGCGCGAACTGCTCAACCGTCAGGTCCGCGAACTCGAGCAGCAGGTGCGCGAGGAGGCGCAACAGCGTGCCCGCATGATCCTGGCGACAGCCATTCAACGGATCGCTTCCGAATACGTCGCCGAGGCCACGGTAACCGTCGTCCCGCTTCCGAGCGACGACATGAAGGGTCGTATTATCGGACGTGAAGGACGGAATATCCGAGCGCTCGAGCAGGCGACGGGTGTTGATCTTATCGTCGACGATACACCAGAGGCTGTCACGCTTTCGTCCTTCGATCCAGTGCGGCGCGAGATCGCTCGTCGGGCACTGTTGAAGCTGATCCAAGACGGGCGAATCCACCCCGCGCGGATCGAAGAGGTGGTCGAGAAGACGCGCCAAGAGGTCGAACAGATCATCTGGGAAGAGGGGGAACGGGCAGCACTCGAGGCTGGGGTGCAGGGCCTGCACCCGGATCTCATCCGCCTGTTGGGTCGACTTCGCTTCCGCACGAGTTACGGGCAGAACGTGCTACAGCATTCGATCGAGGTTGCGCTCATCGCTGGCGCACTCGCTGCCGAGCTCGGTGCGGACGTCAATGTCGCCAAGACAGCCGGGCTCCTGCACGATATCGGCAAGGCCGTCGACCACGAGGTCGAAGGGCCGCATGCGTTGATCGGCGCAGACATCGCGCGACGCCTCGGTCGTTCGGCCAAGATTGTGCACGCGATTGCGGCACATCACGGTGAGGAGGAGCCAAAGACGGTCGAAGCATTCATCGTCGCGGCTGCCGACGCGATCAGTGGTGCTCGGCCAGGGGCGCGGCGCGAGATGCTCGAAGCCTACATCAAGCGTCTTGAAGCGCTCGAGAGCGTTGCGACATCCTTCCCCGGGGTCCAAAAGGCGTACGCAATCCAGGCCGGGCGCGAAGTTCGCATTCTCGTCAGGCCGGACCAGATTGACGACTACGGTGCGTTGCGGCTCGCCCGCGATGTGGTCAAGAAGATCCAGGAGACACTCGATTACCCAGGACAGATCAAAGTCACCGTCATTCGTGAGACGCGTGCGATCGATTATGCCCGCTGAACAAGAACAGCCGGTACCCTATGGGTACCGGCTGTTTTGCTTCATGCCCTCGCTGGGAGATCGACACGTTTCACCATCGGCACTCCCGAAGTCAGGCTTCGCGATTCAGTGGGGTTGTAGCCGCCCCCAGAGTGGCGGTGACCTGAGCGACTCTTCTCGTCTGCTGAACCGCACAGGCCAGGCAGTAATGCTGGTCACCCCAAGATGATCGCCGGCAGCACTGCGGACGTGGCATCCAGTGTTGGGACGATACAGCTCACACGCTCGCATCGAGCGAACAGGGCGAGGTGGGTCAGCGAGAGCCGAAGCAACCGCCTCTTGAGTCTATTGACGCGCTCGTTGCAGTGTGGTACGCCTACACGCGGCTGCAGCCTGAAGGCTGGCCCGTCGCGACGGCGAGTCTGTGTATGGGGATAGGGAAGTCATCCTGGAGAGGAGTGGGGGACCGCGTAGAGCATCGGACACGCTGCTCGGAAACGGAGTCAGGCTGAGCGACAAGCGTGGCAGTGTGACCCACATCCATCGGAGGAGTCAGAATGGAGCGCTTCTTCAGTAAACTCGATTTGCGTGAGATCAAAATCGGTACAGAGGCGAGCTTCCCGCCTGAGGAGGAGGCCTATCAGGAGTCGTCCCGATCCGGCGGTCAAGCGGGTGGCCAGAAGCGGCGGAGCGAGGTGCTCAAGGTGTCCGCGCGCTCTCGCCCGAGCGCAGTCGCTGGCGCGATCGCAGGCGTCGTTCGGGAGGTCGGGCGGGCTGAGGTCCAGGCCATCGGTGCTGGTGCGGCCAATCAGGCGATCAAGGCGGTGGCGATCGCCCGCGATTACCTCGCCGAGTCGGGTATTGATGCCGTGTGTCTTCCCTCATTCATTACGGTCACGATCGGGAACGAGGATCGCACAGCGATCCGGCTGATTGTCGAACCGCGCTGAACGAGGACTGCCCCCGGTGAGAGCACCGGGGGCAGTCTCTCTATTTTGTGCATGGGTACAGTCGATCTCCACACCCACACGAATGCGTCCGACGGGCTCCTTTCACCTGAGGAGCTCGTCCAGTTGGCGGCAGCGCGCGGTCTTCGCGTGCTTGGCATCACTGATCACGACACCGTTGCTGGTCTAGCGCCAGCACAGACGGTTGCTGCTCAGCTCGGTGTCACGGTTGTCCCGGGAATCGAGCTGAGTACCGCAGTCGAGGCTGGTGAAGTCCACGTGCTGGGATACTTCATCGATCCGCAACAGCCAGTGCTCCGTGCTCATCTCGAGCGGTTGGTCGAGGCGCGGCGAGAGCGCGCCGCGCGCATCGTAGAGCAACTCCGTAGGCTCGGCTTCCCGTTCACGCTCGAGGATCTGGAAACGGTTGCTCAGGGCGGGACGATCACCCGGGCGCACGCCGCACGGTTGCTTCTCACCCATGGCTATGTCTCGTCCATTGACGAGGCGTTCGACCGATACTTGGGCCGCAATCGCCCTGCGTATGTCCCGCGCAGCTATCCATCTCCTCGTCAGGCGGTCGAAATCATCTTAGCAGCCGGTGGTGTACCGGTTCTGGCGCACCCGCTCAGCGTCGATGACCTCGAATCGGTGCTCGCTGAGTTGGTGCCAGCCGGGCTGGCTGGTCTTGAGGCGTGGTACGCGGAATATCCGCCGGAGATCCAGCGTGAACTGGTCGAACTGGCTCGACGGTGGGATCTCATCCCAACAGGAGGGAGCGATTACCACGGCCCCGCATTTCGTGCTGGCCGCGAGTTGGGAAGCGTTGAGGTACCACTCGAAATCGTCGCGGCGCTTGAAGCGCGTGCTCGGCACCACGAGCGACCTGCTACACTGCCTGAGCAGTGAGAGCGCGAGCGACACGGCCGGCGAATGGATGCGGCGACATGGTAGCACTGAAGCCTCCCCGAGACGCCGCGCAGACAGCTTCGACTGAGGGCACGATGGAACATCCGCCAGTCGATCGACGCCGGGCGCGAGCTGAGCGAGCGAACGCGCCGATCGGGCGGCTGTTACGCTATAGTGGCCTGTTCGTCGGTGCACTGGTCGGCTGGTCGTTCGGTGGTGTGCTGGCTGCACGGCCAGAACTCGTCGCGGCTTCACAGCTGTTCCTCGCTGCAGTGCTCGCGGCGCTGGGATTCCTGACGACCCCGTATGTCGTCTTTGACCTCGTCGACGCAATTCTTCTGCGGTTGCGTGCGCTCACACTCGATGCACTCATCGCAGGCGGTCTCGGCGCTTTCTTTGGTGCGCTGCTTGGTCTCTTGCTTGCTTGGCCCTTAGCCCTCTTGCCGCGTCCAGCTGGGCAACTCGTCCCGCCTGCTGTCGCGCTGCTGGCGACGGTGATTGGAACGCTTGTCGGGCACAGCAAGCGGACGGAGATCCTCTCGCTCGTTGGGCGAGCGTCGCGCCCGGGTGAGCCAGCCTTGGTACTGGACACGAGCGCGCTCATCGATGGGCGCATCCGAGCGCTTCTCCGCACAGGATTCTTCGAGGGCACAGTCTTCGTGCCAGAGGAGGTACTGCAGGAACTACATCGGATCGCTGAAAGCCGCGAGAGTACCCGGCGGGCGCGTGGCCGACGCGGACTGGAGGTACTTCGCCGGCTCCGAGAGGACCTGGGAGCCGGGCTCGAAGTGCTTTCCGCTTTTCAGCCAGCACGCCCCGTTGACGAAGCCGTTGTGGCGCGCTGCAGTGAACTCGGCGGCCGACTCGTGACGTGTGACCAGCGTCTCGCCGATGTGGCACGAGTGCGCGGGCTTGTTGTGCTCAACCCAAACCAGTTGGCTGAAGCGCTACGGAGTCCGGTGCATGTGGGCGACCAGTTGACGCTCCTTCTGGTCGGTCCGGGGCGGGAAGCGGAGCAGGCGATCGGGTACCTGGAGGATGGCACGCTTGTCGTCGTTGAGCACGCAGAGTCCTTTATCGGCCGCGAGGTGCTCGTCGAAGTGACTCGCACGCTACAGACGGCGAGCGGTCGGCTCGTCTTCGGCCAACTTGTGCAGCGAGGCGAGACACCATGACGTGCGGGGCAGTGATTCCTGCCGCTGGCAGTGGACAACGACTTGGGGGACGCGATAAGGCGCTCCTCCCGCTCGCCGGTCGACCAGCACTCGCGTGGGTTCTCGAGGCACTCGCGCGCTCGGCGCAGATCGATGAAATCGTTGTCGTCGCCAGCGAGGCCAATGCTGCAGCAATCGAGTCACTGTGCCAGGTGTCGGAACTCCGGATACCGGTGCGTGTCACGTTAGGGGGAGCCGAACGGGCACTCTCGGTACGAGCGGGGGTCGAGTGTCTTAGTCCGTCGGTCCAGCTTGTCCTGATCCACGACGCAGCACGACCGCTCCTTACTTCGGAGCTCGTCCGCCGTGCGATCGCGATGGCACATCGGCACGGAGCGGTCGTTGCTGCTGTACCGGTCGTCGATACGATCAAGCAGGTTTCAGTGGATGGGCGAGTTGTCGCAACGCCGGATCGTTCGACGCTCGTGGCTGCACAAACGCCCCAGGTGTTCCGTCTCGATTGGCTGCGTGAGACCTACCGTCGGGTTGGCGCAAGTTTGGCCACGGTGACCGATGAAGCGACGCTTCTCGAGCGTGCGGGTTTTCCAGTTTACATCTTCCCTGGTGATCCAGAGAACATCAAGCTGACGACGCCACTCGATGTGACGATTGCAGAGTTTTTGCTCGCTCGAAGGAGAAGGGAATGATCCGCGTCGGCTTGGGGTACGATGTTCACCCCCTCGTCACCGGGCGTCGACTCGTGCTCGGTGGTGTGGAAATTCCTGGAACGGTTGGTCTGGCTGGACATTCTGATGCTGACGTTCTAGCACACGCGATCGGCGACGCTGTGCTCGGAGCGGCTGGTCTCGGGGATCTGGGAACGCATTTCCCTCCCGAGGATGAGCGGTGGCGAAATGTCTCTAGCTTGGAACTGCTTCGTCACATTCGCCGCCTCGTCCAGGAGGCCGGATGGCGTATCGCGTACGTTGATGCCACGCTTGTTGCGGAGTACCCACGGATTGCACCGTTCCGCGAGCGGATGCGCGAGCGGATCGCCGAAGCGCTGGCGATCACCACGACACAGGTGAACCTGAAGGCGACAACGAATGAGCGGCTCGGTTTCATCGGGCGTGGCGAGGGGATCGCTGCCCTTGCTGTAGCGACGCTCGAATCGGAGCATGGTGCCCAAAGTGATGCGGATTGAGGAGGGGGATGGGACAGTGCGCGTCCTCGTCCAGCGTGTGAGTCAAGCGAGTGTGACAGTGGACGGCCAAGTCGTCGGAGCGATCGGCCCGGGCTTGCTTCTGCTCGTTGGCGTGCGGCGTGGTGACGATCAGGCGACGGCCGAGTGGATGGCTCGCAAAGTGGCGCACCTGCGTATCTTCGAGGACGAGGCCGGTAAGATGAACCGCTCAGTGCTCGAGATCGGAGGGAGTGTGCTCGTCGTCTCACAGTTCACGCTCTATGCCGACGTTCGTAAGGGCCGTCGTCCGAGCTTCATCGAGGCAGCTCCGCCGGATGAGGCTCGTCCACTCGTCGAAGCCTTTGCAGAGGCACTCCGGTCGCTCAGCCTACCGGTAGAGACTGGTGTCTTCGGGGCTCACATGGACGTCGCGTTGGTCAATGATGGTCCGGTGACGATCTGGCTCGACAGCGCAGAGCTCCGGGGGGATACTGGGGAATAGGACTTCTGGGGTACTCGAATCCGAAGGGACAATGCTACACTGCGCGCAGAATGCACTGCGCGAGCGGAGGTTCATCGTGTATTGCCCGCAGTGTGGTCAGCACATCGCCGAGGATCGTGATGTGTGTCCGGTGTGTGGCGCTGTGCTGAGCGGGGAGGTGGCTAGTACGAGCACTTGTCCGAGCTGCGGAGCACCGCGTGCTCCAGATGACACCTATTGCCGCCGCTGCGGTGCTGTGCTTCCGCTTGATCTCTCTGCGCTGGGCGGTCTCCAAGAGGGCACAACAATAGCTGGCGCGCTCTCCGATGCTGCATTACCGGAGTGGTTGCGGGGCGATGAGCCGAGCGCGCCTGGCGGAGAACTGGAATGGCTGAGTGAGGCGGAGCTTCCCGACTGGCTGCGTGAACCGGGCGAATCGCTTCCCGTGGCTGCTGAGCCGGTGGGGCAGGAGAGAGTGGCGGTCCCGCCAGTTTCGCCCGTGTGGACTCGCCTATCGGACGTCGAGGCGGTGGCTCCGACCGTCTTTGCCCCATTGCCGCTACTCTCGCTTCCAGCTATCCGCGCGGAATTGGCCAACGCTCCAGCGGCAGCGGCGAGCGAGTCTGCAGCCGGGCGACGAGCAGCACGGTTGGCGTTGGTGGTGGCGCTGGCGGTCTTGATCGGCGTTGCTGTCTACATCTTGTGGCTGAGTCGCTAGCGAAGGCGCGGAGGAGCGATGGGAGACGCAGAGCCGGTGCGGAGCGCGATCGTCCTCTCGCTGAACGGGGCAACAACACGGGCGATCGTGACTGATCGTGTCGAAGGAGAACCGCGTCTCGTGGCGAGCGCCAGCGTGGTAGGACGATCGGCCGTCCCCGCGCTCGAGGTAATCGAACGACGACTTGGCCGATGTGTTCTCGAGAGTGGAAGGCCGATCAGTGCCCGGAGTGTGCTTGGAGATGGGGCCGACGCTTGGATTTCAGTCGGACTACCTCTGTCACGGCCAACGGTCGTGCTCGTTGCGCTCGGAGGCCAGAACTTCGCTGCCGAGTTGGCTGCGACTGCAGCGCGTGCCTCTCCCGTACGAGTGTCCCAGCTCGTCGTTGATGAGACGACGAGCCCAACAGTGCTTGCCCAGAAGCTGAATGAGCAGCGACCGGACCTGCTCCTCTTAGCTGGCTTAGCGGATGACGCCGTTTGGCGGACCGCCTTTGCCGCGGTAACGAGTGCCATCGGTGACGAGTGGCGGCCTCGCCTCGGAATCGTCGTTGCGCCAGAGGCGATTCAGCAACACGTCGCAGCCGCACTCGGCGAGCAGCTTGAGCTTATGGGAGTCGATCCCGGGGAGTATGCACCAGCTGAAGTCGTGCGTGCGCTCTCCGCCGAACTCCGCGCGCAAGCTGTGGAAGCGCTGCGCAGCGAGCTTGAGGGCACGTTCTCGGAGCAACTGGTCGATCGGTTGACAGCGCTGGAGCGAGCAGCAGCGTTCTTGGTTCGTCGAGCGGATCAGCGACTAGTCCTGGTGGATCTGGAGCAGGGAACCACCGTGCTATGGGCCCGCGCTGAGGGCCTTGCGACAATCTATCGCGCGGAGCAGGATCTCGGCCACCAGGCGCTCGGATTGGCTGAGCTCGGCTCCGAGAGCGTCCTGCGGTGGCTCCCCTGGTCGATCGGTGACGATGAGCTTCTCGATTGGCTGGCTAATCGAGTGCTCTCACCGTATCCCGTCATTCTCAACGAACGTGACCAGTTTCTTGCCGCCGCCTTTGTCCGAGCGCTCTTGCGTGCGGTCGCAGGCGAGATCGAGCAGCAGGATGTTCGAGAGGACATTACGCTCGTTGCGCTCGGACCCTGGTTCGCGACGCTTCCGCCGGCACTCGCGGTGCTGTGTGCCCTCGATGGAATTGAGCCGGTGCCGGCGAGCGGCCTTGTGAGTATTGCGCTGGATGAAGCGGATCTCCTCGCCGCAGGTGGAGCGATTGCGGAGTTCCACCCTGGTTATGCGGCGAGGGTATTGGAACGCGACGCGCTCTTGCCGCTCGCGCATGCGCTCGTTCTCACAGGTGATGGCGTCGAGGGCGCCATCGCTGTGCGTGGTGAACTGCGAACTGGTGAGATCGTCCAGCGTTTCAGCGTTCCGTGGGGAAGTGTGCACGTTCTCCCATTCTCTCCAGGGACATTTGCAGAACTCTCCGTGGAACCGGAGTCGGGTGTCCGGATCGGTGGGCTCGAGGCGGGCGTTGCGCTTCAGTTCACGGGTGACGCGGCGCTCGGCTGGGCGCGTCTTGGTGTCGTGATCGATGCAAGAGGGCGTCCGTTACGGTTGCCAAGTGATCCCGCGGCGCGCATGCGTCGCCTCCGCTCGTGGCTCGCGGACCTTGGTTTGTCGGGAGGGGCAGTGTGACCACGCTTGCACGCTCGCCGGTCATCGCGGAGGACGTCGAGTGCGTCGTCCGACGCCATCTCGTCGCGCCTGAGGTGCACGTGGCGGCGTCTCAACTCGTCGAGCCGGAGACCATCATCGCCACCGCCGCAACGGGTGTCAGCCGGGCAGCCCGCATCGCTCTTGCGGTGGAACTAGGAGTCGCTCCAGGGGAGGTTGCTCGTTACCTCGTGCGAGCGCTCGGTGAACGGGTCGAAGCGGGTGAGGTCGTCGCAGCTCGCCGGCGGGGTCTTCGGTCCCTTCAAGTGTCGAGTCCAATTGCGGGGCGGCTTGCCACGCTGGACGAACAGACCGGGACGCTTGTTGTCGTTGCCGAAGCACCGCGTCGGCCTGTTCCGGCGCTTGTCGCCGGCGAGGTCATCCGAATTGCTGAAGGAGCGGTCGAGATCCGTGCCGTTGGGGATCTCGTCGCAGGTACTGTGCTCCTCGGACCAGAATCTGCCGGCCCGCTCATGGTCCTGGCTGATCGCCCGGACCGAGAATTGCCGATCGACGAGTTTGACGAGCGCTGTCGTGGTACGGTCGTTGTTGCGGGGATGACGGTGAGCAGTGCAGTCCTGCGCCGATTGCTGGAAATCGGCGCAGCTGGTGTCATCGTCGGGAGCCTCTCCGTGAGTGCGCTCGAACCTTTCTTCAGAGATATTGCCCGGGTGCGACGGGCACTGACGGGTTTCCTTGGAGACTGGCCATTGCCGTTTGGCATCCTGGTCATGGAGGGCTTCGGTCGGATCGCACTCGCTGAGCCGTTCTTCGGTGCGCTCCGTGAGCGCACCGGACGCTGGGCTGCGCTGCTCCGCGGTGAAAGTATCGGGCTAGATCGACCGGTTTGTTTCACCCCTTCGCGTGGACTCCATGGACGGTCGCTGCGACCGGTTCCGCTCTCCGTCGGGATGCCTGTCCACCTCCGGATTCCAGCTGGGCCCGGTATCGCGCACGTGCGCAGCCTCCCGTTCCTCGCACGGTGTCTTGAAGGGCTTGCCTTTGAGGCAGTCCTTGTCGAGCGCGACGGGCGTGTTGAGACTGTGCCCGTCGATCTTGTCGATCCGCTCGAAGTACGGTGACTTAGGAGACGCGTCGTTCTCTGCGTTGCTGCGCGTAGATCGCGGCGACTTCGTCTGGGGTCCGTGCCAGTTCTTGCCGCAGCTGCAAGAAACGCAGCAAGGCGTTGCGTGTCAAAAGCCCGAGCAGTCGACTATCGTCGACGACGGGAATCTGGTGGATCTCGTGCCCGGCCATAAGGCGCAGCACACGCTCGAGGTCATCGTCGGGTGAAGCGGTGATCAGGCGCTCCCGTGGCGTCATGAGATCACGGACGTGATGGCTCGACCACTCGTGGCGTGGGACATGGCGCACGTCGGTTAGCGTCACAATGCCAACAAGGCGACCGTTCTCGACGACCGGAAAGCAACGGACGTTGTGGACGAGCAGCGCGTCCACAAGCTCGTCGACTGTGAGGTCAGGGCTGATGGTCGGTGGCTCCGGCTCCATGAGTTGGCCAACACGCACTCCCTCAAAGAAGCGTCGGATCATGAGCTGCTGGTAAGACTGCTGGGCAGCGTTCTGCAAAAACCAGCCGATCGCGATGAGCCAGATGCCAGAGAGCGGCGACCGGAAGACAAGGAAGAGTCCACCGGCCATGAACAGGAACCCGATAGCGACGCCGATCCCAGCTGCGATACGAGTGGCACGCAGGACATTGCGCATTGCGCCCCAGAGAAGAGCGCGCAGCACACGGCCGCCGTCAAGCGGATACGCAGGGATCGAGTTGAAGGCAACGAGGATGAGATTGGCCCAGCCGAGATACTCCAATACGGCTCCAAGTGGCTGATTGATATCATCGACGAATGGCCAGAGTACGATAGAGATGACCCCGATGACCACACTAACGGCAGGACCAGCCACTGCGATCAGAAACTCATCGCGGGCCCGGCGTGCCTCATCCGCCAGCTGTGCAACACCACCGAAGATGAAAAGCACGATGCTCACTACCGGAACGCCGCGTGACTGCGCGACCAGGGAATGCCCGAGTTCATGAGCTAAGACCGACGCAAAGAGGAGCAGGCTCGAAAGCGCTCCTATCGCCCAGTAGGTCCCTGGCTCCCAACCGGGATACCAGCTCGGGAAGACGCCGACAGCGAGCGAATAGGTGAGCAGTGCAAAGACGAGAAGCCAGCTATAATGCACACCGATTTCAATCCCTCGGATACGGCCGAGACGAATCGACGCCTCCACGATCGACCTCCGTCTTCCCGAGTCGAGCACATGGGTCGGGTTGAAGGAGCAGGTACCGCGCGGAACGACCAACCGGTTCGCGCTCTTCCGCTCGCAGCAATCCTATCATCAGACGGTAACGACTCAGCCGACGACGTCACGGAAGACACGGAGGAAGTTGAGCCCAAGGAGCTTCCGCAGCTCTTCTTCTGTGAAGCCGGCCTGAGCCAGAGCGACCGTCAGGTTTGGCCAATCGGCGAACGTCTCGTATCCCTCGAGGCGATAATCGGGCGTCAGGCGATGTTCCTCAGGGCGGAATCCTGTCCAGTCGAATGTACCCGGTGGAGCAGCTGGCATTTCGGGCGGAAACTCAATCAGCGAACCAGTGCGGGAACTCGGTGGGCCAATCTTGTCCGTGCCGATGCCAACGTGGTCGATCCCGCAGACGTTCACAAGGTGCTCAACGTGCCGAACGAAGTCCTCCAGCGTGGCATGGGGTCGCCGGCTGATAAAGCCTGGTACAACAACGACGCCGAAGTATCCCCCACGTTCGGCAACTGCTCGTGCCAACTCATCCGATTTCGCGCGGGGATGGTCGGACAGTGCCTTAGCGGCAGAGTGTGACACGACGACTGGTGCCGTTGAGACGGCGAGTGCGTCCCAGCCCACCTGTTCGCTGCAATGACTGATGTCGATCAAGATGCGGAGCTCGTTGAGGCGGCGGACCACTTCCAGCCCGAACGTTGTCAAACCGCCTTGGTACCGTTCGGTGCAGCCGTCACCGACAAGGTTCTGCAAGTTGTAGGTTAACTGCACCATCCGAAGGCCAAGGTTATGAAACAGCTCGATACGGTCGAGATCGTCACCGAAGGCGAGCGTATCCTGAAAGTCAATCACGATCCCGTGTTTCCGTTGGTGGTGCGCGCGTTCGATGTCAGCTGCCTCGCGGACAAGGACCATGTGCTCGTCAAGGATGTCGACAATGGCATGAGCCTGGCTGATGCGCCGTACGGCTTGCTCGAATGCCTGGCTGATCGGACCAGGGCCGGAGAAAGTACCACAGGCAACTGTGACGCCGGAGCGCTCCCAGAGATCGAGGTAGGCGCGGCGCGCCTCGGGTGACTCCCGAAGTTCCCGCACGACCATTGCTTCGAGGAGTGGTTGGACTTCCGCTCGGGTACGGCCCATCCGTGCGTATTCCGCGAGGAGCTGGCGCATGCGCGGGGTGAAGAGGGCTCCAGTTGTGATCGGAGGTTGCTGCGAATCGATGACGAGTGCCTCAGCGTGAAGTGCTCGTGCCTCCGCCGGCGTCAATGTCGGTGACCGTCTCCTCATTCCGAGAGCCCTCCCCACTCTCTGCTTCGTTGCATGTGTTGGCAGTGTAGGAGGACGGAGAGGAACGAGCAAGCATCGGACTGCCCGTTTCACCGAGCTTGGCGAGCACTTCGCGCCAGAGCGCCTGCACCTGCTGTCGAGTCGCCTCAATCGACCCACTGTTGTCGATGATGCGGTCTGCGCGGGCGATCTTCTCTTCTTGCGGGGGTTGGGCCCGGATCCTGGCCAGGGCTTCCTCTTCGCTCAACGCGTCGCGAGCCATCAAGCGTGCCAACTGCTGGTCCGGTCGGCAAGTCACTACCCACACTTCGTCGCAATCGCTGGCTAGACTCGATTCGAACAGTTTGATTGCGTCGATAACAACGACAGGGCGGTTGCTTTCGGCCACTCGGCGGCGGATCTCAGCGACGATAACCGGATGGGTGATGGCTTCCAGGCGGCGGAGCGCCTCAGGGTCACGGAAGACGATTGCGCCCAGTGCACGCCGGTCAAGCGTGCCATCAGGACGGAGCACGTCTTGTCCGAACGTCTCGGTAATCGCTGCAAGGACAGGGCTGCCAGGAGTCATTACCTCGCGGGCGACCTGGTCGGCATCGATTGTTTCGGCTCCCAAGGCAGCAAGTTCTCGCAGGACGAGCGACTTCCCGCAAGCGATATTCCCGGTGAGTCCGATCACATATGGGCGCCGCACCTTCAGCCTCCAACGTGCAACCCCGCGAGTTCTTCTTGGAGCATCTCCCAGCGCGCATAGGCCTGTTCCAGTTCTCGCATCACGGTCTCGTACGCTGCGCCAAGTTCGGTGATCGCCTCAACGTCCTGACGTGCGGTGGCTTCGTCAAGGTCCTCGGCGAGTTGTTGAGCTCGTTCCTCCAGTTCCTCGATCATGTGCTCTACCTGGGCGAGTTCACGCTCGACTTGACGCGGTGAGCGGCGGGATGCCGCGCGCGGAGGGGCGCTGCGTCCACGGTCGAGCGTTGTTGTGCGAGGTGGTTCCGGACGCTCCGCCGTGCGGCGGCGCTGGTAATCGGTGAAATTGCCAAGTGAGACAACGAGCTCGTCGCCCTCGATGGCCCAGACGGTCGTCGCGAGGCGATCAATGAGATAGCGGTCGTGTGAGACAAAGAGGATCGTGCCCTCGAAGTCAGCCAGCACGGCCTCGAGCGCTTCGCGGCTGGGGAGATCAAGATGGTTGGTTGGCTCGTCGAGGAGGAGAACGTTGGCGCGTTCGAGGGCCAAAAGCGCAAGCGCAAGACGCCGCCGCTCACCGCCGCTCAGCGCGCTGACCGGCTTGAACACCTCATCGCCCTCGAAGAGGAAGCGCGCAGCGAAGTTCCTGGCCTCACGTTCGCTCAGTGCATACCGACGCAGAAGTGTCTCCAGTACGGTTCGCTCTTCGTCGAAACGCGGCTCTTGCGCAAGGTAGGCAGGCTTGACACCTTGGCCAAAGCGGATCGTCCCGGCAAGTGGAGGGAGTTGGCCGAGCAGCGTGCGAAGCAACGTCGTCTTGCCGACTCCGTTCGGGCCGATGATTGCAATGCGCTCCCCGCGCTGGACAACGAGCTCAGGAGTCCGAAAGAGCTGGCGGTTGGGGTAACCGATCACAAGGGGAGTCGTCGTAAGGATTGTTCGCCCACTCTGCCCACCCTGTGTCAGCCTCAGTTGGAGGCGTTCGATTTCGCGCGGGCGTTCGAGTCGTTCTAATCGCGTCAGTTTGGTTGCTCGACCGCGTGCCTCCCGGGCGCGCTGGCCAGCGCGGTAGCGCTGAATAAAGGCCTCTTCCTTACGGATGTACTCCTGCTGCGCTTCATAGGCGGCGAGCCGTTCTGCAAAGCGTTGTGCCCGGAGCACGAGATACTGAGAGTAATTTCCTGGATACTCCTCGAGACGACCGAAACTCAACTCCAGTGTCCGCGTCGTAACCTGATCAAGGAAATAGCGGTCATGTGCGACGACCAAGACCGTGCCGCGGAATCGCTGCAGGAAGCGCTCAAGCCAAGCGAGCGCTTCAAGGTCAAGGTGATTTGTCGGCTCGTCGAGGAGCAAGAGATCTGGATCGGCAAGTAAGGCACGGGCGAGCGCAAGCCGCGTCCGTTGACCGCCACTGAGCTGTTCGACCGGCTGGAGAAGCTCCTCGTCGCGGAAGCCGAGACCGGCGAGTACCTGCCGGGCGCGAACATCGAGGTCGTACCCTCCGGCGGCCTCGAAGCGTGTGCTGACACGCTCGTAAGTGGTCAGGAGACGAGCTTGCTCAGCCGGGTCGTGCACGGTAGCAAGGGCCGCTGCGAGGGTGGCGAGTTCCTCCCCAAGGGCACGGACGTGTGAAAGGGCATCGAGCGCTGCCTCGAGGACACTACGACCGCACGGTACCGCTGGTTCCTGTGGCAAGTAACCAATACGGAGTCCGCGCTGGGCGATGATCCGACCGCTGTCGGGTTGCTCCAGGCCTGCGACAATACGGAGGAGCGTGCTCTTCCCCGCACCGTTCGGACCGACAAGGGCGACGCGGTCGCGCTCCAGCAGATGAAAGCGTACGCCCTGGAACAGCTCGTATGCCCCGTAGTGTTTGCTCACGCTGTCGACAGTCAGAATTGTCTCGGGCATCGTCCAGGAACTTCCTTGCCTCTGACGCGCTGTTTCTCTTGGCGCGCCTCCGAATTGCCAACTATACTCAGCGCCGTGCCCACCGTGGCGCGAAGGATGGAGAATGCGCGAGTTCGACACCGAACTGGTGCGAGTCTTGCCGGATACGGCAAGAAAGGGCGCGGACGGGCAGCTCTGGGTAGGTGGTCGTCCCCTGGCCGAGCTCGCTGATGAGTTCGGCACGCCGCTGTATGTCTATGACGTTGCCACGATTCGGGCTGCCTGTGCTGCCTTTCGACGAGGGCTGGCTCAGTATTCTGGTGAATCGTCTCTCATCTATGCGGCGAAGGCTTACGCCTCAGTGGCACTCTTCCAATTGCTCGCGCAGGAGGGACTCGGGGTCGACTGTGTCTCGGATGGCGAGCTCTTCATGGCACATTGCGCAGGAGTTCCAGCCGAACGACTGGTGTTTCACGGGAACAACAAACTCGAGTCAGAGCTGGAATTTGCCCTCCGTATTGGTGTGGGGCGGTTCGTGATCGATAACCTCGACGAGTTGGAGCTCCTCGCGGCGATTGCGACACGCGAGGGCAAGACTGCTTCGGTCTGGCTTCGCCTGAATCCCGGCGTCGAGCCACACGACACGCACGCGTACCGACGGACGGGCCAGTTGGACTCGAAGTTCGGACTTCCGATCGAAACTGGCGATGCTGAGCGGGCTGTGCGCTCCTGCCAGTCGCTCTCGGCACTCCAGCTTCTTGGCTACCACATTCACATTGGATCACAAATCTTCGATCTCAGACCGTACCGCGAGGCGATCGAGCGAACGTTCGCCTTCGCTGCGCGGATGCGCGACCGGTACGGCATCGTCCCAAGAGAGTTCTCGCCGGGTGGAGGTCTTGGCGTCCCCTACATCCCCGATGATCCGGTGCTTCATCTCACCGAGGCCGCCGCGATGCTGGCGGAATGGGTACAAGCGGCTGCACATGCGTGGGACCTCCCGCTCCCGAGACTTTTCCTTGAGCCCGGACGTTCGCTGGTAGCACGTGCAGGCCTCGCGCTGTACCGGGTGGGGGCGGTCAAACGCATCCCAGGAGTCCGCACCTATGTGGCGGTGGACGGCGGGATGGCGGACAACATTCGGCCGGCACTCTATGGAGCGCACTATGTCGCGCTTCCCGGAAAGTTCACAGAGCGTCCCGCAGAACGAGTGACGGTAGTGGGGAAGTACTGCGAGTCGGGCGATGTGCTTGTCCGGGAGGCCTGGCTTCCCGCTCCCCAACGCGGTGATCTCGTCGTCGTGCTCGTCGCGGGGGCATACTGCTTGGCGATGGCGAGTAACTACAACCTGGCACGTCGGCCAGCGGTGGTGGCAGTGGAGGATGGGCGAGTCATGGTATGGCAGCGGCGAGAGACGCTCAACGACCTAATCGCGCGCGAAATGGTCGTTGCCCCGAAGATGACGGACATTGAATTCTCGCCATGTCCGTAGTATCACTGGGCTGCCGCACGAGCAGAGATTGGGTGCCTCATCGACCGTGAGGAGTGCGCGCGGTGACCAAGGCGGAACGGCGCGGAAGACCCAAGCGGTCCCGTGATGTGATGATGAAGGCGAACGAGTCAACTGACCTTCCGGTGCCGGTCGATGTCATGGCGATCCTCTCGGCTGCGCGAGCACAAGGGTGGCTCTCTCGTGAGCAGCTGACCGCACTGATCGAGGCACTTGGCCCAGACGCTGCCGAGACGATCCTCGCGGAGTTGGTCGCGGAGGGGATCGTTGTGCCACTCGAGGACGGTCAAGCGGTCGATGGAGCGCTTAGTGTCTGGGATGCCGAAGAAGAGACCGATCCCGATCTCTTGGTTGAGGATCCGGTTCGGCTCTATCTCGCGGAAATTGGACGGGTTCCGCTGCTGACGGCCGAGCAAGAAGTGCAGCTTGGGCAGGCGGTCGAGGTTGCTGAATACCTGGCAGAGTTTCGGCGCGCGCACGGTGAGGATCCGGTGGCGATCGTACGGGGCGTGTGGGAACGGTTCCGCGCGGGGTGGCCGCTGGTGGAGGTCTTTGCCGAGGGGCTTGGGTTGGAGCGACAGTCTCGCAGTGCTGTCCTGAGCGCGGTCTTGCCGTTAAGCGCTATTTCACCAACCGTCCTGCGCCAAGCGCTGGCGCGTTTTGGGGCGAATCTCGAAGCAATGGAGGAAGAGTTGCGACGGCGACGGCTCGAGTTCGCACTCTTCCCTGAGCCGCTCCGACAGTGGAGTGATCCCTGCGAGCAAGCGTTACCACCCGAACCGCCGCTGGCGCAGCTCGGCTTGACGTCGGATGTGCTGGCCGCACACTGGCGGCGAGTTCAGCGCGAGGGGGAAGAGGCCCGTCGCAAGCTGACGGAGGCGAACCTCCGGCTCGTGGTCAGCATCGCCAAGCGCTATGTGGGGCGTGGGCTGACACTCCTGGACTTGATCCAAGAAGGGAACCTCGGTCTGATCCGCGCAGTGGAAAAGTTCCAGACGCACAAAGGGTTCAAGTTCTCGACCTATGCGACCTGGTGGATCCGGCAGTCGATCACTCGCGCGCTCGCCGATCAGGCGCGCACGATCCGCTTGCCTGTCCACCTTGTCGATACGCTCAATCGCCTCGGGCGGATCGCACGGCAACTCACCCAAGAACTCGGCCGAGAACCGACGACGGCCGAGTTGGCGGCAGCAGCGAATATGCCGGTGGAGCGCGTGCGCGAGCTCTTGCAGGCCGCTCAGGAGCCGGTCTCGCTCGAGATGCCGGTCGGTCAAGAAGAGGAGAGTACACTGGGCGAGTTTCTGGAGGACGAGCGGACAGTAGCGCCGCTCGATGCGGCGGCGATGTCGCTCTTGCGCGAGCACGTGCAGGCACTCCTTGCGACGTTGACTGAGCGGGAGCGGCGAGTGCTGGCGATGCGCTTCGGCTTGGAAGACGGGCAAACATATACACTGGAAGAAGTGGGGCGCGCCTTCGGCGTGACGCGCGAGCGAGTGCGCCAGATCGAGGCCAAAGCGCTCCGGAAACTGCGTCATCCGCTGCGGGCGCGCGCACTCCGCGACTTTCTCGAGTGAGCTGCACCAGTGGCGAGTGACGACGCTTAATGAGGCTCGGCTCGCCCGGGCAGGAGGCGTCATGTTCTACGACCAGGCCAAAATCTATGTCAAAGCTGGCAATGGTGGAAACGGAGCGGTGAGCTTCCATCGCGAGAAATACGTTCCGCGTGGCGGGCCGGACGGTGGCGATGGTGGACGTGGGGGGAATGTCTACCTGCGGGTTGATCCCTCGCTCAACACGTTGCTTCCCTTCAGCTACCAGCAGCACTTTCGTGCTGAGGACGGCCAACCGGGCCAAGGGAACAAAAAGAGTGGACGTGACGGCGCGGATCTGTACATCGACGTACCGCCGGGGACGGTTGTGATCGATGAGGCGACGGGGGAGGTGCTCGGTGATCTTGTCGAACCGGGTGAGGTGCTCCTCGTCGCACGAGGTGGGCTTGGAGGCCGGGGAAATCAGCACTTCGCGACACCGAGCCGGCAAGCTCCGCGTTTTGCCGAAAAGGGTGAACCGGGCGAGGAGCGTTGGTTGCGTCTCGAGCTGAAACTGCTCGCGGACGTCGGCCTTGTCGGACTCCCAAACGCTGGGAAATCGACATTGCTCGCAGCCGTGAGTGCGGCACGGCCGAAGATTGCTGACTATCCCTTCACGACGCTTGAGCCAATGCTTGGGGTGGTGAGCGTGCCTGGGAGCGGCGGTGGCTCCTTCGTCCTTGCTGACTTGCCTGGACTCATTGCTGGTGCGTCGCGTGGTGCCGGACTCGGCCTGGAGTTCCTCCGTCACGTCGAGCGCACGCGTTTACTGATCCATGTCCTTGACGGTTCTGGCGGACTTGAGGGGCGTGACCCGCTTGAGGACTTCCACACTGTCAATGCTGAGCTGGCAGCCTATTCGGCAGCTCTTGCTGGCAAGCCCCAGCTCGTGGCGGTGAATAAGATGGATCTCCCGGAGGCACAAGCCAACTGGCCGCGTCTCTCAACGGCGCTCCAGGACCTTGGGTATGCCGTCTATCCGATCTCAGCGGCGACCGGACAGGGAGTGGGAGAACTCGTCCGAGCAGCTTGGGAGCGGCTGCAGCAGATCCCCCGTCCGGAACGGATCGCTCCGCCGGTGCGGACACACCGCGTCTACACCCTCGATCGCTCGCAGGAACGCTGGGAGGCAGTGCGCCTCGCACCTCACCGCTTTGCGCTCCGTGGGCCGAAGATCGAGCGCCTCACGCTGATGACAGACTTTTCGAATCCAGAGGCTGCTGAGCGCTACCAACGCCTGCTTGCACGCTGGGGTATTTCGCGCCGCTTGATCGCGCTTGGCATCCAACCGGGTGACATCGTCGAGGTCGCTGGCCGTGAGCTTGTCTGGGAGCCGGAGCTGGTCGAGGCCGAGCGGACACCTCCACGTCGGCGCCTCACTAAACGCGAGCGATTGCTGAAGCGTGCGGGGTTACTGGAAGAGCCAGAGGAAGAAATCGGCGAACAGTGAGCCCGATTCAGCGAGGTGCTGGCGCCGTTGTTTCCCCGCCAGTGACTCGACGGACGTCATAGACGTCCTTGATCGACTCGAGCTTCTGCAGCACGCGGCTGAGCTGCTGGACACTGGCGACCTCGAGCGTCATGAGGATGGTCACCGTCCGGTCGTCGTGGACGTTCGTAAGGACGGAGAGCGCGTTGAGCCCTTCGTCTGCCACAAGTGTCGTGACGTCGCGCAGGAGCCCGACACGATCCCACGCCTCGATGCGGATAGTGACAGGGTGTTGTTGCGGCGTCTCACCCCAGCTGACGGGGATGATCCGCTCCGGCTCAGTTGTGTGCAGAATATTCGGGCAGTCGGCACGGTGGACGGTGATGCCCCGCCCGCGTGTGATAAACCCAACAATCGGATCCCCATAGAC
The DNA here is from genome assembly GCA_002898255.1 of bacterium HR28. GTDB lineage: Bacteria > Chloroflexota > Chloroflexia > Thermomicrobiales > Thermomicrobiaceae > Thermomicrobium. Next base: position 600,218 of record BEIE01000001.1, read on the forward strand.
GGGTTTGCAGCAGTTGGCGAGGCGGGTCAGAAGGTCGCGCAACCCCGTCACCTGGAGCGGTGGTGGCGTGCTTGCGGCAGCGGGTGCAGATGCCGTACGGACGCGTTGATCCTCATGCTCGGCGATGCGCGCCGCGAGTTGTTGCGGTGTGATTGCTCCATAACCGATGGCTGCGAGGAAGTCTTCTAGCTTCTGATAACGCGGGAAGAGCTTGAGGACATCCTCCGGTTTCATCTCAACGCCAAGCCGGCGGAGCTCCTGCTCCAGGAGATGCCGGCCGTGTGCGATGTTCTCCTCCCGCTCCTGCTTGCGGAACCACTGTCGGATCTTCTCGCGGGCCGAAGCCGTTGTGACATAACCATTGCTCGGAATAAGCCAGTCGCGGCTGGGGCCAGTACGTGCCTTGGAGGTGATGATCTGCACCACCTGGCCATTCTGGAGCTTGTAGTTCAGTGGCACAATCTGCCCATTGACCTTCGCGCCAACACACTGGTGTCCAACCTCGGTGTGGATGCGGTAGGCAAAGTCGACTGGTGTTGCACCAGCCGGGAGTTCGACCACGTCTCCCTTCGGCGTGAAGACGTAGATCATCTCTGGCAAGAGGTCCTGCTTAACCGAGTCGACAAACTCTTGGGCATCCAGCAGTTCGTCTCGCCACTCCAGGATCTGGCGGAACCAGGCGATCTTCGCCTCGATGGAGCGGTCACCACTGTCCGGTCGGAGCTGCTCCTTGTAACGCCAGTGGGCGGCGATACCGTACTCAGCCTCGCGATGCATCTCGTGAGTACGGATCTGGACTTCCAAGGGGATGCCGTTCGGCCCGATCACCGCGGTGTGCAGCGAGCGGTAGAGATTCTCCTTTGGTGTCGCGATGTAGTCATCGAATTCGCCAGGGATCGGGTGCCACATGCCGTGAATGACACCGAGCGCCGCGTAGCAGTCACGTTGTTCGTCGACAATGACACGGATTCCCAGGACATCATAGATCTCGTCGAAGTTGCGCTGCTTCTGGCGCATCTTCCGCGCAATGGAGGCGATGTGCTTCTCCCGCCCGGTGACGACAGCCTGAATGCCTGCCTCAGCCAGTGCTTGCTTGACTTGCTCAATCACCTGCTGAAGATAGCGCTCGCGGTCATGCCCGCGTGACTCCAGCGCTTTGGCGATGGCCTCGTAGGTCTGCGGTTCGAGGTACTTGAAGGCAAGGTCTTCAAGTTCGGCCTTGAGTTGACCGATGCCGAGCCGGTTGGCGAGCGGCGCATAAATATCCATTGTCTCTCGAGCGATGCGCCGCTGTTTCTCGGGTGGCAAGTGCTCGAGAGTCCGCATATTGTGGAGCCGATCGGCCAATTTGATGAGAACGACGCCGACATCTTCCGCCATAGCCAGCAGCATCTTGCGCAGGCTCTCGGCTTGTCGCGTCTTCTCACGCTCGAGACTGACCGGCTCCGTCTCCGGGCTCCAACGAATCTTGCCCAGCTTGGTGACGCCGTCAACGAGACGTGCCACACGTGGCCCGAACGCCTCGCGCAGCTGCTCCAGTGTGACGTCGGTGTCCTCCAAAACGTCATGGAGGAGCGCCGCAGCGATCGTTTCCTGGTCAAGTTGCATATCGGCGAGGATCAGTGCGACGGCAATCGGATGGCAAAGGTACGGCTCCCCAGAGCGACGTCGCACTCCCGCGTGTGCTGCTCGGGCGTACTCGAATGCACGGCGGACAAGTTCAAGATCGGCGCCCGGCAGTCGCTTCTGGAACTCAGGAGCGATCATCTCCCATGTGGGTACATCGCCGGCCGTCGTGACGGTCGGTTCCTGATTCGATTCGGTGTGGTGTCCGCTCTCGCGGGGTACAGCGCTTGCCATCATGTCCCGAACACTCGATCGCGAGGGTGGCGAGAGGATTTGAGTTTCATCTTTTATGATACGGAGCAGCCATCGCCAATTGCAATCGCCCGGCGAGCAGGTATGTGTTCCATGGCCGGATCGGCCATATGTGGCTGCGCGCACGGTCGCTATTCGGGGGCACATGAAAACGGTCGAGCTGCAGTATCGCTGCGGTCATTCGGCAAATTTCGCGGATCCCCATGGGAGTAGGAGAGTTGCGGAAAGTGCTGAGGCGCCTCCTCTGTCCCCGCCTCTCCTGTCACTGCGTATGTCGGCAGATTTTGGTTCCTACATATCGCAGCTCTATTCCTCGGTGATGTTCTGGAATCACGGCGTTGTCCGAGTGGTCTTACGATGCGGAGTTCCGTTCCTCTGCTCGAGGTCATTGCACGGTTCAGGAGGGGTTCTGAGCTGCGAGAAGCAATCGGGCAGGGACGCATTGTGATAGCCGTTGGACCAAGCAGAGTGTGGAACCACATTTGGTCCTCCTCGTGCCCCCGCAGCGGTCCGGACAACGACGTTGTGTGTAGTCAGGCGATTCTCCCTCTGTACACCTTGCTTGGCAGTTGCTGGGAACTCCCAGATCACCGGATCACGTTGTCGGGCACTGTTGAGGGCGGAGGAGGTGCGGCGTCTCCGCACCTGGCCGGCGGGAGAGCCGCGATTCATCACATGCGTGGTGTGCACATGGAGAGGAGACGAACACAGGGCTCACCGATGCTTGGTGACTGGAGGCGGGCTTGCAGGATGATCAATGCTCCAACAGGCCTCTTTTGTCGCTATCCGCCTTCTCCGGGCGTGATGCCTCGTTTCCCCTGTGTCAAGGGACGAAACACCGAGTGTGCGTGTGACATTTCTCACCGCATTGCGCGATGCCGGTGTAGGATTGAGTTGCTTTCGTGGAGATAGTGATGGCCCGAGGAGCACAGTATGCAGCGAACGAGTCGAATGCTGACCCCGCGAGAGGCCCTCGACATCATTCTGGCGCATGTGCAGCGTTTGCCGACGGAAACCGTGACGTTGATGCAGGCGGTTGGGCGAGTGCTCGCTGAGCCGGTCATTGCGCCAGAGGATCACCCGCCGTTCCCTGCCGCGACGATGGACGGTTACGCTGTGATCCACGATGACACCTCTCCCTGGCGGGAGGTGATTGGCGAGCAGTACGCTGGACATGTCACCGACGTCGTCGTCACGCCGGGTACCGCAGTCCGTATCACTACCGGAGCGCCGCTCCCCGCTGGTGCGGATGCTGTCGTTCCGGTAGAAGATGTGGAAGTGGTGGACGACCATATCGTAATTCGGCGTGATGAGGTTCGGCCAGGTGAGAATGTCCGCCCGGTTGGGGTGGACATTCGGCGTGGTGACCTGGTCATTCCGGCGGGTACACTGCTTGGCCCAGCTGAGATCGGGTTGTTGGCAAGCCTCGGTTTCGCCCGCGTTACTGTCTCTCGTCGGCCGCGTGTCTCAGTCCTGAGCACGGGTGACGAGCTCGTCGAGCCCGACGCACCGCTTGGACCAGGGCAGATCCGCGACTCGAACCGGTTCATGCTGGTTGCAGCTGCTGAGCGGGCCGGTGCCGAGGTTATCTGGGCTGGGCGTGGACCAGATGACGTCGAGCGACTGACCGAGTTGCTCCGAGAGCGGATTGCGGAAAGTGACGTGGTGATCACCTCAGGTGGAGTCTCGGTGGGTGAGCGGGATCTCATCAGTGCAGCTTTGCGAACACTCGGGACGGTGCACATCGAACGCCTCTTCATGAAACCAGGCAAGCCGTTCCATTTCGTCACAGCAGGCTCCACGTTGCTGTTTGGCTTGCCCGGGAATCCGGTCTCGGCGTTGGTTGGATTCGAGATTTTCGTCGTGACAGCGCTCCGGGCAATGACTGGCCAGCAGCCGGTCGAGGTGGAGCCGGTCACGGTCGTGCTTGAGCATGATGTCGAATCGGGTGATCGAATCGAGTACCAGCGGGCAATTGTCTGGTGTGACTCCGACGGGACACTCCGAGCCCGCAATACTGGTCCGCAATCCTCAGCTCGGTTGCTCTCCGCCGTGGGTGCGAACGCCTACCTCGTCGTACCACCTCGGGCGACACCATACCGCGCGGGCGAGCGGCTGCAGGCGATTCTGCGCGGTCCGGTTCGCGGTCAGCGGGCCTGACTGCCGTCATTGCGGTGAGGACGCTGGCTCGTTGGTGTGCCGCGCGAAGAGCTCCTGGTAGAGCGCCTCACTGCCAATCCACATTTCGCCGTCGTCGTACACTTCCTTCTTCCAGATCGGTGCAATCTGCTTGAGGCGCTCAATCGCGTACCGGCAGGCTTCAAATGCCTCGGCTCGGTGCGCGCTGGACACGGCGATAACGACGCTCGCTTCTCCGATCTCTAGACGCCCGGTCCGATGTGCGATGGCGATCCCGAGGACGTCCCAGCGTTGCCGGATCTCAGCGGCGATCTGGGCGAACGCGTCTACCGCCGCCTCCGCATAGGCCTCGTATTCCAGATAACGCACGCGTTTGCCGCGCGCATGGTCGCGGACTGTTCCGACAAACGTCACGATCGCCCCGGCTCGCGGGTCGGCCACAAGGCGCTCAATAGCGGCTGGGTCGAGTGGTTCAGGGCCAACGGAGAAGGGAGTACTTCCTCCCGAGACCGGTGGGATGAGCGCGACTTCGTCCCCGTCGGAGAGGAGCTGGTCTGGTCGGGCATAACGCCGGTTGACCATGACCAACATGGAGCGACGCAAGCGCTCGAGGATTGGCTGACGTGCGATCAGGTCTTCCAGGAATTGGCCAACAGTGGTCCCTTCCGGGAGTTCATGCTCTTCGTGGTCTTGCCCGAGAAACTCGCGGACGACTGCAAAGTAGCGAACTGTGACGCGCATCGTGGTCCTCACTCCTGTCGTTTGCGCTGACGGCGCGGGAACCGGAGTTGGGTGAGTAAGCTCACAATGAGCAGGCCGATGCCTGCTCCACCTATGATGTTCGCCGCAAAATCAGAGAGCGTGACACCCAGCACGCGAGTGAGGAGTGCATGGCTCACCACGAGCAGCGTACCGAGGAGGAAGGAGAGGAGCCAAAGCTGATTGGCGCGCTGGCGCACGTCTGTCCTCGCTCTTTTCGCCAATGTCCAGTTACGAGCGCTCTCCACACGGAGAGCAGGTACTCCTCGTTGGGTGGAAGGAGCGAGATGGCACCCCCGGCAGGATTCGAACCTGCGACATGCGGCTTAGAAGGCCGCCGTTCTATCCACTGAACTACGGGGGCATCGCGCTCCACCATGCTCATCACGATAGTACCGCAGGTGATGCGAAGGCGGCAAATCGTGTGGCGTTCGTCGATATCCCGACCAGGATGGCCACTGCGACTGATGACCCTGTGTGCTCCTCGCTACGAGGGATTGATTGTCTCGCTGAAATCCGTTCCGACGATGGGCGGCCTATCTACTGCCCGACATGCTCTGCACACTGGGGGAGGAAGGCGCATCCCGCTGGTGACGATCCTACGAGACATTCACTGAACGTCAGCCAGCTGCGCAAGAGAACAGGCGGTAGCGTTACAGCTGACTTCCGAAAGCCGGTACACCAACGACCGATGTGGGGAAGTCTTACCGCTCTCGGGAGACTTGCCTGCGCTGCCTCGAGCAGCCGTCACTCAGCGGCCAACGACAAGAGTCCCTGTGGGTGTTCCGGGTGATAGTCCGGACACGCCAGACGTGCCTCTTGCTCACTTAAGAACCGCTCGATGAGGTCACACCGGTGCGGTTCGCTGGTTCCTGGAGCCACGTTCTCACGAAAATACACGCAGCCGCGGCAAGCTTCGGCAACCTGAAGCAGTCCTGCTGCTCGTAAGCTCCAGACGACCGCTCCCAACCCATGCTCGAGCGTCGCGAGTTCGCGCTCGTCCATCCCCGCAAGCGCTTCTTCGAGCGTGTGGCCGAACCGTTCCAAACGTTGGACGGCCTCCTCACCAGCGGGGGTCACACGGAGCAGTGTCACACGGCGGTCGTCTTGGCTCGTTTCTCGTGTGAGCAATCCCTCACGCTCGAGCGCATCGATCACCCCGATCGCCGTAACGTGCGTCACACCCAGCGCTTGGGCGAGCCGCCCAACCGATGCCAGGAACGGCTTGGTATAGCGGACCCAGAGCAGCGCCTGCGCCTGCATCGGCGTCAACCCAAGCCCCTTCACTTCGTCGGAAGAGATCGCCTTCACTGCATGGCTCAGGCGGAGTAATGCCATGGCGACGCGCGCAGCTCGCGATCGCTGGCGGAGTTCGGGATCGAACACGGTCATCGTGTACGACTCGCTCTCCACGACAATGACCACCCTACTATGGCCAGCACATGCCCGAGACGAGTATAGCATGCGTTCAGTCGCGTGCCGACGCGGATTATTCCTCTTTCCCCAGACTGTGCAGTGCCAAGGGCGGAGGCGTTCTCCGCGAGAGACAACGCTGCTGGCTAGTTCACTGTCGGAGTACGAGTGCAGCTCCCTGTGTCAGACCTACAGCTGCGCCGATGCAGAGGATACTTCGGCCCGGGACGATGAGGAGAGTGCAGCACTGGCTGCTTCCGAGCCCATCGAGACCTAGATCGGTGCCCTCAGTCTGATCCCGACCTGCCTGGGATAGCACTGCAGTGTGACGCTCGGTGCCCCGAGGCGATGTGACCTTGGGGTGGTTTCTAGCCTTTGAGCGATCCGGCCAGCAGACCCCGCAGGAAATATCGTCCGAGCAGGATGTAGACGAGCAGCGTCGGCAACGCCACCAGAAGGGCTCCGGCCATCTGGACGTTCCACATCGTGTACTGGCTCCCAGCGATATTCTGGAGCGCGACTGTCACCGGGCGCTGCTGTGGCGAGTTAGTGATGACTAGGCCGAAGAGGAACTCGTTCCAGATAGAGGTGAACTGCCAAATAGCGACGACGACGAACCCAGTAGCGGAAAGCGGCAGGATGACACGCCGATAGATCCCAAAGAATCCCGCGCCATCGACCTTCGCTGCTTCCAGGAGTTCCGTCGGTATTGCGGCGTAGTAGTTGCGGAAAATGAGTGTGGTGATAGGGATGCCGTAGACGACGTGCGTGAGAATCAGTCCGGGGATCGATCCGTACAGCCCCATGCGCTGCAGCGTGAGCACGAGCGGGATCAGGATGCTCTGGTAGGGAATGAACATGCCGAAGAGAATCGCGGTGAAGAGCGTATCCGACCCGCGGAATTTCCATTTGGCCAGCACATAGCCGTTCATTGAGCCGAGCAGGCTGGAAAGTACTGTTGCCGGAACCACCATTTTCACACTGTTAAGGAAGCTCGGTTTGAGTGTTTGCCAAGCGGCGAGGAAACTATCGAACCTTAGGCCTGATGGGAGGTCCCACATGCGACTGATGTTGACTTCCTCGAAGCTCTTCATGCCGGTGATGAGCATGAGGTAGACAGGGAGAAGGTAGAAGGCCGCGAAGGCGATCATCACGCTGTAGATGATCAAGCGTGTCGGGTGAAAACGGGGTGCACGGGGAGCACGGACGCTCATCGTTCGGTCTCCGTTCGCAGCCGCCAGATCAAGTACGGCACGATAAGCACAGACACCATGAGCAGCATCACGATCGCTACCGCTGCTCCCTCCGCGTATTTATTGCTCTTGAACGTTGTTTCGTACATGAAGATACCCGGCACGTCGGTCGCGAAGCCTGGACCGCCACCAGTCTGCGTCATGATCAAGTCAAAGATCTTGAGTGAGATATGGCCAAGGACGATCACAGCGCTGAGCGTCACTGGCTGGAGGAGCGGAAAGGTGATCCAGCGGAAGACCTGCCATTCGCTGGCTCCATCCACGCGAGCGGCTTCGCGGAGTTCGTCGGGGATCGCTCGTAGCCCAGCGAGATACATTGCCATAGTGAAGCCAGACATTTGCCAAATCGCGGCGATAATCACGGGGATCATGGCCAAGGGAACCCCAAACGGAACGCGAAGCCACTCGGGTTTCCACCCGCCTCCAGGCCAGACGTGGGAAACCGTACTCCAGGTTTGAAAGACGGGTAGCCCGATCTGCTCAAACAGCAGATTCAGGCCGGTCGGCTGTCCGGGAGCTCCTGGGGTGAAGAGCCACTGCCAGACCGTTCCGGTAACGACGAACGAGAGCGCCATCGGAAAGAGGTAGACCGTCCGGAAGAACGACTCCCCGCGCACCTTCGAATCCAGCAATACCGCGAGAAGGAGTCCGATCGAAAGCGAACCGATCAGGAAGAACACCGTGAAGACGATCGTGTTCCGGATGTCGCTCTGGAACCGATAGGAGGTAAGAAGGGCAGCGTAATTTCGGAAACCGGCGAAGCTAAGATCGGGTACGATCCCTTGCCATCGGCTGACAGAAACCACAGTTGTCCAACCGATGAACCCGTACACGAACACAGCGATTGCGATGATAGAGGGTGTGATCATGAGTATCGGGATCAGCCGTTCGACCAAACGGTATCGGCTCCGGGCCGTCATCGGCCGCGTGGCGACGCCTGGTCTCGGCCTCGCTTCTTCAATCACTTTCCCGGTCATCGACCGCCCCCACGGTGTCCTTGCGTGCTATGAGCGTGTTCTTCACTTGAGTTCTTTAGCAGCGTCAATGAGCATGCCTTTCAGCTGATCCTTGTCGCGGCTTGCTGAGAAAACGTTCAGGGCATTGTTGTACTCGGTCATATAGGCCTCGTTTGCGGCGGCACCGTGGACAACGCTCGGTGCCAGCTTGTCTTGCGCGAACCGCTCGATCGAGTAGCGCAGGTACTCGTCGTACTTGCTCTTGTCCGCATCGGTGCGCGCAGGAATGGAGCCCTTCTTTGGATTGAACGCGTCCTGACCTTCGCGTGACCCACAGACTTTCAGCCATTCAATGGCGTTGTTACGATGCGGAGCACCGATCGGCAGGCCGAAACTATCACTGAGCCACAAGAAGCTACCGTCTGTCCCTGGTGCTGGTACCCAGCCGAAGACTTGGCCCGGCTGTGCACCCTTGTTGATGAAGTAGCCGTAAGCCCAGTCACCCATGATCGTCATGGCAGCGCTGCCATCGATGACGCGTTGAGCAGCATCGGCCCAGCTCAGCGCAGCCCGATCCTCATTGGCGTAGCTTAAGAACTGATCGAGCATGTCGATCGCTTCCTGGATGCGGGCATCGCTTTCCCACATACCAGGATCGCCGAACAGCTTTGGATAGTCCTCCGGACCAAACACCGCGAGCAATACGCTCTCAAAGAGGTGTGGAACTTCGAACTTATCCTTACCACCGACCGAAAGTGGCGTCACACCGGCTGACTTCAGCTTCTCGGCGACCTGATAGAACTCGTCGACGGTCTTCGGCGGCTGGAGGTTATTTGCCTCGAAAACGCGCTTGTTGTACCAGAGCATATTTGAGCGGTGAATGTTCACAGGAACAGAATAGAACTTGCCTTCGTGGGAAATCTGATCGAGCAGGGTCTTCGGCATAACTTTGTTCCATCCCTCCTGCTCGAACAGATCATTGATCGGTTCCATCTTGCCTGCGACGACCCACGTGCCGATAAGCTCTTGTCCTGCGTGCACTTGGAAGCTATCGGGCGGATTTCCGCCTTGCATTCGGGTGACCAGAACCGCCTTGGCGTTGGTGCCAGCACCGCCGGCAACCGTTGCGTTAATAATTTCCACTCCTGGCCGACGCTGGCTGAAAAGGTCGAAGAGTGCTTTGAGTCCGTCAGCCTCACCTGGATTCGTCCACCAGCTGAAGATCTCGAGCTTGTCCTCTGCTTGTCCTGTGGTCGGGGCGGTCGGACTGGCCTGTCCCGCTGGTGGCTGCGTTGGGGCTGCGGTAGTGGGGGTGGGTTGTTGTCCGCCAGCGCAGGCAGCCAACAAGGCTGTGCCTCCTGGAAGTGCAAGGCCCAGTGCCAAAAAACGCCGGAGCATTTCCCGCCGCGTCATCTCTCGACTGTATTCCCGACCTGTCGAAGTCATGATTCCCCTCCTCTGTGGTTCAACCATCGATCCTGCTTCACGACGGCGAGCGCCGTGATCTCATGCGGGGTCTGACGAGTGCCCCGCATGCTCGTCGCGGTCGCCTGTGGTTCATCGCCTGTCTCACCTCCCCCTCTTGAGGCCGCACCAACATGCCGAGAAGCCAGTGCACTCGAATCCCTGAATCTCTGGGGACTGGCTAGAGCCTGTCGAGAGTTCTGTGTTGACGCTCGGGTGGCACGGAATGGCCGACTGAGGACCTGCTGGTAGACCAGCGCGACACCACCCATCACGCAAGCATCAAAACCGTGTGTCGCGACGAGAAGTCGGAGCGGTCTGGCAAGCCAGCGCAGCGCGCGTTCCTGGATGACGCGCTGGATGGTCGGCATCAAGAAGTCGCTTGCGAGGCTAAGCACGCCACCGAAGACGACCGCTTCCGGGTTGAGCGCATTAACCAGATTAGCGATGCCAACACCGAGATAGAAGGCCGTTTCCTCCAGCGCGGCCAAAGCCACGTGATCACCGCGCTTGGCGGCCTGTACAACGAGTGGGATGGTCAGCCGCGTGAGATCGCCATGTGTCAGTTCCTGCAGTTGCGAGCGTTGTCCACTGTCGATGGCGGCTCGCACTCGCTGGAAGACTGCTTCCTGGCTGACGAGCGTCTCCCAGCAACCGCGATTTCCACAGTTACACTGCGGGCCATCAAGCACCAATGTCATGTGGCCGATTTCACCAGCCAGGCCAGTGGCGCCCGAAACAAGCTGGCCATCGAGGACGATCCCACCGCCGAGGCCAACTCCGGAACTCACATAGAGCAGGCTACGCACATCGCGTGCTGCACCGAAGAAACTTTCGCCGAGGGCGGCGAGGTTGGCCTCGTTGTGGACGTAGATCGGAAATTCGAACTCGGCTTCGAGCAGTGACCGGAGCGGTACCTCGTGCCAGTGAAGGTTTGGGGCGAACAAGAGAGTGCCAGAGGACACGTCGACGAGTCCTGGCACGCCGAGCGCGAGCCCAAGAATGCGATCGTACTGGCCCTGCGTCTCACGAATTCCCTGGCGGACGATCTCCAGGAGGCGATTGAGCACCCGTGTCTCGCTCGTCTCAGGAACAGTCCGCTCGAAGTATCGCCAAATGATCTCGGCAGCGAAGTTGGCGATAACGACGGAGATGAAGTCAACTCCTATCTCGGCTCCAATCAGTCCTCCTGCTCGTCGATCCAGTTCGAGCAGGATTTCTGGACGGCCTGTGCGCCCGGTGCGTTCGGGACCGAGCTCCGAGACAAAGCCGGTGTCGATCAGTTCTTCCACTAGACTAGAGACGGTGGCCTTGTTCAGCCCGGTGGCGTGGGCGAGCTTGGCGCGCGACAGCGGAGATGTCAGCCGCAAAGCATTGAGGACCAGCGAGAGGTTCAGTTGTCGCATGAGCCTCTGATCTGCGACCCGAGTCTCGTGCATATCCCTATCCGTGTTTCATGGCTCACGACTGAATTAGTTTGCTGGGACTCCATACTAATCGCCATCGTAGTACCGGCCTCCCCGCGTGTCAAGTGGGTTGCACACGGGAGGTACCTCGGCAGCGTGGGGTAGGCGCCGGACTTTCCGTTTCTCGCGTCCGCTCACAGAAGCTCGTCCACAATGGGAGAGGGGGATTGGCACCCCTGCCGATGAGCCCACGCCAATCGTGTCTGGCCGCAGGAGATAAACGGGGCAAGGCAGTCCTAGGGAGTATGGCGGCTGACGACAAGCGTGGAACGAGACTGCGCCAGCGTGGTGAAGACACTGCCAGATCCTTGGACTGGAATAGCCGCTTGCCAGAAAGGCTTGCGCATCATGTGCGGACGGGTGCACTGAGTTGCGAGGTGACGACCCCGGGCAGCAGAAGTGGCGAGTTTGCCATGTAGGGGGTTGACAGCAAGGCACAATTGAGGTATCCTGAAGATGCGATCCCGACGAGTTCTCGTCGGACCGTCGCGAGAGCACCCGAGGAATCGGGTTGCTTGTTCCGGCTCCGATAGCCACCTGTCGGAGTTGCTCGCGAAAGCGGGCACCAGGGCTGTTCACCAGCCGGACCGGCGCGAGCCGGGAAGGGGGTGAATCTGAGACTGGCGGACACGCGCCGGGAGGCGAACGGCTCGTCGGGGTCGCTTTTGTCGTGAGTTTCCTCGGCGCATGCATGCTTCCTCGTCCATTGCGAAAGCTGCGTGCGTATCGTCGAATGTCAGTTCCGCGAAGTCGATTGCGCACTCTTCTGCCAGTCGTCCTTCCTACACAGGGTCCGGGGTGACGTTCCGGTGCGGCACGCCTCCTCTCGACGTGACCTCGCCGAATCTGACTACTCCTAGGCCTCCATGAGGGGGATTGCCCTTCTGACGAAGCAGGCTGAGTAGGTTAGTGACCGCGGCGAAAGCGTCGATCAAGGGCAGTGGACGCCGCTCCCGATCATCTCGGTGCTCCTGCCGCGATACCCTCGTGTCATGCGTGACCGGGCCGGCGTGTTTCAGCTCCTCGCGACTTCAGGGGCCGCGGCCTCTGTGCCTGAGCTGAGGCTGTGGGAAGGTTGAGGACGACAATACTGTACCTCGGATATGAAAAGTAGGATCCTTCACCCCCAATCGTGCAAGGACGAAAACGGCGAGATCGCGGTATTGCATCGCCGGGTGATCAACCGGAGACTTCGCGTTGTTCCCCCTCTCAGCTAACCTGTGGGATCCAAGAAAGTTTCGGATGATGAAGAGTCCTTGTAGTGGAATCTCTCCAGCCGGAGTCATTGGCCCGTCCTGGACACAGTAGGCAGTATTTGTGCTACTATTCCGCAGACAGGAGAAATGTCCGCTACTTCATGCACCCACCTTCCTCAGGTGACTTGAGTGTGGCCATATGGTGAGCTGAATCAGCTGTAGAGACTGCTTCCGGCAGATATTCCTTTCACCATGTCCCCTCTTTCACCCAAGGGTAGGTCCAAAGAATCGCTTGGAGCAGGACGGCCTTCAGCCAGGCCTGGTGCATCCGTTCGATCATCGCGGGATCGCTCTCGCCACGCTCAAGGAACGGTCGAACAGTGGCATAGATCGGATAGACGAGCGCAATCATGAATCGGAAATGGATAAAGGGCGGTGCACCCTCAACGCCATCCGTCTGATTCTTCTTGTCGAAGTGACGGCGACCAATCTCGTAGGCATAGTCGAGCCAGCGCTGGTCGAACTCGGCACGGCAGGTATCGAGCACCCACTGACCGAAACGCTGGCGCACCCGAGCGAGGTAGTCGCTGTGTGGCCCCTCGGGGGTGGAGAAGTATTGGAGCAGAAAATCGTGACTGCCAACGAAGCCATACCAGACGTCAAGGAGTTCCTCGATATGGGGTGCAAGGATCTCGCCGGCGTGTCGCAATGCAGCGATGTCATCGTCGGTAAAGAGCAAGGTCTGCAGTAGGGGCTTCAGATCCGTCTCGCTGTAGGGGGCGCGGGGGAGGGACGGGTCGCCGTAGCGGTAACCGGGGATCGCCTGAGTCGTCATCGGTGTACCTCCTGTCCGTCTGAACCTGCCGCCACATATGTCGGATAGCGACATGATAGGGCCAGCGGAGAACGTTGTCAAGAGGCAAGTCGCAGGGAGAAGCGGCCCGTCGCCTGGCTCTGTGTGCCAAGCTAGCAGTGACCATCAAAAAAGTGGCGGGACGTTCGTTTCTCACTCTCGACCTGCTGTCTCTGCTTCATGCGTAATCTCTCGCGAGTATCGCTGGATCGTGAGGGGGGTAATACTCCAGGGGTCAGGAGGTTACGATAGCCAATTTCTATGGCACTGGTATGCTCTTGGGAAGAGACTTCGATCATTGTTGTCCTGCCGAATACGAGGAAACTCCCCCCCTTGCGCCTGCCAATACACTTGGAGCATAATATCTGGCACGAACTAACAAAGCTTCTTCCATATAAGGTGCACTAGTAGCGCTATCGTGCGAAGGTAATACACGTATGTGTTTGTGAAAACTCGGTGGTCTTCTTTGTGTGTCATACGCTTGCCGGTTGATGGGCCTCGCCGGGTAGGCCGGTGTTATGATCCTTCGCGAATCGGATGGTGGACGAAGGTGAGACCAACGTGACTCCGGACGCTCAGTCACCGATGGATGCGATCGAACAAGCGATGCATGACATCGTGTCGTTGCATCGCCTGACGGTCAACCAACTCGGGGACTTGATCCGGGTGCAGCGCGACACAACTGACCAGCTTCAAGCGGTTTCCGAAGCGATGCGCCAGGTTGGTTCACTCTTCCGCGACATGGCCAATGCCCAGGCCCGCGTCAACGATGCCCTCATTGCACTCTCCACACAACTTGAGCGGATGACAGAAGTCGATGATGCCACAAAGCAGGCGATCAAAGAGCTTATCGATCGGTTTCAGCAAGCAGTTCCCCAGTTGGATCAACTCGCTGGTCAACTGAGTGGGTTCGGTGTCTTGCTCCGTCAACTTGTCCGTGAGCAGGAGCGACTGATACTCTCCGCCTTCCGGCAAGATCTTGAGCGTCGCCTGCCGACGCTCTTTTGTCGCTATCTCGCATCACTCCGCTGGGGTGTGCCAGGAGTCTTCTATGAAGAACTCGCGGCCCGGCTTCCGGAGAGTGCCGTCGACTTCTGGCTAGCGGCTGACTTGGTGGTGGCTGGGGCTCTACGACAGGCGCATGCTCCGGCCTGGCTCTGGATTATGGTCTTTGTCACTCCAGAGGCGGACGAGGCGCTATTTGCTCGGGCCAGTGCCACGGCAATGGTGCTCGGCGATGTCCTCGGGACAGTTCTTCCGGCTATCGCTGTACTGCGCCCCGGCGATGCTGTCGGGATGGCGCTCTCTCAGGGGATCCTGCTCATTGCGGATGGAGTTCTCCACGGCTGGGAGCAAGCGATCGCGCGCTGGATCGCCGAGGGGTAGGCAGTGAATAAGCTCGTGGAAGGGGTCCTGGCGGAGAGGATTGGGCCGAGTGTTCGAGCGTCTGACTGAACGACTTGTTCTCCTCGTCGAACCGACCATCCAGGCGATTGTCGTTATCCTCATCGCGTGGCTTGTGCTGCGGTTGGCCCGGCTCGCCATCCACCGCGGTGTGGCGCGAGTGCTGCAGGCACAACGGCTTACCACGCGGGAATTTGCGACCCGCGTTCGCACGTTGACCACGCTAGCCGAGTCAGCTGTCCGGCTCACAATTCTCTTGCTGACCGGATTGACAGTCCTGGCGCTGTATGGTGTGCCGATCGGTCCACTCCTTGCGAGTGCTGGGGTAGCTGGCCTTGCCATCGGTTTGGGCGCGCAAACGCTGATCCGTGACATCATCGGTGGGATCTTCATCGTCCTGGAAGACCAATTTCATGTCGGAGACGTGATTACGGTGAACAACCTGAGTGGGCAGGTTGAAGCGCTAACACTCCGTTACACAGCCTTACGCACACTAGACGGCGCCTACGTCGTCATTCCCAATGGCGAGATTCGCATCGTCCAGAATCTCTCACGTGATTGGGCAAGAGCAGTCATCGACGTTGCATTGACGCCGGAAGAAGACGTCGACCGGGTCGTCGCGGTTCTGCAGTCATTACTTGCCGAGTTGCCCAGCGATCCGGAACTTGGCCCGCTTGTGCTTGAGCCAGGCGAGGTCTTTGGTGTAGAAGCGATCGGACCGCAACAGGCGACAGTCCGTCTTGCTGTCAAAACGCGGCCCCTGGAGCAGTGGCGGGTCGCGCGCGAACTCCGGCGGCGCATCCTGGTTGCGCTGCGTGAAGCGGGTGTGAGTGCGCCGTATCCACGAACAGTCACCATTATCCAGCCGCGTCACGAAGATGAGCCGCCGCCGTCTTGAACGACGTGCTAGACTGACCGTCAGCAAGTGCTGAGCGGGGGCTCCGAATGCGCGTCGTGCGGAATGTTGGATATCTGAAGAAACGGCAGCGCGCCGCACGCCTGATGATCGCGCTCGGCCTCGCTGGTTTGCTGGGTTCCATTGCACTAACTTTCTTGCAGCAGCTTCTCTATATTTATCTTGCCTATGCCGCACTCATTACGGGCTTTCTCTTCTTCAACGCTGGCATGCAGCAGTGGGCAAAGTGGAATCGCCGGCCGCGTCCGGACGAACTTCTCGATTCCGCGCTGCGACGGTTGAACGACCGCTATACGCTGGTTCATTATCCGGATGTGCCCGAAGGGTGGCGGCCGGAGCATGTCCTCATCTGGCCTGGTGGGATCCTCAACATCACGACGCGAGAACTGGCGGGACGTATCGTGGTGAAGGGGATGCGGTGGCGACGGCTCGACCGGTTCCTGATCCGCCTCCTGACCTTTGGCGGCCCACCGCTCGGGAATCCAACAGTTGAGTGCCAACGCCAGGTGGAAGCGTTGCAAAGGTTCCTTGCCCAGCGTGATCTCCCTGGTGCTGATCTTGTCGAGGGTCTGATCGTCTTCCTCAACGATCAGGCACAGCTTGAGGTTATTGAATCGCCGGTCAGTATCGTCACACGCAAGGAGCTCTTCGACGCGATCCGTGCCTATGGCAGCGAGCGACGCTTGAGCCAGGGCGAGATCGATGAGATCGTGACGGCTCTCGCGCAGGGCGAGGAGGTCGAGGGGCCAGTCTCACTGCCAACACGTCAACCGGCGAAAGTGAAGTGAGCGACCAGAGCATCTCAACCGCCTTCGAGATTCAATCGCGTTGGCCGGTGATTGGCCACGAGCGGGTAGTCTCGTATTTGGCGCGGGCCATCGAACGTGGCCATGTGCATCATGCCTACCTCTTGGCCGGCCCTGCTGGAATTGGGCGGACGACACTGGCGTATGCTTTCGCCCAAGCATTGCTCTGCGAAGCGGTGTCGGAGGCACGCCCCTGCGGACGCTGCCGCTCGTGCGACCGGGTTCTGCGGCGGGTGCACCCGGACGTCACGCGGGTCAGTCTGGAACAGGGGCGAGAGGAGGCGAAACTCCTCTCGATCGACCAGATCCGTGAGCTCCGCGCAAGTCTCGCGCTCCGCCCACTCGAAGGTGCCTGGCGCATCGCAATCGTTGATGATGCCGAGCGACTGTCGCGTGATGCCGCGGATGCGCTCCTCAAGACGCTCGAAGAGCCTCCACCCTACGCGGTGTTGCTCCTCATTGCCGAGGATCTCCAGTCGGTGCCGGAGACGATCCGCTCCCGATGCCACGTGCTGGCACTAAGTCCGCTCCCGCTCGCTCTCGTCCAGCAGGCGCTGCAGGAGCGTGGTATTGCCCCAGAGCGAGCTGCGCGGCTGGCGCGTGCGACGCGTGGCCGGATCGCCGAGGCGCTACGCATGGCGAACGACGATGCCGCGTTGACACGCCGCGAAAAGCAGGTCGCAGAAGTGATTGCAGCGCTGAGTGAGCCGCTCGCAGCGCTCGGCTTCGCTCGGCGCTTGGCGGAGCAGTACCGGCGTGGACGCCGAGCAGCCGTCGAGGATACGCTCCGGCTGGCCGTGGAGCTCTGGCGGGATGCGCTCTGGCTGGCAGCGGATCTGAATGCGCCGATCGTGTATGAAGAAGCACGTGCTGCGCTGCAGGAACTTGCGCGACGGGAAGGACTTTCTGGAACGGCTCGCGGCCTCCGAGCTACCCTGCAAGCGCTTGCCGATCTCGAGGTGAATGTGCAGGCACGACTCGCCCTCGATGTCGCGGCGATTTCCTGGGCGGAGGGGAGTTCGTGAAAGGGGCTATTCGGAGACTCGGATCGGCGCGGCTTGAACTGGCTCTTGTTCCCAAGAGCGCCGGTTGGATTGCGGTTCCTGGCCCACTTGGTGAGGAGGTTGCGGGGATCCTCGCGGATGAGTCACGGTGTTACGGCTGCGAGACTCTGCCGGCCATCGCCGCTCGGTCACTCAGTCCGGAAGAGTTGGCGCAGATCCCGGAGCTCTGGGAGCGTGCATTCGCTGCGGCACGCGCGCTGCAAGGGAACGTTTCTCGAACGATCGTCGGCGTGCGGCCGTCCCTCTCCGGTGGTCTTGTGCTCGAGGTAAGCGGGCTGCCAGACGCCCAGATGCCAGAGGAGGAGCGGGCACTGAGCGAGCTCCTTAGGCAACCGGTTCGCCTTGTCGCGGTAGCTGTCCAGTCTCACTACGGCGGACTCGGTCGCCCGCGAGGCGGTGACGACCTGGCCGAGCGAGCACTGGTGCGACTCCTTACAGGTAGTCCTTCCTTGCCTGGAGGTTTTCCGCGCATTGGCACGCGTGTCGAGACATCTCAGGGCATCGGAACCGTCGTTTCCGTCCAGACGCGGAACCGCACCGCGCTCGTCCAGGTGGGAGACGAGACGGTGCGGCTATCTATTGAAGAACTGCGCATCAGCGAGCGCGGTGACTGATTAGGATCCAGCCGGTGGTGCGGGGAGACGGACGAGGAATAACCCGCGATCCGTCAGGACATATGCCAGTCCCTGCACGTCATCGACGGCCAGATCACGCAAGCCATCAAGCGATGGCACACCTGACCCGCTGACGAACTGCTGGACAAGCGTCCCATCAGTGCGCAGGCGTAAGATGCGACCACTGCGTGTTCCAACGTAGCGGTAGGGTCGATCAGGCTGCTGAGAGAGTGCGACCGCATCGGTAACTGGTGGCTCAACTTGGGGCGTCACGGTTGCTTCCAAAGCACCGCGGTAGAACGTGAGCACTGTGCCGTCGGCGAGAAGCACATGGATGCGACCGTCAATCTCGAAGTCGACAGCGTTGCGCAGCTGGTCAGCTGCTTGTCCCCCCGTCCAGTCTTCGGGGAGATTGGCATAGGCGCCGTTCAAGAAGCGGAGGATCTGCCCGTTCTGTGGTTGAAGCAAGTAGAGGTTGCCAGTGAAGGTGCCAAGCGCGGCCACATTCTGGTACGGTGCGCCAAAAGTCCCAACCGGGAGTGCGCTCCAGCGCGCGGCAGTCGGGTCGAAGAGGTAGGCGACGCTGCCGTCGAATGCGACTGGAGCGCCATCGGCCCAGGCTGCACCGACGAGTGGCCCAACGGTCACTCCGTCGACGATATCACCAGGGCCGAGCAAGCGCACGAGGCGTGTCCCGCCAGCATCGAGGCGGTAAAGCGCGTCAGTAAGGAGATAGAGCTGGCCGTTGCCAAAGAAGAGGCGTGGGTGCACACCTTCTGGAGCTGCAGGCACGGATCCGAGGACTTGAACCGCGCTGGCCGAGAGACGCTCCACGCGGAGAAGCTTGTCGAGCGTTCGTTCGATCGCTGCGCGTTCTTGCGCAAGGAGTTCGGGCTCGAGTCCGAGCGCAGCAGCGCGCTCGAGCCGTTGCGACGCGGTTGCCAAGTAGGCGCGGGCGATCGTGGAATCGGTGGCCTGCTCGGCGAGCTGTCGTTCAGCGACCGCTGACTGGTACAGCTGAGCGAATTCCTGCCTCCGCTCGGCATTTCGTCCCGACTGTACCGAGACGACGAGCGTCGTAGTGAGCGCGCCAAGGAGGCCGATGGCGATCAGGCCAGTGAGACGGCTGGCGGGGAGTCGCGGCAGCTGGCGCCGGACTGGAGTGAGATCAGGAAGGCGAATGCGGTCTTCGTGCCGTTCTAGGCGGGGCAGCCCGAACGTGCCATCGTCCTGAGGGAGAAGTGGGCGACGCCGACGTGCGACGAGCTGCCAGATTCCCAGCAGCCCAGTGACGGTTGCGATCGCGAGCCCAGCAATGAGCTCGATCAGGGTTCGCCCCCCACGCCTGGAAGCCACCTGGTGCGGCTCGGGTTCATCCCCTGCGCCGACCGTCGCTTCTTCTGCCTGGCGGTCAGAAGCTGGCGGTCTGGCCTCATCGAGCGGGGCTGACTCTTCGTACAGGCTGGCGTCGTGGTCCGCCCGCTCCTCCCGTGCTCCCTTAGTCTGCTCGTCCAAAGGCGTGGCGTCAACTCCCTTCCTGTCTTGGGTTACTCCGGTACGCTCGTCCTGCCCGGTGTTCTCGGGGAGAAGAAGGCGCAAGAGTTCGCTGAGACGTCGAACTGGCTGAGCGCTGAAGCGGGGTTGTTCAGGGACGCGCAAGACCACTGCGGGGACCTGCTCCGCATCTCCTTCATCGATGGCGAGCTCTTCGAGCCACTCGAAGATTCGGCCAGGTGTTGCGTTGGGCAGCTCGTGGCTGTGGTTGTCCAGCAGGCGAGAGCCGTAGCGGCTGGTGGTAAGCAGGAGGAGATCGCCAGGTGCGCTACGGGTGTAGTAAAGGGCCGGTTGCAGTTGGCGAGCGCTCCCAAGTGCAGATGCAAAGCGGGTCGGCTCGCTCTCTCGGGGTGGGAAAGTGTACAAGTCACCATCCTGTGTCACGATCGCGCTACTCGGTGGCACTTGAGCCAGGATGAGATCGTGAGCACTGAGGATGGCGCACGTCGCACCGAACCGGTGCCACTGGCTGCCTGGGCGGCCGCTGTTGAGGGTAACCAGCCAGTGATTCGCCCGGAGATACGCTTCCGTGAGTGCCTCACTCGCCTCTTCAAGCGAGGTGTGTGTTCCGAGTTGCCAGAATGCGTGCTGGAGTAACGCGATGACGCGGCGGGCGACATCTGGACTACTGGGTAAGGGGTCGATCGGTTCCACGACGACTGCGAAGGCACGCAGCCCACTGGCCGTCGTGTCGGCAGCGTATTGGAGTGCAACGTAGGGAGATGCGCTTGCCCGGGCAAGGCGCGCGCTCCGCTCGATGACGTGCGCCATCCTCGTGCTCCTCTCGCCAGTTTCCGAGGTCAACCGCTGGGCACGATCAGAGAGCAGCGCGGTGGATCCTCCTCCGCACTTCCCACCGGCCTGCACTCCTGCCGTGCCTGCCTGGCAAGGGGCAGTCTAGCACACAGGGTGTACGTACGTCTAGAGGAACACGCGTTCGTACGCGGCTTCTAAGGGATGTCACGCGGGAGTTCTTCGTGCCGGGGTGGGATGAGTGGGGACTCGCTGAGGAGCTCGTCAGCCGGTTCGCTTGCGGCAGGTGAGCGTCGCAGGTCCGGCCCCAGCAGCTCACGCAGACTCGTAGCCAACTCGTCGTCACCTAAGGCGAGGGCAAGTTCGTACGCCAGTCGGAGATGATACCGTGCTTCGCCGTCGTTGCCCTGATCAAGGAGCAAGAGCGCTGCATTGTAGTGCAGTGCTAAGGCGGCGCGTCGATCCCCGAGTTGCTCGAAAAGTGCTACCGCCTCACGATACGTGGCGAGGGCTTCCTCGACTCGACCGGACGCGTCAAGCACAGTAGCGAGCCCACGCAACGCACGAGCCTGCAACGGCAGCGACTCGATCTCCTGCGCGATTGTCGCAGCCGCTCGGTAGTGTTCTTCTGCCTCGCGGAAATAGTGGAGTGACTGATAGAGGCGCGCGATTCTCCCGTGGAGGCGCGTACGAAGTTCGTCGTTCCCCGTTGCGGTCGCAACATCGAGAGCTTGTCGGAGATAACCGATGGCTCCGTGCGGATCCGCGTCTTGGAGTTGCAGTTCGGCCAGGAGCAGCAGGGCTCGCTCGTGGGCGAGAAAGTCGCGCGCCTGTTCTGCCCGTTCACAGGCTTGGAGCAGGTGCTGCTCTGCCTCGCGACGCAGTCCTCGCGCCAGGGCGATCGAACCTTGGAGGACGGCGAGCTGTGCTTCCATTCGTGGGTCTTCGGTTACCTTGACCAAATTGGCAGCGTGCTTTGCGACCGTGATCGCGTCCTGGAGTTCACCAAACTCGAGCAGCACTTCGCCCGTACCCAGTAGCCAGCGTGCCTGCTCTGTTACGTCGCCCCGCTGCTGCGCCAGGCGGAAGGCTCGGGAGAGGTACTCGAGCGCTTCACCACGATGATCCAGGGCGGCATGAGCCAAACCGGAGAGCCCGAGGAGCCGCTGGCGGAGCGTCACGTCCTCCATTGCCTCGCTCTGTTGCTGTGCTAGCTGCAAGAACTGCAGCGCGCGCTGCGCCTGTTGTCCTTCGAGCGCAAGTTCTGCTGCATCAAGCAGTGCTCGAATCGCAGCACGCCGGTTTCCAAGTCGGAGTTCGAGATTGGCCAGTTGATGGAGGTGGTCGGCAGCGTCACGGAACTTCCCTGCCTGCCGCTCGATCTGTGCTAGCCCGATCAGACACCTGCTTTCCAGCGCGAGATCTGCCGCTGTCCGTGCCCGCTCGAGCGCGGCCAAAAGAGCTGTCCGCGCCTGTGTGAGCCGCCGTTGCTCGACCAGGATCGCACCGATCTGGATTGCGATTTCGGCCTGGAGCCGATGATCAATCATCCGTTCAGCAGCTTCCTGTGCCTGCTGCAGCAGCGCATAGGTGGCGTCCAGATCGCCGAGTTCGCGCAAGATCGTCACTTGCCGCAGCAGCGCGTCGACCATGCCCGCATAGTGGCCGACGCGACGTGCGCTCCGACTGGCACGGTTGTAGAACTCGCGCGCCGCTGCCAGGTTCCCTTCCTGGCGGGCGAGATCGCCGAGCATCAGTGCGGTTTCGACGTCTTCCAGCGTATCGGTGTTCTCGCTGCCTGACTCCAACTGGCGCATCAAGAGTTCTCGCGCACGATCGCGTTCGCCGCGCATCCAGGCCAGCCGTGCCAGGCGGGCCAAGGCTCGCCGTTGGCCGGCCGCGTTCGCGATGCGACGAGCGGCGCGCAAAGCTTCTTGGAGATGGAGCTCCTGCTCGCGTTGTCGTTCCTGTTCCTCTTCACTCGGCCCTTCGTACTCCGCGAGGATGTCGGCTGCACGTAGATTCGCTTCCATAAGGACACGGTCGAACCCTTTCTGACGTGCAGCCAGAATGACGAGTCGGCTAAGCAGGAGGGCATGCTCGGGATGATCTAATGCTGCCCGTCCTGCCTCGTCCAGCACTTCCCAGAGATCACCATCGGCCAATCGGGCGACCGTACTGGGCTGTTCAGCCGCCGCATAGGCCTGTTCGACCGTGATCCGTCCCTCCAGTGCATCAGTCGCGATGCGATACAAGGGGTTGCGTTCGATTCCCTGCCTTCGGCGCAGCCAGCGACCGAACTGTTCAAAGACGCTCATTCGCTCACCTCGGAGTTCGATGCTGTGAAGACGTCGAACGCCCAGCGCAAGGTTTCGAGCGTCACGTTCCCGCCACTTACCACAAGAACGACGTTCTTCCCCCGCAATTGATCGCGTAGGCGGTAGGCCGCCGCGAGTGCTGCCGCACCAGCCCCTTCGGCGACCACCCGTCCAGCTTCCAGGAGTTCCACCATGGAGCGCGCAATCTCTTCGTCAGAGACCAGCACGATGTCGTCGACTCGCTCGCGGATGATCCGCAGCGGGAGCTCGAAGGCAACGCGTGTCGCGATCCCCTCAGCGAAGGTATATCCGTCGCGGAGTTCCAGGAGCTTGCCCTGTCGCCACGACTCGTAGACGACCGGCATGCCAGCCGCCTGGACACCAATGACGCGAATACCTGGATCGACCGTTTTCATCACGATCCCGGTCCCGCAGACACCACTCCCAGCACCGATGGGAACGATAACGACCTCGACGTCCGGCAATGCTTCAATGATCTCGAGTGCGTATGTTCCGACTCCAGCGATAAGATCCGGCTCGTTGGCCGAATGGATGTACCGGAGTCCTTCGGCTGCCGCATGGGCTTCGCAGGCAAGACGGGCTTCATCGAAGTCCCGTCCAGTAAGGACGACCTCCGCGCCCAAGCGGCGCATCGCTGCTACTTTGAGCGGATTCGCGCCTTCCGGCGCATAGATGATGGCACGGACGCCGAAGAGGCGTGCTGCATAGGCAATCGATTGCCCGTGATTTCCAGTTGAGGCTGTGACGACACCCCGCGCGCGTTCCTCCTCCGAGAGTCGACTCATCAGGTACACACCACCGCGTACCTTGAAAGCACCAATCGGCTGCATTTGTTCACACTTCAGGTAGATCTGGCAGCCGAGTCGCTCACTCAAGAGTGGCGCAGGGAGAAGCGGCGTCGCCGGAAGATACCGGTGGACAACAGCTCTGGCCCGCAGAATGTCTCGAAACGTCGGTGGTTCTAGTCGACGGCCCTCACCCGCCTCACGCACCTGTCGATCCCTCGCCTCGCCCGACCTGACCCCGTGCACCATTCCAGCGTACGACGCACCCGGCACGCTGTCCATCACCCGGGCTACCCTTTCCAGGGTAGGACCCGATGCTTCACAGTCTGCCACCAGCGTGGGTGACCTGTCATTGGACCCAGCGTTTGCTACCGCTGCCAGCCTTGTGGTGCGTTTGATCGAATAACACCGATCGCTCGTTCTGTCCGGAACGGAGTTCGCAACGGGCCACCGCATGCCGCAACTGGTGACGCGCTCGGATTTCGTGCAGCAGAGCGTAGTTTCCCGGTTTCTGTCTTCAAATCGGCACTGTTCCGTCATCGTTTTGTCATCGTCGATGGATACGCTACCGCTGCCTGGCAGGCGCGTGGTGCGGAAGGAGAAAAAAACGATGCTCTCACGCGAAACGCCGGTAACGCTTCAGGACACTGCGCAGAGAGCTGTCCTTGAGGTCCGAGGAGTAACAAAGCGCTATGGATCGTTCCTGGCAGTCGCCGATGTCTCGTTCTCGCTGGAACGGGGCCAGGTCCTTGGGATGCTGGGACCGAATGGTGCCGGGAAGACAACCATCATCTGCACGATCCTCGGGCTGGTCCACCCTGATGCCGGCCATATCCGGATCGCTGGTATTGACGCACGTCAGAATGCGCGTGAAGCGTTGCGGCATGTCGGGGCTCTGATCGAATCTCCGACGTTCTACCCGTATCTCACCGGTCGGGAAAATCTGCGAATTCTGGCGCTTTTACGCAACGTTCCGGAAATGCGGATTACGGAGGTTCTGGAGTTGGTGGGGTTGGCTGAGCGTGCCGAGCAGCGTGTAGGAACCTATTCGCTTGGTATGCGTCAGCGTCTGGCCATTGCAGCGGCGATTTTGCATCATCCGCTGCTCCTGATCTTGGACGAGCCGACCAACGGCCTCGATCCCCACGGAATCGTCGAGGTGCGTGAGCTGATTCGTGGACTCGCCGCGAGTGGTCAGACGATCCTGCTCTGCAGCCATGTTTTAGCCGAGGTGCAACAAGTCTGCAGTCATGTGTTGATCCTTGATCGTGGTCGTGTCGTGGCCCAGGGAGCCATTGAGGCGCTGTTAGCTGGCGATCACGCGGTGGTCCTCAGAACTCCCGTTCCCGAACGGGTGCGGGTCCTGTGTGCCATGACACCGTGGCTGCGGCTTCTCGCCGAGGACGGAAACGTGCTGCACATTGCCGTACCAAGCACTCGCGAGGAGGAGTTTGCCCAACTGTTGCTCGCCGAACAGATTCCCGTTCTGGAGCTCTCTCGGCGTAGCCAGACACTAGAGCGACTCTTCTTGGAAACGACAAGTAGTTCTGGGAAGATGTCCGGGAACCATGCGCTGCGTCGGGGCTGGCTGGGGTGGTGGCGTATGACGAAGGGATCAGGAAAATGATCTGGCATGCTGTCCACGCGGAGTGGCTGAAGCTCTGGCGACTACGGATGTATCGGGTCATCCTCTTATTGGGCATATCACTCAGTTTGTTCTGGATTGGCTTCCTACTCTATATGCTGGAGCGTGGTGCGCCCCAGGTGCGGCAGGAAGTCACGCTTCAGTTGGCACTGCCTGGAGCCTACCTCCAAGGTTTCATGCTCGCAGCTGGATTTGGTGAAACGTTCCTGGCCATCGTTGCTGCGACCTTCATTGCCAACGAATTCAGCTGGGGGACGTGGCGCTTGGTGTTGCCAACCGGATTGCCGCGGTGGCAGGCGCTGCTCGCAAAGTTTCTCGTACTGTGCGCTGGTGCTGCGATCTTTGTGTTTGTGACAGCGAGCGTACCGATCATCGCCGCGCCGATCGTTTCCGCTGTGCTTCATCAGCCGGTTTTCCAGACGCCATCGGCAGAGCACTGGCAACTCGAGCTCGCTGTGCTTCCTTTGCGTAGTGTAGGGGCTCTGATCGCGCCAATCGTTCTCGCTATGACAGTCGTCGTTATAACACGCTCACAAGCAGTTGCTGTTGGCCTGACGATCGGGTTGTCCTTCAGTGAGGGGGTCTTTGCCGCTGTGTTGCAGGGGCTCGGCGGCTGGTGGGCCGCAATCCCTCGCTTCTTCTATCTCTGGAACGCCCAGGCGATTGTGCGGGCTCCGGTCTTCTCGGGTGCGCCGCAACCTGGCGTTCCTGCCTTCTACGAGGCGGTACCGGTGGTCGTGGTGTGGACAATCCTGCTTGGCGGCCTCACTCTTTGGTGGTTCGGCCGAAGGGATATCGAAGTGCGAGCAACCTCATAAACGTTCTCTGTATCCTTTGGGATCATCCTGTGGGGCAGAAACGGTGGCACGGATCCTGCTCATTGAAGACGAAGTAGAGCTGGCCTCACTGATACGTGAGGCCCTTGAGCAGGCTGGTCACCATGTTCTCCTCGCTTTCGACGGGGCAAGTGGACTTGTCCTTGCGCGCCAGGAGAACCCTGACCTGATCATCCTTGACCTTAGACTTCCCGGGATAGACGGGCTTGACGTGCTGCGTGCCCTACGTCGTGAGTCGCTCGTGCCGGTGCTCATCCTGACGGCACGCGGTACAGAGTTCGACCGCGTGTTGGGCCTTGAGCTCGGCGCTGACGATTACGTGGTGAAGCCGTTTTCTCTCCGCGAACTTGTTGCACGTGTCCGAGCACTATTGCGTCGTTTGGAGATCGTCGCCCAGGTGAGTCAGACCGAGTGCCTTGAGCGGCCAATCCGCCTCCCAGATCTCGTCATCGATCCGGCAACACGGGAGGTGTGGAGTCAGGGAAGGCGGGTTCACCTTACGGCTCGTGAATTTGCACTGCTCTGGTTCCTTGCTGCCAATCCCGGGCGGGTCTTCAGCCGGGAATATCTGCTTGACCGTGTGTGGGGCCCCGACTTTGCCGGGGGTGAGCGCACCGTTGATGCCCACATTGCGCGCATCCGAAAGAAGCTCGGTGGTCCGGGGTCCCCGGCTGATCGCCTCGTTGCCTACTGGGGCGTGGGATACCGCTTTGAGCGTCGGGAGGGCGAGCGGTGACAGGGAGTTCATGCGCGATTCGTCGTCCCTGGACGATCCTGGACGGCCGGCTGAGCTGGAAGCTCATGCTCTCGCACGTGGCCGTTGCTCTCCTGACGTTGACACTCGTGATATGTGCCTATGCCATCAGGGCGATCGTCCTTCACGGGGATGATATTCTGCTCGGTCATACTGTGCGCTATGACCCTGACTTTGCCCAGAGTACACGCCTGCTTGCGCAGTTGCTGCCACCGCATCTTACACAGGAGAAGGGTTCACCAGACTCCCTCACCCTGTTACTTCGGGATCTTGGCGCTGGCGCGGTACCAGGAAGTGGCCCTCTTGGTGGCTCGCTGAACGAGCACACCGGTATCGTGGTCGTGAGTGTGAACGGTACCGTTCTGAGTGCAGCCGGCGTGCCGGAGCTTCAAGTGGGAGATGAATTAGAGGCCTTGCCATTACCAGAGTGGCGGGAAGCATTTCAAGCGGCACTTGCCGGTTCGCAGGATCTTGCTCAAGGCGGTCCCCTTATCCGACCGGCAGCGGACGGAACGGTTCTGGTCAGCGCATACCCTATTCGTGATTCCACGGGAATGCTCCTCGGTGCAGTTGGACTGCGGACCCAGCCCCTTGCTACTGCTCCGTCGTCTTGGCTGGCAGCTCTCGTGACACTTGTTCTCGGGCTGGGTCTTGTGATTGGCGATTTCCTTGTGACGGCAGCAATCCCGGCCGTGCTCGTCTCTCTCCCGGCCAGCCTTCTGCTGACAAGGCGTATGACACGACAGTTGCGAGAACTGGAGGCTGCGACTGATGCCATTGTGCGCGGCGAGCTCGACCGACGCGTCGCAGTTCTGACGCGTGATGAACTTGGGCACTTGGCCGAGCGGTTTAATCTGCTGGCTATTGCGCTTGAACGGCTCGAAGGGCAGCGACGGGCCTTTTTTGCCAATGTGACGCACGACTTACGCACGCCGCTGACCCTGATTCGTGCGCATGCAGAGGCGCTCCTCGAACGCGCCCGACCGCGTGACTCTTCCGTGCGAGACGGTTTGGAGCGCATTCTCGCTGAGACAGACACACTCAGTCGGCTGGTTGACGATCTCTTCACCTTGGCACGACTCGAAGAACGAGGACTTCCGCTTTTCCTACAACCCATCAGCGTGGAAGACATCCTTGCCGATGTGGTCGAAACGTTACGGCCGCTGGCACGCCGTGCTGGCCGCATTGCCTTCTCACTCGACGTCGAGCCGGGGTGTCCACCACTTCAAGGCGATCCGCTGCGCGTTCGCCAGATTGTCCTCAATCTTCTCCACAATGCGCTCCGCCACACACCTGAGGGCGGTGTCATCCGCCTGACGGCCCGACGGGAAGGTGCGTACGTCGTGGTACGGGTTACCGACAGCGGATGCGGGGTGCCAGCTGAGATCCTGGCACACCCTTTCACCCGCTACCAGCCAAGCAGCGATCCAGTTCGTGGCAGCGGCCTCGGGCTAGCTGTCGCCAAACAACTCCTCGAGATGCAGGGCGGCGAGATTTGGATAGAAAGCCAACACGGTGAAGGGACAACTGTGTCGTTTCTGTTACCAGTCGCAACAAGGGATTCATCTGCTGCGATGGCTACTCCGGGGGAGTGACCGGCACTTCCACGACGTTCCAAGTGTTGCTCTTAGCTTGCAGCACCCAGAGGGTCCGCTCGCCCAGCCAGGCGAGGTCGGCAAGTCGGCCAACGGGTACACGGAGGAGTTCGTGCCCTCTGCCGTCAACGGCTGTGAGAGTGGAACCGAGTCCATAAGCGAGGACGGTACCGTCGGGTGACCAAACGAGGCCTGCGCTCGCGGGGCCACTGGCTAGGAGCAAGGCCTTGTCTGGTCTATTGAGGTGGAGAAGTAGAACGGCATCAGTGTCTCCCCGCTGGATCCGAATGGCAAGGTTTTGGCCTATCGAGTTGAGTGCGAGGGTGCAGCCTTTACTGCCTTGACCAAGGAAGGGGCGAAGGCGCGTGAGCAGGGTGGTCTCTAGCGATCCACCATTGTCAATGCTGAGCAACTCGAGTGACACGTGCCCACTTGCCAGTGGTGTGACCAGAACCAGCGTATCCGCGGTGCGCCAGGCAGCGCACGGTGGTCCAGCTACTTCCTCTCTACGCCAGCTGCGGAGGATGGTCGCCTCGGGCGGAAATGCTGCCCACAGGATCAGTTCTCCGTTACTCCCTTGGCTGAGTCCGGCCAGCCGACCGTTCGGAGCAATCGTCACCCAAAGGACGTGCTGTGGCAGGAGACCTCTAAGGACGAACGACTCCGGCTGCCAAAGGCCATCAAGGGAGCGTGCAACGACCCGGAGTTGCTGATCCGAGCCAATGGCAAAGAATGCAGTCCCTGCGGGATGCCATGCTGCGTCGCTCAGTGGCCATGGCTCGGTCAAGCGAATGCCACTGCTGGTGTCCCACAGTGCCAGTTTGCCCAGTTCGGTTGGCGCCAAAAGCCAGTAGCCTCCTGGGGCGAGCTCCAGTTGCCCCTCAGCGAGCTGGCCACGCGGCGGGCGCAGCTGCTCTCGGTTGGTATCGGGTGCTCGAGTTAGTAGGCTCAGCAGGGGACGTCCAGCCGCGTCGAATCCCCAACGCCCTGGGAGCGAGGCGAGCAGCTCATTGCTTCGCTTTCCAAGCTGGTAGATCTCAGTGAACTCAATCTCGGGCGAAGCCGTGTGGGGCGAACCAAGCGTCCGCACCACGACAAGGACCGGGTCATCCCCGAGCCAAAGCGCTGCCATTGACCCACTCAGGCGGTTCAGTTGGAGAAGCATGCGTCGTTCTCCGGTCGCGAGGACAAGTTCCCATACCGTCCCCTGTTCGTGTTGACCAGAAGCTGCTGCCAGGTAGAGGAGCCGGGAAGCATCTGGCGCAATTGCCAACGGCCGTAGAGCGATCCCCGCCTGACTGGGAACCAGCACGGTCGTGCGACCGTCAAGATGCACCATGATCAACTCGGTCGCGGTGGGAAGTCGCGCGAGTTCGCCAGGAGGTCGACGGGCCAAGACAACGGCTGAACTATCTGGGAACCACAACGGGCGATCACCCTGGCCTCCGATATACCCATCCACCTGTGCGACCACTGTAACAGTGCGTCCAGCTCCGACCAAAGCAAGGTCGATCGTCTGGCTGGTCGCTCCGGGGCCGAAGAGAGTGCTGGCACGGATGAGCGCGAGGCCTCCGCCATCGGGTGCGGGAACGGCGTCGATCACAAGTCCCTGGAAGAGCGTTGTCTCTTTCCCACTGCTGACATCGATGGTCAGGAGGCGAGAGTCGCGCTCGAGCCGCTCAAAATACTCGGCTTCACGCTCGAAGGCCAAGCGTGTTGGGGTTTCACGCACTAGAATCGTTTCAGCGTCTAGCCAAGCGAGGAAACGGCGCGTTGTCGGGCCATCCCAGCGCCAACGAGCGAGGTGTGCCCCATTGAGTTGCAAGATATCCAACCAGCGCGGCTCCCGGGGCGGATCCGGAGTCCAGGCGGCGATCAGTTGGCCGTTCGGGCTGAGGAGACGGAATGCTCCGGCGTCGGCCGGAAGGCGAGTACCGGACGGGAGCCAGGTGCGCGCGGCCAAATCGAAAAGCACACTGTACGGCCCTGCCGATCCCAGCCAGAGAAATGGCCCGCTGCGCACCGCTGGAAGGTCTGTGGCTGGCACTACCTCGGGACGGGACAATGTCACTTGCCAAAGCACCAGGACGAGAGTGAGTGTGAGGAGAAGAACCGTCACCCGCCCGAGGCACCCGATCCGCGCTCTGTGTGATGAGGAGAACGGACGACCGGCCGATGGGGACGAAAGAAGGCGCAAATCCGCCTGTTGGCTTGCGGCAAGCGCTGCGCGGCACGTGGTGCAGCGCTGTGCATGGAGCGCAAGGCGCACACGTGCATCTCGGTCGCGCTCGAGCTCGCGCCAACGTGCCACGAGTTCTGCTCCCTCAGAGCACGGTGGTACCCACTGGTCGGTAAGGCGAGCTCGAGCGTCCAGTAGAAGCGTCGCCAACTGTGCCGGCTTGAGGCCTGCGATGCGCGCGAGTTCGTCGAAGGATGCGCCACAGACGTGCAGGGCGAGGAGCAGAGAAGCGGGGTCGGGATGGGGCGACAATGCCAAGAGCCGGCTGATGACCAGCGCAAGAAATGCCCGCCGCCAGACCGCGGGAAGGTACTTCTCCGGCGAATCCCGCGTTGCTGGGGCGCTGACCCACCCCGCTAAGCGTGGTGGGAAAAGCTGCTGCAAGATGGCGGAAGGCGATATTGTCGTCTGGGACACTGGAAATTCCTTCATGAGCATGCGGCAGGCTGTTGCGCTTGTTATTCTATGGCGCGATGAAGGAGAGGAATCCGGTAGTGACCTTCCGCGAGCGACTTGCGCAGGCAATCGAAAAGAACCGGTCGCTCCTGTGCATCGGGCTTGACCCGGATCTGGAGCGATTTCCAGAAGGGGTGGCGCGCGATCCTGAAGGTATCGTCGCCTTCAACCGGGCGATCGTTGAGGCGACAGCGGATCTCGTCTGTGCCTACAAGCCCAATCTCGCCTTTTACCTTGCGCATGGCGCTGCAGGAATTGCTGCACTGGCCGAAATACGGCACCTTGTTCCACCGGATATTCCCGTCATCCTCGATGCCAAGCTCGGCGATATTGCGAGCACGTCGGCGGCGTATGCGCGCGCTGTCTTTGAAACCCTGGGGTTCGATGCCGTAACAGTTCATCCCTATCTTGGCAGCGAGGCGCTGGAACCGTTTCTGGCTGCCCGAGAGCGCGGGGTGTTTGTCCTTATCCGTACCTCCAATCCGGGTGCGACGGAGCTGCAAGACGTGCCAGTGGGAGAATCTGGCGAACCGCTCTACCTGTGGCTTGCTGATCGCGTTCGGGAATGGAACGAGCGATGCGGCAACCTGGGCCTCGTCGTGGGGGCGACCTATCCGGTGGATCTCGCCCTCGTTCGGCAACGATGCCCGGAACTCCCGATTCTCGCGCCAGGTGTCGGTGCGCAAGGTGGTGATCTCGACGAGGCGGTTCGTGCTGGACTGGCTGAAGGCACCGGGCCGCTCATCGTGGCCGTTTCGCGGTCTGTCCTCTACGCAAGTTCCGGGCGAGACTTCGCGGAGGCAGCGCGCGCAACAGCGCAAAGGCTGCGCGACGCGATCGAACTTGTGCGCAGCACACTGCAGAGACAGGAGACGGCCGGCTCTTGACGAGACCGGCCGTCTTGCCTCCGTCGCCAGTGAAAAATAATGTCTACTCGCCCTGTACCGGGACACCAGCCAACGCCTTGACGATCGCTTCATCGAACAGCGGAAGGTCGGCAGGAACACGTGAGGTGATCAGGTTGCCGTCGATCACGACCGCTTCGTCCACATAGATCGCGCCGGCATTCTTCACGTCGTCACGAATCTTCTTGACACAGGTAACGGTGCGACCACGCAGCACGTCTGCGGAGATGAGAAGCTGCGGTCCGTGGCAAATGGCAGCGACCGGCTTGCCGCTCTCAACGAAGCGGCGAGTGAAGGCAACTGCACGATCGTCGATCCGCAGATTCTCAGGCGAGCCGCCGCCGGGAATGACGAGCGCGTCAAACTCCTCGACAGTGACCTCGTCGATCGTCTTGTCCGGCTGGAGAACCGTCCCCTTCTTGCCAGTGATCGGTTCGCGGTCGAGCCCGATGACAACGACCTCGGCACCACGTGCCTCCAGGTACTGCTTGGGATCGGTTGCCTCAATATCTTCGAAATCTTTGGCGAGGAGCATCGCAACACGCTTGCCAGTAAGTTCTGCCATGGGATCCCCCCTCTTCCTGTACCGTGCCATCTACTTCAAGTGTGCCATGGATAACTCGGTGAGGTCATGAGACGATATCGCGTCGCGAGAAGACAACGAGTGCACCGATGCCTGCTCCCAGCCCGACGATGAGATGAAGTGCCGGCTTGTACCAAGGGAGTTCGCCCAGCATCGCTGCAAGCGGGTCGTAAGCAGTGAGCAGTGAGAGATACCGTAACCAGCGTACGTCCTCGGTCAGCCCTGCGACAACCCAGGTTAGATACATGAGCAGGATCACGCCCCCCACCAGTCCGGCCGCTTTCGACCGCTCACTTGCGATCGCTGAGGCTAGTGTTGCCAGTCCCGCGAAGGACACGAGAAAGCTAGTCAGCGCGATGGTCAGCTGGACGAGTCCGCGTGCGGTCAGCTCACCGCCGAAAGCCTGCGAGCCTAGCGCGAGCGCCGCTGTGCTGGTAAGGACAACAAACAGAATGCTCGTGAGGAGTGCCACCTGCTTGCTGAGTAAAAGGCGGGCACGGCTCACCGGAACAGAGAGCCAGAATTCCGCAGTGCCGCGTTCGATCTCTTGGGCGACGACTGCTGCTCCACTTAAGACAACAAAGATAAGGGCGGTTGCTGGCCAGATGAAGCCAAACGTCTCAGCGTGCATAAAGCCAGCGAAGCTGGTCATCATCGCCCGCTCGGGGTCGATGCCAAAGACGCGGAAGAGGAACTCGGGATACTGTCGGAACAGCTGCTCAAACTGCTCACGTTGTCGCTCCAAGGTCGGGTAGAAGGATGATAGAAAGACAATGTAGATCACGAGACCCAGTGCGTACCAGAACGAGGTCCAGCGCAGATCGCGGAGTGTCTTCGCGATCATTGGCCAGCTCATGATGCTGCCTCCTCCCGTGTCGGTGGAATCGTCTCCGCTTGGTAATAGGTGAGGAACACACTCTCGAGGTCAGGTGGTGCATAGATCATATCGATGACCGGGAGGTCAGCCAGGCGTCGCAGGAGCGCTGGGAGCTCATCCTGTACTCCGAGTTCAATGCGACGTCCGTCATCTTGCACCGACAGCACGCGGACACCCGGTAGATCGGCGAAGCGCTGCGGATCCACCGGTTGTGCGAAGACGAGCTCCATCGGACGTGTCCGTCGGCGTTTCAACTCCTCAACCGTAAGGACAGCAACCAGTCGACCTTCACGGATGATGCCGACACGGTCAGCGACGCGCTCCACTTCTGACAACTGGTGAGACGAGAGGAAAATCGTCTTCCCCCGGTCGCGTTCTTCTCGGAGAAACGTCAGGAACTCGTGTTGCATAAGTGGATCAAGCCCGCTTGTTGGCTCGTCAAGGATGAGGAGCAGTGGATCGTGCAGTAATGCCTGCACGAGGGCGAGTTTCTGGCGGTTCCCGCGTGACAGGTGTTTGATCCGCTTATCCAATTCGACCTGGAACCGTTCAAGGAGCTTGCGACGCCATGCTGGATCGATGTGCTGGCGGAATGCACAGAGGAAGTCAAGAAACTGCACCCCGGTCATGTTCTCCCAGAGGCGGACATCACCGGGAACATAGCCGACATGCTTCTTGATCTCCGTCGACTCAGTCCAGCAGTCGAGCCCGAAGACGCGTGCACGGCCACTCGTCGGGCGCAGGAAGCCCATCAGGACGCGGATGGTCGTGGTCTTGCCGGCACCGTTTGGTCCAAGAAAGCCAAAAATTTCGCCAGGTTGCACGGTAAACGTTAAGTCGATCACCCCACGCTGGCTGTCATAGCTCCGCGTGAGTTGTTCGACGGCGATCGGTGGTGCGGTCATCATGTTTTGTCTCCTTCCGATGCGGACCCGATCCGAGTCTCACGTTCGAGGTTCGCGAGACTCTGGTTGAGCGCAGTGATGAAGCGACGCAGGACCTCTTTCCCGCGCTCGGAGTCGCCACCGCCCTCGGGAGCAAAGGCTCGCTGGGCCATGTCGGCGAGCGCAGTAGTAAGCGAGGCTGTCGGCGGTGCGAGTTCGGGGGCAACGACCTCCGCTGCTGTGCTAAGCCCGAGCGAGATCACGGTGAAGAGATAGGTCAGGAGGTGTGGATCAAGGTCACGCCGGAGGACGCCAGCCTCTTGGAGTTCCTCAACGAGTTGTCGGTCGAGTCGGAATTGCCAGCGTGAGAGTTCCGGGCTACGCTGCCGAAGATAGGTCCCAAGCACCCGGCTGTCAGTCGTCATCAGTGCGCGGAGGAAGGGGCGCTCGTAGGTCGCGGCGAACCCGTGATAGAGGATCCGACCGATGGTCCCTCCAGCTGGATCACTCTCAATTCGAGTGAGAAAATCCTCGTTTACGGCTCGGAGTTCTCGAAACAGGAGGGACTCAAAAAGCGCCTCCTTGCTCGGCCAGTAGCGATAGAGGGTACCCTTCGCCACGCCAGCTTCACGGGCAACGTCGTCCATGGTCGTCTTGTCAAACCCGAAGCGGAGGAAGAGCCGTTTGGCGGCTTGGAGGACTCTTTCTTCGGTACGGGTGCGTGTGCGACTCATGGTGACTCTCGAGACGAAAAGCATCCTTTCAGTCACATCGTACATCATCTGCGCCTGCCACACAACCCCATTCCCTGGAGCAATTCAAGAGAGGCGAGTCGCGGCGCCGTCCTTTCTCCTGAGGCGTCGCCTCGCTGGAGAGCAGACCGGCCGCAGCGAGAAAGAGGTATGGCAGCTAGAGTGGGACAGCCCTCGGCTAGCCGTGCTGAGCCGGAAGCCGGAGCGGAGGATGCCGAGCAGGAAAGGCCTGTTGCACCTCACGGCTGTCATTGGGAAGGGCTGTTCCTCCGCCTCAGTCCGCGGAAGGGACAGTGCACACTAGTCGGCCAATCAGTGTGGGGCGCACCAAACGACTGGAGTGAACAGCTTTGTGGCCAGTGTTTCGAGGAATAACACCCCGCCTATCGGACTGTGTGTACGCGAACCTGTGGGTTGGTATGGCTGTTCACGGCTGCTCGTGCTGGAGACAGTCCATCAATTCAGGTGGCAATATGCGGCCCTCGTGTTCGAGCCAGCGCCGCAGGCGGGCTGCCCGTTCGGCCTCGCTCAGCTTCGGCTGATCATAGTGGCCAGCGAGTCGCCGCTGTCGCAGTGCTTCGTAGAGCGAGACAGCGCAGGCGACTGAGATGTTTAGGCTGCGTACCATACCCATCATCGGGATAACGAAGTTGCCGTCGGCGAGCGCAACCGCTTCCTCTGAGACGCCCCGCTGCTCGTTGCCGAAAACGAGCGCGACCGGCTTGGTGAGGTCGAGTTCATAGAGGTCGAGACTGCGAGTTGGATCGCCAAGATACGTCGTGTAGATGGTAAAGCCCTGAGTACGAAGAGCGCGATAGCACTCCGCGATCGTCGGGTGGAAGACAAGATCCAACCACTTCAACGCGCTCCCCGAGACGTTCTCCGAGAGTTCGGGGAATTCCTCGATTGTATAGACAAGATGTACGGTCAGCAGTCCTACCGCGTCGCAGGAGCGGAGAACCGCGCTCACGTTGTGCGGGTCGTGGACATTTTCGAGGACGACAGTGAGGTCGGGCTGGCGACGCGCCAGCACCTCACGCATCCGCTGCAACCGTCGTTCGGTGATCGGCCGTCCCTTTCGTTCCATCATCATCCCATCCTCATTCTACGCAGCGCGTTTCGAGCGGGCAGTCGAGCGCTGGGCGCACGTGCTGCTCGCACCAGCGGGCAACTCTGACAGAGTCCGCTAGACTGGGAGGAGAGTGAGGGAGCTCCATGCCGCCAGAAGCACTCGTCCAACGGATCCGTGAGGAGATCGAGCGCACCGGTCCCCTTACCTTCGCGCGTTTTATGGAACTTGCGCTCTACGATCCTGAATATGGCTACTACGCGACGGCTGTACGAGTTGGGCGCAGCGGCGATTACCTCACGGCGCCGGAAGCACATCCTATTTTCGGGTGGGTCATTGCACGTCAACTGTGGGAACTCTGGGACCTCCTCGATCGGCCGGCGCACTTCACGCTCATCGAGTATGGCCCCGGAACGGGGACGCTGGTGCTCTCGCTCTTCGAGTATCTGGCACGCACTGCACCTGGCTTCCTGGAGCGACTGCGCTATCGGCCGGTCGAAGTGAGTCGGGCAGCATTAGACACACTCGTTGACCGGCTGGTGGACAGTGGTTTTGCATCGCTCCTCGCACTCGAGGAGCGTGATGCGGTGACCGGGGTCGTCCTCGCCAACGAAGTCGTGGACGCATTGCCGGTTCACCGGGTGTGTTGGCGCGAGGACCAGCTCTGGGAACTCTTCGTTGACTGGGATGGCGAGCGTTTTGTTGAGGTGTTAGGTCCGCCTTCGACAGGGGCGCTTGCTCATTGGCTGGAGCGGCTCGGTGTCCAGCTCAGAGAAGGGCAGACGACAGAACTCTGCCTTGCGATGGTTGACTGGGTGGAAGACGTCGCGCGTGTTCTCGCTCGCGGGTACGTCCTTGTCCTTGACTATGGCTATCCTGCACCAGAACGGTATGATCCGGTGCGATTTCCGAAGGGAACTGTTCGCACGTACTTCCGGCATAGTGTTGGTGATGACCCGCTGCAATCTCTTGGAGAGCAAGACATCACTGCGCATGTCGACTTCACCATGCTTGGGCTCGCTGCCCAGGAACGGGGCTTCACTGTCCTTGGACTCACTACGCAGGCCGAGTTCCTCGCGCAGGCTGGGCTCGGTGAAGTCCTGGTCCAGCTCCAAGCTGAACCGGGGATGACGGCTGAGCAGTATTTGGCGGCGCGCGCGGCAGCGCTACACTTGCTGGATCCAGCCGGTATGGGGCGTTTCCGCGTGCTGCTCCTCGGTAAGGGGGTACCAGAAGGGGTACTCCCGAGTGGCTTCCGCCCTCGACTCCTCACAGGGGTTCACTTGCCATTGAGTGAGCGTTCCACGGACTCGCAGGGACACTCGCAGTGCGACGAGCTATGGCGGTAAGCGGCAGCAAGCCCCCACCTCTGGCGAAAAGTAACCGCGTCGCCAATCGCAGGGCATCAAAGGCCTTTGCTGTGATCGGTTGCGTGTTACTGATTTACGGCCAGGTCTCTTGAGCCACTCCTCATCCTGCACCCGGTAACGACTGGGCTTAGGTCCCTACGGCGCTGTTTGCGGGTACGGTTGCCGCTGCAGTTGTGCGGCCCAGTCGCAGCGTGAGCGCGTTCAGCGCCACGATCACCGTGCTCAATGACATGAGGAGGGCACCAACGGCTGGCGCCAGAACGATGCCAATAGGTGCCAGGATTCCCGCAGCGAGTGGGATGGCGACCACGTTGTACCCGAGTGCCCAGGCGAGGTTCTCAATCATCTTCCGGTATGTGCGGCGGCTGAGCTCCAGCACCGTCACGACGTCACGCGGGTCGTTCCGCACCAGGATGACATCAGCACTCTCGATTGCGACGTCTGTGCCAGCACCGATGGCAATACCGAGATCAGCGGCCATCAAGGCTGGTGCGTCGTTGATGCCATCGCCGACCATCGCGACGATGTGCCCCTCCTGCTGTAACTGGCGGACAACCTCTTGCTTCTCGTGCGGGAGAACTTCCGCCGCGAACCGGTCGATCCCAAGTTCACGCGCCACCCACGTGGCGACCGCTCGGTTGTCGCCGGTCAGCATGGCGACGCTGACGTGCATGCGGTGCAAGAGTTGGACAGCTTCGCGTGATTCGGGGCGGATCTCATCGGCGAGCGCAAAAGCAGCGAGCGGTTCTTCGTCGACAAGGAGTACTGCGACTGTCATTCCTCGCTCTTCCCACTGAGTAAGGGCCGGGAGAAGCCATTCTGGGGGATGCTCGATGAGACTGAGTCGTCCGACTGTCACGCTGCGCCCCTCGATCTGGGCGGTAACGCCGCGACCAGGGAGCGCGGTGATCCCTTCGGCTATGGGAAGCGGCAAGGATCGCTCGGCGGCACGCCGCACAATCGCACGCGCGATTGGGTGCTCAGATCCGACTTCGACCGCTGCCGCGAGCGCAAGAGCCTGCTCCACACTACTCCCCGGTGCGACGACAAGGTCGATGACTGCAAACTCGCCACGTGTCAGAGTCCCCGTCTTGTCAAAGATGACCGTATCGACGAGGCGTCCACGCTCGAAGGCGCGTCGACTTCGGATCAAGATGCCGCTGCGTGCTGAGATTCCGCTCGAGAGGGCGATCACCAACGGGATGGCGAGTCCCAGGGCGTGCGGGCAGGAAATGACAAGGACAGTGACTGCGCGGCTCACTGCCGTCACGGCATCGCTCGCCGCGAGCCAGATGGCAAACGTCACTGTACTCACTGTGATCGCCACGATCGTCAGCCAAAAAGCGACGCGGTCGGCCAGTGCTTGCAGGCGGGTGCGCTCCTGCTGCGCCCGTGCGACCAGCAGGAGGACTTGCCCGAGGAAAGACTCACGACCAACCCGGGTGATTTGCACGCGCAGGAGTCCTGTGCCGTTGACGGTACCACCGATGACCGCACTTCCGGGCTGTTTGCTGACCGGTCGCGATTCGCCGGTGACCGCAGCCTCGTCAATTTCCGATTCTCCTTCGAGCACGATACCGTCGGCTGGGACTCGGCTTCCTGGCCGGACGAGCACGATATCTCCTGGTCTCAGTTCGGCGACCGGCACTTCGCTTACGCGCCCGTCCGGCTCGATCCGCTCGGCGGTCGCTGGAAGCAGCGCGGCGAGTGCTTCGAGTGCACGCTGTGCTCGCCCGACCGCTCGCATCTCGAGCCAATGTCCTAGGAGCATGACGACGATCAGCGTCGTCAACTCCCAATAGAAGGGCTGCCCAGGGAGTCCAACAGTCGTCGCAAGACTATACAGAAGGGCAACCGTGATTGCGAGCGCCACCAGTGTCATCATGCCAGGGCGGCGCCCTCGAAGTTCGTCGCGAGCCCCCTCGAGGAAGACACTCCCACCAGCGAGGTAGACCAAGACGGAGAATACCAACGCGATTATAGGAGCGCCCGGTACCGGGCCAATGCCAAGCAGGTCGCCCAAGGGGCTCGCCACGAGCACGACCGGAATGGTACCGGCCAGCGAGAGCCAAAAGCGACGCCGGAGAAGCTCTGGCGCATGCCCCGCGTGCGCTGGAGCGGGTACCGCGGCCTCGGCCGGTGCTGCGGGGTGTACCGCTGGCATCGCATGATGCGCATGGTGCGCATGATGCTCATGGTCGTGCATGCGTCCTCCCCTCCCGAGGCACTCTTGTGTTTAGGCATTATGCCCCTGAGGGGTATGGGGTGCAAGGCACGCATTCTGGAGAGAACTGGTTTCGGAGGCATCCAAGGAGCGATATCTCGGTACCTTTCCCGATATGGGGCGCGGCTTGAAATTTTCGTGCTTGTGGATTGCCGGAGACGGCTCGGGTCACCCGGTGGGAAGCAGCGGCTTTCCCCTTCTCGGACGGGCGGTCACGTGCTCTCCTGTGCCTGTCCCGAGGAGGTTCAGGCGGTCATCGCCCTTGGTGCCGCCGAACTCGCCTTACGGTCCGCTTGTACCGAGATTCACGGGCTGGTTGCGAGGGAACCTGCCTTCCGGCGAGCAGCCACAGCACTCAGGAACGGCGCTGACCGTAGCGGTTGTAACTGACAAGTTCCGCGAGCGGCTTCCGGCCCCCACTGACTGGGGTCGGTCGGGGATCACGTGCCGAAAGCGGGTAGCCGATGGCCACAATAGAGCGGGCTGTCCGCTCTGGCGGGATGCCGAGAATTCGCTTGGCCTCGGCTTCCTGTGCCTCGTCGCCATACCAGGCAACGCCACCGCCGAGACCGAGAAGCTTCGCTGCGATGAGGAGCCGCTCAGTAACGCGTCCTTCATCATAGGCCTCGCTGATCTCACTCTGGCCGTTCAAGACGATGGCAATGCCCAGTGGCGCGCCAGCGAGCCAGTTGATTGGCGGCCGCAGCTGGCTCAGCTGCCGTAGAATCTCTCGGTCGTCGACAACGATGAAATGCCACGGTTGCGTGTTCCGTGAACTTCCCGTCCAGCGAGCGATTTCCAAGAGCTGCTGGACGATATCCTCAGGAACTGACTCAGGCCGATACTGGCGAATCTGCCGGACTTTGCGGATCTGCTCCAGAATTGCCTGAACCTCGCTGACAGCTGCCATGGTGCGTGTGCCCTCCCGTTCTACCTCTCACCCAGCCACCATCATGCCCCGAGCAATCGCCTTTCGTCAGCAGTCAAAGAGTCGCTTAGCGGTGATGTGTTACCCCGATACGCGGACACAGATCGGCGAGCACACAGGTCGAGCAACGTGGGGCGATACCGGTGCAGACATGCTTACCAAAGGGGACAAGCAAGCGATTCAGCTCAACCCAATACTGCTGTGGCAGTTTTTGTTCGAGTGCCTGCATGGTTTGCTCCGGCGTGCGCGTGTGCACGTAGCCCCAGCGGTTCACAATGCGGTGCACGTGGACGTCGACAGCTAC
Source organism: bacterium HR28 (assembly GCA_002898255.1). Taxonomy (GTDB): domain Bacteria; phylum Chloroflexota; class Chloroflexia; order Thermomicrobiales; family Thermomicrobiaceae; genus Thermomicrobium. The sequence goes on from BEIE01000001.1 coordinate 641,251, forward strand.
CCGCGGGATACCACAAGCGATACCAAGGACAAGATTCGTGCATTTCGGTCCGACCCCCGGGAGTGAGCGGAGGAATTCCTCGTTGCACGGGAGCGTGCCGTTCTGCTCGACGAGGAGTCGGTGCGCGATCACCATCAAGTTCTGTGCCTTCACCTGGGCGAAGGTGGCTGGCCGGAGCAAACGTGCGAGTTCGTTCGGGTCAAGCGCGGCGAATTCCTGAGGTGTGCGGGCGCGCGCGAAAAGACGGCGCGCTGTCGGTACGGTGACTTCGTCGCGTGTCCGGACCGAAATAATGCAGGCTACCAGCAGTTCAAATGGTGTCCGGAAACCCTCTTCGGCAAGTTGGAACAAGGCTGCCGGCGGCAGCGAGCGTACCACTGCGCGAATGCGCTGGAGTGCTTCGAGGATATCAAAGTCTGCGTGCTTGGTTTCCACTCCCTACCTCGAGGTAGTTGACCGTCTTGCGGGTGTTTGCGTAGCAGTTATGTTCTTTGCCGAAAAGGCGATTCTGGACGAGTTGGGTGTTAGGCTTGATGCTCTCCGAGGAGTATACAGTGATATCGCGAGGTGGCTCGAGACAGCCAGTGTCTTTGCCTCACGTATCTGCTCTCGACCAGTTTGAATTGCCAGGAAAAGTCAAGCGTTCGGCTCCGCAGAGTCTGCGACATATTGGAAGGGTGGACATTCCTGGTCAAGCAGCGCCGGCTGCAGCGGATTCGACGTTCTTATGGGGCGCGCGTTAGGATGGTGCGTGAGAATACGGGAGCGCGGGGCGCGTGGACGAGCACGATCTTTCAGTCGTCATCGTCACCTGGAACGTTCGGGGGCTGTTACCAGCTTGTCTTGAGAGCCTCCAGGCCGATCTCAAAGAGAGCGACCTGGAAAGCGAAGTGATCGTTGTTGATAACGGCTCCAGCGACGGAACTGTAGAACTTGTCGCGGAGCGCTTCCCCTTTGTCCAGCTGATCGCGCTCGGCGAGAACCGCGGCTTCGCGGCGGCGAACAATATCGGTTTCGCGCGGAGCCACGGCCGGGCGATCTTGCTCCTCAATCCGGACACCGAGGTTCTTCCCGGCGCCATTACCTGGCTGTGGCGGGCGCTTCATGCCGCACCGCATGTCGGGCTCGTTGGAGCGTGTCTACTGAACTCCGATGGATCTTTGCAGTCGGCGGGGTACCGGTTTCCGGGGTACGTGCAGAATCTCTTAGACTTCTTCCCTATTCATCCACGACTCATAGGCTCACGCCTGAATGGCCGCTTTGGCCCCGGCGATGGGTTAACGCCATTTGCCGTTGACCATCCACTCGGAGCCTGCATGATGGTGCGGCGGGAAGTGGTCGAAAAGGTGGGTGGACTCGACGAGGGATATTTTTACTACAGTGAGGAGATCGACTGGTGCCGTCGAATCCGCGCGGCTGGTTGGACCATCCTCACCGCGCCGGCTGCGCTCGTTGTGCACCATGCTGGCGGGAGCACGCGCCAGATATCGGAAGCGAGTTTTCTGCAGTTGCACCGCAGTCGTGCACGCTACTTTTGCCGATGGCATGGGCGGACTTTCGTGCGTCGCTTGGCCTGGCTCGCTGAACTTGCTGCCGGCTGGGCGGCTCTGCGCGCGCGGTTGACGGGCCGTGCGGACCTCGCCGTACGCGCGCGACTTTTGCGCCAGGCTGCTGCGATCTATCGCCACACACCGTGCTGCGATGAGTCAGTCTGATCCGCTGCGCCTCACGGTAATCGTCTTGACGTTGAATGAGGAGCGGCATCTCCCCGGGTGCCTGGAGAGCGTGCGCGGTCTCGCGCGGCAGCTCCTTGTTGTCGACTCTGGCTCGACCGATCGGACGGTCGAGATTGCGCGGGCGGCCGGTGCCGAGGTTGTGACACGGCGCTTTGTCGACTTCCCATCGCAACGGAATGCGGCGCTCGAGCTCGCTCGTGAACCCTGGGTTCTCTTCGTCGATGCCGACGAACGGGTCAGTCCGGAACTGGCGAGGGAAATCCGCGTTGCCCTGGCCACCGCTGATGACTCGGTGGCTGGTTTCTGGATTCCGACACAGAACTGGATGTGGGGGAAGTGGATCCGTGGCGGTGGATGGTGGCCGGACGAGCACCTCCGGCTGCTGCGGGTTGGTCGGGCACGGTATCGACCGGACATCGCCGTCCACGAGGTCGTCGAGCTAGAAGGGAACGCTGGCCGCCTCACGGCTCCTCTCGTGCACCTCAACTATGACTCGCGGCGTGAGTTCGTGCAGAAACAACTGCGCTATGCCCACCTCGCGGCACGTTCGCTGATGGCACAGGGGAAGCGCCCACGCCGCCGGACGTTCATCGGCCAGCCACTCCGCGAGTTCTGGCGACGCTTTGTCATCTTACGTGGGTATCGTGATAGGCTCGACGGGCTGTTCCTCGCAAGCACGATGGCGGTCACGACGTTCGTCACCTGGGTGCTCGTGGCGCGTGGGTGGCGCCGGCGTGTGACACAGGAGCGTCGACGCATTGCTGAACTCACGCAAAGTCCCACACTCGACGTTTCGGTGGTCGTTGTCAGTTACCGGAGCCGCGACCACCTGCCAGGATGCTTAGATGCAGTACGCGCGAGCCTTGAGGCGAGCGACCTCGCTGGTGAGGTGATTGTCATCGACAACGCCTCGCCCGATGATACAGCCGCGCTTGTGGCGGAGCGTTACCCGTGGGTGCGCTTGATTGTGAACGAGGCGAACCAGGGATTCGCCGCTGCAGCAAACCAAGGAATGCGGCAAGCATGCGGGCGGGTCATTGTGCTGCTGAATCCGGATGCGCGACCGGTTGGCGACGCGTTAGGGCGGCTCGTGCGCTTCCTGGCGACACACCCGACGGTCGGGGCGGTTGGACCACGCTTGCGCTACCCGGACGGGCGAACGCAGCCGTCACGGCGACGTTTTCCGACGCTTCTGACCGGATTTCTTGAGAGCACGCTTGTCCAGGACTATTGGCGGAACAGCCGAGTGCTGCGGCAGTACTATGTGGCGGATCGAAGCGACGACGAGTTGCAAGAAGTCGATTGGCTCGTCGGAGCTTGCCTGGCAATCCGGCGAGAGGCGCTGGCGACTGTTGGGCTCTTTGATGAACGGTTCTTCCTTTACTCGGAAGAGGTCGAGTGGTTCTGGCGACTCCGTCGTGCTGGCTGGCGCGTTTACTATCTGCCGGATGCTGAGGTTGTCCATATTGAGGGGGCCTCGAGTGAGCCGGAGTCAGCGTTCCGTCAGATCGCCTTTGATACGGCGAAAGTGCAGCTCTACCGTATCCTCTATGGGCCGCTCGCTGCAGAACTCTTGAGGGTTTTTCTGCTCCTGACCTATGTTCTGCGCCTAGGCCGCGAGAGTGCCAAGTGGCTGATTGGGCACAAGCGAGCGCTTCGCTGGCGGCGTCTTGTGCGTGATTGGCGCGCACTTCGTTCGCTCCTGCGCCCTCAGGTTGTGCGCCTCCTGGCCCGGCAGGGCTGAGCGGTACGTGATGGCTGGACGAGTGCTCTTTGTCACCGGGGAGTATCCGCCGCTTCGGGGCGGCGTCGGCGACTATACCCAGCGGCTGGCGCAGGAGCTGGTTGCACGTGGCTGGGCAGTGGAGATCGCCACGCGGCAGCTCCCGATACAACCGAGCGACGGGCTTCCGGTACGCTGGCAACTGACCAGCTGGGGACGACCGCTCTGGCAGATGCTTCGAGAGCTGCGGCGATCCGGTTGGCGAGGGATCCTACACCTGCAGTACCAGGCGGGAGCTTTTGACCTGCAGGGGCGGGTTGCTCTCCTGCCACTCCTGGCGCGCCCACTCCCCGTGGTCACCACTTTCCACGATACGCGCGTTCCCTACCTTTTCCCCAAGGCTGGGCCGCTGCGGCAACTAGCGCTCCGTCTCCTGGCGCGCACGAGTGCTGCTGTCGTGGTGACAAACGCTGAGGACGAACGCGAACTGCTTGGCTGGGGGGTTCTGCCGCAGCGACTCGTGCGAATACCAATCGGTTCCAACCTCCCCCATCCTCGCGATCCGGCTGGAGCACGCGCACGGGTTGGTCTCAAACCTGATCAACCGGTGGTTGCCTTTTTCGGCTTCCGCAGCGCGGAAAAAGGGCTCGCCACCCTTGTCCAGGCATTGGCCCTCTGTCCGGAACCACGGCCGACGCTTCTTCTCCTCGGTGGCGAGCAACCAGATGTGCCGGGTGCCGCGAGCGAGCTGGCGGTCCCGAGCACGCCAGCTCCTCTGCCGGTACTCGACTTGGGATATCGACCGGCCCAGGAAGTCGCGGACCTCCTTGCTGCGGCCGATCTGGTGGTGCTCCCTTTTCGACGGGGAGCGAGCCTTCGGCACGGGACACTAATTGCAGCCTTGTCCTGTGGTGCGGCCGTTGTAACCACCACCCCTGCAGAGCCGGCTCTCCTGGCTCCCCTGAAGGCCAGCGAGCATCTCCATCTCGTTCCCCCTGAGGATCCCCAAGCACTGGCCCGTGCCCTCACCGAGCTCCTTGGCAGCCCGCAAGAGCGAGCACGGTTGCGGAGTGGGGCACGGGCAATTGCTCCCTGCTTTGCCTGGGAGCGAATCGTGGCCGCACACCTCGAGTGCTACGAGGCTGTGCTTCTGCGCGCGTCCCTGGCCGATTAGGGATGCCAGGCGGCGATCCAATCGAGCCGCAACACCGGTGCGCCATGTCCGTCAACCGGCGGGTCAGGAACGAGTTCGCTCAGGTCTGCGAGTACCCGAACCTGGCTGCTGGGCACACTGACCCACAGCAGTCGGGCACGACCTGGCTCCGGCACTTGGAGAACAAGCAGTGCTTCGCTGGTCACCCACTGAGCTTGGAGCACTCCGTAGCTGACGGCTTCGGGAAGTGCTGGTCCTGGTGCCCCGTCGGTGTGGATGATGAGGCGGCGCGCAGCTACCCAGCGGGCGAGTTCGTCCTCCGTCGCCGGTTGGGCGGTGAGCGCCGGGGCGTTGATCGCAGCTACCAGTGTCGAGGGGAACCAGGTTGGGAAGAGTGTGACCGTCTGCTCTGGGGTCACCGCGATCGGCGTCTGGGATTCGCAGTGCTGCATGCTCGGGTCGCAGGCGACGCCAGAGAGCTCTTGGGTAGCTGCGTTCGTCGCAATGGGGGTACATGCACTCAACTGCCGGTTGCATTGGAGCAACCGCTTTGGCGCTGTCCAGTGCTCACGTCCTTGGCTTCCAATCACCAGGACCGAAGATGACTCCTTGCCGGGTGGACCCCAGGCCACAAAGTCCTGGTCGGCGAGCATGGTGGTGAGGGTTGTGACCTCACCAGTTGCCAGATTGAGCGAGCGCAGCGGCACACCATCAGCGGCGAGCGACTGGGAGGCCAGTGGGAACTCCCAGTAGAGGAGCCCCTGTCCATCTGGCCACCAGCCGGCAAGCTGCAGGTGGGTCTCTTGAGACGTGGTGACCACTTGAGCTGCACCCTCCTGAAGGTCGAACACGACGAGTCGGTCAGGTGCAGTGCTCCCGAGTTCGCCAACCAGTACAGCGGCGAGCAGGTGACCATCAGGTGCCCAAGCCAACGAGCCGACCAGCTCACCGCTAAGCGTCCGAACTTCTGTAGGGGCATCCGGTCGGTATAGAGAGAGTCCACCGTTGGAGGGTGCGACGGCCAGAAGATCCTCGGTTGGTGACCAGGCAAAGAGCGTTATAGGGCCGTTGGGCAAGAGATCGGCCAGAGAAATACGCTGTGTGCCACGTGCATCGCGTACCACCACCGTCCGCTCACCATCGTTGCGGTAAGCGATCCATTGGCCGGAGGGTGACCAGGATGGCAGGGCAATCGTGCTTGTCTCTTCAAACGCTCGTCCGTCGATGAGGAGCTGATTCCCAAGCGCAAGGGCAAGGTGCCCAGGGATTCCAAGTGAAGGAGCCTCTTCCTGCTCTGGAACTGACGTCGGGGTCGAGACGGCTTGAGCTTTCAGTAGCACTAGGTCAGCTGTTGGGGAGAGTGAGCCGGCTATAGCTATGAGTTCCTCACGTCCAAAAGTGCCCCCGAGTAGCACGATATGGGTGCCCTCCTGGATCCACTCCAGGCTCGGTCGCCCACCGGTCTTTGCTGAACTCGGGAAGAACCGAGCGACGACGCCGTTGGGGAGCGTGACCGGTTCTCCCTCTTCCGAAAGCGGCAGTCGGTCAGCGGGGGCTTGGGCGAGGATAAAGGCTGTCTCACCGCTGCTCGTCACAAAGGTGATGCTGACAAGAGCCTCTGGGCCTGGGCCGTCAGTCGTATAGTGGGCACTGAGCCCTGGTGGCAACGTGATGGGAATGAAGAGTGGGTAGCGGAGTTGGGCGCGGAGCTGGGAGGCTGTCAGCGTTGCTGGTGGACTGGCTATCGGCGAGGGAGTCGGAGAGCTGACTGGACCAGCGGGTGTTTCGCTCGGCTCGGGGAGCAAGACCCAGTAGGTGAGGATGAGACCAGCCACCAGCACTGCTGCAAGCGCGCCGAGAGCAGTGCGGAACCAACGGTGTTGGCGAGGGAAGTCACGTTGCGTCAGGATCCGCTCCGATTGCGGTGTTTGTTGCCGACTGTCTTGAGGCAACTCAGCTCGTGCAGGAGAGGCGGCTGGAGATGTCATCGGTTTTCGACCGGTATACTCGTGGCCTCGGCCTAAGGCAGTGAATGACTGGTCACTTCGCAAGGTGCTCGCGAGGCGGCGAATTCTGGCCTGGAGTTCGGCCGGGGGCTGCGGTGTCGCCAATACGCGGTGCAGCATGGCCACCATCTGGAGATCCTCTGGCGATGCCTCGGGGGGTAGGACGTCGTGATAGCGGTGCCGTTCGTCATTCGGCGGCTTCGGCATGGTACGCCTCCCGGAGCTCTCGGATGATGCGGAACAGTTGCTTGCGGATGGCCCCTTCGCTCTTCCCGAGGAGCGCGGCGATCTCAGCCGTAGAGAGCCCAGCGGCGAAGCGGAGCGCGAGGAGTTCTTGCTTCTCTGGGCTCAGTCGGCGGAGGAGCTGCTCAAGGAGTAGCTGGTCATCGATAGTCTCCCGCGTCAGCAATGAGGGCGGGCGCAACGCAGAGAACCGGGTGCGCTCGACGGTGGCGCGACGTCCCGCGTCGATCGCGACGTTCCGTGCAATGCGGAGTAACCAGGCGAGGAAGGGAAGTCCACGCGGCTGGTAGGTGTGGAGCGCGCGATAGGCGCGCAAGAAGGTCTCCTGTGTCAGATCTTCTGCCTCGGCACGATTGCCGGTCCGGGCAAGGAGATAGCGGTAGATAGCGCCGAGGTAACGCTGGTAGAGTTCGGCGAAGACCTCGGGATTCTCGCGGGCTGCAACGAGCAGTGCTTCCTCCTCGCGCGGTTGGTCCCGGTGCTCATTCGATGAGGTCACGACGGTTCGTCCTCTGGTCCGAGCATACCGTCCGTTCTCTCTCGGTTAACGGATGAGGTCGGTGTCGTGGGACGAAGCGTTCGGAGGATACTGAGAGGGCGCGTTGCGACGCGGTACACTTGTGTTCTGCAGCGCCCCGATGCGTGACGCTGCAGTTGAACCCAGTACCAGGAGGAAAACCGTGCGGTACTTCCTGAAGACAGAACGTGGTCAGCCAGCGCGGGAGCTGGACGAGGCAACCGGACAGCAGATCCTCCATCGCGGCCGGCACGAGGGGCGACGGGTCGTCGAGCTGTTCGTCTTGCATCCGGATGGTCGGATTGACCGCTACCAGGAGCGAGCGCGGCGCAAGCTTGGAAGCAACGCGATTGTCTCTCGCACCTGGCTCGTCGAGACCTATCATCCCGAACGACCCGGCCAGTGGAGTGATGACCGATATGTGCCTTCTCCTGAAGAGGCACTCGCCGAGACAGAACCCGCTCCTGAAGTGGTCGTACTCGTCTTGCTCGGGGCGGAAGAGGACGACGAGCCGGTGCTTGCCCAACTGACCAGCTTGCAGGCCCAGCGTTCTTGAACTCTGGCAACGGTGCGACCGTGACAGCCGAGTCGCAAGCGGATCGAGTGGACGGTCGAGCGGCGGTATCGCCGCCGCTCCGCCCGTTCCGTGCACTTCGCTACGTCCCAGAGCGAGTTGGCGATCTTGCTGCCGTCCTTGGCCCGGCCGACGACGTGCCGACTGCCGAGCAGGCTGCAGCACTGGCTGCGCAACACCCTCACCACTGCCTGCATCTGGAGGTGCCTGATCCAGATGGCCGCTCGTTCCAGACGGCCGCACGCTTGTTTCGCGCCTGGCGCGCTCAGGGGATCGTCCAGCTAGATGGAGTGCCGACCTGTTACGTCTATGCGCACCGCTTCATGCTCGAGGGGCGTTCCCACGAACGGTTAGGCGTTTTCCTTGCCGCTTCGCTTGATCCGCATATGGGAGCACATCTCCTCCCCCACGAAGGAACTACACAAGAACTGGTCGAGCGGCGAGAGCGACAGCTCGAGGCGGTGCAGGTGCACGCCGGTGCGGTCTACGCCATTTGGGACGGGGAAGGAACCTTGCGCCAGACGCTCGAGGCGATCACTGCCCAGGAGCGTCCTCTGTGGCGGATCGAGCGCTCAGGGGAATGGCACACGCTCTGGGCTGTCCACGGGCGCCGGGCGACTGAACTGGCCGCGCTGGTCGCCTCGCGTCCGCTGGTCGTTGCCGATGGGCATCACCGCCTCGAGGCAGCGAAACGCTATGCCCAGCGATGCGTGCCCGCAGGCTCGAGCAATCATCCCGCAGCGTGGGTGCCAATCCACGTGGTCGATGCCGCTGACCCTGCACTTGTCGTCCGGCCGATCCACCGGCTGCTGCGCTGGCTTCCCTGTGGATGGGATGCGATCCGAGCCCACCTGGCCCACCATACGAAGATCGTGCAAGTTACCCGAGCTCCGACTCCGGACATGCTGATTCGCGCAACCGAGACACTCGCTGCTCGAGCTGTGCCGCACGCACTCCTTGTCCATGCCGAGGGATGCCTTGAGGTCGTGCTGCCGGGCGGTGGAGTTGCTGAGCCCGACGCAATGCTTGTCGACACGTTCGTCCTCCGGCATGTCTGCGCGTTCGACCAGGCTGAGCTCGAACAGGTGGTCGAGTACACGCCGGATGTTGTCGAAGCGGCGCTTGCCGTACGGTCGGGGCGAGCTGCGCTCGCGATCGTACTCCGTCCCACGCCGCTGGAGACTGTCCTTGCTTGGGCGGAAAGTGGCCGGCTATTCCCGCCCAAGACAACGTATTTCTTCCCCAAATTGCCGCAAGGTATCGTGTTCTTCGACCTTGCTGATCCGCTCACGCTTGGTTGACCGAGTGTCGTCGCGAGGCACTCTGGATTCCCCTGTGTCAGCTGCTGGTGGACGCTCCCATCTCTGCCTGTTGGCCCAGTTGCCAATCGCGTGCGGTCGAGCCAACTGTTCTCGTGCAGTCCGCTCTGAGACGATGCGGCCGCCGCAATCAGCTGCGGCGGCCTGTGGGACGTTGCTGCGAATGTCCGGGCGGCTCAACGTCGACCAAGGAAGACGCTCGCCAGGCTGAGGACGGCGACGACGAGGCCGGAGATCACCATACTGGTGACCATGGCGCCGACGGCCGTCTCACCGCTGACAAACGGTGCGGCCGCGATCCACAGACCGATCGGCACGTTGGCGAGCCCAACCCAACGGAGACCAGGCGAGAGTGCGAGTTCGGCGATGGCGAACAGAACGATGCAACCACCGAAGAAGGTGGCGCTGAGACGTGTGACATCGTAGAGCCAAGCATCAGGGATGACATAGGGGGATGCGGCGAGCCAAAGGCCGATCACCATGACCAAGGCAACAACGTAGTCCCAGAAAGCGGATGTCTGCCGCTGCGCAGTCGCCATCGTGTAAAGCTCCTCTCCCTTCCCACCTGTGTCCCGGTGCTGCCAGGCCCGGTCCTGGCATACCCAGGCGCGATTGTAACCAAGGCTGCGCCAAAGGGAAACCGCCCCGGGGCTGGTTCCCCGGGGCAGTATGGTAGCCGCACTCAGCACCCGCTGGCGGTGACAGGAGAACTTATGGTGTGACCGTGATGGTTGTCGTGGCAAGGAGCGGATCCGTCGTTGGCTCCAGGACGCCGGTCAGCCCATAGTCGAGGTAGCACGAGATGGTGAAAGTATCTCCCGCGTCGCCGTCGACCAAAGTCAGGCTCGTAGATCCGACATTACCAGTACCCGTCGTGAGGCTTGTGAGACCGGAAGAGCTAGCAGATTGCTGGGTAGCCCACTTGGCCAGTGGCGAAACGTTGGGATTGTTCTGAACATCGGTCGTCGTAAATTGCAGCAGGATAGGCACACCTGTTGGTGTATCTGGATTAACATCGCACTCCACTTGCACCGTAACCGTCTTATTCCCCGCGAGATCATTGGGTGGCACTGTGGTAATCGGGTTATTATCACGCTTGACGGTGATCTGACCGGAAAGCTGGCCGGCTGCCACCCATGTTATGCGGCTCGAATCGGACAGCTCGGTGGCGTCCTGAGAACCGTTACCATTCAGGTCCCACCAGGCGGTGATTGTGTTGGTTGCAGCCTGGCTATTAGTGACTGTTACAGTGACGTGGCCGTCGCTGTCAGTTGTTCCCATTGTGTCAGACAGCATTGGATCTCCTTCGTCACTGATCTGGAAGCGGATCGTCCGTCCAGGAAGTGGGTTCCCACCGCTGGTCAGCGTGGCGACAAACGGGACGTCGTCGCCGACCGTGGCCAAGGTGGTGCTGGGTTGCAGCACAAGCTGGAAGTTAGTCAAGGTCAAGGCAGGGTGGCGAGTGGGCGTCAAGACGAAGACACCGGAGCCATCGCCCTGCACTTGGTAGTTGACAACATTGGAAACTCCCACCAGGAAGCCGGTCCCGCTTCCTGCTCCATCGGTCACGCCAACGAGCGCCGTACCAGTAAAGTTGCGCGGTGCCGCATTAAACGTTGTCCCAAAGTCGCTCGGATACGGGTAGATCACGGCATAGCCACCAGCGGGGACAGCAACAAGCACGGGATTCTCACTGGTTCCGACCTGGCTTGGTGCGACAGGCGTTCCATTCATGCCAAGGAGCTGCACATTGGCGAGCTGCTGCCGTGCGGTCGGATTGAAGAGCGTAAAGCCGCTCACGTCACCTTGACCGGTTGTATCGCCGACCTGAAAGAGCGGCAAAGCCAGTGTGTGGGTAAACCAGCTTCGGCCCGTGACCTGTCCGGCTGTGCGAGCTTGCGTTTCTGCTGCTGACCAGCTCTGCTTGGTGCCGTCGACGTCGGGCGCGGCCGGCGCAATATAGCTCATCGCCTGACCCTGGCCCGGCCCGGCGAGATACTTCACCTCATCCACAGCTGCGACAAAGGGGCGCTGGCCGTTGATCACCACCGCGTTGACCCGTGCTGGGTCAAGGCTGGGGACAGCACTAATGTCTGGTCGGTAGATGAAGGCACTCTCGCCGGGCTGGAGCGTGATCGAGCCGAGCTCTGGAGGCACGACCTGAGCGGCACCATTCCGGTCGTAGTAGGTGAGTGTCAGCGTATTGGTGTTCGTCGTGTCAAGGTTGACCAGTGTGATGCCGGTATTCCAGTTGTTGTAGTCGCGGAAGACCACCGGGGCATAGCGGGTCGTTGCCGTAGTGCGTGGTACGCCTTCGTTGGTCAACAGCATGCGCCACGTCGGCTTGTAGCGTTCAGCAACGACCGCGACGCCGGAAAGCTGCGCGTCGATAAAGGCCGCCCCAACCCACTCTGGTGGGACGATGCCGGAGAGATCAATTGTCCAGGTCTGGCCAGCGTTCAGTGTCTGGGTAAGCGTGTAGGTCGGGTCGCCTGCGGTCACAGCGCGTGAGCGCCGCAGTGTAACTGTTACCTGGTTCTGCTGGTTCCGCAGGTTGACCACTTTGATAAGCGTGTTCCAGCCGTTGTTGGTCTGGACGACCGGAAGCACCCAGTTGTGTCCCAGGTTTGCAGCTTCCCAGTCGTCGTCGCGGATGCCGGTAGCGCCGGAGACGCTCTGGAAAGCACTGGTCGTGCGTAGGTCGTTGCCGAGCGCGCTCGGCCCGCCGTGCTTCTCGATGGCGGCGATTGCTGGCCTACAGGTTGCCGTGCAGATGCCGAGCTCGGTGAGAATCGCTTGGCTCGTGTCGGGGAAGGACGCCTCGATCACCAGGCCAGCGCTGCCACCGGTGGGCACCAGTCCGAGGCCGGCGAGTTCTGCAGCGGTGAAGGCTCGAGCAGCGCGCGGTGCCAAAGTAAATGGCCCGCGGATGGTTCCACCGACCCGCTGGTTGCGCAACTGAATCTCGATCGGCAGTGCCTCGAGGTTCTGCACCACAACGGTGCTCCAGACTGGCCCAACATTCCCTGGCAACGTCTCGCCGTTGTAGACCGCAGCGAACGTTACTCGGGATTGCTCCTCACTCAGTGGTGAAGCCCCGCTTGCACTCGAAACCAGCGTGAGGAGACTCCCTGTGGCGAGCAGCAGGGCGAGGACTATTCGCATGAGCCTCGACGGTCGTCGTCCGGTTTGCATCGTGACCCCCTTCCGTTCGTCCGACCGTTTCGGCAACGTTCGCAGTGTAGCCGATCGCCGCCAGCCTGACACCCTTTCTCTCGTACGGTAAACACCCAAGCTGCTCAGTGCCTGACAGGTCACGCCTTGGGTTCATCCCCGGAGAGTATGACGCACGGGGGTGCCACGCGGTTTCATGAACCGACTATCTGGTCGAATATGTTTGTGCTTAGAAACAGGGGCGGGCGGTGCCGGTGGGGGTTCGGCACCGCCCGGTCGTGAGGAGGAGTACGGGGCTGCGCGTAGAGTGTTCGGTTGTTTCCGCTTTCTGAGGATAGCGGCTTTCCACACGGATGTGTGGCGATCTCGTTGCATTTCAGGATGGCTGAAGAGGCAGCGTGAAGCCGACCACCGCACCGCCACCAGGTGGGCTTTCGGCCCAGACGCGTCCACCGTGGAGCTGCACCAGATGCTTCACAATGGCAAGTCCAAGCCCACTTCCAGCACTTGTCCGGGCGCGGTCGCCCTTAAAGAAGCGCTCGAAGATGCGATCGAGTTCTTCGATTGGGATTCCTGGGCCAGTATCCCGGACGCGGACGGCGAGCTCGTTCTCCTGGCGTGAGAGCTCGACAGTGATGCGGCCGCCCTCCGGCGTGAACTTGAGCGCGTTGTCCAAGAGGTTCGAGAGTACTTGCCCAATGCGGTCAGGATCGCACGAGACGAGCGGGAGATCGGGTGGGGCGTGGAGGTCGAGGGTAATCGCCTTCGCTGCGGCACGGGGCTCGAACCGTCGAAGCGTCGAGCGTGCCAACTCGGCTAGATCGGTTGATACCCGAGTAAGTTGCAGTTGGCCACTCTCGGCTTTGGTCAACTCCAGCAGCTGGTTCACCAGACGTGTCAGATGTTCAACCTCGGTTGCAATCCGTCGCAAGAAGTCTTCAGCCACTTCCCGGTCAGCGAGTGCTCCGTCGAGCAGCGTGTCAACCAGCGCCTGCAGCGCGGCGAGCGGCGTGCGGAGATCGTGGGAGACGTTGGCGACGAAGTCACGTCGAATCGTCTCGGTGCGGCGGAGCTCAGTGATATCACGGAGAACGAGTGTGACGAGTGGGCGGTCAGCGCCGTGGAGGACGGAAGCCTGTGCCTGGACGGTACGCCGGGGCCGGCCGAGCTCCACAAAGCGGCCGGGTGGCGGCGACTGCTCACGGAGCGCCTGGCTGACAAGTTCGTTCAGTTCGTAGTCACGCAGAACTTCTGGATATGGTCGGCCGATGGCGCCGTCCCGACTGCCAGCGAGCAGGCTGCGGGCGGCCCGGTTCAATCCGACAACGCTCCCTTCCGGATCAACAAGGACAACGCCGTCGCTAAGATGATCGAAAAGCGCGGCTAGTTGCGTCTGGCGAGCGCGTGCTTGCTCCAAGGTATGTTCGAGCCCTTGCAGTGCCTCATCGAGCTGTGCGAGGAGCGATTCGAGTGGATCCTCGCCAAGCAGAGGGCGCTGCAACGGCGTTGCGGTCGGATGACGGAGACGCAACGCGCGAAGAGTCGCCTCAAGCCGTGCTCGGAGCGTCCATCGTTGCCAGAGCCAGGCGAGGAAGGCGCCGACAAGCAAACCGATGATTGTTGCGAGCAGGATGGTCAGCATCGCTGTGTACCCATCGGGAAGCGTAACAGATCCAGGAGAGGGAGTGGTGACGAGATCGTGACACCGTTAGCATCGGCTTGGCTTGAGGTGGCTTGTCGTCAGTCGATAACCTACCCCACGTACCGTTTCGATGAGGCGTGGGTGACGCGGATCGTCCTCGAGCTTTTCGCGGAGCCCGTGGATGTGGACCGCGAGCGTTCGGTAGTCGCCGAACGTCTCATAGCCCCAGACGGCGCGGAGGAGTTCCTCCGAGCGACAGACCCGGTCGCGGTGACGCGCCAGGTATGCCAAAAGCTCGAACTCGCGGGGCTTCAGTGTCACCTCGCGAGTACCTCGCCACACTCGGCGAGCGGCAAAGTCGATCCGGAGTGGTCCGAGCGTCAGCACCTCGCTGGCAGAGGGTTCGCCTGCCAACTCGCGGGCAAGGAGTTCGCGTCGTCGCAGAAGTGCCTTCACACGTGCCACGAGTTCGCGCATTGAGAACGGTTTGGTGAGATAGTCGTCCGCTCCGAGTTCAAGCCCGAGAACGCGATCGAACTCGTCGTCACGCGCGGTGAGGATAAGGATTGGTACCGCGCTTTGCGCACGCAGGCGCCGGCAGACCTCAAACCCGTCGAGACCCGGCAGCATGATATCGAGAATGACTGCATCGGGCCGGAGCGTGCTCGCGGTCTCGAGCGCGGTCTCACCGTCACCTGCGACGGTGACCTCATAGCCAGCCCGTTCGAGGTTGTAACGGATGGCCACCTGGAGCGTCTCGTCGTCTTCGACGAGCAAGATGCGTGTCACGCTACTCCTCCCAGAACAGGAGTGTACCAAGGGAAGAGCAGCTTCCGGCGTCGACGCGGCAATCTGGCTGCTGGTAGGATTCGGCACACGTCCGGAGGGGCGCGGTGGACGAACGTACAGCCTGGATTGGGTTCCATGCAATCGAGGGAGTGAGTCTGCGGTGGCTCGAGCGACTACTCGAGCAGTACGGCAGCGCGCTAGCAGCTTGGCAGGCACCCGAGGCAGAGCTCCGTGCACTCGGTCTTCCCGAGGGGCCTCTCGCCCGCCTGCTCGCGGCTCGTCGGAGCGGCTTACCAGAGAAGGTGCTGCAACAGGCAGCTCAGGCCGGTGCTCAGGTACTCGTCTATCCAGATGAAGAGTATCCGCCGCTCCTGCGCGAAATCGCCAGTCCACCGCTGGCGCTCTTTGTCCGCGGCACACTCGAGCCTCGTGACGTGCGTGCGGTCGCGCTCGTTGGTACGCGTGAGGCCTCGAACTACGGCGTTCAGGTCGCGCGCGTGTTTGCTGCGGAGTTTGCGCAGGCTGGGGTGACAGTGGTGAGCGGGCTGGCGCGGGGAATTGACCGAGCTGCACACGAAGCGGCGCTCGAGGCAGGAGGACGGACGATCGCGGTGTTAGGCACGGGAATTGATGTCGTGTATCCGGCCGGACATCGGGGGCTCGCCCAGCGTATTGTCGAGCATGGAGCGCTGGTGACGGAGTTCTTGCCGGGCACGCCGCCGCATGCGGGTAACTTTCCAGTGCGCAACCGGATCATCAGTGGCTTGTCGCTTGGGGTGGTGGTTGTGGAGGCACCAGAGCGCAGCGGGGCGCTGATCACTGCCAACTTCGCGCTCGATCAGAACCGTGCGGTCTATGCGGTACCTGGGCCAATCTTCTCGGTGGGAACGTCTGGCATCCTCCGGCTGCTCCGCGAGGGAGCGACGCCGGTCGGGACAGCGCGGGACGTACTGGAGGATCTGCAGCTCGAAGCGCGGCAACTGGCCTTGCCGGTCGCCCCGCGTGTTCCCGAAGCGGCCCGGCCGGTCATTGCGGCGCTCGGAAGGGAAGCAAAGCATATCGACGAGTTGGCAGCCGAACTCGGACTTGGGATCGCACAACTGAGCGCGTTGCTGCTGGAGCTGCAGCTTGAAGGACTCGTGACGCATCTCGGGGCGCAACACTATGCGCTCGCTGGGCCCGTACTGGCGAGAGGGGGAAAGCGATGATGTGGGCGGTCATTCCAGCCGGCGGGAGCGGGACGCGTCTGTGGCCGGCGAGTCGACGGAACCGGCCGAAGTTTCTCTTGCCACTTCCCGGGCCTCAGTCGATGTTGCAGGCAACGTGGGAGCGTCTGCGGCCGCTTGTTGCACCGCAACACTGTTTCGTCGTGACGGGAGCAGCACATGTGACGGCGGTACGCGAGCAGCTCCCCGAGCTCCCGGCCGAGCAGGTGATCGCCGAGCCTGCGCCGCGCGGTACCGGACCGGCTATCGGGTTGGCGGCGTTCCTCGTGGCGCGGCATGCACCGCAGGCGCTCATGGGCTCCTTCGCGGCCGACCATTTTGTCGCCGAACCGGAGGCGTTTCGGCGTGCGGTGCGTGCTGGGCTGCGGGCCGCGAGCGAGGGCTACCTGGTGACCATTGGTGTGCCGGCCCGCTATCCGGAAACCGGGTATGGATACATCCGCATCGGCGAGCCGCTCTTCACTGCAGACGATCTCACTGTCCACCGTGTGTGTCAGTTTAAAGAAAAGCCGGATCGAAAGACGGCCGAAGCCTATGTCCGCTCTGGTGAGTACTGTTGGAACGCGAGCATGTTCCTGTGGCGGGTCGATGTGTTCCTCGAAGCGCTGCGAGAACTGCTTCCGGACGTGCATGCTCCGCTTTCTGCGATTGCGGCGTGCTGGGGCACACCAGAGGGACAGCGGTGTCTTGAGGAACTCTGGCCGACTGTACCCGAGGTAACGATTGACCATGGCATCATGGAGCGCGCGAGCGAGGTGGCGGTTGTGCCGGCCGAGTTCGGGTGGGCCGATCTCGGTGACTGGCACGGCCTCGCGGAACTCCTTGCAGATGACGCTGATGATTCGGTCGTGCTCGGTTGTGAGCACCTTGGACTGGACACGCGTGCTACGCTCATTTATGGCGGCCGTCGATTGGTGGTGATGCTGGGCGTCGAGGACCTGGTGGTCGTCGACACCGACGACGTGCTGCTTGTCGCGCATCGCTCTCGTGCACAAGATGTGCGAGAGATTGTGCGTCAACTCGAACAACTCGGGCGGCAGGATCTCTTGTGATCTCACGGTGAGTATCCTGGCTGCCGAACAATCTCAGAGGGGGACAATGGCGACCAAGACGACACGGAAAACAACGAAGAAGGGTCAGGCGACAAAGCCGGCAGCACGCAGCGCAGAGCGGGCGACAAGTGTCGATGGCAAGGCGCTTGTCATCGTTGAGTCGCCGGCTAAGGCGCGGACCATTAGCCGGTTCCTTGGGCCAGAGTTTGCCGTGAAGGCCTCGATGGGGCACGTGCGTGACTTGCCGAAGAGCAAGCTCGGCGTCGATGTTGCGCAGGACTTCCAGCCAACCTACACGATCCTCAAGGAGAAGTTGCCAGTCGTCAAGGAACTCCGGGAGAGTGTCCAACGCTCTCGGGAGTTAATCCTGGCCACCGACCCCGATCGTGAAGGGGAGGCAATCGCCTGGCATCTGATCGAGGCGACACAGGCACACGGCAAGCCGATTCGGCGCATCGTGTTCCACGAAATCACCGAAGAGGCGATCCGCGAGGCGCTGGCGCACCCGCGTGGGATTGACATGCGGCTGGTCAATGCGCAGCAGGCGCGGCGTGTGCTCGACCGGCTGGTCGGATATGAGATCAGCCCGCTTCTGTGGCGTAAGGTGAAGAGTGGACTCTCGGCGGGGCGTGTCCAGTCGGTCGCTCTGCGGCTCATCGTGGAGCGTGAGCGTGAGATTCAAGCATTCGCCCCACAGGAATACTGGACGATCGAGGTCGATCTGTTGCCTCAAGCGAATGGGCAACATGAGCCCTCGAGCTTTACTGCTGTGCTGGCCCGGGTGCGTGGGGAGAAGCCGGAACTTCCTAATGAAGAGGTGGCTCGCGCGGTGGCGCGCGAGCTGGAAAAGGCGCACTACTGGGTCGTCTCGGTTAAGGAACGGCAGAAGCAGCGACGCCCTGCGCCGCCCTTCATCACCAGCACGCTCCAGCAGGAGGCGGGTCGCAAGTTGCGCTTCCCGGTGAGCCTGACGATGCAGTTGGCCCAGCAGCTCTACGAAGGTGTGGAGCTCGGGCCAGAGGGCAGCGTCGGTCTCATCACCTACATGCGCACCGACTCGACGCAGGTTGCTGCTTCAGCACAACAGCGGGCACGTGAGGTGATCGCGGCACGCTGGGGTATGGAGTTCCTGCCCGAGCGGCCGCCGGTCTACACCAAGAAGGCTAAAGGTGCGCAAGAAGCGCACGAGGCGATCCGCCCGACCGACCCAGCACGCGATCCGGAGTCAGTGCGGCGGTATCTCACGCCGCAGCAGTACCAGCTTTACCGGCTCATCTGGGAGCGCTTCATCGCCAGTCAGATGGCGAACGCGGTCTACGACACGGTGACGGTCGAAATCGGTGCTGGGCCGGAGCTGGGTGCAGCGGACGCGCCCTATCTCCTCCGTGCGACCGGCTCGGTCATCCGCTTCCCAGGCTTCCTAGCGGTTTACCGTGAGGGGCGGGACGAGGAGGAGAGCGACGAACTCGACCAGCGGCCGTTGCCACCGCTCCGCGAGGGAGAGGTACTGCGGCTGCTCACGGTGCGGCCGGAGCAGCACTTTACCCAGCCTCCGCCGCGGTATACCGAAGCGACACTCGTCAAGACGCTGGAGGAACTCGGGATCGGGCGGCCAAGCACCTATGCGCCGACGATCGAGACGCTCAAACAGCGACGCTACGTCGTTGTCGAAGACCGCAAACTCGTGCCGACCGAGTTGGGGATCCTTGTCACCGATCTCTTAGTGCAGCACTTCCCCGACGTGGTCGATATCGGTTTCACCTCTCGTCTGGAGGAAGAGCTGGACGAGATCGCCTCTGGAGAGCGGGAGTGGGTGCCGGTTGTGCGGCAGTTTTACGAGCCGTTCCATCGTCAGGTGGAAGAGGCGGAGCGCACGATGGAACGGGTGCGCGTTGCCGATGAACCAACTGACGAAACATGTGAACTGTGTGGACGGCCGATGGTGATTAAGGAGAGCCGGTTCGGCCGCTTCCTCTCCTGCTCCGGCTTTCCGGAGTGCAAGAACAAGCGGCCACTACTCGAGAAGGTCGGGGTACAGTGTCCGCAGTGCGGTGAGGGAGAGATCGTCGTTCGTCGCAGTAAGAAGGGCCGCACGTTCTACGGCTGTAGCCGTTACCCGGACTGTGGCTTTGTGAGCTGGGAACGCCCGACTGGTGAGCGGTGTCCGCAGTGCGGTGGCGTGCTGGTGGTGACCGTGCGGCGTGGGCAGGAGACGATCCGCTGCAACTCGTGTAGCTACCAACCAGCCGAAGAAGCGGCACCGGTTGAGGCCTGAGTGGGGGTATACTTGAAGGGTTGACGGCCACCCCGGCCGCAGGAGGCACGGAGCGTGCGCGAGGGCGGAGTCCGGCACGGGACGACCATCCTGGGTGTCCTCCGGGATGGACAGGTTGCCGTCGCCGGAGATGGCCAAGTGACGGCAGGTGACGTGGTGCTCAAGCACCACGCGCGGAAGATCCGTGCCCTCGCCGGTGGGCGAGTGCTGGCGGGATTCGCGGGCGCTGTCGCTGACGCGTTGACGCTGTTCGAGAAGTTCGAGCAGCAACTGCGCGCATGCGACGGTGATCTCCGTCGTGCCGCAGTCGAGTTGGCGAAGGAGTGGCGGACGGACCGCTACTTGCGGCGGCTGGAGGCCCAGCTGCTCGTGGCTGATCCTCGCCAACTCCTGATGATCTCGGGTGACGGCGATGTTATCGAACCGGACGACGGAATCGCGGCGATTGGGACAGGTGGGCCCTACGCTGCGGCCGCAGCCCGTGCCTTGTTGCGACACACGCGGATGAGCGCGGCGGAGATTGCGCGCGCTGCGATGGAGGTGGCCGCCGACCTCTGTGTCTATACCAATCACGCGGTGACAATTCTCACCGCACCACCAGAGCGTGAGGCCGATGAACACGTTGACGACACCGAACGTTCGCCCTGAACGGGGCACCATTCCGCTGACTCCGGCCGAGATCGTCGCCGAGCTGGATCGGTACATTGTCGGCCAGGAGGAGGCAAAGCGCGCGGTCGCGATCGCGATTCGCAACCGCTGGCGCTGGCAGCAGCTGCCAGAGGAACTCCGGCGCGACATTGTGCCGAAGAACATTCTGATGATTGGCCCCACTGGCGTCGGCAAGACCGAGATCGCCCGGCGAGTCGCCAAGCTGGTCGATGCACCGTTCGTCAAGGTGGAGGCGACGAAATTCACCGAGGTTGGCTACGTCGGGCGTGACGTGGAGTCGATCATCCGCGAGCTCGTCGAAGTGAGCATCAGCATGCTCCATGGCGAGCGCCTGGAAGCGGTTCGTGAGGAAGCTTCCCGGGCTGCACTGCAGCGGCTCGTCGATCTGCTCGTCGAACAGCGCGAACGGCGGCGCGCGAAGCGGAATGGGCAAGAAGACGAGTCCGACAGCCAAAGCGAGCCTCCGGAGGAGCGGCGCAAGCGCGAACGGCGGATGGCTCGCGAGCGGCGGCGCTTGCTTGATCTGCTCGCGCGCGATGGACTAGAAGACGAGACAATCGAGCTCGACCTCGAGACCGAGTTCGATCTCTTCGTCACGCCGTACGCGGAGAATGGTGGGGTTGATCTCGACGAATTCCAGGACACAGTCGCGGAACTGCTCGAGTCGCTCCAGACACGGCGCCGGACGCGGCGTGTCTCGATCCGTGAAGCGCGACGCATCTTGACGCAGCAGGAAGCACAGCGGCTGGTCGACTTCGATGCGGTCGTCGAGGCGGCGATCAAGCGGGCCGAGGAGAGTGGGATCGTCTTCATTGATGAGATCGACAAGTTGATCACGAAGGACGGTGAATACGGGCCGGATGTCTCCGGCGAGGGGGTGCAGCGAGATCTCTTGCCAATTGTCGAAGGCTCGGTGGTCATGACGCGCTACGGGCCAGTACGCACCGACCACATTCTGTTCATCGCCGCCGGTGCCTTCCACAATGCGAGCCCGTCGGACCTGATCCCGGAGCTCCAGGGACGGTTTCCCATTCGGGTTGAGCTCCATCGCTTGACAGAGGATGACCTCTACCGCATCCTCACGGTTCCGGAGAATGCCCTCACGCGGCAATACCGCGAGCTCCTGCGGGTCGAGGGGGTGGAGCTCGAGTTCACAGACGACGGGCTGCGGGAGATCGCCCGGCTCGCTGCCCTGGTCAATAGCCGAGCGGAGGACATTGGTGCCCGGCGTCTGGCGACGATCATGGAGAAGGTCATCGAGGACGTGAGCTTCCGGGCACCGGAGTTGGCTGGTCAGACGGTACGGATCGATGCCGAGTACGTGCGACAGCGCGTCGGCCAGATCGTCGCGGACGAAGACTTGAGCAAGTTCATCCTCTGAAAGAAGTGGATGGAGGACGCGATGAGTGCGCCCCGGTCGATCCGTCGCCTCTCGGTCTTGATCCCGGTGTACAACGAGGTGCGGACGATCGGGGAAGTACTGCGGCGCGTTCGGGCGGTGGAGCTTCCCTACGAGCGCGAGTTGGTGGTGGTCGACGATGGCTCCACAGACGGCACACGCGAGTACTTGAAGGAAGAAGCGGCACAGTCGCGCGACCTCATCCTAATCCTCCATCCAGTAAATCGCGGGAAAGGTGCAGCGATCCGCTCGGCCCTCCAAGCTGCGACAGGTGATGTCCTGATCGTTCAGGACGCCGACTTGGAATACGATCCACGCGACTATCCGCGGCTTCTCCGCCCGATCGTGGAGGGGCGTAGCCAGGTGGTCTATGGGTCGCGCTTCCTCGGCGAGCACAAGGCGATGTACTTCTGGCACTGGGTCGGGAACCGGTTCCTGACCTTCGTCGCGAACGTGCTCTACGACACCACACTGACCGATATGGAGACGGGATATAAGGTCTTCACCGCTGAGGTGGCCCGGCAACTCCGGCTGCGCAGTGACCGCTGGGGGTTCGACCCGGAGATCACTGCCCAGATCCTCAAGCGCGGCTATCGAATCTACGAAGTGCCGATCTCCTACAATGGTCGCGAGTATTGGGAAGGGAAGAAGATCACCTGGCGTGACGGCCTGACCGTGTTGGCGACGCTCGTCCGCTACCGGCTGTTCGACTGAGCAGCGAGGCGGGGGACTGAATGGACGCGGTCATCGCGGTCGACTTTGGCGCGACAAACCTGCGCGCAGCGCTGGTCCGTCGTGATGGGACGCTCGTCCATCATCACACGACCGCAACAGGGGCGCGTGACGGCGTTCTGGCGGTTGTGGAGCGAATTGTGCGGTTGGTTGACCAAGTAGCAGCAGAGGCAGGAGTCGATCGCTCGGTGCCGGTAGGAGTGGTTGCCCCCGGGCCGCTGGAGCCAGCCAGTGGTGTGGTGTTATTCGCGCCGAACCTGGTGGGTTGGCAGCACGTGCCGTTGCGTCGGTTGCTGGAAGAGCGACTTGGGCGGCGGGTCGTACTCGGGAACGATGGAAATGGTGCGGCGCTGGGTGAGGCCCTGTT
The DNA here is from genome assembly GCA_002898255.1 of bacterium HR28. Taxonomy (GTDB): domain Bacteria; phylum Chloroflexota; class Chloroflexia; order Thermomicrobiales; family Thermomicrobiaceae; genus Thermomicrobium. The sequence goes on from BEIE01000001.1 coordinate 663,847, forward strand.
CGGTGCTGCCAAAGGGTGCCGCCACCTGATCCACATCATGTTGGGGACGGGGGTCGGAGGCGGAATCATCTCGCACGGTCAGCTGGTCGAAGGGGTACGTGGACTTGGCACCGAGGTTGGGCATGTGCCGGTCGATCCAAATGGTCCTCGCTGTCACTGCGGCGGCGTTGGTTGTATCGAGGCGTACATCGGTGGATGGGCGCTTGCGCGCGACGGCGAAGCCCTGATCAGCTCGGGCCGCTCGGAGTTCCTACGAGAGCTGGCTGGCGATGGGCCGGTGACGGCGGCGCATGTGGTCGAGGCTGCGCAACACGGTGATGCAGGAGCGCGCGCGATCCTCGAAGGTGCAGCCCGAGCGCTTGCCGCTGGGCTCGCCGGACTGGTGAATGTGTTCAATCCGCAGCTGATCGTCATTGGCGGTGGTGTGGCGCGAGCTGGCGACCTCCTGCTTGAGCCGCTCCGCCGTTGGTTGCCGGTCTACGCGATCCACTACATCGCTGAACATGTGGAGGTGCGGCGCTCGGCGCTTGGGGACGATACCGGACTCTACGGCGCCGCAGCCCGTGCCTTCCTCGCTGGCGAGGGGGCAGGCGCAGAGATTCGCCTGCCCTGAGCCATCGGGAGGACGAGCTTCGTGGGCGACCGGCCCACCAATACGCGATGGCCTTCGCTGCGGCTGACCCGGCGCCAGCTCGCTCTGTTAGGCACCGGTCTGCTGCTCTTTACCTGTCGTCGGAACGAGCCGGCTCCGACTCCGACCACTCTTCCTGCTGTGACGCCAACGACGACAACTCGTCCTACACCGGTTCCGACCCCGGTGTTGACGCCGACACCCCGTCTAACACCGACACCGCGTGCGACATCAACGCCGCAGTCTGCACGGATCTTCGTCCGTCTGCAACTCAACGAACCACGGAGTCATGACTTCAACGCTGATCCCGCTTGTGGAGGTGAACCGGAGCTCTTTGCAGGACTCGTCCGTTTGACGCCAGATTATGACGTGCGACCAGATTGGGCAGAACGTTGGGACATCTCAGCCGATGGTACACGCTGGGTGTTCACACTCCGACGCATGAGCGCTGGCTGGTCGAATGGCGATCCGGTGCGGGCATCAGACTTCGTCTGGTCCTGGCAACGCATGCTGGATCCGGCGCAACCCGCGCCGCAGGCGGAGCTCCTTGATGTCGTCGGCAATGCACGCGCTGTGCGCCAGGGGCTGCTGCCCCCGGAGGCACTAGCCGTCCACGCTCTGGATGATTGGACACTTGAGGTAGAGTTGGAACGTCCCGCTGGCTACTTCCTGTGGATTCTCGGCACCCCTGGGTTTCTCCCGGCACATCGTCCGTCTGTCGAACGTTGGGGGAACAGCTGGACTGAGGCTGGTCGCTGCGTCTCCAATGGTCCGTTTCGGCTCATCTCATGGGAGCGTGGTTCGGGGTACGTGCTTTCGCCGAATCCATACTACTGGAATCGTCCCGCTCTCGCTCTCGACAGCTGTATGGTCATGGTGGCACAGCCCAACGAGCCACTGCTCCCCTTCTTTCAGGGGCGGGTGGATTTTGCAGCCGTTCCGCAGGAACTCCTACCGGAGGTTACGAGCGACGAAAGCCTGCTCGAACGGCTGCAACGAAGTATCTTGCCGGAGACCTGGTTCCTGATCGTGCAACCTGACGCTCCTCCGTTTGACCAAGTGGAGTTCCGCCGGACGCTCAGCCGAGCAATTGATCGAGAGCGACTCCGTCAGCTTGTCTACGGCGCAGTCGAGCCGGCTGTGACGCTTGTCCCGCCGGGGGTGCCGGGGTTTGTACAGGACGCCAGCCTGCAGGAGATGCACCGCTTTGCACCGCTGGAGGCCTACCAAACTTGGGAACCGTTCCGTGAGCGGGCGGCGCCTCTGCTCCGGGTCACCGCTCCCGCGTCGAGTTCGCCGGTGGAGGAAGCAGTTCTGCAGGACGTCATTGCTCAGCTGGCGGTGAATTTGGGCGTTGGGGTCGAGCTCGAGCGCCTGGAGGGGCAGGCGTGGGTGCGCGCGGTCAGTGACGGAGCCTTTCAGCTCCTCTGGTGGCGCTGGCCGTTCCCATTTCCCGACGGCGCGGCGCTCTACGAGTGGCTCTTCTCCCGTGAGCGGAAGGCGTTACAGGGACTGCGCTGGTCGAGCGATGAACTGGAGCGATTCTTAGCGCTGGCCCGCGGCGAGACGGAACTCTCGCGACGGCTTGGTGCTTATCGGCAGTGTGAGTTAGTGATTCAAGGGGACAGTGTTGCGATCCCTGTCGTTCATCCTGCCGCGAGCTTTCTCGTCCAGCCATGGGTGGTGAGCTTGCCGCGTGCGCGGGACGGAATGCTCGTCGGCCCTGGCGCACTCTTCAGTCGTTTCCTGAGTAACGTCGTGGTCCGTCAACGATCAGGCTAATGGATCCTGGTATTGTCCACTGGTAGGAGCGGGCCGGATCACTGTTCGCTCCCACTCTGACATAGTTGTTCACTCCGCCATCTCTGTTGGGCAAGGCGGGCACGGCAGAGCCCGGGAACTCCACGCGACGTACAAGGGCAGAGGCCAACTGAATGATGATTCCCGCATGTCCGCCCGGCTGATCGGTACCACTCAGTCAAGTTCAAGCACTCATGACCTGGCCCTTCGTGCCTTCTCGACCGAAAGGTGCGGTGGTGGAGCCCAACAGATTTCTGGGTGGGTACTCGACTGTGGGTACGGTGCCGTCTTCTCGTCGGTCGATCAGCAGTGTACCGTTGTGACCACAATGCCTAGTGAATCGATGGTCAGAGAGTAACGAGCAGAGGCGAGGATTGAGACTGTCTGTCGGCAAGGAAAGGCATGTAGTGGCTGTTTGTGCCACACGATCGGATAAGGCGGCTATGCTTCCGAGTAAGGTGCTGTGAATGAGTACTGACGCCGCCGGATCTCCTCCGCGGGACTACATCCAATTTCTCGCTCTCCAGGCCGGTGAACGTCGTGTGCCACTCTCCCACGGGTCCTGGGTGAAGCATCGTCCCTGCAAACGATGCGTGAGGCATGCCCCCTCTCCCAGGGTGAGATAGATGATCAAGCCACTGGGACGGTGGCTGTCGGGAGCCTCTCAGAAGCGTGCTCATCCATAGCAGTCTGCCTAGCGGCGGAATGGTGCCTCGGATTGGGCAGGATGTGAAGATACCCCCTTACCGGTCTCCCGCTGCCCATGCTATGATGGCCGGCGATCCTGCGCGAAGGAGTGCTGCGGAGCGCAGTTCCGTCGGATTTTCTGGCGATCGAGGTCCGGGACGAGGAGGGCGCGGTGAGCGAGACACATCCCCGCTTTCTCTGGTGGAATGGTCGGCAGGTACAGTGGGAAGAGGCGACCGTCCATGTGACGGAACTTGGCTGGTCGACGGTTGGTGCGGTCTTCGAGGGGATCCGTGCGTACTGGAACGCCGAGACGGGCGAAGCGTACGTGTTTCGGCTCCGCGAGCATTTGGAGCGCCTGCTCCGCTCGATGCGACTGGTGCGGCTCGCACCGCGCTGGAGCATTGGTGAGCTGAGTGAGGCGATCCTGCAGCTTCTGCGAGCGAACGAGTGTTGCGAGGACACGTATATTCAGCCAGTTGCTTATCGAGCTGCGGGGCCGAAGACACTGAGCGGGTTCTCTGAAGAGTCAGGCCTGTACATCACGACCCGTCCGATGCCCTCGCATCTGCTTTCTGGGAAAGTCGTTCGTGCCAAGGTCAGCTCCTGGCGACGGATCAGTGACGACGTGATGCCTCCGCGAGTGAAGAACATTTCGAACTACCGCAATGGGCAGTTAGCTGCGATGGAGGCGATTCTGGACGGATATGACCAGGCGATTCTTCTCAATGCGGAGGGGAAAGTAGCTGAGGCGCCAGGGGCCTGCATCATGCTGGTCCGCGATGGGAAGCTGATAACTCCTGATATTACCCAGAGCATTTTGGAAAGTATCACTCGTGACGCACTCTTGCGGCTTGCCCGCGAGGAACTCGGGCTCACCATTGAGGAACGTCCGGTCGACCGCACCGAGCTCTACATCGCCGAAGAAGTCTTCCTTTGCGGGACGGCGGCTGAGATCACGGTCGTGGGCGAAATCGATCACTATGTGATCGGCGATGGCAAACCAGGGGCGGTGACGCGCGCGTTGGAGCGGCTCTACCACGATATCGTGCGCGGAATCGATCCGCGCCGTCCCGACTGGCGGACACCAGTCGGGCTCGCGCAGGTCGCGATGGCACGCCGGACGAGTGGCTGAGGAGTGGGCTCCTCACGACGTCTGGTCGAACCAACCCTCGTCGCGCATGCGCACGAGGGCACGCTCGAACGCTTCGACCGTCCGGTCGATATCGTCGGGCGTATGGGCGACGCTGAGGAGCCCGCCACCGTGAAAGAGGTCAACCCCCTCGTTTACCATGGCCTGGTAGAGTGTCGTGGCGAGCGCTGGTGACATTCCGGTCTTGAGCACGATCGGAGAGACCCCCTCCGGCATGCGGATGTCCTCTCCGCGCTGGTTGGTGCAGGTATGGCCGAGCGCGATATGGAACACAGAGCTCTCGCCCCACACGAAGCCCGGAATGCCGTGGGTGACAAGTACCTGGTTCATGCCGCGGCGGAGGCGTGCCGCCATGGCATCGGCGTGCCGTTGAACGGCTGGGTCAGCGACTAACTGGAGGCAGGCACAACCAGCAGCCGCCGACAGCGGGTTCGCGTTGAACGTCCCTGGGTGCGCGACGCGTCGCCGATTCCACTCTGGATCGTCACGGAACTCGAGCAGTGCCATGATATCGGCACGGCCGCCGACAGCACCACCTGGTAGCCCTCCGGCGACGATCTTCGCCATCGTCGTGAGGTCGGGGCGGATGCCGAGGAGGCCTTGGACTCCGCCTGGAGACCAGCGGAAACCGGTGATGACCTCGTCGAAGATGAGGAGTGTTCCAGTGCGCTCGGTGAGTTCACGCAGCCGATGCAGGAAGCCTTCCGGGAGAGGGATCGAGGCCCAGGAGGCACCGCTCGGTTCCAGGATCACAGCCGCGATGTCTTTCTCGGCCAATCGGCGCTCGACGAAGTCGAGATCGTTGACCGGAGCAACGACGACCGTGTCGAGCACGGCCCGTGGAACTCCCGGGATCGCTGTCTCCGTGAAGGGCGGCTTTTCGCCGGGTAAGGCGTAATCCTGCCATCCGTGGAAGTGCCCAGCAAACTTCAGGATCTTCTCCCGGCCGGTGTAGGCGCGGGCGAGCCGGAGCGCAAGGAGGGTCGCTTCCGTCCCGGAGGCGGTGAACTTGACCCGCTCGCACGAGGGCTTGAGCAGGCGGATCCGCTCAGCCCACTCGAGTTCGAGGTCATGGCCCGCCCCATAGTGGGTACCGCGGCGGATCTGCACCTGGACGGCTTCCACGATCGCGGGATGAGCGTGGCCGAGGAGGAGTGCACCATGCCCCATGGTGTAGTCGATCAACTCGTTCCCGTCGACGTCCCACTTGCGGGAGCCGCTCGCGTGCGCGACATAGAGGGGGAACGGTTTCTGGTAGCGGACGTCATGGGTGACGCCGCTGGGGAAGTCGCGGAGAGCCCGTTCGTAGCGGGCCTGTGAGGTGGGGTGCTTGGCGCGATACTCTTCTTCAATCGTCAGTGTCCGCCGAGCCATCGTCCTGCCTCCTTCAAGCGCTCTCGGCTCACCGCAGGCGATTATCGGCCACGCTGGCTCGTCTTTCCAAGCGAGGCGATCACCAGAAAAGAGGAGGTGAATGGATGCGTCTTGCTGCACTGCCACGTTTCCCGCTCGCTCAACTCCCCACGCCGCTCGAGGAAGCACCAAGCCTGAGCAGAGTCCTCGGGGATGTGCGTGTCCTTGTCAAACGTGACGACCTCACAGGACTCGCGCTCGGCGGGAACAAGACACGGAAGCTGGAGTACCTCATCGGCGATGCACGAGCCCGTGGAGCGACTGTCGTCCTGACTGAGGGGCCAGCACAGTCTAACCACTGTCGGCAGACTGCTGCGGCTGCGGCACGGGCTGGCTTGCGATGTCTCCTGGTTCTGAACAGCCTGGAACCTGATCCGCCTCTACAGGGAAACCTGTTGCTTGACCATCTCTTTGGTGCTGAGGTGCATCTTGTCGCTGAGCGTACAGCACGCCGAGCACTGCTCGAGCGCCTGGCTCGCGAGCTCGAGCAGCGTCATGAGCGACCATACGTCATCCCCACGGGCGGCTCGACACCAGTTGGTGCGGTAGCCTACGTGCGCGCTGCGTTGGAGCTCGCTGAACAGCTCGTCGAGCGGGGGATCCAGGCGTCACGGGTGTATCTCGCGACCTCGACATCGGGCGGGACGCACGCGGGTCTCGCGCTGGGTGCCAAGCTCCTCGGTTCGCCCTTTCATGTCGTCGGTGTGGCAGTCGAAGACGATGCGCTGGCGATCCGTGAGCGGGTTGCCACGCTTGCCAGCGAGACCGCGGCGCTCCTTGGTCTCGACGTCAGGATCGTGCCGGAGGAGATCGTCGTCGACGACCGCTGGGTTGGGCCGGGCTACGGTGTGCCGAGTTCCGAGACGCTGGAGGCGATTCTCCTGGCGGCACGAACCGAGGGGCTTGTGCTGGATCCCGTGTACACTGGCAAGGCGATGGCAGCGCTGGTCGGGCAAGTACGTCGCGGAGAGGTTACTCCGGGCGAAACGCTCGTCTTTCTTCACACCGGCGGAACTCCAGCCCTTTTTGCCCAAGCCGACCAGCTGGCAACCGTTTTCCGCAGCGGGTCGATGGGAGAACGGTGAGCGAGGAGCTGTACGCCGACGTCGTCCTCGAGTTGGAACCGGGGGAGCGCCGCCCGGTACTCACCTACCTCGTCCCACCTGGCCTGGTCGAGCAGATCCAGCTCTACCAGGCAGTATGGGTGCCGCTGCGGGACACTGTCCAGCTCGGCGTCGTGGCTCGGCTCCACAATGAGCGTCCCCCGTTCACTGTTCGCCCACTCGTCGGCGCTGTCGAACCGGCGTACGCCCTGACGCCGGTGCAGTGGGCACTCGCCGAGTGGTTAGCCGAGGAGACGCTCTGCACGCTCTGGGAGGCGGTCGCGCTTTTCCTGCCGCCGAGGCTGACCCAGCGGGTCGAGTACGTGCTACGGCCAACCGGGATCGTTCCGGCTGGGCGCATCTCATCTGTGCACCGGCAGTTACTCGAGCTCCTGGCCCGACGAGGACCGCTTACCCTCGAGCAGGCGCGGCGCGCGCTCGGACGATCGCTGGCGCACGTTGTCGAACGGGCGATCGAGGCGGGGACGATCGAGCGGATTCCAGTGGTGCGACCGGTGCAGCGTGTTGCCTACGAGCGGTTCCTGCGCGCACGTCCCGACCCGGCCTTGTTAGACGAGACCATGCGTGCAGCGTACGAGGCGATCGTGCGCTGGCAAGCGGAACACGAGGGGGCCTTGTTGCCGCAGGCACAGCTGCGACGGCTTGGGCTGTCGCCAGCGATGGTGCGTGAACTGGTCAGGCGAGGAGCGGTTGAGTTGGTCGAGTTCCCACGCAGCGCACTGGCGCTTGCGAGCGGCGAGGTCGACCGACCACTGACGCTCACGTCCGAACAGCAGCGTGCCTGGGAAGAGATCCGAGCGGCGTTCGACTGCGATCCTCCTCAGGCGGTGCTCCTGCATGGCGTGACTGGCAGCGGGAAGACAGAACTCTACTTACGGGCGATCGGTGAGTGCCTCCGACGTGGCCGGCAAGCGATCGTGCTGGTGCCGGAAATTGCGCTGGCAACCCAGGTCGTCCAGCGGGTTGCAGCACGGTTTCCTGGTCGGACTGTGCTCCTGCACAGCGGCTTGCGCGAGGCGGAACGAGTGGCGAGCTGGGAAGCGATCCGAGAAGGGCGGGCCGACGTCGTTGTCGGCCCCCGTTCGGCCCTCTTTGCGCCGCTGCGCGATATTGGGCTGATTGTCGTCGATGAGGAGCATGAAGCGGCCTACAAGCAGCAGGAGCCGGCGCCACGTTACCACGCGCGAGCAGTGGCGCAGCGGCTCGCTGAACTCTCTCGTGCGGTGCTTGTGCTGGGAAGCGCAACGCCAGACGTGGTGACGATGTATCAGGCCGCAAGCAATCGGCTGCGTCTTGTGCGTCTGCGGGAACGGGTTGGCCCCGCGGTACTAGGCCGGCAGGGGCAGGTGGAGCGATTACGACTTGCCCTGCCGCGGGTCGAGGTCGTCGACATGCGACTCGAGCATCAACTCGGCAATCCGGGTCTTTTCAGTCGGGCGCTCTTGCGGGCGATCGCCGAGGCGTTGCAGAGCGGTGAGCAGGTGCTCCTCCTCATGAACCGGCGGGGACTGGCGACGCTTGTCCAATGTCGCTCATGTGGGCACGTGGAGAGTTGTCCGCTCTGTGATGTGCCGCTGGTGTTCCATGCCGATCGGCGTCAGCTCATCTGCCACCGCTGTGATCTCCGGCGTCTACCAAGCACAACGTGTCCGGCTTGTGGGCGACCGACACTTGGCTACTATGGGGCAGGGACGCAGCGAATTGAGCGGGAAGTGCGGCAACATTTTCCCACCGCACGGGTACTCCGCTGGGATCAGGACGTGGTGCGCCAAGGTGCCGACCCGCGGCGACTGCTGCAGGCTGTGCTGCGCCGCGAGGTCGATGTGATTGTTGGCACCCAGATGGTCGCAAAGGGGTTCGACTTTCCAGCGGTGACTGTGGTCGGGATCGTCCACGCTGATAGTGCTATCTATCTACCGGACTACCGGTCAGCTGAGCGAGCGTTCCAGCTTCTCACGCAGGTGGCTGGTCGGGCTGGCCGACATCTTCCGCGTGGGCATGTCGTTATCCAGTCCTACACGCCGGAGCACTACGCGATCCGCGCAGCGAGCCGACAGGACTACGAGACCTTCTATGAGGAGGAGCTCGCCTTCCGGGAGCGACACGGTTATCCACCGTTCCGACGGCTAGTGCGCCTCCTCCTTCGCCACCGCGACGAGATAGCAGGGCGGCTGGCTGCTGAAGAGGTCGCCGAACGCCTGCGCGCAGAGGCGCGACGGTGCGCTGCACAGGACATTGAGGTCCTGGGGCCGACTCCCGCATTTGTGAGTCGGATTCGCGGTTTCTACCAGTGGCAGCTCTTGGTCCGCGGAGCGGATGGCCCGCGGGTCGTTGCCGGGGTTTCCCTGCACGGTGGCTGGATTGTCGACGTTGATCCGGTCAGCTTACTCTGAGCGGCTATACTTTCTTCATAGTGAGGCGTGAGGAAACGGGAACGTATGGCAGTGCGAACAATCATCACCGAAGGCGATCCACGGCTCCGGCAGAAGTCGCTGCGGATTAGAACGGTCGACGACGAGGTACGGCGACTGGTGCAGGATCTCTGGGACACAGTGCGGGCGGCACGCGGACTCGGGCTGGCGGCGCCCCAGATCGGTGTGCTGCGCCGGATTATCGTTGTTTCCATCCCTCCGGACTATGTTGAGGAAGGAGATCCGGGGGTCGAGCTCACACTGATCAATCCGGAGATCGTGCGCGCTAGCGGCCGGCAAGTCGGGCTTGAGGGCTGCCTGAGTATTCCTGGTTGGTACGGTGAGGTGCCGCGCTTCATGCACGTAACCGTGAAAGCCCTGGATCTTGACGGTCGCGAAGTGCGGATCAAGGGCAGCGGGCTTTTGGCGCGGGTGCTTCAGCACGAGATCGACCATCTGGATGGGATCCTCTTCATCGACCGGATCGAGGATCGGTCGACGCTCCGGTACATCCCGGACGAGGAAGAAGAGGAATCTGTGACGGCTGCTGCCTCCTGAGCTGCTAGAGGACGATCTCGGCCTGGTGGACGCGGCTCTGTTCGGCGATGAGGATGGCGTCGATCGTCGCCAGTGTCCGGTCGAGTTGGTCTGTCTCGTTAAAGACGACGTAGTCGAACTCGTAGACCTGGGCGAGTTCGCGCGAGGCGGTTGCGATCCGCTCCATTAGTGTCGCCGGGTCGTCGGTCTTTCGAGCACGCAAGCGCTGCATCAGTTCGGCCATTGAGGGCGGGGCGAGGAAGATCAGGATCGCTTGCGGAATGATCCGGCGGATCGAGGCGGCGCCCTGGACGTCGACCTTGACGACGACCGTCTTGCCGCTCCGCAGTGCCCGCCGCACCCGCTCTTTCGGGACGCCGTAGAGATGGCCGTACACTTCGGCCGATTCGAGGAACTCCCCGCGCTCGCGGGCCGCGAGGAACTCCTCGCGGTTCATAAAGATGTAGTGCACGCCGTCGATCTCGCCGGGACGTCGTGGACGTGTCGTCGCAGTGACGGCGAAGTAAAAGTCAGGATGCGCCTGGCGCATCCGCTCGATGACAGTATCCTTACCAACGCCCGATGGGCCGGAGATGACGATCAATTTGGGACGGACGCGCTGCCTGAGTTCGTCGAGAAGTTCGTCAGCCTGCGTATTGAATCCGAGGTCGTCCGCCACTGACGCGACCTCCCGTGCCGTCCGCTCCCACCCTGTCGCGACCACCTGGTCGCTCAAGGTGATTGTGCCATAGTTCCCGCTGAGTGTCGGAGCAGAATGCGGAGGCAAGAGTGTGTTCGATATCCTGACGATCGCTGCGCTGGCCGATGAACTACGTCGCACGCTGGTTCGTGGACGTGTCCAAAAGGTCGTGCAGACGGCACCGCTCGGGGTGGCGCTGGAGCTCTACGCGGGTCAGCGCTGGGGGGTGGTTATTGACGTAAGTCCACAAGAGCCGCGTCTCTTCCTCTCGCGTACGGTTCCCGCAGGAGACCCGGAACAGGTCACGCCGTTCCTGCTGTTGTTGCGCAAATACGTCCGTGGTGCGCGCCTGGAAGCGGTTGAGCAAGTGCCGCTGGAGCGGATCTTACGGCTCCGCTTCGCGACCGTGCTCGTGGAAGAACGCCGCAATGGTGTGGAGCGTATCCCAGTCGAGACCGAGCTCGTGATCGAGCTGATGGGCCGCCACAGCAACGCAATTCTGGTCGGCGCCGATGGGCGCATCCTCGACGCGCTGAAGCGGGTGACGCCAGCGATGAGCGCGGCGCGGCCAGTATTGCCAGGTCGCCCCTACCAGGAACCACCGCCACAACTCAAGCGCGACCCGCGGCGTCTCACACCAGAGGCGGTGGCTTCGCTCCTCTTGGAGGTCCGCCCGGACGCAGATCTCCCAACCGTGCTCGTCCAGCATCTGGCTGGCTTCAGTCCCCAGATGGCCCGGGAGGCGGTTTTCCGCGCCACCGGAGTCTCCACGCTGACCGTGACCGAGGCGCGAGGCGATACCACGCTGCCCGAGCGCTTGGCCACTGCTGTGGCGAGCGTCCTCGAGCCGCTGGAATCCCGGTGCTTCGAACCGACGCTCTACCGGAGCGGAGGCGTGCCGGTTGCCTTCGCTGCTGTGCGACTGCAGTATCTCCAGGGGCTGGACGTGGAGACGTTCCCCACAATCTCACTCGCCATCGAACGTTTCTTTGCTGAGCGTCCCCAGGCGGAAGAGTTCGCGAGCGATCGGTATGCCCAACGGCGAAGGAAGCTCCTCGAGGCGATCGAGCGCGAGCGCGCACGCGTTGAGGCGCGTCTCCGCGCGCTCGAGCAGGAGCAGGCACGTGCGGCCGAAGCAGACCAGTGGCGGCGAATGGGTGAGGCGATTCTCGCGGCCCTTGGAGAACTTGTTCCGGGCCAACGCGAACTCGTGGTTGACGATCTCCGGATCCCGCTCGACCCAGAACGGTCTCCTATCGAGAATGCACAGGCCTACTTCGAGCGCTACCGGAAGGCGAAGGCCGCTGCCGAGCAGGTTCCGGCACGACTGGAAGCGACCCGCTTGGAACTCGAATTCTTGCGGCAGCTCGAAGCGTTGGCGATCGTTGCCGATTCGGCTGAGACGCTCGAGGTGCTGCGGCAAGAGCTCGGCTTTGCCGAAGGGGGAGCGAGTGCAATCCGTGCACCGAAGCGCAGCACACAGCGCAAGCTCCGCATCTGGCGCACATTGCGCGGCGACCGAATCGTGGTCGGACGAAATGCGAGGGAGAACGATTGGATCACATTCTCGGTCGCTCGTCCGGACGACACCTGGCTGCACGCGCGCGGGCTCGCTGGGGCACACGTCATCATTCAATGGGCAGGTCCCGAAGATCCGCAGGTGCTTGAGCGAGCGGCAGCGCTCGCGGCATGGTACAGCGAGGGGCGTGAGGGAACGCACGTTGCGGTCGACGTGACGCGACGGCGTGACGTGCGGCGTATCCCGGGAGCAGCTCCAGGACTGGTGCGTTACCGCAACGAGCGGACGCTTCACGTGCGCCCGCGCAGCCCAGAGGAACTCGGTCTACTGGAGGGGTGAGCCATTACACCGGCTTGGCGAACCGAGCAAGCAAGACGCCCAACTCGTACAGCAGATACATCGGTGCTGCGACCAGGAACATGTTGAAGGGGTCGGGTGTCGGGGTGATCATCGCTGCAGCGACCGCGATGACGAGAATCGCAAACTTGCGAAGCGAGGCCAAGCGTTTAGCAGTGACGATGTTGAGCTTAGCCAGAATGAAGATGACGATCGGTAGCTCGAAGACGATACCGACCCAGAGCAGGAGCGTCATATAGAAGGAGAGCACTTCTTCGGCGCGGAATTGGGCCTCGAAGACGCTCCCGCCAAAGTGAGAGAGAAAAGTCAGTGCGCGGGGTACGAGGACAAAGAAAGCGAAAGCGACACCTGAGACGAACATGACCGAAACGAAGGGGAGCGCACGGAAGAGATACCGCCGCTCCTTGCGCGTGAGACCTGGGGCCAGAAAGCGCACGATTTGGTAGACGATCACCGGCATAGCGAAGCCGATGCCGAGATACAGGGCGACCTTCGTGTAGGTGATGAAGGACTCAGTAGGGGTGATCGCATAGAGACGCTCAATCCCAGACATGCGGACAATCAGCCGCATCGTCGGGAAGGCTAAAGCTAGCCCGATGACGAACCCGACGGCAACAGCGAGGAGAGAAAAGATCAGACGCTGCCGCAACTCCTCCAGGTGCTCCTGGAGGGTCATTTCCTTGTAGAACTCTTCCGGCTCTGGTTCGGGCTCGTTCGGTTGCGGTGCCGATTGCCCGCGGACACGATCGAGGATGCTGACCATGGTCTCCCCGCAGCTCTGACGTACGTTCCTTCTCGTCGACAAGCGTAACAGACGGGCGCGGGAACGACGAGTCTCGCGCCCGTTCCGTCTTCCGGCTGCGCCGGTATCAACTCACTGCTTGTTGAGGTGCTCCTCGATGAAGTTGATCGCGTCGCGCACAGTGACGATATTGGCCGCCTCTTCGTCAGAGATCTCGATGCCGAACTCTTCCTCGAGCTGCATAATCAGCTCGACGAGATCGAGCGAGTCAGCGTTGAGGTCTTTGACGAACTCGGCGTCCAGCGTCACCTCGCTTGGATCAACACCCAGCTGCTCGGCGACGACGGCCTGTACCCGCTCCAGAATCGACGAGGACACGCGAACCACCTCCCCAGCGAACGGATCCTGCATCCGAGGGCGTCCCACTTTCTCCGGTAGTATGACTGAGCGCGGCTGCTTCTGCAAGCGGCAACCGGAGAGGAAGTATCGGCGCCACCTGTTCCTCACAATGGCATCCTTGGTGGTTGACTGCAGTCTCGTGGAGAACGCTCTGCGCCGAAAGCCGGCATTATCGGCATCCTCCGTCTCTTCCAAGGCGCACCTCTTTTCGTGATGCCCTGCATACGCTCGCGTATGCTCAATCTTGCACATGTCTTGGGTCAGCGTTCGTTCGGTGATCTGCAGGGGGTAACTGCGACGTTGCTCCTGCTATGGTTAGCGGAACACTGGCGTGGCTCCACTGCGATGTTTGAAGCCGATGCAGTGCCGTCTGGCATAGTTGGGCGAGACGTGTAGCGTGTCGATGACCTGTTGCATACACGCTTCCCTCCTGGAGGTGTAAGAGTCCGCGTCTATCGTCCGTTCGGATGTGGTGTCCCGCTGCCTGACAGATAGGGGACGAGGCACATCTTGCTGTGCATTGCACACCCGTTGTTCGGGGGCCACGAAGCATAGCGAGGGGCTCGAGTAAGCAGGAATGGCGGCAAAATGCCTTCCGCCTGGAGGATGCAGTGTATGGTGGCCCGGCCTGGAGGGCAGATTGAGAAGGTGCAGGACTAGGGACAGGTCACCTGCTGCAAGGGGGCCAACTCCGCTCGACGGCCGAGCGCGCTCCCGTACTTACCTCACGGTGTAGCTGGCAGCAGACGCGTTGTCCCAACGGGTACCAAGCTGGCAAGCACTGCAAATAGAGAGTGCTGTGGGACCGTCTGAGGCCGCAACCTGAGATCGGAGACCGGCCCCGTTTCCTCGGATTTGCACCCCCGACCTTGTTCAGCGAGGACTAGAGGCATTGGTCGGTGGCCAGCTCCGATACAGGAGGTGCACTCGTCTTAGGACGCACGCCTGCTCCCGGTGGCGAGTTACATCAGCCGGAGTTCTTTCTCCGTTCAGCTTCCCGACGACGCGAGGTTGGCGGCAATGGTTCCCAGCACACCGTTGACGAAGCGACTGGAACTCTCTCCCCCATACTGCTTGGCGATCTCGACTGCCTCGTTGATCGCTGCCTTGAGCGGCACGTCTGCCTCGTGCAGGAGTTCGTAGATCGCGATACGCAAGATGTTCCGGTCGACCGGAGGAAGCTGCTCGACCGGGAAGGCAGGTGCTGCCTCACCGATCATCCGGTCGATCCGCTCCCGGTCGGCCCAGACGCCGGTCACCAGCCGCTCGGCATAGCGGCGCACCGGCTGGGGATACTGGGGATCGCTCCGGTAACGTTCGAGGACGTCCTCCAGTCGGTGCCCCGCGACGTCGACCTCATAGAGAATCTGGAGCGCCAGAATACGTGCCTGGCGTCGGATGCGACTGAGCGTCATTATCGGTTCCTCCCGGCCCCCTCGCTGCCTGCCGGATGCTCGTTGTCACCGTCGGTGTGGTCGCGGTGAGTACGCGAGCCGTGGGGGACGAATCGACACAGCGAGCAGAGCCGTTCTCGATCACTCAGGGCGATGCGCGGCCCTGCGTTCCGATTGTACCCCTGCTCACGGGCGCTGGCCGGTGAGGAGCTCGGTCAGGAAAGTAGTGCTGTGCCGTGCGGCACGGAAGTCAGGATGCTGCAGTACGCGACGCAAGACAGGGATCGGGGTCGGAACACCACGAACGATTGTCTCACGCAGCGCACGGTCAAGTCGTTCAATCGCCTGCGAGCGGTCGATGCCCCACGCAATGATCTTGCCAAGGAGCGAGTCGTAGTGGGGAGGAACGACGTACCCGGCGTAGACGTGCGAATCGACTCGGATGCCCGGCCCACCCGGCCAGACCAGGTGCTCGATGCGCCCGGCACGCGGGGAGAAGTCCCGCTCGGCATCTTCGGCAGTGATACGAACTTCGATAGCGTGACCGCGCGGCTCGAGGTCGCGCTCGTGGAGTTCCAAGCGTTCTCCCGCGGCGATAGCAAGCTGCCACTGAACGAGGTCGAGGCCGGTAACAACTTCGGTCACTGGATGCTCGACCTGAATCCGAGCGTTGGCCTCGGTAAAGTAAAAGAGCCCATCTCGGTCGAGTAGGAACTCAAAGGTTCCCGCTCCCACGTATCCGACGGCGCGTGCTCCACGTACTGCTGCCTCGTGGAGCGCCTTTCGTACTTTCGAGGGGAGTGCTGGCGCGGGCGCCTCTTCGATCAGCTTCTGGTAGCGCCGCTGGATGGAGCAGTCACGCTCGCCGATGGCGTACACGTTGCCGTGCTGGTCGGCCAAGATCTGCACCTCAACGTGCCGCGGCTGTTCCAGATAGCGCTCGAGGTAAACCGATGGATCACCGAAGGCCGCCTGGGCCTCTCGCTGGGCAACCGAGAGCGCAGTCACCAGTTCTCGCTCATCCCGTACAATCCGCATGCCGCGGCCACCACCGCCGGCCGCCGCTTTGACAAGCAGTGGATAGCCGAGGCGTCGTGCGATCCGCCGTGCTTCACTCGCATCGCGCACCGGTTCCTCACTGCCCGGAACAATCGGGAGACCGGCGCGCTGCATCACGCGGCGTGCCTCCGCCTTATCGCCCAGTGCGCGGAGTGTTGCCGGGCGCGGTCCTATGAAAGTGATCCCGCACTCTTCGCAGATTTCTGCCAAGAGTGCGTTCTCAGCAAGGAAGCCGTAACCGGGGTGAATGGCATCACAGCCGGTAACCACCGCTGCGCTGATGATGGCCGGAATGTGGTTGTAGCTTCGTTCGGCAGGAGCAGGGCCGATGCAGATCGCCTCGTCGGCGAGTTGCACCGGCAGCGAGTCGCGGTCGGCTTGGGAATACGCGACGACGGCCGGGATACCGAGTTCCCGGCAAGCTCGCAGAACACGGAGGGCGATCTCGCCGCGATTCGCGATGAGTACCTTCCGAATCATCGCTGCTCACGAGGCCATGAAGAGTCCACCGTCGACGGCGAGGACGGCGCCAGTGATGTAGCGCGCAGCGGGCGAGACGAGGAACGCAATCGCCTCGGCGACGTCTTCCGGTGTTCCGTAATAGCCGACGGGGATCTGTTCCAGAATCTTCTGCTGGAGTTCGGTGGGCAAGACTTCGGTCAGGCGAGTCTGAATGAAGCCTGGGGCGACCACGTTGGCCGTGATCCCACGACTCGCCACCTCACGGGCTAGCGCCTTGGTGAAGCCGATGATGCCTGCCTTCGCGGCGGCATAGTTGGTCTGACCCACGTTCCCGACGAGTCCGACGACGGAGGAGACGTTGACGATCCGACCGTAGCGCTGGCGTAGCATCGGTCGCAGCGCAGCGCGACAGCAGTAGAAGACGCTCGTAAGGTTAGTCTCCAAAACGGCGTGCCAGTCCTCGTCGCGCATACGCAGCAGCAGCGTATCGCGCGTAATCCCGGCATTGTTGACGAGGGCATCGAGTCGACCGAACTGATCGATTGCTGCCTGGATCATCGCGCCAACCTGCTCGGGATCGGTGACGTCCGCCCGGTAGGCCATTGCTGTACCTCCGGCGGCCGTGATCTCCTCGACCAGGGCATTGGCCAGCTCTGCCTCGCCGCGGTAGTTGACGACGACCTTAAACCCGTCGCGTGCCAAGCGCAGCGCGGTCGCACGGCCGATGCCGCGGACAGCGCCGGTGACGATCGCGGCTCCGCGCTCGCTGGTCGTCTCCATCAGTCCCCCTTCGTGTGTTCGACGCTGGCTACTGAGCGCGCTCGATTCTGGACGAGTTGTTCGGCCGTGTAGGTTGTGGCCTCGGGTGCAATGCGCCGAATCAGTCCACTGAGCACCTGACCAGGGCCGATTTCCCAAAATGTCCTGATGCCAAGATCCATTGCTCGGCGCACAACATCTACCCACCGGACCGGTGTAGGGATCTGGACAACGAGTTCGCGGCGAAGTTCCTCTGGATCGGTCAGGACGCGAGCGTCAGAGCAGGCGATAAGCGGGGCGCGTGGCGGACGGATCGGAACGGTCGCGAGGTCACGTGCCAGCGCCTCGGCAACTGGCCGCATGAGTGAGGAATGAAAGGCTGCATTGACCGGGAGGCGAACAACGCGCTTGGCGCCAGCTGCCCGGGCCAGGTTCGCAGCGTGGTCGAGCGCTTCGTTTCGCCCGCTCAGCGTCAGCTGGTTGGGGGCGTTCTCGTTGGCCAGTTCCACACCGGCTTCGGCAGCGATTGCTGCGAGTCGTTCGCGCTCGAGCCCGATCACGGCCAGCATGCCACCTTCGCCGTACATCTCCATGAGCTCACCGCGTCGGCGGACGATCCGCAGTGCGTCAGCAAGTTCGAGGCTGCCGACCGCGACGAGCGCGGTGTACTCGCCCAGCGAATGTCCAGCAACGACAGTCGGTTCAGGGAGCTCGCCGCGTGCCTCAAGGACGCGGAGATACGCGATGCACGTGGCGAGGAGAGCTGGTTGCTGATTGCGCGTGGCGGCGAGTTCTTCTTCGGGCCCCTCGAAGACAATACGAGAGAGTGGAAATCCAAGGACTGCGTCCATTTCCTCGAAGACAGCGCGGGCAAGCGGCTCACACTCTGCGAGTTCGCGGCCCATGCCGACCGACTGGGATCCCTGCCCGGGGAAGACCCACGCGTGTCCCATGCTTCATCCCCCACGTCGGACACCACGAGCGCCCCAGCGGACGACGCTGGCAGCCCAGGCGAGCCCCGCCCCGAAGGCGACAAGAACGACGTTCATCCCTGGCCGAAGGACCCCCTGTTCGGCAGCTTCGGCAATTCCGAGTGGTACCGAAGCAGCAGAAGTGTTGCCGTAACGATCGAGATTGACCCAGACCTTTTCCCACGGTAGACCAAGGCGCTTGACGGCCGCATCGATGATGCGCAGGTTCGCTTGGTGCGGGATCAGGAGATCCACCTCGTCAAGCGTGAGTCCGGCGCGGGCGATCGCCTCGGCTGCTGCTTCGCCGATGATGCGCACGGAGAAACGGAAGACCTCTCGCCCGTCCATCCGCATGACTGGACGCTTTGGGGGGAGCGAGCCGTTAGCAAGGAGGAGCTCGGGAAAGCCATCGAGATACAAGTGCATTGCACCGCTGCCGTCCGAGCCCAGGACGGTTGAGAGGACACCTTCATCTTCAGTACTGGCTTCCAGGACGACCGCCCCTGCCCCGTCACCGAAGAGGACACATGTTGAGCGGTCAGTGAAGTCGAGCCAGCGCGTCAAAGCGTCGACGCCGACCACAAGGACGGCGCGGGCCGTGCCGGCCATAATGAACTGCGCACCGACGCTCAAGGCGTAGACGAAGCCGGAACAGGCTGCCACAAGGTCGAACGCACCGGCTCGGGGTGCGCCGATGGCAGCCTGGAGGAGCGACGCGGTCGCTGGCATAAGGTAGTCGGGAGTCGTAGTGGCGACGATGACCAGGTCGAGTTGGGCAGGGTCAAGACCAGCCGTCGCCACTGCCCGCCGGGCAGCTTCCGTCGCCATGGAGAGCGTCGTCTCTTCAGGGCCGGCGATTCGGCGCTCACGGATACCAGTGCGCGTCACAATCCACTCGTCGGACGTCGCGACCATCCGCTCAAGATCGGCGTTTGTGAGCACGCGAGCTGGTACGTAAGCTCCCCAACCGGTGATCGCGGCACGCTGCGCCATGGCGACGTCCCCTGCCTGTTCTCTCGACCGTTACGCCTCGGGGCGCCGCTGCCGTTTCTGCCGGCTTACGTCAAGGACGAGGCGACCACGGTAGTGGCCGCAATGCGGGCAGACATAGTGTGTGCGGTGCTTCTGCCCACAAGTCGGACAGGTCGTCAAGGGCGGGACATCGATGTACTGATGTGCCGCACGGAAGCCCTGCCGTCGCTTGCTAACTTTATGCTTCGGGACAGCGCCCATCAGAGTAATCCTTTCAACAGTTCGTCGTTTGCGTCACACAGACCACTGTGGCCTCCAGCCGGAGGCTACTCCATGCTGAGAAGTAGTTGTCGCACAGTCAAGACCGTTCGTCAAGGAGCGCTTGGAGAACGGCTAGCCGGGCGTCGACGATCTCTTCCTCCTGCCGCCAGAGCGATTCCGGCCCTGGACACTGTGGACCACAGACCGGATAGGAGGGGAGGGCGAGGATCGCGAACTGCCGAAGCAGTTCGTGAAGATCAAGATGGTGATTCTGATCAATAGTAAAAATATCCTCGTCCTCAGGCGGCGGAAGTGGCAATCCGGTCAAGACGTCGATCGTCGGCCAGTACTCAGCCTCGAAGGTTTCGCTGTACCGACTGTCGAACTCGGTGAGGCAGCGGACACAGGTGAGATGGGCCGACACGTGGAGTTCGCCAGTCGCCAAGATGCCGCTCGAAGTGCGCAACAGACGGACCGAAGCGTTGACATCGCGAACCTCGAGATCGCTGTCAAGCGTCAAGCGATCAAGGTGAACAGTGAAGAAACGTTCGGTGCCGACAGGGGCCTTGAGGAGCTGAGCGACGTTGATAATAGTGTCATTCTCGAGGTGTCTCGTGCGCATGGGGCTGTCCTCCGGCTGCGCTCCTGGGGGTGCGCAACTCCCTAAGTGTAACCTGTGCCAACCTGGCCGACAAACTGCCCTATCGCCGACGGCACTTCCCGCGGTAGAATGCCCGCGCGGGCTGGCTGGGACGTGGGGAGCGTGCGGATGCGCGAGAATCGAGTCAAGCGGCGCCTCCGAGCAGGCGAGGTAGTTGTCGGCTGCTTCATTCCCTACCCATCTCCAGAGTTAGCGGAGATCTGCGGATATCTCGGTTTCGATTTTGTCCTGATCGACGCCGAGCACGGCCGTATCACCGAGGAGTCAGCGTACCACATGGTGCTGGCGGCTGAGGTGGCCGGTGCGACGCCGATCGTCCGCGTGCCGTTCGGCCACCGGCAGGTGATTTTGCGATATCTGGATCTGGGCGCTGCGGGTGTTATGGTTCCGCAGGTCAACACGCCCGAGGAAGCAGTTGCAGTCGTCGAGGCCTGTCGCTACCACCCGAATGGGCGACGTGGAGTGGCAGGGGTGCGAGCAGCAGAGTTCGGGCTCACCAAGCCGCTCAGCGAGTATGTGCAGGAGGCGAATGCGGAGACGTTGGTCATCGTGCAGATCGAAAGTATCGCGGCGGTCGAACGACTGGAAGAGTACTTGGCGATCCCGGGGATCGATGTGCTGTTCGTGGGGCCGAATGATCTGGCTCAGTCGATGGGGTATCCTGGGCAGCCGCTCCATCCTGATGTGCAGGCGGTGATCGACGACATTGTGCGGCGTGTCGCTGGGCGCGTACCGCTGGGCACAACGGCGCCGACGCCGGAATTGGCGCAACGGCAACTTGAGCGCGGTTTTCTTATGTTGGCAGCGAATACGACTGCGCTGCTCGCCGCAGGAGCACGCGGCCTGCTCGGTGCGGTTGCAGCGAAGATACAGTGACAGGCAAGGTCGTGGGAGTGAACGGAGGATCGAGCGATGGCTGGAACCGAACTGTTTCCGATCGCCTTCTTTGAAGGGCGCTTTGTGCCGATCCAGGAGGCAAAGGTCAGTATCGCGACACACGCGCTGCAGTACGGTACCGGTGTCTTCGCCGGGGTGCGGGGTTATCTTGACCGAGACGGGCAGACGATCAATATCTTCCGGCTTTCTGACCATACGCGGCGACTCCTGCAATCGGCACGCCTCTTGCGGGCTGAGCTTCCCTATGATGCTGAGCAGCTTGGCAGTTTGATCGTCGAATTGGTGCGACAGAATGCGCCGCGGACCGACGTGTATATCCGCCCCTTTGTCTACAAGGCGGATCTGGAGATTGGACCGAAGCTCAAAGGGGTGCGTGACGAGCTCGCAATCTACATGCTACCGATGCAGGAGTATCTCCCAATCACCCATCCGATCCGGCTCATGACGAGTTCCTGGATGCGAACGGTCGACGTTGTGATCCCGAGCCGTGCCAAAGTCTGTGGTGCCTACGTGAACTCGGCCTTCGCCAAGGACCAAGCGATGGAGTGCGGGTTTGACGATGCGATCATGCTCAACCACCATGGGAAGGTGGCTGAGGGAAGCGCTGCGAACCTCTTCATCGTCCGCAATGGGACGTTGATCACAACACCGGTCACGGCGGATATCCTGGAAGGCATCACGCGCCGCACCATCATCGAGTTTGCTCACGACCTCGGTATTCCGGTCGAGGTGCGGGAGATTGACCGCAGTGAGCTCTACATCTGCGACGAGGCGTTCCTCTGTGGGACGGGGGTGCAGATCTCGCCGATCGGGAATATCGATGGTCGGACGGTGGGAACTGGGCAGATTGGCCCGATCACGGCGCGTCTGCAGCAGCTCTACCTCTCGGTGGTGCGCGGCGAAGACACGCCGTACCGGCACTACCTGACGCGGGTGACCGTCGCGCGTGAGGCAGAGGCACGGTAAGCGCCCGTGGTACCCTTGACCGGCCCAGCTATCGCGTGCCGGGCTGGGAGCTGCATGGCGGTGCCAGGAGCGAGGAGTGCGTCGGCGTTCATCCGTTCTTTGGATCCTTCTTGTGCTCGTGCTCGTCTACGCCTGCCGTCGTGCCCCAGCGACGGAGGTCGCGACACCAGAGGTTTTTCCATCGACCCCTGCTGCTTCTGGGCCAGTTGTGACAGCAGCTCCGGAAATGCCTGGCAGCGCAGCACAAAGTCCTATTCCGCGCGCGGTGATACCGGCAACACCTGCGACCAGTGCCTCGGTAGAGCGCGGGATCGTCGAGGCGGGGTTTGAGGAGCCGCGCACACTCAATCCACTGTTCGTCGCTGATCCGCTCTCAGATGCTCTCAGCCGCCTCGTCTTCGACGGTTTGGTTTCGCTCGATCCCACCAGCGGTGAGCCAGTGCCAGCACTTGCCACTTCCTGGGACGTCAGTGACGACGGGACGACCTACACGTTCCACCTCCGCGAGAATGTCCGCTGGCATGACGGGCAACCGTTCACAGCGAGCGACGTTGCATTTACCTATACACGACTCCTCGATCCTGACGTCCGCTCGCCTCGCTATTCGCGGCTCGCCGAGCGCGTCAAATCGGTGGACATCATTGACAGCCAGACGGTGCGGATCACGCTGATTCGCCCTGATGCCTCTTTCTTGTCTACCCTTGCGACGATTGGGATTGTTCCCGAACATGTGCTCGGGACGGTGCTCCCGCAGCAGCTGGTGACCGACCCCTTTGGGCTCTCTTCAGCGGTCGGAACGGGACCATTTATCCTCACCCAATGGCTGCGCGGTGTTTCGCTCACCTTCCGTGCCAACCCGGACTATTACCGAGGTGCACCGACCATTCCTCAATATACCTACCGTGTTGTCAGTACACTGGACGAACTCGCGCGTGGGCTGCAGGACGGCACGATTGATTGGGCGACGCTTGACCCGGCTCAGGTAAGTCAGCTTCCGGCGCTCGACGGGGTCATAGTCGAGCGCTATCCGGGCTATGAGCTCGTGCTCGTCGCGCTGCAGCTTGATCCAGCCAAGAACAAGCTGTTCACCGATCTCCGTGTTCGCAAGGCGCTGCTCCTTGGAATCGACCGGGCGGCGATCGTCGAGAAAGTGTGGGGTGAGTGGGCGCGTGTTGCGGAGACCCTCCAGCCGCCAGCTTCCTGGGCTGCCGGTGAGCCGCCGGTGCGCTATCCGTACGATCCGGCGGAAGCACAGCGCTTGCTCGAGGAGGCCGGCTGGGTCTTGGGGGACGATGGCGTGCGTGTCCGCCAAGGGCAACGCCTGCAGTTCGGGCTCTTGGCGACGGGGAGCGATCCGAGCCGGCGTGCCGTCGCGGAGCTCCTGCAACAACAGTGGCGCGCGATCGGCGTCGATGTCCAGCTCGACTTGGCGTCCTGGGGCGAGGTACGCCGTCGGGCGACGCAGGAGCGGGACTTTGACGCCCTGCTTATCGGTGTGCTCTGGGACGTCGATCCGGACCAGTCCTCGGTCTGGTCGAGTGACTCCTTTTTCGACGGACTCAACTTCGGTCACTACCTCAGCCCGGACGTCGATCGTCTCTTGGTCGAGGCGGTGGGGACGACCGACCGGGCACGGCGCATTGAGCTCTACCGGGCGATCGAGCAGCAGGTCCTCAGCGACCTCCCGGTGCTCCCGATCGCCTTCCCTGACGTGATTGTGGTGCGGTCCGAACGGCTTCAGGTACCAGCGATGAATGCGCTCGTCGTGCGGACTCGAGCTGGGGTTGAGCAGTGGCAAGTGCGGGCGGACAGGTAGTGACTCAGGAAGACCGCGGCTCCGTGCTCGGGGACGACCCCATCTGGATCGTCGCATGTCCGATGCCACCAGGGGGACGTCGCGGCGGCCAGAGGATCATTTGGACGACACTGAGGTGGCCGGTGAACGAGGGTGGAACGCTTTGATCAATCGAGAATCGAGCCATACGATGATTGAGATCCTCGTCGCAAGGGGCCGGTTGACGGTGTAGAGCGGAACCGCTAGACTGAGCGCGTAGCCGCGGAGAGCGGGATTCCAGCATGTGGTGACCAACGGGCGAAGGGGACGAAGGAGGCGCGATGGAACCGCTGCTCGAGGTGCGCGATCTCCGCACGCAGTTCTTCACCCAGGATGGTGTCGTCAAGGCGGTTGACGGGGTCTCCTTCCATTTGATGCCGGGAGAGACGCTTGGGTTGGTCGGTGAGAGCGGTTGCGGGAAGAGCATCACCGCGCTCTCGATCATGCGGCTTATCCCAAGCCCACCGGGGAAGATCGTCAGCGGCGAGATCTTGTTCGAGGGTGAAGACATCTTGAAAATGAGCGACGATGAGGTTCGCTCGATCCGTGGCCGGAAGATCGCAATGATCTTCCAGGATCCGATGACGTCGCTCAATCCGGTGCTGACGATCAACCGGCAGATCAGCGAGGCGCTCGAGCTCCATCTCGGGATGAGCAAGCAACAAGCGCGGCAGCGGGCCATCGAGCTCCTGAAGATGGTTGGGATCCCGAACGCCGAGCAACGGGTCGATCAGTACCCGCATCAGTTCTCCGGTGGGATGCGCCAACGAGTGATGATCGCAATGGCACTCTCTTGCAACCCCTCGCTCCTGATCGCCGACGAGCCGACGACAGCGCTCGACGTGACGATTCAGGCGCAGATCCTCGACCTTATCCGAACCCTCCAGCGTGAGCACAATACGGCGCTGATTCTCATTACCCACGATCTTGGTGTGGTCGCGGGAATGACCGACCGGATCCACGTGATGTACGCGGGGCATATCGTGGAGACAGCGCCGACTGAGGAGCTGTTCGAGAATCCGAAGCACCCCTATACCGTCGGGCTTCTGAACTCTATCCCGCGTCTCGATGCGCCGCGAAAGGAGCGGCTCAATCCGATCCGCGGGCTTCCGCCGGACCTGATCGACTTGCCAGACATGTGTCCGTTCGTACCCCGGTGCGACTTTGCGCGTGAAAAGTGCAGTGAGAAGAATCCCCCACTTTTCGAGGTGAATCCAGTTCACCGCTCTGCGTGCTGGTACTGGGACGAGGTCTCGCTCGCCGGTCCACGGCGCTATGGAGAGGTGAGGGCTGACGATGGCAACTGAACTCCGACCTGCAGCGACGACGACTGGCCCGCAGCAGCGGGAAGTGCTGCTCGACGTCCGTAACCTCAAGATGTACTTCCCGCTTACCCGGGGCATCATCTTGCAACGGCGTGTGGGCTGGGTGAAGGCGGTTGACGATGTCTCTTTCCAGATCTACCGGGGCGAGACACTTGGTCTCGTCGGTGAGAGCGGTTGTGGGAAGAGCACGACCGGGCGAGCAATCCTGCAGCTCTATAAGCCGACCGCTGGACAGGTGCTCTTCAACGGGGTCGATCTCACGAAGCTGCCGCCGGGCGAGATGCGCAAGATGCGGCGGCATATGCAGATGATCTTCCAGGACCCCTATGCATCACTGAACCCGCGTATGACGGTTGGTAGTATCATCGCGGAGCCCATGCAGATTCACAAGCTGGTGCCCAAGGAACAGCGGAACCAGCGGGTGCAGGAACTCCTTGAGGTCGTCGGTCTCAACCCCTACTTTGCCAACCGCTATCCGCACGAGTTCTCTGGCGGGCAGCGACAGCGGATCGGAATCGCCCGCGCGCTCGCGGCAAACCCGGAATTCATTGTCGCTGACGAGCCGGTGTCCGCACTCGACGTCTCGATTCAGGCTCAGATCATCAATCTCCTGGAAGAGCTCCAGGAGAAGTTCCACCTGACTTACCTGTTCATCGCACATGATCTCAGTGTCGTGCGGCACATCTCTGACCGTGTGGCTGTGATGTATCTCGGTAAGATTGTCGAGCTGGCCGATCGCAACGCACTGTACGATGATCCGCTCCATCCCTACACGAAGGCACTCTTAAGTGCCGTGCCAATCCCCGATCCGAAGATCGAGAAGAAGCGCGAACGGATCATCCTGACTGGTGATGTGCCCAGTCCGATCAACCCGCCGGCTGGTTGCCGCTTCCACACGCGTTGCCCGTACGCGATGGACGTGTGTGCCAAGGTCGAGCCGCGTTTTGTCGATCAGGGCGGCGGGCACTATGTGGCCTGCCACCTCTATCCCGGCTGCACGCCGTAACCTGCCGTGCTTGGACGACTCGATGCGGAAACCATTCTGGCCACGCTCCTCGCGTTCGTGGTCGCAATTACGATCCACGAGTTTGCGCATGCCTGGACGGCGCTGCGACTGGGTGACGATACAGCTGCGCGGCTTGGCCGAGTGACATTGAATCCATTAGCGCACCTTGACCCGATCGGTTCGCTCGGGCTGTTAATGATTGTCTTCTTGGGCTTCGGGATCGGCTGGGGGAGGCCGGTACCGGTGAATCCAAACCGTCTCCGCTGGGGACATCGGGGGATGGCACTCACTGCGTTGGCCGGCCCCCTCTCGAATGTGATCGTGGCACTCGCCTTTGCTCTGCCGTACCGGCTGGGGTTACCGGCTGCTCCTGAAGTGGTGACAACGTTCGTCCAACGACTCGTGCTTGTGAATCTCTTACTCGCTGCCTTCAACTTGATCCCGATCCCGCCATTGGATGGGCTCAAGATCCTCCTCGGGATCTTGCCGGCGTTCTGGTACCCGGTATTGGCGCCGCTGGAGCGGTACGGGGTGGGGATCCTCCTTGTGCTGATCGTGTTTGGTAGCCTGGGTGGAAGCATTCTGGCGGCGATGTATTTGCCGGTATATCGTCTCCTCTTTCGCCTGGTCGTTGGAGAATCGCCGCTCTAGGCCGTGAGCATGCGCGCAACAGTACTCTCCACCCGCCTGCGCAACGTACCGATCACAGTGGGAGAGTTTTCCGGGCCGCTTGATCTCTTGCTCCAACTGGTCGAAGCACGGCAGCTTCCAATTACCACGGTCTCGCTTCGTGCGGTGACGGAACAGTTCCTCGCGGCGTTGGAACCGCTTGAAGAGGCACAGCCGGAATTGCTCGCTGATTTCCTGGTCGTTGCCAGTCGCCTGGCTGCGCTCAAGGCACGCGCGCTCTTGCCTCGACCGGACTCGCCGGAGGACGTGGAGGACCCGCTGGTTCGGGATCTCCAGCGGTACCAGGTGTTCCGTGAGGTCGCGAACTGGCTACGGGCGCGTGATGAAGCAGGCCTACGTTCGTGGTCGCGTCCACCGCAGCCCCGTGCGCAGGCAGCTGTTCCTGAAGGGCGCCCTGAACAACTTCTTCAAGCCTTGCAGCGCTGGGCGCGACGGCAGCGCCCTGTCGCCACAGTGCGCTGGAGACCGGTGGTCTCGCTGACGGCAATGATCGAACGATTGCGGGCACGCCTCGTGGGACGTTGCGCCTTCCGCACACTGCTTGGTGAACGACCGACGCGAAGCGAGGTAGTCGTTGGCGTGTTGGCGCTTTTAACGCTCGTGCGCCGGCGACTTGTAGAGCTAGAGCAACGAGAGCCGTTCGGCGAGATTTGGGTATGGCCGAAGGAGCGCGAGCCGAATGGTAGAGCGTGATCGGATCGCCGCGCTTGGTGCAGTGCTCTTTGCGGCGGGTGGGCCAGTGGCGTGCGAGCGGCTGGCTGCACTCTTGGAGATTGTGCCAGAAGAACTGGAGCCACTCCTTGGAGAACTCGAGCGCCGTGCACGGACCATTGGGCTCATCCTCCTCCGGCATGGGGATCAGGTGCAGCTTGCGACGCTACCAGAGGTCGGGCCGCTGATCACTCGCTTCCTCGGGAATGAGTCAAGTCGCCTGTCAGCAGCTGCGCTAGAGACCCTCGCAATCATTGCCTATCTTCAGCCGGTGACACGTGCCGAGATCGAGGCGATCCGCGGTGTTGACTGCAGCACAGCACTCCAAACCTTGCTCGCGCACGGACTAGCCGAGCCGATCGGACGGCGATCAGGGCCTGGCCAACCGGTAGAGTATGGGACGACAACACTCTTTCTTGAACGGTTCGGCCTTGCCAATCTGACCGCCTTGCCGCCGCTGCCGGCTGAGCTCCGTGAACTCCTCCTGGCCCGACGGAGCACACATTAACGAGCGCGAGTTCGAGCAAGCTTGCGCAGCCGAGTGACTGTCTCCTCGAGGACGTCGAGTGTGCGCTCGATCTCGCTGGCTGTGTTGTCCTTGCCGAGGGTTAGGCGGACGCTGCTCCGCGCCTGCTCTGGTGTGAGCCCAATCGCAAGTAAGACATGACTTGGTTCGGTAGAGCCGGTGGTGCAGGCGGAACCAGAGGAGGCGGCGATGCCATGCAGGTCGAGGTTAAGGAGCAAAGTTTCCCCGTCAACACCCTCAAAGGTCACGTTGACGTTGTTCGGGAGGCGCTGCTCCCGATGGCCGTTGAGACGTGCACCGGGAATTCGGCTCAGGATGCCATCAATGAGCTGCTCGCGCAGCGCCAAGACGTGCGCGTTCCGTTCTTCGAGTTCCTCGTATGCCAGTTCGAGGGCACGTGCCATCCCAACGATGCCGGGTACGTTCTCGGTACCGGCTCGCCGGTTGCTCTCCTGTGCACCACCATGCTGTTGCCAGAGGATTGGTGTTCCGGTGCGGACATAGAGGAACCCAACCCCCTTAGGCCCGTAGAACTTGTGCGCACTCACAGAAAGAAGATCAACTCCCAGTGCCTCAACATCCAGCGGCAGGGTGCCGGCAGCTTGCACCGCGTCAGTGTGGAAGGTAATACCGCGTTCCCGACACAGCCGGGCGATCTCAGCGATCGGCTGGATGGTGCCGATTTCGTTGTTGGCATACATGACCGAGACGAGGATCGTATCCGGTCGCAACGCTGCCTCAATGAACTCCGGGTGAACAATCCCGTCCCGGTCTGGTCGGACGTAAGTGACCTCAAAGCCGAATCGCTCCAAATACTCGGCGCTGTGGAGCACCGCGTGGTGCTCGAATGCCGTCGTGACGATATGGCGTCCACGCCCATGCAGAAGATGCCAGAACGCGACGCCCTTGAGGGCGAGATTGTCGCTCTCGGTTCCTCCGCTCGTGAAGATGATTTCGCGTGCCTGGCAGTTGAGGAGCCGGGAGATGCGAGCACGCGCCTGGTCAAGCGCTGCGCGTGCCTCACGGCCAAGGGCATAGATACTCGAGGGATTGCCGTAGCGTTCGCTGAAATACGGCAACATCGCCTCGAGCACGCGTGGATCGACCGGGGTCGTCGCAGCGTGGTCGAGATAGATCTCCGTTCGATTCACTCGTTCCTCCGTTGTGCAAGACGACCGAGCGAGTGGTTCACGCCGGCTGCTCAGCACGCGGCCGTGGCGCTTGGGCGATGAGGTCAGCAAGGGTGGTCGAATCGAGCACCTCGATGATGCTATCGCGAAGCTTCAGCCAGACGACCCGGGTGGCACAGCCATCGATCATTGGGCACGTGTCCTCGTCGGCATCCTCCCGGACGCAGTCCATCGGTGCGATTGGTCCTTCCATGACCCGGTAGATCTCGCCGACTTTCACCTGTTCCGGTGGCCGTGCCAGCTGATAGCCACCATGTGCGCCGCGAGTGGAGATAACCAGCCCTGCTCGGCGCAGCGGCAGCATCAGCTGCTCCAGGTATGCGAGTGGGACAGCCGAGTCTTGTGCGATCACGCTCAAAGGCATTGGCCCGCGCCCGTACATCCGTGCCAGCGAGACCATCGCTCGGAGTCCGTACTCACCGCGCGTTGAGACCTTCATGGTTCGTGTCCTATCGCTGGCGAAAGGCGGGGACGATCTGCAACTCTCTCGCAGCTGAGAATCATTCTCGCCCCGCGCCTTTACCTTACCGCAGCGATCGGGATTCGTCAACCGGAAGGTGTTTCTGCTATACTGTAGCGGAGGCTGACCGCAGGGTCAGCCGCTTTTTCCGTGGGAGGTGGTGGACGATGGTACAGCCGATGCTTATCGATTTGGAAGAGCTGGTCGAGCGACTTGATCGAATTGGGGTGCGTCTTTGACCTGCCTGGCAAGCGCCGGCAGATCGAGCAACTTGAGCACGAGACTGCCGATCCCGAACTCTGGCAGGATCCGCCGCGTGCACAGCAGCTTCTGCGTCGTCTGAGCCAGCTGCGCGAACTGGTTACTGAGTGGGAGACGCTCTCACAGCAGGCGCGCGATCTCCTGGAGTTCCGTGTCCTTGCCAGCGAAGATCTAGAGCTGGCGAGTGAAGTCGAGCGTGAGGCCGCCGAGCTTGCAGAGCGCGTACGACAGCTTGAACTCCGTCTGCTCTTGAACGGCCAGTATGACGGACATGATGCTATCCTGGCGGTCCATGCCGGTACTGGTGGTGTGGACGCCCAGGACTGGGCGGAGATGCTCTTGCGGATGTACCTCCGTTGGGCGCAGCGGGCCGGATTCGCCGCAGAGGTTGTTGACCTGCTTGAAGGGGAAGAGGCCGGGATCAAGAGCGCGACGGTCGAGGTTCGCGGGCCATACGCGTATGGGTACTTGAAGGGTGAGGCTGGGACGCACCGACTGGTGCGTCTGTCGCCCTTCGATGCTGCGCACCGGCGCCATACGTCGTTTGCCCTGGTGGAGGTCTTGCCGCTCGTCGAAGAGGACGATGACGTCGAGATTCGTGACGAGGACATCCGGATCGATACCTTCCGTGCCTCTGGCCACGGTGGGCAGCATGTCAACAAGACGGAGTCTGCGGTGCGTATCACGCACCTGCCGACCGGTATTGTGGTGACATGTCAGAACGAGCGGTCGCAGATCCAGAACCGCGAGACGGCGATGAAAATTCTGAAGGCTCGCCTCCTAGAGCTGAAGATCCGTCAGCGCCAGGAGGAGCAAGCCCGCCTCAAGGGGAAGCCGGTTGTCACGGGCTGGGGCAACCGCATCCGATCCTATGTACTGCACCCGTATACAATGGTTACCGACCACCGGACGGAGGTCAGCACGCCGAATATCCAGGCGGTGCTGGAAGGTGAGATCGATCCGTTCATCGAGGCATACCTGCACCAGCAGGCTGCCGAGAGCGAGGAAACGAGTAACGCGAGCGGCAACTAAGCTTTTGCTCGCGTTGCTCGTGCTCGCAGTCTTCCCATTGCAGCCGACTCAGGCCGCAGCGAGTGTCCAGTTCCACGACCTCGCTGCGGCCGTCGACTTTCCCGAGCGCATTGTTTTTACCCTCGAGGTCGAGGCGGCCCAGCCCATCCAACGGGTCGAGCTCCGTTATCGCCCTCTCCTCGGTGCCGTAACCTTCGTCGCCCGGCCACGCATCACGCCTGCTCCAGCGCTCTCCGTGCGCTATGAGCGGGATATGCGCGTGAACTATCTCCCGCCGGGAATCGACCTCACCTATCGCTGGCGCGTGGTATTCGCCGACGGGAGTTGGGTCGACTCGCCTGCTCGCACGTTGCGCTACCTGGACAATCGTTACCAGTGGGTGCAGCGAGTGAGTGGTCCGGTGGAGCTCTACAGTGCCGTCACCGACGCGCGGTATATCGAGCAGGCGCTGACGATCACAACCCGCTCGATCGCTGACTTCAGCCAACGGTTTGGGGTCGAGCTGGAGAGACCGGTACGTGTGCTCTTGTACCCTTCTCCGGAGGCACTGCGTAGCGCCTTACCACTGCAGAGCGAGGAGTGGATCGGGGGCCTCGCAATTCCCGAGTACTGGCTCGTCTTGGCTGGCATTGCGCCTGGGATCGGGGCGGAGGAGGAATTCGCGCGCATCTTGAGTCACGAGGTACTGCATCTAGTGATCGCGCAGGCTACCGACAACCCGTTCACGATGCCACCGGCCTGGCTTGATGAAGGACTGGCGACTGCTTACCAGATGGCCAATGATCCGCGATTGGATGCAGTACTCGAGCGAGCTCGTCGCTCGGGAAAGCTCCCTTCCCTGAGGGCACTCGGTTCCGGTTTTGGCACCGATCCCGAAGCGGCACTCCTCGGCTACGCAGCGAGCCGGAGCGTCGTGGAATACCTTGTGGCGACCTACGGCGAGGAAGGAGTTGCGCGTCTCCTCGCTGCCTATCGCGAGGGAGTGACGGACGACGAAGCACTGGAGCGGAGTCTCGGGCTTAGCGTCGATGAGCTTGATCGGTCGTGGAAAGCGTGGCTCGCCGAACGTGCCGCCACGCAGGAAGAGAGCCGGGCAGCCGCGGCTGTTGTCCTGGGCGTGGCTGCACTGGCAGCGGTTGTCGCGCTCTGGCGTGGTAGTCGGGGAAGCTGGCGATACCCCCAAGCGACCCTGCGTTCGGATGGCCACTCCTGATGCGGCCAGTACTCCCACCGGTGCGTGGGAGAGGAGAGCGAGCAGCGTTTCGCAGACGAGGGAGAGCGAATAGCACGCTGGTCATCCTGGTAGAGGGGCGCGGCTTCTGCCGGTTGTGAGTGGGACAAGGCTTTCGAGAGCGATACCATCCTTGTCGTGCTGGCTCACGCGGCAGAGTCGCGCCGCGCCCTATGGCGGGTGGGCTTGCGCAGTGCCTCCCCGTGCAGCTGCTGTGGCCTTGCGAGGCACGGCACGCCTGGCCCTCCCGTCCGGCTTATCCACCAAGAGCGGCGTCCATGCCGCAGCGTGTCGCTCGAAGGAAGCTGCGCAGTGGCAGCGCCGTCGTCATCGGCAGCGAGCGATGCGCAAGGGATTGCTGTGGTTCACTGGAACCTTGACATGAGCCGTAGCAAGGCCTATCCTTGCCGTAGGCTAGCACTCGAGGAGGTCGAGTGCTAAGCGCGGGGATACGATGAGCGTGCAGTTGACGGAGCGACAGCGCCAAATCTTGCGTCACGTAGTGGAGGAGTACCTCCGCTCCGGACGAGCGGTTGGTTCGAAGGCGTTGCTGGAGCGGGTTTCCTTGGGCGTGAGCCCAGCGACCGTCCGGAACGACATGAGCGTGCTCGAGGCGCTCGACTTCCTGACGCAGCCACATACGTCGGCCGGACGTGTGCCGACCGAGCACGGACTGCGCTACTACGTGCAGTATCTCATGGAGGAAGGCGAGCTCACGCCGGAAGAGCAGCTCATGATCCGGCACCAGTTCCGGCAGGTGGAGCAGCAGGTGCCGAGTTGGCTCAAGTTGGCTGCCTCGGTCCTGGCGGATACGAGCGGAAACGTCGGGCTGGTGACGCCGCCGCGGGCGCGCGTTGAGCGGTTGCGGCATTTCGAGCTGATCAGCTTGCGCCCGCGTGTCGTGCTGCTCGTCTTGGTGACGCAGTCGGGGGCGATTCACCAGTCGCTGCTCGATCTCGCTGAACCGCTCGAGCAAGAGCGATTGAGCGCGCTGAGTCGCGTACTGAACCCAGAGCTGCGCTGGCTGGATCGCCAGGCGATCGAGCGGCGGGCAAGTGGTGCCGAACCGCTGGTAGCGCTGGTGCTGCGTCGCATTGCGGAGGCGCTGCGCTTTATCGAACAGCAACAGCGTTCGGAACTCTATGCGGAAGGCTTAGAATACGTCGTCCGGCAACCAGAGTTCGCTCAGGCCCAGCTCGCCCAAGTGCTGCTGGAGGTGCTGCGAGGCGGGATGCTGTTGACCTGGCTTCTGCCTCGGCTCGACCCGAGTGAAGGTGTTCGGGTGTTGATTGGTTCGGACCTGGCCCTGCGAGAGCTCCGGCCTTTCAGCCTTGTCCTTTCGTCCTATCGCTCGGGTGCAGACGTCACGGGCTGGCTGGGGGTCCTCGGGCCACAGCGAATGGCGTATGCGCGGGCGATCGCGGCGGTTCGGTTCTTGTCCTCGGTCGTCTCCGAGTTGATGAGCGAACTCTCTGGTGAGCCGGAATGGGAGGGAGTGCGATGACGGTGAACGAGCAGCCCGAACGCGTCGAGCAGGCAGGGGAGGCGCGTCCGGTGGAGGAGCCGATTCCGGTGCCGAGCGAGATTGCGACGCCGGAAGAGGTCCAACCACCACCGATTCCCGCTGATGAGCTCGAGGCGTTGCGTCTGGAGAACGAGCACCTCAAGCGAGAGGTCGAGGAGTATCTCGATCAGGCGCGACGAGCTCGAGCGGAGTTCCTGAATTACAAGCGCCGGGTCGAACAGGAGCTGGAGGAGTTCAAGCACCTGGCGCATATGGAACTTATCCGTAAGCTCCTGCCGGTGCTGGATGACTTCCACCTGGCGATCGCTCACTTGCCAGAAGAGGCGAAGGACAGCCCGTGGGTGCAGGGGCTGCTCCTGATTGAGCGGAAGCTCTGGGCCGTTCTGGAAAGCGAGGGTGTTGAGCCGATCGAGGTGGTTGGGAAGCCATTCACACCGGAGGAGCATGAGGCCGTCGCGGTGAGCGGCGAAGGGCCACATCACGTCGTCGTCGAAGAAATCCGGCGCGGTTATCGCCTGCGTGGACGTGTCCTGCGCCCCGCTCTCGTGCGGGTTGAGCGTCGGGCGACCGCACCGGAAAGCGAGACACCAACGAACGAGCGAAAGCGAGGTGAGGAGTAACCATGGGACGCGTCATCGGAATCGACCTTGGTACGACGAACTCGGTGATGGCGGTCATCGAGGGTGGCGAACCGGTCGTGATCCCCAATGCGGAGGGAGAACGACTCACGCCGTCGGTGGTCGCGGTGACCGCGAGCGGTGAGCGGTTGGTCGGTCGCTTCGCCAAGCGACAGGCGATCACCAACCCGGAGAACACCATTTACTCGATCAAGCGCTTCATGGGTCGGCGGTTTGATGACCCAGAAGTGCAGCGGACGATCAAGCTGGTGCCATATCAGGTGCGCCGAGCCCAGAACGGCGGTGTTGAGGTCAAGATGGGTGACCGCTGGTACACGCCGCAGGAGATCTCGGCCATGATCCTGCAGAAGCTGAAGCAGGACGCCGAGGCGTACCTGGGCGAGCCAGTCGATAAGGCGGTCATCACCGTTCCGGCCTACTTCGACGATAGCCAGCGCAACGCAACCAAGGACGCAGGTCGGATCGCTGGCCTGGAGGTTCTGCGGATCATCAACGAGCCGACAGCCTCGGCGCTGGCATACGGACTCGATAAGAAGGGCGAGGAAAAGGTCGCAGTCTACGACCTGGGTGGCGGGACCTACGATATCTCCATCCTTGATATCTCAGAGGGGGTCTTCCAGGTTCTGGCGACCAATGGTGATACGCACCTGGGCGGGGACGACTTCGACCAGCGCATCATCGACTGGCTCTGCGACGAGTTCAAGCGGGAGACAGGAATCGATCTGCGCCACGACCGCATGGCGCTGCAGCGCCTGAAGGAGGCGGCGGAGAAGGCGAAGATCGAGCTCTCCAGTGTCCAGCAAACGGAGATTAACCTGCCGTTCATCACTGCGGACGCGACCGGGCCAAAGCACCTGGTCAAGACACTGACCCGCTCGAAGCTGGAGCAGCTGGTCGCCGATCTGGTGGAGAAGACGATCCCGCCAATGGAGCAGGCACTCAAGGACGCGGGTCTGTCGCCGCGTGATGTTGACGAGGTCGTGCTTGTCGGTGGCCAGACCCGGATGCCGTTGATCCAGCGCAAGGTGCAGGAGTTCTTCGGCAAGGAGCCGCACAAGGGGATCAACCCAGACGAAGTCGTGGCGATCGGTGCGGCAATCCAGGCGGGCGTGCTCGCCGGTGAGGTCAAGGAGGTCCTGCTGCTGGATGTGACGCCGCTAACCCTGGCGATCGAGACGCTCGGTGGCGTCGCGACGCCGATCATTCCGCGTAACACGACGATCCCGACGCGGAAGAGCCAGATCTTCACCACGGCGTCTGACAACCAGACGCAGGTCGAGATTCACGTGGTGCAGGGTGAGCGGCCGATGGCTGCTGACAACAAGACGCTCGGTCGCTTCATCCTTGACGGTATTCCGCCGGCACCGCGCGGCGTGCCGAAGATCGAGGTGACGTTCGATATCGACGCGAACGGTATCCTCACCGTCTCGGCACGTGACCTGGCGACTGGCCGTGAGCAGAAGATCACCATCACGGCATCCACTGGTCTGACCGAAGAAGAGATCCAGCGCATGATCCGCGAGGCCGAAGCGCATGCCGAGGAAGATCGCCGCAAGCGAGAGGCGATCGAGCTCCGCAATCAGGCCGAGGCGCTGCTCTACCAGGCGGAGAAGACGCTGCGTGAATTCTCCGATCGGATTCCGTCCGACCTCAAGCTCGACCTGGAGAACAAGATGCAGGTGGTGCGCGAGATCATCGAGCGGGATCCGATGAACACGGCGCGGCTCCGCCCGGCCTATGACGAGTTGGCGCGCACGCTCTCGCAGGTTGGCGCCCGCATGTACGAGCAGGCTGGTGCGACGACCAGCAGCACTGGCCCCGACGGCGGTGGGCGGGCTGGTGGCGCCACAGGTGAAGAGACGGTCGAGGGAGAGTACCGCGAGGTGTGAGGCGGTACTCACCTGCGCGACACGGGATGAGCCGACCGGTGCATACACCGGTCGGCTCGCTCATCTTTGGAATGCCACAGGAATCCACGCTCTTCTTGCTCGTTTCTGCACTAGAGTGCGAATGGGCCGTCCGGCCTATGCTTCGCGAGCCTGCTCCGCGGTCTGCATGGCGATCTTCGGACGGCGCGCGTCACCAACTCTGTTCAGTTCGTATCTGTTATTGTCGTCGCGATTGATGAGCTGAGAGTTCTCTGGACTCGGCCAAGGGGACGCATCCCAAGCGGCGCCCTGTGGAACACTGCAGCCGCCGGACGGGTGTGCTGCAACGAATGAGGTTGACAGATGCGTGCACGGACGAGGAGTGACGCGCGCATCAACTGTCACTGCAGGATAGGCAGGGTCTGCCGTGCTCTGTCGACAGGCGTTGAAAGTGAGCAACGCTACAACGGATGCGGAAGGTTGGTGGCTCCACCGTGATACCGAGCCAACGCTGTGTGCCCGTTGCTCAGCGCTGTGCGCGAGAACTGAGCTCTTTTCTTGTGGTGGGGGAAGTGGGACTCGAACCCACACGCCTCATCGGCACGTGATCCTAAGTCACGCCCGTCTGCCAGTTCCGGCATTCCCCCGAAGGGCAGTGCCTGCAGATAGTATAACGGCAGCCGTCACGGTAGGCTGCCGTGTCGTTGCCCTTTCTGCAGTCCTTTAGAGGTAAGTCACCAGCCGCCGCAGCCGCAGCCTTGTGCCGTGCCCGCGTTGCCTCCGGCATCGAAGCTGTGGCCACACGCGCAGGTGGCGACGGCGTTTGGATTGTGGACAGTGAATCCGCCGCCCATCAAACTGTTCACGTAGTCGATCTCGGCGCCTTCCAGATAGGTGGCGCTAAAAGGATCAACAATCACGCGAACACCATCGATTTCGAAGGTGAAGTCGTCTTCCTCCGCGGATTCCTCGAGCGCCATCCCGTACTGAAGGCCGGAGCAGCCACCGGGCGCGACAAAGACGCGGAGATACGCGTCCGGCATTCCCTGCTCCTCCATAAACTGCTTTAGGCGGCGCACCGCCTCTGGCGTCATCGTGATAAGCGTTGTCTGCTGCATCGTCCTCGCTCCACTTTCGCCGCGCGATTTCACAACCGTCCTGTTTTCGATCTTACCCCACGCTGCCCAGTTGTCAAGTGGAAGTGTACCGCGTTGTGGAGTCTGCTGTCGCGGATCTCTCACTCGTGGGCACGCGCGTGGCCGCAGGGGTCGTGTGGCGCCGAGCGATACGCTGGGGGCATAGTGTTAGTGACCATTGCGGAAGGGCAAACGTGACCCGACGAAGGGCCGGAATTGGGGCGCGGCACACCTCTGCTTTGAGGCGGGACAGCGCCCTGCCGTTCCACGGCGCCCTAAACCTGCTATCCTGAATCGGTAGGAATGCGAGGCACATCGAGGACATCGATGCCCGATCAGCTGGAGACGACACTCAATCGATCACTCCGCCGACTCAAGCGGCTTGGGATAGTCCTTCCCCTCGGCTTCCTCGCGGTGCTCGTCGTCCTCGGGCATGGGCTGGTGCCGATCTTCGGGGTGACTTGGACCTGGGTCTTGACCGGAACGCTTGCGGTGCTCGGCGTGGTCGGGTTTGCGGACTGGATCTTTCGGTTGGTTGGCCAGTTACACCGACAGCTCCTCGCTCAGCATGCCGAGTTGGTGGCGCTCCACGAAGCCGGACTCGCAATAACTGCCGATCTCGATTTGTCGGTCGTTTTGCAGCGTGTTATCGACCAAGCGCGTCGCTTGGTCGGTGCACGGTACGGACTTTTGATTCTGCAAGATGATCATGGGATACGAACGCTCTTCACGTCGGGATATTCCCACACGGAAGCATGCGAGATCGGAGAGACGAGTGGTCACGGGATTCTCGATCAGGTGCTGCGCGAGGGACGGACGCTTTGCATTGACGATCTCGAGCGGTATCCAGGGGAGCGCCGATACCCGCGGGGCCATATCGTGATGCGGAGCTTACTTGGAGTGCCGATCCGTTCGGGTGAGGCGATCGTCGGTGGTCTTTACCTCGCTGATCGCGAAGATGGTTGCCCGTTCGATGAGCAGGATCGCTCTCGACTTGAGCGGTTTGCCACACAGGCGGCATTGGCCATTACGAACGCGCGCTTGCATCGCCGTCTGACTAGTCTGGCCGTGATCGAGGAGCGTGAACGGATCGCGCGGGAGATGCATGACAGCCTGGCGCAAGTGCTTGGTTACGTCATCACCAAGGCGTCGGCGCTGCGCGAGTTGCTCCGTCAACCGGAGCGGCTTGCCGATGCTGAGCGACACCTCCGGCAGCTCGAACAGGCAGCGCGGGACGCGTACGCGGACGTGCGAGAGGCGATCCTCGGTCTCCGGACGGGCCTCGCGCCAAACCGAACGCTGTTAGAGACACTCCGGACGTATCTTGAGCGCTGGCAGGATCAGAGTGGGATCGCCGCGGCGCTGGTTGTTGAGCCTTCCGACGATGTCCTGCGTGGACTGCAGCCGATGGCGGAGCTCCAGCTCTTGCGCATTGTCCAGGAGGCACTTGCGAACGTACGGAAGCATGCACGGGCGACGCAGGTCACAGTCAAGATGACGCGACTCGACGGCGTGCTCCACGTCAGGATCGAGGACAACGGTGTCGGCTTTGATCCGACCGCGCTGGAACGTGCGAATTACCCGCGTTTTGGTCTCGCGACGATGCGTGAGCGGGCTGAGGCTGTCGGCGGTTCCTTGACAATCAATTCTCGGCCTGGAAATGGGACGACCATCGAAGCGGTCATTCCGCTCGGGGTCGTGCCCGTTGGGGTCGACGGGGGAGAGCATGCGCGTCTTGATCGTCGATGATCACGCCTTGTTCCGCGATGGTTTGCGGAGTCTCTTAGAGGCCCGCGGAGTCAACGTTGTGGGTGAGGCTGGCAACGGCCGCGAGGCGGTGGAACTCACTCGGCAGTTGCGACCGGATATCGTCCTCATGGATTTGACGATGCCGGAGGTCGATGGACTCAGCGCGACGCGCATTCTGACGACTGAGCTGCCGGAGGTCAAAGTTGTTGTTCTCACGGCCTCTGATGACGAGGCTGATCTCTTCGAGGCCATCAAGTCCGGTGCATATGGGTACCTATTGAAGAATCTGGAGACAGAGGAGTTCTTCCGGGCTCTTGAAGTGGTGCATTCGGGGCAGCCGGTTCTGACTCCGCACCTGGCACGGCGTGTTCTTCAGGAGTTCGGGCGCGGCGAATCGAGACGACAAGAGGAGACAGCGTTGACTGAACGTGAACGCGAGCTCCTCGAACTTTTGGTGCAGGGGGTCACGTCAAACCGGGAACTCGCTAATCGTCTCTTCATCAGTGAGAACACGGTGAAGTACCACCTCCGGAACATCATGAATAAGTTACATCTCGAAAATCGTGCACAGGTAATTGCGTACGCGTTGCGAACCGGGCTCGTTCGCACGCGTGCAGACAGTGAGCAGTGAACTGCGTCGATCGCGATCCGGGTAGACCGCGCACGCGCAGAGAAGGCGACCTATCCTATTGGATAGGTCGCCTTTTTACCCATTAGGGTGGGATGAAACTACCCTGCAAGGCGTGGGTAAGCATGTTTCGCGTCGCGACACTTCGAAACTGAAAGGGCCGCCGATGTCACGAGGAAGAGGCGGCGAAAGGGGGTCGCGATGCAGGGTAACCGGTGGACAAGGCGATCGATGCTCGTCCGCAGCGGTGTGATTGGCCTGTCGCTCCCGATGTTGGGAAGCTTCCTAAGCGCATGCAGACAGGCGGCCAGTTCGAGTCAAGGCGTTGCTGCTCAAGCGGCGGCGACAGAGTCGAGCACGCCTTCGGCGAGCTCCGTCGCTGGATTGCAACGGTTACCTCTGCCGCACGTGGCACCGCCCGTCAATGGACGAGAGGCGACAGTAGTCCAAGTCGAGGTGGAAACGATCGAGGTTCCGGCGCTGATCGATGATGGTGTAGGGTTCACCTTCTTCACCTATGGTGGCACTGTTCCGGGGCCGATGATCCGCGTTCGCAAGGATGATGTGGTCGAGCTGACGATCCGCAATCACCCTGACAACCGGACACCTCACAACATCGACTTGCATGCTGTGACTGGCCCCGGAGGTGGAGCAAAGTTCACGGTTGTCAATCCAGGGCAGAGTGCAACGATCCGGTTCAAGGCCCTGAACCCGGGCGTCTATGTGTATCACTGCGCTGTTCCACCGGTTCCACTGCATATCTCAAGTGGAATGTATGGACTCATCGTGGTCGAGCCTCCAGAAGGACTGCCGCCGGTCGATCGGGAGTTCTATGTGATGCAGGGCGACTTCTACTTGACCGGCAAGCGAGGAGAACCTGGTCTTCACGAGTTCTCGCTCGAGAAGTGCTTGGCCGAGCAGCCGGACTATGTCGTTTTCAATGGATCGGTCGGTGCTCTTGCCGGCGAACGGGCGCTACAAGCGAAGGTTGGCGAGCGCGTCAGAATTTTCTTCGGGAACGGCGGTGTCAATCTCACGTCCAGTTTCCACGTGATCGGTGAAATCTTCGATCGTGTCGCGCTGGAAGCTGGATCGCTCTGGGCTGAGAATATCCAGACGACCTCCGTGCCGCCCGGCGGAGCGACCATTGTCGAGTTCACTCTCGAGGTTCCCGGCGATTACGTGATGGTTGATCATGCGCTTGGGCGGCTCCTCAAGGGGGCCTCAGGAGTGATTCACGTCGAAGGCCCGGAGAATCCTGATGTCTTCCAGGTCATTCAGCCAGGTGCCCAGCTGACGAGTGGTCACTGATTGGTCGGACCGCGGGTGGCAGCGGGTACTGGTCCGTTTACCAGTACCCGCTGGAATTTTCACGAATCACAAGCGTTCGTGCGGGTACAACCAAGGGGTGACATGTGGAATCTGATCTGGTTTCGCTGAGTGCGTTGGTGCACTAACTGTCCGTGTGTGGAGTGGCCGGTGCAGCAGGAACACCTGTTCACCACTCGGCTTGCGTCTCAAGTGATGCAGCGTGTGGTCCATGACAGCCTCGTGGCCCCGGTCTTGTAACGGGTTTGTGATACTAAAGTCGGGAAATGCTGGTAGGTTATGGATAAAATAGGGTAACGTGCGTGGAAGGGAGAGGGGGATTGGTATGTTCATCGACTATCTGACAGTCATGATGGTCGCGGTGGTGAGCGGTACGCTGCTTGCCGGGTTTTACGGCTGGCGGCTTCTTGATGCACCGCCTGCGACGACACGTTCGTGGGGCTGGAGCTTCCTGGCTGTCGGACTTCTGCTTGCGATCCCGGCACTGCATCTGACACTGACCTGGCCACTCCCAGGCGGGAACAACATCATCATGGGCGAGCCTGGTTTGTACTTCGGCCTTTTGCTTGCGTTGGCCGGAGTGGCTCTGCTCAGAGAGTACGACCTACGGCCGCTCGCTTGGCTGAGCTTGCCTGGCGGTGTCGTCCTGGTAACGATCGCAGGAGCGATTCTCCAGCATGGCTTGACGCGGAGTCCGGCGCTCTGGGCGACCGCCTATGCGGTGATCGGCGTCGCGGCTATCCTCGTTCCGTTCGCGTTCCGTGTTCCTGCGCTGCGGCTCGTTGCGGCGGCACTGCTGGTCATTGGTGCGGCCATCTTCGCCTTCGGGACGATCGGCGCATATCTCGAGCACCCGGGGCCTGAACAGTTTGGACAGTGGCGGCCGCTTCCGATGCGCTGAGCAGTCGGACGGGCAGTCGACAGCGACATAGGATTAAGTGCATTGTGAAGCCCACACTGGGACGCAGCTCTACCTGCGTCCCAGTGTGGTGTAGCTCTGTTTTGACATCAGTTCTCCTTGGGCAGCCGACAGGTGAGCTTGACTGCAAGGGAGCGCGGATGAGTCCGGAGCAGCGGACGAACTCCTCCACACTTCTGGCGGGTTGCTTTTGTGCTAGCGCCACTTCTCGTTACGGGGCAACCCGTCTCCGTTGTCCAGAATGCCGCTCTAGACAGGCAGATATCCAGAGCGAGGAGCATGAAACGACAGAGGATGCACGCTCATACCGGCACTCTGTTACCGCAGCACCTCCTGGAGACGTCGAAGTTCAAAGATCTGGTCACGGAGGAGAGCCGCCTTCTCGAACTCGAGTTGTTTGGCGGCTTCCTTCATCTGTCGCTCGAGGTCGCGAATGAGGCGTGCCAGTTCGTCAGGGGACAGCTCGCCAAGGATGCCAGCGTGCGGAACAGCTGGCTCGGCGTGGTAGGGTGCGCGTTCTTCGGCCGCTTGACGGATCCGATCGGTGAGGTCCCGGACCTGCTTGACGATGCTGCGTGGCTGGATGCCATGTCGCTCGTTGTACTCCATCTGAATCCTGCGGCGCCGATAGGTCTCCTCGATGGCGCGTCGCATCGATTCGGTCACGGTATCGGCATACATGATCACGAGTCCGTTCACATGGCGCGCTGCGCGTCCGATCATTTGGATCAGCGCGCTTTCGGAGCGCAGATACCCTTCCTTGTCGGCGTCCAGAATCGCAACGAGTGAGACCTCCGGGAGATCAAGTCCCTCGCGAAGCAGATTAATACCGACGACGACATCGTAGACGCCGAGGCGCAGGTCGCGCAGGATTTCGACCCGTTCGATGGTGTCGATCTCGCTGTGGAGGTAGTGAGTCCGGATCCCGACTTCTTTCAGATAGTCGGCCAGGTCCTCGGCCATCTTCTTGGTGAGCGTCGTCACGAGCGCGCGCTCGCCGCGAGCGACACGCTGGCGGATCTCGTGTAGGAGATCGTCAATCTGTCCTTTTGTCGGACGGACACTGATCTCCGGGTCGAGCAAGCCGGTCGGTCGGATGACCTGTTCCACGACTTGCTCGCTGACTTGGAGCTCCCAAGGGCCTGGGGTTGCTGACACGTAGATGACTTGGTTGATGCGCTCGAGGAACTCCTCGAAGGTCAGCGGGCGGTTGTCGCGTGCCGAGGGGAGCCGAAAACCGTACTCGATTAAGACATCCTTGCGTGAGCGATCACCGTGGTACATGCCGCGCACCTGCGGGATTGCGAGATGCGACTCATCGATGAACATGAGGAAGTCTTCTGGGAAGTAGTCAAGAAGTGTCCACGGGGGCTCACCTGGCTTACGACCAGAAAGGTGACGCGAGTAATTTTCGATGCCACTGCAATAGCCGACCTCTCGCAACATCTCGATGTCATAGCGCGTTCGTTGCTCCAGGCGTTGCGCCTCGAGCAGCTTGCCTTGGGCGCGGAGCTCGGCCAGTCGTTCCTCCAGCTCTGCCTCAATGCTGCGGATCGCTGCCTCAAGTCGCTCGCCGCTGGTGACCCAGTGCTTT
Organism: bacterium HR28; assembly: GCA_002898255.1. GTDB lineage: Bacteria > Chloroflexota > Chloroflexia > Thermomicrobiales > Thermomicrobiaceae > Thermomicrobium. Next base: position 707,374 of record BEIE01000001.1, read on the forward strand.
GCAGGGAAGATCTCGATGAGTTCGCGAGTCGCCAGAACTTCACCGGTTAAGGGATCGAACTCGAGGATCCGGTCTACCTCATCGCCCCAGAGTTCTATGCGGACGGCGAACTCCTCGTAGGCCGGGAAGACCTCGATCACGTCACCGCGTGCTCGGAAGGTGCCGCGGACGAGCGTCACGTCGTTACGGTCGTACTGGAGGTCAACGAGATGGCGCAAAATCCGGTCGCGGCGCACTGTCTGGCCACGCCGAAGTGCCAGGATCGCCTTGTCCCACTCTTCCGGCGAGCCGATGCCATAGATGCAGGAGACACTTGCGACGATGATGACGTCGCGGCGTGTGCGGACAGCACGCGTCGCTGCCAGGCGGAGCCGGTCGATCTCATCGTTGATTTCGGTCTCCTTTTCGATATAGGTATCGGTCTGGGGTACGTAGGCCTCGGGCTGATAGTAGTCGTAATAGCTGACGAAATACTCGACGGCGTTGTGTGGAAAGAACTCCCGGAACTCGGCATAGAGCTGCGCAGCGAGTGTCTTGTTCGGTGCGAGGACAAGCGTTGGGCGTTGCACAGCAGCGATGACGCTGGCCATGGTGAACGTCTTCCCGCTGCCAGTCACGCCGAGCAGCGTTTGGTGCCGGTAGCCACGCTTCAGCCCTTCGACGAGCTTCTCGATCGCCTGAGGCTGGTCTCCGGTCGGTTGAAATGGCGTAACGAGTCGAAACTCCGACATGCTCTCTTGCCCCGACGGTGCGTCGTGCATTGACCGAGTATACCCCGTCGGGCTCTCAGGTCGCTGGATGTGCTCGAGTTTCGGTATGGCCGAGCGCGCTCGGTTGTTTACAGGTCCCAATAACGGCTGAGCACCTGCCGTGCTGCCTCGATGGCTGACTCCTGGTCGGGGCGGAACTCTCGCTCGGCTTGTGCCAGTTCACTTGTCCCCTCGTGAGGATCAGGGATGCCACTCTGACGCCCCATGATGCCCTCGAGGATCGCCAAGGTGCAGAATGGGACGTAGCGGAGCGAGTAGCCGCCCTCCATCAGGACAACCAGTCGGCCACCGCAGACTGACTCGGCAAGTTCTCGGACCAGCTCACTCATCCGTCGGTACCCACTCATGGTGACCAGCATGCGTCCCAGCGGGTCATCCATGCTCGCGTCCTGCCCAGCCGAGACGAAGACGATCTCGGGACGGAACTGCCGGGCGATTGGTAGGACAACGCGCTCAAGCGCGAGGAGGTAACCCCGGTTTCCAGTGCCGGGTGGGAGTGGGATGTTGACGGTTGTCCCCTCTGCACCCGGCCCACCGACATGGTCGACCGCGCCCCATCCCTCTGGATACCAGTTCTCTTGATGGAGCGAGACGAACAAGACTGATGGGTCGTCCCAAAAGGCGTCCTGTGTGCCGTTTCCATGATGGACGTCCCAGTCGAGCACCATGACGCGCTGGATACCCCGGCGCTGGGCATGGCGCACCGCGATCACCACGTTGTTGAAGACGCAGAAGCCCATGCCCTGTGCCCGCATTGCGTGGTGTCCCGGAGGACGGAGAAGCCCGAACGCATGACGTGCGTGGCCGTCCAGGACGGCGTTGGTGAGTTCGATGGCTGCCCCCGCCGCCAGCAGCGCAGCATCCCACGAGCCAGGGACGACCGGGGTCTCGGGGTCGAGCCAGCCACCACCCTCAGCAGTGACGCGCTGGACATGAGCGATGTATTCCCGGGTGTGATAAGCAGCGAGTTCGTCCTCTGTTGCTGGACGGGCGGGAACGATGAGTGCGTCCGCGAGCAGGCCCGAACTGGCGATGAGCTGTGCGGTGCGCCGGATGATACGTGCGCTGGATGGGTGCTCAATCGGCTCAAGAACGGAACCGTCGGGCAGACGGTGCTCGTCGAGACCAGTATCGTGCTGGAGAAATCGCTCGTCATAGCAGTACGCTGTCCGCATGTCTTTTGTGCTCCTTGTTTTGTCGGTTGTAACTGCCTCTCGCTTCTTGATGATGACCGAACGAGAAGGCACGGGCAATCCCTGCACTCGCGCCCACATGAGATCGCACATGTTAGACTGGCGCGGGCAGAACGTGCGCGAGCATCTGCGAGCGGGGAAGGAGGCGCTGGAGCATGGCCTGGCCGCGCGTCGGGATTGATCAGCCTGATCGGAGCAGTGCCGTTGGAGCGTTGGCGGCGATCCGTCGTCTCGAGGCTGCAGGTGTTCCGGCTCTCTGGACAGTGACTGGTGGTCGGACGATCGATGCGCTCACTGTCTACGCGGCAGCAGCGGTGCAGTCGGAGCGGATCGTGCTGGGCACAGGGATTATTCCGACCTACCCAAGACATCCCTTCGTAACGGCTCAACAGACACTTGCGGTGCATCAGTTAGCGCCTGGACGTGTGCGCCTTGGACTTGGTCCTAGCCATCGGCCAATCATCGAGGGGTCGCTTGGTATCCCAATGGTTCGTCCACTCTCGCATCTCCGCGAATATGTCACGATCGTCCGCGCGTTGTTATGGGAGGGGCAGGTCGATTTCCAGGGCGAATTCTTCCGTGTCCGACAACGGCTTCCCGAGAAAGCGCCTGTTCCGATCTACACGTCGGCGTTGCGACCGAAGGCGTTCCACTTGGCAGGTGAGATCGCGGACGGCGTGCTCTCCTGGATGTGCCCGGCACAATACATCCACCAGCAGGCTGTGCCGGCACTCGAGGCGGGAGCGCAGGCAGCTGGGCGAAGTCGCCGGCCGCGCCTCGTGGTGCACGTGCCCGTCGTGATGACGACTGACGTCGCCACGATGCGCGAGAAGGCACGACCGGTCGTCGGTCTCTACGGCCGCATGCCGTTCTACGCCGAAATGTTCGCCACGGCTGGTTTCCCACTCGAGAACGGTGTGCCAAGCGACGCGTTGCTGGATCACCTTGTGGTCTGGGGAGATCAGGACACGGTTGGCGAGCGGCTGGCGCGTCTCCTGGAGAGCGGGATCGATGAGCTCCTGACCATGCTGATTCCGGTGAGCGACCATCTGGCGGAAGAGGCGGCCCTCGCCAGTGTGCTTGCTGCGCTCGACCGGCGCTTCGGCTGGAGTGAATGACGCGAGTGCGCACTCTGCGGTAGGATAAGCGCAGCGTTGTGGCCGCGGACGGGAGGGGAGCACGGTCATGGCGGACAACCCGGCGATGGTGTCGATGGGGATTCTGGCGTTGTTCGCGGCGCTCTGGAGTGTTCCCGGGGCGGTGCGGGCACGTCGTTTGGGGCTGCCGCGTCTGGCGGTGATCGGGTGGGTCGCGATTGCTGTGATCGTCGTCATGGCGGTGGTGATGATCCTCGTCGGCCTCTTCGGGTGACAGCACGGTTGCGAGCGTTTGCTGTGCTGGCCGGCTGGAGAGACCCAGCCGGCTATCGTCGTTTTCCAGCAGTATGTTGACCCAGCGCGAGGTGCGTGATGCTCGGTTTTCCTCCCCCCATCTGGTCTGGTCATTGGCGCAGCGTCGAGTCGGACGGGCGTCCAGTGATCGATCGTGCCGTCCTCGCGCGTGTGCTCCGCTCGGCGTTGCCGTACCGTTGGCCGATCACTTTGATGGTTGCGGCTATCCTGCTCAGCGCAATCCTCGAGGCGCTCCAAACCCAGCTTCTTCGGCTCGCGATCGACCGCGCGCTTCCCACGGCGAGTCATGCCGGGAATGTGAAGCTCCTCGTGCTGTTGAGTCTCGGCATGATCCTTCTGCCGCTCCTCTCTGGGCTCATCGGTGTCGGGCAGCGACAACTGAGCGCACGTGTCGGCGAGGGAATCATCTACGACCTGCGCAGCGCGTTGTATGAGCACCTTTTGCGCCAAGGTTTCCGCTTCTTCACGAGTGTCAAGGCGGGCGAACTTGTTTCCCGTCTGACGAATGACGTCGTGGGAGCACAGCGTGCTGTGACGAATACAGTGACGACGCTTGTCAGCAACGTCGCACTTGTGGTCGTTTCCCTTGTGGCCATGCTGGCGATGGACTGGCGGCTCACGCTGCTCTCGTTTGTCGTGTTTCCACTTCTCCTGTTGCCCTTGCGTCGATTCGGGCGGACGCTGCGCCAACTCACTCGCGCACAAATGGAGCGGAATGCCGCCATGACGGCCCAGCTCACGGAGACGCTTGGAGTGAGCGGAGTGCTCTTGGTGAAACTGTTCGGCCGCCAGCAGGACGAGCTGAGACGGTTCCGGGCTCGTGCAGCGGCGGTGCGGGACATCGGGGTGCAGTTGGCGGTCGCCGGGCGCTGGCTCATGCTACTGTACGGTCTCGGCGCGGCAGTGGGCACAGCGCTCGTCTTTGGTGCTGGAGGCTATTTGGCCATCCAAGGGAGCATGACTACCGGTGAGCTTGTCGCCTTCACCGTCTATCTGGTGCGGTTGTACGGGCCGGTGACTGCCCTCTTGAACACGCACGTTGACCTCGCGACCTCCCTCGTAAGCTTCGAGCGCGTCTACCAGCTGCTCGATCGTCCGATCGAGATTGTGGAGCGTCCAGATGCCGTCCGTCTTGAGCGACCACGCGGCTCAATTGCCTTTGAGGATGTCTGGTTCACTTACTTCACCGAGGCATCCCCGAGTGATGGTGTGGTCGGCCTCGCGGTACGGGAGCGAGAGCCGAGCGAGAGAGCAACGATCCGCTACTGGGCACTTGCTGGCGTTTCCTTCCGCATCGAACCGGGAGAACTCGTCGCGCTCGTCGGCCCGAGCGGTGCAGGGAAGACGACTATCACTTATCTCCTAGCCCGACTCTTCGATCCAACACGGGGTCGGATCACACTAGATGGCTATGACTTGCGTGATCTCTCGTTGGAGACGCTCGCACGGACGATCGGGATGGTGACACAGGATCCGTACCTTTTCCACGACACGGTGGCGGCCAATCTTCGCTATGCACGGCCGGAGGCGACCGACGCTGAGCTCGAGGCTGCGGCACGTGCCGCGCAGATCCATGACCGGATCTTGGAACTTCCAGAGGGATACCAGACGGTGGTCGGTGAGCGTGGTTACCGGCTTTCCGGCGGGGAAAAGCAGCGGCTGGCCCTCGCTCGGCTCCTGCTCGCTGATCCGCCCGTGCTGGTGCTTGACGAGGCGACGTCCTCGCTCGACTCGGCCTCGGAACGACTTGTCCAAGAGGCGCTTGCCACGCTCATGCGCGGTCGCACGACGCTCGTCATTGCGCACCGGCTCTCGACCGTGCTTGCCGCCGATCGGATCCTCGTGTTGGATGGCGGCCGGATCGTCGAGCAGGGAACACACCAGGAACTCTTGGCACAAGGAGGACTCTACGCACGCCTGTACCGGCTGCAGTTTGCCGTCGAGCCAGCGGCATGAGCTGGGGAAGTAAGTCGCGCGCCGGTCACTGATCAGGCAGTGGCGCATAGGCATCGAGTGTTGCCTCGAGTTCCTCACGATTCGCTTGCGCGTTGCCGAACTTGCCGATGACGATGCTTGCCGCCAGCTGCGCCAGCGCAAGCGCAGCCACCGCGTCGGCTCCGACGGACAAAGCGGCTGCGAGGACAGCAAGTACCGTGTCACCCGCTCCGGTGACGTCGAAGACGGCACGGACTGCTGGCGGCGGAAATTCCCAATAGCCGGCTGCAGTGACCAGTGCAGCACCCTCACCACCAAGAGTGACCACGAGGACACGGCACTGGAGCGCTTGCCAGAGTGCGGTAAGTTCAGTCGCTCGCTCAGCACGCGAGGCAAGCGAGCGACCAAGGAAGCGTTCCGCCTCGGCACGGTTGCACTTCACGACTGTCGCTCCGCGGAAGGCGTCGAGCCGACCTTGCGAGTCGACGGCTGTGAGTTTCCCACTGGCGAGCGCCGCAGCGATGACGCGTGGGGTGAGCGCACCACTCTGGTAGTCGGAAAGCACAATAGCGTCCACGCTCGCCGCTCTTTGTCCGATGAGGTCAGCAAGCTGCGCCTCTAAGTGACCGTCGAGCGGATGACGAACTTGCCGATCGACGCGGACGAGCTGCTGCGGCAGCACGTTGTAGGGGCCGATGGCAACGACGCGCGTCTTCACTGTCGTCGGTCGGCTCGGATCAACCAGAATGCCGTTCGTCTCGACACCGCGCTCGGTCAGCAGCTGGCGGAGGAGAGCACCTTCCGGATCGTCACCGATGATGCCGAGTTGTTGGACATGTGCGCCGAGCGCGGCGAGGGCAAGACCGGGCGCTGCTCCACCACCGGGACGGTGCTCAATGTTGCGTTCTTCCAGGACGAGCACCGGTGCTTCCCGCGAGATGCGGACAGGCTCACCGAAGATGTAGCGATCTAGATACAAATCACCGATCACCAGGAATCGCTTCTGCGGAATCGCGTCCAGGATCCGACGATAGTCGTGCTGTGGCGTCATCATTGTCGCACCCGGAAGCGCACGAACGGGATCAGCAACGCGAGAGCCACGAACAGGAGATCAGGGAGTGGCCGTAGCTGAAGAAGTGCCCACAGACGGGCGTCACCGAGATGCATCACGAGTTCGGCCAGATTCAGGCCAGCTCGCCCAAGGAGGAAGAGACGCGAGAGGATAAGCCCGAGAGCGACGCAGATCATGCCCAGTATTTGCAGGGCGACCCCGCGCTGGGCTCGAGCCGCCCAGGCCATTGCCTCGGCGACGCCGAACCCGAGAAGCAAAGCGAGATAGAACTGCCAGGCTGGTACCCGACTCCACAGCCAGCCCACCGTGACAGCGACGAGAAGTCCGGCGAGGAGCGCGCGGAGAAGGAGCGTCGTCGGCACATCGCTCCAGGCGAGGCCGGAGAGTCCGGCGCAGGACGGGCAGCGAAAGCCAACCGGTGTTTCGACCATGCAGCGTGGGCAGATTGGGGTACCGCATTTGCTGCAGCGGAGTCGTGTCGAGATCGTCGGGTGGCGCGGGCACTGCTGCTCGTCGAGCGCGGCGAACACTGCTCCTCCTTCAAGTTGCCGGGCCAAGCCGAACACGGATCGCCTCCAGCGTGGCCAGCGCGGCGAAGTATGGGAGCACCAGCTGGCGACGCCAGCGCCACGGCTGCCGGATCAAACGATACAACCACTCGAGCCCGAGACGGCGGATCACCTCTGGGGGGCGTGGAACGACACCAGCCAGGTAGTCGAACGTACCTCCCACGCCGAGCGCGACACGCACGCCCGCGAGCGTTAACTCACTCCGATGGCGAGCAATCCAAAGGTCTTGGGCTGGGGCGCCATAGGCGACGCAAAGCACCTGAGGACGGGCTGCCGCGATCCGTGCGAGCGCATCGGAAGCGTCCTCCGGGCGTGGTGATCCAGCCCAGGTGCCGACGACAGTCGCTCCGAAGCGCTGCTCAAGAACGCATGCGGCCCGCTCGGCTACTCCCGGAGCCGCACCCAGGAGGAAAAGTCGCAGCCCAGCGGCGGCCAGCGCCTCGACGAGATCGACACCGGTCACACGGCCGCGGAGTGGTGTCCCACGCAACCTGGCGGCCGCGATCAGGCCGACGCCATCGGCGGTCACCAGCGCTGCGGTCTCGACGACGGCTCGGAAGGCAGCATTGCGGCGCGCTGCCATGACCATTTCGGGGTTGAGCGTCACGATCTGCTGGAGTGTGTCGGCAGCAGTGCACCAACTTTGGGCCAGGTGGACAGCCTCGGCGAGTGTCACATCGTCGAGGGGGAGCCCAAGAATCCGGATACGGTGTGGTCGTGATGAGGTCACCGCTACCCTCGCTGGATGGTGTCTCCTGTGGCGTGCCGCATCGCGCTCCTGTTCCCCAGGAAGGATACCGTTGGCGGGATAGTGCTGATGACCGGTCAATCGCTATACTGTGGGCATCGACCGAAAGGATGGGGGACAATGCCACGCGGGGCACGGTTAGAACGCCACGGAGAAGGCGATCGGATTGCCCGGCTGGTCGACATGGTGCTCTTACTCGGCCAATACCCGCGTCAGTATAACCGGGCAGCGTTAGCCGAGCGGTATGGAGTGACAGAACGTCAGGTTACGAAGGATCTCCAGCTCCTCCGTGAGCGCTTAGAACTCGCAATTGAGCGTGATCCCAGCGGTCAGGGCTATTATCTGGCATCGGTGCCGCGACTCCCTTCACTCCAGCTTGACCTGGCGCAGGCACTCGCGTTGCTGTTGGCCGCAGAGGCAGGGCACTTTGTCCCTGGCGTCTCTGGGCAGGAGCTCAACGCGGCACTCGCCCGGTTGCGTGCGATCCTGCCGGATCGGTTCCGTGAGCTCCTGGAGAAGACGGCGCGCGTGCGTCGACCGAGCAAGACTGACGAGCGTCGAGCGACTCGTCTGCGAGAGCTCCTTGAGGCGATGGCACTCTGCCACACGGTCGAGATCAGCTACCGCACTGCGTCCCGTGGTGGTGAGCGGGTGGAGCGACGGTTCGATCCGTACTGTGTCGTCCCCTTTGGGCGATCGTGGTACGTCATCGGTTGGTGTCATCTCCGCCGTGCCATTCGCACGTTGAAGGTCGATCGGATTGAGAAGCTTTGGAATACGCGAGTTCCGTTTCAGATTCGCCCCGAGTTCTCACTCCAAGACTTCCTGGCGGCGAGTTGGGGAATGTTCGAGGCACGCGACGTTCCGGCCGAAGAAGTCGAACTCGAGTTCTCGGAGACGGCAGCACCGTGGGTTGCCGAGGAAGAGTGGCACCCGACGCAGCAGATCGAGCAGCTTCCCGATGGACGCGTACGCTTCCGTGTTCGTCTGCCAATCACACCCGACTTCGTTCGCTGGGTGCTGTACTATGGCGTCGAGGTCACGGTGATCCGTCCAGAATCGCTCCGTGAGCAGATCCTTGCGCACGCGCGCGGTATCCTGCGGAAGTACGGCGTGCGTGAGGCTGCGCAACCAGGAGTGGCGGAGGTAGGACGGTGATGTTATTCAGTCCGCTGCACGGAGTTCGTCGCAGCACTCGCGCGTGATTCGGTTCGGACAGTCGTCACCTGCCTCCGCTGGCCGGCTTTCCTTCGCCTTGCCCTTGCACTGGCGTTCGTCTTGTCGCTCCTCCGGTACGCTAGAGGAGCGAGAGCGCCGCGTCACGAACACACGGTGAGCGGGATACGAGCGTTTCCTTCGGCGTCGCATCTTGGTTCCTCCATTCCCGGATTCCTCGTTGAGCATTCCATGTCACGTCGTGATGAGAGTTCGGCCACTCCGTCTCCCGAGAGCGGCAGTCAGTGCGCCTAACCCAAAGAGCGCGGCAGAAGGGATCCAGAAGAGCCAAATTGCCAACAGACCGCCAAGACCGGCGATGAGCTGGAGTACGGCACTGACACCTGGACGGCTGAGTGCAAGCGCACCCCCGACAGTTCCAAGCGCAGCCAGAACGACGGCTGCCAGTCCTCCACCGACCACGAGGCCAGCTCCCTCGGCGGCAAACGCAGCAGCTAAGCCCCCGACACCCAGCGCGAGGAAGGCTGCGACGAGTCCGACGAGACCACCGAGAACCCCGAAAACGAGCGCAGCAATCCGCATCTCGTTTCCTCCATATCTGGGGGTGGGAGTCGACTCCCACCCCCCACAAACGTCGTCACTGCGCGTCGAAGTACAGTTCGGCACTCGTTATCGGGTTCGGGTCGAACTTCAGGAAGAGCGGCTGAGCACTCTGCGGGATCTGGAAGACCACGATGCCTTGCATCTTGCCACCGGGGCCGACCTCCCCGCTCAGGAGTTCTCCCTCAGTGAAGCCAGTCACCATGATCTCCGGCTCGTAGTCGAACCCGTCTTGTGTCCGGAGTGCCCACTGCGTCGGTATGAGCGTGATCGAGCTCGTTCCCGCGTTCTCGAACTGCACCTGGACGAGCCAGAACTTGTGCCCCTCCTTTGGCTGGACGAACATATTGCTGGATGTGGCACCGTCGACGATGGCCATAACTGTGACACGGTACACCTGCTTCCCGTCGGCGATAGCGCCGCTCTGACCAACGACGAGCGGGACGTGCCGATCGTTCTTACTCGTGCCCCAGCTCTTGCCGGCCTGATCGCCTGGAGTACCCTCTGGTGCCGCGGCGGCTGGCTGGCTAGCGGCTCCAGACTGGACGAGTTCCAGCGCGTTCGGCGCATCGAAATAGAGCTCGGCCGAGGTAATTGGGTTCGGGTCAAACTTGAGGAAAAGCGGCTGCTGATCCGTGGGGAGCTCGAAGACGACAATACCGCGTGCCTTCCCGCCTGGGCTGATTTCCTGGGAGAGGGCTTCTCCCTCAGTGAAACCAACCGGCGCGAAAACCGGTTCATAGTCGAAACCAGCTACCGTGCGGAGTTGGAAGTTAGTCGCTGAGATGAGATGGGAGCGCGTTCCGGCATTCTCGACGACAATCGAGAACAAGAGGTACCGGTTCCCCTCCTTTGGTTGCTGAAACTGATTGGTGGAGGCCGCACCATCGACGATCTTTTCGAGGGTAAGACGATACACCTCCTTCCCATCGGTGAGCTCAGCCGTCTGGCCTTCAACCAGCGTCGCGTGGACATCTTCCTTGCTTGTACCCCAGGGCAGCGTCGGCGTTGCTTGTGGTGCAGCGGTCGGCTCCTGAGTGGCTTGCGGTGGAGTAGTCGCTGTCGGCTCGTGCGGTTGCGGCGTTGCAGAACCAACCGCCGGTGCTGCTGTCGTAGCACCGGCCACCTGCGTTGGGGTGGGCTTCTCACTCCCACCGCCTTGGGTCAGGACCGCAAGCAGGATGCAGACAGCAAGGAGACCACCGGCTCCGATTAAGAGTACCTTCATGAAGCGTCGCATGACACACACCTCCTCGATCTTGAGTCAGACTCGAAGGGCCCTTCGTGTTCCAGTGTGGGCACCGGACGGGAATAGAGCGGTTCCCGTGGTCTCGGCCTTTCGTGACGAGTTGGCACGGCGGCTATGACACATAGTGTCCGCTGCAGCGGGGCCCCTTTTCCCGTCTCGTCATGCCTGACGAACAAGTTGGCTAGGTCCCGTGGGGTCTCGACTGGTCCAGCCGGCGCCCAGGCTAGCGCCCGGGGTGGTGCGGTACCGTTTGGCGAGGACAAGCGACGTGCGGTTCGTCCACTACCCTGCAGGGGACAAAGAGGCGCCTCTTCGGGGCGCCTGATCCCTTGATGTTTCGATCTCCGTTTCAGGGAGGAGGGCAGCAATCCGTTCTTCTCGACGGTGATGATATTCCGTACTAAACTGTGACGAACCGGTTGGAGGTGAACCAGCGTATACTCGGCCGGATCGGAGAGGGGGGATCGTGGGCGATAGCGAGAAGGCGGTCGCGCCGACGCCGGCCCGCGTAGAGACCGGGGCGCTTCCAACATGGGAGCTGACTGCGCTACTAGGCCTGATGATGGCCATGAGCGCCTTCGCGATCGACATTATGCTCCCTGCTCTGCGGGAGTTGGCGGATGCCTTCCAGGTGAGCGAGACCCGGGCACAGTTGGTGGTGAACATGTACTTCCTCGGCTTTGCAGCCGGGCAGCTCATCTTCGGCCCGCTCAGCGACCAAATCGGCCGGCGTCGCCCTTTGCTTGTCGCGACCGCGGGGTATGGCATCGCGGTGCTTCTTATGCTGTTCGCACCAAGCTTCAGTCTTCTGCTCGCTTTACGTTTCGTTCAGGGTTCCTTTGCTTCTGGTCTTCGTGCGACGGGGACTGCACTGGTACGAGATTCGTTTCGGGGCGAAGCGATGGCGCGGATCCTCTCCTTTGCCTTCATGGTCTTGCTGGCAGCGCCACTCTTCGCCCCATCGATCGGCGTCGCACTCCTCCGTTGGGGATGGCGTGCCCACTTCGCCTTCATGGCGGGGCTGGCAGTCGTTGTCTTTGTCTGGTTACTGGCTCGCGTCCCGGAGACGTTACCGCCAGAACGGCGGGCGGTGCAGAGTCCAGCGCATCTCTGGGAAGCGGCAAAAGCGTTCTGGGCCGTCAAACCAAGCCTCGCCTTTATGCTGGTGCTCGGGGCGAGCTACGGTGTGTTGCAAGCGTATCTCGCAAGCGCAGCGCAGCTTGTGAAAGGTCACTTTGGTCTTTCGAATGAGGCCTTCGCGATCGCTTTTGCAGGTGGCGGGCTGGCACAAGTGGTGGGAACGATCATCAACGGGATGCTCATCACTCGGCTCGGTTTGCGGCGAGTGTTGCCAGCGGCGCTTCTCATCCTCGCTTTGGCTACGACCTATTTGGTCGCGGTGAGTTCACTGTCAGAGCCCTTCGTCGTCTTCTGGCTAGGGGTTCTCCTCATGTTCTTCGCGATCGCGCTTATTTTCCCCAATGCGAACAGCGCAGCGCTGGAGCCGCTTGGGCGCATCGCTGGATTCGCAAGCAGCTTGGTCGGTTTCGGCAGCACTGCCCTCGCCAGCATCATCGGCACGACAATTGGCCAAATGAGTGCTGGCGATCCGCTTCGCTTTGCCCTCGGCCTGTGGATAGCGAGCCTGGCCAATCTCCTTGTGCTGGCGTGGGTATGGCGACTGGGCTGGACGCGTCTACGCAGAGCGTCAGACTAGACCGTGACCTAACATCTTCTCAATCACGAACGTTGGTGACATCGGCACGGCTAGGACAGTGCGTGCGCTGTTCCCGTTCAAGCCAGTAAGAGGTTGTCACGTGGGATTCGGCTGAGCGGCGTCCCAAGCGCTGATCGCACGTTGTCGGTGACGACCGTGCAAGAGTAGCAGACGGGTGCAGGATGGTCAGCAGGCCGGACTGCAAGGCGGTGCTTGACCTTTTCCGACCCGGCTTCTCGTCCCCTCACGCGGGAGGAGCGACAAGAGTGAGGATAGAGTCCACACGCACCGGTAGTTCTTGCCAGGTGTGACCAAGTTCAATGCCGCGCCAAAGGCTACCATTGCGGAAACCGGCATACACGACCTGCGGTTCGCTCATCGGAACGACGAGGGCATAGGGCATCGAAGGGAGCGGGTCGGGATATCCCGCGATCGGTTCCCACGGGTTTGTACCCTGGCGCCGGTAGATCCGTGCCTGTGCTGTCCCTTCACGGTTGGGCATTGCCCCTCGGTGAGGTCCAGGACCATGCGCTTCTCGCGGTCCTGGTGCTGCGGAGACAAACCAAGTCGTTGGATCGTCCGGCGGACTCGCCACGGCCCAGACATATCGATGATCGAGCCCCTCGTCCACCGCTTGCCAACTATTCCCCGCATCCTCGCTCCGTGCCACACCACCGCCGGCTGCCTCGAAGACAAGTTCCGGCATGGCGGGATGGAGGAGAAGTGCATGGCAGTCGAGGTAGCAGCCTGGGCGCTGGTCAGCCCACGTCATGCCGCCATCGGTACTGCGCAGGACGCCACCGAACTCGATCCCGACCAGAACCAAACCAGGATCGTGTGGAGAAAGGGCGATCGCGCGGACGTGTGAGGTCCAGGGGCGTGGTGGGAATGACCAGGTCGGTGCGCTGGGGAGTTGCCGCAGCGCGCTCGCCTCATGCCAATGTCGCCCACCGTCTTCGCTCCAGTAGAGTGCGCTTGGCTCGCATCCAGCGAACAGTACTCCGTGTCCAGCGACGCGCCACGCTGGACTGATCGCGACCGAGAGGACGCGGGTCGCGGGGAGCCGTTCTGCCCGCCTCCAGCTGCGACCACCGTCCTCGGAGAGGAAAACCCCTTCATCGAACGTACCGACGGCGAGGTGATGACCGTCCCCGGGATCAACGGCCAGACACTGCGCTCCGACCCCGCGCAAGAGCGGTTCGACGGTCCACCCACGCGTCGTTTCCCGGAGGAGAACCACGTCATCGCCCGTTGTCGCGTAGAGCGTTGTCAGAGCCATAGATGTCCTCCTCGTCTTCGATCGACGCGATGGAATCAGTCGCCGGGTGTGCGTTCCTGCAAGGGGGCTGCTGCACTGTCGTAGGCGCCGCGCCACGCGTGGATGCGCACAGCCAGAACGTCCCGGAGCATGAGGAGGGCATCGATCGCTGGGCGGACTTTCGAGCCTTCTACATGTCGCCAGGTCACGGGCAGGATGGCGATACGATACCCGCGTCGTCGGGCGATGTAGAGAAGTTCCACATCGAAGCCGGTGACACGGGGCCCACGGAGTGGTTGCTGGCCGTCGCGGTAGAGGAGTGATCGGCCGAAAAGATCGAGGGCGACGAGGCGGCGAAATCCTTTGAAGCCGCACTGAGTATCGTCGATACCTGGTAACAGCAGCAGCTGCACGAGCCGGTTGTAGACGCGCCCCATTGCGTGGCGATGCCAGGGTTCACCGATGCGGCGGGCGAGTGCGCCTTCGCGGGACCCGATCACCACGTCCCAGCCGTCGCGGAGCAACGCTAAGGCTTGCTCGACGTACTCAATGGGGGTCGAAAGGTCAGCATCCATAAAGAGAACATAGGTGCCTACCGAGGAGAGAACGCCGCTCCGCACGGCGGCAGCCTTGCCGCGGTGCGGGAGGCGCAGAAGTCGGATGCGCGGATCCTGTTCGCTCCAGAGGCGGACGAGTTCCGGCGTTGCGTCATCGCTTCCATCATCAGCGACGAGAAGCTCCCAGCTCCATGGTTGTTGGCTGAGATAGGCCTGCGCTGCCGCAAGTGTCCGCGGCAAGCGCAGTTCCTCGTTGTAGGCTGGGATGACCACACTGAGTTCAACGGTCATCGCAGACTCCGCGCCGGCTCGTCGGCTGCATTGTAGCAAGCCAGCATACGTCGCTCGTGTCGGCTTGAGAACGGATTATGGCAGTGTCTTCAAATAAGCTAAGAGATCACGGAACTGCTGATCAGTCAGCTGCCAGCGCGGCATTGGCCAGGACAAGGGCTCGCCATCCGGACCGATTCCCTCAGTGATTGCGCGGCGAATCTCCTCATCGGAGTGGTATGTGTGTCCACGACTGCCGTCGGGCTCGATCATGCCTTGGGGATCGGTCAAGTTGCGGTAGCGGATATCCGGGCTCACGAACATCGGCGTGCGGAGACCGCGGCCATCGATGCCATGACAGTCTGCACACGCCATGGGCATCATCATGCCGCCGCTGTAGGGAATCGGCGCTCCGGAATCCGGGTCAGTGGCCGTCGAGTAGATCCAGCGTCCCCGTTCCTCGGGACTGAGACTGCGGCTGATCTGTCGGCTTGCGAGAGCGCCAATGATCCCGAGGCCGAGTATGCCGACTAGAAGCGATAAAATGGCCAGCACAAGCAGATTTCGGCTCATCCGCTTGCTCCACCGAGAAGGTCACGCCGCATCTGCTCGTACTGCTCGCGGGTAATCTCTCCTCGCGCATATCGCTCCTGCAAGATCTCGAGTGCCCGGCTCGTGCCCGCAGGCGTTCCCTCCCGGTGGACGATTTGTCGGATCGCCCAGACGATCAAGAGCACAATACCAATGAGGATGAGCAACCAGAAGATCATCATGATAAGCCCCCACCACCAGTTGCCCCAACCCCCCATCATGCCGCCACCCCACGGGCCACACCATGGACAGGGCATCATCGTCTACCTCCTCTCGTCACCCATTGCCGAGTATACCCCATCCGGGTATCTCAAAGGCGTTACAATTTCGCAAATGTTTTTGCTCTTATCCGCTGTGTTCCAAATCACGGCGCATCTCGAGATATTGCTCACGGGTAATTTCACCACGGGCGTAGCGCTCGTCGAGGATGTCGCGAGCTCTATTGCTTGGTGTGCGGATGGGCTCGCTACCGATCCGGCGTGCTAACCACACTACTAGCAAGACGACTGCTGCGAGCAGGGCAAGCCAGAACAGGGTCTCAAGTAAATCGAGAATCCAAATCCACTCGCGGGGTGGACCTGCATGAAACGGGCCATGCCAACGCACTCGCCATTCCATATCTATCCTCCCTCCGGAATAAGAATAGGGGTGGCTGCGTAAACACTGTGTAAACAGATTCTCCTTGGCTCACGTAAGACCATGATTTGTTGAAGGTATGGACAGCGGAGGACGTCTTGCCTCGCCTGCGGTGCGAAGGGGTACATTTCACTACACCAGGCACGGGTGGTCGAAGAGCGCCGAGCACCACGTCTCTTGTCCTGCTCTTGGTTCGCCAAAAGACTTCCGGCGGAACGGCGCGTGGCGGAGCATGGTGGACTGTTGCTCTCGTGTTCGCCACACTGCAGCGGGCACTTCGGAGAGAAACCTGATTCGTGCTCGCCGGGGTGAAACCCCACGTTGGTTGCCAGCGGTATCCTCACAGTAGCGGTTCGCAGTACTCGGCGGGAGGGAGTGTGACTGGTCAAGGACGCGGACTCCTGCATGGCTCGCTCGTACTGACTGTGCTCCTTGTCGCATTCACTGCGAGCTGGCAGGCGCCAGTTCCTGCGGTGGTTCCCGGTGCAACACCTCCTGGCGATCAAGCCGCCGCAGACATGGTTCGAACGCCAACAGCCCAAGCCCTGCCCGTGCCAACCGACCCAGCTATGGCGCTCGAGCAGGCACGGCGACTGCTGGCATCTGGTTCACCGGCCGAAGCGGCGCAACTCTTGGCTGGCGCACTTGGAGCTCCTGATCCGGCGCAACGACTGGAAGCACGGCTCCTACTAGCGCGGGCGACACTGGAGCGTGGGGACGCACATGTGGCGCTCGAGCTTGCCGCTGAAACGGCACAGCGGGCAGCGGATCAGCGCGCAGCAGGGATGGCGGCGGTCATTGCTGCTCGTGCGTTGGCCTCACTTGGGGAGCGCGAGCAGGCATCCGAGCAACTCCGCGTCGCGGCTCACCTACTTCCGGAACTTGCGCCGTATCTTGAGTACCGTACACTGGACCTCTTGGCTGGTACAGGACGAGAGGCGGAAGCGGAACAGCTGGTTGACCAGATTGTGACAACCGCACCGATCAGGCGACTGGCTGTGGCCGCGCTGGAGTGGCGGAAGACACGTGCAGAGCAACGCGGTGACTTTCCAGCTGTCCGTGAGGCGGTAACCCGTCTCTTAGAGCTCGCGACGATTCCGAGTTACCGCGCGACGCTTCTTGTCCAACGTGCCCGCGCGGCGCGCGAGCTTGGGGACGTGCCGGCAGCACAGACCGATCTCCTCATGGCCATCGAAACAGCACCGGAGAGTGCCGCAGCCGCGCAAGCGCTCGATGAACTAGATGCCCTGGGAGCGGGCAGCACTGTCTCCGCTGAGCGCCGTGCCGCGATCGCATTCGCCACCGGACGCTACGCGAATGCGATCGCGGCCTATTCAGCCATTCTCGATGGTGATCCGGCGCGCGCTGATGCTTGGTACCAACGTGCCATCGCGCGTGTGCGGAGCGGGGATTTGGTGACTGGTGTTCAGGAACTGGTGGCGATGGGCGAGCGATATCCGCAGGATGCCCGCACGCCCGATGCTCTCGTCACGGCGGGAACGCTTGTCGAGTGGAACAACGAGGCTGGAGCTGAGGAACTTTACCGACGCGTGCTTGCGCAGTATCCGGGGAGTACGGCTGCACGCGAGGCCCAGTTCAGACTGGGTCTCCTGGCCTACGGACGCGGCGACATGGAGGGCGCTGCCGCACTCTGGGAGGGGCTCGCCGCGGGTGGCGATGCGCGTGCCGGTTTCTGGTACGGCAAGGCACTTGCAGGGCGCGGTGACCTTGCAGGCGCGCAGCAGGCATGGCAGCAGGTGCTGCAGAGCGAGCCCCAAAACTTCTACGGTCAGCGAGCACGCGAACTCCTGCGTGGCGAATTGCCGGTCGCAAAAGCACCAGGGCAGGTCAGCCCCCTGCAGCCGGACGATCGGCCATTGACCACGTGGCTTGCGAGCCTCGACGCGACGAACGAGACCGCAGCGCAGCGTGTTCAGGCGAGTGGCGCGGCGCGACGCGCGTTGCTTCTGTTAGATCTCGGTGAGCGCGAGGCGGCCGGGTGGGAGGTCGACGTCGCAGCTGACGAGCTCCATGACGATCCGATTGCGCTTGCAGCATTTGGGTGGGAACTCCTCCGGCGTGGCGAGGCGGCATACGCGTATCGTATTGGACTTCGACTCGCCACTGGAGCAGCAGTCCCGCAGGCTGTTCTGGCTCCGCTCCTCGCGCCCGTGCCCTATCCTGAATCGCTCCTACCGGTGAGCATGCGTTTTGGCGTCGATCCCCTGTTGCTTGCTGCCTTGATCCGTCAAGAGAGCGCGTTCGAACCAACGGCGGTTTCAGCGGCCGGGGCACGTGGACTCACGCAAGTGATGCCGGATACCGGTGCAACACTTGCCCAGGAACTCGGTCTGACGCGCTGGACTCCAGACGACTTATTCC
The DNA here is from genome assembly GCA_002898255.1 of bacterium HR28. Lineage (GTDB taxonomy): Bacteria > Chloroflexota > Chloroflexia > Thermomicrobiales > Thermomicrobiaceae > Thermomicrobium. The sequence continues at coordinate 725,509 of BEIE01000001.1, forward strand.
ATCCGGCGACGAGCATCATGTTGGGAGCTGCCGAGCTCGCACGTCGCCTCGAGCAGTTCCAAGGGCAACTCTATCTTGCGCTCGCCAGCTACAACGCAGGAGCTGGTGCAGTGCAACAGTGGCTGCGCGAACGGCCAACAAGCGACCCCGATCTCTTTGCCGAGCGGATCCCTTATCGCGAGACGTACGCCTACGTCCAGCGAGTCTACGCCGGGTACCGTGCCTACCAAGAGATCTACAGTCTGGACTGACGGGCGATCGGCGGCTTCTCTGGAACCGGAAGATCCGATCACTGTTGGACAGCGGGGCATCACCTTCGCCTAGAGATCTAGGCGAGCCGGCCTGCAACGCGTTGGTAATGAGATCTGTCCATGTCATGGGGTCACAAACTTCCCTGCTCGACCCCCTCGTCACCGATGGAAAGTCCACCGCCCTGTGGCCCTCACATTTCAGCCCCAAAGGGCTTGCAGAGACTCACTGTGCACCCGGCGATCAGGGCCGAGCGACGCGCGCTTGCGAAAGCAAGCCGCGCTCCGCAGGACCCGTTACACACGCTCCTGTGGCGAGGTACAAGGAGCAGTGTCGTGCTAGCGAGACTGCGCAAGAAGGCGTTGTCGCTCCTGCTCGACAATCCCTTCGTCCAGCTTCTGATAGAGCGGCTGGGGTGGCGGTAGTGGTCGCCCTGCTTCTAAAGTGCTCGGCACCCAGCGGTCACGCCCCTCACTGGGGGCTGGTCGATAGCGGAGCACTTCATGTCCGCCGGTCTCTGGTCCTGGTTCGATGACCAATTCGCCGAAGAGCGGTTCAGTGTAGCCGAGCATACGGTGGAGTTGCTCGCTTGAGAAGGGAAGGATCGGAGCCAGGAGCAGCTTGAGAGAGTCGATGGCCCGCAGCGCGACGAAGAGTGTCGTGGCGGCAGCCTGCCGATCCTCACGGATCTGGAACCACGGCGCTTTCTCGTCAAGGTAGCGATTCACTTCCCGCGCTAGCGCCATCGCCTCACGCTGGGCTGCCTTCAGTTCTACTCGTTCGTAGAGTTCCCCGACACGCTGAAAGCCGGTCGCGATCTGGTCGAGCAGGAGGCGATCACGACCGTCGAACTCACTCGGCTCCGGCACACGTCCCTCGAAACGGGTTTGGACGAAGGTCAGGATACGGTGAACCAAGTTCCCCCAAGTTGCGAGAAGCTCGTTGTTGTTTCGCTCCAGGAAACCTTGCCAGGTGAACTCGCTGTCACGCGACTCAGGAGCGATGCTGGTGAGGTAGTCGCGGAGCGGATCAGGCGCGTAGCGAGAGAGGAAATCGGGTACCCAGATTGCCCAGTTGCGGCTGGTCGAGAACTGCTGACCTTCGAGATTGAGGAATTCATTGGCAGGAATGTCGTACGGCAAGTTGAGGGTCTCATCGTAGCCCATGAGTTCGGCAGGCCAGATGATGGCATGGAAAGGAATGTTGTCCTTGCCAATGAAGTAGTACCCACGAGCGGCTGGATCACGCCACCACGCCTCCCAGGCCCCTGGTCGATCTTCGGCGAGCGCCCACTCAATGCTGGCCGAGAGGTAACCGATCACCGCTTCGAACCAGACGTACATCACCTTCTGCTCGTACCCAGGAATTGGGAGTGGGATTCCCCACTCGAGGTCGCGGGAGACTGGTCGCGGCTTGAGGCCGTCCTGGATGAAGTTCCGGACAAAGTGCTGGACGTTGGGGCGCCAGTGTGTCTGCCGGTCGAGATAGGCCAGCAGGCGATCAGTGAACGCCGGTAGGTCGAAGAAGAAGTGCTCCGTCTCCCGAGGGACGGGACGCTGGCCGCAGAGGCGACACCGTGGGTCGATGAGCTCAATGGCATCAAGAGTGCGCCCACAGTTGTCGCACTGGTCACCGCGTGCGTTCGCGTACCCACAGTAGGGGCAGGTACCCTCAACGTAGCGGTCAGGAAGGAAGCGACGGTCGTATTCGCAGTAGAGCTGGATCTGGGTTTGGGTGAAGATGTATCCGCGTTCATAGAGTGTGCGGAAGATGTCCTGGGCGACGCGGAAGTGATTCTGGGTGTGCGTATGGGTGAAGAGATCGAAGGTGATCCCAAGTTGCTGGTAGGTCTCAAGAAAGCGTCGGTGATAGCGCTTGAAGATGTCCTCTGGAGTGACGCCTTCGCGCTCAGCGGCTACGGTGATCGGTGTCCCGTGGGCATCACTCCCGCTGACCATGAGCACGCGATTGCCGCGAAGGCGATGATAGCGGGCAAAGGTATCGGCGGGAATATAGACGCCAGCCACATGACCGAGGTGGAGATCACCGTTGGCGTACGGCCACGCGACAAAGACACCGATCGTTTCAGACATCGTCAGTTGCTCCTGCTCGCTCGTCCGAACCGCTCATCTCACCTTCCGATTAAAGCAAATCGGCTTCCTCTCGCTCGCACTGTTCCAGGACGGGAGGGAGCAGTATCCTGAGCATGCCGGGATCCGGTGCAGCGGGCAGGAGGTGAAAGGAGCGACGCGATGCGCCAGGTCTATCCGGCTCACCGCGAAGCGGATGTTGTGCTGCGCGATGGCAGCACGGTTCATGTGCGGCCAGTTCGTCCCGAGGATGAGGGGGCTATCCTGGCGTTCTATCAGGGTCTTTCGGCTGAGGCGCGTAAACTCCGCTTTTTCGGCGAGGCGACTGATCTTGAACAAGCGGCACGCGACGACACGCGCGTCGACTATGTGAACGACTGCACACTGGTCGCCGAGGCTGGGCCGGAGCACAGGATCGTCGGGGTTGCAACCTACCGTCGGCTGGATGGAGATCGCGCCGAGGTCGCACTGGCGGTAGCGGACGCGTACCAAGGACGTGGGCTCGGCACGATTCTCATCGGACATCTGGCAGAGATCGCAGAGAGTAATGGTATTCGAGTGTTCGTTGCCTGGGTTCTGCCGGAGAACTATCGGATGATCCAGGTCTTTCGGGATCTTGGGGTTCCAGTGGAGATTCGGGCAGGAATCGAAGAGATTCGCGTTACCTTTCCGACGTCGCTGACCTCGGAAGCGATCGAGCGGTTCGAGCGTCGCGAGCAAATCGCGGCAGCGCATGCGCTGGAGGCGGTTCTACGTCCGCGGGCAGTCGCGGTTATCGGGGCCTCGCGACAGCGAGGAACGGTCGGTGGAGAACTGTTCCATAACCTCTTGGAGTACGGATTCAACGGCCCTGTCTTCCCAGTGAACCGGAATGCACGTGTTGTCCAATCAGTTCTTGCCTATCCATCGATCGAGTCGGTTCCCGAGCCGGTGGATCTGGCAGTGATTGCGGTACCGGCTCCTGAGGTGCCAAAGGTCGCCGAAGAGTGCGGGCGGAAGGGGGTGCGCGCCCTCGTCGTAATCTCGAGCGGCTTTGCAGAGATTGGGCCGGAGGGCCGTGCTCGGCAGGACGAGCTCCTCCGTATCTGTCGGGCCTACGGGATGCGGTTGGTCGGTCCGAATTGCATTGGCGTCATCAACACCGATCCAGAGGTACGGCTCAATGCGACCTTCGGTCCATTACCGCCAGCAGCGGGACGGGTCGGCTTTGCCTCGCAAAGTGGCGCACTGGGATTGGCCATCATCGACTATGCGCGATCTCTGGGGTTAGGGCTCTCCAGCTTCGTCTCAATGGGCAACAAAGCAGACATCTCGGGGAACGATCTCTTGAACTACTGGGAGACCGACCCGCGGACAGACGTGATCTTACTCTACTTGGAATCGTTCGGTAACCCGCGGAAGTTCGCGCGAATCGCGCGGCGTGTTGCACGTAAGAAGCCAATCGTGGCGGTGAAGAGTGGGCGAACGAGCGCAGGGGTACGAGCAGCATCATCTCACACCGGAGCGCTGTTGGCAGCGTCAGATGTAACGGTTGACGCACTCTTCCGTCAGACTGGCGTCATCCGCACTGAAACGCTGGAAGGTCTCTTCGACGTCGCCACGCTGCTCGCGAATCAGCCTTTGCCAAAAGGTCGTCGCGTAGCAGTCGTCACAAATGCTGGGGGCCCAGGCATTCTCGCAGTGGACAGCTGCGTGGCGCATGGGCTGGAAGTGCCGGAACTCCATGAGACGACGCAAGAACAGTTGCGAGCACTCGTCCCTCCGCATGCCAGTGTCATTAATCCTGTGGACTTGACCGCGCCGGCAACTGCCGAGGTGTACCGGAGAGCGATCCCGTTGGTTGCCAACGACGCGAGCGTGGACGCGCTGATCGTCATCTACCTTCCGCCACTGCGAGTGCCGAGTGAGGATGTAGCGCGGGCGATTGTGGAAGCGGCACGCGAGGTTAACGCACTCGGGAAGCCGATGGCAGCAGTCTTTCTGTCCTCCCACGGCGTCCCTGAGGCGCTCCAGGACAGCGAGGTGCGTATCCCGTCTTACGCGTTCCCGGAAGCGGCGGCGATCGCGCTCGCGCGCGCAGCGCAGTACGCTGAATGGCGCGAGCGTCCCCTGACGCCAGCGCCGGATTTCCCCGATATCCGGCGCGACGAAGCGGCCTCGGTGATCGCGAGTGTCTTGGGGCGGGGCGGTGGCTGGCTCGATCCGGCGGAGACAGCCCGGATACTCTCCTGCTTTGGAATTCGCTTGGTCGAGCAGGAATTGGTCGCGACGCCTGAGGAAGCGGCACAGGCCGCTGCACGTCTCGGCGGTCTCTTGGTGCTCAAGGCTGTTGCCCCAGGACTGACGCACAAGACCGAACGTGGTGCCGTGCGCCTAGGACTGGAGTCGCCAGCAGCCATAGAAGCGGCAGCGCGGGAGATGCAGGAGCGGCTCTCCCGGGAGGGATTCACTGCTTTGCGTTTCCTGGTGCAACGGCAGGTAGTCGGCGGAGTCGAGCTTCTGGTCGGTGTCACGCATGATCGCCACTTTGGCCCTGTAGTCGTCTGTGGTTTGGGTGGTGTGCTGGTCGAACTGCTGCGTGACATCTCGGTACGCCTCACGCCGCTGGCGGTCGAGGATGCACGCGAGATGTTGCGCGAGCTAAAGGGGTTTCCGTTGTTGACTGGCTACCGTGGCTCCCCACCTGTTGACATTGCGGCAGTCGAGGAGCTGCTGTTGCGGGTGAGTGCACTGGCGGAGGAACTCCCGGACGTCGCTGAACTTGATCTCAATCCGGTGATTGCCAGGGCAGATGGAGTGGTAGTCGTCGATGCGCGCATCCGAATTGAACAGGCGGAGCCTCCGCTCCCCCTTGGCGCGCGGACACGACCCTGGTGGTGAGCGTCTCTAGCGGACGCTCACGCCGAACTCGGGCGCCTGGAGAGGGACGACGGCCTCGCCATGCTTCGTAATTGAGCCGAGGTGCTCCCTCTCCACAGCGGTCTTGCCTCTCCCCAGGGATTGCTGCGTTGGATCTGACTCCGCTTGTGGTCGACTAACCTGCACTCTCCCCCAGGTCTGCGACTGAGCCGCGGCGGCGAGAAGCGGCCCGGCCCTTGAACCCAGGCGAGGAACGTACCGTCTACAACGGCGGTCCCTGTCTGGCTCGCGAGCATCTCACCGACCTGACTGCTTGACAGACAACGATAGCAAGCGGTAGCATGTGTTTCAGGATTTGCTGAAGTGCTGGAGGAAGCATGGTAGACCGTCGAGCCCTCGAGCTGAAGGCCAAGTTATTCCGTGGCTTTGCGGACCCGAGTCGCTTGGCGATCCTGGAAGTGCTGCGCCGTGGGCCATGTACCGTTGGCGAACTTGCCGAACGCACAGGACTGACGCTGACCAACGTGTCAAATCACTTGCGGTGTCTTCGGGACTGTGGGCTGGTGAGTCGGGAGCGGGCGGCACAGTTTGTCCGCTACAGCCTGAGTGATGAGCGGATTGCCGTACTGCTGGGACTTGCTGAAGACGTCCTCGCGGAAACGGCGTGGGGCGTTGCGGCATGTCCGCGCTATGAGCCCGCTGTCTGGCAAAGCGATGCTGTGGGGGTGGACGATGGACGAGCATCGTGCGACGACTGAGGAGCGTACTGACGGGACGACGCTCGTACTCCCTGTTGAGGGGATCGACTGCGCCGAGTGCGCGCGCCATGTGGAGCAAGCGTTGCAGAAGGTTCCGGGAGTGCTCGAGGTCGAAGCTTTCCCGCTGGCACGGAAGGTCACGGTCGTGGTCGATCCGTCACGCGTCGATCGTGCGACCGTCGAGCGGGTTCTGGCTGAGACTGGTTACCCGGTCGGCGAGGATACGGTAGCGGTGGATCGTGCTTGGCGACGCGTGCTCGTCATGAGCGCAGTCGCTGTAGCGGTTGTGCTCGCAGTCGTGGCGGCGGAGTTAACCGGTTTTGTGGATCGCTTAAACTCGTGGATTCCCTGGCCGCTCTGGCTCGCTGGAATTGTCGCTGGTGGTTGGCCGGTCTTTCGTGACGTGGCACGTGCCGTGCTGCAACGAAGAGTGACCGCGCACACGCTGATGACACTTGGCGCGCTTGCCGCGATGGCGGTCGGTGCGTGGGCGGCAGCGGCAATCGTCGTGTTATTCATGCGCCTTGGTGCTGTCTTGGAGGAGAGTACTGGAAGTGAGGCAGGACGGGCACTGCGCGAGCTCGCGGCTTTGGCGCCCCAGCGTGCCCGTGTCGAGCGTAATGGCCAGGAGATGGAAGTTCCGGCTGGGAGTGTCGTGCCGGGGGACGTTGTCGTCGTCCGTACCGGTGAGGCGGTGCCCGTGGACGGAACGGTGATCGACGGAACAGCGCTGGTCGACGAGGCGGCGTTGACGGGCGAGCCGCTCCCGCGCGCAGTCGGTGCGGGAGAGCAAGTCTACGCTGCGACCGTCGTACGGAGTGGGTACCTGCGATTGCAGGCGACAGCACCAGCATCTGACTCAGCGTTCGCGCGGATCGTGCGGCTCGTCGAGGCGGCAGAAGCAAATCCGGGGCGTCTGCAACGCGTAGCCGATCGCTTTTCTGGGTGGTATCTCCCGGTCGTCGCTGGCGTCGCAGTGCTGACGTTGCTCCTACGCCGTGATCCGCTGGCGGTGGCGGCGGTGCTTGTTGTCGCGTGCTCGTGTGCGTTCGCACTAGCGACGCCGATGGCACTGGTTGCAACGATTGGACGCGCAGCACGCCGGGGGGTACTGATCAAAGGTGGTGCGGTGATCGAGCGACTCGCGCGGGTTGACGTGGTGCTCTTGGACAAGACAGGGACGCTCACACTGGGTCGTCCAGTGGTGACCGACGTCGTAGTGGCGGACGGACGTGTCGGCGAGGACGAATTCCTCAGACTTGCTGCGACGGCCGAGCGCTACGCCGAACATCCCCTCGCTGAGGCGATCCGTGCGGCCGCGCGCGAGCGAGGAGTTCCGCTTGCTGCACCAGAATTGTTTGTCTTCGATCCCGGCGTCGGTGTGACAGCGCGTATCAACGGTGCAACGGTGCGTGTCCGCGCGCCATCGACCGACGAGGCGGATTGGCAGCCGGTCGCGCAGCTACGGGCACAGGGCAAGACGGTAGTGGTCGTCGAATGGGAGGGGGAACGTCTCGGCGTGCTGGCATTCGCTGACGAGCTCCGACCTGGTGTAGCCGAGTCGATTGCCGAGCTGCGACGACTGGGCATTCGGGACATCGAGCTGATCACCGGTGACCATGAGCAGGCAGCTGCGGCACTCGCTGGCCCGCTCGGCATTCGTTGGCGGGCTCGATTGCTACCCGAGGATAAGCTGGCGGTGGTACGGGCATACCAGGAGGCTGGTCGGATTGTAGCGATGGTCGGTGACGGGATTAACGATGCGCCAGCGCTCGCCCAGGCGGACGTGGGCATTGCGATGGGACGGCTTGGCACGGCGCTGGCAGCCGAAACGGCGAACGTGGTGTTACTGCGTGAGGACTGGATGCTCGTGCCAGAAGTGATCCGTTGGGCGCGGCGGGCGCTGAGAACAGCTTGGGTGAACCTCGCGGGAACGGCGCTCTACAATCTGGTCGGATTAAGTCTGGCAGCCTTGGGTATCCTGCCGCCGACCTTGGCGGCGACAGCGCAAGTGGTGCCGGATGTTTTCATCCTTGGCAACAGTGCACGATTGGGTTTCGGTGGGGCAGATGGGCCGACGCAGCAGCGAGGGTAAGAAAGACCAGCGACCGCGGCTGCGTACCGCGGCACTGCTGGGGATCCTGTTTGGTCTCCTGAGCTGCGCAGTCCTGGCGCTGAGCCTCACGCTCCTCGGGACAATTCCACGGTCGTAGGCGGCTCATGACGCTGCGATGGCCACCGTCTGCGGAGCGCGGATCAGATAGGAGCAGCAGGGATCGCCAGAGGCAAGATGGCAGCGTCGCTCGATGTCAGCGCGCAGGAGCGCCCGATAGAGTTCGACCTCGGCGTCGCAGGTGGTTGGGAAATTGGCTGCGACCTGGCGGATCGGGCAGTGATACTGGCAAAGACGGAACGTCTCACCGTCGAGCTGCTCCCAGGTCGTATAGTAGCCAAGCGCATCGAGCGTTTCGGCGAGCTTGCGGACGCGCTCACGGAGCGTGGGCGTGCCCTCCAGTTCCCGAGCGAGCGTCTGGCCAGCACGCTCGACGCGACGGCGCAGCAGAAGATCGACCTTGGCGGGGCCATCCAGCGCTGCCAGGTCACGCAGGACGTCGGTGAGCATGGCGTCGTATTGTTGCGGGAACAGCACATCGGCCTGGGCACTCAAGCGGTAGAGACGGGCCGGCCGACCAATCTTGCGCCGCAGAAGTGATGTCGTAACGAGCCCGTCGCGCTCGAGCGCGGTGAGGTGCTTGCGGACTGCCATGGAGGTAATCCCGAGCATCCGGGCGAGCTGATCAGCGGTGAGACCCTCGCTCTTCTTGAGCAACGTGAGGAGTTGCTCGCGGGTCGAGGGCCGGTCGGGTGTGATTGTCGCTTGGCGCATCGTTCTACCTCCTTTGTTTCCTAGGATAGCAGAACAGGAAAGGAATGGAAACGGGAAAATCTTTGACTCTGTTGGTGTTGAGCCTAGGTATCGTTGTGCCAGTTCTCGCTTCGCGCGCAGCAAGAGGTCTACGGCAGATTGAGCGAGTGAAAGGGGAGAAGGCTCGAGGTGACGCGTACCAACGCGGGAATCTCGATGATCACTCGCGGAGATCCGGCCGCGCGAGATCGATGACACGTGCGCGATTCAGCAAAAGATGATAAGCTGCTTGTCACGGCCATTCGCAACAGGATATCCCTAGCGAAAGGAAATGACGGAACGTATCCGCGGTGTCAGCCATTGTGCGGAGGGCCCAACAGAGGTACCACAGTGCGGGGCAATCCAACTGGCTTCGCCCTATCGGAAAGGAGTCTGACTGATCTCTCGGTAGCGTTCCATGAGTGTCCTCAACGCGGATGGCCAGATTGTGATCAGCCGCTCGGAGGGGCTCCCAAAACAGGGTCGCGGAGGAGCGCGATCTCGACTTGGTGTACCGCAAGGCGTAGGAGATATCGCCGGGTCGGAGGGGAGCTGAACCTCGGTCGTAGCACCCATCCTCCCCGGGAACGAGTAATCCGTGTCGATGAATCAGAGGGGTCAACCATGCAGGCACAACCGCAGAAGCAGCACCAGTGGCTACAACAGCTCCTTGGTGAATGGACAGGCGAAGGCCAGGTAACGATGGGGCCCGACTTGCACGCTGAGCGACGCTCTGGCACGGCGTTCATACGGGCGCTCGGTGATCTCTGGATCGTAGCCGACATCGAGGAAGACGCGCCTGATGGTACTCAGGCGAGTTCGATCCTAACGCTCGGTTATGACCCAGAGCGAGGGCGGTTCGTTGGTTCGTGGGTCGGGTCGATGATGGCTCATTTCTGGGTGTACGAAGGCCAGCTCGACCCGTCTGGAAAGGTGCTGTCTCTCGAAACTGAGGGGCCGGGCATGACCCCTGGCAGCAGGGGGCGCTACCGTGACGTGATCAATGTAGAGAGTGACGACCACTGGACGCTGAGTTCTTTCATGTTGGACGATGAAGGTCAGTGGCAGCGTTTCATGAGCATCGGCTACCAGCGGGTGACGTGATGAGGAGCATTTGAGGAATCGCCCTGAGAGAGTAGTATGTTGGTTTCGCATGCGTGCCTGACGATTGGCTGCCGACGGAGGGGCGCAAGAGCAGATTGCCTCCAGACGCGGGACAAAAGGCGGTGGGCGTGGGCTGTCGTCACGTTTGAGGTCTGTCTACCCATCTTGGGAACCAGCAGCGAGTACCACGCTGGCGGCAAAGTAGGAGCATCTGAACATGGCGTCGGCCCACGTTAGGAGATGCCAGGAATCAACAGAGTGACAGCGGACAGTTTGTGTCCAAATGAACGCGAGTGTTCGCTCTTTCACCGGGCCAGGCGTTGCGAGTTCAGCAGGGCTCGTCGACCGGGTCAAGGAAAATCTCAGTCTTGCATTGCTGTGCAGCGCGTCGGCCTTAGCAGGAAGAAATTTGCTCGATACAAATCCCTCTTGCGCTCACCATACCCGATGTGCTAGAGTCTACCTGCAAGTCCCGTTGCGGCAGGAGGCCGGGGACGGACGATGGTACGGGGTACAGAGACAATGAACCGGACGGCAGAGAAACCTGGGGCAGTGAGCGCCAGGGGCTATGCCGTTCTGGCTACCCCCGCACCTATCCCCGCCCCCAGGTTCCTGGGGGCTCCTGCCGCAACCGGAAGCGCCCGCGGACGGTCCTGTTGACCTGACGCGCTAGCGTAGAGCCGGAGCGGCGGTGAGCCCACAAGCTCACCGCCGATTCGTTTTGTCGGAACGTTGTATGGAGTGGAGGGAGTGACCCACGATGTGCCCAGAGTGTGGTGCCAATCTCGGTCTGACGGACGTCGAGGTGGGGGAAATTGTCTCCTGCCCGGAGTGCGGAGCCGATCTCGAAGTCCTCTCGGTCGATCCACTCGAGCTCGGCCTTGCACCGGCTGAGGAAGAGGACTGGGGCGAGTGACGATGGCCACGCTCGCGCTGCTCGCCGAGCGACTGCGGGTTGAGGAGCGCCTGCTCCAGCAGGCGTTTGCGGCCGCGGGCTGGGAGGCCCGATTGTACGATCCCAATGAAATCGCCATTCCCTTGCAGGACGGTAAGGTCGAGTTGCCGGCCGTCGCGCTCGACCGGGAGCAGGCGACCCCGGAGTCGGCTGCGCTTGCTGCGCTGCTGGCAGCGCGTGGCGCGGTAGTCGTAAACCGCCCGGCGACGACGCGGCTGCTGGCGGATCGATTGGCGTTCCTCCGGCATCTTGTCGTAGCTGGTATCCCAACGCCACCAACGATCGTTGCCTTCGGTGAGGCGGCGACCTTCCGCGCGATCGCGTCACTGGGATATCCGGTGTACCTGAAATCGCTGACTGTGGACCCGATGATGCCGATCGCATTTGTCGAGGATCCGGATGCTGCTGAGGCACTGGTCGAGCACCGCCGGGTGCTCGGCGAGGAGCGAGCAGTGCTGGTCCAGCAGGCGGTCGCTGAGCCGGGTGCAGTACGGCGGATGGTGGTCGTCGGGACGGAGCTCCTCGCGGTTCTGCGAGGACGGGGCGGCGACATGCCGATAACGCTCGAGGAGCGGGAACGCTGGGAGCCGCTGGCGAGTGCGCTTGTTGGACGACTCGGCAGCGGCGTTTACGTTCTTGACGTCGTGGAACGGGACGGTCAGCCGATCGTCCTCTCTGCCGAAAATCTTTTGCAGTTCCGCGAGCTGGCCGAGCAAGGAGTGCCGATCGCGGAGCGGATTGTCGCGTTCGTGATGGAACAGGTTCAGCAAGCAACTCCAGGGACGAGGGAATGAGATGACGACCGAGCTCGCCGTCGAAGCTGCTGCCTTCCTCGAAGCGTTCCTCCGTATCCCGAGTCTTTCGGGCCAAGAAGCGGCGGCCGTCGAGTGGTTATGCGCTCGCATGACGGAGCTCGGCTACCAGGCAGCACCGGATGAAGCGGGGAACGCGGTCGGGGTCCGTGGATCTGGTTCACGTGAGCTGATGTTGCTTGGGCACATCGATACCGTGCCGGGTCGGATTCCGGTGCGGCAGGTGGACGGGTTGCTCTATGGCCGCGGCGCAGTCGATGCCAAGGGACCGCTTGCGGCGTTTGTGCTGGCCGGTGCCCGAGCGACGCTTCCTCCGGGTATCCGCCTTACTGTGGTTGGGGCGGTGGAGGAAGAAGTGATGAGTTCGCGTGGTGCGAATTGGCTCGTCGAGCATCACCCGCGTCCGGATGCGGTGATCATCGGTGAACCGAGCGGCTGGGACGGCGTTGTGCTCGGTTACAAGGGGTCAGTAGCGATTGAGTATCGGATCGTTCGACCGTCAGCGCATGCTGCCGGACCAGGCACGACAGCAGCGGAAGACGCGGTTGCCTTTTGGAATGCCCTCGTCAGCTGGTGTGACGAGCAGAATGCTGGACGGACGCGTGCCTTCGATTGCGTCACACCGACCCTGCTCAGCATTGTCACCAATGGAGACGGACTGACCGAACAGGCCTGGTTGCGGGCCAACCTACGCTTGCCGCCGGACTTCCCGCCAGAACGGGCGGTCGCAGTGGCGCAGCGGCTCGCCGGTGCCGGGGAGGTCGTAGTGACAGTCAACGCGGCAGGATTCCGGGTCGACAAGCGGTCGCCATTGGTCTCGGCGTTTCTCTCAGCGATCCGAGAGCTCGGCGGTGAGCCGAAACTCAAAGTAAAAACGGGAACGTCAGACATGAATATCGTCGGTCCGGCTTGGGGCTGTCCGATCGTCGCTTACGGTCCGGGCGACTCCCGGCTGGACCACACGCCGAACGAGCACATCGCGATCGACGAGTTCTTGCGCGGTATCGCCGTGCTCCAGCGGGCGATTGAGCGGATCGCGGCACAAATCGTGGGTGGGCGATGGGGGGACGAGTCGTGAGTACGCCGCGGATCGGGGTGCTACTCTCGCATGTCCGAGAAGAGGAGAAACTCCTCCTGCGTGCACTGGCTGAGCGAGGCGCAGAGGTCGTGCGGCTTTATGACCGCCAGCTCGTGTTTGATCTTACGGACCAACACAGCTGGCCGCAGGTCGATCTTGTCCTTGACCGGTGCATGGCGCACAGCCGGGGGCAGGTAGCCCTGCGCCTCTTCGAGTCTGCCGGAATCCCCACGGTCAACCGGAGCCAGGCGACTGCCATCGCCGATGATAAGGTGCTGACGACGCGGCTCCTGGCAGCAGCTGGTGTGCCCACGCTCCGCACGCTCGTCGCCTTCGATGTGGAGAGCGCTCTTGCGGCCCTAGAGCAGCTGGGATATCCAGCGGTAATTAAGCCGGTGACTGGCTCTTGGGGACGACTGCTCGCCCGTGTCAATTCTCCGGCCGCAGCGCGTGAGGTGTTGCAGCACAAGCGGGCGCTCGGCTCCTTCCACCATGGTGTCTTCTATCTCCAGGAATATGTTGATAAGCCAGGGCGCGACGTGCGTGTCTTCGTCGTCGGCAACCAGGTGGTTGCGGCATCATACCGTGTTGCCGAGCACTGGGTGACGAATGTAGCACGCGGAGCAGTCTCTCATCCCTGTCCAGTGACACCGCAGCTGGCCGAACTCGCGTTGCGGGCAGTACACACGATCGGGTTGGAGATCGCGGGTGTCGATCTCGTCGAGACGGCGGATGGGCTCGAAGTCCTGGAAGTCAACGGCGGTGTTGAGTTTAAGGGATTGATGCGCACGACCCATGTCGACGTGGCGGGACTCATCGCCGATTACGTGCTGGCGCGGGCGACGCAGGGAGCGTCGCCCGCGATGGCGTTGAGCCACTGACGGAAATACCACGGGAGGGAGAGGTGGTACCTGGATGGCAGTGACAGTCGCGATCCTCGGAGGCTCGGGCTACACGGGTGGGGAACTCTTGCGCTTGTTGCTTCATCATCCGGAAGTCGAGGTAAAGCAAGTCACCTCGCGGTCGCGAGCCGGAAAATTCGTGCATACGGTGCACCCGAACCTCCGCAAGCGCACAACCTTGAAATTCGTCCCACCCGAGGCGCTCGAGCCGGTCGACGTGCTCTTCGCCTGCTTGCCACATGGGGAGACGGCTCCGATTGTGGACCGGCTGCTCGAACTTGCGCCGGTTGTTATCGACCTTTCTGCAGATTTTCGCTTGCGAGATCCGGCTGCTTATGAGACGTGGTACCACTGGTCGCATCCTCGGCCGGAGCTGCTTGGCCAGGCTGTCTATGGGCTTCCGGAGCTCCACCGGGAGGAGATTAAGACGGCGCGGTACATCGCCTCCCCAGGCTGCAACTCAACGGCAGTGATCCTTGGGCTCGCCCCGCTCTTCCGTGCGGGATTAGTCGACCTGGACATGCCAGTGACCGTTGAGTGTAAGGTAGGCTCCTCCGGGGCTGGTGGTGAGGCCGGGCCAGCAAGCCACCACCCAGAGCGGAGTGGAGTGATCCGTCCCTTCAAGCCGGGCGGCCACCGGCACACAGCCGAGGTGCTGCAAGAACTCACGGTCTGTGGACGGACGCCGTCGCTTGGCCTCTCGGTCACGAGCGTCGAAGCGGTGCGGGGGATCTTGGCGACGGCCCATGTCTTTCCCAATCGACCACTCACCGACCGTGATCTCTGGCAGGTCTATCGCGCAGCCTACGGGCAGGAACCATTCATCCGTCTGGTCAAGGAGGCAAGCGGAATCCACCGGTATCCGGAACCGAAGATCCTCGCTGGCTCGAACTACTGTGATATCGGCTGGGAGTTGGACGAACTCCCGGGTGGCCGGCAGCGGCTCGTGGTGATGTCGGCAATTGACAACCTAATGAAGGGTGCAGCAGGACAAGCGGTGCAGGCGATGAACATCCGGCTTGGCTTTCCGGAGACATTGGGCCTTGAGTTTCCGGGGCTGCACCCGTTGTGAGGAGTCGCGTGGTGCGACGTCGCTGGGTCATTTTCCCTTTGCTCGCGGTAGGTCTCGCGCTCGGCTGGAAGCTTGCTCGCCGACGGCCCTTTTCAGCGCGGCTCGCCTGGTTCTTGACACTGCCGGGGGTGCGCTCGTTCGCCCAGGCAGCGGAACTCACTGCCTTGCTGGAGTTGCAGCCGGGCATGCGGGTACTCGACGCTGGCGCGGGGCCGGGGCGACTGACAATCCCATTGGCCGAGTGTGTCGGGCCAAGCGGTTCAATCACCGCGCTCGACGTGCAGCCGCGTATGCTCGAACTGGTGCAGCAGCAGGCGGAAAAGCGCGGACTGACCAACGTACGGCTGCTGCTGGCGGAGCTCGGCCGGGGCACGTTGGCAGCGCTGGAGCAGAATGCTTACGACCGGGCGCTCCTTGTCCACGTGCTTGGCGAAACAGCCGACCCGGCGGCGACATTGCAAGAGTTGGCGACGGTGCTGCGACCAGGTGGGCGCCTGGCGATCGTCGAGACGGTGGGGGACCCGCACTACGTGCGGTATCGGCGGGTGCGCGAACTGGCTGAGCGGGCGGGTCTCCGACTCATCGCGGAGCGGCGCTGGCTCTTGGGACATACCACAATCTGGGAAAAGCCGAGTGGGATGACGATGGAGAAAGGAGCGACGTGACGAAGATGTTGGTCGTGAAGCTGGGAGGGAGCGCGGGAATCGATCCGGCACTGACGCTGGACGATCTGGCAGCGCTCTGGCGTGAGACACGGATCGTCTTCATCCACGGGGCGAACGCGACACTTGACGAGTGGACGCGACGGCTTGGACGGGAGCCACGCCTCGTGATGTCCTCGACTGGTCAGGTCAGCCGGTTTACCGACCGCGAGACGATGGATCTGATGTTGATGGTCTATGCCGGTCTGGTCAATAAGCGGCTCGTCGAGGGACTGCAGCAGCGTGGCGTCAACGCCGTTGGGCTGACAGCGATGGACGGGCGCATCGCCAGCGGTCCACGCAAAGACACGCTGCGGGCGATCGAAAATGGGAAACCCAAGGTGCTGCGGGGAGACTATGCGGGAAGTATCGAACGGGTCGATACGCAGCTCTTGGAGCTCCTGCTCGACCATGGGTATCTGCCTGTGCTCACGCCCCCGGCGGTGAGCGACCAGGGCGAGGCGATCAACGTGGACGGAGACAAGCTGGCAATGCAGCTTGCGGTCGCGCTGCGGGCTGATGCGCTGGTCATCCTCTCGAATACACCTGGCCTCCTACGGGACGTGCGTGATCCGGACTCGCTGATTACCGCCATTGATGTGGACGATCCGGCGAGTGTCGAGGCGGCGATGACGGCGGCACAGGGTCGAATGAAGAAGAAGGTGGAGGCAGGCTGCAAGGCGGTGCAGGCAGGGATCGGCCGAGTGGTGTTCGCTGATGCACGTGTGCCACAGCCCATCCAGCGGGCACTTGCCGGCGCGGGGACAGTGCTGATCGCCGGGAGCCGGGTCGAGGTGCGACCATGACGGCGCGATCGACGGCGACGATCGTCCAACTCGACGAGACGCTACAGCCGCCGCTGTATGCCAAGCGCGGTATCGCGTTAGTGCGCGGCGAAGGGGTGTGGCTCTATGATAGTGACGGGCAGCGGTATCTCGACCTGATGAGCAACTACGGGGTCAATATCCTGGGGCACGCCCATCCTCGTGTCACCGCTGCGATCGTCGCGCAGGCGGGAAGACTTTTGAGCTGTCACCAGTCGTTCGCCTCGGACGTGCGGGCGGCATTCCTGGAAAAGCTGTTGTCTATCGCTCCTCATGGATTGGTGCGCGCGTTCTTGAGTAACTCCGGCGCGGAGGCGGTGGAGGCAGCGCTGAAGTTTGCCTGGGCGGTGACCGGGCGGCGCAAGATCGTGGCGGCACGGCGCGGCTACCACGGTCGGACGCTCGGAGCGCTGGCGGCGACAGGGGAGCCGAAATATCGCCAACCGTTCCTCGCTGTGTTGCCGGAAGTGACGCATGTCCCCTACGGCGATGCCGTGGCGCTGGAGGCGGCCGTCGACCAGGAGACGGCGGCGGTGATCCTCGAGCCGGTGCAAGGCGAGGCAGGAATTTATCCAGCTGATCCGGGTTTCCTAGAGGCGGCGCGGCGGATCACGCGAGATCGTGGTGCACTCCTTATTTTCGATGAGGTGCAGACAGCGTTCCGCACCGGTGCCTGGTTTGCCTGCCAACACGCAGGGGTTTCACCGGACCTCCTCTGTGTGGCCAAAGGGTTGGCCAATGGAGTCCCGATTGGCGCGACACTCCTGACGGAAGATGTGGCGCTGGCGTTGCCGGCTGGTGTCCATGGGAGCACCTTCGGCGGGAACCCGCTTGCCTGTGCGGCTGGACTGGCAACGCTTCAGGCGCTCGAAGATGACCGCCTGATCCCCGCTGCCAAGGAGCTTGGTGCTTATTTCCGTCAGCAGCTACTCGCCTTGCGTCACCCACTCGTGCGCGAGGTGCGCGGACTCGGACTGATGCTCGGTGTTGATCTGAAGACGCGTGCGACGCCCGTTCTCAAGGCAATGCAAGAGCGCGGAGTGCTGGCGCTCCCTGCCGGCACGACGGTGGTGCGGCTCCTGCCGCCCTTGATCCTGACCCGCGAAGACATCGATTTCGCTGTGGTACGGATCGGCGAGGCGCTGGAGGCGCTGCGCGCCGGCTAAGGCGGAGGAGGCGAGCGTGGCTGAGCAGCGACCGAGCGAGACGACGCGCGTCATCCTGCGTAGTTTCGGCGTGATGGTGACGACCTACGAAGAACGAATGGCCGAGTTGCTCGCGCAAGCGTCACGCGAGGATCTGACGACCGACGAAGCGCTGCGCCTTGCGGCGAGCGCGCTGACCCTTTCGGCGCGCCTGACACGCCGCTTACGTGAGGTCACTGATCACGTCCTGGAGATTGAGCAGCGACTGCTCAGTGCCCTCCAAGAACAGCTGGCGCAGCGTGTCCCTGCGGCATCCGTCGAGCTGGAGGAGTGAAGGGCGTGCTCCGGGACGGGACACGCCCTGCTCGTCCGAGCCAGCATGCAATCGTGTCAACGTGCGGAAAAGCGGCGAGAGTGGAGAATGAGCTCTGGGTGAACCCTGGTGCGGACCGTCGATCTCGGCTGAATAGGCCGGGTTCCCTCATAGGGTAGGAAACGAGGGACGACGGGAGACGTTACCACCGAAGAACTAGCTTTCCTCGCTTTTCCCGCCAGGGTGGGGGAGTTGGGCTGGGCGTGATATCTCCGACAATGTGGCTTGGATAGCGGGACGCGAACGTGAGACGTACCCGGAGAGACGCCACTTATCGCACTCGAGCGCATCAGTGATCTCACACGGAGTCTGCGCGCGGAGATGCCCCCTGCCCCACATTCGCTGCATGCTTGAGAGCCGGCCGAACGATAGCCGCGTCGAGTGGCTGAACGGCTGTTGAGCGAGCGTGGTGCTAGGAACAGGTTAGGGAGGTGTCAACGCTCATTCTCCCTTTTCTGTTTCGACGATCTGGACAGTCAATCGCCGGGTAGCGCTTGACTCGCTGTGTGCTGGTGCTCGCTGCCTTGTCAGGATGCCGGAGGCGCTGCAATACACCGGGAACGAGATGGGGGCGGGAGGACGCAGTGTCCAAGAGCCGGCCATTGCGTCGTAAGTGTGGCCGGTTTTCAAGCTGGGGTCTGAGTGGGCACAGGGAACGGTTTGGAAAGGCGCCCATGCGCTGTATCCCGTGGCTCGTTGACGTTCTGCGCTGGCGGTCGGTACGCTTGCCGGGAGAGGCCGTCCGACGGGAGGAAGGTCCTTCCGACGAGTACGGCGCTCGTCGATTGGCCGCCCGTGAGTACTGAGTGCTGCTTGAGGGTAATCTGGTTCTCGATCGCGACACTCGACGTGGAGGTGGGACTCGATGACGCACGTGGCGCGCTCCGACGAACTTGCCCCGACCTACCAGCCGCAGGCGGTGGAGGCGCGCTGGTACGACTGGTGGGAGCGACAGGGGTACTTCACGCCGACGATCGACTGGAGTCGCAAGCCGTTCGTCATCATCATGCCGCCGCCGAACGTCACCGGCGAGCTCCATATGGGACACGCGCTCTTCGTCGCGATCGAGGACTTAATGATCCGTTGGCGGCGCATGCAGGGCTACCCGACGCTCTGGCTGCCTGGGGCGGATCATGCTGGGATCGCTGGGCAATGGGTCGTTGAACGGGAGCTCCTCAAGGAGGGGCTGACTCGGCACGATCTGGGGCGGGAGAAGTTCCTGGAGCGTGTCTGGGATTGGATGAACCGCTACCGCGGCCGAATTCGCGAGCAGCTTCGGATCCTTGGTGCCTCCTGCGATTGGACACGCTTCCGCTTCACGATGGATCCTGGCCCTTCACGGGCAGTGCGGACGGCCTTCAAGCGGCTTTATGACAAAGGGCTGATTTATCGTGGTGAACGCCTCATCAATTGGTGCCCGCGCTGTATGACCGCGCTGTCCGACCTTGAGGTTGACCACGAGGAGTTGGAAGGGACGCTCTATTACCTGCGGTACCCGGTGGAAGGAAGTGACGAGTCGCTGGTCGTGGCGACGACGCGACCGGAGACGATGCTCGGCGATACTGGTGTGGCTGTCCACCCGGACGACGAGCGCTACCGGCACCTTGTTGGGAAGACAGCGATCTTGCCCCTGCTGGGGCGGCGACTGCAAATCGTCGCTGATGAGGCAGTCGATCCGGCTTTTGGCACAGGGGCGGTGAAGGTGACACCAGCCCACGATTTCACCGACTTTGAGATTGCCCAGCGGCACCAACTGCCGCCGGTCAACATCCTGAATCCGGACGGCACCTTGAACGAGGCGGCTGGGCCGTTCGCGGGGCTGACCATCCAGGAAGCACGGCGTCGCGTTGTCGAGGAACTCGATCGACAAGGCTACCTCGTGCGGACGGAGCCGCATCGCTACAGCCTTGGTCACTGTCAGCGTTGCGGAACAGTGGTCGAGCCGCTTATCAGCAAGCAATGGTTCGTGCGCATGGCTCCGCTTGCCCAGCCCGCAATCGAGGTGGCCCGCAACGGAACGCTCCGGTTTATCCCCGAGCGCTTCCGGGCCGTCTACCTTCACTGGCTGGAAAACGTGCGCGACTGGTGTATCTCTCGGCAGCTCTGGTGGGGACACCGCATTCCGGTCTGGTATTGCCAGGACTGCGAGCAGTTGACAGTGACGGCCGAGGAGACGATCGACCGCTGTGAGCACTGCGGGAGCACGCGTATCGAGCAAGATCCAGATGTGCTGGATACCTGGTTCTCGAGCGGGCTGTGGCCGTTCAGCACGCTGGGGTGGCCGGACGAGACCGAGGATCTGCGGTACTTCTATCCCGGCTCGGTGATGGAGACGGGGTACGACATCCTGTTCTTCTGGGTCGCACGCATGGTCTTCCTCGGCCTCGAATTCATGGGTGAGGTGCCGTTCTATACCGTCTATTTGCATGGCACGGTGCGCGACGAGCGCGGTCAGCGCATGAGCAAGACGAAAGGGAACGTGATCGACCCGACCGAGGTGACGCAGCAGTACGGCGCGGACGCGTTGCGCTTTACGCTGGTGACGATGGCTGGACCCGGTACCGATATGAAGCTTAGCCTGAGCCGGGTTGAGGCGAGCCGCAACTTTGCGAATAAGATCTGGAATGCCACTCGCTACACGCTGCGTGCACTTGCCGGCGGGACGATCGACCGCGGGCGAGACGGGAGTGTGCTGCCTCCGGCGCGAGAGGCGGCCGGCTTGGCCGACCGCTGGATCCTAAGCCGACTGCAACGCGTCACTGAAACAGTGACGGACCTCATGGAGCGCTATCAGTTCCACGAGGCCGGCCATACGCTCTACGAGTTCCTCTGGTCAGAGTTCTGCGACTGGTACATTGAGGCGAGCAAAGTGGCGATCAATGCGGGCGGTACAAGCGCGCAGGCCGCGCGGCAGACCCTGGCCTATGTACTGGAGCGGGCGCTGCGATTGCTCCACCCGTTCATGCCGTTTATCACCGAGGAACTGTGGCAACGACTACCGCACGCTGGCGAGAGCATTATGGTCGCTCCCTGGCCCCAGCCAGATACGACGCTGGTGGACGAAGAGGCAGAGCAGGAGTTCGCCTTCCTCATGGAAGCGATCCGGGCGGTGCGCAATGCACGGGCCGAGGCTGGGGTGGAGCCGGCCCGCTGGATCCAGGCAATCGTCTTCCCTGGCTCGCACCGGCGGACGTTCCAGGACAGCGAGGGTGTGTTCCGCTTCTTGGCGCGGATCGCCAGCGATGGCCTCGAGTATGTCGACGAACTTCTCGAGGCACCGCGTCAGGTCGTCTCGCTGATTGTCGACGATGCAGTGATCTATCTGCCGTTGCGCGGCATGCTGGACATTGAAGCGGAGCGACAACGGCTGCAGCGTGAACTGGAAGAGCTCCTCGCTGAACTCGAGCGTACGCGCACGCTTCTGGCGAATGAGCAGTTCGTGACCCGCGCACCGGCGCACGTTGTGGAACGACACCGCGCCAGACTCGTGGATGCCGAGGAGCGTGTGCGGCTTATCCAGGCGCGGCTTGAGGAGTTGGCCTGAGCCGCCGCGCGAGAACGCAACGGTCGCGGGGTTTTGTGATCGGCCCCTCTCCACAGGTGGTCGCCAGTGCGCCTGCTCCGAGAGTGGTGGTCAGCTGAACGTGCTCTCGGTCGACGCGCATTCAGGTGGCCTATCCGTTATGGGAGCGCTGGTCGGCTGCCGCCAGCTGTCCGCTTGATCGGTTCGCCGAAGACTGGCCGTCGCTGCTCTGCCACGAGGAAGGCGAGTTGAGCGGTACTCCGGGGTGCGGGGAAAGTGGTGAAGACTGTCCTCAGGTAACAAGGTGGCGAGGCTTGCTCGCCCGCGGAGCCGGAGTCGAAGGCACTGGAGGCCATCATGAGCCAAAGAACTAATATGCTCGCGTCGCTCCAGCTCGACCCCGCGCTCGCCTTACCGCGGGAGTGGTACGCGCGGCCGGCGGTCGAGGTTGCTCGGGAACTCCTTGGGGCGATCCTGGTAAGCGTTGTTGAAGGGGAACTTGTGGCGGGGGAATTGGTTGAGGTTGAGGCCTACGGTGGGCCAGAGGATCCGGCGTCGCATGCGGCGCGCTATCGGAACGGGCCGGTGCGGGTGATGTGGGGACCACCGGGACATGCCTACGTGTACCGAGCTTACGGCATGTATCCCTGCTGCAACGTCGTGACGGAACCGGAGAGCCAGGCTGGTGCCGTGCTGCTCCGCGCGGCTGCACCGCTCGTCGGAATCGAGACGATGCGAGCACGACGGCTGCGCCAGCGTCGCACTGCTCGGGAGCTCGCGCCGGTACGTCTGGCAAGTGGTCCTGGTGCGCTGGCGATCGCTTTTGGGATCACGCTGGCGCACAACGGTCTTCCGCTGGATGGGCCACCTCTCTGGATCCAACCGGGCCGGCAGGTTGCCGAGGTGACCTGTACGACGCGTATCGGGATTAGCCGCGGGACGTCGTTGCTGTGGCGCTTCCTGGTGCCTGGTCATCCCTCCGTCTCAGGGGCGCGCAGTGACCGTGGCTGTACGGTAGACTGAGGTCGTGGACATTACCCTCCGGTGAGGCGGATCACACGATGCCGACGTTTTCGGCACTGCAGCTCGTCAGTCTGGCAATGGCCGCACTCTCGCTGCGGGCACTGGCGCGGGCCTGGCGTGGGCGGCGGTATCTCTTCGCTGAGCCGATCATCTCGGGACAACTCTCGCTCCTTGTAGAAATTGCGCTCTTTCTCCTGGTTCCGCTTGGAGTGCTACTCCACGAGGTCGGACACATGGTCGCGGTCTGGCTGGCGGGCGGTCGGGTGACCGGATTCGGCTATCTTCTTTTCCTTGGTTGGGTGGAGTACATCGGTGTGACGGACCCGTTTGCTCACTTCTGGATCGCACTGAGCGGGAACTTGGTGAGCGTAGCACTCGGTATTGTGATGCTCATCATGGGGCTCCTCGTGAAGGTGCGACGGCCAGTCAGCGTCGTACTCCTTGCGAGTGGTGGGTTGATCCTGGCGACGACTCTTGTCTTTTATCCTGCGCTCGACCTGGTGAGTGGGTTGTACGGTGACTGGATGCAGCTCTATAGCGCACCGTGGCCCTACCCGCTATGGCTTGGGATCGTGCATGGGGGACTGCTTCTGACTGGTGTCGCCCTCTGGCGAAGTCGCTGGTTGCGCTGGCGTGTTTCCGAGCGCATTGGCATCCCCTGGCGACTCGATGAGGCTGACCGGCGAGTCCTGGCATGGCGGCAACTCGCCGAGGCGGCGGAACGTCTTGGCGCGGAGGGCTCGCCGCTCACCGTGCGGTGCGAGGTGGCTGACGGGATGCCTCTCTTAGAACTCCGCTGGGAGCACAGGGGCAGACAGTGGTTGTTGCGCGCTTGGATCGGCGAGCGTGCCGATATGGTGGAGGCTGTTGCCTTGACCGGCGAGCCACCAACGCCGCGGGCGAGCTGGCGCGCGGTTATCCCAGAAAACGCGCTGTTTGTTCGTCCGTCGCCGTTGGTTGAGCTTCTACGGCGGCTTCAGACTGCGACCGATGCGCTCGAACTCGATGGCAGGTGATCACTATGTCCTGGAAACGTTTCTTCCAACGGAAGCCGGAAAACACGGGTGAGGCAGCAGAGGCAGCGGACTCAGCCTCGTCCTATGTGCGCGAAGCGGAGCGCCGGCGGCTCGCGCGCCTCTTGGAGCGCCGCGCGGCACTCCAGTATGACCTGGCGCAGGCGGAGCAAGCGCTCCTACCCGAGAACCGGTGGACAGAGCGGATCCGCGAGCTGGAAGCTGCGCTGGCTGAGTTAGAGGTAGAACTCACGCAGCTTGAAGTGAGCCCTGCGCAAGCTCCAGAACCAGCACTGCCAGCAGTTGCCGTGAAGGTGACAGTCGATGCCGAAGCGCAGCCAGCGACCGTTTCGCTCGAGATCGATGGGATGACCTTCCGTTGGGTCGAGGAAGTTGATTGGGCAGAGCGTGGACATCAGATTGCGCCAGCGCGGCTCCGACGGGTGGAAGGGGATGTGGCAGCGCTCCTGGCGGAAGTCGGGTACGGGAGTCCGCGTGAGGAACTCCTCGAGACCCTAGCCGCGAGCTTGGAACTGCTGGCTGCGGACGCGCTCGCGGCCGCGCGCCGCGAGGGTGTGGTCTGGGTGCCGCTCACGCTCACCGATCTCGCGCGCCCGTGCGAGCGATGTGGAGGCTGGCGCGACGTGCGTGGACGCTGCCCGACCTGCGCCGCGCGTGACTGGCAGAGACAGCAGCTCCTCCTTGAGCGGAACCGGCTTCGACAAGAGCGCGACGAAGTCTACCGCGACTGGCAGCGGACGCGTGACCGGCTTCCGGTCGTCCAGCGGCAGCTCGCGGAGATTGAGGCGGATATCCGTGCGCTGGAGGCCAAAGGCGTCCGACCTTCCGAGGAGTCCTGATGGCCGATCGCCACAAGAGATGTTCGGCTATACTCCGGTACGACTTCCGAAGGGGTGACGCTGTGCTGTAACCAGGGGAGGGGACGGGGTGCAGTGGCGGGAGCCGCTGCGGTTGCTGGTAGGGAACCGGCGCTTCGCAGCGCTATGGAGTTCCGATCTCGTCGCAACGATTGGTGACCGAATTCATCGGGTCGCTCTGGCTGCACTGGTGTACCAGCTTACCGGTTCGATGACGGTCGCCGGGTTGGCCTTTCTGGCCTCGGGGTTGCCTGATCTCCTGCTGGGGCCGCTGGCCGGGGTGATTGTCGATCGCTTTGACCGGCGTGCGGTGATGATTGCCTCCGATCTGGTGCGTGTCCCGCTTGTCCTCGCGTTGCCGCTTGCGAGTTGGACATGGCTCCTCAGCATCTATCCGTTGCTTTTCCTCATCAATGCGGCAGCGATCTTGCACCGTCCGGCGAAGATGGCGGCGATTCCCTCGGTGGTTCGGGGTGGGCAGTTGACGACAGCGAACTCGCTGTCCTCGCTCGCGGAGAGTCTTGGCGATATCGGAGGGTATCCGCTTGCTGGACTGCTCGTCGGGGGACTCGTGGCGGCGTTCGGGACGGAACAGGGGCTGATTGGGGCGTTTGCTGTTGCAGCGCTGGGATACCTCTGCTCGGCTCTCGTACTCTGGCCGCTCCGTCTTCCCCGTCATGAGCGGTTGGAAGCGGCTAGCGTGCAAGCAGTGTGGAGCGATCTGGTGCAGGGGATTCGCTTTTTGGTCGGCAACACGCTCGTCCGGACAAATACGGCAATCGTCGCGCTGGGCGCGGTAGCGATTGGGATGGCGATGCCCCTCCTTGTGGGGTATGCCTATGCCCGCCCCGAGCGTGGCGAAGTGGCGTACAGCATGTTGAACTTCGGAATCGGCGTCGGGAGCGTCGCTGGGGCGATGCTCGTGGGGACGCTGAATGCGCGGCGCCTTGGCTCACTGGTGCTGGGCGGACTCGTGGTCATGGGCGTTGGTCTCTTTGGCCTCGGACTGGAACCGCCACTTTGGCTCGGAGTCGGCTTGACCGCTTTGACGGGTCTTGGCAACATGCTGTTTCTTGTGCCGAGCGTGACTATCGTGCAGCGGGCGACACCGGCGCACCTCATGGGCCGGATCTTCGCGCTACGCTCGACGGTGCTCTTCACCATGCTGATTGCAGCGAACGGTGTCGGCGGTTGGATCGGAGATTGGGTGGGCGCCACTCGAGCCTTTTTCCTGGTTGGGAGCGTACTCGTCCTCGCAACGATCATGGCGATGCTCTTGCCGTCGATCTGGCTCGCTGATCGGCTTGATGAACTGACCTTCGAACCGTCGAGTTGAGCGGTATACTTGCTTGTTGCGGTCTGGAGGAGACGCGTGCCGGAACATCCACTCGCACGGAGAGTCTACGAGTTATTCACCCGGCGGGGACACACGCTTGCCACGGCGGAATCTTGTACGGGTGGGTTGATCGGCCATCTGGTAACCTCTGTTCCCGGCAGCAGCGAGTACTACATTGGTGGAATCATCGCCTACAGCAATGCCGTGAAACGGGACGTTCTGGGTGTTCCTGAGGAGCTCCTTCGTGCCGTCGGCGCGGTGAGCCCCGAATGCGCTGAGGCGATGGCGCGTGGTGTGCGCGCACTCTTAAAGACCGACTATGCCGTGGCGACGACGGGGATCGCTGGACCAGGTGGAGGTACGCCGACGAAGCCGGTCGGACTGGTCTACATCGCCTGCGCTGGCCCAGAAGGAACAGTGGTAGAGGAGCACCGGTTTAGGGGAGACCGCTGGGAGAATATCGCGCAGGCAGCTGAGGCAGCACTGCACCTCCTGCTCCGAGTTGCCGGTGAGTGACCACAGCCAGGAAACGGGTGTGAAGGATGGAGTACGAGAAGACACAGCTTGCTAACGGGATCCGCATCGTCACGACCCGAATGCCTCACGTCCGTTCGGCGACGGTCATTATTTATGTGCGTGTTGGCTCACGGTACGAGAGCGATTGTCTTGCGGGGATCTCGCACTTCTTGGAACACATGCTCTTCAAAGGGACGGAGCGCCGCCCCGATCCGGTCCTGATCAGTGAAGCGATCGAAGGGGTCGGCGGTATAATGAACGCCTCGACTGGCCGCGAATCGACTGATTACTGGGTCAAGGTGCCGAGCGCACACTTAGGGCTGGCCTTCGATGTTCTTGCCGATATGCTGCGCCACCCACTCTTCGATCCGGTCGAACTCGAGAAGGAGCGGCACGTTATCGTCGAAGAAATTCACGGGATCCGCGATACACCGGACGATTACGTCCACGATCTCGTCGACCAGGCGCTCTGGAACGGTCACCCGTTGGGGCGGCCGATCATTGGTACGGAGGAGACAGTCGAAGCAATCACGCGCGACGAATTGATCGCCTATCTCCGCGAGCATTACCGTGCGGATCGGCTGGTGATTGCAGCAGCTGGTGACCTCCTGCACGAGCAGGTTGTCGAACTGGTCGAGCAGTATTTTGGTGACCTTGAGCCCGGGCCACCTGGTGACCCACATCCGGCGCGGCTCGATGATGCATGTCCCAGCGTCCAGCTGCTTGGTCGGCCGACTGAACAGGCACATCTCTGCTTAGCCTGGCCAGCGTTGCCTTACACCGACGAGCGACGCTTTGTTCAGGGAATGCTCGATGCGGTCTTGAGTTCAGGCATGAGTTCCCGGCTCTTTAAGGAGATCCGTGAACGGCAGGGCCTAGCCTACGAAGTCTACGGGTATCTGCGCGAGTACGCCGACGTGGGACAGGGTGTGGTGTACACCGGCACAGACGTGGAGCGGGCCGAGCGCGCACTTAGGGCGGTGCGTAACGAGTTGGAAAAGCTGGTGCGTGAACCGGTGCCGACAGAAGAACTTGAGCGGATGAAGGAGCTGCGTGTCGGTCGGATTGTCATGGGTCTTGAAGATAGCCGCGCGGTGGCAAGCTGGATTGGCGGGCAGGAGCTCGTCTTTGGCGAGGTGCTGACGCCAGAAGAGGTCATCGCGCGTATCCGTGCGGTGACAAGCGAAGAAATCCAGGCGCTCGCGCAGGAGCTGTTCCATCCTGACCGGTTCGCGCTCGCGGTCATCGGCCCATTTGAAGATCCTGAGCCACTCCTCACGGCAGCACGTGGCGATTAGCGCCACTGGCTGACTAGTTGCTCCATCCACGGTCGTTCACGGCCGATCGTCGTCGTCGGACCGTGGCCGGGGAAGACAGTCACCTCGTCCGGAAGCTGAAGCAGACGGCGTAAGGTCTGGATGGTTTGCTCCATGCTTGAACCCGGCAGGTCAACCCGTCCGTACCCGCCAGGGAAGAGCGTGTCACCCCCGAAAAGCCAGCGACGAGTGGGCTCGTAGAGAGAAATTTGCTCTGGTGTGTGCCCTGGCGTGTGGATGATCTGGAAGTGCAGGGGACCAAAAGAAAGCGTGTCTCCGTCGTTCAGGAGTTCATCTGGCGGTGCCGGCTCGATGGCGAACGGTAAGGGCGTCAGGAGCGAACGCGGATGTTCCAGGCGAGGTACTGCTTCTGGGTGCGCAGCGATCGGCGCACCAGTCTCACGTCGCAGTTTGGCGGCATCCACGATGTGATCCCAGTGCGTGTGCGTAATGACGATCCGCTCCAGCCGGGCGTGTCGTCGCTCGAGTTCGTCAAGTACGGCCAGGAACGACTCGGGCGGTGCGTCGATGAGGAGCGCGCGGTCCCCATCCACAATGAGGTAGGCATTCGTCTCTAACGGCCCACAAGGAAGCGTCACAATCTCGATGTCCATGATCCCCTCCCGTTCGCGCGGCGCTGCATCCCGCGCAGACGTTCGTCAGTATGCCGCAGACGTAGGACTAAAGATCGCGTCGCTGGAAGCGAGCCATTGCGAGCAGCAAGAGAACGACCATGTATCCGATGCTGTACCAGACAGCGAGCGAGCTCGGTGGCACCGTCGTCCCGAACGGGTTTGGCCCCAAGAAATTGACCGCAATGCGCGGCTGGACAAGATAACTCGCGAGCCGCCACATGCTGTCGCTGGGGACGAGGATCGAGACGATCACGCCGATGCGTACGAGGACGTCGTTATCAAGCGCAGTGCCGATCTGTTCCACGAGCCCTCCAGTGATGGCCATGCCATACAGCATGAAGACGATGACACCATTGGCAACGGTCGAAAAGAGCGTGCTGCCAAGCATCGTCAGGCTTAACAACATCAACGCAACGAGCAGGATAAGGCCGTAGGCCTGGAGGATGTTTGGTGGCCTGTAGTCACCAATGAAGTGAGCCGTTGTGGTGACGATAGCGACCATGACACCGATGTAGATTGCCAGCATCCCGGCATAGCCGAGCCACTTGCCGAGCACAATTTCCCAGCGACGGATCGGCTTGGGGACAATCCCATGGAGTGTTCCCTGTTCGATCTCGCTCGCAATCGTGCCAACCGCGGCGAAGATGGTCATGACACCGGCGAGAAAGTTGACGGTCCATAGTCCGAGGAGGACCATCGCACTGGCAAAAACCTCGTAGGGAAGCATCGTGGTCGCGCCTTGCGCCTGACGCCGGGCTTCCATCGCACGCCAGTCCTGCACAAAGAGGTGGAAGCCCCAGACGTAGAGCGCCGCGAAGATGAGGCTCAAGAGGACGACGCCAAGGACAAGCTTCTTTCGCAGTCCCTCCCGGAACGTCAGCTGCGCGATGACGAGGGCTTTCATCGTGGCTCCGACCGCTCCTCGTTCACGAGTTGGACGAAGAGATCCTCGAGTGAGCGACGCTCCGGTATGACCCCATAGACCGGAACGCCAGCACGGACCAGGAGATCGACCGCCTGGGCAACTGCTGCCTCGTCGGCGGCGCGGGCGACGAGCACAGGACGTTCACCGTGCTGCACGGCGTCGATTTGGATCACGCGCTCCAGCGCAGCGAGTGTGCCATCTGGTAGAGCACCAAGTCGGAACTCGACGACCAGTTCGCCGGCTAGAAGCGAGGACATCGGCCCGAGGGCGATGACACGACCGCGGTTGACAATTGCAATCCGGTCGCAGATGGCCTCCACCTCGCTCAAGAGGTGCGAATTCAGGAAGACGGTCACGCCGTCATCCCGCAGGCGGCGAATCAGGTCACGCACATCGCGGCGCCCAAGTGGGTCGAGTGCCGATGTTGGCTCGTCCAGGATGACCAGCCGGGGTGAGCCGAGCAGCGCTTGGGCAATTCCGATGCGTTGCTGCATACCTTTGGAGTAGGTGCGTACCCGACGGCGCGCTGCCTCCGTAAGTCCGACGAGTTCCAAAACTTCAGGAATGCGGCGTCGGCGCTCGGCGCGACTGAGTCCGTAGAGCTGGCCGTGGAGATCAAGCAGCTCCTCACCGGTCAGCCAGTCGTGGAAACGGAAGAGTTCCGGCAAGTAGCCGATCTGCCGACGAGCACGGTGATCACCGAGTGGCCGCCCAAGCACAAGGCCGCTGCCGGCGGTGGGGCGAATCAAGCCGACCAACATCTTGACGGCGGTCGTCTTGCCGGCACCATTTGGGCCCAGGAACCCAAATACCTCACCGTACCCGACGGTGAGCGAGAGGTCTGCGACAGCGACACGGTCACCGAAGACTTTCCGCAAACCGTGGGTTTCGATTGCCCAGCCGCTGCGATGCGGGGTTGTTCCGCTGGTCACCGATTCGCTTCCCGTCCTGCATGCGAGCAGGGCGAGCGACGGTTATCTCTCGCCCTGGCTCTTCCGAGCCGATCTTTGGCTCAGCGGAGCGAGCGCGCCACTACGATAGCCTGGTCGGCGCTTAAATGCCCTCCAACAACATGAAGGATGCCACGTTCTTGCCAGAGGACCGCTGCTCCATCAGGTGACTCGATCAGAAGCCCGGTTGTGCCGCGGAGCGAGATCGACCGCGAGGTTGCGCCCTCAGGGAGAGGGATAATGAGAGTCTGTCGCCAGTCGCGCACGGAGCGGATTTGGGCGACGACGTCAGGCGGAAGTCCGGGTAGCATCAGCAGGTCTTCGCGGAGGAGTTCTGGGTCAATTTCGGCTGGAAGTTCAAGCACTGGGCTTTCGAGTTCCGCCACAACAAGTGCATGCTCGTCGCTGGTCTGCCACACCTGGGCGGCACTTGCGGGAATGGCAACGGCGACGGTGACGGTTGGCGTCACGGTTGGATCGGGGAGACTCGCAAAATGGAGCCCAAGCGCACCGAGTGCCTGTTGGACGCGCGCCACGTCGATGGTTGCCTCTGTGCGGCGCGGATCACCTATGAAATAGCGCGGCTGAATCTCGGAGAACGGGGATGGGAGCTCGCTTGGCACAAGTGGTGTCCGACCGAGATGTGCGGCTGCTTCCTCAAGGGAACTCACTTCACGGACGCCTTCCGTTTGCTGCTGTGGCGTGACTTGCAATGCTTGTGCGAACTGTTCCCGGAAAGTCGCACGGTTCTCTTCGGGAATTGCCTGGAGTTGGGTGCCGAGGGCTTGCACAGTGTCGGCTGGAATGGTGATCGCAGCGAACTGTTGGACACGGAAGCGTTGGACGAGCTGGTCGGCTAAAGCACCGACGGGGGCGAGCCAGACGACGAAGGCGATGGTCGTTGTGACGGCGAGCGCGAGAGCCGGGGCACGCAAGCGACGCATGGGGGTCTCCTTTCGTGTTGGTGACGATAACACAAGCGGTGCGCTGGGGGCGGTCTCCAGTGCAGCGAGGGCCCGCACAGCGAAGTCGGCATCCGCCCGTAGACGGGCGAGCCGGCTCTGGCATGCGGCGCAGTTATCCAAATGGGAGCGGATGATCGGATCATCTGGAGTATCGAGGTAACGGCGCAACCGCCCTTCGGACGGGCACTTCCTTCGCCATAGTCGCACTGCCCCACCTCCTCTCGAACGCTAGTCTATGCGTGTGAGTGCCTCATACCTCTCCCGGAAGCGGCGTTCGGCGCGTGCCAGCAAGGTGCCGAGCGAACTCGGACGAATCCCGAGCGTTGAGGCGATTTCCTCATAGTTGAGGCCGCTCGCGCGCAGTGCCAGGAGTGCACGATCGCGATCCGAAAGCTGGTCGAGTACGGCTCGCACGAGCGCTGCGGTTTCGGCACGCTCGTACCCTTCGTCCCGCCGTTGCCGGTGCAGCCACTCCAGGCGGAGCCAGCGAGCCCAGTGGAACTGCGCACGGCGTCGACTTCGGAGAACGTTCAGTGCGGTATTCGTCGTCACGCGGGCCAGCCAGAGCCGAAGCGCCTGTGGTCCCTCCAATGCGGGTGGTTGCTGGAACAGGCGAACGAAGACCTCTTGACAGATATCTTCTGCGTCTTCGGCGTTTCCGACGATGCGAAGTGCGATGCGCGAAACGAGCGGCCGATAGCGCTCATGGAGGGCAGTGAAAGCCTCCTCATGTCCTCGGCGGATTGCCTCGAGGAGATCCTCATCGTGCAGGCTCGTCACTAGCGGCACCGCCATCAACACCTCACTGGGCACTTCTATAGGAAAACACCGCTGGGGCTCTTTGTGTGACACCCTACCCCAGCGGCCAGAACGGACCGGAGGTTGTCAGGCAAGTTTTTCCCTAACTCATGGCGTCGGAGTAGCAGCTGGAGTACGCGCCGGGCTCGGTGTGGCACGCGGTGTCCCGGCAGGTGAGGCAGCTGGAGTTGCCGCTGGTGTCCGCGCTGGCGTTGCGGCTGGTGTGCGTGCTGGTGTTGTCGTCGGTGTCCTGGCTGGTGTGGCGGCTGGCGTGGCGTGCGGAGTCGTAGCGGGCGAGGCGGCAGGTGTGCGCGGTGCAGCGGCTGGGGTCGCTGCGCGGGTCGGTGTCGGAGTGGCCGCGCCACCACCGCGACAGGCAGCAGCGGTGACGAACGCCAAGGTGAGGAGGACGATCGCAATCACCATCGTCCGAGGCATTGACCTCTTCATTCTGGCGGCACCTCCTTACTTTGCAGCTCCGACTCATGCGAATGCCTTCACCTCCGGCCGTTCCCGGGAGCATGGTCAACCGACCATGCTCCATCTCCTGAGAACACCGGTGGCTGGGCTGGTGTGACAGCGAGAGGTGCCTGTTGACTGTGGTAGAGTCGGCGCTGGCGGTGGACAGAGGTCGCTCTACCGTCGTAACGGTGAAGGGGACGGGAGCAATGCGGTTGCGAAGACTATTGGTTGGCCTCGCGCTGGCCTCGTTCGTTGCCGTTGCGTGTCGTTCGAGTGGAGGAACAGCGACGTCGACCCCGGCAAGTATCGTCCCGACGCAGGTGGCGACGCAGGAAGCAACTCCAGCGCCAACCGCTGCGTTAACGGTGACGCCTGGGCGGATCGTTCTCAAGCCACCGGATCTCACGGTGCGGGCGGCGAACGGTGAGCAAACGGCGACAATCGGGCCGTTCTTCTGGGTTCTCGATTCCGGCTTCGCTGGTGAGACCACTGCACCGGGACTTGTCTTGCCGAGCGAGCAGCCTTTGACTGTGAAGGTGGGTGAGGAACTCCACTTCACCTTTGCTGAGGACCGGCCACCGCAGAGCGTGAAGCTCGCCGTGTATCCCCAGGAGGGGAACTACGACCAAATCGCTCCTGACCCAGATGCACCGAAGGGGTTCGTGCTCAAGACTGATCCGGCTCTGACGGCAGAGCCAACGCAGCAAGGTGCGGCCTTTGACTGGACAGTCCCGGAACTGGCTTCCGGTGCCTACTTTGTCCGAATCGAGGTGGAGTGGCCTCAGCATCCCAAGAATCCGCGACCGGATAAGACACCGAGGGCTGTGTATCTATTCTGGGTGCAGATCAGTTCATGAGCGGGGCCAATGCTGGAGAGTGAGGGGATACCAGCAGGCTTGCTCATCGCGAGCTTGCTCGGTAGCATGCTGGGGTTAGGCTGGCACGCGCTGTTCGGTCGCCGGCTCTGGCAGCTGCCGGTCTATTGGCTCGGCGGCGTGATCGGGTTTCTCGGAGGTGTCGTCGCGAGCGGGCTTCTCGGCCGAGCGTTCTACCGGCTCGGTACTGTCCCTCTGGTGGAGGGCACACTCGGTGCGTTGTTCGTCCTCACGCTCCTGTGGCTGTTTACGACGCCAACGGAGCGACCGCAACGGTGGAGCGACGGTCGCGGCACGCAAGAGCCGGAGCGACCGGAAGGGAAGGGGTAGGGGATGCGGCGCGGCTGGATATGGGTTATCGTCGGTGGGTTGCTTGCCCTCTTTGTCATTCTTTTCGTCGTCCTGTATCTCCTGGGAGGGCCAGAGCAGTCGCCGCTTGAACGTGTACGTGACATTGCTGTTATCTTCCTCGCGTTAGCGACCGTGCTTGTCGTCCTCTTGCTCGGAGTGCTCGTGGGGGTAGCGATTTGGCTCGGCCTCCTGATTCGCGATCACCTCATCCCGCTCCTGGCAGCGGCGACCGAGACGATGACGAAGGCGAAAGGGACGGTCGAGTTTGTCGGGGAAACGGTAGCGCGGCCGATCATCCGAACCTATGGTCGTGTTGCGGCGCTGCGCGCGCTTATCCGCACGTTGACGCACCGTTAGCATCGTCCTCGTCTCTTGCGCCCGGCGTCGACCGGGTACCCGGTCGACGCTGCCACTGCACTGTGGGGCGCACGCGAAGCCCTGGACAGCGCAGGGGAACGTTGTGTGAGTGATCACAGTCGACGAGGCACGATAGAGTTCCAAGGGCGCGCTCTTTCTCAAGGGGCTAGGAACGTCTGACCGGGGCTCTCGGCTCACGCGTTTAACCTGGCACTTACCCGCGCGCGGAATCGGGCAGTGGGTGGTGAAAGTCGGTCTCTTGCTTCTGGCCGTGGAGCCCTGAGCCGAGAGGACAGCAGGTTCTTCAGGCGCTAGGATGGGGTTCTGACCCGGTTGCTTGTGTGCGCTAGGAGCGGACGGGCGATATACGCAGCGCACCGACATTGGCCATGTTTCTTGGGCTGGTCGCCTTCTCATGGGAGGAGTAGACTCCTGCACCACGAGTCGGTCACAGCGTGTTCCTGTGGGCGCTGGCCCAGAGAAGCGGAGCGACGCCAGCATCAGACAGGAGAGATCGATGCTTAGCGAGACCGAAGCGGCTGTTCGTCTCGTCATCGCACTCCTGCTCGGTGGCTTGCTCGGCTTTGAACGGGAGCTGAGTGCCAAACCGGCCGGGATCCGGACGCACATGCTCGTCGCTGAGGGGTCGGCGCTCTTCATGGTCTGCGCCATGCTCCTCATGCAGCAGTTCTCCCAGCCTGCCGCAGGAATCCTCATCGATCCGAGCCGCATTGGGTCGACGATCGTGACCGGGGTGGGATTTCTGGGGGGTGGGATGATCCTGCGTTCGCGTGACCGTGTCTACGGGCTGACGACAGCTGCTGGGATCTGGGTTGCGGCGGCTATTGGCATGCTGGTTGGAGCCGGCTATTACTTGATTGGTATTCTGGGTACGCTTCTCGCCGTCGCAACGATTGTTCTGGTGCGTCGGCTGGAGCAGTATCTGCGGATTCCCGAGCGTCTCCGCGAGCGGCCGATTGACGAGCTCTCGGAGGAGTAGTGCCGTGACCATTCAGCTCAAGCGGGTGTACGATCCCGTCGAGCCGGGTGACGGCGAACGGTATCTTGTCGAACGACTGTGGCCGCGCGGGATGCGCCGTGACGAGTTGGTGATAACCGCCTGGCTGCGCGAGGCTGCGCCGAGCGATGCCTTGCGACGGTGGTATGGCCACGATCCGGCCAAGTGACCAGAGTTCCAACAGCGCTATCGGGAGGAACTCCTCGCCCATCCGCAGGTCTGGGAGTCGTTACTTGCCGCTGCACAGCGTGGGCTGATCACGCTGCTCTACAGTGCGCGGGATAGAGCGCGCAACAGTGCGGTCGTGCTCCGCGCGGTCCTCGAGGAACACTTACAAGGCGCTGGTGAGAGGACTGAGAAAACAGCCACGTCGGGCGGCTTCACCCAGCGCGAGGCGCGGGTCGAGGACGAGCGGGCCGCTTGGTGACAGACGTACCGTGACGCGGTGGCTACGCTCAACGCGGAGCTCCCGCTCGCCGTCGAGGGCCAGCGTGCAGGGCCGTTGCTCGATAACGATCTCGTCGCCCGGTTCCACCGGGCACCAGGCGCGGACTGGTACTGTTGTCACCAGACCGGGAGCGAGCGGGACGGTCACGGAAACTGAACCTGGTCCGAGTTCCACGAATGCACCTGTTGGTGCAGGGATCGGACAGAGCGCCGCTGCCACGGCTGCTAAGCCGATGACGCCGGGGATTACGCGTGAGACGATGATTTGTTCGATGGTATTGGGGTCCCAGATCGCGCGTGTGCCAAGAAAGCGCTCACGAGACACGGCCACGTCGATGAGCGCGATGTCCACCAGCGTCCCATCGATCCAAACCTCGAGACGCGGTCGTTGCTCCAGGCACGTATCGTCCAACTGACCGACCGCGAGCAGCCCTGCGGCTAGACCTGCGATTGTGCCGTCCACCAGATAGGGAAAGACATTGTTCGTGCCGGTGGCGATCGGTACGAGCGGGACTTCCCGACAGCCGCGTGCGACCACGCGGTTCGTTCCGTCGCCACCGAGCGTCATAATGCAGGCCGCACCGTGCTCGGCGAGCCAACTCGCTGCCTGCTCAGAGTCGCTTGCGGTGAAGGTGCATGGTACGGGAATAGGCTCCAGGTCTAGGTTGAATCGGTTGTTCTCAGCAGCTCGCGTGACGATTCCGAACGAGTCCGGAAGGTAATAGACACGGCGCACACCTGTAGCGGTGAGGCCGGCAAGCGCCCGGCGGACAATACGGACCTTCTCTTGGTTGTCGAACGTCGAGGCAAGCGCGACGAGCCGCCGGACGTCCTTGCCGGCAGCAGGATTGGCGATGATGCCGACCGCCCCCGGGGCACCAGCCGCTCGTTGCTTCCCGCTCACACGATCTCCCGTACGGCCGCAATCACGCGTTCCGGAGTTGGGATGTAGTACCGCTCCAGACTGGGGCTAAAGGGAACCGGCGTATGCGGCGCCGTGACGAGCTTGACTGGTGCGTCGAGATAGTCGAAGCCCTTGTCGACTGCAAGCGCGGCGATGTCCGCAGCGACCGAGCAGCGAGGATTATCCTCGTCGACGACGACCAAGCGTCGGGTCTTCGCAAGCGAACTGAGCACAGCGTCCTCGTCAAGCGGTGAGAGCGAGCGGAGATCGACGACTTCAGCCTCGATCCCCTCGGTGCTTAGCCGCTTTGCAGCCTCGAGTGCGATATGCACCATCCGGGAGATCGCGACGATCGTGACGTCATTTCCCTCGCGTTTGATGTCTGCCTTACCGATCGGAACCACGTAGTCGCCCTCAGGTACCTCACCCGTCATGTCGTACAGCATCTTGTGCTCGAAGAACATGACCGGATCATCGTCGCGGATGGCCGCAATGAGGAGCCCCTTTGCGTCATAGGGTGTGGCGGGTGCAACCGCCTTGAGACCGGGCATGTGGGCAAAGACTGCATAGTGGCAGCCGGAGTGCTGTCCAGCGGCTCCGAAGCCTGCACCGATCATGGTGCGGATGACCATAGGTACCTTGGCCTTTCCGCCGAACATGTAGCGCAACTTCGCGCCCTGATTGAAAATCTGATCCATACAAACACCGAAAAAGTCGACGAACATCAGCTCGGCGACTGGCCGCAGGCCTGTTACTGCCGCACCCACCGCAGCCCCGATAAAGGCGGCCTCACTGATCGGAGTATCAAGGACGCGCTGTCGGCCGAACTCGCTAACGAGGCTCTTCGTGACGCCGAGTGGACCGCCCCAGGCTCCTTCCTGTTCGATATGCTGGATCGTTGCCCCACCAGCGACGTCCTCGCCCATCAGGATGACGGTCGGATCTCGACGCATTTCGAGGCGCAACGCTTCGTTGATCGCCTGACGATAACTGAGGACGCGTGTTGCCACGACCATGGTGGAGTTCCTCCTTTCCTCAGTGTCGGAAAGCGAGCTGCTCAGCTGGATAGCTCACGTAGACGTCTGTGAGACAGTCCTCGGGCGGTGGCAAGGGGCTTGCTTCGGCGAACCGTACCGCCTCGTTGATCTCGTGCTGCACCGCGGCGTCGATTGCATCGAGTTCGTCCTCGCTGAGCAGTCCCTGGCTCAGTACGGTTTGTCGGAAGCGCTGGATCGGATCACGCTGCCGGTAGGCCGCCTCCTCCTCGGGGGTGCGGTACGACACGGCATCTCCTTGGAAGTGCCCGTAGTAGCGGAACGCGCGGCACTCAAGCAGCGTCGGTCCTTCTCCGCGCCGAGCACGGGCGATCGCTTCGCCAGCTGCCTCATAGACCGCAAAGACATCAGTGCCGTCGACCAAGACACCGGGCATGTCGTATGCGGCAGCCCGCGAGGCGATGTCCGGAGCGGCACAGTGGTATGTCCAGGGGGTGGACTCGGCGTAGAGGTTATTCTCGCAGACAAACACGACGGGAAGTTTCCAGATAGCGGCCAAGTTCATCGCCTCGTGAGTCGTTCCCTGCTCCGCTGCGCCATCGCCGAAGAAGCAGACCGCTACCTGGTCAGTACCCAGCGTCTTCGCCATCAGGCCTGCGCCACAGGCGATTGGTGGTCCACCCCCGACAATGCCGTTCGCACCGAGCATCCCCTTGTCGACGTCGGCGATGTGCATCGAGCCGCCCTTCCCCTTGCAGACGCCGGTCGCCTTGCCGAAGAGCTCGGCCATCATCGCCTTCACGTCCACACCTTTGGCAATGCAGTGCCCGTGACCACGATGCGTGCTCGTGATGTAGTCCCGGTCCGTCAGGTGGGCGCAGACCCCAACGGCGATCGCCTCCTCACCTGCGTAGAGATGGACGAAGCCCGGGAGCTTCCCGGCTGCGAACTCCTGAGCAACCCGATCCTCGAAGGCGCGGATGAGCGCCATTCGCTCGTAGATCCAACGGAGCCGTTCACGCGGGATCTCCATAAGGCACCTCCTACCCTACTCGCGACCCGTCTCCAAGGAGCCACTGTCGGAGCCACACTGTCACTTCGTCGATGACGCGGCGGAAAACCGCATGCTGTGGGTTCAGCCAGTTGAAATGCCCCATTCCCTCGACCAGGATCAGGCGTTTCGGATCGCCAGCCCGCGCGTATGCTTCGCGCGACTCGTCAGGGGCTACCAAGACATCTTGGATGCCGTGGATGAGGAGAACGGGGCGCGGTGCAATCTCTCCAATCTCGCGTTCGGGCGCGTACTCGAGGAGCGCTTCAGCTGACTCGAGTGTGATCTCCGGATCGACGGCGAGCTCCGGAAAACGCTTGCCGAGTTCACGCAGTGTCACATCTGTCTCCGGATCGGGAGGCATGACTATCGAAAGCCGAACGCGGCGGGAGGTTCTGCTCTGCACACGTTCGCGACGATCGGTTGCAAGTTCTTCTAAGAAGACGCGCCACTGCCACTCTGCGCGGAGACTCCGGAGCCAGCGTCGACCGTTCGTCACTGGAGCAATCGCGATGCAGGCCTGCACACGCTCATCGGTGGCGGCAAGCGAGAGGGCGTGAGCACCGCCGAGGCTCAAGCCGAGGATGGCAAGCCGGGTGCGATCGATCATGGGATGGGTCTCGAGGAAGGTGAGCGCAGCGCGGGCATCCCGTATCCGTTCCTGCGGTAACAGCCGACCCCGTGATCCCTCACTCGCACCAAAGCCGCGGTAGTCGAAAATGAGCGCAGCGTACCCAGCATCAGCGAGCGCCTGGGCGAGGAGCGGCATGCCGAGTTCCTTGAGCCCCTGGATTCCGGTGCAGAGGACGACGCCCGGCACGGCAGTGTCTGTGCCGAGCGGCAAGAACAGCTCTCCTGCCAGCGCCAGGCCGTCGCTCCAGAAACGCACCGGTTCACCGCGTGGCCAGGCGGTGCCCTGTGAGGCCAAATAGCGCTGGACGTCCTCGGCCGTGATGCGTCCACCTGGCCCGGTGCCCCGGACGCGAGCAAGATCGATGCCGTGATCGCGTGCCAGTTTTCGTGCAGCCGGTGTTGCCCGGATTTCTCCAGTTGGTGTGGGGCTCTGTGCATGAGCTTGTTCCTGCATGGTCGAGCCAGAGGCCATCACTGGTGTCGCGGCTGCTCCAGAGGTGGCCGGCAAAAGCGAGGCGAGGTCGACTGCTTCTCCCGGCTCGGCAATCACCGCGACGGGTGCGGTGACGGGCAGGACAACGCCCTCTTCGGCAAGGATGTGGGCGAGAATGCCTGAGGCAGGTGCTTCGACTTCCACGGTCAGTTTCTCGGTCTCTACCTCGAGTACTGGCTCGCCTGCCTGAACCGGCTCACCAAGTTGTTTGAGCCACCGGCCGACTCGTCCCTCTGTCATCGTCAAGCCGAGCTTCGGAATGACGAGCACGGTAGCCATTGAGACCGTCCGTTCGGTTCACTGTTCACCAGGAGACCTTACGGACAGCGTAGAGGACCTGCCGGCCGGTGTCAAGGGGGCTGGCGATCATGGCATCTGCAGAGCGGAAAAGCTGCGGGCGGAGACGGAGTGAGGCGACACCGGGCAGCGGATTGCGGTGATCTCGGCCTCGTCAAGGATATTGAGGTACGCAGCATCTGCGCACTGGAGGGAGCAGCACTGTTGCAGATAGCCGGACGGGGCCGCCCCTTCTCGGAAGTCGAGGACTATACTGTCCGGGAATCGTCCGGCACCGGGCGCGCCATGACACGGGGGAGATGCAATGGGAGGAGAGCCAGCAGCGGTAGCTCGGGCGCAGGCGGCCGAGAAGCGCACGTTGTGGGATGCGGGTGGGGTCGCGTTAATGTCGTGGGCGCACTTCGCTCACGATCTGTACCCCTCTTTTCTTGGCGTGCTTGTCCCTGCGATCCAGGCCAAGCTCGGCGTCTCGCTCTTCTGGGCGAGCGCGATGGTTCCTGCTCAGCAGTTGCCCTCGATTGTCCAGCCGTTTCTCGGCTATGTCGCGGATCGGACGAGTCGCCGGTGGTTTGTGGTGCTCACCCCGGGAGTTGCCGCGCTCGCGCTCTCGTCGGTCGGCATTGCACCACACTTCTCCCTCGTCTTGCTCCTTCTGCTTGTCTCGGGATTGGCGTCAGCGGCGTTCCATGCTCCGGCGGTGGCGCTGGTCGGCGAGTTTGGTGGGCAGCGACTCGGCCGGGCGATGGCGATCTTCATGGCCGGTGGCGAGCTCGCCCGTACGGTTGCGCCGCTGATCCTTACCGCTGTCATAGCCCGCTTCACGCTTGACGGGATGCCGCTTGTGATGGTTGTCGGGCTTGCTGCGTCACTCACGCTTTACCTGCGGCTGCGAACCGAAGCGAGCGACGCCATCGCGCGGCGGCATGCCGGGAGTGTCCGGCTGCGTGCCTTGCTGCGCGAGCGCCGACGACCGTTCATCGGCCTGTTAGGTTCGGTCGTCGCGAATACCGCAGCAGTGACACCGCCGAGCTTCTTCCTGGTCGAATACCTACTGCAGCGTGGGCGGAGTGAATGGTATGGAGGGCTCGCGCTTTCGGCGTTCTATGCGAGCGGAATCATCGGTGGGCTGGTGGGTGGCTCGCTCTCCGACTGGGTCGGGCGACGGGGAGCCTTGCTCCTTTCCTCGCTCGGTACCGCACCCTTACTTGCGCTGTATCTTGCAATCGAGGACGGGAGCTGGCTGATGCTCCCGTTGCTCGTCATCATCGGGGTGTTTGCCACCCCACCGCGGTCGGTGACCCTGGCGCTCGCCAATGACATTGCTCCGGAGGCGCGTGGTCCACTTTCAGGCTTCACGCTGGCGACAAGTTTCGTCGCACAGAGCGTGCTCGCACTCGCCTTCGGCGCGGTCGCGGACGCGATTGGGATCGAGCGGGCATTCTGGCTGACCGTCGGTGCCTCGCTGGCTGGCGTACCGTTTGCATTGCTGGTACCGGCACACATCGGGCGAGCACGTCCGGTGTCAGGCTGAGGTCGGGCGATGCCCCTCAAGGCAAACCACACCCTCTGGACCGACGACGGCGCTGTGGACTGTCCCCGCAGGAAGGTCGAGGCGGTCGCCCGGGGCAAGTGTGATCGACTCACCGGGATGGAGTTGGAAGGTAATGGAACCCGAGACGACGTAGAGGACCTTATGATAGTTATGGGCGTGCGGTGCATAGCGATCACCAGGACCATTCGACCAGCGGTAGGCGATGAGTCCCTCGACGGCAAGGGCAGCGAGCAGTTCAGCCTCGCTTGGGGGTGTCTTTCCCTGCCAGCGGGTCACACGGACGTTTTCACTCATCCCACATCTCCCAAATCGCAGGAGTGCTGCCGACATAGTGCGCACCGGCGGATGGCGAAAAGGAGCGCACGATGGGTGTGATCACGCGTCGCACCCCTTCCACGCTCCGCTTCGTTACCTCATGGTACCGAAGACAGCGCGTGCTCGTCTGGATCTCTGCGATTGTTGGGATCAACCAACTTGGTTTTGGGAGTATTGTGCCCATCGTCCCTCTCTACGCTCAGGCGTATGGCGTTCCCGAGGCACTCATTGGGCTCGCCATTGCCGTCTATGGGCTCGCTCGCTTCACCTCCTCCGCGCCAGCAGGTTGGGTGGCGGACCGTTCGGGACGACGCTGGTCGCTGTTCCTCGGTGGGATGCTGACTGCCCTCGGGAATGCGATCTGTGCGATCGCACCGAGCTACCCGGTATTTCTCGCTGGCCGGTTCGTCGCTGGGAGCGGCGCCTCGATGGTACTGACCAGTGGACAGATCGTGCTCGCCGATATCACGGAGCCGGCAACGCGTGGCCGGACAATGGCAATCTATCAAGCAGTCTTCCTCTTCGGCGTTGGATTCGGTCCAATACCGGGTGGGATCCTGGCGCAGTACGGGGGGCTAAGTCTGCCATTCTGGGTCTATGCGATCGTCGGCACGTTGGTGGCGGTATTGGCATTCTGGCGGCTGCCAGAAACCCGGCAAGCAGGAGCCAAGTCAACGGGGCGTGAGGGGGAGTTCGTCTTTGGGCGGCAGTTCGTCGCGGTGCTGCGCCATCGTCCATTATTGCTGATTGGTGTCGTCACCTTCGGGAACTTCTTCGCCCGGACGGGAGCGCTCTTCACGCTGGTACCGTTACGCGCCGAGCGTGAAATTGGGCTCGCACCAGCCCAAATTGGCCTCGGGCTCGCAGCTGTGAGTGTTGTGTCGTTGCTGATGGCCTATCCGGCCGGCGTCCTCGTTGATCTGTTTGGGCGGAAAGTCGTCATTGCTCCCGCCACGCTCTTCAGCGGTTTAGGGTTGGTCGGTTTCGCTTTCGCGCCGAGTTATCCCTGGTTCCTCGTCGCCTGCGTCGTCTGGGCGATGGCAAGTGGGATCGGAGGTGGAGCCCCGGCTGCATACGCGGCCGATGTTGCGCCCCCTGGCATGACCGCAGCAGCGATGAGTGCCTACCGTATGCTCTCCGAGCTCGGGTATGTCATAGGTCCGACACTCCTTGGGGTGGCGGCAGGGTGGGTAGGAATCCGCGCAACGCTCGTTGCGACAGCTGTGGGAATCGTGAGCCTTGGGTTCCTTTTTTGGCTTGCCGCTCCGGAAACCTATCGGGGCCGGAGAGGTGCAACTCCACGAAGTTCATGAGTCGGTGGATCGGATGAGCGGCTCTGTCTTCAGCCACGCGAGTGGGAAGGACTGGCCACGCTCGATCCGCCGCTCGGTACCCTGGGCGAGGATCGTCACGGAGCCCACACCGAGAACGCGGGCGCTCCCGGACGCAAAGTCGAGGAGACAAGCGGTGTGCTCGTCGAGGCCGAGCACGGCCACCTCAGGTGGTAGGAGACGCAACAAAGCAGCGAAGCGCTCTTGCCCCATGAAGCATCGACTCGTGTCCAACTCTTCGCCCCCCTCGCGGTTATTCCAGTGCGGGACGATCGCCAGCTGATACCCAAGGGGACCGAGCAGATCGAGCCCCTCGCTCCAGTGGAGGTCAGCGCCAGCTTTGTAGATTTCGTACACCGGGAGAGCGAAGCGGCTTACGGCAATCGCGGCGGCACTTGCGAAGGCGAGCCGTGCACCGGTTCGCCAACGTGTGACGATGAGTTGCCAGGTCAGTGTCCCGACAAGTTGGCGGATCATATAGGTGGGACTGCCAGGACCAGCGACGATACAGTCCGCCCACGCGAGCGGTTCGGCGACGAGCGGTGCATCAGGGTCGTAGACGCTGCCACGACGGCGCGCCGGTACAAAGCGAACGTCGGGGCGGTATTCCGGCAAATGCTCGCGCAGGAAGTCGCCCAGCTTCCGAGCGACCAGTGCGGCATTTGGCTGGAATCCTGCAGGGGTCTCAAGGATCGCGACGTGGACGGGAGGAGAGAGGGAAGCGAACAGTGCTGCGAAGGCCTGTCGGCCAGAGCGAGAGGTCTCCCCAGAACCGATCAACGCCAGGGTACCCGGTGATACGGTGATCAGTTGAGGAACAGCTCCTTCTCGCCCAGATGAGACCCCTGCTTGATCCATCCTGCCTTCCGCTCAACTAGCGATACGACCACCAGTAGAGGACAATGGTCGTCCCGGCGAACACGAGCAAGGCTGCAGTAGCCGTCTGGACATAGGGGACGACGCGGCGGAGTCCGCGGAGGAGACCAAGCCGGAGAAATGCGAGCGCAAAGGTCAATGCGACGATAACGCT
Source organism: bacterium HR28 (assembly GCA_002898255.1). Classification (GTDB taxonomy): domain Bacteria; phylum Chloroflexota; class Chloroflexia; order Thermomicrobiales; family Thermomicrobiaceae; genus Thermomicrobium. The sequence goes on from BEIE01000001.1 coordinate 769,325, forward strand.
AGCCATACCAAGGCTGTAGCTGGCGAGTTGGAGCGTACCTCGGAGGACGTTCCCGCTGAGTAGTGCGCTCCCGGCCGCGACCATAAAGACGGGGAGTGTACAGCTCAGTGAGCACAAGCCATAGCCGAGCCCAAACAGATAGAAACTCCGCACTGAACGCTCGTCGCGATGCCCGATGCGGTCTGCGAGGCGTTCAAAGAGCGCAGGGGCGGTCACACGACCGAGGAACAGCGCAGCTCCAAGAACGATGAGAAGGATACCGATGCTGATGCCGACCCATGGCATGATCGGAAAGAGAAACGTGCCGCCGAGCGACACAATGACTCCTGCGAGGACGAAGAGTGTCGAGAAACCGAGCGAGACGCTGCTGCCAACCAGGGCCGCGCGCGCCAGCCGTGGGAGAACGCGCGTGGATCCCCCCTCGCTGGTACCGAGATAGAGTGCCAAATAGGCGGGGAGCATGGCAAAACCGCAGGGATTCACAGCAGCCAGCATCCCAGCACCGAAGGCATATCCAAACGGTAACCAGCTTGCGATCGCTGAGAGCCAGCTTGCGACCCACACCTGGAACTCAGTCACGGCTCGTCCCCTCACTCTGTGGCGTGTCCGGGAGAGAACAGGCAGGCATTCGCCGCGCGACTAACCAGGCGATGAAGGCTCCGGCAGCTGGTGCACTTGCGGCAAGCAAGACCGTCCACTGGCCAGTTGCGACGCCATAGGCTATCAACGCGCCAGTGACAAGCAACCAACCGATACGGCACGGAGCCAGGAAGAACTCGCGCACGCTCAATCCTCCACGAGGTCATGACGTTCTGCGTATGCACAACTGGCGATTGCCGCTAGATGTGGGCGCGCGAGTTCGCGCGCCAGGGCGAGCAGGGCAGGAATACGCTGGTCGCTGATGGCATAGAAGCGATACTTCCCCTCGCGGCGAACGCGTACCAACCCGCAGGTACGTAAACACGTCAAGTGCGCAGAGACGCGCCCTTGTGGCTGTGCGAGTCGTTCCACCAGCGCGCTCACATGGAGTTCTCCCTCACGTGTCAGGAGATCGAGGATGCGTAGGCGAGTAGGATCGGAGAGCGCATGGAGAAAACGGGCGAGAATCGATGGGGGTACCTCTCCTGGATCAAAAGGCGCCTCAATCCGACGGCTGCGGATGGGCAGGGTCCGCGGATGCTTGCGTTCAGCCAGCTGCAGTTCTTCGGCCTGTTCTGCCATGCTCGCTTCTCCCGGAAGAAGTGTACTGGTTCCACTCGAAGAGCATATCCGTCGCACTTTGGTGGATAGGAAAACGGGCGACCACCACACGGTGGCCGCCCGTCGGGCCTTGTTTCCTGCGGCAATGGGTGGCGATCAGACGAGCTAGTCACTCAGTGAACTCGGCCAGCGGCTCCTCGCTGAACGAGAAGTCAGCCCAGAGTTCGCGGAGCTGCCTTGCGAGCGAACTCAAGCCGCGCCGAACTTGCTCCCGCTGATCCGGGCGGAGCAGTCCGAAGTAGACGAGTGCCCCAGCGGCGCCAAGCCAGAAGCCGAGCGCTGCGCTCTCTTGTGCGGCACGACGAACGCGCGTGAAGAGGCTTGGGCGAGCCGGGCGCGGGCGCTTGGCGGCGAGCCGCTCAGGCATCGCGCGGGCGCGCGCCGCCGCTTGTTCGATGGCGTGCTCGGCGGTGCGGAGTGCTTCCCGGGCGGCCTGTTCGGTCGCCGGCAGGACATTCCGCTGTAACTTTTCGACAGCCGCTCGCTCGGCTTGCAAGACGGTCTGGGCACGGCGAGCTCGTTCCGGAAGTGTCCGCGCTGTTTGCCGCACCAGTGGTCGCAGCCGCTTGCGCCAGAAGGAGCGGGCGATCTCCCCGTCGTGGATCGGAAGTCGCTCACGCACGTCCTGGACTGCTTCCCGGAGTGATCCGAGTGCGGATTCGAGATCGATTTCCTCGGCCAGCCGCTGGCGGAGTGTCCGGCGCTGGCGACGGCGTACGATGAGCCATGCTCCGAGTCCCAGCGCTGTTCCGCCGGCGAGCGCTCCCCAGAGCTTCCAGTCGTTCCCTGCCTGAACCATCGATGTCCCTCCTTCCCCGGCGGATCCGGCGAGTTCCATAGTACCACTCGGAGCGAAGGTGACAGAAGCGGCTCGCCGTATGCGGCGGAATTGGTTACGCTCGACAGTGGAGGCAGGCGATGCGGATCCTCGTGATTGCGGACATCCATGGCAATATGGCTGCGCTGGAAGCGGTCTTCGCGGCGGCGGGGCCGATCGATCGTGTCTGGTGCTTAGGCGACGTGGTGGGTTACGGGCCGCGGCCGCGTGACTGCGTCGAGTGGATTCGTGAGCGGGCTGGTCCGACAACGGTGCTTGGGAACCACGATGCAGCGTGTCTGGGGCGCGTACCGCTCGAGGGATTTAACCCAGTCGCGCGCTATGCGTTGCGCTGGACGATGCTGCAGTTAGGACCGGAGCACCGTGCGTTTCTCGAGAGCCTTCCCGAGAAGCTCGTGCTCGATGAGGTGACGCTCGTGCATGGGAGCCTGCGCGCTCCGGTTTGGGAATACGTCTTCACGAGTGAGCAAGCGAGGGCGAACTTCGATCTCCTACGGACGCGTCTCTGCTTCTTTGGACACACACATGTTCCGTTCGTGCTGAGCGAAGAAGCAGCACGCAAGGGTGAGCCGCCGTCTCGTCCGGATGACGGGGATGTGGTCGATGTTCACGCGGGGCGGTTTCTTGTCAATCCAGGCTCTGTGGGGCAGCCGCGTGACGGGGATCCGCGGGCAGCGTTCATGATTTGGGAGCCAGAGCGGGGGCAGCTGACCTTCCGGCGCGTACCGTACAATATCGCAGTGGTACAGGCCGAGATGGCGGCTGTCGGACTTCCCCAGCTGCTGATCGAACGCCTGGCGCTCGGGTACTGAGGCGGGCAATAGGAGGAACGCCGTGGCGCGCGTCTACCGCCGGGTGGTCGTCCCGGTGAGTGGATCGCCAGATGACGAGCGGGCGATCGATTTAGCGGCCGCTGTGTGCGCCGGTAGTGATACCACGCTGATTCTGGTCTACGTCGTCGAGGTACCACAACGCTTCGCGCTGGATGTGGAGCTCCCGGAACAGATTGAGCGCGGAAGTGCGATCTTGGAGCATGCGGCTGAGTATGCCCAGCGCGTCGCACGTGGCAAGTGGAAGCGGGTGATGACCGAGCTCCTCCAAGCGCGGGTGGCAGGTGCGGCAATCGTCGACGAGGCGATCGAGCGAGCGGCCGATGCGATTATCATGGCGACGCGCAGCCGTTGGACGCTGGGAGTGCTCACACAAGGAGAGACGCTTCCGTATATCCTTGACAATGCACCGTGCGACGTGGTAGTCGTCCGCGTCGCTGACCAGGGTGGGGCACCGTCGTGAAGATCATCATCGTTGGTTGCGGTCGTGTTGGTGCCAAGCTTGCCAGCGACTTCGCCGAAGAGGGGCATCAAGTGTCGGTCGTTGACCAGCGGCAGACCGCTTTCCGGCGCCTCCCGTCAGGTTTCCGTGGCCAGCTGGTACTCGGTACTGGGATTGACGAGGACGTGCTCCGCAACGCGGGGATCCAGCAGGCAGACGTCTTCATTGCCGTAACGGAGAACGACAATACTAACATTATGGCTGCCCAGATTGCTCAGGTGATTTATCGCGTTCCAAAGGTGATTCTCCGCATCTATGACCCGGACCGGGCTGAGATCTACCGTGAGCTCGGCCTCACGGTGATCTGTCCGACCCGTACAGTCGCGGAGATGATTGAGCACGCGGTACGCGATCAAGTTGTTCCCACCGAGCCGAGTTGAGCGGACGGGCAGCCGAGTGGGGAGCAGAACACATGTACATCATCGTCGTCGGCGGAGGCAAAGTCGGTTACTACTTGACGAAGACTCTGGTGAATGAAGGGTATGAAGTATTCCTTATCGAGAAGAACCCAGTTAAAGTACAGCTCTACCGTGACCGCTTCGGTGCCATCGTCATGCAGGGGGACGGGGCCGAGGTAGCGACGCTCGCAGCGGCTGGTGCCGGGCGAGCCGACGTGGTCATTGCAGTCACGGGAGACGACGAGGACAACCTCGTTATTTGCCAGGTCGCTCGGGAGCGTTTTGGCGTCCGACGGACGATTGCGCGGGTGAACAATCCCAAGAACGAAGAGCTGTTCCGCCGATTAGGGATCGACGTCACGGTGAGTCAGACGAACGTCATCCTGAGTCTGATCGAGCAACAGATCCCCGAGCGGCCCTTTGTGCATCTCTTGGCTTTACGCCACGCGGATCTCGCCATTGTCGAGGCCAAGGTCGCTGCCGAGTCGCCGGTTGTGCATCAGCCGATCTGGCAGCTGCCGCTTCCGCCGGAGTCGATCATCACCGCGATCCTGCGCCGAGGTGAACTGATCATCCCCACGGGGCAGACGGTCATTGAGCCGGGTGACGAACTGATCATTGTCACGAAGCAACAGCGCGAAGCGGAGCTCCGCGAACTCCTGTGCGTTCCGGCAACGCGCTAGGTGGATCCGCTTGGGCTCCGACCGAAAGCGGGTGTCGTGACTCAGGACGAGCATTGGTGCCTCGACAGAGAGTGATCATTTTCTCCTCTGCGCGGTGTGTTGCCGGTGTGCCTGCTTCTGCTGTGTGGAATGAAGGAGAGATGCTTTGCCCGACCGCATTGGCCATTTATTGGGATCACACTGAGCCTACACCGCCACTTGTGAGGAAGCGTGATTCTGCGTCGTGGCAAGACGCAATACCGGTACGGCGGGAGACGTGAGCGATAGAATCACTCGCCCACTCCGCGAGGTGGATCACATCTTCATCAGCGATAACGTGGTCTCCCCAGTAGCCTGTGCCCAATAGTTCTGGATCAATGGTTGTTGCCCGCAACGATGGAAAAGCGCGCTGTGCGGCAGGTGAAGGTGTTGCGGAGCAGTCAGCTGTGCGTTTTGCCAGCCGGGATCGAGAGGCGCGATGTGAGGGGACAGCACGAGTCGTCGGGGAGAGCACGGGCGCATTGCATGGCAGGCTCATCGCTGTTGTTGTGGCGGAGTCGTTCCGGATCGAACGGTTGCGTGCTCTCTAGGGAGCGGCAGTCTCGTTCCAGTCAGACGTTGTCGCTCGCCGGTCTATCTTCGCAAGGGACGGAGCCGACAGACGTTTTTCCGCCAGCACAGCTCAGGAGCCAGCGAAACGCAGACGGAGGCCGGCTCGCCCTTGCACTCCGCTGAGCCGGCCTCCGTTACAGTTCTCGCGTGAGGTCCTCGGTGTTACGGGTAGATCCCGCGTAACCGTGTGATCTCCGCGACCCGCTGAACGGCGAGTACCAGTGCTGCGGTACGCAGCTGCACGCGATAACGCTCGGCTGTGGCATGGATTGCCTGGAAGGCGCGTGTCATGATGGTGCGCAAGCGGCTGTTTACCTCCTCTTCCGTCCAGTAGAAGTGCTGGAGACCTTGGACCCACTCGAAGTAGGAAACCGTGACACCTCCAGCATTGGCATAGATATCGGGGAGAACAATCACCCCACGGTCGAACAAGATGCGATCTGCTTCTGGTGTCGTCGGTCCGTTTGCCGCTTCGGCGATGAGTCGGGCCTGGATGCGCGGTGCGTTGTGCTCGGTGATCTGCTCTTCGAGCGCCGCAGGAATAAGGATGTCGCAGGGGAGTTCCAGGAGTTGCTCGTTCGTGATGGTCTCGGCTTCCGGGAAGCCGACGACAGAACCGGTCTGCTGCTTATAGGCGATGACAGCGGGGATATCGAGACCTCGCGGATTGTAGATTCCCCCGCGGGAATCGGAGACCCCCACCACCCGGCTCCCAAGTTCGTAGAGCAACCGGGCGGCAGTCGATCCAGCGTTACCGAATCCCTGGATCACAACACGGGCCTCTGTTAGGTCGATATTGTAAGTCTTGGCCGCTTCCTCGATCGCGAAGACGACGCCACGACCGGTTGCCTCGAGGCGACCGGCAGAGCCACCGAGTAACGTGGGTTTACCGGTGACGACGGCGGGCACACCAACTCCGCCATGTCGATGCATACTGTAGGTATCCATGATCCAAGCCATGATCTGGGGATTCGTGTTCACGTCTGGGGCCGGAATATCCTGGTGCGGTCCGAGGAGGATCGAGATCTCGGTGGTGTAGCGCCGAGTGAGATTTTGGAGCTCGCCAGGCGAGAGGAGCTTTGGATCAACGCGCACGCCGCCCTTTCCCCCGCCGAAGGGGAGCCCCATGATGGCGCATTTCCAGGTCATCCACATGGCGAGGGCTTTAACCTCGTCGAGCGTCACGTTCGGGTGGTAGCGGATACCACCCTTGGCTGGCCCAGCGGCCAGGTTGTGGTGAACGCGGTAACCCGTGAAGACCTTGACGGATCCGTCATCCATCTCGACGGGAAAATTGACGATAAGTTCACGTTTGCAGGTTCTCAGAATCTGGCGGAGTTCGTCTTCGAGGCCAATGAGATCGGCAGCTTGTTCAAACTGCTCGACCGCGATGTCGTACAAGCTCTGTTGTGGTGCTGCGATCGCCATCCTTCGCCCCCATAATCGTCGGCATCCAGCGCTCAAGCGTTACTGATGCCGTGCGGCCTTGCACGAATCGCGGCCACACGGTTTGCGTCACCGCCGATTGGGGTGCGGGGCGAGCGGGTCACTCGACCGGTTGCCGGAGCGCTTCCTCCAAGATTCGGCGAGCGACAGCCGGGTTGGCGCGTCCACCGAGCGCGCGATTGACCTGGCCGAGGAGGAAGCCGATTGCAGCCGTCTTCCCCTTGCGATAATCGGCGACCGCCTTCGGGTTCTCAGCCAACACGCGCTCGACCACTTGGCGCAGTTGTGCTTCGTCGCTGATTTGGGCGAGCCCGCGCTCGGCGACGAGCACCTCCGGGTCGATTCCCGTCTCGCTGACCGCCACCAGGAGTTCCTTGGCGGTGAGCATGCTGATGGTTCCGCGCCGAACCAGGTCGATGAGCTGTCGCAACTGGCGTGGTTGCACTCCGACCTCGGAGATGCTGCGGCCACGCTCGCGCAGCAGCGCGAACAGCTCGCCGGTGATCCAGTTAGCGATCTCGCGCGCTCGCGTGCGGTCGCCGGCGACGCACGCCTCAAAGTAGTCAGCAATCGCTCGCTCTTCGGTGAGGAGCGCCGCCTCTTGTGGTCCAAGTCCGTACTCGGCCTGGAAGCGCTCCCAGCGAGCCAGCGGGAGCTCGGGCATGGCTGCCCGAATGCGCGCCAGATCGTCCTCAGTCAAGAAGATCGGCGGAAGGTCCGGTTCGGGAAAGTACCGGTAGTCATCTGGGTATTCCTTGGCTCGTTGGGTGACGGTAATCTCTTGGTCTTCCAGCCAGCCGCGTGTCTCCTGCACGAGCTGCTCGCCGCGGCGGATCGCGGCGCGCTGGCGCTCTTCCTCATAGGCCAGCGCGCGCTCGACCGAGCGGAAGCTGTTGAGGTTCTTGATCTCGCTCTTTGGCCACTGTTGCTGACCATCGCGCGTCCGCTGTGAGATGTTGGCGTCGCAGCGGAAAGCTCCCTCTTCCATGTTCCCCGTAGAGACGCCGAGGTAGCGGAGCACCTGGCGCAGCGCCATCAGGAAGAGCCGTGCCTCCTCTGGGGAGCGCAAGTCCGGCTCCGTCACAATCTCGATGAGCGGAACACCGGAGCGGTTCATGTCGATCAGGCTGTAGCTCTCACCAGCGACGGTGCGATGGACCAGGCGCGCCGTGTCCTCCTCAAGATGGACTCGCCGGATCCGCACGCGGCGGCGTTCGCCATTGACCAGGAACTCCAGCATCCCGTCAACACAGAGCGGGAGGTCGTACTGCGAAATCTGATAGCCCTTGGGAAGATCCGGATACATGTAGTTCTTACGGTCGAACTTGCTGTATGGTGGGATGCGGCACCCCAAGGCGAGTCCGGTCATCACGGTCATCTCCACAGCACGCCGGTTGATGACCGGCAGCGAGCCGGGTAAACCGAGGCAGACCGGACACACGTGGGTATTCGGCGGTGCTCCAGCGTAGTCTGCTGAGCAGCCGCAGAACATCTTCGACCGGGTCAAGAGCTGGGCGTGCACCTCCAGCCCGATGACCGTTTCCAGCTCCACAGGAACCTCCATCCCGCTCTCGGTGGCGAGTATAGCATCCATAGCTCGCCGCTCAGCTGTGGCTCGGAAGATGCGTGGTAAGATCAGGCCAGGTGTGGTCCGGAACGGACCGCGCGTGCCCGTGTTCTGGTTCCCGAGAGGGGACGTGCCGCATGACGGCAACGACTGAAACGCGCCTCGTTACAGTCACCATTGATGGCCAGCAGTATACGGTTCCCGAAGGCCTGACAATCCTCGAGGCCTGCCGTATGGTCGGCATCGAGGTGCCGAATCTCTGTTATCAGCCGCTGCTCCGGCCCTGGGGTTCTTGCCGCATCTGCACCGTTGAGATCTTGGGTCGGCGGGGCGGGCTTGTCGAGTCGTGTGCCGCACAGGTGCGAGACGGCATGGAGATTGCGACTAAATCACCGGCCTGTGAGGCGGCACGGCGATTCGTGCTTCAGCTCTACCTCATCGATCACGCACTTGACTGTCCAACCTGTGACAAGTCAGGAGAGTGCTACTTACAGGACAACACATATTATCACAATGTTTGCGAGAACCCATTCCGTCGTCCCAAGCTAGCACGTCCGTACAAACATCTTAGCCAGTACATCGACTACAAATGGGAGCGTTGCATCCTCTGCGCCCGCTGTACGCGCGTCTGCGACGAGATGATCGGTGTGACGGCAATCGAGGTGTTGCGGCGTGGCCTGGAGGGTGAGATCGGTAGTGCCTGGGACGTCGATCTCGAGCAGACGACGTGTACCTCATGCGGGATGTGCATCGCAGTTTGCCCGGTTGGGGCACTCACCGACCGGCGTTTCGCACATCACCCCTGGGAGCTCGATGCGACAGAGACGATCTGCGGTTTCTGCGACGTCGGTTGCACGCTGAATGTCGAGCATAGTCGCGGGCTGGTACGACGGATCACCCATCTCTGGGAACGCGGGGTGAACTACGGCTACACCTGCGTCCGTGGCAAGTGGAGCTACGAGCAGGTGCAGCATCCGACTCGGCTGGAGACCGCCTTCGTCCGCCAGGATGGTGAGCTGGTGCCAGTTGCGTTGGAGGATGCGCTCGATCGCGCTGCCGAACTCCTACGGCCGTATCGTGGCTCGGCGTTCGCCTTACTGGCTGCACCTGATCGGACAAACGAGGAACTCTATCTTCTCCAGCGTTTCGCCCGGCAAGTGATGGGTTCTCCGAACGTCGAGCGGCTCGCGACACCGGCCCAGCGGGCCGTGGATGCGGCACTTGCTGCGTCGTTCGGCCTCCCCGCCAGTACAAACTCGGTGCAGGAGGTATTCACCGATACAGGTTGTCTTCTAATCGTCGGACCGAACATCGGCCGGGCTGCACCGGTGGCCAGTTATTGGCATTCCTGGGCCAAGCAGTACCGCGAGACGGCACTGGTGGTAGTGAGCTCGGACGAGTTCCCGCTCTTCCATCGGGCAGATGTCTGGCTGCGCATTCGTCCCGGGACGGAGGCGCTCGTCCTCGCTGCAATGGCGCGTGTCATCCGTGACCGGGGTCTTGCTTCGCCGGTCGAGCAGGCCGAAGGGCTTGAGGAGTTCCTGGCCTCGCTCGATACTGTCGATCCTGCTGCCGCAGCAGAAGCAGCTGGCGTGAGCCTCGCGGCGCTCGAGCGGGCTGCGGTGCTCTATGCGACCGGCGGCCGGGGTACAGGGCCATCGCCATATCCACCGAGCCAGATCCAGCATACGCTCGCGCACGCCGTACAGGGCGATGTCTTCTCCGCGGCGCTGCGGGCCAACGAGTTGGCGCTCCTCACGGGGAACCTCGGACGTGCCGGGGGCGGCGTTGTCGCTTTCCGTGGGCCAGCGAACGCTCAGGGGGCATTAGACGTTGGTTGCCACCCGAACTGGCTGCCGGGTTATCGTCCTGTGACCGATGTGGACGCGCGAACAGAACTCGCAGCGCTCTGGGCCGAGACAGGTGGTAACGGCACCGGAAAAGCCGAACTTCCCAGTGAACCGGGGCTTGCGTTCGACGAACTCGTCGAGGCGATCGAACGTGGAACCGTGCGTGCACTCTACGTCGCGGGAGGGAGCCACCCGTTCGCCCAGCCGATCGATGAGCGACTACTGGCGGCGCTGGAACGGCTCGATGTCCTGATCGTCGAAGACTGCTTCCCGAGCCCGCTTGTCGAGCGAGCGCAGGTGGTGCTTCCAGTGGCGATGTTCATGGAGCAAGACGGGACAATGACGAACGCCGATCGCGCGGTGCAGCGCTTACGCCGGGCGGTCGATCCGCCGGGCGAGGCACGACCGAGTTGGCAGTTGGTTCAGGAACTGGCACGCCGACTCGGTTACCGTTGGCAGGGGCGGCACGCTGTGCATGTCTTCCAAGAGCTGGTCCGGGCGGTTCCCATCTACCGGGGCATTACCTTCCCACGGCTGGAGCGTGGACCACTAGCCTGGCCGGTCATGCCGAGCGGTGTGCCCTCGCGCCAGGTGCTCCGTCTCGGCCAGAACGTGCCGGGCGGCGGCTGGGCGGTCTGGCTTGGGCAAGGCCTCGCAGTGAGTGAGGCCTGGCTGCGTGTCGATGCTCCACCGCTCGCAGGCCGGCTCCGGTTCCACGCGCTCTAACGATGCGCGTGCGAGGAGGCACATATGGTCTTGCAGGACATCCGCGGTTTTCTGGTGACTCTGCGACACTTCTTCCAGCGGCCGGTGACTATCCAGTATCCGGAGCAGAAACGGGAGCAGGCACCGCGCTTCCGTGGGCTCCCGGCTTTGCGCTCTGACCCGGAGACCGGGGAGGCGCTTTGCGTCGCCTGCGGGCTCTGTGCGCGGATCTGCCCGACGAGTTGCTTGGAAATGCACGTTGTGCCATCGGAAGAGGGTGATCGTGAGCTCGGGGAATTCATCCTGCGTGCAGGTCGCTGCATGTTCTGTGGGCTCTGTGCGCAGGTCTGTCCGGTTGATGCCATCACAATGAGCGGTGAATACGAGCAGTCGGTTCTCGATCGTGAAGGATTGATCTACGTGAAGACGGAACTCGCCGCAATCGGCTCACAGCGGCCGAGTTGGTGGGAAGCAGACGGCGGACTTGGGAGCGAACGGTGAGGGTATGGACGGGGGAGGCACAAACGATGGTCGTGGGGACGGTGCGTATCGAACGTGATTCACTCGGCGAGGTGGAGGTGCCGGCGGAGGCGCTCTACGGAGCCCAGACGGCGCGAGCGGTCCGCAACTTTCCAATTAGCGGCCTTCGTCCGCATCCTGACTTGATCGTCGCGACGGCACAGGTGAAGCTCGCGGCCGCACGCGTCAATCACCGAGCCGGGCGGCTCACCGATGAGCAAGCGCGGGCAATCGAACAGGCGGCGCAGGAGATCATTGACGGGTTGTGGCACGAGCACTTCGTCGTCGATCCCTACCAGGCTGGTGCCGGCACGTCTCACAACATGAACACGAACGAGGTCATCGCCAACCGTGCGAACGAGATTCTCGGCGGGCGGCGTGGTGAGTACCGGCCGGTGCATCCGAACGACCACGTCAACCTCGGACAGTCGTCGAACGACGTTATTCCGACCGCGGGACGGCTGGCACTGCTGCGTGCCACTCCCAAGCTGGTCGATGCGTTTCGCCGACTTGCCGACGCCTTCTGCCAGAAAGCGCAGGAATTCGGCAATCTGACGAAAACGGGGCGTACCCACCTTCAGGACGCCGTACCGATCCGGCTTGGTGACGAGTTCACTGGCTATGGTTCGGCGCTGCGCCGGGCGGCCGATCGGATTGCGGAAGCGCGCCTGGCGCTGACAGAGATCAACCTTGGAGCGACTGCCCTTGGGACGGGGATCAACGCTTTCCCCGGATACCGGATGCAGGTCGCGGAGGAGCTGAGTCGAATCACGGGGTTCCCGCTCCGGCCAGCGCGCAACACCTTCGAGATCACCCAGAGTCATGCTGACTTCGCGCATCTCTCGGGTGCTATCCGTAATGCGGCGCTGGAAGTGATCCGCATCGCCAGTGATATCCGGCTGCTCGGCTCGGGGCCGCGGGCAGGGCTGGGCGAGATCATCCTCCCGCCAGTGCAACCAGGATCGTCGATCATGCCGGGTAAGGTGAACCCGTCAATCGCCGAGATGGTCAATATGGTTGCCTTCCAGGTGGTGGGCTATGACCACGCGGTCTCGCTTGGCGTCCTCTCCGGACAGCTCGACCTCAACGTCTGGACACCGCTGATCGTCTACAACTTGCTCTGGGCGACCGATATTCTGACCAACGCGCTCGAGGTCTTCCGCACACGCTGCGTCGAAGGGATCCAAGCGAACGAGGCGCGGTTAGCGGAGCTGGCCCACGGCAGTATTGCGCTGGCAACGATCCTGACGCCGCGGATTGGCTACCTCAAGGCGGCCGAGATTGCCAAGAAGGCTTGGGAGACAGGAAAGACTGTCCGCGAGGTGGTCGTCGAAGAGGGTGTGCTTTCACCGGAGGAGGCCGAGGAGATCTTGGATCCGGTCAAGATGGCGCTCCCGCAGGATCCGGACGCTAACCAGTGCTGAACGGGTGGATTTCGGGTACAGTGAGAGTCGTCCGGCCGATCGAGGCTCGCTGTGCGGTTGCGCCGCGTCCGGATCGGCCGACCGTGGTCGTCTCGGCATGGGAGGAGTGGTGCAATGGCACGCGAATACCCGTTCTACTGCGCTGGTGAGTGGCGGACTTCACCGAACCGGCTGGAGATCCGCAATCCATACAACGATGAGCTTGTGGGCGTAACCTATACCGCGACCAACCAGGACTTCGAGGACGCGGTGACAGCGGCGCAGCGAGCCTTCGAGGTCACACGGCGGCTCCAGAGTTACGAGCGGGCCGAAATCCTCTTGCGTCTCGCCGATGGGCTCCGCCGCCGGCAGGAGGAGTTCGCTCGACTGATTGCCCAGGAGGCGGGGAAACCGATCCGCGATGCGCGAGTAGAAGTGCAGCGTGGGATTTTCACGCTGACGACCGCGGCGGAGGAGGCGAAGCGGATCGGTGGAGAGGTGATCCCGCTCGACCTGATGGCGTACAGCCAAGGGCGCTTCGGCTTCACGCGGCGCTTCCCCATTGGCCCGATCGCTGGCATCTCGCCCTTCAATTTCCCGCTCAATCTGGCGCTGCACAAGATTGCTCCGGCGCTTGCCTCTGGAAACACAATCGTCCTGAAGCCGCCCAGCCGTGACCCGCTCACGATGCTCACTTTTGCCGAACTTCTCGACGAAGCCGGCGTCCCCAAGGGAGCAGTCAGCATCATGCCGATGGACCGCGTTGTCGGTGACCGGCTGGTGACTGACGAGCGTTTCAAGTTGCTGACTTTCACGGGGTCGCCAGACGTGGGCTGGGATCTGAAGGCGCGGGCCGGGAAGAAGAAGGTCGTACTCGAGCTCGGCGGAAATGCGGGCGTCATCGTCGACCGCACGGCCAATCTGGATGTGGCGATCCCCCGCATCCGCGTCGGCGCCTTCGCCTACGCTGGCCAGGTCTGCATTTCGGTGCAGCGCGTCTTCGTCCACCGATCACGGTGGGACGAGTTCGTCGAGCGCTTCGTCGAAGAAGTGAAGAAGATCAAGATGGGCGACCCATTGGATGAGACGACCGACCTTGGCCCAATGATCGACGAGAAGGCCGCGCGCCGAACCCAGGACTGGGTCGACTCGGCGGTCGCCGAGGGAGCGAAGGTGCTGGTGGGAGGAAAGGCGGAAGGGCGATTCTTCCAGCCAACGGTACTCGTCGATGCACCCCCGTGGCATCCGGTCTGCAGTCGCGAGGCATTCGCACCACTTGTCGTACTCTTCCCCTTTGACGACTTCGAGCAGGCACTAGCGGCGGTGAACGATTCGGTGTACGGCCTCCAGGCGGGCGTCTTCACCGGCAGCCTTGAGCACGCGCTGCGGGCCTTCGAGGTTCTGGAAGTCGGTGGGGTGATCATCAACGACATCCCGACGTTCCGCATCGACCACATGCCATATGGTGGCGTCAAGGATTCCGGCCTCAGTCGTGAAGGTCTACGGTATGCGATTGAAGATATGACAGAGTTGCGTCTTGTGGTCTTCAATCGGGTGCCGGAGCCGTCGTGAAGAGCTAGGCTTCCGTCGGGCCGAAAAATCTTTCCCCGTGGGCCCCGTACCCGTACTGTCTCAGGCGGTACGGGGCCGATTGCTTCATTCATGTTGCGGAACGAAATGCGCGCCCTTGCCAGATCGGTCACTTGGGTCACCTGATGCCGAGCCTCGTTGGATGATCCGTGGCTCTGTGCGCTGCCACACATCGGTCCAGTGCTCGTCGGAGTGACTCAGGCATGTCTGGGCAGCCTAGTCACTCAGTGTGACCGCCGGCAGGGGGTACCTATGCGAGATGTCCTGCCAGTGTGAAACTCGGACTGGTCGCTGTTCGGAGCTGCAGCAGGTGAAAACAGTCTCGTGGTGCTCTCGCATGACTTGAGCTCACCCCAGCCACCCGTTACGTTCCAACCACGGCAACACAGCGTCAAGGCTGGGCAAGAGTGCGTCGGCAGCGTCGAAGCCGCCGAGTTCGCGGGTGTGGGCGTTCGGTACAGCAATGCAGTGTAGGCCAGCCGCCCGTGCGGCCATGACACCAAGCGGCGCATCCTCGATCGCAATACAGCGTTCCGGTGGACATGCCAGTCGCGCGGCAGCCAGCCGGTAACAGTCTGGAGCCGGCTTGCCGTGGGTGACATCGTCGCCGGTCACAACAGCTGCAAACACGTCAGCGAGTCCGAACTCGCCGAGCACGAGGGCGACGTACTGCCGATGACCGCTTGTCGCCAAGCCCAATGGAACGGCGCGGGTATGGAGCTCAGCGATCAGCTCGAGCACTCCGGGCATTGGCTGGACGTTTCCGGGCACGCTCGTGAGGAAGAGTTCATCACGCTCACGTGCTGCGCACAGCGGGTCGACCGGTAATCCCAATGTGTCGACGATGATCCGGGCCGCATCGATCAGACGTCGGCCAAAGAGCCGAGGGAGGAGGTCGGTGGGAAGCGCGCGGCCGAAACGAGCAACGTACCGCTCCCAGGCGGCAAGTTGAAGGGATTCTGAGTCGACCAGGACACCGTCAAGGTCGAAAACGATGGCCGCGAGTCGCTGGTCTTGCCGCATTGGTTCACCGGACGAGCAGCCGGACGAAGCGTCCGGCACGCTGCTGGGCGGCCTGGAAGAGACCACGGGCGGCCAGAAGGATATAAGGACGGCCCTCAAGCCCTTCGACGAGTGCGGTTGGAAGCCGGGAAGCACCAAGATGCGCGCCAGCCAACGCGCCAGTGATCGCACCACGTGTGTCGGTCGCCCCGCCAATATTGATTGCGAGTGTCACTGCACGGGCGAAATCATCGTGTGCGGCAGCGAACGAGGCAAAGGCGGTCGCGACGACCTCATCGACAGCAGCAGATGTGCCCAGCGCCACGAGTGCACGGACAAGCTCGTCATCGTCTGCGAGCACAGGATGTAGCGCCGCCCGGCGGAGCCGTTGGGCCACGGCGTCCTCGTCGATGAAGCGGGCAACCTCGTCGAGGAGGACATCGGGAGGTGTCGTGCCCTGGACTAGCAAGAGGATGGCATAGGCCACGGCCAGTGCGCCGTTGACGACTTCTGGCTCAGCATGGGTAATGAGCGTGGCGCGGAGCACGTCGCGGACAAGGAGGTCGGGGTTGAAGCGAGAGAGGGCGTGCAGAAGACCAATCGGCGCGGCCCGGGCAGCAGCACTGCCGGTCGCAGTACCTGGGCCAGCGACACCACGCTGGAAGTCCCCGTGCTCCGCGGCTGCAGTAAGGGCCCGTCGTGTCGGCTCGTCCAGGAAACGGGCTGTCGGCCCATCGAGCAGTCGCAGAAAGCGGTAGCCCGCTGCTGCAACGTCAAGATATCCACGTGCACTGATGGCACTTTCTACAAGGGAGAGTGCGAGCTCCGTCTCGTCAGTGAACTCGCCGGCCGGGATGATGACCGTACCATCCTCAGTGACGAGTGGGACAAACCGGTCCAGCCAGTGGTAGCGTGCTGCGATCGCCTCGCGTGTCCAACCGCTCACCGGCGTGCCAAGTGCGTCGCCGATTGCTAGTCCCAGCAAGCATCCAGTGAACCGGTCGAGAAGGTCGGTTCGCTCGCGTTCCTGCACCGTTCACGTCTCCTTCGCATTCTTCCCCTCACAAGTGAAACACGTGACGAGGAATGTGTGCCGAGAATCAGTGCGTTCGAGTGGAGTAATCGTCTTGTAGTAAGCATGAGGAGCAGTCAGATGCGCGGTCTCTCACAACAACCTGACGACTCGCGCTCACACGCGGACAGAGGGTCGCTTTGCTATACCACAGACGAGCATCTTGCTCGAAGGAGCAGAGTCAGTGCTCACTCCTAAGGCCAGACGCGACTTTTTCTACGGAGGGCCGTTCGTGGCCATGGCCGGGTTCGGCATTCTGATCCTGTGCAGTCGTTTTGAGCGGAGCAACTCTTGCGTTCGTGCGGCCGTTGCCGGATACTCGGGGCGGCGCGAGTGTGTCGCTGTGGTCGCGGTGGAGTTGCCGATGTACGCTGAATGCGGATCGGGCTCGCAGTGTGCCCGAGAGTAGGAAGGAGCGGCGGATGTATTTGACTGATGCGCTCCAACGCATCCGCCAACGACTGGTGGAGAACCGCGCACGACCAGAAACGCTCGCGCTCGTGGATCGCGTGCTGGCGACGGCGGAGCGAGCTGGCGGTGAGCAGGCTCAAGTGCGGTCGTTGCTGGAGTTAGTGCGGCGGCTGATGCGGACTCCCGAGGCGAACAGCAACGTCGCGATCTACGACGACCTGGCGGTCCTTGAGGAGCAGCTTGCTCAGCAGGCGGCGCAGGCGGCAGCAGCACGGGCCCAGCAAGAAGAGCGACCGTTACCGAAGCCGAAGAAGTACTACCGCGAGCTGAAGGAACGCGAGCGCCGCAAGCCGGGACAGTCTTGAGACGCCGGCCCGCGGAGCCGGAAGGGAGAGAGGAGCGTGAGCGGGCGCGTCTATCGCGTTGTGCAGTTTGGGCTGGGGCCAATTGGACAAGAATTGGCAAAACTCGCGATTGAGCGTCGGTCCTACCAGTTGGTGGGAGCGATCGATATCGATCCGACCAAGGTCGGGCGTGACGTGGGGGAGCTGATCGGGTTGGGGCAGCCAGTTGGCGTAGTAGTCCGGGCGGACGCCGAAGCAGTCCTGGCGGAGACGCGTCCAGACTGTGTTCTCCACGCGACCGGGTCCTACCTCGACCGCGTGTTTCCCCAGTTGGAGCTGGCGGTGCGTCTGGGCTGCAATGTTGTCTCGACGTGCGAAGAACTGGCGTTTCCCGCTGCGGGCCATCCTGAACTTGCGGCTCGGCTTGATGCCCTTGCGCGGGAGCATGGGGTGACAGTCCTCGGGACGGGCGTCAATCCTGGCTATGTCATGGATACCCTTCCGCTCTTCTTTAGCGGCGTCGCGCAGGCAGTGACGGCTGTTCGCGTCGAGCGGATTCAGAACGCCTCGACGCGCCGCAGACCGCTCCAGGAGAAAATCGGCTCTGGCAAGACGATTGAGGAGTTCCAGGAGCTCGTGGCCGCGGGGACGGTGCGGCACGTTGGCCTGCGGGAGTCGGCGTATCTCCTCGCAGCGGGTCTGGGCTGGACGATCGAGCACTACGAGGAGCGGATCGAACCGGTGCTGGCTGAGCGGCGGATCGTGACACAGTACTTCACGGTCGAACCGGGGCGCGTGTGTGGTGTCGATCAGCTCGGCCGGGCCTTCGTCGCTGGCGAGGAACGCATCACGCTGCACCTGCGCATGTACCTTGATGCCGATCCGGCTTACGATCGCGTGCGGCTGGAGGGGCCGACGCCGCTGGAACTCGTGATTCCCGGCGGTCTTCAGGGCGATCGGGCGACGACTGCGATTGCGCTCAACGCTGTGCCGCGCGTGGTGGAGCACGCCCCGGGGCTGGTCACCATGGCTGATCTCCCTCTTGTCACGGCTCGGAATTGATTTCGGCGGTCTTTCGGTGGTAGCGAGGAGGTTTGTATGATCTTGCCTAACCAGACGGATCGGGTAGCAGTCTTTTTCGATATGTCGAACCTCTACTTCGTCGCGCGAGACCTCGGCGTGCGCATCGACTACTCGCGTCTGCTCGAGTTCCTGGTTGCGGGACGGCGCTTGGTCTGCGCCTATGCCTACGTCACGCTTGCCAGCGAGGAGTCGAGCGCGGTTCCCTTCCTCACCTGGTTGCGCCGGAACGGCTTTCGCGTCGTGACCCGGACGTTGCGGCGGGCCGGCGATGGCACCCTGCGCGGGGATCTCGACTTGGAGCTCGCAGTCGATGTCCTGCTCCAGGCACCGCATGTCGATGTCGTTGTGCTGGTGACCGGAGACGGTGACTACTGCTACCTTGTGGAGACGGTGCAGCGGCTCGGTCGGCGGGTGGAGATCGCTTCTGCCCCGCGTAACACGGCAGTAGAACTAATGGAGCTCGCTGACTACTACGTCGACCTGGAGGCGAATCTGCGCCACTTCAGCCAGCCACGCCCGTCGACTCAAGGACGGTCGGAGAGTGGCGGAGCCAATCGCGTGAGTGAACAGTGGCGCACTCGGCAGGAGTCGGACTCGGAGGCGGCCTGGGAGGAGCGGGAGTTCGCTGATGACGATCTCGATCGCTGAGTTCGCCACGCGCCGCGACGCGTTGCTGGCCGAACTCCGCTCCTTGGTCGAGCTGGAGTCGCCGAGTACCGACAAGACCGCTGTTGATCAACTCGTTGGTTACGTGCGCGAGCGGGCTCGCGGACTTGAGGCGACGATTGAAGAATATCCGCAACGAGACTACGGTGACCTGACGATCGCGAGCTGGCTGGGCACAAGCGATGCAGCGGCCGAACCGTTGCTTGTCCTGACACACGTCGATACCGTCTGGCCGGTGGGGACGCTGGCCAGGCGACCATTCCGCATTGAAGGAGATCTCGCCTTCGGTCCAGGCATTTACGACATGAAGGCGAGCGTTGCGATGTTCCTAGAGGCAATGCGCTGGCTGGGAGAGCATGGTCTGGCGCACCGTCCGATCCGGTGGCTCATCAATACGGAGGAAGAGGTTGGGAGTCCGGTGTCACGGCCGCTGATCGAGGCGGAAGCGCAGCGAAGCGCGTTCGTTCTCTGTCTGGAGCCACCGGCGCCTGGTGGTGCGCTCAAGACAGCACGCAAGGGGGTTGGCATCTTTACGCTGCGGATCACCGGTCGGGCGGCACATGCGGGAGCGGATCCCGAGCGCGGCATCAGTGCGATTCAGGAGTTGGCGAATCAAATCCACTACTTGCATAGCTTGAATGATCCGCTGCGTGGCACCACCGTGAACGTCGGGGTAGTCGGTGGTGGAACGCGGAGCAATGTGGTGGCCGCAGAGGCCTGGGCGCACGTCGACGTACGCGTAGCGACGCGAGACGAGGCCGACCGGATCTGTGCTGCTGTGCTTGGTGCACGTCCATGGCTTCCAGGTACGACCGTGACGGTCGAGGGCGGCATGAATCGACCACCGATGGAGAGGACGCCGGTGATTGCTGCAGCCTTCGAGCGGGCCCGGGCGATCGGTCGTCAACTCGGACTCGAGTTGACCGAAGCGGCAACCGGTGGAGCAAGTGACGGGAACTTCACCGCGGCGCTCGGCATTGCGACGCTGGATGGACTGGGCTGTCCAGGTGACGGGGCGCACGCTGAGCACGAACAGATCAGCCTTTCAGGGTTGATTGAACGCACCGCGCTCCTCGCAGCGCTCCTGCATCACCTCTGAGTAGGGCATGGGACGGATGGGGCACAACGGGAAGGACAGGTGATCATGCGACTGGACGTTGATCCACTGCAGATTCTCCCGAGGGTGCTGGCCCGGTACTCCTCGGTCGTCGTGGATCGGGCCGAGGGGCTCTATGTGTGGGACGTGAATGGCGAGCGCTGGATGGACTTCACCTCTGGCATCGCTGTCGTCAATACCGGGCACTGTCATCCGCGCGTTGTGGCGGCAATCCGTGAGCAGGCGGGAAAGATCATCCACGCCCAGGCGAATATCCTCATTCACGAGCCGATGCTTCGCCTCTCCCAACTCATCACTGCGACGCTTCCGCCGAAACTCAACCAGGTCTTCTTCACCAACTCAGGCGCGGAAGCTGTGGAGGGGGCGGTCAAGCTGGCAAAGGTCGCAACTGGCCGTCCAGCAGTAATCGCCTTCCGCGGTGCCTTCCATGGGCGCACGCATCTCGCCATGGCGCTGACGAGTTCGCGGGTCAAGGTGCGTGGTCACTATGAGCCGCTCGTCCCCTCGATCTACTACGCACCGTACCCGTATCCGTTCCGGAATCCCTACAATGTGCCACCAGAGGACGTCGATCTTGTCTGCATTGCCGAGCTGGAGCGGCTTTTCCAGACGATGGTCATGCCGGACGACGTTGCCGCGATCATCGTCGAGCCGATGCTCGGCGAAGGTGGCTACATCCTACCGCCCAAGCGATTCCTCCAGAACTTGCGCGCCATCTGCGACCGCTACGGCATCCTGCTCATCGTGGACGAGATTCAGACCGGGGTCGGCCGTACCGGCCGGATGTGGGCCTTCGAGCACTTTGAGATAGTGCCGGACATTGTCACGATGGCCAAGGGGATTGCCTCCGGGTTGCCGCTCGCTGCGGTGGTGGCGAACCGTGAGCTGATGGATCGTTGGGAGCCGGGTGCGCACGGCGGGACATACGGGGGGAACGCGGTGGCGTGTGCAGCTGGCGTGGCAACCTTCGAAGTGATGCGCGACGAGAAGCTGCCAGAGAACGCCGCCCGTATCGGCAGTTACCTCATGGCACAGCTGCGCGAGATGCAGCAGGAGTTCCCAGTCATCGGGGAGGTACGTGGCCTGGGGCTTATGATCGGTGTGGAACTGGTCAAGCCAGACCGTTCCCCCAACGGCGAGGCGGTCAAGCGCGTCGTGCAGCGGGCGCAAGAACTCCGGACGTTACTTATTACCGCCGGCGAGCACGACCAGGTGATCCGCGTCATTCCGCCATTGATCATCACCCAAGAGCAGGCGGACGCCTTCTTAGATGTCTTTGCCGAGGCACTGAAAGCAGCGGAATAAACAGAACGGCTGGCGTGTCAGCTAGCGGTCGGCACGTTTCTGTGTCGAGTTATTCAAGGGGCTGACGGCCCAGTGCTGTCAGCCCCTCTGGAGTCAATAGCCTCTATTGAGTCGCTAACTATCCTGAACGACAATGTGATCTAGTTGCTTCTGTGGATTCCGAAGAGCGTTGGGGGACGCGCTGCGAGGAGGACTTTGGTCAGCGGATTTCCACAGCAGTATGGTGGCTCGTCCGCTGTGGCGACGCGGAAGAGCTAAGGTTCAGTCCCACTTGACGAGAGTAGACCCAGACAAAAAACGCGCGGAGCACTGGGGGACGGAGCGCTCCGCGCGCCAAGGGAAGGGAAGGGATTGGGGTGCGGGTCGGGCAGCGGGGGTGCTCCCCGCCCGCCAGTGGACAGTATACCACTCGTGTTCTGTCGAGTGCAAACCGACATGGTCATGAGAAGAGCAGCTGCTTCTCCCTGCAAGGCGGCGGGACATTTGTCGCCGAAGTGCCAGGAGTGGGACCCAGAGACGGTGGGCACCTGCGGACACCAAACGGGGAAGCGATCGATGAGTGCAACTGGGCGGCTCAGGCGGGGAGAAGCTCCCTGCTTGTTTCGGAGTTGTGTTCGACGACCCGGGAATAGGTGACGGAGCGACTAGCATGCGACAACTCCCAGCAGCCACTGACCTGCCTGAGTCAGGAGCAGGTGCGTCCTGCGACGCCAACGAACGGTTGGAACGTCACATGACCGGCACTGGTGGTGCGGTCAGGATGTACGGACTGTTCTGAAGCGCCGAGTAACGCTTCTGAGCGCACGCCTCAAGATGGTATTTCCCGCCGGGTATTTCCTGCTGGCCTGCCAGAGCCCGGACGCGCAGACGCAGGTGGTTCGGTTGGATCGGTCGATGCGGATACCGCTCGTCAACGGTGTGACTGGTGCCGAGAGAGCCTGTCCGCGACGCCAACTCCAAACACCTCTCATCAGCACTGGAGTGAGCGCACCAGCTCGCAGTGGCGCGTGACCCCTCGTCAGGGCCGCTCGTACCTCGCTCAAGCACCGCGTGGCTCCCGCGCGGGGCAGTCGACACGAGGGGGCGTGGTCACATTGACCGCGCCGTGGCGTGTCTCACTTTCTACGGTCGAGCCGCGCTGTGCCCGGCGTCCCTAGAGCAATGAGTGCGGAAGGTATCCCGACCGTCTGTCACTCTCTCTGAGTCCACACATGCCCGTCTGTGGCAGAGGATAGTCTACGCATGCTCACTGGAGTGAGCGAACTCCTGTTACATCGTGCAGAATGGCGGACAGCTTCTGGGCATGAACTGCGGTTGCTCGGTCGTTCAGAGTTCTCGCATGGAGCGCATGGCCGATTTGGGGTCATTTCGATCACTCCTCTTGTCCAACGTTCCAGATGGTGGCCACGGTGCCGGGCCTCGGTACGCGGCTGGTGCGACGAACAGGGTTATCGTGTGTTCGTTGCACATTCACCTGAGGACCTTGTCACCCTCTTGGACTGTGCCGACTTGACCGATATGCATCAGTAGATCCGTGCAGCCGGGATGAAGGACACGGAGGATTGAGGAGATGGAGCAAGGCGTGCGACATCGACTGGCCAATGATCGCGAGGTGCTCGCCGTAGGAGATTGGCCCGCGCGGCAGCAGCAGGGATCCAGCTCGGTTTTGGAAACCTTGCGAGCGATCCTCGAGGCTGGGATCGCCGCAGTGGCGCGACCGATCTCCTTCGCAGCGGATGAACCAGAAGCGCGTCAAATGGAGCGTGCTCTCGAGCACTTTCGTGCTGACCTGCGGGCGACTATGGGGGCGCTTGAGTCGGTAGTGCGACGCTCCGCGGTCGGGGTGGCGCGGAGCGCGCTCCGTGTCCAGCAGGTGACACGTGAGATCGATCGCGCGCGGCAAAGTATGGAGTCGGTGACGCAAGCACTCCGCGACGTGCACAGTGGTGTAGAGGAGATTGCACATGCAGCCGGTAATGCCGCTGCTGCTGCGCGCGAAGTCGATCAGCGAACAGCCAAGGGTTTGCGAGCGAGCAAGGACGCGGAGGCCCACGTTGCAGCGCTTCGTCAGCAGATGCAGGAGGTTGCCGATCGTCTCCAGGTACTGCTGGAGCAGGTGGCCGCGATCACGCGCGTCAGCGAGCTTATTGCCGGTATCGCAAAGCAGACGAATCTTCTCGCACTCAACGCGGCGATTGAGGCGGCACGAGCGGGGGAACACGGGCGTGGCTTCGCGGTCGTCGCGGAGGAGGTGCGCAAGCTGGCTGAACATACGGCGACCCAGACGCGAGAGATTCGCGCGCTGACCGATGCGGTTGCAGCTCAGCTGGATCCGGCGCGAACAGCGTTGGCACGGAGCCTGGAGCTCGTCGAGGGCTCGGATCGGGCGACGGTCGAGTTGGGACGTGTCCTACGTGAGACAAGCGTACTCGCCAGCGAGGCGGCGCAGGCGATCGACGCAATTGCCTCAGCAGTCCAACAACAGACGGCTGCGTTAGAGAGCGCAACGCGTGCACTGGAGCAGGCGACAGGGAGTGTCGGCGCAATCGAGCGCGAAACACGGCACGTCGCTGAGGAAACGTTCGTGC
This sequence comes from bacterium HR28, assembly GCA_002898255.1. GTDB lineage: Bacteria > Chloroflexota > Chloroflexia > Thermomicrobiales > Thermomicrobiaceae > Thermomicrobium. Next base: position 793,095 of record BEIE01000001.1, read on the forward strand.
TTTCGCAAGGGACGCAAGCGGCGTATGAGCATCTCGCCAAAGTTGATACCGGCACCACCTTCCACCGTGCGCTCGCGTTGTGCCGCGAGCTTGCTGAGCGATGCCAGCGTGTCTTCGAACGAGCGATCGACGAGGGGCGCGTGAGGTTGGAAGATGTCCTCGAACTCCGGTATACGGAAATCAAAGGCCCCGCAATCCGCTCGCTGGCACGGCTTTTCGACGTGAGTCGCGTGCCGCCCGAGGGGTTTCAGCCACCAAAGTACGCGACTGCCTATGACGCAGTGGTGGATCTTGCGCTTTCTGAGGAGATGGAGGCGGTGCTGCGAAAAGAGCCGCGACTCGTCTTCGCGTTGCCGATCGATCTCAACACCTATGCGCCGATGCATAACCGGGCGTTTTGCAAGGACTGGACCGGAATACCAGAGCGTGATCTCGTGGGAAACCGCGTCAAGCGATTCTTCTGGGATCAACGAGTACTCGTCCGGGGAGCGCGGGTCGGGCTTGGGGCAGCTGCTGAGCGACTCCCCAACATGGCCACGAGACAGCAGTTTATCGAGGCTGGGTGCGATCTTCGCGAATCACCGCGCCAGCGCGAACAATTCCTCGTCCAGACCTATGCTCGCGATACAGGCGAGGTGATGACCGTCATTACCGTTCCGCTCTTTGTGAAAGGACAGCGTTGGGGAGCAGCTCTCGTTGGATGGAAGGAAGAGGCGTAAGGCAACGCCGTCTCAAGTTCTCCGGTCATCGCGCCGAAGATTCCCGAGTAGGACGGTCGGGGGATCGGCGACTGTGACGATCGGGAGGGTGCGATGACGGAGCGAGGCACGCTCGAGGCGGAATTGCGTGTGACAAAAGGAAGCGGTCGTGCAGTCAGGGAAGGAGCGGCTCTGGAGATCACCGACCAGGACTCACAGCCGACGTGGCTAGATGTGCTCCGTGAGCTCGCTGGTGCACTGGCGCGCGGCGACCTTGTTGAGGCAGAGCAGGTGGTGCGACAACTACCTCCAGAGATCCGTCCAGTTTGGGAACCGGTCGTCGCGACTTGGCGGGAGCGGATCGCCGAACTCCTGTTAGCTGCCTCAGGTGCGGTGGCGGAAGGGCTAGGCCCAGTCCGCGCAGCCGACGAGTTCCTCCGAGCCTTCCGGGAGCAGCAAGAGCAAGCGGCGGAGGCAGCTCAGGTGGCGCGGGAGCTCGCGACCTCGGTGGAGGTGGTCTCGGGGAGCGTTGGCCAAGTCTCGGAGGCGGCGCGTGGTGCAGCGGAGCGTGCTGAGGCTGGAATCGCGCGTGTCAACGAAGCCCTGCAGTCGCTTGCAAGCGTGACTCGCTCCGTCTCAGAGCTCCAGCAGCGAATCGAGGACTTGTCGAAGGCCGTCGAGCCAATCACGCAGGTTCTCGGGACCATTGCCACGATTGCCAAGCAGACGAATCTTCTCGCGCTCAACGCGGCGATTGAGGCGGCACGAGCAGGAGAGCATGGGCGCGGGTTTGCGGTTGTCGCCGAAGAGGTTCGGCGACTTGCGGTTTCGACACAAGAGGCTGTTTCCGGCATCCGTAACCAGGTGCAGGCCCTCTCTGAGGGGATGCAACGCGTTGGTGAGGCGATGGGTATCGTGGCCGATCAAGTTGAAAGCGGGGCGGCAGTCGCGGCCGGCGGACAAGAGGCATTGACAGCGATTCGTAAGGCTGTTGACGCAATCGTGGCGCCGTTGCAGGAGATTGCTTCCGCAGCTGAGGAACAGGCGCAGGCGGTCGGGCAGCTGGCGCGTAATGTAGCGCAGGTCGCTGCCGTAGCTGAGCGTGTCGGTTGGCAGGCGGACGAACTGACAGTGGGTGTCCTTGACCAGATGCAGCGTCTCCGGACGATGCGGGAACTAGTGGCGCAGACGACGCTGGCACTCAGCGATGCTCAGCTGGTACTGGTGGCGAAAGCTGATCACCTGCTCTGGGTCCAGCGCCTGTTGGCGATGTTGCACGGGCGCGAGCAGCTGCAGCCTGAGCAAGTAGCTGACTGGACAGCCTGCCGGCTTGGGCGCTGGTACTACGGACGTGGTCGCGAACGGTACGGCACGTCGAACATTTTCCGTTCGCTGGAAGCGCCGCACCAGCGTTTGCACCAGACGGCTGCTGAGGCAGTACGTGCCTGGAATCGCGGTGACCGCGAGCGGGCGCGCGAACTTGTGGAAGAGGTTCGTCGCATATCGGGCGAAATTGTCGAGCTCCTAGACTCGTTGCGGACCATGTGAACTAGTTTCGCGGGATTTTTGAAGCTCCAGCATTGGTCACTGGTAAGAGACATGTATTTTGTAGGGGCACGCTTCATCGCGCCCGCCGGCCCCACGGGCCGGCAATGTAACCAGATGCATAGTGTCGTAAGCGCAGGTGCGCTCGCGGGTCGGGGTCTCGCATCCGGCAGTTCGGGGAGATGCATCGCACCCGCTGGCTCGCGGGGCCGGCCCCGCGGTGCGTAACTGTGGCTCCACCACACGCCATGGCGCGTACAAGCGCGGGACATGCTGCCTGAGGAGCCTGCGGGCACAAGAAATGGCGCTCCTCCATCGATCGCTCGCCGCGTGGGGTATTCTGGTCGTGAGCTCAGACGTAGCATGGCATGCGGCGATGCTGCTCCGCTTGGGCGGGTTAGGAGCTCGGTTCGGGGTGGCGAGTGCGCATCCACGTCGGTGCAGCTCGCTCGTCGCTTCTGCTTCTCTTGTTCGTGTTGCGGGGGTGGGCAGCGGGCGGTCTGGGATCGGGGTGGCGCGTGCAGTACCCACATTGGCATCCTACCGGGCGAACACGGCCAGTTGCCGGAAGAGACTGCACCAAGCAGGACTGATCTACCCCCTGCTTGGGATATGCGTCGTACATAGTCTCTGAGGCCGTCTCATCCTGCGCACGGTACATTGCGAACTGGTGATATCCCGTCAGGCAAGTGTCGAGCCCTGGCGATGCTCAGCGTGGATACCAAGAAGCCCTCACGGAGGATGGGAGCCAGGTGGTACAAGAGGTGACGCTGAGGGCAGGCGCCAAGACCGTCAGCGGTACCTCCTGATGACGTCCGACCCCGTGAGCGGAGTTGTCAGCGGTCTGCTGCAGTGACCAGCGCTCTCGCGAACGTGCCCCAGCCGAACGGAGATCGACAACGCTCCGAAGGACTGACCACCCACGCTGCTCAGTAGGAGAGCTCCGGAGTGCGGGAATACCGCACGCCGAGAGCAGAAACGCACCAACGCACGCTTGGTCGGCAGCTGGTGTGTTGGGTTGTTGACCGGCTTGGTATGTGTAATACTGTAATCGTCGCAATGGACAGAAGGGAGCCTTCTGATGAAAAGGGATCCGTTTGCCGCAGAACTTCTGGCCTGGTTTGTGGGTCGCTTGCCCGAGGGCTGGTTTGTCGAGTCACCAGAGATTACGTACGACCGTGACGAGATTCTGGTTATCGGTCGGCTTCCTGAGCCGGCCCTTCCTGAGGGAGCGAGCGAGGAAGAGCGTCATGCGGCCTGCGTGGCGCGTATCCAGCGCTTCCGCGAAGAGACGCGTGGACAGCGTATGCGCATCGCCAGCGAGGCCGAGTATCGGTTTGGCCGGAAAGTCTCCTGGGGAGCGAGGTGTGGACCTGTCCAGCAACTCTTCACGGTCCTCAGCGTCCCGGTGATGACGCGACTGCGGCTTGCCGAGCGGCAGGTGTTGGACACGCTAGTCGAAGCAGGCGTCGCGCGGAGCCGCAGCGAGGCGCTGGCCTGGTGTGTCCGGTTGGTCGGACGACACGAGGCGGATTGGCTGGAGGAGCTCCGGCAGGCACTGATACGGGTTCAGGAACTTCGCCAATCTGGCCCAGGGGCGGAATCAACCAAACGCGAGTTGTGATTCAAACTGGAGGAAGAACAGATCATGCTGCGACAGTCGTTCACGATTCATCCCATCCTTGGTGACGAGCACGAGCCAATCGCAAACTCGACGAACCGCGTCGAGGCAGCTGAGCCAGAGACGTTGCTCGATGCTTTCTCGCAGGCCGTCGTCCGTGTCGTGCAACGGGTGGCACCAGCGGTTGTTGGTGTGCAGGTGGTGCGCACCTTCGGCGCTCCTCACCGCTCGGCCGAGGTACCTGGCGCGGGCTCGGGCTTCGTGATTGCGCCGGACGGGTATATCCTCACTAATAGCCATGTCGTCCACCGTGCACGTCGCATCACGGTGACGCTCGCGGACGGGGGCGAACTCCCCGCGCAACTGGTCGGCGAAGACCCTGCCACGGATCTTGCAGTGGTGCGTGTCCAAGCAAATGACCTGCCGGTGGCTGAGCTCGGCGACTCTGATCGCCTGCAGGTTGGTCAGCTGGTAATCGCCATCGGCAATCCGTTGGGGTTGCAGGCGAGCGTCGTAACCGGAGTTGTCTCGGCGCTGGGGCGTTCGTTGCGCGGTCCGGATGGGCGTCTCATCGAGAACGTCATCCAGACTGATGCGCCGCTCAACCCAGGGAACTCCGGTGGTCCACTGGTCGATACGCGCGGGAAAGTGGTTGGTGTCAACACTGCCATCGTGGCAGGGGCGCAGGGTTTGAGCTTCGCAGTTCCTGCCAACACGGCACAGTGGGTGGTTGGGCAACTCTTGCGCGGAGGACGCGTGCAGCGCGCCTGGCTGGGCATCGTTGGTGAACTTCGCACTGTGCCGGGTCGGTTTGTTCCTGAGCGAGGAGAGTCCCGGGCGGCTGGGGTTGCCGTGCTGCAGGTGATCGCCGGTAGCCCCGCGGAGCGGGCTGGCTTGCGACCGGGCGACATGATTGTCAGTTTGGACGGAGTGCCGCTGCGTTCCCCGGCTGATCTGCAGCGGATGCTGAGTCGTGCACCGGTTGGGAGCACGGTTGTGCTCGGGGTGATCCGTCAGGGACGTCTGTTGACGCTGCGTGCAGAACTTGCCGCTGAGCCGAACCGGGAGGTTTAAGGGAGCCGATAGACTTCGGGGAAAAGGCGGCGACCGGCGAACGTGAAGCCGAGAGCGAGACCAGCCGCGACCGCAACGGTGAAGGGAACACCGAGCACATCCCCGATACTACCCAGTGCCATAGTACCGAGCGGCATGAAGCCCATCGGGATTAGCGTGTAGAGCGCCATGACACGCCCGCGGAGCTCGTCTGGCACGATGAGCTGGAGAAGCGTGTTCGTGAGTGCCATGAGGAGCGTCTGGCTGGCGCCAATCGCGAAGAGCAGCACGGCGGAGAGGACGAGTTGGTGCGAAGCCGCAAAGGCAATCAGCGTTGTGGCGAAGGCGATGTTCACGACGAAGAGTAGCTGCCCGCGTTTTTGATACTTGCTTACTCGCCCGACGAGTAATGCACCGGCTAATGCTCCTGCCCCGTTGATTCCCATCAGCGTCCCGTAGCCAGCTGCACTGGTGTGGAGTACATCACGGGCGAAGACTGGCATCAGCTGCAAGTACGGACGGCCAAGGAACGTGGGGACTGCGAGGAGCGTCAGCAGTCCGAGCAGACGGCGATCTCGCCGCACCGCGTGGACGCCGATTGCCACATGAGCGAGCAGAGGCGCGCTCGTCGTCCCGCTCGGGCGTGCTGGGTGCAAGGTCCAGACTGCCCAGATGACTGGAAGGTAGCTCAGCCCGTTCAACACAAAGGCCCAGCCAGTACCCGCGGCGGCAACGAGCATGCCGGCAAGCGAGGGCCCGATAACAGCAGCTGCATTCCACGCCGCCGAGTTAAGTCCGACTGCGGAGGGAACGCGTTCGTTCCCAACGAGTCCTGGCACCATCGCTTGTCGTGCTGGGTTATCGAACGCCATGACTGTCGCGGTGGCGAAGGCGATGGCGAGGATATGCCAGGCGCGAACCAATCCGGAGAGATCGAGGAAACCGAGGAGGAGCGCGAGTGCCGCTGCAGACGACTGCGTGACGAGCAGGATCTTGCGCCGATCGATGCGGTCAGCAATCGCGCCGCCGATGAGGGTGATGGTCAACGTTGGAACGGAACGAAGGAGTCCATAGAGACCGAGATAGAGCGGGGAATTGGTCAGTGCAAGGATCAGCCACCCTTGGGCGACAAGCTGAAGCCAACTGCCGACATTAGAAATGAGCATGCTGAGCCAGAAGCGGCGATAGGCTGGGACAGCTAACGCACTCTCGCTGAGCGAGTCACGCAGGCGGGTGAAAAGCGTGCGCTGGGTAGCGGGTACCGTAGGGATGTTTCGCGACACACAGCACTCCTACACTGACGTCTCGTGAGGAAAAGGACTCTCAGGTGGCGAGACGCTCGTGCCGGCGCACAATGGTAACAGACACCAGGGAGGGAGTGCTCTAGCCAACGCCTTCAATCTGCTCGAGTAGTCAAGCCTGGGATTGGCGATGAAGGTTCTTCAGGGGGCGGGTGAGCTGCCGGTGGCAGCAGTAACCCAGGCGATGAGTGCGCGCATATCGCTATAGCGATCCTGACTGCCAAGGATGACGGCGAGATAGAGCCGCTCGTCGAGAGTCCGCCAGGCTGCAACGAGACATTGGCCTGCGGCGGGCGAGGTTCCTGTCTTTACTCCAATGACTCCGAGATGCCCAAGGAGTTCGTTCGTGTTAGTCAGCGTGAGAATGCGGGCGTTGGGGCCACCCACGCGAACGTGAGCTTGGCGCATCGCGACAATGGCGGCAAGTTCTGGGTCAGCCAACACGGCACGTGCGAGCCGAGCTAAATCACGCGCGCTCGTCACCTGTCCCGGCACGTCGTCGCCGTCCGGCGTTCGGACAATCGTCTGTTCAAGGCCAAGTTCCTCTGCCTTAGCTTGCATCCTGGCAAGAAAACGCTCGCGTGGTGGGAGCTCGCTGGGGGTTGCGAGGCGCTCACCGGCGACACGGGCAAGGGTGCGCGCTGCGTCGTTCCCCGAAGGCAAGAGGAGCCCAATGAGGAGGTCGTGGACAGTGACGGTATCTCCTGCGGCAAGCCCCATGGTTGATTCCATCGTCGGGTCGACCTCATCCTCCGACTGAACGGTAACGATCTCCTCAGGATGCAAGATCTCCCGCACGGTGAGGGCGGTGAGGAGCTTGAGTGTGCTCGCCGGTGGGAGCGGGAGCTCGCTCTGCTGGTCGAGCAAGACACGGTCACCCGTGAGATCGATGACAAGGGTGACGCGCGCGGTAAGCGGGGGTGGAATCGGGGTGGGCGTCGGTGATGGTGTCGGTGTGGGTACCGGTGACGGCGTACTGCCAACTGTGGGTGTGGGGAGGGTCGTTCCCAATGAAGCGTAACGGGTGAGCGTGAGCCCGGCGATCGTGACACTGAGCGTAAGGAGCAGAAAGGCGAGACCAAACCGGCGCAGGAGCCCGAACACTGCTGTCACGAGCTGACCCTCGCGTTCGCTGTCGACCCTGAGCGATATCCAGGAGGTGTGGGGAGCGGCAAACCAGCACGGGCTTCTGGCCACTGGCGAATGAGGTTCGGCAGATGGCGCCACAGGCGCCGGAGGAAAGCACAAAAGCGGTCGAACTGATGCTCGTCGCGTACTGACCAGGGCAGGCCGTATGCCTGGCGGAGCCAGTCAGGTAGCAAGCCGACCGTCAACCAGCGCCAGGATGCAGCCGCTGGGGTGAGCCACCACGGACGTGGTGGGTCGAGGACACGCTCCGCCAACGCTCTTGCAAGCGGGGTCACGGTAACGATGCCGTCCTGCCGTGCTTGGGTAATGGTTTCCTGGAGTGCTTGCCAGGAATCGGGAAAAGTGCCGGGCGGAACACCGAGCCAATGTTCCATTGCTGTTGCTTCCTGGCAGTACTGATCGCGCTGTGCAGGTGTTAGTGGTGCTACGAAACGCTCGTAGGCGACGAGCGTTGCCTCGATAGTTGTCACATGAACCCAGGTAAGCAGTTCGGGATCGTGAGCCGAGTAACGAGTACCGGCCGGAAATCGAGCAAGGGGCTCGCGGAGCATACCCTGCACTTGATCATGCTTCCGCGCGATGCGCCGGGCTGCTTCACGTGCTGCTTCAGGTGGGCCGAAGGTTAATGCGCGCATCGCTCGTACGGTGGTCTGGAATCGCCGGAATGCGGACCATGTGTCCCGAGCAAAGGTCGAGTGGTCGGCGACACCAGCCGCCACAAGGGGATGAGCCAACTGTGCGAGGATCGCTCGACCCCACCCGAGGACAACGATCCGCTCAGCGTTGACGATCTGGACGAGCGGTCGAGTGGTGGGTCGCATCCTCAGGAACTCCCTAGCCCCGTTCGCCACCGACGACGAGTGGCTCGGTAGGCTCGCCGCCAAGGCGCGCGACGAGCAGCAAGCGAGGTGCCCAGAGCCCGTATGGAGTCGCATTGTCGTCTCCCCACCACTCGAGCATCGTCAAGCCGGCGTCGCGGCAACGGGCAGCAAGTTCGGCGGCACAATAGAGACGCAGGGCAACGTGGCGAGTTTCAACAGTGCCGTGTGGCCACACGAAATGCCAATCCAGTCGTACTGTTCCCGTGGGAACATCCCAGTCCTGACGAACGAGTACGCGCAGCCCGTCCAGGTCGGCCCAAAACCGCTCCACGAACTCGCGCACAAGGAGTTCACGGTTGGGAAGTTCGAGAACGAGCGTGCCACCAGGTCGCAGCGCAGCGGCCAGTGAACGGAGGAACTCCTGATCCTCGGCCTCGTTCCCGCTGGTTCCTAGGACGAGTCCCATGCTGAGGATCAGATCAAAGGCGCGGCGAAACGGGAGGCGATGCGGATCGCGGCGTACCCAATGCACGGTCGCGGTCGTCCCCGTCAAGCGGCGGCGCGCCTGCTCGAGCAACTCTTCCAGCGGCTCGACTGCAGTCACGCTCACGCCACGAGCTGCGAGTTCGGCAATGAACTCCGGGGGCGCAAGGAGGACGAGGACGCTGGTTCCGGTCGTGAGGAGCTTGCGCTGGGCAAGCGAATCGAGAAGCTGGCGGCGCGCCAGATCAGTCGGGGCAGGACGTCCGAAGTCGCGCACGAGGCGGTGGAAGAGAAGATCGCTCTGGCTCGCCATGGCGGTTTCCCTTCCTTCATTGGACAACTGGAGCAACCCCGAGCGTGACGGTGAGGCGCTCTTCGCGGCCCCCACGGTTTACAGTCACTGTGACCTGGTCGCCCGGCTGGTGCGTACCAAGAGCTGCTTGCAGATCGTTGGCGTTCGTGATTGTCCGGTCGTCGAAGCCGACGATGATGTCCCCTGGCTGGATGCCAGCCTGATCTGCTGGTCCACCTGCTTCCACGTCGACCACGAGGACACCGCGACCGACGGGGAGCCCGTAGGCAGCGGCCAGCGCCGGGGTCACGGAGACAGAGGTGATACCGAGATAGGCTCGCGGACGGGCTTCGAGCAGCTGTTGCACGATCTCCTTGGCCTTGTTGATTGGGATGGCGAATCCAATTCCTTCCGCTGTCTGAATCTTGGCGCTATTGATGCCGACGACTTCTCCTGCAAGATTCACGAGAGGTCCGCCTGAGTTCCCTGGATTAATAGCGGCATCGGTCTGAATGAGTGGTCCGATTGCGGGCTCTCCTGGGCTGGGTGTGATGGTACGGTTCAGCGCACTGACGACACCTGCAGTAACGGTTGGCCCGCCCTCGAGGCCGAGCGCGTTGCCAATCGCGACAACCCATTGGCCGACTCGAAGCTGATCGCTATCGCCCAGCGATGCGACGGGGAGGTTTTCCCCGTCGATCTTCACCACTGCGATGTCGTTCGCGGGCGAGCGACCGATCACGCGACCAGTGAACTGGCGCCCGTCACCGAGCACGACGAGGATTTCTTGTGCTCCGGCGATGACGTGGTCGTTGGTGAGAATGTAGCCACGTGGATCGAAGATGACGCCGGATCCCACACCTTGCTGGATCTGGCCGAAGCCAAACAGGCTTGGCACGATGGCTCGTACAGCGACGTAGACGACAGCTGGCGTCACCTGCGCTGCGACACTCTCGATCGCAGTTGCGAAGTCACTGCCTGGAACTGGCGCAGGAAGGATCACTGAAGGACTGCTCGATGGTGTGGAGCCTAGGGTGATCGGTGCTGTGCTGGGAGTGGGTGTCGCTATCGCGATGATGCGGGCTGACTGTGTGGGGCTCGCAGCGATACGGACACTAAGACACCCGCTCCCGGCGATCCAGCCAGCGAGGAATGCGATCACCGCAATCGCTCCGATCATGCTGCGACGCATCGGTTCGTCCTCCCTCCCTCGGCACCGCGGGTCGGTTCGCAGGTCAATCCTACGCCCCGAGCAGTGCGTATGATAGAGACGTCGAGCCGGACACGGCGAACGGGCAGGCTGGATGGGCACCGACGTGAGTGAAGCGAGCGACGCAGAACTGGTCGCGCGCGTTCGCAGTCGAGACCGGGCGGCGTTGGAAGTGCTCTACGACCGCTATGCGCGGTCGGTCTACTCGCTTGCGTTGAGTATCCTCCACGATCCAGGGGCGGCCGAAGAGGTGACGCAAGAGTTGTTCCTCCACGTGTGGCAGTACCCGCAGCTGTACGATGCGGCACGCGGTCCATTTGGTCCGTGGTTGCTTCGCTCAGCTCGGAATCGTGCCATCGATGTCCTACGCCGGCGTACTCGCGAGCGGCAACTCAGCTGGCGCCTGGAGATGACGACGCATGTCAGTGATCAGAATGATCCCGACGATACCGCGCTCCAGAACGAGGCAGTAGCCCGTGTTCGGCAGGCGCTCGCTGAGCTGGACAGCGGTCTGCGACAAGTGATCGAGCTTGCGTACTTTGGAGGGTTAACGCAGCGGGAGATCGCCGAGCGATTGGGGGTGCCGCTCGGAACAGTGAAGACGCGGGTTCGGACGGCACTGCAGCGTCTCGCGGCAGCATTGGCGGGGGACCGGGAGCCATGGACGGACACGCGGTGACAGAACATGAGCAGGAACTCGTGGAGTACGCCCTCGGGGAGCTCGATCCCGAGACGGCAGCACGCGTTGCCCGACATCTTGAAGGATGTGAACGCTGTCGGGCAGAGCTCCTTCGGATTGAAGAGGCACTCGGTTGGCTCGGGACGGCGGTGCCACAAGTTGACCCCTCACCGGCGCTGCGCGCCCGTGTCCTCGCGACCGCTGCGTTCGAGGGACGCCAGCGCTGGCGGTTGGCATGGGCGCGTGGACTCCTGGCAGCGGCGGCAGTGTTGCTTGTCTTCGCACTCCTGCTCGCGGTCACCCGAGCTGACCGGCAAGCCGACGAGCTCGCAGCGCGACAAGCAAACATCGCGGCGGTCTTGGCGGCTGCGGACTGGTCGACAGCGATGCAGGGCGAACGAGCCGACATGCCAGCCCAGGTGGGGCGCGTGTACCTGGATCGGGAGGGGCGAACCGGCTTGCTCGTGCTTGCGGAACTCCCACTTCCCGACGAGGGGCGCGTCTACCAGGTGTGGCTCATCCGGTCTGATGGCGGGCGAGACAGTGCGGGGGTGTTCCTTCCAGACCTTGAAGGGAGAGCGCTCCTTGTGATCCACGCGCGAGATCCCTGGACGACATACCAAGGGATGGGGATCACTGTCGAGCCAGGACCAGAAGGGAGCGCGCAACCGACCGGCGAACGGATCGCGGGATGCACATGGGACTGGGAGGCTTGGGCGACTCATGACAGGATCGCTCGCCCGCGGCTGGACGCTGGACATGGGTGACTACTGGTTGGGGAGCCTTCTCGGGTACTTTTCTCGCTCGGTTTTGTTCGAACCGATTCGGTAGACCAGCGCCTAGGATCTGACCGTTGGCGCTGTCACGCCGCTCTTTGCGGAGTCGACAGATGGTGGTTTCTCAGCGAGATCGCTGAGCGGTCTCGACGGATCTTGCCGCAAGCGTCTCGTCTTGCCGCGCTGAGTTTTCGGTGCGTCGTGAATTGATGAGGATCTCTTGTCACTCCTCTGCTGCGGTGTGAGACAGGGGGTACTTCTTCTGAAGAAGACGGCTGTCCCCTTATCCCAATCACGGGATAAGGGGACAGCCTTGATCTGGTGCGGTGTGCTTAGTGCTTGAGGATCTTGTAGTAGTCGTAATGCCGGATGAAGATGTTCCACTCCGGGGTAAAGTCACCGTTCCGATTACGCGGAAGGTTCGTGACCCAAGGCTTCATAAGCCCGTAGTTCCAAGGATTGTACACATAGATTGCCGCCGCATCCTCCAATTGAATTAGTTGCGCCTGGTAATAGAGCTGATACCGCTTCTGAGGATCTTGTTCTCCATTCGCCTGAAGGACTAGCCGGTCGAACTCATCGTTGGCCCAGCTGTGGCGGTGGCCAGTCGGGGCCTTCGAGTACCAGACCTGGAACAAGGTATTGGCTGGATCAGGATAGTCGATGTACCAGCGGACCCACATGAGTGGAATCTCATGCTTCCACATCCGTTCGTAGGTCTCGCGCGGTTCACCAACAATGTGCTCGAGCTCCATACCGAGCACTTCCTTGAGCATCTGGATGATCGCAGCCGCAGCGGCTTTCGGGGCATCGCCCTCTTCGCGATGGGTAAGCGTCAGGCCCTTCGGCCAGTTCTTCCCGCCCTCGTACGGTGTTCCCTTGAGCCACTGGCGTGCCTTATCAGGGTTGTACTCGGTGAGTTCGCGGATCTTGTCGTCCGGCTCGATGTAGTAGGGCATACCGGGCGGGTTAAAGGTGTAGGCGACCGTGGCCAGGCCTTTGAGGACCTGCTTGACGATCGTCTCGCGGTCGATGGCGTGGGCCATGGCGCGGCGGACTTCCTTGAGGTTGTATGGTTCGAAGTTCGGGTCAGGCACAAGGTACCACGTGCCGTAGAGGTTAAATTGCTGATATTCCTTGCTTAGCTTTGGATCGGAGCGGACACGGTCGAGCTGGCCGAGCGGGCCTCGCCACATCCAGTCGATTTCGTTGTTTTCGTAGGCTTGGAGTGCTGCCTCGCTGGGGATAATCGGGCGCTCGACGCGCTGAAGCGTGATGTTCTTCGCATTCCAATACTTCTCGTTCTTCTCCAGCACCACGATCTTATCGTGCTCCCAGCGGACGAGCTTGAACGGACCGTTGCAGACGATGTTCTCTGCTTCGGTCCACTTGTCGCCGTACTTCTCGACCGAGGGGCGATGTGCTGGGGCAGCGGCGATGTAGGCGGCAAGGATGGGGAAGTAGCCGCGTGGCCCCTCGAGCGTAACCTGGAGTGTGTAGTCGTCCAGGGCTTTGACGCCGACGTCGTCGCGAGTGACACCGGGCTGCTGCGTGTTGAACGCCTCAGCATTCTTGATGTCGTAGAGGAAGCCGGCGTATGGTGCCGCCGTGGCGGGATCGAGCTGGCGCTTCCAGGACCACTCGTAGTCGTGGGCGGTCACTGGGTCGCCGTTACTCCAATAGGTGTCCTTGCGGAGATAGAACGTCCAGACGGATGCGTCCTCGTTCGGCTCCCAGCGTTCTGCAATATCGGGAACGACTTCGAGGTCAGGGGTGAACATCCCGAGCATAGCAAAGGTAGATGCATCCCCTTCGCAGTAGAGGTCGCGGTTGAAGTCGAAGCTCTGCGGGTCACGTTCCATGTTGGTGCGGAAGACCTGCTCGGGAGCGAGTTCACCCTCTACCGCCGTCGGAGTTGGAGCGGCGGTCGGCGTTGGACCGACAGCACGTGGCGGCGTTGGTGTCGGGACGGGAGGCGGGGTCACAGCGGCGGCTGGTGTGGGTGTCGCCTCAGGGCCGCGTTGGCATGCAGCCATGGCCAGCGCGGCACCGGTTGTGCCACCAACTGCACCGACAATGCGCACGAACTCGCGGCGATCCAGGTTGACTGCTTGGAAACGTTTCCAGAGAAGCGCCACCTGTTCAGGATCTTCCCACCAGCGGAGTTTGTCACTCATCGTACCTCCTCCTCTCAAGATGAGCTGCTCACCTCGAACGTGCACGGTGGGTCGACAAGTCGCAGCAGGCCGCTTCCTTGTGTCACCCCCTCTCACTCACGCTTACGCGTTCGCGGATCGAGGGCATCGCGCAGTCCGTCGCCAAGGAACGTGAAGCTGAGCATGAGAAGCGCGATGAGGATGGTGGGGAAGAGCGGCATGTACCAGTACGAAGTAATGTACTGTTGCGTTTCACCAGCCATTTTGCCCCAGCTCGGTCGCGGCTCGGGGATTCCAATACCGATGAAGCTGAGCGCGGCCTCGGTGAAGATCGCCTGAGGGATGCCGAAAGTGAGAGCGACGATGATCGGTGAGAGAGCGTTGGGGAGCATGTGACGGGTGATAATACGCCACGGAGAGGCTCCTGCGGCTCGTGCAGCTATGACGAAATCACGCTCGCGGAGTGCGAGGAACTCGGCGCGTGTGAGGCGTGCCAGCGTGACCCAGCCAGTGACACCGATCGCAATGAAGATGTTTTGCATGCCGCGTCCCAGTGCGGCCATGATGAGGATGACGAAGAGGAGTTGCGGGAAGGCGTACATGACGTCGACAAAGCGCATAAGGAGCGAGTCGACGCGGCCACCCACGTACCCGGCCAGTGCGCCGATCGGCACGCCAATCAGAAAGACGATCACCTGTGCGCCAAGCCCGACGGCCATCGAGACCTGTGCACCCCAAATGAGCCGACTCAGCATGTCTCGCCCAACGAGGTCCGTACCGAGCGGATATTTGCCGGTCCAGGTTGGGAACTGGGAAACCGCGGTGAAATCGGCTTTATCGTACGGGTAGGGTGCGAGTATCGGTGCGAAAAGAGCCATAGCAGTAAAGATGAGGACGATGATCAGGCCAAACATCGCTAAGCGGTTCGCAAGGAGCCGGCTCAGCGCATCGCGCCAGAGTGTGCGGTGCGGTCGGGCTGCCCAGACCAGGGCGTCGAGCCGCTGTGCCTGTCCGGTCATCCCAGCACCAGTTGTTGCCATGAGGACACTTCCTCCCAGTATTTCCTCACGCGTCAGGCCAAGCGAATCCGCGGATCGACGATGCCGTACAGGATATCCACGATGATGTTCATGATGGCCAGGAAGGCTCCATAGATCAAGATGACCGCCATGATCATCGGATAATCGCGTGCGATCAGACTGTCGACAAAGAACCGTCCCATGCCGGGGACACGGAAGATCTTCTCAACGAAGGGAGAGCCTGTCC
Organism: bacterium HR28; assembly: GCA_002898255.1. GTDB lineage: Bacteria > Chloroflexota > Chloroflexia > Thermomicrobiales > Thermomicrobiaceae > Thermomicrobium. Next base: position 808,145 of record BEIE01000001.1, read on the forward strand.
CGATCGCAGCGAACATCGGACCGAGGATGGTAATCGGGGGGATGAGCCCGTTCTTGAGCACATGACGCACAATGACTTGCCGGTCGCTCAAGCCCTTCGCATACGCGGTGCGGATGAAGTCCTGACGGAGTACCTCGACCATACTGGCGCGGGTATAGCGAGCGATGATGCCAATTGGTCCTAGCGCGAGCGCGATCGTCGGCAGCACCCAGTCGATCGGGGAGTCCCAGCCGCCAGTACGTGGAATGACGGGGATGAGCAGGACCAGGAGAACGATTAAGAACAGAGCGAGGATAAAGTTGGGAACAGCAACGCCAAGCGTCGCGATGAAGCTACAGAGGTAGTCGACCGGGCCGTTCTGATTGATCGCCGCGATGACTCCGAGCGGGATGCCCACCAGGATCGCCAAGGCCATCGCCATAATGCCCAGATGGAGCGAGATGGGAAGTGTGCTTGCCATAATGTCGCGGACTTCGCGTGTCTGGTACTGGTAGGAATAGCCAAAGTCCAGCGTGAAGATATGGCGGAGATACGTCAGGTATTGTTGCCAGAGGGGCTTATCGAGCCCGTACTTGCGCGCGAGCGCCTCTTGGGCAGCGGGTGGCAGCGGATTGGCTTGCGGGGCTCGTGGTTGGAGCGGGCTACCCGGCGTTGCATGCATGATGATAAAGGTGATCAGGGAAATCGCGATTAATGTTGGAATGACCATGAGAAGCCGGCGCGCGATATACTGCGCCATCGTCCACTCCTCGCTCTTGTCGTCACCTCGTTCGGAGTGCCCCGTCTTGCCGCAACCACTCAGTGAGACCTTTGCGCCTGCACACTACCACAGTGACGGAATCGCTGTCAATGCCCCTGGGAGTGCGGTATGAACCGGCATTCGTCGCAGGTTTTGCCGATGTACTCGGCTGGCCACGCGACTGCGCGGAACCACCGCTACATTCCAGCGGCAAGTATCCGGCCGAAGACAAGGGATGTGTGCGGGCACTAGATCCAAAAAAGAGGCCGCCAGACCGTGCAGAGCGCACGGTCTGGCGGAGAAAAAGGTGCCTTGCGAGCGTGCTCAGTCAGCCGAGACTGCGGTGCGCTCGCGTTTTTCCATGACGTTGGTGGAGTGGCCGGCGTCCAGGCGGGCGGAGGGGTCGAGATGGACGACGGCGTGGTTGACGGCGGTGATCGCCTCGGCAACACCGGTGGCAATCAGCTTGAACTTGCCGGGGTAGGTCACCACATCACCAGCGGCAAAGACACCCGGCAGCCCGGTCGCCATCGTGCGCGGATCGACCACGATGCTATTGCGTTCGATCGTCAGGCCCCAGGTCTTGAGCGGACCGAGGTCGGCGGCGAAGCCGATAGCGACGATCAGGGCCTGGGCGGGGAAGACATGCTCCTCACCGGTCCGGGTCTGGTGGACGACGACTTCCTCGAGCCAGGCATTGCCGCGCACTTCCTTGACCTCATAGAACGGGTAGTAGAGGGCGACGGGGGAGTCGTGCAGCTGCTGGACGGAGCGCTCGTGGGCGCGGAACTTGGAGCGGTGGACGAGTGTCGTCGAGCGGGCGAGGGGGTGGACGGCCAACGCCCAGTCGACGGCCGAATCACCGCCACCGACGATGACGACGTCCTTGTCGCGGAACTCCTCGAGGGAGCGGACGAGGTAGGTAACGCCTCGTCCCTCGAACTCCCGGACGCCTGGGGCCTCCAGGCGCTTAGGTTCGAAGGAGCCGACGCCGGCGCAGATGATGACGGTACGGGTGTAGTGGTCGGCCTTATCGGTCGTGAGGCGGTAGTAGCCGGCCTCAGGGAGCCACTCGAGGGACTGGGCGGTCTCGCCCAGGCAAGGGACGGCGCCGGTGGAGAGTCCCTGTTCCACAGCTCCCTTCACGTAGTCCTTGGCCAGCACCTTGGGGAAGCCGGCGACGTCGTAGATGTACTTTTCGGGGTAGACGGCGATGAGCTGGCCGCCGAGTTCGGGCAAGCTGTCGATGATCTTGGTCTTGAGCCCACGCATGCCGGCGTAGAAGGCGGCAAACAGCCCAACCGGCCCCCCACCGATGATCGTAGTGTCAAATACGTCATGCTGCGTCATTGCCTTCTCACCTCCGCACCACTCATGGTGCACCCGTCCCCCGAACAACGTCGGTCGGAAGCGGGTCCCTTCCGGGAACACACATCACCGGCAGAGTATAGCGCGTTGACGAGCGTCACGGCTATCCCCTAGGCTTGCCCGATAGTGGGGGAGTGGAAGCGACATGGATCGCCTCAAGCATCCGAGCCGTCCTCAAGAACAAGTGCGTCGCCCTGGCGATCGGATTGTGCGCCGCGCTGTCGCCCCCCGTGAGGCTGTGCAACTGCCGCGACCGCGTGCACCGCGTCGTCCGCGTCCTATTGCACTACGACTCGCCATCGGGTTTGCGCTGCTGATCCTAGTGGGTACTGCGCTCTTGAGCTTACCGTTCGCCTCGGCCGATGGAAATCGTGCGTCGGTTGTCGACGCGCTCTTCACGGCGACCTCAGCTGTCTGCGTGACAGGACTCGTTGTTCGTGACACTGCGACCGCGTGGAGTGGCTTCGGGCAGGCAGTTATCCTGGTCCTGATCCAGCTCGGTGGCTTCGGGTTCGCAACGAGCGCGACGCTCTTACTGGCGCTGCTGGGAATACGGCCAACGTTGCGGGACCGCCTGGCCTGCGGGATGAGTCTTGGCGAACCAGGGCCGGGCGGAGTGGTTCGGCTGCTCCAACGGCTTGCTGTCCTGACGCTGATAATCGAGCTTGCTGGGACGCTCGTCCTGTTGCCAAGCGGGATTGCGGCAACGGGCTCCTTCTGGCGTGGGATCTGGTGGTCGCTCTTCCATAGCGTGTCGGCGTTCAACAACGCCGGATTCGATATCGTGGGTGGATTCCGCTCGATGACACCGTACCAGCATGCGCCGGAGATCTTACTCCCGATCGCTATCCTGATTATCCTGGGAGGCCTGAGCTTCGCAGTACTCTCGGATGTCGTGCGCGAGCGCCGTTGGGGACGCCTGACGCTGGATAGCAAGGTCGTCTTGACGACGACTGCCGTGCTGCTTGTGACAGGCACGGTGCTCATCCTGGCGTTCGAGTGGGATAACCCACGGACGCTCGGTATCTTGCCGATGCCTGATCGCCTGCTCAATGCCTTCTTCCAGGCGGTGGTGCCGAGAACTGCCGGCTTCAATTCGCTCGACGTGGCACACATGAACGACGAGTCGTTGTTCGTGACGATTGGGCTGATGTTCATTGGTGGGGCGAGCGGTTCCTTCGCGGGCGGGATCAAGGTGCAGAGCTGTGCCATCCTGATCCTTGCCGTGTGGACCGTCTTGCGTGGTCAGCGGCATGTTGCTGCTTTTGGCCGGGAAGTTCCCGCTGTCTTCGTCTTCCGCGCGATGGCGATCGTGCTCTTGGCAGTTGCGCTTGTTTTCCTCGCGAGTTTTCTTATCTCGCTTCTCGAGCCGTTCGGGTTGCTGGAGATCTGGTTTGAGGTGACGTCGGCGTTCGGAACGGTCGGGCTGAGTATGGGGATCACGCCGGAGCTCCATCCACTGAGCAAGCTCATCCTTGTCGGGACGATGTTCGCAGGGCGGCTTGGGCCGCTCACGCTGGCACTAGCGTTGGCAGAACGGACACGACCGGAGCCGGTGCGCTATGCGCGGACTGCGGTCGCTCTCGGATAAAGCGATCGGCGTCCTTGCGCGCGGTGTCCGAGTAGTTCGCATCGGCAGGACGGAGGCCTTAGTTGACGGTGTAACCGCGTCGGCGTAGGCTTCAGGACGCGTTCGATCGGGGCGCGCAACTGCGTCCCTAAGAGCAGGCGACACAGTGGAACGCTCACCACATCCGAGACATCCCAGTCGCCCTCCGTCACTCGTGCGTCGTCCGGGTGACCGGACGATCCGGCGTGAGGCTTTGCCGAGCGAGGTCGTGCGGCTCCGCGTGCGGCACCGTCGGCGCCTGACGGTGCCGCTACTGGTTGCACTCTGGGGTGGTGCAGCGCTGTTGACGATCGCTGGTGCGCTACTTCTCCGTTGGCCTGCAACATGGGAGCCGGGTCAAGCGGTGTCCTGGTGGCAGGCGATGTTTGTCGCACTTTCCGCAGTCTGCACCGCGGGGTTCGCACCGGTCGATATTGGCACGGTTTGGAATCGCTGGGGACAGGCTGTCATTGTCCTGTTGGTGGAAATCGGTGGGCTCGCATACGTCGCCACGGCGACCTTGCTTTTGGCCGGTATCATGCGGCGGAGCACGGTCTTCGAGGCGCATCATGTGCTTGGCGTGCGGCTGGGTGAAGAGCAGCTTGGGGAGCTCCAGCCGTTACTGCGCCGTCTCCTCGTGGCGACGCTCGCAATTCAGCTTGTTGGCCTCCTGCTCTTGTTACCGGCGAGTGTCCGTTTCCATCGCGACTTGCCAGAAGCACTCTGGTGGGCGTTTGTCACCGCGGTGACGGCATTCCACAACGCTGGCTTCGACTTCGAGCCCGGCTTCGGCGGGCTTGCGGCCTACCAGCGCGATGCGAGTGCGATCCTCCCGATCAGCTTGCTGGTGCTGCTTGGCGCGACTGGTTTCCCAGCGCTTTCCAATGTGGTTGCGCGGCGCTCCTGGCGGCGCCTCTATCCCGATACGCGCTTGGTGCTTGTCTCGAGCGCGATCCTCTTGGCGATTGGCACCGGAAGTATCTGGCTCATGGAGCGCGCGAATGCGGCGACGCTTGCTGGCTTGCCTTGGCATCTGCAGCTCCTTGATTCCTTTACGATCACCGCCAGCCGTACCGGTGGCCCTCGGGTGATCGACACACGCATGCTCGGTGAGGAAACGTCGTTCCTCCTGGGAGCGCTGACCTTCATCGGCGGTGCGAGCGGCTCAGTCGCGGGTGGGATCAAATTGCAGACGTTTAGTTTGCTGCTCCTGGCGATTATCGCTACAGTGCGAGGGAGCCGGCATGTTGTGGCTTTCGGTCGAGAGGTCGCGGATACGCAGGTTTTTCGTGCCCTCGCCATTGCAATCTTCGCGCTGCTTGTCACCTTTGGCGGTACTGTGGTGCTAGCGGTCTGGGCGCCGTATGAATTGCCCGTCGTGTGGCTCTTGGTGGTGCAAGCTTTCGGGCTGGCTGGGGCGGAGAGCGAGCTCGTTGCCAGTTTAGGTCTGGCTGGGCAGGCGGTGCTGGCGATCCTGATTGTACTCGGACGCTTCGGGCCGCTCGCTATCGCGTTGGTCTTTGCAACGGAAATTCCGCGGGAAGTGGTGCATTACGCTCAGGAATCGATACGGCTTGGCTAGGAGGAAGGAGATGCGCAAGCAGTTTATGGTGTTGGGGGTCGGGCGGTTCGGGAGCGCGGTTGCGATCGAACTGGAGCGGCTGGGACACGAAGTGCTGGCAATCGATCGTTCTGAGCGGGCGATTGAGGCGGTGGCCGACTATGTCACGCACGCGGTGACTGCCGATGTGACCGATCTGGAGGTTTTGCGGACGCTGGGTGCTCAGGACTTCGACGCGGCGGTGGTCGCGATCGGCGCCGATGAGCGTTCGAGTATCATGGCGACGGTATTGCTCAAAAAACTCGGTGTGCGCTTCGTCCTCGCCAAAGCGCAGAACCAGCTGCACGGTGACATCCTGACGATGGTCGGTGCCGACCGCGTGGTCTATCCCGAACGGGAGACCGGTATTCGCGTCGCGCACAGCCTGACGATGCCGCTGGCAAAGGACTACTTTGACGTCGGGCCGGGTTATGGTCTCGCTAAAGTCGTCGTCGACCAGCGGATGGCAGGAAAAACGCTCGAAGAACTAGATCTCCGCGAACGCTTTGGAGTGACGCCACTGTTCTTGCGTCGCGGTGACCAGGTCATCATGAACCCTCATCGTGGTGAGCGCTTGCGCCTCGGTGACGAGTTGACTATCGCAGGGCGTGATGAGCAGCTCCAGCAGGTGTTGCTGCTGTGAGGGCGGACGGTTCTCGAAAAGTTTTTCGGCACGTCGGGTACAAGTAGAAGGAGGACAGTGTGCGACTCGCGCGGATTCTGGTCGATGGGGTGCCGAAAGCGGTTGTCGTCGAAGATGGGATCGCTTACGAAGCGCAAGGGGACTGGTTCATCGAACGTCCACGCCGCGGCCGTGCGCTTGGCCCATTTGAGTCGTTCAGCGTGTTGCCGCCAGTGGAACGACCAAGCAAGATCGTGGCGGTCGGGTTGAACTACGCTGCTCACGTCACCGAGAACGATCCGACGCGGAAGATCCCTGACGAGCCGGTCTTGTTTCTCAAGCCACCAAGTGCGCTCCTTGGTCACGGGGGGACAATTCTCTTGCCACCTGGGAATCGGATCGACTACGAGGCAGAGCTCTGCCTCGTCGTCGGTCGACGGGCACGGCGCGTGCCAGAGTCTGAAGCGCTGGGGTATCTCCTCGGGTACACCTGTGGGAACGACGTGAGTCATCGCGACTTTCAGTACAAGGACGGCCAATGGGTCCGCGGGAAGGGGTTCGACACGTTTTGCCCGTTAGGACCGTGGATTGAGACAGAACTTGACCCAAGCGACCTTGCGATTCGGTCGCGCTTAAACGGGGAGCTACGCCAGAACAGCCGCACGAGCCAGATGCTTTTCTCACCCGCTTTCCTCGTTTCCTTCATTTCACACGTCATGACGCTGGAGCCGGGTGACATCATCATGACAGGGACTCCCTATGGAGTAGGGCCGATGAAGCCTGGAGACGTCATCGAGGTGGAGATTGAGGGGATTGGTGTCCTCCGTAATCTAGTCGGTGCACGTGACGATCGAGTTTGAGGAGGCTCGGGGTGGCCGAGGCGTCGGAATTGCTGCGCTTCGTTCGCGCGATCGGCCGCCTGAAGACGCTGCGTCGGCAGGGCTGGATCGACCGCGGAGTGCGCGAGCCGGAGTCGGTGGCTGATCACAGTTTCCGGCTCGCGCTGATGGCGTGGGTGCTGGCACAGAGGCGTCCGGACCTGGATGCGACCCGGGCAATGCTCCTCGCACTCGTGCACGACGCGGCCGAGGCGATTGCGGGTGACCGGACTCCGTTTGATGCGGCACTTCAGGCTGGGGCGGAGCCGGCAGTCCTCTTCCGTCAGCGACCGGTGTACGATCCCGAGGCCGAAGCACGGAAGACAGCTGCCGAGCGGGCCGCTCTCCGCGAGCTCGCTGCATTGCTCCCTGAGCCAGTTGGTGAGCGTCTGATCGAGGCATGGGAAGAGTACGAAGCTGCCCAGAGGCCCGAAGCACGCTTCGTTCGCCAGCTGGATAAGCTCGAGACTGTGCTCCAGGCCCTAGAGTATCGCGAGCGCCAACCAGACTTGATCATCGATTCGTTTATCCTGGGAGCGCTCGACGAGGTAACTGACCGGTCGTTGCGGGAGCTCCTGGAGCAGGCGCTCGCTGAGGCGGGGTGGCCTTCTGCTGGAGCGGGCTGAAAACAGGCCCGGAGCGCCGTGGCTCGTGCGACACGAGCAGGAGAGGAGGGGGCGGATGCCGTTACTCGGTCAGCTCCTCGTCATCGCGGCCCTGCTGGCGGTGAATGCGTACTTTGCGGCAGCCGAGATCGCAGTCGTCTCCGTCCGACGCGCATATCTCCAGGCGCTCGCGGAAGAAGGCAATGCCGCGGCACGCTCGGTGTTGCGTCTGCTCGAGGAGCCGTCCCGTCTCTTGTCGACGATTCAAGTCGGTGTTACATTGGCCACTTTCTTCACATCGGCTGTTGGTGCTGTCTCGCTGGCTACGCCACTCGCACAACTCCTCGCTCGACTGCCACTCACCGAGCAACAGACTGCTGCACTGGCGCTCATCATCGTCACGGCTGGCCTTTCTTTCGTGAGCATCGTGCTCGGGGAACTCGTGCCCAAAACGCTTGCTGTCCAACATGCCGAGCGACTGGCGCTGGCGAGTGCGGGCCCGCTAGTGTTCTTGGCACGGATCACAGCGCCTGTTGTCTGGCTCCTCTCGAGTGTGACGACCATCGTGTTGCGTGGGCTTGGCGTGGCGCATCCTGGGCGGGTACCGAGTGTGACACGTGAGGAACTCCTCACGCTGCTTGATGTCGCGGCGCGTGAGGGTGCAGTGAGCCAAGACGAAGCCCGCCTCGTTGAGGATGCTTTCGAGTTCGGCGAGATTACCGTTCGGACGGTCATGGTTCCTCGTGTTGATATGGTCACTGTGTCGGCAGGCACCCCGCTGGAACAGGCGGTTGAGCAGTTCTTCCGCACTGGTCTCTCGCGCCTTCCTGTGGTGGGAGACTCACCGGACGATATCCGCGGCATACTGTACGTCAAGGATGTCTTCCGGTTGGTCTGGCAGCAACCAGAAGCGAGGATGCTTCCGTGCCATCGCTTCGCGCGCTCCGCAGTCTTCGTCCCTGAACACACGCCGGCGCGTCAGGCGTTACGGCTATTGCGGCTGCGACGAACCAAGATCGCGATCGTCGTCGACGAGTTCGGGGGTGTGGCAGGACTGGTGACGCTGGAAGATCTGCTTGAGCGGATCGTCGGCGAGATCGCTGACGAGTTCGACCCGGACTACGAGCCGCTCCGTGAGATTGCGCCGGGCGTGCTCGAGGTGGACGGGAGAGTGTCGTTGGATGAGCTTCTGGATCGGTTGGAATTAGACGAAGAGGAACTCGGTGCGGAGTTCGAGGCCGAGTCGGTGGGAGGGGTCATCACCGAGTGCTTGGGGCGCTTCCCTGAGGTTGGGGATAAGGTTCAACTTGGCCCGCTCCAACTCGAGGTGCGTTCGATGGAGGGGCACCGAGTGCGGCTCGTCCGCGTTGTCTACGAGGCCCGCGACGAACAGGAATCGCGTAATGTGTGATCTTGCTCTGATGAACTCTGCCCGGTACACTGGTCTAATCGATCAGCGGTTCGATCAGATGCGCAAGCGCATTCAGAATCGAGGCACAGGGTGCAACAGCCGACGCGGTTCATCATCCTGGTCGGTGCAGTTCTCGCTGCGCTTGTCGTTGTGACGGCACTCGTCGTTTTGCTCGTGGAGCGGCGTGGGCCGCCGCAGTATCCCCCGGGCTCGCCCGAAGCCGCGGTGGTCAGCTACATCGAGGCGCTGCGGGCCGGAGATCCTGAGCGTGTCCGTGCGGCTCTCTCGATGCGTGCACAGCAGGAGCTGGAACGCCGGGAGCAGTTGGAGATCTACTACGATTTTGAAGCTGAGCTTCGGGGGGCAAGCGAGTCGTTGCGTGATGCGCGGGTGCGGATTGACCGTGTTGAGACTCGCGATGGCCGAGCGACTGTCACTTTGACGATCGAGCGTACGGCGTCTGACATCCAGCCTGGTTTTCCGTTGCCGAGCCTTGGTGGTGGGACGTTCAGTTACCAGCGGACCTTAATCCTGGTGCGCGAGGACGGAGCCTGGAAAGTTGATGAACTCGCGTTCTATCTCTAGCCGGTCGTGGTCCTCGAGAGGAGCGGTACCGTGGCGATTGCGAGGCGGCTGTATCTCTACCTTGTGACGGCAATCGCGCTCGCCGTTTGGGCGACCGGTACTGTGCGTCTCCTGCGGGCGCTGTTCTTCGCCCTTTGGGAGTTTATTGCGCAGCCGGCCACGGCTGGTGATCCGGAGGCGTTTCGTCGCCAATTGAGCGTGAGCGTTGCGTTGCTGGTTGTTGCTTTCCCGATTTGGGCCGTGCACTGGTGGCTGCTCCTGCGTGGGATCGCGGCTGACCCGACTGAGCGTCGCTCAGCTCTTCGTTCACTGTTCCTCACGCTGGTGCTCCTTGTGACCTTCGGCTTTTGGTTGAGCAGCGGAGTGGAACTCCTGCGACTGATGCTCCTTGGTCTGCTCGGTGTCGCGGATCCGGTGCAGGTCAGCGTTCCACGTGCGCTTGAAGAGCTTGCCTTGTTTCTGGTGACTGCAGCCCTCTGGCTCGGGCACGCCAGGCTGGCGCGCGCGGAGCGTCGGACTGTTTCGCTGGAAGGGGCGGCCGATTGGCTTCCGCGACTCTACGGCTATGGTGCAGCAGCGACTGGGCTGACGCTGCTCGTTGTCGGGATCGCGAACCTCTTGCAGACGACACTTGACGTACTCCTCACACCGGCGGCTGTGACTGGGACACAGCGCTTTCCGCTCGCCACGTTCGCAGCATTTTCGATCGGCGGTCTGGTCGCTTGGGGACTGCACTGGGGCGAAGCACTGCGCTTGGTAGCCGGTGAGTTCCCCGCGGCGGAGCGCGAGCGACGCTCGCTCGTCCGCTGGACCTATCTTGGCCTGGCCGTCTTCGCGGGCCTGGCGGGTCTTTTGGTTGCACTCGCGGCATTTCTCGATGCCACCTTGCGTTGGATGCTCGGTGTGCCCGATGGAGAGACGCTTCAGCGTCTCCGCCAGCTCTTGAGCCCGTGGGCCTGGGCGCTCCCACTCGTACTGGTGTGGTGGTACCACCGGGTAACCATGCAGCGTGAAGCAGCGGTACTTGCCACGCACCCACGCGTCGGTCCCGACTGGGCCCTGGGAGTGACACGCCTGCTCGTCTATCTCTCGACGTTCGCAGGGTTGCTGCTCGCTGTCTTGGGGACGGGTGGGCTCGTCGGACTCTTGCTTAGAGCGCTCGTCGCGGCAGCGACAGGCACGACGCTCGGTAACTGGCGTGAGGATCTGGCTTTTACCGTGTCGCTGAGTGTGGTTGGCGGTGCAGCGTGGTTGGCGCTCTGGCGGGAAGTCGCGTTGCGCACCCTGCGCCAACCCGAAGCGGAACGAACGAGCCTCAGCCGGCGGGTGTACCTCTATGGGACGCTGGGACTGAGCGTTCTGGCGTTGCTCGGCACGGCTGGCTATGTCGTGTATCAGCTTGTCTCCTGGCTTTTCGGTCTACTCTCCTTGACCAGCGCACTCAGCGATGCTGCCCCTGCGTTCGGCTTCACGCTCGTCGTGCTCGGCGTCCTGATCTCACACCTCACAGTGCTGATGCATGACGCGCGGGCGATCGCCGCCCGGCCGGTAACGCAGACGGTTCGGCTCGTCCTGCGGCTGCCACCAGAGAGTGACGTGGATGCTGTTGTGCGAGAACTCGCCGATCACTTGCCACCGGGTGCAATGCTCGAGCGGGCAACGTGAAGTGAGTCGCTGCGCTGTTGCTCCAGATCGCAGAGCGCATGCAGCAGAGCGATCGCTAAGAGTTCGACCCGGTCTCGCCGACCACGAGTGAGCACCGCCACGGCGCCACTCTCCCGGCTTGCTGTTCCGAAGGTGACCGTAAGTGCTGTGGCCAGATCGAGCCCCGCGAGTACGCGCTGGGCAAGCTGATCTGGGAGCGGAAACCGTTCGGCACCGCCGATGCCAAGACGCTCTTCTCGGTCAACCACGACGGCCCAGCTCACCACGTACCAGCGTCCGAGCGGGCCGGGTGCGACCCCTGATTCTAAGCCGATTCCGAAATCCGCATCAGTCTCGCTTCGCGCAGCCCGAGCTCGGGCGAGCGCACCAGCAACTGTCTCTTCGTCGCTGAGCGGTTGCGCCCGCACACCGCTGGGGACAGCGACACAGACAAGTTCCCAACTTGGCCAGAAGTGTGGGGCCACACGCTCGACTGCGGCACGTTTGGTTGGGTGCTGCGAGCCGAGCGCTAAGCGAACGGGTGGCGCAAGGCCTCCCATTGGTCAAGCGACCTCCCGGCGGAGCGTCGTCATAGCAAGGACAAGCATGAGCGCAGCAAAGCTGACGAGCACAACAAGGTGCGGGACGAGCTCCTCGAGTCCTTGCCCACGCAACATGATGGCGCGCAATGCCTCGTTTGCCCAGGTCAACGGGAGAAACTGTGCGACCCACCGGAGTGGCCGGGGCAAGCTCTCCACCGGCCAGATGATGCCTGAGAGTAGTCCTTGGAGTGAAATGACGAGGGGGATAAACTGAACGACTTGAAGTTCTGTTCGGGCGAAAGTGGAAAGGAAAATACCAAGGTTCACCGCACCGACCGTCAAGATGACGGTGAAAAGGATAACCAACCAGAGCGAGCCGACGGTATGGATGCGTAATACATAGGCGGTGAAGAGCACCATAAGGATAGATTGGATGAGTGCATAGAAGGCGAAACCGAGCATGTACCCGAGTACGATCTCGGCCCGGTCGAGCGGAGAGACGATAAGGCGTTCAATGCTTCCTTGCAGACGCTCACGTAGGAAGGAGACCGACGTGAGGAGGAACACGAAGAAAAACGCAAAGAAACCGACGAAGACCGGCGCAAAGGTATCAAGCTCATCGAACTGTGGACTGCCGGTGACGTACTCGAGAGCCAGTGACGGCTGGGTTCCCTGAGGAAGGAGCTGTTGCAGTGCGGTGCGCATCGCGGCTTGGCTGACGATCGCACTGACTTGGCGCGCTCGACCGGGCTGCGAGCCGTCCAGCACGAGCCGCATCGACGAGGAAGCAGTCGGTTCGATGAGTATGGCGCCAGCTGCTCGCCCGGCACGGACGCGCTCGATGGCCTGCTCGGGTGGGACACGCTCAACCCGGATAGAAAGAGCGGTGAGTTCCTGAGCGAATGCGGTGACGAACGGGTTATCGGGGGCGCTGAGGGCGAGGGTGATGGTGCGAGAGCTACCACGGTAGACATACCCAAGGAGGGAGAGGATAACGATGGGGGCGAGGAAGATGAGTGCCAGCGTGCGTCGGTCGCGGCGGATCTGACGCACGATCCGGGTTGTGATGGCGAGTACGCGTCGCCAACTCATCGGGCCGGCTCCACAGGAAGCAGAGGTTGGCCAGCCAGGGTAAGGAAAGCGTCTTCGAGCGTCGTCTGACCGGTCAGTGCACGCAGCGCGGCTGGTGTGTCGCTCGCCAAGAGACGGCCATCGCGCAGGATACCAAGCAGATCACAACGGTCAGCCTCGTCCATGATGTGCGTCGAGATGAGGAGCGTCGTCCCTCGTGCAGCGAGGGCACGGAAGTGCTGCCAAAGTGCCCGTCGCAAGAGCGGATCAAGGCCGACGGTCGGCTCATCGAGCACAAGGAGCTCCGGTTGATGAAGGAGGGCAACAGCCAACGAGGCACGCTGGAGCATACCGGTAGAAAACCGGTAGAGCTGGTGGTCCAGCCAAGCGAGCAAGTCGAGCTGCGTCGCCAAGTCTTCGATACGTTGCTCGAGTTCGCGACGGCTGACCTCATAGACAGCACCGAAGAAGCGGAGATTCTCACGCAGGGTGAGGTCGGGATAGAGCGCTGGTGCCTGCGGCATGTATCCAATGCGTGCGGCAACACGTCGATCCGGCATTTCCCGGCCAAAGACGAGGAGACGTCCTTCGCTCGGCCGTAGCGCGCCAACCACCATGCGGAGAAAAGTTGTCTTCCCCGAGCCGCTTGGGCCGAGTAACCCATAGATCACGCCGCGCGGAATAACAAGTGAGATCCGATCCACGGCTCGCAGTGGGCCGAAGATGCGCGAGACGTCTTCTGCGACAATCGCGGCGTGCGCCGGTGCGATTGGCCGCCCTTCTCCGTCGCTGTCGTGAGCTGCTTCACCCATCGCGGCAATCCTTCCCGCACCACCGCGCGTACCACTCGTCTCTATGCAGCGAAGGTCACAATGCTGCTTGGGGCAAGGATAACCGACTCGACCATGCTATGCAGCGGGTAATCGCAGCCAAAATCCATGCACATCCCTTTGTAGAGGTGCAATGTGTTGCGCCCGCAGCTCCAAAAGGGGCTGCATTCCCCGCCCCCAAAACACCAACCGGTTGCAACCGCTCCTGTCACAGGGATTTCGGTACGCTGCCGCGCGCGTTCTCCTTCGCGGGCCCATGGCCCAGTGTGTGCGATAAATCACGTCCCTACAACAAGTTCTTTATTAAGGGGATGGAATGTGTTGTGTGATCGTGGAGGTACGGAAGAGGCAGGCGCTGCCGACAGGGCAGCGCTCTGGGGAGGATGCTTGTGTCCCGGGTCCGCGCGCGTCGACTCGGCGTTCTCGTTCCGTGGAGGTACTGCGGAGGTGCAAAAAACGTGGTCGTACCCAAGACAGCGCTGTCCTCCGCAGGCGCACAATGGTGATGAAGGTATATTCCCGAACGGGACTTTCCTTGGCCGGCCGGTCAGCTGTCGGGAGAAATGTGCACAGCGTTGGTCGCTGGGGCTCTTGGGGTCAGGGGCGTGGACGCGCGGAATTTCGGGTGTCTTTTTGGCGAAGGGACACGGCTCCTTGGGTGCTTCCTGGATCTTCTACCGGTTCGCGTCACTCCTGGAGATCGGTGAAACGGAAGGCAGACGCGCGCAGGAGCTCCCCGTGCCACCAGAGGTGCGTGTGCCGGAACCGTATGGCTGTGTCGGTATCCGTCATCGTCTCGATGCGTAGAAGAAAGTGCTCAACTCCTCGTTCGGGCACGTGCTCGAACGGGGGCTATACCACTCCGGCAGAAAAGCGAGATGGAGAAGGTCACTTTCGCAGGCGCAACCTTGTCAAGGTCATGTGTCTCCTGTGCTGCTTGATCTGAACCACGCCTTGTGGGAGGGAAGGTGCCATCGTTGAGCGGAATACAAGATTGCCGGAAGGAAACGCTCCTTGCCGGGTTTTCACTGGATCGGTAGAGTTCGCGCTGTACGGCCACGCTGTCGGAGGAGGTGACAGGTGAGCGAGCGGGCGATTGGGACAGGTGCTGCAGTGGGCGAGGGATGGCTCGAGCGCTTTTTCCATCTCCGCGAGCTCGGCACGAACGTGCGGACAGAAATCTTGGGAGGTGTGACAACTTTCATCGTGATGGCCTATATCATCTTCGTCAACCCTCAGATCCTCAGTACCCCTGACGTACCGGACAAGTTGCCGATTTCGGCGGTCACGACTGCCACGGCGTTCGTTGCGGGGGTAATGACGATCGCGATGGGACTGGTAACGAACCGTGCCTTCGCAATGGCGCCAGGCATGGGACTGAATGCCGTCGTCGCCTTCCAGCTGATGGGCGCGATGGGGCTGACCGCAGCGGAGGCGATGGGGGTGATCGTTGCGGAAGGGATCGTGATCACGATTCTTGTGTTGCTTGGCATCCGGCGCTACGTGATGGAGGCGATCCCGCTGGAGCTCAAGCAGGCGATCTCGGTCGGTATCGGCCTCTTTATCCTGTTCATCGGTTTGGTGAATGGCGGGATCATTGTGGCGGATCCAGCAACGCTCGTTCGTCTCGGCGATCTCCGCGGTGTTCCCGTCTTCGTGACTGGCGTTGGCCTGATCATCACGCTGTTTTTGCTGGCGCGCGGGATCCGCGGCGCACTGCTCTGGGGAATCCTGCTCACCACTGTCGTCGCGATTGTGGTTCGGGCAGTGACCGGCACTGAAGCCTTTCCGCCCGGCGTTGCCCAGCTCCCCAGCCAGTGGATTGCCGTGCCGGACTTCAGCCGGATTGGTGATTTCAGCTTCGGATTCTTCACCAAGCTCGGCGTCCTGACGGCGATCCTCGTCGTCTTTTCGATCATGCTGGCCGACTTTTTCGATACGATGGGAACCTTAATTGGAGTAGGGCGGCGAGCTGGTTACCTGAACGAGCGGGGCGAGTTTCCGCAGGCTCAGCGAGCCCTTCTCGTCGATTCTCTGGGCGCGGTGATGGGCGGTGCTTGCAGTGCCTCTTCAGCAACGACCTACATTGAATCGGCAGCGGGCATTAGCGTTGGCGGTCGGAGCGGTCTGGTCTCGGTCGTTACCGGAATCCTCTTTCTCTTGTCGATGCCGTTCTGGCCGGTAGTTGGGATTGTTCCGGCACAGGCCACGGCACCAGCACTGATTATCGTGGGCTGGATGATGATGGGTGTGCTGAGCGAGGCTGAGGCGGAGGCGGAGGCAAAGGAATCGCGTGTCCGGATTGGCGGCATCGACTTTGCGAACCTTGAGATCGGCTTGCCGGTCACGGCGACGATGCTGATGATGCCGTTCGCCTACAGTATCACTGACGGGATCGGTGCTGGGTTCATCACCTACACACTTATCAAAGTCTTTCGCGGGAAGTACCGCGATGTGCATCCTGTGCTCTACGTCGTGAGCCTCGCATTCATTATCTACTTCTTGCGTCACGCGCTTGGGCTCGTGGTGTAGTTTGCAAAGGTCAGGTTGGGGCGGTCTGTCGAACTGCTGTGATCACCAACACAAGGAAGGCGAGACCAATGAGATAGGCACCGAGAACGGCCGCAAGCGTCCACGTGAGCCCGCTCAGAGGCTCGCCGGTCGTGTCACTGAATTCTGCCTGGCGGATACAATCGAGCAACCAATGTGGTCCGATAAGAAAGACAAGTAGGGCCAGGAGCGCTGTGACGACGTCGAGCATAAGGAGGCTCCTGGCCCGTCTGTCAACTCGTCGCGCGCTGGCGGACAGCGATGACTGCCAAGATCAAGACAAGTGCTGCGAGTGCAAGGAAGAGCACGGCACCGACTGCTCCACTGATCCAACCAGCGAAGGTGAGTAAGGCGAGCAGGCCGAAAAGCGGTAGCAGGAACCAGATCAAGACCTGCAAACGCGGCATGGCAACGCTCCTTTCGCTGGAAAACTCGCTTGCAAGACGCGAGTTCCACAGCCGCATTTGGTCCCTGTAACTACAGGATACCATGGGAAGAGGGCGGTCGGAGCGAGATATTTCCGCATGTAGTCCGGGCATCGTACCTTCTCTCGTCAGGTTGTTGATCGTCGGGGCTTGTGCTGCCGCTACCGGTCCGAGATGTAGGGCGTCATCGATCGGGGCCGTGGGCTTCTCAACTCAACAGATGCAGAGCAGGGACCGTATCGAAGGACGTTGGCCATGAGTGAGTGGGGGTTGCCCACCCACGTATCCTCTGCAGGAGGGGAAAGTAGCCGCTGTTGCGTCTGCTGAGGTCCCGGGAGCACCGCTTGCCGCGCCTTGAGGGTGTGGTTCGCGTCCGAAACCGGCTGTGATGGCGAATTGTCTCTCCAGCAACAGAAACGCTGCTCGCGCGTCATTCTGTCCAGATACGGTAGCCACGTGTGAGGCGCAGGTGCTCCGGGAGCGCAGGTTCGACGTGCACAGTGACATCTGCCGACTGTCCCACTGCCGCCTCGACGGCGCGGGCAACGGCACTGGCGATGTCATGGGCGGCTCGTACGCTGAGCTCGGGGTCGACCTGGATGTGCAGGTCGACCCAGACGAGTCCATCACCGCCGCGGGTGCGGATGTTGTGGACGCCTTGGACCCCGGGCACGTTGCGCACGGCCTGCTCGATCACTTCGACGGGGACAACGGCGGTGTCGGAGAGCGTGAGTGCGGCATCGCGGATGATCGTCCATGCTCCCCAGCCGATGACGCCCGCGATACCGGCTGCGAGGAGCGGATCGACGATCGGATAGCCGAGGCGAACAGCGATAAGCCCACCGATCACGGCGATCGACACCAGTGCGTCGGCCGCGGTGTGCTTGGCGTCGGCGCTTAGGATCGGGCTGCGCAGTTGGCGCCCGCGCTGACGCTCCCACAAACTCACGCCAATGTTGACGCCCAAGGTGACAGCCATGACTGCAAAGGAAAGGCCGGTCACGTCCGGATATGCACCAATCTGGAAGCGACGCCACGCCTCTTGCAGGATCTGGACAACGAGCAGT
The DNA here is from genome assembly GCA_002898255.1 of bacterium HR28. Classification (GTDB taxonomy): domain Bacteria; phylum Chloroflexota; class Chloroflexia; order Thermomicrobiales; family Thermomicrobiaceae; genus Thermomicrobium. The sequence goes on from BEIE01000001.1 coordinate 825,691, forward strand.
CCCATTGCCCCGGCGATGACAAGTGCGGTGAGTGCCTCAAAGCGCCGGTGGCCATAGGGGTGTTGCGGATCAGGCGGTCGCGAGGCAACAGCCATCCCGATTAGTCCGACGATGTTGGCGGAGGCATCTAACAGCGAGTTCAATCCGTCTGCGAGAATCGAAAGGCTGCCAGTGAGAGCTCCCACGACGAGCTTGGCCACTGCGACCAGGAGGTTGAGCGCGAGGACGGTCGCGAGGGTCTGTCGGATGGCGCGGGTACGAGACGGGACGTTCACCGGCTCCCCCAGAGGACTGCCGTGCCTCAGCTTAACTCTACTTGGCCGGTTCTCGCGCGGAGAAGAGTAAACCCTGAATTCACGCCAGCAAACAGTCGCGGACAATCGATAATTGGCGATTTTTGCGGCAACCTGTACACGGTCAAAAGGTACTAGAAAATCTTCTGTACACTCGCACCGAGCCGTGGAATGTTCTGAGGCGGAGAGCAGAGGAGCCTCCTTGGGCTGCTGCGCGTGGTCTGCCAAGTCACTGAGCGGCGGTAATCTCGGCGAGCAATGGCGAGGAGTCAGCGAGTTCCTCGCTGCATGCCGCTCAATCGGTCGTGGTCGTGCGCGATACGGGAAGCCCGCCTTGGTGTGGTGAAGATCGAGCTTGGGTGGCAAGCTACCGGTACTGAGCATGCCCGTCGCGCAAATTTCGCTTGTTCCCGTCGTATGATTCGCCGCGAGTCTCGCGGGGAGTTTGGAGGGCAGCAATGCGGATCACGGATGTCCGCTGCGCGGTGCTCGGCGAGCACCCAGTCGTGCGCATAGTGACAGACGAAGGGATCGACGGGTACGGGCAGGTCGAGTCGACCAAGTCGTATGTCAAGTGGCACGTGCTTTTTTACCGTGAGCACCTTCTCGGTGAGGATCCGACCGATGTCGCGCGGGTGATGCGCAAGATCCGTCGTCTGGGTGCATTTAAGCCGTGGGGCAGCGCGGTCAGTGCGATCGAAATGGCGTTGTGGGACATCACTGGCAAGGCGTATGGCGTGCCGGTGTACAAGTTGCTCGGTGGGAAACTCCGTGATCGGGTGCGGATCTACAACGGCGGTGTGCGGCAGCCGCTCCGCGGGTACCAGCCGGAGCATTTTGTCGAACACGTCCGTTTCATGAAACAGGCACCGGAAAGATTTTCTATTGTGAAGGTCTCGGTCGGCTATCACGGGCCGATGTTCGACGCGCTTCCTGGTGCACGCTACGGTGACCCGGTGCGTGGTGCGACGCCGTACCTGAGCCGTGGACCGCTAACCGAACGTGGGCTGCGGCATCTTGTCACTTGCGTGGAGGCAATGAAGGCCGAACTCGGCGAGGAGATCGGGCTCGCGCTGGATTGTGGGCCGGGCTGGACCGTCCCAGACGCGATTCGCTTCGCTCGTGCCGTTGAGCATCTGAACCTGCTTTGGCTTGAGGATCTGATCACCGGTGACTACACGCCGTACGTTCTGGCCGATGTTTACCGCGAGGTGACAGAGCAAACCACTGTGCCGATCCACACGGGTGAGCAGATCTACCTGCGTGAGAACTTTGTGGAGTTGATCGAGCGACACGCGGTCCGGATCATCGGCCCTGACCCAGCCGACGTCGGTGGGCTAGCCGAGCTGAAGTGGGTCGCCGAGTACGCGGATCTTCACGGTATCCTGATCGCTCCGCATGGGATCTATGATGGTCTTATTGGTCTTGCTGCACTCGTTCATGTCTGTGCAACGCTTCCTGACAACTTCATCGCCTTTGAGTATCCGGTGGCACGACCGGAATGGTGGTATGACATCGTCGTTGGTCTACCTGATCCGATCGTGGTTGATGGGCATATCGCAGTCTGGGATAGTCCGGGACTTGGTGTCACCTTCGACGTCGAACGCGCGCGGCAGTATCTGGCCGAAGAAGACCGGGGATTCTTCGACTAACGAGACCGAGCGCTAAGGGGGAAAGGAGCGATGATACTGAACTTCGATATCCCGGATATCGAGCGGCCACCTCGCGATCTTCTCACAGCACTGAGTGCTGAAGTAAGTAGTGCGGCAGCAACCAGCGCGCTCTATCGTCTAGGCATCCGCGACTCGCATTTGCGAGGTCTGGTGAGCTTCAGCCCGGGGGTGAAAGTCGTCGGGCCAGCCCTCACGCTCCAGTTCATGCCGAAGCGGGAGGACGTGTACGGCCAGACAGAGTATGACGACGTGGAACGGCAGCTGCACCGTCATGTTCTCTACAAGGCGCAGCCGGGCGACGTTGTCGTCGTGGATGCACGGGGACATCTTGGCAGTGGTGTTTTCGGCGAGATGATGCTGACATACTTCAAGGCTAAAGGTGGTGTCGGAGTGGTCGTTGATGGTTGTATCCGCGACTTTCCACGTGTCAAGGAACTCGGCCTTGGCCTTTGGCTCCGAGGCGTAACGCCGAACTTCCACACCCAAACCGATCTCTTCCCCTTCGCTGTGAACGTGCCGATCGCCTGCGGGGAACGCCTGGTTTTGCCGGGCGATATCATCATCGCCGACGACGACGGTGCGGTTGTGGTGCCGCGTCAGCTCGCCGAGGCGGTGCTCGCCGACGCGCGTGAGCATGCGGAGTGGGAGGCGTTCGCCCGAGAGCGGCTTGCGGCTGGAGGCGACTTGCGGGTCTACTATCCCCTGACCGAAGCAGCCCGGACCGAGTACGAGGCCTGGCGACAAGGACGCCGACAACAAGGCTGACGCGAACGACTCACAGAGACGAGCTTTCAGCGTCCTTCCCGGCGAGCCATCCGCTGTTCGCATAGGGTTTGAAAGGCCCAGCGAAAAGCCGAGGCGTGGGGCGCGGTACGACGGTGCCCAGTCCGGAGCCGAAGTTCGTCTGCCCGTTGTCGTCGCCCCGCGATGAGCAGTTGCAGCAACGTTCCCCACCACTTTGGTCGGCGTGGCCTCTCTCCGTGCGATGGACTCCCACATACAAGCTGCGGATGAGCAGGATCTCACATGGATGCCCGTTCCCGCTTGGCGGAAGGGGGTGGAAACTGGTTGCCGAGGGAGACTGGCAGCTCGTTTGGGCGCACATTCTCGCAACACTCGTGCAAGCCGTAGGCTCTGGCCCGTCACGTGCTTGGTGGCGCGCGTCACGAGGTACTGCGCTAGGATACCGCTGAGGCATGGCGGCCGGGAAAGGAAGGCGAGACGTGGAAGTCGATCTCCTTATTCGCAACGGGCAGATCGTCGACGGGACGGGGAATCCATGGTTCCACGGTGATGTCGCGGTGCGGGGGGATCGAATCATCGCCGTGACACCGCCGTGCTGCATTGCGCCTGAGAATGCCCGGGAAGTCATCGATGCCACGGGGTGTGTCGTTTGCCCGGGGTTCATTGACATCCAGAGTCATTCCATCTATCCGCTCATGATCGACGGGCGATCCGTCTCCAAGATCGCGCAGGGGGTCACCACCGAGATTATGGGGGAGGGGTGGACGCCAGCGCCGTTTGGGGGACGGATCCGCGAGCCGATCCCTCGCGCCTACTTCGCTCGGCCGCTGCCGGAGTGGGAAGAGCGGGCGCGCCGGTGGCGTCGTTTCCGCGACTGGCTGGAGGCGATGGTCGAACGCGGCGTTTCGCCGAACATTGGAGCGTTTCTGGCCGGTGGGACACTTCGCGAGTTCGTGAAAGGCTACGACATGACGCCTGCAACACCTGACGAACTCGCGGCGATGCGTCGCCTCGCTGCCGAGGCGATGGAAGACGGTGCGTTTGGCGTGGCCTACGCGCTGATCTATCCGCCGGATGCCTATACCTCAACCGAGGAACTCGTGGAGATCTGCCGCGAGGTACGACGCTGGGGAGGCATCTACATCACGCATATCCGTTCAGAGGCGGAACGGCTCTTTGAGGCGCTCGAGGAGGCGATCACAATCGGCCAACAGGCGGAGATCCCCGTCGAGATCTATCACTTAAAGGCCTCAGGAAGGCGAAATTGGTGGAAGTTCCCGAGCGTCATTGCCCGGATCGAGCAGGCTCGGCGCGAAGGACTCGACATAACCGCCGACGTCTACCCTTACACAGCGGCCGGTACCGGGTTGGCCTCAGTCTTGCCGCCCTGGGTGGCAGCGGAGGGCCGCTTCTACGAAAATCTCCGTGACCCAGTGATGCGCGCCCGTATCCGGCGAGAGGTTGAACAACCCTCGGGTGACTGGGAAGCGCTCGGTCTGGAGGCTGGGCCGGAGGGGATCATGCCGGTCGGGATGCGCCATCCGGAACTCCAACGGTACGTGGGGAAGCGCCTCTCGGAGATTGCTGCTGAGCGGGGGCAAGACTGGATCGATACAGTGATCGATCTCCTGCTCACCGAGCAGCGCAACATCTTTACCATCTACTTTGTCATGGATGAAGCGAACGTGCGGCTGGCACTCCGACAGCCCTGGGTAAAAGTGGCGACGGACGCTGGAGGCCTTGATCCTGCCTGGGCACGGGCAGATGGGCCTGTGCACCCGCGTGCCTACGGGACATACCCACGGGTGATTGCGCGCTACGTACGGGAAAGCCGTGATCTGACACTGGAAGAGGCGATTCGCAAAATGACGTCGGCCGTCGCGGATCGGCTCGGCCTGCGTGACCGCGGTCAGGTGCGGCCGGGCTTCTTTGCTGACCTCGTTGTCTTCGATCCAGTCACAATCAGTGATCGAGCAACCTTCGCGGATCCCCACCAGCTGCCCACGGGGATCCGACACGTGTGGGTGAATGGCGTCCAGGTGCTGCGAGACGGTGTTCACACTGGGGCACTACCGGGCCGGATTGTCTCTGGGCGTGCCTGCGCGTAGAGGAGGAACGCATGCTCGCCTTGCAGGTCGTGGAGAGCGTGCCTCGCTATGTCCTTGCCAAGGCCATTGGGCGGTGGCGTCCTGAAGTCTTCTGGAATGGGCTCGGTCTCCTGGAATTCCGAGATGTCCCCGAGCCGAGGCTACCGACCGCCGAATGGGTGCGCATTGCGACACGCTACAGCGGCATTTGTGGCAGTGATGTGGGGCTCATCACGCTCCATGCCAGTCCGACGACATCGCCGCTGGTTTCCTTCCCTTTCACGTTGGGACATGAGACGGTTGGCCGCATTGTGGAACTCGGGACCGGAGTTGAAGGACTGCACATCGGCCAGCGTGTCACGGTGAATCCGCTGCTCGCCTGTGCGGCTCGCGGTTTCCGCGAGCCGTGCCCGGAGTGTGCGCGTGGCATGCCGAACCGCTGCTTGCGCTTTCGTGAGGGGACTGTTTCTCCGGGTATCATGATCGGCTTCTGCCGAGATACTGGCGGGGGATGGAGCGCGAGCTTCGTTGCGCACCGGTCGCAGGTCGTTCCCATCCCTGACCACGTGAGCGATGAGGAAGGAGTGCTGGCCGAGCCGTTCGCAGTAGCCTTACACGCGGTATTGCAGAACTGCCCGGCCGACGACTCCACGGTGCTGGTGCTCGGCGCGGGAATTATCGGGCTGCTGACAATCGCTGCGTTGCGGGCGATCGGTTCGCGGGCGCGGGTACTCGTCACGGCACGGTACCCCTTCCAGGCGCAGGCAGCAGAACGGCTGGGTGCGGACGTCGTCCTGCTTGGTCGCTCGGGCCCTGCGCTGTATCGAGAGCTGTCCCGCCTGACCGGAGCGCGAGTGCTGCGAGCTCGGTTCGGCCGCTGGCTGATGCAGGGTGGGGTCGACCAGGTGTTCGATTGTGTCGGGTCAGGGCGATCTGTCCATGACGCGCTCGCGGTCACGCGGGCCGGTGGCCGAGTCGTGCTGGTTGGGTTGGCAAGCGACCCACGAGGTGTGGACTGGACTCCAGTCTGGCTACGGGAAGTGGAGATCCGTGGCTCGATGGCCTACGGGGAGGCAGAACTCGATGGGATTCGTGCCTCGTGCGTTGCACACGCTGTACGGCTCATGGCGGAGCGGCGAGTGGAGCTCGGCTGGCTGGTGACGCACCGGTTCGCGCTCTCGGACTACCGTGCGGCGTTGGCTGCCGTGACGGCGAAGGGGGAGAGCGGGGTCATCAAAGCGGTGTTCGAGTTCCCCAGCGAGACGAGCGTCTGAGTGTCCGCATGACAAGCCGCGGCCTGTAGGCAAACAGGCCGCGGCTGTCATTTGGGTCTGCCTCTGTCTTAGGACATGGGAACTTGCGGAATAAGCTTCCCCTCGATCCGTTCCAGGATTTCGTCCATGCTGCGGCCGGTAATCGTCACACCGTGGTTCTTCAGGCCGATGACCGCACGTGTGGGATCCGGTTCTTGCGCGAGCGTGTTCGAGACGGCTAGTGCCAGCTCCAATGTCCCGCAGGGATAGTTAATCTCGGTCGAGCGGATCCCCTCCATCCAGGCGTGGACATGGACGATAGCGCCGATCTCGGGATGCTGCTGGTAGATCATCCAATGTTCGATTGCATCCACCGACACGCGGCGTGGCTCGACGTTGGGCGGCACGCTCAAGATGATCGCAGGGATAGTGGGATCGAAGCCACTGACCATCAGGATGTCACGACCGATCACTTCCAGCTGTGCCTTGTTAACGCCGCTCGCACTCATCCAGAAGCGGTGACGGTCCTTACGAGCGCTCAGGTTGCCGTAGCTCAATCCGCCAAGGCCGTAGAGCCGCTTGACGTGGCGAAGGTCCTCTTCGCTCAGGAGCTCGTGCACCGGGAAGGGGGCAGGCAACAAATTCATCGCCTCCAGGCGCTTCCCGGCCCGCGAGATCTGCTGCGTGATCTCATCGCCGTTCCAGAGTTCCGGCTCGAGATCGGTGCGGAACACGTTATTGATGACGAGCCGTGATGCAGCGAGCGGATGGAGGCGCTCGTAGATGGTCGCGAAGAAGAGGTCGTCTTCACCAGGACGATACGGGATGCCGTAATGTCCACGTTCGAGCGTGACGAAGTGCGCCTCCGGCCCGTGCTCGCCCGGAATCAGGATGAGAACAAGGTTAGCAAGCGCATATAGCAGATAGGGGTAACAGGCTGTGAGGATGTCCTGCGGGCGCTCTGGGAATTCTGTAATCCCGACGACAAATGTGGCCTGTGCTTTGCGGCGATAGCGGGCAGGGCGATCGTGCGGGAAGACGTTGAGCACGAGTCGGATGTCGGGGATCGGCTTGGGATGGTACTCATGTCCTCGTCGCTCGAGCTCACGTCGGAGTCCATCAATGAACCATCGGAGCTGGTCGCTCGGGGGTTCGCCATAGATCGTAAACGTGCCGGTTTCTGGCTCCTCGGCGAGGATGCGTAACGCTTCGGCCAGGGCCTCGGTTTGGTTGAAGATCCGCTGTTCGGTCGTCATCGTGCTACTCGTTCTCCTTGATCCAGCGAAAGTCGCGGGCAAATGCACCCACACCGTTCGATTGTGGCAGAGGCGAGGAGCGACGGTCAACCGCTCGATGGGCAGGTGCCCTGAGGGACACGGAGTGTTAGGGCGCGTGGCACGGCGCGTGCTTCGATGTCGGTTGTCCCCACCGGTTCGCCATCCATCTCGACGCGGATCGGCTCAGCTGCCTCGACGCGGACCGTACGCCCGCTCCAATGCTCGACAGCCGGATGCCCCACGTGTGCCCCGCGGTAGACAGCTGGCAGCAAGGAGCCGAGGAGTTCCAGCCGCGAGACGTTACGTAGCACGAATACCTCGAGTTGCCCATCGGTGACCGAGGCCATCGGGGCGATGCGCATGCCCCCGGCGTGAAAGCGACCGTTGGCGATCGCAACCATCAGCGCCGGGCCTTCAAAAACATGGCGACCATCGACGGTGATAGAGAGCGTAGCGGCGCGGTGACGCAAGATCGTACGCATCGCTCCGACGAGGTAGGCGAGAAAACCGCCAAGCTGCTTTGTCGAGTGACTTACCCAGGCGGCCGTCTCCGCACCGAGGCCGATATCGGCCATATTCACGAAGAAGCGACTACGCGGCAGACCGGCGGGGTCGCGGAATTGCAGAAAACCCACGTCGACCCGGCAGGTCTCTCCCCAGCGCAAGAGGTCGACTGCTTGTTCCGGGCGAGTAATGCCAAACAACCGAGGGAAGTCTCGCCCTGTGCCACAAGGGACAATGGTCAACGTGACTGGCCCAAGTGGATGACCGTCTTGGTCGAGACAGCCGTTCACCACCTCGTTAAGCGTTCCGTCACCGCCAACGACGAGGAGTTCCCGTACTCCGTTCTGGACGAGATGACGAGCGAGGTAGGTCGCGGCGCCGGGCTCTGCGGTGTGAAGCTCGTCAACACGAAGCCCAAGCTGTTCCAGCCGCTGGCGGATGGATGGCCAGGCGCGCGCTGGGCGACCACTCCCGGCGACCGGATTGACGATGGCGTGGACTGTCGCTGGGAGGAAGTGCGCTGCGCTTGCGGGTGTGGTCTGCGTTCGTCGTTCCTGCTGCATCGGAGTAGGCGACCTCACTCTCTCGCGATCGTTCCCATGGTAGCGCAGAGTGTATTCCCTGTGAAAGGCATAGGATGACCCCGTGATCATAAGCTATCGTGCTGCCTTTCGGCGGGAAGAGGCTCGAGGCCGATGGAGGGAGTTCCCGCTGGCCTCGGTGAGTGCAGGGTGGGGCAGTGCCAGGGCTCAGAAAGCGTCAAAGGAGGATGCTCCTAGAGAGAGCACAACATACGTCCCAGCAAAGCGGACAGTACGGGGCTGCGCCGCGGAAAAGGATCTCAGCGGTGGCTTGGGCGCGGGGAGTTCTTGCCGTGGGCCGCCGGGCACTTGGCTTTGACGGTTCTGTGCCAGCGTCGCCGGGAATCCCCGGTGCTGCGGTGCCCCATCGTGAGGAGGGCGTGTCGATCGAGAAGCGCCAACGTGGATTCCGAATCGGCTTTCTCGCGCTGTGTTCGTCCAGCGACGGATCGGGCAGGTCGCTGACGAGCGATGCGGGACGTGGAAGCAACTGGCTGCGCCAGCCATGCCACACTGCCGAAAACGATCGGCGAGCAAACTGCAGCGTGTCCAGATCCCCAGACGCACGGTGGTGGGTGGGGCGCCACCTGTCCCTCTGGGGGCGCGATGATTGCACCTGCTGCCGTGTCAGGGTACCGCCATGTATGGCGCCCGCACGCCCGGAGGGGCTAGATACCGCTCGTGCTGTAACCAACACCGGCCTCGCCCCACCAGGTCGGCCGCGGCTCGTGGCTGCCGTGTTACAGCGGCCCGCTCCCGTGGCTGACCACCCTCACCCCCAACCCCTCTCCCGTCTTTGGCTCCCCTCACCCCCGAATCCCCTCTCCCGCAACATGCGGGAGAGGGGGACGAGGGGGTGAGGGTGGTATCCCTCTCCCGTACACCGGGAGAGGGGGGACGGGGTGAGGGCGGTATCCCGCACGTCGCGGGTGAGGGGGGTGATGGGCGGTAACCGCGGGTGAGGGTGGTGCCTGGGCGAGGGTGACAGAGTGCGCCAGGGGCGGGCAGTCGTTCCGCTCAGGTCAGCAGCGATCTGTGAGCACACCGTCACGATGGTCATCCCGCCAGCGCGCGCAATACCTTACGCCCCGGCAAAGTGACGGCCATCGTCCCCCTTTCTGGAGGGGCGCCCGAACTCACGCCCGCGCGTTTCCGGCGCGCACTTCATGCCGCCCGCACGCTGGCAAGGTGTTGGTTCAACAACGGGAGGCCAACAGGATTCGTGCTGTGCGACCCGGGCGGCGACCTACGAGCTCACCGTCATCCTGACCCCACCGCCGACGAGTCCGATTGATCGGGCCCTTACCCAAACGGCGCGTCTGCAATCGTGTCGAGGGCGGCATTGATGACGTCCGCACGCCCGATGGACGTCAATGTCAGGGGCTGATAGCGGTCTCGAGGGTGTGAAGGATGTTGATCGCGATCCATTGAGTCTGCGCTATCGTCCCTTCGGGAGCCCTTGCGGGTCGTTCGCGGATGTGTTGCCCGGCCTTTCGACCAGCGGGCGCGGTAAATCGCGCCCCTATAAGGATCGCGGCGGGGTCCGTGGCGGAATGGACGGCATGACGCCCGCGTCTTGTAGGGGCGCAATGAATTGTGCCCGCGCTCCTCGTAGGGGCTGGACATCCCCCGTGCAGTGACGCCACCGGTCCCTCCCCTCCAAGAGTCGGCTACGGCCTGGGGGCGCAGTGTCATTCCGGCCCCGAGGGCTGGCGGATCCGATATATCGGAACCCTATGCACAAGGCGAGCACCCACCCGTCTAGGGGCGCCATTCTTCGCACGCGCAGTCCCGCAGGAGCTGCAACATCCTGCCGGCCCTATGGCAGGCAGCTGTGACGAATTACGCCCTGCCAATGCTCACGCCACGATCCCGCGTCCCGGATGGGCACCATTCACGGCGCGCCACGAGGCCTGTGGTGACCTGCCCAGGCCTCCCCCTACCTACCCACGCGTCTCCAAGCACTCGCCACGCTGCAATCTCCACTTTCTTCACGGCACTGCTCCACCTCCACCCATGTCCAGCTCGACAAGGGATTGAGTCAACGCCCCGGTCACGTCGTCTTCCTTGCGCGAGGCTGGCCGATGCTGCGCTTGCCCCTCGACGTCGACAAGGCGTGCCACACGATGTAACCGGCGCTGTAGATCCTGTTCAGCCAGGAACTCCTCCGTCGTGCCAGGCGTAGCGCTTCAAACTCCCGCTCCAGGTCGCCCGTAGCCTCAACCTGAATCGAGGCCAGAATCTGCTCTGCCAGCTCGGCGCACCCTCAGCAGTACTTCCGGCAGCACCTCGGTCCTGGGGCACGATCGGATCACCCCCGCCAGTGATGGACACCAGAGAACTCGCTCACCTTCTACTCCTTTCCGGCTCTACTGGTCTTTGAAGCGTCCGCAGGACGGGAAAAGGGACTATCTGGTGATGCGAAAACTGCCGAACTTGCCACTCGCGATTTGACGCAATCGCGAGTGCGTGTTATGCTGCGCGTAAGAATAGGGGAACTGGCGAGTTCGGCATCAGGACGCACAGATTCGGCGTAGGGCCAAGGGAAGGGAAGCCGGGCGAAGCCGATGCCGCAGCACCCGCCGTCGGAAAGCAACCAGGAATCGACCGGTACACCGACCACTGTCCGTTTCGGATGGTCCCCTGAGCCGAAACGTGAGGAGGTCGTCCCAAACGGGAGGGGGTCGGTCAGCAACAGTTCCCCCGCTGAGACGAATGGTGCCAGCGTTCCTGGGCTGGATCGGCGTGCTCCACAAGGCGAGACGGTCGGTGGCAGCCACACGGTCGGGGATGGGATCAACGGCGCTCGGGAGCCTTGGTTGACCCAGCGGGCGTCAGGGAATAGGAGACTGGGTGGGGCTCCTGTGCTCGCCCCGCTCCAGCGGCCGACAGGTCGTGCTACCGCACGAGCGGTCGTCTCACGCGCAGCATCAGTGCCTGTTCGGCACCCGCGGTTGCGTGGGCGGTGGGTGCTCCACGTTGCGGTCCTGACCTGTGTCGTTGTTGTCACGCTCGGCGGTGGGTTCTGGCGACGACCGCTGCCGGTGCGGGTCGCTGCCGGTACGGATCAGATCGCCGCGGTATGGGATGGCGTCACCGGGGTGCAAGGACAACCGGTCGCGCAGGTTGCGAGTCTCAGCGTCAGCGACCCTCGACTCGGATACCTCGCGACCGGTGGGTTAGCGGTCAAGCCAGACGTCTTGGTGCTCGACACGTACGTGACGAGCGCCGGCGAGACAATTTATGACGTCTCCCGTGCGACGGGGCGGAGCGTGGAGACGCTCCTCTGGGCAAACAACTTGCTCGACCCGGGCGCTCCGCTGCCAGCCGGGCTGCAGCTGCGTGTGCCGCCAGTCGACGGGATGCTGCACGTCGTACGTGAGGGTGACACGCTGGAGTCGGTGGCGGCTCGATATGGCGTCACACCGGAGGCGATCACCGGGTATGAGCCGAACGGTGTGCAACGCGATACGGACCTCGTACCCAACCGGCTCATCATGGTTCCCGGCGGGAAGATGCCGAGTCGAGACCGGGTGATTATGTACACGGTGCAAGAGGGAGATACGCTCTGGAAGATCGCGCAGCGCTTCGGGCTCAAAGTGCAGACAATTACCTGGGCAAACTCTTTGCCCGATCCTGAGCTCATCTATCCGGGCCAGCAGCTGGCTATCCTGCCGACCGATGGTGTGATGGTGAAGGTCAAAGAGGGCGACACAATCGAATCACTGGCCGAGTACTGGGGTGTGAAACCGGAAGCGATCCGCGATTACCCGATGAACGGGATTGGCCCGAATGGGGTGCTCCGCGTGGGGCAGCTGGTGATGATTCCAGGTGGTGAACCACCACCGCCACCACCTCCACCACCCCCGCCACCTGCCCCGAGTGCGCCGCCAGCGTCGGCACCCAGCAGTCCGCCAGCGCAGCGGCAGGCACCACGTGGCTCGTTTATCTGGCCAACGACTGGGGTGATCACGCAATACTTCCATGCCCGCCACAACGGTTGGGATATCGCCAACAACATGTACACGCCGATTGTGGCGGCCGACAGTGGCACGGTGATCTTTAGTGGCTGGAACAACTATGGGCTCGGTTATGCCGTGGCGATTGACCATGGGAACGGTTTCGTGACGTGGTATGGGCATATGGCTGAACCCCCGCCGGTGCAGGTGGGGCAGTGGGTCAATCAGGGACAATATATCGGGCCGATGGGGAGCACCGGCTATTCGACCGGGCCACACGTTCACTTCATCATCATGTACAACGGCGTCTACCAAGACCCGGCACTCTACCTTCGGTAGAAGCCGGTGGGAGGAAGGGCAAAAGGATGATTCGACCGCTCAGCGCACTGTTCGGGTTGTTCAGCCGTGATCTCGGGATCGATCTGGGCACGGCGAACACCTTGGTCTACGTGCGCGGGAAGGGGATTGTTATCTCCGAGCCGTCCGTCGTGGCCGTCGACAAGAAGACGAAGCGCGTGCTCGCGGTCGGTGTCGAAGCGAAGGCGATGGTTGGGAAGACCCCGGAGTCGATTGTCGCTGTCCGTCCGCTCAAGGATGGGGTGATCGCCGACTTCGATACCGTCGAAGTGATGCTGCACTACTTCATCCGCAAGGTGCACTCCCAGCAGCTCCTGACCCCACATCCACGCGTTGTGATTGGGATTCCTTCCGGGGTGACCGAGGTCGAAAAGCGGGCGGCGAAGGACGCGGCATTGAGTGCGGGAGCGCGCGAAGCCTATACGATTGAGGAACCGATGGCGGCGGCAATCGGAGCCGGGCTGCCGATCAATGAGCCGGTCGGCAGTATGATCGTGGACATCGGCGGTGGCACGACGGAGGTGGCCGTCATCTCGCTGGGTGGAATCGTCGTCAACCGATCGATCCGCGTGGCAGGAGATGAGATCGACGAGGCCATCGTGCAGTGGGCCAGGCGTGATCATAACCTGATCATCGGCGAGCGGACGGCAGAAAATGCGAAGATCGCTGCCGGGTCGGCGTACCCGCTTGAGGAAGAGCGACGCGTTGTCCTCCGCGGGCGTGACGTCCTGACCGGCTTGCCGAAGGCGGTAGAGGTGAGTTCGGTTGAGATCCGCGAGGCGATCGCCGGCCCGGTGAACCAGATCATCGAAGCAGTTCGCTCCTGCGTCGAGGAGACCCCGCCGGAACTCCTGGCCGATATCATGGAACGCGGGATCGTCCTTGCCGGAGGTGGTGCGCTCCTCATGGGGCTCGATAAGCGGCTGCAAGCCGAACTCCGCATCCCGGTGTATCTTGCTGACGACCCGCTCACCTGTGTGGCACGCGGTACCGGACGCGTCGCGGAGGCGCTCCACCTGTACCAGCGTGCATTGCAGGGAACGCAGCAACGGCGGACACCAGCGACCTCGACGTCAACGACATGAATGACGAGACCGGTGAGGAATGCCCGTCACGCTCAGGCGTGCTTCGCTGCTCATCTTGACAGTTGTGATGGTCCTCGCTGCCGTCGTCCTCCTCGACCGACAGCAACGGCTGACGACCGTCAAAGCTCCTCTCGTCGCCCTCGTCACTGAGGCACAGCGCCTGCTCGCTCCTGCGCTGGGCAGAGTCTCGTTTCCAACCTGGGCGAGTGACGACGAACTTCGCCAAGAAGTGGAACGACTGCGCAGTGAGCGTGACGCGCTCCTCGCCGAAGTTGCAAAGCTTCGACAGGCGCAACAGGAACTCGAACAGTTACGTGCCCAACTCCGTTTCCAGCAGGAGCATCCCGGGCTCCAGCTCGTACCGGCACGCGTAATCGGGTATGATCCTGAACAACCGCAACGAGTTCTCATCATCGACCAGGGGGCAGACGCGGGAATCCGGGTCGGTATGGCTGTACTGAACCCGAGCGTGATGGTGGGGATCGTCACGCGCGTCGAGAGCGATCGGGCGCAAGTAACAGTGCTCACCGACCCATCCATACAGCTCGGTGCTCGCCTTCTCGACTCCGGTGCGGAAGGGATCGTGTACGGGCGTGGCTGGCGCGAGAACGGCTCGCTCGAGTTCCGGCACTTACCCCCTGATACCCCGGTTCGCCAGGGTGAACTCGTTGTGACATCAGGACGGACAGCTGGGATCCCCCCTGGACTCGTCATTGGGGTCGTGACTGGGGGCACGCGGCAGGTCGCCGAGGACGAGCTCCGCCTGACGGTGCGGCCACTCGTCGAGTTTCGTTCGCTCGAGTCAGTGAGCGTTCTTCTCGGCCAAGCAAGCCAGTAGGTGGGATGGTACGGATGACCACGCGCTTGGCGATCGTCACGGGGCGAATCGTCGCGTGGGCAATGCGGCGTTCGGGGCTTGGCGGGGGAACGGCCTTGCCTGGACTCATCGCGCTGCGCCTTGCGCCTGACTTGTTGACGACACTGGCAAGAAAGCTTCCATCTGGTGGCATTGTCGTTGCCGGAACGAATGGAAAGACGACGACCGCGCGTCTACTAGCCGAGTCGCTCCGTGCCAGTGGCCTTCAGGTCGTGCACAACCGTTCTGGCAGCAATCTGCCGCGCGGTATTGCAGCGACGTTTCTCGAGGTCACGGACTGGTTGGGTCGGCTGGATGGTGATATCGCGGTGCTCGAGGTCGACGAGTTTGCCCTCCCAGCCGTGGTCAGGGCGGTGAAGCCGCGCATGCTCGTTCTTCTCAACCTGTTCCGAGATCAGCTTGACCGGTATGGAGAGCTGGAGACGATTGCACGAACCTGGCGGAGGGCGCTGGACGAGCTCTTACCAGATGCTACCGTGGTCGTGAATGCTGACGACCCAATCTTGGCTGAGTTGACTGCAGGCTTCCAGGAGCGTCGGTGGACGTTCGGGCTGGAGGATCCCGCAGTGGCGCTGCCAATGCTCCCACATGCGGCTGATTGGCGACTCTGCCCGCGCTGTGGGGCCTCGCTCGAGTACGAACGAGTTTTCCTCGGGCACCTCGGGCGCTATCGCTGTCGTGCTTGTGCCTTTGCCCGACCGGCGCCGACGGTTGTGGCGCGGACGGTACGGCAAGAGCCGGCCGGACTTGCGCTCGATGTGGACTGGGGCACTCGGACATTCGCGGTGCGCAGTCAGCTTTCCGGTGTCTACAACGCGTACAACCTCCTCGCGGCGGCGAGCGCGGGATTTGCGCTCGGGCTCGCGCCAGAAACGCTGGTTCCGGCACTGGCCGAGGTCCCAGCAGCCTTCGGGCGGCAAGAGCGTGTTCGGTTGGCGGGACGCGAGCTCACGTTGCTCCTCATCAAGAACCCGACGGGGTTCAATGAGGCGATCCGGCTCCTCGTGTCAACAAAGAGACACTGCCCAGTGCTCATTGTGATCAATGACCTCGATGCGGACGGACGTGACGTCTCCTGGCTTTGGGATGTCGATCTGGAGGCGCTGCGAGTACTCTCGGTACCGGTCAGCACCGGTGGGATCCGGAGCGGGGAGATTGCCCTCCGACTCGCCTATGCAGGGATCGAGCCATGTGGACGCTATCCTGGAGTCGTGGAAGCACTCGATCGTTGGCTGGCGACTCTCCCCCCGGATGGCTGTGGCTGGGTACTCGCAACCTACAC
This sequence comes from bacterium HR28, assembly GCA_002898255.1. Taxonomy (GTDB): domain Bacteria; phylum Chloroflexota; class Chloroflexia; order Thermomicrobiales; family Thermomicrobiaceae; genus Thermomicrobium. The sequence goes on from BEIE01000001.1 coordinate 841,663, forward strand.
GGCGATGCTGGAGCTCCGTCGGGAGCTAGCCCGACGGGGTGTAGCGGTCGAATTCTGGGCGCAGTGACGGAGGGACGTCGTGCGCTTGACAATATGCTGGCTGTATGCGCGCACGATGAACATTTACGGTGACCGTGGCAATGTCCTGGCCCTGGTCGAGCGATGTCGTCGCCGAGGAATCGAGACGGAGGTGGTAGAAATCGGGGTCGGGGAGCCGCTCGAACCGGGTCGCTGTGACCTCTTCTTCTGGGGCGGGGGACAAGACCGAGAGCAGATTGCCGCGGCTGAGGACCTTCAAGGCACCAAGGGGGAGGTCTTGCGGGCGGAGATCGAGCGAGGAGTACCGCTCCTCGCGGTCTGTGGCGGATACCAGCTGCTCGGTCGGTTCTACCGACCGCATGAGGGACCGGAGCTCCCCGGGCTCGGCGTGTTTGACGCCTGGACAGTTGCTGGATCACGGCGGATGATTGGGAACGTGGTCGTGGATTCCCCCGACTTCGGCGAGTTGGTCGGCTTTGAGAATCACAGTGGGCGCACCTTTCTTGGCCCTGGTGCTCGTCCGCTCGGCACGGTACGGATCGGGTACGGCAACAACGGCAAGGATCGAACGGAGGGGTGCCGGTACCGTAACGCGATTGGCACATACCTTCACGGACCAGTACTGCCGAAGAACCCGCAACTGGCCGATCATCTGATCGCCTGTGCGCTTGCATTGCACGGGTGGGTTGGTAGCTTGGAACCGCTCGACGACGCACTCGCGCGGGTGGCGCATGAGGAAGCAGTGGAGCGTGCGCGCGTAGAACGGCCGACGCTTCGCCGCTTCTGGCCGCTCACGAGACGGTGAGATCGGCTTCCGCTGTCTCGAATGCGATCCAGAGAACATCGCAGAGCGCGCGGAAACGCTCGATCCATTCGCGTGCCGCTTGCTCACCTCGCTGGGCGCGCCAGCGTCGCTCTGGTAGTGCGCGCTGCAGCAACTCGTAGACGATGTTCTGGACACGCCACGTATTGACTGGTTCGCTGAGGTGGCTGGCAACCTTGGCCAAGCCCGTAAGGGTGTTCAAGAGCTCCAGGTCGTCCGGCTGGTGACGCCACTCCTGGGCGAGTGCTTCGAGCGCTTCTTGGAGCGCGTAGGCGAGTCCAGGCTGGTCGAGGGTGAGTTGCCAGACTTCTGCCTCCTGGAAGAGTTGCTCCAGCCTCTCGACTGAGGGACGTGGTTCGGCTAGTGTGTGACGCAGTTCCGCGTTGACTGTCATCTCAGCGGCGATAAGGAAGGCACGCGGGATTGGGGCACCCAAATCGGCGAGGAACCGCATCAAAGGCTGACTGTCCTCGTACAAGTGGCGATACAGCTCCTCAGCTTCCGCGAGGGTCGAGGTGAGGATGATGTGGAGAAGCTTGCGCTGCTCGTCCTTGAAGAGAGATCGCAGTGAGTAATCAGCCCGGCCGAATGCACGGTCAAGTGCCCGCACCGTTTCTGGCAGATCTGCCCGGCCGAACGGTTCGCTGAGGAGTTGACGGACTTCCGCGTAGCGCTCTGGTGTGCCGTCCGATTCGACGCCGCCAACGAGGTTGTGCTCGCCGAGGTGTAGGGCAGCGGTGAGAAACGCTAGCTGTCGTCCAGTGAGTGTTGAAGTCACGCGGACACGGGCAATGAAAAGGTGTGCTCGTCCGGCACGTTGGGCGATCCCCTCGAGGCGCTCGATTTCAAAGCAACCGATAGAGGCGCGCTCTGGATAGTCCTCGAACAGCGCGCTGAGGGCATAGTGCGCAGCGACATTGGCAAATTCGACCCGTGCTGGCCGAACCAGGCGTTCCCAGACACCGCGGCCGTCGTGATACTGTGGGAGATTACTCGGCGCACGCGCTAGGCGCTCAACGAACTCTTGCTCAAGCGAGGTGTGGAACAGCTCCTCAGCGATCTGGATGACACGAGCAGCGGACTGGAGGGCCTGGACAGTCTCCAGCCCGGAGAGTTCGTCGAAGAACCAGGCGTCACTGCTGTACATACGCAAGGCGTGTCGCTGCATCTCGAGCGCCTCGAGCACGAGGATCTGCTCCTCAGGTCGGAGCGCACGCACCTGCCAGCGCTCCAGAAAGCGCTGCACGTTCCCTGGCGAACGATCAAGAATCACTTCAATGTAATCGTCACGAGCCCCCCAGGGATCGTGGAGGAGTGTCCCAACGTGTTGCTCGTACAACAGAGCGACTGTATCACGCAGCCAGTCGAGCGCTTCGCGGAGCGGCCCGCGCCACTCCTGTGTCCATTCGGGGTGGCTTCCCATCTTGCACCCACAGTTGCTCCGCCAGCGCTCGATGCCATGGATGCAGCTCCAGGACGTCTGCTCCACGATCTGCGCTTCCCACGTTGGCGGGTGCTCGGCCAAGTACGCTCCGTAAGTGATAACACGGGCGTCCTTTGCAGCTTGGATGGTGGCGATGGCTGCAGCGAGGGCCATGTCCCCGAAGCGGTGATGATGGCCGTACGTCTCGCCGTCGGTCGCAATGTGGGCGAGCCGATCGGCGGTGTCGCTCGCGGCGGAAAGCAAGCGCGCGCCGAGCTGCCGGCCGTCCTGTAAGAGATCACCAAAGGCGACGTCGCGAGCGATCGCACCATCGTAGAAGAAAGCAACAACTTCTCGGTCTGACGAGAGTGCAATGCGGTAGGGCCGCGTGGTTTCGACGCGACCTCCTGAGACGTCCTGCCACCCGCTAAAGCCCGGGGGGCGGACGGCTGCTGCCTGGTGCGGCGCGAGGATGACGAAGCGCAGGCCGAGATCGGCCACCAGTTCGAGGGTTGGCAGATCGACTGCCGTTTCCGGCAGCCAGATCCCTTCCGGTCGCCGGCCGAAACGATGCTCAAAGTCACGGATACCCCAGAGAAGCTCGGTGCGTCGGTCACGCTCGTTGGCGAGCGGCAAGATTACGTGATGGTAGGGGTGGGCGATAGCGGGGCCGTGCCCGTTGAAGCGTTCGCATCCCTCGCGGTCAGCATCGAGAATCGCGCGGTAGACGTCGGGGGCTTCGCGTTCGAGCCACCAGAGCAGTGTTGGGCCGAAGTCAAAGCTGATCCAGGCGTAGTTGTTCACAATCCGGACGATACGACCGCGCGGGTCGAGGATTCGTGACCAGGCATTGGGGCCATAGCACTCGGCGGTGATCCGCTCGTTCCAGTCGTGATACGGGTAGGCAGAATCCTCGAGTTCGACGATTTCGAGCCAAGGATTCTCCCGTGGCGGCTGATAGAAATGCCCATGGATGCAGACATACCTCACGGCAGGCTCCGATCGCTCGCACGCTCGAAGATCACGATGGCGAGTGGTGGCAGCGTGAGCACCAGTGAGTAGCGGCGTCCATGCCAGGGAACCGGAACCGTTTCCACCCCACCAAGGTTGCCCCAACCACTGCCGCCATACTCGCGCGCGTCGCTGTTGAGAAGTTCGCGCCAAAAGCCCGGGAGCGGAGCTCCGACGCGGTAATTCTGACGTGGCACCGGGGTGAAGTTGCACACGACGAGGAGTTCCTCGCCGGGACGCCGACTCTTGCGGAGGTAGACGAGCACGCTGTTCTCGGCGTCATTGCAGTCGATCCATTCAAAACCTTCGGGCGAGCAGTCGAGTTCGTACAGCGCTGGCTTCGTCCGCGCGAGGTGGTTCAAGTCAGCCAGCCAGCGCCGAACGCCCTCGTGCGGTGCATACTGGAGGAGATCCCAGTCAAGGCTTGTCTCGTGGTTCCACTCGCGCCACTGTGCGAGTTCGGCTCCCATGAAGAGAAGTTTCTTGCCGGGCAGCGTATATTGGTAGCCGTAGAGCAGCCGGAGGGTGGCAAATTTTTGCCAATCGTCACCCGGCATCTTGGCGAGCAGGGATCCTTTACCATGCACGACTTCGTCGTGCGAGAGTGGCAGGACAAAGTTCTCGTTAAAGGCGTAGAGCATGCGAAACGTCAACTCGTGGTGATGATATTTCCGGTAGATCGGATCGTGGCTGAAGTAGCGCAACGTATCGTGCATCCAACCCATGTCCCATTTGAGCCCGAAGCCGAGTCCGCCGACGTAGGTTGGTCGTGATACCATCGGCCAAGCAGTCGATTCTTCGGCGATCGTCTGGACGTCGGGGAAGTGTCGGTAAACCTCCTCATTCAACCGTCGCAGGAAAGCGATCGCCTCCAAGTTCTCGCGCCCGCCGTATTCATTGGGGATCCACTCGCCTGGACCGCGGGAGTAATCGAGATAGAGCATGGAGGCGACGGCGTCGACGCGGAGTCCGTCGGCATGATAGCGATCGAGCCAGAACATGGCGCTGGAGAGCAAGAATGTCCGTACTTCGTTGCGCCCATAGTTGAAGATCGCCGTGTGCCAGTCAGGGTGGAAGCCCTTACGGGGGTCAGCATGTTCGTAGAGGTGCGTCCCATCGAAGAAGACAAGACCGTGCTCGTCGGTTGGGAAATGCGAGGGAACCCAGTCGAGGATCACGCCGATGCCCTGCTGATGGAGTTCGTCGATCAACGCCATGAAGTCCTGTGGCGTGCCGTAGCGTGCTGTTGGCGCGAAGTAACCAGTGATCTGATATCCCCATGAGCCGTAGAAGGGATGCTCCATCACCGGCAAAAACTCCACGTGCGTGAAGCCCATGCGGCGCACATGCTCCGCCAGGCGTGGAGCGAGTTCCCGGTAGGTGAGCCAGCGGTTCCCCTCTTCCGGGACGCGCATCCATGATCCGAGATGCACCTCGTAGATCTGCATCGGGGCGTCGAGCGCATTTGCCTGCCTGCGTCGGTGCATCCAGTCGGCGTCGTGCCACTCGTAGTCGAGTTCCCAGACGATTGACGCGGTTCCCGGTGGACACTCGTGCCAGAACCCATATGGATCGGCCTTGAACACCTGATACCCGTGGTAACGAGAGACGATATGGTACTTATAACGCGCACCTACCCTGAGTCCTGGGATGAAGCCTTCCCAAATGCCGGAGCTCCCGCGCGGTGCGAGAGGGTGCTTCCCTGGTGTCCAGTCGTTGAAGTCACCGACAACCGAGACACGCTCGGCATTGGGAGCCCATACGGCGAAAAACACCCCCTCTTCGCCGTCAAGCGCGCATGGATGCGCACCCATTTTCTCGTAGGCCCGGAGCCAGGTGCCCTCGTTGAACAGGTACACATCGTGATCAGTAAGGAGAGACCGATCGTGGCGCACCGGGCCGACGCGCTGTTCCACCATCGCCTCACACCCCCTTCCCCAGCCGGTCGTGCGACGGGCGAGTGGGAGCACTCGCGGCGCGTTGCCGACTTTTCTCTCGGGCACGGTTGAGCGTTTTGAGGAGCTCTAAGACGACTGGAGTGGTGGCAAAGTCAGCCATGCCGTACTGCGTCAGGCGGCGCCAGTTCGGCTGTTCGAGGCCGGTCCCTGGTCGATTCTGCGGTTGGCGCTCGCCCCAGAGATCCTCGAGGTTAACCAGAACGACCGCGGCGTCACTGGAACCGAGGAAACGTAACAGTGCACCGATAACGTCGTTCAGCCGTGGCGCAGTATGCTGTTCGAGAAAACCTGCGCTTGCGAGCCAGGCGACGACGGCGCGCTGAATATCCTGCCCCCACTCGTCCCAAAGCGCGGCGAACGGTGGGAGGTCATGCGTGTCCAGACTGGCCACGCAAAGTCTCGGTGGTGTGGTGAAGGTGCCGTTGCGCCGCTCAAACGGCAGAACCCACAGCCGGAGTAACCCCTCCCTTGCCATTGCCTGCCGCACGGCTCGCGGGACAGTGCCAAGGTCTTCACCCGCGACGGCACATCCGGTACGGTAACTCTCGATTGCTAGGACGGCGTAGTACTCCTCAGCCGGATAGCGGACGTAGACCCCTTCCCGTCCGCTCGCCTGCGCGGGGACCCAGTACAAGCGGTGGAACCCCATGACGTGGTCGATACGGAGAAGGCGTGCTGTGCCGAGATGGTGAGTAAAGACCGCTCGCACGTAGCGATACCCGTCCTCGCGGACGCGTTCTGGATGGAGCGGCGGAAAGCCCCATACCTGTCCCTCGGCGAAGAACGGGTCAGGCGGCGCACCGGCACTCGCGTCCGTTGCGAAGAGATGCGGCCAGCGCCAGACATCGAACCCTTCGGGATGGACGCCGAGCGGTAGATCGAGATAGAGCGCGTCATGGCCAACCGTGGCGATCTGCTGCGCCGCCAGCCATTGTGCCACTGCATAGGGCCAAGCAGGCTCACCAGGTCCCACCTCACTCCTCAGGAGTTCCACACGGAGACTGGACGACCAACGGCTGGGACGACCAAAACGATCGACCGCAGCGCGGAAACGCGCGTACTCCGCGAGGATCGGATGGGTATCCAGCCAGGTCTCGATCTCTTGCCGCAAGGCAGGCTGCTGCGCCAGTTGGTGGCTGGCGACTTTGAGCGCGGCGAAGCGTTGTTGCCAGCTCGTCTGGTAGTCCACTAGGCGCGTGCCACTGGCCCCTGGTACCGTCGTGAGCTGGTACTCCTCTACGTCAACTGGAAGCGGAAGCGCACGAAGATCGACAAAAAACTCGCTCCACGCAAGGCGACTGACTGGTGCATATGGACTGGGGTCATAAGGGTCATCGCCGAGGAACGTGGGCAGGAGCGGGAGGGTTCCCACGAGCGCACCACCGCACTGGCGCGTCCAAGCTGCAAGTTCCTGGAGTCGTCGGTAGGTCGCTCCGTCGCGCGGCTCCTCACGCCAAGCGGCGTACAGCGGGAGGAAGACGCCCCAAACAGAGTTAAGCCCGACATCTTCCGGAGGTCGTACAGTCGCCGGGCGTACCATCAAGAGCGTGCGAGTGATTCGACCATCTGGACAAGCGATCTCCACCTCGTGGTACCCGATCGGCAGCCGATAGTGAAGTGGCAGCTCGACCTGCATGCAGGTGAAGTCAAGGCTGGGCGCGAGAGGTGCTGCCGGCTGCACAGTGGTGAGTTCCTCGCTGGAGACGACGAGGTGGAGCACGTCGTCGTTCTCGCTGCGGACAAGAAGTTCGAAGCGGCCACGAGGTTCTGCTGGGAGAAGCAGACGGAGACGAGGTGTTCCCCGTCCGTGTGTCCAGACGTGCACCGGCTCACAGCGTCGCTCCAAGCGTGCTTGCCACCGCTCCCGCAGCAGCGTCGCTGCTTCTTCAGGCGTACGGATCGGAATGCCGAGGGCACGGAGCGTCGCAAGGAGCTGTTCTACACGGGCGACCTGCCGCACTCCGGCGATGTCACGGTAGGCGAGCTGGAGGCCGGCATCGTGAGCCAGTGCGCGGAGGGCAGCGAACCGGTTCATGCACCACCCTCCCGGGCGCGGAGCAGCTCGAGGATGCCGCGGAGCGGGATTGCGAGCCAGCCTGGCCGGTGTCCCAGCTCATAGCGGAGCTCGTAGATCGCCTTGTCCATCAAGTAGGCTTCGAGCAGCACCGCTAGCTGTTTCGGGTCATTGGGGATCAGCGTTGTGGATTGCAAGCCCTCAAGATAGCCCTGCAGGAAAACTGCGGCGACCCAACCGTACCAGAAGCGAAGCCACGCCTCTGCCCGTGCCGTGTCGTGCAGCAGACCACGCTGCAGTTGGTCGAACAGGGTTGCCGAGGCAGCATAGTGGAACGAGCGGAGCATGCCAGCGACATCGGTCAGCGGCGAGCGCTTGAGCCGCCGCTCGCTGAGCGGGCGAGCTGGCTCCCCCTCAAAGTCGATGATGACGAAGTCGCGACCGGTATAGAGCACCTGCCCGAGGTGGTAGTCACCATGGCAACGGATGCGCTGGGCCGGTAGAAGCTGCTGCAGCAATCGCTGGTAGACTTGGACGATCTCGCGTTCGCGTTGGAGGACAGTCTCGGCCTCGCTGCGGACATTCTCGGGAAGCTGGGCAAGCCGATCCCGCAAGAGGGTGAAGGTCTGCAGCAGCTGACTGCGCATTGCCTGGTAGAGCGAGCGCTGGTAGAGCATCGAGAACGGTTCCGGTGCAAACGCGGGATCATCGGTAAGGCTGGCGAGTGCTCGGTGGAGTTCAGCGGTGCGCTGGCCGAGGAGATAGGCGGACTCGACATACGTGTCAATCAACTCATAGACGATCGGCGGCGGGGAGCTTGCCGCGCGGGCCAAGAGGGCTTCAGCATCCAAACCGAGAGACGGGGGCTCTTCGCTGTAAGCGAGGGCGCGTTCAAGGAATCCAGCAAGCATGTCCAGCGTGTACTGCCAAGCGTCACCCTCATTCGGTACATAGCCGAGCAACACGGCAAGCGTCATCGCCTCGCCGCTCGCCGGCCGATAGTCGAGGCTGCCGGCCAGAGGCGGGACGTATCGAAAACCAAGTCGCTCGGTCAGCGCTCGTTCGAGCTCGAGTTCTGGGTTCGGGCCAGGTTCGATCCTCCGGTAGAGCTTGAGGAGGACCCGTTCTGGGAAGATCACAGAGGTGTTGCTTTGTTCCGCGCGACCGAGCACTGGTTCGGGGAGCGGTGTGCCCGGCCAGACCAAGCGACGGAACGCGGTCGTCGGCTGTGCGACCACCGTGCCGTGCTCTCCCCGGAAACGTCGCCGGCGACCGATCTGCTCGACGAGACTGCGGCTGAACGAGGGAACCGCGAGCGCGTCGACGAGGAGAGCCGTTTCGTCGGGTAACGCACGCGCAATGACGGCATGTGGTGTGCGTTCGATGAGTTCGCGTGCAAGATCGCCGCGGGCGATGGCCAGCGGCAGGACATACAGTTCCGGATCGCCCTCGGTGTACTCGACGGAGATAAGGAGGAGGGTTGCCGCTACCCCGTCGACGGGAAGCGGTATCTGATCAGCGATCCGTACCTGCTTGATCCGCCGGGCCTTACCCGCAAACCAGCGCCGCGCCCGAAGGTAGCGTGGGAGTTCATCCAAAAGCGCGCGCTGCGCCGTGCTGAGGTCCAGTGTCCCCTCGCGCTCCCGTACCGGAATGACCGGGAGCTCACTCGGTGTCACCACGAGCAGCTCTTCGCCGGCGCGCGGGCGCTCGAGGCTGAACCAGTAGAAGCTGTGCGGGCCAAGCATAACCCGATACGGCTCTTCGCCGATCGGCGGGAACTCGATACGACCGAAGAGTTCTATCGGAACCAGGCCACGATAGGCCGAAAGATCCAGTTCAGCCCACTGGACAAAGCGGGAGAGGTTTGCAACGACGAGGATCGTTTCCTGCTCGTAGCGGCGGACATAAGCCAAGACTTTCCGGTTGTCGACCGGGATGAACTCGAACGACCCGCGCCCGAACGCCTTAAACTGTTTCCGGAGCGCGATCAGTCGCTTCATCCACCAGAGCAGCGAATGGGGATTTGCCTGCTGCGCTTCGACATTGACCGCCTCGTAGTGGTACTCGGCATCGACGATCACTGGCAAATAGAGGCGCTGGCGCGGTGCGGTAGAGAAGCCAGCGTTGCGGTCGGCGCTCCACTGCATCGGCGTGCGCACGCCGTTCCGGTCCCCAAGATAGACATTGTCCCCCATCCCGATCTCGTCACCGTAGTAAATGACCGGGGTGCCAGGGAGCGAGAAGAGTAGGCCATTCATCAGCTCGATGCGGCGCCGGTTGTTCCCGAGGAGCGGCGCAAGCCGCCGGCGGATGCCAAGGTTGATACGGGCAACTGGATCACGAGCATAGACGCGATACATGTAGTCGCGCTCTTCGTCGGTAACCATCTCGAGCGTCAGCTCGTCGTGATTGCGCAGGAATAGGGCCCATTGAGCAGTTTCCGGAATGGGCGGGGTCTGGGACAGGATATCGACGATCGGGAAGCGGTCTTCCATACGGATTGCCATAAAGAGGCGCGGCATCAGCGGAAAGTGAAAGGCCATATGACACTCGTCGCCCTGCCCAAAATAGGCGACCGCGTCTTCCGGCCACTGGTTTGCCTCGGCCAAAAGCATGCGATTGCGGTAACGACTATCAACGTAACGGCGGAGCTCCTTCAAGAAAGCGTGGGTCTCGGGCAGGTTCTCGCAGTTCGTCCCTTCACGCTCATAGAGATATGGCACGGCATCAAGCCGCATCCCGTCGACACCAAGGCGCATCCAGAAGTCGACGACGCGGAGGATGGCACGACGCACCGCTGGGTTGTCGTAGTTGAGGTCGGGTTGATGCGAGTAGAAGCGATGCCAGTAGTAGGCTTTGGCCACCGGATCCCACGCCCAATTGGAAGTCTCGAAGTCCTTGAAGATAATGCGGGCCTCTTTGTACTTTTCCGGCGTGTCGCTCCAGACGTAGAAGTTGCGCCAGACACTGCCGGGTGCCGCGCGCCGTGCCCGTTGGAACCACGGATGCTGGTCAGACGTGTGGTTGAGGACGAGCTCGGTGATAACCCGGATCCCGCGCCGATGTGCCTCGCGGATGAACTCTTTGACGTCGCGGAGGGTGCCATAGGCGGGATGGACGTCCGTATAGTCGGCGATGTCGTATCCGTCGTCACGGAGCGGTGACGGGTAGAACGGTAAGAGCCAGACAGCGGTGATCCCGAGGTCTTCGAGGTAGTCAAGTTTTTGTGTGAGTCCTGGGAAGTCACCAATTCCGTCCCCGTTGCTATCGTAGAAGGCGCGGACGTGGAGCTCGTAAATAATGGCGTCCTTGTACCAGAGTGGATCGTCGGGAAGCTGTGGTACCGGTGTGGCTCGACGACGTTCGGCGACCTTGACCGCCATAGAAGCCCCTCACTCGTAGTATTCAAAATCGTGCTCCGACCGGATGCGTGGACGGACAGCGAAGATATGCGCCGGCATGATGTGTGGATCAAGTTCCACGTAGTTCCGTGGCCCATGCCAGATGTATCGCTCACCGCTTAAAAGATCGTGCATCTGGTAGGGCGTCTCTGGCGTGATCCCGAGGGCGGCCAGATCGAGTGTGACCCAGCCTGCATGCCGATGGTGTGGGTCGAGATTGACCACTGTGACGATCGCGTTCTGCCCATCGCGACTGGTCTTGGAGTATGCGATCAGCTCATCGTTGTCGACCGGATGGAACCGCAGTGTCCAGTCCTGCTGGAGTGCCGGGTTCTCCCGTCGGATTCGGTTGACGCGGGCAATGACCGGCGCGATCGAGTGCGGTGAGTCGAGTTTCCAGTGCCGGATCTCATATTTTTCCGAATCTAGGTACTCTTCACTCCCAGGAGCAAGCGGCGTCGCTTCGCAGAGTTCGTACGGCGGCCCGTAGATACCGTAGCTTGCCCCGAGCGTGGCAGCCAAGATCAGGCGGATGAGGAAGGCTGGTCGGCCGCCGGTCTGCAGGAACTCGGTCAGGATATCGGGAGTATTGGGCCAGAGATTGGGCCGGAAGAACTCACGCACCTCGGTCTGGGTGAGTTCGGTGAAGTAGGCCTCGAGCTCCCTCTTGGTATTCCGCCAGGCGAAGTAGGTGTATGACTGGGTGAAGCCGAGTTTGGCCAGGTGATACATCACCTTGGGGCGGGTGAACGCCTCGGAGAGGAAGATCACCTCCGGGTAGTCTCGCTTGACTGTGTCGATTAGCCATTCCCAGAAGGCGAACGGCTTCGTGTGCGGGTTGTCGACCCGGAAGATACGGATACCTTGCTCGATCCAGAAATACACAATTCTGAGGAGTTCCAGCCACAGCTCCCGCCAGGCGGGTGACTCGAAATCGAAGGGATAGATGTCCTGATACTTCTTCGGCGGGTTCTCAGCGTACTGGATGGTGCCGTCGGGGCGACGACGGAACCACTCAGGATGCTCGCGGACGTACGGGTGGTCGGGCGAGCATTGGAAGGCAAGGTCGAGCGCGATTTCGATGCCGTAGTCGCGGGCGCGGGCCACGAACCGTCGGAAATCCTCGAGTGTGCCAAGCTGGGGATGAACGGCATCGTGCCCACCTTCCTCACTGCCGATTGCCCACGGACTGCCAGGATCATCCGGCCCGGCGACAAGACTATTGTTCTTCCCCTTCCGGTGGGTGCGACCGATCGGATGGATAGGCGGGAGGTACAGAACGTCGAAGCCGAGTTCGGCGATGTGTGGGAGCCACGCCTCGCAGTCCCGGAACGTTCCGTGCCGACCCGGTTCTGGGGAACAGGAGCGCGGGAACAGTTCATACCACGTGCTGAAGCGCGCGCGTTCACGGTCGACAACAACGCGCAGGACGCGCGGGTACTCAGCCATGAAGGGACGGGGATCGGCTCGTCGCATGCGCGCAGCGAGTTCTGGTGAGCGCGCAACAACGATCGCGTCCGGCCCCTGCCGCAGAGAGGTGGCCGCGTGTCGCAACCAGGCCGCATCGGCATCACTTGCCTGCGCTGCGGTCGCTTCAACGAGTTCGGCGCCGATCAGAAGGTCAACCGTGACGTCCTGCCCCGCATCGAGCCGCTTTTGCAGGTCACGCTGCCAGGTCGCAAAACGATCAATCCAGGCAACAACCGTGTACTCCCAGACACCGAGTTCCGTCACGGTGAAACTTGCCCGCCAGCGGTCGTTGCTGAGGAAGGTCATCGGAACCTCGTGCCAGTCTTCCATCCCCGGGCCACGGTACCGGAGCATGGCGGCGAGTTCGTCGTGTCCGTCAGCGAAAATGTCTGCCTCGACGACGAGTTCGTCGCCGACAATCCGTTTGACCGGGAACCGTCCACAGTCGAGTTCGGGACTGACCCGCGCTATAACGACGCGTCGGCGTCCCTCGCTCGGCATCCATGCGATCGCTTCGCTCGCTTGAGTACCCGGTGTGGTCACGCGTTCCCTCCGACTCCACCAATTCCCTTCGCCCGTTCACTCTACTAAACGCGGTACGCTTGCTGCTGGTGCGTGGCACCGGCAGGGTCAGAGCCAAGCGAGGAGTAGACCGACCGATGCGGGTGGCAGTGATTTCTGACACACACGGGAACCTCCCGGCATTCGAGGCGGTGTTACAGGACATTGAGCGGCTGGGGCCGGATCTGGTGGTGATGGCGGGCGACTTCGCCTTTGGCGGGCCGTGGCCGGGCGAGTGTATCGATCTCGTCCGCAGCCGTGGGATTCCGGCAGTCCGCGGGAACACCGACGAGTTCCTCGTGGAGGTCGCGACCGGTGGTACCCGGCCGGCGCAGGTTGATGACCCACGGCTGCGGCACCTTGAGAACCCGGCCATGGCTGAACGCTACCGGTGGTGCGCCGAGCGGCTCTCACGCGAGCAAGTGGAGTACCTCGCGTCGCTGCCCCTGCGCTACGCAGTACCAGCGCCGACCGGGGCGGTACTTGTGGTGGTCCATGCGACGCCTTGGAGCGCACACCCAGTGGTGCCGCCAAACGCGCCGCGTGAGCAGCTTGAGGAACTGCTCGAGCGCTCCGGCGGGGCGGCGCTTGCCTATGGGCACATCCACGTGCAAGTGCGCTGGGAGCTCGACGGTCGGCTGGTGGTCGCGGTCGGGAGTGTGGGACTCCCGTTTGACGGCGACCAGCGGGCGGCCTACACGGTGTTGGAGTGGAACGGCGAGCGATGGGGCGTGACCTTCCGACGGGTCGCTTATCCGGTCGAGCAGACGATTGAGGCGCTCCGGAGAAGCGGAATGCCGGGAGCGGAGCTGCAGGTGCGGGTGCTGGAGACAGCCCGACCGCCTGGAACGTGAGCGACAGCGTGGTACGATTGCCGGGACTGCAAACGAGTGGTCGGAGTGCGGTCTGGTGCGGCAGCTGGTGATCGCGACGCTCCTCCTTGGAGCGGCTGTGCTCGAGGTCACGGTGCTCCCGCGCGTGACACCCTTTGGCCTGTTCCCGGATTTTGTGCTGGGGATCGTCCTCGTGGCTAGCGCATTAGAGGGGCTCGGTGCTGGCGTTGCCTGGGCGATTGCAGGGGGCGTACTCTTCGACCTGCTCACGGCGAGCCCGCTTGGTGCGCACGTCCTTGCATTGCTGCCGGCAGTGTTTGCCGGCTCGGCTGCCCGGCGCAGCATGTATCGGAGTGCGCTTCTCCCGTTGATGGGACTCGTGGGTGGACTCACGCTCGCGTATCGCTTCCTTCTCATACTTTTGCGATGGCCAGGTTCGGCCGAGGCTTGGCTGGACGCGATGGTGACAGCTGTGTTGGTTGGTCTTCTCAACGTCATCGCGGTGCCAGTCGTGTATGGGGTCGTTGCCCTGCTGGGGCGAGCGGGGGTGCGACGTGCGCACTAAAGTTTCCCGGCGTGGGCTGGATCTTCCCGCTCCCAAGTCGATCGTGCCACCAGAGACGCCGGAGCCGGGGCGTGACCAGCGTCTGACGCGGCGTGTGTTCCTGCTGCGCGGTGCTATGGTGCTCGGCTTTGGTGCCGTGCTGGCCAAGCTCGGCCTGATGCAGCTGCGCGAGCGGCCGCGGTACCAAGCGGCGGCTCAAGGCAGCATGGTGCGGTTTGAGCCATTACGTGCTCCACGCGGGCTGATCTTGGACCGCAACGGCGAAGTCCTGGCGCGTAACCGGCGGAGTTGGACCGTCTGGCTGGTTCCAGCTGAACTGCCGGATGATGAGGTGGAGCGCGAACGGATTCGCGAGCAGCTGACCACTGCGCTGGGGCTCGACGAGCTCCTGGTAGTGAATCGTCCGGCGCTTCCGCCGGGGAACGAACGGGCAGTACTGGACGAGCTAGCCGAAGTGCTCAACGTACCGGGAGCCGAAGTAGCGGGTAAGGTCTTCTCTGCGCCGAAAGACCAGCGTTATGTCGTTGTCCGGGAGAAGCTGCGACCCGAGGAGGCAGCCTCGCTGCGCGAGGCTGCGAAGCGGCTGCCGGGCGTCCACGTGCTGAACCGCTTCGATTATCTGGCAGCGGCGGCGGCAGGGAGTGCCGTGCCGGTGGCACTGGCGGAGGATGTTCCGCGCGAGCTCGCCTTGACGCTGGCGGCCAATCCGACGGCGCTCCCAGGTATCCGTGTGACGGACGACACGTTGGTGCGTGAATATCCGGGTGGACCAGACTTCTCACATATCCTTGGCTACGTAGGCCCGATCACCAAAGAAGAGTACGAAGCGGCAGGTGGCGACAGTCCGGCCAACCCCTACCGACCGGACGACCGCGTGGGGCGTGGTGGCGTCGAGCAGGCGATGGAGGAGGTGCTACGGGGGCAGCACGGCGGGCGCTGGGTCCAAGTGGATGCGCGCAACGTTGTTGTGGGCGAGGTGCCAGGGCGCCGACGTGACCCGGTACCTGGACTGACGGTAGTCCTAACGATCGATGCTGAATTGCAACGGGCCGTCACCCAGGCGCTCGCCGAGGGGATCCGCGAGGCTGACCGTGCAGCACGCGAGAAAGGGCGTGATCCGGTTGGCTCGGGTGTGGCCATTGTGCTCGATCCACGCTCGGGAGAACTCCTGGCGCTGGTGTCACTGCCAACCTACGACAATGCGCGGTTCGTGCGCGGCCTGACCCAGACCGAATACCAGGCGCTGTTGGATGATCCGTTTCACCCGCTCGTCAATTTTGCGATCAGTGGAGAATTCCCCCCAGGCTCGACGGTCAAGCCGCTCCTGGCGTGTGCTGCGCTCCAGGAAGGAGTGATCACCACGCAAACCACATATACCTGCCGTGGGTCGATCCGTGTGCCGACGGTCTGGGACGAGCAGGGTGGCAATACCTACGTGTGCTGGCTGGCAACGGGACACGGTGAGATCCAGGTGCTCGATGGGATCGCGCAGTCGTGCAACGTCTTCTTCTACAACGTCGGGGCACCGGGGCAGACTCCGGAAGGCGGGACCGAACCGCTCCACTACTACATCCCTGGCGATCCAGAAAAGCACTATTTCGAGGGGCTCGGGATTGAGCGGATCGAGAAGTACTTGCGCGAGGTGTTCGGTTTTGGCCAAGCGACCGGCATTGAACTTGCTGGTGAGGCGGATGGGCTGGTACCGAATCCCCGTTGGCTCTTCCAGACGTTGCGGGAATACTGGTCGGTCGGGGATACTATAAACGTCTCCATCGGCCAGGGGCACCTGGCCTGTACGCCGTTGCAGTTGGCCTGCGCGTTGGCCGCGATCGCCAATGGAGGGACGTACTATCGACCACGGATCGTCAAGGAACTGCGCGACGCGGCCGGTCAGGTAGTGCGGCGGTTCGAGCCGGAAGCGGTTCGGCAATTGGCGATCGCCCCGGAGCATATCGAGACGGTCCGGCGCGGGATGCGCCGGACGGTCACGGATGGTACGGCGAAAGGGAAGTTCGTGCGGACGGGCGACGATATCCCGATCGCGGGGAAGACAGGCACCGCCGAGTATGGCGAGGCGGAGGGCGGGCGGTACAAGAAGTCGCACGCCTGGTTTACCGCTTTTGCTCCCTACGACGATCCGGAAGTGCTTGTCCTCGTGCTGATCCGTGACGGCGGAGAGGGGGCGACCTTCGCTGTACCGGTGGCTGACCGAATCCTGGCGACCTATTTCGGACGCGCCGCGTGAGCGCGGGAGGTGAGAGGGGCAGCAATGTTGGATGGTCAACGAGCCGAGGCTGCGGTGCGTGTGCGCGGCACGCAAGACGGCGTGCGGCTCCTGCTCCCGCCAACTGTGCCGTTCGCCGCTGTCCTTGCCCAGGTCCGTGACCTCCTGGAGACACGTGCGGCGTTCTTCCGCGGGGCCGCACTGACGCTTGATTTCACCGAGCGCGAGCCGGTGCTGGACGAAATCGTGGCACTCCAGCAGGTGCTGGATGCACGTGGTGTGCGGGTGCAGGCGATCAGCGCTGGGACGGCCGAGTATCGCGAGCGATTGGCTCGCTGGGGATACCGGACGGAGGGGGCCGAACCTGCACGGCGGTTACGGCTCATCGCACCAGGAAGTGAGGAGGAAGCGGACGGGAACGCGACCTACGTGCGACGGACACTCCGCTCGGGAATGTCGGTAGAAGCGGCTGGACACCTTGTGCTTATCGGCGACGTCAATCCGGGCGCGCTGGTCGTTGCGGGCGGTGACGTGCTGGTGTGGGGCGTGGTGCGTGGGACGGTGCATGCCGGACGCAACGGAGACACCGAAGCAGTCATCGCGGCGCTGCGGCTGGCGCCGATGCAGCTGCGCATCGCCAACCTGGTGGCGCGAGCTCCCGATCGGGGTGCGCAGCACCTCGATGCGCCAGCACTCGCGCGCGTGGCCGATGGGCAAATCATCATCGAACCGTGGCGAATCGAGCGACGCTGAGACAGACGCGCCAGCAGGAGGGGTGCGGTGGAGGAGCAGCAGGATCGCAACGGTCGGGTTATTACCATCACGTCGGGGAAAGGCGGTGTGGGCAAGACGACGACGACCGCCAATGTCGGCGCAGCCCTCGCCGCCCGAGGCAAGTCGGTTGTCCTTGTCGATGCCGATATCGGCCTCCGGAACCTGGACATTGTGCTGGGGTTGGAGAACCGGATCGTCTACGACATTGTGGATGTTGTGGAGGGACGATGTCGGCTGCGCCAAGCACTGATCCGCGACAAGCGGCTGGCGAATTTGGCCCTGATCCCGGCTGCCCAGACACGCGACAAGGAAGCGGTCTCGCCGGAGCAGATGCGGGAACTGTGTGACGAGCTCCGCCAGCAGTTCGACTTCATTCTCATCGACTCGCCGGCCGGCATCGAGCGAGGATTCCGCAACGCGATTGCCGGAGCCGACGAAGTGTTGGTCGTGACGAACCCCGAAGTCTCGGCGGTGCGCGATGCCGACCGGATCGTTGGCCTGGTGGAGGCAGCTGAATTGCCACCGCCGCGGCTGATTGTCAACCGGATCGATCCGGAGCTCGTCCGACGCGGGGATATGCTCTCGGTCGACGACGTGCTGGAGATCCTGGCCATTCCGCTCATTGGCGTCGTGCCGGCGGACGAGTCGATTGTCACGGCAACCAACCGCGGCGAGCCGGTGGCGCTTGATCCGCAGTCGCGAGCTGGGCAGGCCTTCCGCGACATCGCAGCGCGGCTGCTGGGTGAGGACGTCCCGTTCCAGCCGCTCGAAGTCCCCAACGGGGTTTGGCGACGGATGCTGCGCGCGCTCGGCTTCGGTGGTCGAGCCTGAGGAGCGAGGAGGGATAGCGGATGGGTTGGTTGGACACGCTCTTCGGTCGCGGGTCGGGCCGAGCACCGCGGGGCAGCGCGCAGGTCGCGAAACAACGTCTGGTAGAAGTGTTGGTGTACGACCACGTCAAGGTGACACCAGACGTCCTGGAGGCGATCCGCTCCGAGATGTGCCAGATCCTCTCGCGTCACCTCGACATTGACGCGGATCGGATCGAGATCAGCATCGTCCGAGGTGAAGGCGGCGAGCGCCTGGTAGCCAACGTCCCCGTGCGGCGCACGGGGACAGGGCGACGATAGACGCCCTGTTGGTTGAGCCCTATACCAATTGCTGGCGAGCCGTGCTATCCTGGCGGTGTCGCACAGGTTGGACGGTCGAGGGGAGAACTGACGCATGGTACCGGTGCCGGTGATCGGGATCCATCATATCGGGATCGTGGTGGGGAACTTGGACGAGGCGATAGAGGACTACAAGAAACTCGGTCTCGCATTCGATGGGGTCAAGGATTTCCCACACACGCGGGTGGCACTCTTCCACGGCGGGGAAAGCCACGTCGAGCTCTTCGAGCCGAAGGACCCGGAGTCAGACTTGGGGCGGTTCCTCGCCAAGCGTGGCGGAATTCACCATGTCGCCTACGCCGTCCGGGATATCCGTACGGCACTGGCACAGCTGGAGGCGCAGGGATTCCAGCTTATCCACCGAGAGCCGGTGATCGGGTTGCATGGACTCCCAGTGGCCTTTATCCATCACGAGTCCTGCCATGGGGTGTTGACCGAGCTCGTGGAAGTGCCGGAGGGCAGCAGTCACTGAGCGGCTCTGCCGGGTGTGGCGCCACGGGTGGTTTCGTGCCGACCAGCGCCTGTGGTTTGCGGTGTCGCCTCTGGCGCGCATGCCCTCGGGCTGCCTCCTCGATGTATGGGAACCGCTGCGTTCCCGCAGCTGCTCCTCACGTTTCCCCTGCTCCTGGGGGCGCTACCTCGACGTGCCCCGGACCAGCGTACTTTCGCGCTTTGTCGGGGCGACCAATAGTGGGGCGGGCAAGTCTCGGCCGATCTCCCTCTCGTGCTCGTCAACGCTTGCAGCGCGCGTGCCTTGAACCGCAGGGGAAGCTCCTAGGATAAACCGGGGTGACGCCCACATCCGGACGAAGATTGCTCTGGCCGATTCAGACCCCTTCCCTGCTCGTCTCGGAGCGGCCGGAATTGGTTGCGGCCGCCAGTCGGTCCAGCTGACGATAGGTGCTGAGCGTCCCAGCCGCGCGTAGGCAGGTCTTTCGGGAGTTGCGCACCGTGGCAAGTTTCTGGCCACAGTCGCAGCGGAGGGGTGCCCTGGTCCCGAGGCACCGCGTCTTTATCCGCAAGCCTGTCCGGCCTCGCGCTGGCTGGTCGACAGGGAGGGACACAGGAGGCGGATAGAGTCGTGGTGACGTCGCCTGCTGTGCGTTCTACCCGATGCCACCCGTCTGACCGCCTCCCTTGAGTGGCCGTTGGCAGGTCGCGCCCTCAGGTATACGGGCGCCAGGAACAGTGTCCGGGTAGTGGTGGGTGCTGTGGACTACGCTCATATCAACGCTGGACCGCAATTCGTCACGCCTGTCGGCCTGTGGAACTCGCAGGGTGATGCAGCCCCTGCGGGGTTGCGGGTGCCGTAAATGACGCCCCTACGGTATGACCACACGCAAGTTCGGGTAGGAGCCCGATTCATCGGACCCGCCGGCGCAGAGAGCTGGGGACACACAAGGGTGGCGATGGAAAACCGCTGGCACCGGCATCTAGTCCGGCACGTCGAGAAGGGTTCGGGCTGGATGTAGCCCCTGGAGGCTGGGACGGAGGCCGGTGCGCCCGCGAGGGTGTGGGTGGTCGGGAAGTCGGCGCTGGGCGTGGGGACACCACCTCCTTGGGCGGTGTCAGGTGGTGTGGGGTTGAAAGGGTTGCGTCCGCGTCTCACAGCGACCGCGTACGCCGGGGGCGAAACGCTGGATTGGGGTGCCGCCGGGGTGACGGCGAGGCTGGTCGCATGGCGGGGCTCATCCCCGCTCAGCGCCGGTCAAAACAGCAAACAAAGGGTCGGCCCTTGGCGAAAGGAGACGAATCATCGGCAGCGGAACGGAGTCTCAGGCTCAGATGGTCGCACCGCCGCGTGATGATGGCTCAAAGTAGTTCGAAACGGTCAGGTCGAGCTGGCCGTCGGTGCTCTTTGCTCCTTGGACGCACCGCTGATCTCAAGACCGGAGTGTCCCGTGCTCTCTTCACAGTACAGGTGAGGAACGAGTCTGAGGAACTGGGTTGGAAACGACTGGCCGCGCCGAGCAACGTGGGGTACATTGCTCACTCCGATTCATCCTGGCAGTACCTGTGATGTTTGTGCCGACCCCTCTAGTGAAGCAGTCCCGGAGCCGATCGCTCCGAGTGACTGAAAGGAAACCAGCACCCCACAAGCAGCGAAACCGGTGAACGCCAGCCACGAGAAGCACCTGACCGCTAGCGCTCAGCTTGTTGCCTCCGGCGAGTTGGGAGCTCGCTGGGCCGTGTGGGGATACACCGGAGTTGGCAGGACGCCGGATACGTGGTGGCTCATGCCACCTCCGGCGTGTCCGGACAGTCTGTACGAACAGCGGCGGTAGTAGACAGAAGGTGCTTGCGCGGTGGGGTGTCCGTGCATATGCTTGTGGACAACTGTGGGGGAAGGTGGGGATAAGTGGGGGCTCCTGTGGAAAAGTACCCGGCGATCGTTCCCCCGCAGGTCTGAGCGACGAGGGCAGCAGTCGTGTTCCTCGGGCGATACACCCACGCGATCGACGAGAAAGGGCGGCTGGCCATTCCGGCTCGCTTCCGCGAGGCGTTTCGTGGTCAAGGGGTACTCACGCGCGGGATCGATCGCTGTCTTACGCTCTACCCAATGGCCTCCTGGCAGCCGCTGGCCGAGAAGGTCTCTTCTCTCTCAATCAGCGACCCGGATGCTCGCGCATTTCGTCGTATGGTCTTTGCCGAGGCGACAATCGTCGAATTCGACCGTCAGGGGCGCATCCTCATCCCACCCGAACTCCGGGAGTACGCCGGGCTTGACCGTGAAGCCATCGTCGTGGGAGTGCACTCCTATATCGAAATCTGGAGTCCGGAGGGATGGGCCACGCAGGCCGAACTTCTGGCAGCTGAGGGCCCATCGATCGCTCAGCGCCTGGCGAGCCTGATCTGATGCCGAACGGAGCCGGGCAAGCCATGCCCGAAAACGCTCTTCCCCTCGCAGACAAGTCGGCGTCGACGACGATCCATGAGCCGGTACTCTTGCATGAGGTGTTGACCTACTTGGCACCGCGCCCCGGCGGACGATATGTTGATGGAACGTTCGGAGGCGGCGGCCACGCTCGTGCCATCCTCGAAGCGAGTGCGCCGGATGGTCGCCTGCTTGCCCTGGACGCGGATCCGGCGGCCGTCGAGCGTGCCCAAGCCCTTGCCGAGCGATACCCTGGTCGGCTCATTCCTTGTCACGGAAATTTCCGTGAACTGGCCCGATTGGCCCGTCAATACGGGTTCGATGCAGTCGACGGGGTGCTCTTCGACCTTGGCCTGTCTTCCGACCAGCTTGCTGACCCGCGGCGGGGGTTTTCGTTCCAACTCCCTGGCCCCCTCGATATGCGGTTCGATCCGACACAGGGAACTCCTGCGGCGGTGATCGTCAATACCTGGTCGGTCGAGGAGCTCACTGACCTTTTCTGGCGTTACGGTGAGGAGCCTCGGGCTCGGGCCATCGCGCGTGCAATCGTCGCGGAGCGGGCACGCCGACCCATTGAGACGACGACGCAGCTGGCCGAACTCGTCGAGCGGGTTGTGGGTACCCGGCGCGAGCGTATTCATCCAGCGACGCGGGTCTTCCAGGCACTGCGGATCGCGGTGAACGAGGAACTGGAGGCTCTGGCGTCCGGGCTGGAACAGGCGCTCGAGTTACTCCGTCCGGGTGGGCGGCTGGTGGTCATCGCCTTCCACTCCTTAGAAGACCGAATCGTCAAACAGTTTATGCGGCGGGAGGCGTCGGCTTGTCTCTGCCCGCCGGGGACCCCGATCTGCGTCTGCGGGCACGTCCCGCGCTTGCGGATCCTGACGCCGCGGGCAGTACGCCCGTCAGCGGAGGAAGTCGCACGAAACCCGCGCAGCCGGAGCGCCCGGCTGCGCGCTGCGGAGCGGGTGTGAGGTGATGGTGGCGGAAGGTGTACGGTCGGTCACGGGCTCTCGCCCGCAACCGGTCGGCCGTCCAATCGTGCGGCGACGCGGTCGGGCTTGGCTCGCGTTAACCCTGGTGCTGGTGGGAGCGTTGGCTGGCCTATGCCTGCTCTACCTTGAGCAGACGAGTCGGGTGGTGGAACTTGGGTACGAACTCACAGCGCTCCAACACCAGCGCGATTCCGTCGCTCTCGAAGCGGCGGCCCTGCGTTACGAACTGGCCCGACGCCAGTCCCTCGCCCGGATTTACGAGCTTGCCACGCGCGAGTATGGCATGGTGCCACTCCGGCGAGTCGAGCCGCTCGAGGTTGAGCGCTCGCCCGTACTACCGACCCCGACCCCGACCGAACCTCCACGCGCACCGTGGTGGCAGCGAGCAAACGACGCGCTCCTTGGTATCGGACGCGCACAAGCGGGGGATGAGCCATGAACGGGCTGTCGGCGCGCCGTCTTCGCGTGCTCTTGGCTGCCTTTGTGCTGTTCAGCGGCGCGGTCAGCTACCGGGTGGTGTCGTTTGCTGTGCTCCAGGGGCCGGTTCTCGCGCAGCGTGCCGAAGCGTTCCGCTATCGTGAGGACATCGTGCCGGCGCACCGCGGGGATATCCTCGATGCCAGGGGACGTGTGCTGGCGACGGATATACCGGCTGATCGTGTCTCGGCAATCGTCCGTCAGGTGGAGGATCCACATCGGACGGCGCAGCTCCTTGCACCCTTGATCGGACGTTCAGCCGAGGACATTGAAGCGGCGCTGACACAACCCGGCCGGGAGTGGGTCGTGCTTCAACGTCAGCTCGATCCGGAGGTCTCGGCCCAAATTCGTGCTTTGGAACTCCCAGGTATCGTGTTGGATCCAGAACCGAAGCGAGCCTACCCGATGGGTGATTTCGCCTCGCAGGTGCTTGGCTTCGTCAACTGGGAATATCGCGGGGCCTACGGATTAGAGGCGGCATATGACAGCGTCGTTGGGGGCATCCCGGGCCAGCTCGTCGGTGAGCGCGATCTCGCTGGGAATGTGATCGCGTTGGGGCAGAGCTCCTGGAACCCACCGAAAGACGGCGCGACGCTCGTCCTGACGATCGATAGTGCGGTGCAATATATCGCCGAATCGGTGCTCGATCGCACGATCCAGGAGCAGCGGGCTGCTGGAGGAACGATTATCGTCATGGATGTTCGAACCGGAGCGATCTTGGCAATGGCCAATCGCCCCTCATTTGACCCAAATCGGTTCACAGCCGTCAGTGATCCAGCCCTGTTTGTCAATCCCTCGGTCAGCGCGACGTATGAACCGGGTTCTACTTTCAAGGTGATCACCATGGCGCTCGGGCTCGACGCTGGCGTTGTGACCCCGCAGACTGTCGTCGATGGAGGTGCCTATCGGGAACTCCCTGACGGGACGCGTATCTACAATGCTCTGCTCCAGGAGTTCGGTCCGGAAACGATGACAGAGGTCTTGATCCACTCAAGCAATGTCGGCGCAATGGAGGTCGTTGACCGGCTTGGGCCAGAGAGATTCTATGACGGAGTCGAGCGGTTTGGCTTCGGGCAACCAACCGGAGTCGATTTGCCGGGTGAGGTGGAGGGGATTGTCAACCGACCGGGGACAGCGGGCTGGTCGTTGACGACCTTCTATACAAACGCGTTTGGGCAGGGGATTGCGGTGACGCCGTTGCAGCTGGTGACTGCTGTTTCGGCAATCGCTAACGGGGGCGTGTTGATGCGGCCCTACATTGTGCAGGAGATCCGGGATGGGCAGCGAATCCAAGTGACTCAGCCGACCCCGGTACGACGAGTGATCCGTGAGGAGACAGCACGCACGCTGAGTGAGATGCTCGCAGAGGTGATGGACAGCTACTCGACACGCTTTCGCATCCCGGGGTACCGGATCGCTGCGAAGACGGGAACGGCGGAAATTCCAGGGCCACACGGTTATGAGCGCGGTGAGGGGGCAACCATCGCCTCGGTGATCGGGTATGGACCAGTGGAGAACCCGCGGTTCTGCGTATTGGTCAAGATCGACCGGCCCAAGGGATCGCCCTGGGGTGAGCGGGCCGCCGGCCCAGCGTTCGCCGAAGTTTTTCGGCAACTGCTCTTGCTTTACGGGATTCCACCGTCACAGCCAGTCAACAGCGTGACGGGAGAAGGGGGACGGCCATGATCGGCCTGCGGGACGTGCTCGAGGGCACGAAGGGCGTCTTGCGAGGCTCGGCCGCGCCCGACCTGCTCTTCCGACGTGTCTGGCATGATTCGCGCTCGATCCAGCCAGGCGACCTTTTTGTCGCGGTGCGGGGCGAACGGCATGATGGCCACGATTTCATCCCCGATGCCGTGCGGCATGGTGCAGTCGCCGCTCTTGTCGAGGCGCGGCGGGCTGAAGAGTTCGCGAGCCTCGGGGTGCCGCTGATCGTCGTGGACGATTCGCTGGCTGCGTTGCTCCGGTTAGCGAGCTACTGGCGACGACTCTTTGATGTCCCAGTGGTTGCGGTCACGGGGAGCGTCGGCAAGACCAGTACGAAAGAGGCCATCGCCTCGGTCCTCGCGCAGCGTTTCCAGGTGGTGCGCAGCAGAGGGAGCTTCAACACGGATATCGGGGTTGCCCTCGATCTGCTGGACATCAACCCTGACACGGATGTCGTCGTGCTCGAGTTCGGCGAAGCATATCGGTTGGGCGAAGTGCGCGAACTGTGTGCACTGGCAGAGCCGCGGATCGGTGTAGTGACCAATGTGTCGCACGCGCATCTGGCACGCATGGGAACACTGGAGCGCATCGCGCAAAGTATCGCCGAGCTCCCGGAATCATTGCCGGACGATGGTGTTGCTGTCCTCAATGGGGACGATTTCCGCGTCCGGCTGATGGCTGAGCGGACGCGAGCGCGTGTCCTCTGGTATGGGCTCTCTCCAGATTGCCATGTTCGGGCGGAGGACATTGAGAGCCGTGGGCTAGAGGGAATCTCGTTCGATCTTGTCGCCTACGGAGAACGAAATCGGGTGCGCTTGCCGCTGCTTGGGCAACATAGCGTCCATCATGCCCTGGCTGCCATCGCCGTCGGCTACGAGTTTGGCTTGACGCTCGACGAGATGCTATCCGGTTTCCGTGATCCACGTGTGCAGGTGCGGCTCTTGACCGTGCCGGGTGTCAACGGCGCGACGTTGCTTGATGACACCTACAACGCGAGTCCGGCGTCCTGCATGGCGGCGCTCTCGCTGTTACAGGAAATTCCGGCCCAGCGCCGCATCGCAGTCTTCGGGGACATGTATGAGCTTGGCTGGTACGAGGAAGAAGGGCATCGGATGGTCGGGCGGCGGGCCGCCGCGGTCGTCGATCGTCTCTACACGCTGGGGCCACGCGCGCGCTGGATCGCTGAGGAAGCGATTGCCTCGGGGCTTGCACCAGAACGGGTCTACGCGACTGATGACCGTCGGGAGCTTGTCGCGGTGTTGCGTGAGACGCTACGGCCGGGGGATTTTGTGCTGGTCAAAGGAGCACGCGGGATGCGAATGGAAGAAATTGTCGAGGCGTTGCGAGCACCGAGCGAGGAGCGTGAACGGTGACGGAGCTCCTCGAGCTGATGCGTTCACGGAGTGTTTTGCCGCGAGATCCAGGAGAGAACCTCGCGCTCTCGCTCGCACTCTCGGGTGTCGCCTTCGCCGTGACGGTCGTAGTCGGGAAACCGTATATTGCGTGGCTGCGACGGCACAACATCGGCAAGCAGATCCGTGTGGAGGGGCCGGAGGGACACCGGACAAAGCTCGGGACGCCGACGATGGGCGGTTTCATGTTCACCGTCCCAGTCGTCGTTCTGACGGTGATCTTCAATCTCGCTGGGCGACTCTCCATGCTCTTGCCCCTGGGAGTACTGATTGGGACGGCGATCCTCGGTGCGATTGACGACCGGTTGAGTCTGGTGACGACTCAACGGGGTGGGGTGACGGCGCGCTTCAAGATGGCGTGGCTCTTGCTGTTCTCGCTGCTCGCTGCGCTTGTCCTACACTTCCCGCTCGGTTTGCGCAGTATCTACGTGCCGTTCTTCGGCAAGTTCGATATCGGACTGTGGTACATTCCCATCGCCGTCCTTGCTATCGCTGGATCGGCCAACGCCGTGAACTTGACGGATGGGCTGGATACCCTTGCGGGCGGGACGGCCGCGGTGGCTTTCACGGCCTACGGGATCATCGCGTTCCTCCAGGGCCAGATTCAGGTGGTGACCTTCTGCTTTACGATGGTCGGAGCGATCCTTGGGTTCCTCTGGTACAACGCTCATCCGGCGCAGGTCTTTATGGGAGACACCGGGTCACTGGCGCTCGGTGCGGCGCTGGCCACGGCTGCCTTCATGACTGGGCAGTGGTTACTCTTGCCACTGATTGGAATCGTCTTCGTGGCCGAAGCGGTATCGGTAATGTTGCAGGTCGCCTATTTCAAGCTGACCGGTGGCAAGCGTCTCTTCCGGATGGCTCCGTTACACCACCACTTCGAACTCCTTGGCTGGTCAGAGACGCAAATCACGATGCGCTTTTGGCTGGTGAGTATGATGGCAGGCCTGCTGGGGATCGCCTTGGCACTCGTCTAGGCTTGGGACGGGAGCACAGGCATGACCAGTGAGCAGCAGCTCGATCTCCGTGGCAAGCGCGTCCTCGTGATGGGACTTGGGACGCGTTCTGGCGGTCTGGGCGTCACGCGCTGGCTCGTCGAGCAGGGTGCGGAGGTCACAGTGACCGATCTACGGTCTGCCGAGGAGCTCCGACCCAGCCTCGAGGCCTTACGCGATCTCCCGGTGCGCTTCGTCCTCGGTGAGCATCGCCGTGAGGACTTTGAAGAGGCCGAGATTGTGGTGCGGAATCCCGCTGTTCCTCGGGAGTCCCCCTGGCTCGCGCTCGCGCGGGCTGCTGGCGCACGGATCGAGATGGAGATGACCCTCTTCTTCCGCGTTTGTCCCGCACCGATCATCGGCGTGACCGGTACCAAGGGCAAGACGACAACTGCGACACTCTGCGCGACGATCTTGCGTCAGTGGAAACCCGAGACAGTTCTAGCCGGCAATCTCGGGCGCTCGGCATTCGAACTGCTTCCAGCAATCGGCCCAGATACGCCGGTGGTCCTCGAGTTGTCCAGTTGGCAACTGGAAGGGCTCGATGAGCATGGAATGAGCCCGCACATTGCCGTCCTGACGACCATTTCGCCTGACCATCTCGACCGCTATCCGTCATTTGAGGCCTATGTGGATGCAAAGCGCGCCATTGCCCGCCACCAGCGTCCTGGCGACTGGTTCGTTGTCAATCGTGACGACCCGGTGGTCTGGTCGTGTCGGGACACTGGCGCAGGACGCGTGATCGCCTTTGGACAGGACGACGGAGTAAGCGAGGGAGCCTTCCGAAAGGGTGATCGTCTGGTCTGGCGGTTTGCTGGCCAGGAGGAGGAACTCCTGCATCGTAGGGAGATACCCCTGGCCGGTGACCATGCCGTTTCTGATGCCTTGGCTGCGGTGGCTGCAGCACTCCTCCGCGGTGCAGCGCTCGAGCATGCCAGAGCGGGGTTACGGGGGGCCCAGCCAGTGCCGCACCGGCTTGAGCTTGTGGCCCATATCGATGGTGTCGAGTTCGTCAACGACACCGCAGCCACGGCACCGGTCGCAGTGCTCGCCGCACTCGAGACGTTCCGCGGGCGGCCAATCGTCCTCATTGGGGGTGGTGCAGCAAAGGGGGTGTCTCTGGGGGAACTCGCTCAGGTCGTTGCGGCACGCGTACGGGCGGTCGTACTCCTTGATGGGACAGCCACACCCGAGTACAAGGCTGCGCTCGAGAATGCAGGCGCGCGTGTCTTTGGCCCATACCGGTCGATGGAGGAGGCGGTTCACCAGGCGGCGCGTTTGGCTGAGCCAGGTGGTGTTGTGTTGCTCTCGCCTGGCTGTGCGAGTTTTGGGCTCTTCCGGGACGAATTCCATCGCGGCGAGGCGTTCCGCGCTGCGGTCAGGCACTTGGCTAGCCGCCAAGGAGTGGAGCGATGAGGCGTCTGGTCCGTGCGTTTGCTCGACTCCTGACTCCTCCGGGAGAGCGGCGCGTCCTCCACGAACCAGACCTCGCGCTGTTACTCACGATTCTCGCGCTCAACACGTTCGGGCTGGTAATGGTGTTCAGCGCCAGTGTCGGCAGTGACAGCAGCTACGCTGTCCGGCACGCCGTCTGGTTAGGATTGGGATCACTCGCGGCGGTGGTGACCACAGCCTTTGACTACCGGATCTGGCGGCGCCTCGCGGTACCGACGCTGGTTGTGACTCTTGCACTCATGACGGCTGTTCTGCTCCCAGGGATCGGTGAGACGCGTCTGGGGGCCCAGCGGTGGATCGATCTCGGCCCGCTCTCCTTCCAGCCATCGGAGCTGGCGAAGTTGGCGCTCGTCCTGTACCTTGCGAGCTGGCTTGCTGGGAAAGGTGATCGCATTCGCCAATTTGGCCATGGTGTCGTGCCGTTCGTCGTGCTGCTCGGTGCGCTCGTCGGCCTCACGATGCTTCAGCCAGACCTCGGCACATCGATGGTGCTTGTCCTGACCGGGTTCACCATGTTCTTCGTTGCTGGAGCAGCAATTTCGCACTTTGCGTTGTTGGGTGCGAGTGGATTGGCGGCTGCCTTAGTCATGGCACTTGGTGCCTCTTACCGACGCGAGCGTATTCTGGTCTTATTGAGCTCCGACCAAGAACTATTCGATCCGAACGGGCTCTTGCGCACGCTTGGCTGGCAAATCGCACAGGCACGCTTGGCCTTTGGTGGGGGCGGATGGTTCGGAGTTGGCCTTGGTGCGGGGCGGCAGAAGTTCCAGTGGCTACCCCACGCGCACAATGACGCGATTTTCGCGGTCATCGGCGAGGAGCTCGGTGTTGTCGGCTGTGCCGTGATGCTTCTCCTCTTTCTTGTCTTCGCGTGGCGTGGACTCAGTGTCGCCCGGCGTGCACCCGATCGCTTCGGTGGGCTGCTTGCAGTCGGGATTACAAGTTGGATCGTTGGTCAAGCGCTGATTAACGTAGGCGGCATCACCTCGACGCTTCCGTTTACTGGAATCCCCTTGCCGTTCATCAGTTATGGCGGATCGGCGCTGGTCACCTCGCTGGCAGCAACAGGTATCTTGCTGAGTATCTCGCGGGCAACAGTGCCCCGCGGTGCTGAGCCGGTGGTCTCCAGGTCGGTACCGGAACGCCGGGTACGGCATCCGGCACTTGCACCCATGCTGCGCAGCTTCGGCCGGAATGCTCGACGTCGAGCTGCTCCGCGAGGAGGCCGAACACGATGAGGTGGCCGCGTCATCTCGACTGGCTGACCGCTGGGGCTCCGGTGCACTTTCTTGGTATCGGAGGCAGCGGCATGAGCGGACTCGCCGAGCTCTTGGCCGCGGAAGGCTACCGTGTCTCCGGATGCGATGCGGTTTCTAGCCCGGTCTTGGAACACCTCGCTCAGCGCGGTATCGCGGTCACCATTGGGCATAACCCCCAGCATGCGGAAGACGCAGACCTTCTGGTTGTGACGAGCGCAGTCCGGGCCGCTCACCCGGAAGTCACTGCCTTCGCGATCCGGCGTCGACCGATCGTCAAGCGGGCAGCGCTGCTGGGTTTGCTCACCGCTGACTACCTGACGATCGCAGTTGCAGGAACGCACGGCAAGAGTACGACGAGTGGGATGATCGCGCTCGCGCTCGAGGTCGCGGGACTGAGGCCGGGATTCGCGATCGGGGCAACGGTGCGTGATCTCGGGAGTACGAGTGCTCGGCCGAGTCGAGGGCGGTTCTTCGTCGTTGAAGCAGACGAGTACGATTACAGCTTCCTTGCCCTCGAGCCATACATTGCTGTCGTGCTGAATGTCGATCACGACCATCCAGATCTCTTCCCGAGTCACGGTAGTGTTGTACGCGCCTTCCGACGCTTCCTGGAGCGACTACGTCCGGATGGGGTGGCAGTGCTCTCGGCGGACGACCCAGTGACGAGGGCATTTGCCAGCGAACTCTCGGCTGCTGGCCGGCGGGTTTTCACGTTTGGCACGGCTGCTGATGCGCAGTACCGCGTGCTGCCGGACGGATCGCTAAAGAATCCGGATGGAATAGTCCAACCGCTCGCTCTCGCGGTGCCAGGCTGGCACAATCGGCTCAATGCTGCAGCCGCCGTCGCAGCGGGGGTTGCAGCCGGTGTGCCGGTGCCGGTGGTGCTCCAGGCGCTTCGCTGCTTCACCGGAGTCGGCCGGCGCTTCGAGGAATACGGCGTCGTTGAGGGAGTGCCGGTGATTCTTGATTACGCCCATCACCCGCGAGAGGTGGCGGCAACGATCGCCGCAGCACGGGAACGGTACCCTGAGGCACGACTGTGGGCCGTCTTCCAGCCGCACACCTATAGTCGGACACAACTCTTCCTTGACCAGTTCGCGCAGGCGCTTGAACAAGCCGATATCGTCGTGGTGACCGACGTCTACCCCGCGCGCGAGCTCCCACTTCCTGGTGTGAACGGGGTTGCACTGGCACAGCGGATCCAGCGAGTACCGGCAATCGCGGTGCCTGATCCAGATGCTGCAGCGACGACGGTGCGTGCGGCGATGCAGGATGGCGATGTTGTTCTTCTTCTCGGTGCGGGGGATATTTGGAAAGCAGCGGTCGCGTTGCGGGAGGGTGAGCGCAATGCCAGCGCGCGTTGAGCGGGCGACCGTGGTGACGGTCGAGGGCCGACCGCTGCGTGTGCTCGAGTCTGAGCCGCTGGGGCGATACACCACGTTCCGGATCGGCGGTCCAGCGGACTTCCTCGTGCGAGCGAGTGATCGCGAGACGCTCGAGCTGGCGCTCGCTTGGGGGGAGCGTGAAGGGTTACCGGTTACGGTGATCGGTGGCGGAAGCAATCTCCTCGTGTGCGACGGTGGGATCCGAGGGCTTGTCGTCGTCTTCCGGACGGCGGGTGGAGGGCAGCAGGATGTATTACCGTTTGAGTGCGAGGACGGAGCAATTATCATGGCATTCCCCGCCACAGCTCCCCTCTCCTGGATTGGGCACCGGACGAGCGAGCTCGGCCTTGCCGGGATGGAATGGGCAGCAGGCCTGCCAGGCGTTCTCGGTGGGGCCGTTGTGAACAATGCTGGTGCGCACGGTGGAGATGTCGGGAGTGTACTGGTGGATGTCGACCTCTATGATCTCCGCAGGCGCACTCTTGTCCGCTGGACGCGGGAGCAGCTCGCTCCGCGTTATCGGCTTACAACGCTCAAAGCACTCCCGCAACCGCGAGGCTACGTCGTGCTACAGGCCCGATTGCGCCTGCAACCAGGCGATCCGGCGAAACTCCGGGCCATTGCCGAGGCAAATGCCCGCTGGCGCCGGGAACATCAACCGACCGGGCCGTGTGCTGGGTCCGTTTTCAAGAACCCACCAGGTACGTACGCCGGGTATCTCATCGAGCAGGCAGGACTTAAGGGATTCCAGGTAGGGCGAATGCGTGTCTCGGAGCGGCACGCGAACTTCTTCCTGAACCTTGGTGGGGCAACGGCCGAGGAGGCGCTAACGCTTCTCGAAGAGGTGCGGCGGCGCGTGGCGGAGCGTTTTGGCATCGTGTTGGAGCCGGAGATCGAAGTCATCGGGGAGCCAAAGGGATGAGGGGAAAAATCCGCGTCGCAGTCGTCTTCGGCGGGCAATCGGGTGAGCACGACGTCTCGCTTCGTTCGGCCCAAGCAATCTTGCGGCACATCGATCGTGAGCGGTTTGATGTCGTCCCGATCGGCATTACACGGGACGGTCACTGGCTCATTGGTGGAGATCCACTGAAAGAATTGGCTGCCCGGAGTCGGCTCCCACTGGAACCAGAGCTGACCGAAGAGACAGTGGATCTCAAGCAGGGGGCCCCACAGCAGCTTCTGATTCCCGAGCCGATTTTGGCGGGAAGCGTCGACGTGGTCTTCCCAGTGTTGCACGGGCCGTACGGCGAAGATGGGACGATTCAGGGTTTGCTGGAGCTTGCCGGAGTGCCGTACGTCGGTTGTGGTGTCCTTGCCTCGGCGGTCGCCATGGATAAGCCGACTGCCAAGCGACTGTTCGCGAGTGTTGGCCTCGATCAGGCACGCTGGCTTGCCTTCACACACCACGAGTGGCAGTGTCGGCAAGATGACCTGATCGGCCGGATCGAGCGTGAACTCGGCTATCCCTGCTTCGTCAAGCCAGCGAACCTTGGTTCGAGCGTCGGGGTAAGCAAAGCGCGCGGGCGTGCGGAGCTGGTGAAGGCGGTGGAACTCGCTGCGCGTTACGACCGGCGCATTTTGGTTGAGGAGGCGATCGATGCACGAGAACTCGAGGTGAGCGTTCTGGGGAACGAAGAGCCGATTGCGTCCATCGTTGGAGAGATCGTGCCGAGTCGGGAATTCTACGACTACGAAGCGAAGTACATCGACTCGAACTCGCAGCTACTGATTCCAGCACCGATCAGCGAAGAGCAGGCCGAGACGGTGCGCCGCATGGCGATCGAAGCGTTTCGGGTCATCGACGGCGCAGGTATGGCACGGGTCGACTTCTTTCTCGAGCGGCCAACTGGTCGGATCCTCGTCAACGAGGTGAACACCATCCCCGGATTCACAGCGATCTCGATGTATCCCAAGCTTTGGGAGGCCTCTGGGTTGTGCTTTCGGGATTTGATCACGCGCCTGATCGAACTGGCGCTGGAGCGCCACCAGGAGCAACGGCGACGGCGATCGGGGTGACTGAAACTCCTCCAGCTTCAGTGCGGCGCCGCCGTGTGCGGCGTGCGCTCGTCGGGGGCGTCCTGACAGGGCGGCTCCTTGCACTGCTGCTCTTGGTCGGCGGTCTGGTACTGCTTGTTGGGTTCCTCGAGGGCGAACAGTATCGCGTGCGCACCGTGATCGTGCACGGAAATCGGCTCGCCTTCGCCGACGCGGTGGTGCGGGAGAGCGGTGTCCTGGGGCAGTCGGTCTTTCGTATCGATACCCAGGCGGTCGCGGAGCGATTGGTCATGCACCCAGCGATTGCTGCGGCCACGGTTCGCTCTATCTACCCGGACACTGTGGTGATTGAACTGGTGGAAAGGCAACCGACGAGCGTCTGGATGACTGAGCAAGGGAACTGGCTGATTGACAGTGAAGGGCGGGTTATTGGAAACGGAGAGGCCACTGATTTACCACACGTGCGCGTGAGCGGTGGTTTCACGCTGCAGCCAGGCGGGCGCGTTCCGGGCACGGTGGCTCGGGCAGTGCCCGAGCTGGTCAAGCGCTACGCTGATCGGCTGGCGGGATTCGAGTACCGACCGGCCGAGGGACTCATCCTCGTCTTCGCTGGTGGAGAGCGGATCATTCTTGGCGATGCCGAGCGGCTGGCCGACCAGGTCGCCGTCCTCAATGCCTTGGAGGCACAGGGAACGTCTTGGCTCCATCTTGATCTTCGAGACCCGGATCGTCCGGTGCTCTGGCGGGTGGGGTCGTGAAGCATGGGGGTGGGTATGCTACACTCGACTCTCGACGACGGGTACAGCGAGCGAGCCTCCTGCTGCCCGCTGCGGCGGGCAGGGGGCGGGTGCATTCGACGCACGCTGCGAGAGCGAACCGGACGGAGGGGCAACGCGGGACTGCAGGAGGGTGAGGGCGATGACAATGTTCGACAACCATGAGGACGAGCTGATCCACTCCTTCGCACGCATCAAGGTGATCGGCGTCGGTGGTGGCGGTGGTAATGCGGTCAACCGGATGATCGAGGCTGGCGTCCAAGGAGTCGAGTTCATCGCGGTCAACACCGACGCACAGGCGTTGCTCAAGTCGCTCGCTCCAGTCACGGTTCGGATTGGTGACAAGTTGACCAAAGGGCTGGGCGCTGGGGGGCGTCCGGAAATTGGCGAGCGTGCTGCTGAAGAAAGCGCCGATATGCTCGCCGAACTTGTCCGCGGGGCGGATATGGTCTTTATCGCCGCGGGTATGGGAGGCGGCACTGGGACCGGCGCGTCACCTGTGATCGCGCGTTTGGCGCGCGAAGCAGGCGCCCTGACCGTTGGTGTTGTTACGCGGCCTTTCGACTTTGAGGGAGCAAAACGGCGCCGCATCGCGGACGAGGGAATCGCCGTGCTTAAGGAGCATGTCGATGCGTTGATCACGATTCCCAACCAGCGACTTGTTTCAATGGTCGATCCCAAAACGCCGTTTTCTGAGGCGTTCCGCATCGCAGACGACGTCTTGCGGCAGGGGATTCAAGGGATCTCCGACCTGATCACCCGACCAGGGTTGATCAACTTGGACTTTGCCGATGTCAAGACGATCCTGCGGGATGCTGGCTCGGCTCTGATGGCGATAGGCCGCGGGACCGGCGAGAATCGCTGCGTCGATGCAGCCCGTGCCGCTGTAGAAAGTCCTTTGCTCGAGATGAGTATCGAGGGTGCGACGCGCGTCCTCTACAACATCGCTGGTGGACCCGACCTCTCGATGGCCGAGGTCAACGAGGCAGCCGAACTCATCCGCTCGATGGTCGACGAAGAGGCCGAGATTATCTTTGGAACGACGGAACCCGACGAGGCGATGGGGCGGGACGTAACCATCACGCTTATCGCAGCTGGGTTCACCGGTGCCGGTGCCCAGCGGCGACCGCGGGCACCGGAGCGGCGTTTCCGACCAGAACCGACGACGCGCACGAGCGCCCCGCCGCGGACGCCGATCTTGCCAGACGACGAGTGGGCGGAGCCGTCCATCCTCCGCTTCCTGCGTGAGCGCTGAAGGTGAAGGCCGAGCGACCGTGAAGTGCCCGTATTGTGGAGCTCGCGATGCGCGAGTCATCGACTCGCGTGAACTCAATGGTGGCGAGAGCATTCGGCGGCGTCGCGAATGTGTTGCCTGTGGTCGGCGTTTCACGACGTATGAACGCGTGGAGCCGCTCTGGCTGATGGTGGTCAAACGGGACGGACGCCGCGAGCCGTTCGATGTAACGAAGCTCCGGGAGGGACTGCGCCTGGCACTGAAGAAGCGGCCCGTCTCACCGGACGAGATTGATCGTATTGTGGCGACCGTTGAGCGGGAGCTGCACAGTCTCGGCACGAGCGAGGTGCCGAGCACCCTGATCGGCGAGATCGTGCTCCGGGAGCTCAAGCAACTCGACGAGGTCGCATACATCCGTTTCGCGTCGGTCTACCGTCGGTTCGCCGATCTGGAAGACCTCCGCCGGGAGATGGAAGCGCTTGGATGGCGTCCCCAGCCGGTCACGGTCAACGAGCAGACGAGCTGAGTATTGAGCTCTTCACGGCGGACGATCAGCCGCTGGTTCGCCTGCGGTATACAAACGAAGTGGGAGACGGATTTCGCTGGATTCCAGATCGCTTCGTCGTCCGCCTGCGTCCGCGGCCGGGTGTGGTTGCCGCAGACAGGCTGGAACTTCGTCTCCCGCCTGGCTGGCGGGTGCTTCCCCTCAGTGAACCGACTGCCTGGTTGGTGTTCCCTGCTGGCCTGCCGGAATTTCCGGTTCGCCTTCAGCTCGTCACGCGAGGCCAGGATCGAAGGTGCCCGCTCCTCATTCAGGATCTTCCTGTCGACTTTTGTGGGCGGAACCGCTTTGATCCGCATCGAGATCGTCTGCCCTGGGCAAACCGCATCGATGACCTCGGTGAGGTGGAGCCAGACCCTGTCCATTTTCGGAAGACCTTCCGGTTTGCACTCGGCTCGCAGAGGTTCTTCCAAGGACTGTACCGGGAGGTCGTCGGGTTGCGACGGTTGCCGGACGGGCGAATACAGGGCGGGCTCTGTACCGGTCTCTCCAGGACCGCGCTCGCCCGGGCGCTGGGTTGGCTCGGTGGGGAGATCTCGCTGCGCGAGGTCGTTCTTGTCCTGCATGGTCGCCAACTGAGCGATCGTGCTCTCTTAGCCGGACTTCCTTGGTTTCTGCTCCCGAGTCCGCGGAGAGCGTACCACGCGTTTGTCCGCGACCTTCTGACGCGTGGTTGGAGTGATCGCTGCTTCGATCTCAATGTCCCGCGTCCCTGGCGTCGGGACGTCCTCCAAGCACTCCTTGGTCAAGGGCACACAGTCGTTCCTTATGCCTTCTGCCAGCGAGATGCTGAGCGTGCGCAGGTTTGGGTGTATGACCCAAACCTACCTGATCGGGCCGCGGAGACCGTTGTCACCATCGACTTAGTTCGTGACTGCTACGAGTATCCGCCGCTCGCCGTCGATGGGTGCCGGACGACAATCGTTGCCGTTCCACTCGCTCCGTATTTGCATGGCCGAACGGCAATCCTGGCGAGTGTAGCAAGCCCATTTCTCCAGGCGCCACGACGGCTGCTGGGTGTACTGGTGGTTTCACTCCTTGGGCTTGCGCTCTTCGCTTTTCGCCACTGGAGCAGAAAACGATAGAGCGACCGGAGGGGACCGGTCGCTCGCGCTCAGGCGGAAGGCATGCTGCTCACAGATGCTTTTCAATCTGCTGCAGCAGGCGCTGCTTCGGCATCGCGCCGATGATCCGCTCGACCGGCTTGCCGTCCTTATAGAGAATCAGCGTGGGAATGCTGCTAATTCCCAGCTGCATTGCCACCTGCATGTTCTCGTCGACGTTCACCTTGGCAACCTTGAGCTTCCCCGCCTTCTCTTCAGCGATCTCCTCGAGAATGGGGGCGATCATGCGGCAGGGGCCGCACCAAGGTGCCCAGAAGTCGACGAGTACTGGAACCGGTGACTGGACGACTTCACGATCGAACGTCTCGTCGCTGACCGTTACGGGCTTGGCCATCCTCTCGCTCCCTCTCGCTCCGTTCCCCCACGTCACGTGGGCTCTCGCACCACTATACGAGAGCGGCCAGCGGAGCGGCAACCGATCGAGGGCTCCGCAGTGAAGCCGGGATCCCTCGTTATACTCTCCGATCGAGTGGGGGGACGGTGGAGGCGCGCGTGTTGACGGCTCTGCTGGACGGTGCATTTGCGACGCAGCCGCACACGGGGAGCGGGCAATACACCATCGCGCTCTGGCGAGAGTTCACCACCGGTGAATTAGGCGAAGTGCACCTGGCCATGCCTGTTCCGCCGCCGGTCTTTCTCGCGGCACCAGAACATGTCGTCGTGCGTCGGCCCAACTCGCTCGTACGCGGCAAGCTGGCCAAGCTCTGGTGGGAACAGGTCGGACTTCCACGCTTGGCAGCAGAGCTGCGTCCCACGGTCGTGCACATACCGTACTTTGCCGCGCCGCTCCGCATCAGCACACCATTCATCGTCACGGTGCACGACGTGATTCCGCTCGTGTTGCCGGAGTATCGTGCGTCGCTCGCGTTCCGACTGTACACCGAGCTCGTGCGACGGACCGTGCGGCGGGCAGCGCTCGTCCTTACAGATTCACAGTGGTCGCGAGACGATATCGTGCGCGTGTTGCGGTATCCGGCAGAACACATTCGTGTGATCCCACTTGGCGTCGAGTCGCGCTTTCGTCCTCCGGAAAAGATGGACGCGGTGCGGGCGTTGGCGCAGCGCTGGGGCATAAGCGGTCCGGTCGTCCTGAATCTTGGGGGCTTCGACGTGCGGAAAAACTTGCCATTGCTCGTTCGCGCTTTCGCGCGGGCACTCCCCGAACTTCCCGAGGGAACGATGCTCGTCATTCCCGGCCGCGCACATAGCGAGAACCCGCGACTGTACCCACCGCTTGAGCCGCTCATTCGTCGGCTCGGTCTCCAGCAGCGCGTCCTTCTGCCTGGCCCGGTCACTGAAGATGAGAAAGTTCTCTGGTACCAGCTCGCGACGGTCTACGCGTACCCTTCGCGCTATGAGGGATTTGGTCTCTCACCCCTCGAGGCGATGGCTTGTGGGACGCCGGTGATTGCCGCTCGGTGTACGAGCCTTCCAGAAGTTGTTGGGGATGCGGGGATCCTCGTCCAGCTGGACGAGGAGGCCTTTGCTGCAGCGCTCGTCCGCCTGCTGAATGATTCGGCCCTCCAAGAAGAACTGCGGGCGCGTGGACTCGCACGGGCGAGGATGTTCACCTGGCAGCGGACAGCACGTGAAACAGTTGCGGCGTACCATGAGGCGGTGAACATCGCTGCTGTCGGCAGCGCGGCGATAGGTTGAGGTCCGATGCGCATCCTTATCGTCTCCAAGGCGCTCGTGAACGGTGTCTACCAGCGGAAGCTCGAGGAACTCGCGCGCTTGCCGGACGTGGAGCTCCTGGCTGTGGTGCCGCCCTTCTGGCACGAGAATCGTGTCGGTGTCCTGCAACTCGAGCGGCGCTATGTGGAGGGATATCAGCTTGTTGTGGAGCCCATGTGGTTCAACGGCCATCACCACGTGCACTTCTATCCCGGGCTTGGGAAGCACATCGCACGTTTCCGACCTGATATCCTCCACATCGACGAGGAGCCGTATAACCTGGTGACTGCCCACGCTGCGTTGCTCGGGCGCCGCTATGGGGCTCGTATTCTCTTTTTCACCTGGCAGAACCTTTACCGACGCTATCCGCCACCATTCTCGTGGTTCGAACAGCTCAACTATCGGCTGGCTTCTGCGGCGGTTGCGGGGAACCACGAGGCGGCCGATGTCCTAAGACGGAAAGGCTTTCGCGGACCGTTAGCGGTCATCCCACAGTTCGGGGTCGATCCGGAGCTGTTCCGCCCAATGACAGTGGCACGGGCAGCCGTTCCCACGATCGGTTTCGTCGGACGGCTCGTGCCAGAGAAGGGGGCGGATTTGCTCATCCGCGCGCTGGCACAGCTGCCTGGACGCGTTCAGCTTGAGATTGTTGGAGACGGGATCGAGCGTACACGTCTCGAGTTGCTTGCCACGGAGCTGGGGGTTCGCGACCGCGTTCTGTTCCGCGGTGGCGTGCCACCGGCGCTCATGCCGGAAGCGCTGAACCGGTTCGACGTCCTTGTCGTCCCTTCACGGACGCGCCGCAACTGGAAGGAGCAGTTCGGGCGCGTCATTATCGAAGCGATGAGTTGCGGCGTGCCGGTGGTTGGTTCGTCGTCGGGCGAGATTCCGCATGTGATCGGCGATCCGTCACTGGTTTTCCCGGAGGACGACGTCGATGCGCTGGTGCGTCTTCTGAGGAACCTGCTCGCCGATCCGGAGCGCCTACGCCAGTTGGGCGAGGCCGGTCGGCGACGGGTGCTGGCGCACTATACCCAACGCCGGATCGCCGAACAGTACTACGCGGTCTACCAAGCGATGCTGGCGGCTCGGCGCTTCGAGTCGCAGGTGACCGAGGAGGGCTGAGTGGCGATGGGGCGCAAGGAATCACGCGAACCACGACTTGCAGCGCGCCTGCTCGAACCTGGTCCTGTGGTGCTCGTGACGACTCAATACCGAGCGCACCCGAACGTCATGACTGCTGCCTGGGTTATGCCGCTCAGTCTCGAGCCGACGCGCATTGGGCTGGCCGTTCACCCGAGCCGCTTGACGCACGAACTTCTGTCGAAGGGTGAGTACTTCGCGCTGAATATCCTGACCCTTGAACATCTGCTCGCGATCCACCTCTGTGGGACTCTTTCTGGTCGCGACGTGGATAAGTTCACGCGAGCCCAGCTCCATCCGGTGGATGCGCTGGAAGTTGATGTGCCAGTACTTGAGGAAGCGGTTGCGCACATTGAGTGCGGTGTCATCGCGCGACTTAGCCTCGGCGATCATGACCTGTTCGTTGGGGAGGTGATCGCCGCCGCCGCGGACACCGAGCTTTTTGGCGAGCGGTGGCTCCAGCTCGAAGAAGCGCCGCTCGTACACCATGTTGGTGCGGAGTGGTACGCAGCACTGGCACGAGTTTCTCGTGCTCGCCTTCCCGGCGAGGAGGAAGAAGAGGCTCAGGAAGAGAGTGAGCGATAGTTCTCCGGTCCAGGTACCCGGAGGCCGCTCCCACTTCGCCGCACGAGTTCCGCGATCGCCCGCTGGAGTTTTGGTGTCAGCACGTCGACCGCCTCGCTCAGGTAGGCGTGGAGGCGCCCAGCGTCGAGCGCGTGGGCGGCGGCACGTTCACTCGCGATCTCTGCTGCCCGGGTCCGAAGCTCCTCTGAGAGGCGGCGGAGTAGTACAGCGAATTGGCTGCGCGTCTCTGCAGGAAGTTCCGAGGGGACAACGAGGAGGTGACTGACGAATGCATGTCCGGTCAGGATGAACCAGATGCGACCGAGGTCGTGGTGCCGTTCATCGAGAGGCACAAGTGCGGCCTCATCTTCCGTGACCCGGAGTTCGGAAAGAGCGCTTGCCGCTTCCGCATGCCGCCAATCTCGAACGCGCAAACCGAAGAACGGCTCGATTGTCGCTCGTGCGAGCGCTTCGCTCGCGGGGCGACAGTCATCGAGCGAGACGATCGCATCAGTAATGCGATCGGGGCGATCGGGGGTAACGAGTCCCACTGCACTGTTGTGTTGGGAGGCGACGACCAAATCCGTAGCAATTGACCAAGCTGGGACAAGTTCCAGCGCCTCAAGCGTATCGAGTAAGGCGAACCCTGGCTCGGTGCGGACGGTCGTGGCGCGAAGGCGAGTCTCTTGACGCACTTCCCAACCGGTGGGAGCAATCACCGGTTCAAGAAGGTCGGCGAGTACCCTGCCGATCAGGCTCTGGTCGAGCCAGAAGACGGAACGGCTCATGGTCGAAAACCCTCCATTAACTGACGTCGGCGACGCTGCGCGTCCAGAGCGCACGCACGAGCTCGGCGAGTGCGGCGTGCTCAGGGGCAGCCAGGGTCGGATCATCCTGGAGGAGCTCTTCAGCCGCACGACGCGCGGCTTGGAGTGTTGGCATGTCGGCAAGTGTGGCGAAACGCAGGTTAGGGAGGCCGCTCTGGCGGGTACCAAGGAACTCGCCTGGCCCGCGCAGTTGGAGGTCGATCTCGGCGAGGCGGAAACCGTCAGTCGTTGTTGCCACGGCCTCGAGGCGTTGCCGCGCTGCCTCAGTGTCGGCGTCCGACACGAGGAGGCAGTAGGAGGGAGCAGTTCCCCGACCGACCCGACCGCGGAACTGGTGGAGTTGGGCCAGCCCGAAGCGTTCGGCGCCTTCGATGAGGATGACGGTCGCATTCGGGACGTCGATTCCCACCTCAACCACGGCCGTGGAGACAAGAATGTCCAACTCACCGTCGCGAAAACGCGTCATCACTTCGTCCTTCTCCCGCGAACTCATCCGCCCGTGCAAAAGACCGAGGCGGAGGTCGGGGAAGACGTCCCGTTGGAGCCGCTCATATTCGGCCGTCGCCGCGCGCGCTTCAATCGTTTCTGACTCCTCAACAAGCGGGCAGATAACGAACGCCTGGTGACCCTTCTCAATCTCGCGTCGGACAAACTTGTAGGCCTCTGCACGCTTCCGTCCTGGGACGACATAGGTTTTGACCGGCTGGCGGCCAGGTGGAAGTTCGTCGATGATCGAGAGGTCAAGATCGCCGTGGAGCACGAGGGCCAAGCTGCGGGGGATTGGTGTCGCGGTCATCACGAGGACATGCGGGTTCTCCCCCTTGCTACGCAGCGTATGACGCTGCAGAACACCAAAACGGTGTTGTTCATCGATCACCGCGAGGGTGAGGTGGCGAAACTGAACGCGTTCTTCCAAAAGGGCGTGTGTGCCGACAACGATCCCAATTGCGCCGCTGGCGAGGCCAGCGAGAATCGGCCCGCGGTCGCGCTCTGGCGTGCTGCCGGTGAGAAGCGCGACCAGTGGCCGATCAGCGCCGCTGAGTCCACTGTACAAGCGTGTGAGTGTCCGGAAGTGCTGTTCGGCGAGGATTTCCGTTGGGGCGAGGATGGCCGATTGGAAACCGGCGCGATGGACGAGTAAGGCTGCGGCTGCAGCGACAACCGTCTTACCGGAACCAACGTCCCCCTGGAGAAGGCGGCTCATCGGGTGCGGCTGAGCCAGATCGGCAAGGATCTCCTCCAACGCTCGCCGCTGCGCGCTCGTGAGCTGGAATGGTAAGGAGGCGAGGAAGCGCTCCAGGAGTTCCCGGTCGATCGGGATAGGGGTGCCGGGTTGCGCGTGCCAGCTGAGACGGCGCTGCACGAGGCCAAGCTGTAGGACAAGGAACTCGTCGAATGCCAGTCGCCGGCGTGCCCGCTCGGCCGCAGCGAGCGACTCCGGATAATGCAGTTGGGCCAGCGCCCAGGTAAGCGAGGGGAGCTCGTAGCGCTGGCGGAGCGCTGTTGGCAGGGGATCGTTCAGGCGTGGCAATGCGAGTTCGAGCGCCGTGCGTGTGAGTTGGCGAAGCTGACGCTGATACAGTCCGTGGGTCAGCGGATAGATCGGCACAATCCGACCAGTATTGAGAAGGTCTGCCTCGGCCGGCTCCCACTCTGGGTTCCGGAAGCGGACGTACGGACCGCTTCCTTCCAATTTGCCGCTCACTGCGATCCGCTGTCCCACCGCAAGCTGCTTGGCCACGAATGGGTTGAACCAGATGACAGGGATCTTCCCGGTGTCGTCGCGCAGTTCGACCGCGACGTAGCGCCGTCCGTTGGTCGTTTCACGGACCTCCACCTGCGCGACCTCACCGATCACCGTACAAGTGACCTCCTCGCCGACGCGGACGAGTCGACCTAGGCGTCCAATTGGGACGACCTGGGTATAGTCGGCGTAGCGGCGCGGCACCAGATAAAGCAGGTCACGCACGGTTGAGATGCCCAGCGTCTCCAACTGCCGTGCCCGTTGTGCGCCGACGCCAGGAAGCGCAGTGACCGGTTCGTCCGGATCGACCGATTTCACGAGCTGTGTCTTCGCAGACGAAGTACGCTCCTCGGCAGCCTTGGATGCTCGCACACTGCGTGGCCGTTCAGAGATCCGCTCCGTACCATCGAGAAGGGGCATGATCCGAGCCAGGAGTTCAGCGCGCTCCATGGGGGATTTGGTGCTGTAGCCGCGCACCAGTCCTGCGAGTTGCTGGAGGCGCGAGCGGAGCTCTGGATGCTGCGTCAGCCAGACGCCAAGATTCCGCTCAAAGAGACGCTCGATTCCGCCAACTGCCGCAGTGTCTTGGTAGCCCTTGCGTCGCTCGAGATCGAAAACGCGACGCAAGAATGTGATGGGATGGTGGCCGGCTTCGCTGGATGTCATGGATGCGGGCCGATCCTCCGTAAAAGCATCACCGATCCTCAAGTCAACCGAGTGGGCGCAAGGACGTCAAGGCCAACCATCTTCGCTGTGAATTCCCGGTTCACTCGCGTCGTAGCCCAGTGCCTTCAGGGTATCTTCATCTCCCCGCCATAGAGGTAGTGTCAAGCCCGACCGCAGGATCGAGTCAGCCACGCCAACCGGCTCGTGAGCTCAACAGACGCGTTTCCGTATCTCTTCGAGAACAGCCGTGCCGCACGCGTTGCGCGGTACGGGTGCCCGGTGCTAGGCTTACCCTTTAGGTGAGTGTGGCTTGCTGCGCGACGAAATCGAGCGAAAACGGAGCGACAACGATGGCAATGTGCGAACTCTGTGGCAAGAAACCGATGTTCGGGCACAACGTGAGCCACTCAAACAAGAAGACAAACCGCAAGTTCAAGCCAAACGTGCAGCGTGTAACAATCGTCCTGAATGGTGTCCCGAAGCGTATGCGCATTTGCACCCGCTGTCTCCGCACACTCTATAAAGAGGCGCGGAAGAGCTGACGCAGCGAGAAAACGCTACCAGTTGACCGGGCTGGCTGGTCAGCTGGCCCGGTCCTTTGCCGGAAGTTCGATCGTCAAGTAGCGTGCCAGGCCCGCGAGATCCGGCTCGATGGCAATGTGCGCCGTTGGGAAGGCAATGCGGGCAGTCTTCATTGCTCGTTCAGCTTGATCTGGATCAATCTCCAGGATGCAAGCACCTCCGGGTCGTAAGAGCGTTGCCGCTTGTGGCAAGAGACGCGCATAGAGGCCAAAGCCGTCGTCCGGCGCGAATAAGGCTTCTGGGGGCTCAAAAGCGATTCCTGGGTGCCACTGCTCCCAGCGGAGATACGGGAGGTTGGCAACGACGAGGTCAAGCGGCCCCCGACACCAGCTGAGGAGATCCCCACAGACAAGATGCACATCCCCTGGTGCAAGCCGATCCCGGTTAATGCGGGCCACCCGCAACGCGGCCAGCGAGCGGTCACTTCCAACCAGGAGGGCAGAGGTCTCAGTTCGGAGCGTCACCGCGAGCGCGACAACAATCGCTCCACAACCGGTGCCCACGTCGACGCAGCGTGGCCGGTCACGGCGTAGACGGAGGCGCTCAGCTGCCCAGGTGACCAGGTATTCGGTTTCCGGGCGGGGAATGAGAGTCGCTGGAGTGACGAGGAAGTCGAGGCCATAAAACTCGCGATGGCCAGTGAGGTAGGCGACCGGTTCCCCTCGTGCTCGCCGTTCGACGAGTTCCCAGAAGCGGTCGAGCGGGATGTCAAGGGGCAGTGGGAGTCGGCGATACAGCTCGGTGCGATCGATGCCGAGGACGTGACAAAGCAGGACTTCCGCATCGAGACGCGGTGAGTCCGAATGGCTAGCTCGGAGACGCTCGGTCGCAGCGCGAATGATGTCACGATAGGTTGGCACGACGCCATTCGCTCAGCTAATGCCGGCGGCACGCAACCGTTCAGCGGTTTCGAGCGCTTGGAGTTCCTGGACAAAGACATCGATCTCGCCGTCAAGCACGGCAGCGAGGTTATTCACGGTCAACTTCAGCCGATGGTCAGTCACGCGGTCCTGAGGGAAGTTATAGGTGCGGATCTTTTCCGCGCGTTCTCCCGTACCGACCTGGGCGCGACGAATACCAGTGCGCTCTTCTTCTTGCTTGCGGCGCTGGAGCTCGTAGAGCCGGGCGCGCAGAACTGCCATCGCCTTGAGCCGATTCTTC
Organism: bacterium HR28; assembly: GCA_002898255.1. Classification (GTDB taxonomy): domain Bacteria; phylum Chloroflexota; class Chloroflexia; order Thermomicrobiales; family Thermomicrobiaceae; genus Thermomicrobium. Next base: position 886,543 of record BEIE01000001.1, read on the forward strand.
AGCTGTGAGCGCTCATCCTGACAACTCACGACAATACCCGTTGGCAGGTGCGTGATGCGCACAGCCGAGTCTGTCGTGTTGACACTCTGCCCGCCGTGCCCGCTCGAGCGGAAGACTTCGATCCGGAGATCATTCTCGTCGATCTGCACCTCGACCTCGTCGGCCTCGGGAAGGACGGCAACTGTGGCGGTCGAGGTGTGGATCCGCCCGGCTGATTCAGTGACCGGTACACGCTGGACACGATGCACGCCGCTCTCGTGCTTGAAGTGGCTGTATGCACCCCGTCCGCGCACCTCGAAGATGACCTCTTTGAAGCCGCCAAGTTCAGTCGGGCTACTGGAGAGCACCTCAACCTTCCAACCCTGGCGTTCAGCGTAGCGGGTGTACATTCGGTAGAGGTCGGCGGCGAACAGTGCAGCCTCCTCTCCGCCGGTTCCGGCGCGAATCTCCACGATAACGTCCTTCTCGTCGTTCGGGTCTTTCGGAACGAGGCGGCGACGGAGGTCCTGGTAGATTGCCTCGCGTTCCCCGCGGAGCCGCTCCAACTCGTCTGCGGCCAGTTCGGCTAGTTCTGGATCCTCTCCTTCGAGGAGTTCCTCGGCCTGCGCGAGCTGGCGGTCGATATCCTTCAGTTGGCGATAGACCGTGACGATCTCCTCCAGCTCAGCCCGCTCGCGTCCAAGTTGAGCCAATCGCTGCGGATCGGTTGCCACCGCAGGATCAGCGAGCAACTGCTCAAGCTCCTCGAACCGCTGCTCGAGTTCGGCGAGTTTGTCGAGAACCGTGATAGTCTGAGTTGTCACGTCCGGTCACCCCCCTCAGTTCGGGTATGCCATGCGGAGGAGTTCAAGTGCCCGGCGAGCAGCTTCGTCGGGCGACGTTGCCTCCTCGATGCGGGCGTTGGCCCGCGCAAGGAGCGCGGGATCGAGTGGCCAGGAATGCAGAGTGATGACGGGACGGCCAAGCTTGAGCGCAAGGGCAATTTCCGAGAGCGTCCCCAACCCGCCACCGATCGCAATTACTACCTGACCGGATGCCACAACGACCGCATTCCGTGCCTCGCCAAGCCCGGTGCAGATCGGATAGTCAACCCACTCGTTGGCCTCATGTGGGTTGGTCCCGGGCAGGATACCGATCGTCGCCCCACCGCCTCGCTTCGCTCCGCGGCAGACCGCTGCCATAACCCCTCCGCGACCACCGCAGACGACCGTTACTCCGGCGCGAGCGAGGAGTTCGCCCAGTCGCTCAGCCACCATTGACTCTTCCACTGTCGCCTCGTTCGGCCCGCACACCGCCACCAGCATTGCTGCACCTCACCCAAGCGTGAACTCCTCTACGACGGTATAGCGCGGGCCGGAGCGGAACAGTTCGCTGCGGTAGAGCGTCAGCTGCTCGACCGAAAACGGAACGGGTGGCAGTTTCGCGAGCCGCTCCAACTCGCGCGGCAAACCCCGCAGCGTGGGAAGATCTTCCGGCCGCACGCGTGCGAGGGTGATATGCGGATGATACGGCCGTGTCTCAGTCGCCTCGGCGAAGTGCCCCGCAGTGCGTTCGACTTGTTCCACCAGCCGGAGGAGTTCGTGCACTGCGCCGTTGATACCGAGCCAGAGGACGCGCGGTCGCTCGAGGTGTGGGAACGCACCAGCACCGTCGACGCGGAGCTCAAACGGCACGGAGCCACGAACGCTCGCACGCAAGGCCGCAATAAGTTCCGGCACAGCCGATACCGGTACGGAACCGAAGAATTTAATGGTCAGGTGACTGGCGTCGGGATCGACCCATTTCGCCCGGTAGCCGCGTGCCTGCAGCTGAGCGATTGCCGCAGCAACGCGCTCGCGCACTTCGTCTGGTAGGGACAAGGCGGCAAAAAGCCGCCACTCTTCACGCATGGCGGCACGACCTCATGACCTCGCATTTCATTCCAAGTATAGCTGATAGGAGCGCCAGTACGCCGGATCTGCAAGGTCAGAATCTTTCTCGCTCGCTTGAGCCTGAATCCCGCGGCTGCGGCGAGACTACTTTAGATCATCACGTTGCGTGGCTCAGTCACTGTTCCGTACGCGAGAGCCGTCGTAACGTCGAGGCGATAAACCTTTGCAGGCGCGAGTGATGGCGCCACAACAGATGATCGCGTGTCCCGAGGAACAAGTTGACCGGTGGAACGTGGTGCAGCGCTGCTGCACCAGCAGCGGGGGCGATGGCCTGGTGTCAGCGTGAGCAGCTGCATCTTGGCTAGCCTATGGTGGTGACAGTTCGCCGTTCCGATGCTTGGATAGTGCCTGGTTCTCACAGGATCGAGACTCCTAGTTCTGACCGTGGCCGCGCTCATGCCTCGAGTAGGCCCGTGATACGCCACCTGGGCCAGAACAAGAGCTTCGGTCCGTCATGGGACTCCACCGTCCTTCAGGCACCTCCGGCACCAGGTCTCTGCCGTGCCTTCTGCTGCGGAGGGAGTGCTGAGTTCTCCAGGAGTAGGCATGTCGACCTCTCTGCCTGGCGATCGTCGTGGCACCGCAGGTGCCGGCGAGCGTCGCAAAGAAGTGAGCGAGTTTACGTGGCTGGGCTACCCTGACATCGTGGGAGGGGACTCGGCGGTATTCACAACACGGGACGAGATAGCGACGCAGACACTGGCGTCGTACGATGGAACAGGTGGCGATGGAGGAGCCGTGGAGCGGCAAAGTGACGCTGGACGTACAGATGACCTCGATCTTCCATTCCCGCTAGAGCGGCTGCGGGGGGTCATCGTTCAGTGCTCAGTCTGCGGTGCACCGATCGCAGTATTCCGGCGGCGTCGCTTCTACGCGTTGCGGGCGGATGTCGAAGAGACACCGGAGGGCGGTGTCCTCGTCTGCCGTGTGTGTGGGGCGCGCCAGCCGGTGCGTGAACTCTTAACGGTGAATCGTCGTGTGCGTCGAAGCTGAGGAGCGGTATGCTCTCGACCAGAATGCTGTCGGGGAGGAATCGTGGTGCGACTCGCGTATCTTGGACCACCTGGGACATTCACAGAAGAGGCGGCGTTGCGCTACGCCGAGCGTGAGCAGGCGGAGCTCATTCCGTTCAGCTCGATGCCAGCGTTGGTCTCGGCTGTAGAGACGGGGCTGGCCGACCGAGCGATTTTACCGATCGAGAACTCGTTGGAGGGGACAGTCAGTACAACGGTTGACCTCCTGATCCACGAGACTGACCTCAAGATCTGCGCCGAGTTGATCCTGCCGGTGCGGCACTTCCTCCTCGCTCACCCCGGGACGCGACTGGACGAAATTCGGGTTGTCCTGTCTCATCCGCAGGCGCTGGCTCAGTGTCGGAGGTTTCTGGAACGATGCCTGCCGCAAGCCGAGCAGGTTGCAGCGCTGAGCACAGCTGCGGCGGTGGCTGAGGTGATGCGGGGTGAGGACCGGTCAAGGGCGGCGATTGGGACGCTGCGTGCGGCGGAGCTCTATGGTGCGGCCGTGCTAGCGCGTGATATCCAGGATCAGAAGAGCAATGCCACGCGGTTCGTTGTGCTGGCACATGAGGATGCCGAACCAACAGGGGTAGATCGGACGTCGCTCTGCTTTACTGTCAAGCGCAATGTTCCCGGTGCGCTCGTTGAAGTGCTGAACGAACTAGCCGTTGCACAGATTCAGATGACCAAAGTCGAGAGTCGCCCGATGAAGTCGGTGCTCGGTGAGTACGTTTTCCTCGTCGACATTGAGGGACATCGGAAGGATCCACAGATCGCGGCGGCGCTGCAACGAATGGCGGAGAAGGCCGCTGACCTCAAAATCTTTGGTTCCTACCCGCGCGACGAGGATGGTCTCAACGGCTCGCGCGAGCAGCGGTGGTGAGGGGACAGCGTCATGCGCGTGATCGGCGGGAGCGCTCGGGGGCGACGGCTCAAGGCACCGCGCGGGTTACGGACGCGGCCGATGGCGGACAAGATCCGCGAGGCGCTCTTCGCAATGCTGGATTCGCTCAGTATTCGTCCGCGCCGTGTTCTTGATCTTTATGCAGGTAGTGGTGCAGTCGGGATCGAAGCGCTCTCGCGCGGTGCTGAGTGGGTTGACTTCGTGGAGCGAAGCGCGGCGGCTTGTGCGGTGATCCGCGATAACTTAGTCACGACCGGCTTTGCGGACCGGGCCGCGGTGCACTGCACCACCGTGCAGGCGTTTCTGCGGCGGCCACCGCGCGAGCCGTACGATTTCGTCATCATGGACCCCCCATATGCCGATCCGACGATCCACGAGACGATGCTGGCGGTCGCCCATTCCCCGCATGTCCGAGATGGGACAGTTCTTGTCGTCGGTCACTCGCCGCGCGTGCCGATGCCGGAGCGGATGGATGGATTGGAACAGCTGCGCGATCGTTGCCATGGCGACAGTTGTGTCGCTATCTATGTCATACGGCGCAGCGGACCGGACGGAAGTGAGGCTAACTCGTGAAGCACATCGCATTCTATCCTGGGACGTTCGATCCGATCACCAACGGGCATGTCGACGTAGCGCAGCGAGCAGCGCGTCTTTTCGACTTCCTCATTGTAGGCATCTACGCTGGTCACGAAGGGCGAACCAAGCAGCCGCTGTTCAGTGCCGAGGAGCGGCGCGAGCTGGCCGAGGAGGCCTTGCGCGGGCTGCCGAATGTGCGTGTTGACGTCTTCAATGGACTCGCGGTAGACTACGCGCGTGCCGTCGGGGCACAGGCGATCGTCCGGGGGCTGCGGGCAGTCTCCGACTTTGAGTACGAGTTCTCGCTGGCGCACATGAACCGTCACCTGGCGCCGGACGTGGATGTCGTGTGCCTGATGACGAGTTCACAGTACTCCTTTATCAGCTCGAGCATGATTAAGGAGGTAGCGCAGCTCGGCGGGAACTTGACTGGCCTGGTCCCCGAGCATGTGGCGGAGGCGCTGATTCGGAAGTTCCGAGCGCTCGTGCGGGAGTGAGGGCAATGGCGGCTACAGACGAACTTCGTGGGTATCCTGTTGCCGAGCCGACCCCCGATCTCTACCAGTTGCTAGAGCGGCTAGAAGAACTTGTTGAACGGAGTTCACGTGTTCCCTTTAGCAGCAAGGTGATGGTTGACGAGCACGAGCTGCTGGCGTTAGTCGAAGGATTGCGTCAGGCCTTCCCGCGCGAGCTCCGGCAAGCGCGGCGCGTCTTGCAGGAGCGGCAGAAGATCATCACCGAGGCGCAGCTTGAAGCGCAGCGGATCCTCGCGACGGCGCAGGAGCGTGCCCAATATCTCATGAGCGAACAAGGGATCATGAATGAAACACGCGCGCGTTGTGAGGAGATGCTTCGGCATGCCAAAGAACAGAAGCAACGTGCAATTGTCGAGGCAAACCGTTACGCGCTGGACGTTTTGGAGAAGGTGGAGGCCGCAGTACTCAATGCGGCAAGCCACATCCAACGCGTAAAAGCGGAACTAACGGCCTCTGGTAGTGAGTCACGCGCTGTCCGCTGAAGTGCTCTGCCCCATCGAGAACCCCGTGAACCACGCTCTCGCTGCTCGGCTCACCGTGCCAGGCGGAGGACAGCAACCCCATACGGCGGGAGTTCGAGCGGCTGCGCGATGCGCTCACCAGTAGTGAGGTGGAGGAGCTCCGTCCCATCAGCAGTCTCTAGTGTCACCACCGCCGTGGTATCCCGCTCGCTGACAATCCAGAGGAACGCGGTGCCATCATCGCGCACAAGTCGGTCACACCAAATGTCAGGTGCGCGGATGCTGACCGGTGGCGCAGCGCGCGTCTCCCGGGCGAGGGCGCTGTAGAGGGCGATCGTGCCTTCGTCCGGGTTTGCGTGGGGGCGAGTAGCTGCAAAGTACTCAAGCGGATAGGTCATCAAGAGGAGCTGGCCGGAGCCGACATGCCTGGCGAGCAATGCAGGACGTCCATGCTGATCACGTGCAATCACGGTGGCTTCCGCCGGCTCGACCGGGAGGAAGGCGCGACCGTGCTCGTTGCCGGCGACCCGCACGCGGAGTGTGGTCCCTACTGGGAGGTCCCCGAAGGGTCGCTCAAACGTCAAGACAATCTCGTCGTCTTCCACAGGCGCGACGAGGCCGTACTGGAGTTGGTGGCGCACGCCAAAGCGTTGGTCGAGATTTGGCCACCAAGGGCCTCGTTGAGCGGCGGTTGAGCCGGCGAAAAAGGAGACGTAGACAGTACCTCCCGCTGCGGCGAAGTCTTCAAGACGCTGCCATGTTGGGGCGGTCAAGGCCTTGGTAGACGGGCAAAGCAGGAGACGGACAGAAGGCCACAAATCCAATTCCCGCATGACCAACGGCGGAAGGTCGGCGAGTCGTGCAGTGCAGTAGGCCTGGAGCAAGATCTGGCGCATGACGGGCCGCTCGTCGGGGTGTGTGAATGGATAGGCGGTGTCGAAGTAAGAGGGGATGAGTAGACCGACCTCTGTCGGAGCACGTTCGCAGCGGGTGAACTGGATCTGATCGAGTATCTGTCGAAACGAGCGGAGTTCTAAAAGAGGCTCTTTCGGACGCCCGTCGACGCGAGTGAGACCGAAATGCTGTTCAAAGGGGTGATGGCGATATGGATCTTGCTCAGGAAGATCGAAGTCGGTGTTGTTCCAAGCGATCCATCCGACAGCACCGGCCAGCAGCGTCGAATGGAGTACTTGCCGATAGTACGCTGCTGCGTTGGATTCGGAGACGAAGTCGGTTGTGCAACCGAATTCCTCGAGGATCACAGGCTTTCCAAAATGACACAGCTCGCATACGGCAGCAGCGGTGAGATTCTGCCGGATCGCATCGTTACTCATTGGATAGACATGTGGCCCGACAAAGTCAATCGTGCGAATCAGGTCGCGTAAGCGAAATCCGTTGTCATGTCCCGTGACCTCGATACCCCACGCACCGTCACCAAGCGAGACGGGCTGGCGGGCGCCGGCAGCGTGGACTGCCTGAACAGTGAGCTCTGCCCAACTCTTCCCGTAACGAGGATCGGTGCTCCCGCCGTAGATCGGTACTTCGTTCGAGATTAGCCAGCCAGCGATCGCTGGGTGATCCTTGAAGCGTGCAGCGAGTTCCCGAATGTAAAAAGCTTGCTGAGCGAGAAGCCAGCCATCGCGGTAGAGATCGAGTTGTCCACGCCAAGCGGGATCCCAATTCTCGCCTGACATGTGTCCGACGATGAAGGTTGGGATAGTACTGATCCCTTCTTGGTGACACAGATCGAGGAAGATCGCGAAGCGATCAACGAGTATCGGATCAAGCCGATCCGGTTCGGGCATAAAGTGAGGCCAGAAAAAGAACGAGCGTGTGACATTCAAACCATGCTGGACGAGCACGCGGAGTTCCTGCCGCACGATTTCGGGGTTGAAGCGCTGCCACATGAATGGGCCGCCAGTCCGTGACCAGAAGTTTGCGCCGACCCAAACAGCAGGGCGACCGTTCACCTGCAGCTTCGGTGCCGGACGTTCAGCTGCCATACACCTTCCCTTCTGGTGACAAGCGTCCTGGCGAACTCCGGCGTTTTACTCGCCTGCCGGGACCCGCCGAGGAGCCCAGCGATCGGGTGAGGTCATTTTCGGCCGTCCTGAACCAAGGCGTGGGACATCAGCAAGGAGGCGCTGCGTGTACGGATGCTGTGGAGCGCTCAGCACCGCTTCAATTGGGCCATGTTCGACGACTTCACCCCGATACATCACGAGCAATCGATCAGCAAGGTAAAAAGCTTGTCCAAGATCGTGTGTGATAAACAGGATAGATACCTCGTGTTCTCGCCGGAGATCAGCGAGCAGATTCAGGACCGTTACCCGTAACGATGCATCAAGCATTGATGTCGGCTCATCGGCGATGACGAGTTTCGGGCGAAGGAGCAGTGCACGAGCGATCATCAGTCGCTGGCGTTGGCCACCGGACAGTTGATGAGGCCACTTCATCAGGACGTCGCTCGGCTCGAGCCCTACTGCGCGGAGTGCGGCAGAAATGGCTTCCTCGCGTTCGCGTCCTTCCGGCGGATTGTCGAGAATGCCGAGGGAACGCTCAAGGAAGCGGCGAACTGTAAAGAACTGATTAAACGTCGCAAAGGGGTCTTGGAAAATCGCCTGCACGTGCTGCCAGAAAGGACGAAGTTTGTGGCCTTGCAGTCGCGTAATGTCTCCGAGACCGGCGAAACGAATCGAGCCCGCGGTTGGCGGTAAGAGGCGCAGGATGAGTCGCGCGAGCGTACTCTTCCCGCTCCCACTTTCGCCGACGACGGCGAGTATTTCACCTCGGGCCAGCGTGAACGAAACATCCTTGACAGCTGTGACGACGTTGCGTCCGCTCCCGAACCGCCGTGTCAGCCCCTCAACTTCCAGCAAGGTCTCCGTCACGGTGCCAATCCCTCCATGCTGGGAACAGTCCGGTGCTGTCGTGCAACCCACCAGCAGGCGACTTGCCGTCCCTCGATCGTCTCGAGCGGTGGTCGTTCCCGTCGGCACTGTTCGAGCGCGTACGGGCAACGCGGGTGGAAGCGACAGCCGGGTGGTGGTTGGCGTAGGTCAGGCGGTTGGCCAGGGATGCCTTCGATGCGCCGGCCGCGAATGGTTCGCTCGGGCACCAGGGTGGCCTGAAGGAGAGCTCGAGTGTACGGATGCTGAGGAGCCCGTACGATCTGGGGCGTTGTGCCCAGTTCGACGAGTTCACCTGCGTACATGACGGCGATCCGATCGGCAACGTTGCTGAGCAGCGGGAGGTCATGGCTAATAAACATAATGCTTCCAATGATTTGCCGTTCGAGGAGCTCAAGCAAGAGATTGACGAGCGCACGCTGTGAGGACACATCCAGAGCGGAGGTTGGTTCGTCCGCAATGAGGACACGCGGATTGAGGATCGTCGAAAGGACAGCCACGACCCGCTGCTTCATGCCACCAGAGAGCTGGTGTGGGTAGGAATCGAGCACCCGGGGTGGGAGAGAGAGTTGCTCAAGTCGCTCACGAGCGCGCTCGATGGCGATGCGGCGGTCGATAGAATGGTCATGAGCGCGCAGGACGTCGACCACGAAGTCGCGGACCCGGAGGGTCGGGTTGAGCGAATTCATGGCTCCCTGGGGCAGGAGTGCGATAACGCGACCCCGCCAGTCGTTCGGCACTCGGTCTAGTGCGGTCAAGGGAACGCTGTGGCCGTTGAAGATGAGTCTACCTTCGCTGACGTAGAGTGGCGGCCGTGCCGTGAGTGAGATGACAGACGCGAGCGTTGACTTTCCACAGCCGGATTCCCCGACGATGCCGAGAATCTCCCCTTCTGCGATGCTCAGCGACACACCATCGACGGCATGAACCTCGGCACCGTTTGGGAGTCGATAGACCGCGTGAACGCGATCGACAGTGAGAATCGGTTGCATCATCTCGCTCCACTCTATTTCCGCCGTAGGCGTGGATTGAAGATTTCATCGAGACTCGACTGCAAGAGGAGAAGCGCGAATGCAATCACGGTGAGAAAGACTGTCGGTGGGAAGAAAGCCCACCAAGCACCTGTACGGACTGCTTCCCACAGCAATGACCAGTGGAGCATGATGCCGAGAGAGATCGTGTTGCTTGGGCCGAGGCCGAGCAAGCTCAAAGCTGCTTCTTGGAGGATGCCACTCGCGAACTGTAAAACGAAGGCCATGAAGATGTAAGAGAACATGTACGGAATAATATCCCAGAGAATGAGTGACAATGTCCCAGCACCGGAAAGGCGGGCTATGTCGAGGTGCTCACGAGCGCGCAGGCTCGCCGTTTGTGCCCGCACGGCTCGTGCGGTCCATGGCCAGCTTGTGATTCCGATGATCAACCCCATGGCGAGAATTGAGCGGGACTGGACCGCAATAGAGAGCAGAATGAGGATGACGATAGAGGGGATGGTGATGACAACGTTTGTGAACCCCATCAGGGCTTCTTCGACCATGCCACCGCGGAAGCCAGCCAGTGTACCGATCGCTACCCCAATACCGGTTGCAATAGCACCAGCGATGAGCCCGATCGTCAATGAGGTGCGGGTTCCGTACATCAGTTGGGTGAAGACGTCGCGACCGAAGTTGTCAGTGCCAAGCCAGACCTTACTCGACGGTGGGTCGTAGAGTCCACCGACAATGCGAAGTGGATCACGCTTGCCAAGGAGCGCAGGACCGAGCAGTCCGAAGATGAGAATTGCACTGAGTAACCCAATGCTAACCCAAAACCGGGCGTTCACGCCAATTCCGCCGAGCCGCAAGATACTCAGCAAAAGGCGCAGCGGACCGCGGCGAACGACGGTGTGCTTCTGTGGGGCGGCTACGACGTCCATCACGCGTCTCCTACCGCTCTCCGGCTTGTACCGCACGGACGCGTGGGTCGATGAGCCCATACGCGATATCGACAAGATAGTTTGCGAGCAGAATGCCGATGACGATCAGCAACGTCACGCCTTGAATGAGTGGGTAGTCATTCTGGCGGATCGCACTGAAGAGCAGTGTGCCGATGCCGGGATAGCCGAAGACGATCTCGGTGATTAGAGCGCCCCCGACGAGCGACCCGATCGAAAGCGCGAGGCCTGTCACCTGCGGCAGCATGGCATTCCGGAAAATATAGCTGATAATCCGACGATCAGGAACACCGAGACTACGGGCATAGTTCACGTAATCAGAGTTGAGTTCGTAGATTGCCATCGAGCGCATACCAACAGCCTGTCCACCGATAAAGATGAGCACTAACGAGAGGAAGGGCAGCCAATAGTGCCGCAGGGCATCCATGAGGAATGACCAGCTAAGGGTCGGTAGGCGACCGTAAGAGTAGCCGCCGCCGGCCGGGAAGATGGGAAGGGCGACTGCCAATCCATAGAGCAGCATGATAGCCAAGCAGTAATATGGGATGCTCGAGATGAAGAGGGAACCCACAAACGCACCTCGATCAAACCACCCTCCGCGATAGGCGGCTATTGCCCCAAGCGTGTTGCCGAGAATCCATCCGAGGAGGATGGCCGGGAGCTGCAGAGCAATCGTCCAGGGGAGCGCCTTGAGGATTAGGTCACTGACCCTTGCAGGGAAGACCGAGAACGAGGTGCCAAGGTCGCCACGGGCCAAATTACCCAGATACACAAGGAACTGTTCCCACATTGGCCGGTCGAGGCCGAATTCACTAATGTAGTGTTGGTAAATGCGGCGGAGCGCCTCGCCTTCTGCTCCGCCGCCGGCGGCCATACGGGCGACAAGGGCATCGACTGGATTGCCCGGGATGAGTCGCGGCAGGTAGAAGTTCGCCGCGATCGCGAGGAAAAAGGCGAGGAGATACCAGCCAGTTTTCGTCAAGAGGTACCGTTGGAACGGGCTCATCCCGGAGTAGTCCTCTCAGCTTTTCGCCTTGATGACGTATAGGATCTTGATCCCTGCACCAGATTGCTGTGGTGGTGCGGTTGGATTGTCAGCATTCGGAAAACCAGTCCATACTGATTCGTTATATTCGTAGAATTCGAGCGGGCGGTACATGAGCGGTATAACGGGGGCATCCTTCATAAAGATACGATCAAGTTCTGCAAACAGCTCCTTTTGCTCCGCTTCGTTCTGTGACGCCGCGGCGCGGTCGAGGAGGTCTGCAACAGCCGGGTTGCTATACCGATTGTAATTCCAGAATGCTTGCTGGCCGACCGGTGGGACTCCCCGATCGTCAAGCACATCACGAAAGCGGATCCAGGGGCTGGCAGGGCTCACGCCATTGACGAACCACAGGGCGAGCTCGAAGTCACCGTTCGGAATACGTGTGAACAGGACGGGTGCATCGGGAAACTCAGTGTTGATCTCGATTCCAACATCCTTTGCGCTTTGGGCCACAAGCTCAAGCGCTGTCTGCCAGTCTGTCCATCCATACGGGCACTCGACCTTAAAGGGGCCCAGTCGTGTCCCGTCAGGGAGGACGTAGATGCCATCGTTCCCCTTCTTAGCACCGAGTTCTTGCTCGAGAATCTGCACTGCCCGCTGCGGGTCGTGCTTCCAGCCGTTTTGGTCAACGTTGGCTTGATCGTAGAATTTCTTCTCTGCACCGTCAGGAATGATCAGACTGGAGTTAGCCGTAATCGAGTACCGAGACATCGCCAGTTCGGCGATCTGCGCGTAGTTGATCGCGTAGGCGAGCGCCCGCCGGAGTGTGGGATTATCCCACGGTTTCTTGTGCACATTGATGAAGAGCAGTGGAATGGAACCCGGCACGTGATACGGGGGCTGCTTGAACCAGGTACCAACTGGGAGGTTCTTCTTCTCCCACATCTCCCAGATCTTCGGTGCAAATTGCTGCGAGATGTCAATGCGCCCCTGCTCCAGCGCGAGATTGCCTTCATCGTTCGACTTGAAGATCGGATGCACGATGTACTTGGGAGCGGGAGTTCCGAAGACACTGATCCCCCAGTAGTTGTCATCACGTTGCAGGGCCACACGTTCGGGGGAGAAGCCGACGAGCTTGTATGGTCCGGAGCCAACCGGTTCGGTGTCGACGATCTCAGTCAACGTTTGCCCAGACTTGGCACGCTCCTCCCAAATGTGCTTGGGAAGGATCTTGACACTGGCAAGGAACTGTTTCACGAAGCCGGGATTAAGCCGTTCCTTGTTCAGGTCAAGCCGGATTGTTCGGTCGTCTACCTTCGTGATTTGACTGACATAGTCGAAAAACGTATTATGTGGGACCTCTGGATGGTCCTTCGCGAGTTCGTACGTGAAGACGACATCGTCTGCAGTGAGAGGTTTCCCGTCTTGCCACTTTGTCCCTTGGTGGAGGGTAATCACCATCGTTGCTGAGTCAGGGGTCTCCAGCTTCTCGCCGAGTTGCGGCTCGATCCCACCAGTGAGCAGATTGAATGCGAACAGCGTCTCGTAGATATGCTGATATTGACCACCGGCCGGCCAGCCTGTCCCAGGTGTCATCGGGTTAAAGGTCGTTGGTGGTCCCCACTGGAATCCGGCAACGAATAGTGTCTCGTTACGCGGGAACTCGGTCACGGCACCCGGCGTCGAAACGACTGTTGGTCCTGCGGCGGGAGTCTGACCAGCCGGTGCGGCCGTCGGTGTCGCTGCTCCCTGCCGACAGCTCGCCAATAACCCGCCAGCCACGAGAGCGCCCGCTGCAAGTGCACCTCGTAGAACCTGTCGACGGGTTGTCACGTGCGCGAGGAACGCGGAAAGGTGTGTTCGACGATCTTCCATGACCGTTCCTCCTCCTCACTTCTAATCAGCCGCCAACCCAAAAAATGACCACGCTCAGGATGCAGTATGCTCTCCCGAGATCCCTGCGAGTTGCCGTCCCGTCAGCGCATTGGACGCTCTCGTGCAGTCGTGGCTGGCCTAGCCTACTGAGTCTAGCAGTGCAGTGATGCGGTGTCAAGATCACACCTTGAGACGAACAAGGGTATGCTGCCCAAGGATTGGCGCCGCTTGGCGCGGTAGAGCGTTGATCAGCACTCTAGTCTTGGGGAATTGTGCATGTTCGCCCTCGTCTCGACTGGACCCCCCACTAATTTGAGTAGCGGACCGTTACTTGCGTCCTTGGCCTCGCGCGAGCAACTCTCTCCGAGGAGGCTCGTGGACTTCAACGTTTCGTGGAAGCGAAATGCAGGACGAAGGGATCTCACTTCCAAGACGCTCTCTCCTTTTTGCGGTTGCAGGGCATCTATGTGTGTGGTGGTTTACCGAGAGGTTCCCAAGCTCGCTTAGGGGTGTCGGAGTGACCGGTCCGTGTCTCAAACGTACGGATCGGCAATACCTCGTCCTGAGGTGACCGTGACTTGACAGAGGCGAGCTGCCCCGCTAGACTCTCAGGGCAAGACAACACAATATGGTGAACGACGACGAACGGAGCGAGTACGTCCGGCACGAGGCTCAGCGAGCCGGCGGGTGGTGCGAGGTCGGTGCTTACGGCCGGACGGAATGGATCCGGGAGTCGCGCCCCGAACGCACTGTGCAAGTAGGCGGCGCCGGATGCTCCACCGTTATCTGGAGCACGGTATCGGATCGCCTGAAGCGAACCGTCGTGGTAGGCGATCCCGTACCGGTCGAGGTGGGATGCTCGCGTGAGCGGCATCCAACCAGGGTGGCACCGCGGAGTGAAAACCTCCGTCCCTGTCGGGACGGAGGTTTTTGATTTGGCTGATCCACCGGAGGCGTGCATGGTCGAGACGACGATGCTCATCCGTTCATCTCCAGGTCGCTATCGCCCCTCGCTCGAAGAAGTCACGGTTTTGGCCCAGCAGGCGACAGTCGTCCCGATCTACCGGGAGCTGGACGCTGATTTGGAAACACCTGTCTCGGCGTTCCTCAAGGTCGCCCAAGGACCATACGCGTTTCTTCTGGAGAGTGTCGAAGGTGGTGAGCGACTGGCTCGGTACTCGTTCATCGGCACCGACCCGTTTCTCGTCGTGGAACTCGACCGGGGGCGCGCTCGCGTGCGCAGCACCGGAACGCGTGCCACGCTTGCCGCATCGGCTCTCGCTTCTTTCGGTGGTGCGGACTATTACGGGCATCCTGTCGATGAGCAGGTTGTGGCTTTCGACGATCCGCTTCGTTTCCTGGAACGGTTGCTCCAGCGCTACCGAACGATCCATTTACCGGGGATGCCTCGGTTTCTTGGAGGCGCGGTCGGATACTTGGGCTATGAGACGATCCGCTATTTTGAGCCACGTGTACCGGTTGCCGCTCGTGACACACTTGGTCTGCCAGAGGCGATCTTTCTCTTTGTCGACTCGATGCTTGTCTTTGACCACCTTGAGCGGACGATTGCCGTCGTCAGTCATGTCCATCTCGAGGACGGCACGCCGGTAGAACTCGCCTATCAAGAAGCGGTCGAGCGGATCGAGCGGCTGGTCGACCGCCTGCGTCAACCCGCGGTTGTCCCGGTGGGGAGCGGGCCGGTCGATCCGGCGACGGTCGAGCAGCGACTTCACCCGCACCTGGATCGCGCGACCTATGTCGCAATGGTCGAACGAGCCAAGGAGTACATCGCCGCTGGCGATATCATCCAGGTGGTGCTCTCGCAGCGTCAGGAACTGGAGACCGGAGCGCATCCTTTCACCATCTACCGGGCGCTCCGACGCATCAATCCTTCCCCCTACATGTATTTCCTCCGTCTCGGTGAGGACGCGCTCGTCGGTGCCTCGCCGGAGATGCTGGTGCGAGTCGACGATCGGCAGCTTTTCACCCATCCGATCGCGGGAACACGCCGACGCGGCCCTACACCGGAGGAGGATGCTGCACTTGCCGAGGAGCTTGTGGCGGACGAGAAGGAGCGTGCCGAGCACATCATGCTCGTCGATCTGGCGCGCAACGACATTGGCCGCGTCGCCCGGCCCGGCACGGTGCGTGTACCGCGCCTAATGGCGGTTGAACGGTACAGCCATGTCATGCACCTGGTCAGCGAAGTCACCGGGAGCCTACGGGATGATCTCAGCGCGCTCGATGCGCTCCGCAGTTGTTTTCCGGCCGGAACGGTGAGTGGGGCCCCGAAGATTCGAGCGATGGAAATCATCGCCGAACTTGAGTCGGAGCAACGTGGTCCCTATGCCGGAGCGGTCGGCTATGTGGACTTCAGTGGCAATCTCGATACCGCAATCACGCTGCGGACTATTGTCATGCGGGGGCGCCACGCCTACTTGCAAGCCGGCGCGGGGATCGTTGCCGACAGTATTCCCGAGCGGGAACACCAGGAGTGCCACCACAAGATGCGCGCGCTCGTCCGCGCCATTGAACACGCGGAGCAGTTGGAGCGCGAGTTGCGAGGAGGCGAGCGATGATTGTGGTCATCGACAACTACGACTCGTTCACTTTCAACCTGGTCCAATACCTGGCCGAGTTAGGTGCGGAGCTGAGGGTGCTCCGCAACGATGCGGTCACGGTCGAGGAGCTCGAGGCGCTCGCCCCGGATGGGCTTGTCATCTCCCCTGGTCCGTGTACCCCGCGGGAGGCAGGTGTCTCGGTGCCGGCGATCGAGCGCTTCGCAGGGCGAATCCCGATCCTTGGAGTCTGCCTGGGGCACCAGGCGATCGCCGCGGCCTATGGCGGCCGGATCATCCGAGCACCGCGCCTAATGCATGGGAAGACGAGCGAGATCGTCCATGACGGCCAGGGCGTTTTCGCTGGCCTGCCCAACCCGTTCGTAGCGACTCGCTACCACTCTCTGATGGTTGACGAGGCGACGCTCCCAGCAGGGCTTATCGTCACCGCGCGGAGCGAAGATGGCGTCATCATGGGCCTCCGCGACCGTACTGGATTGGTCGAGGGGGTGCAGTTCCATCCGGAGTCGATCTTGACCACTGTCGGGAAGGACCTTCTCCAGAACTTCCTCAAGCAGGTCGAACTGCATCGACGCGAACCGGCGAGCCTCAGGGGAGGTGCGGTGTGATCAGCACAGCACTGCAGAAGATCGTCGCGGGTGAGGTTCTTGATGTCGAGGAAGCCGCACAGGCGATGAGCGCGGTGATGACCGGCGAGGCAACGCCGGTACAGATCGCAGCTCTGGTGACGGCCTTGCGGATGCGGGGTGAGCGGGAGACGGAAATCGCCGGATTCGTCCAGGCGCTTCGCCAGCACATGATTCCAGTAGAGCTGGTGACCAAGCGACCGGCGGTTGATGTGGTCGGAACAGGGGGAGACGGCAACCGGACGTTCAATATCTCAACTGCCGCGGCGTTCGTTGTGGCCGGCGCAGGGGTCCCGGTTGCCAAGCATGGGAACCGGGCCATGTCCAGCCGGGCAGGGGCGGCGGACACACTGGAGGCGCTCGGAGTGCGGATTGACCTAGGACCGGAGGCGGTTGCACGGTGTGTCCAGGAAGTCGGAATCGGCTTCATGTTCGCTCAACGCTATCACCCAGCACTCCGGCATGCGGCTCCGGTGCGGCGCGAGCTCGGGTTCCGGACGGTTTTCAACGTGCTTGGTCCACTCGCCAATCCCGCGCGCGTCCAGCACCAGCTGGTCGGCGTGGCCATGCCGGAGTTGGTTGAAACGGTCGCACGCGTCCTCGCACTGCTGGGAATTGAGCACGCGCTGGTGGTGCATGCTGCGGACGGTCTCGACGAGCTCAGTCTGGCTGCGCCGACCACCGTCTATGAGGTACGGCGTAATGGGTCGATCCAGGTACGGCGGATGACAGTCGAGCCAGAAGCGCTCGGTCTCCAACGGGTGCCGACTGAAGCGCTCCGCGGTGGATCGGCGGAGGAGAACGCGCGGATCGTGCGCGCGGTGCTGGAGGGAGCCACTGGACCAGCGCGCGAGGTAACGCTCCTCAACGCGGCAGCGGCGCTTGTCGCAGCAGACGCGGCGGAATCGTTTGCCGAAGGACTCGAACTCGCTCGGCGATCGCTTGAGAGTGGGGCTGCGCTCGACTGTTTGGAGCGGTTAATTGCACTCTCGCAGGCGCTGGCCACGGCGGAGGTGTCGTCGTGACACGGACCGGGACGATTCTCGACCGGATCCTGGAGCGGACACGGGTTGACCTCGCAGAGAGGCGCCGCGTCATCTCGGAGACGGTGCTGCGCGAGCAGGCGTTGGCTCGTCCGAAGCCCGTTGCTTTCGCCGCCGCGCTGCGCGGTGAGCGCATCCGCGTCATTGCTGAAGTGAAGCGTGCCTCACCCTCACGAGGTGTCTTTGCTGCGGGTGCTGACGCAGTGACGGTTGCCGAGGACTATTTGGCTGGCGGTGCTGCAGCGCTCTCGGTGCTCACAGATGGGCCGTTCTTCCATGGGAGCTTAGAGGATCTTGAGCGGGTCGCGATGCGAGCCCACGCCGGCCAGCCGCCAGTCCCGGTGTTGCGCAAGGACTTCATTGTCGATCCCTATCAGGTCCTAGAGGCCCGGGCCGCAGGTGCCGATGCGTTGCTCCTCATCGTGGCAGCACTCGACCGTATGCAGTTCACGGAACTCCTCGCTGCGACGTGGGAGCTCGGTATGGAGGCACTTGTCGAAGTGCACGACGAGGCGGAGCTGGAGACGGCGCTCGCGACCGGCGCGCGAGTTGTGGGGATCAACAACCGGGACTTACGCACGTTCACGGTCGATCTCAGTGTCAGTGAGCGCCTGGCACCGCGTGTCCCAGGTGACCGGATCGTTGTGGCTGAGAGTGGCATTCACCGGACGTCTGATGTCGAGCGACTCGCAGCGGCTGGGGTCGACGCTATCCTGGTGGGTGAGGCGTTGATGACGGCACCGAATCGTCAGGCCGCGGTGGCTGAACTAGCCGGGGTGGAGGCTGTGCGATGCCGGGCCTTGTGAAGCTCTGCGGCATGCGCACGCCGGACGACGTTCTGGCGGCAGCCGAGGCAGGAGCTGATTTTCTCGGGCTGGTTTTCGCACCGAGCCCGCGGCGCGTCACGCTCGAGGAGGCGGCCGAGCTCTGCAGGGTGGTGCGGCAGAGGCAGAACGCGCCGCAGTTGGTCGGCCTGTTTGTCGACGCCCCGCTCGAAGAGATCATGGTGACGGCGGGGGTGCTCGCGCTGGATGTCGTACAGCTTCATGGAAACGAGTCCCCGGAGTTCGTGCAGGCGCTCGGTTGGCCGGTGATCAAGGCTATACGTGTGCGCTCCGGGGAGACGGTGGATGCAGTGCGGGCACGGATTGCCCCCTACTTCGCGCGCGAACCGGTGCCGCTTGCAGTGCTGCTCGATGCCTACCATCCGAAGCTGCCTGGGGGAACGGGGCAGACACTGGACTGGACCCTCGCCGCGGTACTAGCACGGGAGTTTCCGCTTATCCTGGCTGGTGGGCTCCGTCCAGAGACTGTGGCAGAGGCAATCGAAGTGGTACGACCGCTCGGTGTGGACGTTTCAAGCGGGGTCGAAAGGGGAGGAAGAAAGGATCCAGCGGCGATGCGCGCGTTCGTGGCGGCGGCGCGAGCGGCTTTTAAGCGCGTCGCCGTGAGCAATGATGCGAGAAGTGGAGGGGAACCATGACGACGACCGTCCAACGAGCACGGAATCTTCCGGACGAGCGGGGACGATTTGGGGAATTTGGAGGAATCTACGCGCCGGTTACGTTGCTGCCGGCAATCGAGGAACTCATTGCCGCCTACGAGGACGCGCGACGTGATCCGGCCTTCCAGGCGGAGTTTGAACGGCTCTTGCGCGAGTTTGTCGGTCGACCCACACCGCTGTACTACGCAGCAAGTCTGACTGAGAAAGTTGGCGGGGCGCGGATCTTCCTTAAGCGCGAGGACCTCGCACATACCGGTGCACACAAGATCAACAACGCAGTGGGCCAGGGACTGCTCGCCAAGCGAATGGGAAAGCCACGGGTGATTGCTGAGACTGGCGCGGGGCAACACGGCGTGGCGACCGCCACAGTCTGTGCCATGCTCGGTCTGGAGTGTGTGATCTACATGGGCGAACTCGATGTGCAACGGCAGTCCCTGAACGTCTTCCGGATGAAATTACTGGGAGCGGAAGTTCGCCCAGTGCGCTCTGGCAGCCGAACCCTCAAAGATGCGATGAACGAAGCGATCCGCGACTGGGTAACGAACGTCCAAACGACTTACTACCTTGTCGGCTCGGTGGCAGGAATGCATCCTTACCCGATGATCGTGCGTGACTTCCAGGCGGTGATTGGGCGGGAGACACGAGAGCAGATTCTTGCTGCGACCGGACGTCTCCCGGACGCTGTGGTCGCCTGCGTGGGTGGGGGCTCGAACGCGATGGGGATTTTCTCCGGGTTCCTGGACGACGAGACAGTGGAGCTTCATGGTGCGGAGGCGGCAGGTGAGGGCCTGGAGACCGGTCGACATGCGGCGAGCCTCACGGCTGGACGCGTGGGAGTGCTGCACGGCTCGCGCTCGTTCGTGCTCCAGGATGAAGACGGGCAAATCCTGGAGGCACACAGCATCGCTGCCGGATTGGACTACCCGGGCGTGGGTCCGGAACATGCGTACCTGAAGACGATCGGTCGTGCTCGGTACCATGCGATCACGGATGCAGAGGCACTCGAGGCGTTCCAGCTCCTGTGTCGGACAGAGGGGATTATCCCAGCATTAGAGTCGGCACACGCAATCGCGCTGGCCGTGCGGCTTGCGCGCCAGCGACCGCGTGACCAAATCATCGTGGTCAATCTTTCCGGTCGCGGCGATAAAGACATGCATACGGTGGCCAGTGCACTGGGGGTGACACTGTGACAGGTCGGCCGAGTAGAATCGACGAAACATTCGCGCGTCTGCGGGCTCGCCGTGAGCTCGGCTTCATACCTTATCTCACGATCGGGTACCCAGAGCGGGAGAGCGCGCTCGAGCTCGTTCCGGCTCTGGTCCGTGGGGGTGCCTGTGCAGTCGAGCTCGGGATTCCGTTCTCCGATCCGCTTGCCGATGGAGCCACGATTCAGCGTGCAAGCCAGGTAGCCTTGCAGAACGGAGTGACCGTCCGGTACTGCCTGGAGACCGCAGCCCGCCTACGGGAACAAGGCGTTGACGTTCCGCTTGTCTTCATGGGATACTTCAACCCACTGCTCCAGTATGGCCTGGAGCGGTTTGTGCGTGCCTGCGTCGAGGTCGGCGTCGACGGCGTGATCGTGCCCGATCTACCACCGAACGAAA
Source organism: bacterium HR28 (assembly GCA_002898255.1). Classification (GTDB taxonomy): domain Bacteria; phylum Chloroflexota; class Chloroflexia; order Thermomicrobiales; family Thermomicrobiaceae; genus Thermomicrobium. The sequence goes on from BEIE01000001.1 coordinate 907,028, forward strand.
GCGATGAGCTGCACGCGCTCTGCCGCGAGGCTGGGCGTGACTTGATCTTCATGGTCGCGCCAACGAGCACAGAGCGTCATCTCCGTGAGGTGGCCGCGCGCGCGAGCGGATTCATCTATTGTGTGTCGCTCACCGGCGTCACCGGGGCACGCGATCGGCTGCCTGAAGAGCTACCGGCATTCTTGCAGCGCGTTCGTGCAGTGACCGAACTCCCGCTGGCGCTCGGGTTCGGAATCTCACGCCCAGAACACGTCGCTCAGGTGCGCGACCTGGTCGATGCGGTGGTTGTGGGGAGCGCCTTGCTCGATCGTCTGGTATCAGTGGCACCAGCAGAACGGGCTTCAACCGCGGAGGAGTTCATCGCCTGGTTGCGGAGCGGAGCGGAAACCGCGGCAACGGTTGGGGAGGGGTCGTAGGGGACAATGCTCCTGTGTCGTGGGATTCGCGGGGCCACAACAGTCGACGGCAATACCGCTGAGGCGATCGTGAGCGCGACGCGCGAGTTGCTCCTCGCGCTGGTCGAGGCGAATCAGATCGATCCGGACCAGATCGCGAGCATCATCTTCACAACGACCCGGGATCTCAATGCGACATTTCCAGCGGTCGCTGCGCGGCAACTCGGCTGGGTACATGTACCGCTGCTCTGTGCGCACGAGATGGATGTTCCCGGTGCACCGCGCGGCGTGGTACGCGTCCTCATGCACGTCAATACTGAAAAATCCCCGCGCGAGATTCGACATGTCTACCTGCGGGGAGCACGTGTCCTTCGACCGGAGTTCGGCCAAGAGTCAGTCATGCTCGGTGAAGATCGCAAAGGAGTGGGAGGGACGGAGCGATGATCGTGGTTATGCAGCCGGGTGCGACGCAAGAGCAGATTCAGGCTGTTATCGATCGCGTTGCAGAGTTCGGGTTCCAGACCAAACTCGCACCCGGTGCGGAGCGGATGGTCATCGGTGTGGTGGGCTCGCCGCTGCCGGATACCCTCAAAGAGGCCCTCGAGCGGTTGCCTGGTGTCGAAGAGGTGATCCGTGTCAGCAAGCGCTATAAGTTGGTCAGCCGTGAGTTCTACCCACTCGATACGGTTATTCAAGTTCGTGACGTGACAATCGGCGGTAACGAGATTGTGGTCATTGCTGGGCCGTGCTCGGTCGAGAACGAGCGGCAGATCATTGAAACGGCGCAGGCGGTGAAGGCGGCCGGAGCGAGCATGCTCCGCGGCGGTGCGTTCAAACCGCGCACGTCGCCCTACGAGTTCCGCGGTCTGGGTGAGCAAGGCCTCAAGCTGCTTGCCAAGGCTCGCGAGGAGACAGGCCTTCCTGTCGTGACCGAAGTGCTGAGCCCACAGCACGTCGATCTCGTGGCGGAATACGCCGACGTGCTCCAGATTGGGGCGCGCAACTGCCAGAACTACCTCCTACTTGAAGCGGTCGGCCGGGCGAAGAAGCCGGTGCTGCTCAAGCGCGGGATGTCGGTGCAGATCGAAGAGTGGCTCCTCGCGGCGGAGTATATCGTCGCGCAGGGGAATGAGCAGGTGATCCTCTGCGAGCGTGGCATCCGCACCTTTGAGACATTCACGCGCAACACGCTCGATTTGAACGCCGTGCCAGCCGTCAAGCATTTGAGCCACCTGCCGATCATTGTCGATCCGAGCCACGGAACAGGACGCTGGTTCCTTGTTCCGCCGATGATGCTCGCCGCAATCGCTGCCGGGGCCGACGGGCTGATCGTCGAAGTGCACCCGAATCCCGATCACGCACTCTCCGACGGTGCGCAATCACTCACGCCGGAGAACTTCGCTGCAGTGATGCCGAAACTCGCAGCCGTCGCTCGCGCAGTTGGGCGCAGCATGCGCGGCGTCACAGCAGCTGAACCCAGCCTGTCGCCAGCAGACTGAGGGAGCTGATGATGACCGAAGCCGATATTGAGCGCGTGCTGGCTGGCCTCCGCTTTGGGTCGGATGGCCTGGTGCCGCTGATTGTCCAAGACGTCTCAACAGGTCAGATACGGATGATCGGTTACGCGAACGACGAGGCCGTCCGGCGCACGCTCGAGACGGGACGCGTGCATTTCTGGAGTCGGAGCCGGCAACGCCTCTGGATGAAAGGGGAGACCTCCGGAAATGTGCTGGAGCTCGTGGAACTGCGTGCGGACTGTGACGGAGACGCGCTTTTGGCACGCGTGCGACCGCACGGCCCGACCTGCCATACCGGGCGTCTCAGCTGCTTCGATACACCACCACTCGCCCAGCCTGAGAACATCCCTGTGACTGCGGCGATCCTCGACGAGTTGGCCAGCGTCATCGCGGCACGGGCGTCACAGCCGCAACCTGGATCCTATACGACAGCGCTCCTGAGTGCCGGTGTCGACCGGATCGCGCGCAAGATTGGAGAAGAAGCAGCCGAGGTGATTGTGGCCGCCAAGAACGGCGAACCAGACCCGCTCGCTCGGGAGGCAGCCGATCTTCTCTACCATCTGCTGGTCTTACTTCAGGCGTGTGGGGTGTCAGCTGAGGCCGTGTGGCGCGTGCTTCGCGAGCGCCGCGGTCATTCTTCTTCGTAGTAGCGTGGCGGGCGAACAACCATGCGTTGGCGCTCGAGGTCTATCTCAAGGATGACCGAACGGATTGCAGGAAGCAGGAGTTCACTCCCATCGGGGCGCTGGACAACGTAGACATCGTTCGCGCCGGTCTCTAGGATTTCGACGACGTTGCCCAGAGAATGACCTTCCTCATCGACAACATGCAGTCCGAGGATTTCAAACTGGTAGTACTCGTCTTCCGCAAGCGGCGCCGCCTGGCTGCGGTCAATCCGCACGACGGCGCCGCGCAACGCTTCCGCATCGTTGCGTGTCACGATCCCTTCGAGCTGGAGTAGGGCGATGTCGCCCTGAAGCTGAGCCCGAAGGAGACGACGTGGGGTCGGATCGTCGTCGAGATACACATGGGTGAGCGTGGGAATCCGCTCAGGGAAATGCGTCCAGATGCGCATCTTGATTGCCCCACGCACACCGTGAGCGCCAACAATGCGACCGATCGACAAGCGCTGCGGCGGCTCAATGCGCTCAGACGCTTGAGGACGGTTGTGGTTCGACTTGGTCATCGATCGTGAGACTGGCGTGTACACCCTGCCGAACTGCCGCGATGCTGAGCATGGTGCGGATAGCGCGAGCGATCCGACCTTCTCGTCCAATTACCTTTCCGAGTTGTTCGTGCGGCACCGACAAACGCAGGATGACCGTGCGGCCGCGGCGCCGCGTGCGAATCTGAATGGCGTCCGGATCCTCGACGAGCTGCCCGGCAATGTAGCGGACTAGCGTCGCCAAGCGCTGCATCGCCAGCTCAGGATCGATCGGCGATCGATCCCGGCGATGTGGCCGTTGTGGTGGTCGAGAGGCGTCGCGGCGTTGCACGCTTCACGCTCCTCATGCGTCAGGCTGCTGCGCAGCTGTGTCGGATTTCTGTCCCTCGCCACGCTGGCGCGGCGGAAGCACACCAGCGCGTACAAGTAGTGCGCGTACGGTGTCGGTCGGTTGGGCACCGTGCTCGAGCCACCAACGAGCCCGCTCGACGTTTACCTCAAGGGTGTAGGGATCGGTACGGGGATTGTAGTACCCAATGACTTCGATGAATCGACCGTCGCGCGGCCAGCGCGCTTCAGCAGCCACGATACGGTAATGCGGTTGCTTCTTCTTCCCCATCCGGCGTAAACGCAGCTTGATCATCGTCGAATCGCTCCACCCTCCATTGCTCCAGACTCGATCTTCGAGCGAACATACAGGATCGGCGGTACAGCCGATCCCTCGTAGGCAACTCTAGCAGCTCACGCAGAACGGCGTCAACGCGCTCCCGAGGTATCAGCCGAGGATTGTGTTGCGTTTTGTGCGAGTATCCTCCGGACCGTGCCCGGCCTCGTGCTAACTCAGCACGTTTTCCCGAACTGAGGGCATCGGAAAAGGAGCACGAGAATCAGAAGTGCTGTCGCCCGGGTGGTGAGCGGTGGCGTTTACGATGGCGTCTGTTGTCCCCGGCTCTCAATCGAGACGAATCTGGCTGACATTGTCGCGGTATGGACCAGCCGTCCTCACCCATCTGGACCGCTTGCCGACGGTCGGCCGGGCTGGCACACTGTCGCCGTCCGGGGTAGGGAGCCGGCGCTCCTTGCGGTGCGCTGGCGTGTGGATGGCGATCACAGGGCGGAGTGCTGCGCATGGCGAGTTTGAGCCGTGCCGATGTGTATGCGTCACGTTATCCGCTCCTGATCCTGCAGAGTGCGGTGCTGTTCCCGGGGAATGCTGTCACCCTCGCCATCGGGCGAGCAGAAGCCTTCCGTGCGGTGGAGCTCGCGCGCCAGCAGCAGGCTGCCCTCGTCGTGGTTGTCTATGCCGATGGACGTCGTGGTGATCAGCTCGTGCATCAGGTTGGAACGCTTGCCCGCGTTGCCGAGGTCCAGCTCCAAGCTGGCCAACGGCTGCAGGTTCGTTTGGAGGGGCTCCGGCGTGTCCGGTTGCTCGCCGTCGACATGGCAGGCGCTGCTCCGCAGGCTCGGGTGGAACAGCTTCTCCCGAACGTGACACCAGCCGCATTTGCCGCAGTCGAGCGCGTGCGTGCGCTTGCTGGCGAGCTCCAGCGACAGCTCGGTCTGCCAGACGGCGAGACGCTCCGCGTGCTCGAGACCACTGATGACCCTGATCGCTTTGCAGATCTCCTGGCCACGCAACTGGTTCGTGACCTCCCGTATCGACAACGCCTCCTCGAGCTGGTCGATCCGCTCGAACGGCTCGAACAACTTGCCGGACTGATCGAGCGGGAGTTGGCACGCCGGCGGCCTGTCGTTGAGCCACCGACCGCTGCAGCGCCAGTGCCAAGTCGTCCTAGCGCCGAGCCTGCGGCCTTGCTCGACGAAGCCAATGAGGCGCGTGAGGAGGCTGAACGGCTGCGTCGTCGGCTGGCTGAGTGCGGCGCTCCTCCAGCGGTGGTCGAGCGGATCGAACAGGAGATCGACCGTTTGGCACGCATGCCGCAGTCTGCAGCGGAGGCGACCGTCGCTCGCACCTACATTGAGACCGTCCTCAGCATTCCTTGGGCGGTCGAGACGCCGGAAACGGTGGAACTCGCCCGGGCACGCGCGATCCTTGAGCGTGACCACTTTGGCCTCGAGCAAGTAAAGGAGCGGTTACTGGACTATCTTGCCGTGCGTGCTTTGACGGGTGAACAGAGCGGGAGCGGTACGGTTCTCTGTTTCGTCGGACCGCCGGGTGTAGGCAAAACAAGTTTGGCACGCTCGATTGCTGAGGCGCTGGGGCGACGGTTCGTAACGGTGAGTCTCGGTGGCATACGGGATGAGGCGGAGATTCGCGGCCATCGCCGCACCTATCTTGGCGCCTATCCGGGGCGGATTGTCGAGGCGCTGCGGCGCGCCGGGACACGCAATCCGGTGATCTTGCTCGACGAGCTCGACAAACTCGCGACAGACTATCGCGGTGATCCTGCGGCTGCGTTGCTTGAGGTTCTCGATCCGGAGCAGAATCGGCATTTCGTCGATCATTATCTTGATGTGCCGGTCGACCTCTCGCGGGTGCTGTTCATCGCGACGGCGAACTCCTTGGCGCCGTTGCCGCGTCCACTCCGGGATCGGCTGGAAGCGATTGTCATCGAGGGGTACACGGAAGACGAAAAGCGAGAAATCGGACGTCGTCATCTTCTGCCACGGCAACTTGCGGTACATGGGCTTCCTGAGCGCGCGTTGGAATTGACCGATACGGCATGGCACGAGCTTATCCGCGGCTACACGCGCGAGGCAGGTGTCCGCGAGTTGGAACGACAGCTCGCAGCACTCTGTCGAAAGGTGGCGCGGGAGATGGTCGAGCGCGGCCTGAATGCGAATGGGGGCCTGCCACGTCGGCGGGTGACGCCGGCAGTTTTGCGTCGTTATCTCGGCCCGGCACCCTATCAGGAGTTGGGGGTTTCTCCAGAACCGCAGGTCGGTGTTGCCTATGGACTTGGCGCGACGCCACTTGGTGGAACGCTAGTTCCAGTCGAGGTACTGGCCATGCCGGGGCGCGGTCAGCTTCAGGTGACAGGTCAGGCTGGCGAAGTGCTGCAAGAGTCGGCTCGTGCGGCATTGAGTTGGGTGCGGGCACATGCGGGCCACTTCGGGCTTGCACCGGACTTTGCGGAACGGATGGATCTCCACGTCCACTTGCCCGAGGGGGCGTTGCCCAAAGATGGACCATCGGCTGGCCTTGCGCTGGTTGTCGCGCTCGTGTCGGCGTTGACAGGGCGCCCAGTACGGAGCGATCTTGCCGTGACCGGAGAGATTACACTGCGCGGCCGCGTATTGCCGGTTGGTGGACTGCGGCAGAAGGTGCTCGCAGCACAGCGAGCCGGCCTTGGAGGGCTCCTTGCACCGGCTGGTAACCGAGCCGAGGCGGCACGCCTCCCCGCTACTGTCACACGACGGCTCACTGTGCATTGGGTCGAGACGGTGGAGCAGGCGCTCGAGCTTATGCTCCTGGCGCCTCCCGAGCAATCGTCTTCAGGAGTGTTGTCGCCCTCCAGTGAGGGAGGAGTGAAAGCAGGTAAGCGCTCGCGTTCGACTGAGGCTAGCAGGGATTCGCATCCTCACAGATGACTGATACGTCCAGGAGTGCGCCTCACTCCGGAGGGGCTCGCCTCTCCCAGAGTGGATCTGGTCCGGGCGTGTCATATGCAGAGTCGTGCTGAGCGGATGAGTTGGTAACGTCCTATACTCCCCAAGCAATGGACAAGAGAGGAGCGGTCATGCGCATCGGGCTCGTCTTCCCCCAGACGGAAATTGGAACCGATCCGAGCGTGATTCGCGAGTACGCGCAAGCTGCTGAGGAACTCGGCTATACCCATATTCTCACGTACGAGCATGTGGTCGGCGTCGATCTTGCCCAGTATCCGGGATGGAGAGGGCCATACCATGCTGGGCACCAGTTCCACGAGCCGTTCGTGCTGTTCGGCTACCTTGCGGCGGTCACACAGCGGCTCGAACTCGTGACAGGCGTTGTCATCCTGCCACAGCGGCAGACTGTCCTGGTGGCCAAGCAGGCGGCGGAGGTCGATGTTCTGTCTGGTGGTCGCTTACGGCTGGGTGTTGGGGTCGGTTGGAACGAGGCAGAGTACATTGCCCTGGGTATGGATTTCCACACGCGTGGCCGTCGCGAGGAAGAGCAAATTGAAGTTTTGCGTCTGCTCTGGACGCAACCGATTGTGCGTTACGAGGGGCGCTGGCACCGCCTTCCGGCCGTTGGGCTCAATCCGCTTCCCGTCCAGCGCCCAATCCCGATTTGGCTTGGTGGTATGTCGGAGGCCGCGCGACGGCGCGCAGCCCGACTGGCAGATGGTTGGATGCCGCAGTGGAGACCTACCCCCGAGCTCCGTGCGATGGTTGACGAACTCCGGGAGTGGGTGCGCGCAGCCGGACGCGACCCAGCGGCCTTTGGGATCGAGGGGAGACTTACGCTCGCACAGGTACCGCGTGCCGAGTGGCTGCGGGATGTCGAGGCGTGGCGCGAACTCGGGGCGACGCATCTCTGCATCAATACTATGGGACTCGGCCTTCCTTCGCCGCGTGCACATATCGCGCTGATCCAGGAATTGGCAAGCATGCTTGGTCTGCCTGGGACGCCACGTTCCGGTTGAGTGACCAGCACGGAGGAACAGCGAAATGCGCTTGTTTCCTAGTACACTCGCCTACAGCCGTACTGGTGCGGATCGATCCTTGGTATGAGAATGTCGGTAACCTTCGGAACTGTCGTAGTCATTCTGCTCGTTCTGCTGACTGCGTGTGCTGGTAGGGCAGCGTCATCGCTCCACGATGGGATGACCCCAACGGGCGTTCCCCAGGGTATGGTGGAAGGGCAGAGTCGCACGATCATTCTGGCAACCACGACAAGCGTGCAAGACAGTGGTCTACTCGATGCGCTGCTGCCGCGTTTCCAGGAAGAGACGGGGTATGTGGTGAAGGTGATCGCAGTCGGAACAGGACAAGCGCTTGAACTGGGGCGGCGTGGTGAAGCGGATGTGCTGCTTGTGCATGCTCCCGAGGCTGAGGAGCAGTTCATGGCTGAGGGGTATGGGCAATTGCGGTTTCTTGTTGCGACGAATGATTTTGTCATTGTCGGACCTGTGGACGATCCAGCGGATGTGCGTGAGGCGAGCTCAGCGGTCGATGCGCTGCGTCGCATCGCGGCGACTGGTGCGACCTGGGTCAGTCGGGACGACCGATCGGGGACAGACCTTTTGGAGAAGCGGCTCTGGCAAGAGGCAGGTATCGATCCCCGTGACCAATCCTGGTACATCACCTCTGGGCAGGGCATGGGCATGACGCTCGTGCTCGCCGACCAGAAGCGTGCCTACACGTTGAGTGATCGTGCGACGTTTCTTGCGTTCCGGAGCAGCATCAGTCTCGTGATTCTCGCAGCTGGTGATCCAGCGTTGATCAATCCCTACCATGTCATCACGGTGAATCCAACGCGGTTTGCTCGTGTCAATGCACGCGGCGCAGAGGCGTTCGCTCGCTTCCTTGTGTCCCAGGTAGCTCAGCAGGTGATCGCCTCGTTCGGCGTTGACCGGTATGGTGAGTCACTCTTCCGCCCGGCTCTCGTGCCTACTGTGACGCCGCAGCCCTAAACAGGTGTCTTGTGGAGTTGTTCTGGCAGGGGTTCACCGGCGCGATTCGTCTCATCCTGTCCGCTGACCCCGCATTCGTGGAGATCGTGGAGCGGACGTTGTTCGTCTCTGGTCTCGCGACGGGGCTCGCGGTACTGACGGGGGTTCCTCTAGGAGTTGGGTTGGCCATTGGTCGGTTCCCCGGTCGGCGTGTGCTCGGCGTGCTGGTGAACACAGGATTAGGGCTTCCGCCGGTCGTGGTCGGGCTCGTTGTCACTCTCCTGTTGTGGCGGAGCGGTCCGCTTGGGGCGCTCGCGCTGCTGTATACCCCGATTGCCATGGTGATCGTCCAGTGGATCGTCGCTTTCCCGGTCGCAGCGGGCATCACGCGCAGTGCGATCGAGTTGCTCGACCCGGAGCTCCTCGATGCGTTACGGGTCTTTGGAGCCGGTCCCGTGCGATGCGGGTGGGAGCTTGTGCGAGCGACCTTGCCGCAAGTCGGCTTCGCCACGGCGGCAGCGTTTGGACGAGCCATTGCTGAGGTGGGCGCATCGCTGATGGTGGGCGGAAACATCCTTGGCCAGACGCGGATTCTCACGACTGCGATCGTCCTGGAGACAAGTCGTGGCGACTTTGCGCTGGCCTTGGCGTTGGGGATCGTCCTGCTCATTTTGGCACTTCTTGTCAACGTCGGCATTCGTGCGATCAGTCCAGTTCCGCGGTGAAATGGATTGTTCTCTGCTGTGTTCCCACGTGGTATCGTTCGCAAGAGCGTCCAGGCTCGCTCTCGACGACCGGCAGCGCAGCGTGAGCGCTGGGAGGGGGAAGTCGTGACGAGGAGACTGGAACCGCATCCGGATGTCATTGTCATTGGTGGCGGCATCATCGGTGCGACGATCGCCTACGTACTGGCCCGTCGTGGCCAGCGAGTGACATTGATTGAACGCGAGACGATCGGCGATGGAGCCTCGGCAGCATCGGCCGGAATTGTGAGCCCGCTCGATCAGCGTCAGTATCCAACAGAGCTCCAGCAACTGCTCTGGCGGAGCCTGCGGTCCTATCCTTGGCTTGTCGGGACGTTACAGGAAGAGACAGGGCTCTCGGTTGGGTTTCAGCAATGGGGTACGTTGCTGCTCGCTGAGACCGAAGCGGAAGTCGCTGTGCTCCAGGAACTTGGCCAGTGGCTCGAAGAGAGGGGATTCACCGCTGAATGGCTGGATGGTCCGGCGACACGCGAAGCGGAACCATTGGCACCTGTCCACGTCCAGGGAGGACTCCTAATTGAGGACGGGGCGAGTGTTCTGGTTCCGCAGCTGGTACGGGCCGCCATCGTCGGGGCACAGCAACGTGGGGTAACGGTCCTCGAACATACTGCTGTTGTTGAACTCGAGGTCGCAGGCGAACGTGTATTAGCGGTGCAGACTGCGCGTGAGCGCTTACCGACCGATGCTGTCGTGCTCGCGGCAGGTGCGTGGTCTGGGCAACTCGTGGCGCCGTTAGGGGTGCCGTTGCCGACTGTTCCCGTTAAAGGGCAGATGGCATTAATCGACGGGAGCACCCGCCGACCTCGACACATCGTCGGTGCGCCGGGCGTGACTGGCTATGTTGTTCCGCGGGCAGACGGACTGGTCTGGGTGGGGACGACAGTGGAACGAGGGCGCTGGGGGACCCGTCCGACGGCTCAGGGACTCTGGCAGTGCATAGATACCGCCCGGAGACTTGCTCCGGCGCTTCTGCAAGAAGAAATCCACGCGGTGGGAGCGGGCTTGCGCCCTGGAACTGCTGATGATCTGCCGATACTCGGGCGAGTACCCGGCTGGCGAAACCTGTGGGTTGCAGCCGGACACTTCCGCCTAGGAGTGATGTTAGCGCCGGTTACCGCGGATATCCTCGCGGACGCGTTGGAAAAGGATAGCGAAGACGAGATCCCAGCCCGCTTTTCACCGCGACGATTCCTCGATCCCCCGGCGGAATCCTGAAAACGCCAGCAGTAGGTGCCGTCCAGGGGGCAGTGGGCTCACAACGAATGCGGGCTCGCATGCCGAGCCCGCAACTGTACTTCGTCGGCTATTGACGCGAAGGGCAGGTGCGTCTTCATCGATTCAGTCGTCTGCTGTCAATTGCTCCACGTCGATCTGGGCACGCTGCAACCGGCCGCTGTAGTCGATAAAGATAGACTGCCATTCGGTGAAGACGTCGAGCGCAGCTTGGCCAGCCTCACGGTGTCCGTTGCCAGTCGCTTTCGTACCGCCGAACGGCAAGTGGATCTCTGCACCGATCGTCCCTGCATTGACGTAGAAGATGCCGGTATGGACGTCCTCGATGGCCCGAAATGCCTTGTTAATGTCCCGCGTGTAGATCGAAGCTGAGAGACCGTACTGGACACCGTTGCAAACCGCGATTGCTTCTTCCAAGCTGCGGACGCGGATCAGCGCAGTCACCGGACCAAAGATCTCTTCCTGTGCGATGCGCATCTCCGGACGGACGTCGACAAAAACGGTCGGCTGGTGGAAGTGCCCGCGTGCAAGTTCCCCCTCACGGGCGATCTGTCCTCCGGTCAGGAGCTGCGCACCCTCCTCAATGCCGATCTGCACATAGCGGTGAACCCGCTCGAGCTGTGATTGGCTGACGAGTGGACCGACGTCGGTTGTGGGATCCAGGCCGTTCCCAAGCTTCAACCGGCTGACGCGTGCGTCGAGTTGGTCAGCGAGTTCGCGGAAGACTGCTTCGTGGACGATGACGCGGCTGGCCGCCGTGCAGCGCTGGCCTGAGGTGCCGAAGGCACTCCACACAATTCCGTCCAGTGCCAGGCGCAGATCAGCATCGTCCATGACGATGATCGCGTTCTTCCCGCCCATCTCGAGTGAGACGCGCTTGCCCAGCCGTGCGCACTCTACTGCGACCTGCTGGCCGATCTCGTTTGAGCCTGTGAAGGAGATCAGCGCAACGTCGGGATGCTGGACGAGCGCCGTTCCCACTGTGTCACCCGTGCCAAGGACGAGGTTGAGCACGCCGGGTGGCAAACCCGCTTCCTCGAAGAGCTGGACGAGGCGAACAGCGGAGCGCGGGGTGTAACTGGCTGGCTTGAAGACAACGGTGTTGCCACAGATAAGGGCGGGCATGATCTTCCAGGCCGGGATGGCCATCGGGAAGTTCCAGGGTGTGATCAAGCCGACCACGCCGATTGGCCGACGCTGCGTCATATTCCACTTGTTGGGGAGCTCCGAAGGTGTGGTCTGGCCCCACAGGCGGCGGCCCTCACCAGCCATATAGAACGTCATGTCTATAGCTTCTTGCACATCGCCTCGTGCCTCGGTGAGGACTTTGCCCATCTCTTCAGTCATCTCGCGAGCCAGCTGTTCCTTGCGTTCGACAAGGAGCTGGCCGACTCGGAAGAGGATCTCGCCGCGTTTGGGGGCCGGCACTTTGCGCCAGCGGTCGAAGGCTGCCTTGGCCGCTTCCACGGCGGCGGCGACATCTTCTGGACCACTCTTCGCGAAGGTGCCGATCAGTTCGCCGGTCGCGGGGTTACGCCGCTCGAAGGTTGCTCCGCTCTTCGCGTCCACCCACCGGCCGCCGATGTAATTCTTGAACTCTGCCATCGGTGCGCTCCTTCCGTTCGACCACGGGAACGCGCTCCGTTCGTCACGAGTCTACCGCAGGCTGCGCTATACTGCGCTGCGTGGACAAGAATGCTGGCCGCTTCGTCGAGCGAGTGCTGGAGTGGTGGAGTGATTGATCAAGAACTCTCGGCGCGTCTGCGGCAGCGCTCGCGTCAATCGGGGATTTGGCTGGGACTGGCGATGGGATTGGCGATCTTCATCGCGCTCGCCGGATTCATCTGGCTCTATGGACGTCTTGCGCCAGTCTTTAGTGATTTTGTCTCGCGCCTGCCCGAGGCGACGCCGACGTCCGTAGTGACCCCTGAGGCAACACCAGTAGCTGCTGTGAGGGCCGCCTCGAGTCCCACGCCGGTCGTGACGCCTCAACCAAGCCCCACACCAGCCTGGCAGGCAACACACCGGGTGGCACAGGGCTCCCAGGTCAACTTCCGCAGCGGACCAGGAACACAGTATCAGGTCGTTGCGGTGCTGGAGCCGGGTACGGAGCTCCGCTTCCTCGGGGAGCAGGAACAGGTCGGAAATGCCACATGGCTGCACCTGGAACTGCCTGATGGGCGGGACGGATGGATCCGGACTGTCGACCTGGAGCTGATCCGCCGCTAGTGGCTGGTGTGGTAGGATCGACAGAACAAAGCGGCCGGAGGAACACATGCAACAAGTGACCATCGTCGGTTTGGGACTCATCGGAGCTTCTATCGGGCTTGGTCTACGTCGCTGGGCAACCGATGGCGGGCAGCGTACCAGCCCATTCCGCATCGTTGGGTTCGATATCGAGCTCCTCCATCAGAACGAGGCGAAGCGGATTAAGGCGGTCGACCGGACAACCTGGACCCTGGCCGAGGCGCTGGAGGGGGCTGATCTTATCGTCGTTGCAACACCGCCGAGCGCAGTTCCCGAAGTGTTCACGACTATCGCTGAGCATGCGCCCGATGGGGCAGTTGTGACCGATACATGCAGCACGAAAGCGGCGGTAATGCGGTGGGCCAGCGAGTTCTTACCCGCTCGCCTGCATTTTGTCGGCGGTCATCCTATGGCGGGAAAGACGCAGAGCATCGAGGGAGCCGATGCCGACTTGTTCCGCGGAGCGGTGTGGGTCATTACACCCTCGCTGACAGCAAGCCAGCAGGCCATCGAAACGGTGCTCGGCATGGTTCAGGCACTGGGTGCAGAGCCGCGCTTCCTTGATCCAGAGGAACATGACTCGTACGTCGCAGCTATCAGCCATCTGCCATTCCTGCTGTCAGTGACGCTGATGCAGGTGACGAGCAGCGATGTGGCCTGGCGCGAGATGCGCCAACTCGCAGCGGGCGGGTTTCGCGATACCACGCGGCTCGCCTTGGGAAGCCCGCAGATGTACCGGGATATTTGCGCGACGAACGCTCCAGCGATCCTCCGCTGGCTCGATAGAGCGATCGGGGAACTCCAGCAATTGCGTGACCTGATCGCTGACGGATCGGAGCAGGCGTTGGCAGAGCTTCGAGAGACCTTTGAGCGGGCGCGCGACGCGCGGGCTGAGTGGGCTGTCCTGGAGCGACGGCCGGGGGAGCCCCCGCAGGAGACGGCGAGCGAACTTTCACAGCTTTCCGTCGGGCAGCATCTCCAGCAACTGTTCCTTGGAGGATTAGTTGGACGGCGTCGTCCGGAGAAGGAGCAGGGTGGGCGAAAACCGACTGGTAAGCATTAGGGTAGGATTCGCCAATCGTCGGGCAGGCGGTAAGAATACAGCAAACGCGTCGGTTCGCCACCTCGCCGGATGCGTCCACGATCCTGGCGCAGGAGTTCACCATAGCGATTGACAAGCTGGACAATCCGTCGCGCTTCAAGGTTATAGAGCACGAGTCCAACGCCGACTGGCTGGAGGCTGAGTGTCCGCGTCAGCTCGTCGATGACGCGGAAGGGTGGAAGACGCTCTGGGCTGAGCATCGTAGCGACCGAGTGAAACGCGCTCGAATTCTCGGGTGTGTTGTGTTCGTCGAAGATTGCAAGTCCCGTGCGAACACTTTCGACGAAATCGCTATCGTACGGTGCTGCATAATCCAGAAGTTCGTTGACGGTGGTTGGATTGCGACTGCAGGCCGCCGTGAGCATCTTGATGACGTGCCCAGGGCCGAGGAAACTAACAGTTCCGTGGCGATCGACGACGGTTAAACGAACTGTGCTCACGTCTTCTCCCCCACGTAAAGCGTGCGCGCCGCGTAACGCCCTTAACAGAGAGGTTCCGATCTGCCGTGTTGGCCCGACGAAGGAACCGAGACAACATGCGTTTTGCAACGGCGCTTGGGGCGCGCCGGTTGGGAACTGTACCATATGTGTAGAGAGTGGAGACCACGCCATGACCAGCGACGAATCAGTTGAGCGGTACCACCGGCAGGTTCTCCTCCCGGTCATTGGAACATCCGGACAACAACGGTTACGTCGTGGACGGGTCTGTGTCTTAGGCGTGGGGGCACTCGGCACTCACGTGGCGATGCTCCTTGCCCGGGCGGGGGTCGGGTTCTTGCGCCTGGTCGATCGGGATGTTCTGGAGTGGACAAACCTGCAGCGACAGGTGCTTTATGAGGAAGCCGATGTCGAGGCGGCATTGCCTAAGGCAGTGGCAGCGGCTCGTGCCCTTGAGCGGATGAACCGGGATGTGTCGATTGAGCCGGTTGTCATCGACGTTGATGCGACCTCGATCGTGCCTCTCATTGCCGATGTGGATGTAGTCGTTGATGGCAGCGACAACTTCGAGCTACGGTACCTTCTGAATGATGCAGCGCTGGAACTCAACAAGCCGTGGATATACGGAGGCGCAATCGGCACGCTAGGAACAACCTTCACAGTGATTCCTGGTGAGACGGCATGTCTGCGTTGCCTTTTCCCTGAGCCACCACCCGCTGGGAGCGTGCCGACCTGCGACACGGCAGGGGTGCTCGGTCCAGCTGCTGCGCTCGTCGGTGCCTTGCAGGCTTCAGAGGCAATCAAGCTGCTCGTCGGTGCCTGGTCGGCATGTAACCGCACCCTGATGACAGTTGATCTGTGGACGCTCGAAATTGCGCGCGTCACGGCGCGGCGTCGGCCTGACTGCCCGGCCTGTGCACTCGGTGAGCGACGGTTCCTGTATGAACGTGCACCCAGCCGAACGGTTGCACTCTGCGGCCGCGATGCGGTGCAAGTCGTCGTCCACCCGCGTGTGGAGATCGACCTCGCCCTACTCGCGCAGCGGCTAGCACCATTGGGGGAGGTGCGCTATAACCCATACCTGATACGATTCCGCGCAGACGGTTATGAATTGACCGTCTTCCCTGACGGACGAGCGATCGTCCGTGGAACGACCGATCCCGCGGTAGCTCGAGCGCTCTACGCGCGCTATATCGGGATGTGATGGCTGTGCTGACCTATTTGGACAACGCGACCACAAGCTGGCCGAAACCCGATGTGGTGATCCGAACGCTTGGGACATTCCTGGAACGAGCGAGCGGGGTGCCACTCCGTCCGGGTAATCGGCTGGCGACCGAGACATGGGAGGCGATCGAACGGGTCCGCGAACGCCTGGCGGCGTTCTTCGGGGTTCCCGATCCGCGACGTGTACTTTTCACTGCCAGCGGAACCGATGCGCTCAATTTGGCGATTAAGGGCCTTTTGGGCCCGGGAGATCATGTTGTCACCACCGCGATCGAACACGATGCGGTGCGACGACCGCTGCGCACACTCGAGCTGTTTGGTGTCACTACGACACGAGTCGGGGTCGGCCCAGATGGTCTGGTCGATCCCGTGGATGTGCAGCGAGCACTCCGACCGAACACGCGGCTCGTCATCATTGGCCATGCATCGAATGTGACCGGCGCACTGCAACCAGTCGTGGAGATCGCGAATCGGGCACATGTGCAGGGCACGTTGGTCTTGGTGAATGCCGCCCAGACCGCAGGCGTCATTCCTTTCACGCTGGATGATCTTGGTGCCGATCTCCTCGCCCTAAGTGGCCACAAATGGCTGCTTGGTCCACCGGGCACTGGTGTGCTTGTCCTTGGTCCGCGCGTCGATCCGTCAGAGCTCGCACCGCTCCGCGAGGGAGCGACGGCGCGTGACGCACCGGACATCACCCAACTCTGGTCACTTCCTGAACGATACGAAGCGGGAACGCCGAATGCAGTTGGTATCGTTGCGCTTGGTGCCGCGTTGGAATGGCTTGTCCAAGAGGGGTTCACGACGCTGAGCGCGCGCTTGCGTCGGTTGACCGACCGGCTCGTGGCTGGGTTGGAGACGATCCCAGGCGTACGGCTGCTGTCACCCTCGGATCCCCAGCGACGCGTGGCTGTGATTTCCTGCCTGGTGAGTGGATGGCGACCGGTCGATCTGGCAAGCGTTTTAGAGAAGACCTACGGGATCGTCGTCGGGGCTGGATTACACGGTGCGTCCGAGGCGTGTCGGACTCTTGGTGCGTATCCGCATGGGACCGTCCGCCTGTCGCCAGGGTGGTGCACGACTGAGGAAGACATCGACCGCGTCATCCTCGCGGTGGCGGAACTGGCGCGGACACCAAGCCGAGCGGACTGAGGAGGCCAGCCATGCCGCAGGAGCGCCGTTCGTCGCGTCTCGAAGAACAGATTCTTGAGATTCTCGAGAAGGCGGAGCGGGAACCACGCTGGCGTCGCTGGCTGCGGCGCTTGCGACGTCCCCGATTCCCCGCACCGCGTCGTGGGTTGCACGCACGGCGTTTCTCGTTTCCTGAGAGCACTGCACTGCTGGCTGGAGCGTTTCTTCTTGCCTTGCTTGCCGTTCTCGTCCGCGACTGGTCGAGAACGCTCGCCATGCTGTTAGCGATTGCGAGTCTCCTGTCGTTCTTTGCGCCGGTAGTCCGGCAGCTCGCTCGTGGTCCGAGTTGGACGCCGGATCAACCGCGGCGCTGGCGCGGACGCGACATCGTACTGCCACCGGCGCGGCGCGGGATCATTGGTTGGTTCCGCTACCAGTGGTGGCGTCTGCGCCGCCGCTGGTGAGTGTCCTCGCCTGCCGCCAAGATGCTATCCTGACTGCATTGAGCATGGAACGAGTCGTGTCGGCCGTGCGGGAGGGATTCGGGAAACGATGCCGCGAGTGGTGAGCGATCTGGTGGATGTCTATGTGTTCCGCCGGCTCCCGCAACGACCGCCACATGAGGTGCAGTTTTTGCTGTTACGTCGCCGTGCAGATGGGCCCCTGGGTGGGACCTGGCATGCGGTGCACGGACGAATCCTGCCGCAGGAGCGAGCAGTAGAGGCAGCTGCCCGGGAGCTCCTCGAGCAGACCGGACTCGTACCACAGCGCCTCTACTCTGCCGATTACATCGCGCAATTTTACGATCATACCAATGATGCGATCGTGCTTGCACCGACCTTCGCCGCGCTGGTCGAACCCCGGGCAACGGTGCGACTCTCCGCTGCGCATGACGATTACGCCTGGTGCGATCTCGACGAGGCAGTTGCACGCCTCCTCTGGACGAGTCAGCGCTGGGCGGTCCGCCATATCCACGCGGTGATTGCCTGTGGGGGCGAGGAAGCAGAGTACTACGCGCTGACTTAAATTTCTTCGAGGCTATCCCGGATCACGTCGAAATACTCAAGTGCCAGCCCCGTGCCGATGGCCACGCAACTTAAAGGATCGTCGGCCACAAAGCAAGGCACGCCAGTCACCTCAGTGAGCAGGCGATCCAGATTTCGGAGCAACGCGCCGCCACCGGTCAACACCATCCCCTTGTCAATGATGTCGGAGGCAAGTTCGGGTGGCGTCTCTTCCAACACGGCACGGACAGTAGAGAGGATCGCCTCGAGCGGTTCGGCGATCGCCTCCACGACCTCGTTCGCATGGAGTTGGATCGTTCGTGGCAGGCCAGTCACCTCGTCCCGGCCACGAACCTCCATAACCATATCTTCTTCGACCGGTAGCGCTGAGCCGATAGCTATCTTAATTTCTTCCGCTGTACGCTCACCGATGCGCAGGTTGTGCTTACGCTTGACGTACGCAGCAATCGCGTCGTCCAGGTGGTTCCCACCGATCCGTACTGACTTGGCTACAACAATGCCGTTCAGGGAAATGACTGCGACTTCGGTGGTCCCGCCACCGATGTCGATGACCATATTGCCACTCGGGTCAGCGATCGGAATACGCGCGCCGATCGCGGCTGCTAGTGGCTCAGCGATGAGATATGCGCGGCGAGCTCCCGCGTTGAGCGCCGCATCACGCACCGCGCGGCGCTCAACGCTCGTCACGCCAGCAGGTACAGAGATCATGACCTCGGGTCGGATGAGCGAGAAGCGGCCGACCGCCTTGTTGATGAAGTAGCGCAGCATCTCTTGCGTCACCACGTAATCCGCGATGACGCCGTTCCGCATTGGGCGGATGACCTCGATCGTATCGCGGGGTTCGCGCCCGAGCATGTTCCGCGCTTCAATGCCAACGGCCTTCACCCGACCGTCCTTGGCCGAAATGGCAACCACCGATGGCTCGTTGATCACAATGCCACGCCCCCGCACGTAGACAAGGACGTTTGCTGTTCCCAGATCGATTCCTAGCTGCTTCGCCACGACCCGTCACCCCACTACGCTGTCGCTATCTGTGTCCGCGGACCGCATGCTCGATCTCGAGAGGAATTCTAGCATCACGACAGTTGCGGGGAGTTCGGCTTCCCGGCGGGATTTTTGTACTCTCACAAGATCATAGCGTCGAATCCTTGATGCACCGCCTCACTCCAGAAGGCGCAGCGGTTACTTACGCCAGGTCCGGGAAGCGGAAAACGGGCAGGCAGGGAGCAGCCGTGGCACAATCCGGACCGCAGCGAGCAGCCCGGTGAGTTCGACCAGGGTCTGGGTGACGATAACCAGCGCCGCGAGGGAGTGTTCCCGCGGCAGTGCCAGCGCAAGCGGAAGGACGACCAGCGAGTTGCGTGTCAGTGCGCTGAAGACCAGTGCTCGCCCGCGTGGCGGATCGAGTTTGAATGCTCGTGCAATCAGTGGTCCCAGAAGTCCGATCGTCACTTGATATGCAAGATAGAGCGGTACGATGCCTGCGAGATCGAGGAATGCACTCCTCACCCGCACAATCTGGGACCCGACGATCACCAGGAGCGTCAGGGCCAACATTGGAGCCGGTAGCCATCTTGCGACGTCAGTCACGCGGCCGAGGACTGGATAGCGCAATGACAGGTACTGAAGCGCGAGTGTGATGCCGAGTGGGAGAGCGATCAGGAACGCAAATGCTTCCAGGAACGGCTTCAGATCGATGATGTTCCGGGCTGATTCGGCGAGGAACAACCACAGATAGCCTGGCAACAGCAGGACCTGTGCCACGAGGAGAACAGGTGTTGAGCCGAGGACGATCCGCTCGTCACCACCACCGAGCCGGGTGAACACGATCACGTAGTCGATGCAGGGCGCAAGGAGGACCAGATAAAGCCCGAGAAGCACTGCGGGTTGCTGCGGTGCTAGATGGGCAAGAAGCCAGACGACAACTGGCACGACAACGAAATTTGTCGTGAGGGTGGCCACGAGGTAGCGACGATCGGTGAGGGCTCGTCTGAACCTGCCAAAAGGGATTTGCAGAAACATGGAAGTGAGCAGAATTGCCAAGGCTGGGTAAACCAGCAGTTCGAAGACGGTGTGGATTCCAGGGAAGAAGAGCCCCGCCGAACCGCCGGCTGTTAATCCAGCAAAGGCGATCCAGATCTGATGACGTTCAAGAGCGTCATGCTCCAAGCGCTTCATGATGCGTCACTGAGTCGAACTGCCCCGATACCGAACGGTGTCCCGCAAAGCTGCGCCTGAGGCTTCCATGCGTTGGTCGCTCCATCGAGCTTACCCGCGCTGGGAAAAGGGTGGTACGCCCCTATTCGACGATCAGTGAGTGGTTACCGCTGATTCGCTGAGGATCGACGCCTTTGGCGAGGTCGAGGAGCAGAGGGGTAGCTTGGCCCGTGCGAGGATCGCTGCTCGTCGAGCTCATCCGCGACGCGTGCTGTGATCGAGCTTGCTTTTTACGGCTTGCTCAGACCCTGATTAGGTAGGTAAGCCGCAGGGTGACGCGATGCCAGCCGCAGTCACACCGGCCGGCTGTCCAGTGATCATCGGAGCGGGTGGGACGACTTGACGGCGGTGCGCGCCCCTGTTTCCATGGGCTAGGGTAGAGGAGACTGTGATGCGCACGACTGCCGAAGTGGTGGTTGTTGGTGCAGGGATCATCGGGGCGAGTACCGCGTACTGGCTCACCGAAATGGGGCTGCGCGACGTCGTCATCGTAGAGCAGCGGGTACCTGCGGCGGGTGCGACCGGCAAATCTGGTGCACTTGTGCGGCTTCATTACCCAAACCCATATGAGACACGCCTCGCGTTAGAAAGCCTGCGCTTCTTCCAGGAATGGGAAGCGCGTGTCGGAACACCCTCACCGTTCGTCCGCACCGGCTTTCTCCAGATCGTCGCGGCCAGCGACGAGGAGAAGCTCCAGGCCAACGTCACAATGCAACAGGCGCTTGGTGCTCCGGTCGAGCTACTGACGGCCGAGCAAGTTGCCGAGCTCGAACCCTGGTGCGATGTGACGGGGATCACGGTTGCTGCCTACGAACCAGAGAGTGGCTATGCCGATCCGGTCGCCGCGACTCTTGGGTTGCTTGAGCGGGCACGGCGGAACGGCGCGGAGCTCCGCATCGGGGAACGGGCCACAGGAGTGGAGATCATCGGTGGACGCGTCGGTGGCGTGCAGACAAGCGCCGGACGGATCGCCGCGCCGTTTGTTGTGTTGACGCCGGGGCCATGGGCGAATAGTTTGCTTGCTGCGCTGGGCCTCGATTACGGCCTCATACCGCGACGCGTGCAGGTTGTTGTTTTCCGCTGGCCGATAGAGCCGGCACCACGGCACTGTTGTGGCATCGATACCGCTCTGGGCATGTGGTTCCGCCCGGAGGGTGAGACGGCGACGCTCGTTGGGCTGGAGTCGGGAATTCGCCAGGTAGATCCGGATCGGTATGCCGAGACCACAGATCCTGATTTTGTCGCTCCTGCCCGGACAGCAATCGCCCAGCGATATCCGATGCTGATGCAGGGTATCGTGCGTGGTGGATGGGCCGGAGTCGTTATGCAGAGCCCAGATGGGCGACCGCTCTTCGGCCCGATACCAGAGTATTCTGGACTATTCGCGTTTTTGGGTGATTCCGGAACGTCGTTCAAAACGGCTCCTGCAGTCGGGCGGGTTCTTGCCGAGTGGATCGTTGAGGGAATGCCGCGCCAGGATGTTCAGGCGTTTCGGGTCACGCGCCTCGCTGAGGGGAGACCCTGGATCGATCCGACCGACTATAGTCGGCCAGATCGCACTGTCTCTCGGTGACGGTGGTTCCACCAGGCGTAGAGTGCCCGTTTTGCGAGTTCGACCAGTACCAGGTAGCTTGCGACTGCACCTGCGAGGAACGCCAGATATGCCGGCGGCAGTGGGACGAAGCCAAGGAACGCAGCGAGTGGGCTGTACGGAAGCCACAGGCCAATGAGGACGATTGCAAGCACGTTCAGCGCCAGCGCTGGGCTTGGTAACCAGCGCCAAGGAGCTCGGGCCGTCCGGATGACGAAGACGACAAGACACTGCGTGACCAAGGACTCAACAAACCAGCCAGTGTGGAAGAGCGTCTCATCCGCACGAAAGAGGAACAGCAGGACGGCGAAGGTCAGGAAATCGAAGAGCGAGCTGACCGGTCCGAGGACAAGCATTGCAGTCCGGACAAAACCGATATCCCAGCGACGCGGTGAGGCAGTAAGCTGAGGGTCAACCCGGTCGCGGGGAATGGCAACTTGCGCGAGATCGTACAGAAAGTTGTTCAACAGAATCTGGTGCGGAAGCATAGGTAAGAACGGCAACAATGCGGCCGCACCAGCCATGCTGAAGACATTGCCAAAGTTGGAACTCGTCTCCATGAGGAGGAACGTCATCACGTTGGAAAAGGCGCGGCGTCCCTCCAGGATTCCCTCGTGGAGTGTTGAGAGGCGTCGGTCCAGGAGCACGATGTCCGCAGCTTCCCGTGCGATATCGACGGCGTTCACGACCGAGATGCCGACGTCCGCTGCGTGCAAGGAGGGTGCATCGTTAATCCCGTCCCCCAGGTACGCGACTGCATGACCGTGGGCCTTGAGCGCGAGTACGATGCGGTGCTTTTGAGCTGGTGTGACCCGTGCGAAGATATCCGCTTCCTCTACCAGACGCTCGAGTGCAAGGGGCTCAAGGCGTTCAAGTTCGCTGCCGAGAACGATGCGCTCAGCTGGGAGTCCAACGGCACGGCAGACCGCCGCTGCGACGAGTTCGTTGTCACCTGTGAGAAGTTTCACGCGTACCCCATCAGCGGCGAGCTGTGCGAGTGTTTCCCTCGCTTCGGACAACGGTGGGTCGGCAAAAGCGAGGAATCCCGCCAAGACAAGCTCGTTCTCGTCCTCAGGACGAAGTGGATGAGGTGATTCCCACGCTCGCCATGCGACTGCGAGCACGCGGAGCCCTTCGGCGCTCAATTGCCGAAAGAGACTTGCAGCGTTCTGTCGCATCGTCTCGTCGAACGGCTGGACGATGCCACGTTCGTCTTCAAATGCGGTGCATGCTGGCAGGATCGCCTCCGGAGCGCCCTTAGTGATCAGGAGTGGCGGCTCACCCAGGAGGCGAACGACGACCGAGACCCGGCGACGTTCGAAGTCGAAAGGAAGTTCGTCTACTTTCGTGAATGTCGGCAATGTAGGAGGTTCGGTAGCCAGCAGTGCCTGATCGAACGGGCTTGCCAAGCCGGACTGGGCGCGCGCGTTGATCCAGCCCAGCTGCAGTACTCGCGAAGAGTCGTTCCCTGCGAGGGTCAGTGCCCGCATCAGACGCATCTCGCCGAGCGTCAGCGTTCCGGTCTTGTCACTGCAGACAATGTCGATGCTGCCTAGGTTCTCGATTGCTGGCAGTGACTTGACAAGCACGCGGCGCCGAGCCATCCGGATTGCTCCCTGAGCGAGAGCGATGGTGACGATCATCGGCAAAAACTCCGGGGTGAGGCCGACCGCGAGCGCGACGGCGAAGAGCAAGGAGTCCAGAGGTGCACGACCAAGTGAGAGCGTGACGGCGAGGACGACAAGCACCAGCGCAACGATGGTACGAGTGATCAGGTGACTAAACTCGCGAAGACCGCGTTGGAACTCGGTCTCAGGGGGCGGTGCACCGAGCCGGGCGACGATACCACCGAAAAGCGTGTTTTTCCCCGTAGCGACCACCTCGGCGATGCCGGAGCCGGAAACGACCGAGGAACCGAGAAACACCATGTGCACGGCGTCCGGATCCTGGCTCGGCGGTGCAGTTGGATTCGCCTGCTTCTCGACCGGAAATGATTCCCCAGTCAACGCTGCTTGCTGGACTGTGAGGTGTATCGCTTCCAGCAGGCGTGCATCGGCGGGTACCAGATCGCCAGCGGTGAGGCGAATGACGTCACCGGGTACGAGTGTCCAGCGCGGGAGTTCCTGCCAGGTCCCGTCACGAAGCACAGTCGCCGTCGGCACGATGCTCACAGACAGGCGCTCCACGGCGCGCTGCGATCGATACGCTTGGACGAAGTTCACTGTCGTGCTGGCGAGGACGATCGAGACAATGAGTATGGCATCCACGAACTCGCCGAGGAGTGCTGCGATCCCACTCGCAACGAGCAGGACGAATGTCAACGGCTCGACGAACAACTGCAAGAACTGCACAAGCGCTCGGCGGCGTTGCGGTGGCGCCGGCTCGTTCGGCCCAAAGCGCCGAAGGCGCTTGGCTGCCTCTGTGCTGGTCAGCCCGAGCGGTATTTCTGTAGTAATGCTCGTCTGTTCAGCCACCGTCTGTTCCAACCTCTTCGTCGACGAAGGACAGCGAGAGGGGTCTTGGTTCGAGCCAGCGAGCGAATCCCCAAGCAAGGAGACTCATCCCGACCATCATCACGATCGTCCCACCCCAGAGTGTCAGGCTCGTTCCTCTCTCGAGGAGTGTCCCGGCGATCCAAGCCGACCCTCCCCAGCCGATCGCCCAAACGACACTGGAGAAGGCAAGATACCGAGCCCGATGCTCTGGGTCAGCGAGCGCGATCACAACCGCACCTGCTGCAGGAACGAACAGGAGTTCAGCCACGGAGTAGAGCAGTGCCCCGAGGAAGGCAAGGAACGGCTCCTTCGGCGCGAGCGCGATAACGGTGTAGGCGAGTGCCCATCCCAAGCCGGTACCGGCGAACAGGTATGCCAGCGGTGTCTTGCCGATCCAGCGCGCCACCGGTACTTGGGCACCCACAACGAGCATATTGAGGGCGAAGAGCAGGCCGATAGCGCGTTCCGAAAAGTCAGCCTCCGAACGGAGAAAGGGAGGCACGCTCACTTGGAACTGTGTAAAGCCAGCGACGGCGAGGAGCAACACCACCTGGCTCGCCAGGAACCGGCGATTTCCGAGAACGCGTGCCCATCCGGTTCGACCTCGCGACGAGGCTGTGCGATGTCCGCAATGCGCTGGGGGAACGAGCAGGGTGACCAGTACCGCGGCGAGGAGCACGCCGGCAGCGCTGAGGAGGAAGAGCGAACGGTACGCGGTGAGCTTCCCGTCACTCACAAGCAGCCCTCCCAGCAGCCCGCCGATCCCGAGGCCAAACGCGTTGGCCAGTCGTTGCAATGCGAATACTTCGCCGGCGCGTGTGGGCGGTAGGAAGGCGGTCGCGAGAGTGTCCGACGCGGGCCAGTAGACGTTCACGGATATGCCGAATGCGCACATGAGCACCAAAAAGACAAGCGGTTCTTGCCCGAGCCAGAGCGTCGCGTGGACGACGGCGAGGGCGAGCAGGGCGTAGAGCAGAACACGGCGAGCTCCATACCGGTCGATAGTGCTGGCGAGCGCCAGCGTTGCACCGACGCCGACCGCGGAGGAGAGTGCGATTCCGGCACCGACCAGTGCCTCACCGAGTCCCACGACTTGCGCGAAATAAATAACGAGAAACGGCAGTATCATTCCTCGGGCGAGGAAGAGAACGAACGTCGCAAGTGCAAGTGCAAGGAGGCCTCTTGGGTAGAAGCGCCAACGACTCAGTGGTGTAAGTTCACGCTCGAGCATGCGTTGACCCTCGTCCGAACGCCGTGTGCAGCGTACCCGTTTTCGCTCATCCGGTCACGAGGGCTGGAGAGGACGCAGTACGATCGCAGTGTCACTCGGCCTCTCCCGCGCTGCACTCGGTGCACGCGTGAATTGCAGAAGGAGGTTGCGGATGGTCATCATCGATCTGACGCATCCTTTCGACGCGAGTATTCCGATGTTCCCGGGGTTGCCTCAGCCAGAGCTCGTGGAGTATCGAACGCGTACAGCAACGGCTGCTTCGTATGCCAGCGGCACGAGCTTTGTGATCCACCGCTATACGTTCATCGGAAATTCCGGAACCTATCTGGATGCACCATTCCACCGGTACGAGGATGGTGCAGACCTGGCGACGCTTCCCTTGGAGCGGACTGCCGACCTCCCAGGCGTTGTCATCGATGTCCGTTGGTTGGTCGCACAGGGGCAGCTTGGGATCGGTCCGGAACGCTTTGCCGGCTTGGAACTGGCAAGATGTGCCGTTCTCATTTGCACTGGCTGGGATCGCCACTGGGGAACGGAGCGGTACCTGGCAGCAAATCCGCATCTGGTGGGCGAGGCTGCCGAGTCACTCATCACGGCGGGGGCGGTGCTCGTCGGTATCGACAGCTGGAACATCGACAATGTCGCCGATCTGAGCCGTCCCGTGCACAGTAAACTGCTCGCCGCAGGCATACCGATCGTCGAGAACCTGCGGAACCTGAGCTCGCTCATTGGACGAACGTTCCGTTTCCATGCCGCACCGATTCCGATCCGTGCTGGATCAGCAGTACCGGTGCGGGCCTACGCAGTGCTCAGCGAGACGGCGGGGCGGTGAAGTCGTGAGGCAGGCCATCAGCAGTCGGGAGCCCGACGAGTTGGCGGAACCGTGCCCACAGCTCTTCTTCGGTCCGTGCTGATTCGCTCTCCGCAGCTTCGCGGGCCCGGTGCCAGCGCTCGCGGAGCGATGCTTCCAACGCACGCCGCCGTTCCGAGGAGAGGGCAGCGGCGACCGCTGCTCCGGCCGCGATACCGAGAGCGCTACTGGCGAGGAAACGGAGGAGTCGGTACGCTGTGGCCATCGCTCACCTCCGCTTCGCGGTGATCGAACGGTCCAAGAGTGCCCCAGCCAGTAGTCCGACGATGAATGTGGCCAGCGTTGCGAGAGGGAGGCGGACGAGCGCCGGGCCAGAAAGGTCGCGAACGAGAGCGATCCCAATGCGCCCATGCTCGATGATCGCGTGGTCAGCTCGGAGGAGACCGATACGAGCGCGCGAGGCGCGGAGTTCCCGGACGCGAGCAAGGGCGATCGCACTGCGGAGGGTTACGGCCCGTTCAGCTTCCAGATAACGGATCGCGCTGCGATCGACCTGCGCGCTGCGTGCTTCGACGTGGTTGGCCGTGGACTGCTCGAGACTGACACGGGCTCCGGTCAGGTGCTCGACGCGGCTCTGCTGCACGATGACCATCTGCCCCTCGACACGCTCGGCGTGTACGCTGGTGGCACCCGTCGCTTCGGTGGGGACATTTCCGCCGGGCTGCCGGTAGTGCGTGTGGTGGATGCCTGGCTGCTGCGTGTCGTGCATCGATCCGATCCCTTCGCGCGACGCGGCCTGCGAGCGAAACCGCCCGTCAAGCCGCGCGGACTCGTGCTGTTTTGGCGATCTCAGCCAGATCCTCAAACAGATAGCGTGTCCAGCGGTCGAACTGCTGTTCACGCCACTCGTTAAGGAACGCCCGAACGGCCAGGCGTGTCTCCGGTGGCATCTCGGCCCACGGGCGTTCCACTCCTTCGAGTTCTGGGTGCGTACGGGCGAACTCGGCGAGCGCCGCGCGCAACTCCGCGGCAGCGCGTTCCGGTCGCTCGATCAGCACGCCCAGTTCTTGGAAGTCTGCATCCAACAAGACAAAGGTCGGAATAGCCTGTGTGCCATCGGGCCGCCGATAGTGTGCGGCGAGGTCTTGATGCTCACTCCGTCGCACCAGGCGCACCTCAACCGTTGGCACACGCTGGGCGAGGGCAATCACCATCGGGACGAACTGGACCGAATCCGGGCACCAGTCCTCGGTAATGATGAGAATGTGCAACGGTTCCTGTCCGAACGCTGCCCAGTCACCCGGCATGATACGCGTCCGGGTGATGTTCCGTTCGAACTCCGCGCGATACTGCTGCATCGAGGCGATATACTCGTCAGGCGTCATTGCCTGCTCCCAGCGTTCGGCTGCAAGGCTCATCGAGCCCACCCCCTTTCCGCTGGACTCATCCTACACCGGCAGCGTCTCAGACGCTGAACTCGCCCCGTGCCGCCCGTTGCCGCAATTCGGGAATCACTTCCCGTGCACAGCGCTCAAGCACCGGCCACTGTGCTTCCGGCGGCATAGGGAAAACGAGATCGGTGAAGCCGTGTTGGAGATAGGCGATCGCAAGCGAGCGAAAACGCTCCACGCTCTCAAACGGCGGTCGCCACGTGAAGACCGAGCAGCGGAGTGTCGCTGGATCTCGACCGAACTCACGCGCTGCCTGGCGGACGAAGCGAGCGAGTTCACCGACCTCGTCAGGTTCGCCACGCGTGTTCCAGATGTCGGCGTAGCGTGCGGCAAGCCGAAGCATGCGCGGCTTGAAGGCGCCAACGATCAGCGGGATGCGAGGCTGTTGGAGCGGCTTCGGCTCGAATGGTGCGTCCTCGAAGCGGTAGAAGCGACCGTGGAAGGTGACGCGTCGCTCGCGCTGCAGTCGATCAATGATCTGGATCGCTTCCTCCAACATAGCGATCCGGTCAGCGACGCTTGGGAAGGGGAACGAATAGGCGCGGTGTTCGCGCTCCCACCAGCCGGCACCGATACCGAGTTCGACGCGTCCGCCTGAAGCATGGTCGAGCGTGACCGCCATTTTGGCCAGCAGGCCAGGGTTCCGGTAAGTGTTCCCACTCACCAGGACGCCGAAGCGGAGGTGCTGGGTCTGGACACCAAGCGTGGCGATCAGTGTCCAAGCCTCAAAGTACGGGGTGTCCTCATTGTCGGCTGCCATAAAGTGATCAACGACCCAGGCGGTGTCGAAGCCGAGTTCTTCGATCCAGCGCCACTGGGCCAAGAGTTCGGGGAAGGGGCGGCGGTTCCCGGTCCCGATGCCGAAACGCACGGGCGGAAAGCTGTTCGCAGGGGCGGCAGAGTGCTCGCTCATCCGTTCCGTTCCTCTTCACCGAATTCTGGCGTCACCATGTGGAGCCGCCGCTCGTGCTCGGCAAGCGCCGCAAGGATCGTGTCAGCGACCCGTTCGGCGAATGCGCGTAGAGCGGGATACCGTTCCAGCTCGCGGTCGAGATCACGGAGGAGAGACTCGACAAGACGGTCACGGTCCAGATAGGTCACGGGTGCCTCCCCTGGTCGATACCGCGCTGGCGCTCAGTATCGACCAAGGAGAGGCCACAAGGCAAGTCTCAGACAATGAAGGCGCGCTCAATGAGGCGGCGGACCGGTTCGAAGTCACGGCGCGCTTCCTCAACCGTCGGCACGCCGCTGCCCGCCTCGCTGACGAGGGCGCTGTAGTAGGCGGCGAAGCTTGGGTCACTGATCGGTGATCGATCCCGGTGCAGGATCCTCAGCAGTCGCTCGATGGTCCGCATGGTCTGGTTCCTCCCTTCCTGCCGTATCGGCAGCGTCTTGAGGATATCACGATATCGCGATATCGACAAGGAAGGGAGTTGTTGCCATGCGTGGGCTACTGCGCTAGGCTTCCAGGGAGCCCAGCGAGGGGGATGCGGGACGTGTTCGGCTCGCATCCGAGCGGGAAGGGAAGGGTGACCATGCGGGAACCGGCTCACCTGGTGGCGCGCGTTCGGCTTCTCGCGGTGGCGGTCTTACTCCTTGGGGCGGTTCTGCCGTTCCTCCCGGTTGCTGCCCAAGAGTCGATGGACGGCTGGAGCGGCTACGTCGAGGCGTGTGGAACGGATGGCGGCTTCGCTCAGCAGGAGTTTGCGCCTGGACCAGGTACGCCGCCCTACGGTACCGGAAGCCTGCAGTTCTCTGTTGCCGTGGTGAACGAGGGGCGGATCTGGTCGCAGTTGGTCCAGCCGACGGTCGCACGAACCGCGCTCGCCGTAGTGCGCGAAATCCGCTATTGGACGTTCGTGACGCGTGGTGGTGCCGTCGCCCCACACGTGTTCCTTGACGTCGACCTGAACGATGACGGGGTTGCCGATGACCGGTTGATCTACCAGCCGGAGCTGAACGGCACGGTGACGCCGCTCACCTGGCAGGAATGGGAAGCAGTCGGAGGGCGGTGGTGGTCGCAGCGAGGGCTCGGTGGGTTGCTTCGCGAAGCCCCAGGCCCGCTCTCAAGCTACCTGCTCGCCTTCCCGAACGCGCGACTCGCTGTGCCAGAGAGTGGGCAGGGCGGGCTCGGTATCGGTGTCGGTTGTTTTGGCAGTGGTTGGGCTGGGTGGCAGGGAGCGGTCGATGCTTTGCTCTTCCGCAGCGACCCGCTCACCGTCCTCTGGAACTTCGAGTCCACCGGTGTCGTGTCGACGCGGGGCGGTGGTGTCACAGCCGGGCCGACATTCCGTGAGTTAACTCCCCGCCCTTGGGCGACGGTCGCTCCAGGCACCGTGGTGATTGCCGTGACAGCAACGAGTGATGACGGCGTCCGCTCCGTGCGCCTCTGGCTTAACAACAATGAACTCTCACCGACTGTCACCGGTGATGACAAGACAAAGACCGTGAGCGTGCAGCAGACCTTGCAGCCCGGCTTTTTCACTGTTCGTGCGACGGCAACCGATGTACTCGGCCGCTCCTTCACGGCCCAGTGGCAGTTCGTTGTCTCTGCCAACCCACGTGACGGATGGTGGTTTACTGCTGATGGAACGCCGCGCCGGGTGCAGATCGAGCAATCGCTTCGGGCGCTCAGCGAAGCGTTTCGCTGGCACTTCTTTGGTATCTCCTGGGATGGCGCTTACCATCCCGAGATGCCGACCCATGTAACGGTCGCCTCTACTATCCATTTTGTGACTCGCTCACCGATGCACTTCATGACGCTGCCACCCACGGATCCTGTCATGATCTCGGTCGAAGTGCTCTCGACTGACCAGCCGCTGGCTAGCGTAGAGCTCCGCTTAAACGGCCAACTCCTTAATGCCGAGATTTCGCGGGACGACGCGCGGAGTTGGTTCGTCTTTACCACGCGTCAGCTTGAGCCAGGGCTTTATGGCGTGACCGCGACCGCTCGCGACACGGCTGGCCGGACCTTAACAATGAGCTGGGGCTTCGTCGTGTCGAGTAATCCCAATGAGAGCCCATGGTTTACGCCCGATGGTCGTCTAAAGGTGGATACGGTCTCGCGTACTCTCCGTACGCTGGTAGAAGGGTTCCGTTGGCATCTCAATGGCGTCTCGTGGGACGGCC
Source organism: bacterium HR28 (assembly GCA_002898255.1). Lineage (GTDB taxonomy): Bacteria > Chloroflexota > Chloroflexia > Thermomicrobiales > Thermomicrobiaceae > Thermomicrobium. The sequence continues at coordinate 937,751 of BEIE01000001.1, forward strand.
AGCCGCATCCTGAGTTCCCCACCCATGCCACGAGTGTCTCCGGGCCGCAGCCACTCCGGCAATGGTTCGACAGCCAGGGGCGACCCAACACCGAGGCGATCACCCAGGAGCTCCGCTCGCTCGAAGAGGTCTTCCGCTGGCACTTCTGGGGGATTAGCTGGGACGGTGGCCGCCATCCCGACGTCCCGACTCATGCCAACTAAGACTGCAGGCGGCCGGTCGATCGACCGGCCGCCTGCTCAGCGTGCGACTTGGTCGGTGAGGCCGCTATGGGCTCAGGCGGTAATTTGGTGCTTCCTTGGTGATGATGACATCGTGCGGGTGTGATTCGCGGAGGCCGGCGTTCGTCATCTGGATGAAGCGGGCCTTCTCCTGCAGTTCGCGGATTGTCCGAGCACCGCAGTATCCCATCGCGGCACGCAAACCACCGACGAGTTGGTAGACGACATTAGCCAGCGGTCCCTTGTAGGGAACGCGTCCTTCGATCCCCTCGGGTACGAGTTTGGCGATGCTATCGACGTCCTGCTGGAAATATCGATCCTTGCTATACGAGCGGGCCTTCATGGCACCGATCGAGCCCATGCCGCGGTACTCCTTGAACCGCTCGCCCTGATAGAGGATCACTTCACCAGGGCTTTCGTCGACGCCCGCAAGCAGGCTTCCGAGCATCACGGTGTCTGCTCCTGCCGCGATTGCTTTAGCAATGTCTCCGGAATACTGGATCCCGCCATCGGCGATCACCGGTACCCCGTAGGCTCGGGCAACGCGCGCCACGTCCATGATCGCCGTGATCTGGGGGACGCCGACACCAGCGACGACCCGCGTCGTGCAGATAGAGCCGGGGCCGACGCCAACTTTCACCGCATCCGCACCGGCTTCGATGAGCGCTCGTGCGGCCTCACCTGTCGCGATATTCCCCGCGATCACGTCCACGTCCCAGCGCGCTTTAATCGCCTTCACCATCTCGATGACCGCGCGGGAGTGTCCGTGCGCCGTATCGACGACGAGGACGTCGACCCCTTCCTCGACGAGTGCTGCTGCTCGCTCCAGCGACTCCGGCCCGACGCCAACTGCCGCGCCGACGCGCAGCCGTCCCTGGGCATCCTTGGTGGCGTTGGGATACTGGATCCGCTTCTGAATGTCCTTGACGGTGATAAGCCCTTTGAGGATGCCGCGTTCGTCGACGACGGGTAGTTTCTCAATCTTGTACTTGTGCAGGATCTCGCGCGCCTCATCGAGGGTTGTGCCGACTGGCGCGGTGATAAGGTTCTCCTTGGTCATGAGGTTGGCGACTGGCTGATCTAAATCGTCCTCGAAGCGGAGGTCACGATTGGTGAGGATGCCGACGAGCCGACCCTGCTCGTCGGTGATCGGCACGCCCGAAATGTGGTAGCGCTCCATCACCGCGAGTGCGTCGCGGACTTTGTCGGTCGGGCGCAGCGTCACCGGTTCAACGATCATGCCCGATTCGGAGCGCTTTACCTTGTCGACCTCAGCGACCTGCTCCTCGATCGAAAGGTTGCGGTGGATGATACCGATTCCGCCCTCCCGTGCCAGTGCGATGGCCATCCGGGCCTCGGTCACGGTGTCCATCGCCGCTGAGACGATTGGAATGTTGAGTTCGATCCTTCGTGTCAGCCGCGTCCGGGTGTCGACGTCCTTCGGTAGCACGGCCGACTCCGCAGGAACGAGCAGCACATCGTCGAACGTGAGTCCGATCCCAACGAGCTTCTCAGCCAAGACTTCGTCGAGCGTCGGCACATCGGTCATCGGTACGGGTATCGAGTCAGATGTCACGGTCATTGCCTGTCACCCCCTGGCTCTCATGGTGTTCCGTGGGCGGATTCGATCGGCTCTGGGACTTTGGAGAGCCCCAGCCGCTCGAGCAGTTCCGCGCCGAGTTCGTTGTACGCGCGGGCCGCGCGGGAAGCGGGGTCGTACTCGAAGATCGTTTGCCCATGACTCGGTGCTTCGGCAAGCCGAACGGCGCGCGGAATGATCGCGCGAAAGACCCGGGCGCCGAACGCACGCCGGACTTCCTGGACGACCTGCAGCGCGAGTCGCGTCCGCGCATCGAACATCGTCAGTACCACACCGATGACGTCGAGCGGCGGGTTCAACCGCCGCTTCACAAGATCCAGCGTTGTGACCAGTTGGGCCAGCCCCTCCAAAGGCAGGTACTCGCACTGGATCGGTACCAGGACAGCGCGTGCTGCGACCAGCGCGTTGACCGTCAGGAGCCCAAGCGACGGCGGACAATCGACCAAAACGACCGCATAGCGTGGTGCGAGGAGTTGGAGAACTGCTCGCAAACGGAACTCCCGCTGAGGCGTCGCGACCAACTCCACCTCGGCACCGGCGAGGAGCCCAGACGAAGGCAGAAGATCAAGCCCAGGCCGCACGTCGGCGAGGACGGCCGACTCGGCACCTTCCGGCTCCAGTAATGCCTCATACACGGTCGTCTCGAGCTGCCCGCGATCGATGCCGAGACTGCTAGTCGCGTTCGCCTGTGGATCGAGGTCAACCAGCAACGTCCGAAAACCACGCTGGGCAAAAAACGCGGCGAGCTGCACAGCGGTCGTGGTCTTGCCAACACCACCCTTTTGGTTCGCGACCGCGATCACCCGCTCCACGCCGCCCGTCCCCGCTTGCGCGGTCGGTGTTAATTACCCCAGTGTACCACGCGGATCCAAGAAGCGGACAGCAACCTCATTCGCGACCCACACACCCCGCGGTGTCAAGCGAAGACGCTCTCCATCCCACTCAATCAGATCGAGCGCCGCGAGTTCCGCGAGGACAGGGCCATAGAGCTCCACCACGTCGATACCGTGCCGGGCTCGAAATGCAGTCGCCGAGACACCGTCCACCACCAGGCGAAGCCCAAGAATCATCGTCTCGACTACTTCTGTCCGCTGGTCAATGAGCTCTGTCTGCACGACCGGGAGTTCACCGCGCCCGAGACGTTCAATGTACTGAGCTGGAAACCGCTCGTTGACCGTTCGCCGTCCGTCGAGATAGCCATGGGCGCCTGCGCCAGCACCGACATAGTACCCATTGCGCCAATAGATCTGATTGTGGCGTGAGCGCCAGTTGCCTGACCGTGCCCAGTTCGAGATCTCGTAGTGCTCATATCCGTGAGCCGCAAGGAGTTCCGCTGCGAGCTCGGCAAACTCGGCCATCGTGTCATCGTCGAGTGGACGGAGCACGCCGCGGCGGACGCCGCGTTCGTAAGGGGTACCCGGCTCAATGGTCAGTGCATAGAGCGAAAGATGTTCGGGTTCCCAAGAGAGGACGGTTTGGAGGTCACGCATCCAGTCTTCGCGCAACTGTCCTGGCCAGCCGTAGATGAGGTCGAGATTAATGTTCTCGAATCCGGCGGCTCGCGCAGCACGGAAGGCCTCCACTGGTGTCTCGGGGCGATGGGCACGTCCGAGTACCTTGAGTCCGTGCCTGGCCAAAGTTTGTACGCCGATGCTCAGACGATTCACCCCGGCAGTGCGGTATCCGGCAAGCTTCGCCACGTTGAGCGTCTCCGGATTCGCCTCCAGCGTCACCTCCGCCCTATCGAGGACCATAAACTTCTGGGAGATAGTCTCGAGGAGTTCGGCGACCTGAGCCGGTTCGAGCAGCGACGGAGTGCCGCCACCAAGATAAATGGTTTGGAGCGGGCGTCTGTCCACCCGTTCGGCCCAGAGAGTGAGTTCGCGCTGCAGGGCAGCGAGGTAGGCAGGGACGAGGTGCTCCTGCCGCGCATAGACGTTGAAATCGCAATAGGGACAGATACGGCGGCAGAAGGGAATATGGATGTACAACCCCAACGGTGCCTCGCGTGGCTGTGGTGCGGCTTGCTCGAGCGTTACTTGCGGAGTGGTGTGTGCCATCATACACGGGCTCCAGATCTTGCTCTATTCTGTCAACTATAGTCCATCGGGCAATTGCGAGCTCGGCAGGCCGGCTTCGGGGCGGTGTCTCGTCGAACCTTCTGTGACCCCAGCGGGCTCATCGACAGTCGGCCCCTTTGCAGGTTCTTGCACCATGTCCGGGCAGCTGACCTGGATTCGGCGTTTTGCTCCCGCTCTCGGCATCGGGCGGTGTCTTGTTTCCTGAATCCTCCTAGCCAGCTCCCAGCGAGGAATTCCCAGTCACTGTCTGCCGAACGCCGTACGTCGTCGATGGGTGAGGAGTGCCTGAATAAGGCCGAGTGCGGCGAATTGTGTCCAGATCGCGCTGCCGCCGAGACTGATGAAAGGCAGCGGAACGCCAGTCACGGGGAGCAAGCCGACATTCATCCCCATGTTGACAAATGCCTGGAAGAAAAAGAGTCCCGTCACCCCCGTTGCGAGTGCGCGGCTGAACAGATCGTCGACAAGGAGTGCCGCGCGACTGATCCGCCACAGCAAGAGGAGATAGGCCGCCACGAGTGCAACGCCGCCGACGAAGCCGACCATGCCCATAGCGTGTGCAAAGATGAAGTCGGTATGCCGCACGCGCAAGAGGCCGAGTTGGCTCTGCAGGCTCCCGGCGAGTCCATTGCCCAAAAGACCCCCCGTCCCAATGGCGATTTGGGCCTGGATGATGTTGAACCCTTCACCGAAGTAGTCCCGCTCCGGCTGGTACGAGATAAGGAGTCGCTCGCGCATATAGTCATGGAGCACAAAGTGCCAGGCGAAGAGCGCGGCAAAGGGGCTCGCGGCCACCACACCAAGCAAGTGGAGACGCCGGACCGGACTCACCAGCATCACCACCAACCAGATGGCAGCGAAGCAACCAGCCGTCCCAAGATCGGGTTGTTGGTATACCAGGGCCATCGGGACGGCGACAATGAGGCCAGCCAGGAGGAAATTGCGAAAGTGACGCATCTCGACACCGCGGTCGGCAACGAACGCGGCGAGTGCGATCAGGACGGCTACCTTGGCTGGCTCCGACGGCTGGAGTGTGAGTGGGCCGAGGTCGATCCAGCGGCGCGCACCGCCGATTGTCACGCCAATAAGATCGACAGCGACGAGCCCGACAAGTGCGACGGCGTAGATTGCCCAGGCAAGTGCCTTCACGTACCGTGGGTCGACCCAACTGAGCACGGCCATCAGCATCAGTCCGAGGACAATCGCGACAGCTTGGCGAAAGACTGGCCCACCGAGGCGCAAGGGCCCAGCACCATCGGCACTCCAGATCGCTACCAGCCCAAAGCCGGAGAGCACAAGTGCCGTGACGAGCAGCGCCCAGTCGAAGTTGCGGAAGTTCGCCTGTCGTTCGTGCGAACGGAGTGAAAGACCAGCCGTAACCACGTGTTTCCCACCTCGGGGATGGCCCGCGCCGCCGCTGACAGGAGTGTACACCGAGCGTGTGTCAGGGGAATCGGCTGCCAGGCGTTTTCAGGCAAGCGACGGTAGACGGAAGAAAGTAAGACTCGTCAAAGTCGCTCGTCCGGCGGTGCTCGCGAACGGGAGATCGTCGTCTGTTGGCTAGGGCGGGCGCTGGTGAAAGAGCCACGTTCTCAGCGCTGCTCTTTTTGTTCGTGTTCCGCTGCTCCAATGAACATTCATGGTCGTTGGCTCTCGGTCTCGCACGGCTACCGTGCTGCTGCCCGGCTTGGTCCAGCCAGGCGGACATGTTGTTGGGGATGGGTGAGGCGAGATGCGGGCTGGAAGCAGCTGGTCACGTTGCGCGGCAAGCGCTCAACAGCGCGCGGTGCGGTGAAGAAGGATCGAGTCGCACACCGGATGACGCTCACTGACGGTCGCGGTCCGGCGAGTGGCTTGTGCCGTGAATCTGCCGCTGCTTGGCACGAGACCCCTGCCAAACGATAGGCGGTTGCTCCTTGATGGACTTTCCACCAGTTGGTCGTGAGGTGACTCCCCATCGGACGACAAGGAGCCTCCACATGGGGTCGCAATTGGAGACCCACTTCCTCGCCAAACGGTATCCGGTTTCCCGATCGGCTAGCGCGGCGCTTCTCTGGTGCGGCAGCCGAGGCAGAGGGTGGAGACCAATTGGCTCGTCAGCTATGACATGCATGGGGACAGACTCTTGACACGGATTGTGCAGCGTACTATATATATCCCGTGGAAGAATCGATGAGCTCGTGGAGCCTCGACGCGAAAGGAGGCGAGCCATGGTGGAGCGCTGGAGTCCGATCGCGGAGTTCGAGCGGCTCTGGAGTGAGATGGATCGCCTGATGAGCGAGGCCTTCGGCCGCACGGCTCGACCGTTCCTAGCGCGAGCGCTCACGGCTCGGCCGGCGATCGATCTTTTCGACACCGGCGAAGCGCTCGTCGTCAAGGCGGCGGTGCCGGGTGCGAAGCCGGAGGATCTCGAAGTCAGCATTGAGCAGAATACCCTGACCATCCGCGGTCGTTGCGGTTATGTGCTTGACGAGGAGACCGCAAAGCACGCGACCTGGTACCGGCGCGAGATTGGGTATGGTGAGTTCAGCGAGACGCTGACCTTGCCGGCACCGGTGGACGCTGACGCCGCCCAGGCGCAAATCGAGCACGGGATTTTGACGCTAACCTTGCCCAAGACGAGTGAGGCGCGCGTCAAGCGGATTCCCGTGCAGCAGCCGAAGGCGTTGGCGACCCCAGTCAACTGATCGCGTTCGAGGCGTCCCTCAGGACGAGCCCGGGCTCCAGCCCGGGCTTTTGCTTTCGACAGGGGGCAATTATTCCTGTCGTATCAAAGACACTCGTCTGCCGAGGCTTGTCTCGTGTCAGTGGTGTTGCGAGGGGGAGCCGGCCGAGACATGGGCGGGCTGTTGGGCGTGACGTGTCTCCGGGACGAAGACGACGAGCATACCGGCTGCGAGCAGTCCGAGGCCAGAACAGAGGCCGGCTGTCAAGGCGATGCCGAGTGCATCGGCCGCAATACCGACGGCTAGCGGTGCGAGTGCCTGCCCACCGTCTCCGATGAGACGCCACAGGCCGAGGAACTCACCGGTGCGTCCTGGTGGGGCGAGGTCTGCACCGAGCGTCATCATCGTTCCAGAGCCCAAGCCGTTTGCGAGGCCGATGAGGAGGCCGACCAGGAGGAGTTCCGTATAGCTCGAGCTCATTGGTACCAGTGCCATGCCGAGACCGAGCAGCAAGAAGGATGGGACAGCCGCTGCTTTGCGGCCCCAGCGATCCATGATCCATCCGGCGGGCCAGAAGAGTGCCATGTCGACCATAGCCGAGAGGCTGACGATCTGCCCGATTGCAGCAGCGCTGAGACCGAGCGCGTCTGCGCCGTAGAGCGGGATGGCAACTTGCCGGGTCTGCCGAAGCATCTGACCGAAGAGTTGTGCTGTCCCAGCGCTGACCAGGACACTCCAGCGTGAGCGCAGCACGTCACTGATTGCGGCCAGTGGTGCAGGACGCGTGGTCACGACCGGTCTCACAGCGGGCTCGAAGGCGAGTGCGGCGACGACAAAGGCGATCACAGCCACAACAGCGGTGACAACGATTGCCCAGCGGAGGCCCAGCAGGGTACCGAGCCATCCTCCCAGCGCTGGCCCGAGGAACCAACCGAGTCGGTTGATCCCACCGAAGACGGCAATTGCCCGTCCGCGTTGTTCAACTGGCACGACGGTCGCCAGATAGGCGTGCCGGGAGAGTCCCCACAACGCAATCCCCACACCGGTAGCCAGTCGAAGGGCGATGAGCACAGCGGGGACTTTTCCTGCGAACGCGACACCGACTGTCGCAGCGGCGTAGATGAGTGAGCCGGCCAGAAAGGCTCGACGGTAGCCGATACGGGCGAGGAGCGTGCCGACTGGCACGTCCGCCGCGAGTGTCCCGACCCAGGCTGCTGCAATAGCCAGCCCGGTAACCGTGTAGCTGGCACCGTGCTCGCGCAGGAAGAGCGGGAGTACCGGTACCATGACACCCTGCCCGAAGGCGAGGAGAACTGTGGGGAGATAGACTGGCCAAACGAGATCGCGTGTCCCGCGCACTGCAGCCTCCGTACCCGCGCCACATGGTGGCATCGTCGAGCGCACGATGCAAGTGATTCGGTCGGCTCACTGGGGAGGCCTGATACAACTTGCTCGCCTCAAGTGGCAGTGTATGGCTTCCTGATGACAAAGTCCGGAACGGCTTTGGGATGGAACTAGAGCTCCAGTGATCCTCCGTGGCTCGCGCTGCGCGAGCCCTGTTTCGGATGTTGTCGCTTTGTGCCCAGCCCTGCGGGGTCATGGCTTGCTCACGTAAAGCCTTTTGCCAGTGATCGTGACGGTCGAAGGCTTCTGATCCTACGCATCTCGGTCTACTGGGGAAGCGCTGTGTGCTGTTTTGGTGGGATAAGGCAGCAGGGCCAACTCGGCCGTTTGGCCAAGTGGCAACCTGGTGGGCCGAACCATCTGTAGGGCTCACGACTGGGACACGCGCTCGCGTTGTGTTCCTGCGGCTGCCCAGCCTCTGCAAAGAACGACCAATCCGCAACAAGGGCGGCTACCAGAGCGAGCTGGAGGTAGAGAGCGAGGGTACGAAAGGCGAAGGAGTTCATGTGGTCTAGACGGGTACCTTGCACTTTACAGAAGATATCGCGTATACTTTCTTCGCGGCCCAGGGGTGAGGGGGACACCTCCGGGTCGCTTTTGTGGGGAGATGCCCGAGCGGTTCAAGGGGCCGGTCTGTAAAATCGGTGCGCTGACGCGCGTCGGGGGTTCGAATCCCTCTCTCCCCACCAGCACATTTCCGCGTGGTGAAGCCGAAATCACCCGCACCATGCCACTCCTCCTGCGCCGATCATGACCCGGCCGTCCGCTCGCTGCTAGCAGTTTTGCTAGCAACGCGCCCCAGGACAGCAGCCGCTTCCCGTGCCAGGCTGGGTACGACGTGGCTATAGGTGTCCAGCGTGAGCTGGACCGTGCTGTGTCCGAGTAAGGCCGCGACGATCTTCGGGTGCACCCTTTCGCTCAGGAGCAACGTCGCTGTCGTGTGCCGGAGATCGTGAAAGCGGATGCGGGGGAGTCCCGCCTTCTCGAGAAGGCGCGGGAAGCGGCGGGAGACATCGCTGGGCTGGATCGGGTTCCCCAGCGCCGTGGTGAACACCCAGCCACCCTCGTTCCACAGCGGTCCCGCCTTCAGCCGTGCGAGTAGCTGCCGTCGCCGCTGTTCGCGCAGCGCCTCGACGGCTTGGGGCGGTAACGGCACCAGGCGGCGGGACGTGTCAGTCTTGGGTGGCACGGCCACCAGGCCGTGCCACCGGACCCGCTGGAGCGAGCAGACGATGGAGATCTCCCCGCGCTCAAGGTCCACGTTCTCCCACTTGAGGCCAAGGAGCTCACCCCGCCGCAAGCCGGTCAGGACCGCCACTGCGATGAGGGGACCGTTTGTGGAGTCGGGGAGTGCAACAAGCACTCGTTTCGTGCTGGCTCGCGCTTTGCTCTGCGTCGCGTAATTCGGCTGAACGATTCCGGTAGCAGGTGTTTTTCTCTTGTCGACGTGCCGTGATCTGGTGCATCGAGATAGCTTGTCGGTGCTGCGCGTTACCGGAAGCGGAAGCGCATTCACGCTCGGCAGGGCTGACAAGCCTCCATGATTCGCTGCGTGACGGTCAATGCGTCGCAACGTCGAGCAATGCCGAGGGCCCAAAGGCATCAGCCGAGCGTGCCAGGACGCACATCTGTACCGCATGAGTCGAAGGAAGGCAAAGCTTCGCTCTGCAGGTAGCTCCGCTGCGGCAGGCTCTTAGTCGCCCCGGATACGGTTGACAACGGTATCTCCGGGCAGACGCGTGCTCTTTCGCCCTTGTCGCGAAACAGCGCTGTGACTCGTCCGGGCGACTGATCACGACGACGCGGGGAGTGAGAGCGACGCTGCCGCTTCTGCCACAGAGATCGCGAGCTCTCTTGGCAATCCTGCATCGACCAAGAAATCGTGCATCTCACCTGGCGTTGTTGCGGAGCCACGGCGAACACGGAGACGCTGGTGCTCAGCGATGTCCTCCAATACCCATAGCCGGGCCTCAATTTCCCAACCAGACTGTTGGCGGCGGACGATGATGCGCCCCGCGAGTGCCTCACCGATGGCTGCACCACGCCGGTCGGTGCGGTGCGTCACGAGTTCAAGGTTCGACCTCGCCGCCTGCCAATCGCATACCCAACCGGCGATCTCATTGGGAAGTTGTGGCGGTGCACCCGTGACACCGGTCATGCGTTCTCCTTTCGGCTTCAATGCATCTCGCGTCTACCGCAAGCCAGTGTCAGAGTATGCTCTCGACTACCGCAGCACTCCGGGGCCGGCATCGCTCAGGAGTTCGACCAGCAGCGCCTTGTGCAGGTGCAGCCGGTTCTCCGCCTGATCGAAGATCACGGATTGCGGCCCGTCTGCGACTTCGACGGTCACCTCTTGCCCGCGGAACATTGGGAGGCAGTGCATGAAGATCGCGTGTGGCGCTGCGGCAGCCATGATCGCTGGCGTGACCCGGTAGGCTTCCAGTGCTGCGAGCACCTCGTCCGGAACGGTTTGTCCCATGCTGACCCAGACGTCGGTATAGACAACGTCCACCCCTCGTACAGCTTCGATCGGGTCAGTGAGTACCTCGATGCGTGCGCCGGTCCGGGCGGCGATCTGCTGCGCTCGCTGCACGATCTCTGGATCCGGTCGGCAACCTGGAGGCGTGGCTATACGGACCGAGAGTCCGACAAGCGCACCCGAGAGAGCCAGCGAGTGGGCCATGTTATTCGCACACCCCAGATAGGCGAGGGTCCGACCATTCCAGCCGCCAAGGTGTTCCTTAATGGTGAGCATGTCGGCCAGGCCTTGCGTGGGATGCGCCAGGTCGGACAGGCCATTAATGACTGGCACGCTGGCGTGGGTGGCGAGCTCGACAACGTCAGCGTGGCGGAAGACACGGGCCATAATCGCGTCGACGTACCGGGAGAGAACACGAGCGGTATCGGCGATGGTCTCGCCGCGGCCAAGCTGGAGGTCGGCAGTTGAAAGATAGAGTGCGTGGCCACCGAGCTGCGCCATCCCGGCTTCGAAGGCGACGCGGGTACGCGTTGAGGGCTTCTGGAAGATCATGGCTAAGGTTTTCCCGCGGAGGAGATGGTGCTGCGGCTCGCCGGCGCGGTGTTGTGCTTTGAGCTGTGCGGCGAACTCGATGAGGGCGACCGCCTGCTCGGGCGAAAGATCGTCGTCAGTCAAGAGATGGAAAAGCTTGCGAACCGTCGGGACAGCCATGGCAACCTCCTCGTCATGCTGCACACGATCCGGCCTCGGACGAACCGGTGACGCCTGGACCTAGACCTGTGCCTCATGCGGAGGTGCACTGTCCCCATTCCTTTCCAATCGGGCAACTATGCCCTGCTCCGACTATCGCAAATCCAGGTCTGCGTGTCAAGAACCGCTGGCGTAATTGCGAGGTCATGCTGCCAGTTGTCTACTGCTTCCAACGTGGGTCGTGCAGGGGTTCAAGGTTGCGATGGTTCCTATCATCACACTGGTCGTTCGACCGTTCATTGGAAGGCGCCCCCAGCGTACTGCGGCCGTCTCGACAGATCGTGCGTGTGGCCGACGGTCGTGCCGAGGTCAGCAGTGCTGAATGATGACGGGCGTCCGTCAACACTGGCCTGAAGCTTGCCGTTCCGTGACGAACGGACCGCGACAGGTTAGGTATCGAGCTGCCTCGGGCATGACCAGTGCTCTTTCGAGAATCACCCGCTTTCTCGAATCACTCCAGCGGCGGGGCGGGGCAAATCCAGTGGCGACCAACTGTCTGGGGGCAGTCTGATGACAGGTTGCCCGATCGGACTGGTCATGGGGTGGGAGCGTGGTGAAGTGCGGCTGTCCGTGGGAAACACCACGCTATTGACAGTGTCATCAGTTTAGTTTAGAGTACTAGCGAGCTTCGTCGTAACGCAATGGAACAAGGGAGCCACCAGGCCTTGTTGACAGTACTCTCGCAGTTCTTGTCGGAAGACGACAGAGTGCGACGCTCTCTTCTTGTGGCTGTACCTGTGCGCCCAAAGAGCGGGTCGGAGCATTGTGGCCTACAGAGAGGAGGGCTCTATGGCCGTAGCAGGTGACGGTGGTGTTGTGCGTGAGGCGGTACAGATCGGTCGCGGTCGTCCGCCACTCCCGCTGGTTGATCTCCCGGAGCCTGAGGAGGTGTTCAGGGTTCCGCGGATCGACTTCAAAGCGGCTATCACGGCCGTCATCGGGCCCAGTCTCATCGCGCTGGGGTTGTCGATCGGTTCGGGTGAATGGCTTCTGGGACCGTTGGCCGTAGCGCAGTACGGCTTTGTTGGGATTGGCTGGGTCATCCTGCTCTCCGCAGTCTTACAGACGTTTTATAACGTCGAGATCACCCGCTACGTCATGGCGACCGGTGAGGTTCCAGTGCTTGGCTGGGCGCGTGTTCCCCCGGGATGGTGGCTGTGGGTACCGGTGGCACTTTTGATGGTGTATTTCGCGAATATCTGGGGAGGCTGGGCTGCGGGGGCCGGCGAGGGACTCTACGTCTTGCTGACGGGGAACCTCGTCGACCAGCCGAATGAGCGGACGGCAGCGCGCTGGCTTGCGGTCTTACTGATGGTTATCGTGTTCCTGCTTGTGCTCTTTGGGCGGAAGATTGCCCGGACACTGGAACTCGTCAATTGGGTCGTCGTCGGTTTTATCCTGATTACCCTACTCCTCGTGAATCTCTTCATTGTGCCGTTTGATACGTGGTGGACGGCTTTACGTGGTCTCCTCACGCCCGCACTTCCGCCGTCGGGAGTTGATGCGACGCTCCTTGGTGGACTGGCTGGCTACACAGCGCTTGCGTCTGGACTGAACTGGTACAACATGAATTACTACCGCGACCACGGATACGGCATGGGCGCGCGTGTCGGGTTCATCGCCGGACTGGTCGGTGGCAAACAAGAGGAAGTGTTGGCCAGTGGTGTCACCTTCCCCGACACAGCGGAGAACGAACGTCGCTGGAAGCGCTGGTTCCGCTTGCTGTTGCTCGACCAGTGGGTCGTGTTCTTTGGCGGCGCGCTGCTTGGCATGTACCTAACAACACTCCTGGTCTATCACTTGGTGAATCTACCTGGTGTGGAGAAGCCAACGCGGGCAACAATGCCCACCTTTGCTGCCGATGTATTGTCGCGGCAATACGGAAGCTTTCTGTACACGTGGGCACTTGTCGTCGGATTCTTCATTCTGTTCAGCACCCAGCTTGGTATTTTTGAGTCGTTGGTTCGCAACATGTCGGATGCACTGTATGGTCTGAGTCCTGCTTTCCGTCGAGCGATCGCTGGAGACCCCCGTCGCTTCTATTACCCGTTCATGATCGTGTTGCTAGTGGTCATCAGCTTCCTGATCTTCCAGGCACTGCCCACGGAGTTGATCCTGATCTCCGCCAACATGTCGAATCTTGGAGCGCTGGTCTTCCCGTTCCTTCTCATGTACTTGAACCGGCGCTTGCCACGAGCAGCTCGCCTACGCTGGTGGTCGTATGTCCTGCTCGTGGCAAACACGGTGTTCTTCGGATTCTTCTTCGTGAACTTCTTGTGGACGCAGATCTTTAAGGCGCCACTCGTCAAGTTCTAATCGGTGACAGGTGTACGCGGCGTACCGGCGGCACGCCGGTACGCCGCATTCTCATTGTTCCTCTGCGGAAGGGGACTGCTAGAGGGAAGATTGAGAGTTCCCTGCATCCCCGGTACCGTGAGAGTGATGAGGAGTTTTGGCTGCCGCGCCAGTGCAGCCTGGGACGTGTCCCCCAGGCTGAGGATGACGCGACACACCGGAAGTTGACGTGGCGGTCAGAGCACGCTAGGCTTGAAGTCTGTGGGTGTGCACACCCACACGCTGGCACGTGTTTGCCCTCGGGGAAGGAAGAGACGTGTACGCGGTCGTCCGAACGGGTAGCAAACAGTACCGAGTGCGCGTCGGCGACATCATCGAAGTCGAAAAGCTCCCGGTCGAGCCCGGGCAAGAGGTTACACTCGATGACGTCCTGCTCGTCGAAAAGGACGGGGTAGTGACAGTCGGGCAGCCAGTCGTGCCGGGCGCCCGGGTTGTGGCGCGAGTGCTCGACCAGGTCAAGGGGCCGAAGCTGATCGTCTTCAAGATGAAGCCGAAGACGCGCTATCGCCGAAAGACAGGGCATCGTCAGCGCTACACTCGGCTACAGGTGGAGGCAATCGAGCTCGGCGCGGCATCCTGAACGAAGGCAGGAGGCGAACGATGGCACATAAGAAGGGTGGAGGTTCGACGCGGAACGGGCGCGACAGTCGTGCCAAGCGGCTCGGCGTGAAGCGCTTCGATGGGCAGTTTGTTCGTGCTGGAAGCGTGCTCGTGCGGCAGCGGGGAACCGTCTTTCGCCCGGGTCGCAACGTCGGGATTGGCCGTGACTTCACACTCTTCGCGCTGGTCGATGGCTTTGTAAAGTTCGAGCCGATCTCACGTGACAAGCGGCGGGTGAGCGTCTATCCCGCGCCAGTCGTCCAGGCACAGCCAGCTGTGGCAGGGAGCGCAGTCGCATGAAGAAGGGGATCCATCCACAATACTATCCCCAAGCAACGGTGATCTGCACGTGCGGCAATACATGGACGACGGGCTCGACGAAGCCGGTCCTGCGGATTGAGCTGTGCCCCAAGTGTCACCCGTTCTTCACCGGCGAGCAGAAGATTGTCGACACGGCTGGGCAAGTTGAGCGCTACATGCGCCGCTTGGAGAAGGCGCAAGCTCAGCCGCGCAAGAAGAAGGAAGAACGGCGGCGCAAGCGGCTCGAGCGGCGGGCGCTGCTTGTTGAGCGCGAAGAGGGGCAGGAAGTCGCGCAGACGGCTGAAGGCGAGGCCTGATCGCTGTTCGGTTCTCCAGTATGCTATACTTTCGGTGCGAGTCGTCCGAGTTTCTCCTATTGATGGCGACTCGACACCGCGCGCGGGGGCGCGCGTGGACAGGGAGGCGGGTCATGACAGGTTTCAAGGCACTGACGCCGCGCCCCGAAGAGCAGGCCGAGCAGATGTGGCTCGAAGAGCTGGGCTTTACGCCTGAGCAGATCGCTCGCCTGCGCGAGCTGCGGGACATGTACCCCTACATCGAGTACATGGATTCGCGCAAGCAGTGGAATCGGTTGCGCTTCGTCAAGTGGCTCTACTCGCGGGGGGCGATCCCGCGCTAATAGTGACTGTTGTGGGCAACGCGGGGTTTATCGCCATGCCCCGCGTTTTTGTTTTCGAGTCTTCACCAGAGTACACTTGCTGCACAACCAACGGCGGTTGGCGCGCGCCCGCGACGGCGCACAGACGGAGGGTGGAGGAGCAACACCGATGACATACGTGATCGCAGAGCCCTGCATCGGCGTGAAGGATGCCTCCTGTGTCGAAGTGTGCCCAGTCGACTGCATCAAGTCTGATCCGGAGGCAGATCAGTACTTCATCAATCCCGACGAATGCATCGACTGCGGTGTCTGTGCTGAAGTCTGCCCGGTCGAGGCGATTTACTTCGAGGACGATCTCCCCGAACAGTGGCGACATTACCTGCAGAAGAACCGCGAGTACTTCCAGAAGCAGCGTGTGTAGTACGACTGAGATCGGAACCGAAAACAGGGCGGGCGGGGATTCCCCGCCCGCTCGTTGTTCTTCTCGCGAGGGTGCAAACGTTTACTGCGCGATACCCGGCATGGCGAGACTGGCCTGGTCGGTTACCGGCTGTTCACGGAGCGAGCGTGCCACTTCCAGCGCAGCCTCATGCGCAGCTTCCAGTGTTGCGCGCACATCGGCCTCGCTGTGGGCCGTGGAAATAAACCACCGCTCCAAGTGATAGGGGTGGAAGTAGACGCCGCGCTTGAGCATCGCACGGTGGAATCGATCGTAAATATCAATACTCGTGTACGCATGTGCCTCGCGATAGTTGCGGATCCGATCCAGCGCGGGAGCATTCGGCTTGGCGAAGAAGATGTGCCACACCGGGCCAATCCCTTGGACGATGCAACGCAACCCTGCAGCCTCACAGGCCTCGCGAAGCCCCTCCCGGAGGCGTTCGCCAAAGCCGTCCAGGATGGCCCACAGCTCCTGGCGTCGTGTCTTCATCTCGGTCAGAACCGCGCGAGCAGCGGCCAGCGCTAGCACATTCGCGGTGTAGGTACCGCCATGCATCACCTGATTCGTTGCTTCCAGCTGCATCACTTCGCGTGAACCGCCGAAGGCGGCGATTGGGAAACCGGCTCCCAGCGCCTTGGCGTAGGTCGCGATGTCTGGAATCACGCCGAGTCGCTCTTGTGCTCCCCCTGGCGCTAGGCGAAAGCCAGTGATCACCTCATCGAAGATGAGCAGTGCACCATACGCGCGGGTGATTTCGCGGAGGAACTCCAGGTATCCAGGCTCGGGGAGGATCACACCTGAATTGCACTGAACTGGCTCGACCAGGACACCAGCGATCTCGTGCCCATGCTCCAGGAAGAGCCGCTCCAGACTCTCACGATCGTTGTACTGCGCGATGAGGAGCGCGTCGCCATAGACCTCGGGGATGCCTCGCGAACCAGGAATTGGCCGTGGACTGTAGGGCCGCAGTTGCGGGCGCCACACGTCGGGGTGACTCGACCACAGGTGTGTATCGGCCCAGCCGTGATAGGCCCCCTCCATCTGGACGATCTTCGGCCGACCGGTGTAGGCGCGAGCGAGACGGGCAGCCGCCATCGTTGCCTCGGTACCGGAGTTGGCGAACCGCAGGAGCTCGACCCCTGGCACCAGCTCGGTGAACAGCTCGCCGACTTCGGCATCCAGTTCATAGGGGAAGGTTGCTATAGTGCCGTATCGTTCGATCGCTTCGATGACGGCTTGGATCACGCGCCGTGGCTTATGACCGAAGATGAGGGGGCCGTAACCCAGACTGTAGTCGATGTACTCGTGGCCATCGACATCCCAGAAGTGGGAACCCTCACCGTGGGAGAAGCAGAGTTCAAGGCCTTTCTTTAAACGCGCGTAAGAGCTTTCGCCGCCAGCGATTGTCTGGCTAATTCGTTCAAACAGCTTCCTACTCTGGGCGAAATAGTGGTCGCCCAGCAAAAGATCGGTACTCATACAGTCCCTCCATGGTTGACCCAATGGCTGCGCAGTCACGGGGGCAGCCACGCCCGGGCGTATCCAGCCTGACGGTGGGTGACAGAGCGGGGCACCGTCGTGAGGTGGACCGCACGACCACAGTCTACGCGAGCCCCCGGGGGAGTTGTCAAGGTGCCGAAACAGGATCGGCGAGGGAGAAAAAACGCGCCTCTCGGCGCATTGTAGTCCTGAATGAGGGTCTTGGGACGTGGCACATGACCCGACTCCTAACAGGGCTCCAGAAAGCGCGAAGCACATCAGGAAGCGAAGGATTGGCAGGGACGATCGATAAGACAATGCCGTTGTGCTCCAGTGATCACAGAATGTTTGTTGCTTGGCAAGGAAAAGGGCGCGACGGGTGTCTCTTGCGGGGGCATAGGAATCCCCTCCGGGCTGCGCGCAGCGATGTGACTGTGCTCCTCGTCTCGCGATGCCATGGGTCTCCCGTGTGAGCTGGGAGGGAATACGAGTCGATCACCTATGGTTGGCTGCCCCGAAAAGGGTATAGGTGGGGTGAACAAGGTGCAACGAGCCACCCCCGAGTCCCACCGCCTGCTACGCTTACGTCGACGTAGGCTTGTCACGAAGGTTCCTGAGGAGGGTCACCGTGCGACGATGGGACGAGGAGTATGGTGCAGTACGCGCACCGGATTTCCCTACCGGGCTCACATGGTTCAACGTTCGCCGACCGGTCACGCTTGCTGACCTGCGTGGTCGCCTGGTGATCCTGGATTTCTGGACATACTGCTGAATCAATTGCCTGCACGTCCTGCCCGCGTTGCGGGCGGTGGAGGAGCGGTATCCGGCGCAGGTTGTCGTCATCGGTGTTCACTCGCCAAAGTTCCCGAACGAGCGTGAGCCGGCAAACGTGCGGCAAGCGATCCTCCGCGAGGACATCGCGCATCCGGTCGTGCACGACCCGGAGTTGCTCCTCTGGAGGAGGTATGCCGTGCGGGCATGGCCGACGCTCGTCTTTGTCGGCCCTGATGGTCGTATTCTCGGGGTTCACGAGGGGGAGATACCGGTTGAGAGCCTGGTGCGGGCGGTTGCGCAACTACTTGCCCGCGCCGGTGTGACAGAAGCAAGTCCGCTCGATTTCCTGGCGCCTGAGCAGCGTCCGCGCACGCCACTCGCATTTCCGGGAAAGCTCGCTGTCAGCGAGGCGCGTGATCGGCTCGTAGTGAGCGATACAGGGCACCACCGGCTGGTGGTGGCGGCACTTGACGGGACAGTCTACCAGGTGATCGGCGATGGAACACCCGGTCTGCGCGATGGCTCGCTCGATGAGGCGCGCTTCTGCGAACCGCAGGGGGTCTTTCTCCACGGCGATCTCTGCTTTGTTGCTGATCGCGGCAACCATGCGATCCGTCGCGTCGATCTGGCACGGGGTGTCGTAGAGACGATCGCAGGAACGGGACGTTTAGGGCATGGCTTTCCAAGCGCTGGTCCAGCGCGCCAACTCGATCTTCGCTCACCGTGGGCGCTCTGGTATCGAGACGGTTTCCTGTTCGTCGCGATGGCTGGTAGTCACCAGATCTGGGTATTGGATCTGGCCACGGGACTCTTTCAGCCCTATGCCGGCTCCGGCATGGAAGGGATTCAGGGCGGACCTCTCGACCGTGCCTGGTTCGCCCAGCCATCTGGTCTGACAAGCGATGGGCACGTCCTCTACGTTGCCTGTCCGGAAGCAAGCGCAGTCCGAACGGTCGATCTGCCTGGGACCCCGAACCCGAAAGTTGGGCGGCTCGTTGGGACCGGTCTCTTTGACTTCGGCGATCGGGATGGGACGGGTGATGCGGTGCGCTTGCAGCATCCGCTCGATGTCGCCTGGTCGGGCCGGGAGCTCCTGGTCGCCGATACCTACAATCACAAGGTGAAGCGTCTCGATCCCACAACGCGGACGTGCATGACGTGGGCTGGCGACGGACATCCAGGTCATGAGGACGGGCCGCTCGAGCGCGCCCGATTCTGGGAGCCGGGCGGGCTAGCCGTCGCGGGAGATCGGGTCTTTGTCGCCGACACGAATCAGCATGCCGTCCGTGTGATTGACCAGGTGCGGGGTGTGGTGTGGACGTTGGAACTGCGTGGACTGACACCGCCAGGAGGCTGAAGTGAGGAATCCAGCGATGGTGCGCTCGTCGATCCGACTCGCTTTCATTGGTGACGTGATGCTCGGACGGCTGGTCAACCGCGTGCTGCGCGACGTGCCACCATCCTATGTCTGGGGCGATGTGCTACCGGTGCTCCTCTCGGCTGATGCGCGGATTGCGAACCTCGAATGCGTCCTCTCTGACCGTGGTGAGCCCTGGCCAGGAAAGCTCTTCGTCTTTCGGAGCGACCGCAAGAACGTCGCTGTGCTGACGACAGCGCAGATCACGGCCGTTTCACTTGCCAACAACCATGTGCTCGACTTCGGCGACATGGCGCTTGAGGAGATGCTAGAAACACTGGATGAAGCCGGAATCGCTCATGCCGGTGCCGGGCGCGACGCACAGGAGGCGCGGCGGCCAGCTACTTTTGTGGTCTCCGGCATACGCTGTGCCCTCATCGCCGCGACGGACAACGAGCCGGACTGGGAAGCGGGACCGAACAGCCCTGGCGTGTTTTATGTGCCCTGTGACCCTGGGGACACGCGTTTTCAAACACTCTGCGAACTCGTTCGCCAGGCCGCTGCGAGCCATGACCTCGTTATCGTCTCTTATCACTGGGGCCCGAACTGGGGTGAGCGACCACTTCCCGAGCATGTGCGGGTTGGGCGTGCACTGGTCGAAGCGGGAGCGCGCATCGTGTACGGGCATAGCGCACACATCACACGTGGAGTGGAGTTCTACCGCGGGGGAGCGATTCTCTATAGTTGTGGCGACTTCGTCGATGACTACGCGGTGGATGAAGTCGAGCGGAATGACGAGTCGTTCGTCTTTACGGTAGTGATGGACGGTACGACGCTCCGTGAGCTTCAGCTTGTCCCGACGATCATCGCCGACTTTCAGGCTCGCCGCCCTGATCCGATCCGGGCAGCACGCCAGTCCGAACGGATGCGCCGCCTGTGCGCCGAGCTTGGCACTCGCGTCGAGATTGTGCCGGAAGGATTGCGTCTTCTCCCCTGAGGAGGGCAGCTTTTGGCTGCGTCCCAGTGGTCGGATGCCGCTGGCTTTACCACTATCACCGAGTCAACGGTGGCAAGTCCGCAGCAGAGTGATTGATCTCCCGGGAGTTCATGTCTTGCTCGCTGCGTAACTCGGGGGCTCTTGGTAAGACAGAACAGCAGAGTTTCCCACGCATCAGCGTACCAGACGGTCTGCTCTCCTGGGTGCTGCCGCTGGCGGTGGTAATCGATTCCTCGCTCTTCTGCGACGCGGTGGCGCAGAGAGTCTGTATCCTTTCTGGCGTCCGGAGTGATCACCCTGTCTCGATACGATAGTAGGGTCGTGTGCGCCGTGTTGTCGGGCAGTGGATCAATGGTGTATCCTGCAACGGAGATACCCTAGAGGGGTATACGGAGGAGCCCATGGACGAACAGAGCGAACGGCTGGAATGCGAACGGCGAGTCGATTCCTATCGTGCTGACAAGGCACGCATCCTTGCTCGCTTGCGCCGGATGGAAGGGCAGGTGCGTGGCATCATCCGCATGGTGGAAGACGATCGCTACTGCGTCGATATTCTCGTGCAGCTCTCATCAGTGATCGCCGCGGCGCGGAGTATCGGCTTGGTGCTGCTGGAAGACCACATCCGCGGTTGTGTCCTGAACGCAGAGGACAAAGAGGCGGCGATCCAAGAGCTGACCGAAGCGATCGAGCGGTTCACGCGGAGCGTGAGCTGACCTTGTTCGGGGGACGATAATGAGCGAGCGAACAGAGCGCCCAATGGGCCAGCCTACGACGATACGGCTCGCGATTCAGGGAATGACCTGTGCGTCGTGTGTGCGGCGCGTGGAGCGGGCGATCACTGCCGTACCGGGTGTGGCAGAGGCGAGTGTGAACCTGGCCACGGAGGAGGCGCTCGTTCAGCTGGCGCGACCCGACATCGCCCTCGACGAGCTCCTCGCCGCCGTCGAACGAGCTGGCTACCACGCCAGCCCGCTTGTCAGCGAACCGTCTGTCAGCGAATCGAATGAGGCGACGGTGGAGTTCGCGATTGAGGGGATGACCTGCGCGTCGTGTGTTCGGCGCGTCGAGCGGGCACTCCTGGCGGTTCCTGGTGTCCACGAGGCCGTGGTCAACCTGGCAAGTGAGCGAGCGCTGGTGCGCTTTGACCCAACGCGGGTCAGTATCGACCGGATGCTCCGGGCGGTTGAGGAGGCCGGATATCGGGCGGCAGTTGTCCCAACCGAGATACCGTTGGAAGAGGTGTCTGACGAGGCCGAGCAACGGCGAGCGCGCGAGTTGGCACGACTGCGGTGGGACGTGATCCTCGCCTGGGCGCTTGCTGTACCGGTGGTGGCGGTGAGCATGCTTATGCCCTCTTCCCCCTGGGTAGGACTCTTGCTGCTCGCGCTGACCGTGCCGGTATGGGGCTACTTCGGCCGACGATTCCACCTCACAGCGCTACGCAATCTCCGGCATGGGCAGTTCACGATGGACACGCTCGTGAGCCTCGGCACCAGTGCGGCCTTCTTCTCGTCGCTCGCCAGCACTTTGCAAGTGCTCCTGGCGGAGCCTGGGCATGTCGCGCACTACTACTATGATGTTGCTGCAGTTGTCATCGCAGCGATCTTGCTTGGCCGTTATCTGGAGGCGCGTGCACGCGGCCAGACGTCGGCGGCGGTGCGCCGGTTGTTGGGCCTTCAACCGAAGACGGCGCGCGTCCGGCGTGGTGGAATCGAGGTCGAGATCCCAGTGCGTGAGGTGCGCCCAGGTGATCTCGTCATCGTTCGTCCAGGCGAACGAATTCCCGTGGACGGAATCATCGTCGAAGGAACTTCGACGGTGGACGAGAGCATGCTCACTGGCGAGAGCCTACCGGTCGAGAAGCAGCCGGGTGACCGGGTCTGGGGCGGAACGCTCAACGCGACCGGTTCGTTTGTGCTGCAGGCAACAGCAGTGGGGCACGCGACGGTGCTGGCCCAGATTGTGCGGCTGGTTCAGCAGGCACAGGGGTCGAAGGCTCCGATCCAGTCGCTGGTTGACCGCGTGGCGAGCGTCTTCGTGCAGGGTGTTATTCTCGTGGCGCTTCTGACCTTTGGCGCCTGGTGGCTTGCCACGGGTGATCCGCTACGTGGGCTGCTCCCGGCTGTCGCCGTCCTCGTGATCGCCTGTCCCTGTGCCATGGGACTGGCAACCCCCACGGCGGTCATGGTCGGCACGGGGCGGGGTGCGGAGCTTGGAGTACTTATCAAGCGGGCAGACGTGCTCGAGCGGATCGAGCGCCTGACGACAGTCATACTGGACAAGACTGGTACAGTCACAGTTGGTGCTCCGAGCGTGACGGATATTGTCCCGCTTTCGGGGTGGAGCAGCACTGACGTTCTGCGTTTCGCTGCGGCGGTCGAGTCGCGGAGCGAGCATCCGCTCGCGCGGGCGATCGTCCAGGCGTTCGACGAAGCGGCAGGTATACCGGTCGAGCAGTTCGAGGCGGTACCTGGGCAAGGTGTGAGCGCACTGGTCGATGGACGGACAGTACTCGTTGGGACGGCACGGTTCCTGAGGGAGCGTGGCGTGACCGTCACACCGGGTGAAGAGGAAGCGGCCGCGCTCGAAGCAGCCGGGAGAACGGTGGTCTTTGTTGCCATCGATGGGCGTCTCGCTGGACTGATTGCGCTGGCCGATCGGCCCCGTCCCGAGGCGGCAGCGGTGGTGCGAGCGCTCCGTGAGCGCGGCCTACGGGTGGTGCTCTTGACCGGTGACAACGCGCGCACGGCGCGAGCAATTGCTCGCGAGGTGGGCATCGACGACGTGCGAGCCGAGGTTTTGCCTGATCAGAAGGTGGCGGTTGTCCAGGAGCTCCGTGGAGCAGGACAGGTCGTCGCCATGGTTGGTGATGGCATCAACGATGCTCCAGCGCTCGCGCAGGCGGATGTCGGGATTGCAATGGGAAGCGGGACGGACGTCGCACTCGAGGCAGGCGACGTCGTCCTCGTTCGCCCCGACCTCCGCGGCCTCCTTGTGACGTTGGAGCTCGCCCGGCGCACGCTGGCGACAATCCGGTGGAACCTGTTCTGGGCCTTTGCCTACAACACCATTCTGATCCCAGTCGCAGCAGTTGGTCTCCTGAACCCGATACTCGCCGGGCTGGCTATGGCACTGAGCTCCGTTTTCGTGGTGACGAACTCGCTGCGGTTGCGCCGCTTCATCCCGCGGACACTGACGATAGACGGCGTGGCAGGCTCGGCGGCGCACGTCAAGGAACTCGTGGCAGCAGGACGGTGAGCTCCGACGATAGGCGGCTGTTGCCTGGCTGGCCGACTCAGGGGGCGAGCGCTCGCATAGGTAGCGTGAGGCCGTTCGCTGCCAGGAACTCCTCGACGTCCGTGAAAGCGTTGAAGAAGAGCGGAGTGCCGGCGAAGGAGAGTGGGGAGACTGGGCCAACGGTCATGAACGAGTACTCACGGCTCGTTGGGTCAAAACTCGAATGTGGATCCCGGAACAGCCGGTAAAGTGCGAGCGCATGTTCGTCACCACCGGCGAAACTCTCGAGCGCGCGGTACTCCTGACCGAGGCCCAGACCATAACCAAAGAAGGCGATGCGAAGCTGGGAGATGATCTCCGCATCGAGGCTGGCCAGCGTCTGACTAATGACGAGCCAGCCCACCCCGTACTTCCGAGTTGTTCGGACCGCGTCCTTGAGCAAGGTGCGGATCTGGGCCCGGGGAGTATCCGGATCAAGATAGCCAGACGGAGCAAGTCGATGAGCCTCGTCGATGAGGATAAGAGTATTGAGGTTTTGTGACTGCTGGTAAGCCTGCTCGGCTGCAACACGGATTCCTTCGAGGAGACGTCGGATAACAATCTCTTGAATCGTCTCGTTCCAAAGGACCGAATCGTTCTGCCCACTGCGATCAGTCCCCGAGAGGTCGAGCGCAATGATCAAACGATCTTGCGGCCGGAACAAGCCGTTGACTATACGTGCGATCGTTCGTGCCCGAGCGTTGTGCCGGTCGTTAAAGAGCAAGGTGAGGGGCCGCCAGGAGTGGTGATAGAGTTCATCACGGTCGGCGTTCTGCAGAGCCCACTGGAAACGCGCGCGAGCCTCAGCAGAACGGTAGAAAACGCGTTGCACCTGCTCGTCGCTCAGGATCTGCCAGACAAGCTGGAAACTCCTCCACTCGTGTAAGGCCGTTAAGGCAAGCCCTTGCTTGCGAAGGCGTTGGGCGAGTTCCCGGGCAGCGAGTTGACGATTTTCGCGAGCGCCAAACGTGAGTTTGTCGAAGAACTCCGATGTGGTGAGGAGTTCTTCGAACAGTTCCCACTGATCCAGAATCAGGTCCCGCACGGACATCACAACGGTCATTCGCTGGAGCCGTTCCTGGAGTAGAGCGTGTAGCGGCAGGAGGAATCCACCTGGGGCTGGTTGCCCACGCAGGTCCTTGCTGTACTCGCCTTGTGGGTCGATGATGAGGATTGCCATTTCCAGATGGCGCGCGTAAGCGACGAGGAGCATTTTGGCAAGGACGGATTTCCCCGAGCCGGTTTTGCCGAAGATCCCGAGGTGGTAAGCCTCGCCGGCACCACGCGGACCAATCCCAAAGTGCTTGAACCAGAGCGGTAGCTTGGGGCCAGAGCCGTAGACACGACCAAGATAGAAGAGATCCTCACGTGCATGGGCGAGCAGTTTCGCGAGCACGTCGTCAGTCACCGCATAGATCGGCGTACCGGTTGGCGGGACGGTACCGAGAATCGAGGGACGGAAGCGCCCATTCTCCTCGCAGAATACCGCGCTGACTTCAAGAATCCCGCGATGAGTGTCTTGCCGCTCACTCACGGCATCGATGCGACCACGCTGCCGGACGAGGCTGCGAATAGTCGGGTCTTCATGCCATACATTACGCAGTTCAACTTCGGTGATCTGCCCGAGCGCGTAGTGGCGGAGACCGTCTTGGAAGAACGGCAGCAGGACGAGTTCCCCAACAAGCTTGCGCCGCGCCGCCGCATCGAGAAGTTCCAGGGTCAGGTGTCCCGTCGAGGACGGGGAACCGACGACACCGATCGGCTCGATACCATCAACGGTGAGCAGCGCTGAGCCGTTCATGGCGAGCGGAACGCCTCGCTCCGGTAACTCTCCAGTGCCAGGAAGACCTCTTCGAACACAGGATACTCGCGGGAGGCAGCTTCGCGCACGGCATGACGCAAGGCGCGTGTCGCTCGACGCAGGTGGCGAATCATCCGATCGGCGAGGAAGAGCGGGAATGGTTCGAAAAGTGCTCCCGTGCCGCTCTGGAAGCGTACGACCTCAAGGACGGAAGCCAGGCGTTCAGGGTCGGTAGCGGTTGCTGCGGGGAGCTCGATACGAAGCGCTGGCAACCAGCGGTGGGGGCGGGTGTAAACGGCCTGTAACGTGTCAACACGCTGGAGCACCTTGTGGACAAGCTGGTCAGTCCGTGCGCGGTACTGGGCGGGTACTAATGAGATGCCGAAACCATGTGGGCGACGCGCCTGGCGCAGTGGCATGGGGCGCGTGTATTCGCCTGGCTCCAAAAGGGACGTCAGGAGCGCACGGTCATCGATCTTGTCCTTGACACCAAGGAGACTCGCCACCTCCCGCCGAGTTGTGTACTTCGGGATGCCCACCCAGCTTTGGCGTTGATCCGGTGGATCGAGCAGGCGAAGAAGAAGTTCGAGTCGTCGAGGAAGGCAGTCCCAGAAGTTTGCGGCGCTGGCAGGCTGCTCGTTTTGGGCTGCCAGTGCTCTGGCCGCCTGGTCGAAGGCGATCAGGGGTGTCGCCAGCGAACCGTCGACGAGGACGACGTCATGCGGGGCCTGGACAGCGAGTTCGACTTCGAGCCCGGCCATCATGGCGCGTGCCAAGAGGTCGTTCGCGTCTGAGTGCGGCTCGAGTTCGACCCAGACGGCATGGCGTGGCTCAGGCCAGTAGCGTTGCTCTGAGGGGGGCGTTAATCCCTCAACGGCCAATGCACCTGCAACCAAGAGGTCATGCGCCAGCAGTCGCTCGACGGCGACGGAGCCATCAACCCCGCAGCTGGTTGGCGTTGGGACAGCTGGGAGTTCCTCGACCCGCGCGAGCAACCCCAGGGCAGCGAGACGGTCCCGGAGTTCGGCACGCCGTGCTGTGCGCTCTTCAAGTTGAGCGACGACTGAGCGGGTGAGAACTGGGGTCTTTTCAAGCAGTTCCTCCACCAGCGCAGCAGGAAGGTCAAGGAAGATGGTGTGCGTTGTCATCGATACCCTGACTTACCCCCTTTGCTCATTCTCGGTATATCGGCTGTTTTGTACGGGCAAGTACGGCGATGAGGCGTGCTGCGCGTCGTCTCCCATCTGCTGCCTGAATCCGGGTACTCGCCGCAGCGAGGCGTGCCTTGCGCTGGTGGTTCGTCAAAAGATCCTCGAGGGCACGGAAGAAGTCATCGTCGCTGAACTGGTAGGGGTGGAAACGATAGCCAAAATCGCATTCTGCCACGCGCTGAGCGTTGTCGTGCTGGTCCCAGAAGAGCGGCAGAACAAGCATCGGCTTTCCAAAATGCATGCACTCCGTTGTGGTGTTATTTCCACCATGGGTGATCACGGCATCAACCAGCGGCAGTATTGAGGGCTGTGGCAGATACTCGTCACCCCACACGTTGTCCGGAAGTGCAAGTTTTCCTTTCTGAGGCCCCAGACTGATGATCACCCGGTAGTCGGTACGCCCAAGCAGCTCAACTAGTCGGCCCATCAGTTCCGGCTCAGCCGAGCCCAGACTCCCAAGGCTGACGTACAGCAGTGGACCACCGTCTCGCAATTGCTCGGGGAGTTCAAACGGTGGTTCGGTGTCGCGGACTGAGGTGTCGATACGATGCCAGGTCGGCGCAAGTGGCTGGGAACGTGGGTAGTCGAGTTCTGCTGGATAGAGGTACAGGTTGAGATAAGGGCTTTCCCAGATGAACGCGTGCTCGGGCAGTGGGGGAGCGCCCTGCTCACGGCAAAAGGAGTCCAGCTTGTGGTGGAGAGGGCCGACAGCGGTCCAGTACTCGCGCCGCCAGGCGTCCCACTGTGAACGGTCGGTGGTTGGTAGACCACTCAAGGCCGGCGGAAGGTTGGGATCGGGGATTTCCAGCGGGTTGCAGGAGACGATGCGAACCCAAGGGACGCCGGCCGTCACGACTGCGGGAAAAGCAACGACGTTGTCCTCGACGATGACATCAGGGCGAAGCTCGGCGAAGATTTCGCGCAGCCGTGGCTCCACGTACAGTGCACCATCGATCAATGACTCCCAGATTGGGGCAATAAGGGTGTGGATCTGCTCGAAGGTGCTCTCACGGAAGTGCGGTGCCGTATTGGCGATAAAGTCTTTCCAAAACTGCCCGGGCTCTTCAGGTTGTTCAGGTGGTGGTGTCAGCCGCATCAGTCGCTCTTCGAACCCTTTGGCTTCAAGGGTGCCGGCGAATGACTCCTCGACAACGAAGACGACACGAACTCCAAGTTCCTGGAGAGCGCGGCCGATGCCGATACAGTTATTCGTCGGCCCATAAGCACCTTCGGGAAAGAAGACGACCGTCGGCTGATCCATAGATCACTCCGTGCCTTTCTCATCTCTCAGGAACCGACAATGTGATCTTAGCAGAAGGTTGGCATAGTCGTGAGAGTTGGCAGACGTCGTGCAGCCGTCTGGCCACTCTTTGCGTTTGTGGCGTTGCGCTGTCCACATGTGCGGTGGCCCTACTTCCCTTTGGGCTCCGTCATTAGGAACCGTGTTGGCCGAACATCTTCGGTTGAAGCAAAGGCTCCGTGCACTGGCTATTGCGCCAGTGGTCGGTTGTGCCACAAGGCACAGGCATGCACTTGCGCTGATGGGCGTGGTACTGCCGATCCGATGAGACACAGTGGGTCTTTCTGGAACATCTTGTCAGGCATACCACCTGCACGTACACTGTGGGTGTGACCACGAGATGTAGCGGTGCGATTTAGGAGAGACGCAACATCTTGTGGTCTCTGGAGCCCAGGACGGGTGCCGGGAAGTCCGGTGCAAATCCGGCGCTGCCCCGCAGCGGTGAGCGGGGACGAACGCTGCACCCGGTCGTTGCGACCGAGAAGCCACTGGCGGAAGATCCGCTGGGAAGGCGCAGCTAGTAGGACGATCCGCAAGCCCGAAGACCGACCCGTCCTGAGGAAAGAACGGTACCGCGCCTCGCGGGTGGGTGCGGGCCGGAGATCGGTGACGCGCAGGCGAGCGCGCTGTCGCGGGTGCTGAGTTCCCCGGGGAAGCATCCGCACCGGCTCCGTCCTACCCTGCCTCCTGGGCGCGGGAAGAGAGAAGGGAGGACGGAGCAATGACGACGGCGCTTCCACTCGAACTGCAAGCGATTACCCCGGCGCAGACCCGCCTACTGGAAACCCAAATCCTTGCAGCCCTCCAGCAGTTGCCAGATCGCCCCGAGGCGGAGAAGGAGGCGGCGGCACTGCTCTTGCAGAAGATCGCCCTTGAGGCGGACAGTGGCGATGTTCTGCCCTATCCAGAGCATTTCCGCCGGTACATCGAGCGCGGCATTGCTTGCGGAGCACTCGACCCACGGCTGGCCAGCTTCAATCTTGAGCGACTTGCAGGCGCGTTAGATCCGGCTCGTGACCGTTTGCTCGGATACATGGCTGTGGCCACGCTGGCGGATCGTTACCTCGTGCGAGATCCTGAAACACGGCAGATCCTGGAACGACCGCAGTCCCTCTTCATGCGCGTGGCCATGGGGTTAGCGCTGGCCGAGCGGCCGGAGGAGCGAACCGCCTGGGCTCTGCGCTGGTATGACCTCTTCAGCAGCCTCCGCTACTTGCCGAGCACACCGACACTCTTCAATGCCGGGACGCCGCATCACCAACTCGCCTCGTGCTATCTGGCCGAGGTGGAAGACAGTCTGGAAAGCATCCTCGGTTCGGCCTACGAGTTTGGCATGTTGGCCAAATATGCCGGGGGCATTGGTGCAGCCGTTACCCGTATCCGGGCAGTCGGTGCTCCGGTGCGCGGCATCAACGGGACAAGCGGCGGGCTCATTCCCTTCCTCCATCTCTACGATGCGCTGATTGCCTCGATCAGTCAGGGTGGGCGGCGGCGAGGCACGATGTGTGTCTATCTTGAGCCGTGGCACCTTGAAATGGAGGCGTTCCTTGATCTTCGGCGGAATGCTGGTGATCCGTACCGGCGCACGCATCAGCTCAATACGGCGCTTTGGATCCCCGACGAATTCCTACGTCGTGTCGAGGCTGATGAGCCATGGTACCTGTTTGACCCGGCGGTAGCTCCCGAACTTCCGGATCTCTTCGGAACGGCGTTTGCGATCCGGTATCGCGAGCTCTGTCGACAGGCTGAGGGTGGGCTCCTACCGCGGCGTGCGTGGCGCGTGCTGCCCGCTCGCGAGCTTTGGCTGCAGATCCTGGCAAGCCTCATGGAGACCGGTCATCCCTGGATCACCTTTAAGGATGCGGGAAACCTTCGTTCGCAGTTGCGTGGAGTGGGCGTCATCCACTCAAGCAATCTCTGCACCGAGATCTTTCTGCCGACGAGTCGAGAGGAAGTCGCAGTCTGCAATCTCGGCAGTGTCAATCTGGCGCGGCATTGCGGGCCGAACGGCGAGCTGGATTGGGAACAGCTCGCTGAGACGGTACGGCTGGCGATGCGCGCGCTCGACAACGTGATTGACATCAATCTCTACCCCTCTGAGCGGGCCGAACGTGCAAACCTGCGCAACCGTCCTGTCGGCTTGGGCCTGATGGGTTTCGCCGAGCTCCTGGCTCGGCGTGGGGTTTCTTACGCTGCTCCAGAGGCTGCCGAGATCGCCGACCAGATTGCCGAGTTCCTGAGTTACCACGCGATTGCCACCAGCTGTGATCTGGCGGCGGAGCGAGGAAGTTTCCCGACGTTCGCGGCATCACGCTGGGCAGAAGGGGTGCTTCCTATCGATACGCTCGAGGAGCTCGAGGCAGAACGTGGAATGCCCATCGAAATCGAGCGCTCGCGTCGACTCGATTGGGAGATGCTCCGGGAGCGCGTGCGGCGTGGCATGCGCAACGGTGCAGTTATGGCGGTCGCTCCCACAGCAACGATTGCGTTGATTGCCGGGACTACGCCGAGCCTCGATCCCTACTATGCCAACGTCTTTAGTCGGCAAACATTGTCTGGAAAGTTTCTCGAGGTCAACCCCGTGTTAGTGGAGGAGCTGCGGCGGCGAGGGCTATGGGAGCAATTACTGCCTGACCTCGTTGCTGCGCGGGGTGATTTGCGAGCTGTGCCTGGCTGCCCGGTTGATCTTGCCGAGCGCTTTCCGACGGCATACCAGATCCCGCCCGCAGCCTACATTGAGGTCGCGGCTCGAGTCCAAAAGTGGGTGGACATGGGGGTGAGCCGGAACCTCTACCACGCGGCTGACCGGCCGGGCCAGCTCAGTGCGGCTTATCTCTTGGCCTGGCGCAAAGGGCTGAAGAGTACCTACTACTGTTTCGTTCGTCCGCGAATGGAGGTGGAACAGGCGACCGTCGCGATCAATAAGACACGACGACGCCCACAGTGGGTGCAGCTGGCTGAGCAGGAGGTGCTGGCGCGAGAAGCAGCGGCCTGCAGTCTGAACGGTGAGTGCGAGAGTTGCCAGTGACAAGAGTGGAGGGGAGTAGGACATATGGCGCGGAAGCTTCTCGGTGGTGACCCCTTGGCGCCGGTAGAACTCTTTCCCTTGAGTCATCCCTGGGCCTATGCGCACGTGCAGCAGGCCAAGCACAACACCTGGTTTCCCGAGGAAGTGCCGCTGCACGACGATGTCCGTGACTGGCATGAACGCTTGACCGATGAAGAGCGTCGCGCGGTCGAGATGTTCCTCGGTTTCTTCAACCCGATGGAATCACTGGTGACGACCAACCTGCTTCTCAGTCTCTATCAGGTTGTGACGGCGCCGGAAGCCCGGTTGTATCTCGCGCGCCAGGCCTGGGAAGAGGCGAACCATGTCATGGCGTTCGAGTACGTGATCAAGACGTTGCCGCTCGATCGTCAGCGCGTTTTTGGCCTCCATGTCGAGCATCCGGCAGTGGCGGCCAAAGAGGCCTTCCAGCGTCGCCTCACTGAGGCGTGGCTTGCTGCACCGGATATCACCAGTGTCGAGGGATTACAGCGACTGGTGCGGAATCTGGTGGGATACTTCGTGGTCTTGGAGGGCATCTTTTTCTACTCCGGGTTCGCGCTTGCTCTTGCGTTTCGGCAACGGAACCTGTTGCGCGGGCTGTGCAGCATCGTAGACTGGGTGCTCAAAGACGAGTCACTGCACCTCTCGTTCGGTATCCACCTCGTGACGACGATTTTGGAGGAGCATCCGGAGATCATGACGCCGGAGTTCGGACAAGAGCTCCGACAGTTGATCTTGGAGGCAGTGGAACTTGAGGAGGCGTATAACCGTGCTGTCCTGCCTCAACCATTGATCGGGATCGACAGCGAGTCGCTCAACGGCTATGTCCGCTACATCGCTGACCGTCGGCTCG
The DNA here is from genome assembly GCA_002898255.1 of bacterium HR28. GTDB lineage: Bacteria > Chloroflexota > Chloroflexia > Thermomicrobiales > Thermomicrobiaceae > Thermomicrobium. The sequence goes on from BEIE01000001.1 coordinate 969,365, forward strand.
AGGAGCTCGGACTGCCTCCTGCCTTCGGGAATCCGAATCCGCTCCGTTGGATGGCGACGCAGGTCGATGTGCCGGAAATCGTCAACTTCTTCGAGGCCCGGAACGTGCATTACGAAGTCGGTCGTGAGCGACGATAAGCGAAACCGAGTAGATAAGGCGACAGCAAGGCGCTGGCCTCAAGACGAACCAGGCGAGGCGATGCGCTGGAGTCGCTGTCCGGTAGCGATGCCTTTTCAAGGAAGCTCCAGTGGCAGGGTGGTTGGCAGTGTCTCCAACGAAACCCGGCGGCTGGTTCGCATACCAGCGACAAGGGTAGGGAGCAACGAGCGCGGGGGCGGGTGTTGCGCCGGGTACTGAGTACCGTGGCACTGGTAGAAGGGACGAGACAGAGAAAGGGGGAGCGGCTTGTGCCGCTCCCCCGCTGGGTACCCGGAGACAAATCAGCTCTTCCACTTCGGCTTGGGGACGAGTGGCTCTGCACCAGCACGGTCGCGTGGCATGATCGCGACGTACTCCAGCTTACCATCCGGCTGACGCTGCCACTGGCCGATGAGCCAGTTGCCAAGGAAGGCGTTACCGGTGAGCTTGACTGGCCCCATGATCGTATCGAAGGTACCGTTCAGAATTTCGTCGCCGATTGCCTTGCGGTCCACTTTGCCAACACGCTCGAGGGCCTGTTGGATAACTTGGCCAACAGTGTAATACACGTGGCCACCCCAGCGGTCTGCTTCCGTCCCGTGCATCGCCTTGTACCGATTGTAGAAGTCGACGATTTGCTTATTGCGGACATCGATACCGCCGAGTCCCATGACGCCCTCGGCGTCTTCACCATAAGTGCCCAGGAAGAAGAAGTAATTGGGACCGTTCGCTGCGAAGAAGACAGGCGGGTTATACCCGAGAACCTTCATTGGTGGCACGTAGAGCATGGAGTCGTTCGGGTAGGAGATCGCCACTACTGCATCGGGGTTCAAGCGCATGATTTCGGTGATGATCGACTGCATGTCACTAATTTCCATGGGATAGCCCTGGTCGTAGACGATCTCGAAGCCGGCAGCCTGCAGGGCCGGCCGGAGTGGCTTGACGAAGTCAAGTGCGAACTCGGCGTCGACGTAGGGCATGGCGACACGCTTGCCGATCTTCCCTTGCCCATTGAGGTACTTGAGTAGTTCAACAATTCCCTGCTCGGCGTACTGCTCCGGTCGTCCGAGGAAGCTCACAAAGTATGGGAAGCGCTTCGCATCCTCTTCGGTGACCCACGTCGCGACGGCAGGTTGCGGGTAGCCGTTCTGATGGAAAATCGGTGCGACAGCGTGGTTGATACCGGTGGAATACGGTGGGATAAGGAGATCGACCTTTTCCTGAGTGATGAGGCGCTGGACTTGGCGGATACACTCTTCGGGATTGCTCTGGTCGTCGGCCCAAATGATTTCGACCATGTACCGGCCATCGCTCAGCTGGATACCACCAGCGTCGTTCACGTCCTTCTGCCAGAGCTTGTAGCAATTGACGATTGTCTCCTGTGCACCAGCAGCGAACACGCCACTGAGCGATACTGCGCAGCCGATACGTAGTGTCTTGGTGGGTTGGGTTGCCACAACCGTCGGTGTTGCACCCGCCGCAGTGCCTGGAGTCGGCGTCGCGCTGGGCTGCTGTCCGGCAGGAGCAGTGGTTGGTGTGGGCTGCGGTGCTTGTGTCGGGGTAGCCTGACCACCGGCGCAAGCTGCCAGGAGAGCTGAAGCACTGAGTGCAGCTGCAGTGACAATGAATCGTCGTCGTGAGATGCGCATGTTTCTCTCCTCCCCGATCATCTAGAGTTGATCACTGACCTCTCGCTCAATGTTTCCAGCTTTTGGGTAGCCTCTTCCCGTTCGTAGCCTCCTCTCGTCCTTGATAGGCCCGACCTACGAACGACTCTTTTGACGACACTATCGCATTGTGCTCTGTTCAGCGCTACGCTTCGGATAGTTTATGGGAAAACCATGAGCTTCGCAAGCTGGCGGTTCTGCTATCCTGAACGACCGCCCGAGCAGCACTGCGCAGGAGGGGGTGGCCGTCCCCGTTCTTGAGCCTCGAGGGTGCGACCAGGTGCAGCAATTACTGGCTACCGAGGTAGGCTGCTCGCACGGCGGGGTCGTCCTGGAGCTCGGCGGCACTTGACGCATGCACCAACTCGCCGTTGCTGAGCACTGCGCCGCGTTGGGCGACGGCGAGACTGAGGTGGGCATTTTGCTCGACGAGTAACACGCCAATACCTTGAGCCGCGATCTGCGGCAGGACACGGAGCAGTTGTTTGGCTAAGACGGGCGCCAGTCCAAGCGTCGGTTCGTCCAAGAGGAGAAAGCGTGGCGCCGAAAGCAGTGCCCGAGCCACGGCCACCATCCGTTGCTCGCCGCCGCTCATCGTACCGACCCGTTGATTCCAGCGTTCCTTAAGGCGAGGGAAGAGACTCAGGGCGAATTCCAAGAGTTCCTTCTCTTTCGCGCGTGCTCGGCGTGGAAACGCTCCGAGCAGTAAGTTCTCGCGCACAGTAAGGTCTGTGAAGGTCCCACCCCGCTCCGGTACCAGGATGAGTCCTTGCTCGACGATCTGATGCGTCAAGTTACGGCGCACGAGACTTGTTAGGTCAAGGCCGTCGAGCAACACATGCCCACTAGCTGGGCGAACCATCCCCATGGTTGCCCGGAGGAGGGTCGATTTCCCGGCGCCGTTCGCTCCGAGCACGACTACGATTTCGCCCGGTTCCACCTGCAGCGACACGTTGCGGATTGCAGCATGCAGGCCGTAGTACACGGTCAACTCTCGGATCTCAAGCATTGTCAGCCTCTCCGAGATAGACACGAACGACTTCCGGATTGGCAAGCACCTCTTCCGGCGTACCCTCGGCGATCTTCTGACCAAAGCTCATGACGATACAGCGGTCGCAGAGACGACGCACCGCTTGCATCAGATGTTCGATCAGCACGATGGTTGTTCCCCGTCCGCGCAACGACTCGATGAGTTCCATGCCGATCAGCATCTCTGATGGATTGAGGCCGGCGAGCCACTCATCGAGCAGCAGCAGTTTCGGGCGTAGCGCAAGAGCGCGGGCGAGCTCCAGCCGCTTCTGGTCGATGAAGTTCAGCTGCCCGGCGGGGACGTGCATGAACTGGCCCATACCGAGTTCCTCCAGCAACTCGCTCGCGTACTCTCGAGCTTCCGCAAGCGAGCGGACGTGGCCTCCAAACAAGGCGGCTGGGACCACGTGATCAAGGCATGTCAGCGCTGGGTAGATCCGCACGAGCTGGAAGGTGCGAGCGATGCCGGCTCGTGCGATCTCTTCCGGGGCCTTGTGCGCGAGTGACCGCCCAAGGAAGAGAATTTGTCCGCGGTCCGGCTCGTAGACGCCGGAGATGAGGTTGAGAACGGTTGTCTTGCCCGAACCATTTGGTCCGATGATGCCGAAGACTTCACCTTCACGAATCGTGAAAGAGAGATCGTCTACCGCAACGATACCGCCGAATGCTTTTCGCACTCCGTTCACTTCAAGCAAGACTGCTCCGTTCAGTGTCGATGCCCGCGGTGTTCCAGTTATCCCGTCGACTCCTGGACTTGCTGTCCGCGTTGGCGTCGAGGGGACCAGGGGTGCGCTGAGGGATGCCGGAGCAGCTGTCGGGGCGGGTGCTGCGCCGCGCAGACGTTGGAGCTTGGGAAGAAGACCGAGAATGCCATCGGGGATGACAAAGACGATCACCATGAAGAGGAGACCAAGGATCAGCGTGTAGGTGGTCGGGAAGCGCGCATTCAACTGGTCAAAGAGAATGACGAGAGGGATGGCCCCGACCAGCGGACCCCAGAAGCGTTGCATACCACCGAGGAGCGCAATCACGGCGGGCATGAAGGAGAGCGTCGGATTGAACGCGATGTTAGGATCCAGGTAGGTCCAGCGGGGTGCCACAATTGCGCCGGTGACCGCCATGATCGCAGACGTCAAAGCGAGTACAACCACCTTCACGGCAGTCGTGCGAACCCCGCTATGCCGTGCTGCGAGTTCGTCCTCCCCAATCATGAGGAGCGCCAGCCCATAGCGTGATCGGGCTAGCAGCCACCCGCCGAGGAGTGTCAGGGCGAGCAAGGCCGTGAGGCTCCAGTAAATCTGCCGTGCAGTGATATCCGTGATGATGTAAACTCCGACGGATCCAGTGACGTTCCGTTGATACCAGGTCATCAGCTGGCGGATCAGCTCGGCCAGCCCGAAGGTGAAGATGGTGAAGTACATTCCCTGAATCCGCAGCGTTGTAAGGCCGACAAAGGTCGCGAGCACCGCACCGATCAGCGCCGCGATTGGATAGAGTGCAAGCATCGGAACGCGCTCGTAGAAGAGTCCGACGGTGTAGGCGCCGACCCCGAAAAACGCGGCCGTCGCAAGGCTGATGTACTTCGTCGGCCCGGCGAAGAGTCCCCACGCCGTCGCCAAGACGGCGTTGAGCAGAATCGAGATACCGAGCGCGATGTAGAAGTCGTTGCCCGTGAATGGTACCAGGGCTGCGAGAACGAGCATGACCGGGAGTACTGCGATGCGTGTGATGGAACCCATCACCGGAGTGCCCTTCCAAAAATCCCTGTACGCATCGTGAGCACCGCAAGGACGAACAAGCCATAGACTGCTGCCAACGTGAGGCCCGGACTAATGAACCGGGCCACAAATGATTCAGTGACGCCGAGGATGAGACCTGCGACGAGCGCCCCTACAGCATTTCCAACGCCACCCATGATCACCACGACGAGTGCCTTCAGCGTGAAGGTGACACCCATCGGAACGTTGAAGGTCTGGAACATGCTGATGAGAACGCCGCTTGCTGCGCAGATGATGCCGCCAAACGCAAAGGTCAAACCAGCCCACCGGCGAACATCGATCCCGGCTAATGGAGCTCCGTCGGGATCGACGGCAATCGCACGGATCGCCGTACCGATCCGCGTGCGAACGAGCAGAAGATAAGCGAAACCGCCGAAGGCCAGTGCGAGGACCAAAGCCAACAGGCGGTTGGCCGGAACCACGCTCCCGAGGAGCTGTACCGGAACCAGCAAGTACGAGTAGCTGAACAGCTTGCCGCCGAAGATCGCGAGCATCGCTCCAGAGACGACAAACGACAGGCCGAACGCCAGAAGGATGCTCGAGGCTTCCATCGCTCGCCAGGAGCCGCGACGCCGCTCAAGCTGGACGAAGACGAGATGGTAGACGAGCAAATGGATGAGGAAGCTCGCAGGCAGGAGAAGCAGGAGAGAGACAAGCGGACTGAGTTGAAAGCGTTGGTACAGCAGCGTCGCAAACACTGCTGCGGCGATCAGAAAATCTCCGTAGGCCAGGTTGAGAATCCTGGCGACGCCATATTGGAGGGTCAGTCCGAGCGCCAATAAGGCGTAGATCCCCCCGTAGACAAGCCCTGTCACGAGCGCATCGAGTATCGACGTCATCTCCCCTCCGTCGTTTCCGGCCGCTCGACTGATCTCTCTGTTCCGACTCGGTGTGTCGGCAACGGAACTTTAGCGATCAAGCAGATTGTAATGGGCGAACGCCATCGTTTCAAGATCTCCTGGTGTCCAGCCGCTGCGTCGTCCGCTTCGTCGCTGGGTCCGGCTGGAGCAGGTTTGCGCATGCGAAAGGTGGGCGTTGAGCTGTCTCCTGGCAGCGCACCAGGAGACAGCTCGACGAGTGCCCGGCCCAGTGCCGCACCAGCCGGGGTGTGCGCAGCGCGAATGCGCCGTCACTTCTTCCAGGCCGGCTTGGGCACGATCGGAGTAGCAGCGGCCTTGTTCTTTGGCCAGAGCGCCAGAAACTCCCCATTCTGCCACTGGCCGAGAAGCCAGTTGCCGTAGTAAATGTTCCCTTCCAGCTTCACCGTCCCGATGATTGTCTGGAACGAACCGGTTGCTACTTCGCGAGCAACTGCCTGCCGGTCGACTTTGCCGACCCGCTCCAGCGCTTGCTGAAGGACCTGGAGAGAGGCGTAACAAACCGGACTGCCCCAGCGATCGGGATCTTGCCCAGTGACCTCCTTGTGACGCTTGTAGTAGTCCATGAGGCCTGGAGCCTTCGGATCGATGCCTCCTAGCCCCATGACGCCTTCGGCATTCTGCCCGAACTTTCCGACATAGACTGGGAATGCTGTGCCGACTGCTGTGAGAAAGACTGGGGGATTGAAATCAACAACCATCGCTGCTTCGGGGAGGGTAAGCGTGTCTGCCGGATAACTGCAGGCGACGAAGGCGTCCGGCTGCCGCTGCTTGATGTCAGTCAGAATCGGCTGAAAGTCAGTGGTACCAAGCGGATATCCCTGATCATAGACAAGTTCGAACCCCGTTGCCTTAAACTTCTTCCGAGCAGCTTCAGACAACTCGAGGCCAAACGCGTCATCGACGTAGATCAACGCCACCTTCTTGCCGATTTTGCCCTGGTTGGCAAGGTCGCTGAGCAGATCGGCTACTGCTTCCGAGTATTGACTGGAGGTGCCCAAGAAGGAGAAGTATCCTGGCCATTGCTTAACAAGTTCCGGGGTCTTATCACTGAGATTTGCGACACCAAGTTGGGGATAGCCGAGCTGATGGAAAACGGGTGCCACAGCGAGGTTCATCGCCGTGCCCCAGGGCGGAAGGAGAAGGTCGACCTTATCCTGGTTGACGAGACGTTGAATCGCCTTGATTGCTTCTTCAGGGCTGCTCTGATCATCGTATTCGATCAGTTCAACGGTGTAGACACCGTCGCTGAGCTTGATCCCTCCCGCGTCGTTCACATCCTTCGCCCAGAGGACATAGTTCGGGTAGATGGTGATTCCCGCGCCCGCTGCATAGGGCCCGCTCTTCGAGATAGCGAACCCGACGCGGAGCGTCTTCTTCGGTTGCGTCGCGACCACGGTCGGCGTCGGAGCGGCTGCTGTGGTCGGCGTCGGTGACGGCTGTTGGGCAGGCGCTGACGTGGGTGACGGTTGTGGTGCGGGCGTGGGTGTTGCCTGCCCACCTCCGCAGGCCGCCAACAGGGCTGATATGCTGGCCGTTCCGATGAGGCCAAGAACCGCGCGACGCGTATAGCGCTGCATCGAATACCTCCTCCTCATGTGACCTCACAACCGTCTCTCTGCGCGAAAACTCACCAACCACCGGCAAACGAAATACCGAGTCTTTGAACGAGATCAACTGACTCAAACGCCTACTCAGCGGAGGCCACGGCCGTACTCTCCGCACCAATCTGGGCCGCTGGTGTCCCGTACACCCAGTATTCGACTGGGAAGCTGCCACCGAGCCAGGGCAGGCCACCCTCTTGGGCGGCGCGCTCGATGTGATCCTCAGTCCAGCGGATGGGACGCCAGTCTGGTTCGAAGATCAGATATCCAACGTCGCCGAAGAGTTCGATGCGATTACCACCTGGCTCATAGACATATAACGGCATTGCTTGGGTGATTCCGTGCTTTGCTGGCCCGAGCTCGATGTGAATTCGATTTTCGCGGAAGAGGTCGCCGACTTCCCAAAGTTGATGCGGATAACCGTACCAGTAGCAAACGTGATGCAGGCGTCCGCCCGGACCGGCCTCGTCGTGCATGAAGGCGATCTCGTGGACCATCGGGCTAACGGAGAGCCAGACGCCGCGGTAGCCGCCGGAACGCGCTTCGATGTACTCCCGAAGCTGGAAGCCGAGCGTATTCATCATGAACTCACCGCAGCGCTTGACATCCTTGGCAAAGAGGTTGATATGGTCGAGGCGGCGGACCGGCACACCGCGTCCCGGCCGCTTCTGCGGTCGATTCGGGAGACGACTCTGCAGTTCTCCCGGCGCCTCGTACCACTCGACCTCCCAGAAGATTTCCATTTGGTGACCCTCGGGCGTCGTGAAGCGGTACGCCGGACCGTGCCCTACGTCCCCATCGATCCAGCCTTGGCCAAGACCAGTTGCCTCGATCACTTGCACGCGGCGCTCGAGGGCTCGCGGTGAGCGGGCCCGCCACGCGGCGTGGCCAAGCCCTGGCTTCTCAGACGGGGTGAGCTTGAGTGAGGTAAGATAGCGCTCATCGAAGGCGCGCAAATACACCGCCCCGTCCTTCCTCGCCACCTCCTCCATGCCAAGGAGATCGCGGAAGAACCAGAGCGATCGCTCGAGATCGGGGGTGAGCAGTTCCACGTGTGCGAGCTGTGCAACGTCGAAGATATAGCCGTAATCCGCTGCGGCCGACATGCTGTACCTCCCCTGCCAACCACCTAGGATCGTTGCGGATCCAAACAGGACGCTGTCTACTGAATAGGATAGATAACGATCTAGAGAGTATGCAAGTTTTAGGTTCAGATAATCAGAACAAGCATATAGTTCATTGCTTAATAGTTCAATATATCTGAACCCATCTCAGTCGATAAGAGAGCTTTCTCTCGCTTCCCATGACGGAACGGATGGGGGCCACATAGCGAGATCGAACGGGAAGTCCGAGCCAGGTACGAGGCGATCCGGTCCCACCAAGGCAGACAGGTACTCGATTGTCTCCCGACGCCACAACACGGTGTCGTACCAGAACCGACGAAGATACGCTGTCGGTGGTGCGGCGAGCTGCCGTCGCACCGCCTCCCAGACCTCATAGCCCTTTTCGAGTCGACCAAGCTGGTAGGGGAGGTATCCACCTCCATGAGCAAGAAGAATTCGCACTCGCGGATATCGGTCGAGCATGCCACCAAAGATGAGGTCTACTGCTGCAACTGTTGTCTCCCACGGCACGCCGACAAGGTTCGGTAATTGAGGGCGTGCGAGTCGTCCATCGCGGCTCAGAAGCGGATGCAGGAAGATGATCGCCTGCCGCTCGTCGGCAGCACTCCAGAATGGCGCAAAGAACGGGTCGCTGAGGAGGCGATCTCCAACACCTGGGCCGACAATTGCTCCACGCATCCCCTGCTCCATGGCCCAGACGAGCTCGGTTGCCGCGGTGTCTGGGTCATTGAGCGGGACAGTCGCGAGGAGCGCGATTCGATCTGGGGCCGTGGCTCGCCAGGCGAGAAGTGCCTCGTTATACGCGCGTGCTGCCTCCCTGGTGAGACTCGGGTCGGCGTCATAAAAGAACAGTTGTGGCACCGGAGACAAGAGCGCTTGCTGAACACCCGCGGCTTCCAGCTCTTGGAGAAACTGATCACGGTCGTGGAAGACAGGTTTAAGCTCGAACGGCCAACGGCCGCCGACGATCAGGAAGGGTGCCTTGCTCGGGTCGCGTCGCTCGAAACGCGCGTCGGCCTGCTCGCTGTGCTCCCGCAGCCAATCCAACATCCCCTGAGGAATTGCGTGGATGTGGTGATCGATCGTCATCACACCTCTCCTTGATCCCTGTGAGTCGGCCTCGTCGAATCGTCAGTGCGGAGCATAGAGAACGGGAAACCGTCTGCCAGCCTTCCGTTCGCCTATACAGGACAAAGGTGCCTATTTCAGCGGCGCCTTTCCCCTCGCCTCCGCTCTACACGCCGTACAAGGAGCTCCCAGGCGGCTGAGAGTTGCGTTGGCCCGTAGCAATGTTCTCGCTTGGTCAGTGCCTCTGCGTCGCTGGACCATGTGTGAGGCCCTCCAGCAGCCATCGCGAGGAGCTGCTTGTGACAGGCTCGCTCGAGCAGAAGGGCGCGGAACACTGCGGTGGGGACATCTGGTCCCACTGTGACGATGCCATGGTGAACGAGGAGGATCGCTGGCCGATCCCCAAGCGCGTCAGCTAACTGCTTGCCGAGCTCAGGCGTCGTGATCAGATCTCCGGTCAGTGTAAAGCGAGGAATATCGGGTGGAACGAAAACCGTCGCCTCGTGACTGATCGGCCGCAAAGGAACGCCGAGCGCGGCAAAGGCGAGCGCATGGGGCGGATGCGTGTGGACCACGGCGTTGACATCCGAACGGGCGCGCATGATTTCGGTGTGGATCGGGTATTCGCTATGACGTTTCCCGGAACCGACCAGGACGGTTCCATCCCAGTCGACAAGGAGGACGTCACTGGGCGTGACTTCCTCGAAGCCGAGGCCCGCTGCTTTCATCCACACGCCGCGACCATCCGGATCTCGTACCGACACGTGTCCCCATACATAGTCGTCCTGTCCCTCAAGGGCGAGTACCTGACAGGCAACTGCAACCAGCTCGCGAAGATCCATCTCCATACCTGCACCACTCAGATTACGAACTCCTCCAACGTCGAAGGAGCAAAGAGATCCTCGACGCGGAACCGTTGTCGGATGAGACCCTGTTCGTACGCGTAGCGGATAGCTGTCTCGAGGACGTGTCGATTCGCTTCGATGCCGTAGGGCCAGTAATCCTCACCGAGGAGCGCACGTGTGCGCTCGACTTCCGCATGCAACCAGGGCAGCATCACCGCCAGCGCTGCGGTCTGTCGCAGGTCGGTCAAGGCGATACGCCGAGCGGCTTCAAATGCCTCGAAGAGATTACGGGCAACCCAAGGAAAACGTTCCAAGACGTCATCACGGATCACGACCACGTGCATGATAGGGAAGATGCCGGTCCGGCGGAAGTACTCAGCCTCGACTTCGGGATAGTTGGGGAACAGCCGGCCCACTGCGGGATGTCCCTCGAGGAACGCGGAGGGTGCGCGTGGGGCGATCATTGCATCGATTTCGCCGCGGACGAGGAGCTCGGTCAACGTGGTATTCGGGGGGATTGGATGGATCCGGATTCGATCGGGAAGTTGGAGTGGTAACTTCTCTCGTCGTCCTGCCCGTTCTTCACCACCTACATACCACTCGATGTCTTCTGGACGGACACCATAATCGTCGGCGAGGATTCCACGTACCCACAGGAGTGCCGTAAGCTGGTATTCGGGTATTCCCACTCGCCGTCCAATCAAGTCACGCGGTTCCTTGATACCGGCGCGCGTGTTCACGTAGACAGCGGAATGCCGAAACATTCGGGAAGGGAAAACGGGAATGGCCGTAAGACGTGGCTCACCACGGTCCCGCGCGATGAGGTAGGAGGACAGGGAGAACTCAGCGACATCGTACTCCTGGTATCGAGCCATACGCCAGAACGTCTCTTCAACTAGCTGGGGCAAATAAATGAGCTCGATACCGCGGACGGCTACACGACCATCGACAAGTGGGAGGATCCGGTCATACGGCGCGGCAGCAAGGGTGAGCGTAATCCGCGACATCGTCATGTTCCCTTCTCATGCCACCTCGGATTTGACCGAGGACGCACGTTCGCCCATCCGGCGCCTCTTCGGTCGTCGTCTCACCGCAAACGTGTCCCCGCGCGAGGGGGCAGGTACACCGTTGCAGCCGAGAGCAGCCACCGGTCAACGACCGTTTCCACGTGCAGAGACGAAAGGATGGCGACGAAGGCACTACGACCGGACCGTCTGGGTGTCACACCTCGACCCGTAGACCGAGGTACGTCTCCTGCAGATCCCGGTTCGCGAGGAGTTCTTGCGCCGAGCCGTGCCAAATGACTCGCCCCTCTTCGATAATGTACGCAACGTCGATAACTGAGAGGGCAAGATCGAGGTTCTGCTCGGCGAGGAGAATCGAGAGCCCCGCCTGCTTGAGTCGCTGCAAGATTTCGCCGACGCGCTGCACCATCACTGGTGCCAATCCCTCGGACGGCTCGTCACAGAGCAGGACGAGCGGTTGGGTCATTAACGAGCGTGCAATGGTGAGCATTTGCTGCTCACCACCACTAAGTAGCGTGCCGCGAATCTTCCCGCGTTCCTTGAGGATAGGGAAGAGGCGGTAAATTTCCTCGACCGTCCACCGCACCCGCTGGTCGGGGCGTGGTGGGCGAGCGCCTAGGAGGAGGTTTTCCGTGACCGTGAGTGAGGGGAAGATCCGTCGCCCTTGTGGGACAAGGGCCAGGCCCTTACTCGAGATAACGTACGGTGGCAAACCGATTAGCGACTCCCCGCGCAGCCGAATTTCTCCTGCCAAGCGCGGAAGGAGCCCCATGATGGCACGCATCGTTGTCGTCTTGCCGGCCCCGTTGCGACCGAGCAGCCCGACGACTTGTCCCTCTTCTACGGTGAGGGAAAGACCGTTGAGAACAAATCCTTCGCCATAGCCACCGTAAACGTCACGCAGCTCCAGCATCGCGTCCTCGCATCGCTCCCGCGAGATAGGCAGCCTGCACGTCCTCGTTCTGCTGGATTTCGTCTGGCGTTCCGTCAGCCAGCACCGCCCCGTGGTGCAGGACGGTGATGCGATCGGCAAAGGAGAAAACGACTCGCATGCTGTGCTCGACGAGCACAACCGTCATGTCTCGTGGGAGTTGCTTGAGCCGTTCGATAAACGCGGGTATCTCGTCGACAGCCAGTCCAGCGGCTGGCTCATCGAGGAGCAAGAGCTTCGGGCGCAGGGCAAAGCGTGCAGCGAGCTCCACTCGCCGCTGGTAGCCGTGGGGAAGATGCCGGACTTCGACGTCACTCACGTCGAGCAATCCCCACTCCTCAAGCACCTGCTCTGCCAGGCGCTGAATCTCACGGTCGCGCTCGACGAGTCCACCGAGCCCCAGGGGCGAGTGGCGTCCGCGCAGCAGAGCAATCAGGATGTTTTGGCGTGTCGTTAGCTCATGGAAGACTGCTGGTTGCTGATTGGTTTTCAGAAGGCCGACGTCGACTCGACGATGGGCGGGGAGTTTTGTGACATCGCGTCCGAAAACGAGCACTCGACCCCGTGTGGCCGGGAGGAACCCCGCGATGACATTAAGTAGTGTCGTCTTCCCTGCGCCGTTTGGCCCAATGATCGCTCGCCGTTCCCCTGGCTGGACGGTGAGCGAGATGTCTTCGAGAATAGTGAGACCGCCAATGACCTTGCTGACGTGCTCGAGCTGTAGTGCTGGTACGGCCATCGTTAGGACCTCTCGATGACTCGTTCGACCGCGCGTTCGGATGGAGTGTGATGCGCTGGTGCTGTCGGCCGAGGAAGCGGGGCTTCTCGCCGCAGTTGGGCACGGATCTCACGAATGCGATTCGGCAACCGCACAATTCCCTGTGGAAGCAAGAGAACGGTCAGGATGAAGACAATACCGAGGATCATCACCCAGCGCTGAGTGAAGGCGCTCACCTCATAACGCAGGAGAAGGACAAGGATTGTCCCGATCGCTGGGCCCCAGAAGGTGCCGGCACCACCGAGAATGACCATAACCATGCCTTCGCCAGCGAGGAGCCAACTAATCTGCCCTGGCCCGACAAAGCCTTTGAAGTACGCGAACAGGCCTCCGGCCAGCGCGCCGTATCCGCCAGCGAGCGCATAGGCCACGTACTTCAGCGTCCACGTCGGATAGCCAAGGCCTTCCAGATACCGCTCATTCTCGCGGATACCCACGAGCGCAAGTCCAAAAGGAGAGCGGACTACCCATGCGATGGTAGCGATCGCGATGCCTACGACGATAAGAGTCAGGTAATAGAAGTTAGCGGTATCAGACACGCGGCCGAGGAGGAACGGCAGCTTGGGGGTCGGAATACCGGGAAGACCGTCGTCACCCCCTGTGACTCGACGCCAGAGCCAGACGATCCCGAAGAGTACCTGTGTCAACGAAAGAGTCAGGATGAGGAAGTACGCGCCGTGGGTGCGCAAGACGAACGGTCCCGTGATGAGCGCGAGTGCGATGCCAGCGACTACTGCAATGAGCAAGGCAAGCGGCGCCGGGGTGCCAAGATATTTGGCAAGGAGCCCGACTGCGTAGCCGCCGGTTCCGAAAAAGGCAGAATGGCCGAGCGATGGCAGGCCAGCGTACCCGAGCAGGATGTTGAGCGACATTGCGAAGAGCGTAAAGATCAGAATTTCTGTTAAGACGCTGAGAGGGTATGTCGGAAGGACGAACGGTGCGATGAGCAGCAGAACGAGCAGCCCGAGGATCGCGGCCGGTCGCCACTGAGCGCTGATGGACTTGGCGTTCATGGTCTCCTCTCCGTCCCTTCACGCTGCGCGGCCGAGCAGGCCTTGCGGACGAACGATAAGGACCAACGCAGCGAGTGCCCACACGGCGAAGAAGGAGGCCTCAGGCCAGAATGTCCGCACGATTGTATCGACCAGCGCAACGACGATGCTCGCGACAATGGCACCGGTCACTGATCCCAGACCTCCAAGGACAACGACGATGAGGGCCATGAGCTGCAATTGAATATCCGTGCCCGGTGCCACGCCAGTCACCGGGGTACCGAGCGCTCCACCCAGACCACAGAGCAATGCTCCGAGCGAGAAGACAATCGCGAAGACGCGACGAGCGTTAATACCAAGGCACTGTACCATCTCGAGATCGTCGACTCCGGCGCGCACGTAGGCGCCCCACTTCGTCCGCTCCAGGAGATACCAGACGAGGACAGCCAGCAGTGCACCAATCCCGATGAGCGCGACTCGATAGATCGGCACGACTGAGCCAAAGAGCTCCATCGAACCGCGCAGGAGTTCCGGTGGGCGGAGCCGCAGCGGGTCACCGCCCCAGATCCAGCGGGTCACGTCTTGCACAATGTATGCAACACCGAGCGTCAAGCAGACCTGCAGCAGCTCCTTTCGGTGGAGACGCTGCAAGAAACCACGCTCAATCAGGACCCCGACGACGAGTGCAGCAAGGGCACCGGCGATGAGCGCGAGGAAGAAATTCCCCGTGGAGCGGGCCACCGACCAGCCGATGTACCCCCCGATAAGGTACAGCGATCCCGTCGCGAGATTGACAAACCGCATCAGCCCGAAAACCACCGAGAGCCCGACCGAAACCAGGAAGAGGAGGCTCGCATACGACAATCCGATGACGAGGCTCGCAGTGTTGACCGGCACCGATCGTCCCTTTCCGCTCGCTTCACCGGTTCGTGTCTGGCCTTTGCGGCGAGCGCCGTTGATATCTCAACGATACTCGAGCGACTCAGAAGACGCAAAAGGGCGAGCGTTGAGGGTGGCGGCTGCTACCGCCACCCTCAACGATGCGATCAGAACGACAGGTCATCGACGTTCTCGCGCTTGCCTAGAACCACGTTGCCAAGCGATCCGTCTGGCAGCCGTTGGACCTTACGGAAGTAGACCGTCAGCACGACGTTCTGCGTCTCCGGATGGAAACGGAACGGTCCAGCCGGGCCGACGAACTGGACATCCTTGATTGCCTTAAGAAGCGCCTGCTTGTCCTCGACTTTGCCCTGAACCTTGCTGAGAGCTTCCGCTGCGACGCGACCAGCGATGTAGCCCTGGTAGGCGAACTGGTTCGGGATTCGTCCGTACTTCTTCTTGAACGCGTCGACAAAGGCCTTGTTCTCGGGCGAGTCGATGTGTGGCGAATAGTGCAATGAGGTGACCACATCGAGTGCTGCATCACCTTGCTGGTCGAGGTAGGCCTCGTCCACAAGATCACCCACACCGATCAGCGGGAACTGGTCTTTCAGACCGAAGTCCGCGTACTGCTGGACAAACCGAACGGCGTCGGCCCCAGCGAAGAACGCCCAGACCGCGTCGGCCTGCATTTGACTGATGCGCTGGAGGAACGGCGCGAAGTCAGCGGTGTCCAGTGGCGGATAGACTTCGCCAGCGATTTCTCCCCCTGCATTCTGGAACGCCTTCTTAATCGCTTCGGCCTTCTCGTGCCCGGCGACAAAGTCGGATGCAGTGAAGATGAGCCGCTTGTAGCCCAGCTGCTCAACGGCATAGGGCCCGAGGGGCCACTCGTACTGACCGTTGGCGAAAGAGACACGGAAAATGTAGGGACTTCGTCGTTGTGGATCACGCGTCAACGCCTGTGCACCGGCGTTGTCCACAATGGTGGGTACTCCAGACTGGTGAATGTAATCGCGGACGGCAAGTGCCACACCACTGTGGTTGTAGCCGATAATGAGATGGACCTTATCGCGCTCCACAAGCTGCTTGGTCTTCGTGAGGCCCTGCTCCGGATTCGAGGCGTCATCCTCCTGAATAAAGGTCACCTTGCGTCCTGCCACGGTGTTGTCGATCGACTCAAAGTAAAGCTGGATTCCCCGGGTAAGGTTTTCGGCGAGCGCTGCAAAGACACCGGTATAGCCGTGAATAAGCCCGATGCGCACCGGCTCGGCCGCAGCAGCCGGAGTGACAACGACGGTGGGGGTTGCCGCCGCTGCTGGGGTTGGTGTGGCGGCAGGTGGTGTGGGAGTTGCCGGCGCGGGCGTCGGCGTAGCTGGTGCCGAGGTGGGCGTCGGCGTTGCCCCACCACCCGCACAGGCACTCAGTAACCCGCCAAGTGCAGCCACACCCACTCCAAGGAGCAGGCCGCGCCGCGATACTCGTCGACCGAGTACCGGATGGGGTTCTGGATGAGCCATCATTCCCCTCCTCACGTCATCGAGAACCGACCCGACCCACGCAGCGTAGTGACGGAGCCGGCAGGGTTTACCCTGCCGGCTCCTACCGCAGCCTTACTTAGACGCGCACCGTTACCTTTTCCGGTGTGCCATAGGTGTAGAACGACTCCGGCATGGTCGACGCGCCAAGCCAGACGGTGCTCGAGTAGAGATCCGACTCGTGCGAGACGTCCCAGACAACTGTCTGCCAGTTGGGATCGAAGATCAGATATCCGGCATCGCCCCAGAGTTCGACTCGGTTGCCGCCTGGCTCAAAGACGTAGAGGAACATTGCCTGCGTTGTGCCGTGCTTCCCCGGGCCAGCTTCGATCTTGATACCCCAGTCGCGGCAGGCGTCAGCGATGTCATAGCAGTGTTGCGGGTATCCGTACCAGTACGCGATGTGGTGCAGGCGGTTCCCCTGACCAGTTCCATCGCGCATGACTGCAATTTCGTGAACGAGTGGGCTGACGGAAAGCCAGGACCCCACCTTCTTCCCGTTGCCGTCGATCTTCGTTTCGCGCAGCTTGAAGCCGAGATACTCGCGCAGGAACGCTTCGTGCGTCTCGACGTCGGTCACAAAGCAGTTGATATGGTCGAGCCGGCGCACCGGCACACCGTCGAGCGGTCGCCGCTGTGGGCGGTTCTTGAGTGCGCTCTTCTGATCCTCGGGGGCCTGATAGTACTCCAGATCCCAGACCAGCTCCATGCGATGCCCATCCGGCATGCGGAACTGGTACGCACGCCCAGCCCCGTACTCGCTCTCTTGCCAACCAAGTCCCAAACCTGCTGCCTCGATTTTGGCCGCTGCCTCATCGAGGAGCTCCGGCGCGGAGACGCGCCATGCGGCATGCCCTAAGCCGGCCTGCGGCGCTTCGGTCAGCTTCAGTGTCCAGAGGAACCAGTCTTCATAGGCCCGCAGGTACACCGACTGTCCCTCGCGGTGCACCACGCTCATGCCTAGGAGTTTGGTGAAGAACCAGAGGCTTTCCTCTGGCTTTGGAGTGTAAATCTCGACGTGCGCAAGCTGCGCGACCACCGGAACGCGAACGTCTGCCATGACTCACCCTCCTTTCGGGCGACTTCCCCCAACCTCACCGTCCGGTACCGTCCGGTTCCCACACCCATGTAGAGTCGCGCCAGCCTGTGAGATCGTACTGGTTGAGACATTCGTCGACGAGGGCCTTCCACTGTTGCATGAACCCGCGTCGCTCTGCCCACTGCAGCGGATCGAGGTACTTCTGCTCGTGGTTACCCGCGTAGTTCAATTCGTAGAGACCGTGGCGGCCACCGAATTCGGAATAGAGTGCATCCCAGACGAGCTTGTAGAGCTTGCTGCGCTCCTCAGCCGTCATCCCGGTGCCGCGCAGGTAACGATCCAGGATCGGTCGCACCTCCGGATTGAGGAAGTCTCGGTAGCTTGAGACGTTGATAATGGGCGCACCGCCCAGGATGCGCTCGTAGATCTGGCGGATCCGATCCCAAGCGAAATTAGTATAGACCCGCGCCGCAGCAGCATATTCGAGTCGCGGCACAACCGAACCACCGAGACTCGGCTCGGGATCGCTCACCATAGCAGTGACGATCGCCCACAGGAGGTGTCGCAAGGCGACGAGCTCGCCAACCAACACCTGGTTACCACGGAAGTCCGCTGTCCCGTTGCACTCCAGCCCCTTCTGCAGGAGCCCAATCATGAACTCCAGCTTGATCATGAAGCGGATCGTTGTCTGGAGGTTGAAGCGGTTGAAGAAGCCGGAATCGGCGTAGAAGCGCTTGCACTTGGCAACGTCGCGGTAGATGAGGACGTCTTCCCAAGGAATGAACGCCTCGTCGAGCACGAGGAAGGCATCGTTCTCATCGAAGCGGCTGGACAGCGGATTGTCGAAGGGGCTTTCGGCATTCAGCTCGTAGGAGGCGCGCGAGATCAGGTATTGTCGCGGATTGTCCATGCGGACGAAGAAGACGAGCGCCACATCTTCGTCGCGCCCCTCCTGAAGCCGAGCCGCGCTCCCGCTATTGACACCGACAAAGGTGCCGTGCGTCAACGCCGAAGCTGTCGCGACCTGCTTGGCGCCACTGACGATAATCCCGCCGTCCGTCTCCTTGACGACGTGGATATACACGTCGCGTACCTCGCTCGGCGGCCGGTTGCGATCAATCGGCGGATCCACGATCACATGGTTCATGAAAAGGACGCGGGTCGCGTACTCGCGATACCAGCGCCGGGCGGTCTCGCCGAAGGGTGCATAGTAGTCGGGATCAGCGCCGAGCGTCGCCATGAACGCTGCTTTGTACTCGGGCGTGCGCCCCATCCAGCCGAAGCTCATGCGCTGCCAGAGGGTGATAGCCTCAGCCGCTTCCTTCAGGTCCTGGGCTGAGTAAGCTGGAGCGAAGAACTTGTGGGTCAAAATACCCCAGCGATCGACCTTGGTTAAAATGTCGCGTGTCTCGGGCGCATGGAGCGCGTCATACAGACGCGCAACCGACCGTGCGGCATTGCGGAACGCCGGGTGGGTGGTGACGTCCTTGACCCATTCGCCGCGGAAGAAGACCTTGCGCCCATCACGCAAGCTCTCCAGGTACTCCTCCCCCGTCATCGGACGAGTTGGTGTCCCCACCACTTGTGTCATCGGCCCATCTCCTCGCGAACGTGTCCGACGCCTCGCGCGATTCTCCACTCCAGTCTCCAACCTAGAATGGCTGGGGACTCGTGTCAATGCATGTGTTCAGGTATACTGAACCCGCGGCGTTGGCGGGCGTTCCTGGGCAGAATCACGGGTCGAGGGTTCATGCATCCTGAACAGGGCGCTTGCTGGTTTGGCAACGCGCTGGTATCGTGAAGGTCGGAGGGCGTTATGCTCCAGACGGTGCAAAAAGCAGCACAAGTCCTTCGCCTTTTTACTCCCCAGCAGCCAGAGTGGGGTGTGACTGAGGTTGCCGCGGCGCTGGAGATCCCCAAGTCCGGGGCGCATGCGTTGCTCCGGACACTGGCAGCGGAGGGGCTCCTTCAGCGGACGGGAAACGGTCGGTATCGCCTGGGTTGGACGCTGTTCGAGCTCAGTCAGACGTTGCTTGACTCGAGCTCGCTCTTGCGAGCGGCCCGCCCGATTATGGAACGGCTGGTGGCTGGCTGGGGGGAGACGACGCACCTAGCGGTGCTGGTGGACGGTCAGGTGCTCTACGTTGAGAAGCTCCAAGGCGACCGCGCCTTGGAGATTGTGCTCTCGGGGGTCGGCAAGCGCTTACCGGCTCACTGCTCGGGAGTTGGGAAGGTACTCCTCGCGCACCAGCCATGGGAGAACGTGCTGCGGATCGTCGAGACGACCGGACTTATCAGCTTCACGCCGAACACAATCACGACGGTTGAGCAGCTCCGCGAGGAGCTGGAGCGGGTACGGCAGCAGGGCTTTGCCTACGATCAAGAAGAAGTGATGGTCGGGCTGTGCTGCGCTGCCGCCCCAATCCGAGACGAGAGCGGGCAGGTCATCGCGGCAATGAGTCTCTCGGTGCCGGCCTATCGCTTCTATCCGAACCGACAGCGGTTGACGACCGCGATCGTGGATGCGGCACGGCGGGTCTCAGAGGAACTTGGGTATTACCAGGAGGACTGGGCATGGGGGAACGGCAAGCGGTCAAAGTCGCGATCCTCGGGACTGGCAACATCGGTACTGACTTGATGTACAAGCTCTTGCGGAATCCCGGCCACATGGAGCTCGCCATGTTTGCTGGGATTGATCCGCAGTCGGAAGGGATTGCACGAGCCAAAAAGCTCGGCATTCCAACGAGCTACGAGGGGATCAAGGCGATCCTCGACGATCCGGACATCCGCATCGTCTTTGACGCAACGAGTGCGAAGGCGCATGTCCGGCACGCCAAGATGTTGCGGGAAGCAGGCAAGATCGCTATCGATCTCACCCCGGCAGCGCGGGGGCCTTACGTGGTGCCGCCAGTCAATCTGGGGGCACATCTCGACAAGGACAACGTGAACCTGATTACCTGTGGCGGCCAGGCTACCATTCCGCTGGTCTACGCGGTGAGCCGTGTCGTGCCGGTGCGGTATGCCGAGATCGTTTCGACCGTGGCCAGCCGCTCGGCGGGGCCAGGAACGCGGCAGAACATTGACGAATTCACCTTCACCACGGCCCACGGTCTGGAGGCGATCGGGGGAGCAGAACGCGGGAAGGCGATCATCATCCTCAATCCGGCTGAGCCACCGATCATCATGCGCAACACCGTCTATGTCATTCCGGCGACTGAGGAATACGACGAGGCCGCAATCGTTGCGTCAGTCGATCAGATGGTCGCTGAAGTGCAACAGTATGTCCCAGGGTACCGCCTCAAGGATGCGCCGGTGTTCGATCGACGCCGCACGCCATGGGGCGAACGGACCGTCATTGCCATGCTCCTCGAAGTGGAGGGAGCCGGAGACTTCCTCCCGCCTTACTCAGGGAATCTGGACATCATGACTGCAGCAGCTTGGCGAGTGGGTGAGCTCTTTGCGCAACACCTGCTCGGAATCCGGCAGGAGGTGGCGGCATGAAGGCGCTGAAACCACCGCGCGTCACCGACACCACCCTGCGAGACGGCTCCCATGCCATGCGTCACCAGTTCACTCGCGAGCAGGTGCGGGCGATCGTCTCCGCACTAGACGAAGCGGGAGTGCCGGTGATTGAAGTGACGCATGGCGATGGCTTGGGCGGGAGTTCGATCCAGTACGGGTTCTCTGGCACAAGTGAACTCGATCTGATCGACGAGGCTGCGAAGGCGGCCAAGCGCGCCAAGATTGCTGCGCTCCTGTTGCCGGGAATCGGGACACGGAAGGAGCTCGCGGCAGCGATCGAGCGCGGCATCAAGGTCGTGCGGATCGCCACGCAGTGCACCGAGGCTGATATCTCCGAGCAGCACTTCGGCATGGCGAAGGAAATGGGGCTGGAGACGGTCGGCTTCCTGATGATGGCTCACATGCGTCCGCCGGAGTTCCTGGCGGAGCAGGCAGCGCTGATGGAATCGTATGGGGCCGACTGCGTCTATATTGTCGACTCGGCCGGCGCGATGCTGCCGGACGATGTTCGGCGGCGGGTGGCAGCGCTGAAGGAGCGGTTGTCGATCCAGGTTGGCTTTCACGCCCACAACAATCTCGGGCTTGCCATTGGCAATACTTTGGCAGCCATTGAAGAGGGTGCGGATCAGGTCGATGGCTGCCTCCGTGGGCTCGGGGCTGGGGCTGGAAACGCACCGACCGAGCTGATCGCGGCGGTTTTGGACAAGATGGGCCTGAATCCGGGGCTTGACGTGTTCAAGCTGATGGACGCGGCGGAGTACATCGTCGCTCCGATCATGCCGTACCAGCCCATTCCCGATCGGGATGCGATCACAATCGGATATGCAGGGGTGTACTCGACGTTCCTCTTGCATGCCCGGCATATCGCAGCAGAGTTCGGGCTCGATCCCCGCGAGATCCTTGTGGAGCTCGGACGGCGCCAGGCGGTCGCGGGGCAAGAGGACTGGATCCTTGATGTCGCACTTGACATCGTTCGTGCCAAGCGTGCGGCGGAAGGAGCGGGTGATGCACGCGAACCGGCAGCCGTCGAGCGACCAGCTGACTGAGGAAAGCGCTCCGGAAATTGACCCCCGGCACTTCCGGCGCACGTTGGGGCGATTTGCTACCGGCGTGACCGTGGTGACGGTGGCACGGCCGGAAGGGCCGCATGGGATGACGGCGAACGCATTTCTTTCCGTCTCGCTCGATCCGCCGCTAGTGCTGGTCTCGGTTGACCGGCGGGCACGGATGCACGCCTACCTCGCAGAGGCGACCCGGTACGGGGTGAGCATCCTGGCTCGCGATCAGGAGATTGCCGCGCGGCATTTTGCGGGGAAGCCGCAGCCGGGATTCGATCCGGTCTTCCGCTGGGTGGCCGGGGTGCCCTTACTTGAAGGCGCAGTGGCGCAACTCGTCTGTGATGTCTGGGAACGGGTACCAGCGGGTGATCACACGCTGGTCCTGGGGCGGGTTCGCTGGCTGGATTACTGGGATCGGGAACCGCTCGTCTTTTTTGGTGGTGACTTCCGCTGTCTAGAGGTCCAGCTGCACGATACCAGCATGTGGTGGTGGTGAGCTGGTCGCCGTGGGGAAGGGGAGAGGCTCGTGACGGTGAGCGAGTTCGTTGTGCAGGCTGGCCGCCTGCCAACGCATCTGTATCGGGCTGGCCAGGGACAACCGGTCATTTTCCTCCACGGTTCAGGACCTGGCGTGACGGCTTGGGCGAATTGGCGCTTTGCCGTGCCGGCACTAGCTGACCAGTTCGACTGTATTGCTCCCGACCTCTGGGGATTCGCTCGCAGCGGACACCCCGATCCGCCTCCTGTGGGCGCACGGGCGTGGATGGATCTGTGGGTCGAGCAGGTGATCGCGCTTATGGATCACCTTGGCATCGAGCGGGCGCACCTGGTTGGGAACTCGATGGGTGGCGCAATCGCCCTGCATCTTCTGCACCGCCACCGAGAGCGGTTCGAGCGTGTCGTGCTCATGGGTACAGCGGGGGCACCGCACCGTATTACGCCGCAACTCGATGTCGCCTGGGGATTCTACGAGGAACCGACTGCGGAGCGGCTCGCGCAGATCATACGGTGGTTCGTCTACGATCCAGCCAGTGTTGGGGGCGATCTGGACGCGATTGCGCGCGACCGCCTGCAGGCAGCGCTTGACCCGGTGGTACGTCGGAGCTACGAGGCCATGTTCCCAGCACCACGGCAGCAGCACCTGGATGCGCTTGTGCTCCCTGAAGAGGCGTACGGCGCGATGGATCGGGCGATCCTCCTCGTGCACGGACGCGACGATGTGGTGGTTCCATTGGAGACCAGTCTGTGGCTCTTGCCGCGGTTACCGCGAGTACAGCTCCACGTCTTCGGACAGTGCAGCCACTGGGTGCAGATCGAGAAGCGTGAGAGTTTCAACGCGCTTATTCGTGCTTTTCTCAGCGGAGCGCTCTGACTGAGGTGCGACGATGCTGGTTCTCAAGATAACGATGGTCGAAGGCCGGACACCGGAACAGAAGGCTGAGCTGATCCGCCGTCTCGCTGAGGCAGCGGCACGGCATTTCGACGTGCCAATCGGTGAGATCCGGACCATTATTTACGAGGTTGGTCGTCACGAGTGGGGCATCGGTCCGATGACAATGGCGGAGCGCGACGCTGTTCCGCCCCAGACAGGGGCATGAGGAGGGATGGGCTGACGATGCTGAGCGAGCCGGAGAAAAAACTTCTGGATGCCATTGTGAGCGCGCGGCGCGAGCGCCGGCCACTGACACCGTTGGCAGAATCGCTCGGTGTTGATCTGGCCGGCGCCTATCGTGTCCAGGCCGCTTCATTCGCTGGCCAGGAACTGATCGGCTATAAGCTCGGCTTGGTGAGTCCCGCCAAGCAGCGCCAGATGGGTCTCTCAAGCCCAATCTACGGTCGCGTGACGCGAGGGATGCTCCGTGAAGGAACGGTTTCGCTCGGAGAGTTTGTCCAACCGCGTATTGAGCCTGAACTCGCTGTGGTCCTGAGAGATCCGGTGGCGCCTGATGCCTCACCCGGTGCCGTGATGTTGGCTGTCGGCGCGGTCTTCCTCGGGATCGACCTCTTGGATAGTGTCTGGGAGGGCTATCGCTTCACCGCGCCTGACGTCGTCGCGGATAATGCGTCGGGTGGTGCATTCTTCCTGGGCGATCGTGCGCTTCCTTGGCCGACGGAAGGTGAACTCACGCTTGCGCTTGACGGGGAACTCGTCGCGACGGGACCGATTGCTGCTCTTGAACCAATCGCTGAGCACATCGCGTGGCTGGCGAGTGCTGTTGGCGGGCTCGAGCCCGGTCAGGTGATCTACCTTGGATCGCCAGCTGCCGCAGTGCCAGCCAAACCAGGACTACTCGAACTGCGTGGGCCGTGCGGGGCTGTCCTTCTGGCGCGACTGGAGGCGTGAGATGGCGGAGCAGGTCGTGACGGTGGACGTCCAGGCGGTGGCACAGCAACTCGAGGCGGCGCTCGTAAACAAGCAGACTATCCCGCCGCTGACAGAGACGTTGGGGCCACTGACGCCCGAGCAGGCCTACGCGATTCAGACACGGTGGACCGAGCTCCGCGTCGCAGCGGGTGAACGCGTCATCGGACGCAAGATTGGCCTGACCAGTCGGGCAATGCAGGAGCAGCTTGGGGTGCGGGAGCCGGATTATGGCAGTCTCTGGGCATCCCGGTATTTTCCCGCAGCGGGCGGTCGCGTTGAGGTGCCTCGGGACCTTCTGATCCAGCCACGTCTGGAAGGGGAGATCGCGTTTCTTATCGGCCGCCGACTGCAGGGGCCTGGTGTTACCTTGCAGCAGGTTCTCGCGGCGACAGAAGCCGTGGCGCTCTCCGTCGAAATCGTCGATAGCCGCATCGAAGCGTGGCGTATCAAGCTGGCTGATACGATCGCCGATGATGCCTCGTTTGGCGCGTTCACGGTTGGCCCGTGGAGTCGTTCGCTCCTGCATGAAGATCTCCGGACGGTGGGTATGTTAATCCACAAGAACGGCGAGGTCGCAGCAGAGGGTGTCGGCGCCGCCGCACTGGGGCATCCGGCTCGATGCGTGGCCTGGCTTGCGAATAAGCTCGCAGAGTTCGGCGTTGCACTTGAGCCTGGGGATATCGTCCTCTCAGGTTCGCTCGCACGTGCTGTGCCAGCTGAACAAGGAGACATCTTTGTTGTCGAGCTCCACGGACAGCCGCCGTTGACAGTGCGCTTTGTCTGATCACGTGCGTGCGTGTGGGGGCTGACACCCTCTTTCGTCTGGCAGTAGTGGGCGGAAGAAGGCCACGTAGGTCTGCTCTTGGCTCCTCCAGCGCGTGAGCTGGTTAGCTGTTTGCAGTTGCTCCAGAAGGCGAGGGAGTTCGTTACCGCTGGAAACAACGCCGCAGCGGGCAGTCGTCCCAAACCACGGAGCTGGCTCTCCAAACGCGGACAGTGGCGTTGGCAGCGGCCACGACCGTGTAGTTACAAGTTGCTCGTCTTCGGGGTGGGGGGCTTCAGGTGCATCCGCTGGGAGTACGACGACCTGAAGCCGGGTAATGGTGAAGGGTTTGTCGCGCTCCACCACTGTCTCTGGCGGAAGCCACGAGTAGAGATCGAGTGCTTTACGAGCGAACTCGGCAAGTCGCTGCCGAGCGGCCCGCTGTTCAGGGGTAAGTCGCGGGTCACTTGGGTCTTCCAGGCCGAGAGCATAGACAGAGACGTGGGAGAGACGTCCTCCGGCATTGACGGTGAAAAATGTTGTCGGCGCATCGTAAATACCCTGCAGCGGATAATCTGCGTCGCCTGCAAGGAGACCAGCTGCGGCTGCCTCACGGAGGAGGAGCTGTAGTCCTTGCTCCGTAATACGGCCCTGGAGGACGTTGAGGAGGGCGGGTGGCGGGTAGATGGTGATCTGAGGGCCGAGTGTGACGACCGTGCCATCCCCGTACACCGAGAGCTGTGGGAATTCGGTTGGTAAGCGGAAAGGTGGGATAAGACCGCCACTAGTTTCGATGCGTAGGACTAGTTCGTCCGGACCGGTTGGATGAGGGATCGGTGTTGGCTCGGGTGTCGGCGGAGGGGCTCCAGGGGCACAGGTTGCAATGACCAAAAGCGCCAGAGCAGCAAAAATCGCTCGCTTGCCGTCTAACCCGCGTCTCTGTTGGGTGTCCCTTGCTTGTGCTGGATGCATGAGCGGGAACCTCCCGGTCGTGACGTCTCTTCTGAGGAGATAGACGTCGCTCCAAACCGAGAGGTTCCCGCGACGACTATTCGGCCGCGACCAAGAGCTGTCTGGTCGCAGACTGGCGGCCCCTCAGCTCTCCAGTTTCGGGGGCAAAGGCAGACGCTGCCTGACCGAGGGACTCCGATTGCTCCTCGATGAGTCTGGCGAGCCGGGCAGTCTCGCGGGCGACCTCGCGGAGGATGTCACCCTCGCTCGCAAGTTGCTCTGCGCGGATCACATTCGCTCGCAAATGGCCCTCAAGTTCTTGCCACTGGGCATGGACACTCTGCATGGTCGCCTGGAGTTCCTCAGCAGCTGCAGCGTGGTCACGGGTTACGGCGGACACGATCTCCAAGAGATGCGTGACTTGCCGGGCGGCTTGGCGTACTCGTGCTCCTTCCTGATCGATCGCAGCGACGGCCTCGACGAGTGCTCTGGCTCGCTCGACAATCTGGGTGACCGCTCGTTCAGCGTCACCCGCTAACTCGGAGCCATGCTCAGCTCGTTGAGCGCTCTGCCGCGCTGTGTGCGCTGCGCGGCCGATCGACGCAGTAATTGCCCCGACCAGGTTGAGGATCTCGCTCGTCGCATGCTTGGCGCGTTCCGCGAGTTTGCGCACCTCCTCGGCGACGACCGCGAATCCCTTCCCGGCCTCGCCGGCTCGCGCTGCCTCGATGGCAGCATTGAGGGCCAACAGATTTGTCTGCTCCGCGATCTCCTCGATCGCTTGTCCCATCTTGCCGACCTCATCGGCGAGTGTCGTCAGTTGCTCCACCTGCTCAGCCAATTCGCGCATGTCGCGAGTGAGTGCTCGGAGCTCCGCAAGCGTTGCGGTAACAACGCGGCCTCCGTTCTCAGCGGTTTGCAGTGCGCTGTGCCCGTCTTCGGCGCCGCGAGTAGCCTGGGTGACGATAGCCTCTAAACGACTGGCCAGTTCGCCCATGGCCTCGTGGAGTTGCCGGATGGCGGCTTCCTGTTGTCCAGCTCCACGCGCAATGCTCGCTCCTGCCTGGTTGATCTGCTCGTGCAGAGCGGCGACACGGTCGACGAGCTGCTGGTCGCGGTGACTGGTAGCGGCGAGGTCGTGATTAGCCGAGGCGATTGCCTCAGCGATTCGCTCGAGGTCTGAACTGGTTCGAGCGAGCGAGTGACTCAAGGCCGCAGTACTGCTGCAGCTGCCAGTGAGCGTCGTCACTGCCTCGGAAAGCCGACGACGCAGCTCTCCATGCTGATCGGTCAGGTCTTCACGACTGTCCTGTACTGGGATGGCATCCAGATCAAGGCCGACCGAGTGGAGATAGTCGAGAAAGAACGCTTCGGCGACAGCTTGCATGTCGTAATTGAATACGACGAAGAGCGCGCGTTCGGCCTGCGCGCGCAGGCGTGGACGAAAACGAAATGCACGGCGCAGCTCGTCACGGACGAGATCGAAGTAGAGCGCGTAACTCCCAAGGTACCACTTCAGCGGAAGGTTGATACGGTTGTGCACGGCGCCGATCTGAAGGCGCATTGCGTAATACTCAGGGCCAAAGTTGCCACCCCGTGCAGCTTCCTCAAAGATCGACCGAAAGTAGGCTGCCTGCGTGCGCTCCAAGCCCTTGCGCAGCTCTTGGAGCGTGATGCCCTTACGGCGTGCGAATTGTTCAAAGAACCGGCGTGTCTCAGAAAAGGCGAACTGATGGTCGTAGAAGCGGCGCGCGATCCGCTCGGCGACCCGCTCTCCCCAGGGTGCTAGCTTGGCCAGCACAGCAATGTCGGCAGGCGTCAAGCGGATAAATTCTCGGCGGAGATCCAGATTGCGATCGTTAACACGTAGCGCGTGTGCCAGGCTCCATCCGGCTGAGACCCAACGCTCCCGGAATGAGACACTTTTCCCTGCGTTCATACCGCAGCTCCTTCCTTGTCTCATGGTGGGGATTCGGGCGTGCTCACAGGGCCTGGTATAGCCAATCGTTCCTAGGATGCGTTTGGGAAAGAGGACAGCGACACGGTACGCACAGTGGTAGACTCCGAGCCCAGAGAGAGTCCTCGTTCGCGCGTCGTGACGGCGAGCGCGTGCGGGGAAGCTGCGAGGCAGGAGTACACAATGACAGATTCACGATTCCTGCGTGCCTGTCGTCGTCAGGTGACGGACAAGACGCCAGTGTGGCTGATGCGACAGGCCGGCCGCTACCTCCCGGAATATCGTGCGCTGCGCGAGCGCTACAGCCTTCTTGAGCTCTGTCGGCACCCGGAGCTCGCTGCTGAGGTCACGCTGCAACCGCTCCGACGCTTCTCGCTGGACGCTGCGATTGTTTTCGCGGATATCCTCTTACCGCTACTCGCGCTGGGAATCGAGGTCACCTTCGCCGCTGGTGATGGCCCGGTAATCGGACAGCCCTTGCGTGATCCGGCTACAGTCTTGCGGTTCCCTGATCCGGATGAGACGGCACTTGTGCCAGTTGCCGAGGCGATTCGCATAGTACGCGGGGAGCTGCCAACTGAAATCGCGCTGATCGGTTTCGCCGGTGCTCCATTCACGCTGGCGAGTTATTTGATCGAGGGCGGTAGTTCACGCCAATTCCTGGCAACCAAGCGGTTCCTTCTCACGCATCGGACCGAATGGGAGTTGCTGCTCGATAAGCTAACTGAGCTCACGATCCGCTACCTGCGGTTGCAGGTAGCAGCTGGTGCCAATGCAGTGCAGCTCTTCGATAGCTGGGCAGGGGCACTCGCTCCAGCGCTGTACCGAGAAGCAGTTCTCCCGTGGACACGACAGGTTGTCCGAGAAATCCAGTCCCTTGGCGTGCCGGTGATCTTCTTCAGCACGGGTACGGCGGGGTTTCTGGATCTGGTTGCCGAAACGGGTGCGGATGTCATCGGCGTGGACTGGCGCGTTGAGCTCGACCGTGCCTGGCAGCTGATTGGCGACCGAGCTATCCAAGGGAACCTCGATCCGGCGTGGCTGCTCGCGCCACGGTCCGATATCGAGCGAGCTGTGCGGGACGTCCTGCGGCGGGCCGGTGGACGTCCTGGGCACATTTTCAACCTCGGGCATGGCGTTCTCCCGGAGACTCCGCCTGAAGCAGTCGCATATCTTGTGGAGTTGGTGCATGAGTGGCCTCTCGCGCCGCAGGACTGACCAAGGAAAGGGGAGTAGTGATGACGCCGGAGCGAGTCGCGGTCTTACTTATGGCTTACGGTGGGCCGAACAGTTTGGACGATCTTCCCGCGTATCTGGCCGATGTGCGCCACGGTCGGCCGTACACACCCGAACTCCTGGCAGACCTTACCGAACGCTACCGTGCTATTGGTGGGCGCTCACCGATCCTTGAGTTGACGCGAGCCCAGGCGGAAGGCGTCGCGCGTGTTCTCCAGGAGACGGCGGCAGAAGACGGAGCGACATACCAGGTGTATGTCGGAATGCGGCACTGGCATCCCTACATCCGCGAGACTGTCCCGCAGATCTTGCATGATGGAGCTGATCGTCTTGTCGCTGTGGTCATGGCACCGCACTATTCGCGGATGAGCGTCGGGGCATACCTGGCACGGCTCGAGGAGGCTCTGTCGGAGCACGGTGCGACCCTTCCGGTGCATGCTGTCGAGAGCTGGAAGGACGAACCGGACTTCATCGCCGCGTGGGTGGATCGGATTCATACGGTGCTGCAGCGGATACCAGATACAGAACGCGATGAAGTTGTGCTCTTGTTCACGGCGCACAGCCTTCCGACGCGGATTCTCGACTGGGGTGATCCATATCAAGAGGAAATCTTGACATCAGTGCGGCTCGTCGCCAGGTCTTTCCCAAACCAGCCCTGGCGATTCGCCTTCCAGAGCCAGGGCGCGAGTGAGGAACCGTGGCTCGGCCCGACTGTGGAGGAGACGCTGGACGAACTGGCGCGACTCGGCGTGCGGCGGGTGCTGCTCGTCCCGATTGGCTTTGTCTGTGATCACGTCGAGGTGCTCTACGACGTTGATATCGCGCACCGGTCGTACGCGGAGTCCTTGGGGATTGTGCTGGAACGACCAGCAATGCTCAACGACCATCCGTTGCTCTGCCGGGCGATCGCTGCGGCGGTCCGTCGCACCTTGCAGCAGGCTCGAGTCGGAACACCATGAGCAGCCAGGTGGAGATCGCAGTCATTGGAGGCGGCATTGCCGGACTGGCCGCGGCGTGGGAGCTGGAGCGCCTCAGTCCGGCGGTGCGCGTGACGTTGGTCGAGGCAAGTGGGCGACTCGGCGGATGGATCCGGACAGAGCGCTGGGGTGAGGTACTCATCGAGCATGGCCCGGATTCCTGGGTTGCTTCGAAACCCAGCGCGACCGAACTGGTGTGTGCGCTCGGGCTAACACAGGAGCTTATTGGTCTGCGATCTGATCGGGCTGGCGCAAGCATTGTGCGACACGGGCAAATCGTTCCCTTACCGGACGGTTTGTCCCTTCTCGTGCCGACCCGCCTCGGATCATTGCTGGGCAGTCCGCTCCTTTCGCCATGGGGCAAATTGCGTGTTCTCGGTGAGTTTCTTGTCCCTCCGCGCCGCGATGAGGCAGACGAGTCACTCGCAGCGTTCGTGCGGCGTCGGTTCGGGCGAGAGTTCTATGAGCAGGTAGCTGAGCCGTTGCTGGCCGGTATTTATGGTGGTGATGCCGAGCAGCTGAGTCTTCTCGCGACCTATCCACAGTTCCGCGAACTTGAACAGCGAGCGGGGAGCCTCCTCCGAGCGATCGTCCGTGGGGCGACCAGGTATGCCATGTCACAGCCTCGCGAGCCGTCCTCGGCGGCGCGTGAATTGGAGAAGTCCTCACTGAAGCGAGTGACAGTGCAGCGACCACACGTGAAAGACCCACAGACTGTCCAGGAGTCGGTATCGTGTCTGCCGCGCTCGCCGTTTCTGACGCTGCGCGGTGGGATGGAACAGCTTGTCCTGGCCACCGTGGCAAGTTTCCGTCACACGAACCTTCGCCTCGGTGTAGCGGCGACGAACATCCGAGCACGAGCGACGGGCTTCACGGTAGAGTTTGTCGACGGAACAGAACTCGAGGTCGACGGCGTTGTCCTCGCGGTTCCCGCATGGAAAGCAGCGGAACTGTTGCAGGAGTTCGACCCCGAGTCGACAGAACTTCTCCGTGCGATTCCCTACACCTCAAGTGCTGCTGTGACGCTCGTCTATGAGCGTGAGGCGCTCGAACCGGTCGCTCGGAACCGGGGTTTTCTCGTCCCAGCGCGGGAAGGGCGCCCGATCTCAGCAGTGACCTGGGTAACGAATAAGTTCGAGGGGCGGGCGCCGGAGCATCTCGCGGTTGCGCGTGTTTTCTTCCGGGGAAATCGCGGCTGGTCGGCAGGCGATGCCGTCCCGGAGGCGCTCGTCGCGGTGGCGCTCCGGGAACTCCGCGCCTTGACCGGTGTTCGAGCAGAACCTCTCCATGCTGTGGTATCTGACCACGAGCGAGCTCTGCCACAGTACTTGGTCGGTCATCGTACACGGGTCACGACGCTGCGGCGGCGCTTGGCCAACTGGCCTGCGCTGGCGCTGGCTGGCGCGGCGTATGACGGGGTTGGGGTACCTGACTGTATTGCCAGTGGACAGCGCGCAGCGCGAGCGGTGGCCGCAGCGTTAGGACTGTGCCAAACGCAGCGTCCGTCTTAGACCCCGACCCACGTGCGCAGGCGCTCGAGGAATGTCGTGGGCGCAGCAAGGAGTTCCGGATCGGGATTGGGCGGTGGAACCTCGCGATCCTGCACGACGGCAAGCGCGGTATCCCGCAAGCGCTCGGCCGCCTCTGGACTCGCGAGTGTTGCGACGCGCTCGAGAGCATCCCGGAGACGGGGCGCTCGCCAGTCTGGACTGTGAGCATCGCTCGCCAGGATGCTGACTGCACCAGCACGCACCAAGCGAGCGGCAGCGTGCTGGGCAGCGTGACCGTTCTGTCCGAAGAGTGAGTCGGCATTAACCTGAAGAAGCGCGCCGGCCTGGATGGCCTCAAGGGCAAGTGCTGGCTCCCGCTGGATCGGGATGTATCGTTCGACATGAGCCAAGATCGGGCGAAAGCCAGCGGAGCGAAGTTCGAGGAGCTGTGCGGGGAGTGTCGTTGGCCACTGTGTCCAGTCGGGAAGCTCGACTAACACCCATCGCGTGTCCCCGATTGGCAATGCGGCGCCACTCTGCAAGCGTTCCAGAAGATCGGGCAGGAGCTGTTCCTCCATACCGACAAGGAGTTCCAGGGGAAGTTCCTGTTGTGCCGCACTCTCACGCAGGAGTTCGGCGGTCACGCGAACCGTGTGTGCGTCGCAACGGCGAGCGTGCGGTGTGGCGACGAGGATGCTTGTCCCATCCTGAACCGCAACGCGGAGCATCGCCAGCGCCTGATCAAGGTCTCGCGCACCGTCATCGAGACCGGGCAATACATGACAGTGGATATCGACTTGCACAGGCAACGATCGCTGCTCCACGAGACTCACCCCTTTCCCCTATCAGTCTACGCTCCTACTGGGGGAAGACTATGGCAAATCGATGTCGATCTAATGCTCTGAGGCAAGGAGGGACGAGAGGGGATTCGTTCAGCCGTAAGGCGCGTGGCATTGGCGAACCCGACATTTGGTGATTCCACCGGCAGTAGTATGGATTTCGCTTAGGGGCTGTTTCGTGAAAGAGGGGAGCGGGAAGCTGGTGGTCTGGGGTCGGTGCGGGCGCGGGAGACATGCCGCGACCACCGTGGGATTGAGCCCGAAATGGGCAGTCAAGAGCGGAGCATCTCGAGTCCTGGAAGCGAGGGGGCTATCATCGAGGTGAGCATGGTGGAACGGTTGCCAAGAGCGAGCAGCAGGTGTTCAATTGCCTCAGCGCGGGTGTGCCCGTGACGGCGGAGGAGGCAAAGGCGAACCATGCCCAATCTCGGATGGCAAGAGCTGCTGATCGTCCTGTTCATTATCGTGATCATTTTCGGCGCAGGGAAGCTCCCGGAGATCGGTCGCGGACTCGGGCAGAGCATCCGGGAGTTCCGGCAGGCGGCTCGCGAGGCGCAAGAAGCGCAGCAAGCCGAGCAAGCGCAGAGCAATCTGCCTGACAAGACTGCGTGAAGCGCTTCGTTTGTTGTTCCTGTCGGATCTGATCGGCGTTGGGCGCTACCGCAAGCGTCAATGCGTGATGTGCTGATTCCGACTCCTGCGGTGCGCAGGAGTCTTTTCGTGCCTTTCGTCGAACGAATGGGTGGATTGGGACGCGAAGATGGAGTTCCTGCTCGTTGCTGTGGGCGGGGCGATCGGTGCGACTTTGCGCTACCTTGTGACGAGTTGGATCCAGCAGCGTGTGGATTTCTTTCCCTGGGGTACACTGGCGGTCAATCTGGTCGGGAGCTTGCTCATCGGTATGATTCTCGAGATGACACTCCGCGGATATCTCTCAGGCCAGGCGCGACTGTTTATGGCGGTTGGCATCCTCGGCGGCTTCACAACTTTTTCTTCCTTGAGTTGGGAGACACTCATGCTGCTCGAAGAAGGCGACATGATCCCTGCGCTACTCAATGCACTCGGCTCGATAATTGCTGGTGTCTTGCTCGCCTGGCTCGGCAGCGTGCTTGTACGGTGGATGCTCTGAGAGGCGAACGATGCGGCTGGTGGGTCCGGCGAAGTGGCTGCGTATCTACGTCGGAGAGCGTGATCACTGGCATGGGAAGCCGCTGTACGCGGCGATTGTCGATCTCCTGCGACACGAAGGCATCGCCGGGGCGACCGTGCTCCGGGGCATGGCGGGATATGGTGCGAGCGGGCTCTTGCATACCGCGCGGATCGTGCAGCTCTCAGTCGATCTTCCTGTTGTCATTGAGGTGATCGACACCGCAGAACGGATTGCCCGCGTGTTGCCGAAGATCGATGAGATGGTCAGTGAGGGGCTCATTATTGTGGCGGACTGTGAGGTCGTCGCCTATCGTTCTCGGCGCCAACGAGGTGAGGTGACTGGAGGAGCAGAGAGCTGACCGCGTGGGTTTCATGGGGCCCCGGTAGTGTGCGAGAATTGCGGTGCGTCACCGCGCGGATCTTCAGAGCGGGTGGTGAACGGCGGGGGACGCAGAGTGGACGAGGCGCAGCGGTTGCTGCATTATCTCGCCGAGCACTATACCGGCCGCGAGGAGGCGAAAGATCTCGAGCGGAGCTCCGCGGGGCTCGAGGAACACGAGATCGCGGCCGAGCAGCGGCGTGTGATGCGGCGAGAGCATCAGCTCGCCGAAAAACTTGCGCGTGCGTTCCAGCGGGGGCTACGCCGGGCCTACGCGGCGTACCTGGCCGGTGGCAACGCGATCACGCTCGATGACCGCAAGCGCGACGAGAACGAGATGGCAGAGGCGCTGATCCACTTTCTTGTCGGCACTGGTTTGGCGAAATCGACGACGCGTGAAACCGAGCCTCTGCATTACCTCTACATCATCGCAGTCGACTGGGATGCCTTAGCCCGCGTCGCCCGGGAAGCACAGATCGACTTGGCAGCGCTGCTTGAGGTTCACTGAAGGATGGGTGAGCACGAAACGGCGCGAGCAGAAGCCCCAGCTCGCGACGAGCGGCTCGAGCGAGCAATGGAGTCGCTTGGGATCCGGTTTCGGCGCCCTCACCTTCTGCGCCAGGCGCTCACCCACCTTTCCTATGTTCACGAACGAAGCCGCAGCCTTCGCACAGCGGTCGAAGAGGCCAACGAGCGACTCGAGTTCCTCGGCGATGCAGTGCTCGAACTCGTGGTGAGCGAGTTCCTTTACCGACGCTTCCCGCATGCCAGCGAAGGCGAACTCACTGCGTATCGCGCGGCGCTCGTCCGTACGCCAACACTTGCCCGCTGGGCGCGTCGGCTGGGGCTTGAATCGTTGCTTTACCTCGGACGCGGGGAGGAACCGCGGCCCGGACGACCAGTCCGGGAGCGCATTCTGGCTGGGGCCTTCGAGGCGGTCTTGGCGGCGATCTACCTCGATCGCGGGATCCGGGCCGCGCGAGCCTTTCTGCAGCGGCTTCTTGTCGAGGAAGCTGAAGGGCTTATTGTTCTCGGTCAGGACGAGAATTACAAGGGAAGACTCCAGGAACTCACCCAGGAACGGTTGCACATCACGCCGGTTTACCGCACCATTGCAGTGACGGGGCCGGCGCACCAGCGTACGTTCACGGCCGAGGTGCTGATCGGCGAGCGTCCGTACGGAGTGGGACACGGTCCCAGCAAGCGAGCCGCCGAGCAAGAGGCAGCTCGGCGTGCACTCGAACGATTGCGGGCGGAGGGGATCGGCTGACCAAATGGGTGGACTCTACGACCAGCTGACGATCTTCGGCGGGAATTCGAATCCCGAACTCACCCGGGCGATCTGCGCCTATATCGATATTCCTCCTGGGCGCATTGAGGTCTTCAAGTTCAGTAATGAGAACATTTTCGTCCGCATCGGTGAGAGCGTCCGCGAGAATGACGTCTTCGTCATTCAGTCCTTCTCAAGTCCGGTAAACGAGAGTATCATGGAGTTGCTCATTATTATCGATGCACTGAAACGCGCCTCCGCCGGACGGATCACGGCGGTAATCCCCTACTATGCCTATGGTCGGACTGACAAAAAGGATCAGCCGCGCGTACCGATCACTGCGCGGCTGATCGCGGATATGATCACCGTCGCGGGGGCAGACCGGATTCTGACGGTCGATCTACATGCTGGTCAGATCCAGGGTTTCTTCAACATTCCCGTCGATGAGATGACAGCACTCCCGATCTTGGCGCGGTACTTCCAAGAGAAACGTCTACAGAACCCGGTTGTGGTCTCGCCGGATCTCGGAAGTACCAAGCGTGCCCGTAACTTCGCCGAGGAGCTCAATGCGCCGCTCGCCATCATCGAAAAACGGCGACTTGGCAATGATGACCGGACGGAGGTCTTGAACCTGATTGGGTCAGTGGACGATGCTCAGGTTATCTTGATCGACGACGAGATCGATACGGCTGGGTCGATCACCCAGGCTGCGGAGCTCTGCATCGCTCGTGGCGCTCGCGAGGTCTATGCGGCCTGCACGCATGCTGTCCTGAGTGGCCCAGCAGTCGAACGACTCGCGCTGAGTCCGATCAAGGAGATCGTCGTCACTGATACCATTCCCTTGCCGCCGCACAAGCGGTTAGACAAGATCACTGTTCTCTCGGTAGCACCGCTCCTCGGGGAGTCGATCCAGCGGATCCACACTGGAGCGAGCGTCAGCCTGGCCTACCGGAGTGCTGGGCGTTTGCCTCTGCGCTGATTACGCCATCCGGTGGTCTGGGCACAATCGAGAGTTCCCCGGGGCCCGAGTTCACGGCGTGAGGAGCGGAGCGGCTTCGTCCACTCTGGTTGTCATGAGTGGACCAGCATTGGTTGCAGCCCAGCCCGCAAGGCGCCATCACTGGCACTCCGAGCATCGCCAGGATTGAAGGCGCTCACACAGGCGTTCGGTAGAGGTTTCCGGTGTCCAGGGCGGGATGTAAGCGGTTGCCAATATCAGGCTGCCCCGCCCTCGGCCGTACATCTGCAAGGACGTTCGCCCTACCTGACACGAGGAGCGGGAAGACTTTCAGCTCAGGGTGAGCGAGGATGGCGAGTTTATCGCGTGACGGGCTGCCCCAAGACGGTGGAAGGAACTGTGCCGCCGAGCGGCAGTGTGCTTGGACTGCAGGCAGTCGCCCGGGAGGAACTTCGCGAGCCGGATTCCGGCTCGCTGCTTGACGATACGCAAGGGAACGTGGAACGATTCTCGGGCGCTTGGGCGGGCGAGTAGCTGGTGAGGTGTGAACAATGTCCCGCTCTCCTTTCCGGTCTCCGAGACGGCGGCGGAACCTTGGCCCACTGCTCGCCGGTTTCGTTGCCTTCCTGGTCGTGACAGGAGGCCTCGTCGCGGTGGCCCTTCAGTACGGGGCAGCAACACGCGGGACAAACAGCACTACCACTGGTGTTCCTGCGACCGTATCTGCTTCTCCCCAGCGAGAAAGCCCCCAGACAGCGAAGGAGGCTGCTGAAGCCTTTGTCCGCGCTTGGGAATCAGGTGATTACCGATCGATGTACGCACTGATTACTCGCGCAGCGCAGCAAGAGATTGATGAGGACTCGTTCGTCGCGCGCTATGAAGGCATCGCCCGCGAGATTGGTCAATTGTCAATCGAAATTACGCTCGGTGAACCGCTTCCTGGGACCATGCGGTTTCCCATTCATGTAGTTCGGGAATCTGCACGTGTCGGTCGGCTTGAGGAAGATAACGCGATACCAGTGATTCGCGAGGGAGATGGATACCGGATTGACTGGACGCCCTCACTGATCGTTGCGGATTTGGGTGACGGGCGTGTGCGCTGGATTCCGACGGTGCCACAGCGGGGGCGAATCCTGGACCGCAAGGGGCGGCCGCTCGCGGAACTCGGTCTGGTCAACAAGATCGGGGTGATTCCAGGACAGATCCAAGACGAGAAGCTGCTGCTCGAGCGGTTGAGTCAGCTCTTGAACGTACCGCCGGAGACGATCCGGCAGCGGTATGCTGGCGGGCAACCGGACTGGTTTATGCCTGTCGCGACACTCCCGGATCCGATCGATCCCCAGCTCTTGCAGCAACTCGCGGGGATTCCTGGGGTCGTCGTCCGTCAGTGGCCGGAACGCGTCTATGCGCTGGGACCAGCTGCGGCTCATGTGACCGGCTATCTCTCTGAGGTAACGGCTGAGGAGCTCCAGACACTCGCTGGTGAAGGATACGAACCTGGCGATCGAATTGGCCGAACCGGGATCGAAGCCTGGGCCGAAGACTGGCTCCGCGGGCGGCGAGGAGGACGTCTTGTGATCGTTGGCCCCGATGGGCGCGAGCGGCGCGTGCTCGCTGAGGTCCCTGCCCAACCGGCCGCTGATGTCGTCACCACCATCGATCTGGATCTCCAGCGTGCAGCCTACGAAGCTTTGGGTGATCGGGTTGGGAGCGTCGTTGCTATTGATCCCAAGACGGGAGCAATCCGCGCGCTCGTCAGTCGCCCGAGTTTTGACCCGAATCGTTTCATCCTCGGTCTACGCCCGGACGAGTGGCAAGCGCTCAACGACGAGCAGCAGCGACCGCTCCTGGATCGGGCAACGCAGGTTGGCTATCCAACTGGCTCGACCTTTAAGATCGTGACCATGGCAGCGGGAATGGAATATCTGGGGCTCGATGCGGAGCGCGTGTTTGATTGTCCGCCCACGTTCAGCTTACCGGGGAGCTCTGTCGTGTGGCGGGATTGGAACCCGCAGGGACAAGGGCGACTCACGCTCCACAACGCGCTAGTTCAGTCGTGTAACACGGTCTTCTTCCAGGTCGGGGCAGCGCTTGACGAACGTGATCCAAACCTGTTGCCGCAAATGGCACGTGCCTTCGGTTTTGGCTCGGAGACTGGCCTGCCTGAACTTCCCGAGAATCCTGGTCTCGTCCCGGATCCGGCCTGGAAGCTGCGCGAGCGGGGTGACTACTGGGCCCGCGGCGACGCGGTGAACCTTTCAATTGGGCAGGGATTCTTTCTTGCTACACCACTCCAGGTCGCGGACGCCTATGCGGCTGTTGCCAACGGGGGTACGCTCTGGCGACCGTATCTCATCGAACGGGTGACAGCGATCGACGGAAGTGATCGTGAACGGACAGAGCCGAAGGCGCGTGGTACGCTTCCCATTTCGGCCGAACACATTGCGGCGATTCGCTCGGCACTACGCGATGTCGTGGCACGACCCAATGGGACGGCGTACAGCGTGTTCCAGGGCTTTCCGTTGCCGGTTGCAGGGAAGACAGGAACGGCCGAGTCGGGCCAAGATGCTCCACACGCTTGGTTCGTGGCGATTACGCCCGCAGACAATCCGCAACTGGTGCTCGTGGTGATGGTAGAACACGGGGGAGAGGGATCGCGCGTGGCAGCCCCGATCGCACGGCAGATTTTGGACGCAGCGGTTCGCTCTGGCTTTTTCGAGTGATCGGGACGGCTGGAGTGGAGACCCCGGAGAAG
This sequence comes from bacterium HR28, assembly GCA_002898255.1. Classification (GTDB taxonomy): domain Bacteria; phylum Chloroflexota; class Chloroflexia; order Thermomicrobiales; family Thermomicrobiaceae; genus Thermomicrobium. The sequence continues at coordinate 1,008,347 of BEIE01000001.1, forward strand.
GATTCTTTCCTGCCACGGGTCGACTGTGACCGCCCGCGAAGGGCGTTGGCCAGTAGCCATCCTCGGGAATGATTACCCCTTACCGCTTTTCGAGCCCACTGGGTATCTTCGCTGGCGATTGCGGAATTCGCCAGTGGAGGCAGGGAATCAAGTTCCCTGCCTCCGGAGCAGCGACCGAGTGTATGGAACACGGTCATCAGTAATGGATGCTGACCACCGAGCCGATATTGAGGAAGTTCCAGAACCACTCGGCGTCACTGTTCTGAAGACCAACACAGCCGTTGGAGGTAAAGCCACCGAACTGTGAGGGCGGAGTCCAGTAGTTCCCGTGGAGTGCATAACCACCTGACTTAAAGTATTGTGTGAACTGCACGTTCGTCAGGTAGTAGTAGCCCGGCGATCCCGGTGGGATGCCCACGGTGGCCGCGTCCATCGTCTCGTTGCGGACACGGTAGAAAATCTGGAAGACCCCAACGGGTGTTTTGCCATCACGTCCCGCTGTGATGATCGCGACGTAGACTGGCCGGTCTCCGTCATAGGCGACGGCGTAGAAGGAGCGGAGGCTCACATCAACCCAGTGACCACCAAAGCGTTGGGGCGGGATGTCCGGCACCAGGGGTTCCACCCATGCCGCTGCTACGTAGCGGCCGTCACCGACTTCGTACCAGATCGGATTACCCTCAACTGGATCGCCGAGGGTGAGACCACGGATCGGCACTGGGTGACGAGCGTACGTCCAGGCGAGGATCGGAGCGCTATTACTGGGTGCGCTGCGGATAGCCAAGGTCGTCGCGGTCACTCGGCCAAATACTGCTCCGTCATCCGTTGCCACGGCCCGCGACCATCGGTAGTCCAAGAGCTGTGGTGGCACCTCGATCGCGTCCGGGCGTTTGGGGACTGGACTGGTATCGACACCGCGTGCCTGCGCATACTGCGCACCTAGCCGACCAAGGAGCACTTCGAACGGTGTGCCCTTGTTTTCTGGGTGGTACTCAAAGCGCGCTCGTTCGAAGTACTGAACGGTATAGTACTGTCCTGTATCAGGGTTCCATTCGGTAAATTCCTCCGAAATCGGGTAGCCGAACGTGTACAGGCCGCCGTTCGCTTCCCAATACGCTTTGAAGCCGTACGCAAGTGTGTGTCCGGTTTCCGGAAAGTATCGCCGCTGCGGATCGGTGTTGGCGATCTGTGGGTCGATCTGGATCGGACGGAAAGCCGCCTCCTGACGCCGTGCTTCGGTCAGCCAGTTTCCAAGAAGGGTCGCCAGCACGACGTATCGTGTGCCCTGATTTTGTGGATGGTACTCGAAACGGGCACGCTCGAAGTACTGGACCACCAAGCCATCCTGCGTGAACGGCTCGGTGATGGGGAAGCCAAAGGTCATCAGCCCACCGTTACTGATCCAGGCCCACAGGAAGTCACCGCTCAGGTGGTGCCCCGTCTGGGGGAAGTACAGTACAAGTTCATGCCAGTCGGCAGCAGCAGTGGGTCGGGTTGTTGGAGCACTGAGCGAGACTAGAAACAACACAAGGAACGCCACCGAGCTGGATACCAGGCGACGAGGCATCCGTAACCCCTTCCCTACCCTGTTGGAGGCGAACGAGGAGGTCGTCTGACCTCCCTCTACTAGTCTAACGCAGTATCGTGCCGATCGGTTCCATCTCGTTTAGGAAGGGGCAGTAAACTCGCGGAGCTGCGCGGCATACTGGTTGGTCGTCCACTGAATAATGCCCAGGTTTGGGCTGAACCAAAGCGTACTGTTGAGATAGGAGAGGACGAGCGTTGGTGGGTCACTCGACTGGAGAGTGAGTCGCCAGGCGGGCACGACGCCATAGGGGGTACCGACGAGCGTCTGCTCGTCGACCTGGACACGGAGCGTCAGGGTATGTGCAGTTACCCGTGTCGAGAGATACGTGACGGTTGTCTCTTGGACAGTCCCCTCGACGAGGTCACTGGCACCAAACAAACGCAAGGCTGGCCAAAAGACAACCGTCTCAATGAAGGTACCCGCGCGGGTGAAGCGTTCCCACCCGCAGAGCGCAATCCCGTTCTCCGTGACTGCCCAGTACGTGATCCAGCGGCTCGAACCGCGAAGTTCCTCGCGGACAACCAGCTCCGAACCGGCGATGAAGCTCTGGTTCGGCCCACTGACCTGCCAAGTCTCATCAAGGCGACTGCTGGATGCGAAGACTGCTCGCGTCCCTGGCTGCAAGCCGAAGTACCCAGCGCTTGGGTGGACACGAACCGGCGGCGTAAACTGGTAGCGCCACCGCCAGTAATGCTGGCCAATGTTTCCCATTTCCACTTGCCAGCCGGGGGGATTACTCGGGGTATACGTTAGGATACGGCGCTCAAACGGCTGAACCAGTACCCATGTGGGCTCGCCGCGGAGACGCACCTGAACCCAAAAGGGATCGGCAATCGGATAGCCAAGCACAAAGAGCCAGTCAAATAGCGGATCGACTGGCGTGGGCGCACCGTTTTGCCAGGCAAGCCCCGGTTGTGTCATGAAGGCCCAGAACACTTGCGGGACGTTGTAGCCAACCGGATTGCCTACCGGGCCGGTATAGGTAACATAACGGACAAATGTCACTCCGGGATCGCTCGCTGCCTCTGGCCGCTCCCGCCAGCCTTCCGGCGTGAGCCAACTCGTTGCTGCTTGACCGGTTCGATCTGGTTGCGTTTGATCAACGACAGTTGCCAGATCAGCATAGGTAGGAAACGGATTGTCGGGATCGCCAGCGATTGGGATTCGTGCCCCGGAGCCGGCATTCAGGAACAGTTCGTCGCCGAGCTGGATTGTGCCACTGACCAGTTCGCGGGTGAGCAGTCCGCCGGTGACATACCAGGGGGAGGTCGGGTCACCGGAGGGTTGCGTCAACTCCATGCGTCCCTTGTCGAAGTATTGGACGAGACGGGCACGTTGTGGCGACTCTTGATAGCGCTCGGTCAACGCACCACTCAGCGGTGCTGGTCCCCAGATCCAGGAGCGCTGTGCGACTCCTGCGGCAACTGGGCGATCGACGTATTCCCAGCGTGCCGCGAAAGCGGGATCGGCAAAGAGCGGCTCAGCACGTGCTGGGGGAGGGGGTACTCTCGGCTGGCCGAACACGCCGACCAGGATGAGGAGGACCAACCATCGTAAGGAGCGGCCGTGCACCATCTCCTCCCCTCACACCCAAACTCGCAATCCATCGTACGCCAAGAAGACACCATCCGGTAGCCGCTCGCTCCACTGGGCATGAACAACCTCGTGGCTCACGTGAGTGAGATAGGTTTGTCTTGGCCGAAGTTCCTCGACAATGGCCAAAGCTTCCGCCAAACTCAGATGCGTCGGGTGCGGCCGGTCGCGAAGCGCGTTCAGCACCAGAACCTCGACGCCACGCAGCAGCGCGAGTGATGCGGGCGGTATCGTTTTCGCGTCAGTGACGTAGGCGAGCGGCCCACAGCGGAATCCGTAAACCGTCCAGCCGCCATGCAGAACTGGTACCGGGATAATGGGGTAGCCGAAGAGCTCGAAGGGGCCGTCGAACTCATGCAGGCGCAAGTCTGGTTTCCCGCCGTAGAACGGCAATGGATCGCTGAATGCGTACCCGAAGCGCGTGCGCAGTTCACGCGCTGTTTTCGGATCGGCGTAGACTGGCAAAGGGGCTTGCGCCAGGTAGTTGAACTGGCGGAGATCGTCGAATCCTCCGACATGATCGGCGTGAGCGTGGGTGAACAGGACAGCGTCAACACGGGTCAACCCACAAGCGAGTGCCTGGAGCCGGAGCTCCGGCGCAGTATCGATGAGGATATTCCGTTCGCCGAGATGCAGGACGGCCGAGCAGCGTGTCCGCCGGTCGCGCGGGTCGACCGACGTACAGGCGTGGCAGTGACAACCGATCACCGGTATTCCGTTCGAGGTTCCCGTTCCCAGAAAGGTCAGTCCCAGCACAGTCATCGTCTCACTTGCCGGTCCCCTTTTCCGACGAGGTTGTGGCTCGCGGAGGACCAGCCTCCCGTCCGGACCGGTACCGATGATACTCGTTTTCTCTCTCGATACTGTCGATCGTTTTGATGAGCGCGGTGGAGTGGCCGCGACTGTAGGGTCAGAACATGAGCGATCGCCGTCTGCGTTGGCTGAGCCGGGAGAAGGTCATACCGCGAGAGGGCGCAGTGCGTGGCCCCGATACTGCACTGCCATCCTGGTTCGACCACTTGGTAGACCTTGTGGTGCGCATTCCGGTCCAGGGTCTGGCCTGGGGCGAGGTTGCAGGACTCGTGCGGCAGGCACTGGCTGCCGATCTGGTTCGTCTCTGGACCTACCGTCCAGAGGAGGGGCTTCGTCTCCTCGCGCAGAGTGGTGAAGCGACCGAACTTCCCAAGGAAGTGACCCGCCCAGCCCCGGTGGGCTTCGAGAGTTTGCCACCGCGGACGCTTGTCACCGGTCCCCTCGCTGGTACATCGTGGGAAACTGTACTGAGCCAAGTGGATCAAACCGAGTTCTGGCGGGACAAGATCGCGCAGGTCCTCGTGCTGCCGCTTCATACCGGAGGGCGTGTCGTCGGTCGACTAGATGTCGGCCGCCGACTCGCGCTGGCGTTCGCTGAACCGGACCGTGCGCATGCAATGCTCCTGGCCGGTATGCTCGGTCTTCTCATCGGGCAATTGGTAAGCCGTCCAGAACCCAGCGCATCCGAACGAGCGGCGCTCCTTCTCCGTGACGCACTCGCCACGGCCACTAGCGCACGTGAGGCGACTGTGCGTCTTCTGGAGGCAGTGCGCTGGCGAAGTCGTGCTGAGACCATGTTGCTTGTGCGCTGGACGCGTGAGGAGCGGGCAGAGCTCGTAGCGAGCGTTGGTGCCCCGGGAGTACAACCGGACCCAGCCGCCTTCGCGAGTGCCCGCATCGCAATGATCCTGCGCGGGGTATTTCTACAGGGGCGAGCTCAGGAGTGGCGTGAGGGGACGACAGTCGGTCTACTCTTCCCCACCGGCGTCTCCTCTGTCCTCGCGGTGCCACTTCCAGAGCATGTTGAGACGACACGGGGGCTCATTCTCGCTGCCTGGCGTGAGAGCGATGCGGAAGGCGAGGAGGAGGCACGCGCGCTCTTGGCGGCACTCGGAGCCGACTTTATGTCGCTACTTGTTCTGATCAATGGTGAAGAGCAACTTTCTGGCGCACGCGCACACGCTCAATGGTTAGAAGCGGTTGCAGGAGCACTTGTCGAGCAGGGTGAACCAGGAGCGGTGGCTCGTGCACTTTGGTATCTGCTTGCTGGACGCTTTTCGGTCTCGGCGGTCGGGCTTGTCCTCCGCCGAGGCACTGAACTCGCCTGGCTCTGGGTGGCTAATGGGAGACCACAGGCGCTCCGCCGGGACGTCGCTGGGGACTCACCTCTTGCTCCGTATCTGACAGCAGGACGAGTGGCCCGCCTTGACACGGAGCAGTGGGAGCGCTGGCGTGCAGTCTTGCCGCAGGATCTTCGACCGGTCAGTGGGCTTGTCGCTCCCTTCCCGAATGGTGAGGGAGCAGTGGTTGTGTCCAGCGAAAGAACGTTGGAACCGGAGATTGAGGGCTGGCTGGAGCGTCTCGCAGCGGCGATCGGCCCACACGCGCAGGCACTCAGCCAGCGTGTAGATGAGAGTGTGGCCCGCGAGCGCCGGGAACGTGCACTCGTTGACACACTAACTACGGAAGAGCGGGAACGGCGGGAACTCGTCGAGGCGATCCATGACAGAGTTCTGCAGGGATTAGCTTCCAGCCTCTATCGCATCGAATTAACTTTGCGGCGAGCTGAACAGCAACCGATCGAACAGACGGTGCTCGAACTGGAACAGGTTCGTGATCTCCTGGCGGATCAGATCGCGACGCTACGCGATACAATCTTCCGGCTCCGACCTGCATCGTTGGACCATTTGGGCCTGGTGGCTGCGCTGCGTGACTATTTCTCCCAGCTCGAGCGCACACGGGGGATCGATGTCGAGTTCTTGGGCGAGCTGCGTGAGCGGCCTGCATCGGACATTGAAGAACGACTCTATCGTATTGTGCAGATCGTGATCGAGCAGGCACGGCTGCCAGCCGGGATCAGTCGGCTTGCCATTCGATTGCGACAGCGGCGGGATGGGGCAGTTCTGCTTGTGCTCGCCGATGACGGGCGGTGGTTGGGGCAGGAGATGTGGGAGCGTCTGCCTGGAATCGCGCTTGCTGAGGAATGGGTGCGCCTGAGCGGGGGAACGATGCAAGCCACAGGTTTAGCGGACGGCGGGACTGCAGTGGCAATTGCGATGCCGGCCCGTCGCGAACGAACCTGATCAGGGAATAGGACGATCCGGTGATGACAAATGGGCGGGTGGTGGGGTTGAATGAAGCAGGGCTTGGACTGTCCCTGAGCACGACCAGAGCAGGTAAGCGGGAGCGAGAGATGGCAGGCGAGCAGCGGATTCGGGTGCTCATCGTGGACGATCATGACCTCTTCCGTGAAGGGCTGCGGCAACTCATCGAGAGTGACGAAACGATCGAGGTGGTTGGAGAGGCGGCGAACGGCCAGGAAGCTTTACGGCTCGTCGCGGAGCTCCAGCCGGATGTGGTGCTCATGGACATCAACATGCCTGGTATGGATGGTATCCGGGCGACTGAGGCGATTGTCCAGCAGCACCGTCACGTGCACGTCATCATGCTCACGATGTACGACGACGAGGAGTATGTGCTCCACGCAATCCGTGCCGGTGCACGAAGCTATCTCGTCAAAAACAGTAAACCGGAGGAACTGCTCCGCGCGATCCATGTCGCAGCCGAGGGTGGAGCCACTATTGACCCCGAACTCGCGCCGATCCTGATGCGTGAGTATCAGCGTCTGCTCGCCAAAGCACCGACACGAGGCCAGGAGCTTTCGGATCGTGAGTTGACGATGTTGCGGCTCCTGGCACAGGGATACAACAACCGCCAGATCGCCGATGCATTGAACTTGGCCGAAAGCACAGTGAAGAACAACCTTTCGGCGCTCTTTCAAAAGCTGGGTGTCCGTGATCGCACCCAGGCGGTCATTTACGCGATCTCGCATGGCCTCGTCCCGCGTCCGACGGACGTCCCGCGACGGTAGAGATCTAGCGCCTGGCGAGTGGATATGGCAGAGTAAGAGCGGCGCCACCGGGGAACGGTGGCGTTCGTCGTTGCGGTTGGATGGGTGGGAGGCAAGCGAGGATGGAGCGACTTCCTCTGAGCGGTGTCCGCGTTGTCGATCTCACGCGTGTGATGGCTGGCCCATACTGCACGATGCTGCTCGGTGATCTCGGCGCAGATGTCATCAAGATCGAGCGACCGGGTACGGGTGATGATACCCGGGCCTGGGGCCCGCCGTTCATCGATGGCGTGAGTGCGTACTATCTCTCGGTCAACCGCAACAAGCGCAGCATCACGCTCGATCTCAAGCATCCAGCGGGGCAAGAAGTCTTTTGGCGGCTTGTGGACCAGGCTGACGTTGTCGTCGAGAATTTCAGCCCGGGAACCGTCGATCGGCTGGGTATTGGATATCAGGCTGTGCGCAGTCGGCGGCCAGAGATCATCTATTGCTCGATTTCTGGCTTTGGGCAAACAGGCCCGGGCAAGGATCGTACGGCATATGACCTCATCGTCCAAGGCATGTCGGGCCTCATGAGCGTGACGGGTTTTCCTGATGGCGAGCCGGTTCGTTTCGGTGTGCCGATCGCCGATATCGGCGCGGGCATGTTTGCCGCGCTCGCGATCGTCGCGGCGCTCTATCATCGAGCGCAGACCGGTGAGGGCCAGTACATCGACACGTCGATGCTTGGTGGCCAGGTAGCTCTCCTGACGTATCAGGCTGGGATCTACTTCGCAACTGGAGAAGTGCCGAAGCGCACCGGGAATGCGCATCCGATTGTCGCGCCCTACCAGACCTTTCGAAGCGCTGATGGTCACGTGAACATCGCTGCAGGTAACGATGCCATCTTCACTCGCATGTGCCGAGCGTTGGGACTCGATGACTTACTTGACGATCCTCGGTTCGCGACCAATGCTGGTCGTATCACGAATCTGCCCGAACTCGTCGAACGAATTGAGGCAGTGACGCGTACCCTCACGACCGCTGAGATTGTTGCCCGCCTCGATGCAGCGCAAGTTCCGTGTGGGCCAATCTACACTGTGCCAGAGGTCTTTGCGGATCCCCAAGTACAGCACCTGGAGCTTCGCCAGCGCATCCCGCACCCGACTTTAGGGACAGTGGATCAGACAGGCTTCCCCTGGCGGTTCTCGCGAACACCTGCGGTGATCCGGCGGCATCCACCATTGCTCGGCGAGCACACTGACGAGGTCCTGCAGGATCTCGGCTACACCAGTGATCAGATCGCGGCGATGCGCCAAGCGGGAGCGATCTAGTCGGTCGCAACGAGCTCGTGCCACGGCCGCCAACCGAGACGGTCTCGCCACCGTTCGAGCGCCTGGCACACGGCCTCACCCAGGAGTAAGGCCAGAAGGGCGTTCCCGAGGGCGCGTGTGCCGTCGAAAAGCAGTGAGGTGGTGAGATAAAAGCGGGCATAGGCGTGGAGGGTTTCGCTGAGCGACATCCCTGGCGTCCAGTAGAGCCCACCACTTTCGGTGATGCCTGGCGCGGCGAACGGCCAGAACCAGAGGTTCATCAGTGCGCCGAAGAGGAAGCCCCAGAAGGCGCCAAACGCAGCCAGCCAGAATCGCCGGGTTCTTCCTGAACGCCGTGGTAACCATCCGGCTGTGGCACCCATCCAGCCAGCGGAGAGCATTTGAAACGGTAACCACGGGCCTATGCCACCGGTGAGGGCAGCTGAGATCAGCAATGTCAGCGAGCCCATTAAGAAGCCAAATCGTGTGCCAAAGACGTAGCCGCTCGCGATGATCAGCAGAAAGATCGGGCTTGCACCGATCAGACTGGGAATGAACCGCAAAACGGAGTCGATCGCAACGAGCACCGCGAGCAGAGCGACCGCACGCGAGTGCTCCGCCTGGGCGAAGCGCTCATCGGTGAGCTGCGTGAGGAGCACAACGAGCGAGGCGATCGCAAGGAGCGCGAAAAGCAAGACGATTTCGACACCACGTTGCCGTGGGACTTCTGAGCCGAGTGCCGCGAGCAGGAAGGGATAGAGGAAAGCCACAATTCCACCGATGGTGGCAAGTGCGAGGCTCAGATGGCTCGTGAGGGTTGCCACGCGACTCATACCGATGGAAAGAGATGCATAGGCCGAACCGGTGCGGCGTGCCGCTGGGGATCCAGGACGCAGCGCTCGGGGTGAAAGAGTGCGGCAAGAATTTCGACGCCGTGTATCACTCGTGGACCAGGACGACTGAAGAAGTTCGTTGCATCGACAGCCCAAACCGCGTCCCTGATGACTGCCGGTGTCAGGCGCAGTGCCGGATGCGCGAGGAGTTCGCTGCTCAGCCGCCGTGTTTCCTCGAGATCGTAACCACAGGGCATCGCAACAAGGATATCCGGGGCCACTTCGGCCACGCGTTCCCACGTCACCGTGAAGGAGGGACGTCCGGGGATGCCGAGCACGTCCACACCGCCAGCGTGCGCGACCATCTCTGGGACCCAGTGGCCGGCGACGATCGGCGGATCGAGCCACTCCAAGCAAACGACGCGCGGTCGGGTTGCTGGCTCACCAACGCGCTCGGCAATCCAAGCGAGTCGCCGCTCAAGTGCGGAGACCACAGCATGCGCAGTGTGCGGGCGATTAGTGGCCTCCCCGACCGTGAGAATCGAGTCGAAGATCTCTCGCAGGGTCGTTGGCTCGACGGAGACAACGCGCGGTGGTCGTGGAAGTGTGGCGGCGAGTCGGCAGACGTCGTCGACCGAGACAGCACAGACCGGGCAGAGTGCTTGGGTAAGAATCAGATCGGGCTCGAGCGCTCGAAGGAGTGCAGTATCGAGTTCGTAGAGGGGGAGTCCAGCGGCAACGCGTTCTCGCACGGCGGCGTCGATCTCCGCTTGACTCAGTCCAGGCGGAAGTAGGCTGCGCGTGACGCGCGGCTTGGAGCGTACAGCAGGCGGATAGTCACACTCATGCGTGACGGCGACGAGTTGGTCGGCTAGGCCGAGCGCCCAGACAATCTCGGTCAAGCTCGGGAGCAGCGAGACGATGCGCACTGGCACGAATCCTCGTCGTTCATGTGGTGGGCGCACCAGATGCGTTGTGGGGTATTCTCTCGTCCTCAGCGGACAGAGGCTCCGGCGCAAGCCACCGTTCACCGTACTCGCGCAGCTGCTCTATGACTGGTAGCGCAGCCCGTCCCTTCTCCGTCAGTGCGTACTCCACACGCGGAGGAACCTCGGCATACGCATGCCGTGTTACAAGCCCCTCCGCCTCCAGATAGCGCAGCCTCTGGGACAAGACAGCGGGACTAATCCCGGTGCCGATCAGGAGTTCCTGAAACCGGCGGTTCCCTTGTGCCAGTTCGCGCAGGATCAGGAGTACCCAGTGGTCGCCGAGTAGACGTGCCGCGCGGGCGATCGGGCAAGTCGCTTCTTGATGAGTGTCGCGTCGCATCGTTCATCCTCGCTCCGTCATTGTACCGTATGAGGATCATAGAGACGTGTCCGCCGCATCTCGACACCCACAGCAAAGTGTTGAACAGCCGAAAGCAATACCGCGCTCGTCGTTGCCTGTCTCCGCTCGGCGACGTTCTACCAAGAGGTGTGGGGGACAGATGCGCATGCGGTTTTTTTCCGTTCACCGAGCGCAGACCACTCACGACAAGGCTGTAACGCGCCAGCGGAGCTCGTGCTTCACGCGTCGCAGCGCTGGCGTGCAGGTGGACGCGGATTGCCGCGTAGGTGCACCAAGAACGGTGCCGGGTGTGACTGGATCCTTGACAACCGGTCACCCCGATACTATGATACTCGTAGTTGCTACGAAGTGCGTAGCAAGTGGCGTGTCAACGGAAGGAGGACGGGAGTGACAACCGTTGCACCGGAGCTAACGGGTCTCGCACGCTGGGAGATCGATCCCACGCACAGCCAGATCACCTTTGCCGTTCGGCACCTTATGGTGACGACGGTTCGCGGTCAGTTCAAGAACTTCTCCGGTTGGGTCGAGTTTGACCCGGCACATCCGGAGAACGGGAAGGTGGAAGTGACCATCGATGCTGCGAGCATCGATACACGTGAAGAGCGGCGTGATGCACATCTGCGGTCGGCTGACTTTCTGGATGTCGAGCACTATCCAACGATCACCTTCGTGAGCAAGCGGATCGAACCACTCGGTGGGAATCGTTTTCGTGTGATCGGTGATCTCACGATCCGTGGTGTCACAAAGGAAGTTGCGCTCGACGCGGAGTTCCACGGCGTTGCCAAGGATCCATGGGGTGGCGTACGAGCGGGTTTCGAGGCGCGCACGAAGATCAACCGACACGACTTTGGCGCGAGTTGGAACGTAGCGCTCGAGGCTGGTGGTTGGCTGGTCGGTGACATGGTGGATGTCTTCATCGAGGTGGAGCTCGTCCGCAAGGAGGCAGCCTGAGGCTTTAGAACGGGGCAAGAAGAACCTTGCCCCGTTCCATTTTCCAAAGAGCGCGAGGCGGGGCGGGAAGCTGCTGTGTGAGTGAATGGTGCTCCCGCCTCGACTCATGGTGAACGGAATTGATGAGTTCGTGCATCGTTGCGTAATGGCTCGCTCCGCAGCTCGGAGAGCGTCCTTGCGGGGCAGCAGATGGTCATCGTAAGTGAGGTTGCTTTTCGACAGTGCGAGTGTCATGACCGGATGTTCGCCAGGAGTCGAGAACGTGTCCTGGCGTATCCCGCGTGCCGGTCACCTCTCGGATGGGCAACGCTCGGGCGGAGAGCGGATCTGGTCGCTGGGCTCGGGAAGTGCGGTCGCTAATGGATCACGACCGGTTGGTTAGCTCTCGCGGCTATGACGGGTGTCGCTGGTGCCCTGGTCACTGGGGTGCAATGGAGAAGTGAATGGGTGGCTCGTGTCTGATACGCTGCAGGATGGACGCTCTAATACCCTGGCTCGGGACAATCGCCGGAAGTGTCGGCAGGGGTCTCGTCCTGAGGAACTTGCAAACTTGCCACAAGAGGCGCGACGTGAGTGCATCGTCAGAACTGCGGCAAGAGAGCTCGACCGGATACTCTTGGCTGGTCTACAGAGCGAACTAATCGCTCCCTGGTTGCTGGGTTCATCAAGTGTGACGACAGCTCGCGTCGTTACCGGCACGCTCGCGCGGTGCTATCGATTGCGGTCGCTCTCTGCCATGAGTGTATGGCTGGCGGCAAATGTTCCTGACCGAGAGCGGACGCGGGTACAGGCCGGTGAACGTGCTCAGAAAGCGGCCCAATTTGCCGGCAATTGAACAGGAGCAGGGTCGGGTTGTCTGAGTTCGAACCGCCGAGAACGGAGAACCGAATGAGCACAGAACGCACGATACGGTTCGGGCTGAATATCGATCCGGTGGTCGATCGTCCGGAGGAGACAGCTGCCCTCGCGACACTGGCAGACGAAGCTGGCCTCGCACTGATCGCGATGCAGGATCATGCCTACAACCCACGTTTCGCTGAGACCTGGACAATGCTGACGGCTGTTGCGCTGCGGACGCAGCGTGTCCACGTGCTCACGAACGTGGCCACACTCGCCCTGCGTCATCCGGTCATGCTGGCCAAGGCTGCGGCGACGCTCGATCGACTGAGTGGTGGGCGTGTAGAGCTCGGCCTTGGTGCGGGTGCCTTCTGGGACGGGATCGCGGCAATGGGTGGGCCGCGCTGGTCGCCGCATGAAGCGCTGACTGCACTCGAGGATGCATTGCGACTCTGCCGTCTCCTCTGGGACTCTGCGGGTACCGGACGGCCAGTAACCTACGAGGGACGCATCTTTCGAGTCAGTGGACTCACGTTCGGTCCAGCTCCAGCGCATCCGATTCCGCTCTGGGTTGGTGCCATCCGACCGCATGCGCTCCGCCTCACCGGAGCACTCGCGGATGGTCTGACGATCTCCACGCCGTATGTCCTGCCCGAACGGTTGGTCGAGGTGAATCGTCTGGTTGACGAAGGTGCAGTGAGGGCTGGCCGAGATCCGCGATTAGTCCGCCGGCTCTATAACCTGCTCGGGGTCCTCGACGTACCGGGAAGTCGCTCGCTACGGGTGAATCGCCCCGGCTTCCTCAGTGGCTCGGTGGATGACTGGGCCGACGCGATTGCCCGATTCGCGGAAAGTGGGATGGACACCTTTATCTTCTGGCCGGTCGCTGGGGACTATGTCACGCAGGCGCGTCGCTTCATCGAAGAGGTGATTCCGCGCGTGCAGGCGCTGCTTGGCCAGCGTTGAACTCACTCGAGGTCGACCCAAAGAAATGCCTCGGCGAGTTCCAAGCCGACGGGAGCCCCAGCCTCACGTGCTCGCGTGCGGACGCGCGTTTCCATTCCCCCTGGGAAAGCGCCCAACTGGCTCGTGTGGCAGCGGAGTGCTGCCAGTTTGCGCTCAAAGACCGGCGCGATGTCAACGAACGTATCGGGGCGGTCGGAGCCAAAGAGCAAGGCGATCCGCACCACGTGCGGTTGCAGACCCGCCGCACGTTGTTCGGGGAAGAACGTTGCCAATCGACTGGCGGGAAACGCTGCAGCGAGTGCTGCCGCGCCGACCGCCCGATGATCAGGATGTTGGCGGTAAAGGCGTGTCAGGGGATCATGCGTCACCACGATATCGGGCCGGAAACGGCGGATTTCCGCGGTGAGCTGTGCGCGGAGCGCAAGCGAGTCGAAGACCTCCCCGTCCGGAAGGCGCAAGAAGGTCACGCCTTGGACGCCGAGCTCGCGAGCTGCCGCGAGTTGCTCGGCCTCGCGGACTTCGGCGAAGGACTCGTGGGTGCCCCAGTCTTCAGGCATACCCTTGTCGCCAGAGGTCACAACGACATAATGCACGCTCGTGCCTGCCGCGACCCAGCGAGCAACTGTCCCAGCGCAGAAGAATTCCGGATCGTCCGGATGGGCACCAATGATGAGGACGCGTTCCGCAGTTGGTGGCTCACCGACATGACGTGGCGTGGTCATTGATTACTCTTGCTCCTCTCATCAACTGTCGGATGGCTTACGGTTCGTCTCCATCCACCACTCGTCATAGACTGCACGAGCCAGATCGGCGAGTGCGCGGCGAGTGAGCTCTGCATCGTGGACATCGCGGGCGAGAAGCACGAGTGTGGCTCGGCCGTGCGGGGCCCAAAGTAGCGCGGCATCATGGAGAAAACCTGGTAAACTACCGGTCTTGTTCCCCACGCGGACATCAGCCGGGAGTCGCGCGGGGATGATGTCGCGAAACTGCTGCGCAGTCAGAATCGTCCGTAGATCCTCAAGCCATGGCCCTTCCGGGACGATCTTACCCTTTTCCAGGGATGCCAGGAGCTGAGCGAGATCGCGGGCACTCGTCACGTTTTCTTCCTCGCCAGGGAGCGCAGCACGTCCGGCGAAGCGACGGCGGAGGGCGGTCTGGGCAAGACCGAGTTCGGTCGCCAGCGCTGCGAAGGCTGACCAACCCAGACGCTCGATGAGCAGGTTTGACGCTGTATTGTCGCTGACAATCACCATCAAGACAGCTAGGTCGCGCAACGTCAGGGTTGGCCGGTGTCGCAGCCAACGGAGGACGCCACTGCCGGGAACTACCGCGTCTGGCGTGAGCGCTATTGACTCGTTAGGGTCAAGGTCACCACGGGCGAACGCGCGGTAGAGGGTCACGAGCACAAGCAGCTTGATGGTGCTCGCAGCAGTGACAGGGTGATCAGCGTCGTGTGCGATCTTCCACTGACGATCGAGATCGCAAAAGGAGAGGCTGACACGAGCCGGAACCTGCTCCAGAGCCAACCGTATTGCTCGGGGAAGGGACAGCATGGCCGTCCGCACCTTCCGCTTCAGTGGCAGTATAGCGATGTCGACACGGTGGGTGCGGCCAGGTTGGGAGGGAGCGACAATGCGTGTGCGAGCGGTGACTATTGGGTGGAAGGCGATCTGGCGCACCGGGACGATCACGAATGGGGAGGAGATCGCGGGGCTTGCCGCACGGGTGCGCGAGTATTTGGTGGGAAAGGTGCTCGAGCTTCAGACCGTGCGGTTAGCGACCCAGCCTTTCCCGACCATTGTGTCACCGACTGAGGTACCGGAGTTCGCACGGCAGCTGTGTGAACTGGCCAGTACGCTTGGCTTCGACTATGTCTCCATGGGACCAGCTCGACCGCACGAACGTGCGTGGATACCAGGGATGCTCGAGGCACTGGTTCGAGAAGAGCGGCTCTTCGCCGCACTCGCGGTCACGGACGAGGTGGGAGCGATATCGTTGCCGGCTGTTGGTGAGTGTGGACAGGTTATAGCGACCCTCGCCCAGCAGACTCCAGAGGGCTTCGGGAACTTGCGCTTTGCAGCGCTTGCCCTTTGTCCACCAGGTATCCCGTTCTTCCCAGCAGCATATCACGATGGGGGATCACCCGCGTTGGCGATCGCTTGGGAAGTGGCGGATGAGGCAGTCGAGGTCTTAAGCAAGGCGCCGAATCTCGTGGACGCCGAACGGCGATTAGAGGAGCGCTTGACGGAAGTGGCTACGCGCGTGGTACGCGCGGCTCAGGAACTCGCTGAGGCATTGGGTGTGCGCTTCCTCGGACTTGACTGTTCCCTGGCTCCCTATCCGGAGGAACGGCGAAGTGTCGCCGCAGCATTCGAGCGGCTGGGGTTGGTCCCGTTTGGGGGACCAGGCATGCTCGCGGTGGCGGCGATGATCACGCGTGTCCTGCAGCGACTCCCGGTGCCGCGTACTGGCTTCTGCGGTCTCATGGTACCGGTGTTAGAGGACGCTGTCCTAGGTACGCGAGCGCGGGAAGGCCGTTTGCATCTTCACAGCCTCCTCTTGGTTTCTGCGGTCTGTGGTGTCGGGTTAGACGTTGTTCCTTTGCCCGGCGACGTTACGGCGGCGCAGCTGAGTGGTATCGTGCTCGATATGGCCACACTCGCGACACGTCTCGGCAAGCCGCTGACAGCGCGCCTGATGCCCATTCCGGGTCATCGTGCCGGAGAGGGTGTACGTTTTGATTTTCCTTTCTTTGCTCCAGCCGGAGTCTTGGCAGTAGAAGGCTCGGTGCCGACGCAGTGGTTCGGAAACGATTCTGGACAGAATACTGAGGCAGGTTGAGACGGCAGAGGTACGATGTGAGTGGGGCTTGCACGAGCTCTTGTGAGAGAGTAGAATGCTGATGTTGACAGTGTAAGTTGGTGTTTTGACGGAGGATGACGATGGCTCGGATCGTGATCACTATCGAGGGTGATTCTCAGGAAATCGGTGCGATTCAAGAAGTTCTCCAGCGTCTCGCTGGCTTGGCGGCAGGAGAACTCGAAGTGAGTGAGATGCCCCGGGTTCCTGGTGAGCGAGAAGCTTGGACGTTCGAAGAGTTCCGGCAGTTCTGGAGTCGGCTGCAGGACGGGGCCCGACAGATCTTGGCTGAGATTGCGAAACGTCCCGAAGGGTATCCGATGGTCGAACTCGAGCGAGCGCTCGGGGTGCCGGCTCGGGTTATTGGGGGGCGCTTGAGTTCGGTCGGGCATGCGATGCGGCGCTTCCCACACAAGGAGGAGCCGGTCGAGTTCCGTACTGGCGGCGACGAGGCGCCAGGCCGGCGGATCTACTTTATGAAGCCAGAAATTGCACGGATGATCCGGCGCTTGGCCAGTGAAGGAGCTGCTGAGGAAGCAGCCGACTCATGAGCGGGCGCTGTGCAAAGAGCGAGCTCGCCCGGTGCTTCCCCACGTGGACGGCTGCAACGTAGTGCCGTCGGCGACGTTCGCTGCCTCATCGGGGCTGACCAAGGTTCCTGCTCGCGCCTGAGTCTGGTGGTGCAGCGTCTGCCCGTTAGCGCATTTTGACGCGTGGCGACGGTGCGTGTTATCGTCGCCCACAAGGGGCGAGTGTCGCCTCGGTTTCTCTGAACATGCGTGGGCTCCAAAGGGGGGAAGCGTCCCATGGCCAAGAGTTCTCTCCTCGGCTACCCTCGGATCGGGAAGCAGCGCGAACTCAAGCGCGCGTTGGAACGGTACTGGGCCGGCGAGAGCGACGAGGCGAACCTGCTTGCGACTGGGCGCGCAGTACGCGAAGCTGCATGGCGCGTGCAACGCGATGCGGGGATCGATCTCATCCCGTGTAACGATTTCAGCTTCTACGACCACGTGTTGGACACGATCTGCCTGGTTGGTCTCGTACCGGAGCGCTTTGGCCCACCGGAACCAGAGGTGAGTTTCCGAACGTACTTTGCGATGGCGCGCGGCGCGCCCGGCATTCCCGCGCTGGAACTGACCAAATGGTTTGACACAAACTATCACTATTTAGTACCGGAATTCGATGCTCCCGGGCCGCGCTTGGCCAGCGCTAAGCCGTTTGAGGAGTTTGCTGAGGCGACGGCGTTCCTCGGCCGCCCGGCCAAGCCGGTTCTACTCGGGCCGCTCTCCCTCCTGCTCCTTGGTAAGCGGCACACACGTCCTCTGGTTGAGCATCTCGATCAGCTCATACCGATCTACATTGAGGTTTTGGAGCGCTTGGCTCGTGCTGGCGCGGAATGGGTCCAGATCGACGAGCCGGTGCTGGTCCAGGATCGGACCGAGGAGGAACTCCAGCTTCTTCGCCGGGCCTACCAGTCTCTCGGTCATGCGAGCACGCGCCCGCGGATCATGTTACAGACCTACTATGGGAGCCTGGACGACGCCAGTTGGGACGTCGTCACTGGCCTGCCGATCGAGGGGATCGGCCTCGACTTCGTCCGCGATGATGGGAATCGTGCCTTGTTGAACCGGCACGGCTTCCCACAAGGGAAGGTGCTCGGCGCCGGGGTGGTCAATGGGCGGAACGTCTGGCGGACGAATCTGGTCGAGGCGCTAGAGAAGCTGGAAGAGATCGCCGAGCACGTCACGCCGGATCGAATTTGGGTGCAACCATCCTGCACGCTCCTGCATTTGCCGCACGATGTCCGGCTGGAGACCTCGCTTCCCGAACCAGTACGCGCACTCTTGGCGTTCGCGGAGCAGCGCCTCGAGGAACTCGTCATTCTTACCCGCGCCATGAACGAGGGACGACAGGCGATCCTCGAGGAACTGGAACGGAACGCGGAGGCCTTCCGCGTTGCACTGGACGGGGCGCGTCTGTACCGCCGCGATGTGCGCGAGCGTCTTGCCGCGTTGACCGAAGACGACTTCCGGCGCTCGTCTCCCTATGAGGTGCGTGAGCCTCTCCAGCGGGCACGCTTCCAGCTCCCGCTCTTTCCGACGACAACTATCGGGAGTTATCCGCAGACCCCCGACATACGGCAGGTGCGGGCTCGCTGGCGGGCCGGTAAGCTGAGCGACGAGGAGTACTGGACGTTCATTCGCGAGCGGATCGCCGACGTGATCCGGCGGCAAGAAGAGATTGGTCTTGATGTCCTGGTACATGGTGAGTTCGAGCGGCCGGACATGGTCGAGTATTTTGCCGAGCAGCTCGAGGGGTTCGTCCTCACTGAGCATGGCTGGGTGCAGTCGTACGGGAGCCGTGTCGTACGACCGCCGATCATCTTCGGCGATGTCGCGCGTCCCAAACCAATGACTGTCGAGGTAAGCCGCTATGCACAGTCGCTGACACAAAAGCCGGTCAAGGGGATGTTGACCGGACCGGTTACGATCCTGAACTGGTCTTTCGTGCGAGAGGACATTCCACGTCGTGAGGTCGCTTACCAGATCGCGCTGGCGTTGCGGGATGAAGTGCGTGACCTGGAGGCGGCGGGAATCAGCATTATCCAGATCGACGAGCCGGCTCTACGGGAGGGATTGCCGCTGCGGCGTGCCGGCTGGCCGGAGTATCTCGACTGGGCAGTGCGTGCCTTCCGGCTCGCGAGCTCCGGAGTGCGGGACGACACGCAGATCCACTCTCACATGTGCTACAGCGAGTTCAACGACATCATCGAGGCGATCGATGCTCTCGACACTGATGTGATCTCCATCGAGAATAGTCGTAGTCACGGTGAACTCCTCCAGGCTTTCCAGGACTACCAATACCCACGGCAGATCGGACCCGGCGTCTATGACGTGCATTCAGCACGTGTCCCAAGCGTTGAGGAGATCTTGCAGCTCCTTGAGCAGGCACTACAGTATCTGCGTCCTGAGCAGCTTTGGGTGAATCCGGACTGTGGACTGAAGACGCGCCGGCCGGAGGAAGTCTGGCCGTCACTGCAGAATATGGTCGAGGCGGCTCGTCGCCTGCGCGAGCGGTATATAGTGACGGCTCATTGAGTGCGTGCCACAGCTGAACGACCCATGGCTCGCAGGCCTCTGCTGCAATGGAGGCCTGCGAGCCTTTCGCGGTGCTTACTGGACATGTCAGCGGCTCGTTGCCGTCAGGCGCTCGCCGGAAGCGCTGGCGAGTGCTGGGCGGCGGAAGACCCAGGCGGGTACGACCCAACAGAGTGCGAGTGCAGCGAGGAGAGCCGTTGCGTTTGAGGCCAGCGCGAGCTGGAGACCGATACGGTCGGCAATCCAACCGGTCACGGGCGCGCCGATGCCCCCAGTGACGAATCCCATACCGAGGATGAAGCCGGAGGCGACGCCGGTTCGCCCGGGTAACAGTCGCTGCGCTGCCACCAGTGTGATCGAGATTGAGGCGTCAGCGAGTAAGCCGAAGGCCGCCGCAGCGATCAGCCCGAGCGGACCACCGCTCGCGGCGAAGGCCAAGAGAGCGGGGACGGCAAGGAGGAGCGAGCCCAGGAGGACCCGCCAGGAGCTCAGACGATCGGCCAGGATCCCTCCCAGGAGCGTTCCTAGTGCACCACTAGCCACGATGACAGTTGCAACCACGCCGTACAAGAGTTCATACCCCATTTCTCGATACCAGACAGGGGCGAAGGTCGCGACGGTCATGAACGTCCAGCTGCGCAACATGACAATCGCCAGGATCGGCGCGAGAGCGCGCCAGTCTGTCCGATGTGGGGAAGCCTGGTGAGACCGCTGGCTGGACGAAGCCTCAGTGAAGCGACCGAGTCCCCAACGGACGAGTATGGCGGCGAGGAGTCCAAGGGGGAGCGCGACCAGTGTTCCGGCCGACCCAAAGGCGCGAAACACCAGGGCACCAACCAACGGACCTAGCGCGTACCCCACGGTGCCGCTGACGGTGTAAACGGACATTGTCGTGTTCCGATGCTGTTCGGGGGCAAGTTGTGCGGCACGGGAGGCACCGACCGGGTGGTACGCTCCCGAACCGAGGCCGGCCAGAAACGCCACCGGATAGAGGAGCTCTGGATGATGGACAAACCCGTAGAGACTCAGGAGGAGTCCGGACCAGGCCAGGCTCAACGGCGCGAGATGTCGCACGCCCCAGCGGTCGGCAAGATACCCGAAGAGCGGCTGGGTCAGGGAGACAGCGGCGGTATAGGCGAGGGCGAGTGCGCCGATCGCCCCGTAGTCGAGCTTGAGCTCGAGTGCTAATAGCGGGTAGAGCGCTGGCAGAAGTCCACTCATAAAATCGACGCTGAAGTGCCCGAGCATAAAGGTCGCCAGTCGAGCACGCTGCCAGTAGCCTCGAGCGAGGTGCATCTCGAACCTCCCGCGCGATCCTAACGCAAGAAGAGGAAGATGCGTACGGGAGAGCGCCAGTTTCTTGGCCGCTCTCTGCTCCTGGAACCTGTCGCTACACTGGGCACGGTGATCGCATGACGATGGTCAAGCGTGCCTGGAGTACCGCTATCGTGGGGGACAGGGTGAGGAGATGGGGCACGAAGATCTGGTCCGAGGAAAAAGCTGCTGGACTGAACAGCGCAATCCTCTGTGTTGCGCGTGTAGCGGATGTTGTTCGGCGAAGTTCTTCGCCCCTCCGTGGTCTTGCCCCCTTGTCGATGGTGACGTTCTCGGCGAAAAAGTGAGGTGCGCGCTTTGACGTGCCAGAAGGGAGGGGGCGAGATGCCTGAGTCGTCGCGTCGAAGGCCACTTGAGGTCGGTATCCTCGTGCCACAAGGCGAATTTCGCTGGAATGGACGGCTTCCGCGGTGGACTGACCTCAAGGCGATGGCTCGTCTGGCCGAGGATATCGGTCTGGACTCACTGTGGGTTGTGGATCACCTGCTGTATCGAACGCCGGATGGTGAGCCAGAGGGGATCTGGGAGTGTTGGTCCTTGCTTTCCGCCTTTGCCGCTGTAACCGAGCGGATCACACTGGGAACGCTCGTTGTCTGTACGAATTGGCGCAACCCTGCGCTCATCGCCAAGATGGCCGAGACGGTCGACGAGATCAGCGGTGGTCGCCTGATCCTCGGCCTCGGCGCCGGTAACACCGAGCAGGAGTTCCGCCGGTTCGGCTTTCCTTGGGAGCGACGTGTGAGTCGTTTTGCTGAGGCGCTCCATATAATCCATGGCCTGTTGCGGAATGGCTGGATCGATTTTGCTGGGGAGTTCTACACCGTACGTGACTGTCTGCTACGCCCCCGTGGTCCGAGGCCGCAAGGTTTGCCGATCCTAATCGGTGGTAACGGGCCACGGGTTCTGCGTCTAGCTGCACGCTACGCGGATATTTGGAACACGTACTACGACTTCACTGGGAATCGCGCGGCTGGCCTTGGTCCACAGTTGGAGGCGTTCCGCGCTGCGTGCGTGGCCGAGGGACGGGATCCGAGCACGGTGACGCTATCTGCCTCCGCACTTGTCGCTTTTCCTGGTCATGGCCGCATCTACGGGGTGGTTGCTGATCCAGTCCGTGGGACGCCGGAGGAGATCGCAGAAGAATTCCGGGCCTACGCGCGTGCTGGCGTCCGCCACTTGCAGCTTCGCATCGAGCCCAATACGCTCGAGGGACTTGAGCAACTCGGCCGGGTGCTGGAGGTGCTTGACCGCGGGTGAGGTGTGTCTCACCTCTCACGAACGTGCCTGCCCGTGTCACCGAAAGACGATGAGCATTTCGTCTCCGTTCTGCGCCACTAGATTGCACAGTGGCAAGGGTAAGAGTGTTTGCCTCCTCAACGGGAGCAGATTGGGTAAATGATGCTCAGGATGTGCGGTATATTGAGAATATTTCGTGCCCTTCAGTGTGCATAAAGCATTGCAGTTTGCCCAGTGGTGAATGGCTTTCAGAGGAGCAAGGTTCACACGATGTCGGTTTGTGCCCGGAACGATCCGTGCTCGGCCAGCAAAACGCACTGTCTCACGGCTGTTCCCTTTGGCCTGCTTCCTGGGGGTAGCGATCTGGCGAGAGCGGTCGCTGCCGGCGCGTACGCCAGTAGCGATATGTGAGGAGAGCCAGGACGATGCCAGCGACAGCGGCGAGCCCTGCGACAATCGTGGTGTAACGGTCTACCCAAATGACGACGGATTCCCAATTTTCCCCGAGTAACCAGCCGCTCCCGATAAGGAGTGTGTTCCACACCGCGCTTCCGACAATCGTCAAGAGGCTAAAGCGCCAAAACGGCATGCGGAATGTCCCGGCGGGAACAGACACTACGCTCCGTGCGACAGGGACTAACCGTCCCCAGAGGACGAGCAGTGGTCCCCAGCGGAGAAACCAACGATCCGCAGTGCCCAGCTTGCTTGCATCGAGTCGTAGCCAGCGCCCGTAGCGAAGAAGGAGGGAGCGTCCGCCATAACGCCCAGCCGCGTAAAGGATCAGGGCACCCGTGTAGGATCCGAGCGTAGCAATTCCAACGGCAAAGCGGATATCGAGGTGGCTGCGGCCAGCGAGGAACCCAGCCAAGGGAAGGATCACCTCAGAGGGAATCGGCGGAAAGACGGTTTCCAAGACAAGTAGGAGGAACAAGCCCAGATAGCCAAGCGTGATGAGGATCTCGGTGATCCAGCTATCCACGTCTGTTCCGTCCTCTCTCCCCCGCTCCTGTTCGCTCGCGCTGCCACGTGTCCCAATTGGCGGACAGAACAAGAAGCGCTGTGTGGCGATGCGCCGCGCGTGTCTTGCCAAGCTTACAGTCTATGACGAGCAGAGACGTATGGCAGAGGAACTAAGGGAGAGCCTAAACGCACCCCAAACGGGCTGGTGGAGCCGGTGCCGCCCACTCACACCGCTGCGTTTTCCCGTGGCAACGGGTTGCGTCTGGCGGGCGGATACCGTCCCTGTGCCTCGGCGTGAGAGGCGAAGAAATCCTGACCAGCATCGTACTTGATGCGAGGCGAAGGATGAGAACAGTGGTGGATGCGCCTCAGCCACGTGTGACGCTTGCGTCTGTCACACTTCGTCTCACGGGGGAAGAGTGCATGACGCAGCTGCCGGGACGCTACGCACGCGATCTGCCTAGTTATCCCAGGCGAGTTCTCGCTCCTCGTCAATTTTGGCAGGATCGAGCTCAACTCCCATCCCGGGGCGCTCTGGTACATGGATTACCCCATTTTCTGGCTGAATCGGCTCTCGGAAGAAGAACTGCAAGAGCTCGTTCCATTTGAGCAGGTACTCTACCCAGGGTGCGACCGGTTCGGGGAGAGCGGCGAGCAGCTGTACCGTCGCGGGAACTGAATGGCCGTGCGGGATCATCGGGATGCCATGTGTACTTGCCAGCACGGCGATCTTCAGGGTCTCTGAGATTCCCCCGGCCCAGTAGATGTCAGGTTGGATGACGTCCACAGCGCCACGCACGAGCCAGGGCAGGAATCCCCAGCGGGTGTATTCGTGTTCACCGCCGGCAATTGGGATCGGTGATCGAGCACGGAGCGCCGCGTACGCCTCGAGCTGATCGGGCAGGAATGGCTCTTCGATCCAATAAAGACGCAACGGGGCTAGTTCGCGAACCGCGGCGAGCGCGTAAGCCCAGTCCCAACTCATCCAGGCGTCGAGCATAAGCTCCACTTCTTCCCCGACTGCGTCCCGCAACGCGCTGAAGAGTGCCAGAGTGCGGCGCAGCCCCTCGCGGCCGTCGGCTGGTCCCCAGCGCGGGAACCACTTCTGCGCGCGAAAACCTTCGGCTTTGAGCTGACGGGCGAGTGCCGTTGCGCGATCCAGTTCAAGTGAAAAACCGAGCGTACTGGCGTAGACGGGTAGTTCCGTGCGGACTGGCCCCCCGAGCAACCGGTGGACTGGAGCATCGTCCCAGCGCCCGCGCAGATCCCAAAGAGCGCAGTCGATCGCCGAGATCGCCATCATGACGGCCCCTTTGCGTCCGTGCACTTGGGATCGGTAGAGTACATCCCACCGGCGCTCAATGGCGAGCGGATCGGTGCCGAGAAGACGTGGGCGGAGCTGTGTGCCGATCACCAGTGCAACGTCACGGGTGAGTGGGCCAGCCAGGCCGTGTACTCCCTCGTCCGTCTCAATTTCAAGGAAGATTTGGCGCAGCCGGTACGGGCCGGGACCGTCCTGTTCGGGGAGCCACCACTCGCGTGGGTCGGCCCGATGTTCGGGGTAGATATCGAGTGGCCGCGCCAGGCGCTGCTCCCAGAACTCGCCGCGGTAGTGGAAGGTCCCCGTAACTTCGCGTAGTCGTACTCTGGTGATCCGCATGGGATCCTACTCCGTTAGGAGCTCGATGATCCGCTCGGCGACCTGGTCGGTTGTTGCGTTTCCACCCAAGTCTGGCGTTAAGACCTTCCCTTCCTGGGTTAGCCGCTCGAGTGCCCGCATGATGCGCGCTGCTGCGGTGTGGAGTCCGAGGTGCTCGAGCATCATTGCCCCGGCCCAGATGGTGCCGATGGGGTTGGCGATTCCTCGCCCTGCGATGTCGGGGGCACTGCCATGCACCGGCTCAAAGAGGGAGGGGTACCGTCGATCGAAGGCGAGGTTAGCACTGGGTGGCAGGCCCAAGCTACCCATGAGTGCGCCGCCAAGATCGGTGAGGATGTCAGCAAAGAGGTTACTCCCCACGACGACGTCGAAGCGCTCTGGCGCTCGGACCATGAGGGCGGCTGCGGCATCGACGAGCAGGGACGTGACGGTGACATCGGGGTAGTCGCGTGCGACCTCGTGGACGACCTCATCCCAGAGCACCATGCCGAAGCGCTGGGCGTTGGACTTGGTGATGCTGGTCAGATGCTTGCGTCGTGTGCGGGCAAGCTCGAAGGCGTAGCGGACAACCCGTTCGACGTTGAAGCGGGAGAAGACAGCGGTTTCCAGAGCGACCTCGTGAGGCGTTCCTTCATGGACGCGTCCACCGACACCGGCGTACTCGCCTTCGGTGTTCTCGCGGATGAAGACCATGTCGATGTCCTGTGGGCCCTTGTCGCGGAGTGGTCCGCGGATGCCGGGGAGGAGCCGGATGGGACGGACATTGACGAACAGGTCGAAGCGCTTGCGGATTGGTAGAAGGAGGCCCCAGAGCGTGACATAGTCTGGGATGCGCGGGGGGTCGCCGACGGCGCCGAGGTAGATCGCATCGAACTGGCTGAGTTGATCGAGTCCGTCTGGGGGCATCATGGCGCCGGTGGCGCGGTAGTAATCGGATCCCCAAGGGAAGACATGCCAGGTGAGCACCGCCTGGCCAGCCACGGCTGCTTCCAGAACGCGTTGGCCGGCAGGGACGACCTCCTTACCCACGCCGTCACCAGGAATCACAGCGATGCGAAACTGTTGCATGGAACCTCCTTGCTCGATCGAGCCACTCTCCTGCATTTCGGCGGCATCATACCGAGCGTGTGGCTTTGGGGGAAGCACGTGTGGGTACCCGGATCATGAAGCGACTGCTTGGCGGAAGGCCTCAGCTGCCTCCTCATTGCGCACCACGAAGACGATGCGCTGAGGGAGGTCTGCGCCGCTGGCAGCGTGGTCGTGCACGGCGCGGACCATGGCCTGAGCGCAGGTAGCCAGGTCGAGCCCGCCGACGCCGGTGCCGAGAGCTGGGAAGGCAACAGAGCGCAAGCCTCGTTCTGCGCAGCGCGTCAGTGCGGCACGGGTTGCGGCGTAGACGTGCTCCGCAGTGGCGGGGATCAGCGAGCCGTCGTCTGCGTAGCCCATTGCTGCAGCGTGGATCACGGCGCGGTAGGGCAAGCGACCGGCGCTGGTGACGACTGCCTCTCCCACACGGATAGGGCCTTGGGCCACTGCCTCGCGCTCGATCTCTTCACCCCCAGCACGCTTGATCGCACCAGCCACGCCTGATCCCATCCACAATCGATTATTCGCGGCATTCACAATGGCTTCCGTATCGACCGTCGTGATGTCGCTGATCTGGATTTCGATGGTCGGCTGGGTCATGGCTGTCCCCCGTTCTTTGGTGGCAGTGTTGCTCGACAACCCTGTCAGCCGAATCGTACCGCGTGGGAGCAGGCTGAGGGTGATCATCCGACCCTAACATGTGGCAGGGATGCAGGCTGTTTCCTCGTTGCACAGTGGAGCGTAGTGCTACCGGACGCGCCGGAGAATATGAGACGCGAGGGTTGTTCTCAAGCCGGTGAGCACTGGTGTGTGAAAGGAGTTGCATTGCGCAGGGACACCATGTCTAGCCGTCACCATCGCACCCCTGATCAGGCACGTGAGGAAGCACCGTACCTCCTAACCGTTGAACGCAGGCTACAAGTCAAGCGATGCATGGTGGGTTGTCGACCAAGCGGTCCCACGCTGAGGGCTCGACAAGGAAGTGAGTCCATGCCTAAATCATGGGCGGGTGGCAGGAGCATTCATGGGGGAGGTTCACATGGACTTCACGCTGACACCTGAGCAGGCGGAGCTCCAGGCTCGGGCGCGTCGCTTCGCTGAGACGGTTGTCAAGCCCATCGCTGCGATCTACGACCAGGAAGAGCGACATCCGCACGAGCTGATTGTGGAGGCACGTCGCGAGGGATTGACCGAGATCACCATCCCGCGGGAATACGGGGGCCGGGGGCTTGGTGTCATGGAGTTGGTGTTGGTCGCGGAGCAGCTGGCGTGGGCCTGCGCAGGCTTCACTGCGGCGGCGTGCTCCAGCTGCCTGGCAGGCGAGCCGATCGTCATCGCCGGAACGGAGGAGCAGAAGCAGCGATGGCTTTCGAGACTCGCGGCAGGTGAGTATGCGAGCTTTGCTTTGACGGAGCCTGACGCAGGCTCGGATGTGGCAGCACTTACGACGGTCGCCGAGCGGCATGGTGATACATATGTCTTGAACGGACACAAGCGCTGGATCGGGAATGCGCCGATCGCCAGCTTCTTCGTTGTCTTTGCCAAGACCGACCCAACTGCCGGGCGGAACGGGATCAGCGTCTTTGTCGTTGAGCGTGAGAGCCCGGGGATCACGACGAGACCACTTCGCAAGCTGGGGCAGCGCGCTATCTCCAACGGGGAGATCGAGTTCCACGATGTCGTCGTGCCGGCAGCAAATTTGATCGGGCGCGAAGGGGATGGGTTCGCCATCGCCATGCAGACCCTGCGGCGGACCCGGCCCATGGTTGCTGCCTTTGGCGCGGGGATCATTCAGCGATGCTTGGACGAGTCGTTGGCGTATGCCCAGCATCGGCGGACCATGGGCCAGCCGATCATTCGTCATCAGGCGATCGGCCATAAGCTAGCCGACATGCGGATCCGGCTTGATGCGGCTCGCCAGTTGACGTATCTCGCGGCGTGGTTAGCAGATCGGGGCGAGGACAATACGCTCGCTGCGGCAGTGGCCAAGGCTTTCGCTGCGGATGCGGCAATGTGGGCGGCGACCGAAGCGGTACAGATCTTCGGCGGGAATGGATACAGCCCTGACTATCCAGTGGAGAAACTCTTCCGGGATGCAAAGCTACTTCAGATCTACGAGGGAACGAGCGAGATTCAGCGCAACGTGATCGTGCGGGAGTTGGTCCGGCTCGCTGGAAATCGGCGGCGGCAGCTCGGTCCGGAAGGAGAGGCGTGACAGCGACGCTACTCGCTGCACTCCGCAATCTCGGCGGGGGACGTGCGTGGTCGCTCTGGGTGAGGTGATGTTCCCAGTGTGACCGTCGTGCGTCCCCTCACCGTGGTTGCGATGACACGTCTCATCGGGACAGTGGGACACCAGTGCATCCTGGCCAGGAGCCGCCGTCGTGGTGCCATCGGCGTCGAACGACAGGGGCGAAAACGGTGGCCGAGGCAGAATGCACAGCAAGGTTGAGCAGCAGTACCGGATGAATGATCGCGCACTGGTCTCGGGCGACCGTCGGCTGCAGGCTTCGACCTGAGGGTGCTGTGGCGCGGGCGTTTCATCGGTGGCTCTGGGATCTTGGGTGCCAGCTGCCAAGCCGGCTCTTTGCTATTCGCGACGCGTGAGGTGGTATGGACAGAACGGCAGTATGGTTCGCCCTACCGAGAGGCGCGAGCCTGTGGGGCGTCTGGGAGCAGGCCGCGCGGATGAGTGGGTAGGCTTGTCGCGGTCGTCCGGTGTGTCGCTGCGCGACGCGTCGAGTGTGGCAGACAAGCAAGTGATGAGAGAGGGAGCTTTATGGAATGGTCGTACCGCTGCACGCGTTGTGCAGTATTGCTGGTACCCGAAGCGACAACATGGTGCTGTCCACGTTGTGGTGGTGTGTTGAGGATCGATCCGCCACTCCGACTTGTCACGGACGCAATTGATGCCGAAGAGACGACACTGTGGCGCTATGCTGCAGCATTGCCGGTCGGACGATCACCGCGCACACTCGGCGAAGGCATGACGCCTTTGGTCGAGGGAGAACTCGATGGGGAGTCGGTGCGCTTTAAACTGGACTTTCTGTTGCCAACCGGTTCCTTCAAAGACCGCGGGGCAAGCGTGCTTCTCGCCTTCTTGGCTGCCCACGGTGTGCGCAGGGTGACAGTGGATTCGTCCGGGAATGCCGCGGCGGCTTTTGCCGCCTACGCGGCGCTGCACGGATTGGAGGCATCGGTCTTTGCTCCAGCTGGAACCTCGCCGGAGAAGATCGTCCAGGCCCGTGCCTACGGAGCGGAGGTCGAGTTCGTCGATGGGCCGCGTGAGACGGTCGCCGCTGCGGCGCAGGCGGCGGGACGAGCTCCAGCGACGGCTTATGCGAGTCACAATTGGCATCCTGTCTTTGTAGAAGGCACGAAAACATGGCTCCTCGAGGTGTGGGAGCAACTCGGTCGACGTTGGCCGACAGCGTGCTTCATGCCGGTCGGTGGGGGAAGTTTACTGCTCGGGGCGCACCTAGCTGTCCAAGCCCTCGGCGGGAATGGGCCAGCTCTGGTGGCTGCCCAGCCGGAAGCCTGTGCACCGCTGGTGCGGGCCTGGATGCGTCCAGATCAGGCGTTGGAGCCAGTAGAGCCAGGGGCGACGCTAGCGGAGGGGACACGGATCGGCCGACCACCAAGAGGGGAGCTCCTGCTCGAGACGCTTCGGATGAGCGGTGGTTGGCCAGAAGCAGTGCCCGAACCGTTGCTGGTCGAGACTACTCGGCTGCTGTGGCGGCAAGGCCTTTACGTGGAACCAACCGCAGCGCTGGGAGCGGCGGCTTATCGGGCGGCACGACGACGTGGTTGGACGCCAGTGGAGCCGGTTGTGATCGTGCTCACTGGCAGCGGGCTGAAAGCAGCGGGTGCAGTGAGGCACATTCTGGATCAGAAGTGACTGGGGCGGAGCAAAACCGGCCTCATAGTGCCGTGTTTTGATCGAAGCATTGTCCGGCCGCACAGATTGCTGCGTACCACTACACCGTGAACCTCGTCGTTCGTGAGTAGGGGGCTCCTCAACAGGCGTGTCAGGAGAGCCCATGGCATTGCCAGGAACTTGCGGGCGCGCCAAGCCGTTGCAGCCGCCTGGTCGGATCGTGAAAAGCGGTGCAGATCGGTCAGGGTGATCGCCGACCATATCACTGGCGACATGGTACCAGCGATCGCACTCCCCATTCCTCGCTTGGCCAGCGGGTCGTTACCCGCGTCGGATCGTCACACACAGAGCAGACCAGCGCAAGTGACGATGCGGGAATGTCGGCTGAAGGGTGGCTCGTCTGTGTCCATTGGCCAAGGAGATAAAGCCGGGTGTTGGTCTGGGAGAACAGCGGCGGCGGAAAAAGCGGTTCCGACGAGCCCCGGTTCCCGCCCCTCCGTGAGCCGTGACGAGGTTTCACCTCCCCACTCGGCGCCGTTCAGGATCATCACCGCGCACGTTCCAGGGCCATGCGCGGGATGAAACCGTCCGGTTGTCCGGAGCAGTCACTCAGCTTGCGCTGAGTGCTTCCGAGCGGGCCGTTACCGACTCCTCGGAACCGCACTCTCAGTACAGCACATCAGTGACCGGTTGTCAAGAGGGTCTTGCGTAGCGGAGATCTAGGCCAAGAGTTGCCTGCGCACTGGTGTGGCTTGAGATGTTGAGCAGCCGGACAACTCGCTCCTGGCATGCCCCGAGTGCTTGTGGTCTAGAGGGACTACCGCAGAAGGTGGCAGCACTTGCGCTACTGGTGTTCTCTGCGCGGGCCGGGGAGCTTTCCCGTACCGGGTCAGACGTCGCGATCAGCCGCGTGTGCGCGTTCTGCCCCGCTCGTTCGGTTCCATTGGGACTGATCGTTCTGCAA
Source organism: bacterium HR28 (assembly GCA_002898255.1). Taxonomy (GTDB): domain Bacteria; phylum Chloroflexota; class Chloroflexia; order Thermomicrobiales; family Thermomicrobiaceae; genus Thermomicrobium. The sequence continues at coordinate 1,038,715 of BEIE01000001.1, forward strand.
AGCACTGGCTGGTGAGCGAGCCGAGGGCTGCTTGTGTGCGTCCGGCATTGCGGAAGTCTGCTGCTCATTTAGGGACGCGACGTGCGGAATGTGGCGATGTACTGAAGCAGTGCACGAAGATCGGCTTCCGAAAGGACGTCGGTCGAGTACGCTGGCATTCCTTCCTCGGTTCCTTCCCGGATTGCTCGCACCGCCCGCTGGTCGGTGGCACGAAGTTCAAGGCGACCCGGTGCATTGCCGACGGCACCGTGGCAATTGACACACCCGAGTGCCGTATAAAGCGCGGCGCCGCGACTTGCCCCGGTCTGTGTTGAGTCAGCGCCAGCGAGTTCCTGCGTTGTGGGAGTAGGTATGACGGGAACGGGCGCCAGAGTGTTGGGACTGAGACTGCGGAGATAGGTCACGACAGCCCAGATTTGCTCGTCCGAGAGCCGATCGCCAAAACCGGGCATGCCAGTAAAGCTCAAGCCATTGGCGATGATCCAATACAGTTCTGCATCGGAGCGTGCCTGGGTGTCGGCGTCGTTCAGCGCGCTGGCCGGTGGATAGCTGAGCATACCGAGCCATCCTTTGCCATCGGCATCAGCTCCGTGACACTGGGAGCACGCGCCGAGATAGACGATGCGTCCCGTCTCGAGCGCTTGTGGACGAGCGCTGCTCGGAGGAGTCAGCTGCGCTGCACCCTGTGCGGCGGCCCGGTCGATCATCGTGCGTCCGAGTTGGCGCTCGAAGGGCCAGTCGGTGCGGTGCGCAAGCAGGGAGGGTCCCCAGAGCCAAGCACTGAGGACAAAGAGGAGAAGCGTCAGAAGGCTGCCAGCAAGCAGCCAGAGGACCCGTCCGAGCCATACCCGTATCCTCTGGCTACGCGGCGTCATTGTCTCGATCTGTTCGGCCACCGTTTCGATCCCTTCGCGGCCCTACAGGCTTGTCCTCTGCGAGGATAATGTTCTTTGGTTACCCGAATGTAAACGCGGTTGGGCATCGGTACCGCTGTCGGTCGTAGAGTGCCGCAGTACGGTAAGATCACTGAAATGTCACTCCTAGTTGGAGGCGAAGGGATGGGGTGTGAGCCTGTGGGGCGCAGCTCGCCGCTGGTTAGCCACACAGCGGCGATCAATCAGCGCTCTCCTCGCGTTCGCGCGTTCTTCGCCGCCCTTCTGACAGTTCTGTGGCCGGGCATCGGTCACCTTGTGGTCGGGCGCTGGCGACGCGGCCTCACAGTCGCCATGCTGCCTGCGCTCGTGCTCGGCGTAAGCGCTGGGCGAGTGGTCCTCTTTCCGGCTTGGGGCATCATGATGTTTCTCCGTCCGGGGACGATCGCACTCCTCCTGCTCGCCAATGGCGCTCTCTTTGCCTATCGGCTCATTGCGTTGCTTGATCTCGCTCGTCTAAGTGGTTTGTGGCATCGTCAAAGGCCAACGTGGCAGCGTCTGGTGTGGGCTGGCGGCTGGCTCGTTCTGTTCCTCCTGCTTGCTCTTCCGCACGTTATGGTCGGCTATGGGCTTCTCCGGTGGCACCGTTTCCTCACGGCAACGTTCCCGACTGGGCGCACGACCGCGCTCCCGGCCAGCTGGAGCACAGCACCAGTCCTCTTGGTCACACCAGCGATGCCCCGGCAGCGTTTGTCACCCACCCCCTTCACCCGGATGGTTGTCCCGGCGGAAGATGGCGCGGGTTTGCCACCGGCCCGTGAGCTCGCACCACCGCAACCCACAAACGAGCCGCCTGCAACTCCGACAGTACCTCCAACGGCGGTGCCGACACCTGTCCCAACACCAGTCCCCGATCCACTTGCAGTGGCACTCGACGATGGACGTCTGGTGCTCTTGCTCGTTGGGACTGATGCCGGTCCGGGTCGTTGGAGTGCGCGAGCGGACACGATCATTGTCGCTGTCGCCGATATCCGTACCGGACGCGCAGCGCTCTTCGGTGTGCCGCGCAATTTCGTTAGGCTTCCAATACCACGAGAGTTCGCTGCGGACTATCCACAGGGATACTGGCCCGATCTGGCCAACGCACTCTACACAGCAGGCTTGCAGCGGGCTGACCGATTCCCTGGTGCGGTCGACCCGGGAGCGGCGGCGTTAGCCAGCTCACTCGCGCAGCTTCTGGGCCTGCCGATCGATTACACGGCGACGGTTGATATGGGTGGCTTTGTGCGCGTGGTCGATGCGCTCGGCGGCGTGACGATCGACGTCCCACGCCCGGTCGCGACATGGCTCTCGCCGCCACTTCCGGGCGAAGACTGGCGCTATTATGAGATTCCAGCTGGTCGGCAACACCTCGACGGGCATCAAGCGCTTGCGTATGTGCGGTCGCGCACCGGGACGAGCGACTACGACCGGATGCAGCGGCAGCGATGCGTCCTGGCGGCGCTCTACCGCCAGGCTGAGCTCCCCGCCGTCCTCCTGCGACTCCCGCAAATCCTTGACGCCGTGCAGGGGGCGGTCCGGACTAATGTGCCGCTGGATGCGCTTCCCTCCCTCGTGGAGCTCGCGCTCACCATTGAGCCTACGGCAGTCGTGACCGTCGGATTTACGCCGCCCACCTATAGCAGGGGCTGGGCGGCCGGGGGATACCCAATTCCGGACCCGGCACGCATCCAAGAGGCAGTCGAGCGTGCGCTAACTGACGAGACGGTCCCGCCTGCTGAGACACTCCCCACTGCCTGTGCCTGGATGCCGTGACAGCTGTCACAGTCAGGAGAGTCGTCGTCTAGCTGCCCATGCGCTCGTCACTCCTCCTGCAAGGAGCAGTGCTAGGCCGACGAGTGCTACGAGTGTGCTGCTGCCGCGCTGCGCTCTCCCTGTTGCAGGCACCACCTGGGGGCGAGACGTCGGAGTTGCGCTCGGTCGCGGCGGAGGTGTCGGCGAGGGGACAAGAGTCGGCGCAGCTGTCGGGGATGGCCCCGGGGCTGCAGTCGGCGACGGGGTCGGTGTGCCCGCTGTCGGTGTCGGTGTTGCCGGCTGCGGTGTGGTGGTTGGCGCAACGGTCGGTGTTGGTGTGGCGGCTTGGGCGACGCTGATAGTGCCCTGCATACCGAGTGCGCGATGGTTACCAACCGGACAGTACATAATCCATTGCCCGGGCGCGGTGAAGGTGAAAGTCGCCTGACGTGTCTCGCCGGGCATCAGGTTCGTGTCAAAGAGTCGTTGTTCGATCCCCTGGGCTTCGAGTTCGACTTCGAGATTGTGTTGCGCTCCTCCCGTGTTCGTGACGATGAAGGTGACCGGCTCACCAAGTGGGACAGAAAGCGACGATGGAGTAATCGAAAACTCGGTGAGCGTGATTGTGACCGTGACATCGGGTGCTCCTTGGAAGCGCGTTTCCACGCCGAGGCGTGATCGTGCAGCAGATGCGGGAGAAGGGACGAGGAGCGCTAGCAATCCGACAATGGCGAAGACAGCGAGATGGCTCCACCGGTTGCGAACGATTGTCATCACATGACCTCCCCTCGATGTGGCATCGACTCGACGATGAGTGCACCCGCACGCAATACGTTCGAGGGGCGATCATGGTTCGCTGGAAGTCAGCGAGTTCCGGGGACCGGAACACCGAGGGCCTGCAGAAGAAGCGTCGTAGCGAGATAGAGCAGGATGACCATGAGGACGCGCTTGAGCCAGCGACCATGGACACGACGGCCCAACCGTGATCCGACTTGCGAGCCGAGGAAGACACCGAGCGCAGCAGGCACCGCAACCTGGGGGACAAAAAGCTCGTTCGCGTAGTAGAGCAGCACACTGCCAACAACAGTGACGCCGATCATGTAGGCGCTCGTCGCGGCGGCCGCTTTCACAGGGACGCGCATCAGGACATTCATCAGGGGGACTTGGACAAAGCCGCCACCCACTCCGAGGAGACCAGAGAGTAACCCGGCGACGGTACTCGAAGCAGTGCCCAGGAGCACGCGTTGAGGGATGTAAGAGACGAGGCCGCCGACAGCGGGATCGAAGAAGCTGGCCGCGAGTTGAAATCGGTCAGGGCCGGTCGTGACCGGGTGTGCGGTGGCACGCTGGAGACTGAGCAGGACGATCATCGCGTAGAGCGCCAGCGAGAAGACAAGTCGTAAGGCGTTGACCGGTGCTGAGGCGACGAGGAGCGCGCCGACGATCGCACCGAGCGCTGTGGCGACCAGCATCACGAGGGCAAGCCTGAGGTTGACCATACGGTGTTGCAGATAAACAGATGCACCGCCGAGCGAGTTAACGATAACGGCGAGTGCGCTCGCAGCAATCGCGAATTTGATCGGTACCCCGAGGAAGGCGGAGAAGATCGGCACCATGAAGACGCCTCCACCCAGCCCGACCATAGCGCCGAGTGTCCCTGATAGCGCAGCAACAAGGAGAATGGCGAGCTCGGTCCAATGACTCACGTCAACGTCCTCCGACTGAGCGAGCGATCGGTAGTGCAGCAACAACCAACAGCACCAACGCCGCCAATGCTGCTGTCCGCCGGTCACCCTGCCGGAAGCAGCTCACGATGATGGCGAGGAGCCCAGCAACCGGCCCGAGTGCGACGATGAGCAGTGCCATGCTCTCGAACGCTGCAGGATCGGCATGCGCAAGCGCCACTGCGAGATCGCGAAGAGGAATCGTCTCTGTGGCCATTTTCCCGTCTTCGGCAAGGTCGAGGACTGTCCCGAGGCCGAGGAGGATAAGCGCGAGTGTCAGCCAGATCCGATAGAGGCGGGCGACGTGTTCAGAAAGGCGACCAAGCGTCTCGTTGTCACAAGAACTGGAGGTCATCGGTGATAGCCTCGGACGCACCCGCTGCACGGTGACGCCTCTCCTCCTGAGAGTCGGCCTGTTCCCCACCCGGCCCCACGTCGAGCCGGTACGAGCCATCGTAACACAAGCAGTGTTGGCGCGGTTTTCTGATCACAACACCCGGAGGAGGCCCGAAGAACGTTATCCTCCAACGATGCCCACGAATCCCAACAGCAGGATCAGAAGGACGATCGCTGAGATGATCACGAAGACAAAGTCGCGCTCGAGCAGGAAAAGGATCAGGGTAAGCGCAACCCGTGCAGTCGGTGTCAGGATGAGAACGAGTAGGCCAACTCGCATGATGTCCTCGGGCTGACCAGTAAGGAGGCCTTTGAGCAGCTGCTGCGGGCTCGTGGCCAGCGAACCGGCGCGCAGCGTGAGGAGTTCGTGGAGTGACTGCGGTTCCCCAGGCTGAGGGCCGCGCACGAAGAAAAGTACCAACCCCACCGCCCCGATAACGGCTGCGACCATGACACCCAGCCGGAGGACACGGCTGATCAGAAGATCGAGTCGCTCCTGGGCCGCGCTTTGTCCGAGCGAGGTACCAGGGGACAAGGTGGTTCCATGCTCGTCCATCTCACCACACTCCCAGTCCACGGAGCAGCATCTGTAGGGCAATGACAAGAAGAATTGGGATGAAGAGCTGACGAACACGACGATTGGTGAGGCGGAGCAACAACTGCGCCCCAACCAGCGATCCGGCCAACACACCCAGCATCACCGGTGTTGCGATGACCGGAACAACGTCGCCGCGCCAGAAGTAGATGCCTGCGCTGGCCGCTGCTGTGACGCCGATCATGAAGTTGCTGGTTGCGGTCGAGACTTTCATCGGCATCCGCATGCCCCAGTCCATCGCGAGTACCTTGAGCGCTCCCGCGCCGAGCCCGAGCAGTGCTGAAGCGAGCCCGGCGACGAACATCATGGCGAACCCGACCGGCACCCGCGTGACCTCGTATGTCACGACGCGCCCGAGCACACGATCGGGATACGCCCCGCCAAGCCGCAGATGCCGTGCCAGCCAGTCTGGGCGTACCCCACTCGGAACTTCCTCGCCTAACCGCCGGGCCATTGGTCCGAGCGACAGGAGAAGAAATGCGGCGAACAAGAAGTAGAGCATCCGACTCGACAAGAATGGGACAAGCAGTGCTCCGAGCACGGCACCCGTGCTGGTTGCGAGCTCAAGGAAGATGCCGGCACGGACATTGGTGAGGTGGTCCCGCACGTAGGCAGCCGCTGCACCGCTCGAGGTGGCGATGATCGAGACGATGCTTGCACCAACAGCCAGGTGGATGTCCAGACGGAAGATCAAGGTGAGGACTGGTACAACGAGGATCCCTCCACCGAGACCGATCAGCGATCCCAGCAATCCGGCGAGGAACGAAACGGCAAAGAGGACAAGAACAAACAGTTCGATGCCAGCCATACTCCCTCCCGCAAATCACGGACTGCAACACAAGATCCTGTCGTTGCGGAAGGGGGGCGAGCGCTCGGCGCAACTGAACACAGCACTGCCCTCAGTCCAAGCCAATCGCTATCGCTGGATAGTACGGGTTCGCTCCGCCGTGGAGCACTCCCTCGCGGTCGCGGAGAATGCCGACTGGACTTGCGAAGGGCGAGTCCGCAAAGTCCTCGCGGACGACCAGCAACTCGTGCCCGCGCTCGCGGAGCTGTGCAATCACGGTGGAATCGAGCCGAGCGCTCACTGCGGTCGGCTGGACGCTGCAGTCGATCCGGGGTGCCGTGATGGCTGCCTGGATTCCCAGTCCGTGGTCAATCACGTTGCTCACAATCTGCGCGATCGCATTGATGATCCGTCGTCCGCCCATCGCGCCGAGGACCAGGAAGAGCTCCTTCTCGGCGAAGACAAGTGTCGGTGTCATATTCGAAAGCGGTCGCTTCCCGGGCTCGATCGAATTGGCATGCCCTGGCTCCGGATCGAACCAGAACATGCCATTGTTCAGAAGGATGCCGGTGTCGGGTGCGACGACGCGCGAGCCCCAGGCGGACAGGAGCGTCTGGGTCAGCGAAACCGCATTACCCCAGCGGTCGACGACACAGATATGGGTCGTCGCGCCACCGCCATAGTTCGGCAGCGAGCGCGCGAACACTCGCTCCACGCCAAGTCGTTCTGGCATGCCTGGGGTGATCACCGGGCGGGCTCGCTCACCGATCTCCGTAGCACGTTCCTGTGCATACGCTGGGTCGGTCAGCGCGTCGACTGGCACAGGAACGAAAGCTGGGTCGGCAAGGTAAGTGAAGCGGTCGACGAAGGCCTGGCGGAACGCCTCAATCAGAACGTGTAGCGTCCGTTCATTGTTGTGTCCCCAGGAAGCAAGATCGAAGCAGGCCATCAGATTGAGCGATTCGAGCAATGTAGGGCCGCCACTCGGGACAGGAGCGGTCGCAATGCGAAAGCCACGATACGTACCCCACAACGGCGGTCCGATACGAACTGTGTAGGCTTGTAAGTCCTGTTCGCTGAGAATTGCACCAAGACCCCTGAGCCCCTCGATAAGGGTCTTACCGAGTTCACCGCGGTAGAAAACGTCTGGCCCTCCAATGGCGATCGCTTCGAGCGAGCGGGCGAGATCCGGCTGACGCAAGACAGTTGGCTGCAGGTCGGTGAATACTGGCAATGGTAGGCCGTCACGGGTGAAGATGGCGCGGGTGGAGGGATAACGGGCGAGCAACGCAACATCCTGCGCGATCTCGAAGCTCGTGTGCCAGCTCACTGGGAAGCCCTCACGAGCGAAGCGGATCGCTGGCTGGAGGAGTTCGGCAAGTGGTCGCGTTCCGTACCGCTGGGCTGCTGTAGCAAGCCCAGCTACCGTCCCAGGGACGGCAATTGAAAGTGGCCCATGAAGATTCGCGTCGTCCTTGACCGCCCGCCAGCCGAAGCGGGTCGCGCTCTGGCCAGGTAGGAGTTCATAGAGATCGGGCCGGGCAGCGAGTGGCGCGCACATCCCAAAGTCGATTGCCACCGTCTCATTGCGCTCAGCGAGAAAGACAAGCATGAGTCCTCCGCCGCCAATCCCGCTCATGAAAGGTTCGACCACGCCAACGGCGAACGCAGTGGCGACGGCGGCGTCAACCGCGTTCCCGCCATCTTCCAGAACGGCCACGCCGACCTCTGCGGCGAGTTCATGTTTCGCCGCCACCATGCCGTTTCTTCCGAGCGCCTCGACGCGGTCGATCACCCACTCGCTGCGGCTCATCATTGCCTCCTTGCCCCATATCTCCTGAGCCCGCACCAGCCTACTCCCAGTCGAGGAGAGGAGCAAGGCAAGAGTTCGACGAGGGTCAGGGCGCAACGCAGTGCTTGCAGAGGGTGTGTCGTGTCCCCGCGACGCCGGACGTCATGTGGTGCAGTGGCTGACCAATGCGCGACGGTGTGGCCCATGCCCGCCATTTGTTCGCCTCCTACGGCACGTGGAGATCGAGCAGTGCCTGCGAGGTCGAGCCTCGCCTCACGAAGCCTGCGCCTTCCGATCTCGATTCCACGTGCCGGGCAGCACCACAAGTCGCGACAGGCAAGGGAGAGAGAAGTCCACGGCCAGAATCGCGGTGCGTTCAAGGGTGGACCGGAGAAGAATCGGGAGACTGCCAGCCGACAGAGCTCTTCTCATGCTGCTGTTTTGGGATGAGCACTTTCCTTGACATCGGCGTGTGTCGTCGAGTACTCTGCCTACGAGCAGAACATTTGTGCGCCGGGAGGGCGGAGTGCAGCGCGACGGAGAGCAGCGACCAGCGGTTATACAACCTCCGCTGTTCGAGCTCGGACGTGATGGCAAGCTGCGCGGAAGTGTGGGGCTCTTGCCGGTCCTTACCCCTGAGTCCTCGCTCGACGTCGCACGCTTCTGGTTCCGGCGGTATCTCGAACAGTCGGGGCATCCGCCGAATACTGTCAAATCGTATAGTTACGATCTCTCGGTCTTCGAGTCGGTCGTTGGGCCGAAACCGATCTGCCAGATTGACGAGCGTGATGTAGCGACCTTCTTGAACGAGAGTCGGGGGCGCTCGACTCGTAAGCGCCGCCTCACCACGCTATCTAGCTTCTTCAGGTTTCTCATCACCCGGGCTAAGGTGCTGGAGCACGACCCAACAGCAGCGTTTTATTCGGACCGAATCCCGCTCAAGACGCCGCAGCCGCTCTTCCCCGAGGAGCAAGCGCGCCTGCTGGCTGCGGCAGCCGCAGAGAGTCCGCGAACGCATTTGGCAATCTGGCTTATGCTGCGTCTGGGTCTTTCTCGCCATGAAGTGTTGGCACTGCGTGCTTCACATATCGACTGGAGTGACCCGGATCGACCGATCGTTTACATCTTTGCTGAGGGGCAGAAGCGTCGTCTGCGCGAGCGCAAGTTAGCCGGGAGTCGCGAGCTGACAGAGATTTACCAGACACTCGTTGCGCAGGAAGGGGAGCTGGATCGCTTAGTTCCCATCCTGCCACAGTCTTTGAACAAGATGGTGGAGCGGGTTGCCGCTGCGGCGGGGATTGCCAAGCCCGTCACGCCGCAAACGTTGCGGCACACGTTCGCCGTGGAGCAAGCAAAACGGGGTGCGAGCGAAGACGAGCTCCTCGAACTGCTTGGTCTCGCTGATGATGCGCGGAACCGTCTCAGTGTGCGACGCTATCTCCGACTCGCCGCGCCCCCGCTCGACCCGTTAACGCGCGTGCAGCCTTGACACGCTCGTCAGAGCCGCTCGCGAAGCGGGAGCGAAGCCAGAACGTCATCGAGCACCAGGGGAAGAGGTTGGCTACTGTCGACGACGAGGTGCCGGAGGCCGGGCAAGGACTCCATCTTCTCACCGAATCGTGCTCGCTGCTCCAAATAGATGGTCCACGTCGCCTCGCTCACCTGCCCTGGTTCCTGCGGGCGATAACGCAACCGCCGTTCGACGATATCGGCTGGGCAACGACATTCGACGAGGATGGCAGTCACCGCGCAGCGCGCAGCGAGCGCGGCTGCTGCTTGACGCCACTGCGGGTCAAGAAAGGTTGCGTCGAGGATGACAGACCTGCCGCTGGTCAGGGTGCGCTCAGCTCGAGCCAGCAGCGTCTCATAGGTAGCGCGGGTAAGTTCAGGACCGTAGATCTCAGCCCCGTACGGAAGTTCTTGGCGCCGCTCGAGCGCGACGCCGGCAAGTTCCTTCCGGACAACGTCAGAGGAGTGGACGGGCACCCCGAGGCAACGGCCAAGCCGGCGAGCAAGGACGCTCTTGCCAGTGCCGGAGAGACCACCGATGAGAATCAGCAGCGGTTCACTCGGTTCGACCAGGTACGAGGTCGCGAGGTCGATATAGCGTTCAGCCTGAACGCGAACAGCGGTATACTCGTCGCTCTCCGGCGCGAGCTCGTCAAGGCGAAAACAGTTGACCTTGGCCCGCACGTGCGCACGGTAGACACTGTAGAAGTGCACAAGCAGCGGAAGTTCTGGGTCATCGAGCGCGTCGCTCGAACGGAGAACGAACCACCGTGCGAGATCGCTGCGTCCGTGGTGATCGAAGTCCATGCTCAGGAAGGCGAGATCGACCGCGACATCACCGCAGCGGAGCCGGGGATTGAACTCGATGCAGTCGACGATCTGGAAGCGCGGCGGCTGCTCTGACTCGACGAAGATATGCGCGAGATGCAGATCGCCGTGGCCTTCGACAATCCGTCCTTCAGCAAGCCGGCGCTGAAAGAGCTCCAGCCGCTCGCGCAGGAAACGCTCACTCGTCACGCTAATCCAGTGGTGCTGCAACGGCGCAAGCACGATGCCGATGTAGGGCTGGGTCTGTTCCAGATTCTCGCGGATGTTGAACCAGACAGCCTCCGGTGTGCCCCACTGATCGATCTCGGGTCCGCGCGCTGCATCGCGGTAAAACGCAGCCAGGCGGTCGGCAAGCGCCGCGACGAGCTCGGTCGAGACGGCATCGCGTTGGAGCCGCCGCAGGAGTGTCTGATCAAAATCCAGCCGGCGCATCTTGACCGCGTATTCGACGACTTCCCCCTCCCCTTCGAACTGTAAGTGGTCGCCGATCCGAACGATCGGGACGACGCCCAAATAGACGCCTTCAGTGAGTCGCTGATTGAGCAGGACTTCCTGTTCGCAGAAGTAACGACGTTGCTCGAGCGTTGTGAAGTCGAGGAAACCAAAGTTCACCGGTTTCTTGACTTTGTATGCGTAGTTGCCCGCGAGAAATACCATAGAGATGTGGGTTTCCTCGATGTCGATTCGATCGACAGGAAAAGGATAGGCCTCGGGCCGGCTCAGCTCGCTGAGCAGCCAGGACTGGTGCGCTCTTCGTTCGTCGTCATGCACCGTCATTCTGCTCCCTCGCTGGCGCCAACGCTAGCGCATACGCGACGTCACGGCAAGTCATCAACGTGTCGAGTGGTTGGGTACGGAGTAATCTGCCCGGGTACTAGAGCTGCAAGGACGACCGAGCGGTTTGGCGATCCTGTATGACTACGTCCAGCCCAGCTGGCACGTCCGCGTCGCTGCTTCATCGGGCAACCGAGAAAGAGATAAATCGTTTTGATGAGCGCTCAACGACTTCATGCCTGCAGGAAGGATGGGTTCGGTGGATCCGATGTGGTTTGCAACCATTGTTGTGGTGGCTCCTTGTAGCCCTTATAGTCCCGTCCTATACTTCTCCGGGATTGTCCCACCCGGCTCGAACGGCGGGCGGTAAGATGAAGAGACGGATCACGATCGCCCGCGCAAGTGCCGAATTGGCCGGAAGATCACAGATCGAGTGGTCGATAGTGGAGGATTGTGCGTGGAACCGACCGTAGTCTCGACTGTGCCGCTTGACGACATTCGCGACGAGGTGCGACGCATTCTTGAAGCAGCCGAGGCGCGTGGCATCACACTCCGTGCGCTCGGTGGCGTCGCAGTGTTTTTGCATTCGCCGAGCGCGACGCATCGCCAACTGCAGCGGACCTACCGTGATGCGGATCTGGTTGGGCTCTCGTCCCAGAAGCGTGGTATTGAGACGCTCTTTGCGGAGCTGGGGTATCAAGCGGACCGTGAGTTCAACACGCTGCATGGTCACCAGCGGCTGTTCTTCTGGGATCCACACCATGAGCGGCAGATCGATGTCTTTCTCGATCAGCTGCGCATGTGTCATACCCTCGATCTGCGGCAGCGTCTGACACTCGATCGCTGGACCTTGCCGCTCGCTGACCTGCTGCTCACCAAGTTGCAGATCTGGGAGGCGAACGAAAAGGATCTCGTGGACATCGTTGCGTTGCTGCACGACCATCCGCTCGGCTATGGGGACGAGGAAACGATCGACATTCAGCGGATCATCGAGGTGCTGGCGAATGACTGGGGCTGGTACCGGACAGCGAAGGAGAACGTCGAGCGTGTTCGTGCGCTGATCCTCGAGCGTGACCTCAGCGAGGAGTTCGTGTCGTTGCGTCGTCTGGAAGAACTCTGGCGAGCCGTCGAGGAGGCGCCAAAGAGCCGGAGCTGGAAGCTCAGAGCGATGGTGGGGGAGCGCAAGCGCTGGTACGAACTCCCGGAAGAGGTCAGACGCGACTGAGCATCGAGGAAACGGTGAGGGCGAGGAACGATGGTCTGGTTCCGCAAGGGAAAAGAGCGTGCATCACGGCGGCTAGCGCTGTATTACACGAGCGATGTGCACGGCTCAGAGCGCTGCTTTCTCAAGTTCCTGAATGCTGCCAAGTTCTACGGTGTCGATACATTGATTCTTGGGGGTGATCTCACCGGAAAGGTTCTTGTCCCAATCGTCCAGACTGACGGGCGTTGGGAGATGACCTTCTTGGGGCGACATGAGGTGCTGAGGAGTGTGGAGGAGGTCGAAGAGGCAGAAAAGCGCATCCGGTTCAATGGCTTCTACCCCTACCGCTGCGATCCAGATGAACTGGCACGTATGGAGGCTGACCCCGCCTATGCAGAACGGATCTTCCGGCGGGTCATGCGGGAATCGGTCGAACGCTGGGTGCGTCTCGCCGAAGAACGCCTTCGTGGTACCGGGGTACGATGCTTCGTCATGCCGGGCAATGACGACGAGTTTGAGATCGACGAGGTCTTGAACCGGAGCGACGTCGTGATCAATCCCGACGGAGCGGTCATTGAGATCGACGGCTACCAGCTGCTAAGTCTTGCCTGGGCCAATCCGACCCCGTGGAACAGTCCACGTGAGCTGCCGGAGGAGGAACTTGCAGCGCGGATCGAACGGCTGGCACGCGAGCTCGATCCTCACCGACCCACCATCTTCAATCTGCACTGTCCTCCCTATGATTCCACTTTAGACAGTGCGCCGCAGCTGCGTGAGGATCTCTCGATTGTGATGGTTGGGGGACAACCTAACCTGATTCCGGTGGGAAGCCGAGCTGTCCGTGACGCGATCGAGCGGTACCAGCCGGTGCTGAGCCTACACGGGCACATTCATGAATCGCGGGGTGCCGTGCGAATCGGCCGGACACTCTGCATTAATCCGGGATCAGCCTATGGGGAGGGGGTGTTACACGGAGCCCTTGTCGTGCTGGAGGACGATCGCGTCGCGAGCTATCAGCTCGTCAGCGGATGAGTGCCATGCGATGCTACGACCTATCACAGCCGATCGAGAGCGCGATGCCGGTCTTTCCAGGAGATCCGGAAGTGCGGCTGGAGCCGTCGAGTGCGCTCGCCCCGTGGCGGGTCACGCGTCTGACACTCGGGAGCCACTCTGGGACGCATGTCGATGCGCCGGCTCATTATTTTAGCGATGGACGATCGATTACCGATTATCCTGTCGAGCGCTTTTTCGTGCCGGCAGTTGTCATTCCGTTTCCGGAGCTCGGTGAAGACGAGCCGATCCCCGCGGCACCGCTCCTCAGGATGCAGGAGCGGCTGCGGCCGGGTAGTGCCGTGCTGCTCGCGACCGGCTGGGATCGGTATTGGGGGACGGAGCGGTACTTTCGTCATCCGTTTCTTTCCGAGGAAGCAGTGGACGTCCTTGTCGCTGCGGGAGTGGGACTGGTAGGGATCGACGCATTGAACGTCGATTCGACCGTCCGGGGGACAGAGCACGCTCATGCCCGCTTGCTCGGGGCGGATGTGCTGATTGTCGAGAATCTGCGTGGGCTGGCCGAACTCCCACCGAGTCAGAACTACCTCTTTGTCTGCCTGCCGCTGGCCGTGCGTGGTGCTGATGGTGCACCGGTGCGTGCGGTGGCCTGCGAGTGGGACGGTGAAGCGGAACGAGTGAGCGGCACGTCGGGATGATGGGAGGAGGAGCAGATGCGGGAGTCAGGGCAGGGACGAGGGCCACGCGTCTTCACGCGGGCAGCCACTGGACTCGTCCGCGAGGCGGGATTGTTCGACGCGCTGATCTACAATGTGAACTTCATCTCGATCGGCCTGATGGTCGCGTTGATGTTCCTCTACATGCCGTCGTATGGTGGGGTTAACCTGCCTCTTTCCCTAGTGTTCTGTGCGTTGCTCGCGCTCCCGACGGCGGCCACCTATGGAATGCTTGCTGCCATCATGCCGCGGAGCGGTGGGGACTATGTCTATGTGAGCCGTGTCCTGGGTCCAGCCTGGGGCATGATGTCCAACTGGAATACGACCGTCTGGTGGATTCTTTATGGTGGTGTACCCTCGGCGTTTCTCGCTAGTTTCGGTATTGCCCCGTTCATGCGTATTCTCGCTGCCTTTACTGGAAATGAGAGTCTCCTGCGCTTTGCTGACTGGGCAGCCTCAGCTACCGGTATGTTTGTGATCGGTGCACTACTGATTGTCGTGCTGGTTGGACTCTTCATCCTTGGCCTGGGTGTCTACTTCCGCGTGCAGAACGTGCTCTTTGCCTTTGCCATGCTCGCGACGGTCCTGGTGATCGTGGTGGCGCTGTTGCGCTCGCCGGCGGTTCTCCAGTCGAGTCTGGCGCAGCAGCTGGCAGCACTGACTGGGCGGGGTGACATCCTCGAGGCGCTGATCCGCGAGAGTGGCTATCAGCCGCAGCCGTTCAACTTGCGGAACACCCTCATCACCATGACCTGGATTTATCTGACGATGGGGTTCAGTTTCTCCAGTGCTTACATCGGTGGTGAGGTGAAACAGGCGAGCAAGATCCAGATCTGGGTGATTCCGGGAACGGTCGTGTACGCGCTCGTGTGGGGGCTGCTCCTGGTTTGGAGCGTCTCCCGGGCGTTTGGTGAGGATCTCATCGGTGCCATCAGCACTCTCGGAGATGCTGGAGCCAGTGCGGTCGGATTGGCGGCAGCCCCGCGCTTTCACGAGCTCGTTGCGCTCGGGAGCGGAAATCTCCTGCTCGCATTCTTGATCGGGTTCGGCTTCATCTTCTGGAGCTACGCCTGGCTACCTGGACAGATCTTAAATGCGTCACGGAACCTGGTGGCCTACGCGATCGATGGCTTGATGCCCTCAGCTCTTGCTGCAGTAAGCCCGCGGTTCCATACACCGATCGTCAGCTTGGTGATCATGGGGGCGCTTTCCATTGTCTCTCTGGCGATCTATGTCTTCACGCCGTACTTTGCGACTCTTGTCGGGATTTTCGGTTTCTTACTGACCTTCATCATGGTGTCGCTCAGCGCGGTGCTGCTTCCGTATCGGCGGCCGGAACTGTTTGCAAGTTCGCCGGTTGCCTGGCGGTTGGGTCGGCTGCCGGTAGTGAGTGTGGTGGGTGCTCTTTCGATTGTGGCCTGTTTGATCATGCAGTGGGCGTACTTGAACGACCCGTATTCGGGGATCAGTCTGGATCCAAGCACGCTTCGCGAGGGCATTCTTGGGTTTGGGATGTTCTTGTTGAATGTGGGGATTTTCCTGTCTGGGCTCGTGATCTATGGGATTGCACGGTGGTGGCGAGGCCGACAGGGGATTGATCTCTCGCTGGCCTATCGGGAGATCCCGGTGGAGTGAGAGTGCTGTAGAGGAGGGGTGATTGATGAGCGAGAAGGGAGTGGGGAGTCGTTTGCCGGGTCGACCACGCGTGTTTGTGCGTGAGGCGACGGGCTTGACGAAGGAACTCTCCCTAGTCGACATCTTTATTTACAACACGAACAACCAGAATATTGGACTCGGCGTATTGTTCATTCTGCTCTTTGTACCGGCCTTCTATCCTGGTGCGAGTATGCTTGGTGGTGCACTTGTTGCTGGGATTCTTGCGCTTGCGCACGCGACGACGTATGCGCTGTTTGCGGCGGCGATGCCGCGCAGTGGTGGTGACTACGTGTACATTAGCCGGACGCTGTCCCCGGTGCTGGGATTTGTTAGCAGTTTCAACTGGCTCGTCTGGCTCAGCGTTTACATTGGTATTCCCGCGGCCTATTTCGGACAGTACGGGCTGTCCTCACTGTTCCGAATGCTCGCTGCAAATGCCGGAGAACCTGATCTCATGCGTTTTGCAGACTTCTGGCAGACGCCACTCGGTATCTTTGTAGCTGGGACAGTGTTGATTGTCGGATTCGGTGCAGTCTTCGCCCTCGGCACCAAACTGTACTTCCGCATTCAGAACATCACCTTTGTGATCGCGACGATCGCCGTGGCGATCGCTGGGCTCATCGCGCTGATTACCCCGCGCGAAACATTCATCGTCCGGTTCGATGAGTACGTGCAGGCTGTCGGTGGGGTAGCGAATGCCTTTCGGGTGGCCCAAGAAGCTTCGGGCTATCAACAGCCCCAACCGTTCGATGCATATCAGACATTCCTCTCACTTAGCCTGCCACTCTACATTGTCCTCTACTCGATCACGTCGAGCATCATCGGCGGTGAAGTAAAGAATGCGCGGCGCGCGCAACTCTTCGGGATGCCAGGCTCAGTCATTTACTGTACGTTGTGGATCCTTGTGCTCGTGGCGGCATTCCAGAAGATGGTTGGCTATGAGGGTCTGGCAGCAATTGGGGCAGCCGACCCGGCTGCGCTAGGACTCGCCTTCACTCCGACGTTCGTGGAGCTCGCCGGGGCGGTGGTGTACCGGAGCTTGCCCCTCGTTCTCTTTTTGGGAATTGGGTTCCTCCTCTGGACCTACGTGTGGTTGCCGATCAATTACTTGGCTTCGACCCGCATACTGCTGGCTTGGTCGTTCGACCGACTGATGCCGGAACGGCTGGCATATGTGAGTCCGCGTACCCACACGCCGCTGGTAGCAATTCTCGTCGTCGGGATCCTTGGTGAAATCTGCCTTGCGCTCTATGCGTGGAAGATCGTGCTCGCGAGCATCGTGGGAATCTTCGGATGGATTATTTCCTTCCTGCTCACCGCTGTCGCAGCGATCGTCTTCCCGTACCGGCGACGGGCCGATTTCGAGGCGTCACCTGTGCGCTGGCGGTTGGCTGGGATTCCCTTGATGTCGCTCGTCGGGGCATTGGCCGTGGTGAGTCTGGTCATCTGTGAGGTGGTATTCTGGCTGGATCCGTTTGTGGGGCTTGCGTACTTCCCGAATGTGCAAGTTCTGACGGTTGGCGTCTTTGTGGTGGGAGCATTGCTGTACTGGGGTGCCCGCATGATTCAGGCGCGGCGGGGGATTCGCATTGAGTATGCCTTCCGAGAGATTCCTCCGGAGTGAGGTTGTGGGAAGCCCTGGCCAGGGGGAGTTGGAGCCTCCTGGCCAGGGCGTGCGAGTTCAGTCTGCTGCAGGGGCTGGGGCGAGTACGGTTGCGCGGGCACGTTCCGTGCGCCAGAGGTTCCAGGCGAAGAGTCCTTGGGCAAGCGCGAAGAGGAGGCCAAAAACGAGGAGTGGAACGGCGAAAGCGTTCTCGTCTGGGAGCCACGGGTAAGCACGTCGCGGAAGGCCAGCAACGCCACCAGCGAGCAAGCTAAAGAACATGGCGAGCGCGGCGACAAAACTCAGCCCGCTGTGCAAGTAGCCCAACCGTAAGTCAAGTTGGTACTCACGCAGGGCGGGATAATAGTGATAAGTGACGCCGAGAAAGACAAGC
The DNA here is from genome assembly GCA_002898255.1 of bacterium HR28. Classification (GTDB taxonomy): domain Bacteria; phylum Chloroflexota; class Chloroflexia; order Thermomicrobiales; family Thermomicrobiaceae; genus Thermomicrobium. Next base: position 1,056,370 of record BEIE01000001.1, read on the forward strand.
AGGACTGCAGTCAGGATGGTCATGGTGTGTGCAGTGGCATAGAGGGTGCCGTGGAGGCGCAAATTCCAGGCTGGAGTTGAGAGCTCAAGCGCGACAAAGCCATCGATCAGGTACAGGAGGAGCCCTCCGAGGATCAAAAGCGGCGCTGGGTGGGCGCGGAGGCCATTCCGCCAGACTGTCAGGCCCACATTGAACGCAGTGAGGGTGGCGGCGATAAATCCCGTTGCCCACGACGTACTGCGCGAAACATTCTGTAAAACTTCTGGATTGCCCGTCACCCAGGTGTAGAGATGGTGACCAAAGGCGGGAATGGCGGCCATCGTGTAGAGAATCATGGCGACGACCGCTGCGCGAGGACTATAGAGCTGACCAGATCGCGTATAGCGTGGCACGATGGCGTAAATGGCTCCCAAGGTCATGATGCCCATCGCCTCCATCAGGTTGTGGGCGAACAACCAGAAGGCGACGTTAAAGGAGCGAGCACTAGTAGCTATCGGTATTGTCTCGGGACGGAGCAGGCCGAGTGCCACAAGGAAGACAACAGCCGCGAAGAGGAAGACCGGGAGCCCGAGAATGGGCATGACCAGAGCGTAGATGCTCATCCCGAGCGAGCCAGGGTCGGGGATGAGGCCACGCAATTGTGTTCGGGTTGGAAGTAGACGGCCGAAGAGTGAGCGGGCGATAGCCGCGGGGTACAGATAGAGTACGGCAAGCAGAACGAGCGCGATGCCAACAAGGGCGATGAGAAGTGCCCAGCGTGGCCAGAGGGCCACATCAGCTCCTACAAGTGGGAGCGGATAAACGAGCACGTAGGAGGGGGCAAAGCCACCAAAAACGCTTACAGCCATGAAGGCGAGACCTACGTTGGTGCTCAGCCAGAGAAGTACGGGCAGGCGAGTCGACCACTCATCGATGCGACCCCCCATGACGCGACCGTGGAGTAGGCAGAGTCCTACCATGAGCTGGAACAGCCCACCGAAGACCATGAGGACGCCATGGGTCGTCACTGAGCCGGCATAGACGCGGAGCAAGGTGCTGTCGGCGCTGAACGCGCGCAGCAGAGGAAGGAGCAAGCCGGCCAGGCCGCCGATTGCGAACCAAAAGAGCGCACTACTGACGAAGGTCCATTCCCACTTCCAGGTGTAGCGCATGGCTCAGCTCCTTTTGTGCTCCAACAGCTCTTATCCTCCACGGTGTCAGTGGGCACCTTGGAGCACGCTGCGCATGTTTCACCTCCCCTGGACGGTGAATGTTGCTCGCATCAGGCCATGAGGAGTGCCGCAGTACTCGGTGCAACGTACGGTGTATGTTCCAGGCTCACGGAACGTGAAGATCGCCCGTTCCTCAGCACCGGGTACTGCCATGACTGTGAACAGGAGTTTCCCTGTTGGGTCGTAAACGCCAAATCCGTGAATTGTGTCGGCGCTCCGTACCCGGAACTCGATCGGTTGGCCAACTGGCAATGTTTCAGGTTCGAGTGCAAAGCGCCACATGCTGGCTTCGACCTGGGCCACGAGAGTTGGTGGGGTAGTGCCAGCTGGCTCGGCGCGTGTCCAGGTTTCGCTCAGCAGGTTAACCCCAACGACCAATAGGGTCACGATTCCAACCCAGATTGCGCGCACGAGCCATGCGTGGGCCGGGTGGCTCCCACCACGGAGCCCTTGGGCGATGACTGCGATACCGAGGGCGAGCAGGATGACGGTGGTGCCCAGAGCAAGTATGAGTGCGCCGAATGGCTCTCCCAAGGATGGCACGGTCCACCTCCTGTCGGTTCGTTCATACGGCACTGCACACTGTTCACCCCCACAACCTCCTCGATGAGAGATCAGGGCGAACGGGGAAATGCACGTGTAGAGACAAATTTGCAAAAATGGCGATATCCAAAGTATTTCTACTTTCTTTTTCCGTCCTGCTTGGTAATCTGTAGTGTATCAAAGGGTTATGCCTGAGACAAGGCATCAATGGCATACGTCTTACGGTAGCAATGGCATAAATTGAGAGACTGTCCTGTGCGACCAACAGCAACATCGCTGACGCCCAACTCTCCAGCTCCTTGCTGGACGGGGGGCAAGAGCGACGTACCTACGACCGCTGTGCAGCACTCACAGCGCCAGCTTGCCTGGAACGAACACCTGAAATGCTGACCCTGCGAGTAGACGTGGGTTGACGTTTGGAACCCTGCTTAGAGGGAACACCAGGAGGTGTGGTGCCAACGGGGAAATATTGCCGAGCGTTGGTCGTGATACTCGGCTTGTACCGGAGTTGCGTGCCTGCTGGCTACCGGCCAATCGTCCATGCCTGCGCAGACTCCTATCCGCTCTCCTGCGACGAAGCGTACTCCTCACAAGCCGCGGCGTCAACGAGCTGGATCTAGGGAGATTCTCTGGCTGTCGGTGCAGGTACACTGCAGTCACTCCTTTGGGATGATCGGGCGTCACCACTGTGTCGGCTGAAGAGCAGGAGCGAGGTCGGCTTGTACTCAGCCCAGGCCACTCACTAGAACTCCCGCCCTTCCGACATCGAGACGTCCTTTCCCGTTGCTCTTTGCGGCGTTTTCTCACCTGCTTGACCGTTAGGGCGGAAGCCAGCCTGCTCCATAGTGGAGAACAATTCGCTTCTCAAGTGGCCCTGTCTGGGGAGCTTGCTTCGTCAAATCTATGGGCGAGACCTCCCGCTGCGCAAGAGGGAAAGCAGGTTTCGACCATGCTCACCAATGTGGGTGGCGGTTAGACTGAACCGGGTCGAGTAGAAGAAAAGCGGCTCCCTCACCTGGATTCAGGTCAGAATGCAACGGTGGTGCCTCGTATGTTGATACAGAGAGTAGTCAGATAATGAAATGTAACCAATTCGGAATCTCTCCAGGCTCTCGCTGTGGGCGCTCGTGTACCTTGATAGCCTGCGATGATTGATCAACTGCTACAATCTCCGAGTAACTGAGAGGGGACGGGGATGCACGAGGCGGACCGACCGCACGTGCCACACACTGAAATTCACCATCTCTCGAGGCGATTCCTCGAGGCAGCTCAGGACGTACTCGTTGTCGCCCTCGTTCTGGTCCTCTTCGGACTCATGGTCCGGACGCTGATTATTCTTCTCCAGCACCTCTTTGGTCCTGGCCTTGACTTCCGGATTGTCATCGCTGAGGTGCTCTTCATGCTGGTCATGGTCGAGTTGATGCGCTTGCTCGTCGTTTACCTTGAAGAGCACCGGGTGGCTGTCGACTTCATGGTAGAGCTGGGTATTGTCGCGACACTTCGTGAGGTGGTCTTGCGCGGCGTCGTGGAGCTCGGCTGGGCACAGTTGCTTGCGATCAGCGTCTTCTTGCTCACTCTTGGTGCTCTCTTGCGCTTCGGTACCCTCCGTGTCCGAATTCCCTTGGGTCGAGTGCACCCTGCTGAGCGGGAGCGGGCCCTTGAACCGCGTGGCTACCAAGACCGTTCGGCACGTACTGACACCGTCACTGCCCCTGCGTCCCACCAGGAGCAGCGGTCGGGGCGGTAACCACCTTGTCTCGCCGAACGCGGAGTTCGCTTGCACCGAGCCGAAGGGTCACTTGTTCACCGCGGTCAAGCTGAATCTCGTAGCGAGCGGAGTTGACAAGTTCTTGGGCGCGGCGTGGTCGTGGCCGAATCAGGAGTGGTGCATCGACCAGTGATGATTGCCGCAGGGATACCACGGCTGTTGTGGGCTTGCCACAGTGATAAGCAAGTTGTACACTCGCTCGTTGATCTCGCACTTCAACCACGATCGGACCTGACCACAGGCAGGTCACCAAGCCAGCCTCGCTGGGCAAGAGCTCAAGGGTCGTGTTCTGGTCAAGCAAGAGACGTGAGGGCTCCGTGATGAAACGCACGGCGGTGTGATGGAGCTCGGCCTGGCGCTCGAGGATTGTCCAGACTGGATCGCTCTTCACTGGTCCGACAATTGTGACCGACCGAATTGCACCGCGCTCGATGAGACTCAATGCTCCCGGTACGTGCTCGGTATCCCAACTCGGAACGATCAAAAGTTCATACGGACGCTGCCAAGGGACAGTCGACCGATCGGCGAGTTCCACTACGTCATTGGGGACAGAACCGCCGCCGACAAGGATCTCGCTGTCGCCGAGCAAGAAGACGACGCTTAAGGTTCGTCCGGTTCCCCCCACCACAATATGCCCATTTGGTTGGTAGCTGCTTGCAAAACTGCTGAAGAGGAGACCACCGATGAGGCCGATGAGCAGCCAGCCAAGGGATCGAAACCGACCCATTGGGGGTATCCGGACCATTAGGGTGACGGTTGTTTCTGGTAGTACGCAATGTCAATCGGAGAGCCGCGAGGAACCCAGCTGTTCCATTGCAGCGTCGCGCTCACCACACCACCATCGGGAAACTGCTCGCAGTCGAAGGTCGGGAACGCCCGCCGAATCTCGTCGCAGGTTTGCGGGATGACATCTCGGACGACGAGTCCGGCCTGCTGCAGTGTCACGATAGCCTGCTGATAGGGCTTCCCATACATGTCCGGCACCCGCACGCGATCTCCGACGCTTACGTAGACGGTGACAGTTCCGCCGTTCCGAACTTGCTCCGCTGGCTCAGTGCGGATCACGTAGCCTTCGGGAACGGTGCGGCTCCCCTCTTCGACCTTCTCCACAGTTACCGGAAGGTTTTGGAGCTGCTGAAGCACTTCGGTGTAGGGTCGTCCCGCCAGTCCGATCAACGTGATCCACTCCGGTCCTTTGCTCACCCAAATTCGGATCGTGCTTCCCTTCTCGAGGAGTTGACCAGCCGGGGGATCCTGGCGTACGACGACCCCAGCAGGGATGACGTTGTCAAAGACTTCCTCGATGCTGAGCTGGAAGTCGCCAGCTGCGGCAGCGGCTTCCGCTTGCCGGAGTGTCGAGTTCACGAGGTCGGGGACCCGTGCCATTTCTGGCGTCGGTGAGGGGCTGGGCGTCGGCTCGGGTGTCGGGGTTGGGGCAACCGTTGGTGACACCTCTGGCGTCGGCGACGGAGCGGGTGTCGGACTCGGTACCACGGCGACGAGTGTCGGTGAAGGTACAGGCTGACTACTGGTACCGGTGAGGGCGCGCAAGTCGACGAGCTGGAACGCGAGAACGACCAGTGCCACAATACCGGCGAGGATCGCACTCCCGACAAGCCAGGTCGCGCACCCAATATCACTGGCAGTGTTTGTGGCTCGCGGTGGACCGCCGCGGGTACGACTACGGCTCGCAGGGGGACGATAAAGACCGCCAGCTGTCCGTGGAGAGGGTATCGCACTGCTTGGAGAATAGTGCTGCCACTGGGCCAGGGCCTGGGCAAGCGCACCAGCTGTCGGAAAGCGCTGCCGTGGGTCCTTTGCCAGTGCCCGGAGGATGATTGCCTCCACGGCCGGTGGGAGGGTGGGGTTGAACTGCCGGGGTGACGGGGGAGGTTCATGGACATGTTTCATGGCGAGGCCGATCGGGCTGTCGGCCTCGAATGGCAGCCGGCCGGTCAGCATCTCGTAGAGCACGACTCCAAGGGAGTAAATGTCACTGGCAGGGGTTGCGGGTTCGCCACGTGCCTGTTCCGGTGAGACATAATGCACTGTCCCCATGCCAAAGCCGGCCTCGGTGAGGCTCACGTCACTGAGGCCTTTGGCAATACCAAAGTCGGTCACCTTCACAAAGCCACGCTCGTCAACAAGGATGTTCTGCGGCTTAATGTCCCGGTGTACCAGACCGTGCTGGTGCGCGTAGTCGAGCGCTGCAGCGACTTGCCGGAGGATGTGGATGGCTTCATCGAGCGGGAAGGGAGCTCGTTCCAGGATCAGTCGTTTGAGCGTCGTGCCGGGCACGTATTCCATGACGATGTAGCGCGTGCCATCATCCCGGCCGACGTCGTAGACGCTGACAATGTTGGGATGGCTGAGTCGTGCCGCGGCCTGGGCTTCACGCTCGAACCGGCGGAGGAAGCTCGCGTCGGCAGCGAATTGCCCGCGGAGAACCTTGATCGCGACGGGGCGATCGAGTACAAGGTCGTAACCGCGGTAGACGACCGCCATACCGCCTTCGCCGATCGGTTCGTCGAGCCGGTAACGGGCATTCAGGATCCGTGTCTGCACGCGATGCCGCCTCTCCCCACAGACGAGAAAGCACTCCCGCCGGTGGCTCGTTACCAGGGTTATCCTACTACGCCCTATGCCTTGTTGCCCCCAAGGCAACACCGTAGGACGATGGAGTTGCCTCGGGGACTCCGATGCTCTCCGCAGCGACCGGCCCCGGCGAGTGACGGGAATGGCCTCTCTCGTCAGTGCCCTTCGCTGTCTCACTGGATCGCGTTTTGCAGGTGACCGAGGAAGCTTTAGGAAAGGCATTTGGCGGTGAGCGAGGTGATGCTGTCCGATTTATCTCGAGCGGCCCTGCACCCAGAATTTCCAGAAGGCTGCCCTGCCCGAGCGATCCTGTGGCAAGATGGAGCGCTGAAACGAGGCGGAGGGTGAGTGGCCATGGGTTCCTCAATGCGATGCCGGTTGGGCGAAGCGATTACTGAGCGGATCGGGCGAACACCGCTCTTCTGTTTGCAGCGCCTGCCGGCTGCCCATGGTGTTCCTGCGGGCGTCCAGCTCCTTGTCAAGGCAGAGTGGTACAACCCTGGTGGGTCAGTCAAAGATCGTGCGGCCTGGCGCATTGTTCAGGAGGCGCTCCGCTCCAAAGCGCTCGGCGCAGGAAAACGCCTGTTGGATGCCACTTCGGGAAACACCGGGATCGCCTATGCGATGCTGGGTGCAGCGTTAGGGTTTGGCGTCACTCTGGTCGTTCCGGGGAGTATTGGTGAGGAACGGCGGGCGATCCTGCAGGCCTATGGTGCGGAACTGATCTTCAGTGATCCGTATGAAGGAACCGATGGTGCGATTCGGCTTGCCCGGCAGCTGGCAGCGGAGCGACCCGACCAATATTTCTATGCCGATCAGTACAGTAACCCAGCCAACTGGCTTGCCCACTACGAGGGTACTGGCGTCGAAATCCTCGAGCAGACCCGTGGCGAAGTGACCCACTTCGTCGCTGGACTCGGCACAACAGGGACGATGATGGGGACAGGGCGTCGGCTCAAGGAAGCGAATCCGGCAATCGTCCTCGTTGGCGTCCAACCCGATGACCCGTTCCACGGACTGGAAGGGTTGAAGCATCTCCCAACAGCGCTCGTGCCAGCGATTTACGATCCCACTCTGGTCGATCGTATGGAATTCGTCGATACCGAAGAGGCATATCAGCTGGCGCGGGAACTGGCGCGCGTCGAGGGTTTGCTGGTTGGGCCGTCGGCGGCGGCAGCAGTCGTGGCTGCTTTGCGTGTTGCGCGTGAATTGGATCACGGCGTTGTCGTGACGATCCTGCCCGATAGCGGGCTCAAATATCTGAGCACTCCATTGTGGCATCCAGAGCGCGGTGAGGAGCACACTGAAAGCCGGTGAAAGGAGCGAGGAGCGGTGGCGGTAACAATTTTAATTCCGGCGCCTTTGCGGCGGTTCACAGAAGATCGCGCTTCCGTGCAGGTCGAAGCGAAGACGGTCGGCGAAGCGCTGGCCAAGCTCGACGAGCTCTATCCTGGTATCCGCGAGCGGATTTGCGAGCCGGATGGCCGTGTGCGACGTTTTGTCAGCATCTTCGTCAACGGCAAGGACATCCGGTCGCTCCAGGGCGTCGAAACGCCTCTCGCTGACGGTGACGAGGTCGGGATTATCCCGGCGATGGCAGGCGGGCGATGATCCGAATTCCGCGCGAACAGTACGAAGCGATCGTCGCTCATGCGCGGCAGGAGGCTCCACGCGAGGCGTGCGGCCTGCTGGCTGGGCACGGGGATCGAATTGAAAAGGTCTATCCGGTCCCCAATCGGGCTGAGCTCGCGGTGGAGTTCTTCGCTGAGCGCGGCTTAATTCCACCGGGGCGTGACTACCGACCAGATGCACCGGGCGCGATCGCGGTCGAGCGATTCTTCATGGATCCGGAGGAGCAGTTCCGGGCCCTCCGCGCTATTGAAGCGGCGGGACTGGAGCACCTCGGGAGTTACCATTCTCACCCAGCCACCGAGGCGTATCCCTCACGGACCGACATCGAGCTGGCAGCGTTCTGGCCAAACATGCTCTTGATGATCTGCTCGTTGGCCGACCCAGCCCGACCAGTGGTCAGGGCCTTCCGTGTGGTTGATGGCCGGGTGCAGGAGGAGGACATCGTCATCGAGGAGTAGGTGCGCAGCAACCGATGCGAAGTGAAGACAGGCCGCGCTTGTCCGCGGCCTGTCCACTTCCTGGGACGCTTTGCCGGATGGTCAATCAGCGACGCTGCGTCGCACCGGCAGAATGCAGCTCTGCTGGTAGTCGATCTGGCCGATCGTCTCCACGGTAAGTGTCGAATTCGGTCCGCAGGCGGCGCATTCTGGATCTCGCTCGACGTGGAGTTCGCGGAAAGTTGCTGCCAGGGCGTCATAGAGGAGCACGCGGCCAACCAGCGGTTCGCCGATGCCAAGCAGGAGCTTAATTGCTTCAGTGGCCTGGAGAACACCGATCACACCCGGCAAGACCCCCAAGACGCCCGCCTGGTCGCAGCTGGGAGCAAGTTCCGGTGGCGGTGGTTCCGGGTACAGGCAGCGGTAGCATGGCCCCTCGCCAGGCTTGTAGACAGTTACCTGACCGTCAAAACGGAAAATGCTGCCATCGACAACCGGCTTGCCAAGCAGCACCGCTGCGTCGTTCACCAGGTATCGTGTGGGGAAGTTGTCAGCTCCATTGACGATCACGTCGTAGTCCCGAAGGACGTCAAGGATCGTCTGACTGCTAAGCCAGACATCGTGCGTAATGACGTTGACGTCTGGATTGAGCGCCTGGATCGTCTCACGAGCCGATTCGGTCTTCGGGCGTCCGACACGGTCGGTCGTGTGCAGGATCTGACGCTGCAAGTTGCTGAGGTCGACGACGTCAGCATCGACGATACCGATTGTGCCCACACCAGCGGCAGCGAGATAAAGCGCTGCCGGCGAACCCAAACCTCCTGCTCCGATGATCAACACTTTGGAGTCAAGCAGCCGTGCTTGACCTTCTTCACCAACCTCGGGGATCAGGAAGTGCCGACTGTAGCGCTGGAGCTGTTCGCGCGTCCACTGCCGCGGTGTCACAAACGGGTAACCGGCATGCTTCCAGGCGCTAAATCCGCCCGCAACCGAATACACGTTCTGGTAGCCGAGTTCCTCGAGTGTCTTGGCAGCAAAGGCCGAGCGGACGCCGCCTGCGCAATAGACGTAGATCGGTGTCGACTTATCTGGCACCTCTTCCTCGATGCGCATCTCGAGATAGCCGCGAGGAATGAAGATGGCACCGGGAATGTATCCCTGCTCCCACTCTTCTCGTTCGCGCACGTCAATGATCACCGGGCGCCGACCAGCTCGCAACTGCTGGTACACCTGGTGCACGTCGACTTCGCGAATTGCACGCTTGATCTCCTGGAAAAGCTGTTCGTATCGTCTCGCCATTGACCGGTCCTCCGCGTTAGGCTCGTGCACTGGTAGGCAGTGCCGAGAGAGCCACCGACGGAACGATTGTACCCCATCGGGGTACTTTGAATGCAGTCCGAAAGGAATTTTGCATGGAAGGTGAACGCGTCAATCGCGTGACCGATCACGCGTGCTTCGGGTGTGGCGAACTGAATCCGATCGGCCTTCGCCTCGCCTTCTATCGGCGGGGAGAGTCGATCGAGGCGATGTTCACGGCGCGGCCCGAACATGAGGGATACATCGGTCTCGTGCACGGTGGTATCTTGGCGACCGTGCTCGACGAGGCGATGAGTTGGGCGGTGATTGCCGCAACGAAGCGCCTGATGGTCACGGCGCGTATGGAACTCGCCTACCGGCACCCTGTGTGCGTGGGCCAGCCGCTCGTGGTCCGTGGCTGGGTCGAGGAAGACCGTGGTCGTCTGGTTCGCGCCCGGGCCGAGCTCCGAGATGCAGTGGATGGCCGGCTGCTCGTCGAAGCCCAAGGAACCTTCTTGCGCGCTCCAGCAGAGCAAGAACGTGCCTGGTGGGCGCGGTATGTTGGATCCGCTTCTGATGCTGAGGACGAGGGTCACCGGTGAGCCCGCGACGACTGACTGCCTGTCCGTTCGACGATGCGGATAGGTATGTCCTTGATGCCATGGGGCTCACTGGCTTGGCTGAGATACAACGATCTGCGGCAGTGCCAGCGCTTGGTCAGTGGAGTTGTTCCACGGTAATCGCTGCTCTCACTTGTTCCCAACTTGGCTGCAGGGGTGCTGTGAGGATGGGACGAAGACCGCTTCGTTCCAGCGCCAGGGTGAGCTGTTCGGCAGCCTCACGCCGTGGACACCAGGTGAAAACTGCAGGGCCGGATCCACTTGGCCAGGCCCAGCGAGCTCCCGCAGCGGTGAAGGCGTCGAGTGTCCGCCGAACCGCTTCGAAGGCGAGTAAAGGCCGCAAGAATGCATTGCGCACGAGCTGTGGGTCGAGGTCCTGACGGAGCCTCAAGCGTTCCGCTTGGCGGAGGGTAGCCAGGCCGTCGCTGTAATCGGCAGGGGTCAAGGCAGCATAGAGCTGGCGCGTCTTGTGCGTGAGTGTCAGCTCGGGCACAACGAGAACGAACCAGCCGCTCGGCGGCGGGAGGGGTTCCAGGTCCGTGCCGCGGCCGCGCGCGAGTGCGGTTCCCCCGTCCAGAAAGAACGGAACGTCACTCCCAAGTTGGGTGGCAATCGCAGTAGCAAGCGAACGTGGGAGTCCGGCATGCACGAATGCTCCAAGCACCGTTCCCGCGTCGCTTGAGCCTCCTCCAAGGCCTGCCGCGACTGGGATGTGCTTCTCAAGGCTGAGTCGTGCCTCGATCACCACCCCCTTCTCAGCAAGTGACCGCAAGGCCCGGGCGACAAGTTCGTCGCCCATCCCGGACGGCGGCTGGTAGGTCAGACGGGGAGCTGGCTCGAGTACAAGGCGATCGGAGAGGTCGATCGTCTGGAGAATAGTCACGAGTTCGTGGTACCCGTCGGGGCGTTTCCCAAGCACTTCGAGCCCGAGGTTCAGCTTGGCTGGAGCAAGCACGACGAGTGGCTCCCGCACAGTCACACGATATGGCATCACTCTTGCTCCTCGCGAAGTGCGCGGTAGAGGCGTAGCCACTCGTCGAGCGTAAGCGTCTCTGCTCGTCGGTCCGGAGCGATGCCGGCACGGTGAAGGGCAGTTCGCACGTGTTCCTTCGTGAGGCCAAGCCCTGCAGAGAGCGCGTTGAGCAGCTGTTTGCGGCGCTGGGCGAAGCCAGCTCGGACAATCTCGAAAAATGCCTCCCACTCACTGCGTGGCAGCGGTGTTTCTCGGCGGTCGAGCACGAGAACGGCACTCTCGACCTTCGGCGGGGGTGTGAAGGCGCCCGGTCCGACGCGAAAGGCAATGCGTGGCCGAGTGAAAAACTGGACAAGTATGGAGAGGTAACTCATCGCTGGTGGTGAAGCGGCCATCCGCTCAGCAACTTCCCGCTGCACCATGACGACAAGACGTTCTGGCGGATGCTCGCTCGTCAAAAGTCGCTGCAAAATCGGCGTCGCGACATTGTACGGTAAGTTGGCAACGACAATATATGGCCGACGATCGGTCAGCACGGCGAAATCGACAGTGAGGGCGTCGCCCTGCACGATTCGCACGTTCGTTCCCCGGAACCGCTCGTCAAGCCACGTAGCCAAGCGTGGATCGAGCTCGATCGCGATGACTGTGCCTGCTCGCTGGGCGAGTTCCTCGGTCAAAGTACCGAGTCCGGGCCCGATCTCGACAACAAGCGCATCCGGTGGTAGCTGGGCGACCTCGACGATGCGCCGAACGATGGAGGGGTCGTGCAGAAAGTGTTGTCCCAGTGCCTTACGCGGTCGGATTCCGAGAACCTGAAGCGCTCGCCGCACGCTTGTTGGCGGCGTGGCAGCAGAAGAAGGCGCGTTAGCCTGGGAGCTCGGCGACGATCTCAACACCGGTGCCCTCGTCCACGAAACCGATCCGCCACAGCGGCTCATGCGCTGCAGCGAATGCCTGTTCAAGGTCGGCGGAGCGCTCGCGCGCGATGGTGAAGAGTAGACCACCGGACGTCACTGGATCGAACAGGAGGTCCCAGAGAACGGTCGGAATACCACGGCCGCGCCGGACGACCGCGTCAGGCCCCTCAGCGTAATAGGAGCGGTTTCGGTGCGCGCCGCCAGGCAAGCGTCCGGCACGGGCATAGAGTTCCGCCCCCTCGATCACCGGGACACTCCGCGCCGCAATGACGAGTCGAACGCCACTCTTCAGTGCAATCTCACTTGCGTGGCCAGCGAGGCCATAACCCGTCACGTCAGTGCAGGCACGCACTCCATGTGCCAGTGCGAGCTGGCTCGCCGTACGGTTGAGACGTAACATCCAGGAAACGGCCGCTTCAACATGCTCTGGCTCAGCGACACCGGCTTTCAAGGCAGTCGTGATTGCGCCAGTACCGATTGGCTTGGTGAGATACAAGAGTTCACCCGGGCGCGCGGCCGACTTTGTGAGGATACGCGTTGGGTCGACGCGCCCAGTCACAACCAGGCCGTACTTGGGCTCGTCATCGGTAATAGTGTGTCCACCAGCGATCGCGACGCCCGCCTCACGCGCCTTGTCAAGTCCCCCACGGAAAATCTCAGAGAGGAGCTCGAGGGGTTGATCGTTTGGCCAGGCAGCGATGTTCAGCGCCAAAAACGGCTCGCCACCCATTGCGTAGACGTCGCTAATCGCGTTTGCCGCAGCGATAGCCCCGTAGATGTAGGGATCGTCGACGACAGGTGGAAAGAAATCGACAGTTTGGACGAGCGCGACGCCCTCGTCGAGCAGGTAAACCGCAGCGTCGTCGCTCGTCTCCAGACCGACGAGCAACCGCGGATCATGATGGAATTGGAGCGGGCGCAGCACCTGCGCCAGGGCCGCAGGGGCCAACTTCCCCGCTCAACCGGCGCAGCTGGCCAGCGCGGTCAGTCGCACGAGTTCGCGGCGGTCGCTCACACTCACGCTCCGTTCCGCAACGATCCCTGCGAGGAATGGTACTGCGTCCAAGCTCGCGGGGCGAGTCAATCCCTCAGGGATGGCAGGAGGCGTCTACTTTCCACAGTACTCAGCATTCCGCTTTGCCAGGTGCGAGGGATGAACCGGCACTGACGAGGGATTGTGCGTTGCGAATTTGGCTTGACGGTGCCCTGCTCGCGCTATGGTCTGCCCAGCACTTGCGACACGTGGTCGAATAAGCATACGGAACGCGAGCGCTGCCAGCACGTGGCGAGAAGGGGCAAGTGTGCGAGAATCCAGGAGAGGGGGAAGAGATGGCTGGGATCAGTACAGATGAGCTTGTGGCAATTGCCCTTGAGATGGCGGGCCTCCGGAAGCTCCCCGCGGACAGTGAGGTGTACGTGCCCGGCGAGCAGATCCGGCGGCTCCTCGTCGCGCTCGATGTTGGTGTCGCCGAACTCCTCCTGGCGCGCGAGCTTGGCTGTGACGGGGTACTGGCACATCACCCGGCGGGTGGGCGTGCAGTGCTGCGTTTCCCAGAGGTGCTGGCCCGCCATGTGGAGCTCATGGTCGAGCACGGGGTTACGCCGGATGCGGCTAAGGCAGCGTTGCACCCGCTGGTGAACCGTGCCGTCTTGCGGGCGCAAACCGCCAACTACGATCAAGTTCCCGCAGCGGCGCGATTGCTCGGGATCCCGTTCCTGAACTTGCATCTCCCGTTGGACGAGATCGGGCGCCGTGCGATGGTTGAGGCGATCGAGCGATATCAGCTCGAACTCGGTCGGGACCTGACCGTCCAGGATGTCATCGACGCGCTTCGAACGCTCCCGGAGATTGCCGAGGCGGCGACACAGATCATGGTGCCGGTCGGCACGATTGATCGTCCAGCGAAGCGTATCGCGGTCGTGCATGGGGCGGGCACCAATGGCGGTGCCTCCGTGGCGCAGGCCTATTTCGCGCACGGCGTCGACACAGTGATCTACTTGCACCTTGCACCGGAGGAGGCGGAGCGACTTCGGGCGACCGGATCCGGCACGGTAATCGTCGTCGGTCATGTTGCCGGAGACCGCGTCGGGATTGAGCGCTATCTCGCCGAGCTCGAGCGCCGTGGCCTCGAAGTCGTCCGCCTCGGAATCTAGCCGCCAAAGACCCGCGCGATGCGCTCGAGTGCGCGCTCGAGCAGATCGTCTGCTGTCGCGAAGCTCAGACGGATACAACTCGCGCCGGACTCACCGAAAGCATCGCCGGGAGTCACTCCAACGTGCGCTTCCTCGATCAGCTTTTGGGCCACTTCCTGGCCAGAGTATCCGGTGCCACTGACATCCGGAAAGGCGTAGAAGGCGCCTTCTGGCAACGGACAGCGGAAGCCGGGGATTGCGTTGAGTCGCTCGGTGACGAAACGACGGCGCCGGTCCCAGGCAGCGACCATCTCAGCGATCACGTCTTGTGGTCCCTCGAGCGCGGCAACGCCGCCCCACTGGGCGAATGAGGTCGCGCAAGTTGCGGAGTGGCTGTGAACCTTCATGATCTGGCGGATGAGTGGTCCAGGACCGGCGACGTAACCGAGGCGCCAGCCGGTCATCGCGTAGGCCTTGGAGAAGCCGTTCACGGTGAGCGTCCGCTCAGCCATGCCCGGGAAAGCGGCCAGGCTCAAGTGCTCTCGTCCGTCATAGATGATCTTCTCGTAGATCTCGTCGGAGATAACGAGGAGATCACGTTCCTGAGCGACCGCGACGATCGCCTCCGCTTCTTCCCGCGTCAGTACGCGGCCGGTGGGGTTGTTCGGGCTGTTGACGATGAGAAGACGCGTCTGCGGCGTGAGAACCGCCTCGATCGCCTCGCGGGTAATACGGTAGTTATCGGCAGGCTGCAGGGGAACGTGGAGACAGCGAGCGCCTGCCATTACCACCATCGGCTCGTACGAGACCCAACCCGGGTCGAACATCACCACGTCATCGCCAGGGCCGACCAGTGCAAGGATGGAGACGAAGAGCGCTGCTTTGCCACCCGGCGTGACGATGATCTCGTCGGGACTCACCTGGATCCCGTTTTCAGTCGCCAGCTTGCGCGCGATCGCGCGGCGGAGTTCTGGAATACCGGCGCTTGCCACATAGTGCGTCTCACCGCGGAACATCGCGTCAGCCGCGGCCTGGCAGATGTGACGAGGAGTCGGGAAGTCGGGATCACCACCACCGAGATCGATGACATCGATACCCTGTTGGCGAAGAGCGCGTGCGCGATCGCTGACGGCGAGCGTCGGCGATGGGCGGAGTTGGCGGACGCGCTCAGCGAGATGATACTGGAGCACGGTTCCTCCTCTCCAGCAGGAACGATCCGCTTTGGTGGCGATTATGCCCTGTGAAGGCGTTTACCGTCCTGACATGACTCAGCGCAAAGAGTCGATACTGGGCCCTTGAAAACTTGTGGCGCGCTGAGTACGATACATTCCGGTTAGCACTCGCCGGCTGAGAGTGCTAACCGGCTGGCTAGGGAGATCGCTAAACAAGGGAGGGACGGTCATGACGGCGACGGCGACGAAGATTCGACCGTTGGGTGACCGGGTCGTGGTGAAGCCGATCCAGCGCGAAGAGGTGACGAAGAGCGGGATCGTGCTTCCCGATACGGCCAAGGAGAAGCCGCAGCGCGGCCAGGTCGTCGCGGTGGGCCCGGGCCGGATGACGGACGACGGCAAACGTCTGCCGATGGAGGTCAAGGTCGGCGACGAGGTGCTGTTCGCCAAGTATGCTGGCACGGAGCTCAAGATTGACGACGAGGAGTATCTGATCCTCAGTGAGAAGGACATTTTGGCTGTGCTCACCGAATAAGCCTCGGTAGTGTATTGTGCGGACCTGAGTCGGAGACGGGAGGGAAACGATGCCGGCGAAAATGATCCGCTTCCACGAGCAGGCTCGGCAGTCCTTGAAAGAAGGCGTTGACATTCTGGCCAACGCGGTGAAGACGACCTTGGGTCCCAAGGGGCGCAACGTCGCGCTAGACAAGAAGTACGGCGCTCCGACGGTCAGCCATGACGGTGTGACGGTCGCCAAGGAGATTGAGCTCGAGGATCCCTTCGCCAATATGGGTGCGCAGCTCCTGAAGGAGGCGGCGACGAAGACCAACGACGTCGCCGGTGACGGGACAACCACGGCGACCGTGTTGGCGCAGGCGATCGTCCATGAAGGGCTCCGCAACGTCGCTGCGGGTGCCAACCCGATGCTGCTCAAGCGGGGTATCGAGTTGGCGACCAAGGCAGTCGTTGAGCGGCTCAAGTCGATGGCGAAGGAGGTCCGCGGGCGCGAGGATATTGCGCACGTGGCAACGATCTCGGCGGCTGACCCGGAGATCGGGAACCTGATCGCCGAGGTGATGGAGAAGGTCGGTAAGGACGGCGTCATCACCGTCGAGGAGTCCAAGGGCCTGGCCTTCGAGGTTGAGTACACCGAAGGGATGGAGATCGACCGCGGCTATATCTCCCCGTACTTCGTGACCAACCCAGAGCGAATGGAGGCCGTGGTCGAGGAGCCGTTCATCCTGATCACGGACAAGAAGGTCTCGGCTGTCTCTGACATCTTGCCGATTCTGGAGAAGGTGCTCCAGGTCAGCAAGAACTTCGTGATCATCGCCGAGGATGTTGAGGGCGAGGCGCTGGCCACGCTTGTGGTCAACAAGCTCCGCGGAACGCTCAACGCTCTAGCGGTCAAGGCGCCAGGCTTTGGTGACCGCCGGAAGGAGATGCTGCGCGACATCGCAATCCTCACTGGTGGCACGGTCATCTCTGAGGAGCTCGGGCGCAAGCTCGAGACTGCGCGCCTGGAGGATCTCGGTCGTGCCCGTCGCGTCGTCGCTACCAAGGACAAGACGACGATCGTTGAAGGGTATGGCCGCGAGGAAGACATCAAGGCGCGCATCGAGCAGATCAAGGCCCAGATCGAGCAGACGACCAGCGACTTCGACCGCGAGAAGCTCCAGGAGCGGTTGGCCAAGCTCGCTGGTGGCGTGGCGGTCATCAAGGTTGGCGCTGCCACCGAGGTTGAGCTGAAGGAGAAGAAGCACCGCGTCGAGGACGCGCTCAGCGCGACCCGCGCAGCGGTCGAGGAGGGTATCGTCCCGGGTGGCGGTGTGGCACTGCTCAACGCTATTCCGGCGCTGGACGAGGTCCAGGCCGAGGGTGACATCAAGACGGGTGTCATGATCGTCAAGCGGGCGCTCGAGGAGCCGCTGCGTGGCATCGTCGAGAACGCTGGGCTTGATGGCTCGGTCGTCATCGAGACGGTGCGGCGCCTGCAGAAGGAGCAGAATAACCCGAACATCGGGTACGATGTCATCCGCGAGGAGTACGGTGACCTCCTCGAGTGGGGTGTCATCGATCCGGTGAAGGTGACCCGCTCGGCGGTTGAGAATGCGGCCTCGGTGGCGGCGATGATCCTCACGACTGAGGCGTTGATCACCGAGAAGCCGGAGAAGGAGAAGTCTCCGACGCCGAGCATGGAGTACTGATCCCTGTCAGCAAGAACTGGCCACAAACCGGGTGCGTGCGAGCGCACCCGGTTTTCTCTTTTCACCCGCGTTCCCTACTGGGCAGGTACACTCCTGGCAACGGGACGGCGTCATGTTGGCGGAACAACTGGCACGGCAAAGGCAGGGAAAAGATCGGGAATGTTCGCACGGCCGCCACGGGTTCTCCGCTTCGGTCTTTTCGATGTGCGCTATTCACGCAACCGCACGACTGCCGCAGCGTTCAGTGCAGCAGGAGCAGAACTGCGCGAGCTTCGCATCCCCATGCTCGATGATTTGAGTGACCGCCTGCAGCCCTCGCGTGACGTCGGAGCTCTGGCACGTCTTGGCATCCGACTCCTCCGCAGCGAACTCCGACTCGCGCTGGCTGCTCCGCGTCCGCTGGCTTGGGCGGACGCTGTCCTTTTCGGCTATCCCGGGCAGTGGGATGTGGCGTTCTGGGCTCCACTTGTGCGCCGTGCCGGTTGTCGGATCGTTTTCGATCCGCTGGTGACGCTGACCGAAACCTTTGTCGAAGACCGTCAACTTGTTGCCCCAGGATCCTGGCGAGCTCGTTGGTTGCGGTTGTTGGACCGACAGGCATTGCGGGCTGCTGATCTCATTCTTGCTGATACACCACAACAGGCCACTTATTGGGCAGCATTGGCCGGAGTCTCCCTCGACCGGTTTGTGATTCTTCCGGTCGGCGTGGACGAATCACTTTTCGGATCGCATCGGCGCGATGCAGTCGGGGCACGAGACGACGCACCGGAACGTCTCCGCGTTCTGTTCTATGGGACATATAGCCCCTTGCATGGCGCGGAGACGATCGTGGATGCGTTGCATCGACTCGAACGTGCTGGTGAGCCCATCTCGCTGGTAATGATCGGAACAGGGCAATTGGAACCGGCTGTCAAGGGACGCGCCGCGGCACTCGGTCTCCGTGCGGTCGAGTTCGTGCAGTGGGTTCCCGAGGCGGAGCTCGCCCACTGGATCGCGTGGGCTGATGTGGTGCTGGGGATCTTTGGCGCGACGGCCAAAGCGGCGCGCGTGGTACCGAATAAGGTCTACCAGGCGATGGCGATGGGCGCGGCGATTGTGACGCGCGACAGCCCAGCGATACGCTGGCTGGCTGGTGGAGAAGAGATCGCGCGACTCGTCCCCCCTGCGGACCCCGACGCTCTTGCTGAGGCCTTGCGCGAGCTCCGGATGCCGGAGCGTCGTGCGGCGCTGGCTGCTGCCGCACGCGCTCGCTATGAAGCAGTAGCGTCTGACCGTGCCCGAGCTTCCTGTCTTCGGCCGTTCCTCGAGGACTTGTCGCGCGTGCCTTCTGCGAGGCGGAGGAAGGCAAACGCATGACCGAGACTGCTCGTGCGCGGAAGACTATCAGGCGCGATTGGCGGCTGCTGGCAGGAATCACCGTTGTGGGACTCGTCATCTGGCGCCTTGGCCCGCACCAGTTGTTCACGGCACTCACCACCTTGTCACCCTTTGTCCTCGTACCAGCGGTGATGGTCGGGTGTTTACCGCCCGTGTTCCACGCGTGGCGATGGCGACGGTTGCTGGAGATTTCCGAGGAGCGGGTGTCGATCCTGGACGCAGTGCGTGTCACGGTGGCGGCCTCAGTAGCGAACTATGCTCTCCCTGCTTTTGGTTGGGCACCAGCGAAAGTGGTGGCTACCCAGCGATGGCTCGGCATTCAGGCGACGAGTTCTGTTCCCACCGTGCTGATTGAGCATGCGCTTGACTCGGCGGTACTGCTGTTCCTGGGTTTGACGGGTCTCGTCGCACTCGGCGTTCCGGTGAAGGCGGTGACGATAAACCTCCCGAACGACACCCAAGGATCGTCAGTAGTGTTCGGAGCAGTAGCGCTTGGGATTGCTGTCGCCGCGCTTGCGGGTCTCAGGTGGGGACGCCGACTGGTTGTGACGAGCGCACGGCAGGGATACCGGGTGGTGCGAACGCTGTGGCGCGATCCGATCGTCTGGATCGCGACAGTCGGACGGTGGAGTGCGGAGTTCGTACTGCTTGCGATCTTGGCATGGGCAAGCGGCCTGCACCTTTCCACAGCAGCGATCCTTGCGTTGCTGGGCGTACCAGGGTTTGTTGGTCTTTTGGTGCCGGTTCCTGGTGGGCTGGGGATACGAGAGGCGACTGGAGTAGTGCTGGCCACAGCGCTCGGTTTGGGTGCAGTCGGTGTTGGCGCGGTACTCACCTGGCAGCGGCTCGCGGCACTCGCCGGCCTTGCGATCGTCGGCGTTGGGAGTTCGTTCGTGCGGAGGCAGGTGCAGTGAAGAGGCTGGCCGGTGCCCTTGTCCCGCGAGTTCTGGTTCCGCCCGATCCGATCCTTGCCAGCATTTGGGGCGTCGGTTTAGCGATTCGGCTCGTTCTTTTGCCGATAACGCTGCATAGCGATCTCTACCAGGTCTATTCGCGTGCCCATATGGCGATCACGACGGGAGAGTGGTTCGCCTGGAGTTCTCAGCTCATTGCACAGTTGTTCCATGACGGGTGGTTATTTCTCGTCGCTTCGTTGTTGCCGGGCAGCGATGACATTTGGTCTGCCACGGCAGGGGTGGCTGGGATCGGTGCCCAACCGCATGATCTTGCCCGTTTCCTCGCTTACCCGTATTTGGCACGCGCACTAGTGTTACTAAAGCTTCCCTATGTGGCCGCCGATGCAGTGGCGGGATGGCTTGTGAGCCGTGACATGCCAGTGAAGCAGCGTCGATGGGCACTGGCACTCTGGTGGCTCAATCCAATCGTCATCTACACCAGTGCGGTGTTCGGTCGGCACGATAGCGTATGGGTAGCGGCGCTTCTTGCTGGTGCGCTCATCGCCCGACGTGGGTTTCGCTGGACTGGTTTTGCGTGCAGTGCCCTGGCGGCGGGGGCGCGGTTCTTTCCAGTGTTTTTACTCCCCCTGTATCTGGTGGCGTTTCGGCGTTCGTGGCGCAGCGTCGTGCTTGGTGGTGTGGCGGTAGTCAGCAGCTGGATTTTCATCGATCTCCTCGTCATTGTCCGGAACGGCACAAGCCCAACACTGACCCTGTTAGGTGATTACCCACATGTCCGGTATTTGGTGGCGCTTTCGCTTCCGGTCAGTGAGGATATACCGCTTCCGCTCTTCCCGCTAGCCTATACACTGTTCCTCTGCTGGTGGTTCACTGCGGCCCCGCGTGGCTGGGCTGCGTACCAGGCGGCGGCTGCCGCCACGCTTTGTGGGGTCGTTGCCCTAACGCCGTTTCATCCACAGTACGTGATCTGGGCGCTACCTTTCGCGGTGCCTGTACTGGCGCGTCAACGTTCGGGCCGCCTGCTCGCTCTTCTGCAGGCAGGACTCTTTCTCGTTTGGTTAACTCGCTGGGGTGCAGCAGCAACGACTGAGTTGCTCTCACCACTTGGAGAGTCTTTTGTGTCTGCTCTGCCCGATCCGCAGCTTGTCGCGGCAGCACTGGTGCCTGCATCGGTTTGGCAGCCGGCGCTGCGTGCAATGTTCGCTGGGGTGACATTGTGGATCGGGTGGTTTGTGCTGCGAGAGCACACGAGCATGACGCGCGAGATGATGAGAGAAGAGAAAGAGCTGGCGGGACGGGAACGATGAGCATCGGACGGTGGGGTTCTCTCTGCGTCCTCTGCATCCTGGCCACGTCACTGGCGGCTTGTCGTACCCCTCTCGCACTCGTCCCGAGTTTGCCGGAGTCGACAAGCACGTTGACGGTGCGCACGCGACTGGAGCAACCGTTCTACTCCTCGGCCGATGGTCTGGCCGCGGTTGAGCTCAGGATGAACCTCCCGTCCAGTTTCGGCCCCGAAGAGCGTCCCTCGCTCGGTGGGGGTGGCGTGCTTCGTGTGTTCTACGCGCCCGAACAAGATCCGCGTTATCCGGACACCGACTTCTATGCCTGGCCAGAGTCGCAGGGTTGGCTCGGCGAACTTCTCCCTGGACGGCTCATCGAACAGGCGTTTCTCTCGCGATACCCGTATCTCGACGGGATCACCGTTCGCGTGGGGACGTATGGTGCGGATGTCGGTCGAGGTACCGGCCGTTTACGAACGGATGTTTCGGCCATTGTTCGCGAAGCCCCCATCGCTGGCCGAGAACTTGCAGCCCTACCAGGCGGGGGAGCCGTCGAGGTGATCGGAAGCCGCGAAGGATGGATCCGTGTCCGCTTGCCGGACGGTCGCATTGGGTACATCGATCGCGCACTATTCGCGGAGCTTCCTCCGCCAACCCGCGAGAACACCGGTCTGCTCGTGTTGCGTCTCTACCGCGCCGGCGACGGGGAGTTGCTCCGCGAGGCACGCCTCGATGTCCGTACACTGAGCGATGAGAGCCACGTCACTTTTCGTTTCACACCGATACCCGATTCATACCGCGTTGAGTACCGCTTCACTGTCGAAGCCGTTGGCTCTGCTCCTGGCCGCGCTGTGACGCTATGGGGTAATCCATCCACGGGAGAACTCGTCTATCGTCCGAGCTACGCGTCAGTGGTGCTGGCAGAAGTGTCACTCGATTCAGGGCGGTGGTCAGGGGTGCAGAACACGCTCGAAGTACGGTTCCCACCTATCCGACCGACGCGTGATACCTACCTCCGTTTCGTGATCGAGGCCGGGGAGCGCCCACTTGTGGTGCACTGGTCAATGGTGCGACCGCCGGGAAACCTTCCGCTGAGTAGTCAAGACGATCCTGGCATCTGGGGCGGAGTGGTCTTCAACGCGCGCTATCTCGACGATGTTCCTATGGCGACCTTGTTCCGAGCTGGAGTGGGGCGCGCCGTTCGGCTGTTCCTGAACGATCCGCCGCTTGCGGCTGTCTATGCACTGATCCTGGCAAGCATCGCTCTGCTCGTCGGGTGGAGCTGGAGGAGTCGTGGTCGTCGAGCGCTCCCATCGTGAGTGTGTCCTTTGCGGCGCATCCTTTACCGGGAGAAGTTTTCTTTGTCGTACCTGCAGCGCGCGTTATCGCCGCGAGCGTCCGAGCCGCCAGCTGCGGCGGCAGTTCTACGAGGGAGTCGACCGGCTGTATCCTGGTTGGGCGAACACGTATGGCTCGTACAACCCGCCGCTGGGCTTGCTCCGTGTCCTAGATCGGTTGCCGCGTACGGCGCGGATCCTCGAGCTCGGTTGCGGAGGGGGCGCACTGCTTCGTGAGTTGGCGGCGCGAGGATTTCACGAACTCGTCGGACTCGATCTCGCACGCACCGCGCTCGCCGAGGCGCGCCAACGGCAGACACCGGCAAGTCTCGTCCTCGCCGAGGCCGAACGCCTTCCGTTCCTTGACCGGAGCTTCGATATTGTCCTGGCAGCCGATCTGATCGAGCACGTCGATGATGTTGAGGAACACCTGGCTGAGGTAGCGCGCGTGCTGCGTGAGGGCGGGCAGTACCTCGTGAAGACGCCGAACCGGCCGCTCGCAGAAGCGTACTATCGGCTTGTCGGACTCGATGACTACCCCTTCTGGCATCCGTCACTCTTGTCGCCAGGAGAACTTCGGGCGGTCTTTGCGCGCCACGGTTTCACCGTCACCTTCGTGCCGCAACCAGGCCTGACGCCGGCCCAGCTTCGGAAGATTCCTTCGCGGTTTCTGCGGCGGATCGCCCAACAGCTGCCGGTCTCTTGTCTGCCGGTGTGGCTGCGTCCTCACCTTGAGGTTGTAGCAGTTCTACGAGCTAAGTGTTGACAGAATTGAGAGAATTGCCCTGACCAAGGGCCTCGAGCCCCGCGTGTTGCAAGGGAACATCTCTTGTGCCTCGTGAGTTGGCATGTCTCGTGCCCTGAGAACCGGAAGAAGAGTGGTGTTGCTATCCCAGATTCTCCCATCGGCACGCTACGTGTGACCGTCTCTCTGCCGTCCAGCCTAACTGGGACGAGCCGTAGAGGCAGGACGCTGACCTTTCCCCGGAAGCAGAACCAGGTCGCGTAGCGTACACTCGTGGTGTCGGAATCTCGCAGCGAAAGGAGAGCTCCGGTGCGGTTTGCCCTCTACCTAATCCTCGTGGTGGTCTGCACCGGTTGCCTCGCTGCCCAACCACTGGGTGGTCCTGTGAACGTGCGTATCCCGGCAAGCCCAACGCCGCAGCGTGACGAAACATCGTCATTCCCCTTGCCGGGGGGTAACAGCGGGACGTTCTCCTTCTTCGGACCGCCGGAGGTGGTTACACCGGTCCCCGATCCAGCGACATACCGAGACGACGTTGACGTCCGAGAACTCTATCGGGATCTTGCGGCCTACTCGGACGTCCCACTGCGATATCGCGGCACGGTCTGGACGGTGGTAGAGCAGAACGAGTTCGTTTTTGTACAAGTCAAGGTGCATTTTGGACCGGGACCTGATGAGTGGCGAGCGATCGTTGTGATGTTTCCAACGTACCGGATCCCGGTCGATACGAGCGTCGTACGCGAGGGAGTGACGGTTGTTGTCTGGGGCCGGCCGCGGACGATGCTTCGCTTCAGCGATGACGCCGGACAGGAGGTAGAGCAACCGTTACTCCTGGGTGACCGGATCGAAGTGGCGGAATAGAAACGCCCCGCTGCAGCGGGGCGTCACCACGTGGCGCATACGGGATTCGAACCCGTGATCTCCGCCTTGAGAGGGCGGTGTCCTTGGCCGCTAGACGAATGCGCCGCGGCACCGCAGAGAGTATAGCAGTTCCGGTGTATTGCTGTCCAGGTTCGCAGTGCGGAGAACGTCACGGAGAGCTTCTCTTGTTTTTAGTCGGTGTAGGACACGCTGCGCGTTCGGGAGAGCACTCGCTGCAGGTGCTCGGGGTCGTCGACGGCTACAGGGACCATTCGGAATTGCCTCGTCGCGGTGCAATAGCGGAGGCCGACTGTTGGTTCGGTGAGGGCCATGGAGGCATCCGTGCGACCGTCGACGGCGAGGAGGGCACGCTCGGAGTCACGGGGGAGTCCGTTGCGTCCCTTCGCTGACGCAACGAGCTCAATTCTGAGCTCTTGAATCGATGCGAGCGGCAACCGAATTTCGTCAAGAAGAAGCCAACAAAGAACTAGGACGTCGCCCACCACCTGATGGGGCCATACCCGCTCAGTCACCCACGACGCTACGAGCCAGAGTAGACCATAAAGTGAAAGGCCAAGCGTAAGCCATCGGGTCCAGCGCCAGGGTACTGGCAGGTGTCGCAGCAAAACTTCGGCTGAGGAAGTCAAGAGCGCTATGACAGTGAGGATACCGACCAACAAGCGCCTGGGGTACGAAAGTGAGCGTTTCGGATCCGGCCGTCGCTGACCAATCTATCGTGCCAACGCCCAAAAGCATGCGAATTCCAGGACGATGAACCGGGTAATGTGATGTGGCACCAATGCGGTGGGGATGGTCAGTAATTTGCTCCGGTTGTTGGTGTTGCACGCCTACCGAATACCTTGCCAGCTGAGCGTGAGCGCAACTCCGGCTGTAGCTGGTTCGATAGTTGCAACCGAACCGGTCGCGACCACGGTGTCGATCGTTCCGCTCAGCACGAGGATCGTGTTCAGCAGGAAAAGGCTCCATAAAATGTGCAGTACTGCCATTGCACACCAATCGCC
Organism: bacterium HR28; assembly: GCA_002898255.1. Lineage (GTDB taxonomy): Bacteria > Chloroflexota > Chloroflexia > Thermomicrobiales > Thermomicrobiaceae > Thermomicrobium. The sequence continues at coordinate 1,081,416 of BEIE01000001.1, forward strand.
CTCACACAACAATTTTGTAGTAGGGGCGTCGATGTCGCCACAGATGATGAGAAGTCGCCCAGTCTTGGTTCATTTGCAAGACCAGATGCGTTGGGTAGATAGCCTAGCTTAAAAAGAGTGGTTCGCTCGTGTGGCGCGATTGGTATCCACTGCATAACTGTCACGTAGCGGGGGCTGGCACGACAAATTCGCTGGTCGTCTGTCGGTCATGTGCCTTCAGAGTTCCCAAATCGGCAGGGTCGCCGAGTTCAGCCGAGGAGTGAGGCGCGGGACTGGAGAACCTCGGGGAGATTTCTTCAGCTGAACGAGTTCCTCGGCTTACCGTGCGATTTGACAGAGGTCGTGTTGCTCCACTATACTCCGCCGGAAACCTAACCGATGTGACTCTCGCTCTGCGCAGGCAGAGAGTCGCAGAGTCGTTGGGTTGGATGAGAGGTCAGGTGTGAGCGCACTCGCCGAACGGCTCCTCGCCGATCTCCAAGACGCGGTACGATCGGGAGATGTCACGAAGCGCGAAGTGATTCGCTTTCTCCGTGCTGAGATCAAGAACCGCGAGATCGAGCGGGGTCGTCCTTTGACCGATGACGAAATCATCGAAGTGATTCGCCGCCAGATCAAGATGCGGCGTGAAGCGATCGAGCAGTTCGCCCAAGGAGGCAGACAGGACCTGGTCGAGCGTGAGGAAGCGCAGATCCGCGTTCTCGAATCGTATCTTCCGCAGCAACTCTCGCCGGAAGAGCTTCTCGAACTGGCGCGGGCCGTGGTTCAGGAGGTCGGTGCCACTGGTCCACGTGATATGGGACGGGTGATGCCGGTGCTGCGCGAGCGAGTGGGCCCGCGTGCAGAGGGGCGTGCGATCGCGGAAGCAGCGCAACGGGCGCTCGCCGAGGTCGCCGGTCGCTGAGCCACGGGTGGAGCTGCTCGTACGAGCGAGGTGACGAGCGGCAGTGCGTTCGTTCTTCCAGCGCCTATCAGAACGCACAGAGTCTCCGCTGTGGGCGCTGCCTCCTCGGGTACGCGAGTGGTTGCTTTGGATCACGGTCGCGTTGACCCTGTGGCTCCCGTTAGTCGTCCTCGTGTATGGAGCCTGGGAGGCAAGCGGCGTCAACCTCCGACCAGGGCAGATCGCTGACCGCACGATCAAGGCTCCGTACACGGCAACGTTTGAGTCGCAGCTTCTCACGCAGCAAGCACGGCAGGAGGCTTACGACGACGCGCGGAACGTCGTCCTTGTGCGTGACCCCTCGGTGGAAGCGGCACAGCTCGAGGCACTGAACCGCGTCTTAACGCAGCTTGAGAACATCCGTAGCCAACGAAGTACCGACCTGGCTGCCGCGACGCAGCAGGCGCAAGCCGCGCTCGAAGGGCTGAGTCCAGAGGACGCGCAGCTGCTCGTCAGCTTGTCCGATGCGAGTTGGGGGCGGATCGAAGCAGAGGCTCGCCGAGTCTTGGCGGAAGTGCTGGCGGAAGAAGTCCGCTCTGACAATGTCGCTCAGGTCAAGGAACAGTTACCCGAAAGAGTGTCACTCTCCTTAAATGGGGTGGAACGCCGGTTGGTCGTCGTCCTCGTACGATCTTTTGTCCGACCGAACGTCCGAGTTGATGAGCAAGCGACACGCGCTGCCCGCGAAGCGGCGGCGCAAGCCGTCGCGCCGATCATGGTGACCGTGCAAGAGGGGCAGGTGATCGTGCGTGATGGCGATCCAGTGACTCCCGAGGCGCTCGAGAAACTCGAGTTCTTTGGGTTGCTCTCCCCACGGCAGTCTTGGCCGGAGTTCCTTGGTTTGCTGGCTCTGCTCGGGTTGTGGGCGGCGGCGTTCGTGCTCGCTCTCTATCGCTCGACCCAGCATACTCGCCAGTCGCGGCAACTCCTGCTCATCGTCGGTTTGGTCGTGGTCACGTTATTGGCAGGCCGCTTGCTCGTTCCGGTTCCGGAGCTCCGCTATGCTTTCCCCGTTGCTGGGACGGTGATGCTCCTCGCAGTCTTGCTGGACTTCCGGACCGCGACGCTGGCGAGTTGGTTCCTCGCGTTGGCACTCGGCATACTCGATGGCTTTTCGCTTGTCACGACGCTCGTCGCTGGATTTGGAAGTCTCGCCGGAGCGGCAGCCGTCTGGCGTGCCGAACGAACCATGACGTTCCTCTGGAGTGGGCTCGCGGTCGCAGTATCGACAGCAGCGACCGCATTGGCGGGCTTACTCGCACTCGGTCGACAGCCAGTTGATATCTCGCTGGCGGGGAACGTGGTGCTGCAGAGTGGGATCAATGGGGTGCTTTCGGCGAGCCTCTGCTTCCTCTCTTTCAGTCTGCTCGGGCGACTCCTCGGGATCACAACTCATTTGCAGCTCCTTGAGTTGGCGCATCCGACGCAGCCTCTCTTGGCAAGGCTGGCTCGCGAAGCACCAGGGACGTATCACCACAGCCTCGTCGTGGGAAATCTGGCGGAGGCAGCGGCCGAAGTGGTGGGAGCTGATCCGCTCCTTGCTCGTGTCGCCTGCCTTTATCACGACATCGGCAAGGTTCTCCATCCCGAGCTTTACGTCGAGAATCAGACCAACCGCATGAACGTCCACGAGGCGCTTGACCCTCAGACGAGTGCTCGGCTGATCAAGGAACATGTGACCGAAGGTGTGAAACTGGCGAAGCGGGCGCGACTGCCTAAGCCGATCGTCGATATTGTGCAGCAGCACCATGGCACAACCTTAATTAAGTATTTCTATGTCAAGGCGCAGGAGCGTGGGCTGCCGGTCGACGAGCGGGACTTCCGGTACCCAGGACCGCGTCCACAGTCGAAGGAAGCAGCGGTCGTGCTGCTCGCCGACAGCGTGGAGGCAGCCGTGCGGGCGGCTGCGCAGGCTGGAAAACTCTACGAGCCGGGGGATCCGCAGTGTGTTTCCAAGCGTCTGGCAGAGATTGTCGATCGGGTCATCCGGGATCGGCTCGAAGACGGTCAGCTCGACGAGGCTGACCTCACGCTCCGGCAGATCAGCGAAATCCGCCGCGTCTTCCTGTCCATGCTCGAAGGCGTGTACCATCCTCGAATCGAATACCCAGAACCAACTCGCGAGCCTGTCACGCCGGTGATCGACGAGCGAGCGGCAGCTGAAGCATGAAGCGGAAATCGCTCCGTGTCGGCATTCGCCTTAGCGAGGGACTCAACCGACCGGTGGCGGTGCGGCGGTTAGCGCGCTTGCTGCGCTATGCGGCCGAGCAAGAAGGCGTCGCTGGCGAAGTTGGAGTTTGGATCTGTCGCGACGACGAGATCGCCGAACTCCACGAGCGTTTCCAGGGCATTCCTGGGCCGACCGATGTGCTGAGCTTCCCAGGTGACCCGCCGTACTTGGGCGATATCGCGGTGTCGGCCGAAACTGCGGCGCTGCAGGCCGCTGAGGTCAGTCATTCGGTAGGTCGCGAAATCGCCTTCCTCGTCCTCCATGGTTTCCTTCATCTCATCGGCTACGATGATTTGAGTGAGCCGGATCGGTCGCGGATGCTCGCGCGTCAGGAGGAACTGCTGCGTGCGTTCGAAGGAGAAGAACCAGGAAGCTGGGAACCAGCTCCGCGTCAGCGTGGTGCTCACGGTGAAGGATGAGGCGGAGTCCTTGCCAGGATTGCTTGCTTCACTGGAGCGGCAGACTCGCCCCGCTGACGAGGTGATTGTCGTCGATGGGGGATCGCGAGATACGACTGTCGACGTCTTGCGTGCGTGGCAGGAGCGTCTTCCGCTGCGCATCCTAGAGGCACCCGGTTCGACGATCGCCCAGGGTCGTAATTTGGCGCTCGCTGAGGCACGGGGCGATATCGTCGCCGTGACCGACGGAGGTGTGGTGCTGGCGGCGGATTGGCTCGAGCGTTTAATCGCGCCATTTGCGTACGACACTGCGCCGGATGTGGTTAGCGGTTTTTTCCGTGGTGCCCCGCAGACGCCGACTGAGCTTGCTCTGGCCGTGACGACGTTGCCGGATGCCGACGAGATCGATCCTGCTCGCTTCTTACCATCCAGTCGCTCGGTGGCGTTCCGCCGGAGTCTCGTCCTGGCAGGAATTCGCTATCCTGAGTGGCTCGACTATTGTGAGGACGTAGTCTTTGATCTGCGGCTCCTGCGGGCAGGTGCGCGTTTCACCTTTGAGCCGCGGGCACTCGTTTTCTATCGACCTCGCCCGTCGCTCCATGCCTTTGCCGTGCAGTACTTCCGCTACGCGCGAGGCGATGGCAAAGCAGGGCTGTTTACAGCGCGTCATGCTGTGCGGTACGCGACCTATCTCGTCTTTCTGCCGCTCGTAGCGTGGGTGCGACGCTGGCCGCTCGTCGCGCTTGCCATTGCCGGTGCTGCAGTCTATCTCCGGCGCCCCTATCGCCGTCTCTGGCGACGAAGAGCGGAATTCCCCGTGAGCTGGGTCATGCGGGCAGCGTTTCTCATTCCAATCGTGCGGCTGGTCGGGGATCTTGCGAAGCAGATTGGGTATCCGGTCGGGTTATGGTGGCGCTGGCGTCACTATGGTCTTAGGCGGACGTGGCGCTCGATCCCAGAATCCGTTGCGTCGCCTCCAAGAGCGATAGGCGCAAGAACTCCGCAGCCCAGAGCGTGACACGTCGGCGGATTTCCTGGGGATGGGCGACGAGCTCGTGCGTGCGGTCCCTTGTCGTGACAGGCGTGATGCTGACGAAGGCGGCCTCACCACGACACCGGTCAAGCGGTTCCCTGGAATCAATCTGGAGCACGACCGCAAAGGAACAGTTTGTACTTGTCACAGTCCGCGCCTCTTCGGCCAGGGCATGCGCTGTTTCCACAAGCGCTGCCCCCGTGTTCGGGATAGAGGTGAGCACGGTCGCATGGCGTAAGAGCGTGGTCGCTAGAGGCTCTTCAGCGAGGAGAGAAATCAGACGTCCAGCACTGCCCTGCTCGACCAGCGCGAGCGTCCAGCCGAGTGTCGCCAGCGGAGTGAGAATTGCTGCGCCCAGTGTGGTCTCGTCAGTGCCATAGACGTGAATACCAAGGCGTGCCCGCACCTCTCGCTCGGTATCGTCCAGGAGAGCGAGTGCCGTCGCCACGTCACTCGCCTGCGCGGTAATGCGCACGTGGACGCCGTCATCCTTCGCGTACGTTGCGAGGCGCGGCACGCCGCGCTGGATGAGATCGCGCAGTCGTTCCTCGACCAGTGATTCACCAAGGCCGATGGTTTTGAGAGTGCGGAACCGAATCACGCCACCGCCGAGCTGTGGTAACAAGCGGGGGACTGCTTGCTCGCGCCACATCCGCATCATCTCGCGTGGGACACCAGGCATGGCGACGATAATGCGTCCCTCGCGTCGCACGAACCAACCGGGTGCGGTACCAATCGGATTGGGAAGCGGTTCACAAGAAGGGATACGGTACGCCTGCTTGACATTGCGTTCCGGCATTGGCAGCCCGCGAGCTGCGAAGAAGGAGCGGATACGCTCGACGAGTTCCGGATCGATGGAAAGCGGCTCGTCGAGAAGCGTGGCGATCGCCTCGCGAGTGAGATCGTCCTCGGTCGGACCGATACCGCCGGTGGTGACGATAATCCGTGCATCGTCCCAGGCCCGGCGCAGAACGCGCACAATAAGATCCAGGTCGTCGCCGACTTGGCTACTCCAGAGTAAGGGGACGCCAAGTGCAGCGAGTTCCTGGGCAAGGAACGTCGCATTGGTATCTGTCAAGTGCCCATCGACCAACTCGGTGCCGACTGAGAGGACGACGGCTTCCATTGTTTCCCAGCTCCTCTGGCGATTATGCGGCACAGCAAACAACGAGCGAGCAGGATGATCTCCTGCTCGCTCGTCCGTACCCTCGGAGGGATTCGAACCCCCAACCTCTTGGTTCGAAGCCAAGCGCTCTATCCCTTGAGCTACGAGGGCCCACGCCCGCAAAGTAGTGTAGCAGACAGCGGCTCTTCCCGGCTAGTCGGCCCTGCAGCTAGGCCAGTTGCTTCCGTGCGATGATGCGGATGCGCCCCGACCGGCGGGCTAGGCCAGCCATGATACCGATGGGCGTGGTGGCGAGAATGAGCACGAAATGCAGCCGGGCGAGAAGACGTTCCGCTCTTGCCCATCCCCGTGCCCGCGCAAGAAGCCGCAAGCCCCATGCCCACTCCAACCCGTGCCACTCGTGGTATTCATCGACAATTGTGAAGCCCGCCGCTGCAAATGCGCGGTGCAGCGTTTCGGGGGTGAAGACGCTTCGATGTCTGGGGGGGTCATAGCCCATCCAGGCCTGGCCCAAAACAGCGGCCGCCCAGGAGTCGCCATTGGGGAGCCAAGCGATCACAGTTCCACCGGGGCGGAGGAGTGCCGCGATCCTCCTTAACGCGCGCTGCGGCTCCGTCAGGTGTTCGAGAACATGTTGGAGGAGAACCGTGTCGAAGGCCGGGCCTGGAATGAGGATGTCGTCGAGTGTCCCTTCAATCACGTCAAGCCCACGCGCCCGCGCCAGCTGGACTGCTTCGGCATCGGGTTCGAGGCCGAGGACGCGCGAATTCCCTGTCTCACGGATGAGTTGCAGGAGTTCACCGGTCGCGCAGCCGATCTCGAGGATCCGGCGTGGGGGAGCGAGGTACGGCCAGAGCCGCCGGATCTCCAGTCGGAGCGCAAAACGCCGTGCCCAGGCAGTGGTTCCCCGGCGTCGATGTGGATCGTACCCGCTCGGGTAGAAGCGAGTTTCTGTGCCGGGTCGCGGTTGCGGTGTCAGGTAGCGGAACCCGCAGCGTCGGCAAGTGACGAGTTGTACGGGAGAGGGAAGGGTCCCGTAGCGAAGATCGTCCAACCAACGGAGCGGCTCGGGGTCGTCAGCTCCGCACAGCCCGCACGAGACGGGTTCGAGTAGGGTCATGTCACTGCTCATCGTCGTTGTGCCGGAAATGGCGGCGTACGCTGTAGTCCTGCCGGGGAGCGGTGTGGGTGATGAGCTCGGCGAGAAGTCCGGTAAGAAAGAACTGCGCGCCGAGTGTCATCAGCAGGACGCCAAGTGTGAGGAGCGGGCGATGCCCGATAGGGTTCCCGAGGAACCATTGCACAGAGAGGTATGCATTGATGGCTGTGCCCAGGCCAAGTGCCCCGAGGCCAAACCAGCCGAAGAGGTGGAGTGGCCGAGGACTATATTGGGTGAGGAACAGCACCGTCAGCAGATCGAACAATCCTCGTGCGAACCGCGCTGGGCCATATTTGGAACGGCCATAGCGGCGAGGGCGATGAGCAACGGGTAGTTCCATGACGCGGAACCCGCGAGCGTGGGCGAGGATTGGGATGAAACGGTGGAGTTCCCCATAGAGTGGGAGTTCGCGTACCACCTCAGCGCGGTATGCTTTCAAGCCGCAGTTCACGTCATGCAGCCGCACGCCGGTTAGTAGCCGGATCGTGGTATTGAAGATCCAAGAAGGAAGACGTTTCGTCCACGGGTCCCGTCGTGGCGACTTCCAGCCGCTGACAAGGTCGGCCTGTTCGAGCGCGGCGAGTAACCGAGGAATCTCCCGGGGATCATCCTGCAGGTCGGCATCGAGCGTTACGATGATTGCTCCCCGGGCGGCACGGAAGCCCGCGGCGAGGGCAGCCGACTTGCCGAAGTTGCGGCGGAACTCGATTACCTGCACACGAGGATCTGAAGCGAAGAAGCTTCGCAACACTTCGGCCGATCCGTCAGTGCTGCCGTCATCGACAAAGATGAGTTCGCTTCGATACGGTAAGCCTGCGAGCGTCTCGCACAGCTCGCGGTAGAGTTCGGGAAGGCTCGCTGCCTCATCGTACACGGGAACGACGATTGAGAGTTCGACCCCTCCCGTACTCTGCTTCTCCGGCTCCGGAGTAGGCAGCAAAGTCACTTGTGTTGTCGCCGGAACCGTCATCGACCCCGTTCCCTTCCCGGCTTCCCTGATAGTAGCTGACAGTGGGCCGAACTGACTAGCACGGCGGAATGTGTCTGGGGGTATCTCGAAGGCCCCACGGCGCATCGCTCTCGGTGTGAAACCATGCAGCCAGCCCAGGCTCAGTGAAGGTGGCGTGGCACGCACGCAGTCTCCTACAACCACCGGCGTTGGGACGCGGACGTCGTGGTTCGCACGAATCATGTGGGAGAACTTCAGAACTGCGCGTAGTGCGCCATCTCTCCGATGCCACTGTTGCGTGCTTCCCCTTTTGCACTGGCGCACCGCCTCATGGGGTACAAGCAGCTCAAACTGCTACACTGGTCGGCTCACAGGTACCGTGGCTGGTGCCACTTCACGCGGTCGAGGCACGAACTACTGTGCACCAGGGGGGTGTCGAGATTGGAGGCAGGATGGCCCTGCCTGCGGGGAAGATACGAGTCAGGGGTGGAATTACTCGGAACAAGGCAGGGACGTCGCACCTAGGAGCTCGCCTACTGCCGGATGCTGCCTGCTCCTGCAGGGTGTCTTGGTGAGACAAGGTGCCACGGTAGACGCGTCCAAGCACGATGAGGTGCAGGCACCATGGTTGATAGTCACTCAGAGTGCGAGGCGGTAGGCCCATGCGGGACCCAGGTAGTGTTTCCACACAGGGAGAACGAACTTCCCACGGGCACATGCCTAATCGGCATACTGGTGCAGCGGAGCAAAGGGGGACACAATGCGTGCGACAGACTTCGATGCCTGGTTGCTCGACCTCGACGGTGTGGTGTACGTGGGGCACGAGCTCCTGCCGGGCGTGCGCCAAGCGCTCGCCCAGTTGCGTGACGCTGGGAAGCATCTCCGTTTTCTCACCAATGATCCTCGACCGACGCGCGAGGAACTTGCCGCACGGCTTCAGCGACTTGGTGTTGAGACACGCGCTGAGGAGATCGTGACCTGCGGTTGGGCGACTGCCCAGCTACTGCCGGAGCTGGGTGTGCAGAGCGCCTATGTCGTCGGAAGCACCGGCCTCGCTGAGGAGCTCCAACGAGCGGGTATCACCGTAACTCGTGACGGTGTTCCTGATGCAGTCGTTGTGGGAGCCGATGAGCAGCTTCGTTTCCTCGATGTTGTGCAGGGATGCCTGCTCGTTCAGCGCGGTGCACGTTTTATCGCCACGAATGCTGACCCATCCTATCCCATGCCGTTCGGAACCGTTCCAGCGACCGGTGCGGTGGTCTGCGCGATTCGGCTCGCCACCGGACAGCGCCCTCTTGTTGTTGGGAAACCGGAGCCGTTGATGTTTCAGCTCGCGCTGCGGACACTCCCGCCTGGTTCGAAGGCTCTTGTTGTCGGCGATCGAATAGAAAGCGATATCCTGGGCGCACATCGCGCCGGTCTTCCAGCGGTGCTTGTGGCCGAGGCAGTTCCCAACTTGCCAGCGGCTCGAGACTTACGACGACCAGACGCAGTCGTCCGGTCGCTCGTGGAACTCCTGGAGCAGCCCCCGGAACTTCCTGTGGGATCGAGCACGCCGGATCCTTGGCCAGAGCGGGTCGTTGCTGGAGTGGTGCTCCTGCTTGTCGATGAGGCGAAAGAACGGCTTGCACTGGTGCCAGCTGGAGGCGAGTGGTCATTACCGTGGACGATACTCGAGCCACTGGAGACGTTCGAGGAAGCTGCTTCGCGTGTTCTCGGGCAAGTGCTCCCCGGTGAGGTACGACGCTTTGACCTTGCGACGCTTGTCTCGCAGCCCGAGGTCATGCTGGTAACTGATCGGGACGGTGCGCTCGTCCGGTTAGCCGGGCCCGCGTTCCTCGCGCAGACCGATGCAGTCACACTGGCAGGAGATGCACGCTGGCATCCGATCGGTCGGTTGGAGGAACTTCTGTCCTCTACATGCGCGCGGTGGGTCTGGTCGGCGCTGGCGTCGTTTGCTTAGCGCCGTGCCAGGAGCAGGGTAACGTTGCCGTCGGGAACGGAACGCCATTGTAGGTCGGTGAAGCCGATCTCGTAGAGCCAGCGTTCCAGTTCCGCGGCTGTTGGGTGATGGCCGTGTTCGGTAGCCAGGAGCATCTGGAGATCGAGCAACGCATGTTGGAGGCGGGCTTCGGGAGTTGGGTGAGGCGGAGTAGCGCGGATTGCTAGCCATCCACCTGGAGCAAGTGCCTGGTAGACGAGGCCCAGAAGTCTGCGTGCCTCCTCCTCGTTCATGCTGTTTAAAACGCCGAAGAGTAGGACCAGGTTGTACCCCTCACCAATTGGGTCACGGAAAAAGTCACCCGGAAGGGGGCTCACCCGGTCTGTCAGCCCGCTCCGGGCAATGAGTTCGCTTGTGACCTCCGTGACAGGCGGAAGATCGAAGACGACTGCCTCGAGAGTCGGATGTGCCCGGGCAAGGGCCATCGCGTACTCGCCGTGGCCACCACCGAGATCGAGCACACGTGGTCGCTGGATCCCCTCTACGAGCGGCACCAATGCTGCGGCGACATCGTCACTGACGGTGCGCGCGATCTCGTACAGCATTAGCGTGAAGTGACGTACCCAGTCCGTTGCTGTCTCTTCGCGTCGGCTTGCTTCCGGAGCTCGGCCGCTACGAACTGCGTCAGTCAGTAGTCCCCACCGCCGGTAGAAGGCAGCCTGTGCGGCAAGGAAGTGTGCTAGGGATTGTGGAGCATCAGGCAGGAGCGTTTCGGTGGCCAAAGTGGAGAGCTGCCATCCCTGAGGGGTCTCGGACACAAGATCGAGCGCAGCCGCTGCCCGAAGGAAGCGGGCAAGGGCTTGAGCGTCCACGCCGGCCGCTTGCGCGAGTTCGTCAGTCGAGAGCGGTCGCGCTGCAAGGTAACGTGCAAGGCCCAGTTCGGCGAAGGTGATCACAACGGCAGAGATCCGAAAGCCCTGGGCGAGCTCGAGGATACGGCGCTGCGCCTGTGTCGGCGGCATTAGGAACCCCCTAAGGGTCGTCCGTGCGGAGAAGTGGACGGGTGAGACAAGTTGGCCCCCCGGAACGATTGTGGGAGATCTCCCCACCTTCGTACGGGTAGACGATGCAACCGGCCTCACGGAGCATTTCGATCGTCCGGCGGTTTTCCCGCAGGATCACACAACGGCGGGGAGCGATGGCGAGCACATTTGGCGCCTGCGTCGGGAACTCTTCATCGGGAACTGGAATGATCTGCATCCTGTGTGCTTGCAGGAGCTCGACGAGCCGAACGGGGAGCAGTGGCAGATACGCGACAACAAGGTCTCGATCAACTGGACTCAAGAGCGAAAGCAAATGCAAGCATTCTCCGGGCCCATGCCAGTGTGGAAGATCGACGGCGAGCGTTCGCACGCCAAGTGGTCGAAGGAGTTCATCCAGCTGGGCGATGCCAGCATCGTTGGTGCGGTAGCTGCGCCCGACGACGAGTGTCTGCTCGTCGAGCCATAGGCAGTCGCCACCTTCTACTGTGCCTGGCGGCTCGATCCGACCGAGAATCGGAATGCCCAAAGTAACAAGGGTACGTTCCAAGAAAGCGACTTCTGGTCTTCGGAGTTCCTTGCCCATGCGCAGCAGAATTGCGCCCGCATCCGTGAGAAGTACGGGATCGAAAGGAAAAATTGCATCCTGTAGTGCCGGGTCGTCCGGCTCGACGACGATCGTCTCCACGCCCTCTTGTTCGAGGAGTTGGCAAAAGGAAGCGTGCTCGGCTCGGGCGCGCTCCGCGTCGATTGGATGGGCGTAGCCGAAGGCTTGCCAACATTCGGGGTCGCGAGGCGGAATCGGACGAACGAGGAGCACCCGGCGCAGCGGTGTGACCATCGACTGACCACCCCAGGGGCGTCTCTCTGGCATCACTGCCTCCTCGTTGTGTCCTTTCAAGGGGAAGCCCGGTGGGCTCTGAGTAGCCCACCGGGCTAACAGTTGACCACGCCGTTACAAGGCCTCGCGCCACATTGCCCAGAAGTTGTAGCTGTTGATGTAGATCGGGTTAGGAACAAACCCACGGATGTCCTTCTGGAGGACGGTCGCCTTCCGGATTTGTGCGTAGAAGATCGCTGCCGGGTCGTCCCAGGTGAGGATCTTGACGATTTGCCCTGTGAGACGACGGATCTCATCTTCGCTCGCGGCGTCCTTCAGCTGGTTCATCAGCCGATCAACCTCTGGGTTGCGGTAGAACATCGCGTTTGAGCCCTTTGAGCCGACCGAGTCGGAGTGGTAGTTGGGATAGATCTGGTTCCACGAGTCGTTGTAGTCTGGCCACCAGCCGCCGGACATAAAGTGAGGGCGTTGCTCCGGTGGCGTGTCGCCGTAGGCGAGCTCCAAGAGCGCGGCGCGCTCGACCTGTTGTAGCTCAAGCCGAATACCGATCTGGGCCAGATTCGCCTGGAAGAGCTGCGCCATTGCCGCGTCCGTCTGGTCGCCGCTCGAGTACATATAGGTGAACGTATCACCTTCCTTAATACCGGCCTCGGTGAGAAGTTGCTTGGCCTTCTGGAGGTCGGTCGTATAGGTCGGAATGGATGGATCGTAGCCAATGACGGTGTCGGCGATCGGCCCATTGATCGGTCTGGCGAAACCACGAAGCACCTTTTCGATCACTTCCTGGTAGGGCCAGGCGTAGCAGAACCCTTGGCGCGCCTTGGTGTTGAGGAGCGCATAATTCATGCGTATCCAGTCGACCTCTGTTGTGTCGTACTCGATGACCTGAAGGTTCGGATTCTGCTTCATGGCGAGCAGATCTTCAGGGTTAATATAGGCGCAGCCATGCGCCTCACCGGTCTCCATGAGCTGGCGGCGGGTTGCATCCTCGGGCACAACGCGTGCAATGATGCGATCGAAGAACGGTCGCTCCCCATGGTACTGATCAAACCGCTCGAAGACGAACCGCTCCTGTTGGAGCAGTTCGACCGGCTTATAGGGACCGGTGCCAACAATGTTTTGGCTAAACCAGTCATGAGCGAACTCGTCGGTTGCTGTCTTGTGCTCGTCCCAGGCCTTAGGCGAGACGACCAACGGGCCATATTCGGAGGCCATTGCGGCGAGGAACAGCGGTTGTGGCTTGGCCATCACGAACTTGATCGTCGTGGGGTCAACTACCTGAATCTGTTCGTCGGGGTCCTCGACGAAGCGCGAGATCACGTTGACCGGTCCGCGGCCCATCTTGAGGAAACGGGTGAATGAGCGCTTCACGGCGTCCGCATCACAGGGGGACCCATCATGGAAGACAGCGTTCGGTGGAAGCTTAAAGGTGAATTCCGTGAAGTTTTCGTTATGTGACCACTCGCGAGCAAGCATGGGCTCATACTCGAAGGTTGATTCGCCCTTGAGTTTAATCAGCATCTCGTAACAGGCAAGAAAGAGTGCGGAGGCCTGATTGTCATAGGCCGACTGTGGGTCGAGGTCTGGGACACCACCGAAGAAGAGCACGACGAACTCGCGGTTCTCCGATTCGCGTCGCCCAGCGGTGGGAGTCTGCGCGGCTTGTGGTGTGGCACCTGCCGGCGCTGTGGTTGGCGTTGCCGTCTCGCCGCCCCGCTGACATGCGGCGAGGAGAGCGAGAATTGCGGGCGTCGAGAGTCCAAGCTGCAGACCCCGACTGAGGATTTGCCGGCGCGTGAGCCGGCCCGTTCTCGCTGCCAGCAAAAGACCGAGTGCGTCTTCAGGTCGTCGCGGATCCATGGTCCTCCTCCTCTCGCATCTCACCGACGTCGTGTCCGTGGGTCAAGGAAGTCGCGCAGTCCGTCGCCGAGCAAATTAAAACCGAGCACTGTCAAGGTCAGTGCCAAACCGGGGAAGGTGATATACCACCATGCCTCGCGGAAGAAGGTGCGCGCTCCCGCGATCATCGTACCCCACTCGGGCGTCGGCGGTTGGGCGCCGAGTCCGATAAAGGAAAGTCCCGACGTCGCCAAGACAGCGTACCCAACATCGAGTGTGAGTTGCACGATAACCACGGCGAGCGTATTGGGCAGGATGTGTCGTCCCAGGATACGTAATGGTGAAGCCCCAATCGCACGCGCGGCCTCGACAAACTCACGTTCCTTGAGCCAGAGTACCTGGCCACGCACCAGCCGCGCGTACCACGGCCAGTAAACGACGGTCAGTGCGATGACTGTGTTCTCTAAGGTGCGACCGAGCGTGGCAGCGATGGCCATCGCTAAGACAAGCGCGGGGAACGCGAGAAAGAGATCGGTCACACGCATGAGGAGCTCGTCGACGATGCCCCCCGCATAGCCAGCAATCAAGCCGACAATTGTGCCAACCAAGACGGCGATCGAGAGGATGATAAACGCGACACCTAACGAGTACTTTGCTCCACTCATAACGCGGCTCAGAATATCCCGACCGAGTTCGTCGGTACCAAACCAGTAGGTCGACGATGGTGGCTGAAGCTTGACAGCGACGTTCGGCTGAACAGGATCGTGCGGTGCGAGCAGGCTTCCAAACGCCACAAGGAAGAGAAACACCGCGATCAGAACAACTCCCACGAGATTGAGCGGACTTTGTGTGAGGAAGTCGCGGATGCTGTCGAGAAGCGAGCGGGTTCGAGTCGACCGCTCGGCCAACGTGCTAATCGTTCGCGTCGTCGGTGCGTAACCTGTTCGCTCCATGTCACGTCACCCGAATGCGTGGGTCCAGCAAGACGTAGATGACATCCACCAGGAGATTTACCAGGACGTAGGCGGCGCCGATGACGAGTGTCACGGAGATGACCGCGTTGTAATCGAAGTTCTGGATAGCCTGGAAGGTGTACCGGCCAATGCCGGGCCAGGAGAAGATGATCTCCACAAGAACCGCTCCACCCATCAAAAGACCGAACTGCAGCCCAATCACTGTAACGGCTGGCAGGAGCGCGTTCTTAAGAGCGTGGCGCAAGATCACGACGTGTGGTTGCAGCCCTTTGGCACGGGCCGTCCGGATATAGTCCTGCCCCAGGACTTCGAGCATGCCCGAACGGACCATGCGTGTCACGATGGCAAGCGCCGCCAGTCCAAGTACGAATGAAGGCATGAGAAGGTGCTTCAAGGCGAGGAGGAACAAGCCAAAGTTCCCCGCCAAAAGTGCGTCTACGGTAAAAAGACCGGTTACCCGTGGTGGTTCCTTCACACCGACGGGGAGCCGTTGGCCATCGGGCAAAAGGCCCAGCTGAGCGAAGAGAAAAAACTGCAAAATGAGTGCGAGCCAGAACGAAGGAATCGAGAGCCCAAGAATAGAAATAGTACGCCCAATCAGATCGAGGAATGAGTTGCGGCGTACAGCAGAAAGAACGCCGAGTGGGATGCCAACGACCACAGCAAACAGCATTGCATAGAGCGCAAGTTCAATAGTGGCCGGGAGATAGCGTGCCAAATCCTCCGACACTGGTCGCCGTGAGGTTAGCGACTTGCCAAAGTCAAGGTGGATGAGGCCACTCAGATACCGGACATACTGTCGCCAGAGTGGCTGATCGAGCCCGTATTCCTTGCGGATCTTTTCAACCGCCTCGGGACTTGCACGTGGCCCAGCAATAATCCGGGCAGGGTCCCGCGGGACGACGTGGGACAAAACAAATGTGATGAGGGAGAGCCCCAGGAGAACGAACACAAGGAAGAAGAGTCGCCGTACGATGAGGTGGACGATCATTCCCTCTTTGTCCTTCGCGACTTGCCGACTAGGAACGCCTACCGTGTTTCCTGCCCGGAAACGTCATAACGGGCCGCCAGGAGAAACCGAACACATCATCCCATCGCACTGTGACTGCACCAACACGTGTGTGCAACCATGCCCACTCTACCGATCACCGGTGGGCATTGTCAAGCGCGACTGCATCAGCGGCACCGCGCTCGGGAGACATCAAGGAGTAAGAGCGTCACTGCCCGAGCAATAGGCAAGGGACCATGGTACAGAAGCGCTATGCTACGAGGCGCAGGAGGGTAGAGTGTGCTGCGCTTCTCGGTCGGGCCGGTGTTGCGGTTCGTCCATTTAAAGCGCATCGCGGGCGATTGACTCAGCCCAACGACGCTCTGTGACTGTGTGTCCATTCCAGGTGGCGACGAGTTCCACAGTGAGATGGAAATGCTGACTCGTGCTCTGCATCGAGACGTCGGCCCGCGTTTCAGCCACGCCAACAGGCCACTCGATGCGGTAGACTTGTTGACCGTATGCCTGACAACGACTTGGCCGGTCGAGATCAGCCCAGAGTTCGATTGTGGAGAGATCGGTCACCAGGCTTTCTCGGCCAACGGGCCGAATGACCTCCTCTGTCGAGCGGCGGATGCCCACTCGGCCACGAAGCAGATCGAAACAGTGCTCAAGATAAGGCGGTGATGACCAGGTCACTGCCGTCACGGGAAGAGGTTGCGGCTCGGGAAGTGTCACGCTCCGCAAGACACTGTCATCTCGCAAGAGAGGTAACCGGAGCTCAAGTGCTTTTCCTCCAACGCGCACATGGGGTCCCTGGCGGTACGGGGCTGGCCACAGCGTGGGAAAGTCGGCTCCGCTGAGTGCCAAGCGGAGGCGATGCCCAGCTGGTATCCGATAGCAGCATGCTTTCAGAGGGACACGCACCCGCGCGAGTTCGCCGGGGCGCAGTGGCTCAACGCGCTGGAGGCCATGACGCCTCGTGAGGTTGAGTACACCCCGCGTGATGAGTGTTGCTTGACCATCTTCCCAAAGGTGACTGAGGCGCACGCAGAGGAACGCCACCGGCACCTCAGCGGCAACTACTGCGCAAAGCTCGGGGAAGCCAAGAATTGTCAGTGATTCCGGTAGGGGATCAGAGTCGAAAGTGACTGCGAAGAGGTCGTCTAGACGCTGGTCAGCCGCAAGGTGGTCTGGTGGCGCCGTTGGGCACCAGCTGGGACCAGAGAGACCGACCCGAACATCGTTGGTGACGGTGAGCCAGGAGTCGCCACTCGCAGGTGACAAGGCGAGCTTGCCCTCTGTTGTTGCAAACCAGCTGGTCATGTGCACACCCGTGGGTGGCCAGTGTTCTACCGCATACCAGCGACCCGGAATCGTCGTGGGATACCGCTGTGGCCGGTATGCCTCCTGCAGATAGAAGCGAATCGGTGCAGTATCGTCGGACTGGTTGAGCAGCCAGCGTCGCCACCACGCCAAGAGTTCGCCGAAAAAGTCAATGCGAGGACCAACAGGGCTTGCGTCAGGCCGCTCGTGTGTCCAGGGACCAATCAGACCACGGACTGGAGCGGACAGCCGTTCAAGCATGCGCAGGGCTGCATCGGTATACCCGTCGTGCCACGCTCCGACCACAAAGACCGGGCAGGTGATCGCCTTATAATCAGTCGCTAACGAACCCTGTAGCCAATAGTCGTCCTATCGCTGGTGGTGGAGCCAGGTAAAGAGCCACGGCTCGACCTGCTCGACCCTTTGCCGCCATGTTTCAAGCCACCTAGTGTCGTCAGGTTCAGGATCCGGCGGTAAGGCGTTCAGTGCGACCATCCAGAGTGGGTAGCTGAGAAACTCCATCGCCTGCAGACATCCGCCCCAGTAGTGCACGTCGGTCGCATAACGATCGTCACTGCCTGCATGAGCAACGATCGCTGTAAGGTGCGGCGGGCGTCGCATGGCAATTTGGAGGGCGTTGAAGGCTCCATAGGAAGTGCCCCAGAGGCCAACTCGTCCACTGCACCACGGTTGGGCGGCCAGCCAGGCGAGTACGTCTTCCCCATCCTGAAGTTCTTCCTCACTGTATTCGTCGCGCGCGATGCCACCCGACGACCCCGTTCCCCGGACATCCACGCGTACCCCCACAATGCCGTGTTGTGCGAGGGCAACAGGCACGTTCCAACGCGGTGCGGTGAGGTCGTCCTTGCGATAGGGTAGGTATTCGACGACAACTGGCCAGGGGCCGGTACCCTCCGCCGGGAGGTAGAGATCCGCGCGCAAGCGTGTCCCATCACGCATAGGGATGGGGACATGTCGAGCAAGACGCACGCCGGACCACGGGGAAGGTGCTGCCAGGTCGAGTTGGCTGATGCCCATCCATCAGACCTCCCGTGCCAGCTTTCGCGCTGCGACAACGACTGGATCCCAGACTGGAGAGAAAGGTGGAGCGTAGGCCAGATCAAGGTAGATAAACTCGTCGAGCGTCATACCGGCCGTCAGCGCCGTCGCGACCGTATCAATTCGCTTTCCGGCTCCGGATCCACCCACAATTTGGGCCCCGAGTAGGCGGCCTGTCGGCTCCTCAGCGACCATCTTCACGGTCATCCATGTCGCGCCAGGAAAGTAGCCGGAGCGTGTCGTCGAGCGTACCTGTGCGGTGACGACCTGGAATCCTGCTGATCGAGCCTCACGCTCAGTGAGTCCTGTCCGTGCGATTTCCGTCTCACGGAAGCGGGTGATGGCCGTCCCAACGATGCCAGGGAACCGTGCCTCTCGACCGGCCAAATCGAGGCCGCAGACACGTCCTTGCTTGTTCGCTGTTGTCCCGAGGGGGAAGTAGATCGACCGGCCCAAGAGCCGATGGTACGCATCGGCACAGTCTCCGGCAGCCCAGACGCCTGGTGCGGACGTCCGGCAATGCTCATCGACATGGATGGCATTCCGATCACCGAGAACAATTCCTGCGTCCCGGGCCAGCTCGCTGTTTGGCTCGACCCCGATGCCGAGGACGACAACCTCCGCTTCAAAGGTGCCCACGGGTGTGATGACACCGGTCACGCGGCCCTGGCGTGTTTCAAATCCCTCAACCGGTGCTCCAAGCACAAGGCGTATGCCTCCCTGCTGGAGTTCCCGCTCCACGAGCTCTGCCATGTCACTGTCGAGGAGCGCCATGACATGCGGGGCCGCCTCAAGCAACGTTGTCTGGAGTCCGCGAGTGATAAATGCCTCAGCCATCTCCAGCCCCACATACCCGCCTCCAACAATGACGGCCGAGCGTGGCCGCTGGCTTTCGAGCCAATTGGCAAGAGCCAGTGCTTCGTCGAGTGAGTGGATGGTGAAGATGCCCTCCGCGTCCCGACCAGGTACTGGAAGTGAGCGTGGACGAGCACCGGTCGCGATGACGAGCCGGTCAAACGACTCGCGATACTCGCGTTTCGCCTCGTGGTCGACGACGATAACTTGCTGTTGGGCGAGGTCGATCCCAATCACCTCGCTGTGGAGTCGCACGTCGATTCCGTTGCGCCGGTGGGCCTCGGGGGTACGGGCGACGAGCCGGCTCGGCTCTGCGACGAAACCAGCTACAAGATAGGGCAGGCCACAAAGCGCGTATGACGTGTAGGTCCCGCGCTCGAAGGCAATCACCTCAACCTCGGGCCGAAGACGACGGAGCTGCGATGCAGCGCTCATCCCTGCCGCATCGCCCCCAATGATCACCACTCGTTCTCGATGAGTGCTCATTAGCAGAGCTCTCCTCTCGCCTCAACGGAGTGGGCGCTTTGCTGGCAATCCAACACGACGTGGGTACTGTGATGGGGCCGGCCGCACCGCTCGGACGACGACGATGGTGCCCGTAGCACCGACGAGGTCGGCGAGTGGCATTGGCTCAACAGCCTCGATTTCTCCCCCAAGGATTTCCAGTGCACGTCGACTGTCGCGGAGTTCCAACTCGATTGCTGGGCCCTTAGGGAAGACGGCGAGTCCATCGACATGAAGGAAAGGCAAGGTGAGCTCGAGCGCGGTCGCAAGATGTGCCAACGCTCGTGCAGTCGCAAGATCGTACCGGCCACGGTGTTCAGGGTTGTGTGCTAACGTCTCCGCCCGGTCGTGGATCGGTGTCGTGTCGAGGAGCGCAAGCTCACGTACTACAAGCTCAAGGAAACGCACCTTTTTCGCGGTCGCGTCCAGAAGTGTGAGTGAAAGTTTTGGGCGGAGAAGTTTCAGCGGGATGCCGGGGATACCGGCCCCAGTGCCCACATCGATCACTCGGCACAACTGCGATTGCGCACAAGCGCGATCGACCCATGGGAGTAATCCTAGTGACTCAACCAGGAGTCGTCGCTGGATCTCCGACCAATCATCGAGTCCTGTGAGGTTGATCCGCTGATTCCACTCGAGCAGGAGTTCAGCATAGCGCCGGAAGGCTCGCTCTGCTTCGGGTGTGAGTTCCTCGCCCAAGCGAGCCGCGGCGGTGCGAAGTAGAGTGAGATCGAGGGTGGAGCTACTCACGGTTCCCGCGACGATCCAGCTACGACGCGACCCTGGGCCGCGAGGAAGGCCAGTGTGCGCTGCGCAATCGATTCGGCATCGATGCCAGCCTGACGACGGAGGGAGGCCTGCGAAGCGTGATCGAAGAAACGGTCTGCAAGACCCAAGCGCAATACCGGGACGCGAAGGTCGGCATCGTTGAGCGCTTCAAGAACGGCACTACCAAAGCCCCCGGCCAGCTGTGCCTCTTCTACCGTCACAACACAACCACATTCGCGTGCGGCGTCCAGAATCAACGTCCGGTCGAGCGGTTTCACGAAGCGGGCATTGATGACGGTAGCCCGAATTCCTTTTTCCGCCAGAATTTGAGCAGCGCGTTCAGCGGGAAGAACAGTGGCGCCGAGGGCAATCAGCGCCACGTCCTGTCCCTCGCAGAGGAGCTCTCCTCGTCCGATCGGGAGGACACGTGGCTCGCCGAGCAGCGGTACACCGACACCGCTACCGCGCGGGTAGCGTAGGGCGATCGGCCCCTCCTCGTAAGCCAGCGCTGTTGCGAGCATGTGCCGGAGCTCATCCTCATCCTTCGGGGCCATCAAGACCATGTTCGGGATGCAGCGGAGGTACGCGACGTCGAAAACGCCATGGTGTGTCCGTCCATCCTCACCGACCAGTCCGGCCCGGTCCATTGCGAAGACAACTGGAAGGCGCTGGATGCAGACATCGTGGATGACCTGGTCATAGGCCCGCTGCAGGAATGTGGAGTAGATGGCGCAGACCGGCCGAAAGCCCTGTGTCGCGAGTCCTGCTGCAAAGGTCACCGCATGTTGCTCTGCGATCCCAACGTCGAAGAAGCGCTCGGGGTAGGCAGCTGCAAACGGGAGTAGCCCCGTGCCATCCGGCATGGCTGCTGTGATGGCGACGATGCGCTCGTCCCGCGCCGCGAGCTCCACCAGGGTCTGACCGAACACGTCCTGATAACGTGGAGGACTCGGTGGAGCACCGGGTACCTTAACCGCGGCGCTGTGGTGCTTGAAGGGATCGTCCTCAGCAGGACGGTAGCCTTTGCCCTTCACTGTGAGAACGTGCACAAAGACCGGTCCTGGCAGTGTCCTGACAAGCTGGAAGGTTTCAATGAGTTCACGGAGGTTGTGTCCGTCGATTGGGCCGATGTACGTGAAGCCAAGTTCCTCCCAAATCATCGTGCGGTAGACGATCTCTTTGAGCCCATCAAGGAAGCGGTGAGAAAGTTCCACGAGTCGCTCGCCTTGCGGGAGTCGCCGCAACAGCCGTTCTACTTCGGCCTTCGCCTGTCGGTAACGTGCATCAGTGCGAATGCGCGTGAGGTATCGGGCAACGGCCCCGACGTTAGGAGCGATCGACATCTCGTTATCGTTGAGGACGACGATGAGCGGAACCTGTAGGGCACCAGCATGGTTCAGCGCTTCGTAAGCCATACCGCCGGTGAGCGCACCGTCGCCGATCACGGCGATCGTGTGGTAGTGCTCACCGCGCAGTTTCGCAGCGACGGCCATGCCGAGGGCGGCTGAGATCGAGGTCGAGGCGTGACCGGCTCCGAACTGGTCGTGGGGGCTTTCCTCACGCTGGAGGAAGCCGCTGAGGCCTCCTTCTTGGCGAATGGTGTGGAAACGGTCCCTCCGCCCAGTCACGAGCTTATGTGGATATGCCTGGTGGCCGACGTCCCAGACGATCTTGTCACGCGGCGAGTCGAAGACGTAGTGGAGTGCGAGCGTAAGTTCAACGGTTCCCAGGTTCGGTGCAAAGTGTCCGCCCGTCTTACCGAGGACGACCTCAATGATCGCCTCGCGGATCTCCTCAGCGAGCTTTTCAAGTTCAGGAATGGTCAGCTGTTTGAGATCCTGTGGGCTGTCGATCCGCTCCAAATACATCGTGCTCCTCCTCGCGTGAACCGCCAGCCGCCAGAGTGAGCAAGGCCGACGGTGCGGGACAGGCTGATCCTAACAGGCGTACCGCTCCTCGTCAAAGTACTGTGCCGGATTCGGCGCAAACTGGACAAGACGAGGGAGGAGACAACGCCTCCTCCCTCGGGCGGAGTGTGTGAGAAAGGGTTACTGCCAGGCGGCTCTGATGCTTGGGACGAACCGAGCGCCGCTCTGGGATGTACCTTGTTGATCCTGCTGTTCCCGAGTCCAGTCGTTGAACCAGCCGTGTCCAAAGCCCCGGTGCCAGCCGTGTCCCCAGAAGCCGCCCATTCCTGTCTTATCGAGTAACGTGTCGAGATTGTTTTGTACGTCGGTGATGGCTCGCTCAGCCTCGTCCTGCGTCAGTACGCCCTGCTGAACCAAGGTGTTCGCGTTGGCGCGCGCTGCGTCCAAGAGGGCGTTCTTCAAGTCATCGCGCGAGACACCATGATCGCTTGCGACTTGAGCGAGGCTCTTGCCTTGGCGAAGTTCCGCGAGCAGCTGACTCGTCGTCAACCCGAGCTTGTTGGCAGTCGTACTCAGGATGTCCGCAGGCGGCAGGACAGCAGCTTGGTAGCAGCGGCTTTGCGCTTGACGCTGGAGGTAGTTGCGGATGGCATCAGCCTGGCTCTGGTTTATAATGCCTTGATTCACAAGATCGGTCAGCAATGTGTCGAGTGGTCCGCCCTGCTTCGTCCCAAGCGCTGCGCAACGGCTTGTGCTACCTGCGGGTGGGGTTGGGGTGGCTGTTTGGGCGGCAACCAGACCAGCAGTCACCAACAGTCCCGCCAATGCTGCGACGCCGATCGCAACGAGCCAGGCACGTCGAAGACCGAATCGTCGTCGGAACATCGTGTTCCCCCTTTTTCAATCCTGACCGGTATCAGCGGGGAGGAGCAGTGTAAAGGTGGTGCCTTCACCAGGGGTACTCGTCGCTTCGATCGCACCACCATGCAGGGTTACGATTTCCCGCACGATGGCCAGCCCGAGCCCGAATCCGTTGGGCCCTCCCTTGTCACTGCTTCCCCGGTAGAACCGATCGAAAATATGTGGCAGGACTTCGGGTGGAATCCCTGGGCCGGTATCCCGGACAGTGAGCTGTAGCCGGGGTGGGTCACCGGGCAGGCGCTCGGCACTGAGAGCGAGCGTCATTCCATCTCGACCATGGACCAGCGCATTCTGCACCAGGTTCTCGAGAGCCTGCTCGAGGAGCTCCGGATCCCCTGCCGCGGTCAGAGACTCCGGAACGTCTATCTGGAGCTCGATGGCGCGTCGCTGGATCGTCAACCGATGACGCGTCACCACGCGCTGAACGAGCGCGGCAAGCGCAACCGGTTGACGCTCCAGTCGCACCTGGCCGGTCTCGAGCCGGGTGAGGTGCAGAAGCTGAGTCAAGAGGCGAGCGGCACGCTCGCTTTCCTCAGCGATCAGCCGCAGCGCTTCCTCGCGCTCATCCTCTCCGTGGAGCAATCCTTCACGGACAGCCTGGGCATAGCCCTGGATGACGGTGAGCGGGGTGCGGAGTTCGTGGGCGACATTGGCCAGGAGATTCCGCTGTCCCTCGACGAGACGGCGCAAGTTCCCGACCATGGTGTTGAAACTCCGCACCAGGCGTGACACCTCATCCGGCCCGCCACCGGTGGCCTGCCGCGTGAGATCACCGGCCGCGATCGCGTCTGCGACTGCAGCAAGACGCGCGATCGGTCCGGCGATCGAGCGCGAAAGGAACCAGGTCACGGCAAGCGAGACTGCCAGGCCTGCAAGGACGGCGAGCCCCAGCCCCGGGAGCAAAATCCGCAGAAGCAGGCGCGTCGGTGCTGGTGCCAGCACGACCAGCGTGGACCCCGGCACGCTCCCGAGCGGAGCAACAGCGACATAGTAGCCGCCGACCTGACCGGCGAAGCGCGCCGCCGATCCGCGCACTCCGCGCGGATCACCCTCAGCGCGGGAGACGCGGTTCACTTGGTCGCGCAAGGCCGCACGCGTGACAGCGGGGAGTGGCTCCTCAGCCGAGTCCGCCAGGATCTGCTCCTGCGGTCCCATGATCAGGAGCCGCGTACCGGTGCGTTCCCCGAGTTCGTGCAGCAGTTCTTCGTCCAGGAGCGGCCGCAGTCCTGGACGACGGTAGACAGCGTCCACGCCGACTGCAATCTGGCCCGTCAGTTCCTCCAGCTGGCGCTCTTGAAGCACCCGCTGGGCATGGGCGATCGGCCAGACAGCAGCGAAAGCGGTCGTGGTCACCATCACGAACACCACCACGACGAAACTCGCGAAGAGCCGACCACGCAGACTCCTGATCACTGCTCACCCTACCCGGCAACCGGAGTGGGATCCACCCCGCCTGCCGCTTCCAGTCTCAACCGCGCTCGTAAACGGAACGTAACATGACACTCAGGAATCACTGAGAGTGAGGCGGTAGCCGACACCGCGTACGCTTTCAATGCGCAGTGTGCTCCGTTCGAGCTTCTGGCGCAGGCGATTCACATGGACGTCCAGTGTCCGAGAGCCTTCGTCGAGGAATTCGGTGCCCCACACTTGTTGGAGCAGCCGTCGCCGAGGAACGACACGTCCCACCTGGCTCGCCAGTGCGACGAGCAAGTCGAACTCGCGTGGACGGAGAATGACCGGCTCATCCCCGATGAAGACTTCGCGGCTCTCCCGATCGATGCGGACATCGCCGACAGCAAGTTCGCGCACGGGTGATCCGCTGGCGCGACGGAGCAGTGCGCGCACTCGTGCCAGGAGTTCATTGGGTTTAAAGGGTTTCGTGACGTAGTCGTCGGCCCCGAGGTCGAGGCCTTCAACGATATCTCGTTCGTCATCCAGTGCTGTGAGCATCAAGATAGGGGTGGCGTGACGAATCCGGATCGCACGACAGACGTCTCTTCCATGGGTGCCTGGTAGCAGCAAGTCAAGGATCACGAGGTCTGGTCGCTCTTGTTCAAACGCTGCGAGCGCAGACCTCCCATCGGCGGCAATTGCCACGGTGTGACCGTCGCGCCGCAGGTAGAGCTCGAGGAGCTTGGCGATCCGAGCGTCGTCTTCGACGACGAGAATATGTGCCATCAGTCCTCAAGGCACCGCCGGAAATCCAGCGTGCGCTGCCACATCTGGTGACAATCCTACCAGCACGGAATCAGGTCGTGCGAGTACAGCAACACGCCGGTACAGGAGGAACGAAATGTACTCTCGCCAGTCACGCGGGTCGATCAGTCCAAAGAAGAGGTGTCCCCACGGCGATTCGAGCGTCGGCGGCACTGTGAGCTGGTAGGGAAGCGGTTGCCAGACGAGGTCAGGCCGAACTCCTGCGACCACCGCTTGCTGGTTGGGAGGGACGACCACGACCTGAGCAGTCTGTGCCGCTGTGGCGAGTTCGGTCGATGTCGCGAGCTGCAGTTGTGGGAAGTCGCGCAGGTACCATGCAAACGGCTGTGCGACCGTGGATTCGAGCACAACCACGAGCCCATGCCCACCGGTCGGGTCCCGTGGGTCGAGCTGGAACATTGTGAGATCCGTGCTTGCGCGGCGGATGCGCTCGATTGTGATGAGCAAGCCAGGGGCGGTGTCGCCATCATGGAGAACCGTCCCGGGGCGATACGCGGTGGTAGCGTTGACGAGCATCGCGTTGCGCGAGGCCAGGATGAAAAGGGCCACAAGAGGCAGGACCAGCAGCGTGCGCTGTGGAGCCTCAGCACGGCGCCAGATGTTCAGCGCAATCCAGAGTGTCACCGCAAGCAGGAGGATGAGACTCACGATACCCGCTATCCAGGCGAGTACCGTCCCCTCGGGCCCCGCAAGGATTCGTCCCAATAAGCTCAGGCTGACCAGCGCAACGAGCGTGCTCGCACCGAGGGCGGCGGCATCCCATGGCTGCCGAAATCTCGCCCATGGGACTTGTCCAATGAGTCTTGAGAGACCATAGCCAGCGAGAAATGAGAGAGCGAGGCTTTGGAGTGCAAGTGCGGCGAGCGAGCCGTGGCCAAAGACCAACAGGCTCAACACACCGACAGCAGCGCCAAGCGCGAACCAGCTCGATACCCCGTGCCGGACGATGAGAATAGTTCCGACGATGGCAAGGACGAGCATCGGGAATTCGTCCGTTGCGAGGAGAAGCAAGGGGCGTGTCCAGTGAGCTGCTGGAACGCGAAGAAAGTCACGCCACAACGCTGTCCAGCTCTCGATAAGGAAGAGGGCAAGTCCCTGGGGTCTGGTGAGGAGTGCAGTACTCGTGAGCCCAAGCGTTGCAATGAAGCTGGTGGCGGCCAAGGAAAGCGATCCGGGATGTGCACGCCAGCGCCAACTGCCTGCGAGCGCAAGAGCGAGAGCCAGTAACCAACCCAGCGGATGAGCTAAAGGCAGGGCTGCCGCCAGAACTCCCAAAGCAAGGGCCGGTTGCAGTTCCTGTGACCGCTGGGAGAGCACCGCGAATATCAGGATTAATGTGGCGACGAGTACGATTACCCCGTCCAGTCGCGTGCTGGCCAAGATGAGTGTCGGCGAGAGAGCAAGGAGCCAGGCACTTGCGAGTGTGACTGGACGGCCGAGTACCGGCTGCAGCCGCGCCATTCCGATGATTGCCACCAGCCCGGCAAGGAGGCTCGGGAGCCGAGCGGCACCGTCTCCGGGGCCAAAGAGGAAGAAGGACAGAGCAGCCAGGATCGTCGGGAGAGGTTGTGTCCAGCCGACCGAGGTGAGATCACCACCCGTCACAAGCGCGACAGCGTCCGACGCAAGCGCTGCCTCATGGGCGCTCAGCGGGTAGGTGCGGAAACCATAGAGGCGGACAGCGAGTGCGACCACGAGAACAAGCGCCCACGGTGCTATCCGAATTGCCCAGCCCACAAGAGGGATCTCGCGGTCTAGGACAGTTGATACCGGGGTGCTCGGCGGGACGGTCGGAGTATTCATCCGGCGGTCTCCTTCCCGACTGGAACAGGCGGTGCAGCCCAGACGGGATCAAGTCGTGGTTGCTCCAGCCGCAATTCACGGAGCGTTGGTACAAGATCATTACGCACGTACACACGGAACCGGTAGGAGCCGATCGGCGACGGGAGTTCGCGGAAGGCGACAAGTCGGAAGAGCTTGGCTTGTTGATCGGGCTCGCGAGCGCTTGAGATGCTTCGCCAGATACTCCGGAGCACGTCGCCAAGCGTAAACGGCGGGAGCTCGTCAGTCTGAAGGTTCTGCCGCGCTGGGTTCTTGAGTTCAGGTGCAATAGCGAAAGCCCGGTATGTCGTCTCTTCCGGATACCACCAGCGCATCGGATAGTCATACGCGGTGTACTGGCTCCGCAGGAGTGCATCAGTCTCCGGGCGCAAGTACTCGAGCGAGTACAGGACAACCGGTGGTGGATGCTCGGGAAGGTTTGAGAGGGTCGTGCCGAAGTAGCGGCGGTTGGGGAACTCGCGCAGGTACCAGTTCATCGGCCACTGAGTGCCGGAATCGTACCAGATCTCAAGGTTCATACCTCCAGTGAGCTCGAGCGAAAGTCGCTCTAGGTCGCGGATCAGCTGGATAACGTGCGGCGCGGTCTGCACGTAGATCAGCATGTCGCGCGGCACATCGCCTTCGCGATAAGTGACCCGCCATCCAGCATGGATCTGAAAGAGGAGTGCTCCAGTCAGGAAACCAAGCGTCACCGCTCCAGCGTAGCTGCGCCAGCGCCGGTCGATAGCGGTGGCGACGAGGAGGACGAGCGCGCTCAGCATGGGTACCCACGCCAGGCGCAAGACCAACGTTGTGTCCGCTCGGGTTGTCCGCTGTGGGAGCCCACTCGTTGTGTCGAACGGGCCAGCGGTCACCCAAGCCATCGCGAGGAACCACTGGGCGAGTAGGGCGAGGGTCACGGTTCCGAGCGCGAACGCAATACGTCGCTGTGTTGGAGACCAGGTGTGCCAACGGGACTGACTGCGCTCCAAAAGGCGCCCGGCGAACTGGCCGGCGAGGAGGCACATGGGGACGACGATGTGGATGACCAGCCAGGGCATCTTCTCTCCGGCCCACGAGAGGACAGCGAACATGACAGCGCTCCAGTACACCAGGAACGCCTGCGTCCGCCACGGGGGCGAGAGTTCATGGCCTCCGAAGAGCGCGCGGATGCCACTCCAACCAGTAGCGACGAGTCCCACCAAGAAGCCAGTGACCGCGATCGGCTCGTACTGCGGCAGCATGACAAGGTAGTAGAACCACGGCTGTTCACCACGCTGGACGCCGTGTTGCCCGAGCCAGTACCCAAGCGCACCGAACGTCCCGCTGGCAAGCCCGCCCATGTTGGTGAACAGGCTCGTGTAAAGCACGACAAAAAGCGCGGTGCCGACCGCAAGTCCCCATGCCTGTCCCGTGCGATCGGTCAGGGCGTAACCGACCGCTCGGGCGATCGAACCCTCGGGAGCAGCTCGATGCAGCCAAGCTGACCAGGACTCCCCTGGAGCTTTCCGATGCACAAGCAGCCGCCAACTCCACAGTGCCCACAGTAGGAGAACAGCTAGACCGGCGAGGACGATCGGATGCGTTACGAGGCGGATCGTGAACGAGATGATTGCGTCGGCCGAGGGATTCTCCCACGGGATGGCAGGAAGTCCGGGAACACCAAGGCGTTCGAATAAGACTAGAACACCCCCAAACGCAGTAACAGCAAGGCCGCTGGTGGCCAAGAGCACCGGAGCCACTCGCGCAGCGATTGCCAGAGCGAGGAAGGTCACAAGAATGAAGAGCGAGACAAAGGTTACCTCGTGGGTTGTCAACATAAAGCCGCCTGTGATGAGTGCACCGACAAGCCAGCGGCGGGCGGGTCTTTCGACATAGCGCAGGACGCAAATGAAAAGGAGGACCGTCGCTGTGACAGCGAAGATGTCGTGCCGGATGAAGCGACTGAAGTAGAGGATCGAAGGCGAGATCAACAGAAACGCGCTGGCTGCAAGTGCACCCCAGCGGCCAAGGAGCGACTCACCCCGCAGCAGGGCTGGGGAGAGCACAAGAACGACCCCAAAAAGTGCCGCTGGAACCCGAGATGACCAATCACTGCTGCCGAGGAGCAGATAGGCCAGCGCATCGAGATGGAACAGCGAGGGCCCGTGCATCATTGGGTGATGGATATATCCATTCCCCTGCTCGTAAACCCAGGAAAAGTAGGTGTGGAGTGACTCGTCGTGGTGGAGGGCACGCGAGCCGAGATCCCAAAATCGTGTGAGAATGGCGAGCAGCGTGACGATAACGTATGCCAGCTGTTCCACAGTCGGCCGGAGGAGACGACGCACTGGCTGCAGCATCGTCAAGCGATTCGCAACAGTGTTCGTGGTCGGTCCCGGCTCTGAAAAGCTCATCAGGCGTGTCCCCGCGAACGGCGAGCGGAATCAGCTGTCGCGGGGGATTCTACCAGTCGGGTATGCTCGGGTAGGGAGCAAGAGAGGCGCTCAAAGGGTAGCGAGATGGTTGAATCGTCCCGACCGCGGTGCACGGTCTTTCTTGTCTCTGATGGTGTGGGGACAACGGCGCAGGCCGTCCTGGACGCGGCGATGGCGCAGTTTCCTCACGTCGAGTTCGAGGTGCGTCGCTTCCCGGGCGTCCGGAGTGTGGAGCAGATCAGAGAGATTGTTGAAGAAGCCGAGCGATCGAACGGCATCATTGTCCACACGGTGGTGATTGTCGAGATTCGTCGCCTACTCGTGCGCGAGTGTCATGCTCGGCTGATCGATCACGTTGATCTCTTGGGGCCGCTGCTTGGGCAGATCTCGCAGAAGGTTGGTGTTGAGCCACTCCTAAGACCTGGAGCGGCGCGCGGCGTCGGGCCTGAGTACTTCCAGCGTATCGAGGCAATCCAGTACACGGTCCGCCACGACGATGGGCAAGGTCTAGAGACACTCGGTGAGGCTGACATTGTGTTGGTCGGTGTCTCCCGGACGTCCAAGACGCCGCTCTCCGTCTACCTCTCAATGTCAGGCTGGAAAGTCGCCAACGTGCCTATCATTCTGAACGTCCCACCGCCGCCGCAGCTGCGGCAGATCGACCAGCGCAAGATTGTTGGGTTGACGATTGACAAGGATGAGCTCGTCCGGATTCGTCAACATCGCCTGCAGGCGCTCGGTGGCACCCTACCAGGAGAATATGCCGATCCAGAGAAAGTCGCGGAAGAGCTGATTTATTTCCGGCGCGTCGCTCGGAGTGGCTATCCCTGGCCCCTGGTCAACATCACTGGGAAGTCGATCGAGGAGATCGCAAAGGAGGTTGTCTCCATCATCCAGCGCCAGCGCCTGCGGGGGCTGGTTGCTCCGGGGGACGGCGAGGCTGAAGAAGGTGAGAGGCAAGGAGAGTGAGGCGCTGCAATGAACGGTCGGAAGCGGCGCACATGGTGGTTGGTTGGCCTGGCGCTTGCCTTGGTACTGAGCTGCGGAATAACGACGGTTGGTTTTGTCTGGCTCATTTCAGGCGGAATGGATCGATGGCTGGAAGAGCCTCACGTAGCGGAAATACGGGTGCGAGGGCCGATCACTCTGCGAGGGAGTGCAGGACTGTTGACTGGTGAGACGGCGAGCGCGGAGCGGATTGTCGATCAGCTGGAGCGAGTTCGCAAGAATCCAAATGTGAAGGTCGTTTTGCTCCGAGTCGATAGCCCAGGTGGTGGCATTAACGCGTCACGCGAAATCTGGGCCGCTGTGAAGAGGGTACAAGAGTCAGGTAAGCCGGTCGTCGCCTTCTTTGAGGACACCGCAGCATCTGGGGGCTATTACATTAGCGCGCCGGCTGATCGGATTGTTGCGATGCCGGACACCATTACCGGGAGCATTGGAGTGATCGCGGTAATCCCCGATCTCTCCGGGTTGTACGAGAAGCTCGGTATCCGGATGCAGGTGGTGAAAAGCGGGGAGTTTAAGGATATGCTGTCTAGCGACCGACCTCTGACAGCCGAGGAACGGGCGCTGCTGGAGCAGTTGATTCGCGAAGCCTACGACGAGTTCGTCCGTGTTGTCGCGGAGGGACGGCGGATGCCCGAGGAGCGGGTACGTCAGCTTGCCGACGGACGAATCTATACAGGACGGCAGGCGAAAGAGCTGGGCCTGGTCGACGAGCTCGGTGGCTACCGTGAGGCGTTGGCGCTGGCTGGTCAGCTTGGTGGTCTGGGACCGGAGCCGCGCGTGCGCATCTATGCTCCAGAACCGAGCTTCTGGGAGGCGCTGGCTGGTGCTTCCCTCGAACTGCTCTTCGGCGAACGATCGATCGGGCCAGCGGTGACGCTGCCGGCTGGCCCGATCGAACTCCGGTACGAACTGGCAGTGTGGTAGCGGGGTCAGTCATCGGCACTCGGTTGGACGGCCGTCGTGATTCGCGCACGCCGGTCTTCGAGGAACGGCGTGATAAGGTCGATCGGAACCGGGAAGATGATGGTGCTGTTCCGCTCGGTGGCGATTTCGGTCAGCGTCTGAAGGAAGCGCAGCTGGAGCGCTCCCGGTACACTGAGCAACGTGCGGGCCGCCTCGGCCAACTGACTCGCTGCTGCAAGTTCACCTTCGGCATGGATGATCTTGGCGCGCTTCTCGCGCTCGGCCTCGGCCTGCCGCGCCATGGCACGTTGCATCATTTCAGGTAGTTCAACGTCCTTGATCTCAACGATGCTGACCTTAATACCCCAGGGCTCCGTTTGCTCGTCGATGATCTCCTGGAGCTTCTGATTGATCTTCTCCCGCTCGGCGAGGAGCTCGTCAAGTTCGACCTGTCCGAGCACGCTCCGCAGCGTCGTCTGTGAGATCTGTGATGTGGCTCGGATATAGTCTGCGACGTTTACCACTGCGGCATTGGGATCGACGACGCGGAAGTAAGCGACGGCATTGACCCGCACGGTGACGTTGTCGCGGGTGATGACTTCCTGCACAGGGATGTCCATCGTCACAACGCGGAGATCGACCTTCACCATTCGCTCGATGATCGGGATGAGGAGGATTAAGCCGGGGCCGCGTGGGCCGACCAAACGACCGAGCCGAAAGACGACGCCTCGCTCATATTCCTGCACGACTTTGATCATCGAACTAAGCAACATGAGGACAACAAGGACAACGACTGCACCAGTGATCAACGACGTGAGTCCCATCGTATGGCTCCTTTCCCTTCTAACCTCGCCGGAAGAGCACTTCCAGTGGGCGCCAGCGGCGCGTCGCGGGAGCAGTGAGCGGCGCCGACTCGGCAACTTCTTCGGTGAACGGTTCAACGAGCAAGACAAGTCCCTCCATCCCGACGATGCGTACGGGCTGTCCTGCCGGAATCGGTCCCGAGAGACTTCGGGCCCGCCACAGTTCACCTTCCACAAAGACTAGGCCCTCCGGCTCAAGCGCGCGGCGGACTACCGCGCGTGCTCCGATTAGTGCTTCGCGGCCGGTAGCAGGGCGGCGGGCATGAGCGCGGGCCACTAGGTAGACGAGCAGCAAGAACACCGCGGCCACTGTACCAGTGACGGCGATGATGACCGAGCGTGAGAGCTGGAAGGCGGGATTCGCTGGCGACTGGAGGAGCAAGAGCGAGCCGAGTGCGAACGAAATGATGCCGCCAAGTGTGAGGACGCCATGGGTCGGCACGTAGAGGTCGATAAGGAAGAGTAGGAAAGCGAAGCCCATTAGGAGCACCCCGGCCCAGTTCACGTCAAGCGTTCCCAATGCATAGAGCCCAAGTAAGAGCAGAATGCCACCGAGGACGCCAGGCAAGATGGCACCGGGATTCGCCAGTTCGAAGAACAGGCCGAGCATCCCGAGACTGAGCAGGATATAAGCGATGTTCGGGTCACTGAGGATTTGGAAGAACCGTTCGAGCACGGTCATGTTGATCGGAACAACCTCAGCGTTCTTGGTTCGCAGGGTCACCTCGCCGGCGGTCGTGGTTACCGTACGTCCGTCGACGGCCTCGAGCAAGGCGTCAAGGGAGGGTGCAACGAGGTCGACGACATTCAGCGCGGCTGCTTGTTCCGCGGTGATGTTGACTGCCTCGCGAACAGCCTGCTCAGCCCAGTCCGCGTTTCGTCCGCGTCGCTCGGCGAGGCTGCGGATTTTGGCCACGGCATCGTTGACTACTTTGCGCTGCATCGTTTCGTCGGGTGTGGTGGTTTCTCCGTCCTGGCCGATAAGGACGGGACTCGCCGAGCCGATGTTTGTCGCCGGTGCCATTGCCGCAATATGTGCCGCGTAGGTGATAAAGACGCCCGCTGAGGCGGCTCGTGCTCCTTCCGGGGCGACATAGACGACCACCGGTACAGGGCTCTGCAAGATGTCCTGCACAATGTCGTCCATCGCCGAGCTCAGCCCTCCTGGGGTGTTCAGCCGAATGACAACCGCCTCGGCCCCAAGATCAGTAGCCTGCTTGAGCGAGCGATCGACGTAGTCGGCAATGACAGGTGTAATCGGCCCGTCGACCTCAACGAGGTAGACTCGTTCCCCAACTGCTGCACCGCTGGGGACGAGTAAGAAGAGTCCCAGGATCCAAGCGAGAAGGGAGAGCAGCCGGGTTCTCAGAAAGTACTTCATGATGCGTCCGCTCCCTCGACAGCACAGCGTCCGCTGTGGGTTCCGACACGATCAGTATAAACGACCGTAGAGAGACTCAGATGACAATGGAGACACGGGAGCCAGCGGGCGTCTTGTACACCTCGATCCGCTGAGGAAATTGCTCTTTCAGCTCCTCGATGTGCGTGATGACAAGGATCAATGCGAAGCGGTCCTGTACTGCTTGGAGCGCCTGAACCAGTCCTTCGCGCCCTTTCGCGTCCTGCGTGCCGAAGCCTTCGTCGATCACGAGCGTCTCCAGACGCCGACCCGCGCGTTGTGCTAGGAGCAGGCTCAAGGCAACACGCAGAGCAAAGTTGATCCGAAAGGCCTCGCCACCACTATAGAGTTCGTACGGCCGCTGTCCGAACTCGTCGCTGATCAGGATATCAAGTGTTTCAATTGCTCCGTCACCGCTCGCCCGATCGCGCTGCGTTGCGAAGTCGACCCGCAAGGTGTTCCCGGGTAGGCGGTCGAGGATCTCGTTGGTTACGTCGGCAAGTTCGGGGAGCACGTTCTCAAGGATAAGCGTCTGGATACCATGCTTCCCGAAGGCATGCTCGAGTTCCTCGAGAACAGCGTGCTCCCTGGCCAGGCGCTCGAGTTCGGCTTCGATCTCGCGAGCGGCCGCTGCGGCGTTTTCAGCATCTTCCAACCGCTGGCGTGCTGCCCCTCGTTCTGCTTGGGCTTGGTGGAGTTCTGCCTCGGCCATCGCCACTGCCTCTTGTGCCGCTGCTACGGCTTGCTCTGCCTCCACCAGCTCAGCTTCTGGGTTGGGCAGCTGGGCGAGTTCGTTCTGGAGTTCGGCGAGCTGCTGCTCAATCGTTGCGCGTTGCGCCGCAAGCTGGCTCAGTTGCTGGGTTCCAAACTGAATCGTGAGCCGGGCCTGTTCGAGCATTCGGAGTTCCTCCTGGACCGGCTCGAGTTCGCGGGCGCGGCGCTGGAGTTCGGCGTGACGATTGGCATCGTACGGCAGTTCCGCAAGCTGGCGTTCTAACTCCGCGAGTCGGGCGGCTAGTACACCAATCTGCACGTCATGCTGTTGTGCCCAGAGAAGTTCCTCATGCTGTCGTTCGAGCCGGGCAAGTTCCTGTTGTACGACCTCGAGCCGCTCGAGGCGGGCAGTGACGCGACCAATTTCCGCTTGAAGATCGGCCTCGCGTTGCAGAGCATTCGCAAGTTCCTGCTGGCGCCGTTGCAGTTCTTTCACCTGAGCATTGAGGCGATTGACCTCCTCGCCCAAGGAGTCAAATTCCTTGCGAACCGCTTGACCCTTTGTGAAGAGTTCTGCCCGTTGTCGTGCCCGATCCTCTTCAGAGAGCGGGCGGAGGCAGACAGGACATACGGCACCAATCTCGTCCAAGCGTGCCAGCTGTGCAGCCAGATCTTCCAGCTCTTTCCGAAGTTGCTTGCCGAGCGTCACAAGTTCGGTCTGCTGTGTGCGCAGATCTGAGAGCCGATCGCAAAGTGCCTGGTATTCCTGACGGAGTGCCGCGAGCCGCTCGAGTTCTCTGGAAAGGCGGGCACGCTCCGCTTCGAGTGCTGGCTGTTGGCGAAGTTCCTGTTCTCGCTGGCGCCGCTGCGTTTCGACGGCATGCAGTTGAGCGACGAGTTCGCGACGGCGAGCTTCGAGCTCACGTTCAGTCCGGCGAATCTCGTCGCCAAGTTGCTCGCGAGTGACGGCAACGCGCGCGATCTCGTCGAGTTCTCGTCGAATTCGCTCGAGTTCACCCGCGCGCTGGCGGATGTCCGCCTCGTGCCTGAGAAACTGCTGGTACCGTTCGAGATCCTGTGCGAGGCGACCTTCTTCTTCGCGCAGGCGCTCGAGTTGGTTGGTAAGTTCGCTCTGCTGCCGCTGGCGCTCTCGATACCGTGTCACCTCGAGCTTGAGCCGCTGCAGGCGCTCTTGCCGAGCGGCGAGATGCTCGCGGTGGTGCGTCAGCCGCTCTTGGCGGACGCGGATTACTTCATCCAGTTCCCGCACTTGAGCCTGGAGAACCGGGACCATTGCTGCCCGAGTACGGAGGAGTTCGAGTTCCTGCTCGCGACGGATCCGCTCCTCGCGGAGTCGTTTCCCTTCGTCTCGGGCGAGTTCGCGATAGCGCTCGTAGCGGTCAAGTTCCAGGAGTTCGGCGAGAATCCGTTTCCGCTCGGCGGGCGTTTTGCGAGTAAACTCGTCTGCCTTGCCTTGCAAAAGGAAGACCGAGTTGACGAACGTGGTGTAGCTGATCCCAAGCAGGCGGTCGATCTCTCGCTGTACGGCCTGTTTCCCACCGGACGCCAGTGGGTACCAGCCGTCATCACGACGAACATGCAGTTCGAGGAGCGACCGTGTCCGGCCAGCTGCGGTGTAGCCGCGGACGACACGATACTCCGTTCCGTCCAAAACGAAGCTGAACTCCACACGAGTCTCGAGTTCACCGAGACTGACAAGGTGTGTGTTGCCAGCTCTGGCCTGCTCCCAGAGAGCCCAGGTGATGGCATCCAGGAGTGCAGATTTGCCAGCCCCGTTCTCACCACAGAGGCAGGCGAGACGAAGCCCCGTGAAGTCAACCTCGACGGGGTCGCGGTAACACAGGAACTGCCGAAGCTCCAGGCGTGTCGGGATCATGGAGGGCCTTTCGTTCGTCCTACCCCGCTGTGAGTATACTCACACCGTACGAAGTGACCGCTCAGCCCCGACGTCAAAGTCGCGTCGCCTGGGCGGACCAGCGGTTGACGCGACATTGATGCGGGTGATTGCCGAAATTCCCCTCCCCCGAGCCCGACGGGTTTGCACCGTTGCCCAGCTGGTCGTGGGGCGACGGGGCGAGGGGCACGGGGATGGTGAGTGGAGGGGGCTATGATGAGCGCGGGGCAGTCGGATCGGGAGCAGCGGGATAGAAGGCGCAGGCGACCGTCTGTTCGCCGCGAGGAGGAACAGGAACCGTTGTCCGGAGAGAGTACCGAGCCGGAGCGTGCGCTCGAGCCGGTCGAGGGTGAAGTTGTCGAGGCTGAGCCGTTATTGAGCGACGAGGAGCTGGAGGACCTCTTTCGAGCAGATCCCTCGCTGGCGAGCGACCCGTTGCGCCTGTACTTGCGGGAGATCGCGGAAGCACCCCTCCTGACCCCTGAGGAAGAGGTCGAGCTTGCCAAACGCATCAAGGAGGGGGATACCGAGGCTTTGCAACGCTTTGTTCGCTCGAACCTCCGGCTGGTAGTCAGCATCGCCAAGCGCTATGTTGGGCGCGGCCTCTCGCTACTGGACTTAATTCAGGAAGGGAATATTGGGCTGATGCGCGCCGTGGAAAAGTTTGACTGGCGGCGCGGCTACCGGTTTAGCACTTATGCGACTTGGTGGATCCGTCAGGCCATTACGCGCGCGATCGCAGACCAGGGGCGTACGATCCGCTTGCCCGTGCACATGACCGACTCGATCACCCGCTATCACCGGACGATGACGCAGCTGGCGCAGGAGCTCGGGCGGCAACCGACTCCAGAGGAAATTGCGGAGGCCATGAGCGTACAACCGGAGAAGATTGCCCAAATCGTCCGAGCTGCCCAGCGGGCGGTCTCGCTCGACCAACCCTTGAGCGAGGAAGACGAGACGAGCCTCGGCGATTTGATCGCCGACGAGCTCGCGCAGTCGCCCGAGGAGCTTGCTGAAGAATCCCTGATGCGGCGTGATATCGCTGAGGTGCTCGAAATGCTCTCACCACGTGAGCGACTCGTCCTGCAGCTCCGCTATGGCCTCTCCGACGGTGAACCGCGAACTCTCGCTGAAGTGGGCGATCTCCTGGGAATCAGTCGGGAACGCGTGCGGCAGATCGAGAACGAGGCGCTCCGTAAGCTCCGCCGGATTGCGCGCGAGCGCTTGGCCGAGTATTACGCCGGCATCTGAGTGAATAGGGATGCGAGTGTAGGAAACAAAAGGGGGATCCGCCCGCTCTGGGCGGATCGGGGAGAGGTAACCGCTGTGACGCGCCGCTAGCGGCGATGGTGTCCGTTACTCGATACGACTTCTGCCGGGCGTCGTTGCAACACCCACTCAATCAAGGCCATACGGAGTGCCACACCGTTCCGCGCTTGCCGGAAGTAGGCTGCTCGCCGGTCGTCATCGACGGCAGGATCGATTTCGCCAACCCGCGGCAGGGGGTGCAGAACGATTGCCTCCGATGGCAGGCGCTGCATGAGTTCCCGGTTAACGACATAATGGCCACAGGCCTGGGTGTAAGACTCAGAATCACTGAAACGCTCACGCTGGATTCTTGTCTGGTAGAGCACGTCCAACGTAGGCGCAATTGCATAGAGATCGTCCGTCTCCTCGACGCGCAAACCTGCTGCACGGAGCTCGGCGATGACGCCAGCGTCCATGCGTGTCACAGGCGGTGCAACGAGGTAGACCGTTGTATCGACTGTTTGAGTCAGCAAGCGCGCGAGGGAGCGTGCTGCCCGTCCATACCGCAGGTCTCCCACCAGTGCAATGGTCAGCCCGTCGATCCGCCCCAGTTCACGCCAGATCGTGTAGAGATCGATCAGCGCCTGGGTGGGATGTTCATTGGCTCCGTCTCCTGCGTTGATAACCGGGACATCAACGACCGACGCGGCACGGGCGACCGATCCTGCTTCCGGGTGACGGATGACTAGGAGATCGGCGTAGCCAGCGACGACGCGCGCGGTGTCCTCGATCGATTCCCCTTTCGCAGCGGACGAAGTCGCTGCTGCGTATTCGGCCGAGATCACAGCGCCCCCAAGGCGCGTCATCGCCGCCTCGAAGCTCAGGCGAGTCCGCGTACTCGGCTCGTAGAAGAGCGTCGCCATAATCGCACCTTTCGCCGTTCCCACTGCCTCGCGGGCGCCGAGCGTTGCGAGTTCGTCCGCGCGGCGGAAGAGTTCGAAGAGAAACGGCCGTTCGAACTGTGCGACGCTCAATACATGGTTCACCGTTGATCTCACGCGCACCCCCCTTTCGCGTTTTGCCCACTGGAGCGCACGCAAACGCGCGGCGCTCTCGCCGTTTCGCTCGGGGGAGGTTGCCTGTGCGGAGGAACCCATAGCAGATCATACCCTACATTGCGGCACCTGGCAAGAGGCGAGACGAAATTGGGTCGCGTACGAACGCGAAAATATCGCTACGATGCGGAAATGTCAGTGGACTTGCGTGACACTAGGACGGAAGGTCGATAGAATCGGGGTGAGGTAGTTCGTGCTCCAGAAGCTGTTCAGGTGTGCCGATAGATTCGAGATGAGAGTGGCGCGATGAGCGCGAGCGATCGGTTCGACGACTGGGGATCGACGGTGGGGCGCGCATTTCACATCGCCACGGTGCGTGGGGTGGCGGTACGTCTCCATCCTACTCTCCTGCTCGTCATCCCCTGGGTGCTCTGGCATTGGGGGGGGCGGAGCGTCGACCCACTCCGAGGAGCGCTGTTCGGTGTTTTCGTTTTGGTTGCGGTCTTTGTGAGTGTCGTGGGGCACGAACTAGCACATGCACTGGTCGCGCATCGGTTCGGCCTGGCAGTGCGAGACGTCACTCTCCTGCCTATCGGCGGCTTAACGCGTATTGAGCAAGGGCCCTTGCCACCACGTCGGGAGGCGATCATTGCACTGGCTGGGCCGGCCCTGAATCTGCTCGTCGCAATTGCGCTTTTCCCGATCGTCTCCGGGATGTTGGTGCTCCGTGACGCGACGTCACTCCCTGCTCTTGCGCAACTTGTCTCGGAGACAAGCGTGGCAAGTCTGCTGGCGCTGACGATGGTGAGTAACGTTCTGCTGGCCGTCTTTAATCTGATCCCGGCCTTCCCGATGGACGGTGGTCGTGTGCTTCGGGCCTGGCTCTCAACAGTGAGCGAGCGCTCGCGGGCGACGCGTATCTCGGTAACCGCGGGGTACGTGGTGTCGCTCGGGGCACTGGGGCTCGGTGTCTGGTTGCGCGATCCAACATTGCCGATCGCTGGCCTGTTTTTGGCGACCGCTGCATTCCTCGAGCAGCGCACACTAGAACTCGAGCGGGCGATGCAGCGACTACCGGTCGGGCAATTTGCTGTCTGGGATGGCGGTGGGGTGGATCCCGAGGAACCTCTGGCGCATGCGCTTCGGGGTGGTCCGCGTGACCTTGCAGTCGTGCGTGATGGCATCGTTGTCGGAATGCTGTGGCGCGAAACCGTGCTTCGGCATGCCAACATCGCCCATCTGTTGCGTGCAGCGGACGTCATGGATCGAGCCTTCGCTGCGGTGAGTCCGCAAACGTCGGTCTACGAGGCGCACCGGCGAATGCTGGCAAGCGGCCATCCTGCGGTTCCCGTGGTTGATCCCGGGAACCGCTACCGGGGCATTTTCACAAGTGATCGTTTGACGCACGTCTACCGCTACGTCCAGTCGCCGCGCCGCACGACGGCACGGTGGATTCTGCTTGCTCGAGCGCTCGGATTGCTCGGACGGTGACAACGGAGGGACGACGGCAGTGGCAAGTGGGCGGTCTTTCGACCCCTGGTCCGAGGGCTTTCCCTGGCGGGAGGTCATGGAGCACGTGCTGGGAACGACCAGTCGCCCAGGACCGATGGTCGCCGGGATCGGTGTTCCGGTTGATGTGGCTGAGGTGGAGGACGCCTACATCATCTACGCGGTGATCCCGGGTGTCGAACCGCAGGCGCTTGATCTCCAGGTAGAGGATGATCGCATCGTGCTCCGTGGCGAGGTGCGTGAGCCCGCCCTTGAGGGACAATGGGTGAGTCGCGAGCGCCGGTTCGGGCGGTTCCAGCGGACAGTCGTCCTACCCGGCCCAATCGACCCGGAGCACGCGGAAGCGCACTACCAGCATGGGGTGCTCGTCATCCGTCTGCCGAAGGCAACGGGAGCGCGGGCGCGGCGCATACCGGTTCGGGGAGCGTGACCCCGCGGCTCAGGTCACTGGGTCCTCGTGCCAGAGCCCAATTGCCCGATAGCGTGCCCAGCGCAGCTGACGGGCGTGCGCAGGGCCGTGCTCATGCCAGAGTTGCAGAAGCTCCTCAAGATGTCGTTCTAATGCTTGTCCGACGCGGCGGATAGTCCCACTGGCATCCAGATGAGCCGGTGCTGGTTCCGGGATAACCTCGTCGGCGATGCCGAAGCGATGGAGCTCCTGGGCGGTGATACGCATCGTCTCTGCTGCCTCAGGAGCACGTGCCGCGTCACGCCAGAGAATCGCTGCACAGGCTTCTGGAGAGGCAACAGCGAAGATTGCGTTTTCTAACATCAACAGCCGGTCACAGACAGCCAGTGCAAGTGCTCCGCCGCTTCCTCCTTCGCCAATGACGACCGCCAGCGTCGGTACCTGGGCCCGCAGGAATGCCTGTAAGCAGCTGCTGATCGCCCACGCTTGTCCGCGCTCTTCAGACTCTAAACCGGGATCTGCGGCAGGGGTATCGATGAAGGTGATCACTGGCAAGCCGAATTTCTCAGCTAAGTGAAGAATACGGATCGCTTTCCGGTAACCCTCAGGGCGTGGCATACCGAAATTGCGGGCGACGTTCTCCGTTGTCGAGGCGCCTTTTTGGTGGCCCAGGACGATGACGGAACGGGTACCGAAGCGGCCAATCGCGGCGACGATTGCCGGATCGTCTCGAAACAGACGATCTCCGTGCAGTTCGCGTGGTTCTTCAAGCAGTTCCGTGATGTAGTCGAGCGTATGGGGGCGCGCTTGATGACGCGCAAGCTGGACGCGATCCCAGGCAGTGAGCTGCATCATCGGTCTGACTCCTGACGCGTGACGAAAGACACCGGCGATGTGCTGCGCTGGTTCGTTAATAAGCGAATGTAGTGTGCCAACTCCTCTCGGAGGCGCGGTCGTGGGACGATAGCGTCGATCATCCCGTGCTGCAAGAGGAATTCAGCGCTCTGAAAGCCAGCTGGGAGTTTCTGCCGTGTCACCTGTTCGATGACGCGTGGGCCAGCAAAGCCGATCATCGCCCCCGGTTCAGCCAGTATCAGATCGGCGACCGTTGCGAAGCTTGCCGTCACACCGCCGTAGCAGGGATCGACCAGCACAGTGATGAACGGTAGGCGCCGTTCGCTAAGCGATTCCACCGCGACGATCGTCTTGGGGAGCTGGAAGAGCGAGAAGACTCCTTCATGCATCCGAGCACCGCCGGAACTGGCGAAGACAATGAAGGCACGATCCTCAGCAGCGGCGCGTTCGGCAGCGCGTGCGAATTTCTCCCCAAAGACAGAGCCCATACTCGCTCCGAGAAAGCCGAACTCAGCAACCGCAAGTCCGACTGGAACACCAAGAATCGTGGCAGCTCCGGTCACGAGTGCTTCACGCTCTCCGGAGCGCTCCTGTGCCTCAGCCACTTTTCGGGGATACGGCTCGCCCAAAGCGACAAATCGAAGTGGATCGGCTGGTGAAAGCCCTGCATCCCACTCCACGAAGCTCTCCGGGTCGACAGTCAGTGCGATTCGTTGCCGGGCGGTAAGGCGGGCGTGATAACCGCACCGCGGGCAGACATAGTGGTTCCGCTCGAACTCGCGGGTATAGATGAGTTCGCGGCAGCGTGGACACTTCGACCAGAGACCATCAGGGATGCTGGGACCCAGCGATTCGGTCCCCTTGCTCGCCACATTGCGTCTGCGGAATCGCGGTCGCACGATGACTCCTCTCAGTGCGCTCGCCTGTCGGGCTATGATACACAGGGAAACAGTCAAGCTGGGGCGGGGGCTGCGATGAGCGATGTCGCGGTGATGATCCTTGCGGGTGGTCAGGGAGAACGGCTCAGCATTCTCTCGCGTCAGCGTGCCAAACCGGCTGTTCCCTTTGGAGGGAAATACCGGATCATTGACTTCGCGCTCAGTAACTGTGTGAATTCTGGACTCTATGATGTGGCAGTCCTCACCCAGTACCGACCGCACTCGCTCAACGAGCACATCGGTCATGGTCGCCCATGGGATCTGGATCGGGAGCGAAGTGGGGGCGTTGTGATCTTGCAGCCGTACCTGGGGCGGTCGACCTCCGGGTGGTATCGTGGAACTGCCGATGCAGTCTACCACAATCTCTTTTACATTACGCGGCGTCCCTACCGCGATGTCTTGATCCTCGCTGGCGATCATGTCTATGCCATGGATTACCGTCCGATGATCGCATGCCACCGTGAACGTGCTGCAGACGTGACGATTGCTGTCCAGCCCGTGGACTGGCGAGAGGCTTCCCGCTTCGGCGTTGTGATTGTCAATGACGAAGGATGGGTCATCGATTTCGAGGAGAAGCCGGAACGGCCGCGGTCCAATCTTGCCTCGATGGGGATTTATCTCTTCCGTCGGGATCTCTTGCTCGATCTCTTCACTCGCGAGCATCCAGATGCGCCGGAATTCATTGACTTTGGCCGCGATGTCATTCCGTATCTGATCCGGACGGCCAAGGTTGCGACGTACCGGTTTGAAGGGTATTGGCAGGACGTCGGGACGGTGCAGTCCTATTGGGAAGCGAACATGGCGCTCCTGGAGGACAAGCCAAAACTCAACCTTTACGATCCAAACTGGCGAATCCATACCCGGAGTGAAGAACGCCCACCGGCCAAGATCCTTGAAGGGGCAACGGTTGTGCGGAGCCTGATCTCACACGGCTGCATTATTGACCGTGCCACGGTGATCCGATCGGTCCTCTCTCCGGGGGTGATTGTTCAGCCAGGAGCCGTCGTTCGCGATTCGATCGTGATGACCGACTCGGTGATCGGTCCGGGGGCGGTGGTCGATCGCTGCATTATCGACAAGAACGTGCGGATTGGCGCGAACGCGTATCTCGGGTGGGGCGAAGATGAAACGCCGAACTGGCTGGAGCCGACCCGCTTGAATACTGGCATTACTCTTGTCGGTCGGAATGCGGTCGTTCCAGCAGGTGTACGGGTCGGGCGGAATGTGCTGATTAGCCCCGACACCAAGGAGAGTGATTTCCCGGGACTGGTGATCCCGAGTGGAGAGACAGTGAGCCCAGTTGCGACCGTGGTATGGTCGTGAGGAGTAGGCGAGGAGCGCTGTGGACGTGTTCGCCACCAGCGAAAGGCGGCAGGGAGCGATACCGCCGGTCCTCTACCTGAGTGCCGAAGTGGCGCCGCTCTCCAAAGTAGGAGGTCTCGGCGATGTTGCTGGATCGCTTCCGGCGGCTCTGGCTGCTCTGGGTGTGCCGATTGTGATCATCACACCCTGGTATAAGGGGATCGAAGAGCGCGTCCCACTTGCACGGCTTCCAATCGAACTCAGCGTACCGCTCGACGGAAGGGTTGAGCGATTTATCGTCGGCCGTGCCTGGTTACCCTCGGGAGTTACGGTATTTGCGCTGGCAAATGACCGGCTGTTCGGGCAACCGGTGATTTACGACGAGCCGCGTGACCGGGAGCGCTTCTTTGCCTTCTCGCGCGCTGCGGCCGAGTTCGCGCGGCTCTTTCCGCCGGGGATCGTGCACGCGAACGATTGGCACACCGCGCTCGCCCTCGTTTGGCTTCACCGATGGTTCGATGACCGGCGTGATGGCCCGCGCCATGCGCTTGTCCTGACGATTCACAATCTGGCGCACCAAGGCATTACCGACATCGGCTATGCACGGCGCTTAGGTTTTGAGGCAGAAGAACTTCTCTTCGAGGAGTGGCAACGGTATCCGGGGACAATCAATGTGCTGGCACGGGGTATCCACGTGGCGGATGCCATAACGACGGTCAGTCCAACTTACGCGGAGGAGATCCAGACCCCCGAGTTCGGCGAAGGGCTTGATGG
The DNA here is from genome assembly GCA_002898255.1 of bacterium HR28. Lineage (GTDB taxonomy): Bacteria > Chloroflexota > Chloroflexia > Thermomicrobiales > Thermomicrobiaceae > Thermomicrobium. The sequence goes on from BEIE01000001.1 coordinate 1,125,529, forward strand.
ACTGTTGCGGTACCGCCGCGAAGCACTCCGGGGCATCCGCAATGGGATTGATGTTGAACTGTATGATCCGGCAACTGACCCAGTGTTACCGGCTCGCTACAATGCGGAACATCCAGAAGGGAAGGTACACTGCAAGCGAGCGCTCCAGGCGGAGTTGGGACTTGTCGAGGACCCGACCGCGCTGCTTGCTGGTGTCGTTTCGCGGCTCGATCGCCAGAAGGGACTCGATCTGCTCCTCGAAGTCGTTGACGAACTCATCGCGCGTGGGGTGCAGATTGCGCTGCTCGGAGCAGGCGACCCGGAGCTCGGCCGAGCGTTTCAGGCTCTCGCCGATCGCTATCCTGGACAGGTTTCGGTCCGCTTGGTGTTCGATCCTGTCCTTGCGCGACGGATCTATGCGGGAGCTGACGTCGTGCTTCTGCCTTCACGCTTCGAGCCGTGCGGGCTGGGGCAACTGATTGGTCTCCGGTACGGGGCCGTTCCCGTCGTGCGGCGAACAGGTGGGTTGGCCGATACCGTGCAGGAGTGGGCAGGAGGCCAAGGGAACGGGTTCTTGTTCGATGCACCCACTCCCGCAGCACTCTTGGAGGCAATGGAGCGTGCCCTCGCGGTGTATAGGCGTCCCTATGAATGGCGCCTGCTCGTTCGGACGGCGATGCAAAGCGAGGTGAGTTGGGAAGGGCCGGCTCAACAGTATCTCGAGCTTTACTGGAGTGTCGCATCGGCGCGCTCATACATGCTCGCGCCTGCCCAACGGTGACGGAAGGGGAGGACACATGCCCTGTTCGAGTGACGGAGTGCCGAGTGGCGTGGAGCAGAGGTCGATTCTCTGGCTCCTCGACGCCGTCGCCGGTTTAGACGCAGACCTCCAAAAGGCATTTTGGGACCTCTTCGACGTCGATGTGACAGTCGGAGAACTTGTCCTGCCGGATCACATGCGGAAGTGGGTCGAGCGGTATTTTGGCTCGGCTGAGGCCGTGCTGCGGCAACGCATCGTGAAAGTGACCAATCGGTGGACGCTCGACTCGACCTTGTTCAATGAGTTGCGAGCTCGCCGACCCTTGGAAGCGCGGATTCCGGTCGAGCTAGCTGACGAACTGGCCCGCACAGCACCAGATCCTTTCTGCGAACCGGAGTACAACACACCAGAAGATGTCTTCGGGCGTATCCGGGGACGATATGTGATCACGGCAAGCAACATAGCCAAGTACGATGGTTTGCACGGCGTGATCGTTTTCCGCGAACATGATCCGCTTGCCTTCGACGAACCGCTCGTCCGCGAGATGGTGGCGGTCGCGCGTGCTTGGTTCGATCAAGCACATGCCGTCGACTCGGAAGCCATCTATCCGTTGTTCATGTGGAATTGTCTCTGGAAAAGCGGTGCCTCGATCCCGCACGGTCATGCTCAGGTGAGTCTGACCAGGCGGATGCACTATGGGAAAGTCGAGCGGGAGCGGCGCGCCGCGACGGCGTACTGGCGCGAGACAGGACGAAGGTATTTCGACGATCTGTTCCGGGTTCACGAGCGACTTGGGCTTGGGCGCAGTGTCAACGGCGTACGCGTCTATGCGAGTCTGACCCCATTGAAGGAGAAAGAGACAGTCTTGCTCGCGGGTGCCTTCGATGAGGAGCTGGCGCGCATCATGAATCGGGTCGTGCGCTGCCTGGTAGATGACCTCAATGTCACTTCCTTCAACCTTGTTGCGTGGCTTCCTCCGCTCGGGACGACGGTCGAGGACTGGTCACAGGTGCCAGTCGTTGTTCGCATCGTCGATCGTGGTGACCCGCTGTCACGGACCTCGGACTTTGGGGCCATGGAGCTCTACGCGGCCAGCGTCGTTGCCAGCGACCCGTTTCGTGTCGCGGAGGCGCTTTGGCGCTGCCTTGAATGAATCCCTTGCGTGATTGAGCCCTGATAGTGATACTCAGAGTGTGCGAGGCGCGAGAATCGACTCTGGAGGTTGCGGCCGCCGAAAAGCAGTAACGATCGCGGATCGTTGTTCTTTTGACGTTTGAACGAAGGAAACGGCGGGACGTCAGTAGCTGTGTCGTGGGTTGACGTGTCGAGGGTGAGTCAATAGAATCGCGCCGTTCGCGGACGGTTCGGGGCTTCCAGCGGCCGAATCGTCCAAAAGGATGGGAGTTGGGCCGGCGGCAGCAGGTTGCACGAAGATCGCGAATTGGCACGCCCAGGCAGGTATGCGCGGGGCACGAGCGAGTTGGTCGGGTCTATCGGTATGGTGAGGCAAGCGAGGAGGTGAGATAGATGCGGCGTGGGATCCCCGATGGTGGCGACGAGTTGGGTGCAACACGTGAGGAGGGTGTTCCGGTGGATGAGCTGAAACAACTCGAAGCGGCAGCACGAGCAGGCCAGCTGAGTCGACGCGAAGTGCTCAAACGCGCAGCAGCACTCGGGCTGAGTGCGCCGGTGATTGCATCCCTTCTTGCTGCCTGCGCACGGCCACAGGCAACCCCCACCACGGCTCCGGCGGCGCAAACGCCTGCTCCAACGACGCCAGCTCCTGCTGCGAGTCCGACGCCAGCAGCGGCAGCCAGCCCCACGCCAGCAGCTGGTAAGCGGGGCGAGGGTGGACTGGTGAAACTCCTGTGGTGGCAGGCACCGACGATCCTGAACCCGCACCTTGCCCAGGGGACAAAGGATTTCGACGCCTCGCGGATTGTGATGGAACCGCTCGCCGATGTGAACGACGCTGGTGAATTGGTGCCCATTCTGGCTGAGGAGATCCCCTCCGTTGAGAATGGCGGCGTAGCCAAGGATGCGAAGTCCGTCACCTGGAAGCTCAAGCGCAATGTCAAGTGGTCGGATGGGACGCCTTTCACGTCCAAAGACGTGAAGTTCACCTACGAGTATGTCATCAACGAGGCGACGACCGCGACTACCATGGGGAACTACCAAGTCATTGAATCGATCGAGACGCCGGATGACTACACGGTTGTCATTAAGTTCAAGAATCCCAATCCGGCGTGGATGAACGTCTTTGTCGGCCCATATGGGATGATTTTGCCGGAGCATGTCCTGCGCGACTATGTGGGGGAGAAGGCGCGCAACGCGCCGTTCAACCTCAATCCGATTGGGACGGGACCGTACAAAGTGAAGGAATTCCGTCCCGGCGATGTGGTTGTCTACGAAATCAATGAGAATTACCGGGAGCCGGACAAGCCGTACTTCGCCCAAGTCGAGATGAAGGGCGGCGGGGACGCAACAACTGCTGCGCGGGCTGTCCTCCAGACTGGCGAAGTGGATTACGCGTGGAACCTTCAGGTTGAGGCCACCGTGCTTGACCAGCTAGAGAAAGCTGGCGTTGGCGTGGTGGAGGTGATCGAAGGGGTGAGTGTCGAGCGCATCCTCATCAATATGACCGATCCGCGGAAGGAGGTTGATGGGGAGCGCTCGAAGTTGGGTGTCCCACACCCATGGCAGTCGGATCTTCGCGTGCGTCAGGCGTATGCGCTGGCGTGCCAGCGAGACGTGATTGCAAATACGCTCTATGGTCGAGGCGGGAAGGCAACGTCAAACATCCTGGTGGCTCCGGAGCGGTTTGTCTCGAAGAACACGTCGTGGAAGTTCGATCTCAATGAGGCGGCCAAGCTGCTTGATGAGGCGGGTTGGACAAAGGGGCCGGACGGCGTTCGCCAAAAGGACGGCGTCCGTATGGAAATTGTCTACCAAACCACTATCAATCCGGTGCGACAAAAGACCCAAGAGATTATCAAGAACGCCTTTGAGCAACTTGGTATCAAGGTAGAGCTAAAATCAATCGAGGCGTCGGTATTCTTCTCGTCTGATCCTGGTAATCCGGACACAGCTGCGCACTTTTATGCAGATATTGAAATGTTTACGAACGGTCCCAGTTCGGTCTACCCGATCGACTATATGATTTCTTGGTATGGCAAAGAGGATAACATTGCACAGAAAGCGAATAACTGGTCTGGGAATAATTACGAGCGCTGGCAGAATGAGGAGTATGACAAGCTCTTCGAGCAGGCGCAGATAGAGCTTGATCCGAAGAAGCAGGAAGAGTTGTTCATTAAGATGAACGACCTTGTGGTCAACAATGTGGTGGTGATCCCCCTCGTCCACCGAAACAGCGTGAGTGGACGGAAGAAGGATCTCACGGGTCTGGAGCTCTCGCGCTGGACGGACGAGACCTGGAACATCGCCAACTGGCGACGCTCGAGCTGATGCCCGAGGGGGTGGGGCAACTGCCCCACCCCCTTCATCGGTCCGGCATGGGATGTGAGGTACAGGATGACGCAGTACTTGATCCGGCGGATCCTTATATCCATTCCGACCTTGATCGCCATCAGTATCGTCATCTTCACCATTTTGGCTTTGGCGCCCGGTGATCCCTTGGCCGAATTCGCGATGAACCCTGCGGTCCCACCGGAGGTGCGCCAGCGCATCCGCAAGAGCATGGGGCTGGACGATCCCATCCCGGTGCGCTACGTCAAGTGGGCTTCCTCGATGCTGCGCGGCGATTTCGGGTACTCGTTCCGCTCAAAGTCCCCGGTCATCGATCTCATTCGGCAGCGGTTGCCGACAACACTCTACGTTATCGGAACCGCCTACCTGGTTTCGGTTCTAATCGCGATCCCAGTGGGGGTGCTATCTGCGATCCGTCAGTATTCCATCTTCGATAACGTCGCAACGACGCTTGCCTTCATCGGGTTCTCCTTGCCCACCTTTGTGACCGGTATTTTGTTCATTCTTCTTTTCAGCGTGAAACTCGGTTGGCTTCCTATGATTTATCGCACCACCATTGAGACTGAGGGATTGGCGGGGCTGTGGGAGAAGATCAAGCAAGCACTGATGCCGATCATGGTTCTGGGGCTGTTCGAGACGGCCGCGTTGACGCGTTACACGCGTGCTGCAATGCTGGAAACGATCCATCAGGACTACGTGCGAACGGCCCGGGCGAAGGGGTTGAGCGAGCGGACGGTCATCATCCGCCACGCTATGCGGAACGCCCTTATTCCTGTAGTGACGATCGTTGCCTTGAGTATTCCAGGTATCTTCACCGGTGCGGTTATCACCGAGCAGATCTTCCGTGTCCCAGGTATGGGATCACTCTTAATCAGCGCAATTCGCGACAACGATACTCCAGTGATCATGGCGATCACGATTATCTTCTCGGCACTCGTGGTGCTCTTCAATTTGATCGCCGATATCCTCTACGGAGTGCTCGACCCGCGGATCAAATACGAGTGAGTTCGGCGAGCGTGCGAACGGGGGTGATGCAATGTCGGAGGTGACCGAGCAGCGCCGGCTCAAGACTCCAGCGGGAGCGGTCGGCATGGCTGTGACGCTCCCGGCTCGCAAGCCGCGCTCACTCTGGAGCGACGCTTGGCGGCAGTTCCGACACCATCGGCTCGCCGTCGCCGGCTCGTTCGTGTTGCTTTTTATGGTGATCGCAACCATCGTCGGGCCGTTCTTGTGGCCGATCCCTTGGAATCATTTCGATATGGCGGAGGCTCTCCAGGGTCCGTCACTCCGGCATCCCTTTGGGACGAGTGATCTCGGGCACGACATCTTTGCCCGTATTCTTTGGGGTGGACGCATTTCGATTGCTGTTGGCGTGGTTGCCATGTTGGTCGCGGTCATTCTTGGGACCCTGATCCGTGCGGTCTCAGGCTACTTTGGTGGCTTTCTCGATTCCTTGCTCATGCGGATGACCGATATGTTCATCTCCATCCCGAGCTTGCCGCTGCTCCTCCTGATCACCTATCTCTTCCAAGACCGAATGAAAGCAATGTTCGGGATCGAGCTCGGGATGTTCCTCTTGATTGTTCTTGTCATCGGCGGGCTGAACTGGATGCCGGTTGCCCGTCTGGTGCGAGCGTCGTTCCTGTCGCTCAAGCAGAAGGAGTTCGTTGAGGCCGCGCACTGCATTGGTGTAGGCACTGGCGGAATCATTTTCCGGCACATCCTCCCCAATACACTGAGCCCAGTCATTGTCGCGGCGACGCTCGGGGTGGCGCAGGCGATTATCACCGAATCCGCGCTGTCCTTCCTCGGACTGGGGTTCCCACCTGATATCCCGACATGGGGCCGGATGCTGTACGATGGAATCAACTGGATCGAGTTCGCGCCTTGGATGGTCCTCTTTCCTGGTGGCGCGATTTTCCTCACGGTACTGAGCATCAACTATGTGGGCGATGGCCTCCGAGACGCACTCGATCCGCGGCGCATGTTTGCCGTGTGAGGGACACAGTCGTGGCGGATGAGGGAGAACAGCAGCTCGCAGGTCAGCGAACGATCAGCGCCGAAATTTGGCTCGTCTGTGAACGTTGTGGAGGCCGCCTTCGGCCGACTGGATCACCCGGACGGTGCCCGTGCGGCGGTCTCTATCACGTGGAGTTCCCGCGGCCGGCGGTGATAAGCACTGCGGCGTTCGAGCAGCGACTCGGCAGCTGGCAGCCACTCGATCGGAGCGGCGTTTGGCGGTACCGGGAGCTTTTGCCGCCCTTGCCGGTTGACCGGATCATCACGCGGCCGGAGGGAAATACGAACCTTTATCACCATCCCCGCTTAGCCGAGTGGACCGGTTGTGCAGACCTGCTCCTCAAGCATGAGGGCGAAAATCCGACCGGCTCCTTCAAAGATCGTGGGATGACCGTAGCGATTTCCCATGCCCGCGCAGTGGATGCTCGGGCCGTTGCGTGTGCCTCGACGGGTAATACCGCCGCTTCAGTTGCTGCCTATGCTGCACTGGCTGGTCTCCCAAGCATCGTTTTCCTCCCATCAGGGAAGATTGCGGCCGGGAAACTCAGTCAAGCCATCGCTTATGGCGCCCGGATCGTGCAGATTACGGGCGACTTCGATGCAGCGATGCAGCTTGTGCAAGAGGCGAGCAGCGAGCTCGGGCTCTATCTCCTCAACTCGGTGAATCCGTTTCGCCTGGAAGGACAAAAGTCGATAGTCTTTGAGCTATTGCACCAACTAGGCTGGGAGCCGCCAGACTGGATCATCTTGCCAGGTGGAAATCTGGGGAATACCGCGGCGTTCGGGGCAGCATTGATGCAGCTCCGCGCTTGGGGCCTTCTTGACCGCCTCCCTCGGCTCGGAGTTATCCAGGCAGCGGGAGCGGCACCGTTCTACGCTGCGTTCCGCAGCGGATTTCGCGACTTCCGTCCGGTTACGGCTGAGACGGTCGCGACTGCCATCCGCATCGGAAATCCGGTGAGTTACGAACGAGCTCGGCGAGCGATCGAGTCGACAGGCGGCTTGGTCGAAGCCGTGACGGACGACGAGATTCTGGAGGCGAAAGCGCAGGTCGATCGCTGCGGGATTGGATGTGAGCCAGCCTCTGCCGCGGCAGTGGCAGGGGTGCGCAAGCTGGTCGCGCAGGGTATTATCCGCCCAGGCGAGCGCGTCGTTGCCGTGTTGACCGGACACGTCCTCAAGGATCCAGACGCAATCCTGCAGTACCATCTCAGCGAGGAGCAGCGCCCGCTCGCTAATCGTCCTGTCACGATTGAGCCGACACTCTCTGCGCTGCGAGGAGCGCTCGAGCATGCGTTATGAAGTCTCCGTCCCAGCGTCGAGTGCGAATCTTGGACCAGGCTTTGATGTCCTCGCGCTTGCTCTGGGTTGGTATCTCGTCGTGCGCTACGAAACGGATGGCCTTCCTGGGAGCGTGCATGTTGCTACAACCCCTGAGCTCCACGGGGGACCGAATCTCGTCCTGGAGGGAATGCAGGCGCTCGTGAGGGAGACCGGTCTCACACTCCCAGGGGGCGTACTGGATGTCGAGTCGGACATCCCGGTAGCACGAGGACTCGGAAGTTCGGCCGCGGCAGTTGTCGCTGGCCTTGTGCTCGCGAACGAGCTTCTCGGCCGGCCCTGTGAGGAGCGCACGCTTTTTCGTTTGGCTTGCTCGCTTGAAGGACACGGTGACAATGTCGGTGCAGCGCTTTTCGGCGGCGCCGTTCTGGCCGTAGAGGGGATCGACGGCCCTCTGGCGGTACGTATTCCGATCGCAAGCCCGCTGGTCGCCGTCGTGCTCGTACCGGAGGCGCTCGGCTTCACAAGTGATGCGCGTGCGGTCTTGCCACGACGGATCCGGCGCGTGACGGCCGTGCGGACGGCGGCCCGCACAGCACTACTCGTGCTCGCACTGAGTACTGGGCGCTCGGAACTTCTCGCGACCGCGATGGCGGACGAACTCCACCAGCCGTACCGTGCTGTGCTCTACCCACATCTAGAGGAGACGATTAAAGTGGCACAGGAGGCCGGGGCCTATGGAGCGGCGCTGAGTGGAGCAGGTCCGTCTGTCCTCGCTTTGGCTCATCCCAGACGGGCTGAGACCGTACGGCGAGCACTGGAGGAACTCATTGCGCGTCGTGGTCTCGCAGCACGTGTAGTCATCTTGCCGATCGACGAGCAAGGCGCGCGTGTCATGCGGGAGGCGGAACTTGAGCGTTCCGGGGTGCATGACCGTTCGATCGCAAGTGAGTGACGAACGGCTCGCTTCTGCGAAGGCACTCTGCCCCAGCTGGTCAACGTATCCACGGCCGTGAGCGGGATATCCTGCGAGGTGTGTGGTCAGCTCGTCGGACTGGCCAGGAGAGGTGCGTGCCGCAGCTGTTCTTCGAGGCAACTGCCCAGCCTGGTCCGAGCGAACACTGGCGAGCTTGCCGATGCTGAGCGACACGTGAGCGAGTGCCGGCAGCGATGTCATCGAGCACTGTTTCCCCTGATTCGCTGTGGAATCGCTCGTGCAGGAGGCTGGAACGAGGACTCTGCTCGAGCGGTGTGGTCGCTGGCCTTCGGGCGTGCCGTGCTTTTCGCTGTACGAGGAACGTGACTGCGTACAAGGCCGACGTTGCGTTGGACAGAGAAGGTCCCCGGACGGTGGTATCTGCCTCGCCGTGAAGTTGTGCACTTGCATGGCGAAAAGAGGGACAGATTGCTTCGGCATCTGCTTGCTGCGCGAGCGTCGGAGGTTCACAACTTACCGCGTTTTGAGGCCGCGATTGGTGACCGGCAGAATCTGAAAAGGGGTGCCGAGGAGTCGTTCGGTCGATTCGGCCAGCTATTGTCCATGCAGATTTCGGCTTGGGCGCTAGCGGTTCGCGGTTGACGAGGTTGGGGTATCCCGGTGGGGGCGGTAGTGGAGCAGGACGGAAAGCCCAGGCCTTGGCAGCACCATTGAGGAAGTTGGCACCGGCGGAGTAGGCTCTGTGTCTTGCCAGTCTCTCCAGTGATGATGCATAGTTATTGTAGAGCTACCGCGATGGAGCCCGGCCTCCGTGGATAGAAACGGAGGTGCGCTATGGAGTTCGGAACCTTCCTGCTCATGCTGGCCTTGAGCTACGGCTTTGGAGTCCTCTGGTACGATCTTCTCCCTGGTCGACTGCCGGAGCGAGTGTGGCGAGTAGCGGCGTATCCCTTCCTTGGCATTTGGATTGCGGAGCAGCTTCCGACCTTTGGGCCGTCGTTCGGTGGCCTGCATCTGGTTCATGCCGCGATCGGTTCGCTGGTCGCGGTCATTGTGGACTGGGTCATTAACCAGGCGCGGCGGCCGGCGGTGGTCCAGCAGTTCGAGGCGCGGACGGCGTGACCGAGAATCCGGCCGGGCGCCGTCGCGGCAGCGAGCCCTGGGGCAGAGCTCCAGGGCTGATCTGCTATACTGGGCACGCTTGCGGTCGGACGACCGCGTTGGAGTGTAGTTCCTTTCCGCGCTGACGCCGCTCGGGTAGGGCAACGGCCGGAGTTGAGCGCAGCGCGTACCCGAGGAAAGGAGGAGAACGTTGCCACGTTATGAGCCTGAGCCGCGACCGTACGAACTAGTGGTCTTGCTCCGTCCGGATCTGGCGGAGGAGCGGTTGGATGCCGCGATTGAACGGATTCGGACAACAATCACCGATCAAGGTGGGACAGTAACCTTTGAAAAGCGGGATACGCCGTGGGGACGACGGCGGCTCGCGTATCCGATTCAGAAATTCCAAGAAGCGATCTATGTCCTCTTCCAATTGATTTGCCCGCCATCGAAGGCACGAGAGATCGAACGCGAATTGCGGTTAAATGAGCAAGTCTTGCGGCATCTCATGGTGCGGATGGACGAGTGAGAGGTCTCCTCGGGGACCGGAGCCCGGAGGATGAGCAATGTCGCGCGGTCTCAATAGGATCGAACTCATTGGGAATGTTGGCCGCGACCCCGAGATGCGCTACACACCATCTGGGGCTCCGGTCACGCAGTTCCGCCTCGCGGTGAACTCGTTCCGTCGCGGTGCAGAGGGTGGTCAGCCGGTCGAAGAGACTGACTGGTTCACGGTCGTCTGCTGGAATCGTCTCGCTGAATTTGCGGATCAATACATCCGCAAGGGGACAAAGGTCTATGTCGCAGGCCGCCTCCGTGTGCGGCGGTATACCGGGAACGACGGGTCGGAGCGCACCGCGGTGGAAGTGATCGCCCGGGAGGTGTTGCTGCTTAGCCCGCGGCCGGCCGATGCTGTCCCCGCGGCTGCGCCGCTTGCAGTTGAGGAGGAGCCGGTGGTGCCGGACATTCCTCCAGAGCTACCGCCGTTCGACGATGATCCATGGAGCGATCAGGTGCCATTCTGAGATCGAACGTGAGGAGTGGAGAAAGCGATGATGGACGAACTGGAGACAACACCTGTGCCTGACGACGAGGCAACTGCAGAATCTCCTGAAACAACGGCGGCTGCGGCGCGGCCAAGCCGCCAGGCGACCACGCGGTATTACCCGCGGAAGAAGGTTTGTGCCTTCTGTATGGATGGGATCAAGAAGATCGATTACAAGGACTTTGGGCGTCTGCGACGGTATCTCTCGCCGCAGGCCAAGATAGAGCCCCGGCGATCGACTGGGACGTGCGCAAAGCATCAGCGCCAGCTGGCTCGTGCGATCAAACGGGCACGGCATCTCGCGCTCTTACCGTTTGTCCCGGAGCGCTGAGCTGAGCGAGCGGCTCCGGACGGGTGCGGGAGTCGGGATACGAGCCAGCGAGGTGCTGTATGCAGGAGTGGGTTCGGCGGTGGCTGCCCGGTCGTCGACGTGAGACGACACCGAGTGTTCGGCGCCGCCGTGTGCCACGGCGTGAGCGAGAGCGGGTGCAGGAGCGAGCCGCACTAGTCGGAGTTGCTGTCGTGCTCGCGCTTGTGGCGGCGCTCCTCGGGGGCGGTGCAGTCTACCAGTACTGGTACTTGCCCCGCCAGGTGGTGGTTGAGGTGAATGGTGAGTCAATCACCCGTGGTGATTACTGGAAGGTGCGCAAGCTCGAGCTTCTTAACCAGATCTCCCAGTATCAGCAACTCGCAAACCTCACCACCGGGCAGCAGAGCGTGCAGTACCAGCAATTGGCCGATCAGGCACGACAGCAGCTCCCGACCGTCGAACGCGATCCGATCAACCAGGCGACGGTTGAACGCATGGTCGACGACCTGATCACCATCCAGCGGATGGGACAACTCGGTCTTTCGCTCGATCCGCAGGAAGTTGAAGAATACACGCTGAGTCTCTTCAGTAGTGTTCCGATCCTCACCCCGACGCCGACCTTGGGCGTCGACCCGACCGCTGCCGCTTGGGCCACTGCGACTGCCGCAGTGACGCCCACTCCTGCTCCAACACCGACACCGGAACCCGGAAGTACCCCAACACCAACGCCTACTCCGACGCCGACTCCCTCCGTAACTCCGACAGCGACACCAACCGTTCCACCAGAGGAGGCTAGAGCGACCGCCACAGCCGCAATGGGCGAATATCAGCGCAACGTGCTCAAGGAGGCTGGGCTCTCCTTAGCAGACTTCCAGCGCCTCGTGGTTCGGCCGATGCTAGCACGTGAAAAAATCCAGCGTGCGCTGGAGGAAAGGATTCCCTTGCGTGGCGAGCAGGTTCATGCCGCACATATTCTTCTAGCCACTCGGGAGGCTGCCGAAGAAGCGCTGGCGGACATTCAGGGGGGAGCGGACTTCGCGACTATTGCTCGCGAGCGATCGACGGATAGCGACACAGCGCCGAACGGGGGTGATTTGGGCTGGTTGCCGCGGGGATACATGCCGCCAGAATTTGATGAAGTCGCGTTTGCGTTGCAACCTGGCGAGGTCGGCGGGCCAGTGCAGACGATATACGGTTGGCACATCGTCAAAGTCCTCGAGCGCGATCCGGACCGTCCCGTCAGTACCCGAATGCTGGAGGCACTGCGTGGGCAGGCTTTCAGCCGTTGGCTTGACGAACAGCGACGGACATCGGTGATCCGCTGGCATCTCGGGTTGTCACCGCTGCCAACGCCGGGAACGCAGCCGTTCCTCGCACCACCGGATGCGCCCCCGACCCCAACGCCGACGCCAACACCGTCCCCGACAGCCGAACCAGGAGCGACACCAGGGAGCACTCCAACTCCGTGAGCGCTTCTTGGACACGTGCGGCGTGTTGGCGTAATTGACAATGATCCGTAAGGAGGCGAGCAGCATGCGCGCCCCGAGCTCGATCCGTTACCGCGCGCGAGCGGCTCCTTCAGCAGGCGGATTGATCGGCCTCGGACTCTTTGGCGTGCTCGCCGCAACCGCAGTGCTCGCGGTTCTCGGACTCCTCGGCGTCACGCGGTCGACGCTCTCTTTACCGATCCTCTGGGTGGTCTTCCTTGTGAGCGGTGTTGGCACCGTCGGCATGGGCTATCTCCTGGTTGGGTACTTTTCCCTTGGTTACGATGTGACAGATCGGTCGATCCGTATCCGGTGGGGAGGGCGGATCGACGAAGTACCGCTTGATCGACTCACGTATGCTGGTCCTGCTGCGCCGTTGCTTGGTGGAGCGATGCAGCGGTGGCAGCCATTCTGGCCTGGCTACTATGTGGGCTGGTTGCGGTCTCCCTTTGGTCGTGTTCGAGTAGCGGCCACACAACCGATCAGTCGGCAACTTCTGCTTTCCACAGGGACGGAGCATTGGGCAATCTCTCCAGCACAGCCGGTCATTTTTCTGGAACAGGTTGCGGCGGCTCGAAGACAACGTGAGGTAGGAACCGCCGAGGTGACAATCGCGGGCCGCGAGCAACTGGCTGAAGCGGGGTGGACGGCGGCTTTCCCGACGGTGGGCGACGCGAGGGAACCGCGACCTGCGCAAGACTTCGCTTCTGCACTACGGCCGGTGTTCTTGCGCGATCCTGTGGCGCTTGGTCTTGTCGCGCTGTCGCTTGGCTTACTCGTGGGGCTCGTTGTCTTCCTGGTCCTCCGCTCGGTTCACCTGCCGGAGACGCTGGTCCTTCACTGGAACGCCGCAGGGCTCCCAGATCGGATCGGCACGCGCCGCGATCTGTGGTTGCTGCCGATTGTGGCGGCGATTGTCACCATCGCCAATCTTGCGCTCGCTTTCCTTGCTGAGCCCCTCGAGCGCTTTGCGGCTCGACTATTGCTGGCCGGCACGGTCGTCGTACTCGCCCTGACCTGGATCGCACTGTTGACGATCACACTCTGAGACGAAGTGAAAGGGGCCAGCCGTGGCCAACGCGATCACTGCCGGCCGAGTCGCGCTGCTTTTCGTCGCTATCGGGCTCCTGTATAGCCAACAGCGCTGGCTTTCGTTTCTCGCGTGGCTGGTGCTCTTCGTCGTCTTTCTGGGGGATGCACTCGATGGCATCGTCGCCCGGCGACGAGGACAGTCGACTGTGTTCGGCGCAGTCTTCGATATCGCCGGAGATCGTGTCGTCGAGAACGCGTTATGGATCGTTTTTGCCGATCTCGGCCTGATTGGGGTGTGGGCCCCCCTGCTTGTCATGACGCGTGGTTTTCTCGTCGACGGGCTCCGGAGCGTTGCGCTCCAGGCTGGGCGGACGCCTTTCGGTGAACGAACGATGGCCCGGACTCGACTGACGCGCTTTCTCACTGCCTCGCGAGCCATGCGGGCCCTGTACGGTGTCGCGAAGCTGGTGGCCTTTCTCTTTCTTGGTGGATTGATCGTAGAGCAAAGTGGTGGATTTCCAGGTGCCGGTTGGTTGTTCCATTGGCCGGTCTCACTCGCTCTTGGGTGGGCGAGCGTGTACGGGACGCTTGCGCTGACAGTGGTGCGTGGTCTCCCCGTCATTGTGGACGCCTGGCCCTATCTTGGGTGGTCTGCGGAAGATTTCCAACGAGCCTCGTCTGAGGAACCGACTGCAGGCTAATCCGTCGGAGAGCGATGCGATTTGGTGTGGAGACCTCTCGTCGGCCACTGCTCGAATTCATCGGGGGATGGATCGCTGATCGGATTGCCGACCTTACGTTCGCCATTCTTCGTTGCCAGCGGCGGGCTGCAGCGGCGAACGTGGCACGTGTCCTCGCCGTGACGCCAGACTCCCCTGTGGTGCACGCCTTGGTACGCCAAGCATTTCGTAGCAGCGTGAGAAACGTTTTGGCGCTCGTGGCAATTCGCCTTCTCCGCCAGCAGTGGCACCCACCCATCGTGTTCGAATTCGCGGATGAAGAAGGGAGAGAGGTTGGAAGACCAGCCATCGTCATCTCAGCGCATCTCGGTCCTTTTGATGTTGTTGGGGCACTCCTGGGTGCGCAGGGTTACCGGATTACCGCGTTGGCGGCGCCCATGCGGCCGCGGTGGCTCGACCAGATCGTCCGCGCGTTGCGGAGTGCTCCTGGCATCACACTCCTGATGCCTACACGACAGGGGCTCCGTCAGGCCATCGAGGCGATCGCGTCGCAGGAAAGCGTCGTTTTCCTGGTCGATCGGAATGTCCTGGGAAATGGTCGGACGATCAAATTCTTTGGAGTTCCAACGCGGCTGCCTGACGGACCGGTTCGGCTGGCACGCCGGCTCGGCTGCTCGCTGGTTCCTGTCTTCTGCTACCGGATGGGCCGCAGATACGTGGTGCGTATAGAGCGGCCGATCGTTGTACCACGGAGCGATGATGCAGAAAAGGACGTGCACTCCGCACTGGAAACAATGGTGCAGGTGCTTGAGCAGGCTATCCAGCGAGCTCCCGATCAGTGGTTGGTGTTCAGCCCGGTGTGGCCGCGCTGACGGGTTTGCGACAGTGTGCGCCGTGAAGGCTTCAGCCGTGCTGACGGGTACTCGGCCCACAGGTCGTAGGGCTCGGCATGGGTCACCCGTACCCTGACGAGTTCACCGATTGGAAGTTGCCCCGGTACAAAGACGAGGCCGTCGACTTCCGGCGCATGCCGCGCAGCTCGTCCGGCTGACAGTGGCAAGCGCCGTCCCAACTCGTCTTCCAGCTCGCCGTGTCCCTCAATCAGGATTTCGAGCTCCTGGCCAACAAGCGCTTTGTTCTTCGCGAGCGAGATGCGCTGCTGTAGTTCCATGAGCGCAGCCCGGCGCTCTTCTGCGATCTCGCGTGGTACCGGTTGCCCAACGCGGGCGCTGGCTGTCGGCTCTTCGCGGGAATAGACAAAGACACCGACATGATCGAACTGCATTTCCTCCACAAAGTCGTAGAGTCGCTGGAACTGCTCGTCCGTCTCACCGGGAAAGCCAACGATGAACGTCGTGCGGAGTGCCACACCCGGGATGCGTTGGCGCGCATAGGCGATAAGCCGGCGATAAAAGTCAGGGTTGCTCGGGCGAGCCATGGCGCGCAAGATGGCCGGATCCGCGTGTTGGAGTGGGATGTCAAGATACGGCACGCATTGCGGAAGTTCCGCCATGGTATCGATCAAACGGAAGAGCAGCGGAGTGGGATACAGGTAGAGTAACCGCAGCCAAGGAAGTTCGGGGACCTGTTCGGCGATGAGGCGGAGGAGACAAGGGAGTCCGTCACGGAGCCCCAGATCGGCGCCATACCGGATGGTGTCCTGGGCGACCAGAACAACTTCTTTGGTTCCGACATCGACGAGTTCGCGGATCTCACGGACGACATCAGACGGCCGCTTACTGACCTGCTGGCCCTTTATCAGTGGAATGGCACAGAAGGAGCAGCGGTGGTCACAGCCGTCGGCGATCTTGACGTAGGCGCTTGGTCGCGCCGTGGGAAGACGACGGAATGTCGGCAGTGTCTCTTCGGGTGGGCGGACACTCGGAACTGGCAAATCAAGAAGCGTGGCGACAAGTGAATCGATGCGCGTCCACTCGCGGGTGGAGAGGAGTGCATCGACGCCGTCCGGAAGCTCGCGGCGGTGCTCATCGAGACTGACCATGCAGCCTGCCGCGATGATCACTTGACCGGGACGGCGGCGAGCCAAAAGGCGTTCAATCGTGGCACGTGACTCCGCGCGTGCGGCGCCAAGGAAGCCGCAGGTGTTGACGATGACGACGCGTGCCTTGCGGGGATCATCTGTTGGCTCAAGCCCTTGGGCGATGAGGCGTTGTGCCATCCCCTCGGAATCGACCTGATTCTTTGAGCAACCGAGCGTCACGATATGGAATCGAATCGGTGCCTTCATTCTCGTTCCTCGGCGATTCTGCCGCCCTGTCTGGGCAAGTATGCCTCGACGGCCAGTAGGAACCAACATCTGGCGAGCTGTTTCAGACAGAGCGCGTGCTGTGCCGTTGAATTGCCCGGGATGGTTCGCCTCAGGCAGGGGATTTTGTCTTGAGAGCTGGTAGGGTGTGAGGGGAAACGATGCGGTCAAGGTGTTCGCAGGACGTGCTCGGGTTTTGGTGCATTGAACTGCTTACAGTGTGAACACGGAGAGCGTTGATTGGGCCGAGCATGTGAGGGCGGGGCGTTGCGACGAGGCTGCGAGTGTGCTAGACTGTTTTGTGCGCCAGCGAGGGCGCGGGGCTGTAGCTCAGTGGGAGAGCACAACGCTGGCAGCGTTGGGGTCAGGGGTTCGAGTCCCCTCAGCTCCACGAGGATAGGGTAACCGGTCCACCGTCCGGTGTGACCGGTCGTTGTCGTGCAGGGGCAAAGGCGACGACGAGGAGGAGTAGCGCACCGCGGCTGTCGAGCGAGCTGGGGAGAGTGTGAGCCTGGCCAGCTTGGGTGCGTGAACTCGCCTCGGAGCTGCGCGGGTGAAAGGCAGTAGCTCGCGCCGGGTCGTGCCCGTTAGCGCACGCCAGAGTGGGTGTCGCACCAGCGACACCAAGGAGGGTGGTACCGCGGGTCGGCCCGTCCCTTCGTGGACGGGCCGTCGTGCGTTCGAGGCGCGAGAACGTGGGAGGCAGAGGGATGGCGACGACGCAGCAGGAGCGGCAGACCGAGCGCTACGAGCCTCAAGTCATTGAACCGAAGTGGCAGAAGATTTGGGAGGAAACAGGGATCTACGCCGATGTGCGTGAGGATCCGACTCGACCCAAATGGTATCACCTTGTGATGTTCCCCTATCCGTCAGGGAACCTTCACATCGGTCACTGGTTCTCCTACGCCCCCGCGGACGCCGCTGCTCGCTACAAGCGCATGCGCGGGTACAACGTTCTGTTCCCATTTGGCTTCGACGCATTCGGTCTCCCCGCGGAGAACGCGGCAATCAAGCATGGGATTCATCCAAAGGTCTGGACGATGCAGAACATCGCCCACATGAAGAAGCAGCTGCGCTCGATGGGGGCGATGTTCGACTGGTCAAAGGAAGTCATCACCTGTCTACCAGAGTATTACCGTTGGAATCAGTGGTTCTTCCTGCAGTTCTACAAGCGCGGACTGGCGTACCGTGCCAAGGCCCCGGTGTGGTGGTGTCCGACTTGCCAGACGGTGCTCGCCAACGAGCAAGTGATTGATGGCCGCTGCGAACGCTGCAGTACAGAGGTCTACCGGCGTGACCTCGAGCAGTGGTTCCTGCGTATCACCGCCTATGCCGAGGAGCTCCTGCGCTTTGACGGAATCGAGTGGCCAGAGCGCGTGATCACGATGCAGCGCAACTGGATCGGCCGCTCGGAGGGCGCGCGGATCGTTTTCCGCTCGGAGCGCGGCGATCCGATCGAGGTGTTCACAACTCGACCGGACACGCTGTGGGGCGCCACCTTCTTGGTGTTGGCACCTGAGCACCCACTTGTCGAGACATTGACGACACCCGAACGTCGTGCCGATGTGGAGGCCTACGTTGAGCAGGCGCGGCGCCGCAGTGATATCGAGCGGACGTCGACCGAGCGCGAGAAGACCGGTGTCTTCATCGGGGCCTATGCGATCAATCCAGCCAACGGCGAACGGATTCCGATCTGGATTGCCGACTACGTGCTGATGCACTACGGCACGGGGGCGATCATGGCTGTTCCGGCGCACGATCAGCGCGACTTCGAGTTTGCCCGTGCCTTCGGTCTACCGATCGTCGTCGTCATCCAGCCACCGGATCGTACGCTCGACCCCGCGACGATGGAGGAAGCGTACGACGGGGAAGGCGTTATGGTGAACTCCGGGCCGTTCGATGGGACGCCGACTGCTGGGGGCGAGGCGGTCCGCAAGGTCATCGCTTGGCTCGAAGAGCAAGGAATCGGCCGTGGCGAGGTCACCTACCGGTTGCGCGACTGGCTGATCTCGCGCCAGCGTTATTGGGGTACACCAATTCCGATCGTTTACTGTGACCGCTGTGGCATCGTGCCGGTGCCGGAGGAGCAGTTGCCGGTTCTGTTGCCTGAGGACGCTGAGTTCATGCCGACAGGCCAATCACCACTCGTCACCCACGAGGCTTTCGTGAATACCGAATGTCCGCAGTGCGGTGGTCCCGCACGGCGCGAGACGGATACGATGGACACATTCGTCGATTCGTCGTGGTATTGGTATCGCTATCTCAGCCCGCATGAGGATCAGCGGCCATTCGACCCTGAGAAGGTCGCCTATTGGACGCCAGTTGACCAATATACCGGTGGAATCGAACATGCCATTCTGCATCTCCTGTACAGCCGATTTTGGACGAAGGCGCTTGCTGACCTGGGGCTGGTGAACCATCGCGAACCATTTCTGCGGCTCTTCAACCACGGGGTGATCCTCGGCGAAGACGGGGAGAAGATGTCGAAGAGCCGCGGGAATGTTGTTGATCCGGACGATCTCGTTGCACGTCTTGGGGCAGATACGGTTCGGTTGTATCTCATGTTCATCGGCCCATGGAGTCAGGGCGGGCCGTGGAGTTCGCGGGGAGTAGCCGGCGTCCAGCGTTTCCTGCAGCGTGTCTGGGCCTTGGTGAATGAGACACGAGATGTGCCCGTGCAACTGGAAGACGACGACCAGGCTCGGGCGTTGCGGCGTCTCTTGCACCGCACGATTAAGCAAGTGACGGACGATTTCGAAACCTTCAGCTTTAATACGGCGATCGCGCGGATGATGGAGTTTGTCAACGAACTCTCGCGCCTGCGTGAAACGCCGGTCGTGCAAATGCCAGTCTGGCGGGAAGCGCTGGAGACGCTCGTTCTCCTGCTGGCACCGGGTGCGCCACACATCGCTGAGGAGCTGTGGGAGCGGCTTGGCAAACCCTACAGTGTGCATCAGCAGGCATGGCCTGCCTACGATCCGGAGCTCGCTGCGGAGGAGACCCTCGAACTCGTGATCCAGGTCAACGGCCGTGTGCGCGACCGGATCGTCGTCCCGGTGACGATCAGTGAGGAAGAAGCTGTTGCCCGAGCACGGGCAGCCGAGCGCGTGCAGGCGTATCTTGCTGGCCGACGGATCGAACGGGTGGTGTACGTTCCGGGGCGACTGGTGAATTTCGTTGTCAGCGAAGCGGCAGATTGAGGACGATTTAGCGTCGTCCAATGAGATAGGCGAGGGTGGCAACTGCCTCGCGGATCATGTACCAGCGTTCGAGCAAGGACCCCTGGCGGATGGGGCTGTTCGGTGCTGGTGATCCGAGTGCCTGGAAGCCGAGATCGCTCGCCATGAGTTTGCTCCGGAACAAATGAAAGCCATCGCTGACGAGGAGCACGCGGCGCGCACCGATGGCACGCAGCGGCCCAGCTGCAGCCTGAAGGCTCTGCCAGGTGTTGCGGCCCTCAGGCACGACGAGCAAGGCATCCGCCGGTATGCCGAGTTGTTCAAGATACCGCGCCCCGACTTCGGCCTCGCTCGGTTCGCTTGGGGCAGCTGTTCCGCCGACGAGTACAAGAGTACGGGCGTACCCTTGACGATAGAGGGCCGCGGCGTGGTCAAGCCGTGCACGGAAGGCACGGGTTGGCCGACCATTGTACTGCGCCGCACCGAGGACCAGAATGGCATCGGCGGGAGCTCGCTCGTCGTTGCGTGCTTGCGTTTCGATTGCTAAGCCCAGAACGAGCAGCGTCGCGCCAGTCGCGAGCGCACCGAGGCCGAACATACCCGTTATGAGCAACCGTGCCCGTGCTCGGATTCGGTGCGATGCAGGGACTGATCGAACCATCCGTCCGCCCTCCGGCGCTAACTGTGCCAGAGGATCCGGGCTGTGGGGAGGATGAACGGTGGACGAAGCTCCTCAGACCATTACACAAATAGTTCCCGATCCTCGGCGAGCGGATCGCTTTAGGATCGAACGGAACGGCATCGCATGGGTGACGTTGAGTGCAGCGCGGGTCGCTGAACTTGGGCTCCGTGTTGGCGAGGTACTGACTGCCCAGCGGCGCGCGGCGATTGAGCACGCAGCGGCAGTCGATGCGGCGCTGGAGGTGGGCCTGCGCCTCCTCAGTGTTCGCCCGCGCAGCGAAGCGGAGCTCCAACAGCGTTTGCGGCAAAAACGGTTTAGTGAGCCAGTCATCCAGGAAGCACTCGCTCGCCTACGCATGCTCGGCTATGTGGACGATCGAGCCTTCGCTGAAGCGTGGGTCGCACAACGGCAGGCGACCAATCCGCGCGGTGCAGCAGCCTTGCGTCAAGAACTCCGGTCTAAGGGTGTGTCTCCTGAGCTGATCAAGGAGGTTGTGGTCGAGGATCCTGAGAGTGAGCTTGCGGCTGCTCGTGAGCTCGTGCGGAAGCACCAGCAGCGCTTGCAGCGCGTTGATGCCAAGACAGCGCAACGACGACTTGCGGGGCTCCTTCAGCGGCGCGGATTTTCGTGGTCGGTCATCCGCGCGGTTCTGCGGCAGTACGGAATAGAGCGCGGGAGCGATGAGGAGCTGAGTGAAGACGCATAGCGAATCGGGCGTGTGCGTACTCGGGTGTGCCCGGCAGGAGAAACAGCTCGTTAAACCACGGCCGGGCGCATCATCCCCGGAGCACCAATGGAGACAGGGCAAAACGGTGCGTCTTCTGGGTGACTCCAGTGGAAGCAGTCTCTCCACCGGCTCATGCAATGACGGAGACGCACCGAAAGGAAACCTGACCGGTCGAGAGTAATATAGCCCCGAGCGTCACCGGTGTGTGGCTTTTAGTTTGCGAGAGGGGTTGGGGGAGGTGATGTGTTCGTCATAGGATCTTCTGCAGGAAGGTCGGATGACACGATGAGCGGAGCGCCTCTTGCCAGCCTGGGCTGGCCTTGGTAGTGTGTTAACTGGATGCATCCGGCCTGGGTGAGGGAGAGTGAGGGACGATCACAGCGATGGAACAGCCCACAGAGACTCGATCGGCAATTTCAATGCAAACAGATATCGGAAAGGATACCTTTCGGTTCTGGTTTCCCTGGCGCGTGCGATACCGCGATTGTGACAAACAGGGGGTCGTCTACTTCGCGGTGTACTTGGAGTACATCGAGCATGCGTTGATGGAGTATTTCCGGGCGCTCGGGATCGACCTTCGCCGCACGATTGAGGAGGGGAGCTTCGATTGGGCGGCAGTTCACGCGGAGATCGACTGGCGAAGCCCGGCAGTGTTTGACGACGAACTCGCGATCGGTCTCCGCGTCAGCCGGATTGGTCGGTCAAGCTTCGATGTTGAGTTCGCGGTGACGAACGCGGAGAAGAACGTGCTCCACGCAGTGGGCCGCTTGG
Source organism: bacterium HR28 (assembly GCA_002898255.1). Classification (GTDB taxonomy): domain Bacteria; phylum Chloroflexota; class Chloroflexia; order Thermomicrobiales; family Thermomicrobiaceae; genus Thermomicrobium. The sequence continues at coordinate 1,147,271 of BEIE01000001.1, forward strand.
TCCTCGTCTGTTTCGATGTGCGGACGCGTCAGGCTCGCCCGGTGCCTGATTTTGTGCGCCAGGCTGTGGAGCGATTCGAGGGGTGGGCATGCTGACCCAGAGAGCACTCCACTCATTATTGCGCCCTAGGTCAGTTGCGGTCGTTGGTGCGAGTCCACGCCGCCGCATGGCGCGGACAGTGCTGGCGAACCTGCGACGGTTTGGCTACCGTGGGACGGTTTGGGCAGTTCATCCAAGTGGTCAGCCGGTTGAAGGGTTTCCTTGCTTCCGATCTATCGGTGAATTGCCGGCGGTGCCGGACTGTGCGGTGATTGCCCTATCGCCGGAGAACACGCTGATCGCCTTCCGTGAGCTGGTGGAACGTGGCGTGAAGGCTGCGGTTATCCTCGGTTCAGGGTTTGGCGAAGCAGGACCGGACGGGCAAAGGATCCAGGCAGAGCTCGTGAGCCTGGCCGAAGAGCATGGAGTTGCCGTCTGTGGGCCGAATTGTCTTGGCTTGATCGTCCCTGACGAAGGGGTGACGCTCACTGGCTACCATCTCCCGGAGGATCTCGCACCTGGTGCGGTGGCAGGAGTCGTCCAGAGCGGTTCGGTCTTCTGGTCACTTGCCCACAACACACGCGGCATTCGCTTCCGGTATCTCGTCTCGAGTGGGAACGAAGCGGTTTTAGATGCTGCTGAATACTTGGCCGCTGCGCTTGAAGATCCTGAGGTCAAACTCCTGGTGGCCTTCCTGGAGACAGTGCGTGATGGACCTCGCTTCCTCGAGGTTGTTGAGGTGGCTCACCGTCGTGGTGTTCCTGTGGTCGTTCTGAAGGTGGGACGCTCGGAAGCGGGTCGGGCAGCGGTGCTGGCCCACACCGGAGCGCTGGCTGGATCACACGAGGTTGTGGCCGGAGTACTGAACCAGTACGGAGTGATCCGAGTTGACACGCTTGACGAGCTCTACGATGTTGCCGAGTTCCTCTTGGCCGGTCGGCTGCCGGAGACGAACCGGGTCGGCGCAGTAACCGACAGTGGTGGCGAGAAGACACTGATCTTGGATTGGGGAGAGCGAGTTGGTGTCGCATTCCCGCCATTGGACGTACGTACCGCGGAGCGTCTGCGCGGCGTACTCGCACCGTACGTGCCGATCAGCAATCCACTTGATGCTTGGGGCGCTGGGAACTTTGAGGAGGTCTACCCGGTCGCGCTGCGGGCGTTAGCGGACGATCCAGCAGTGGACACAGTGGTGCTCGGTACGGATATGGTGCGTGAGACGGAGGAAGCGCAGCTCTATGCGCAGGCTATGCTGGAGCTCTCTCGATACACAGCAAAGCCGATTGCCGTGGTAACGAACCAGGCGAACGGGCTCGACAATGACGCGGTGAGCATGTTGCGAAGTGCCGGTATCCCAGTCTTGCAAGGAACCGAATACGGCTACCGGGCCATTGCCCGCGCAGCGTGGTACCGGCATTGGCGCGAGCGGCCGCGACCTCAGCCGCAGAGACCGCGCGGACTGGACGAGCTCCGTGCGGCGCTGTCCCGCGCGCTGAGGAGTAGTCCGATACTCGGTGAATACGAAGCAAAACGGTTGTTTGCTCTCATCGGCTTACGGCATCCGCGAGAACGGCTGGTGCAGAGGCTGGAGGAAGCGCTGGCGGCAGCCGAAGAGCTCGGGTATCCAGTTGTCCTCAAAGCGGTCGGACCGCATCTGCTGCACAAAACGGAGCGTGGGGCGGTGCGGCTTGGGATTGGTGGGCCGCGCGAATTGGAGCGAGCATGGCTGGAGATGAGTGAGCGAATCGCTGAGTTCCAGCCCGGGGGTGTGACTGGCTTCCTTGTGCAGGAACAAGTACCTCCTGGCTTAGAGGTGATTCTCGGCTGTCATTACGATCCGACGTTCGGCATGGTGGTGAGCGTGGGGCTCGGCGGAGTGCTGGTGGAGCTGCTGCGGGACGTGGTCTACCGGCGTGCTCCAATCACTGCAGAAGAAGCGGAAGAGATGCTGAGTGAGCTACGAGGCGCAGCGCTCCTCGCTGGCTACCGAGGGAAAGCACCGCGCGACCGAGCGGCGCTGGTGGATGCGCTGGTGCAGTTCAGCTGGTTCGCTCAGGCAGGAGAGGGGCTGATTGAGGTGGCGGAAGCGAACCCGCTCATTGTCGGGGAAGACGGGGCAGGGGCATGGGTCGTGGATGGGCTCGTCGTGGCTCGGCACCATGGATAGGGAGGTGTGCCATGGAGGGTGTCCGGCCTGAAGTGCTCGAGTTCGTCGAAGAGACGAAGCGCTACGTCTATGAGGAGCTGATGCCCCTAGAGGACGAGATTGAGCGAACGGATTACCTGCCGCCCGAGGTGATCGCCGATGTCGCAAAACGCGGTTACTTTGGAATGACGATCCCGAAAGAGTACGGTGGGCTGGGGTTCAACCTCCTCGAGACGTGCCTCGTTTTGGAACAAATCCATAAGGCTCCGCTGGCGATCGGGTACGTCGTCGATTTAAACAATGGGATCGGTAGCCTGGCCATCCTGCATGGTGGGACAGAGGAGCAGAAGCGCGAATATCTTCCGCGACTGGCGCGGGGAGAGATCATCGGGGTCTTTGCGATGAGTGAACCCGGTGTGGGTTCCGACGGACAGGGTATTACGACGCGTGCCGAGCGCCGGAATGGCCAGTGGGTGCTGAACGGCGTCAAATATTGGATCACCTGGGCCGAAAGAGGTGACGTGTTCACCGTTGCTGCGGCAACCGATCCCGGCAAGGGAGCGCACGGCGGGATTACGGTGTTCCTCGTGCCGAAGGGAACCCCAGGGATGCGCGTCGAGCGACGGCAGAAGATGATGGGGAATGCGGGAATCGACGAGAGCATCCTGGTGTTTGAGGATTGTGTCATTCCGGATGAGAACGTGCTTGGGGAAGTCGGCTGGGGCTTCCGGTTGCTAATGCGCACACTCGATGAGGGACGGACGAAGTGTTGTGCGTTGGCAATTGCCTATGCTGAACGCGCGTGGGAACTCGCTCAGGCCTATGTCAAGCGGCGCCGCGCTTTTGGGCAGCTTCTGGCGGACTTCCAGGGTATTCAATGGATGCTTGCCGATGCGGCGACTAAGATTTGGTTGTCACGCCTCGCAATGTACGAGGCAGCGCGGAAGATCGATCGAGGGGAGTTCGCTGCCAAAGAGGCGGCAATGGCTAAGTTCTTCTCGACCGAGGCTTGCCAGGAAGTTGTCGATGCAGCGGTGCAGATCTTTGGTGCGCGAGGGTATTGCCGGGACTACCCACTCGAGCGGATCTACCGTAACTATCGCAGCCTGCGCATTGTTGAGGGGACGAGTGAAGTCCAACGGCGGATCATCTGGAAGCAAATGAGCAAGCTCTACGATCCGGAGCGGGCACCGGACGAGCGAGCCCGGGAGCATGCTATCCGGGTCGAGCGGATGCTCGAGCGAGCGTTGCTCCCCGATCGCCCGTATCTGGATTGGGGTTACCGGTATTTGGACGAATTGGCTGCGGACGACTGACAGTCGAGTAGTCTTGCGATCAGCAGTGCGGGCGAGTGTACACCCTCGCCCGCACTGACTGCTTTCATGCTCCCAATCTGTTGGCTTCTGGAAGAGAGCGTCCGCGCCTACTGGCAGGAGTATCTGAGATGTCCTGTCGGGACTCGCCCTGCAGGGAGTTCCTCCTGAAGAGCATTGGAATGTGGGAGGAGCCTCGCATTATGCGCCTCTTGCTCGCGCGGTACCGAGGTAGATGAGCTCGGCCTCGTTGCGAGGTCCAGAAACGCGGCAGGCGTGTGCCTTCCCAGAGCCTGAGGTGGCGAACTGTCGCCTATGTGGAGCGGTGTGCTGTCGACTGCGGAGGACACGCAAGTTCTCTCCTCACACCGATACCCCCTCACTTTCCTTTTCGACACCGGGCGTGGTCAACCGGTGCTTAGGAGCCCCGGCCTTGCGAGGGTGAACGGACACAGGGTATACTGGGGTCCCGATGTGAAAGACGAACCCTCGTCGATCGCCCTGTCCCGTGTTGTGTTCAGTGCGAACGGACGGCTGGTCGATGGCTGAGATCAAGTGGCTGGGGCATGCGTGTGTCCGATTGCGGGGCCGTGATGTCACTGTGCTCATGGACCCGGTCGGACCAGAGACGGGTTATATGCCAAGCAAACAACGTGCGGACATCGTGACCGTGAGTCACCCCCATCCCGGACACCGCAACTTAGAGCTTGTCCGTCCCGGCTACCGACTCATTGAGGGGCCCGGGGAGTACGAGATCAAGGGCACGTTCATCACCGGGATCAGGACATACCACGATGACGAGCAGGGGCGACGACTCGGGAAAAACACAGTCTACGTCGTCGATCTCGATGGGGTGCAGGTGTGCCATCTTGGTGATCTGGGCCACGTGTTGAGCGATGAGCAGGCCGAACTCCTAAGTGACGTCGACGTGCTGCTGATTCCGGTCGGTGGTGGGCCGACGCTCGATGCAGACCGTGCTGTTGAGGTGATCGGGCAGATTGAACCGCATATAGTGATCCCGTTGCAGTTTCGAACGGAGCACGGAGATGCCGCACGCGATCCGCTCGAGCGGTTCATGCGAGCGATGGGTGTCACCGAGTGGTCGACGCGCGAGACCTTGACCGTGCGCAAGGGGGAATTTGGGGAGGCGGTCGAGGTGGTGGTGCTTGCGCCCGATCCATGATGGTGAAAGACACGTTCTCGGAGGTGTGGCGATGCCGAAATATGTGTTCGTGACTGGTGGCGTCGTATCGTCGGTCGGGAAGGGAATCGCGACCGCCGCGATCGGACGCCTTCTGAAGAGCCGGGGATTGCGGGTCGCATTGATGAAGCTCGACCCGTATCTCAACGTTGATCCGGGAACGATGTCTCCATACCAGCATGGAGAGGTATTCGTCACGGAGGACGGTGCGGAAACGGATCTCGATCTTGGGCATTACGAGCGGTTTACTGACGAGAATCTCAGTCGGGCCTCGAACGTAACGACCGGGCAGGTGTACTCGGCGGTTATCGCCAAGGAGCGCCGCGGTGATTATTTGGGTGGCACCGTTCAAGTGATCCCACACATCACGAACGAGATCAAGGCACGTATCCGTCAGGTGACGGAGATTCACCAGCCGGATGTGGTCGTTGTGGAGGTCGGTGGAACGGTTGGAGATATTGAGGGGCAGCCCTTCCTCGAAGCGATACGTCAGATGCGACGGGAAGAGGGGCGGCGCAACGTCTTGTATATCCACGTGACACTGTTGCCGTATATCCAGAGTACCGGTGAGGTGAAGACCAAACCGACACAGCACAGCGTCAAGGAGCTCCGCGCACTCGGGATTCAGCCGGACGTGATTATCTGCCGGACGGATCACCCGGTCGGTGACGACGTTCGCGCCAAGGTGGCGCTCTTTGGGGACGTCGATGAAGATGCGGTGATCCTCCTGCCAACCGCCGAGACGATCTATGAGGTGCCGTTGATCCTCGAACGCGCGGGACTCGGACGGTACATTGTCGAGCACTTTGGTTTCCCAGATCGGGAACCGGAACTTGGCGACTGGGAACGGATGGTCGCTCGCCTGAAGGCGCCACGACGGCGTATACGCATCGCCCTCGTTGGGAAATATGTCGAACTCCACGATGCGTACCTCAGTGTGGTGGAAGCTTTGACGCACGCGGGGTTGGCACACGACGTTGCCGTCGAGATTGTTTGGGTGAACTCGACCGCCGATCGGTCGGAGATAGAGGAAGCATTGCGCCATGTGAATGGCATTCTGGTTCCCGGTGGCTTTGGTCCGCGGGGTGTCGAGGGGAAAATTCTGGCCGCACGGTACGCGCGGGAGCGAGAGATTCCGTATCTGGGCTTGTGTTACGGGCTACACATGGCGGTGATTGAGTTCGCCCGAAATGTGCTCGGGTTGTGCGGTGCAAACAGTACAGAAATCGATCCGGAGACACCTCATCCGGTCATTGATCTTATGCCGGATCAACGGGGCGTCGAAATGGGTGGAACGATGCGGCTTGGGCGTTACCCGTGCGCGTTGATCCCAGGAACCAAAGCTGCGTTAGCTTATGGAGAACCGCTCGTCTACGAACGGCATCGCCACCGCTGGGAAGTGAACAATGCCTATCGGGAGATGTTCGAGGCAGCTGGCTTTGTGGTGAGTGGGCAGTCACCGGATGGACGCTATGTAGAAATCATGGAGCTGCGTGACCATCCGTGGTTTGTGGGGGTACAGTTCCATCCAGAGTTCAAGTCGCGTCCGAACCGGCCGCACCCGCTGTTCACCGCTTTCGTGGGCGTGGCGAAGCAAGTTCTGCGCGAGGGAGATCAGCGCCCGTTGCCACTGGAGGCACCTGTTACGGCTGAAGTCGCGGACGACTAGCACGTTGCCGTCGTCAGACCGTTTGTGATAGGATGCGCAATCGTGAGCGGGCCGGGAGCGCGCCCGCCGCAAGGACGAGACTGGCAAGCGATCGGGACAGCCCTGGGACTCGGCTTCTCGGTCGTGTCTAGTCTTGTGCTCTGTATTGGTGGGGGCGTGCTCCTCGATCGGTGGCTCGGTACGATGCCGCTCTTCACACTCGCCGGGGTTGGCCTCGGTCTGGCGACAGCGGCGTACGCCCTGTACGAGTTGGCGCGTGTGAGCGGTAGCCACCGCAATCAGCGTGGCAGGAGGTAAGGCGGGCGTGGAGCTCCATATCTCGGTGAAGCCGGAGACGTTGTGGACGGTGTCGATCCCCGGCACAGGCTTCGATCTCCGTATCACGAATTCCTTTTTGACCATGCTCCTCGTAATGGCCTTTCTCGTGATCTTTGGCGCGGTCGTGGCACGGAGTGCCCAACTCGTTCCTGGTCGTCTGCAATCGATCTTCGAGATGGTGGTGGAGTTCCTGCTCGGGCTGGTGGAGGGAACCGCGGGCAGGCGACTCGGGCGCCGCATCTTCCCCCTGATCGGTGGCCTGTTCATTTTCATCATCGTTGCCAATTACACTGGTCTGTTACCGGGTATTGGAACGATTGGGATTTGGCACGAGGGGAGCCATGCTCTCGTCGCGGCGAGTGAAGGAGCGGCTGGAGGAGAGCCGCACGGCAAGACACTGGTGCCGCTGTTTCGTCCGCCGAGCGCCGATCTGAACATGACCTTGGCGATGGCACTGATCAGCTATGTGGCTTTCCAGATCGCTGGGTTGTCGGCCCATGGGCTCTGGGGGCGAATTAAGCACATGGCGAATCCGCCATTCCTCCTGCCGATCGAGATTATTAGCGAATTGTCGCGAATTGTTTCGCTCTCATTCCGTCTTTTCGGCAACATCTTTGCTGGGGAGACCTTGCTAACTGTCATGTATGGCATCGCCAATGCGATCAAGATAAGCGTCATTGGTCTCCTTATCCCCGTAATTTTCCTGTACCTAGAGGTGCTCTTCGGGTTCATTCAGGCTCTTATCTTTGCGGTACTCACCCTGATCTACATTGCGCTTGCTTCGGCTGACGGGCATCACGAAGAGGAGCACGAGAGCGGCGACCGGCATGCATCTCATCACGCGGCCCACGCTGCCGCGCGGAGTGCCGGTGGCGACTGAGCGATGTGTGATCGAGGAGCGAGTGAGGGTTCGAGTCGTCGGGTCGGTTGGTGAAGGGAGGACAGGAGCGTGTTCGCGAATGTGACCGAACCCGGTGTAGTCGTGCCGATGGCGGCGGCCCTAGCGATTGGGTTGGGTGCGCTCGGGCCTGGTATCGGCATTGGTCTCGCCGTCAAGGGTGCGATGGAGGCGATCGGTCGCAACCCTGAGGCTGAGGGTGCAGTGCGTTTGACGATGATCATCGGCGCGGCGCTTGCTGAGGCGGTGGCGATTTACGCGTTCGTCGTCGCGGTGATCATTGCGTTCGTGCTGTAGTCATTGTGGGGTGAATTGCCCACGCTGGTGAGGTCGCGCCAGCAGCTGGCAAGACGAGCTGCTGGCGCCGTCCGCCAGCGAGACGAACGCAGCATGTCGTAGGAGGGGCTAGGCAGGAGCATGGACCAGCTGGGAATCTCGGGTGAAAACCTACTCGTCCAGCTCATCGCCTTCCTGCTCTTTCTCGCGGTGTTTTGGCGCTTCGCGCTCGGGCCGATCACGCGTATGATCGATCAGCGGCAGGAGCGGATCCGCGAGGGGTTGGAGGCAGCGGAGCGGATGAAGCGCGAACTTGCCGAGACCCAGGCGCGGAACGAAGAAATTCTCACCGAGGCGCGGCGAGAGGCACAGCGCATTGTGGCGAGTGCTCGCGAGAGCGCCGAACAACTTATCGCGCGCGCTCGTGAGGAGGCGCAGCAGCAGGCGCAGCAACTGATTCAGCAGGCCCAGGAGGCCATTGAGGCGGAACGACAGCGTGTCTGGGCAGAGCTGCGCCGAGAGGTGGCTGATCTGGCCATTCTCGCCGCGACGCGCATCCTCCGTGAAGAGCTGGATCGTGAGCGGCATCTCGCTCTGGTGGAGCGGGCGCTCGCAGAACTCGATGGTGCTCGTCGGTAGGGCAGGGGGGAGCAGCGTGGCGGTTGCTGGAGTCGCCAAACGCTATGCCCAGGCTGCGTTCGCGGTCGCCAAGGAACACGGACAACTGACCCACTGGGAGCAGCGGCTGCGCGACCTGATCCAGGTCGCGGAGGACGCGGATCTCGAAGAATTTGTGGAGAATCCAGCGATCCCGCTCGAGGCAAAAGTCCAGGTGATCGAACGGTTGTTTCCGGATGAGGACGACCGCTATCTGCGCAACCTGCTGGTCTTGTTGCTCGAGCGGGGACGATGGCACCAGCTACGGGATGTGGTAGAAGCGTTTCAGCAGTTGCTCCGCGAGGAGCGAGGTGTCCTCGACGTCGAACTGGTGACCGCCGTACCGCTCGAGGAGGCGGAGATCGAACGGGTGCGCCAGCAATTGGAGACGCGCCTCGGGCGGCCGGTCCAGCTCCGGACAACGGTCGATCCTGAGTTACTCGGCGGCGCGGTGCTGCGGATCGGCGACGAGGTTTTCGACGCCAGTGTGCGGACGCAACTGACCGGACTGCGCCGACAATTGATCGGAGCAGCAGCCTGAGCGCGGCGAGGGAGGCAGCATGTCGGTGCGACCAACCGAGATCACGGAGATTCTAAAGCAGCAAATCGAACAATATGGCAGCCGGATGGTGGTGACCAACGTCGGCTACGTTGTACAGGTCGGCGATGGCATCGCCACGGTGCATGGTCTGCGTGATGTGATGGCCAGCGAGCTCGTCGAGTTTGAGAACGGCGTGCTCGGTATCGCGTTCAACCTGCAGGAAGACTCGGTCGGTGTGATCATCCTTGGCGACTACACCGGCATCGAGGAAGGCGACGAGGTCCGGGCGACCGGACGTATCGCCTCGGTACCGGTCGGTCCGGCTCTTATCGGGCGGGTAGTGAATGCTCTGGGTGAGCCGATCGACGGGAAGGGACCGATCAAGACCGATAAATTCCGCCCGATTGAGCGGATCGCTCCCGGTGTGGTGATGCGCCAAGACGTCGACACCGCGCTCCAGACAGGGATCAAGGCGATCGACTCGATGATCCCGATTGGTCGTGGACAGCGCGAGCTGATCATCGGTGATCGCCAGACCGGAAAGACCGCGATTGCGATCGACACGATTATCAATCAAAAGGGAAAGGGCGTCATCTGCATCTATGTCGCGATCGGGCAGAAGCGCGCTCAGGTGGCGCAGACGGTCGCGACGCTCGAGCGTTACGGGGCGATGGAGCACACCATCGTGGTGGCGGCGACGGCGTCCGATCCAGCGGCGCTGCAATATATCGCCCCGTACGCTGGCTGTGCAATGGGTGAAGAGATCATGGAGAGCGGCGGGCATGCACTCATCGTCTACGATGACCTGTCCAAGCATGCCTGGGCCTATCGTCAGGTTTCGCTCCTCATGCGGCGACCTCCGGGGCGCGAGGCGTATCCGGGTGATATCTTCTACCTCCACTCGCGTCTCCTGGAGCGCGCTGCCCGTCTACGCGACGATCTTGGTGGCGGTACGTTGACTGCGCTTCCCATCGTGGAGACGCAGGCGAACGACGTCTCGGCCTATATTCCGACCAACGTCATTTCGATTACCGATGGTCAGATCTACCTCGAACCAGATCTGTTCTATGCTGGAATTCGTCCAGCGATTAACGTGGGACTTTCGGTCTCGCGCGTGGGTGGTGCGGCACAGATCCGCGCGATGCGGCAAGTGGCTGGTCGGCTGCGCCTCGAGCTTGCGCAGTTCCGCGAACTGGCCGCGTTCGCGCAGTTTGCAGCCGAGCTCGATCCAGCGACCAAGCGGCAAATTGACCGTGGTTTGCGGTTGACCGAAGTCCTCAAGCAGCCGCAATACCAGCCGATGCCGGTCGAGGAGCAGGTTGCCATCATCTGGGTGGCGACGAACGGCTATCTCGACGATGTGCTGGTGGAGCATGTTCGCGAGTTTGAGAAGCAGTTCCTCGAGTATCTACGGACGAGTCACCCGCAGATCCTGCAGCGAATCGCCACGGAACGGGAGTTGAAGGACGATTTGATCCAGCAACTCCATGACGTTACGCGTGCCTTTAAGCAGAGCATTTGGACACCACCACAGGAGCGGGTGATCGTGTAACGGTCCGGAGAGGGGGCCAGAGGCTGTGCCGCAGGCAGTCACGCCGCGTGAGATTCGGCGTCGTATTCGTTCGATCAAGAACACGGCGCAAATCACACGCGCGATGGAGATGGTGGCCGCATCGAAGATGCGGCGAGCGCAACAGGCGGTCCTGGCTGCGCGGCCATATGCCGAGCGGATCCGGGCAATGCTCGGCGATTTGGCAGCAATGACCAGTCCACAGGAAGAAGTGCGAGCGTTTCCGCTTCTCCAGCGGCGCCCGATCCGGCGAATTCAGCTAATCCTCGTAACATCGGATCGAGGACTGGCGGGCTCACTCAACACGAATGTTATCCGGCGAGCTGTCGATTTTATGACGCGTGAGCGGCCAGAGCCGTTGGAGAACTTCGATATTGTAGCGGTTGGTCGTAAGGGACGCGACTTCCTCGTACGCTACGGTTGGCCGATGGTCGCTGAGTTCACCCGGATCACAGACCGACCATCGATCGAGGCGGTGCGTCCTCTCGCTGAATTGGCGACACAAGACTTTACGACTGGGCGAGTTGACGCGGTATTCGTTGTCTACACCCACTTCATCAACACGCTGAAGCAGGAGCCGCGCGTGTTGCAATTGCTTCCGATTGAGCCACCGGAAGGGACTGGCGCGATCAGCGATTACATCTTCGAGCCGGATCCAGTCACGGTGCTGGAGGCGTTGTTGCCGAGATTCATCGAAATGCAGCTTTATCGTGTGCTTCTCGAGGCGTCGGCCTCCGAGCACAGTGCGCGGATGGTCGCCATGCGGAACGCGACCCAAAATGCGCTGGACCTTGTGGCGGAATTGACGTTGACATATAACAAGGCGCGGCAAGCACAGATCACTCGCGAGGTGAGCGAGATCGCTGCCGGGGCGAACGCACTCGGTGCGCTGCAGTGAGCTGCGCGGCAAAACGAGCGAGGTGAGAAGGATGACAACGAAGGTAGCGACTGGTCGTATCGTGCAGATTCAGGGCGTCGTGGTCGATGTGGAGTTTCCACCGGGACAGCTGCCTGACATCTACAACGCGTTGATTGTCGAGCGCCCTGATGGAGGGCGGCTTGTTCTCGAAGTGCAGCAGCACCTCGGGAACGACTGGGTCCGAGCGGTTGCGATGTCGACCACCGATGGTCTCAAGCGAGGCATGCCGGTCATCGACACTGGTGAGCCGATCAAGGTGCCGGTTGGCCCGGCAACGCTGGGCCGCATCTTCAACGTGGTCGGTGAGCCAATCGATGAGCAGGGGCCAGTTCCCGATGATGCTCCCCGGTGGCCGATTCACCGTCCTGCGCCCTCTTTCGAGGAGCAGTCGACACAAGTCGAGGTGTTCGAGACCGGGTTGAAGGTCATCGACTTGGTGGCTCCCTTCACCAAGGGTGGAAAGGTCGGCGTCTTTGGGGGAGCCGGTGTCGGTAAGACGGTCATCATCATGGAGCTGATCCGGAACATCGCCGCGGAGCACGGTGGTTACTCGGTATTCTGCGGCGTGGGGGAGCGGACTCGCGAGGGAACGCAGCTGTGGCGCGAGATGCGCGAGTCCGGCGTTATTGACAAGACCGTCCTGGTCTTTGGGCAAATGAACGAGCCGCCAGGTGCTCGTCTGCGGGTCGGGCTGACTGGGCTGACCATGGCCGAATATTTCCGGGACGAGGGGCGGGACGTCCTCCTCTTCATCGATAACATCTTCCGCTTCGTCCAGGCTGGTTCGGAAGTCTCGGTGCTCCTGGGGCGGATGCCGAGCGCTGTGGGGTACCAGCCAACGCTCGGGACGGACATGGGACAGCTCCAGGAACGGATCACCTCCACGAAGCGCGGATCGATCACGTCGGTGCAGGCGATTTACGTCCCGGCGGATGACTACACTGACCCTGCTCCGGCCACAACGTTCGCGCACCTTGACGCGACGATTGCGCTGGAGCGGTCAATTGCCGAGCAAGGGCTCTATCCAGCGGTCGATCCGCTGGCGTCGACGTCGCGCATCCTCGATCCGAATATTGTGGGGCTTGAACACTACACGGTGGCACGGGAAGTGCAACGCGTCTTGCAGCGGTACCGTGACTTGCAGGATATCATCGCGATCCTCGGCGTCGAGGAGCTCAGCGAAGAGGACAAGCTGATCGTCGCGCGGGCACGCAAGATCCAGCGCTTCCTCTCGCAACCGATGTTCGTTGCCGAAGCGTTCACCGGTCGTCCAGGTCGGTACGTGCCGCGTCATGAGACGGTGCGGGGCTTCAAGGAGATTCTTGAGGGGAAGCACGACCACTTGCCGGAGCAGGCCTTCTACATGGTCGGTACGATCGACGAAGCGGTCGAGAAGGCCGAGCAGATGGCCCGCGAGGCGTGAGCGGGGGAGGATCATGGCCGGGAAGCTCCGCGTGGAAGTGGTCACCGCCGAGCGACTTGTCTACCAGGTGGATGATGCCGACATGGTCATCGCGCCGGGGGCAGAGGGGACGCTCGGCATTCTCCCGCGCCATGCGCCGCTTGTCTCGCTCCTCAGTATGGGCGAGATGCGCGTCAAGCGGGGGCGGGAAGAGGACAGCCTGACGATCTTTGGCGGCTTCCTTGAGGTTGCGAATAACGTTGTCCGTGTCTTGGCGGACGTGGCGGAGCGAGCTGAGGAGATCGACCTCGCACGGGCGGAGGAGGCGAGACAGCGGGCGCTTGCACGGTTACGTGAGCGCCGAGCCGATATTGACCGCCGGCGGGCCGAGATGGCGCTCCGGCGGTCGACGATCCGGATCGCAGTCGCTCGGAAGCGACGGGCACGACCTGCACCTGGCGGGCCACCCTTACCTGAGGCCCAGCCCTGAAGGAGGATGCCGTGGTAGTCACAACGGCCACTGAACGGATCGTCACGGTTGGCGGACGAACGTTGCGTGGTCGTGTGGCGATTGGTGGAGCGAAGAACGCAGCGCTCCCAGCTATGGCCGCGGCGCTCCTCACGGAGGAGGAGTGTGTCCTCGAGAACGTGCCTTTGCTCGATGACGTCTTCGTGATGGCGGAACTGCTGCGGGCGCTCGGTGCCGAGGTCGATCTCGACACCGAGCGCCATCGTGTGCGAATCAGAGCAGCGGAGATTGAGGTCTTCGAACCGCCGCCCGAACTCGTCGCGCGCATGCGAGCATCGTTCCTGGTGACTGGCCCACTCCTCGCGCGGTTCGGTCGGGCTCGCTCCGTACCTCCAGGGGGATGCCAACTGGGTACGCGACCGGTCGATGTCGATCTCCGTGGTTTCCGCAAACTGGGTGCCCAGGTCGAGGTCGGAGAGCGAGTATTCGAGTTCCGTGCCGGACGGCTACGAGGCTGTGAGATCTACATGGACTATCCAAGCCACACCGGCACGGAAAATCTTCTGATGGCCGCTGCCCTGGCCCAGGGGCGCACCACGATTATCAACGCAGCAGCAGAACCAGAGATCGTCCATCTCGGTGAAATCTTGCAAGATATGGGTGCGCGAATCAGCGGCCTTGGAACGTCGCGGATTGTTGTGCATGGTGTCGATCGGCTCCGGGGATATCGTGCCTCTGTGTTGCCGGATCGCCTCGAGGCGGGAACACTCGCTATTGCAGCGGCAATAACACACGGGGAAGTGATTTTGGATCATGTACGTGAGCCGGACATGGCGCCGCTGACACACAAGCTGCGCGAAGCGGGCGCTGAGGTCTGGTGGAGTGAGTCCTCGATGCTGGTACGAGCTCCCCACCCGCTCCGTGCGACAGAGATTCAAGCATTGCCCTTCCCAGGTTTCCCGACGGATCTGCAAGCGGCATTTGCTGTCTTGATGACTCAAGCTCATGGCCGGAGTCGTATCTTCGAGCGCGTCTTCAACGACCGACTCCGCTACACGAGCGAGCTCCGCAAGATGGGAGCACGGATCGAACTCGTTGATCGTCAGCAGGCATGGATCGAGGGCCCAGCCCGTCTGCATGGGGCCGAAGTGCGCGCATTAGATATCCGCAGCGGAGCGTGTTTAGTGCTCGCTGGACTCGTCGCCGAGGGCGAAACGGTTATCCTCGATGCACAGCATCTGCGGCGTGGCTACGAAGACCTCGTCGGGAAGCTCGCCGCACTGGGAGCGAACGTCCGTTACGCCTGACGGGCCAAGTCAGATTCGCTTGCGCAGCGAGCTCTGTTTCTGGGTACGGGTGACGCGCGGAGCGAGTAGCGACGAGAAGGCAGAGCTCTCCTCTTCACGCGAAGGACGACGCGTCGATGGCAACTGGAGAATCCACGTCAACGTTGCGTGTCCGCCTCCCCGCACTGATCGTCGGGATAGTCGTCCTCGTTTTCATCGGGCTCGTCGCCTACGCTCTGCAACGATCGCAGAGTACCAGCGAGCTCGGTGTGGGCGGTCGAATCAATACGGTTGGTACGTTGGTGCGTTTCACGGAACGGGCGGCACCGGATTTTGTCCTCCCTGATCTGCGCGGTGGGGCAGCAATCCGACTCGCGGATTACCGCGGGAAGATTGTCGTCCTGAACTTTTGGGCCTCGTGGTGCCCTCCGTGTCGTGAGGAAGCGCCGATTCTACGGGAGTTTGCCCGACGATACGCGGAGTCTGGGGTCGTAATTATCGGGATCGATGTCTGGGAGAAGAACTGGAACGACGGACGTGCCTTTCTTGACGAATTCGGCGTGCCGTATCCGAACGCGTACGACACCGAAGGTCGGGTGACAATCGAATACGGCGTTTCGGGCGTCCCGGAGACATTCTTCGTCAGCCCGGACGGACGACTCCTTGGCAAGTACACCGGGCCGGTAAAGTCTGTGGAACAGCTGGTTGGACTCCTGAACGAGCTTGGGGTCGCGCCGGCAACGCAGTAAGAACCGGCGGAAGGCGGATGGAAGGTACGGACTTCGCAGCGCTCGCACGCATTGTCCTGCGGGTAGCTCATGCCCTGGCTGCGGCTATCTGGTTAGGGAGCGGTACCTATCTCGTTATCGCGCTCCTGCCCCAACGGCGCATGAGTGCCGCAGCGAGCGAGACGTTGCGAATCGCCCAAGAACGATTCCGCCGTTGGTGGATCGCATCGAGTGCAATCCTGCTTGGCAGCGGTGTGGCCCTCATGTTTGACCGGGTGGCCGATGGCCGAGGTACGGCGACCTATGTCGGACTGCTCGTCATAAAGGTGGTGGCGGGGCTTGTGGCGCTGGCGGCAAGTGGGGGGCTCTTGCCACGCCCCGTAAAAGCGACACCGCGTCCAGTGCGGGGCACATGGCGCATCCCGGACCGTATGGTCTTGGTACTTGGGGCGCTGGCCTACCTGCTCGGTGTACTCTTATCGGTGATCTATCCGCCCGACCCCACGGCGGGTTGGCGGTGAGTGAGCGGCGCGAAGCGAGCGGGGGCGACATGAGCAGTGCGGTCGTGACGCGGACATCAGCGCGCGGGCTGCGTGTCGATGTTCGGCTCTTCGGTATCGCCGTGGTAATTGCAGCGGCGGTTGGATACCTCATGTACACCGGCCTCCAAGGAACGGCTGCATCCTATTTCGTCACAGTGAGTGAACTCCAGGCGAAAGCGGCTAGCGTGGATGGTCGACGTGTTCGCGTTGGGGGCGATGTTGTTGCCGGGAGTATCGTGCGTGGCGGGCCGGGCGAACCGATTCGTTTCCGAATCAGTGATGGGACGAATGAGCTAGAGGTTGTCTACGCTGGTGTCTTGCCGGACATCTTCGCTGAAGGACGGCACGTGATCGTAGAAGGCCTATACCGGACCGGTCAGCCGATTCAAGCCGATAGCGTTCTTACCCAATGCCCCTCCCGTTTTGAATCTGTGCCGACGACCGCAACGAGCTGAGCGAGGGAGTGCTCCATGGCTCACCTTGGATCTGGCGCGCTGATCCTTGCGCTGATTTTGGCGATCTACGGGATTGGGGCCAGCCTTCTTGGAGCGCGGCGGCGAATACCGGAGCTTCTCCTGAGTGGGTATCGGGCAACATACGCGGTGGCATTCCTCGTTGCGGTTGCTCTCATTGCGCTGGTGGTCTCGTTTCTCCGGCACGATTTCCGTCTTGCGTATGTGGCTGGCCGTTCCAGCCGCGACATGCCGCTGCACTACGTGATCGCTGCCTTTTACGGTGGCCAAGAAGGGAGCCTCCTCTACTGGACACTAGTCGCAAGTGGCCTGGGAGCGTTGGCCCTCTACCTCCACCGCCGTTCGGATCGTGCGCTTCTTCCGTACATGAATGCCACGCTCCTTTCGGTCCTCACCTTTCTTCTGCTTGTTCTCACCGTCGTGTCCAGTCCCTTCCGGCTCCTACCGGTCACGCCGCCCGATGGAGCAGGACTCAATCCGCTGTTGCGTGATCCGGGGATGATGGCCCACCCGCCGTTTCTCCTCTCGGGATATGCTAGTTTCACTGTTCCTTTTGCCTTTGGGATGGCTGCACTGATCACGGGCCGGCTGGGTAGCGACTGGTTGCGAGCGATCCGCCGCTGGACACTTCTGGCCTGGGCGCTCCTTGGCCTTGGCCTTCTCATCGGTGCGTGGTGGGCCTATCACGTCCTTGGGTGGGGCGGTTATTGGGGCTGGGATCCGGTCGAGAATCTCGCCCTTCTTCCATGGTTAACCTCGACGGCGTTCCTTCACTCGGTGATCGTGCAGGAACGTCGTGGGATGTTGAAGGTCTGGAATCTGGCGTTGCTCCTCGCCACCTTCGCTCTGTCCATTTTCGGCACATTCATCGTCCGCAGTGGAATGCTGTCGTCCGTGCATGCTTTTGCCGTCTCGAGGATTGGACACTGGTTCCTTACGTTCCTTGCGCTCGTTCTCATCGTGGGTATCGGATTGCTGGTGTATCGGTTGCCCGGTCTGCAGAGCGAGCGGCAAATCGAATCGGTCACTTCACGCGAGGCAGGTTTTCTCTTCAACAATCTGCTGTTCACCGCGATGGCATTCGCGGTGTTCTGGGGTACCACGTTTCCGCTCTTCAGTGAACTCTTTTGGGAGACCCGTATCTCGGTGGGTCCACCCTTCTACAACCGGGTCGTGGGGCCGCTTTTGCTTGTGTTGTTGCTTCTGATGGCGATTGGGCCGCTCCTTGCGTGGCGGCGCACCGATGTACGACTTCTCCTTCGTAATGTGCGCTGGCCAGCGACCGCCGGGATTGGTGTCGGACTTGTTGGCCTAGTTCTGTTCAGTCGCCCGTGGGCTGCGATAGCCTATGCGGTCACGGTGTTTGCTGTGGGAGTCACGCTGCAAGAGTTTTGGCGTGGTACGCTCGCTCGTCGGCGCAACGCCCGAGAAAACGTGTTGGTGGCAGCGTGGGAGTTGCTCCGGCGGAATAACCGACGGTACGGCGGGTACCTCGTCCATCTCGCCATGCTCCTCATGGCGGTCGGAATCATTGCCTCAAACGCCTTTCAGCTTGAGCGGCAGTTCGTTTTGCGGCCCGGTGAGCAGGGAACAATTGGCCCGTACACGGTCGTTTACCGTGGACTTGAGGATCGGCGGACGGCAGACGCTGAAATCGTCGCTGCGCAGGTAGACATCTACCGCGGGCAGCGGTATGCAGGTACGGTCGAGAGCTTCCGGTTTTTCTACCGGAACTATGAGGATCAGCCGACCGCCCGAATGGGTATCACCCTCGTCGGCATGGACGATGTCTACGTGGTGCTGGACCGGTGGGAAGATGACGGGACAGCGAGTCTGCGCGTCTACGTCAACCCATTAGTGATTTGGATCTGGATCGGTGGTGTGGTGTTCGTGCTGGGGACGGTGACGCTGTTCTGGCCGCAGCCGGTACCAGCCTTGGCGCGTGTCCCGCAGAGCGTTGCAGGAGCAACGAGCGAGGCCTGACATGTGGGCGCATCAGTTCGTGAGCCGACACAGCGGTGCAGGCTTCACAGCGTTCGTCTGGCGAGCATGCATGTTGCTCGCGATGGTGACGATGATGATCGCAGTGCTCGGGGTATCGGCCGTGCGAGCGGAAGAACCGCTCTCTCCAGAAGCTTTGGACATCGCGAATCAGTTGAACTGCCCCGTTTGCCAAGGGCAGAGCGTGCGCGACTCGAACTCGGAGCTGGCGCGGCAGATGCGGCAGCTCATTCAGCAGAAACTTGATGCAGGCGAGTCACGTGACGAGATCCTCCAGTACTTCGTCGAGCGATACGGTGTCGGCGTCTTGCGTGAGCCTCCACGGCAGGGGTATCTCTGGCTGCTTTGGTGGGGACCGGTGGCAGGACTTGTGATTGGCATCGTCCTCGTCGCGGTGTACCTGCGACGTCGTGGCGAACCCTCGAGTGAAGTGGTGGTGCCTGTAGAACTCGAGGATCTCGAGCGGGTCGAACGTCTGCTCGGCGCGGAAGGAGACGCGCGCTGATGCTTGCGGGAACTGTTGTCTTGCTTGTGCTCGCCATCGGTGTCCTGGCTTTTGTGTTGTATCCGCTGTGGGTGGCGAGTCGACGGTCGGTAAGTCCGTCGCCGTTCCCCCCTCGTCTCCTCGATCTCCTGGCCGAACGCGATGCGATTTTCGCGGCACTGCGCGATCTGCAGTTAGACCATGAGACGGGGAAGGTGGCAGCGGACGAGTATCAGGCGTTGCGTCTGGCCTTGCTGGCTGAGGCTGCGCGCGTTCTCCGTGCGACCGAGGAGATCGAGCGAGAGCTCGAGTTGAGTATCGAGCAGGAGATCGCGCAGCTGCGTGAATTGGCTCGTCAAGGAGATCCAAATGCATCAACGGCGGGTGTTCCAACATGAATCTCACTGCCACTCCGCCTAACCCGGGTAAGTTTCTGCCCAGTGAACCGATCCTCGTCGTGCAGGACCTCACGAAACGGTACGGCTGGAAACCAGCACTCGCTGGGGTGAGTTTTGTCGTCTACCCACGAGAATGTTTCGTGGTTTTCGGTCCAAATGGGGCCGGTAAGACGACCCTGCTCCGAATTCTGGCCGGACTGACCAGACCGAGCAGGGGGACAATCTCATGGTTTGGTCACACTTTCGCGACTGGTGCTTCTGCCATTCGTGCTCAGCTTGGTGTGGTCATGCATCGCACGATGCTCGATCCGGAACTTACGGTAGAGGAGAACCTCGACTACTATGCAAAGCTCTATGGAGTCCCTAATCGCCGCGAGCGCATTTGCCGCGTCGCTGCTGAGCTCGATCTTGACGATCGCCTAAGGGATCGTGTGCGGCAACTCTCGAGAGGACTGCAGCAACGAGCAGCTCTGGCGCGGGCCTTGCTCCATGAGCCACAAGTGCTCCTTCTTGACGAACCGGACACCGGGCTGGATCGTGCGAGCCGCGAGCGGTTGATAGGTCTGATCACGCGGCACTGCGCGAAGGGCGGGACCGTGCTGATGACGACACATGCACAGGAGCTCGGTACCCGACTTGCCACTCGAGCGATCTTTCTGGATCGTGGGAGGATTGCTTGGTCAGCATCGAGTCCAGAGGAGATCGAGCGGCATCTCCAGCCGACGACTTTCGGACAGGTTCTCGTATGAGTGGGTGGCCCCGGTTCGTGGCGATCGTACAGCGTGATCTCCTCGCTGAGTGGCGAGCACGCGAGATTGTTGTCGGCATGCTCGTCATGGCACTCTTGACGCTCCTTGTGTTCAACTTTGCGTTCGACCTGACCGGAGCACAACGGGCAGCAAGCGGAGCAGGGGCTTTTTGGGTAGCGGTTGTCTTTGCTACATTGCTCGGTTTGACTCGTGCTGTTGCTCTGGAACGGCAAGAAGGAGCGTGGGAGGGCCTACTGCTGACACCGGTTGATCGCTCTGTCATTTTCCTGGCCAAACTCGTGAGTATGCTGCTCTTCGTGTCGCTGGTTGAACTCGTCGCGCTGGTCGTAATGGCTACACTCTTCGCCCTGCCTGTTTTCCGTCCAGGTGTGCTGTTCGTGACATTTCTGGGCACGGTTGGGCTCTGTACCTTGGGAACGTTGTTTGCCGTAATGACTGCCAACGTACGGGCACGCGAAGTGCTGCTTCCAGCGTTATTGTTCCCGCTCAGTGTACCGGTGGTGATCGGAGCGGTGCGGGCGACAACGCTTGAGCTGAGCGGAGTTGGGGACGAAGCAGGGCCGTGGAAGAGCTTGCTTGCGGGATTCGCCGTGCTGTTCTTCGGTATTGGCGCGCTGACTTTCGGAGCGACGGTCGAGGAGTGACGACCGGTATGAGCGGAGGGAGGAACTCGTGGCACAACGAGATTTTCCGGCGCGAGGTTGGCTGAATTGGCTTTCGCTTCTCGGGGTAGCATCATTTGCCCTGGTGGCTTTTTCGGTGGCCATGATCTTCTTGTACGCGCCGAGTGATGCGACCCAAGGTGAGGTCCAGCGACTCTTCTATCTCCACTTACCGGCGGCGTGGTTGGCCTATGTCTCATTCTTCATCATCTTTGTGAGCAGCATCGTGTACCTGTTGCGAGGCACTGCGCGGTGGGACCGGCTTGCGCGCTCGGCCGCTGAACTGGGATTTATCTTCACAACATTGGTACTCCTCACGGGCTCGATCTGGGGTCGACCAATCTGGGGGACTTGGTGGACTTGGGATGCGCGTCTCACAACGACGCTGATCCTGTGGTTCATTTATCTCGGATACTTTTTGCTGCGCGCCTATGTCTCGGATCCCGAACGGGGAGCTCGCTATGCTGCGGTCCTGGGAATTGTCGGCTTCGTCGATATCCCAATTATTCATATGTCTGTGCGCTGGTGGCGAACACTCCACCCGCAGCCGATTGTAGTGCGGAGTGAAGGGCCAAACATGCCGCCTGAGATGCTTACGACGATGCTGGTCACCTTGGTGGCTTTTGGTCTGCTCTACGTCTTTCTCCTGGCGATCAAGTATCGGATTGAGACGGCACGTGACGAGGTGATGACGCTTCGTGCAGCGCTCTATGGTGGAGAGTGAAGGGGACTGAGAGATGGACGCGTTGTGGTACCTCTTCGCAGGCTTCTTCGTGACCTGGTTGATCTTGGGAATCTATCTTTTCTCGCTCCGACGACAGATCGAAGTGCTGCGGAGCGAGCTCGCTGCACTGCGTGGAGAGCTTGGGACTCCCGAAGATCAACAGCTGCCAGAAGCGAAGGCGGTACGGGACACCACCGGTTCCTAAGCATCGGCCAGTAAGCACGACGCGTGGTATTGGGCTCGTGCTATTGGGTGCGCTTCAGCTACGGGCCTGGGATTGCGCTTCGCGAATCGCGCGCCAGACTCGCTCCGGAGTCAACGGCATGTCGAGGTGAGTGACCCCAAGAGGGCTGAGCGCATCCAAAACGGCGTTGACGATGGCCGGTGGCGCGGCGGTAGTGCCGGCTTCACCGATCCCTTTGACACCGAGCGGATTGATGGGGCTTGGTGTTTCCACATGAGCTGCCTCGATCACGGGTACCTGCAGTGCACGAGGCACCACGTAATCGAGGAAGTTCTGGGTCATGGGCTGGCCAGTCTCCGAATAGACGATCGCCTCATAGAGTGCTTGCCCAATACCCTGCGCGACACTGCCGTGAATTTGACCTTCGGCGAGGAGAGGATTCACAATGCGGCCGCTGTCATCGACCGCGAGATAGCGCAGGATCGTAATGCTCCCAGTATCTGGGTCGACTTCGACCATTGCGATGTGGACGCCGAAAGGAACATTTCGGCGTCCGGGATTGAAGAAACGCGTAGCTTCCAGTCCTGGCTCGAGGTTCCCAGGTGGACCCTCCATCACATAGGCCAGACGTGTCACACGTTCCCAGGGGAGCGCACGGTCCGGTGCACCGCGCACCGCGAACAGGCCATCGCGGTATTCGAGATCCTCAGGTGCGACCTCGAGCGCACTTGCCGCAATGGCTCGTGCCTTCTCGAGAACCTCCTGGGCGGCGAGGAAGGCGGCCGAGCCTCCGAGTGCTGTGCTCCGACTTCCAAATGTCCCGATACCCTGTTGGACAGCTACGGTGTCTCCAGTCACGACGCGAATACGTTCGAGAGGGAGCTGGAGAACTTCACCGACCACCTGAGCGAGCATCGTTGCGTGTCCCTGTCCGCTCGGGGTGATACCGCACAGGACAGTAACCGTACCATCGGGATGTGCTCGTACCGTGGCTGATTCCCAACCAGGGCCAGAGAGTTCACAAAAGCTTGCGATGCCGATCCCGATCATGCGACCCTGCGCTCGCAGGCGCGCCTGCTCGCGGCGAGCGGTCTCATAGTCGAAACGTCGCAACGCTTCGGTGAGCACGGCGGGATAGTTCCCGCTGTCGTAGGGAACCCCGGTTGGCGAACGATGCGGGAAATCGTCCGGGCGCAGGAGGTTCCGTTCCCGAATCGTTACGGGATCAAGCCCGAGTTCGCGGGCTGCCTTATCCATGAGGCGCTCAAGGAGATAACTGGCCTCCGGGCGGCCAGCACCGCGGTAGGCTGCTTGTGGCGTCGTGTTGGTCACCACACAACGCACTTGCAGACGTAAGGCTGGGACACGGTAGGGGCCCGCAATCGCCAGGCCGGTCAGGACGGCCGTGGGGCGCGTCGGTGAGGCATTCCAGGCGCCAAGATTGCTGAGGATTTCGACATCAAGACCGAGGAGCGTACCGTCGCGCCGAAACGCGGCACGGACGCGTTGTCGCTGGTCTCGACCGTGGTTGGTCGCCAGAAAGCTTTCCGAACGTGTCTCTACCCACTTCACCGGTCGGCGGAGCTTCCACGCCAGAGCTGCCACCAGAGCGTATTCAGGGTAAAGCCCGCCCTTCGCACCAAACGCGCCGCCTACATCCGGTGCGATCACGCGAATCTGGTGCTCGGGCACGCCGAGTACACTCGCGATGCCGCTGCGGAGCGTGTGTGGAGTCTGGGTCGACGCCCAGACGGTCAATTGCCCGCTCCGCTCGTCGTACGTTGCGGCTGCGGCACGGGGTTCGAGAAATGCTGCATAGACCCGCTGGTTGACAAGCGTGAGTTCGATGACGGCATCAGCTGTCCGGAACGCAGAGTCGACATCGTCGTATTGGTGATCCCAGTGAAAGGCAAGATTATCTGGCCAATCGGGATGGACACGTGGAGCCTCTGGTGCCAAGGCCTTTTCAGGGTCGATTATCGCGGGGAGCTCCTGGTAATCGACAAGAATTTCGCTGGCGGCGTCAACTGCTGCAACGGCGTTCTCTGCCAGTACAGCGACGACTCCCTCGCCGACAAAACGCACACGATCAACGGCGAGTGGATAGCGGCGCTGTGCCCGTACTCCCGCTGATTGGGGAGGCGTGGGGAACGGGTTCAACCAGGTAGCAAGCTCTTTCCCGGTCACTGCTGTGACAAAGCCAGGAACAGTCTTGGCCTTGTGCGTATCGATCCCGGCGATGAGCGCGTGCGCGTAAGGGCTACGAACAATAGTCAGCTGGAGGGCATCGGCAAGCGACACGTCCTGGGTAAACCTGGCCCATCCGCGGAGAAACTGCTCGTCTTCAATTCGACGAACAGCTCGTCCAATGTAGGAGGGCTTTGCCATCTTCATCCCTCTCTTCCCCCGATCTTCTTCCCACCATAGTGTAGTGGCGCGGGAAATCTGTCGGTTCTGAATGTCCCGGATAACGAAACACCAAATCCTTGAGAACGTCAGGAGGATTTGTAGCCCAACAAGGCAAGTAACCGCAGACGTAGTGATACTACGATGAGTGATACTACGATGGTGGTCTTCTTCAGATTGTGGAAGTCGACATGGATACCCTATCAATACAGGGCTGAGCTCTTACGAGACACCGGTGGGTGGGTTCTGTGAGGATTTAGCTCCTGAGGAGATTACCGCCAGAGATAACAGGAAAGGTTCCTTGTGGACGGGAGGTGTGGCTCCTCTCAGGGCGATCGTGGGGTGCCCAAGGTAGCAAGCAGCCAGGTACCAGGCCAGACGCCATCGCTCCTTTGTTGTGCGGCACAGGCATTGTGAGGGAGATTTGTTGCTCCAAAACGTGGCGTCTTGGTTTGCCCCTGGTCGACCGCAGACTAGCTCGGTTGGCTCCGTGAGAGTTTTTCCTGCCAGTCACGGAGAATCAGTGAGTCGTGGGGAAACGCAAGAGGTGGCAAGGCATCAAGCGCGAACCAGGACACAGCGCTGCTTTCTTCGCTGGTTCTGAGTTCCCCGCGAATAACTCGTGCCTGATAGACGGCCAGAACCACAGGATGCCCATGACGAGAATATAAGCCAACGAGTTGTTCGATTTGGACATCGAGTCCCGTCTCTTCTCGGACTTCCCGAATTGCAGCTTCTTCAACTGTCTCGCCACGCTCTACAAACCCAGACGGGAAGCTCCAGAGTCCAATGCCCGGCTCAATAGCTCGTCTCTGTAAGACGATTTGGCCTTCCTGGTAGACAATGACAGCAACCGCAAGTTTGGGGTCGCTGAAAAATGGACGGTCACACACTGGGCAGAAAGGACGTTCGCGGCCAGCAATGAAGCGCCGCTCCAACTCGGTGCGACAATATGGACAATACCGGATATCGTCCGAAAGATTAGGTGTCATACGTGAAGAGCTCGTTCCTGACAACGCCGACGAGCGCGTTCGACATCCTCCGGCGTATCGAGATCAAGCGGGCTAGCAAGCTCCGGGATCTCGCATTCGACGATCTCCTGAGCGTGAGCAGCCAAAACAGGCCTGGCGCCCACGTCGCCGTGGAGGGCGCGGAGTTCGGGGAAAAGCGCGCGGGCGATGAGCACAGGATTACCCGGGCCGTCGACGTACCGCGGGCGGACAATAGGTGCGTTGGTGCGTTCGAAGCAGGTGACCAACCGATTGATGACTGACGGATCGATAAATGGTTGGTCACCGAGAAGGAAGACGACCGCATCGACGTCTGGAGGGAGCGCAGCGAGTCCAGCTTGGATTGAGGTGCTCTGTCCCTCGCTTGCTCGTTCATTTATGACGACAGACAAGCCGGTGGTGTCTAAGCCGGAGCCGGCCACTGCAATCTGAGGGCTGAGAACCAAGATGAGTGGTTCCAGCGGTGCCTGACGTGCCGCATCAAGGACGTATTGAAGGGCAGGTTTACCGCAGAGATTGACGAGCTGCTTTGGCTGGCCGAGTCGACGCGAGAATCCGGCAGCCAAGACGATTCCGGCGACGCGCGCCATTGCCTCTCATCCTTCGAGCCGCGTCAACCGCCGTCACCCGACACAGCAGCAGGAGAGGTCTTGGCTGGTCTGAGTGGCTGACCAATGCGTCCCCTTCGTACCGCAATAATCTCTGCCAAGATGCTTACAGCAATTTCGGCGGGCGTCTTGGCTCCAATATCGATCCCGATCGGCGCATGGATGCGTGAGAGTTCCTCCTCACTGAAGCCAGCACGACGGAGGCGCTCCAAACGCTGCTCACTTGTCTTGCGGCTGCCGATCGCGCCGATGTAGCCAGCGCGCGAGCGCAGTGCGACATGCAAAGCCGGGTCCTCGAACTTCTCATCGTGCGCCAGGATGACGATATCGGTCTGTGGAGTAATCTTGATCTGGGCCAGCGCTTCATCCGGCCAGGCCACAATGAGTTGGTCAGCATGCGGGAAACGCTCACGGGTGGCGAAGAACTCGCGGGCATCGATGACTGTCGTGCGATAGCCGAGTTCCTTCGCCATAGCGACGAGCGGAATTGCAATATGGACCGCACCAATAACCACCAAATGCCGCGGCGGAAGGTGTGCCTCGAGGAAGACTTCAACCTCGCGGCCATCAGAGAGACGGTAGGTTCGCGTCTCTGCTTCACCGCTCTTAAAGAATGTCTCGGCATCGGCGCGTACGGCAGCATCGAGCTCTGGTGAGCCAAGCGATCCCACAGTCCGGCCGTCCTCGAAGACGAGGAACTTGGCACCGAGTGGTTCGCCACTCACCACGGTCGCACTGACAACAGCTTCTTCCTCGTGCAGAGCTTGCCGAAGGGCAGAAAAGACTTCTCCACTCATGCCTTTCTCACCAATGGTTCGACAAATACATCGATCGTACCACCGCAGCTGAGCCCGACATCCCAGGCCTGCTCGTCACTGATCCCATACCGGACGAGCCGTGGCTGTCCGGTCTCCAACACTTCAAGCGCGACCTCGAACACCGCGCCTTCTACACAGCCACCGCTCACCGAGCCAGCCATCCGCCCGGAGCGCGTTACAGCCATCTTGGCCCCTACGGGGCGAGGTGACGAGCCGATAGCCCGTACCACGGTGGCGAGAGCGATCTCTTCACCCTCGCTGATCCAGCGTTCGATTTCCGGCAGTATATCTCGCATGGCTTTCTCTCCTCGTTTCACGCAGCGGTCGTCTCGGGCAAGACTGCATGCTGACGCCGGACCGGACGCTTATCGTCGATCTGGCTCAGGTGTTTGGCGAGTGCCTCGAGACTGGCGAAGTTATGGATTGGCATGAAGTCGTCGATGTAGGGCAGTGCTGCTTGCATACCCCGCGTGAGCGGCTCATACCGCGGCGAACCGAGCAGCGGGTTGAGCCAAATGAGTCGATAACAGCTCCGCTGGAGCCGCGCCATTTCTTGGGCGAGGAGCTGCGGATCGCCGCGGTCCCAGCCATCGCTGATAATCAGCACGACGGCGCCATTCCGGAGGACGCGGCGCGCCCACTCTTGGTTGAATGTCTGAAGCGATTGTCCGATGCGCGTGCCACCCGACCAATCCTGCACCTCACGGGCGACCCGCCGCATGGCCTCATCGATGTCTTGGTGTTTGAGGAGCCGTGTGACACGCGTGAGTCGGGTCCCGAAGACGAACGCCTCAACCTTGGCCATGCCGTTCTCGATCGCATAGATGAACTGCAAGAGAATCCGGCTATACCGATCCATTGACCCGCTCACATCGCAGATGACGACGAGCTGGCGCGGCTTCGTCTTCGTCTCCCGGCGTGCGATCGTGAGGGGAACCCCGCCAGTCTGGAGCGATCGTCGCATCGTCCGTCGTGGGTCGATGAAGCGACCCTTCGGCGAAGCGATCTTGCGGCGGGAGCGCCGGCGGCCGATCTCCCAGGTCAGCTGCTGCATGAAACGACGGATTTGCTGGAGTTCCTCCTCAGTGAAATCCGCGAAGTCCTTCTCGCGAAGTACCTCTGCCGGGCTATAGCTGAAGGCATCAGCGAGCGATTCTTCGTCGCTGGCCTCTCCCGTGTCACCTTCCTCGACGGCCTCCACAGCTTCGAGCCGACGACCGCGCGCGCCCGACAGTGTCGTGCCGTCCGCTTCCTCTGTCTCCTCACCCTCTTCGGGTGCGAGCTCGATCACATCGTCTGGCTCGGCCTGCTGGAGCAGACCGTCAGTGTATTCCGGCTTCGCCCGCCAGTAGAGGTCGAAGAGGCGATCGAAGACCGGCATATCGTCTTTGTGCGTGACAAGACAGGCACGAGCTGCCTCGCGGAACTCCTCGCGTCGGCTAATGTCGATGTGCTCGATTGCGCGCACGAAGTCCATGGCCTGTCCGGTGGTCGTCTTGACACCGGCACGCCGCAGAAGGCGGGCAAAGGCAAGTGCGCGCTGGGCGAAATTCATCGTCGCAGTCATTGGTACCGAACCTCGGCAAAGCCCTCGGGGGGCCGAATGAGCGTTATTCCTGGGTGGCTGTTGAGACCAGTTCCTCCAGTCGCTTCTTTCGGATGTGTTGGAGGTCCTCCTGGTGCTTGAGGATCGCGCCCAACGTGGCAGACGCGATCTCCACGCTCAGCTGGCTCTGGTTCAGTGCCAAGAGCGCCGCGGCCCAGTCCAGTGTCTCAGCCACCCCTGGGAGCTTGTAGAGATCCTCGCGCCGCAGGGCTTGAATGAATCGAGCAACCTGCAATGCCAGCCGCTCCGGGATACCAGGCAGCTTAACACGCAGGATCTCGAATTCCTTCTCCAGTGTTGGGTAGTCGATCCAGTGGTAGAGGCAGCGCCGCTTGAGCGCGTCGTGGAGCTCCCGCGTCCGGTTGGACGTGATGATCACGTACGGTGGATGTTCCGCCCGGATCGTCCCGATCTCCGGAATCGTGATCTGGAAATCAGACAGGAGCTCAAGCAAGAAGGCTTCGAACTCCTCATCGGCGCGGTCGATCTCATCGATCAAGAGAACGGGCGGCTTTCCACGATGCCGGATCGCCTTCAGCAGCGGGCGCTCAATCAGGAACTCTTCGCTGAAGATCTCGTGCATCGCGGTATCCCAGCCAACCTGCTGATCCTCCAGCAGGCGGATTGCCAGCATCTGCCGCGGGTAGTTCCACTCGTACACCGCGTGATTGACGTCAAGCCCCTCGTAGCACTGGAGCCGGATGAGCTCCGTGTCTAGGACCTGCGCCAAAACCTTGGCGACTTCGGTCTTTCCGACACCAGCTTCCCCTTCAAGAAGCAATGGCTTCGGAAGCTTGAGTGCCAGGAAAATTGCAGTCGCCAAGCTTGTATCGCTGACGTAGCGATGCGCCGCGAGCGCTCGCTGCACTGCCTCAACCGATGTCAGTTCTGCGACTTTCACGCCTCACCTCGACTCTTCCGATGCGCCGATCCTGTAGTATACCAAAGTACGGTATCGAACGAACAGGAGAGCGCCCGGGGAGAACCCCCGGGCGCTGATGTGTCGAGCTGTGTCACGTCTCAGCCGCGAGCACGCTCAACTGCACGCGTTAGCGCGCGCTTGACGAAGACGCGGGTGAGATGAGCCCGGTACTCGTCGCTCGCAAAGATATCGCTATTGAACGTCATCCCCTCGCTTGCCAACTGGCTTGCTGCCTCGATCGCGGCCGCGGTTGGCTCTTGACCGACGAGTGCTTGCTCGACGTTCTGCCGTCGCACGGCGTACGGACCAGCGCCGGTCACCCCAACGCGCACGGCAGCGACCTTCCCGTCTTCGCCCAGCGTGACGACGGCTGCGGCACCAACAACGGCGTAGCCCGATGCCGGGTTAGCGAACTTCTGGTATGACATTCCGGTACGGGCAGGTGGCTTGGGGAAAGAAATCTCCGTAAGAATCTCGTTCGGTTGCAGAGCGGTTGTAAAGAGATCGACAAAGAACTGGTCGGCTGGGATGGTGCGTTCGCCGTCCGGGCCCACGGCCTTGAGTTCCGCGCCGAGAGCGAGGACGACTGCTGGCAGATCGGCGGCAGGGTCAGCGTGTGCGAGGGAGCCACCAATCGTGCCCATGTTGCGCACTTGGAGATCGCCGATCACGTCGATCGCCTCGGGCAAGATGGGCAGAACCTGCCGGACAAGCTCCGAGCGCTGGATGTCGTCATAGCGGGTGGTCGCACCGATGACGATACGGTCGCCAGCATCACGAATGCCAGCCAGTTCAGGGACACGGGAAATATCGATCAGTGCAGATGGGCTGGCGAGGCGCAGCTTCATCGCTGGGATAAGACTATGCCCGCCAGCCAACAGCTTGGCATCGGGGTTCTCTACCAAGAGCTTGAGTGCTTCTTGTACGGAACCCGCCCGATAGTAGGTGAACGTGCTTGGATACATCGTTCGCTCCCCTTCCGTTTCCCTGCGGGGCCGGACCGATCGGCCCCGTCCCTCGCATCAGCTTGACCGCTCGCGAACGGCTCGCCAGATCCGCTCCGGTGTGAGCGGCATATCGATGTGCTCGATTCCGAACGGTGCAAGTGCATCGATCACTGCGTTCACGACCGCCGGTGTCGAGGCGATCGTCCCGGTCTCACCAGCTCCTTTCACACCCATCGGGTTGACCGGTGTTGGCGTGACGGTCCGGTCCACCGTGAACGAGGGCAGCATGCTTGCCTTCGGAATGGCGTAGTCCATCAGTGACGCACTGAGGAGCTGCCCATTCGCATCGTAGGCCGCGTACTCGTAGACGGCCTGGGCCAACCCCTGGGCAATGCCGCCGTGGACCTGCCCGTCCACAATCATTGGATTAATCACGTTCCCAACGTCATCGACAGCGACGTACTTCAGGAAATCGACCTTCCCTGTTTCGGGATCAACCTCGACGACGCAGATGTGGCAGCCGAAGGGGAAGGTATTGTTGACTGGATCCCAGAAGTGCGTCGCCTCGAGGCCGGGTTCGATGTCACGTGGCAGTTTCCAGGCCAGGTACGCCTGCAAGGCGACCTCCTGGAAGGTCATTCCGCGGTCCGGTGCACCCTTGACGAAGAAGCGACCGTTCTCAAAAGCCAGGTCTTCCGGTGAGACCTCGAGCAGGTGAGCGGCGATACGCTGCGCCTTCTCCTTCACCTTCCGGCAAGCAGCAACGAGAGCAGCGCCACCGACTGCCGTGCTCCGGCTCCCGTAGGTTCCCATCCCGAACGGCACCATCTCGGTGTCGCCGTGGATGATTTCGACATCTTCAAAGGGGACGCCGAGCTCGTCAGCGACGAGTTGCGCGAAGGTCGTTTCCTCGCCCTGGCCATGGGGATTTGAGCCGGTGAAGACAGTGACCTTCCCGGTAGGATGGACGCGCACGGTTGCGCTTTCCCAGAGTCCACCCTGGAAGCCCATGGCCCCTGCAGCTTGAGAGGGAGCCAATCCGCACACCTCAACATATGTGGAGAAGCCAATGCCGATATAGCGTCCCTGCTGTCGCAGCTCGGCTTGCTGACGGCGCAGGTTGGCGTAATCGACGAGTTCGAGCGCCCGATTCAAGGTCGCCTCATAGTCACCGCTGTCGTACTGGAGCCCTGTTGGCGTGGTATAGGGGAACCGGTCCTTGGGAATGAAGTTCTTGCGGCGGATCTCTGCGGGATCCATACCCAGTTCCCGGGCCAAGATATCGATCATCCGCTCGAGCAGGTAGGTGGCCTCAGGTCGACCGGCACCACGATAGGCGTCGGTCGGTGTCGTATTGGTGAGGACACCGTACACGTCGCAGTGGATGACCGGGATCGCATAGGCTCCCTGCAGCATCAGACCAAAAAGCCAGGTTGGAACACCCGGGGCTGCCGTCGAGAGATATGCACCCATGTTGGCGTAGGCGCGGACACGGACACCGGTGATGGTGCCATCGCGGCGTGCAGCGATGTCCACGTACTGGATGTGGTCGCGCCCATGGATTGTTGCCACGTAGTTCTCCTGGCGCGTCTCAATCCACTTAATCGGGCGCCCCAGATCGCGACTAATCGCTGCCGCGATCATCTCACCCGCGTACATCGGAATCTTGCTACCAAAGCCACCGCCGACGTCGGTCGCAATCACGCGGATCCGTGTCTCCGGCAAGCCAGTGACTGCCGAGAGGAGCAAGCGGTGCACATGGGGGTTCTGACTCGTGCACCAGATCGTGAGTTCGCCGCTCCCGGGGTTGTACGCGGCGAGTGCCCCACGTGGCTCCATTGCGGTCGGAATGAGGCGATGGTTAATGAGGCGCCGCGACAGGCGCACCTCGGCTTCGTTCCAGACGGCGTCGAAGTCGCCGACATGCAGCTTCCAATGGAAGGCGAGATTATTGGGAATCTCGTCGTACAGCTGCGGTGCGCCCGGTTCCATCGCCTTCTCCTGGTCGACGACCGCTGGCAGCACCTCGTATTCGACGTCAATTGCCTCGACGGCATCCTGCGCGACGTACCGGTCTTCCGCTACGACGACCGCGACAGCATCACCGACGTAGCGGACCTTATCGACAGCGACAGCCCGGTATGGAGTGAGCTTTAGATCGCTGTCTGGGATCAGCCACGCGCATGGCACGGGTGCCAACTTGTCAACCAGGTCCTGCCCAGTGTAGACAGCGACCACCCCACGCATGGCTCGCGCCTTGCTCGTGTCGATCCGCACGATCCGGGCGTGGGCATGCGGGCTACGCTTGATCGCCATAACGAGCGTTCCTGGGAGCCTGATGTGGTCAGTGAAATTCCCTCGGCCCGTGATAAGCCGCGGATCCTCGCGCCGCTTAATGGCTGCTCCGAAAAGCTTGGTGACGGCCATGGCTCCCTCCTTTGCTGCGAGGTGCCCGGATTCCAGCCGGTGAGTCCCAGCCCTAAATCAGCTCCCGCTGCGCATCTTCTCGGCGGCGTACTGGATCGCCCGCACGATGTTCTGATAGCCGGTGCAGCGGCAGAGATTGCCCTCGATCGCGTGGCGGATCTCCTCTTCCGTGGGGTTCGGGTTCCGCTGCAGGAAGTCAACAGCGGTCATGATCATCCCCGGTGTGCAGTAGCCGCACTGCAGACCGTGCTTTTCCCAGAAGCCTTCCTGGACTGGATGCAACTGACCATCACGCGCCAGCCCCTCGATGGTCGTGATCTCAGCACCGTCAGCTTGAACCGCGAAGAGTGTGCAGGACTTGACAGCCTTGCCGTTCAGAAGAACGGTGCAGGCGCCGCACTGGCTCGTGTCACAACCGATATGGGTTCCGGTGAGGTTGAGCACGTCGCGGAGGTAATGGACAAGTAAGAGGCGTGGCTCGACGTCATGGGTATAGGTGACGCCATTGACCGTGACCGTGATCTGCATCCGACCGCTCCTTTCCTCGATCGTCCCCAATCCCGATCTCCACAGTTAGGCGCTCGCGCCCATTTGGCGCTCGATGCAAGAGAAAAACTGTTCGATCATCCGCTTGGCAACACCACCAAGCATGCGTTGGGCAACACCCGCGAACGGGCCGCCGAGTTCGACATCTCCTTCGTAGACAATCTCGGTCGTCTGGTCGTCGATCGCGCGAAGCTGCACGATACCGTTTCCCCGGGCGAAGCCCGGCTTTCCTTGCCCTTCAATCGCCATTCGGTACGACTCGGGTGGATTGATGTCGGCGAGCTGCACCTTGCCGGTGAAGGTACCTTTGACCGGGCCGATCGCAACGGTCATCGCCATCTCGTACTGATCTGGCGCGACCTGATTCAAATCCTCGACGCCCGGTAGGCAACTGGCGATCGCCTGCGGATCGGTCAGTCGCGCGAAGACGGCATCACGTCCAGCTCGAATGGTGTAGGATCCTGAGATTTTCACCCTCGCTCCCTTCCCTGAACCCGGACACAGAGGTGCCGACCCCAGCGCCGTTCCGGCTACTCCTTGCCGCCGACTCTTAGGATCGCACACTGTTCCAACATCGGCTCGGACGGAACGACTCTGCGGGTTCGCTGGCATCCAACCTCATCATACGGCCGATCTTGGTGATGGTCAAGAGGAAACGCTCTACGAGCCTCGTTCTAGTCTGGAGTCTGGCATCGCCATGCGCCGCCGTGTAGGCTTGCTGCCTGCTGCGCCGCCGAGTTTGGCTGATATTGCCGGCGCTCGGTTACCACAGCGCCTGTGCTGGGCTACTCTGCTCAACGCGTCTGGTAAAGGGAAACACTGCCGATTGGTAGGCAGGTGGGGAGCGGATGCTCACCATCCATAGGGGATATTGCGGCGCGGGTTGAGCACTGGATAGATTGGCCGCGCGAGGAGCGCTGCGCATCGCTGCCAAAACACGGCGAGTTCTTGTGCACTCAGGAACGGTGCTAAGAGGCGCTGCACCTGCCGTCGGTGACGGAGCAACCGGCGGAGATCTGCAACGAGTGTGAGAGGAATCGGCTCACCGCAAAAGTCCCAAAGAACCGTGCGCAGCTTTGGATCGACATGGAAGGTCAGTCCGTGATCGATTCCCCACACGCGTCGATCAAAACGTCCCTGAAAGAGGTGACTCGCCTTTCGGTCGGCATTGTTCGTGAGCAGATCAAAGAGCGCGATCCGTTGGAGCTGGGAGCGAAACGCTGGGCCGCGCAGCGGTCGGTCCTCCGGTTCAATGAAAAGCTGGACGGTCCCGATGCCATATGGCCCGTCGCGGATCACGGTTGGTGGAATGAACGTCCAGCCCAAGACGCGACTTAAAAGATAACTGGCGTACTCGCGCTTATAGAGGGTGCCAGCTGGAAAGTCCCACAGCGGTGCCTCACCACGTGCTGGCTTGTAAATACCGATCAGACCTGGAACAATGTCTTGCTCAAGGAGCACGGCGAACGTGTCGTTTGAGCCCCACGGTACAAGCTCCATGTGCGCCACAGTTCCGATCGCGAGAGCGCGTCGGAGCTGTCGCACATGGCATCGTCCCTGCGGGGTGACAAGGTGATGGCGAGTTTGGCGATCGGCGAGCTCCGTCGTCATCGTTGCACCCTGGCGCCACATCCCTTGGCGCGCTGCGCGACAACCTTAGCACAGAGGGGGCGCTGGTTACAGGTAACCGTGACAGAGTAGGATTAGCCTTGCACGTCGGCCCTCGGCAACGCTGGAGGCCGCGGCGAGTCCGCGCAGTGCGTGCATCTGTCGCGGCGGGGAAAGATACAGGTAAGACACCGAACGGGCGAGGGCGATGAGAGTGGATCGTGTCGATGGACAGGGAGGGGCGCTGGTGAAGGTCACGGTCGAGCGTCTGCCGCAGAGCACGGTGCGACTTGACATTGCGGCAGATGAGGAGGAGTTCCGCGCGGCACTCGAACGGGCGCTCCGGCGGATCAGCCAACAGGTGCAGGTGCCCGGCTTTCGTCCGGGGCGAGCTCCGCGCGCTCTTGTGGAGCGGCGAGTCGGGCGAGAACTGATCGTCGCTGAGGCGCAACGGGAGTTGATGGATCGGCTGTATCGCGAGGCGCTCCAACAGCACCAGCTCGTCCCCGTCTCCGATCCGGAAGTCGAGATCTACCAGGATGAGCCGCTCGCGTTCCGGGTCGAAGTCCAGGTCTATCCACAAGCGGAGCTGGACGGGTATCGTGAGATTCGGATCGAGCCTCGCGAAGTTACCGTGACAGATGAAGAGATCGAGCAGGTCATCGAGGGGCTCCGGCGTGGCCAGGCGGTTTGGCGAACGCCGGCCGAGCCTCGGCACCCGCAGGATGGTGATCAAGTTGTTGTGGACATCGAGGCATATGAAGGTGAGCAGCCGTTCCAGGAGCCACTCCGCAATGCGACCTTCGTCCTTGGCGAAAGCAACCTGTTCGCCGAGATCGACCAGGCGATCCGCTCGCTTTTGCCCGGTGAGCAGACTGAGTTCGATATCGCCTTCGCCGAAGACGACGAGCGCGTCAGTCCAGAGCTCCGTGGTAAGACACTCCACTATCGGGTGGTCTTGCACGAGGTGAAGGAGCGCGAACTTCCGGAACTCGATGATGCGTTCGCGCAGTCCTTCGGCGTTCAGTCGCTCGCGGAGCTGCGCGAGCGGGTTCGTCGTGATCTCTTGCGCCAGAAGGCGCAGGCGGCGCGAGCGGAGGTGCTCCAAGCTGCGGTGGAGCGGCTCTTGGAGGTCGCAAAGGTCGAGATTCCGCCCGCACTCATTGACCGGCAAGTCGCAGCTGATTTGGAACGGCTACGGGATCGGCTGCGGCAGCAAGGGAGCAGTCTCGAGGAGTTCTTGCGCTTCCAAGGAAAGACGTTGGAGGAATTCGCGCAAGAGCTCCGACCGGAGGCAGAGCAGCGCTTGCGCCGCTATGTTGTGCTCGAGGCCTTCGCGCAGGCCGAAGGAATCTCGGTCACTGAAGAGGAGCTCGAGGAGGAGATCGAACGGCTCGCGGTGGCGAGTGGGCGTCCGGAGGAGTACCGGGCGGTCTACAATGTGCCGTCGATCCGGAGTTATCTGGCCGATGAACTCCATGAACGGAAGGTGAGTGAGCGACTCCTCGAGTTGGTCACCGAGGGTCGCGGACCGGTAGTTGGTGAAGCCGCAGCTCTCTTGACGGGAGAAGCGGAAGAGCCGGTGACCGAGAGCGAGGGAACCAGTGGCTCCGTCGATACGGCAGCACTCAGTGAGGAGCCGGTACCCGGGACGGAGACTGCAGTGAATGCCGAGGATAATCAAACCGAGACGACGGAAAGCAGCGAACAAGCCTAAAACGGCGAGGAGGCATCATGGAGCGCGACATCCGACCCGAACTTGTCATTCCCATGGTGATCGAAACGACCAGCCGAGGAGAGCGTGCGTACGACATCTATTCTCGGCTGCTTCGTGATCGTATTATCTTCCTGGGCACGCCGATCGATGATCAAGTGGCCAATGCGGTGATTGCCCAGATGCTCTTCTTGGCGCATGAGAATCCGGAGGCTGATATCAAGCTGTACATCAACAGTCCTGGTGGCCTTGTGTACGCTGGGCTCGCGATCTACGACACGATGCAGATGATTGAGCCGGATGTGGCGACCTACTGCGTTGGACTCGGTGCGAGCATGGCAGCGGTTCTGCTCGCCGCGGGCGCAAAGGGGAAGCGCTTCGCACTGCCGCATTCACGGGTGCTGATCCATCAAGGGACGTCTGGCTTCCGCGGTTCGGTGCCAGATATCGAGATCCAGGCGCGCGAGACACTGAACCTGACAACGATGCTGACCGAACTCCTGGCCTTCCACACTGGTCAGCCATTCGAGCGTGTGAAGCGTGATACCGAGCGGGATTACTTCATGAGCGCATACGAGGCCAAGGAATACGGGATCGTCGATCACGTGCTTGAGCCGGTAAAGTTGCAGCGGGCCTAGGAGGCGGACACGACGGTGGAGAAGGGGCGATGGGAATGACCACACGTGGGGGACGCGTCTTTTACCGCTGTTCATTCTGTGGTAAGAGCCAAGAGGAGGTTCGGCGACTCATCGCCGGCCCGAACGGTGTCTACATCTGCGACGAATGCGTCCAACTCTGCCAGGAGATCATCCAGGAAGAGGCGCCACCGCGGCGTCCTGCCCCCACGTTGACGCAGATCCCGACGCCGAAGCAGCTGTACGAGCAGCTCAGCCAGTATGTCATTGGACAGGAACGTGCCAAAAAGGTCCTCTCGGTCGCTGTCTACAATCACTACAAGCGGATCCTGTTGGGCGATGAGAGCGACGTGGAACTTCAGAAGAGCAATATTCTCCTGATCGGCCCAACAGGGAGCGGCAAGACGCTTTTGGCGCAGACGCTCGCGAAGTTGCTTGACGTCCCCTTCTCCATCTCGGATGCCACGACGCTCACCGAGGCCGGATACGTTGGGGAGGATGTAGAGAACATCTTGCTCCGGCTGATCCAGGCAGCCGGTGGTGACGTCCAGCGGGCACAGACAGGCATTATCTATATCGATGAGATCGATAAGATCGCGCGGAAGAGCGATAGCCCTTCTATTACGCGCGATGTCTCGGGAGAAGGAGTCCAGCAGGCGCTTCTGAAGATCCTCGAGGGAACGATCGCCAACGTACCACCGCATGGTGGCCGGAAACATCCTCACCAAGAGTACATTCAGATCGATACTCGCAACATCCTCTTCATCTGCGGTGGCGCCTTCGAGGGCTTGGATGAGATCGTCCGGCGCCGCATTGGGAAAGACTCGACAATCGGCTTTGGCAAGCGGGCAAAGCAGGATGGCCGTGAGGAGAACGTGCTCCATCAGGTTATCCCAGATGATCTCCTGAAGTTCGGCCTTATCCCCGAATTTATCGGCCGGCTACCGGTCGTGGCGGCGCTGGACCCGCTCACTCATGACGATCTCGTCCGGATCCTGGTGGAGCCGAAGAACGCAATCGTCAAGCAGTACCAAAAGATCTTCGCACTGGACCATGTCGAACTGATTTTCACACCAGACGCGCTCCACGCCACTGCAGATCTGGCGGAACGGCGAGGGACTGGTGCCCGCGGACTGCGGACCACCCTTGAAGAGGTGCTCCTTGACGTGATGTACGAACTCCCCTCGATGCAGGGTGTGCGCAAGTGTGTCATCACCGCTGATGTCATCTACCGGCGCCGGCCGCCGCTCCTCTTGGCTGCGAATGACGAACCGATTGAATTCCGGTACGAGCAGAGTGCTTGAACGAGCAATGGACACGTGAGGACGGGCCGGGAGACATACCCGGCCCGTCGGGCTTTGTGAGAGGGTTGGTGCCGCTTGAAGCGCGGTTACTCCTTCTTGAGCCGTCGACTCGGCGAGCGTCGCTTTTCGTACTCCAGGATATCTTGGAGATGCTCCCGGTAATGCTCATACGTGTCGGG
Source organism: bacterium HR28 (assembly GCA_002898255.1). GTDB lineage: Bacteria > Chloroflexota > Chloroflexia > Thermomicrobiales > Thermomicrobiaceae > Thermomicrobium. The sequence continues at coordinate 1,185,671 of BEIE01000001.1, forward strand.
AGCAACAAGCTCTCGTGTCAAGACCGGCGTCCGCTCCAAGATCTCGAGTAGCTTCTCGTGCGTTCCCAAGAAGCGATCCCACACCTCACGCAGAGATAGCTGCTCGTTGCGGCGGATGTCTTCCTCATTGAATGCGTCGATATCTTCTATGGTGGGTGGCTCACGCCCTTCTTCCAGCGCTTGGATTCGCTGGATCAACAATCGCTCCCACGTCGCAATGTGGGCCATCAAGTCTTTGATGGAGTGCGTGCCCCAAGAGCCAGTTTCCACGATCTCATGTTCGGTGAGGCTGCGAATTGCGTTACGGAGCTCTACCCACGCACTTTGGATATCCTGCAGAATCGCTCGCCGCTCCATAATGTCGATTGTCATGACTCCCTCCCTTCAGTTCCGAGATCCCCCTCGGTGACACACCGAGCCTACCATGCCGGGGTCCCCAGGAGAGCCGTGAAACAGAACGGCGCTCGGGCATACCCGAGCGCCGAACTTCTCGCGTGCCTGGGTGTCACTCGCTCCGCCGTTGCATGCCGCTTACGACGCTCACCCAGTAGAGCAATTGCATCACCGCCATCAAGAGGCCCGCAACGTAGGTGAGTGCTGCGGCGTTGAGCGTCTCACGGCTCTGAGCGAGTTCCGTGCGATCGACAAGTCCCATCGTGGTCAGTGCTTGCAAGGCTCGCCGGCTTGCATCGAACTCAACCGGTAGCGTGAGCAGCGCAAAGAGAGCACCGGCTGCGAAGAGTGCGACACCAACCCAGGCCAGGCCGGTCAGTCCGATCACAATGCCAGCCAGGATCAAGATCCAGCCAATGTTTGTTCCAAAGGTTACGACCGGAACGATGGCTGTCCGCAGTTGCAAGGGCAAATAACCGAGTTTGTGCTGGATGGCGTGTCCCGTCTCGTGTGCAGCGATCCCTAAGGCAGCGACTGACCGCCCATAGTAGACTGGCTCGGAGAGTCGAACCACTCGCCGCAGCGGATCGTAGTGGTCAGTGAGTTCACCCGGAGTGAGCTCGACGGGCACGTCGAAAAGACCATTATTGTCTAGAATGAGCCGCGCCACTTGGGCGCCGGTCAGGCCGCGCCCGTTCGGCACCTGTCCGTACCTGCCGACTGTGGAGCGGACGCGCCACTGCGCATAGAGCATCAGGATCAGGGCCGGAGCGAGGAAGACGAAGTACATTGGATCGATGACAAACATCGTTCACCCTCCACCATTCGACCGTCCCACACCGGAACTGCCCGCCGACGGGTCTGGACAGCTCCGGTGTGTGACGATCACGACCATCACTATAAAGTATGACCCATGACGTTTGCAAACGTTGAAGCTGCGAAAAGAGCGGATGGAGGATCACCGCATGGAGTCGGAGATACAGGTCGTCGAGGACGCGATGCGAGCGATTGTGGAGCGGCAGGCAGCACGATTTCCTGCTGTCGAAGGGAGTCTCCCGATCTACCGCGTCCTCTCTTATCACCTTGGTTGGCTCGATGAACGGTTTCAACCAACCGGAGTAAGCTCCGGCAAACGCTTCCGGCCGCTTCTCTGCCTCCGGGCTTGCACCGCTGCTGGCGGTACGCCGCAGCAGGCTGCGTGGATTGCAGCGGCGATCGAACTCCTTCACAACTTCACGCTCATTCATGACGATATCCAAGACCGCAGTATGACGCGTCGGCACCGACCGACGGTGTGGGCATTGTGGGGTGATGCCCAGGCGATCAATGCCGGTGATGCTTTATTTGCATTGAGCCAGCTCGCGGCGTTGGAGGCAGCGTCACAGCTGGAAGCAACACGGGGGATGGAACTTCTGTCTCGACTAAACGAGACGGCGCTCCGGATTGTTGAAGGGCAAGTCTTGGATCTGAGCTTCGAATCGCGCGACGAGGTGACAAGAGACGAGTACTTTGGGATGATCGAGCGCAAAACGGCTGCACTGACCGCCTATGCTGCCTGGGCAGGCGCGATGGTGGCCGGAGCATCCAGCGAACTCGCCGAACGATTCGCGGACTTTGGTCGCGCGCTTGGGCTCGGCTTCCAGGTGCAAGATGATTATCTGGGCGTGTGGGGCGATCCGTTGCAGACCGGCAAGGCGCGTGGTGACGACTTGCGACGCCGGAAGAAGAGTCTCCCGATCCTGATCCTTCTCGAGCGAGCGAGTCCGGATGACCGTGCGTGGATTCACTTCGCATGGCGCCATGAACAAGACCTCGACCCTGCCACTGTGGAGAGACTACTGACGCTGCTTGAGCAGTATGGTGTCGAGGCGGCGATGCAGGAAACGGTTCGGCGCCTCCACGTTGAAGCGCTGGCTTGTCTCGGCGAACTTGGCTTGCCGGCCGAGCGCACTGCACCGCTGCATGAAATCGTGGAGCGGCTCGCTGTGCGGGAAGCCTAACTATCGGCCTGCGGCAGGAGGGTTGGCTGTCTCTTGCCGGTCTCCTGCTCGAGCAACCGAAGTGTCGCTTCGACCAATCCGTAGGCACCGGTCACCATCATGTCGCCATAGGGAGCCGCCTCGTACCAGCCAAGCGATCGTGCGAGGGCGCGGTTTGGTCCGGTGATAGCCACGAAGGGGAACGGTGCTGCTCGCCTGTACTCGGCAGTGAGTACCGCGCCATGTCCACCGAGATGGATGACCTGGTCGTGCGTGAGGCGTCCGAACTGGAGCGCATTAACGAGTTCCTGGAGAACCTGCGAAGTGATTCCACCTGTGTGGTGTTCGAATAACCCATAAATTTGGACACCACGAACGGCAACAGCGAAGGTGTGCATGTTTCCGACATTGACGACTACAGCTCCCTCATGTCGAGCAGCACGCCAGACTACTGGATCGCAGAGGGCACCGAGGACAGCAGCGGGCCCTGTATCCATCAGGACGCAACCAGGGACGAGTCGCTGAACTGCCCGCATGCGGAGGAGATACGAAGGAGGCGTGCGGAAGGCAAGGAAACGCACATCGTTCGTTTGGGCAAGAAGGTCACGCAGGAACTGGTAGCGGTACTCGTGTGCCGCCTCGTGCTCGTCATAGCCGTGATCCTGCACGGCAATTGCCCAGAGTGCTGGTGGTTCAACCTCAAAGAGGCGGAGCGCTGTCGTCAGAGCCGCGACGTCCACATCGCCAAGCCAGACGACCTCCGCCCCGAGAGGCGGAACTTCGGTGAGATCGATTCCCAGAGCGCGGACGCGTTCGAGATCGTTGTGCAACGTCCGAGCAGCGTCAGGATGTGCGCTCACAGGGAGGCCGGCGGCGAGATGGGCCCGGATGGCTTCGCTACTTGCTCCGCCACCCATCAATGTCCCAGCGAGATAGAGTGGGTTTCCTCGGATCGTGATCGCGCGGATTCGTGCCGCGACGATCTGAGTCTGCGACGGAAGGACTAGTTTGACGCAGTTTTCGGGGGTCCGGTTCGACTCGTAAAGAACGATGTCTTGTGTTCCAGCGCCGGCATCGATAGCCAAAATCCGAACCGGATTCTCCATCGCTTGCCTCCCCGGGTTCGCCAGGTTACCACGAGTTTGCCACTCGAACGAATCGTCGGGGATCGTCGCATGGCCAGCGTGGATCCATGGCCTCTGCATCGAACTCGAGAAGGAGCACTTCGGGGGGCGCGAACAGGCGGAATGGCAGTTGTGTCAGGCCGATCCCGGCGCTCACGTAGGCGAGCATACCGCGTTCCCAGAACCAGCCGCGTTGCAGCCGTGAGTGTGGCTTCCGTCTAATTCGGTCAAAGTACCACGCTGCGTCCAACAGTCCGATCTGCCGAGAGGGTGCTAGCCGGATTTGGCCCCAGTGGGTGTGACCGAAGAGTGCCAGATCGGCGCACCCAATAGGGATGCGGTCAAGAAGCAGCGGTGCATGAGCGAGCAGGATACGGGGAAAGGCACCGGGTGGATTTGCGAGCAGGCTTGGATCATCGAGGCCAGTGTAGGGATCGTCCAGACCGACGAGTTCGACTGTCATGGCGCGGTGGTTTCGTTCGACCGTCACAAGGAGTCGCTCGTTCTGGAGAACGATGGCACCCCGTGATGCGAGGAAACGCGCGATTGCGGACGCGTTCTCAGGGCCGCGTCGGTGGTCGTGATTCCCAAGAACAGCGTAGACACGTGGAAACAGTGGAAGGCTATCGAAGACGGTGGTCGGGACGATTCGCCCCTGGTCGAAGTAGTCGCCGCCCAGGAGCACGATATCGGGCTCCCAAGCACGGAGCTGCTCCAGCGCTGCTACAGTGAGGGCAGCACTTGGGCCTGGACCGCCGATATGGAAATCGGTAAGGAAGGCCAGGCGGAGGCCGGTGAGTGGAGCGTCGACACGCGGGAGACTGATACGGACGATGCGAAACTGTAGTCGTCGCGGCTCAAGACTGGCGCGTGCGAGCACAAGGAGACCGAGTGCACTCACCCACGGAACGAGTCGTCTTAGCGGGACAACTTTCGAGACCACTGCGCCATCCTTCGAACAAGTGTTCCACGTATACTTGGCTCGACGTGGAGCGCATGCCCACATCGGGCGCAGGTCGCAGGGAGTGTACCAGTGCGGCAGCAGAGACGATCCGGGGGCCGGTCGCCGATCACCCATGCAATGGAGGACTACCTGAAGGTCATCTTCGCACTTGAACGCGAGGAGGGGCGGGTCACCACGCAAGCTATTGCCGAGCGGCTCGGTGTGCAGAGCCCCTCAGTGACCAACATGCTGAAGCGTCTGGCCGCACTGCATTTGGTCGAGCACCAGCCGTACCGCGGTGTGCGCCTGACAGAGCGCGGGCGCGACGTGGCACTGGAGGTGATCCGGCATCATCGTCTACTCGAACTGTTTCTGACCGAGCTTCTTGGGTATCCCTGGGATGCTGTTCACGAGGAGGCAGATCGGCTAGAGCATGGGCTGTCTGAGGAGCTCGAATCTTGGATCGACGCACGACTCGGCTTCCCCACCGCTGATCCTCATGGCCATCCTATCCCTCGCAGCGACGGCTCCTTGCCGGAACGCCCCTGCGTGCGATTAGAGGACGTGTCACCGGGGCAGTCGGTCGAGGTGCTTCACGTTGCTGATCACGATCGCGCGCAGCTGCGCTATCTTGCCGAACTTGGCATCCGTCCGGGGACGCGGGTGGAAGTCCTCGAACGTCTGCCGTTTGAAGGTCCCTTGCGCATTCGCGTGGGCAACCAGGAGCACTACGTTGGCACACCCTTGACGCGTGCAGTCTTTGTGGCCGTGGAAGAGGCCCCTGACCCTGACGCACGGCTCGAACGGAGACGAGTGTGACGGAAGGGTCTGTGATCTTCCATCGAGAGGTCACGACCCTCGTGCACCGGGCATTGTTCCTGATAGAGCCCGTACGCGGCGACATTGCGTCGTGAGGACCGGTGCCATGTCTCGTTATCGCTGGCGCGAGCCAGACGCACTTGCCGATGCAGCATGGTCCTTGACGGAACATCCATTGCTCAGTGCGGTACTGTATCGCCGTGGCATCCGCGACCGAGATGCGGCGCAGCGGTTTCTCTCCCCAAGATACGACGATTTGCCTGACCCAAGGATTCTGCCGGATTTGCAGCGAGCCGTCTTGCTGATCCAAGCGGTTCGCCAATCGTCACGACCGGTGGTGGTCTTTGGTGATTACGACGTCGATGGGCTTACCGCGACAGCGCTCTTGACGTTCGTTTTTCGGGAACTCGGCCTCGCTGTGAAACCAATCGTCCCCCATCGGTTGCACGACGGATACGGATTTCATCCTCACCATGTCCCTCGTATAGTGGAGCAGAACCCCTCCCTCCTTGTCACTGTCGATTGCGGAACAGGAGACTGGGACGCGCTGTGTGCTGTCCAAAAAGCCGGCATTCCGGTCATTGTGCTCGATCACCACGATGTGCATCGTCTCGATTGGCCAGAAGATCTCGTCTTCGTCTCCGTCAAGCGGCCGGATGCGCCCCCGGTGTTTCGGACGTTGGCGGCGGTTGGAGTGGCCTACCAGTTAGCGCGTGCGCTCTTGGGTGATCGTGCTGCTGCACGCTATCTTCCGCTTGTTGCGCTTGGGACGGTCGCCGATGTCGTGCCGTTGGTTGAGACAAACCGGACGCTGGTTGCCTCCGGCCTCGAGCGGTTCTGGGACTCCGCGCCGATCGGTCTACAAGTCCTCGCGACGATTGCTGGCCTGGGCAGCGACCGGCAGCGTCGCATTACGAGTTGGCACTGCGGGTATGTGCTCGGGCCACGGCTCAACGCGGCCGGGAGGATGGATGATCCGCAGCTTGCGCTCGACCTGCTCTTAGCCGAGGACGTCGATCATGCTCAGCGACTAGCACGGCGGCTTTCCGAATTGAACGCGGCGCGTCAGCGCGCCATCGAGCAGGTGCTCCGCCAGGCAGAACAGTATCTTCGCGTCCGCTCCACGCTCCCTCCCGTCCTCGTGTTGGCTGACGAAGCCTGGCATGTGGGACTTGTCGGGTTAGCAGCGAGCAAGCTTGTCAGTCGATATGCCCGACCTGTTGTTCTCCTCTCTCAGAGTGAAGACGTCAGTCGCGGCTCGGCTCGAAGTGTGGATGGATTCGATATTTCGGCAGCGTTGGAGCGCTGCCGAGATCTTTTGCTCGATCATGGTGGACACAGCGCGGCGGCAGGATTGACGCTCCCGACCGAACGGATTGCCGAACTCGAGGCTCGCCTTCTGCAATTGGCTTCAGAGGCATTTGGTGATCGCGAACCTGCTTTGCCGCTCGACCTGGATCTCGAACTCCATCCTTTTCAGATTTCGCTTGATACATGGGAGGTGCTCTCCCGTCTGGAGCCGTTCGGCCATGGGAATCCGGTACCACGGTGTCTGCTACGCAACGTGTCAGCAGTGGATGTCTGGCGAACTCAGGATGGTCGTCACTTGCGGTTTACGGTCGTGGCGCGGGACGGAACGATACGGCAGGCGGTGTGGTTTGAAGGCGGCGAAGAATACGAGCGGCTGCGCCGCATGGGCCGGATCGACATCGCGTTCACGCTTCGACGGAGCTCCTGGAATGGCCAAGACCGAGTGGAACTGGATGTCATCGATGTCCGGCCCACACAGTGAGGTGAATCCGAGAGCTCACGCATGGTAGCACTCCTGCGTTGCAGCACGACGGTAACCGAAGTAGCCACAGTGTGCTTCCTAGACGCACGATTCGCTTCTTGCCTCCCCGGGCACGGAGGCCTCGAGTGCACAGGGGCTGCGGATTGCCTTCATCCAGCGTGGCGGATGGAGACGAGCGCGGCGATCGTCTGGACAAGTTGGCGAACGCGATGCTCGTCGACCGGGTTGTGGACTATCCCATCCACCTTAGCCCACGTCCCAACAATTGCCCCATTCGCCACGCTGAGAAACGGTGCGACGTTCTGCGGCGTGATACCGCTGCCGAGGAGGAGCGGGACACCTGGAAGCCTCTGCCGGATACTGGTGGCGTCCTCGAGGCGCGGAGGTTGCCCCGTGGACGACCCGGTGACGATGAGCGCGTCGGCAAGGCCACGCTCGACCGTTTCGACCGCCGCTTCTTCGAGTGACTGTGGGGCGAGAGGGGTACCGTGCTTGACGTGGACGTCGGCCCAGATTTGGACAGATGCTCCAAGCAGTGTCCGGTAGCGCAGCGTCTCATCGGCCTTCCCCTCGATGATTCCTTGATCGGTCAGCATTGCACCGACGTGGACATTGACGCGAACGAAGCGGGCTCCTGTGGCCGCGGCGATCCCGAGTGCAGCCAGTGCATCGTTACGGAGGACATTCACACCGATCGGCAGCCCGGTTGCTCGGCGAATATCCTCGACAATGAGCGCCATTGCAGCGATCACATGGGGTTCGACACGTTCCTTGTGGAAGGGAACATCGCCAAAGTTCTCGATGAGCAGTGCGTGTGCACCACCACGCACGTATGCCTCAGCGTCTCGGAGCGCGCGCTCACGGACTGTAGCAAACGAGCCGGTGAAGCGTGGAGTTCCTGGTAGGGGTAAGAGATGGACGACACCGACGAGCAGGAAGGGAGACTGCCAAAAGTCCGTATCGTGCTTCTCCATCGATACCTTCACCCTTCATGACGATCGTCGGCCTGATAGCGAGCATACTTCATGCAGCCGAAGGTGACGGGTGCTTCATGCGAGTGGACGCGAACCAACGAGCAATGAGCATTCAGGAACTCGCTGAACGCTCTGGCGTACCGCCACGCCGGATCCGCTACTATGTGGCGCGCGGGTTGCTGCCGCCACCTGTGGGGCGCGGACCCACTGCCCGGTATGGTACCGCCCATCTCCAGCGGCTCAAGGTTATCCAACAACTGCGTGCACGCCGACTGGGTTTGGAGGAGATTCGATCCGAGCTGACGTGGGTAGGTGAAAGCCTAGATCTTCAGGCGACACTCTGGTATCGCTGGGAACTCCGGCCAGGGGTAATACTGATGGCGCAAGCCGATTTGCCTGCCCACGAACGAGAGCAAGTGGAGGCGCTGGTTGAGGTGGCTCGGCGTCTCCTCGCAGATGACAGGGTGAGGTCGGACGATGACGACGCGTGACACACGAGCTGCCTTAGAACCGGTCGTTCAGGTGCTTCGGTCCGCTGGGTTTTGGGCATATCCACTCTACGGTGAAGACGGCCGCTGGCTTGTCGCCTGCGATACCGAGTCTGGAAGAGTCGATGTCCGCATAGGCTCGGACGGGTATCTGGTCGAGGTGTGGGACGTCTCACCTGGTCTCTTCTTCGACGAAGAGGATGAAAGACGACGGATTATCAGAGAGCGTCTGGCACGCATGACGCTCACGCGCCTCGTCGAGATGATTCGGAGTGCACCACTTGCCCCTGGCGAAGAACTGCTTTCGGATGCCTGGTGGGACGAACAGGAGCACGGTGTCGGGGTACGCCTGAGTACGGAGATCCCGTTTAGTGCTGGTAGCATGTTGCCCGACGTGGTGTCTTCGCTCTTGGAGCAGTTGGATGAGTTGCTGACGCGGATCGAGGAACGGCTCCTCGACTGAGAGGGGGATCGCCATGGTGAGTCTTGGGATCGAGGGATTGGCACTCGAACAGTGGCGACGACTGCTTCGTGTGGCGTTGGGAGAGGAGCCGGCAGATCTCGTCCTGCGGCACGCGCGCGTCGTCAACGTGGCGAGCGGAGAGATCGAAGAAGCGGATGTCGCGATCGTCTATGGGCGAATTGCGGGTGTCGGAGACTATCCTGCTGGTGAGCGGGAAATCGATCTCGCTGGCGCGTATCTGGCACCGTCCTTTATCGATGGACATGTCCATGTAGAAAGTTCACTTTTATGGATTGACCAGTTCGCACGAGCTGTTGTCCCGCATGGCACTGGAGCGGTGGTGACCGATCCGCACGAAATTGCGAACGTGGTCGGTCTGCCTGGCATTCGTGCCTTGGCTGAGGCGTCCGCGGCACTTCCGCTGGGTGTCTTCTTTACCATTCCCTCCTGTGTGCCAGCGAGCCCGTTCGAAAGTGCTGGAGCGGTCATGGACGCAGCGGCGATCCGGGAAGGGCTTGCGCTTCCCAATGCCGTCGCGCTTGGTGAGATGATGAACTTCCCCGGCGTCCTTGCGGGCGATACGGAGATCTACGAGAAGTTGAGCTTACCAGCACGGCGTCGCGATGGGCATGCACCAGGCTTGCGCGGGCATCGTTTGAACGCGTATATCGCTTCGGGTATGGGCTCAGATCATGAGTCAACGCGGTTGGAGGAAGCACGCGAGAAGCTGCGTCGTGGGCTGCGCATCATGATCCGTGAGGGCTCCACTGAGCATAACTTGCTGGAGCTCCTTCCCCTGGTGACCGATGCGACCTACCCACAGTGCTGCTTCGCCAGCGATGATCGCGACTGCGCGACGCTGCTCCATGACGGTCACGTGGATGCGATCTTACGCAAGGCTATCGCGGCTGGCCTCGACCCGATTCGGGCGATCCGCCTGGCTACCCTGAATACCGCCGAGTACTGGGGACTCGATGGATATGGCTTAGTGGCACCAGGTTACTGGGCCAATCTGGTAGTCTTCGAGCGCCTTGACGACATTCGACCCTCTCTCGTGCTGTTCCGTGGCGAAGTTGTTGCGGAAGACGGAAAAGCGCTCTTCACGGTCGAGCGAGCAATCCCTGCGTGGCTCCTCGACACCGTGCACATCGCGCCGATCGAGCCGACACAGCTGCGCATTCCGGCAACCGCCCGAATGGTCGCAGTGGAGGCGATTCCAGGGCAGATTGTCACGCGGGCCATCGAAGTAGAGCCGACAGTCCGGGATGGAGAGGTGAAAGCGGATCCGGATCGGGATCTTCTGAAACTTGTCGTTGTGGAGCGACACCGGGCGACGGGGCAGGTCGGTGTGGGGCTGGTCCGTGGTTTTGGTTTGAAGCGTGGGGCGATCGGCTCGTCGATTGCCCACGATGCGCACAACATCGTCGTGGTCGGCGTCGATGACGCGGACATCCTGCGGACAATTGAGACGATCGCGGCGATGCGGGGTGGTCTGGCTGCAGTCGTTGCCGGAGAGGTACGAGCGCAATTGGCGTTGCCGGTAGCGGGCATCCTGTCGCCGGAACCCTTGGAGGTGGTGGCTGCGCAATACGAGGCCGTCGAGCAGGTTGCGCGCGAACTAGGGAGCACGGTGCCCGCTCCGTTCGCCCTGCTCTCATTTATGGCCCTTTCAGTGATTCCCGAAGCGCGCGTAACCGATCGAGGGCTGGTTGTCCTTCGATAGCGGCGATGTGAAACCGCGTGTGTGCAATGACGAGATTTCGATGTTTCCGTTGCGTGCCTGGAAGCGAGGCTGTGCACAGGTGCCGAGCGAAGCCGTAAGGATCACATGCAGGAACGAAAGTATTCCCGTCTCAGCTCATTTAGGCACGTGGACTTCCCAAGGTCGTCGAGACGTTCGTGACGGTGCATCGAGTCGGGTCAGAGTGCAGCCCTTTGACGAAATTGAGGGCAATGGGTGGAGCAACCGACACGGAGGGGGCTTGCTCTAGAGAAGTGGGGCGTGGTGTGGGTCGGACTGGATTGATCCTCACGTGTGCAATTGCGGTGGATTCAGGTGGAGAGCAGGCGATTCGTGAGCGCCTAGAGCGCCTAGAATGATCCATACCTACGCAGGGGCAGCGCTGAGAGGTGGGGCAGTGCTATACTATCCACGGAGAGATGAAGGGCGCCGTAGCCAAGCGGCCTAAGGCAGCGGTCTGCAAAACCGCGATTCGGCGGTTCGAATCCGCCCGGCGCCTCCGTTAGCTCTCTGAACCACTCTTACTGGTTTTGTGATCTGGTCCCCCGCGTGATCGGTTACCCCAGTCGGTCACGTTCCCGACACTGCGTGAACCTGTGAGTACGGAATACCTTACCGGCAGCGTAAAGAATGGCGAACTCTTGCGCTCGTCGAGTAGGGGTCCACGCTCGTGTGATTGCAGTACGCTGTTTTGCTGCTCGGTGTCTTCCGACTCCCCAAGGCACAGATCGAGGCAGAAGGTGCGCTGATTCGCGCTCTTGGGAAAAGTGCCCAGGATGGCGTCGTGCCCGTGGCACATTGCGTGCCCCTGTGCTGTGCACCGATGATGCCCGTGGTGGAGCCACACTGAACTCAGAGTCTCTACCCACCGCTACACGGTGAGGTTCAGCACCTGCAGCGTCACGGCGGAACCCTCCGGCATCATTCTCAAGGCAGAACGGAGGGACGTTCGGCCTTGCCAGTGAGTACAGTGAAGCGTGCCGTGTCAACTCGTCGATTGGTCGGAAGAGGAGTAATGTGCCATGCAGGAACAGTTGCTTCATCGTGAAGTCGTCTTTGCGGGTCGGCTGATCACGGTGTACCGTGACGACGTTGTTCTCCCGGATGGACAACGACGGGTCCGAGAGATCGTGCATCACCCTGGGGCAGTCGCGATCCTTGCAGTGAAGGGTGACGGACGCGTGATTCTGGTTCGTCAATATCGCCACGCAATTGGACGGATGTCGCTCGAGCTCCCGGCGGGCACCTTGGAACCAGGAGAGTCACCGGAGGCGTGTGCGCATCGAGAACTGGAAGAAGAGACCGGGTACCGCGCAGGAGTGTTACGAGAGTTGGTTCGTTTCGCGGTGAGTCCTGGGTGGACCGACGAGGAGCTGGTTGTGTTCATTGCCGAGGAACTCGAGTTGAGTCAACCGCGCCCAGCTGCGGACGAGCGCCTGAGTGTCGTGGAGCTGACGACAGATGAGGCGCGTTTAGCAATTGCGCGTGGGGAGATCAGCGATGCGAAGAGCCTCATTGGGCTACTCGGGTACTTCGGGTGGCAACTGCGCTGATGTGCCTGCTAGGCATAGTACGTACATGCGGCATCAGTACTCACCATCCTAGGACCGGTGATTCCTAACGTGTGACTAATTCCGCATCGTCGAATCATCTCCTACAGTGGAAACTCGTAGCAAAGCTTCCCACACGGGAGGGGAGTGACGATGCGGAGTAACAGTTCTGGCAAGCGGCAGGGAACCGTGCGAGTGCTCGTCGTCGATGATCACCCGCTGTTTCGTTTCGCGCTGCGGCAATTGTTGGATCAGCACGGACGATTCCGGGTGGTAGCAGAGGCAGCTTCTGGGCATGAGGCGGTGCAACGCGCGGAACTTCATCACCCGGACGTGGCCTTGATCGATGTGCGTTTACCCGGGATTAACGGTCTCCACGTCGCACGGCTATTGAAGCGGCAGTTGCCCAAGCTCGCGGTTGTGCTCCTCTCGGCGGATCATGATGAGCAGTGGCTGCTGGGAGCGCTACAGGTTGGCGCAGCCGCGTTCCTTGCTAAGGACAGCGATCCCCGTGAGATGCTGGCGGTCGTCGAAGCGGTCGCGGCCGGTGAAGACCGCTTGCCACACCAGATCTTGGAAAAGCCGGAACTGGCGCGCCGTGTGCTTGGTGAGTTGCAGCGCTATGTTGCCGGGGAAGCAGCATTCGACAGTCCAGAGACTGCGCTGACGGTGCGTGAACTCCAGGTTCTCGACTGTGTCGCCCAAGGGATGTCGAACAAGGAGATTGCTGAGGCGCTCTTCATCACCGAGCAGACCGTGAAGAACCACATGACGTCGATCTTGCGGAAGCTCGGTGCTCAGGATCGCGTGGATGCGATCCTGGCAGCAGTGCGGCACGGGTGGGTAGCGATCACGCCGTCCCGGTCGTCGGTGGCGCTGTCGGCTTGATGGCCGACTCGACTTCTGCCAAGGCGATATCTCGACGGTAAGTCATTCCGGGAAAGCGGATGTGGTCGATCGCTGCGTAGACGCGTTCGCGTGCTGCTGCAAAGGTCGGGGCGACTGCGGTGACATTGAGAACGCGTCCCCCAGCAGTCACGATTCGTCCGTTCTCTCGCCGTGTGCCAGCATGGAACACGAGCACGTCATCGGGCAGAGCATCAAGCCCCTCAATGGGGTACCCCGTAGCATAGGAACCAGGGTAGCCTCCCGAGGCCAGGACGACTGTGACGCTCACGCCTGGACGCCAGCGTAATGGGGCAACGCTGTGGAGTTCGCCACGCGCAGCGGCGAGGAGCAGGTCGGCCAAACTACTCTCGAGTAAAGGAAGAATAACCTGGGTCTCTGGGTCGCCGAACCGGCAGTTGAACTCAAGTACTGCTGGCCCTCGCTCAGTCAGCATGAGACCAGCGTAAAGCACTCCACGGTAGGTTATGCCGCGCCGTGCCAATTCAGTGAGTGTCGGATGGATGATCCGCTCAAGGATCTCGCGTTGGAGTTCTGGGGTTACCTCGGGCACTGGAGCGTACGCACCCATGCCACCGGTGTTCGGACCGGTATCACCGTCCCCGAGCCGCTTATAGTCGCGAGCAGGTTGGAGTGGCACTACCGTCGTTCCGTCCGTGACGACAAGGAACGAAACCTCGCGACCTGCTAAGTACTCCTCGAGCAGTACCTGGTCGGCAGCAGGTCCGAGACCGCGTTCGACGAGCATCCAGTGCAGGACGCGTTCTGCCTCGGCGCGGTCGTTGACAACGACCGCACCCTTGCCGGCAGCAAGTCCCGAGGCCTTGATGACGAGGGGAAATCGCATCGTATCCAGGACGCTGAGAGCTTCTTCGAGCGCGGTAACGATGGTCGCGTGGGCAGTGGGCACGCCCGCTGCTCGCATCACATCTTTTGCCCATGCTTTGCTCGCCTCGATCCGAGCTGCCGCCGCCGTCGGACCAAAGACAAGGAGTCCGGCCTCATGAAAGGCATCTGCAAGGCCACGCGCCAGAGGTTCCTCCGGGCCAACGACCGTCAGATCGACACGATAGTCACGCGCTGTGGCGACCAGCGCTGGAATATCGGTTGCTGGAATAGGTAAGTTCTCCGCGATCGCGGCAGTTCCGCCATTCCCTGGTGCGACGAGTACGCGCTCTACGGAGGGGGAGCGCTGCAACGCCCAAACCAGCGCGTGCTCGCGTCCGCCGCTCCCGACGACCAGGACGGTCAAGCCTCGTCGAGCCATACCTTACTCCCATTCGATCGTGGCTGGTGGCTTGGAGGTGACATCATAGACGACGCGGTTGACACCGGGTACCTCATTGACAATCCGGTTCGCCAAGCGCCCGAGAAGGTCATGCGGAAGCCGTGCCCAGTCTGCTGTCATGGCGTCAGAGCTGGTTACAGCGCGGATAGCGACAACATGGGCATAGGTTCGTTGATCACCCATGACGCCGGTGGACTTAACAGGTAACAGCACAGCAAAGAATTGCCAGAGCGCAGCGCTAAGACCAGCGGCCTCGATCTCTTCTCGTACAATCGCATCCGCACGACGGACGATCGCGAGCGCCTCTTCGGTCACCTCGCCGATAATCCGCACGGCGAGTCCGGGGCCGGGGAAGGGTTGTCGCTGCACGATCTCTTCGGGCAAGCCGAGCAACCGGCCGATTGCGCGGACTTCGTCCTTGAAGAGATAGCGCAAAGGCTCCAGGAGCTCGAACTGGAGATCCTCGGGTAAACCGCCAACATTGTGATGAGTCTTGATTTTGGCAGCTGTCCGCGAGGCGTTGGGTGCAGCACTCTCGATAACGTCTGGATACAACGTTCCCTGAGCGAGGAAGCGAAATGGGCCGCGTTCGCGCGCGACCGTCTCGAACACGCGTATGAACTCTTCGCCAATCCGGCGGCGCTTTTCTTCCGGATCGACCACACCGCGAAGACGAGCAAGAAACCGTTCACGGGCATCGACCGCAACAAGCGGCATGCGGAAATGGCGTCCGAAGACCTCACGGATGGTCTCCGCTTCTCCCTCGCGCAGCAAGCCGGTATCGACAAAGACGGGTGTCAGCTGCTCACCGACTGCGCGATGGATCAGTGCTGCCGTGACGCTCGAATCCACGCCACCGGAGAGCGCTAGCAAGACGCGGTCCTTCCCGACTTGCTCGCGAATGTCGCGGACGGCCCGCTCGATGAACGATTCCGGTGTCCAAGTAGGGGCACAGCCACAGATGTCGTACAGGAAGTTGCGGAGCATTGCGGCCCCGAGCGGAGTATGAGCGACTTCTGGGTGGAACTGTAAGCCGATCAAATTGCCGCGTGCCATGGCAGCGAAGGGAGCATTGGCCGAGCGCGCGAGCGCAACGAAACCGGGTGGTAGGACATCGATGCGATCCCCGTGGCTCATCCAGACGTCAAAGCGCTGTGGCAAGCCTGTGAAGATCGGGTGCTCGGTCACGACCTCGACGAGTGCAGGGCCATACTCGCGCTGCTGCGCGGGCGCCACCGTGCCACCAAACGCCTGTGCCAGGAGTTGCATCCCGTAGCAGATTCCCAGCACAGGAAGGCCGCTTTCGAGAACCCACTGGGGAAGTTGTGGAGCGTCCGGTTCGTAGACGCTGGCTGGCCCTCCGGACAAGATGACCCCTTTGGGCTGGAGGTGAGCAACCTCGTCCCAACTCACGTCGTGTGGCACAAGTTCACAGTACACATTGGCTTCGCGAACCCGGCGGGCAATCAGCTGGGCATACTGCGAACCGAAATCGAGGATGACGACGCTGTCGGTCGGGGGAATCGTGGTCGTACTCCTCACTGCGGGTGTATTGCTAGGTCGAGACACGTCTTGTTGCCTCCGCTTGCCACACAATGCCAACCCGCGCTGCGCGTTCGTGCGCGGGTAACGACTCGATTGTACTGAACATCGGAGACGTGACAGGCAGCGAACGACGGCCGATACTTCTCAGGGTGACGAGGAGCGAATGCGAGGAGAACGCGTGCGAGAGTTACGGATCGGCGTACTCATATCCGGAGGCGGGCGGACACTTGCCAACCTGCTGCAGGTTCAGCGTCGGGGTGAGCTCCCTGGGCGGATCGAGTTAGTCGTCAGTAACCGGGAGAACATTCCAGGGAATGACATCGCCCGCGCGGCGGGGGTACCGCTCGTGATTATCCCCTCAAAGGGCGTGCCAGAGCACGTCTTTGCGGAGCGTGTCTACGCCGCGCTCGATGCCTCGGCCATTGATCTGGTGCTGATGGCTGGTTTTCTGCGCCGGTTACCGGTACGCCCGGACTATACCTGGCGCATCATGAATATCCATCCGTCGCTCTTACCACTCTTTGGGGGACGGGGCATGTATGGCGAGCGAGTCCACCGTGCGGTGCTCGCAAGCGGCATGAAGGTCAGCGGGTGTACCGTCCATTTTGTGACGGACGAGCTCGACGGTGGGCCAATCATCTTGCAGGCTTGTGTGCCGGTCGAAGAAGACGATACACCTGAGACGTTGGCTGCTCGTGTCTTCGCGGAAGAGTGCCGAATCTACCCAGAGGCGGTTCGCCTCTACGCTGCTGGACGACTGCGCGTGGAAGGTCGGCGCGTTCGCATCTTGCCGCTGAACGCTATGCCCGAGGAGAGGGAAGGGCAATGAACGGGGCACCCTATCGGAAAGAGCTTGATACGCCTTGCCTGGTTGTGGACCTCGATCGGCTCGAGCAGAACATCGCGGAGATGGCTGAGTACGCGCGGTCACGCGGGCTCGCGCTCCGACCCCACTTCAAGACACACAAGACGATCGAAATTGCCCAACTCCAACGGCAGTATGGGGCCATTGGGTTCACCTGCGCCAAACTCGGCGAAGTGGAGGCGCTGGTTGAGGCGGGGGTGCTGGACGATATTCTCGTGGCGTATCAGGTCGTCGGAGAACAGAAGATTGCGCGGTTGCTGCGTCTACTCGAGCGCGCACGCATTACCGTCGCTGTAGATAGTGTTGCCGTTGCCGAGCCCCTCAGCCGCGCAGTCGCTGCACTAGGGAAACGGCTCGATGTCGTCATTGAGGTTGACACCGGTCTTCGCCGCGCTGGTGTCCAGCCTGGTGAGCCAGTGCTACGGCTGGCGCATGAGCTCGTGCAGATGCCCGGTTTACGTCTCCGTGGACTGATGACACACGAGGGACATGCGGGACGAGCTCCTACGACCGAAGAGATGGAGCAGCTTGCGCGCGCTGCGGGCGAAGCGCTCGTGTCTTCGGCGGCACTCCTTCGGCGCCATGGCGTTTCAGTCGACATCGTGAGCGTCGGCTCCACACCGGCAGCCTTCGCGACGACACGTGTCGAGGGCCTGACTGAAATGCGACCAGGGACCTATGTTTTTTACGATGCGGCCGCATTCCGGTTTGGACGGATCGGACCAGAGCGTGTCGCGTTACGTGTCCTTACGACTGTGATTAGCCGACCATCACCTGACCGAGCAGTCATTGATGCGGGGAGCAAGACGCTTACTTCCGATCCGCCGCCCCCGGGACGAACCGGATACGGGTATGTAGTTGACTATCCGATGGCCACGATTGCTCGCCTCAGCGAAGAGCACGGTGTCGTCGAGTTGCCACCGGGGGTGGACGGGCCGGTGGTGGGTGAAAGACTCGAAATCATTCCGAACCACGTTTGCCCGGTCGTGAATCTACAGGACGAGCTCTTCGCCATACGGAACGGCGAGGTCGTCGCGACGTGGCGGGTTGCGGCGCGTGGGCGCGTGCGTTGACACGTGCTCAGCCTGGCGGCGGAAGGACATGATCCCTTCCCCGAAGCTCGCGTAGACACTCGCGGCAAACGAGAACAAACTCGACGTCGGTCATGCCAACCTCATCGCCGCGGACTGCTTGTGCCTCATGAATTGGGAGAACGTGCTGGCAAAGCACACAGGTGAAGAGCTCTTCATCGCCGAGAAGTTCGTGACGCAAAATCAGTTGCTCTTCCTCTTGCATGGGATCCAGTACCTTTCACTCACTGCTCCTGAAGACCAGTCTGGGAGATCTTCTCACTAGATACGGCGCTACTGGAGAGTGCCTGCACTGTCGCGAGCAGAACCTCGTCGAGAACCATCGTGAGCTCGCTGAGAACGCGCAAGACGCGACGCGTCGGGATCTCCTCACGTTCGGCGAATTGCGCAATTGCTACATACGTCGGGACGCGGAAGGCAAGGAAGGCTTCGACAGCTTCGGCTGGACTCAGCCCAGCCGCTGCGCTCACCTCACCATATCGTTGACCGATTGCTCGGCCAGCACGGACGAGCGACTCCCGGTCGACCGCGCGGTTCACAATCCGGAAGGTCAGATCTAGGAGTTGTCGGCCGAGTGTTCGCAGTTCAGCAAGATGTTCCGGCCGATAGCGTGCGTACCAAGGCCGAGTTGTGACCTGCGACAGGAGTTGCGAATGGTAGAGGGTGTACGACAGATCGGTGAGCGCCTTGCGTGACAAACGTCGCCGCGGTCGCGCTTCGCTCTTGAGTACAGCGAGCAGATCGGCCTCGCGATAGCGCCGATGCCCACCAGCTGTGCGGTAGACTGGCACGAGACCAGCGTCGCTCCAGCGGCGGAGCGTTGATTGCCCGACACCCAAAAGGCGTGCCGCCTCGTCGATGCTGAGCCAACGCTCTGTGCGAGGATCGCTTTGCGGCCCGTTCCGCGTCTGGGTTGATTGTGTCAGCAGTGTCTTTTGCACTCGTCCCACCTCACCCTCGTGTCGTCTCGGCACGCCTCATTGTACTCATTCGGCACCATCGGAAAACGCCCCTGGTGACGGATGACGATCGAAGGGATACGTGCGTGTTGCTAGGGCTGCCAGCAAACGATCGCGGGCTGCGATGATACAGGCGTAGCCTTCCGGATCTCGTTCCTGCAGGCCGCTTGCTTCCAACTCCTCCTCATCAAGTACTGTGATGTTTCCGGCCGCGTCAGCAATAACGTCGATATAGAGATCGCGCCACCACAGTTCTCCCTCGACGAAGAGAGCAGGGCAGGAGACGTTTGCATACCAGCCCTTGAAGCGACCGTCGGCGGTATAGAGCGCAAACGCGTTGAGCGGCTCAACGACTGAGAAATACTCGAACAATCGGTCTCCTGATTCGAAGTGCAGCGGGCCACTGGCGACGGGGCCGGAGGTCCACTCCGCGATGACGGCGATCCAACCAGGAGATGACGGCACGCGGAGGCCGCTGTACCGAGCGACGGCCCGTCCTACAGGATCGAGTTTCACAATAGTGAGTCGCTGGGCGTGCTCTTGTTGCATTTCAGGCTCGGCGTCCCCTTACCTGTTCAATAACGGTGAGCACTTCTTGTGTCTTCTGCTGCAGGAGTTCTGGGGTCGTTGCCTCAACATTGATACGGAGGAGCGGTTGCGTGTTGGAGGGACGAGCGTTGAACCACCAATCTGCATACTCGACGGTCAAACCGTCGAGATGGTCGATCTGTCCATCGCGGAAGTGCTCTTCCAGGGCCTGCAACACTGCAGCAAAGTCATGTGCCTCAACGTTGATCTCACCGGAGCGGAAGTAGCGGTCGATCGGTGCAATTGCTTGCGAGACTGTCACACCTTCACGAGAAAGCAGCTCGAGCACAGTGACTGCGGCGATAATCCCAGAGTCAGCGTACCAGTTCTCGCGGAAATAGAAGTGTCCAGAGTGTTCTCCGCCGAAAATGGCGTCGTGCTCGCGCATCAGTGCCTTGATGAACGAGTGGCCAACGCGCGAGCGGATCGGGATGCCACCGTGTGCGCGGATGACCTCAGGCACAGCGCGAGAGCAAATCAAATTATACACAATCTTGGCACCTGGGTATTTTTGGAGAAGTGCCTTTGCGACGAGCGCGGTGATCATATCACCACCGACGAGTCGTCCGTGCTCATCGAGAATGAACATGCGGTCAGCATCACCATCAAAGGCGATGCCGAAATCTGCGTGTTGCTCGACGATCGTGCGTTGGAGATCGCGAACATTCTCCGGCTCGATCGGATTCGGGACGTGGTGGGGGAAACGACCGTCTAGCTCGAAATAGAGAGGAATGATCCGCAGGGGCAAACGCCCGAGCACCTTGGGCGCAATCAACCCTCCCATGCCATTTCCGGCATCGATGGCGACGGTGAAGGGCTTGATGACCGTCGGATCGATGAAGGAGAGAACATGGGCGGCAAAGTCGTCCAGAATGTCACGTCGCGTGAGCGTGCCGGGTCGCTCTGGTTCAGGAAATTCCCCTTTGATAACAAGTTCGCGGATTTCACCGATGCCATGATCCAGGCTCAGTGCTTGTGCCTCTTCCCGGCAGAGCTTGAAGCCGTTGTACTCCGGCGGATTGTGTGATGCGGTCACCATAATCCCACCGTCGAACCGGTATTTGCCGACCGCAAAGTAGAGCGCGTCGGTACTGACAAGTCCGACGTCGGTCACATCCACACCCTGGTCCAGAAGGCCGCGAATAACGGCGTCAGCGAGCGCTGGTGAAGAAACACGCATGTCCCGTCCGACAACGACGTGGCGTGGTCGCAGGTAGAGCGCGAAGGCGCGCCCAATCCGATAGGCGAGTTGTTCATCAAGTTCGGTGGGATAGATGCCGCGGACATCGTAGGCCTTGAACACGGTCGCGATTGCGTGTGACATCCTTGTTGCTCCTTTCGCTGCAGTCAAATGGGGTTCGGGTCGTGCAAGAACGTGGTCTCCAAACCGAATGTCGCGGCGAGATGCCGCGCCAGTGCCTGAACACCAAGCCGCTCGGTCGCCTCGTGTCCAGCTGCAATGACGGTGATACCGAGCTCGCGGGCGAGCGCCATGGTCGTCTCACGCGCTTCACCGGTGAGGAGCACATCGCAGCCACGCTCAGCTGCTTCGCCAAGCGCACTGGCACCTGAGCCAGTGAGAATCGCGACTCGTCGGACCGTCTCCGGACCGCCGGGGAGGACCGTGGGAGCGCGATCGGTGTGCTGCTCGATGGCGGCGATAAGGTCACGAAGGGGCCGCGGTGGTTCCGCGCGCGCGATCCAACCGATGGAACTCCCTGCGATCTCGGCAAATGGTTCAACCGGTTCCAGGCCGAGCGCAAATGCAAGCTGCGCGTTGTTGCCGAGTTCTGGATGTGCGTCCAGTGGCAGGTGATAGGCGAGGAGGCTGACATCGTGCACGAGAAGTGGTCGGAGCCGCTGGCGCAGCACGCCTGTCACGGCACGTGCGCTTTCGCCCCAGAATAGGCCGTGATGGACGAGCAGCGCATCAGCATCCCAGCTAATTGCGCGCTCGATCGTCGCACGGTTTGCACTGACTGCGACGGCGAGGCGACGCACAACCGACCGTCCTTCGACCTGGAGCCCGTTTGTCGCAGCATCGCGGAACCGGCTGCACTCGAGGAGACGGTCACAGTACCGAACGAGTTCACCAAGATCGACCATGGCTCGACTCCTCGTTCCGATTCTGCCATGACCACAGGCCCGCGCGGCGTATACTCGCACGGAAAGGATAGGAACGAACCATGACCTCGATTCTGCCAGGAGAACCGGTCGACCTTCATCTCCACACGCTCGCGAGCGATGGGTTCTGGACGGTCGAGACGTTACTGAACCACCTGAGCGAACGGGGATTTCGCGTTGCGGCAATCTGCGATCACGACACAATGGCGGCAGTCGCCGAGGCGGTCGACCGTGGTGCGCGGCACGGTCTCCTTGTCATCCCGGGAGTGGAGGTGACGACACGTTGGGGTGATCGACAGTGGCATCTCCTCGTCTACGGTGTGGATCCAGCGTTACCGCGGGCACGGCTGTTTCGAGCGGTGCTGGATGAGCTTGCCGATCGCATGTGGGCGGAGGCGGTCGCGGCCGTGGTGACCCTGGAGCGCCACGGGTACCGACTCCGTTCGCTCCGCGAGGTGGCTGCAGGACGTCCGCTCCGCCCATATCACGTGTTACTGGCGCTGATCCGGGAAGGGTACGCGACAAACCTTGCAACTGCCCACGAGCTTACAAAGCGTCTGGGTGAGCCGATGACTGTGGATCTTCCGCTGGAGCGGGTGGTTGCCGCTGCACACATCGCTGGGGGTGTCTGTGTCCTCGCGCATCCTGGGCGTGATGACGCGACCGGGAGACTCACGGAGGAGATCTTGGTCCAAATATTGGCAGAGGTACCAATTGACGGTCTGGAAGTGCATTATCGGTCACATAGCCCCGAGCAGACCGCGATGTTTCGACAGTGGTGCGAGCGATATGGCTTAGTGGCCAGTACCGGATCGGACTCGCATGCGCCTGGTCACCCAGTTGATCCGATCTCGTATCCCGCGGAGTGGGCCGCGGAGCTCCTTGGTAGATTGGGTCTGGAAGTGGCTATGTCCGAGCTGCGGTCAGGCATCTGCGGCGGGAACTAATTAAACGAGCCCTCGGAGACCGAGCAGGAGCGTGAGTAGGCCAGTGAGTCCGAGCACCGCGATCCAGATAAGGTCAACGTTGATCCAGGCGCGGCGCAGGAGCTCCAGGCCGAGTTCGCGGTAGACGATCACTGCCACAGTCGTCATCGTGGCGTAGAGTGCTCCCGAATGGACAAGCACGGCGGCAAGGGCGAGTCCCGCGGAATGGGTAAACACTTCGGCGTGTGCGGTGTGCCCACTTGCCTGAAGCGCTGTCGATCGACTATTCAGAATGGCTACGAGGAGTGGAGCGATCATGAGGCCGGCACCGTGCGCGCTCGCCATGAAAAATGACCAGAGAGCAAGTTCATATTTCGTAGCCCGAAAGCGCGTGCGTGGATGACGGAAACGTCGCCAGATTCTCCAAGCGGTGAAAAGCACGAGCACGGCTCCCATCGCGGTGAGGAGTATCGACGTTGGGATGACGATTCCCAGAGCGGCGATGAGCAGGGCAGTGAGCGCGATCGCTGCGGTATGGCCGAGCACGATAGGAGGCAGCGCGGCAAGGACAGCGCTGAGCCGTTGCTCCTGAAGACCAAGCGCGACGGCAAAAAGCCAGCCCATTGCCGGGTTGAGACCGTGAAACAACCCTAAGCCGGCCAGCGACAGCCAGGCCCAAAGGTCGGTCGGCATTGAGGTTGCTTCGCCTTTCCCAAGATCACTGACACCCTCGGGAAACCCCGAGGGTGTCAGCCAGACCTCTCCAACGACTCACGCATAGCAGTAGGAGTCGCTTGAGGCGTCACCGCCCTGCAAGCGGATCTGGTGAGCGCGCTGATCACCGAAGTCGACGAAGAAATTCGGATCAAACTGCATGCCGCCCTCAGGGTTCACGTCAACTTTCACCATCCAACCGCGGATACCGTCAGGATAGAACTGGGCATCCCACGGAAGATAGAGCGAGTTGGTGAAGTAGACGCGTCGCCCGTCGCGGCTGACCTCGACCATTTGTGGGCCGCCGTTCAGTGGACCAGACACGGCGGGGTGGCCGGCACGCCGGACGATGCCACCGATCTGCAGGACACCGGTGAGTTTCGGTTCGAATGGGTTCGACACGTCGTACTGCCGAAGTTCGCCCGTGCCCCAGCAGGAGACATAGAGGAAGCGGTCATCGACACTCAAGTCGATATCGGTCACAAGCGGTGGGACAGCTTTGAAGGGCTTGAGAATGTCCGGAAGCTGATCCTCCTCGGCCGGCTCAGCTGGAATCTCGATCACCTTCTGGATCTTCCACTCGCCGTTGTGGCGATACCAGAGCCAAATGGACGAGGAGAGATCCTTTAGACTAACGACACTGTTCACAAAGCCATATGCCTTCGTCGGGTCGTGAGCTGGTCGCAATTCCAGCACCATCTGCTGTTCGTTGCCGAGATCGAGTGCCTGGACACGTCGGCGGCGATGGAGATCCCAGAGATGAATGCGATGGCCGTACTTCCCCGCAAGTAACTCTTCCCCGAGGACACCGTGCTCGACCATGCGCGGTGTCCCCCACTCACTGGTGATCATCGTGTCGTAGCCCAGGTGCCACCAGAAGTCGTAGTGCAGATACTGGTCGCCGCGGTCGATCTCCCAGCGGCCGAGAACCTCAAACGTGTCATGGTCGAGGATGAAGATGCCACCTGGGCCATCGCCGTCGGGGGTTCCGAGTGCGGAGATGTAGATGCCATCTGGCCCGCAGTGGACTGTGTGTGGTCGCGCGTAGTAGGCACGTTCGTAGAGTTCCTCTGGCTCAATAACCTTCGCAACCTTTGGCTGGGTTGGATTCTCCTTGGTGTCCAGGATGGTAATGTGTGAGCTGCGGATGTCCGGCACGACTAGATACCGCCGTTCGATATGAGGATGTGGTGTATGGGGGCACAGCATCGAACTGCATGCGTTCCAACCGAAGTGGTGGAGTTCTCCGCCGGTGTAGGGCATTTCGGTAACGCCCACAATCTTGCTGTATGTGCTAGAGGTAGGGTCGACATCGACAACGCACATAGCATCAGGCCGGCCATCGTCGTTGGGATTTAGCCGTACGACGTAGGCAAGTTTCTCCGGGGGAGCCTTCATCGCGATCCGGGGTGAGGGATAGAAAGTTGGATCAGGTCGCCACACTGCCATGGCTGCACCTCCGTGATCCCCTTCTGGGCGGTTCCTCGACCCACTCTTGTCTACGACGGCTCACGAAATACCTGAGGCGATTCACTTCCTTCTTGTAGCTGGCTGCGCCGGCGCTCGCGTTCATATTTCTGGACTGCAGCTTTGAGGACGCTGAGCGCAAGGGAGGCACAGCGTGGGCGAGAACGCGCTGCCTCCACTCCGACCAAATCCTGAACCAGACTGAAATCGGCTGCAGCAACGCGTCCGATGGTCCAGTGCCCCTGATGCAAGCGCTCCATTAGGAGGGACGCTGCTGCCTGACTGACTCCGCACCCAACGCCGGTGAAGTGGGCATCTTCAATCGTCTCACCGTCTGGCGCAATCTTAAGGTAGACAGTCACAACGTCACCGCATTCGGGATTGCCGCCTTCAACAACCACGGTGGGGTCTTCCAGCGCGCCATGGTACCGCGGATTACGAACGTGATCGCGGAGTCGCTCGAATGGGCTTTGGGTCATTCCCCACCCCCTGCCTGATGACATGAGGAGATTGGCTGGTGCGAAGATCACGTGGCCGATGAGCGCTGCTTCAGTGGGCGGCGGGTGTTGACCCGCCGCCCACTGCCGAGTTACCGCTCGATCGGCACGCCGACCACGTTCCCCCACTCTGTCCAGGAGCCGTCGTAATTCCGGACCTTCGGATAACCAAGGAGTTCGTGCAAGACGAACCACGTATGAGACGACCGTTCTCCGATTCGGCAGTAGACAATAACTTCTTTATCAGGCGTCACGCCTTGGCTCTCGTACAACTTGCGGAGTTCTTCGGGGGACTTGAATGTCCCGTCCTCATTGACTGCCTGGGCCCACGGAATGTTCGCTGCGCCGGGGATGTGGCCACCCCGCAGAGCCCCTTCTTGTGGGTAATCCGGCATGTGCAGCAAC
Organism: bacterium HR28; assembly: GCA_002898255.1. GTDB lineage: Bacteria > Chloroflexota > Chloroflexia > Thermomicrobiales > Thermomicrobiaceae > Thermomicrobium. The sequence goes on from BEIE01000001.1 coordinate 1,211,312, forward strand.
TCGCCACGATATTCACCAGGGCTCCGGACATCGACGAGCGCGCCACGCGGTTCCGCTACCTTCTTACGGTCTCGGTAGCCGATAAAGGCCAGTACCTCATCGCGGAATGCGCGGAGTTCAGGATTGGGCGTCGGGACGGGGTAGTTTGTGCGCGGGTAACTCGGGACCTCCCGCGTCATAGGACGCCCTTCTGCCTCCCACTTCTTGCGACCGCCATCCATGATGGAGAGCGGCCCATGGCCCATGTAGCGGAAAAACCAGTAGGCGTAGGCAGCCCACCAATTGTTCTTGTCACCGTAAAACACGACTCGTGTTTCCGGCGTAATGCCAAGGCGGGAGCAGAGTTCGGCGAACTGCTCTGGACCGATGAAGTCGCGAACAACAGGATCCTGGAGATCCGTGTGCCAGTCGATCTTGACGGCTCCGGGAATATGCCCGAGTTCATAGAGGAGCACGTCTTCGTCACTCTCCACAATCCGAATGTTCGGGTCGTTCAGGTGCTCGGCGACCCATTCGGTTGTGACCAATGCCTCAGGGTGAGCATATCCGCGAGCGGCAACGCGCGGATCGATCTCGACCGCCGTCATTGTTCACCTCCACTCCTGTCACAACTCTCTGCTTTCGTCGATGATTCCACGGTAGCGGATCGTAACCTTCCTGTCAAGGAATCACGGAAAGTCGACTCCGGTGCGAGATACTTCGAGTGTCGTCTCGATCGGCACCGGGTTGCGGAGCATGTCGGAAACCGGGCACAGGCGCTCGGCGAGGGCGAGGAGTTCCCGGAGGCGTTCCTCGGGCTCCGGGCTAACAATGTGGACCGACACCTCGAGCCGCTGGAACCCCGGTCGCACCTGCGGGTCGATCCCAAGGCAACCGCGGAGATCAAGCTCTCCCTGGACTTCGACATCAATAGCATGGATCTCCAGTCCCAGCTGTTCGGCCAGGACAGCAAGCATGAGTTCCTGGCAAGCACCCAATGCGACGAGTAGGAGTTCCACCGGGTTCGGCCCTCGATCGCTCCCGCCCAATGCCGGTGGCTCGTCCACGATGATTGGTTCGAACTGACGAACATGACCGATCGCTTGGGTACCGCCAGCCCAATTGACTCGGACTATTGTGGTCCCGCTGGCCAAGCGAGGATTCGCTCGGATAGCCTCAACAAGATTTGTCAGCGCTTCTTTGACCAAATGTCCGTTGACACGTACTGCCATGCAGGACGCCTCCCGTCGTGGTCAGAGACTCAACTCAGCGGGCGACGCTTCAAACTAGACGAGCGACGCGGTTGCGCGCATCGTCAGATGCAGTGATCTCGAGCACGACAACGGGGAATGGATCAGCGGGGACTACAGTCGCAGATGCGAGGCCAGAAGGAATAGACCCCGATCATCGTGGGGCACGGCGGAACGGGCCAGACCTGGAGCCTCCGTGTGTTTCGCTTCTGAGCTCGTGCGTGCATGGCCAGTGACGCTCCTTCGGCTCCGCGCTCGCACCGCCTCGCGACGCCTGAGTGTACGGCAGTGGTCAGTGTCTCGTCAAGGCAACACCTACCCGTGTCTTTCGCCGCTTTCTCGGGCGACCACTGCGGCATCGCAGCGGAAGCGGGCTGTGGACGGGCAGCTGAGGCGCGCGACTTGACGTGTTCATCGATGTTTATCCCCTGTCGACAAGAAAGCATAGCCGTGCTCCTCTCGATTGGGAAGTAGGCCACGCTTCTCATAGCAGAGATCGGATGCTGACCTTTTGTCAGACTCTGTCCCTGAGACGTTATGCGCTTCGATTCGCGATTGGCAGCATGCACGAGTCGTAGGTCTCATGGCTGATGCGACAGTCGACATGCTGCGATGGCGCACACTGCTCCGCCTGGACTAAGAGGGAGAACCGACCTGCAGTGGGCAGTTCCACAGCCGCACTGCAGGCCGGAGCGTGGCAACGGCGCACTCTCCTTGTCCGGTGGCCAGTAATTTAGTGCCCAACCGCTGGCGGGCGACCGCCACGCCGTTGCAGCGGAATTTCTGGGATGATGAAAGTTAAGAGTAGAGCCAGAAGCAAGATGATCATCCCGGCAAGGAAGACGTGGTCGATGGCCACCGCGAGCGACTCTCGGATGGCCTGAAGGAGTAGCTCCAGTAACTGTTGTCCTTGCGGTCCGAAGGCGGCGGCCTGCTGTCGCATCTGCTGCATCGCCTCCGGGCTCATGAAGATCTGAGGATTCTGCAGCACGGCAAGACGCTCCGCTGGTACAACTGCGCGTACCTCTGGAGGAATCCGCACTGCGAGCTCGTCCTGGAACCGATTTGTCATCACTGTGCCGAGAATCGCTGCGCCGACCGTTCCCCCAATTGATCTGAAGAAGGTGAGCGCGGAAGTGACTTCACCGAGTCGTTCCAGCGGAAAAGCGTTCTGAATGATAATGGTGAACAGGCTCATGGTTGTACCAATTCCGAGCCCAAGAATGATCATGTTACGCACAACTACAGCGCTCGTTGTGTGAATATCCATTCGGGAGAGCAGAAACATGCCGACGACGGCAACAGCAACAGTGCCGATTCCTAAAAATTTGTATCGACCGGTCCGGGAGAGGATCTGCCCGCCAAGGATGCTTGAGAACACAAAGCCGAGCATCATGGGTGTAAGGACTGCGCCGGAGTTCGTGGCGGTTCTTCCAAGGACTGCCTGAACGAACAGCGGGAGGTAGAGAATTGTCCCGAACATCCCGATTGCAATGAAGAACGCAGCAAGAAGAGTCGGAGTGAAGATGCGGTTCTGAAAGAGTCGAAGATCGAGAATTGGCTCAGCTGCCCGTAATTCGACCAAGATGAAGAGAGCGAGGAACAAGGCGCTCACGGTAAAGAGTCCGATGATCCGGGCCGAGCTCCACGGGTACTCCGTTCCCGCCCAAGAGAAGGCAAGGAGCATGGGAGTGACGCCAGCAATGAGGAGCGCCGCACCAAGGTAGTCGATACTGTGGTGACGGCCGCTCGCGAGTTTCGGCATTGTGAGCCCAGTGGTCAAAAGCGCGAGTGCTCCGATCGGCATGTTGACATAGAACACCCAGCGCCAGCCCCAGTGATCAGTGATCCAGCCACCGAGGCTTGGCCCGACGATGGCGCTGAAGCCAAAGACTGCCGCAAAGAGTCCTTGCCACTTGCCGCGTTCCGCGGGTGGGAAGAGGTCACCAATGATCGCAATCGCGATCGGGAACAGTGCTCCGCCACCGATTCCTTGGATCGCGCGGAAGAGGATGAGCTGGGTCATGCTTTGCGCCATCCCAGACAGTGCAGAGCCGAGCAGAAAGACGATCATGCCGAAGAGAAAGAAAGTGCGCCGCCCGTAGAGATCGGAGAGCTTCCCGTATAGCGGTACGGTAACGGTGGATGTGAGCATGTAGGCCGTGAATACCCACGCGTAGTGCTCGAGTCCGTGAAGTTCGGCAATGACGCGTGGCATTGCGGTACCAACGATTGTCTGGTCGAGGGCAGCGAGCAGCATACCCAGCAGCAAACCAGGCAGGATCAGCGCTAAACGCTGTCGCTGCGGTTGGGTTTCCTGTGCTGGTGTGGACACAGTAACGGTTTCCATCTGGCTTCGTCTCCCTTTCTCGTTCTGGTCAGTTTGTTATTCGAGCTCGGCGTGCCGCCTCAGCGAGTGCGCGGACGCCGTGCAGCAGAGCTCGGAGGTCGGCGAAGTCAAGCTGGTTCAGGAGTTCGCGCCAGTATTGCTCGTTGCCCTGGCGCAATTGCCGGAGAAAGTCCTCCCCCGCGGCGGTGAGTTCCACTACTGTACGCCTCCGGTCACGCTCGTCCTCGCGTCGTCTCACCAAACCGAGGTGGACTAAACGGTCGATGAGGTGGCTTGCGGTTGGTGAGGTGATCGAGAGCCGCTCCGCCACCTCACTGACGGTGAGAGGGCCGCTGCAAGAAAGCGCAAACAGGACCTTCAGTTGTGCCATCGAGAGGTCGAGTTCCCCGAGCCGTGGCGGGCTTCGTCGGTGAAGATAGGCGATAACTTCACGCATTTCGCGGATGACTGTCTCGATCAGGTCGAGTCGTCCATCCATGTCACTCCCCCACAGGAGGTCACCAGAGTCAACGGGAGGAGTCTACCGGAATCATTCGACGATGTCCAATGATTCGACGTTGTCGATAGATTCAGGGGGCCATCCGTCTGGGTCTGCTTGACGTATAATGAAGGTGGACAGCCGCTGAAGACGACGGATCCTGCAGATTCCGCTCCACCCCTCCCCTTCCCGCGTTCGAGCCGGGCATGCGCCCGGCTCGACGTCGTTCGGGTGCTCATTGTGCCTGGTCGGCAACGCTTGTCGACCTGACGCGTCCATGCTACGATGCAGGTGCGTGTGTACGTACACGTTCGTGGGGGACGGCGATGCGACCCAAGCAGCTCTGGCAAGTCGCTCTGGGGGACCTGGCGAAGCGCGTCTCGCGGGCAAATTTCGAGACGTGGCTCAAACACACAGAGCTTGTCGGAATCGAAGATGACTGTGCAATTGTCGCAGCGCCGTCAACCTTCGCCGCCGAGCAGTTGCGAGTGAAGTTCGCGCGTGATATCCAGGAGACGCTGTCCTTGCTCCTGGGTCGACCGATTGCCGTCCAGTTCACCGTCCACGGAATAGACGCAGACAGTGCTTCCATGGGTCGGCGCGGGTCACGTCGTCCAGTCGACACACCAGAGCAGTCGACCAAGCAGTTGGCATTAACTCCGTCCCCAGAGCATGGCCTGAATCCCCGATACACGTTCGAGAAATTTGTGGTCGGGCCGAGCAACCGGCTGGCCCATGCTGCTGCTCTTGCCGTTGCTGACCGTCCCGGAGAAAAGTTCAATCCGCTTTTCATCTATGGTGGTGTGGGCTTGGGAAAGACACATCTCCTGCATGCGATCGGTCACCGGGCGCTGGCGAATCGCCCGGGTTTGCGGGTCTGTTATGTCTCATCGGAGGCGTTCACCAATGATCTAATCAACGCCATCCGTCATCAACGGACAGACGAGTTCCGGAATCGTTACCGCACGATTGATATCTTGATGATCGATGATATCCAGTTCATCGCTGGAAAAGAGAGTACCCAAGAAGAGTTTTTCCACACCTTTAATGCTCTCTACCAGGCGGGCAAGCAAATTGTGATCTCCAGCGACCGGCCACCGCGGCTTATTCCGGATCTTGCCGACCGTCTCCGTTCCCGGTTCGAAGGAGGGCTCCTGGCGGATATCCAACCACCAGACCTGGAAACGCGACAGGCGATTCTGATTGAGAAGGGACGCGAACTCGGCATGCACATACCCAATGATGTCGTCGAGTATGTCGCCCGTCGCGTGGAAAGCAATATCCGTGAGCTCGAAGGGGCCTTGAACCGGATCGTCGCGCTCGCGCAGCTCACACACCAACCCATCACGCTCGCGCTCGCGGTCGAGGCGCTCCAGGAGAGCGATGGGCGATCACGGCGCGAGCAGCTTACGCCGGAGCTGGTGCTCCAGGCAGTCTGCAGTCATTTCCGTATCTCGCTGGCTGAGCTGGTCGGTCCCGGCAGGCGGCGAGAGGTTGTTGTCCCGCGCCAAGTGGCGATGTACCTCCTGCGCGACGAACTCGGTCTTTCGCTTGTCGAGATTGGCCAGCGACTCGGTGGGCGTGACCACACAACAGTTCTGCACGGGGTCGAAAAGATTGAACAACAATTGACCCAAGACGAGCAGTTGCGCGGTGAGGTGCTGGCACTCCGTGCGCGACTCTATCAGGATGCGGCTGCTCCGGCGGTAGCTCGCCGCTAGGTGCGCCAGAGAAGTCCACTAATGAGTAGGACGACGACGAGACCGATCCACACCACCGCGATTCCCTGAGCGCCTGCCGTGAGACCAGCAGCTGCCGTGAGTGGAATCGCCGCGAGGAGGACGAATGTCAGCGTCAGACCTTTTCCAAGTACGGCACGCCGTCGCCGTCGCTCGCGTTCACGCCAGAGTTCCTCTACCCGCCGCTCGATTGCCTGATTAATCTGCATCAGGAAGTAATCCACGAGCTCTCGGTCATAGTCCGGACCGAGTTCCTTGCGCGATGCCAGGGTGATGCGCAATTCCTCGCTCAGGCCCGGATCGGTGGGAACCGGAGTATACGGGCGTGGCTGGGTGAGAGCCGTGACGAGCGTCCGGACGACTTCGGCAAACCGGGGAGGAGATCTGCGACGTGCTACCATCGTGCACCTCCCGGTTGGACGACTCAGGAGACCGAGATGCGCGCCGGATCGAGTCGTTGCGCCAGGACTTCGGCGAAATGCCGCGGACGGCGGCGCGTAAAGTGGGCGATTTGCTCGCGGCAGGAGACGCCGGCTACCGCCACGATCGTCTCCGGCGGCTGCTCGAGTACCTTTGGAAAGAGCCGATCTGCCCCAATCTTCTGCGAAATCTCGTAGTGCTCGATTTCGTAGCCGAACGAGCCAGCCATACCGCAACATCCTGCGCCGCTCTCTTCCACCTGGCAGCCCGCCGCGCGCAAGAGTGCAAGTGTGTGCTTGACACCTACCAATGCTTTCTGATGGCAATGCCCGTGGAACAGGACACGCGGACCCGGGTCGGAACGGAAGGGAAGCGCCAAGCCCTCGCGTTCGATTGCACGTGCCAGGAACTCGTCGAGCAGGAAGCTCTGTTCGGCAACGATTGTGACGTCGTCCGATGGTGGCAAGAGGTCGGGATATTCGTCGCGGAAAGTTAAGATGCAGCTCGGCTCGGTGCCAACAATGGGGATACCGGCACGTGCAAAGGGCGCGAGGAGTGCGACGTTCTCGCGCGCGACGCGTTGTGCGTCGCGGAGGAGGCCTTTCGAAATCATCGGGCGGCCACAGCACTGTCGTCGTTCCAGCACCAAGACTTGGTAACCTGCCGCCTCAAGAAGCATGACCGCTGCGCGCCCGATTTCGGGATAGTTATAGGTGGCGAAGGTGTCGTGGAAGTAGATGACCGGTCCGCGAACCCCGTCTGTGCGGGGGATATGCTGATCGCGGAACCACCGATCGAACGGGACGCGGACGAAGGCAGGGAGCGAGCGGTTGGGGTGGACGCCCAGCGCCCGCTTGGCGAGTGTGCCGAGCGGAGTTCGTAGTGCGAGGTTACTGAACGGTGCAGTGCGTGAGCCGAGTCGGTTCAGAAGATGGATGTGCGCAAATGCCCGTGCACGTAGCGGTGTCCCGTGCACGGCATAGTACTGCGCGAGAAACTCCGCTTTGATTCGCGCCATGTCGACGCTTGAGGGGCACTCGGTCTTGCACGCCTTGCAGGCGAGACAGAGATCGAATACCTCATAGGTTCGCGGGTCGGTGAAGTGTCTTGGTTCGAGAATACGGCCAGCAAGCGCGTTACGGAGTGCGTTGGCACGGGCGCGTGTTGTGTCACGTTCGTCGCGTGTCGCCATGTAGGAGGGGCACATCGTCCCAACGCCGAGCTTGCGACAAACGCCAGCTCCGTTGCACATCTCAATGGCGCGCAGGAAACCGCCATCTTGCCGGAAGGCAAAGAAAGTCTTTGGCTCAATCGGCCGATAGTCCGGCCCATACCGCAGGTTCTGATCGAGTGGCGGACAATCGACGATCTTCCCCGGATTGAGGAGGCCGAGTGGATCAAAAGCGGCCTTAAGTTCTTTCATACACTGGTAAAGTGTGGGGCCAAAGAGAAGTGGATTCAGCTCACCGCGGGCCAAACCATCGCCATGCTCGCCGCTCAGCACACCACCGAACCGTTTGGCCAGCTCCAGAGAGCCTTCGGTGAGTGCTCGCATCGTCCGCACGCCATCAGCCGTCTTCAGATTCACAAGGGGGCGGACATGCAGACAGCCGGCGCTGGCGTGCGCGTAGAAAGCAGCTTTTGTTCCGTGCTCGGCGACGAGGCGTAGGATCTCACGCACATATTCGGCGAGGTGTTCGACCGGTACTGAGACATCCTCAATACAGGCGATGGGCTTGAGATCGCCGCGGATACTGTAGAGTAGACCGAGTCCGGCTTTGCGTACCGCCCAAACGTCGGCTTGTTGCTGGCGGTCGGTGATCGCGATGGGATCACGCCCGAGCCGGCGCTCTGCGACTACCCGGAGGAGCCGATCCAACTTGCTCTGAAGCTCCTGCTCGCTCTCGGCATAGTATTCGACCATGAGCAGGGCTTCAGGGGCACCGCGTAAAAACGCAATCCGTGGCGCGTAACCGGGTTGTTCTCGGGTAAGCCGTATCAGCAGTCCGTCCATCAGTTCTACGGCCGACGGTTCCGTCTCGAGCAGGGTCGGTACCGCTTCCATCGCTTCGACGAGGTCATCGAATTGGAGAAGGACGAGCCCGGTGAGTCGAGGAAGCGGCACGAGGTTCAACGTGTACTCAAGCCCGACTGCTAACGTTCCCTCTGAGCTCGCAAGGAGCCGAGCCACATTGAGCTGGGGCTCGAGTAAGACAGGAAGACCATAACCGCTCGCTCGGCGCCAGTGTTTGGGGTACTCACGGGCAATCGCTTCGCCGTATTGCGTGCGGAGGCGCAGGAGTTCGCGGTAGAGTAACCCTTCCCGGGAATCGCAGGAAGCGCGGCGTTCGACCTCATCCCACGGAAGCGAGCGAAACGAGAGTTCGCTGCCGTCGGAGAGCAGCGTATGCGCTTCAAGGACGTGATCGGCCGTCATGCCGTAAAGTATCGAGTGGGAACCGGACGCGTTATTGCCGATCACCCCACCGATTGTCGCTCGATCTGCACTGGCCGGATCGGGGCCGAACATGAGGCCATAGCGGCGGAGCTTCGCATTGAGCTGTGCCAAGACAATGCCGGGTTGGACGCGAGCTGTGCGCGCGCTGGGATCGACGTCGAGGAGCTGATTCAGGTACTTCGAGAAGTCGATGACAATGGCTCGACCGACGGCCTGTCCGGCGAGACTACTGCCACCACCGCGAGGCAAGACTGGTACCTCAAACTGCCGTGCTAGCTCGATCGTCCAACGGACATCGTCGTAGGTGCGGGGAATCACAACGCCGATCGGCTCGATCTGGTAATTCGAGGCGTCAGTGCTGTAGAGCATGCGACTGTAAAGATCGAACCGGACTTCTCCCTCCAGTCGCCAGCGCAGCGCTTGTTCAAGTTCCTCGATTACCTCGCGGGCCTCAGGACCTGCAGTTCGGGTCTCACTCGCCGGTAGCGTCGCCACGATGTGGTTCCTTTCCTCCGAAGTCATCCGAAGTCATCGACCGCTGACCTATCATGTCCAGGAGCAGTCTAACACTGACGAACTCGATACGCGGAGCTTTCGTCTGCTGATGTGAGCGGTGACCGGAGCTTGGACGGGTACGGTGTCGCGAAGTGTCGGCAAGCAGACTGGTACCGGTGGGGAGTCTTTTCCAGTTGTGCGACGAGGAATCGTGAGCGGATGTGCTGCTGAAGATGTCTCTGATCAGCCTAGGGTACTGACGTGAGAGGGGCGTTCGTTCCAGATCGCGATGTGGAACGTGTTTTCAGCGCGTGACGGTACGTGAGTGCCGTGATCAGTGAGGAGTGACACGGGTTAGGGGAGGGACGAGTTGGTGAGAAACAGGGCTGTGACAGTTGGCGTTCTGTACAGCGAGGCATCGGTGATGCAAGAGGTGCGCCGCTGTCAAGAAGAGAGGCCAGCCCAACGTGGGCTGGCCTCGCAAGGTCTTGACTCGGCTAAACGCGCCGCCAGCGTGACCGGATAACCTCAGCTGCCTGCCAGGCCCTTGAGCAGCACAGGTAGCGCGGTTTCAACAAGTTCGCTCGGCTCTTTGCCGGTCAAGCGGGCGTTGGCATGTATTGCCTCGGCGGCGGAGAGAATTGCCAATGCTGCGAAGCGGGTATCGACTGCACCGCCTTCGCCGCGTTTGCGCGCACCCTGGAGGAAGTTCTCGATCGGCCGGACCAAGCAGTCGAGGGCGAGCTCGGTCAGGCGCTTGCGGTGTTCCTCAGAAATTGCTGGAAAGTCAGCCAGAAGCATTCGGGCCAGATCGACTGGCGGATGGCTGGCGAACCACTGGAGGACTGCACGTAGCCCAGCTTCGAGAGATTCCCCTGCTCCCGCAATTGCTTGCTCAAGTCCCTCGCGGTGGGCTTGCAGTCCTCGCTCTGTAACTGTGACGTACAGCTCTTCCTTGCCACCTGGAAAGTGATAGTAGAGCGATGCCTGACGGATGCCCAATTCCTGGGCAATGTCCCTCAAGGTAACGGCCTTGTAACCGCGCTCAGCGAACAGTCGCTCGGCAGCGGCCTGAACGCGCTCACGTGCAGCGCTGATCGTGCTCACCACAGTACCCTCCTCTAACTCGCACTTCTACTGAACGGCCAGTCACACTATACCAAAACTTGTCAGCGTCGTCAACCGGCCGTTCCATCCGCTTCCAGGGGTTCTCAGGCAAGAAGACGGCTCGATCTATACCACAACTGTTGCCGGATCAGGATCATTTTGCGTTCGAGCACCAGTCACACAATGACCGTTGGTTGATGATCAAGTATGATCACCCTAGGGAAGGGACGGCGAACGATGGCCGAGTCCGCGCTTCCGTTCACTAGTCAGGGAAACCGGGTCGGGCTGTGGCTCATTCGCGCACTTGTGTTCGCTGCCTTTTTTGATCTGTTCGTTCAGTATCCAGTAGCGGCCCCGTATGCGGTTGCGCTCGGAGCCTCGTCCGCATTGGTGGGACTGATTGTTGCGGCATATTCCATCGCAAATCTCTTGGCGAACGTTGGGGCTGGGATCGTTCTCGATCGCTGGGGGCGAACGCGTCCGCTACTGGTCGGTCTGATCGCGACTGCGGCTGTTGTAGCAGGGTACACACTGGTGCGCTCGCCTGTCCAGTTGGTTGGGTTGCGACTACTCCACGGTCTTGTGGTGGCCGTCCTCGCACCAGGGGCATTTGCGCTCGCTGGTGACGTGGCACGCACAGAGGATCGGGCGCGTGTCATGGGCAGCAACGGGGCTGTGATCGCGGTGGCTGCCATCGTCGCGCCCTCCTTTGCGGGAGTCATCCAGGAGCGAGGCGGTTTTCACACAGTTTTTCTTTTCGATGCAACGCTTCTCCTCATTGTCGCGTGCCTCCTGTGGTTGTTCCGTGCACACCTCCGGCCACTCGACTTGGGACGCTCGATCACGATGAGTGATTCGACACGGTGGTCGACACTCTTACGGCAACAGTTCGCACCCTACTCGACAATTCTCGGTTTCACTGTCGCTCTTGGGGTACTGGTAACGCATGTCCCTGAGCGACTCCAGGCGCTTGGTATCTCCCCCGCTGTGCGCGGTGCCGCATTCAGCTTGTATGGATTGCTGGCTGCGGCCGTGATGATCAGCCCGGTCAGTGGACGTTTGATACGACAGCAGTGGTCGATCGGTGCGGCTGTGGGTGCGGGATTGATCGCACTCGGTCTGCTCATCGCCAGCGGGCTGGGAATGTCTTCGCCGACTATCGTAGAGTGGGCAACACTCTTCGGCGCTGCCGTGTTCGGCTTTGGATTCGGTCTCCTCTTTCCGGCGGTGACTGCGGAAGTGGCTCGCCGTGTACCACGACAGGCCCGCGGCCGTGCATTTGGATTCTTCTACGCTGTCTATTCGCTGGGGGTGATACTGGGAGCGCTCGCCGCGGGATGGCTCGCGGAATTCGGCGGGCTCACATCAGGCTGGCCGTTCCTTGCGGGGGCGCTCGTCGTTGCTGGTGGGTCGATTATCCCGTTGGTCGAGCGCCGGGTCCGCGAAGAAGCTGCTGTCTGAGACCTCTGTTTCGGGAGTCTCCGCAGGAGTTCCCTAACCAGTGCCTCGAGGCCTGTAAGGAGTGATGCGACCTGCTCGCTGTCGAGACGCTCAATTGCTTCAGAGAGGACCACCGCCGGTGCGATGTCAGCCAAGGCCACGATTCGCCCGGTGGGAGTGGGAGCAATCAGGACGGCGCGCCGATCGCGGGGATCGGACTCACGATGTGCGAGTCCGGCGTGCTCGAGTGCATCAACGAGGCGTGTCGCTGCACCACGCGAGATCCCGAGCATCACTGCGAGTTCGCTCGCGCGCAGCGGTCCGAGCGTCGCGAGGAGTTGCAACGCTGCCATGTCTCGCTCGGCTGGAACCAGGCGTGTCGCTCCAACCAAAAGACCAAGCGTCCGAGCTGCCAGGATGACCTGCAGGAGGAGCTCAGTGACCTGAGTATGTGCGTCATGGTTCGACAATCGACCCGAACCCACGAGGCGAACCTTCCGCACTATTCCTTGGCCTAGCCTAGCGTGTCTAAAGGGATGGTGCGCATGATTCCTGCGTAGTCGATCTGTCATGAACGGCAATGACAAGAGTCCTGTGCAACTGTTGGTCTTCGGTCCTATCTACGGAACAGAATCAGGCATTGCACTGGCGACGAGGCGCGCAGCGCGAGTGATGGTGCGAGCCTGCCAGCGTGGTTCCAAGTTCGCACAGTGCCGCGACCAAAACAGTTCGTGTTGACCGTAGTTCGCATCTAGTAAAGTGCAAGCGTCTCTCGAGAGGCGCAGCCGGATCACAAGCGCTGTTGTCCCATCTTCTGAGGAATCGTGGTGGATCCGATAGTGCTCTAGTTGTGCGGACTGTCGAGGATGAAATTTTGCGCGCTCGAGTGCCCTATGCGGCCTCGATCTGTTTGTAGGGGGGACCGGGGGCTGCACCGCAGCCGATTTGGCGTGAGACGGCGCTTCGTGTAGGCTAGCGCAAGTGGAAAGGCGACGGACTCGTGGAGACCGAGCGAGGGACGGAGCGGGCAACGATGGCGGAATATCCTGTACTACCTTGCGAACGACGCGAGATCATCGGCAAGAAGGTCAAGCGACTTCGGCGTTCCGGCAAGACCCCTGGGGTCATCTCCGGACCAGTTGTGCCGACCCCGGTGCCGGTGAGCTTTAATGAGCGCGACTTCGAGCGTGTTTATCATCGGGCCGGTACAGCTCGACTCGTCGAATTGGTCGTTGATGGGAAGACCTATCCGGTGTTTATCCGTGAGGTTGCGGTTCATCCAGTGAGTCGGCAGATCCTGAACGTCGAGTTCTATGCCCCAGATCTGGCGCGACCGGTCGTCGTGACAGTTCCGGTCGTGACTGTAGGGGAGCTCGCTCCCGATGTCGCGGGGGTCGTGACGATCCAAACGCCGGAACTGGAAATCCGCGCACTTCCGACGGCTGTACCGGAGCACATCGAGGTCGATCTCAGTGTGCTCTCGAACGAGCGCACCGCAATCCATGCTGGAGAGATTCCGCTCCCGCCGGGTGTCGAGCTCGAAACCGATCCGGAGGTCGTGGTTGTCGTGCTCGAAGAAGCGGAGGAAGCCGAGGTCGCTGAAGAGGCGGCACACGTGTTGGCTGAAGAGATCGGGGATCGTCCACGCTCGGCGGAACAGGGTGCGACACCTGTCCGAGAGCGCGAGCTACGGGAATCGTGAGGGCGCGTGTTTGGGGTGTCACAATCCGCGTGGCCGGTTACCGGCGGATCGTCCGGCCAACGCGGGATACGGCCAGCGCGACTCCCGCAAGAAGCGAGAGCAACATGACCCAACGCCCCGGATGCCACGAGCGCCGGGGCGTTTCCATTGTCACGTGCTCAAGTTGCCACTCACGGGTGCCATCCGCACGTTCCAGGAGCCGAACATGCACTGACTCAACCAGGACGATCCCAGGCGGCGCAGGAGGCGCTTCCTCTCGCGGTGAGGACAGACGCTGGCGAAGGTATTCCCCGACGACCGGCAGCGCCGTCTCGACTGAACGTGTGAGCAACCAGCGTAGTGGTGTTGGTGTGCTTGCTGGTAGGGCGAGTTCTGGACGATCAGGCAGCTCGGTGAGCGGGACAGGGAGTGGTCGCGTCATGGACTCCTCTCTTTCTGCTGTCGGGTCTCCCACTCCTCACGGGCTCGGCGGACAGCGTCTTCACCACCGAGGAATTTCTCGATCAGCTGGTCTAGGCCGAATACCACGTCAACCCTAATGTCGACATCCTGGTATTTGAGTACGAGGTCCTCATAACGCGCCCAATACCAGTCTTCTCCACCACCAGCGTGATATTCCCACTCTGGTCGAACTTGCACGAGCAGTCGTTTGTCTGGATCGAAGTATTCGAAAATCGTATCGATTGGTCGCTGCTGCTTACACACTGGGCAGCGTGTCCAATGGATCGTCTTTAGCAGGATGCCAAGTCGTGCATCCGGGTGGGTACGGACATTGACTCGACGAGCGACAGGCGCTGACCAGACAGCGTTGCACGGTGGACAACGCATCTCAATTTCAGTGAATTCGGTCGGAAGATCAGGAGCCGCGCTTGCCTGCTCTGTGGTCTCCGCCATTGGTGCTGCCTTTCATGTGATGGCGTCCTGTGGTTTCCCACCCCCGGATTGTACCGAAAGCCTTCAGAGGCGTGATGGCGCACTCCCGATTGCAGTCCGCCACGTTTTCTCGAGGGTGAGGCAAGCGCTTGCGGCCACGAGGGACACGAAGGAGATGAAGTCAATAGGCCTGAGAGACAAATGAACAAGGCGGTGGGAAATCACCCAAGCCATCAAGACGTACACAAGCCTCGTTGTCGGCTAGAGAGGGCAGGAAGACGAAAGAGATAGACTTGCAGTAGTCACGGGGGTTACGGTGTCCGACCAGGAAGCAGCTGTCGCAGAGCTCGAACGAGTAGGGTTCCGAGTCGTACGGCGCACAAGTGCACTGGTGTTTCTTGTTCATCCAGAGTATCCCGGCTTGCTGGTGCGAGTAGGAACCGTTTTTGTGGTTGCGGAACGCGACGGTGTCGAGCAGGCGCGTCAGCGGCTCGAGACGCTCGACGTAGAGACGCTGCTCGGCCGTGCCAAGGAGCAGCGAACGGAGCCCATGGAATGAAAAAGCGCAAACTTTCGGAGGCGTTCTGGACCGGAGCCACAATCGGTCTCATTTGGGGTGTCGCACAGCTTGGACTCGAGATCGTCCTTGGGGTAGAGACGTTCCTCCGAGGGTTATTGGAGCTGAGCACGCGCCTGATCCCTGTCGAAACATTTGGATGGATACTCGGTGTTGCCGAAGCGAGTGCGAAACCGCTTGCTCTGCTTCTTATCCTCGCGCTCTTGGCTCTAACGAGTGGTGGTTTTGCCGTTCTCCTTGTTCGCTGGCCACGGTCGCGTCGCTGGTCACTCGGTATCCTCGCTGCGGGCACCGCTCTCGGTACCTTCATTGTGGCACTTGGCAGGGGCGGTTCTCTGTTCGTGAGTGGGCTCGTTGCGGCAGGGTTGACTTTAGTTCTGGTCGGGGGATTAGCAGCGTTCACCGCCGATGATGACGCTCCGCTGTCGATGCAGCGTCGGCAGCTCCTTCGTGTTCTCGTCGCAGGTGGGCTTTTGCTTTCGCTGGGAGCTGCTGGTCGACTGTTGGGTGAATTACAGGCGCGCTCTCGCCCACGGGGGACAGTAGATGCGCGTGGGCTGCCACCTGCTTTGACGCCAGTCGGTGATTTCTACGTTGTGTCGAAGAACTTATCCGATCCCATGGTGGATGGCGGGACATGGCGTCTGCGGATCCACGGTCGGGTGGCACGGACGCTCGAACTCGACCTCGCTACGATCCGGACTCGACCGAGCACACGGATGATCTCAACGCTGGAGTGCATCAGCAACGACGTGTGGGGGCCGTACATAAGTACCGGGGAATGGATCGGCGTGCCACTCCGTGACCTGTTGCTCGAAGCCGAGCCGCAGCATCCGGTTGTTGACGTGATCCTGCGTGCTGCTGATGGGTACAGCGACTCGATCCCGTTGTCGTTGGCGCTGCAACCGTCGGTCCTCTTGGCGTACGGGCTGAACGGCCAAACGCTTCCTCCTGAGCACGGTTTCCCGCTCCGCTTGGTCGTGCCAGGAATCTATGGCATGAAGAACGTCAAATGGATTACAGAGATCGAGCTTTCCGATACTGACTACTTCGGGTACTGGCAGCAACGCGGGTGGAGCGATACAGCCGTTGTGCAAATCCATTCACGGATCGACGTGCCACGTGGCGGAAGCGTCCTGCCCATTGGCCAGGATGTGTTCGTCGGAGGCATCGCTTTTGCGGGAGATCGGGGAATTGCCCGCGTTGAACTTTCAACGGATGGTGGGACGACGTGGCAGGAAGTCGAGCGTGAGACCCCACTTTCTCGCTTCAGCTGGGTGCGCTGGTGGGCGATGTGGCGTCCGACCGTGCCAGGACGGTATCGGCTAGTGGTGCGCGCCTGGGACGGAACGGGAGCGCTACAAGAAGAGCAGGAGCGACCGCCTTTGCCCGAGGGGGCGACTGGATGGCATCGGATCACCGTCGAAGTCCGAGCAGCCGCATGACGGAGAAACGGGGGCAGGCGAGGTGAGTCCCGAGACGTTCGAAGTGGTCCCTATCGGGGTAGTACATTCGCCGGTGGCCGATCGCCGGTTGATGCCGCCCGGTGGGGTTCAAGCGGAGATCGAGGTGTATCCGGAATTTGCTGATGGCCTTTTGCGCATTGAGGAGAACAGCCACATATGGGTTCTGGGCTGGTTCGCTGATGCGGATCGTGAGCGACTGCAACTGGTGCGCCCCGAGTACGAGCCACCCCGCCGTCGCCGAGGTGTCTTCGGACTGCGTTCAGTCGCACGCCCCAACCCGATTGCACTGACAGCGACACGCCTGCTGGCGGTTGAAGGGACCCGATTGCGTGTGGCTCCGCTTGACTTCATTGACGGTACGTTGGTTGTCGATCTGAAGCGCTACTCGCCAAGCTGGGACTGCATCTTTTCTGCACGGAGTTCGCGCGATCGGTATTTGATTGACCTGGCGAGCGCCGAACGGCTCGCCGAATACGAGCTTGAGGCGATGAACTTCCACGGGGAGCTGTGTCCCTGGGTCGTGACGGGGGCACGTTTGATCCAGCATGTGAGTGTTTTATGGCAGGTCCGGCCCAAGGACGCCGAGCTCGCGGTGACAGTCAGCGTTCGTCCCGAACTCTGCCATCTGGCGGACGTGCTGCAGGCGCTCACCGGAGCGACCTTCGCCAGTGGCCGATTGCGCGTGAGTGGCGAAGAGGCCATCGCGTTCCATTGGCGAGAACGAACACTGGTCGTGGTTCCCCGAGCCTTACCGAGCACCGAGTTCACAAAACTCCGGACGTTGCCACTGGAGGATCTTTTTGAACTGACTCAATGATGCTTACTCCCACCGGAATGTTCGCCGGGCCAGGGCCAGGATGAGAAGCGTCCACAGGAGGAGCGCTCCAAGTTGTGTGATCGGCCACCCGGGCGAGGGAGTGAGCGTCTGGCGGAGCGCGCTGGCCAATGCGTTGGACGGAAGCGCGAGGCCAATGATTGCAAGAGGGCCGGGCAACCGTTCTACTGGCCAGGCGATGCCGCCAAGGAGAATGAGGAGGAGATAGAGGCCGTTCGCGAGCGCAAGCGTCGTCTCCGCGCGAAACGTGCCAGCGATGAAGAGACCGAGACTTGCGAAGGTCGCTGTGCCCACCAGCATGGTGAGAAAGGCGAGGACGATGGATCCGCTTGGTCGCCAACCGAAGCTCACGCCAACCAGTACGAGAATGAGTGCTTGCACCACTTCGATGGCGAGAACGGCGAGAATCTTGGCCCCGAGCAGGCGACCGCGTCCAAGCGGTGTCGCTCCAAGGCGCTTGAGGACACCGTAGTGCCGTTCGTACGCGGTACGGATTCCCAGACTGACGAGCCCAATTGACATGACAGCAAGTGCCAGCATACTCGGCAAGAGGAAGTCAATAGGGCGGTCGTAACCGGACGGTGCGATCCCCAGCGCGGCGAAGAATACGAGCAGCGCTGGTGGAATGACCAGCGTGACCAGTAGCCCTTCTCCGCTGCGCAAGGTGAGACGCAGTTCCATGGAGGTTTGTGCGATCAGTGCACGCATCGGGAGTCACTCCCTGATCTCGTTTCCGGTGAGCCGTAGGAAGACCTCCTCAAGCGACTGGTAACCAACGCGGATCTCGGTGAGAAGAATGCCGTGCTCATACGCCCACCGCGTCAGTTCCACGAGCAGCTCCATTGGCCGTCCAGTTTCTAAAGCGTAGCGACCGTCACCGAGCGCCCGAACGGCCTGGACACTCGGGAGACGGGCAAGCGCCGTCACGTCGAGATCGCGGATTGCGGTCACTGTCACGTGCTCAGCTTCGTACTGCATGAGTTCTCGCGGAGTCGCAAGGGCGATGAGATGGCCGTGATCGATAATCGCGACGCGGTCGGCAAGACGCTCTGCTTCCTCGAGGAAATGCGTGGTCAACAAGATGGTAATACCGCGGCGTTTTAAGTCCTCGATCAGCGACCAAGTGAGTCGTCGCGCCTGCGGATCCATCCCGGTTGTCGGTTCGTCGAGGAAGAGGAGCTCTGGCTTGCCCACGAGCGCGAGCGCGAGCGCGAGACGCCGTTGCTGACCGCCAGAAAGGTACCGGTATCGGATGTGACTCACCTCCTCAAGGCCGACGAGGTGCAGAAGTTCTTGTGGATCCTGGGGATCGGGATAGAAGCTGGCGAAGAGTTGGAGCATCTCGCGCGGGGTTGCTGCTGGATAGATACCGCCGCTCTGCAGCATAACCCCGATCCGTGGCCTCAAGGCATCACTGTTGTGCCAGGGGTCAAGCCCGAGCACGCGGACAGTACCGCTATCCGGTCTCCGATAACCTTCTAGGATTTCAATCGTTGTGGTTTTGCCTGCTCCATTGGGGCCCAGTAGTGCAAAGAGTTCTCCGCGGCGAATGGTGAAGCTCAGTCCGTCGACCACCGGCCGGCCACTGTATCGTTTGACAAGATTCTCGACAACGATCGCGTGGTCGACAGGCTCAGGCGCAAGAGCTGTGGGAACGGTGTTCGGGACAGTCACGCTCGTCCCTCCGACGCTAGACCGAGAAGACGTGGGACGTCGATATTCCAAGAAGCAGTCGATACGTCGGTCCCAAGGCCCCAAAGTGGAACAATGGCTTCGTGCCGGCTGCCATGGCTCCGGAGGTCGATTTCAGTCGCGATGGTCGGTAATGTTCCCGAGGGTGCAAAGACAGTGTGCTCGTCGCCGAGCACAAAGAGGTCACCAATATCGCTGATCGGCAAGTGGAACAAGTCAGCAGCCTGTCCAGAGTCGTAAACAGCCTCAATGCCGGGCAGTGCGGCGAGAATGTCGCGTGCTTGTTCAACGGAGCCGCGATGGACGAACACGTACCCCGCGCCGCCCATGTTCCGATGATGGACGACATAGCGGTCGCGGATCGGGGGTACAAATGTCGCCTCGATTCCATATTGCGCCAACGCTGCTGCGAGGTCGATCGCACGCCGTTTGGCACGCATTCCATGATCCGCAGTCACGACAATACGGTGGTCGGGAACACGCTGGAGGAGTTCGCCGATCCTTCGGTCGATCTGGGTCAGGTAATGCCGGGCTTCTGGAGCTCCGGGTGGCCAGCGGTGTAGGGCGTAATCGGTTGTGGTGCAGTACACCAGGTCCGGATGGTAGTGCTCGACGATGTAGAGCAGTGCCTGTAATGTCCAATCGTCAACGGTCTCTGAGTAGATCGGTGGTGGAGTTCCAAGTGCCGCTACGAGCTCATCCGGCGGTTCCTCGGCGGTGACTGCCGTGTGCACGCCGCGCCCCAGGAAGTGGAGGAGTTTCCGTTTCGAGGTGATGAGTACAGTCCTTCCGCCAGCCTGGGCTACGCGTTCCAGGATCGTCGGCGCTGCGAGGAAGTCAGCTGTCTCGATGAAGGTGCCCTGACGGGTTTTGGGATCGAAACGAAAATTGCTGACAATCCTCGTTCGTTCCGGGAAAGAGCCGGTGATGATCGCGGCATGGTTCACGTTCGTCACAGTGGGAATGACAGCTTGAACCAATCGGAAGGAGCCGTAGGTGGCGAGCGCCTCCAGGTTCGGCGTCTCCGTGCTCTCGAGGTACATCGGGTCAAGGCCATCCAAAACGATGACGATGGTTGGGCGGAAGGTCATCGTCATAGTCCGTAGAGCATGACGTAGATAATCCAGCCGGTCACAACGACGTAAAACCACACGGGAAGCGTAATCCGGGCAATGGCACGGTGACGTCGAAACTCCCGGCGAAGCGCTCGCGAGAGCGTAATCAGGACGAGTGGTCCAAGCGCAATGGCCAGGATCGTGTGAGAGATAAGCACCGTGAAGTACACGATGCGAACCCAGCCTTCACCTGTGTAGAGTTTGGTTCCGAGGAGGAAATACCGAAGAACGTAGACCATGAGGAAGAGCGCGGCGAAGACGGCTGCCGTCAGCATCGCATTGTGATGGAGAGAAATACGGTGCGAACGAACAGCGATGAAACCGATCAGGGCGCTGAGTCCACTCACAGCGATCAACGCGGTATTGACAAAAGGCAGCCATGTTTCCACTGACGAGTTCCCTTCAGTCGAGCGCGCCCACTTCTTATACTCCTGGAATGATACCGGCGTGGCTGCTGCTGGTAGGTCGGGAAATCCCTGTTTGGAAACGAACCTGGGGGATATATGGCGGGGGAACTTCGATTCACCCGGCGATCGTGGTTGCGAACGATTCTGGGAACGCCGTTGGTGAGTTTTCTTCTGGCTTGTTCGCGGGCAGGGCAGGAGACAACACCAGGAGCCACGGCAACGCGACGTCAGCGAAACCGGTTGAGGCACCAACCGTTGTTTCCAGTGCGCGTCTTCAGCTGCCAGACTATATTGATCGTTCTTCACTGGGGAAAGAACTCTTCGTCTTCAACTGGGGTGACTATATCGACCCCGAAGTGGTTGCGGACTTCGAACGGTTAACTGGTGTTAAGGTCACGATTGACACCTATGAGACAAACGAGCAGGCGATTGCGAAGCTCCAGCAGGGCGGGATCTCGTACGACGTGGTAGTTCCAACCGACTACGCAGTCCAGATCCTGATAGGTCTTGGACTTCTCGAGCCACTTGACCGATCGGTTGTCCGTGCTATCGAGCACCTTGATCCGAATAACCTGAATGGGCCATATGATCCTGGTAACCAGTATAGTGTTCCTTATTTTTGGGGTACTTCCGGATACGCATATGATACTGCGGTTCTTGGTGAAGGGCTTGAGAGCTGGGGTTCGCTCTTCAATCCACCAGAGGCTGCACGAGGGAAAGTTGTCATGCACGGCTACTATCGCGAGACAATCGCAGCAGCCCTGCTTTGGCTCGGCTACCCGCTGAATGAGACGAGTGATGAAGCACTGGCTCGTGCGCTTGAGGTATTGAAAGCCCAAAAACCGTACGTTTTGACCTATACGAGCGAAAACAATGCTCAGTTGCTTGTGGCAGGTGAAGCAGTCATGGCCCACTGTTGGACGGGACAAGCTATCCTAGCCAAACGAGAACGCCCGACAATTCGGTATGTCATACCCAAAGAAGGATGTGCCGTTTGGCAGGACAATCTCTGTGTGGTGAAAAATGCACCGAACCGGTATACGGCGATGGTCTTTATCGACTTCCTGTGCTGGCCGGAAATTGCTGCACGCAACGCAGCCTATGTGGGCTACGCGAGCCCGAATCGCTCGGCGCGTGAACAGGGTCTCTTGGATCCCGATTTAGTAAACGATCCGGCCATCTACCTGGATGAAGAGACCTGGAAGCGGCTGCAGTGGTTCCGAGACCTCGGGCCAGACTACGTCAAGTATGACCGTATTTGGACAGAGTTGCGAGCGGGCTAGGGTGCGTCTTTCTTATTGACGCTCTGGGCATGGCCCTGATTCGACACTGAGCAGGCTCGCGGCTGCCTGATCAAGTATCCAGGTGACTTCCCCAGGCACCGTCGCCAGAAGGTGTGCAGGGATATCCAAAGGGGCGAGCCGATCTTCGAGAGCGCGCCGGACGGTTTGGGCCTTCTCAGATCCGGTCACAAGAACAAGCACTGAACGAGCAGCCTGCAGCAGCACCGGTGTGATCGTAATGCGCGTCGTGGAGAGTGCCGGCACCGGATTTGCGACAACAAGTCGCCTTGTTTCCTGTAAGGCGGGCGTATGGGGAAACAGCGAAGCAATGTGGCCGTCCTGACCCATACCAAGCAGAATGAGGTCGAAGTGGGGAACCTCACCCTCTGACACGTCAAAGACGGCGCGCATGGTTGCTTCATAAGCCGCCGCAGCCTGTTCTGGTCCCAGTTCTGTTAGAACACGATGAATGCGGTATGCCGGGATTGGGAGAACTGTGAGGAGGGTCTCAGCTGCCAATCGGTAGTTGCTCTCATCATGGTCGGGGGGAACCATTCGTTCGTCGCCCCAGAACCACTCGATCTGCTCCCAGGCTACCGCGTCGCGAAAGGGAGGTTGTGCCAGGAGCTCGTAGAGCAGTCGGGGGGTACGACCACCTGCGAGCGCGATACTTGCCCACCCTCGCTTTTGGATTGCTGCCGCCAAGGTCTCGGTGAGGATGTGGGCAGCCCGTTCCGCGGCCAGCCGTTCATCGCGGAGAATTTCGAGACGGCAGCTCATATGGTTAGTGCTCCTTCTGCCGTTCCAGCTTGCGATACTCGACTGCGATTGCTGTCGCTTCGTCGAGGGCATGCTCGTACAACCAGTCGGGAGCGACCTCTTGCAGTTCGTTGATGAGGAGACGCTGAAGGTCAAGGAGATGGTGGTGGAAGGCGTGTTCCAGGACACAGTGATTCCGGTCGTGAACGCGTAGGCGCAAAGTGGCGCGATCGTGTCCGCTCAAGTCGATGGAGAAGGAGGCAGTCTCGTGGTTATGCTCAGCGACGAAGCTGACATGTACCAGTTGTCCATGAAAGAGTTCCTCGCTTGGCTGGGGTGCGATCGTCCAGTTGAGACGCCGGTTTCCAGGGGCGGTGAGGTCCAGGCGCCAACTGTTGCCATCCGCCTCCAAAGATGCAAGACGCCAACCGAGACGGCTAGCCATCCAGCCGAGGTAGAGGAGCGCTTGTGTGGGGTTGGGCGTTGATCGCTGGGGGGCATATCCGTAGCGGAGATCCACACGCGTGATGGCGTCAAGGGCCCAGCGGCAGTGCGGAATCTCGAACATCCGTGCCGTTGTTTCCTGCCACGGGCCGAGGCGTCCCCAGTTGAGGTCAGAGACTGCCGTGCTGCGTGCCACCTGCTGGACAAGACGGCGCGTCGCGATGATATCAGCGATCGGATGAGGGCTTTCTAGCGAGTCGAAGATGAGGCGATCGACGGCGCGCGCGACGGCGACGAAGCGCCGATCGTGGCATGGCAAGGGCCCCAACCACCAGAGGAAAGCCGGAAGATCGGGAAGCGCAAGAGGGATCAGGAGACTTGGAAGGAGCTCCATCCCATCACTCGGGAGAGTTATCGTGATCTGCTCGTAACAGGGAGCATACCGCTCAGCGATTCCGAGATTACATTGGATGCTGATTTGTGGCTCTTCCAGTGGTTCCTGTCGACTCGTGACGAGGAGCACCACACGGGAAGGATGATGCATGGAGAGCCGACTAATGAGGTCACGAGCGGTGTCGGCCCGAGAAGTATCCGGCGCATAGACGAACAGCGTGAGCACACTCGTCCGGCTGAGGGCCAGCTCGTTGCGGCGGTCGGCCATCGGGGCGGACTGCCAAAGACGCGCGAGTTCGCGCTCGATCGCCTCGATGTCAAAGGGGAGTGCTGGTGGCATGGAGCGCATTGGATGCCTCCCGTCCGAATCGGGCTCAGGGGCGACGCCATCGTCGTCCGTCGCGTGCGATGAACTGCTCTGCCTCTGGTGGTCCCCATGTCCCGGCATCGTAGTTCGGGAACTCTGGTGGTGGTGACTCGGCCCAGCCGCGGAGGATCTGCGTAATTGGAACCCACGCCGCTTCAGTTTCATCGCGGCGTGTGAAGAGTGTCGAATCACCGAGCATGCAGTCGAGCAGGAGCCGCTCGTAGGCGTCGGGAGACTGTACCAGGAACGAGGTTCCATAGAGGAAACCCATTGTCACCGTGCGCAGGCGAATGCGCGGTCCTGGCACCTTCGCCGCGATGTTCAGCGATACCCCTTCATCCGGCTGAATACGGATGACGAGCCAGTTCGGTTCGACGCCGGCTGTGGCCATCCCCTTGAAAAGCGGGTGCGGCACTCGCTTGAACTGGATGGCGATTTCGGTAACGCGCCGCGGAAGACGCTTACCGGTCCGCAGGTAGAAGGGCACATCAGCCCAACGCCAGTTGTCGATGAAGAGTTTCAATGCGACATACGTCTCGGTAAGGGAGTTTGGTGCGACGCGTGGTTCCTCGCGATACCCGGGAACTGGTCGGCCGCCGATAAAGCCTGGGCCGTACTGCCCGCGAACGGTGAGCTCGTTGACATCCTCGGGGCGGATCGGTCGGATAGCGCGCAGCGCCTTCACTTTCTCGTCACGCACAGGATCGGCCTCAAAGGCAATTGGGGGCTCCATCGCGATCACACTCAGAAGTTGGAGCATGTGATTCTGGACCATGTCGCGCAGCGCCCCGGCGCGGTCATAGTAGCCGCCGCGTCCTTCGATGCCGATCGTCTCTGCGACCGTGATCTGAACATGATCGATGTAGTTGCGATTCCAAATCGGCTCAAAGATGCCGTTGGCGAAGCGGAGTGCGAGGATATTTTGGACGGTTTCCTTGCCCAAATAATGGTCAATCCGGTAAATCTGCTCCTCGCGGAAG
Source organism: bacterium HR28 (assembly GCA_002898255.1). Classification (GTDB taxonomy): domain Bacteria; phylum Chloroflexota; class Chloroflexia; order Thermomicrobiales; family Thermomicrobiaceae; genus Thermomicrobium. The sequence goes on from BEIE01000001.1 coordinate 1,235,921, forward strand.
TACCGGAGAAGATGGTTATTGAGCGTGATTGCGCTCTCAAGGTCATGTCCGAAGGGTTTTTCGACGATCAACCGGACCCAGCTCCCTGGCTGGGTTGGTTGGGCCAGCCCGCTTTCCCCAAGAAATTGAGTGATCGTCTCGTATGCATCGGGTGGTGTTGCCAGATAGAAAATACGGTTCCCGGCAGTCGCTCGCTCCCGATCGATCCGCTCGAGCACCTCTCCCAGTTTCGGGTAGGCCGAGGCGTCAGTGAAATCGGCAGCGAAATAGAACAGGCCTTGAGCGAACGTCTCCCAAACATCCGGATCAATTGGTTGTCGACGCGAGAACCGCTCGACCGCCGCGCGCATTTCCTGTCGAAACTCGTCGTCGGTGAGCGGTCGACGGGCATAGCCGACAATGCTGAAGCCCGGAGGTAAGAGACCATCATAGGCCAGATTGTAGAGTGCCGGGATTAACTTCCGACGGGTGAGGTCACCCGAGGCACCGAAGATGACCATGATGCAGGGGTCGGGCAGTCGTTCAAAACGAAGTCCCTCACGGAGCGGATTTTGCAGCGTCGTCACAGTCATGGGCTCGCTCCAGTCGTTTCTTGCTCAGCGGTCTTGACAGCGTGCCCTCCGAATTCGCGGCGTAGTGCCGCGACGACTTTGGCAGCAAACGAATCTTCTTGGCGTGATCGGAAGCGCATCTGTAGTGAGAGAGTGATCACTGGTGCCGGTACGTCTTCCTCAATGGCGGTCAAAACCGTCCAGCGACCCTCGCCGGAATCTTCGACGTACCCGCGGATTGCGGAGAGCCGCGGGTCATTCCGGAACGCGCGCTCGGCCAGCTCCAGGAGCCAAGAGCGAATGACGCTTCCCCGATTCCAGAGGGCAGCGAGTTCGGCCAAGTCGTAGCGGTACGGCGAACGCTCGAGAATCTCAAATCCCTCGGCATAGGCTTGCATGAGTCCGTACTCGATACCATTATGGACCATCTTGGCGAAGTGCCCGGCACCAGCGGGCCCCAGGTACCGGTAACCGTTCTCCGGAGCGAGCGTCGCCAGCGCTGGCTCGAGGTGGCGAAAGGCTGACTCGTCTCCGCCAACCATCAGGCAATAGCCGTACTCCAGGCCCCAAATGCCTCCACTCGTTCCCACGTCGAGGAAGCGGATACCGCGATCTTGGAGAAACTGCGCTCGTCGGACAGAGTCTTTCCAATACGCGTTTCCGCCGTCGACAAGAATGTCGCCAGGTTCCAAGAGTTCGGCGAAATGCTGGAGCATCCGCTCCGTTACCTCTCCGGCGGGAAGCATGAGCCAGATAACACGCGGGGGAGTGAGAGTGCGAACCGTGTCCTCCGGTGAGTAGGCGCCAACAGCTCCTTCACGCTCGAGCATCTGGATCGGTTCCGGGCTGCGGTTGTGGACGACGACACGATGTCCCCCACGCAGCAAGCGTCGGGTCATGTTGCTGCCCATTCGACCCAGGCCAACGATTGCGAGTTCCATCGTGCGCTCCTCCGTTTTCACTAGTGCGGAGCGGTGACGACAAGTTCCTGTTCTAGTCGCTCCAGGGCTGCCACAGTCTCTCCGCGCAGTGTGATCTGAAGCACGGGGCGCCGACGTGCCAGCAATGCCTCGAAGTCGCCGTCGGCTTGCGCGAAGAAGAGCGTGCGGAAAGTGTACGGCTGGCCCGGAATCGGCACGTCAGTGGCTGGTTCAGCAACCAGCTGCAAGAAGACGCCGGTCTCCGGTCCGCCCTTGTACAGTTGGCCGATCGAATGCAAGTAGCGTGGGCCAATACCAAGCGTCGTAGCGACCCGGAAGCGTTCGGCCAAAAGCTGCCGAATGGCGTGCAAGCGCTCCAGAACGTCCGGTGTCGGGTCGACGAAGGCAAGCAATGCGAGATAGCTCGAGCTCCTGATGTGGGTGCAAAGCTCGGCGAGTGCGGTGCGGAGATCGGAGGCAGTGGTGCCGGCTACAGCAAGAGGCCCATCGACAAGCGAAACCGGTGGCCGAACGAGTTCACCTGTGCGGCGATAACCGTCCAAGAGCGCGGCCGTGCGGTCCTTACTGGCGCGAACATCTGGCTCGTCGAAGGGGTCGATTCCTAGTACTCGACCCGCGATTGCCGTCGCGAATTCCCAGCGCAGCATTTCTGCGCCGAGTTCCCAGAGGTTCCAGAGTTGTGTGCGCAACACGGGATGGCCAAGGGTTTCAGTGGCCTTGAGCAGCGCCTCAATTGGCTGGTACGGTTGAAGAGCGAGATCGATCCCGATGAATACACGATCGGTTCCATAGTGTTCGGGAGCGAGGTGCGGCTCGTGCACGATCGGGACAAGTCCGGTTCCCTGCTTGCCAGTGCTCTCGGCCAGAAGCTGTTCGAGCCAGTCGCCGAAAGGCGCAACGGCGGGCTCAAGCAGGAAAGTCACCTTGTCCCGCCCGAGTTGGGCCAGCGTCGCGAGTGCGGCGCCGAGCCACAAGCCGGGATTATCGACGTTTGAGCGTTTCAGGCGTTCGGCCATCGGTGGCAGACGGTCCAACAGTGCCTCGATGGGAAGGCCGATGACCGCCGCGGGAACAAGCCCGAAGAATGACAGCGCGCTATAACGGCCGCCAATGTCTGGAGGATTACGGAAGATCCGCCAGACACGGTGGCTACGCCCCCACGCCTCGAGCGGCGTGCCAGGGTCGGTGATGACGATGACATGTTGCCCAGCGCGGTCACCGAGTTCCCGTTCGAGTTCACTGAACCAGTACGCTGCCAAACTACTCGTCTCGATCGTGGTGCCGGACTTCGAACTTACGATGATAAGGGTGCGAGCGAGATCGAGCTGGGTACGATAACGCTTGATCGTGTCCGGATTGGTTGTGTCGAGAACAAGCAGTTCGGGATGCTCCACGTCATTGCCGAGCACTCGTTGGAATACTTCTGGTGCAAGACTGCTCCCACCCATGCCAAGTAAGAGTGCGTGCGAGAACTTGCGCGCACGCACCTCGTCGCGCAGGGCAATGAGCTCTGGAAGATGTTCACGCATTTGTTCGTGGACTGTCAGCCAGCCGAGTCGCTGCTCGATCGCCCGTTGTCGATCAGGATCATCAGTCCACAGTCGCGCGTCGCGTCGCCAGACGCGCTCGACCGCGTCAGCGGCGAGGAGTTCAGCAATAGTCCGGTCGATATCCGGGGCGTAGACGCCGACCGAACTTCCGCGGCGCTCGCTCGCCGCAATGAGACTGCGTCGCCGATCAGCGATGCGGCGTAGCACACTGTCGTAGGATTCCTGGAAGAGGCGCACCCCTTCGCGCTGGAGTTGGGTCGTAACTTCTTCATAGGAAATACCGAGTTCGGCAAGTTGCTGCAAGACGCGTTCGGCCTCGTCGATGCCTTCTTCCACCGTGTTCGGGCGAGGCTGGCCATGGTCGCGATAGGCCTCCACCGTGACTGGTGCCATTGTCTGCACGGTATAGGGGCCGATGAGGTGTTCAACGTACATGACGTCGCTATAGGCGGGGTTCTTCGTACTTGTGCTTGCCCAGAGCGGACGCTGAATCCGAGCACCGTGTTGGCGTAGTTGAGCGAACCGTTCGCCCTCAAGAAAGATGCGCTTGAAGCGCTGGTAGGCAAGCTTGGCGTTGGCAATGGCGGCCTTCCCTTTGAGGGACTCAATAAGGGCGCGCTGCGCTGCGTCCTCCGTGCGAGCAAGAAGCGCATCGAGACGCCGGTCGATCTCGGTGTCGACGCGGGAGACGAAGAAACTCGCGACAGAAGCGATACGGTCGACTGCCAGGCCTTCGGCGATCCGACGCTCGATGCCGCGGAGATATGCCTCCATCACCTGCTCATAATTCTGTAGTGAGAAGAGGAGCGTGACGTTCACGTTGACGCCATCAGCGATCAGTTGCTCGATCGCGGGGATTCCAGCTGGTGTGCCAGGTACCTTGATCATAGCGTTGGGACGATCAATCTTCGCAAAGAGTCGCCGTGCTTCGGCAATCGTGCGTTCGGTATCGTCAGCGAGTGCAGGGGGAAGTTCGAGCGAGACGAAGCCGTCTTGTCCCTCGGAAGCCTCGTAAACGAGGAGGAGCAGATCGCAGGCCTTCTGGACATCGTGGACGGCGAGTTCCTCAAAGATCGTTTCGTCGGAGAGCCCGCGTGCAGCCAGCTCCGCAATCTCCTCATCGTATTCGTCGGTGCTGCTGATCGCCTTGTCGAAGATAGTCGGGTTGGAGGTCACGCCACGAAGACCGTCATCTTCAATGAGACGCGCGAGTTCCCCTGAGGTGATCAAAGGACGGCTCAGAAAGTCGAGCCAGAAGCTCTGTCCATATGCTGCGAGTTGGCGGAGTGGATTGGTCATCTCGATACCCTCCGGAAGCGGGTCATCCCGAACGGATGAGCCGGTCGGCCAGGACGGAACCGGCTCTCAATCTTATCGCACCGAGCTCGGTGTCCTCCGTCGGCATCAACAGCGAGGAAGAGCGGTGTGCGGGACAATCTCGACGACAGGGAGTTCTTCGGCATGCGCGAGCGCGAAAGCGATCTCAGCGTCATAGTCGAAGATCCGGAGAAGCCGTAGAAGCGGTCGGGTGGGGCGGGGTGGGCCGCAGCGACGAGAGTACGTCGCCATCCGCTCCATGAAGGCGCGGCGCTGCGCTGGATCGAGGACGACCTGCGCTCGTGCGCGCCAGCAGCGGTGCCCATAACGCACGATGATCTCCGGGTTCGCGAGGATGTTGCGATACCAATCCGCGCGAATGCCCGCGAGGCCCGCGAAGACGATGAAGCGGTCGTCCACCCTCATGGCGCTCAGTGCAGTGCGCCGAGGGAGGTTTGTCTTACGGCCAATCGTTGTGAGCAGGACAACACAGCGCCAGGCAAGGAGGGAGGCGAGCGGACCTCGATAGAGATACGCGGGTAACTTGAGGAGCAGACGTTGGAGTCCCTTCGGACGAATGCGGACCAGTGTTGGAGGTCGCTCAGTCATAGACCGTCCCTCTCCGCGCCGTCGTGTGCTACCGTGTCGGCACGTATTGCCGATCCAAGGGCAACAAGTTCGTCCACCGCTGCGGGATTCTCAAGAGCCGAAAGGTCGCCAGGATCCAGGCCAAGGTAAGCCGCGCGGACAACGCGGCGCATGATCTTGGCGTTTCGGGTGCGAGGGAGATCGCTCACAAAATGGACGCGCTGCGGTCGCAGCGGCTTCCCAAGTTCGCGCGCGATGAGGTCCTGTATTTCCTGAGCCAGCTGTTCGCTCGGCTCGGAGCCACGCCGGAGAATACAAAAGACGACGAGCGCCTCACCCTTGACGGGGTCCGGGATGCCAATTGCAGCGGCCTCTTGGACGGCCGGATGTGCGACCGCTACGGATTCCACCTCGGCTGGGCCCAGTCGTTTGCCTGCGATCTTGAGTGTGTCGTCGGATCGGCCGAGGATATACCAGAAGCCGCTATCGTCAACGAGGGCCCAATCGCCGTGCACCCAAAGGTGCGGCCAGCGCGACCAGTAGGTGGCTAAATACCGGTCTGGATCGCGCCAGAAACCCGCGGTCATGCCGACCCAGGGTTGGCGAACAACTAGTTCACCCACTCGACCACGGACGGATCGACCGGTCTCATCGACAACGTCGGCAGCCATACCAGGCACTGGACCAGTGAACGCACAGGGAGCCTGCGGCTCGATCGTTGTACAACCGACGATTCCACCCCCGATCTCGGTGCCGCCGGAGTAGTTGATGATGGGGCGCAGTCGGGCACCGACTGTCTCGAACAGCCACCACCACGGGGTTGGGTTCCACGGCTCGCCGGTCGAGCCGAAGGCGCGGAGGCTGCTCAGGTCGTGCCGCTCCTCGGGGGCTGCGTTGCGGGCCATGAGCGCGCGCACGACCGTCGGCGTGAGGCCGAGCACTGTGATCCGGTGCCGCGCCACCAGTTGCCAGAGGCGGTCCGCTGTTGGCCAGTCGGGGGTTCCCTCGTAGAGCACCGCAGTTGCGCCAAGTAGCAGCGTGCCTTGGATGAGCCAGGGACCCATCATCCAGCCGAGATCGGTAAGCCAAAGGACCCGATCGTCGGTCTGAACGTCAAAGCAATAAGCGAGGTCATGTGCCGCCTTGATTGGGAAGCCTGCTTGAACGTGAACGGTCCCCTTCGGACGGCCGGTTGTTCCTGAGGTGTAGATGAGCATGTACGGACTCGTCGCATCGGTCAGCGTCGCTGCTGGCGGAACGCTCACCGCGGCGAGCCGTTCGTGCCACCAGTGATCACGGTTGGACGTCCAGGGGATGTCGGTGCCACTGCGCCGTACCACCAGGACGCGACGCACGGTAGGACAGTGGGCCAGAGCGCGGTCAGCAATCTCCTTGAGTCGAACGAGCTGTCCTCGGCGTGGGAATGCGTCCGCGGTGACCAAGAGCGTGGCCTCAGCGTCTTGCAGGCGAGCAGCGACAGCCTCTGGACCGAAGCCGGAGAAGATGGGGACAGCGATCGCGCCAAGCCAGCCGAGTGCGAGCGTCACCAGGGCTGTCTCGGGGAGCATCGGCAGAAAGATGCCGACCCGGTCACCGGCTGTGACGCCGAGTTCGGCCAAGGCTCCTGCTACGCGCGGGACGAGAGACGATAGATCGCGATAGGTGAGGACAGCTGTTGCACCATCGTCTCCCTCCCAGAGGAGGGCGGGGCGATCGGATGTGCCCCAGCGGGCGAGCAGATCGGCGACGTGGTTGTACTGTGCGTCTGGGAAAAAGGTTGCCCAAGGCAAACCACGTGAGAGATCGAGCACTGTGCTGGGCGGTCGCTGCCAGCGGATACCGAGATCGCTCACCGCGGCCTCCCAATACCATGCTGGGTCTTGGGCTGCACGTGCGCGGAGCTCGGCAAGAGTTTGACAGCCAGTGCGCTCCAAGAAGCGGCGAAGACGGCTTCGCTCGAACTCCGAGGTGCTCGGTGACCATACGGGCTGTGTCATCGATCATCCTCCGATCGGATCGATTAGGCATTTTCATAGTAGGATCTCGTGCCCAATGTGACTAGTCGTATGATCGCCGGGTGCCCTCTTGACAGACGGGACAGCGATACCGTAGCCTGACGGCAGAGTCGCTTCTGGTGAGACGGGTGTACACGTTATTCCGAAGATTGTCCGGTATTTCGGACCAGAGGGATACGAGGGCATCCGTCACCAGGACTCGAGGTCGGATGGACGTGGTACGAGGAGGAGGTCGGAACAATGACCAACAGTACTGAGGGTCGGTGGCTGGGCGGAAAACTCTCGCGGCGGGCACTTGTCCGTGGGATCGCGCTGGGAGTGGCGGCCCCCGTCGTGAGCGGGCTGCTAGCAGCTTGCGCGGGCGGGCAAGCGACTCCAACTGCCGCGCCGCAGCCGACACCAACTGCTGCTCCGGCGCAGCAGCCAACACCGACAGCGGCACCAGCGGCGACACCGACACCGGCAGCCACGCCGACGGCGACGCCAGTGGTGCTCAAGGGGACCAAGCTCAATATCCTCTTTGGGACGTTCTTCGTTCCCGAGACACAGGATCTGATGAAGCAGCAGCTCCAGGAGTTCGGCAAGGAGACCGGGGTCGAGGCGACGATCGACTTCATTAACTGGCCGGACTTGCAGCCAAAGATTAGCGCAGCAGTGCAGGCCGGCGCTGGTCCAGACATCGTCGGCATGTGGGATACCTGGCCCTCCCTGTACAAGGAAGCGTTGGTGGATGTTCACGACATCGTTGAGAAGCGTATTAAGGGAGAAGGGGACTACTTCGACTGGGTGAAGAAGACAGTTCTTGTGGGTGACCAGTGGCTGAGCATTCCAATTGGTGCGCCGACCAGTGCACAGGTTTTCCGGAAGAGCGTATTGCAAAAGGCTGGGTGGCCAGATCCAAATAATCCCCCGGATACGTGGGAAGATCTTTTCAAGATTGGCGTGGAGATGAAGAAGAACGGAATGCCGCTCGGCCAGGCATTTGGGCACTCGACCGGTGACCCGCCATCGTTCTGCTATGCCTTCATGTGGGCGTATGGGGCGATGGAAGTCGAGGCCGATGGCAAGACCGTCGCCTTCAATAAGCCGCAGTTCGTGGAAGGGATGAAGCTCTTCCTGAGTTACTGGAAGCAGGCGTTCGACGAGACTGGACTGTCTTGGGACGATGCGACGAACAATCGTGCGTTCCTGGCGGGACAGATTGGGTGGACCTTTAACGGGAGCAGTATTTACATTGCGGCAAAGAAGCAGGCTCCGGACATCGCCGAAGATATTATCCACCACATCTATCCAAAGGGGCCAGCTGGACGCTTCAACAACCTGGGAAGCTGGTCGGTGGGTATCCTGAAGTATTCAAAGAATATTGCCGGTGCGAAGGCGTTTCTCGAATGGTGGACGGCCCCAGAACAGTTCCGGAAGTGGTTGGAGATTCAGCAGGGATATCAGGTGGCGCCAACGGCATACTACTTGAATGATCCGTATTACAAGGCGGATCCGAAGCTTGTGCCGTACGTCGAGGCAGCCAAGTACGGGCGGAACAAGGGGTACGCCGGACTCGGAAACGAGAAGGCGGCTGAGGCGTTCGCCCGCTACATTGTGGTCGACACCTTCGCGCGTGCCATTCAGTCAGGGAACGCCGAAGAGGCGATCCAGTGGGGTGCCAGCGAGCTCCAAAAGATCTACGGAGCGTGAACGCGAGGCGGGAGGAGTGGTGCTGTGCCACTCCTCCCGCCTTCTGGGTTTAACAGCAGTGTGAGTGACGAGGTGCCACGATGACGACTGCTCCGGCCGGTACGGTTACGCAGGCGGTGCCGCTCCGTCTGCGCGAGCGAATTCGTCATTGGCTCGATAGTGAGCCGGTCCTCGCGTATCTTTTCATGTCACCTGGTTGGTTGATTCTTTTGTTGTTCATGAGTTATCCGTTTTTCTTGGGCATCTGGATTTCCCTCACCGACCGGACGGTTGGGCTCCCAAGCGGCGAGTTTGTTGGCTTTCGGAATTATGCGGAATTGCTGCGAGACCGGACTTTCCACCTGACGGTCATGAACACATTTATCTATGGATTTGTGACGGTGCCATTTAAGCTCGTGCTGGGCTTGCTCCTTGCGCTTTTGCTCAACCAAGCTTTCCCAATGCGGAACGTCTTGCGGGCGGCACTGTTGCTTCCGTGGATCGTACCGACGGCACTTTCGAGTCTGGCTTGGCTCATGCTCTACGATGCGGTCCTGAGCCCGTTCTCCTGGTTGTTGAAAAACTGGGGGCTCATTGAGTCGAACATCGCCTTCCTTGGCACGCGCACGAATGCAATCATTTCGCTCTGTATCGCCAATATCTGGCGAGGAACCCCGTTCTTCGCAGTAGCGATCTTGGCGGGCTTGCAAGCGGTCCCGCAGGAGCTCCACGAGGCTGCAGCGATTGAGGGTGCCAACCGCGTTCAGCGGTTCCTCGCGGTGACGCTGCCAGTGATCAAGGGAATTCTCGTCATCACCACACTCTTCTCAATCATTTGGACCTTCGCGGACTTCCAGCTGGTCTATGTGTTGACCAAGGGTGGACCGGCAAACTCCACGCACATCTTCGGTACCTATGCTTGGCAGATCGGGATTGGCGGAGCTGGAAAGCTCGGGATCGGTGCGGCGATCTCTCTGTACATGTTCCCCGTCCTAGCGGTCCTCTCGGCAATCTTGTTGCGCTACGTGCGTTCCCAGGAGGCGTGAGGTGGTCGGCAGCAATCGGTTGAGCAGTCGGCTCTTACTCCTTTACCTGCCATTAGCATTCTTTACTGTATTTCTGCTGTTTCCGTTCTATTGGATGCTTATCATCTCGCTAAAGCCGAATAGTCTGCTCCTCAATATGAAAGTCAACCCATTATATCTCACTCAGTTTACGTTGGAGCATTACCGATATCTGCTGACCAACACCGATTTTCCGCGCTGGGCACTCAATACGGCGGTGGTCACTTTTGGAGCCACGTTTCTGTCATTGACGAGCAGTATCCTGATGGGATACGCGTTAGGACGATTCCGTTTCCGGGGTGGGAACTTGGCGGGCACGGCGATCTTCCTCGCGTATCTTATCCCACCGACCCTGCTGTTCATTCCGCTCAGCCAGGTGGTCGCTCGCTTTGGGCTCTATAACTCCTATTGGGCGCTGATCTTAACGTACCCGACGTTCTTGATTCCGTTCGCGTCCTGGCTCCTGATGGGCTACTTTCGGACTATTCCACGCGAGCTGGAAGAATGCGCGATGATCGACGGAGCGAGCCGGTTCCAAGCAATGTGGCGGATCATCTTGCCCCTGGCCCTACCTGGCGTGCTTTCGGCCGGAATCTTCTCCTTCACGCTTTCGTGGAACGAGTTCCTGTATGCGCTCGTCTTCATGGGTTCCGGTGAAATGAAGACGATCCCCGTTGGTACAGTGAGCGATCTGATCCGAGCCGACGTCTTCCAGTGGGGGCCGCTCATGGCAGCGGCGATGCTTGGTTCAGTGCCTGTGGCGATCGCATACATGTTCTTTGTCGATCAATACGTCTCCGGCCTCACTGCGGGAGCCGTCAAAGGCTAGGCTGGTCACTAGACAGGAAGCGGAACTTCCGTATACTAGTGCCGGGGCGATCTTCGGTGACGGAAACGCGAGATGTGCACGACGGAGGGTGCGCATGGCCCAGGTGATCTACGATCATGTGACCAAGCGATTCGATGGTGTGATCGCGGTCAATGATCTGACCCTCGAAGTCAAGGACGGTGAGTTCCTCGTTCTCGTCGGTCCATCCGGTTGTGGGAAGACCACTGCGTTGCGCTGTCTGGCTGGTCTCGAGGAAGTCACCAGTGGCGACATTATCATCGGTGACCGCGTGGTGACACACATCCCGCCGAAGGATCGCGACATCGCAATGGTTTTCCAGAATTACGCGCTGTATCCCCATATGACTGTTTATGAGAATATGGCATTCGGTTTGAAGCTCCGGAAGATGCCCAAGCAGGAGATTGATCGGCGCGTCAAAGAGGTCGCCGAAATGCTAGGCATCCAGGATCTCCTGAATCGGAAGCCACGCCAGCTCTCCGGTGGTCAACGGCAACGTGTTGCGCTTGGTCGAGCGATTGTGCGAGAGCCGCAAGTCTTCCTTATGGACGAGCCGTTGTCGAACCTCGACGCAAAGCTCCGCGTGCAGACCCGCGGCGAGCTGATTAAACTGCAGCGTCGCCTTGGTGTGACAACCATCTACGTCACGCACGACCAGGTCGAGGCGATGACGATGGGGCATCGGATTGCCGTCATGAACCAGGGGGTGCTCCAGCAGCTTGATACACCTGAGAATCTGTATGACCATCCGGCGAATCTCTTTGTCGCGACCTTTATCGGTAGCCCAGCCATGAATATCTTCCCCGCCCGTGTGGTCACCGGGGAGGGGACAGTGCGGCTGGTCGCTGGTGACGTCACGCTCGAAGCGCCGGCGGAGCATCGTGGTCGACTAGCTGAATACGCGAACCGCGAGGTGCTCGTAGGGATCCGACCAGAGGACTTGATCGTCCAGCCGGGTCAGGTCAGTGAAGACCGGCAATTGCGTTTGCCGGTGGAAATCGTTGAGCCGCTTGGTTCAGAGACCCTGGTTCACCTGCGTGGCCCTGCAGGTGCCCTGATCGCGAAGGCCGATCCGCACCTGCACTTCTCTCCAGGGGAGCTCGCCTCCGTCCGTGTCAAGATTGAGCACATGCATGCATTCGATCCACAGACGGAGCTCGCGCTCTTCTGATCCTGTGCCGCTCGCTCACAGTGGGGACCGCTTAGACATTGGGCGGTCCCGTTTCTTCTTTTTGCTCTTTAGGAATGGACCCCGCGGTTGCGCAGCTGGTGAGCGAGTTCGAGCAGCGCGCTGACACGCTGTGAGACAGGTTCTTCGATCCGTTGTATTGTTGCTAGACGTCCGCTGCTCTACGAGCTTTTCAGCGTTTTGGCACAACAGAGATGGTCCCGTCCGATTCTAAGACGACAAGGCGAGCTTCCTGAACATCTTGTAGACCTGCTCGCCGAAGAGCCGCTTGTGCTTCTTCCAAACTGATCATCTCGCGACGGAGTGCACGCCGATCCCAGCGCCCGTCACGTGCAAGAACTGTCGGTGGAGGCTCCAGCAGTCGCTGTATCGCTGGAACACGCAGTGCAAGCCAGCTCACACTTCGGTCTGCGACGAAGAAGGTCGTGGCGAGGATGAGGCCGCCGGTCAAGGAGGTGTCAACACCAGTCATTGCGGGTTGCACTGCGTTCGCACTCAGGAGGATAAGAACGAGGTCAAAGATTGTCAGCTGGCCAAGTTGTCTTTTGCCAAAAATACGTAATAGGATGATGAAGATTATGTACATCACGAAGCCTCTAACCACGAGCTCCCACGCTGGGGTTTGAGGTACGAGCATCGTGTCACCCCCTGTACATGCGGGACTGTAGGTGCATGCCTTATGATGCTGCAGAGAGAGGACGGTTGGGTGAACTGCGTCGACGAGTCGTCCGAAGAGCCCCGATCTGCTCAGTAGAACACAAAGGGATGCAGAACGACAGACGTAGCGCTGTGCTCCAGAGATATCGGACAGACCCTCCGTAGGTATCAGTCCAGAGTGGGAGGCGCCTACTTGGTGAGGGACTGCGAGGGTCTCCTTCCTGCTGGTATGTCAATGAAGACAAGTGCCGCCGCCTGAAAATGGAGCACGCTCAGGAAACCACAGCCGAGGACAGCATTACCCGGCGCGGTACTTCCCTTGGAGCACTCCAAGTCGGCGCAGCTTCCCCGCAGAGACAAGCCCCCAGAACGAAAAGCCCGGTGACAAAGATGCCACCGGGTCTTGTGCAGCCGAGCCGATCGGTCAGACTGCCCCGCGGACCTCGGCCGGGAAGCTCGCGTTCGTGTAGACCTCCTGCACGTCGTCGAGGTCTTCTAGTGCCTCCAGCAGCTTCAAGGCACTCTGTGCCTGGCTGCCTTCCAACTCGACCGTCGTCGTCGGGACACGCTGGATGTCGGCCTGTCGGATCTGATAGCCCGCCTGCTGAAGCTTTTCGGCAACGTCGCTCAACTGGTCGGGCTCCGTAGTGATGATCACCGTATCGTCCTCGACCTCAAAGTCACGCGCACCAGCGTCGATCGCAGCGAGCGCGATCTCTTCGGGGTCGTGGCCATTGGTCGCGACAACGATCTGACCGAGCGTTTCGAACTGCCAAGCCACCGAACCGGTCTCACCGAGTGAGCCGCCGTACTTCGTGAACGTATGTCGGACGACAGATGCGGTCCGATTACGATTGTCAGTCAGTGCGATCGCCATGATGGCGATACCACCAGGACCGTAGCCCTCATAGACGATCGTCTCATATTCCTGTGCGCCACCAGCAGCACCGCTCGCCTTGGCGATCGCGTTCTCGATCGTATCCTTTGGCATCCCCTCGCGCTTGGCGCGTTCGATCGCCATGCGAAGGCGCACATTCGTCTCCGGATTCGGACCACCCTCACGTACGGCGACATGGATCTCGCGGGCCAGCTTACTAAAGATTTGACCCTTCCGGAAATCGGCTGCTTGCTTCTGCCGCTTGATCTGGGCCCACTTGGAGTGCCCTGCCATATTCTCACCTTCCCCTCATCTGGTCGAGGCAATCGACCGCCCACAGCACGACAATGACCGGCACGGCGTCCCGTGTGTCGAGGAGCTCGCATCTTGGTGGTCTGAGATTGCGTCGGGGCACCGCGCCGTTCGTGTGCACGACAGCCGACCGGTTCAATGCTCCGGTACGACCGCCCGTGGGGCGTCGACTCTCATACAAAGTCTGCCAGATACGCGCCGAACCGGGCAAGTCCGGTCACTGTTCGATGGCATCGACCCTGCGAACGGTGACCGTGCGACCACGCAAGCGAGTGCCAGCTAGAGCGGCGATGACGCGTTCTGCCGCTGCGACCGGAACTTCAACGAGTGTAAACCGGTCCGTGATTTCGATTTGCCCGATCTCCCGCCCCGGCAATCTCGCCTCGTTGGCGATTGCGCCAACGATGTCGCTGGGACGCACGCCGTCTCGTCGACCCAGTTCCAGGCGGAGCCGAACCATCCCCTTCTCCGGTCGATCGCCACCCGAGAGTTCGCTAAGCCGCTCAGGGTCGATTGCGCGTTCTTCCAGAAGCAGAGTGATCGCTGCAGCGGCGATATCACTCGCGTCGTGGTATGGCAGCAGCTGATCGACGAGGAGGCGTCCTGCCGTGAGATCGCGCTGCTCGATGAGTTCGACCAGGGAGGCGCCGAGCAACTCACGCTGGCGTCGCACAATTTCTTCACGGGTCGGGATGCGACGTACTACGAGACGTTTCCCGATGGCGCGTTCGATGGTACGGAGCAACCAGCGCTCGCGTGGCTCGAAGAGCGTGATTGCGGTTCCGGGTGCTCCTGCACGAGCAGTGCGGCCGATGCGATGGACATATGCGTCCGGATCTCCAGGGATATCAAAGTTGATTACGTGGCTCACGCTTGGGATATCGAGGCCACGTGCAGCGACGTCGGTGGCGATAAGCAGATCGACTTGTCCTGAGCGGAACCGCTGCATGGCCCGGTCACGCATGGCCTGACTGAGGTCACCGTGGATCGCTTCCGCAGCATAACCGAGTGACTGTAGCCGGTGAGCCAGTTCGTCCGCACCGCTCTTGGTTCGGACGAAGACGATGGCCGAGGTTGGTGCTTCGAAGTCGAGAATGCGCGCGAGTGCATCGACCTTCGCGTGCGCGGTGACCTCATACACAAACTGTTGGATTTGCGGTACCGTCACGCGCTCGGGATGAACCGCGATGGTCACTGGATTACGCAGAAAGCGCCGAGTCAATTGCCGGATTCGTGGCGGGATCGTCGCGGAAAACAGCGCAGTCTGGCGTTCGCTTGGCACGCGTTCGAGAATCCATTCAACGTCCTCAATGAATCCCATATCGAGCATCTCGTCGGCCTCATCGAGAACAACGATCCGCACTTGTTCCAGGTGAAGTGTCTCACGCCGGATATGGTCCATGACGCGCCCCGGAGTGCCGACGACGACGTCGACAGGATGGCGAAGAGCCCGGAGCTGACGTTCGATCGGTTGACCACCATAGAGGGCGAGGACTCGGGCATCGAGATACCGGCCGAAACGATGGATGGCCTCCGCAACTTGCATCGCGAGTTCACGGGTAGGGGCAAGGACAAGCGCTTGTGGTCCGCGGCCATTTGGCTCGAGGCGCTGCAAGATCGGCAACCCGAATGCTGCTGTCTTGCCGGTACCAGTATGGGCCTGTACGATCGCATCCCGCCCTGCTAGCAGTACAGGGATTGCTTCCGCTTGAACCGGCATTGGCTGTTCGAAGCCGACGTCGCGCAGTGCCTCAAGCAAGGGTTGACTCAATCCGAGCGCAGCGAATGCGCTCGGCTGAGCAGGTCGGGTGATGGTCATGTTCACAGAATACTCCTCAGATCTCGTTTATCGTTTGTCGGTCGTGCGACCTCACGTGGGGGGTGCACAACTATTTGAGTTTACCACAGAGATGACGATCAACTGCCGACTGACCGCGGTGTTTTCCAATCCTCGTTCTTGGCGGCGCGTCTGCGCAGGAAGGCGGGAGTGCGCAGGAGGATACTTCGTCAGGCGCACGAACCGATCTTGGCTACCGATCCAGTAGATTCAACGTGGCGAGCAACAGGCGCGACACGCTGTAGCGGATTGCTACGCAGTGCCTCTACGTCAGGCTGTGCCACGCGTCTTTCCAAGCGAAAGGTGGGCATGGCCTCGAAACTCAGGTTTCTCGTCCTTTCCTCCCTCCGCGTGAACACGGTATGTGATACCCCAGGCGCTTGAGCCCATCAGTATCCGCGGATGGATGCGCTTGCGGACCGATCAGCTCATTGTGGCGCTGCGAGCCCTGGGTGGGTGCGGCGCTCGCGACGGAGCGTTTCTGCCATGCGTACGGCCGCAACTGCGCCGGAGAGTGCTGTCAGTCCCGCCACGGCAAGGATCGCCGCGGAAAGCCCCAGGAGATCGGCCAATCCTCCGGCCAACAATGCCCCAACTGCGTATCCCCCGTCGCGCCAGAGTCGATACACGCCGACCGCTGAGGCACGCCAGTGTGGATCAGCGACGTCAGAGACCGCCGCGAGGAGCGTCGGATAGACCAGTGCCGTACCGAGACCGAGGAGTATGGCAGCTCCTGCCCAAATGCTCAGTGAGGACGTCAGTGGCACGAGCGCAATGCCGAGCGCTTGCAGCCACATGCCGCCGACGATGAGCGGTTTGCGGCCCAGATGATCCGATAGAGCACCAGTGGCGAGTTGTGAAACACCCCAGACTGCCGGGTAGAGCGCGGTGAGGAGACCGATCGTTTCCAGTCGCATACCTGACGCGGCAAAGACAACCGGGAACAAGCCCCATGCCACACCGTCGTTGAGGTTATTGACGAGGCCGGCCTGACAGACCGAGAAGAGTGTTGGTTGTTTCCAGCTTGTGCGAACCAGTACCTGGCGAAAGGTGAGGTTATCCGATGCTGTTTGGGGACGATGGACGCGTTGCTCATGCAGCGCATGGTGGTGTGTCTCCCGTACTAGTGTCGTTGAAAGGAGCAGTCCCGCAAGTGCGATGCCGATACCGAGCAGGAAAGGATAAGGGCGAAGCGCTGTACTCGCCGCGATGGCTGAGGCCAGGAACGCAAAGAGTGCCACTGCTCCATAACCGAAAGCCTCATTCAACCCCATGGCAAGGCCGCGGCGTTGGGGACCCGCAAGGTCGATCTTCATAATGACAGTCGTTGACCAGCAGAGTCCTTGATTCACGCCGAGCAGGATATTAGCGATGACGATCCAGTTCCAGCTTGGAGCCCAGATGACCAGCACTGGGGCAGGAAGACCAATCAGCCACCCGGCCACTAGGACCGTTTTTCGCCCGATTCGATCACTGAGGTGACCCGCAAAGAGGTTTGTCAGTGCCTTGGTCAGTCCAAAGCTGAAGACGAAGGCAAGGAGCACCGTCCGAGAGGCGAGTCCGAACTCTTGCTCAGCGATGAGCGGGAGCACGGTGCGCTCAATGCCAACCATTCCGCCGACAAAGGCGTTGATGAGGACGAGCAAGCTGAATTGCTGCCAGTTGGCCAAGATTCCAAGGCGGATGGGGGCCGCGCCGACAACCGACGGGTTTGCCTCGCGTTTGTGGTTTCTTGCTACCCGCGACAACAGATCCATCATCATGCTCCCTGGACTGCACAGCGGTTCGGTCCTGCCTCGAGTTCCAGTAACGACACCAGCTCGCTCGGCGGTACGCCGAGCTCGTTCGCGCGGGTGATCTGGTCAGTATTCGGAGGCGGAGGGGGAAGGTGTTGGAGCAACGCTTCGACGAAGTGGTCCGGCTGCTCGAACGGTGCAACAAAGCGCTTGTACAGCTCGTGGAGCCGACCAGCCACCAGTGGTTCACCAACAGCGAGTGGGGTTCCAACGTGACTCGGCAGAACCCAGAGTGAGTCGGAGAGTGTGCCGAGCCGTTGCAAGGAGTCGAACAGCGCACGTGCCTTGCGCGCGCGCTCATCAGCCCCTGCTTTGAGGTCGGGACGCCCGATACCGTCGGTGAACAGTGTGTCGCCAGTGAAGAGCGCGTGATCGGGAAGGAGGTAGCAGGTACTCTCCCATGTATGCCCAGGAGTGGAGAGGGCAATCAGCTGGAGCGAGCCGACCGTGATCACGTCGCCGTCGGTCACTGGGGTGTAGGCGAAACGGACGCGATCGGTGGCGGGAATGCGGTAGGGAGCTGCTGCTGCCTCAGAGAGCAACCGACCGCGACTCACGTGGCAAGCGTGAACGTGTGTCTCCAGTACGCCGACGATCTTTGCTCCAAGGCTTTCTGCGAGTTGGAGATAAACATCGGGCTGGAGTGAGGGATCGATGACGAGAGCCTCACCACTGTCGACAACGAGGTAGGAGAGGCACCCCTTACCCAGCCGCCGTACTTGCAGCACCTGACCAGTACTGCTGCTCGGAAGCGTCGCGATATCCCACGCCAAACTCCAGGCTCGCATCCCACCGGCGAGAGACGCAGCGCGGATGCCGCGCCGTTGGAGCTCTTGGGCAACGCGTGAACTTGTGCGGCCCGCAGCGCACACTACGACGACCAGAGAGGTCGGGGGTACAGCCAACGTGTCGAGCAGACGGAAGTCACCTCGCTGCGCTGCGTCGTACAGGTCGATCCAGAGACTGTGCGGGATAGCCCACTCCTGTCGCTCGGTTCGGGGACGGATGTCGAGGATGAGGACGGGCTCACCACTCTGGAGGCGAGTGACGAGTTCCTCCGGTCGTATTTCCGCCGCATTTGGGGAGCGATCGGCCGTCTCCATGGTTGATCCTCCTTCCCAGCTTAGGATCAGGCTGCTTCTTCGCTCACAATGGGAAGACCGAGCAATCGGAAATCAGGTATACCCAGCCGTAAGCGGTAGGCCCGAAAACCAGCGGCCCGTAGGACCGCTACTGCCTCATCGGCGTAGACGCAGTGGGGACCACGGCAGTATGCCACGACCGTGATGTCACGTGGGAGAGCACTTGGTAGTGCTGCCAAACGATCAGGTGGGACCAGCCGTGCCCCAGGCAAATGACCGGCACGATATTCCGGCTCGGGTCGGACGTCGAGCAAAAGAATGTCCCCGCGCTCTGCGGCGGCGACGAGCTCTTGAAGATCGGTCTCCAGTTCGTAGGTCGAACGGTCACCAAGGTAGCGCTTGATGATCATCGTGACCTCGGCAAGCTGTCGCTCTGCCGTTGTCCGCACTGCTCGGAGAAGCCCGAGCACGCTGGGATCGGCGATTCGATAGAAGGTGTGGCGTCCAGCACGTCGAGTGGTGACCAAGCGAGCCTCGCGTAGTACTCGGAGATGTTGGGATGTCGCTGGGAGCGGAAGCTGGAGTTCCTGCGCGAGTTCCTCGACACTGTGTTCCCCTTGGGCTAGGAGTTCAAGCAGTTCCAGGCGGTAAGGATTGGCGATCGCCTGACCAATACGGGCGAGTTCTCCGTAGATCTCTCGCTTGAACTGTCGGTGCTGCTGTGGCGAAAGGCGCATGATCGGCCGTCCTCGCGCGATATTTGCATATTTGCGCAATCATATTACAATGACCGGCAGCTGACGACAAGTGTGACCTACCAGGTGCTCGTGCAAGGCAGACGGAAGGTGTTGCCCCCAACACTGGACTCCCTCTTCACGGCGTGGCTGGGATCGGGTAGTGTTAGCGGCGAGGGGCGAGGCTGCTGGCAGACCGGAGGGGTTGATGCGAGAGAACACCGCAAAGCGAAAGATGCTGGCCGGACAACCGGCGTTCGGGTACACACTGCAGCTCGGTGCACCGCTGGTGGCGGAAGCGCTTGCCAATTGCGGGATCGATTTCATCCTGATTGATACACAGCATGGGACATTCGGATCCGACACCATCATTGCGACGCTGATGGCGCTCTCCTGCGGTCGGGCAGTCCCCATGGCACGCGTCGCGCGCAACGATTACACGTTGATCGGTCGGCTGCTCGACGACGGCGTGTTGGGGATCGTCGTCCCACTGATCCACACGCAGGAGGATGCGCAAGCGGTCGCGGAGGCGTGCCGCTTTCCACCTCGCGGCAAACGGTCATGGGGCTGGGGCCGAGCGCGTGTCTATGGATCGGACTATCCGGAGTGGATCGACGAGGAACTATTTGTCGCGGTGCAGATCGAAAGTGCTCAAGCGGTCGAGAACGCTGAGGCAATCCTTTCTGTACCTGGGATCGATGGCTGTTGGATCGGCCCCGGGGACCTTGCGCTTTCGCTTGGTATCGATCCGCGGCGAGCAGGAGAGGATGATCGGCAAGAGCGGGCCATCGAGCGTGTTCTCCAGGCGTGCCGGAATACGGGGAAAATTGCCGGATATGCGGCGTATAGCATCGACGACGCGTTGCGACGGGCGGCCCAAGGTTTCCGCTTCGTGACTGCCGGAAGTGATATTGGGTTCCTTGTCCAAGGCGCATTGACTGGTGTGGAGCGACTTGGACTGGCGGCTCAGGTAGGGCGAGGATACGGCGAGTGAGCGATCACACGAGCGGAAGTTCATGCGAACGTGGCTCGCTGAGTTCCGTCGCAGTCTGAAGGTGCGACCGGCCCCGGAGTTGGTCAACTTCGCGCTGTTTCGCCCGCTCGGCTTCCTCGTTGCTCGCAGCTTCTTACGCACGCCTGTACGACCAACTGACCTTGCTGTTGCACACGCGGTGCTTGGCCTGTGCGCCGCCAGCTTGATTGCACGCGGTGCCGATCGGCTTGCTGCGCTGTTACTCCAAGCCGTGACTGTTCTTGACAATGCGGATGGCCAGCTGGCACGACTCCGAGGAGAGGAAACTGAACTGGGCCGGTATCTGGATACTGAACTCGATGCAGCCGTAAATCTCGCACTTTTTGCTGCGGTGGCCGCTCGGACAGGGCAACGTTGCCGATCACTCGCTGCCTTCACGGTTCTGACGCTGCTGCTCAGCTGGGACTTCAACGTGGAGTACTTGTACCGCTCAGCACGGGGAGAGGTGTTTCGTCCCGAGTTGAGTGATCGGGACGGTTGGAGACTAGCCTTGACTCGCTGGATCTACCGGATTGTTTACACACCACAGGATCAGGCAATCAGATGGTTGGAGACGAAGCTCCTTGCGCTCGCTGCGCGCAGCGATCCGAACCGAGCGGAGGTTGCTCAACGCTGGTGGGATCGCTGGGTAACCTTTGCAGGAGCTAAC
Organism: bacterium HR28; assembly: GCA_002898255.1. Taxonomy (GTDB): domain Bacteria; phylum Chloroflexota; class Chloroflexia; order Thermomicrobiales; family Thermomicrobiaceae; genus Thermomicrobium. The sequence continues at coordinate 1,256,631 of BEIE01000001.1, forward strand.
CTGGGACTTTCGACGCAATATGCTTGGCTTGGTGTCTTCTTGTGGCGGCAGCGCCTAGCACAGTATCCGAGTTTCGTTCTTAGTCAACTCCTCGTTCCACTAGTCGTGACCGTCGGTCGCTGGCTTTTGGTCCGGAGAGTACTCGGCGGTCGGCTTCTTGGGAGCCGTTCCCGACCCGAGAACGACTGATGCTGTGCGAGGTAGGGACGTCCAGTGTCGACTGCGACCGGCAGCGTGACTCTGGAACGGTTCCGGCTAGAGGGTGAGTTAGAGCAGAAATACTTTGGTTCACTGCGAATGAAGTTAGTCCTGTTTCCTAGGGCCCTTGTTGGTGTCGCTCAATCTACAGTGGCCACGGCATTCGCTCTATCAGGGAAGGTTCGTTCAGAAGACGCTCTGGAGTGGCGGGGCGGTGTTCACGTGTGACACAAAATTGATCACTGTGTGGCGCCTGTGTATGCTCGTGCCACGCTGGGCGTGCAGTGTGACACCTTTCGTCAAGCGCCTGCGTGTCTGGCCGGCGACGATTGTGGATGAAACTCGGAGCGGTTCAAATGACACAGCCAGAGCGAGTGATCGAGGCTGAAGACACAGGACTCCGTTTTACGACGTCGTGTGATCTAGCGCGACTTCAGGAGTTGGTAGCCGAATGGCTGGAATTGATCGGCGAGGATCCACAGCGAGAAGGACTGGAGCGGACACCGCAGCGTGTGGCTGAGGCGTGGGCATTCCTCACCCGGGGGTATCGCCAAAATTTGCAAGAGATTGTGAACGGGGCGATCTTTCATGTGGAAGAAAACACGATGGTAGTCGTGAAGGGAATAGAGTTCTACTCGATGTGTGAGCACCATCTTCTGCCATTTTTTGGTCATATTCATATCGGATATCTACCACAAGGAAAGATCCTTGGTTTGAGCAAGTTCGCACGGATCGTCGATCTCTATGCTCGTCGGCTTCAGGTGCAGGAGCGTCTCACCCAGCAAGTCGCGCAGGCGATTCAGGATCTCTTGGCACCGCAAGGCGTTGCGGTGGTTGCGGACGGAATTCATCTCTGCATGATGATGCGGGGCGTGGAGAAGCAACACGCTCGGACGACCACCAGTGCTATGCTGGGCATCTTTCGTGAGTCGTCCGAGGCGCGTGACGAGTTCTACCGTTTGCTCTCGACCACAACGTAAAAACGGCGGCAACGCAAGAGCTTAGCGACCGGGATCCTGGGCCAGCCAGCTTGCGAGTTCCGCTTCCATCTGCGTGAATCCTTCCGGTGAGGGTGAAGAGAGCGTCACGGCTGGACGAGGCTCGGCGAGAAAATCGCCTTCGATCGCGCCAGCCATGCCACGGCCGGTGAGGAACCAGCAGCGACCGAATGCTCGCACCTCGGGTTCGGGCGCATCGTAACCCAACCAACGAGCAATGTCGCGTGCGGCGACTTCCGCTTGCTGTTGAGCAAAAACTGCCGCCTTGGGTACGAGCAGGTTTTCACGGATACGCACGGCCGCAACATCCCCGATAGCCCAGATCCCGTCGACACTCGTGCGCATCGTTTCTAACGACGCCGGAACCCAATCGCCGTCTGCCAGGCCTGCGTCTCGAACCAGTGCGGGGGCCCGGTGCGGTGGCACGACGATCAAGAGATCGAAGAGTTCTCGGCTGCCGGAAGCGAAAACGACCTCACGGTGTCGTGGATCGACCGAACTGAGTTGCTCACCGGTGCGCACGCTCACGCCACGGGCCTCGAGCAGGCGGGTCAGTTGCTCGCCGATCGCGGGGCCAGCGACGGCCAACGGGCTCGGCTCGGGTGTCACGACTGTCACTTCAATCGACTGGCCGATTCCTCGCTCCTCGGCAAGATCACGGACCAACAAGGCGACCTCGTAGGGCGCTGGCGGGCACTTGTACGGCAGGCGGGCAATAACGATCAAGACGCGTCCCCCAGGGAAACAATGGAGACGCTCACGCAATTGGAGCGCAGCAGGAAGGGTCCAGCAGTGGCCAGCGACGCCGTTCTCAAGCGCGCTCGCTAATCCGGGGATCAGTTCTGGCACGACCTCTGCACCGCTGGCCAAGACGAGTGCGTCGTAGGTGATGGATCCGACACTCGTCTCGACACGTCGCGCGGTTGGGTCAATCTGCAACGCTTCGGCGACGACCAATTCGGCCGTGCCAGCGAGCACGCGCGATGGCCGGATCATGACTTCCTCGGGTTCGCGCCAGCCGCGCATGATCAAGAGGAGCGTTACTCCAAGGCGCTGTTCGTCGTGCCGATCGATGACAACAATACGATCGCTGGGATCAAGATATGAGCGCAGTGCCCGAGCAGCCGCGAGGCCACCTGGTCCTGCGCCAATGATGACGACGTTGCGCGCCATCGCCTGCCCCCTTCGGCTTCCATCACGCTACCACGTGGGGATTGTACCCAGTCAGCGAAGCGTGTGATCGAGACCCCGGTCTTGGTTGTCGAGGGGCAAGGAATGGCGTAGAATCCCCGGGACAAGGAAATGGTGAACAGATTCGAGCAGATTTGACAACATCGAGCAGAACCTAGAGACGAGAAATCTACGGGGAAGGATACAGAAGCGACCGTGGCGACGGAGCTTCGCGTCGGAACGAGAGGTAGCGCGCTCGCTCTTGCCCAAACGCAACAGGCCGTGGCGGCGCTTATGCGCGTCGCTCCTGATCGACAGTGGACAATCGTTCCTATCGTCACGACTGGCGATCGAGATCGGGCGACGTCGCTCACGGTCCTTGGTGGGAGCGGCGTCTTTGTCAAGGAGCTCCATGAGGCGCTCCTCGCGGGAGGAATCGACCTTGCGGTGCACAGTGCCAAGGACCTTCCCACACAACTTCCCCGTGGTTTGGAGCTGGTGGCCGTCCTTGGTCGGGAAGATGTACGGGACGTTGTTGTAAGCCGATCCGGCGCGACGCTTGCAACTCTTCCGCCCGGAGCGCGTATTGGGACCAGTTCCCGTCGTCGTCGCGCATTGGTAGCAACGCTACGACCAGATGTCGAACTCGTCGATGTGCGGGGAAATGTCGACACCCGTCTCCGCAAGCTTTGGGATGGGGCATTCGATGCGCTTATCTTAGCGGCGGCTGGTCTTGCGCGACTGGGGCGACTGGATGTCGTCACCGAATATCTTGATCCGGACATCTTCGTCCCGGCTCCAGGTCAAGGAGCGCTGGCGCTGGTTTGCCGGGTTGACGATCCGGTAGCGGCGATCGTCGCCCAGGTCGACAAGCCAGATCTGCATCTTGCAGTGGCTGTGGAACGGTCTTTCCTCGGGGCATTCGGCAGTGGATGTTCCTTGCCGCTCGGTGCCTATGCCACCGTCGCGCATGGGATGGTGACGCTTCGCGTGGCGGTGGCAGTAAGCGAGCGGGGCCCCCTCCTGCGTCGTCAGGTGTCGTGGCCGACCTCGGACGCGATCCGAGCTGCGGCCGAGTTGGCACGGGAGATCCAGGCTGAGCTGACAGGCAGTGGATCTTGGCAGCCGGAGAGGAGTGCTCCTCTAGCCGGACGACGTGTCCTGGTTTTGCGGCCGCTTGGGCAAGAGCGTGACCTTGTTGAGCGCTTGCGTGCACTCCAGGCCGTACCCGTTGTCGCTCCTGCCATCCGCATTGTGCCGCCAGATGACTGGGAGCCACTGGATCGCGCCCTCGCAGAACTGGAACGGTTTGACTGGGTGGTGTTCACCAGCGTCAACGGCGTACGGGCCGTGATCGACCGGCTAAGCATGCTTGGCCGATTTGTCGATGTGTTGCGTGCAGTGAAGGTGGCTGCAATTGGTCCAGGGACAGCTCGGGAGCTCGCTGCACACGGGGTCACACCAAGCCTCGTTCCGCGGAACTACGTTGCCGAAGCGGTGGCTGAGGAGCTCATCGCGCAAGGCGTGGGTGGTGCACGGATCTTGCTCCCTCGAGCCGCCGAGGCGCGCGATGTCCTGCCGCGCGCTCTCGCTGAGGCTGGTGCCAACGTGGTCGTTGTACCCGCGTATCGAACCCAGCATCTTCCCTTGCCAGAAAATGTTCGGCATGACCTCATTGATGGTCGAATTGATTGGGTGCTCCTGACATCGAGTTCAACCGTGCGGAGTCTCGTCGCGGCGGTCGGTGACTTTGCCAACGTGCCCAGCCGTGTGCGGGTGGCAGCGATCGGGCCCGTGACGGCAGCCACCGCGCGCGAGCTGCATGTGCGGGTCGATGTCATTGCAGAGCGACATACGATCGACGGACTCGTCGAAGCGATTGTACGAGCCGAAGGGAGTTCGCGGTGAGTGCTGAGGCACTGCAGTTCCGTCGTTTTCGGCGTCTGCGGCGGAGTGAGAATCTGCGGCGCCTTGTCCGAGAGACGAGACTTAGCGTTGAGGACTTGATCTACCCGCTGTTCGTCGTGCATGGCCACGGTGTTCGGCGAGAGGTGAACTCGATGCCTGGCGTCTACCAGCTGAGTGTAGATCAGTTGGGGCGCGAGGCTGAGGAACTCTTGGAACTTGGGATCGGTGCAGTTCTTCTCTTCGGTATTCCAGCGCGGAAGGACGAACTCGCGAGCGAGGCATACGATCCGGATGGCATTGTGCAGCGGGCGGTCCGGGAGTTGAAGCGGGTCGCGCCGGAGTTGGTTGTCATCACAGACGTCTGCAACTGCGAATATACATCGCATGGGCACTGCGGGATCGTTCGCGATGGGCACATTCTCAACGATGCCACGCTCGAGCTTTTGGCACGGACCGCTGTTTCGCATGCCGAGGCTGGTGCTGACATGGTTGCACCGTCCGATATGATGGACGGTCGCGTACTTGCGATCCGGCGTGCACTCGACCAGGCTGGGTTTTCGGAAATCCCGATCCTTTCCTACGCTGCCAAATACGCGTCGGCGTTCTACGGGCCGTTCCGAGAAGCGGCCGAATCTGCTCCGGCGTTCGGTGACCGCCGATCGCATCAGATGGATCCGGGGAACCGGCGCGAGGCGCTGCGCGAGATTGCAACGGATCTCGAGGAAGGCGCGGATGCAATCATCGTGAAGCCGGCGCTTGCCTACCTTGATGTCGTTGCTGCAGCCCGGGAGCGCTTTGATGTGCCAATTGCGGCCTATAACGTGAGTGGTGAGTATGCAATGGTCAAGGCTGCGGCGCGCAATGGCTGGATCGACGAGCAGCGTGTCGTGCTCGAGATTTTGACCGGCATTCGCCGCGCTGGCGCGCAGATGATCATCACCTATCACGCGAAGGACGTCGCACGCTGGCTCCGCGAAGAGCGGATCAGTACGGCGCGTGCACGTGCTCTTGCTGAGTGATAGAAAGGGGAAGCCGATGACGCGATCAAGCACCCTCTGGGAGGCGGCGCAGCGATATCTTCCTGGGGGCGTGAACAGTCCCGTGCGTGCCTTTCGGGCTGTCGGAGAGGACCCACTCTTCATCGTGCGTGGAGAGGGGGCATACCTTATCGACGCTGATGGACAACGGTACCTCGATTTCATCTGTTCCTGGGGAGCGCTGCTTGCAGGGCATGCGCATCCCCATGTTGTCGCGCGAATTACGGAAGCGGCGCAGAATGGCACGAGCTTTGGCTTGCCGACTCCGCAGGAAGTTGAACTGGCTCGCACGATCGTCGAGGCGGTGCCGTCAGTCGAGCTCGTTCGCTTCGTCAACTCGGGGACCGAAGCGACGATGAGTGCCATTCGCTTGGCGCGAGCAGCAACTGGCCGATCGTTGATTATCAAGTTTGCCGGCTGCTATCACGGCCATGTCGATGCACTCTTGGTCGCTGCTGGTTCGGGGATCCTGACATTTGGCATTCCCGGTACTCCCGGAGTGACCAGTGGAACAGCAAGTGAGACGCTCGTCCTGCCGTACAACGATGTCGGAGCGGTTGAAGAAGCTTTCGCGCGGTACGGTGAGCAGATTGCCGCGGTCATCGTTGAGCCGGTCGCTGGGAACATGGGTGTGGTACCACCGGTTCCCGGATTCTTGCAGCGCTTACGCGACCTGACCAAAGGAAGTGGCGCCATCCTTATTTTTGATGAGGTCATTACAGGCTTTCGGATTGGATGGAACGGCGCGCAAGGCAAGTACGGCGTTGAACCGGATCTCACCTGCTTTGGCAAGGTGATTGGGGGTGGACTACCCGTTGGGGCGTATGGTGGGCGACGCGATCTCATGGCCCAAGTTGCACCAAGTGGACCGGTTTATCAGGCGGGCACCTTATCCGGAAATCCTCTCACGATGGCGGCCGGTCTGGCGACGTTGGAGCTCGCGCGTCAGCCGGGAGCTTACGAGCGACTCGAGGAGCTCGGTGCACGCCTGGAGCGTGGCTTGCGTGAGGCTGTGCGTCTGGCAGGTGTGCCCGCTGTGGTGCAACGAGTGGGGTCAATGCTGACGTTGTTCTTCACTGACGCGCCGGTGACTGACGCGCGGCAGGCCGAGGCAGCGGACACGGCGCGTTTCGCGGCTTTCCACCGAGCGATGCGGAAGCGGGGCATCTTGTTGCCGCCGTCGCAGTTCGAAGCATGGTTCCTCTCGCTTGCGCACGAGGAGGCTGACGTGGAGCGGACGGTCGAGGCAGCAGGAGAGGCGCTCCGAGAGGTCGCGCGGGGGTGAGCATGTCACTTGAGGTCGTGGCGATCACACATCGAACGGCACCTCTGACGATCCGAGAACGACTCGGCTTTTCGCCGGACGACCAGGTCGCGTGGCTCCGCGAGTGGAAAAGCCTGGCGACCGAGATTGCTCTTCTCGTGACGTGCCACCGTACGGAGCTCTACTGGATCGCTGACGAGCCTGGAAGTGGGCGTGGTCTCGAGTGGCTGGCGGCTGCGGCTGGGCTACCGGTAGAGATTCTTGCCCCGGTGGCGCTGAGAGCTGAGGGCGAGCAGGCGGTTCGCCACCTGATGCGGGTAGCTGCCGGATTAGACTCACGCGTCGTCGGGGAGACGCAAATTCTCGGACAGGTCCGCCGGGCAAGGGAGTTAGCGCGGGCCGCGGGAACCCTCGGCCCGGTTCTCGAACGGCTCTTTTCGTTGAGTCTTGCAGCTGGACGCACTGCTCGCGCACGTTCCGGTCTGGGTGCGGGTGGGCGGTCGCTCGCGCGGCTGGCGGTCAGCGCAGTCAGCCGTTCGCTCGGTGGACTCGGCGGACGAGCTGTGCTGGTGCTCGGGGCCGGGGAGATGGGGCGGCTCGTTGTCACAGAATTGCGACGCGAACGGCCCGCGGCACTCTGGGTCAGCAATCGAACAGCCGAGCGACTCCAAGCAATTGCTGGCGATGGCGATGTCCAAGGGGTGGAATGGACGCGGTGGCCCGAGTTGGTGGTTGAAGTCGACGCGATCTTCGTGGCGACAGCTGCTCCGGAACCGGTCCTGTGCGCGAGGCATTTCGATTCACGTGTTCGTCCTGGTGTTGTGGTCGATCTTGCAGTTCCTCGGAATGTAGAGACTTCTGTTGCACAGGTGCCTGGAATTCGACTTATCACGGTCGACGATCTGCAGGATGAACCAGGGAGCTCCATATCACAGTCACCTTACAAGTGTGCCGAGGAGATTGTGGAGCGCTACGTCCGACGGTACCTGCGGTGGTGGCAGGCACGGCAACTCGCTGAGGAGATCCGATTGGCCCAGGAAGTTATCGAGGAGTTATGCCATCGCGAGCTGCGACGTGCCTTCCATCTGATCACCCGCAATCCCGAGAAGGCAAGTGAGATCGAGCGTGAGGCAGCGGCAAGCGTTGCCCGGAAAGTCCTTGCTCCAGTTTTCCAGTCATTGCACCAGGAAACGAATGGAGTAGCCGCCGCCTTGCGTCTCCTGGCGAGCGCTCAGCGGTAGCTCTTCTTTCCCTCGTGTGGCGGGACGTTCGTTAGTAGTGAGTCCTGACTGCTGGTCCTCCACCTGACAACGAGGGCAGCCGACACTTTCCTCGAGGATAGTGGGAAACCTCGGGTTTCTTCGTTGTGGAGGAACGGGGGTCGACGAGCGAGGGGACAGATCGTTGTTCGTCCGAAGTCGGCCAACGAGTTCCCCAGTCTCAACCCGGCGTCGAGAACGGCTCGGCGAAGCGCTGGTCGCACGTGGGTTCTTGACGCAACAAGACCTCGACCGGGCACTCGAGTACCAGCGGCGGACGGGTGACCGGATCGGTCGCATACTGATCGCGCTCGGGCTCATCCGGCGTCGGCAGCTCTACCATGTTCTGGCTGAACTCTGGGGTTATCCCTTCGTCGATCTCTTGCAGGAGCCTCTCGACTCGCGTCTTGCACGACTCTTTGATCCTGCGGAGCTTGTCCAGCGACGCTGCTTTCCTGTGCGTCGGCACGGTTCGGAGATTTTCGTCGCGACGGCTGAGCAACCGAGTGCCGAATTAGAGGAGTTCATCCGCGGGGTTTTGGGACCGGTGACCGTGCGCCCACTCGTGACGACCGAGTGGGATATTGATTACGCCATCCGCACCGTTTTCCGCGACGTCGTTCTCGATCGGGCGGCGCTCGGACTGTACTTCCGGAATCCGGACGAGAGTGCTCGCCAGGTTCTGATTGGCTGGCAGAAGGCTGTCCTCGCAAGTGTGATACTCGGAGTCATCCTGGGCTTTCTGTTCGCTCCACGCGTCACTGCTGTGGCGCTTTCGGCGCTGGTCAACGGAACGTTGTTTATCTTCGTCATCTTCCACTTCATCGTTGCCATGGCCGGCGCTCGCCACGAACACGAGCAGGCGATTAGCGACGAGGAGGTCAAGGCCCTCCGCGACGACGAGCTTCCCACATACACCGTGTTAGTACCGGTGTATCGTGAAGCAAACGTGATCCAACACCTCATCGAAAATCTCCGGCAGCTCGACTATCCGCCGAGTAAGTTAGAAATCCTCTTGCTTATCGAGGAAGACGACGAGGAAACCCTGGTAGCGGCGAAAGCAGCGCGACCACCAGAGACGGTCACATTCATCGTCGTGCCCAACGGTATGCCAAAGACGAAGCCGAAAGCCTGTAATGTGGGGCTGCTGTTCGCACGCGGCGAGTACTTGACGATCTACGACGCAGAAGATCGTCCCGAGCCGGACCAACTCAAGAAGGCAGTTGTCGCTTTCCGGAAGGGGCCACCGGAACTGGTCTGTGTCCAGGCAGCCTTGAACTACTACAACGCGACAGAGAATCTCCTCACACGGATGTTCACGCTCGAGTATTCGTACTGGTTCGACTACGTGCTCACAGGGCTGGACCGGCTCGGACTGCCGATTCCGCTCGGCGGCACAAGCAACCATTTTCGTGTCGACCGGCTCCGAGAGCTCGGCGGTTGGGACCCCTTCAACGTCACCGAAGATGCGGATTTGGGCATTCGCGCGGCGGCGCATGGTTATCGTGTCGGTGTCATCAACTCCACAACGTGGGAGGAAGCGAATAACCACGTCGGTAATTGGATCCGCCAGCGGTCTCGTTGGATCAAGGGGTACATCCAGACCGTACTCGTTCACACTCGGCATCCGGTGCAGCTGGTGAAGAGTGTTGGGCTGAAAAATGTCTTAGGATTTATCCTTCTCATTGGCGGTGCTCCCTTTGCGTTCCTCTCATTGATCCCGCTCTGGTCACTCACACTGATCTGGTTAGTGGCGCGAACCCATGTGTTCGATATCCTTTTTCCTCCTTTCGTGCTTTATATTAGTCTGTTCAACCTCTTGATTGGGAATGGGGTCATGATCTACCTTGGCATGTTGGCTGGCTTTAAACGACGTCGCTACCAGTTGATCCCCTTTGCCCTCTTCAATCCGTTCTACTGGTTACTCCACTCGATCGCATCCTATAAGGCCGTCTGGCAGCTGGTGACGAAGCCGTTTTACTGGGAGAAGACGCGTCATGGTCTCACCCGTTATCTCGACCCCAGCGCGCCGACCGCAGCCGCAGCTGACTGAGGGCCTGCGTCTCGTCGATTTGACGTGGCGCGATCACCTCGTGCGGGTGCTCCTCTTCAGCCTTCCTTTTTTGGGAGTTGCCCTCCTCGCGTACCGCCTCGCCTTCCTAAGTAACACGCATGCCCATATCGTCGAAAAGGCACTCCTGGCGGCCGATCGCCTCCGGCTCGAAGTGATCGGCTTCCTTTACCCGCCGCTCCCCTTCCTGACAGTTCTCGTTTTCCCCCGTACCTGGATGCCGTCCGTCCTGGCCAGTGTTGCAGCGGGAGGGATCGCCTGGCTTCTTTGGTACGACCTCGAACGTACTGAGCTACCACGCCTCTGGCGAATGCTTTTGACGGTTTCCGTGGTCGCAACGCCGACAGCCCTGTACCTTGCGACGCAGGCGTATCCGGAAGTGCTCGCTCTCCATTTGGTGGTCGTCGCATGGCACTATTACTGGAATTTTGTGCGATATGGACATACATTTAGTGGGTTCGTCGCGGGGCTGGTACTCGGTTTGGCCTTCTACGCGAACTTCTACGCCTTCCTTTACGCGATTGCCCTGGCTGGGCTTGTTCCCCTGTTCCGGCGTGCTGCAAATCGCTCGCGGGAGCCAAGTGAGCGCTGGGCCACCCTGAGTCAGATGTTGGTCACGGCTTTTCCAGCACTCTGGGCCGCGACAAGTTGGACGTACATCAACTGGGTCTTCACGGGGAATCCTTTCACCTATCTTGCCGAGCCGGCTACGGCAGTGATCGATCCGACCCGCTGGGGAGCCCCTCTTGCAGAACGAGTCGAATGGTTGCGTGACTTCGCGAGCGAACTACTGGCTCAGCCGTTGCTCATCGCCGTGCTCGCATTGAACGCGTGGCGGTACCCGCGACGGGTTGTTCCACTGGTCGTGCTGGCGTCCTTACCTTCGCTGATCCGCCTCGTTGGTCTCACCTACTCTGTGCCTCTGGCGCTCGGGACCTATACCCTAATTGCTCTCCTCGCGCTTCCGGAACGACTCCCGCGATGGATCGCTCCGTTGCTCGTGATCTTTGCCATACTGCAGGGGATCTCGGGTACAACCCTGGTGTTGCGGGAAGGAGAGGTAAGCCAGTGGGAGCGTGTGCTGACGACCGAGCAAGTACGCACGAGTGATCTCGAAGAACGTGCACTTGCAGTTGCACTGCGCCAAGCCCCACCCCGGTCGATCCTTGCCGATGATCGGGGTGCATATCGGATTATCGCCCGTGCGGAGTCAGCGCGTCCTTTCCTACTCCCAGCCGATGAGGACTTTACGGCGGCGCTGGCTTCGCCAGCAGACCGAGTCCGGTATGTTCTTGTGAGCCGATCGGCTCCAGAGAGTGATGTGGTCAGCGCGCTATTTCGGCAGGGGCCTCCACCTGGTTTTGTGGTCGATGGCTCTCGTGCGGGCTGGATTGTGTACCGACGTATCGATGCACCCAGTCTCCTTGCCACGCCGTGACAACCCTAGACTCAAGCAGTTGCTGAGGCAGAAGTAACCGAGAGAAGAGGTTATCCCCGGTGCGGTCGCAGTTCGAGAACCGCGTGCGCCACACGCTGCACTGCGACCGAGCTCCAGGCCAGTGGAACTGACTTTCCGCGAAGCCAGAAGCGAAGAAGGTCATCATAGTGGGGTGAAAGTGGGTGCCCAGACTGCCCTCCGAATAGAACAATCCGTGCTTCGTCCCAGGCACCGAGTTCTACAACAAAGCGTAGCGAGGCGATAAACTGCACCGGGCCAAGTGGATCATGCGCCGAGACACCGGCGGGATTCACCGTGTTGGCATCGCCCCCGATCGGAAATGGTCCGCGATCGAAAAGCCAGCGAAGTGACGGTGACGCACCGAGCGGGTGTCTCAAGGTAAGCGGGCGAATGGAACCCCATGCCCAGCGTGCAGAGTCGCTCCCGTAGCGGTCGTGCAGTTCCTGGACTACGTCCTGAAGCGTTTCAGTGAGGACCTCTTCCCAATCCGACTGGAACCAGCCCGACGGTCGCGCGTCGAGAAGGCGGAGAAGGTGCGCGATTCGACGGACACCCCAACTGGTTCCACCTGCCAGATCGTGAAAACCTGCTCCCAATACCCACCGCCAGCTTTGCGGTGCTCGTGCCTGGGCAACTCGCGCAGCAAGGCGATGAAGTAGAAGTTCAAAGACACTCGCGGCAGCGCTGTCGGCTGACACGTTACCGTCCCAGTCACGCAACAGAGCGAGTGCCTGCTCGACAAGCGGAGTTTGGGCGGGGAGGTTCCGAAAGAAGTGTCCGATCTGCATCCATGGAAGCGAGTATGTATCGAGCTGCAATGCGAGCACCGCGTCACGATCCCAATCGAATCGATCCGCGATAACTGATGCGATGCGCTCGAAGCGATAGGGATCAAGGTAATCAGCGCCGAGAGGCAAGGCACCGTGGCGCTGTGGGGGCCGATTGTTGGCCGTCGCAATGAACTTTTCCGGTGGATTTACCAGGCGAGGCAGTCGTTCGGAGGGTACGTATCCGAGCCAGGGATCAGGGTTTTCCCAGCCACAGATCGGAAGCAGACCGCTTGACGATCGGCGCTGAGGTACCGTGCCAGTGAGGAGCCAGCCGATCGTGCCAGCTGAGTCTGCATAGACAAGATTGAGCGGGAGATGTGGCCAGTCCGCAAAGGCCTGCTCCAATGCCTCAAACGAGCGCACCCGGTGCATATCGAGGAGACCACGGATGGACAGTGGGTCGAGCCAGACGGCGCGCATGGAGACGGCCCAGGGTACGCCACGGAGAGCCGGACTCACAATTGGTCCGCGGCGTGTTTCCAGGACAAGGTCGGTGACGGCACCATGACCACGCACGCGAATCGTTTCCTGGTAAACCGTGCAGGGGACGAAGCGGTCACCTTCGCGCACTGTCTTTCCATCAGGACCTAACGCTTCCAGAACCAAGTCTGTGTTGTCACTCAGTCCTGCGGTGACTCCCCACGCTGCAAAGCCGTTGTGACCGGCGATGAATGCTGGGGTACCGATGAGGGTTGCACCTGCGATGGCCCAGGCTGGTGTGATGAGGTGCGCGAGGTACCAGAAGGAGGGAAGAAGCGGACTCCAATGTGGGTCATTAGCGAGAATCGGCCTGCCACTCTGCGTCCGATCACCGGCAATTACCCAGTTGTTGGAGGCTGCGGTGCCAACAAGACCACGCAGTTGATCGAGTTCACGCGAGAACTGCTCAAGCCAAGACGCAGCGATTGTCGTCGGTGCCTCGTAGGCATCGATGCCGGTGGTCAGAGCGGGATCCAGGTCGCGTAAAGCCTCGCGACCATCGGTCACGAGGACGAGGAGTCGGATGAGTTCCGAGGTCCAGTTTGAGGCCAAGGCGAAGGAGAGGAATTTCACCAGGCCGAGGACATCGGCAGCGTCCCACGGCTGGGGCTCGGTTCGCAACAGGAGGAACTCAAGCGGACGAGCGGGGAGGCCATGTTCAAGCCCAGCGCGTATCCCGGCCAGGAAAGCGTCTACCTGAGCGTGGATGTCGTTGGGGAGGTGTGAGAGTTGGCGTATGGATGCACGACGGAAACCGATGCGGCGAGCGAGACGATCAAAGGTCAGGCCGGGAGGACCAACGATCTCGGCGAGTTCGCCGCGGATTAAACGCCGCAGAAATTCGAGTTGAAAGGTTCGATCCTGTGCTTGACAAAATCCGAGGGCGAACCAGGCGTCGTGATCGGTTTGTGCGCTGATATGGGGGATACCCCAACGATCACGGACGATCGTGACGACTGTATCGAGGCCGCGTACTTCAATGCTGCCGGATGTGATCGGTAGGCGATGCCGCAGGACTAGTTGTCCAAAGCGACGGGCAAGAGTACGTGTCCAAAGAAGAGTTCGTCGGGATGATTGCATACCGCGACTCCTGTCTCAGGAGCTTTGGCACTCAGTGAACTGTACCCTGCTCGGTGCGACACGACGAACGTTAGGAAAAAGCCTGCCGAGAGGGGACTTACGCCAGTTCCCTGTGAGACACAGCGCAACACTTCGCGGATGAGGAGCGCTGGGATCGTGACGGCCAGCAGTTGGCCGAGTGAGAGCGTGGCGATGCTCACTGGCATGTTGCCAGTGACACTTACGGTGAAGATTTGACAGATAAGGAGAGGTATGATGACATGAGGGAGGAACAGCGTGAAGCGTCCGGTGGCCCTGGCGAGCCGCGTTGGCCACTTCCGGAGAGGACGCAGTGTCGAAAACCGGGCTAGAACAGCAAGCGTCCGATATGAGCGGAGAGATGCGCGCACGGTCCATTGATCGCCAACCGCACCTCTTACCGATGTGGCGGTGGGCGGTCGCCGGAGTGCTGCGGGTGTGAAGATCGAGAGCGGGGCCAGATGTTTGTGCCCCGCTCCGGTGACAGACCAAAGCCGGTCCGTGAGCCACGAGCGTTGAAGGCGCAGCTCAGCCTCCGTCAGATGCCTCGACGCCAGTCGGTTGCGGCTGTTCAAGGTAGACGCCGATGCGGAGCATCTCCTTGAGTTGCAGCCAGGCCGCTCGGGCTTCCTCGACACTGCCCTCTTCTTCGATCGTCGAAATGTCACCCGGATCACGGTCGAGGATGACAGCCTTAAGGACCCGCCGCATGATCTTACCGCTCCGTGTCTTGGGAAGCGCACGGACGAAGTTGAGTTCGCCGATCACTGCGACGGGCCCGAGTTCCCGGCGTACTGTCTCAATCAGTTCGCGCTCGAGCTCGGGTGACGGCTCGTAACCTTGCTTGAGGGTGATGAACGCGCTAATCACCTCGCCCCGCAGCGGGTCTGGGCGGCCAGTGACGCCCGCTTCGGCAACTGCGGGGTGACGGAGGAAGGCACTCTCGACTTCGATGGTGCCGATACGGTGATCCGCGATCTTGATAATTTCGTCGGCACGGCCTGCGAACCAGAAGTAGCCGTCTTCGTCGATGGAAGCAGCATCGCCGGTGAAATAGACGCCAGGAATACGCTGCCAATAGTCGCGAGCATAGCGCTCCGGCTCGCCCCAGAGGCCAGCAGTCAGCCCTGGGAAAGGACGGCGGATGACGACAACGCCACGCTCACCGGGACGACAGGGTGTCCCGTCTTCTGGACGGACGACGGCGACGTCCATCCCCGGAAGCGGAAGACTTGCCGACCCCGGCTTGATGGGGAGCAAAGCGATACCGTAGGGGTTGCCGATGACGGGTCCGCCCGTCTCGGTTTGCCACCAGTGGTCAATGACCGGGATACGGTTCTGAAAGACTTCCTTCTGCAGCCATTCCCAGGCGGGTGGATTGAGTACCTCCCCAGCACAGACGACCCGCTCGACCGAACTCAGGTCATACTTCCTGGCCGGTTCGGTGCCGTACTTCATAAGCAGACGAACCCCTGTGGGCGATGTAAAGATGCCGGTTACCCCGTTCTCTTCGATGATGCGGTAGGGTGTCTCAGCCGATGGATAATCAAGTGCCCCCTCGAAGGCGATCGTTGTCGCGCCGATAAGGAGTGGAGCATAGACGATATAGCTGTGACCAACGATCCAGCCGATATCAGAGGTTGCCCACCAGACGTCCGACTGCTTGAGTCCGTGGCACCATTCCCCAGTGGAGCGAATACCGACCTGGTAGGGACCATGGGTGTGGATTGCAAGCTTTGGCTTTGCTGTCGTGCCGGACGTCGCCAAAATGAAAGCAGGCTCGTTGGATTCCATCACCTCGTGGCGGTCGTCCTGGCCAGCGGCAAGAGCGAGGAAGTCTTCCCACCAAATGTCCCGCTCCGGTGTCATTGGTGGCGTGGTTGTCCCGCGCCGGAGAACGACCACACGCTCGACAGAGGGGACTCCGCTCGCCAGTGCTTGATCCACGATCTCCTTGAGCCGTACCTCGCGACCGCGACGCCAGGTAAGGTCGGTGGTGAAGACGGCCTTGGCACCGGCCATGCTCAAGCGGTCGGCAAGAGCACCGGCACCGAACCCTGCGAAGACGACAATATGGATTGCGCCGATCCGGGTCGTCGCCAGCATAAGCGCGATTGCCTCTGGACAGGTCGGCATATAGATGCCAATGCGGTCACCGCGCCGGATGCCTAGGCCACGAAGCGCTGCGGCGAGACGCCGGACCATACGCCAGAGCTGGACGTAGGTATACGTGCGGCGCTCACCCCACTCCGTTTCAGCGATCAGCGCCGCTCGGCCGCCCTGACCCGCGAGGATATGCCGATCCAGCGCGGCGTAGCTCAGGTTCGTGAGCCCGCCGATGAACCAGCGAAAGGTCGGCGGTTCCCAGGCAAACGGCTCATCCCAAGTGCGGAACCAGAAGGCACGTTCCGCCGCTCGTGCCCAGAAGCGCACCGGATCCTCAAGTCCCTCGCGCCGCCAATGAGCGACGATCGGGTTGATCACCTCCATGCGGCACCTCCTCGCTGCTCAGACATCCTGTCACGCGCTGTTAGGGGCAGTATAATGCGTCCGGTTCTGACCTGTCGAGACGGTGAGGTGGCCAGGTGGACGACGTCGTTCTCGGTAGTGTCACCGAGTTCTTGAAGCGCGTACCGCCGTTCCAGTTCCTGAGTGAGGAGCAATTGCGCCAACTGGCACGTCGGATCGAGGTGCACTATTTTCCCCGCGGCTCGGCATTAATCCGACGCGGTGAACGGCCCCCCGACTATCTGTGGGTGGTGGTGCGGGGTGGTGTGAAGAAGACACTGCGGTCTGCGACCGGCGAGGAGCATATCTTCGAAGTCGCCAGCGAAGGAGACCTCGTCGGCGTACTCTCGTCTGTAAACGGGTTGGAAGGTCAACTGGACGATATCGCAATTGAGGACACGGTCTGCTATGCCATCCCGCGTGCTGTAGTCCAGGAGTTGATTGCGACCGAACCGGCAGTCGCGCGCTTTTTCTTAGGTGCTTTGCGGGAATGGGTGCGTACCAGCCTGACTGCGCTTGAGCGTCAGGAGGAGACAGGTGATGGATCGCTCTTGCTTTCCGCGCCGTGTCGCTCCGTCGCTCGCCAACCGCTACTCACGTGCACGCCGGAAACGAGCGTCCGTGAGGCGGCGCGACGGATGAGTGCCGAGCGGGTGAACTCGATCGTCGTGGTCGATGCGCAGGGGGTTGGCATCGGTATTGTCACCGACTGGGACTTGCGCGAGCGGGTGATTGCGCTAGGACGAACACTAGAAACGCCCGTCCGGGAAGTGATGAGCACGCCACTGGTGACTATCGATGCTGATCAGCTGCTGCTTGAGGCAGTCCGCTTGATGATCGGGCGCCGCATCAACCACTTGGTGGTTACCGAAGAGGGAAGGCCGCTCGGCATGCTGACCGCGTTCGATCTCCTCGTGCAACAAGGGACGAGCGCGCTTTTCCTCGCTCGGGCAATTGACCGCGAAACGCGCACTGAACGGCTGGCGTATGTGTTGGAGCAAGCGCAGCGCCAGCTCTTACCGTTCCTCCTGTCGCGTGGAATCCGTGCGAGCGAGATTGCCCAGTTGCTCAGCGAAGTGAATGATCGCGTTATCGCGCGCGTATTGGTCTTGCTCGAACAGGAATTGGGACCGCCGCCAGTGCCGTATTGCTGGCTTGTCTTTGGTAGTGAGGGGCGGCGAGAGCAAACGATTCGTACCGACCAAGACAATGGCATTGTGTATAGTGATCCGCCGGCGGGGCAGGAAGAGCTGGTCCGGAGCTACTTCCTACGGCTCGGGCAATGGGCCGTTGAGCGTCTTGTCGCGCTTGGCTTTCCGCCATGTCCCGGACGGTATTCCGCTGATAATCCAGACTGGGTGATGCCAGTGGACGAGTGGAAGCGGAGGTTCCGCGCTTGGATGGCGGTGCCTGAGCCTCAATCAGTGCTGAGTTCCCTCATTGTGTTTGATTTTCGCGGCGTTCATGGAGAGCTTGCACTTGCCACGGAGCTCCGCTCGTATGTGAGGCAAGAACTCGCGCATAGCCCTCGTTTCCTCTTTCACGTGGCAGCGATTTCGACCGCACATCCGCCGCCACTCGGTTTTCTCGGGCGGTTTGTCGTCGAGCGTTCGGGGGAGCACAAGAACCAGCTCGATCTCAAGATCGGTGGGACAGGAGCAATCGTGAACCTTGTTCGGCTCTTCGCACTTGAGCACGGGATCGAGGAGACCAACACACTTGCCCGGTTGCTTGCCTTACGGGAAGCCCGCGTGATCGAGAGCCAACTTGCGGATGACCTCGCGCAAGCGTTCGAGTTCTTGCTCGGCTTGCGCGTGCGGGTGCAGCTCGAACAGCTGCGGCGGGGCGAACGGCCGTCCAATTTCGTGGATCCCCGGCAGTTGAGCTCACTCGATCGCACGCTGTTAAAAGAGGCCTTCCGCGTGATTGGGAGAACCCAAGCCGTGGTGCGCGAGCGATTCCACCTAGAACAGGCGGGGGAATGAGCGAGCAGAACGGTTGGCTCACGCGGCTGAGTGGCCTCGTGCGACAGCTCGGTTTCGAGGCAGATAGCCGTCGACTGCTGGAGATTCGCTATACAGTCCTTGATACCGAGATGACAGGACTTAACGTGGAACGAGACGAACTTTTGGCATTGGGCGCCATTCGCATGGTGGGCACACGCATCCTAGTGTCGGAGCGCTTCTATAGCTTGATTCGTCCGTCGGCCCGGCGCTGGGGGGCCAGCGTACCGATTCACGGTATCCGGCCGATCGATGTCGCAGAGGCACCGGAGCTCTCTACAGTACTTCCTGAATTTCTGGCATTCTCCGCCGGTACCGTATTCGTCGGGCATGGTGTTGAGGTTGATCGACTGTTCTTGGAACGCGCGGCAAGCCGACAAGGATTGCGGCTACCGCGTGCACTGTGGATTGATACAGGACGTGTCGCGCGGTGGCTAGCCTCGCACCACGGTACGTTTGCTGAGGCCGCGGCAGACCGTGGCCGGTTCAGTCTGGAGGAGTTGCTGACAGCGTATGATATCGAGCCGCCGGCGCGTCATCATGCATTGGCTGATGCTTTTGTGACGGCACAGCTGTGGCAGCGCTTGCTTTCCGAACTTATTAACGAGCGGATTGAGACGTTACGTGATCTGCGGCTGGTCGGCCTCTGCTAGCCAACGCGCGACAATGCAACGACAAGGACCACACGCAGTCCCAAGAACAGCAGAATCAGCGTTACCGGAATCGCTATTGCTGGTGCGTCAGGCAAAAGGCGACGAAGTGGCCGATAAAATGGCTCCGTTAGAAGGTAAAAGAGCTGGTGGACGACAGTCCTCCGTCCACGAGTAAGCCAGTCAAGAACCGCGCGGCCAATGACGAGCCACATGGCAACGGCAAGCAGCCAGTTCAAGACGGTGATGATCTCTTGAGCCATTTGCCCTATCTCCTCTCATGACAAAGCAACCGGGTACCGGTTTCCCGGTACCCGGCAAGCGGACTGCTTTTCGACGGTCAGTCCTGCCCGGCTGGTGCCACGCCTGGGGCAGTACCAGGCGCTGTGCCCGGAGCGGGGAGACGCATCTCGCCAACGGGGATGCGCAGCTGATCGACCATATCCTGGATATACTTCGGCGCTGGCGCAGTGGCCAAACTGACGACAATGAGGAGGAAGAAGTTGGCCGCCATCCCGAAGATTCCGGCAGAGAGATGGGAAAGCCCAAGCACGTTAAAACGCGGATCGATATAGTTGCCCACCATGTAAACCACGCAGGCAATAAGGCCGCCGATCATGCCCGCAATGGCACCGTTCGCGTTGGCCCGCTTCCAGAAGATGCCCAGTAAGACGACAGGGAAGAACGTTGAAGCTGCCAGGGAGAAGGCCCAGGCCACGATCTGCACGATGAGCGCCAAGCGCGGCAGAGCTGCCAGAGCAGCGAGTACCGCAGCGATGAGAATCATGATCCGGCTTACCAGGAATCGGCGGCTGTAGCTGGCGTTCGGGTTAATGATCTTTGCGTAGATATCGTGTGCGACAGCAGTTGACACGACGAGCAGGAGTCCGTCAGCAGTCGACAGTGCGGCTGCCAATCCGCCAGCTGCCACGAGTGCCGCAATAGTGAAGGGTAGCCCGGCGATTTCCGGTGTTGCCAGGACCACAATATCGCCAACGATTCGTAACTCGCTGTACTGGAGAATCCCGTCACCGTTGGCGTCATTAATAGTCAGCAGTCCGGTCTTAATCCAGCTTGCGGTCCAGGCTGGCAAGGAAGCAATGGGCTGGCCGACAACATTCTTCAGCACCTCCCAGCGCGAGAAGGCCGCATAGGCTGGCGCAGTGACGTAGAGGAGCCAGATGAAGAAGAGTGACCAGCCAACGCTGATCCGTGCCTCCTTCGGGTTGGGGACGGTGTAGTAGCGAATCAGAATGTGCGGGAGTCCCGCTGTTCCAGCCATAAGGCACAAGGTGAGGGCGAGAAACTCCCACGGAGTGCCGACCCAGTCTTTCACCGTGATCGGTTCAGGTGGGGTGAGCCCGATCTGCTTAAACGAGGCGATCGCACTAGCGTTGGAGAGCGCCTGCTTGAACGGCTGGACGTAGGAAGATAACTGCATGGCTTGTTCAAGTTGAGTAATTTCGCTGAGTGCGCGCCCGTACATGAGCTGCGGGAACGGCACGCCGGTCAGCTTGGCCGACAAGAAGGTCACCGGAATCAGGTAAGCCGTGATCAAGATGATGTACTGCGCGACCTGCGTCCAGGTGATGGACTTCATGCCCCCGAGGAAGGAGCAGACCAACACTCCCGCAAGACCGACAAAGACGCCAACCCGGTAGTCAAGACCAAAGAAGCGACTCATGATGATGCCAACGCCGGTCACTTGTGCGGTGACGTAGGTAAACGAGACGATGATGGCGCAGATCGCTGCGACCAAGCGTGCCAGCCGGGCGCGCTCACCATAGCGCGTCGCCACAAAGTCTGGGATGGTGAACTGTCCAAACTTGCGGATGTAAGGGGCAAAGAGCAAGGCCAAGAGGACGTAGCCACCCGTCCAGCCCATGATGTAGGCCAGTCCGTCGTAGCCGAGGAGCCAGAGCGTCCCAGCCATGGAGATGAACGAGGCGGCACTCATCCAGTCCGCCCCCGTTGCCATCCCGTTAAAGATGGCGGGTACGCGACGACCGGCCACATAATACTCGTCGAGACGCCGCGTAAAGTTGAGGATCCCAATGAATGCATAGAGCGCAAGCGTTAGGAAGATGAATGCGTAGCCGATAAAGCGATGGGGAAGACCCGCTCTCTCCAAGAGATACAGGACGGTCGTAAAGACAATGAGGAAGATGAAGAAGGCACCATAGTATTTGGCAAGGCGGCGACGGAAGACGCTAATCTGTGCGCGGGTCAGCGGGGTGTAGCCAGCTTCCTGTGCCATACCTGCCCTACTCCTCTTCCTCGAACCCGTACTTCTTATCGATCACGTTGTTCATGGTCAGGGCATAGATGAAGATGAGAATCACGTAGACCGTGATCGAGAACTGGCTGGAGAGCCAGTATCCGAGTGGGAAGCCGGTGAGGATTTTGATATTGTTGAGGGATGCCGCAAATGGCGGGTGGAGGTAGGTTACCGCAAACCAGATTGCAAGGAGTGTGAGGATCAGTCGCCAATGTTCTCGCCAATAGGCCTCGAGCCGCGCCGTATCGACCGCTGGTGTGCTCGCCATCGATCTACCTCCTGCCCTCATGCCCTCACTCGCTGTGGGTGATCGTCCCACCGTTGATCGGCCACCTCCAGTGGATCGTTGATCTGCCGCACACAGCGCTCCTCGGATCACCTCCTTTCCGGATGACCAGTAAGGACTCGCGCCTCAGTTGTATGGCCTCCGCCAGCCCTCGGTGCTCTTTCATGAATCTTGACTTTCCAGGAGCCGTGCCTACCCGATGAGATTGTGAGACTATCAGCTCTATAGCGGCAAGACGACACATTGTCAAGAGGCATCGAGTTATAGGGCAGATAACGGCGTCGTTATAGTGAACATACGGCTCGCCGAAGTCGTGCAGGCAATTCATTCCTGTCGACGTCTTTTTGTCTCGGGAATACCGGTCGGCTTCCAGGTGACAGATGTGATGAGAGAAACGCGAGGATGCGCCTAGCGGGTGGGCCTGTGGTATCACGTCGAAGATAGGGAGCAGCGGTCAGCGATGTCGCATGACCTGCAGTGACCGCACAGCAGGCGGAGGGGTGAAGGGTGTCAACGCCGATCCGACGTCAGTATCTGGCGATCAAGCAGCAGGTTCCTGACGCGTTACTCCTGTTCCGACTCGGCGATTTCTACGAACTCTTCGATGAAGATGCAGTGATTGCGGCAAGCGTGCTCGATATCGCCTTAACCTCGCGCGAGCTCGGCCGCGACCAGCGTGTGCCGATGGCTGGGATCCCGGCGCATGCAGCCGAGCCATACATCGCCAAGCTCGTCGCAGCCGGCTATCGTGTTGCACTTTGCGATCAAATTGGCACGCCAGACGGTCGGCACCTCGTCGAACGCCGCATTACGCGTGTTGTCACACCCGGAACCGTCACCGAGCCGACGATGCTGGACTCTCGACGCAACACCTACATCGCGGCGCTCGTGCTCGATGAGATGGGCGCTGGTCTAGCATTTGCAGATCTCTCCACTGGGGAGTTTGCAGCCACTGAGCTGCATGCTGGTTCGGCAGACGAGCTCCATGCGGCGGTCGAGCGCGAGCTCCTGCGTTTGGGGCCGGCTGAACTCCTCTCCTCCGCCGAACAGCGTGCTCGTATGCCAGATGTCGGTGCCTTCATCACGGTGACACCGGAATGGATCTGGGGCGAGCGTGCAGCGCGTCGTGCTTTGCAGGAGCACTTCCAGGTCGAGTCGTTGGAGGCGTTCGGATTGGAGGAGCGGCCATTCGCGTTGCGCGCCGCTGGCGCACTCCTCCAGTATTTGGCCGAGACACAAGCAGGTCAGCTTCCGCAACTCGACGATCTCGTGGTTTACCGAACCGACACGTACATGACGCTCGATGCCGCAACGCGCCGCAACTTGGAGCTCCTTGAAACGGTACGGGGTGAACAGAGCCGCTCTCTTGTCGCGATCCTTGACCGAACCAAGACCCCAATGGGCGCACGGCTCCTGCGCCGCTGGCTCAACCAACCTATGCTCGACGTGACGGCGATTCGCCAGCGACAGGCGCGAGTCGCAGCGCTCGTCGAGGAGACGATGACGCGGGTGCGCTTGGGCGAACTCCTCGGTGCGGTTGCGGATCTGGAGCGCCTCGCCAACCGCGTCTTGACGGAGCGTGTCACGCCACGGGAACTTCGGCAGCTTGCACGTTCCTTGAGTGTGCTTCCTGATATCGCAGAAGCTGTCGCGCAACGAGACGAGTTGGCGAGTTTCGGTGCGTTACCCGATCTCTCTCCAGTTGCTCGGTTGATTGAGGCAGCGGTCGTTGACGATCCGCCGGCCGCGCTTGGCCAAGGACCAGTGATTCGCGCGGGATTCGCGCCAGAGCTCGATGAGCTGCGCGCACGAGCTCGTTCAGCACGGGAATGGATCGCTTCGCTTGAACAGCGTGAGCGCGAGCGAACTGGGATTCGCTCACTCAAGGTCGGCTATAACAAGGTGTTCGGTTACTATATCGAGGTGAGCCATGCGAACCGGCATCTTGTACCGCCTGACTACCAGCGCAAGCAGACGCTCGTCGGCGCCGAGCGCTACGTCACGCCAGAGCTGAAGGAGTACGAACACCTCGTCCTGCATGCCGAGGAGCAGATTGCGGCACTGGAAGCAGAGGTGTATCGCAGGGTCGTTGGGGAAGTGGCAAGTTCGGCGGGACAGATTCGACGTGTGGCGCAGCTTGTCGCTGAACTTGACGTCTATCGGGCATTAGCCGAAGTCGCCGTCGAGCGGCGTTACACGCGACCCGAGGTCGACGAGAGCTTCGTCCTCGAGATCATCGGCGGTCGTCACCCAGTGGTGGAGACGACGACCGAACCAGGCCGTTTTGTGCCAAACGACACGCGGCTCGACATTGAGGAACAGCAGATCATGATTCTCACCGGGCCGAATATGGCCGGGAAATCAACCTACCTACGACAAGTGGCACTGATCGTACTACTGGCCCAGATTGGCTCCTTTGTACCGGCCGAGCGGGCACGCGTCGGCATTGTGGACCGGATCTTCACACGAATCGGCGCACAGGACGACATTGCTTCTGGTCAGAGCACATTCATGGTCGAAATGGTGGAAACAGCTGCCATCCTGCGCCAGGCAACGCGCCGCTCGCTGGTTGTGCTGGATGAGGTCGGACGTGGCACGAGCACCTACGACGGCCTCGCAATTGCCCGAGCCGTGGTCGAATATCTCCACAATCACCCACGACTGGGTTGTCGCACCCTCTTCGCGACTCATTACCACGAACTGACCGAGTTGGAGCGTGTACTGCCGCGAGTCCGCAACTACCGGATGGACGTGTTAGAAGAGGGAGATCAAGTTGTCTTCCTGCACCGGGTTGTGCGAGGAGGCGCGGACAAGAGTTATGGCATCCACGTGGCACAACTCGCGGGTTTGCCGCAAGCCGTTGTCCGGAGAGCGCGAGAGATCCTGGCTGATCTGGAAACGGCGCGGTCTAGCGAGCGGATGCGGCGCCGGACCGCGATGGCGAAGGACACGCCGGTAACGGTGCAGCTGACGCTGTTCGGCCCATCTCACCCAGTGGTTGAACGATTGAAAGCTCTTGAGCTTGATGCGATGACGCCTCTTGAAGCATTGACGGTCCTCTACGAACTCCAGCGGCTGGTACGCGAAGACAATGCGAATCGCTAGTCATCACGTGCAAGCGCGTGCTTCAGCTGCGCCTGCCGTTGAGGACGCAGCAGCCAGAGCGGGAGGAACGCGGAGACCGCGATAGCGGCTGAAAGGGCGAACATCACGCGGGGGCCGAACGCGCCATAGATCGGCGTGTACAGTGCGGGCGCGAGTCCCTGTACCAGGAAGCGGGCTCCCAGGAAATACGCCGATGCGGTACCACGGTGGCTGGGCGCCGCCTGTACGGCGAGGGTGCTGAAGGCGGTCCAAGTCAACATCGCTGCGAGACCAAGCGCCAGATAGGCTGCCGCGAATGCCCAGGGATCTGGTGCAGCGGCCATCACAGCGATGGCACTGCTTACAGCGAGAAGGCCGAAAGCGGCCCCGCGTTGGGCGCCGACGCGCTCGAGGAGGAGCCCTGCTGGCGGCCCAAACAGAATTGCGCCGAGGCCGTAGAGAGACACGACGAGTCCGATCGTCGCGTAATCGAGCTGCCACAAATCGCGCAGCGCCTGACCGAGAAGATAGGCCGTTCCCATCACGGCCGCATTCGCAAGAAACGCGAGGGCGACGACTTGCGCAACTCCGCGATCAAGAGCGGCGAGGAGTTCACGGAGGGCGTGACGGAGTGACGGCGCACGCGGTCGTGGCGGTACGACGTGACCGTATCGGTAGAACCAGAAGAGGAGCCAGGCTCCAGCAATCCAGCTTAAAAGCGCGACCGACACGAAAAAGAGCCGCCAGGACCAAGTCACGAGCAGGCCTGCGATGAGCGGACCGATCAGATGGCCGGTCTGGTTCGCTGCTGAGAAGACAGCGATGGTCCGTGGCAGCTGTGTTGGCGGCAGTGCATCGCCGAGCGTTGCCAGCAGGATCGGTGTTGTGAAGGCATTGGTCACACCAAGCAAGACGCAGCCGAGCACGAAAAGAGGCAGGTTTGGTGCCAGAGCGCAGAGCAAAGCGGCCAGTCCGAATGATCCAAACCCGGCGAGGATCACCACCCGGCGGGACGTAAGATCGGAAATGGTTCCCGAAAAGAACTGGCACAAGCCAAAGGTCACAAAATAGGCTGGAATGATCACCGAGAGTGTTGCTCGGTCAACATGAAAGACTCCCTGGAGAATAGGAAAGACAATCGGGAAGCCGCCGCCATTGTAGGGGCCAATCAGTGAACCGAGATGGAATGGAGCAAGGCTCCACTGACTGAACCGCTGAGTCGCTGCTGGTCTTGACGAGTGTGTCACCACTCCTCGCCTCCCCTGGCAAGTGTAGCGCTGAATAGCGCCTCGACGCCGTGTTGTTCATTAGTGCAGAACAGGCAGCGGGGCTCTCGGAACGGTGGCGATGTTTCGTCCCCGCTTGGGGACGGCAAAGATCATAGGTAGAATGGCTTGCTCCAAACAGGCAGTGGCTGCACCAGCTCTGCGTACGATGCTACCCCTCGCGATTTCTGAGCTACCGTCTCGTGCTCTTGGGACGTTGTATCGCAGTGTCTCGATGATCAAACGACGATTTTACTCACCACCTCGGCTCGCGAGCACAGTGCAAGCCTGTCGGTGATCCTCAGGGAATCACTTCTGATGGCTCGTGCTCTTCCCCGAGTTGGAGTTACTCAGCATGGGGAAAGCGAACGGTTGCGTCCTACCCGAACACGTGGGGCGCTGAAGGGCGCTCTCTCCGCGTGGCCGTGCGTTCGTTTGCCACGTTGCGGCAAGTATGCGGAATGCTGGTCGCCACCGGGCCGCGTGGAACTATGCGTCGTGCACAAAAGAAGCGAGCCAGATTGCGCGTGGTGCCTGAGCACTGCACCTCCTGCTTCGGTACGCTGCACGAACGGAAGGGGGTGACGGCGATGGCGACGGCGATTCGGTCTCGGACCCGAGAACCTCCGCATGTGATGCCTCCACGTTCGCCGGCAGTCGTTCGTACCGCAATCAATGTGCTGCGACGGCGCAGCGGAAAGGAGCTCGACGATGAGCGATGGTGCGATCGCTTGGATGCTGATATCCACAGCATTGGTTCTCTTAATGACACCTGCACTTGGCTTCTTTTATGGCGGGCTGGTGCGCTCGAAGAACGTGCTGAACACGCTGATGATGAGTTTCGGTGCACTCCCCATCGTTGGTCTCGCCTGGGCGCTAATCGGGTATTCCCTCGCCTTTGCACCGGGACTTCCGGTCATCGGTGACTTGTCCTTTGCACTGCTACGTGGTGTCGATGTGGCTGCGCAAGGACAAATTCCTCATGTCCTCTTCATGAGTTTCCAGGCGACTTTTGCCATCATCACGGCGGCATTGATCAGCGGGGCACTCGTCGAGCGTATGCGCTTCGGTCCGTACCTCGTGTTTCTTGCCCTGTGGGCGGTACTCATCTATGCGCCAATTGCTCACTGGGTCTGGGGCGGTGGCTGGCTGGCTAAGCTCGGGGCACTCGACTTTGCAGGGGGAACGGTGGTGCACGTGAATGCCGGCGTGGCGGCTGCCGTCGGCGCGCTGGTGCTCGGCCAGCGGCGTGACTACGGTCGCCAGGCGATCCTGCCGCACCATATCCCCTTTACCCTGCTTGGTGCGGCACTCCTTTGGCTCGGTTGGTTCGGCTTTAACGCGGGGAGTGCTCTTGCTGCAAATGAATCAGCAGCACTCGCGTTCACGAACACGATGCTTGCTCCAATGGCCACAGCATTGGTGTGGATGCTCTTGGACTTGGTTCGGACCGGGAAGGTGACGGCTGTCGGGGTGGCGACGGCGATCGTCGTAGGATTGGTGGCCATTACCCCTGCGGCTGGTTTCGTTGCGCCGCTCTCGGCAATCGCGCTCGGTGCACTCGCCGCGTTCCCAAGCTACTTCGCCCTTGTGTGGCGGGCTCGTACTCGGCTAGACGATTCCCTTGATGTTTGTGCGGCGCACGGTGTCGGTGGGCTCACCGGGGCGATCCTCACGGGAGTCTTCGCTCAGGAGTCCTGGAATGGGATCACGGACGGCCTGCTCTTTGGAAACCCGATGCAAGTGGTGATCCAAGCGGTTGCCGTCCTTGCGGTCGCGGCGTATACCGCGGTTGGGACGTTCGTGATCCTCCGGGCGATCGCTGCGGTCACGGCGCTTCGGGTGCCGGATCTCGCTGAACGGCTGGGGCTGGATGTCAGCGAGCACGGTGAGCAGGCGTACACGAGCGGTGAAGGGGCGATCCTTCTCTTGCCCACAGCACGGCCAGCGGAGAGCGGTGTACGCGTGGAGCCGAAGGTGAAGCAAGTTGGAGGAAGCGCATGAAGCTGATCGTGGCGATCATCCGACCCGAAAAGTTGAACGACGTCCTGGAAGCATTGTTTCGCGCTGAGGTGCGTGGCCTGACGATTTCAGCCGCTCAAGGCCATGGCGGTGAGACGGAACAGGTCGAAACCTATCGCGGCATGACCGTGAAGATGGAACTTGCGCCAAAAGTGCGCCTCGATATCGGTGTGTCCGATCACTTTGTGGAACCGACCGTGCAGGCGATCCTGGAAGCTGCTCGGACTGGACAGGTGGGAGACGGCAAGATTTTCGTCCTGCCAGTGGAGCGTGTCTACCGGATCCGGACTGGGGAACGTGACGAAGCTGCGGTCACACCAGTCGCATGAATTCACCCAAGAACCCATCCCCACCCACCAACCGGCCCGCGGGGAGATCCCCGCGGGCCGGTTGCGGCATGGGATGGATGGGAGGTCAGTCTGCAACAGCTCGGGCCTCGACGGGTCGCTCGCGCACGCGCCGTGTCGGCCGCTCCTCGACCGCTTCGATCGGAGGATGTGGAGCCACCTTCCAGAAGGCGGTGCGAAGCTCGTCCCAGCGTTCCAGAATCTCGCGGCCGCGTTGGCTCCCGGTGAAGGCGACATGCTTGGCGATGAGGGTGCGGAGCATCTCCTCGTCTTCGGCGCTCAGGCGCTCCAGCTGCACATACTCGCGGTTCAGGCGCCCTGGAAAGACTCCTTCTGGGTCGAAGACGAAGGCGACGCCGTTCGTCATACCGGCTGCGAAGTTCCGCCCGGTTGGACCAAGGACAACGACGACACCACCGGTCATGTACTCACAACCGTGATCACCGACACCCTCGACCACTGCGATGGCGCCGGAATTGCGGACCGCGAAGCGTTCGCCGGCTTGTCCGGCAACGAAGAGTTCTCCGCCAGTAGCACCGTAGAGCACGGTGTTCCCGACAAGAACATGCGGCCGGTTCGGGTCGGCGGGCGGTTCGGGGGAGCGGACGACGATCGTGCCGCCACCCATACCCTTCCCAACATAGTCATTGGCCTCACCGTTCAGAATGAGTGTCAGGCCGTGCCAGCACCACGCACCGAAACTCTGACCAGCCTGGCCGGTGAGTTCGACGGTGACAAGGCCTTCAGGTGCGCGCTCCCTGCCAAAGCGCAGAGCGAGTTCCCCGGCTAGTCGGCCGCCAACCGCCCGATTGTGATTCTGTACTGTAGTGCTGATGCGGACTGGCTGCCGCTGCTCGAATGCCGGACGTGCCTGCTCAAGCAGCCATTCGTCGAGGGCCGGCCCGGTGAGGTCATGGAAGATATTGCGGTCATACAGACAGCGACGCGGAGCGTTCGGGTCCGCCGGTACCGCAAGCAGTGGCTGGAGATCGAGCGTCGCGGCTGGCCCATCGAGTTGGTCAATAACGGAGAGCAACTCGACGCGCCCGACGATGTCGTCCAGGCGCCGGGCTCCCAGCATAGCAAGATACTCCCGTACCTCCTCGGCCAGGAGCGTGAAGAAGTTGATAACGTGCTCCGGCTTACCAGCGAACCGCTTGCGGAGATCTTCGCGCTGTGTCGCGATACCGGTTGGGCAAGTGTTCAGGTGGCACTGTCGTGCCATGTCGCAACCGATGGCGACGAGTGCAGCGGAGCCAAATCCGAACTCCTCCGCACCGAGTAAGGCCGCGATTACGATGTCTCGTGCCGTTTGCAGACCGCCATCGGTGCGGAGTCGCACTCGGCTACGCAGATCGTTGAGGACAAGCGTCTGCTGGGTCTCAGCCAGACCGAGCTCCCATGGGACACCCGCGTACTTGATCGAAGAGAGTGGCGAGGCGCCTGTGCCGCCGCTATGGCCGCTAATGAGGATGTAGTCGGCATGGGCCTTGGCGACACCGGCCGCAATAGTGCCCACGCCAGCTTCGGCCACCAGCTTGACGCCGACCCGCGCGCGCGGATTGACCATTTTGAGGTCGTAGATCAGCTGAGCCAGGTCTTCGATACTGTAGATATCGTGATGCGGTGGCGGCGAGATCAGCTGGATACCAGGAATTGCATGGCGGAAGCGCGCAATGATCGCTGTCACTTTGTGGGCAGGCAGCTGACCGCCCTCACCTGGCTTGGATCCCTGGGCGATCTTAATCTCGAGTTCCTCCGCACGCACGAGATACTCGGCTGTCACGCCAAACCGTGCGCTTGCGACCTGCTTGATCTTGTTGTGCGGAACATCGGTTCCCTCTTCGTAGTACCAGTCCGGATCCTCACCGCCTTCGCCGCAGTTGGAGCGTGCCCCGATCCGGTTCATGGCGATAGCGAGGGTCCGATGTGCCTCTGGTGAGAGCGCTCCCAAGGACATTGCCGTCACAACGAACCGCTTGCGGATCTCCTCTGCCGGCTCGACTTCGTCAAGCGGGATCGGCTGTGTAGGACGGAAAGTCAGGAGATCACGCAAGGCCATTGGACGCCGATCCTGCACCAGCTGCACGTACTGCCGGTAGGCCTCACGATCACCGGTCTGGGCTGCCTGCTGGAGGGCACGGACGTTCATCGGGCTGAAGGCATGGTATTCACCGTCCTTGCGGAAGCGGACAAAGCCCCAGTCGGGTAGCCGATCGATCGGCTCAGTGAAGGCAGAGGCATGCCGCTTGAGCGCGCGCTCGGCAATTCCCGCCAGGTCGAGCCCACCGAGACGCGACGGAGTTCCGGTGAAGAACTGATCGACCACGTCCTGAGACAGACCAAGGATCTCGAACAATTGAGCACCCTGATAGCTCGCAAGCGTGGAGATCCCCATCTTCGACATGATCTTCAAGAGCCCATACTCGAGCTGCTTGACATAGCGCTTCGCGAGCTCGTCAGCGGACAGCTGCTCAGCGCCGCGGGTGCCAGCGAAACTGCGGGCGACGTGCAGCGCCAGATACGGATGAACCGCCGCTGCACCATATCCGATGAGGACCGCGGCCTGGTGTACGTCCCAGACATCACCTGTGTCGCAGACGAGTGAGGCACGCATCCGCTTGCCGACCCGAATCAGGTGGTGGTGCACGGCGCCGACAGCAAGCGGCATTGGGATCGGTGCATGCGCGGCGTCGACATCACGATCGCTTAGGATCAGGATGCTGGCGCCCTCGTCAATCGCCTGCTCGGCACAACAGAGGAGCTCGGCCAACGCTCGCTCGAGTCCGGCTGGACCGTCAGCGACCTTGAAGACTGCGCGCAGTGTCCGAGCTTTCAGCTCTGGATGATTGGCGAGCGCAGCCAGCTGCTCCTCGAGCAAGATTGGGCTCGGCAAATGGAGGAGCCGTGCGTGTTCCGGCGTTTCGGTCAGGAGACTGGCGCGCGGCCCCAGATAAACGTCGAGCGACATGACCAGCTTTTCACGCAGTGAGTCGATTGGCGGGTTCGTCACCTGAGCAAAGCGCTGGCGGAAAAAGTGGGCCAATGGGCGCGGAAATTCGGAGAGGACAGCGAGGGGAGTGTCGTCGCCCATCGACCACAGCGGTTCTTTGCCCTCCACGGCCATGGGTTGGACTACAAGCCGCTGGTCCTCCGCGGTAAAGCCGAAGGCAACCTGCCGACGAAGCCAATCGTGCTCCTCGACCTCGTGCCCGTTTCCGTCGAGCGAGCTCGGCACCAGGTGCACGCGGTGCTGAGCGATCCATTCTCCGTAGGGGCGCCGGGCTGCTAGGAGCTGTTTGATCTCATGGTTCCGGTACACTGTGCCGGTCGCGGTGTCGGCAACGAGCATCTGCCCTGGGCCGAGGCGACCGCGTTCGATGACGCGGCGCGTGGAGAGATCAATGACACCTGTTTCGCTGGCAAGCACGACCAACCCGTCCTCAGTAATTGAGTAGCGGGCTGGTCGTAAACCGTTACGGTCGAGGACCGCGCCTGCGACGCGCCCGTCAGTAAAGGCGATCGCCGCGGGGCCGTCCCATGGCTCCATGAGTCCAGCGTGGTAATCGAAGAACGCGCGCACCTCGGGGGCGAGGTCGTCCATATGCTCCCACGCCTCCGGGATGAGCATGGCGACGGCGTGGACGATATCTCGGCCCGAGAGTTCCAGGAGCTCGAGCACTTGATCCAGGCTCATCGAGTCGGAACCTTCGGGATCGATTAACGGCAGCAGCTCTGAGAGTCGGTCGCCCCAAAGCGGCGACGAAAGTTCCGGCTCGCGGGCGCGCATCCAGTTGCGGTTACCTTGTAGGGTGTTAATCTCACCGTTGTGCGCGATCCGGCGGAACGGCTGGGCGAGTTGCCAAGTGGGGAACGTGTTGGTGCTGTACCGCTGGTGGAAGAGGGCGAGGGCACTCTCCATCAGCGGATCCTGGAGATCTCGGTAGAAAGCTGCCAGATCGCGTGCCACGAAGAGGCCTTTATAGACGATCGTTCGACAAGACAGTGAGGGAACGAAGAAGCCGCGGATCCCGAGTTCCTTGGCACAGCGTTCCGCTCGCCGGCGGGCCAGATAGAGACGGCGCTCGAACTCCATTTCGTCGATCCCCGCCGGTCGGGCAGCGATGACTTGCTCGATGTGGGGCATCGTCTGTCGTGCTTGCTGCCCGAGCACGGTGGGCTCGACTGGCACCACGCGCCACCAAACGTCTGAGATTCCCTGTGCGAAGAGGGCCGCGGTCAGTTCCTGTTTGCAGCGCTCACTTGCTGCCGCATCCTGGCTCGGGAGAAAGACCAGTCCTGCTGCGAGGCGCTCCGGCTCAACCGTAACGCCAAAAACGCGGGCGAGTTCCCGGACCAGCAGCTTGCGCGGTAATTGCACAGTCACGCCAGCGCCGTCACCTGTTTTTGCATCGGCTGATACGGCGCCGCGGTGAGTGAGATTGACGACTGCTTCGAGCGCATAGCGAACGATCTCGTGGCTGGGTTTGCCACTGAGGTCGGCAACGAAGCCAGTACCGCACGCGTCGTGCTCATATTCCGGCCGGTAGAGTGGTGCTCCGACGATCTGTTCCTCGCTGCTCACGCGCATCATCGCGTCGATAGCTCCTTCCCTCTGCGCTGAGGTCGTCGCTCCCAATGCACTGAGCGACGGTGATTCGACCTTTCAGCGAACGGATTCGCCTGTTGGCAAACAATGCGAGAACGTCAATGCCCCGGTCGCGAGCTCCGGTCGGGGAGACCGGAATTATCCGACGCGCAAGTTACCTACGCGCCCTCGCCCGGGGCCTGTGAGGTACAGAACGCCTCAGGGAAAAGCTGCGGAATGCAAGAGTGGAACTCTGCTGAACCTGTGATGAGGGCACTTGCCGCACCGTTGCAGCCATTCCGGTTCCTCCTCCATCGCTCGCGCACCGTTGCGCGGGCAGAAACCGCGAGGACCTCAGCTGGGTACTATAGCAGGCAATCGGATCGACCGCAAGACCCTTTGGCGGAATCGTTTCAGGCATCAAGCGAGTCGGTGGATTGTTGCTTCTGTCTCTCCCCGCTCCGGTTTGGCAGCCGGGGGCTGTGTCCTCGATCGCTCGCAATCGGCAGGGGCATCGTGACGCAGTTTGTCTCGCGTTGGAAGTATGTTGGGTCCGAGGATATCCGTGGAGCACGAGCGGGGCAGTTTGCTGGTCTCATGCCCCTGCCAATCAAGTGGAGTACATGCTGGCGGTCCCTTTCGCCGGGTGCTGGTCTGTGGGGGGGCAGAGCGGCGGGTCAGGCGCGAGCGTCACTCAGTAAACAAGGGCTGAGGATATCGTGCTGTATTCGCGTTGATTTCCCCGTGAGTCGGTGATTGGTTACGCCCATTCCATGGCGACGACCGAAAGCTGCTCGATCGAAGATCGCGCAAGTGGAAGCGGCAGGAGGGTGGCTCTTCTCATCGCAGCGTTGCGACTTTGGACGAGTGAGATGATGCCGATCAGGTCCCGTCACACGAGTCCCTTGTCGACTTCCGTGCTCTGTGGGACACTCTGACCGTGCGGATCGGTGGTGCATGGTGACGAATCTCGCACCGGCCGGTTCGCTCATGAGATGGGACGGCGATACGCCGCGGAAAGTCATGCGGGGGTATCGGTATGGGTGATGGGATGGTCATACATCCGGAGCCACAGACGGCACCGGACTTTGAGCAAGAGGCGCTTAAGCACGTCTGGATCCACTCGGCGGAATGGATTCGCCTGGCTGAGGAGCGGGGCTTTCGGGTCTTTGAGCGTGCCTACGGGAGCACGCTCGTCGACGTTTACGGCCGCGAGTATATCGACGGTCTTTCCGGCTTGTGGGTCGTCAACGCAGGGCACGGTCGACGCGAAATTGCTGAAGCA
This sequence comes from bacterium HR28, assembly GCA_002898255.1. Taxonomy (GTDB): domain Bacteria; phylum Chloroflexota; class Chloroflexia; order Thermomicrobiales; family Thermomicrobiaceae; genus Thermomicrobium. The sequence goes on from BEIE01000001.1 coordinate 1,290,719, forward strand.
ATGGCCGAGCAGGCTGCAAAGGTAGCCTATGTGTCCTCGGCCAATCATACGACCGTGCCAACGGTTCGCCTGGCCCACGAGCTCGCGGTGCGGCTTCCTGGAGACCTTAACCGTGTCTTCTTCTGTTCCGGTGGTTCGGAGGCGGTGGAGAGCGCGATCAAAATTGCCAAGCAAGTTCAAGCGATGCGGGGTTATCCCAAACGGTACAAGATCATCGCACGGCGCGGAAGCTACCACGGTATGACCTATGGCGCGATGACGCTGACGCAGTCGCGCAACGAAAAGTTCTTCGGGCCATTCATGTACGGTGTGTACTACGTTCCCTCGCCGAACCGGTATCGCAATGACTTCGGGCTAGAGGGCGAGGAAGGGGATCTCATGTGTGCGAATTATGTGGAACAGGAGATCCTCTACCAGGATCCCGAGACGGTTGCAGCGGTGATCGGTGAGCCGATCTCGACGTCGAACGGGGTCCATGTTCCCTCGCCCAAGTACTGGCAGCGTCTCCGGGAGATCTGCGACAAGTACGGCGTGCTGCTCATCATGGATGAGGTCATCAATGGCTTCGGCCGTACCGGGAAGATGTTCGCAGCGGAGCATTTCGGGGTCGTTCCCGATCTGATGACGATGGCGAAGGGAATTACGTCCGGGTACGCGCCAATGGGGGCGGTGGCCGTGCGCGACAGCGTCTTCGAAATTTTCCAAGAGCAGAAGGAGGTTCCGCTCGGCCACTTGTTGACGTTTGGAGGTCATGCCGTTGCAGCAGCTGCTGCACTGAAGAACCTCGAGATCTTCGACCGTGAGGGGCTGGTGCAACAGAGTGCGGACAAGGGTAAGTACCTCCTCGAGCAGTTGAAGGGACTCCTCCGCCATCCGACCGTCGGCGATGTCCGTGGTCTGGGGTTGATGTGCGGCATCGAGCTTGTCAAGAGCAAGACGACAAAGGAGAAGTGGCCGCGGAACAGCGCCTTTATCAAGGCGTTAGAACGGCGGATGAATGAGAAGGGCTTGCTGACGCGTGTCTGGGAGATTGTCCACGTTGCGCCGCCGTTGGTCGTGACCTACGAGGAACTCGATCGGATCGTTGCGATCATCGATGAGGCACTGACCGAGACCGAAAACGAGTTCGCGAGCGAGATTTCAGACTGAGCCGAGTCCTCGTGCGTCAACCCGCGACGAGGCGTTCGAGAAGTCCAGCGAGGCGCTCGGGGTCGAGCGCCTCGTCGCGAATGAGGTAGCGGATGCGCCGTTCACTATCGAGGATGTAGCTCACGGTGGTGTGCGCAACTTCGTACTGTCCATCAGCGAGAGGTTGACGCACGACGGCAATCGCGAAATCTGCCCAGACCGGTTCAAGAGCACTTGGATCTCCGGTGAGATAGATAATTTGATTCTCGAACCCATTGGCCTGCAGGTACTGTTGCACACGCGTGGGCGTGTCCCGCTCGGGATCCACCGTGATTGCGATGATATGCACCTGGTTGCGGACGTTCTGCGGAAGTCGTTGATACGTGGCCACCAACTTTTGCAGCGTCAAAGGGCAGGTGTCCGGACAACTCGTATACACGAAGGTCACAATGAACGCGTGGCCTTCCAAACGGGAGAAGCGTACCGCCTGGCCGGTTTGATCGAGCAATGTGAAGTCGGGAGCAGGTCGACCGTCGAGCTCAAGCGCCCATTCGATTGCGCGCTGCGCCTGATACCAGCGGACCGCGTACACACCTCCAGTGCCAATCAGTGCCACAATCGCGAGGACCCAGAGTGTGATGCGGATGCGTCGCAACATTACGGCCTTCCTTTTCTTGCTTGCGTCGAGCTAGTGGTTCGGGTGTTGCGACTCCCTCCCCCGAAAAGCCACCAGAGGAGTGGAATCGTCGTGACCGCTACAGCTCCCCACAACCACCAGGAACGCCACAGTGAAGACGTCGCGCGTTCCACTGTAACATCGAACGCGACTGAGCCAGCTCCCTCAGGGGCCCGAACAGCCAATTCTATTCGATATGCACCGGGTTGATCGATCGAAAACTCGGCTGCGTAGTAGAGCTTATTCGTCGCTTGCTCGCGCGTTACAGGATACTTCTGAGACGAACCGCCGTTCAGGGGTGTGATAGTGAGTATGATTTCGGCGTTTTCCACGATCGCCTTGTCCTCGCGCCGTTGCAGGAGGACACTCACATCGACAGTCCCCGTCTGGAGCGGTACCGGGCTGGTGAAGACCGTTACCTCGTACTGTCCGATGGGGTGGTTGGCCACCCGAACCTGTCCGCCGTTTGCGACGGCGGGCTGTGAGATAAGGATGGTGAACAGCACGGTGAGGGCAAGGATCAACCTGCGCGGCGGTTGCATTCGATCGCTAGAGACTGGACTACTGGAGAACGTTTCCACTGTTTGGTTATGCGGGTTCTGCTTTGTAGTGCGACAGAGAGGGTTCTGACCAGGAGCGCTGAGGAGTCCCCATAGTCTGAAAATCCACTGTCGATGATTTCCCTGCATGGTCTCAATCCCATCTCATCCCAGGAGTGTACCGCGCATCTCCATAGGCTGGTCAAGAAGCCAGACACCGAAGAGAAAAAGCACTACCTGGAGGACAATCCAGGGGAGAACGACGTGGAAGCGAAGTTGAAGGTGTCGACCGAGCACAAGTGCCCAGGTAGCTGATCCAAAGAATCCAGCAGCGAAGACGAGTAGGACGAACTGGTGCACCACGTTCATCGGAAGCAGACTGGCGAGGTGCCACGCTGGCCAGCCCAGCAACGGATGCCCGAACACGTCCATGACAAAGCTTTGCGTCAATGGCACAACCGTCAGCGCGCCGGTTAGGAAATGGAAGAGATAGTGAGCTGCCCACATGCTGAAGCCCAGCGGAGCCAGGGAGTACACAAACTGGCGGAATCCCCACCATGGTGAGCGTGCTCGCGCAAGCATGCTCGTCGCAAGCCCGGCGAGCAGTGCAGTAATCCCGAGGAGGCCGACACCCGCGAGAAAGACGAGTGCGAGCAAAAAGCCTTCGCTGGTAATGTGAAGCGTCTGGCTGAGCCAGCTTAGGAACTGGTAGACTGGGCTCACCATGCCGAAAGCGTTGAGGAATCCAAGCCCGGTGAGCCCGAGGACGAGGAGCATCCAGTCTGGACGGTTGCTCAGGCGACCGATTCCCGACCGGTTCACCGTTGGGTCGAGTTCCGTTATGAGCGGAACGCGAAGGCGTAGGGTCACGTTCTGGACTGGGCAGGCATGAACACAGTCAAGACAGAACGTGCAGTCGAGGTTACCGACCTTGCGCGGTTGGAACAGGCCGAGTTCGCAGCCATATTGGGCTAGTTTGCCTGCTGCATTAAAGTGTCCGCGGATACAGTCTTTGGTCACGCAGCTTGCGCAGACCGTCGGGTCACGCACAGTGACGACTGTCGGTGAAGCCAACGAACCAAGAAAATTGAATTGGCCAATTGGGCAGACATGCTTGCAGAACGCTGCACCACGGAAGAACCCATCGATGAGAAATGCGGCCACGAAATAGGTGATGATCACCCAGGCAGTCAGCAGGGGGCTTGCCCAGAGGTCAAACGCTTCATAGGCCCAAAAGAAGACGATGAGGAGCACGAGCGCCAGCCATTTCCCAGGAAGCCAGCGTGGCCAGGCACGCTGTGCTCGGAAGAGTCGCCGGGCGAGTCGGCGGGGAAGAAGGAAGGGGCAAGCGAAGCAGAACAGGTTACCTACCAGGAACAAAGCCAGCACCACGAGCCCACGCCAATGGACCCAGGGCAGGACACCAGCGAGATTCTTTGGGGCAAGGGGCGGCCCGAAGAACCCGTCATAGAGTACAAGCAGAGCAAGTATGAGAAGTACCACCTGAGCACTCGTTCGGGTATGTCGCCAGCGGAGCCAACGGCCCAGGATTGGCCAGTGTTGCAGGTCGCTGGGTGATCGAGTGCTTCCCAGGATTAGCGCAGTTCGATGTGCCATGGCAAGGCTCCTACTCGTGCGTTGGCGTTGCACCAGAACCCTGATCGTGAGCTGGGGTTGCAGGGGACTGTATCCCCGACCGAACACCAGGGATCGTGGTGCGAGCCTCGAACGCTTGTCCATTCCAGGTTCCGCGCACGATGATGATCCAGTCTCCAGCCATGGTGAACTCGAAGCCTTGCGTGACAAAGACTGCATCGCCTTCTTCGCGGGCCTGCACGATCACTGGCTTCATACCAGCGTGGGACATGGTGCCTTCGACTTCCACCGAGCCGAGGCCGACGATGGGCTGCCCGCGTTGATCACGGAGCCGCAGGCGGAGCTCGGCTGCACCGACTTGTGGCGGCGACGGCTTGACCGAGACGATGTCAACCGTAACCTGCGAATTCTGTTGTCCACGTTGGCAGGCGATCAGATTGCTGGCTAGAACGCTCAAAAGTAGGAGTGGGATGATAACGCGAAGAACCCACATAATGCCTCCTCCGAATGATCGCCAAACTGCCTTGGCAGACGATCATCGAGCTTGCGCGGAGGAGGCGAATCAGGCTCGTGCTGTCGACCAGATGGCGAGGAGGGTAGGTAGCCCGCGCACGGAGTACGACCACGGCGTCTGGGAGGGTTGGCGAGAGCAGGAAGAATCGCGATTCCCAACACGAGGGCAGTGCCGCCACTCGGTGCAAGGAGATTCACGTCCTGCGCATCAATGCTCATCGGCGGCCGCAGTGGGCCGTGATGGTGTCTAGAAAGCTCGAAGAGCGCGTGTGGATGCGGAGCATCCGCACCGCAGGTGCAGACGGTTGGAAAAAGGAGAAGTGTGAGGCCTGTTGCCAGAACTGCCAAAAGTGTGATGGTGGTCGTCGTGCGTTGCGTCGTCCTCATCGTGTTTCCTGCCTGCGGGTGCGGCAGGCACTCAGAGTAGTGTACGGAATCGTGCTGGCCTCATGCCTGCTCTGCCGAGACTTTCCGGGTAGACACGGCATGACCAGATGACACCTTGGATGGAAGAGGCCTTTGTCCTCGTGCGATCGCCACGGCTGCTTCGGCGAGCAGACGGGTAGGATCGACAATCGGAACGGATAGCGCGTCCTGCGGGAATATAAGCGGGAGTTCTGTACAACCAAGGACGAGAGCGCGAGCGCCGCAATGGACCAGCCAGCGTCCCGCAGCCAGCGCCAACTCAGTGGTTTCTGCGTCCAGCTTCCCTGCTTTGACACGCATAATCGCGCGGGTGACCAGCGACTGCTGATCTGGATCAGGGACGAGAGCCTCCAGACCGCGGCGGGTAAGGGCATCCTGGTACAGACGGCTTGCAATCGTCCCGGTGGTGGCCAGAATACCTACCAATGACCCAGCGGGTACTAGACGGCTCAATTGTTCAGCCGTCTCTTCGATCATGCTGATGATGGGAATCGAGACTCTTTCGCGAACGGCGGAGAGAAACGCGTGCGCAGTGTTGCACGGAATGATCAGGAAATCTGCGCCGGCCGCTTCAAGCCGTTGGGCACTCGCTATGAGCCAAGGGGTTGGATCAGGACCGTTGCCGAGGAGCGCAGCGGTACGATCCGGGATGCGTGGGTCGGCATCAATGATCACATGTAGATGATCCTGGTCACAATTGGCCGGTGTGAGTTCGATGATCTTCCGGTAGAGATCGACGGTTGCCAGGGGGCCCATCCCGCCGAGAATCCCAATCGTATACCGCTGCATCATCCCCTCCGAATCACTGCACACGCTCACCTGATCCGAGCATAACCGATGCCCCACCGAGTACGAGGGTCGCTGGTGTCGGGTGCCAGGAAGAACAGGGGATTTATTATTCCGAGATAGATGCGACTGGCGCACGCTGCGGACATAGAGCAAGCGCCGTAAGGCGGGTTGTCTAGAGCATGGCGCACACCACAAGATACATTCTTTGACATCGATCTTGGCCGTATTGGCGCTTTACTCGGCAGTGGGAATCTACGTCGCGAACAATTCCGTCACCGGCGTCGCGGTAGTTGATCTCAAGGACAACCGAGCGGATAAGTAGCCGTACCAAGGTTGGCGGTGGCTATTCCTTGACGAGTGGGCTGACAACACGCAGGATCGTGCTCGAGGAGCAGATCGGGGGAAGCCGATGTTCATCGATCTAAGCTTTTTCGAGGTGGACGAGGGGATGCAACCGGAGTTCGAACAAGTCTTCCGTGTCTTGATCGCTGCTGCCCGCGAGGCCGAAGGGTGCGTTTCTTCCGAACTCGTACGCCTTGACGAAGAACAACGGTATGTGTGGGTCGAACGCTGGGTGAGTCGGGAGGCGCATAACGCCTTCAACCAGCGTCTCTTCGGTGAACTCCTGCCGCGCTTGCCAGATTTCGAACGCTATGCACGGCGTCTTGTCGATCGGGATGCCGAGGGGTATGTGGTGATCTGAAAAATGCTGTACTCTGCTGGGCCTTGGGGAGGGGCACAATTCGCGACGAGCTTGATCGCAAGGAAGGCTGGCGTGTCTCCGATGCGCGACGGTTATCGGAGTGAATAACCTGCACTGCTCCAGACGGAGCAGGCAGCTAGAGTGAGCTTTGTCTCCGACGCTCAGAGCAGAGAGCCACACCACAACGTTGCGGCGTCGATCTCGCCCACGAGCGGGTCGGCGTACCGCCGAAACGCATCCGTCACTGCGCGCCCATCGGGGGCAATGAACTCATCAGGAACGTGCCGCTCACGACCGGCCAGGACCTCAAGGGGAACAGGACGAAGGTCAATGCGATAGGGGTTGTCACTTAGCCGCTCTATCCCAACCGAGCAGCCACTTTGTCCTGCACGTGCCCACTGTGCGGCAGTGCGGCCAACCACACGGGCTTCGTCACGGTCGAGAGGCACGATTGTAGGAATGAAGGAGCGAGCGAGTGCGCCGGGACGGATGATGCGAACTCGTCGTCCAGAGTGTCTCTCCAGCGCTTCCGCCAGCATCTCTGCTGGACTGGATGGGTAGATGTGTCCGTGAGGGTCGACCCACCGGACCGCAGACCCCGCTATGGGCGTCCCAGATGAGTCGCGCAGTGTTTCGGGTATAACCGCGACGAGCCAACCGAGTCGCTGCTGTGTGGTGAGAAGTTCCTCGATGAGTGCCTCTCGCGAGAGAGGTGGGCGTTCCGGTAAGAGTAAGCGGAGATGTGGCCGAAGATCTTCAGGGTTGGCCAGTGCGCACGCGGCGACTAGCCAACCGGCGTTACGGCCTTGCACTTCGAGGAGCGTAAAGGAATAGAGCTCCCGAACGGACCAACTGTCAAGGAGCAGTCCGCGCGTCGCGAAGGCGAGGAAGCGTGCCGCTGATGGATAGCCTGGTGTGTGATCGTTTCCTGGGAGATCGTTGTCGATCGTCTTCGGAGCGTGGACGACAGCGAACGAGTAGCCAGCGCGGGTTGCGGCCGAAAGGAGCGTCTGTGCAGTCTTGGCTGTATCGTTCCCGCCGATCGCGATGAGCGCAGTTACCCCAAGACTCCGTAGGCGGTCGAGGACCAGATCACTCGCGTGATCGTTGAGTCGTTCACGCGACGTGCCCAGCGCGGCGCCGGGCGTGCGAGCGAGTGTCTCAAGCTGCCGTTCGTCACAAGATGTGAGGTCGACCACGTCATGAGCGAGCAGACCTGCCACCCCGCGGCGAGCACCGAGCACACGCGCGAAGCCCGCACTTCGGGCACCCTCAATAACCCCTGCCAGGGTGGCGTTCACAACAGCGGTTGGTCCGCCACTCTGGAAAACGAGTAACGCCTCCCCTCGCATTAGAAGTCTCCATGTGTCGAGGGAATGCGGAACAGTCGCAAGGCATTCTCTGCAAGAATTTTGCGCTTGGCGTGTGGGGAGATCGGTAGTTCTTCGATCACGCGCGGAGCGCGCTCAATATCCCCGACTTGATGTGGATGGTCACTACCGAGCAGAAGGCGGTCTTCTCCAACGAAGGCGAGGCCAAGGAGGAGGCATGCTGGGTCAAAGAGGACCGTATCGAGGTACATCTCGCGAAAATAGTCCATTGGATCACGTTGGAGGCGACCGCGAAGTTCAGGATAGGCACGATAGCCGCGCTGCACGCGCTCGGCCAGGTACGGGAGCGTCCCACCGAGGTGGGTCTGGATCAAGGTGAGACGCGGGAACCGATCAAGGACACCGCCGAGTACCATGCGAACGGCGACCATGGTCGTGTCGTAGGCGAAGCCGAGAAGGGCTACCAGCCGATAGTCGCTGAGGTAGTCGGCGAATGCCGGTGCGGTTGGATGAATCATGAGCGGAACGTCGAGTGCCTCAGCTGCCTCAAAGACCGGCCAGAACTCCGGTGCATCGATGGGACGACCGTTGATATTGGAGAACAACATGGCTCCGACAAGACCAAGTTCGCGGACTGCTCGCTCAAGTTCGTACGCAGCTACTTCCGGGGTCTGAAGCGGAAGTGTGGCCAGACAGCGAAACCGGTCAGGATAGGCACGCTGAATCCCTGCAAACTCGTCATTGACGATCCGTGCCAGCGCTATGGCCCGATCAGGGCGCTCGACATGGACGCCAGGGGTGGTCAAGGAGAGTATCGCCATGTCGATCTCTGCACGTGCCATGTCCTGTAGGCGTGCCTCGAGCGAGTGGTGTGCAGGCGCAAGGACGTTATAGTCGCCCGCATAGTGCAGCACGAGATTGCCCGCATCATCGCGAACCAACGTTGCGTGATCACTTGTGCGCTCGATCTCGCGCAGGTACCCTGCCGGATAGAAGTGTGTGTGGCAATCGATCCGCACGGGTCCGTCACCTTCCACTGGCATCAGCGTCCAATCTGCCTCGTCACGGTAGCATAAGGAACGTTTTGCGGAAAGGGCTGTAACGCTCCGTCCTTGCGCTCATTATCCCTGGCCGAGACTGCCTAGCGCAGTTCTCCTGGCGAAAGTGATTCTCGAGCACCATGTCATTCAGGGGGCGGTTAGCGCCACGTGCGGAGAACCGAAACGAGGTTTTCCCGGACACGCGGTGTGCCACAGCCTTTCAGGGACGCCGCAAACGGTGCACCGCGACCGTAACGGTGGTGTCGCTTGCATCAGGCCAGGGGCCCGGCCAATACTCGACGTCGTCTTGCCATCCCATTGTCCGCAACCGTTCGACGAACATGGCTGCCGTGCGACGTCCTGGCTCGGCGAGCCAGAGCGAGCCACCTGGAGTGATCATGCGTTCGACGAGCGCAAGGAGCGGTACGATGTCCCGCTCTTCGTAGAGGACGTCGGCTGCCAATACCAGGGGTAGGCTTGTCGATTCGACCAGCGCCAAGAACTCAGGTGACGGCTGTCGCCAATTGAGACGCCATGTGGCGGGCGCGCGGCCGGTGTTCTGAAGACAGTTCCAGTGGGTCAGGAGCAAGGCCTCGGGACTGTAATCGGTGACAAGAAGTTCTGCGCCAGCCCACAGCGCTGCGACAGCCGTCACCCCAAGTCCGCAGCCGAGTTCCACAACGAAACGACCGCAGACGGCATCCGGATTGAGCAGTATGGCGTCGCCTAATGCGATCCCGCTCGGCCAGAGCTCGGCCCAATAGGGCAACTGCTCTTCGGGGTCGTCCTGCGCCAGCTCAAGGAGCCGATCGGTATCCGCCGGCTGGACGATCGTCAGATTCCGCCCGGTGCGAGGCAGAGTAAGCGAGCGGACCCGAAGCGGGCCCAGCCGGGACTGGTCCCAGCCGGGAATGACCATGTGCTCCGGTGAAATCTGCTCCGGAATATGGCTTGACGTGACACGTACCTGTGTCATCGCCGAGCCTCAGCGAGGCGGCCGACGCGCCGGAGAGCGACGACAAACCGTTCGCGCCCCACCTTCACCTCCTCGAGATGCCCGTCCTCACGCTCCGGATCGCCAGGGCGGAGTTCGACGGCAAGTGTCTCGTGCGCGATGTAGTCGGCAAACCGTTCGACCGCGGCAGCCATGTCCCCTGATGCACGATAGACGACGACGATTGTGTCGTCGATCTCGAACCCGGCGTTCTTGCGTGCCTCTTGGACTCCGCGGACGAAATCGCGTGCCAATCCCTCAAGCCGCAGCTCCGGCGTGATCTCTAGATCGACCGCGACGAGCAGGTCACGATCTTCGAAAGCGGCGAAACCAGGGCGGTCAAGCGCTTCGACAAGGAAGTCGTCCGGACCAAACTCGAGTTCTTCGCCATCGACAACCAGGGTGATGTGGTTGCCGGCACGGAGGCGTCGAGCGAGCTGGTTCTGATCCAGTTCGGTCAGGACCCGTTGGACTGCCGGGAGCTTTGCCCCGAGTCGCGGCCCGAGGACGGGGAGGTTCGGCTTCACGCGATAGGTCAGGTAGTCTTCCGGGCGATCGGCAAACTCGACAGCCTTGACGTTGAGTTCGTCCATGAACTGGTCGAGGAGTCGCTCGAGAGCGCGTCGAGCGGCGGGTTCACGGACGGCGACGACCGCTCGGGCCAGTGGTTGGCGCACCTTGACGCCGGCCTTATTGCGAGCTGCTCGGCCGAGCTCAACCGCCCGCAACAGCCAGTTCATGTCCTGGATGAGTTGGAGATCAACCTTCGCCGGATCCGCCTCTGGGTAGTCAGTGAGATGCACCGACTCCGGGGCCTGGGGATCGACACGGCGGACCAGGTTCTGATACATGAGTTCCGTAGTGAACGGGATAAAGGGTGCCAGGAGCTTGGCTAGCGTGACCAGCACCTCGTAAAGCGTGAGATAGGCCGCCGCCTTGTCACGGTCGCTCTCGGTCTTCCAGAAGCGACGACGATTGCGGCGGATGTACCAGTTGGAGAGATCGTCGACGACAAACTCTTGAAGGGCACGGGCTGCATTCATCGAGTCGTAATCCTGGATCCGGTCGCGGACAGTCATGATGACCTGCTGGAGTCGTGCCAGGATCCAGCGATCGAGAAGCGTCCGTTCTTCGAGTGGCACATCGTGCTGAGACGGAACGAAGCCATCGAGGCGGGCGTAGTTGGCGAAGAAGGCATACGAGTTCCAGAGCGGTAACAGGAATGTCCGGCGAACCTCATCGAGTAGGCGCCAGCCGAAGTTGAGATTCTGTGCCGGATTGTGCTTGAGGTAGAGCCAGCGCATGACGTCGACGCCGGCACGCTCAGCTGCCTCGTCGAACCAGATGGCGTTCCCTTTGCTCTTGTGCATTTCTTCGCCCTTCTCGTCACGGAGTAGGGCGAAGCCCAGGCACGTCTTCATCGGTGCTTGTCCGGTGAGCACTGTGCTCTGGGCGAGCAAGGAGTAAAACCAATTCCGGAACTGGCCGGGGAACGACTCGGTGATGAAGTCGACCGGGAACCACTCTTGCCAGAAGTCGCGGTCGTGTCGATACCGGAGTGTCGAGAAGGGCACGATGCCCGCGTCGAGCCATGGGTTCCCAACGTCAGGGATGCGGCTTGCCACGGCTCCGCACCGTTCACAGCGGATCTTGACCGCATCGATCCATGGCCGGTGCGGTGTATGCCCTTCAAACTCTTCCCAACCGGCGATCGCTCGCTCGCGGAGCTCCTGCTCGCTTCCGATGACGTCAAACCAGCCGCACTCAGCGCACTGCCAGATTGGGAGCGCAAGGCCCCAGTAGCGCTTTTTCGAGATCATCCAGTCGTCCATGTTGCGGAGCCAATCCAGCTCGCGCTCGAGCCCGAACTCTGGGATCCAGCGCACCTGGCGAGCTGCTTCCATGACCTTTTCCCGCCAGGGATCGACCGCGATGAACCACTCGTCGACCAACCGGAAGACGAGCTCTGTCCCGCAGCGCCAGCAGGTCGGGTAGCGGTGGGTGTATGGTTCGCGACGGTACAACAGCCCGCGCGTCTCCAAGTCGCGTGCGATCGGCTCAGCGACGGTATGCACGTGTTGTCCGGTTAGCCAGTCGAACCCATCGACGTAATACCCGTCTTCGGTGAGCGGAGCGATGACGGCAAGCGCGTGCTCTTTGCTCAACTGATAGTCCTCGCGCCCGCAGCCTGGCGCAATATGCACGATACCGGTTCCCTCACTCGGATCAACAGCTTCCCATGGGATCACCCGGTGCTCGACTTGGGCGTTGACCGGCAGGTGGTCGTAGGGTCCACGGTAACGGAGGCCAATGAGGTCACTCCCCTTGAGATATTGCAAGACCTCATACGGGCCACGCAGTGCGTGGCGAGCGGCTTCTTCGGCCAGGATGAGCACCTCATCGTTCTGCCGGACTCGGACGTAGGTGAGATCGGGATGGACAGCGGCTGCGACGTTTGCGGTGAGAGTCCAAGGCGTTGTCGTCCAGACGAGTAGTGATTCGCGGTCACGTCCCTCGAGTGGGAAACGGACGTAGACACTGAGGTGTGTGATTTCCTTATATCCCTCGCTGACCTCCATCTCGGAGAGACCCGTGGCGCAGCGTGGGCACCAGGGCATGACGTCGAAGCCGTGGTAGATCCAGCCGTTCTGGTGACATACCTTTAGAAAGTGCCAAATCGCGTAGTTATTCTCGTCAGAAAGCGTGTAGTAGGAGTTGTCCCAATCCATGAAGTAGCCGAGACGCTTGGACTGTTCAGTCTGAATTGCCGAGTAAGTAAAGACACGTTCCTTGCACTTCTCGACAAAACGATCGATGCCATAGGCCTCAATGTCCCGTTTGGATGTGAAGCCGAGTTCGCGTTCGACTTCCACCTCGACCCAGAGACCTTGGCAGTCGAAACCGTTCTGGTACCGCTGACGGTAGCCGAGCATGGTGTAGAAACGCTGGTAGAAATCTTTGTAGGTTCGTCCCCAGGCATGGTGCACGCCCATTGGATTGTTTGCGGTAATGGGACCGTCCATAAACGAGTAGCGTTTGTCGCTGTGTGCGTTCCGCGTGAGGTACTTCTGGACGATGCCATGGTCATACCACCAGCGGAGGACTGCACGCTCGAGCGCTGGGAAGTCAACGTCCTTGGTTGGCACTGGCTCGAACATGTGGCGCACCTCCGAACAATTGCAACTCATCGTATTGGTTTCTTGAGGCTCGTCATCGAAAACCCCCGCCCTCAGGCCTGAGGACGGGGGTTCACCCGCGGTACCACCCCAGTTGGCACGGGACGTTGGCGTCCCGTGCCCACTTTCGGTCGCTGTAACGGGCGACTCCCGTCTGCGCCTACTCTGGTGTCACTCCGGTTCGGGCAGCGGCTCGGGAAGGATCTTCCGTCGCGAGAATCCCATCCGGCTCACACCGTCCCGGACTCGCTGAGGGTGACTCGCGACGTACTCGTTTCCGTCTTCGCCCTTGCCGTGTTCATTTGTCATCGTTCAAAACGCTACCATGTCTCTCGGCTGGGCGACAACTGGTTACCGCTCCCAGTGCCCGGAGAGGCGTTTGAGGCGGCACGTGTGGTGCCTCACCATCTATGCTGCACCCGGCAAGACGGAGCATGCTACAGGTACACAGCATCCGAACAAAAGCCCCATTTCCAGAGTCGTGTCGTGGGCCAGCCATCGGATAGGAGTGTGCAGGACGAAGTACACGGAAATGAGGCCGAGTGTCGATGCTCACATGGTTGTATCTGAGCACAGTGATTTTGACGCGAAATTTCCGATGTACCGGCACGATTGAGCAGTCGGGTTGCGAACTGTGAGAGGCGGCTGGAATTTTCAGAAGGTGCGCGAAGGGGGTATCTCTACCAGCATCCGCTATCGGGTGAGTTGACAGGCACCGGGCGCTCCCATAGGGTTGGGTGGGGTTGTGAGGAGATTGTGTGGGGAAGTTGCGAGCATGCTGAGACAGTCAATTACGTTGCGTTGGCTCGCTTTGATCGGCGTAACCGCTATCATGGCGACGGCTGCAGGCGGGCGATTCCTCATCGGGTTGGTCTTCCCCGATATTCAGCACGACCTGCATACGAGTCACGCCCAGCTCGGCTCGATTGTTTCGCTGAGCGTGCTGGTTGTTGGACTCGCCCAACCAGTTGTCGGATGGCTTGTCGATCGCTACTCGGCCCGTGTGGTTGCACTTGGAGGGCTGTGTAGCCTCGGCTTGGGATTGATTGTCGGGGGTCGTGCGCACGATCGGCTCGCTCTGACGGTCGGGCTCGGGGTTCTTGCTGGTCTGGGCCTCGCGACAGTCTCGCCGACGCTTCTGACACCGGTAGTGGCGGCGTGGTTTGAGCGAGGGAGAACGACCGCCCTCTCCGTCGTCTCGACAGCGAATCCTGCTGGGCAAGCGTTGGTGGTCCGGATCTTGGCCGCGCTGGTGACGGAGCTCGGCTGGCGTGCAGCTTTCTCAGTGCTGGGGATTGGTTTACTTGTTCTCGCGCCAGTCGCAGCGCTGCTCCTGAGCTCTCGAGGCACGCGGTGGAGCGGAAAGGCTGAAGCGAGCGGGTGCAGCGTGACGGATGCTCTCCGTTCACCTGCCTGGTGGCAGTTCGCGTTCGGCTTTTTTGTCTGTGGTTTCACCATGGGCTGGGTCATGACATATTTCGTCGACTACGCGACGCGCCTCGGCCTCAGTCACACTGTAGCGGCCACCGGTCTAGCGCTGACTGGGTGGGCGAGCATTGGTGGAGCCTTCGCGACTGGCTGGTGGTTGGATCGCACTGGGAGCACCCTCCCGTTAGCTGTTGTGTATGCGCTCCGTGGATTGGGCTTTGTCCTGTTGCTCTGGATTGGGGGGCACACCGTTGGACTCCTCTTTGCTGCGTTTGTCATCGGGTTTTCCTGGAGTGCGACGACGCCGCTCACGTCGTCGCTCTGTGCAACGCTTTTCGGGCGGCGTCGGCTGGGCACAATCTTCGGATTGCTCTTCGCTGTGATGCCAGTCGGTACAGCTGCAGGGTCTGCGCTGGCTGGCCTGTTGTTTGACTGGACAGGAAGCTACACGGTTTCGCTCCTGCTCTCGGCGGCGGCTGGACTTTCTGCAGCGGCCGTAGTGTTTCCGGTACGCGTGTCACCGCGCCCGTGCGTTCAGCGAGACCTGCAGCTGCAGACCGTTCCTACGGCATCCCAGTAAGCAGGGTGTGCAAGCTCCGATGAGTGGGCACTCACTTCGTGTTGTACCGGTGACGGCGAAGCGGACGCGCTTCTGGGAAGTGGATCTGCTCCGCGGGTTCGCTTTCATCTTGATGGTGATCTACCACGGTGCGTTCGATCTTGCAGTGTTTGGTGGCTGGCCGATTGCCGTGACTTCAGGGGCCTGGCGGATCTTCGCTGATTTCATCGCCAGCCTCTTTTTATTCGTCTCTGGCGTGTCGCTCGTCTTAGCACGGTCCCGTGCTGCTCACGATTCGCGCTCCTATTGGTGGCACGTGCTACGCCGATCATCCCGCCTCGCTGCCGCGGCAGCTCTGGTGACGGTCGTAACGTGGGTGATCAGTCCGCGCGATGTTGTCCTGTTCGGGATCTTGCATCTCATCCTGCTGTCAAGTCTGGTGGCACTACCACTCTTACGATTGGGACTCTGGAACCTTCCGCTTGCGGCAGTGGCTTGGCTGCTTGGATTACTGCTCGCTCGGCTACCGGGGAATCCCTGGCTGTTCTGGATGGGTCTGGTTCCGGCGGACTACCGCTCGTTTGATTTCCGTCCCTTCTTGCCCTGGTTTGCACTTGTACTTCTCGGAGTGTCAGCTGGCAGCTGGCTCTATCCGCGCGGACGACGGCGGTGGACATTCCCTTCCTGGGAAGGAGTGCTTCCCTTCTCGATTCTCATCTGGCTCGGCCGGCATAGCCTCATGCTCTATCTGATCCATCAGCCGGTGCTGATTATGCTGTTCACCAGTCTTGGGTTGATTAACGGACGTCGTCTCCTTGGATGAGTCGAGTTCGCTGCGCTGCTCCAAAAAGGTTTGCAAGAGCGGTCCGAAGTGACGCCCAAGGGTGGCAAGGAGTTCAGCATCAGCTGTTGAGAAGGGGCGGGGATCAGTGCGTGAGACAGCGAGCGCCCCGAGTACCCGAGAACCGTCGACAAGGGGTGCGACCAAGACGGCATAGAGATCACGCCTTCCCCACCTGAGAATCGTATTTGGCGGCGCTTCGGGGACGATCACTGCAATTGGAGCGTTGCTTTCGATCGCCTGCCATGCGATCCCCTGACCGCGTGGGATCCGGACTGCGGCGGCGAGGTCTCGGTCATGACGCGAGTACAGAATGCGCAAAGAAGTCTCCGATTCGTCGAGGAGGAAGATGACAATGTTGTCATTCGACAGTGTGCCCGAAATCGCGAGGTCAATCACCTCAACGAGCGCATCAACGCTCGGGATATGCGGAAGATGCTCAGCCACTCGGTGGATGGCATGAGCAGCAACCGATGTCGGCGCGACAACGGAGCGCTGCAGCAGCAGGATTGGTAAGCTGTTCGGGTCCCGGAGGGCCTCAAAGAAGGCGTCAACGACGGCAGGATGAAATTGCGTGCCCCGACCGTGACGAATCTCCTCGATCGCGTCAGCAAACCGGCGTGCCGGACGATAGGGGCGATCGGAGATCATGGTGTCGAACGCGTCGGCCAGTGCAATAATGGCCGCTCCGAGCGGAATCTCCTCCCCACGCAAGCCGTCTGGATAGCCACGACCGTCCCAGCGTTCGTGGTGGGCGCGGACGAGTGGAACAATGCGACTCAGTTGCGGATGATTTGCCAAGATACCGGCGCCCACAGAGGGATGGAGCCGGATAAGCGCCCACTCCGATGGATCTAACTTTCCTGGCTTTCCTAGGACATGGTCTGGGATAGCGAGTTTGCCGATGTCGTGAAGGAGCGCGGCGAGTTCAATCTCTTCGATCGCCTCTCGTGAGAGATGCAAGTGTTCGGCAATCACGCGGGCGATACGTGCGACACGACGCGAGTGATCGTGAGTCGCTGGATCCTTGGCATCGACAGCCGCGGCCAACGCCTCAACCGAGGCACGATAGATTGCTCGTTCGCGGCCGTTCACACGAACAATGTGGAAAGCGAGAGCGGCGTGAGCGGCAAGTTTGGCAAGGCGCCGACGCTCGCTCTGGGAGAAGCGGTGGATTCCGAAGCGTCCAACGAGTAGGAGCCCCGACTCGTCGCCCTGGGTAACGAGCGGTGCGAAAACAAGTGACGACGGATGTGCAGCTGTCGCGAAGCGGAGGGCGTATCCGAGATCCTTAGTCGAGGTGCCCGGGATATAGCGGAGTGTCTCTTCCGAGGAAGGTGCACCAAAGTCAGCGATCTCTGGCGCGAGCGTCCAGCCAGCGGGAAGGCCATCGAAGTGCGATGTCGTCGCCAGCGGGATGAGTCGGCCTCGTTCGCGGTCGAGATCAAAGACAGCGGCAAAATCGAACCGCACGAGCGGAGAGAGTTTTTCCAGGAGCGCACGCGCAAACGCGTCGCTCGAACTCTTCGCCCCAAGATCGAGCGTCAGGCGTGTGACAGCGTCTTGCTCGAGTACCGCAATCCACCGCTCAGTCGCGTGCAGAATACGGTTTCGCACCTCCCAGAGCGTGACGGCGAGCTCTCCCCGTTCTGCGCGAAGCTGCTCTGGAATTGCGAGCAAGAGGAAGCCAGTTGGAGTCTCGTCAGGGTCAAGCGCTACGAGGAGAACAGTGCGAAATGTTGCAAGAATTTCTGAGAAGGGCGCACGGAATTCCGCCGGTGCGAACAAGGCATCACTGAGATCCAGAGCACGCTCAGAACTCATTGATGCCAGCCACTGATAGAACGTGTTTTGGCACAAAGGATCGAGGTCAGGAAGTCGGTGAGAGGACAGGGTATCCGCCGTTGCGACGACACGAGCCGGAAAGACCGGACACTCGAGGACCAACGCCGCTGATCCACCCGCCCACTGGCTGAGCTGTTGGACCAGTGGAGGAGCGAACGATCGCGGATCGAAGTCGCGGAGGAGCAGCTGGCTGACGGTGGCAAGGAGGGCTTGATAGTGGGCTTGCCGTCGGAGAGCATTGCGCTGTTCGATCAGATGGATCGCTGTGGCGAGTTCGCTTGCGATCAGGCTTACGAGCTCGCGATCGTACTCTGAGAAAGGAATGACCCGCTCACGACCGAAACCCAGAACACCAACCGTCCGCTTCTCGTGTCGAACAGGGAACAGGAGGAGTGATCGCAAGGGGAAAGGTTGTCCCGGGCGATGGTACGTGCGCGGATCTTCCCAGGTATCGGTAATCAGGAGTTCGCGGCCGGTGCGGAAAACCCAACCGGCAAGACTTCGATCGAGTGGAATACGATGTCCGACGCGGGATTCAGGGATGGTGCCGGAGCCCCAGGAAACGCGCAATGCGTATGGAGAATCTGGGTCGGGTTCGAGGAAGATCATGGCATCATAACGCAGTCGGTCACGAATGACGCGTTCAACTTCTTCCAGCAAATCAGCCACTGAGGGAGTGGAGACAACGCGCTGGGAGACTTTCAAGAGGCTTCGTAGATCACTGATTGTTCTTTCCAGCTCAGCTCGAAAGGAGAGCCGCACAAGGGTAACAGCGATCTGCTCGAGGAGAACCGACGCGGCTTCGAGCATCTCACGACGTGTGTTCGACGGACGTCGGGCTGTTGAGTTAGTGTCCCAGCCGACGAGCAGTGCGACAACGTTCGCGTCGTAGCGAATGCTGCAGAGGATGATGTGGTCGACCGAATTCGGGAGTGCTTCCACCCACGGGCCTAACGTCTCGCGTGCTCTGTCACGAGCAACAACCTGCGGCCGACTGGTCAATTGCTCAAAATGCGACCAGGAGAACTCCCAGGTAGTGAGTGTTTCCCGAATGGTTTCCTCTGCGATGTTCTGCAAAAAGACTTTGTGATCCTCTCCGGACCGGAGCCACAACGCCAGAGATTCCACGCCGAGGAAGTCTGCGAGCGGACCGACCACAGCCCGACCCACGGCGTCGTGACTTGACGCGGTGGCCAGCGAGCGGTCGATCGCCAGCACGCGCGCCAGTGCCTGACGTGCTTGCGCCTCGCGTTCGTAGAGGCGGCTCGCGATAGCGACAATAGCGGCGAGCTGGCACCACCGTTCAGCCTCACGGATCTCCCGGCGGAGAAACGGGCGTGGCTCGCGATGCCGCCAGAGATAGGCGACACCAACGAGTTCGTCTTGCGAGCGCAGTGGAATCACCAGAGCAACAAGCTTGCCACGCAACGCCAATTCCCGCAGGCCAGGATTGACCGGTGGGAAGCGTCGCCAGTCGCGGGGACGATAAAGGTGGAGCGAGCGCTGGTGTTCACGGATCCAGCGCTCGGCTGGTACCTGGCTCGGGGAAATCCGGGCCACGCCGACTGGAGCGAGCGATCCAGGCGGTTGTTCGCCTTCGATCGTCCCAAGGAGTACCTGGTCGAAGTCTTCATCGAAGACGAAGAAGCCCCCGAGGTCGGCATTGACGATCGGCAGGAGCGTCCGAAGGACGTGACGGAAAAGATCCTCTGGTGCTGGTTGCTCGGTGGGACTCGTCATGTCTTCGTCCGCCCTCGGATCAACGACACTGAGTGTCACGCTGGAGTATATCGGTTGCGACTTCGGCAAAAGGCAGTGGCCGTATATGGGCAAATCGTCCTGAATTGCGTCTTCCCGCAGTGCGGGGAGTTCGTTATGCTCATGCGAGAAGGAAATGACAGTATCGAGGGAGGTTATGAGTGATCGAGCGGCTGTCCGAGGTCACGAGCCGGATCGCCTCGTTCATTGACAGTGGCGAGCTCGATGGTGCCGGGCTGGCGGTTGTCCATGGTGGTCGTCGTGTGCTCGAATGGTATGGAGGGGAAGGCGCTCCTGGGCTGCCAGCTGGACCTACAGTTCTCTGGCCGTTGGCCTCGGTGAGCAAGCTCTACACGGCGGCGACCATCCTCGCACTGGTGGAGCGAGGCATCCTGACATTAGGGACGACAGTGGCATCGATCTTGCCCGAGTTTGACGAGGATGAGCGGCGCACGATCACTGTTCGACATCTCTTGACACACACCTCAGGCATTCCCTATGAGCCCGTCGACATGGAGCTGCTGTTGCAACAGCAGCTTCCGCTCGACGAGGTCATTGAGGCGGCCTTCACCGAGCCGCTGGACTTCGCTCCAGGAAGTCGCATCGGGTACAGCGACCTTGGATACGCGCTTCTCGGCGTGCTGGCTGAACGGGTGACGGGTCGACCCTTCCCTGAGCTCGTGCGGGAGTTCGTTCTCTTGCCAGCCGGTCTACATGAGACACACTTTCCACTGCGGGGTGATGAGAATGAGAGGCGCCTTGCTCGAGTCGTGGGCGGGCTCGGTGATGGGCTGCCTTGGGCAATGTATGGCGCGCGGTACGGTTTGCGCTTAGCTCACCCAGCGTGGGGAGTCGTGGCGACGCTCCCGGACGTGGTGCAGTTTCTTCTCCACTTTACGCCGCACGCGCCAGGGCGCTTACTTGCGCGGGCAACCGTCGCGGCGATGACGAGCCGGCAGACTCCGGATACGCTGGGGCTGCCGGGATGGGGCCTCGGGTTTGAGGTGGGCGGTGGATATTTTGGCGAGGTGGATCTTTTCTCGCCGAGTTGCTTTGGGCACACGGGCGCCACGGGTTGTGCTGCATGGTACGATCCGGCCTACGATCTGGCGGTTGTCTTCGTTTCGAACAGGCATTTGAATCTCGGGCGGGAGCGCTTCTTACAGCGGATTGCCTCAGTACTAAACGGCGTTGTCGCTGCAGTGACGTGAACACGTCCTGCGTGTTATACTGAATATGCCGTGGCGGCGCGCGCCGACGCGGACTTTTTTGTGCGAGGCTAGTCCCGAGTGGGGAGCTGAGCAGTGCCGAAGCGAACGTACCAGCCGAATCGGTTAGGTCGGAAGCGCGTCCATGGATTCCTGGCTCGAATGAGCACTCGTGGTGGCCGAGCCGTCTTGAAGCGACGGCGCCTGAAGGGGCGCTGGAAGCTGACTGTCTCGGACGAGAAGAAGATCACCCCGAATAAGCGCTAGGCATTCTCGTGATCGCGCGGCGGTTGCGTCTCCGCCGTTCCAGCGATTTCGAACAGGTGCGGCGCCGTGGTCGGACCGTGAGTAGCCGACTCGTCGTTTTGAGCGTCGCACCGAACGGGCTCGCGCATAACCGGTACGGATTCGCGGTCGGGCGGCGAGTCGGGAAGGCGGTGCGTCGCAACCGGGTGAAGCGCTGGCTCCGTGAAGCGGTACGGCGGATGCATCCGCATCTCCAACAGGGCTATGACCTCGTGTTTGTCGCACGGGGTACCCTGGCGGATGAGTCGGTGACGTATCATGAAGTTGCCGCCACAGTCGAGTCGCTGTTGAAACGGGCTGGATTGTGGGAGGAACGAGATCAAGAAGGAGGCTCGTAGGATTTTGGCGCTATGAAAAGGCTTGCCCTGCTCTTGATTCGCTTCTACCAGCGTTTCATCTCGCCGGGACTGCCACCAGCCTGCCGCTTCTACCCAACGTGCTCAGAGTATGGGTACGAGGCGATCGAGCGTTACGGTATCATCAAGGGAGGCATCTTGACGCTGCGACGTCTCGCGCGCTGCCATCCATTCCATCCTGGTGGTTACGATCCGGTGCCATGAGCAGAGTCGCGTGCCAGCAATGAGTGACCGGCATTCAGGAGGAAGCCGTTGATCATCTGGGATCAGTTTGTCTATGCGATCGAATGGGGTTTGGCGCGCACCGCTGAGATCACGGGGAGCGCAGGTGTCGCGATTATTCTGTTCACGATCTTGATCAAGACGCTGCTCCTGCCGCTCACAATCAAGTCGGTGCGCTCCACCAAGGCGATGCAGGAACTCCAGCCCAAAATTCGGGAATTGCAGAAGAAGTATGGGCAGGACCGGCAACGCCTCTCTGCTGAAATGATGAAACTGTACCAGGAGCATGGTATCAACCCAATGTCGGGTTGCCTCCCGATGCTCCTGCAGATTCCAGTGTTCTTCGGCTTGTACTTTGCGATCCGGAACCTGTCTATGAGTCAGGTCGGTGCGTGGGCACACGGGTTCCTGTGGGTACCCGATCTCGCGCAACCAGATCCCTTGCGGATTCTGCCGATCTTGGCCGGTGTGTTTCAGTTCATCCAGACGCGGATGACCCGACCAGCGGGGATGCGGCGGTTCGAAGATCCGCAACAGCAGATGATGTACTCGATGATGCTCTTTATGCCGGCAATGGTGGTCTTGTTTGGGTGGAATTTCGCGGCAGGACCCGTTCTCTACTGGGTCGTCTCTGCACTCTATAGCGTGGTGCAGCAGTGGTTGATCACCGGGTGGGGCGCGATGCGTGACTGGTTGCCGTTCCTGCCCGAGTTGCCGGAGCATCGACGGTTGGGGTACGTCGATCCGAAGAAGCGAGTGAACAACAAGGGGAATCGCGGCGGTCTCCTCAACCGACTCCTGCAACAGGCTCAGGCACAGGCCCAGCAGGGAGCGCCGGCTGCGGGAGAGCCGAACCGGTCCGACCGGACGTCTACTGGTGTTTCGGCTCCTGCTGAGCAGCCACCGCTCGACCCTGCCGCGCTGGTACCGAGACGCTCGCGTTCGCGTGGCAAGCGGCCATCCTGAGCGGTCACGCAGCGCGTCCCGACCGGGGCACGGGGGGACAGAGGCGCGGTGATGGCGGAAAAGAGAGCTGTTGAGATTCAGGCTCGATCGGTCGATGAGGCAGTAAA
This sequence comes from bacterium HR28, assembly GCA_002898255.1. Taxonomy (GTDB): domain Bacteria; phylum Chloroflexota; class Chloroflexia; order Thermomicrobiales; family Thermomicrobiaceae; genus Thermomicrobium. The sequence continues at coordinate 1,313,226 of BEIE01000001.1, forward strand.
GCTCGCGCTGGAACAGTTGGGATTGCCTCGCGAGCGCGTTCATGTGGAAGTGCTCGTCGACAATGTCCCCTATGGTGGGGAAGCACTCGTTCGGGTGACCCCGCTCGGTAGTGGTGAGGTGTCGCGGGGACCGATCAAGCGACCAGATCCCCAGACCGAGGCGATTGTGAAGCAGGTGGTGCGAGAACTCCTGCAGGCGATGGGCTTCTCCTGTACAGTCTTAGCGGTAGACAATCCGTCAATTATCGAACTCGGACCGGAGGATCCACCGACTGTCTTCATCGACATTCACGGTCCACATGCGGGTATGCTGATTGGGCGGCGCGGCGAGCACCTGGCGCAGCTCCAGTACTTGGTGAACGTGCTTGTCAATCGGCGCCTGTCGTCGTGGACACGTGTGATCATCGACGTTGAGGGGTACCGGAGCCGTCGTGAGGAGTCGCTGATTGCACTGGCGCATCGCGTGGCGCGCCAAGTGGCACGCACCAAGCAACCAGTTACGCTTGAGCCGATGCCCGCGAACGAGCGCCGGGTCATCCATGTGGCACTGCGTGATAACCCAGACGTGGAGACGCGCAGTAGCGGTGAGGGGGATCAACGACGAGTCACTGTCTACCCGCGCCGCTGATGTCGCCAGGGATGCCAGCGGCCGGAAAGGGATTCCCCGGTGAGTTCACAGCGTGCTCCACAATATGTCGCGATCGGCCATGTAACGGTCGATCTCGATCCGACGACGGGGACACCTCGGCTCGGCGGCACCGCGCTCTATGCGGCGCTGACAGCAGCGCGGTTCGGGTTGGATGCTGCCATTCTTACCCGCGGGAAGTTTGACACCTACGGCGCAGCAATTAGCGAAGAGCTCGCACGGTTCTCCCATGAAGTCGCAATGATCGTGCAGGAGGCTGCTGCGCCGACTGTTTTCACGAATCGTACGGTCGCAGGACGCCGTGAGCAAACTGTCCACTCGTGGGCCGGGCCGATCGATCTCAGCGGGCTGCCGCCAACCTGGCGCTCGGCACGGATTATTCATTTGGCCCCTGTCGCCCAGGAGATTGATCCACGGCAGGCTGGTCGTCTCAGCCCTGAGTTCCTCGGCGCGACCCCGCAAGGGTGGATGCGGCAGTGGCCACGCTCCGGTGGGCGCGTTCGGCTTGTTCCCCTGCGCCTGCCGCATGAGCTTGTGACCCGGCTCGACGGGTTCGTCCTCAGCACATTAGAGCACACACTCGCGAGGGATGAGATTGAGGCGATCGCGCAGCGCGGCGTTGTGGCCATCACCAGAGGCCCTGACGGAGGGACAGTGATCGACCGTGGCCGGACCTATGACGTCCCGGCCTATCCGGTGACTGTGCGCGATGATGTCGGAGCGGGGGACGTCTTCGCGGCAGTGCTCTTTTTGCTCCGTGCCCAGCACGAACCGACGCTGTGGGCGGCAAAGATGGCGGCCGCTGCTGCCGCTTTAAGGATCCAAGGACTTGGTCCTGATGCCGTGCCCACGCGCGAAGCGGTTGAGGCCTTTCTGGAACGAAGGGGCGAGCGACGGCGCTAAGCCTCGCGTTCAGGTGGACTGTGCGATCCGTACGACCCGGGCTCCCGAGACGCGAACGATGTCCTCGGGACGGATTTCCAGCATCGTGTGATCGTCACCACCGCCACCGTAGACGACTGGCTCCTCCAGAACGGCCGGATCGACGATGACTGGGACAGGCGTGGCGTGCCCGACCGGCGGAGTTGCACCAGCCGGGTAGCCAGTAACGGTCACGACGTGCTCGGCGGGGGCAAGTGTCAGCTGGTCACAGCCAATCGCAGCTGCGAGCAGTACACGATCCACTCGCTGGTCACCGCGGACGACAGCGAGCACGCAGGTGCCATCCGCATTCCAGAAGAGGAGGGATTTCACGATGCAGCGCGGTGAAACACCGAGCGCCTGTGCCGCTTCGGCAACAGTCCGCGTGGGTTGCTCCAGGCGCAGCAATCGGGCCTGCACCCCCTGACGCATGAGAAACGCTTCTAAAACCGTTGTGTCCCGTCGTGACACGGTGCACTCCGAGAGCAAGTCACGTAACCTCAAGGATACGTGCCGTAATCTGGCCGTTCGGTGTCTCGATCGTAACCGTGTCGCCGGCTCGACGACCGAGCAATGCCTTGCCGACCGGTGACTGGTTCGAGATGCGGCCAGCCGACGGCTTGGCCTCGATCGCACCGACGATCGTATACGTCTCGATCTCTCCATCAATTTCGATAGTGACGGTTGAGCCGACTCGGACAACCGAACGGTCACCATCGGTCGGCTCTTCGATAAGCTCGACACGCTTCAGCAGTTCCTCAATTTCCCGGATACGCCCCTCGATGAATGCTTGATCATGCTTGGCGGCATCGTAGGCGGCGTTTTCCCGGATGTCTCCATGCTCACGCGCCTCTTGGATGACGCGTGCGATCTCGGGTCGGCGATGCTTGACAAGATACTCATATTCCCGGCGCAGCGCCTCCAGTCCTTCCCGCGTGATTGGAATTCGCTCACGAGTCATCGTCGTTTGACCTCCTGCACGACAGATTTCGAGTTCTTCTTCGCTCGCGCGTTCCCTTCTCGGACGCGAATGGTAATGATAGCGTGTGTGTTTCCAAGTGACCACGGCGGCCAGAACTGGGGCTGCGTGCTACTCTGCGGTCATGCGAATCGCAGTGGACGTGACGCGCTCCTCTCGGGAACAATCGTGTGGGTCCGAATGCAGGCGAGGAGGGCAGTACAATGCAAGTTGAGACCTGGAATGCGGCGGAGTTGGTGCAGAAGGACATTGCGCACCATCTGCATCCATTGACGAACCTGCACCAGCTCCGCCGTGAGGGACCACTGGTTCTCGTCCGAGGGGAAGGGGTATGGGTCTGGGACGCCGAGGGGCGTCGATACCTCGACGGATTCGCAGGGTTATGGAACGTGAACGTGGGCCATGGCCGTCGAGAGCTGGCCGAGGCTGCACGGGCACAGATGGAGCGGGTCGCGTTCGTCCCGACCTTCTTTGGATTGGCGAGTCCGCCGACGATCGAGCTTGCAGCCCGTCTGGCTGACCTCTTCCCCGAGCCGCTGAACCACTTCCAGTTCACCTCTGGTGGCGCAGAATCGAACGAGACAGCGATCAAGATCGCGCGCTATTACTGGTGGCTGAAAGGACAACCCGATCGCATCAAGATTCTTTCGCGCCGGATGGCTTATCACGGGATCGCAATGGGGGCCTTGTCCGCGACCGGTGTGCCGTCGTATTGGGAAGGGTTCGGGCCACGGCCACCCGGATTTATCCATTTAACGGCTCCATACAAGTATCGCTTCGGGGAAGGGCTCTCTGACGAGGAGTTTGTGGCACGTCTCGTGCAAGAACTCGAGGAGACGATTCAGCGTGAGGGGCCGGAGACGATCGCTGCGTTCATCGGGGAGCCGGTCCAGGGTGCGGGCGGAGTAGTGGTTCCACCCGACGGGTACTGGCCAGCGATCGCGAGTGTTCTGCGGCGGTACGGTATCTTGCTCATACTTGACGAGGTGATCACTGGTTTTGGACGTACGGGAACGCTCTTTGGGATGCAGCAGTATGGGATCGTGCCGGATATCGTGACCTTCGCCAAGGGCATCACGTCCGGATATCTACCACTGGGCGGGGTAGGAGTAAGCGACGAAATTGCGGACACGTTAGCGAGTGCTGATCGCGTCTTTATGCATGGCTTCACCTATTCGGGGCATCCGGTGTCTTGTGCCGTCGCGCTCCGTAACCTCGATATCTTGCTCGCGGAGCGGCTGTGGGAGAACGCCGCGGAGGCCGGGGCTTATCTCCTGGGAGCGTTGCGCCAACTCGAGGAACGTCCGTACGTCGGTGAGGTGCGTGGTAAGGGACTAATGCTCCTCATTGAGGTCGTCCAGGACAAGGCCACAAAGGAGAAGTACCCACCAGAGTTTAAGCTTGGTGCCAAGCTAGAGGCCGCAACACGACGCCGCGGGGTCATCGTCCGCTGCACGCCAGATGGAATCATCATGGCACCGCCGCTCACCATTTCTCGCGAAGAGTGTGACGTCCTCATCGAGGCCGTGGCAGGGGCGTTGGCCGACGTCCTTGAGTAAGGCGCGCCCGGCAATCGTGCTGGTTCGCGGGAAAGATGAGACACTCAGGGGGAGCGAGCAGAAACTCGCTCCCCTCATTTTTTCCCCTGGCTAACGCCAGCAAGCTCTAAAAGAGATCGTGATTCAAGCCGCTGCTGATTGTCTTTCCACGAAAGAGGCTAGTGGAGATACCAATCGGTAGCAGCGTAGTCAGCCAGTTTCCAGGAGAGGTATTGACACAGGTGAACAGGTGGTCCGTGCGCCTGGGACAGGATCTCTTTGCACTCGTTGCATTGACACCCTAGCCAGATCTGAGTATAATCAGCGTTTGCGTCTCATCCGGTGTGCACACCAACGAGCATGGCACGTGAGCTTCCGGAAGCGGCTGCGTGTTTCTGTGGCAGTGGTGTGAAGTGCCGAGGAGGTGGTATGCGAGCTGTTCTGGGGCGAGTCCCGATTGAACTCGGGATTGTGGCGGCCGAGCGGGCGTTCCGGATGGCTCTCGGGCGGGAGGTTCGGTTCGTCACCGCGAATCGGCGAGAGGCTGCTGACCGTATTCTCCAAGCCACCTGGGAGGTCTATAGCAAGTACATCCAAGACTACGAGTGGAGCAATGGGCGACACCCGAGCCGGACACGCGAGGAACGGGAACGCCTGATCCACGCCGTCACCGCGTTTTTCCTTGGTGTCGCCGTGTTGGAGTCGCTCTACGAAATGGACGTCCTTGCTCGCTGGCTCGTTGGAGAGTTGGGCTTCGAGGAACTAAGCGCCTAATCAGACGGAGGCTAGGAGCGTGGCGGGAGTCTCCCGCCACGCTCTTTTCGTGCCATGTTACGCTCGATATGGGAACCACTGGTCCGTGAAGGAGCCGACGATGACGGAACTAACTCACTTTGACGAGCGCGGTCAGGCGCGCATGGTGGATGTTGGTGCGAAGCCAGAAACGCAGCGCGTTGCAGTCGCGCGGGGCCGAGTGCAGGTTCACCCGGAGACGCTCCGAATCGTTCGCGAAGGGCGCGCGGCAAAGGGTGACGTCCTTGGTGTCGCCCGCGTCGCCGGTATCATGGCTGCGAAGCGGACGGCTGACTTGATCCCCCTTTGCCATCCGATCCCCTTGACCAAAGTCGAACTCGATCTGGAACCAAACGAGGCCGAGTCGTGTATCGAGATTGAGGCGCGAGTCGAGACGGTTGGTCGGACTGGGGTGGAAATGGAAGCACTGACGGCTGTCACCGTTGCGGCGCTGACGGTCTACGACATGCTCAAGGCAGTTGACCGAGGGATGACGATCGACGCGATTGGGCTGGTGCTCAAAGCGGGAGGCCGGAGCGGCGAGTGGCGCCGCTCCGGCTAACTTGGCCTCAGTCGGCGGCGGAGACTGCCACCACGGGCTCGTCGGCACTCACTCGTTCGATCTGACCAGCGATTCCGCCGCCGACGACGCGATCTTCGACATACAGCACAACGGACTGACCCGGAGCGAGCGGCGGCGCTGGCTCGTCGAAGATGACCCAGTCACCTTCTACGCGTGCTGGAATCCGCGGTCCCTGATAACGCAACCGAGCCTCGCCTGCAGTCACAGACTCATGCCAGATCGGATCGACCAAGTGTACAGCCCGGGTGAGGATCCGCTCGCGCGGTGCGACACGCACCACAGCTCCTTCTGGCTCAATCGCTGCGATGTAACGGCGCTGCGGAGTTGGATGCGTCCACTTAAGACCACGGCGCTGGCCGATCGTGACGAACGCAATGCCCGGATGAGATCCGACCACTTGGCCGTGCTCGTCGACAAGCGGGCCGGGACGCGCGGTCTCAGGACGGCGCTGTGCGACCAGCTGACCAATACCGCCGTATGTCTTCGCGAAGCAGAGATCGACGGACGAGGGCTTCTGGGCCACAAACAAGCCCGCCTCGCGAGCGATCGCGCGAACCGTTGGCTTGTCGTACTCGCCGAGCAGGAAGACCAAGCGCTCGAGCTGCTCGGGTGTCAGCCGGTACAGGACGTACGACTGGTCGCGCTGACGATCTCGCGCCTCGGCGATACGCCAGCCTGTGGGAGTCCAAACCTTACGTACATAATGTCCAGTCGCGACGTACCGAATACCGAGTGCGTCGGCGAGTTCGAGCAAGGCCGGGATGCGAACCCGGTGGTTGCAGAAGATGCACGGATTCGGCGTTTCGGCTCGTGCGTAGTGCTCGACAGTCGGCTCAACGACGTGGCGCTCAAACTCGGGACGCAAGTCGCGCACGTAGAACGGAATGCCGAGTTGGGCGGCGACAGCTCGCGCGTCCGCAGCAGCGGCATCGCCGCAGCAAACACCGTCCAAACCGGGAGCAGCGTCGAAGAGACGCAAATGAATCCCTACCGGCTCCCAACCGGCTCGCTTCAACAGATACGCTGTTACGGCGCTATCCACGCCGCCGGACAATGCCACCAGGATCCGCTCAGCCATCGTTCCTCACCACCGGTGTGCAATACACGGTAACCGACAAATTGTAGCACAGCGACGTATCATCGTTCCAGCTCAATCGATCTGGTACCGACCGACCTGATAGCTCCGTGCATCAGGAGTAAGAACCGTGACCGAACCACCAAGTGACGCCTGCTCCACGGTGCCAGTGCGGACCAGCAGCGCGCCCGGGACAGGGACGAGGACATTCGTCCACGGAAGTTGAAGCGGAACGAGTTGTGGCTGGAGCCCCTGAATAGCGAGGCCATCGACTTGAGAATCGGTAGTAATCCAGCGTTGCAAGAGAGGGCTAATGCGTGGGCCGAGGAGGAGCGCTGCGGCCAGGCCCACCAGGAAGGGTAAGAGCGATAGCTGACGCAAGAGCAGCAACGTTGCAAGGAAGGCGAGGGCGAGAACAAGTTGGCTGGCCACGAGTGTGGTGCCGCAGCGCGGGTGGATTGCGAGCTGCCGCTCACCCCGCTGTAGGCGGCGTAGGCCTTCCTCAGCGGCTTCAAGGACAAGCGCTGGGGCCACGGGGCCAAAGATAAGGAAGCCATCCTGGCGTGCGAGGCCAGCAAGTCTGGTCGGTCCGAATCGTTCTTCGATCACGTTGATGGTCGCGTGCTCGAGCGCATGATTGCGCCGCAACTGTCGGTCCCGGAGAAGCCGCACGAGTTGGCCAGGCGCCGTGATCAAGGTCACGAGCGACGTGACGGTCAAACCGACCAGAACGGTCAGGGCGAGCAGGCCAATCACGAGAAGCATGGTGACGAGCAGTAGAACGAGCACGGGACCTCCGGCGTCTGCGGCACTGTCTGGTGCCAGTATGCCACATTTGACTCCGTTCTTGTTTGATGAGTAAAATGCTAAGTGATCGAAAGGATGAGGCCATGCAGGAAGCGAGCGCACTTCGTGGGGAAGTGGCCGAACTCCTCCTCGAACTCGCACGATCTCTGCGGCGGCGTACGCACCCAGTGCGGCAGGGCGAGCTGACCCCAGAGCAGTTCTGGCTTCTCAAGCGCCTGTGGCTACGGGGGCCATTGCGGATCGGCGAGCTCGCTGCCGAGCTCGGTGTCACCCCGGGATCGGTGACGGTGGCATGCAAGCGCTTGGAGCGGGCTGGGCTACTCCAACGCGAGCGCGGGGCGTCTGGTGACGAACGAGTCGTCATCGTTTCGCTGACCCCAGAAGGGCAGGAACGGTTGCGTCAATGGCAGGAACTGCGGCGCGCCTATTTGGTCGAGCTCCTCGCTGTCTTGAGCGCGGAGGAGCTCGCGACCTTGCGACCGCTCTTGGTGCGACTGGTCGCTGCGGCAGAACAAGCAGAACAAGAGGATGGGGTCCGCGATGCCGCTCGTTGAAGTGACGGAGCTCGTGCGGCGCTTTGGAGATGTCCTCGCGGTCGATCATGTTAGTTTCTCAATTGAAGCCGGAGAAGTATTCGCGCTGCTCGGGCCGAACGGAGCCGGGAAGACCACGACGATCCGCATGCTGGTCACGCTCCTGCGTCCGACCAGTGGCACGGTATGCATTGCCGGGGTCGATGCCATTCGCTATCCCGACCGGGTGCGCCGTGTGCTTGGGTACGTGCCACAGACACTGTCAGCTGACGGCTCCTTGACTGGCTACGAGAATCTCCTGATGGTTGCCAAGTTGCTCCGCATTCCCCGGCGGGATCGTGAGCGGGCCATTGCTGAGGTCTTGGAGCTCGCACGGCTTGAGGAGGCAGCGGATCGCCTTGTGCGGACCTACTCGGGAGGGATGGTCCGACGACTGGAAATTGCCCAAGCAATCCTTCACCGGCCAGTGCTCCTGGTGCTCGACGAGCCGACAGTTGGACTTGATCCAACGGCTCGTCGTACGGTCTGGGAGGCGCTTCAAGAACTCCGGCGGCGCGAGGGGACAACCCTGCTCGTCACTACTCACTACATGGAGGAAGCCGAGCTTCACTGCGAGCGCATCGGAATTATGAACCATGGCCGCTTGGTCGCTCTTGGAACCCCGGACGAATTGAAGGCGAGCATCGGCGGAGCGAGTTCGCTCGATGACGTGTTCACGGCGTTGACAGGCGATACGTTGGAGTCGGGAGGGTCATTCAGTGAAGTCAGACAGCTCCGTCGGCGGCTCCGGCGTTTCGGTTGACCTGGCTACACGACTTGCGGAGGCAGTCCATCCACTCTCGCTGGGAGAGCGAGTGGCGAGCTTCGTCGCGGCATCGCTCGTGGTAGCAGAAGTAGAAGCACGTCGGTTACGGCATGATCCATGGGAGGTGGTCACGCGCGCAATCCAGCCGCTCCTGTGGCTGACCATTTTTGGGCAGGCGGTTGCGCGAGCCCGCCTCTTTGCAGGGCAGGGAGATTATCTCTCGTTTATCGCCCCGGGGATTCTGGCGCAATCGGTCATGTTTACCTCGATCTTCTATGGCCTGGCCATCATCTGGGAGCGGGACGCGGGGATTCTCCAGAAGATCCTCGTCTTGCCAGTTCCGCGGGCAAGTTTCGTCGCTGGGAAGGGACTCGGGGCTGGACTGCGCGCGCTCATACAGGGCGCTGTCATCATCCTCGTTGCCGCTGCGATGGGTATCCATCTTGAGTTCGCTCCGCTGTCACTCTTGACCTGCGCAGTTGCGATTGTCTTGGGCGCAGGCGTCTTCGCAACCCTCTCGATGCTGCTGGCGACGCTCTTAAAGACGCGCGAACGTTTCATGGGCATCGGCCAAGTACTCACGATGCCGCTCTTCTTCGCGAGCAACGCCATTTATCCGCTCGACATCATGCCGAGCTGGCTGCGCATCCTGGCACATATCAACCCACTGAGTTATCTGGTCGAACTCCTGCGCCAAGCACTTGTGGCAGGAAACACGCTCGGCGCACCGCGTGATTGGCTCGTGTTGCTCGCCTGGCTCGTGGTTTTACAGGTGATCGTGAGTCGCCGTTACGACCGTGTGATGTTGTAAGCGTTTGTAACACACGGCTCGGAACTCCGGATCAGGCGGAGCATTACGACGGGAACCCGAGCCCTACCCATTGCGTCTTCTCAACGAGGATGTCAGAGGCGGGAGGATGACATGGGAAGGGCTCTCCTCTTGGTGTGTCTGACTCTGATCGCGACACTCGGTTGTTCGCAATCGAATGAATTGCTTCCCAGAGGGACATCCGAACCGGTGACACAAGGAGCACCTGGTACGGAACCCGCGTCGCCGAGCAATCGGCTTCCCTCGATAGGCCGCCTCGTCGTACGGGAAGCCGAGCTCCTTGTCTGGTGTGACGATTACCTTGGGGTAGCGAGAGAAATCCAGGAGGTCGTCACGAAGTTTGGTGGGTATGTGGTGGAGTCAGACGTGGTCGATCTACGAGACGGGAGTGGGCCGCGTCAAGCATCACTGACCGTGATGGTTCCAGCGGATGAGCTAGAGCATTTCCTGACCGCGGTCGCGGAACAGCCGAGTGTCTCACGTGTCGCGAGTGAGCGCGTGCGAAGCAGCGACGTCACTGAGGAAACGCTAGATCTCGCTGCGCGCCGGCGAACATTGGAGCGCACTGAAGCGCGACTCCAGGCGCTGCTAGAGCGGGCCCAGACGATCGACGAGATCCTGCGTCTTGAGCAAGAGCTTACCCGCGTGCGAACGGAGATCGAACAGATTGTTGAGCGTCAGCGCTTCCTCGAGCGACGAATCCAGTATGCGGAGGTTCGTCTGCTGCTCGTCCCCACTCCGCGCCTGGGGGAGCCCGGTTTCCTCGAGACATTCCAGGAGGCGTGGTCGGCTTCACTCTTCTTCCTTCGGGTGGTGATCCGGGGCACGTTATGGGCAATTGTGCTGACGTGGTGGATCTGGGGTACGCTGCTGGTGATGGCTGCCCTCTTGTTGCTTTGGTGGCGACGAAGACCCTCGCGGAGGTCGCTGCCAGCCTGAAGGAACAGTGAGACCATACTGTCGAGACCACGGCTCGAACCGATCGCGGAGGAGATCGTCGAACTGCTGCGGCACCGCAGCACTGCGATGGCCTGGACACAGTTGTATTGGCGCGGCTACTGAAATCAGTTCATGCGGGGAACTGCGATTGCTGCGTCCCGCTACGTTCCTCGTTGGAATTCTTCTCTTGGCGTCGCTCGTGTGGAGGCGACTTGTAATCGTGCCGTGGTAGACAGTGGAGTGCCCCGCTACGTGTAGCCAGTGCCGAGACGATCGAGCACTGCCTGTTGCTCGCTGTGAACCACTTCCGGTAAAGGTGGCCTCGCGAAGTGGCTTAGCGTTGTCCCAAAACCACAAGCCCTGCCAACGCATACGCGCGGGCGCACTGGAGGAGTTCGTCCACGCTCACCCACTCGTCTGGCTGGTGAGCGACCGTTGGGTCGCCTGGACCATAGATGACGGTGGGATACCCACGTGCGGCGAAAAAGCGACCGTCCGTGCCCATACTGAAGCCGGTAAGCGAGCTGTCCAATCCGAGATAGTCATTGACTGCAACCATTGTCCGAACGAGCGGTGTGTCTTCTGGCTGGAGAATGGCCGGACGGCCAGGCCACTCAGCAGCGGGCTCGACACTCACGCGGAGTCCCGGTACCGTTTGGATGGCGCGTTCGGCTACCTCGCGGACCTCGTCGACCGCAGTATCGGGGTTCTCTCCCGGAATTAAGCGCCGGTCGATGTAGATCGAGCAGCGATCCGGGACAACATTTGTCTTTACTCCGCCTTCGATCAAGCTGATCGTCGCGGAGGCTGGTGCGAAGTAGGGATGCCGACGCGCGGCCAAGCGAGGCCACAACTCTTCCCGAAGAGCGTTGATAACTTGTGCCATGCCCTCGATCGCATTGACACCTTCCCAGGGAAGAGCTCCGTGGGCGGTTCGGCCATATACTGTGACGCGAATGCCGACACCACCGCGCTCCCCGATACAGATCCGATTGTTCGTGGGCTCAGCGACGAGCACGGCATCGGGACGGAGATCGGTGCGCTCGGCTATACGCTTTGCGCCTAACAGCCCGCCGACTTCCTCATCAGCGACTTCGGTCACAACAAGCGTCCCCTGCAAGGGGACGCCGCTCCGCGCAAGTGCAGCAGCGGCCACGAGCTGTGCTGCGACCCCACCTTTCACATCACAGCTACCGCGCCCATACAACTTCCCATTGCGCACCACACCACCGAAGGGGGGCACCGTCCAAGCAGATTCCTCGCCCACCGGAACAACATCTAGGTGCGAATTCCAGAGAAAGAGGGGGCCTGGCTCGCCACCATAGCGAGCGATCACGTTCGGTTTGGTCGGCTCGGCTGCGTCGAGTTCGATGGTGAAGCCTGCTGCACGGAGGAAATCGGCGCACACAGCTGCTGCCTCGCGTACATCCCCCGGTGGATTCACTGTTGGGAGCCGGACAAGTTGTTGAGCGAGTTCCAGCACGTCTTCAAGGCGAATGAGTGCGAGGACTTGTTCGACAAGGGTCTGGTCGATCGGTGGTCTCGGCATTGTTCTCCCTCATTCGCAAGAATGACCGTGGGCCTGCAGAGCCGTTCGGACGCTGTGCTATGCTGGGCCAGGGACGGAGAGTTGTCAAGGAACGAAGTGGCGAAAGCGATGAGTGCAAGCGTAACCGAGATCGAAATGCTACTGGCACAGGTGCGTGGCGTGGCTTTCGATATGGACGGGGTTCTCTACCGGGGTGAGCAGCCACTGCCTGCGGCCGCCGAACTGGTAAAAGAACTTGCACGATGCGGTCTTGGCTACGTCATGGTGACAAACAACTCGACAAAGACGCCGGAACAGTACGCGGCGAAGCTTGCCCGCATGGGCATGGCAGTGCCGGCCGGGCGGATCGTGACCTCTGGGATCGCGACGCGCGACTGGATGCGGCTCCGTTATCCGGCCGGGACTCGTGTCTATGTGCTCGGCATGCCGGCGCTCCAAGAAGCGATCTTGGGCGACGGTCGCTTTGTCGCAGCTGGGCGAGATGCAGATGTCGTTGTGAGCGGTGCCGATTTCACACTCACGTACGAGAAACTCAAGATTGCTACTTTGGCGATCCGGGATGGAGCAGACTGGATTGCGACGAACGCTGACCGGACATTCCCCTCCGAAGAGGGGCTGATACCGGGGTCGGGCGCGATTGTCGCGGCACTCGCCGCAGCAACTGACCGTACACCGCTTGTTATTGGGAAACCGGAGCCCGCCATGGTATTGCGGGCGGCGGATATTCTCGGTCTTTCTCCGAGCGAAGTTCTTGTGATCGGCGATCGACTCGACACTGATGTTTTGGCAGGGAAGCGAGCTGGGGCCCGTACGGCTCTTGTTCTTACTGGTGTGAGTTCGAGGGCGGATCTGGCGCAAACGGAGATCATGCCCGATCTCGTACTCGATGATCTCCGTGTCCTCTTGCATGTCGTAAGGGAACGCCGCTCGTGAGGCAAGTTGGTCGCTACTGTGTAGAGGACCCTCGGACGATACAAGGGCGGGACGATGTCTCACCTCGAGGGTGGAACCTCGGCGCATTACGCGTGCGGTACGCCCTGGAGGCCCTCGAGGGAGTTCGTGGGAGGGTTCTAGTACCGGGTTGTGGCGCTGGGCGGTACGTGCGGGCACTACGGCGCGAGCGGCCAGATCTCTGGATCGTCGGTGGAGATTTGAGCCGGACAGCGATCCGTGAGGCACACCGACGAGATCCGGAGGGACGGTACGCGGTCCTGGATGCTTGTCGGCTCCCGTTCGGGTCGAACGAGTTCGATGCAGTTGTGTTTCTCGATGTGTTAGAGCATGTGCCGCAGCCTGCAGCGATGATCGATGAGTGCGCGCGTGTTCTACGACCGGGAGGCGTCCTCCACGCATTCGTACCTTTGGAAGCACAACCCGGGACGCTCTATTGGTTACTGCGCACAAGTGAACGGTGGCCGATTCACCGATGGAAGCGCGATCACGTAGGACACATCCAACGGTTTTCCGACCTAGACATCCTGCGCCTCTTGGCACGGGCGGGTTTCGAGGTACAGACGCTGCAATATAGTTTTCACTTGGTGGGGCAAATTCATGACGTTCTTGACTATTGGCAGCGAGAACGCGTCGCTGGAGCGGCAGGGATTCTTCCGGTTTGGGCTGTCCGACTGCTGACGCGCCTTGCGTTTTTGGTCACCTGGCGATTGGCAGCGATTGAAGACCGCGTGAACCGGAGTCGTGCACTCGGAGCGGGCTTGCACGTGACAGCCTATAAACCAACGCACACGGAACAGCGAGCGGTCAGGGTCACGTTGTCGGCATGGGATGGCCAGTGAGGGGGAGTTTACTGTGTGGGAACCGATCATTGATGGGCATACCGACTACGTTTTGTCGCTGTTAGAAACAGGCCGTAATTTCTTTAGTGAGAGTGATTGTGGCCATGTTGATCTCCCGCGAGCGAAGCGTGGCGGCATCGGCGCGATGCTCACGGCGATTTTCGTCCGGGACGAATATCTCCCACACCAAGCACTGGCGCGAACACTGCGTGCTGTCGACTTTTTGTTCCGCACCATCGAGGCGTCAGGTGGAGCGATGGAGCTGATCACGAGCGCGTCGCAACTGGAAGCGTGTCTGGATCGCGGAACGTTCGGGGTGATCCTGCACTATGAAGGTGCCGAGGCGATCGATCCGGAGTTTGCTGTGCTCCGGCTCAGTTACCAACTTGGGCTGCGTTCCTTGGGGCTGACTTGGAGCCGGCCCAATATCTTCGCGGAAGGTGTTGGTCCGCAGGATCGGGGGCGCGGTCTGACTAGTCTGGGACGTGCGCTCGTTAGGGCGTGCAACGAACTGGGGATTCTCATTGATGTCTCCCATTTGAATGATGCTGGCTTCTGGGATGTGCTCGAGTACTCGACGAAGCCGGTTGTGGCGAGCCATAGCAATTGCCGCGCGCTGTGTCCAGTTGCACGGAATCTGAGCGACGAGCAAATCCTTGCGCTTGCCAAGAAAGGTGGGCTCATAGGAATTAACTTCCATGTCGGCTTTCTTCGCGCGGGTGCGGAGCGACCAGAGGACGTACGACTCGATGACGTGATCGCGCACATCGATCATATTGTGGAGCTGGCCGGGGTGGACCACGTGGGCTTCGGTTCTGATTTCGACGGGGCAACGATGCCTGCAGACCTGGCCGATGCCGCTCACCTACCGCGCCTACTCGAGACATTGGCACGGCGTGGCTATGATGAGACAGCGTTGCGTAAGATCTGCCGCGAAAACTGGCTCCGTGTCATCCGTGCAGCTTGGCGTGAGTAACAGACGGAGACGCTCGATGCTGTGATCAACGCGGCCGGTGCACTCTGCACCGGCCGCTCTCTTGTTGGCGCGTGATGCGGCGAATGCTCACCGTTGGTCAGACATCGGTGACCAGTTCGAGCGATTTGTCCGCCACAATGCGGCGGACCATAGCCTCGAATCGCTCGATCGGCATCGAGCCAAGGTTCTCGTTTGTGCGCAATCGTACAGCGACACTTTCCTCAGCCACTTCCCGGTCGCCAACAACCAACATATATGGGATCTTCTGCAGCTGAGCATTGCGGATCTTGGCCTGCATCCGTTCATCGCCATCGTCTACTTCGACGCGGAGGCCAGCCTCGTACAGCCGATCGCGGATGCGATAGGCGTAGGGAAGGTGACGATCTGCGATCGGGATGATGACAGCCTGGACTGGAGCGAGCCAGACAGGGAACGCACCGGCAAAGTGCTCGATCAAGATGCCGATGAAACGTTCGAGTGACCCGTAGATGACACGATGGATCACGACCGGTGTCTTTTCCGTGCCGTCGCGGTCTGTGTATGTGCATCCGAATCGGCGTGGGAGCTGAAAGTCGAGCTGGATGGTACCGGTTTGCCACTGACGGCCAAGCGCGTCTTCCATCAAAATGTCGATCTTGGGGCCGTAGAAGGCTCCCTCGCCCTCGCCGATCAGATAGTTTCCTGGGCCGGCGTGGCGATCGAGGATGCGCTGGAGAGCAGCTTCAGCTTTGTCCCAGGTCTCGGGATCGCCCATGAAGTCATCGGGACGAGTCCCAAGTCGAAGCGTGTAGCGCAGCCCAAAGATGCCGTAGAAAAGCTGGGCGATGTCCAGGATGCGTGCGAACTCCTCTTCGATTTGGTCTTCAGTCACGAAGATGTGGGCATCGTCTTGCTGGAACTTGCGGACACGTAGGAGACCATGGAGGGTGCCGGAGCGCTCGTAGCGGTGCAGAATGTCACAGTCAGAAAGCCGCAAGGGAAGGTCGCGGTAGCTGCGCTTCTTGAGGTTGTACACCACCATCGCGTTGGGGCAGTTCATCGGCTTCACGCCGTAAACAAGGTGTTCGTCAAGTTGAATGAGGAACATATTCTCGCGATAGTGTTCCCAGTGACCTGAGGTCTCCCAGAGACTCTTGTCGTTGATCAGCGGCGCGGCAATCTCCTGGTACCCGCGCTTTTCGTGCTCGCGTCGCCAGAAGTCGAGTAGGAGATTAAGGATTTTGAGCCCCTTTGGAAGCCAGTAAGGCATGCCGGGTGCGGTGGGGTCAAAGTGGAAAAGTTCAAGTTCGCGCCCGAGACGACGATGATCGCGCCGCTCGGCCTCTTCGAGGCGATGAAGGTACGCCTCAAGTTGCTCGCGAGTTGGCCAGGACGTGCCGTAGATGCGTTGTAGCTGTGGGCGCCGCTCGTCACCACGCCAATAGGCACCGGAGATGCGGAGGAGCTTGAAGAACCCGATTTGCGACGTATCGCGGACGTGGGGTCCGCGGCAGAGGTCGGTAAACCCGTCATGCGTGTACGTTGTGATTACCTCGTCAGGTGGGAACTCTTCGATGAGTTCGAGTTTATACGGCTGATCTCGAAAGAGTTCTCGCGCCTCTTCACGGCTGATAACCCGGCGAATGAAGGGGTAGGCGGCAGCCTTAATCTCTTCCATGCGACGTTCGATCCGCTCGAGGTCTTCCGGTGTGAGCGGTCTGGGCAAGTCGAAGTCGTAGTAGAAGCCATCGGCGATCGCCGGCCCGATACCCAACTTGGCTCCCGGAAACAGTTCGAGGACAGCCTGTGCCATCACATGGGCGCAGGAATGCCGCATGCGTGCGAGGTCAAGTTCCTGCTCGCTTTCTGCTGCGACAGCAAGATCCATTTCTTTTGTAAGGTCACTCATCTCGATCCACCTCCTCGGTGCTGTGCTGTCTCAACTGAACGGCCTGCCGCCCCGTCGGGACGGCAGGCCGAGCCTGACGCGGTTCCACCCAACTTTCCGCCGGTCTTGAAACACCAGCGGCACTCATCGGGATGCCCGATAACGGGGGCAACCGGATCCGGCTACTCGCGTTCGCCGGACCAGCTCGCGGGCGGTACGAACGGCCACCGGAACCTAGTCGAGCTTCCAGCCTGCGACTCGACCTCTCTGGAGGTCGGCGACCGTCGCATGACCCGGTCGTCGCCATTTCCTCATTGCGAATGGTAGCCCTGTGCGAACAGTACCGTCAACGGCTCATTCTGTTGGAAAGCGGTCTGCTGGAAAAAAGAAACCTCGCCAGGCGGCGAGGCCTGCGGTGGGCGGTAGTAGACTCGAACTACTGACCTCCACGATGTCAACGTGGCGCTCTAACCAGCTGAGCTAACCGCCCACGCCGCTAAGGAGTATAGCGGAATGCACCGCCCACTGCAAGGGAGTGTTACGGGTATGCATCCGGCGTGCGCATACGCTTGTCCTCATCCATCCCGCGTGTTGATTGTTCCGCTTGTCGAAGACCTGCTGCGTGCGGGCTCCGTTTCTAGACCGGAGTCTCGTGCTTCACCTGCGGACTTGGTCAGGCGGTACCGCGCGCGTAGTGTACCCAGCTGACGAGCCAGGTTGGACAAACAGCAGGTTTTGGCTGCATGAAGCGCCACACCAGGATCGTGAACAGCTAGGGAGTGAGCTGTACATAACCGACCGATGGGTTGGGGTGGAGGAAGGGTCTGGAGGTTGAAAAGGGTGACGAGGGGTGTGGAGAGCCCTTGATTCCCATGCGGACGAATGCACACGTGTCGGTGATACCGGTGGTTGTGACTCTGGAAGCACCGATGTTGGCTCCGAGCTCAATGGCCGAAGTACTGATAGATCACCTCACGTGGTTGCCAGTGCACTTCCCAGTGGTCGAAGCGGGCGAGAAGAGCACGGACACGATCGTAGAGCGGCTGGAGTTTGGGGTTCCTCACCTTGTAGACGCCGCTAAGTTGTCGGGCCACGAGTTCGGAATCGGTCTGGATCTCGAGGATCGTGCCATGTGTCGGTGTTCCCCGTTGCTCCAGGAGCTCAACGAGCGTCTCCAGGGCCGCAAGAAGCGTACGGTACTCGGCCTGGTTATTCGTGAGTGGCTCCTCGAACTCAATGGACCGGTCCATGGGTGGAAGGTCAGGTAGCTCAAGACGATAACTTCCATAGGCTGGTCCAGGGTTGCCCCGCGAGCCGCCGTCAAAGATCAGAACAATACGCTTCGGTGGAGTGATATCCTCGACCACGTTTCTGCTCCTTCACGATGCTGTGAGGAGCCGGAAGTTTGATCCGGCCCCTCACAGCTACAGAATCGGCATCGGGCGACATTAGCTGGCCACTGCGGCTTGGCGCGCCCGCGACTGTTGGATGATACTCTCGGCAAGATGTTGCGGGACAGGCTGGTAGTGAGAGAACTCGGTACGGAAGGTTCCACGCCCCTGCGTCAACGAGCGGAGCTCTGTGGCATAGCGTTGGAGTTCGGCAAGCGGCACCAACGCCTCGATGGTCGTGCGGCCATTTTCCCCTGGCGTCATGCCGAGGACTTGCGCCCGTTTGCCGTTTAGGTCACTCATCACATCACCGGTGTATGTGTCTGGAACGGTAACCCAGAGTCGCATGATCGGTTCGAGGAGAATCGGCTTGGCGGCGGCTTGTCCTTTGCGGAATGCTTGAGCTGCTGCGATCTTGAACGAGAGTTCCGACGAGTCGACAGAGTGGTAGGATCCGTCGACCAGCGTAACTTTCACGTTTACAACGGGGTAGCCAGCGAGGACTCCCTCTTCCATTGCCTCCCGGACACCCTTCTCGACTGCCGGGATGAACTGCTTCGGGACAACGCCACCCACGATCGTTTCATGGAACTCGAAGTCGGCATCTGGAAGTGGTTCGAGGTCGAGGAAGACGTGACCGTACTGCCCGTGGCCGCCGGTCTGCTTCTTGTGCTTGTACTCGACTCGGCGAACTGGAACCGAGATCGTTTCCCGATAGGGAATGCGGGGCAGGCTCCAGTCGACCTGAACGCCGAACTTCCGAGCCATGCGGTCGAGCGCGATCTGTATGTGGCTCTCGCCCAGGCCGGATAAGAGTGTTTCTCCAGTTTGGTTCTCTCGGCCGACACGCAACGTCGGGTCCTCTTCGAGGAGTCGTTGCAAAGCGGTCCCCATTTTGTCCAGGTCGGTCTTGGTCCGTGGGAATACAGCGACTGTGAACACAGGCTCGGGAAACTTGATGCCTGCGAGTGTGATCGGCCGGCCCGGATCGGTCAAAGTATCGCCAGTTCGTGCAACCTGGAGTTTCGCAACTGCACCGATGTCGCCTGGCCCGATCTGTCCCACCGGTATCTGTTCTTTGCCCCGTACGACGAAGAGCTGGCCAATGCGTTCCGTCTCGCCGCGCTGCGGAACTGCGGCGTGAGAATCGGTCCGGAGTGTTCCGGAGTAGACGCGGAAGTAGGAAAGCTTGCCGACGAAGGGGTCGGCGAACGTCTTGAAGACAATCGCGGCGAGCGGGCCGCTCGGATCAGGCGCAAGTTCGATTCGCTGACCGTCTGCTCGCGTAGCGCTAGTCGGGCCGGGTGCCGGGAAGAAGTCGATGATCGCGTCGAGAAGGGGAAGCACACCCTTAAGAGCGGTGGCCGCGCTCACGAACACTGGCACAACTGCACCGCTGGCGATCGCTACACGCAAGCCAGCGCGCAATTCGTCCGTGCTGATCTCGTCACCTTCAAGGTAGCGGAGCGTTAATTCTTCGTCGCTCTCGCAGGCTGCCTCGATCAGCTGGGTGCGGAACTCATCCAGTGAACTGACTAGCTCGTCCGGAACAGCAGTACTCTCAAGCGCTCCATTCTCCGTGTAGCGATAAGCCTGACCGGAGAGGACATCCACAAAGCCCTGGAAGGATTTCTCTTGACCGATTGGCAGATGCATCGGCACGACGCGGTTGCCGAACGCTGTCCGTGCACTGGCTAAGGCCTTGGTGAAGTTCGCGTGTTCGCGGTCCATTTTGTTGATCACCAAGGCACGTGGCAGTCGATGCGCTTCGGCGAGTTCCCACATGTGCTCGGTGCCGACCTCGACGCCGACCGTCGCATCCATCAGGATCAGCGCGGCATCGACGATGCGCATCGCACTGTGGACCTCACCGACAAAATCGAAGTATCCCGGCGTATCGATGAGATTCACTTTGTGTTCGCGCCATTCGAGAGGGACGATGCTAAGGGAGATCGAAATACGTCGCTTGTGCTCGTCAGGGTCCCAGTCGGAGACCGTCGTCCCCTCTTCGACACGACCCATCCGAGAGATCGTACGGGTCGCGTAGAGGAGCGCTTCGGTCAACGAGGTTTTCCCTGTGCCGCCGTGAGAGAAAAGGCCGATATTACGGATCCGTTCAGGGGGATACTGCTTCACTGTACCCTCCTCACTAGCCGAACCGGCGACCGGTACCGCAAGCGGTACGGTGACGCCTAGATCGGATTTGCGCGAGATCGCCACATGGCGCACCTCGGCTTTCGGGACTGGCACCTGCTAGTATAACGCGCCAGCGACGTGATACGGGTAAGAGATGAGTCGAGAGGATCGGCAGATGACTACAGGAGCTGGACAGCAGTGCTCCGATGAGAAGGAGCATCTTGTCGCACTGATCCAGGAACTGGCTGCCCTCGATGGAGTTTCTGGGCATGAGCAAGCAGTTGTAGCTCGACTCGTCGAGCTGTTCCGTCCCTTTGCCGCAACGGTTGAGGTCGATTCGTTTGGCAACCTCGCTGCGTGGCTACCGTCACCGGTCGAGAGGCCGGTCCTGATGGTTTCCGCTCACTCCGATGAGATCGGTCTTGTGGTGAAAGGGATTGAGCCGAACGGATTTCTGCGTGTGGAAAAGATCGGCGGTGTCATCGACAGTCTCCTACCTGGGCGGCACGTTCGTGTGCGCGGGTATCGCGGGGTGATCGGCGTGCGTCCTGGACATCTCCAGAGTCCGGACGAGCAACGCTCAGTTCCTCCACTGCGCGAACTCTACGTCGATCTCGGCTTTGACTCAGCAGAGGAAGTGAGAGCACTTGGCATCCGTATTGGCGATCCGATCGCGTATGAGGAGCCGGTCGAGCGGTTGGCCAATCCCGATCGCATCAGTGGGAAAGCGTTAGACAACCGGGTGTCGTGCGCAGTGCTTCTCCTACTGGCGGAGCGATTACGTGGTGCATCGCTGCGCTGCCGTCCAGTGTTCGTTGTGACGGTCCAGGAAGAGGTCGGCCTGCGTGGTGCGCAGATGGTCGCATTTCGTCTCTCTCCGGATGCAGCGATCGTGGTCGACACCGTTCCTGCTGGTGGGACGCCGGACACCGATTTGGTACGAGATCTTGGAATTCGGATCGGCGGAGGGCCCGTGCTCGCCCTGGCGAGTGGGATGGGTGGAGTACGGGGGCATCTGGCACATCCTGGCATGCGCGACTTTCTCTTGCGGATTGCGGAGGAGCGTGGTATTGGGGTTCAACTTGCCCTCTTTCCACGCAGCACATCGGATCTTGCGGCCGTGCATCTCGAACGGGGCGGAATCCCGTCGATGGTGGTGAATATTGCGCGGCGGTATTCACACAGCCCGGTCGAGACGCTTGACCTCAACGACGTTCTGGCAACGATCGACCTTCTCGAGGCGGCTGTTCAAGCGTTCGATGCAACGGTGTCTTTCGATTTCCTGGCTGGTCATGGCAGTTAACCTGGCGGCGTCGTGCTGTGCTGTCGGACTCGCTCATAGGCAAGACGTAACCCATACAGGGTGAGGTCCGGCTCAACAGCCAGGAACTCCGGGACAAGTGGTGCAACGAGTGGGGCAAGACCACCCGTGGCAACGACCGGGGCTTCCTGACCGAGTTCCTCACGAATACGTCGGATAAGACCACGCACAAGTTCGGCGTATCCAAGGACCGTCCCGGCCTGGAGGCCCTCCCGGGTGCTCCGGCCGATGGCTCGGGACGGAGGTTCCAGGGCAACTGTGAACAAGCGAGCCGCTCGCTGTGTCAGTGCTTCAAATGCGATTGTGATGCCCGGTGCGATAGCGCCACCGATGTACGCGCCCGTTGAATCAACGACATCGAAGGTGGTGCCCGTGCCGAAGTCAACGACGATCACTGGAGCACCGTAGCGTTCGATCGCCCCGAGCGCGTTGCAGATCCGGTCAGCTCCAACCTCGGAAGGATTGTCAACTCGTAGTGGCAACCCGAGTTCCTGATTGCCATTGACAACAAGTGGTTCGATCGCGAGATGTCGCCGCGCGAGCTCCAGAAAAACACTCGTCAAAGGTGGGACAACACTTGCGAGCGCGACCGCCTCAATGTCCTGAATGTGAAAGCCTTGGGTCTGGCTGAGAACGACAAGTTGAACCCACCATTCGTCAGGCATACGGTCGCGGGCTGTGGCAAGACGCCAGCGCGCGCGGAGCTCAGTGCCTGCAAAGACTCCGATCACAACGTTCGTGTTTCCGACGTCGACTGCCAGAAGCACGGCGCGTACCCTTTCCTACGAGCTGAGGACGCGGACGACCGCTCGTTCGCTGGTCCTGAGCGTACTGCAGGGCGAGTTCTCCTGCACTGTGCGCGCGATGGAGCGCGCGTGCTCGACGAGGAGCGGGAACGATGGAGGAACAACGACGATTGTCCCGAAGCGGCCAAGTCGAGCGGCTTCGGGCAGAACCAATCGAGGGTCTGCGCAATGAAGTCAATCTCCTGGGGACGTTGCTCGGAGACGTGCTTCGTGAGCAGGGCGGACCAAGACTCTACGAGATTGTTGAACGAGCGCGGCAAGAAACGATCATTGCTCGTACCACTGGGAACGTTGCAGATCGTCTCCGAGCGCTTCTGGTGTGGATGGAGACTTTGTCTGACGAAGATATCTTTGGTCTCGTCCGCGCCTTCGGGATCTATTTCCACCTGATTAACCTTGCAGAGCAGCATCATCGGGTGCGGACGCTACGGCAACGAGAGCGAAGTGAGCCGCCGCTGCATGAGTCGTTGGAAGCAGCGCTGTTGACGTTGCGAGAACGGCGCATTGAGCCTGAACGCGTCGCGCAGATTCTGGGTGAACTTTTGGTCTTTCCTGTCTTTACGGCACACCCGTCTGAGCCGCGTCGGCGAACCGTGTTACAGCGGCTCGCGGCACTCGCGCCACTGATCCAGCAGCTGGACGATGTACGTCTCGCGCCGCGCGAGCGTGAGTGGTTGCTGGACCGTATCCGGGAGGAGATCACGCTGCTCTGGCAGACGGCTGAGACCCGAGTGGCGCGGCCGACGCCGCTTGACGAGGTTCGGAGCAACATTGCAATCCTCACTGGCCCGGTCTACGAGGTAGTTCCGATTCTGCGTCGTGCCTTGCGACGCGCATTGGCGCGCTCGTACCCCGAGCTGCTGGAGCGTCGCTGGCCTTTGCCAATACGACTCGGCACCTGGGTCGGCGGCGATCGTGACGGCAATCCGGCAGTCACTGCAGCGGTGACTGAAGCAACGGCGCGTCTGATGCGCGAGGCGATTCTGCGCCGGTATCGTGAGGAAGTGGTCGAACTCCGTCGGGCGCTGAGTATTTCGGCTAGGCTGCGATCGATCACACCGGAACTCACCGCACTCATTGAGCGCGAGCGAGAAGCACTCGGGTTGACCCCGGTGCGAGCCTGGGCTGACGAGCCGTACCGGCGAATCTTTGGCCTCATCGAGGAACGCTTGCGTCGAACAGAAGTGGGAGAGGAGGGAGGATATACCTCGCCGGAGGAGCTTCTGGAACACCTGCAAATTGTCGCGGATTCCTTGCGCCGCAACGGTGGAAAGCGGATCGCGGACGGACGAGTGGAGGATCTGCTCGCTCGCGTCGAATTGTTTGGTTTCCATCTAGCCGAGTTGGAGATCCGACAAGATGCAGCACGGCATCGGGAAGCGCTCGCCGAGCTGTTTGGGCTTTCTGGGCAGGCGGGTTTCAGCGAGCGAAGTGCGGAGGAACGTCTCGCGCTGGTGCTGGCTCGACTCCGTGCCGAGCCGTTTGGTTTTCCACGCGGCGCGCTTTCCCCGGAGACACGTGAAGTGCTTGACACGTTCGATGCGGTAGCGCGGATCCAACGCTTCAATGGCGAATGTGCCTGTCATACGGTCATCGTGTCAATGACGGCCGAGCCGGCCGACGTTCTGGGGACGTTTGTGCTCGCGCGGGAGGCTGGGCTCTGTGGGGTGGACACTGACGGATGGCAGGCATGGTCACGGATTGATGTCGTGCCCCTCTTTGAGCAGATCGCGGAACTTGATCGCTGCCACAAGATTCTGGCACAGCTGCTCGACATTCCGGAGTATCGGGCGCTGGTTGCGTCCAGAGGTTCTGTCCAAGAAGTCATGGTCGGATATTCCGACAGCAACAAGGATGGTGGCTACGTTTCCTCGAACTGGCGAATCTATCAAGCACAACAGCGCCTCGCAGAAGTTGCGGCGACATATAAGGTGCGCCTGCGAATTTTCCACGGGCGGGGCGGTGCGATTGGACGCGGTGGCGGCCCGATGGGACGGGCGATCTGGGCGCGACCGGCGGCGGCGCGCACACCGCTCCTGAAGGTCACGGAGCAAGGCGAGGTGATCTTCGGACGGTATAACGATCCGGCGATTGCTCTCCGCCACTGGGAACAAATGATGCATGCACTTTTGGTCTCGAGTTCCGCCGAACACGAGCCCAATATTCCGCCAGAGTGGATCGAGTTGATGAACGCCTTGGCGGAGTGGTCGCAGCAGGCGTATGAGGAGCTCGTAAAAGTCAGTAACGTGTTTGTGTCATATTTTACGATGGCGACACCCTTTCCCGAACTGGCCAGTCTCAACTTGGCGTCCCGCCCGGTTGCTCGGCGAACGGGGGCGCATGGGGTGATACAGTTCGCTGACCTTCGTGCTATCCCCTGGGTTTTCAGTTGGACCCAGACGCGTGTCAACCTTCCTGGTTGGTATGGCCTGGGAACAGCGCTCGAACGAGCGTTCGCGTGCGGGGCGCAGCAAACCCTACAAGCGATGTATCGGCGGTGGCCGTTCTTCGAGATGCTGGTTGATAACGCGCAAATCAGTTTGGCGACGGCTGAAATGGCAATCGCTGAGCTGTATGCGTCGCTGGCAAATAACAACGCTGATGTCTTCACACGCATCCGGGACGAGCACAGCCGTACAGTGCGAATGGTGCTGGCGGTCACCGGTCAGCACGATCTCCTGGAGCGGTCGCCGATCCTCGCCCGGCTGGTCAAACTGCGCAACCCTTATGTTGACGTGCTCCATCTCTGCCAGATCGTGCTGCTGCGGCGCTACCGAAGGACAGAGCAGGAGTCTCCTGAACGGCGGGCTCGCCTGTTGGATGCGATCCATCACAGTATCAACGCGATTGCGGCAGGACTGCAGACGACCGGTTGAGTGGCTCCGGCGGCGAGATGAGTAGTCGCTCCAGCTCTTCGCGCGCCAGTGGATCTGTCTCGCGGTCACGAGCTCGCCGGAGCACTGGTTCGCTGAGGGCGAAGTCGATTCGTGCCATGGCCCAGGCGGCGTGGCTGCGCACGAGCGGTTGGTCATGACCGAGGAGAGCCTCTTCGAGAGTCTCCAAGTGGCGAGCGTCGCCGACGTTGCCGAGGGCCACGGTAGCATTCCGTGCGAGCCCCGCGCGTTTTGCCCGTAGAACCGGGCGTCCACGATAGATGCTCCGGAACTCCTCTTCGGTCATCCGGAGCAGCCATTCGAGTGATGGGTAGCAGTGCTCAAGCCGCTCAGGGCGGACGACGTCGTCGTCCGTGGGTTGCGCCGCAGCAGTGTACGGGCAGACTTCCTGGCAAATATCGCACCCAAATACCCAATTGCCCATGAGCGGTCGTAGT
This sequence comes from bacterium HR28, assembly GCA_002898255.1. Classification (GTDB taxonomy): domain Bacteria; phylum Chloroflexota; class Chloroflexia; order Thermomicrobiales; family Thermomicrobiaceae; genus Thermomicrobium. The sequence goes on from BEIE01000001.1 coordinate 1,338,843, forward strand.
TCCCAGGGAATCGGGCCCCGGTGTTCAATCGTCAAGTACGAGATGCAGCGAGGCGCATAGAGCGCGTAAGGACCGACAAGTGCACCGGTGGGACAGGCGTCCAGACATCGGCGACACCGACCGCAGCGGGGGCGAAGTGGCTCATCGGGCTCTAGATCGATGTCGACCACAAGCTCAGCAAGCAGGACCCACGAGCCGTGATGTGGGACGATGACCAAGGTGTTCTTCCCCTGCCAGCCAAGTCCAGCGCGTACGGCGACCTCGCGGTCGACGATCCGTGCGGTGTCCACGAGATAGCGGGCTTCGATCCGCCGCCCCAGTCGTGCTTCCAGGAGCTGATGGAGTCGTTGCAGCCGATGACGAAGGACACGATGATAGTCGAGCCCCCATGCATATCGCGCGATGCGACCGCGTACGATGCCATCGTCGGGTGGCTGGATGTCAGGAAGCCAATAGGGAAGCCCAACACTGATAATGCTCCGTGCAGTGGGGTGGAGATTGCGCGGATCTGCGGCAACTTCGGCACGCTGCTCGTTGAACCACTCCATTCCCTGGAGAAATCCAGCGCGGATCCGTGCACGCAGCAGTTCGGCAAGGCCGGGAAACGGCTCAGCCGTGGTCACCGCGACCAGCGTGAGACCTGCCTCACGGGCAAGGGCACGAAGTTCGTCGCGTGTCAGGCGCATGATCGGGCCTCGCGTAAGAAGGCGGTGATTTCGTCACGAGTGGGGAGGGCGGCACGCGCTCCGACTGCGCGAGTGGCAAGCGCTCCCATAGCGTTGGCGAAGCGCCCGATCTCGGGGAGCGGCATCCGGAGGAGCAAACCGTAAACCACGCCAGCGGCGAACGCGTCTCCGGCCCCGGTTGAATCAACCGCAGCGACCTCGAAGGCCGGCACCCGCACGATCTCCCGTGTCGTCACAAGCACGGAGCCATGACGGCCGCGGCTTATTGCTGCGAGTCGTGTTGCGCCGAGTGGCATAGTCTCTTGAAGCCGCTCGAGCGTGGTATCGAGCTCGTCGAGGCCAAGAATTGCCCGGAGTTCGGCCTCGTTCCCGACTAGGACATCGTGTTGCAGCGCAAGTCGCAGGCTGCGCTCGGGTGGAAGCTCGGCCAGGTGGGTCAGCGTACCAATAAGCCGCACACGGGGAGCGATGTGTGCCGGGAGATCGACGAGAAACTGACGGAGCTCGGCGTCATCGACATCGATGACCACGAGCGGTGCGCCGAAGATGCGGTCAAGCGGGAGAGGGTTGCCCATCCGCAGGCGCGCGCCGGGGAACTCAAGAATTGTTCGTTCAGGGCCCGGTGTCACCAGAATTGTGCAACGATCGGTCATGGCTCCTGCTGAGGGTGGTACCAGGTGCACATCAAGACCCTCGTGCTGGAGCTCGCTCAAGAGCTGCCGTCCGAGAGCATCGTCTCCCACTGTTGTGACAAAGAGCGTTGGGACACCGAGACGGGCAAGCGCAACAGCGATGTTCGCTGCGGTGCCACCGCCAGCTTCAAACCGTGCGGTGACGGTTGCTCCAATACCTTCCTGGAGATGTCGGTCGAGCACAAGGAACTGGTCCCACGACGTGGGACCGAGGACGGCGACAGCAGGTTGCGGGCGGTTCGCCGTCCCGTTGCGCACTAGGAACCCCTCGTGATCTCAGTCCCCAACAATCGGGATACTGATTTGGCGTCGAGTATGCTGCTCCGCGCCGGATCGCCGCTCGGCGAGGATCTGCTCGATCTCCTCTTTCAATGCAGGGACGATCTCGTGTTCCTCGACGCGGCGGACGATCTTCCCTTTACGGAAGATAACTCCTTTGCCACGTCCGGCTGCGACACCGACATCCGAATCCCGTGCCTCACCTGGTCCGTTGACGACGCAGCCCATGACAGCGACCTTGATGGGTTCCTTAATCGTCCGCAGGTACTCGTCGATCTCGTTGGCCAACCGGAAGAGATCAACTTCCACACGCCCACACGTTGGGCATGCGACGAGCGTCGCGCCGCGCTCGCGAAGCCCCAGGCTCTTCAAGATCTCATAGGCCACCCAAACTTCCTCGACTGGATCGGTCGTCAGTGATACGCGGATGGTGTCGCCAATACCCTCTTGAAGCAGCGTGCCGATCCCTATCGCTGAGCGGATAGCACCAGCCTTGGGAGTGCCCGCCTCGGTCACACCGAGGTGCAGCGGATAGTCGTTCAGTTTCGCCATCCGTCGGTAGGCCTCGATCATAACAGGCACTTCAAATGCCTTAAGGGAAATCACAATGTCTCCGAAGTCGAGGTCCTCCAGAATCTTCACATGGCTGAGTGCCGTGCGCACCATATGCTCGGCGATCAGCTCGGTCTGGGTTGCTCCCTGTGCTGCCATCTCATCAACGAACTCGCGGGTCATCGGCGGGAGCGAGCCGAAATTGACGCCGATGCGGATTGGGACACCCCTCTCCTTTGCCTTCTGGACAACCTCACGGACTTCTTCCGGCTTGCGAATGTTGCCGGGATTCAGGCGCAGCTTATGCACGCCGGCCTCGAGTGCCTTGAGAGCGAGCGTGTGCTCGAAATGGATATCCGCAACAACCGGGATCGGGGAGCGCGGGACAATCTCGGCCAGGGCAGCTGCTGCGACGCGATCCGGCACGGCAACGCGCACGATCTCACAGCCCGCATCCGCGAGCTCGTGAATCTGTCGGAGCGTAGCCTGCGGATCACGGGTATCGGTTGTAGTCATCGATTGGACGACGATCGGGGCATCGCCACCGATCTGGACATCACCGACCCAGACTGGTCGAGTCTTGCGGCGCTGATAGGCCATCGTACTCAGTCTCCTCCTGACCTGGCGCTTGGAGCGCCCTGAGTCCTCTCGTATCAAGTGTGCACGATCCGCTTGTCGGGTGTCGATTGCGCCTCACCGGAGAAGCGACTCGCCACTGAGCAACCGGCCAATATCGACGAAGGCGACGATGAACATGAGGGTCAACAAGATTGCGAAGCCGATGAGGTGAATCAGGCCTTCCTTCTCGGGTGGAATGCGGCGGCCACGAATCGCTTCAACCAGGACGAAGAACAAGCGCCCGCCGTCCAACGCGGGGAAGGGAACCAGGTTCAGGATTGCGAGGTTCACGGACAACAGTGCTGTGAGATGCCCCAGCGTCACCCAGGCTGGTTCGGGGCTTAGCTGGAGAATTTCCGATGTTAACTGGCCCATACCGATAGGGCCGGCGATGTCGGTGAGCGAGGCTTCGCCGCGGATGAGCATGAGAAGTCCCTGCACCATCTGCGCGACAAGCACAACAGTCTGGACAGCGCCATCAAGCGGAACACGCCACAGTGGAACGCGTGCCGTGACGAGTGTCGGGCGAATCGTCATGCCAAGGTTGGGTGATTCCCCAGCTGAGGATGGAGGGACAGCGAGTTGGAGCGTCGTCATTTGCCCTTCTCGTTCGATGGTCAGTTCGATGGTTTTTCCGGCGTTTTGCTCCAGGAGAAGGAAGTAGATTGCTGCGTCTTCGATGGGATACGTGCCGATACGGACAAGGCGGTCTCCCGGCCGAATGCCCGCCATCTCCGCGGGCGAGCCGGTTTGAACGGACTCGACCGTGAGCTCTGCTGCCGGCTCCATAAGAACGCGGATTCCCATGCGTCCTTGCCCGGGAGGGGGATTGTCACGTGGCACAACGGTTGTTTCGATTCGCTCTGTGCCGCGCAGGAGCGTCACGCGGAGCGGACGTCCAGCAGCCTGTTCCGTCCGTTCGACGAGTTGGTTCGCATCACGCACTGGCTGACCGTCGAGCGCAATAATGCGGTCTCCCGGTTGCCATCCGACTGCAGCGGCAGGGGAATCGGCAACAACCTCCGCGACGTACAGATGGAACTGTGGCTGGCCACGGAAGCCGACAAGGAGCATCATGACGAGGAAGGCGAGAAGAAGGTTCATCAATGCACCGGCGCCAAAGAAGATGGCACGTTGCCAGCGTGGTTTGTTTTGGAGGCTGTCTGGTTCATCGGCTCGGCTGTCTTCGCCGACGACACGGACGAATCCGCCAAGCGGGATAGCGTTGAAGGAATAGAGCACCCCACCTCGGCGAATACCGAAGAGACGTGGCGGGAGACCGATGCCGAACTCGAGGACACGAATTCCAAAGAGTCGGGCGGCGAGGAAGTGGCCGAGTTCATGAACCAGGATGAGAACGGCGAGGATAGGGACAATGTACAGCGCTTGCATCGTTGCTCGCTTTCTCGAGCCGGGAATCCCGGCCTGACCGACTAACTGTAACGAGCCACCGTGTCCCTCGTCAAACTGAAACGTATCGATCACTCGGCTCTGTAGACATGAACGGTCGAACGCGGGGTAGGCATGGTTGCGGCGTGTCGTTCAGTTCGCTGAACACTCGCCGCCAGAGAGTGGCCTAGCGTTCCTACCGCGGAAATGCCGGTTGTGCATTGACCAGATGGAGACGTGGCGGCCAGGGGTGGCGTCTCGCCTGATCGCTGCGAAAGAGCCGGTATCGGGCGCGGTGTGGTTCGTGATCTGATCACCTGTGCAGCTCGTCTTGTGGACGAGAAGGGTCTTCGGCGACAATAAGCGCCGTCCTGCCGGAAGGTGCGGCATGGGACGGCAGGGCGGCGTGAACGGCATGGATGGATGGGAGGTTTCACTTTGATCATCGGAATTCCCCGCGAGATCAAGCCGCGTGAGTACCGAGTTGCCCAACCCCCGCATGGTGTGCGCGAGCTCGTCCGACATGGGCACACTGTGCTCGTCGAACGCGGTGCTGGTGTTGGGAGCGGTTTCGACGACGCAGCCTATGTCGCTGCAGGAGCGACGCTGGTAGACGATGCGGCAACGGTGTGGTCGGAGTCGGAGCTTGTTGTCAAGGTGAAAGAGCCGATTGAGGCCGAATATCCTTTCCTCCGCCCAGGCCTCATACTCTTCACGTTTCTGCATCTTGCCGCCAACGAAGCGTTGACGCGAGTTCTTATAGAACGAGAAGTAACGGCAATCGCTTATGAGACGGTACAGTTACCTGATGGATCGCTGCCCTTGCTGGCACCGATGAGCGAGGTCGCGGGGCGTTTGGCCGTCCAGGTTGGAGCCTATTATTTGATGGAGCCCTATGGAGGCTCTGGAGTACTCTTAGGCGGTGTTGCAGGCGTCGCGCCAGGACGAGTGGTCATTCTGGGTGGGGGAACCGTTGGGACGAATGCGGCGCAAGTGGCTCTTGGGCTCGGCGCGGATGTCGTTCTGTTCGACATCAACATCGAGCGTTTACGGTATCTGGAGCAGATCCTGCACGGTCGTTTTCAGACACGCATGTCGAGTGAACAAGTGATCGCCGAGACGGTCCGCGGAGCGGATCTCGTGATTGGGGCCGTCTTGATTCCAGGAGCGCGAGCGCCCAAACTGATCACCCGTGAGATGGTGGCGGCGATGCGCCGTGGAAGCGTCATCGTGGATGTGTCGATCGACCAAGGTGGTTGTGTGGAGACAGCGCGACCGACGACACATGACGCACCTGTCTACGAGGTTGACGGGATACTGCACTACATGGTGACCAACATGCCCGGGGCTGTGCCGCGGACAAGTACGCTCGCGCTCAGTAATGTGACCTTGCGCTACTTGCTGAAGCTGGCAGATCTTGGGTTCACTGCTGCCGTCAAGCGCGACCCAGCGTTGGCGAAAGGCGTTAATGTGTTTAGAGGAAGGATCACGCATCCTTCCGTGGCTGAGGCGTTGGGCTTACCGTTCGTGCCGCTCGAACAGTTGCTCTAGGTGGCACGAAGGTAAGGTATCGTGTTTTTCGGTCGTGCATGCGGGAGAGTGGAGGCAGGACTGATGCAGACCGCGATTGAACAGTTCCTCGCTGGATTGGTGCGTGAGCGAGGACTCTCGCCGAATACCGTGGCAGCTTATCGCAACGACCTGGAGCAGTTCGCTACCTTTCTCCAGGAGCGAGAAGGCATCCGAGAGTGGAGCGCGTTGAGAAGCGAGCACTTGAGCGCATTTCTGAACTATCTGAGAGAACGCCAGTACGCGGATACAACGGCAGCGCGGAAGCTTGCAGCGATCAAGTCGTTCTGTCAGTATCTCGTGCGGAGCAGCTCTCTCCACGAGAATCCGGCTGACGGCTTACCGGCACCGCGGGCCGGTCGCTTCACGCCTCATGCGATTAGTCCCCATGAGATCCAGCAGTTGATCCAAGCGGCTTCAGCTGATCGTTCCCCCGAAGGTTTGCGGGACCGGGCGATGCTCGTCACCCTGGCGACGACTGGTCTGCGCGTGAGTGAACTGACCGCGTTGGACTTGTCGGATGTCGACTTGAACCATGGAGAGCTCGTTGTCCGCCGGCCGAACGGTCGCGAGCGGCGCGTTCCGCTGGTGCGCGATGCGATTGACGCGCTCCGTGATTACCTCGAGTATGGCCGCCCAGTCTTTGGACCACCCAAAACAGAACAGGCCCTCTTTCTCAATCATCGTGGCACACGCTTGACGCGACAGGGCTTCTGGTTGATCTTGAAAGGCTACGCCGATGCCGTGGGTTTGCCAGAGGTGACCCCACACACCTTACGGCATTCCTTTGCTGTCCAGGCGCTCGCGAACGGTTGGGAGCTCCGCGACGTGCAGCGGATTCTTGGGCATGTGAGCCCGGCCACGACTCTGGTCTATCGCCGGCTTGTCGAACGAGTACTGCAGAGCGATGGGCGGGTTCCGGCAGGGCCGGAGTGCTACCATCAAGAGGTGAAGATGGGGGCAGCTATGAGCCCTGTCGGTGACGCCTGAGACGGCACGTCCGAGCCAGGGCAGCCCCTCGTCGCGGACGAGGGGCTGTGCGTGTCTGCGAGAGAGGATCGACGCGATGGAAGCCGGTCGGACATCGACGGTTCGTCTGGAGACGATCGTCTCATTGGCGAAGCGGCGTGGCTTTGTCTATCCCGGGAGCGAGATCTATGGTGGTCTCGCCAACACTTGGGATTTCGGACCGCTTGGTGCGGAACTCAAGCGCAATATTAAGAATGCTTGGTGGGAGTTCTTTATCCAGCGTCGTGAGGACATGCTCGGCTTGGATGGTGGTATTCTTTTGCATCCGCGTGTCTGGGAGGCTTCTGGACATGTAGAAGAGTTCAACGATCCGCTTGTCGACTGCCGCCGCTGCAAAAGCCGGTTCCGCGCTGACACGCTCATCGAAGAAAAGCTGGAGCGCTCCACCGAAGGATTGTCCATCGAGGACATGACCCGCATCATTCAGGAATCGAATCTTGCTTGTCCGGTATGCGGAGCACGCGACTGGACACCAGTGCGTAAGTTCAACTTGATGTTCCGGACGTTCATTGGGCCGGTGGAGGAGCAATCGACGCTGGTGTACTTGCGCCCGGAAACTGCGCAGGCGATCTTTATCAACTTCAAACAAGTCGTCCAGACCAGCCGCGTGAAGATTCCGTTCGGGATCGGGCAGGTCGGGAAGGCCTTCCGGAACGAGATCACGCCGGGGAACTTCATCTTCCGGTTGCTCGAGTTCGAGCAGATGGAAATCGAGTACTTCATCCGACCAGAGACCTGGGAGGAGTACTTCGATCACTGGTTGAACGAGATGGCCCGTTTCTTGCGTTGGATCGGCTTCAAACCGGACCGTCTCCGAACGCGCGAACATGGGCCCCAGGAGCTGTCACACTACTCGAAGAAAACGATCGATTTCGAGTACCTCTTCCCCTTCGGTTGGAAGGAGTTGTGTGGTCTCGCTTATCGGACGGATTACGACCTCCGCCGACATCAGGAGTACAGTGGTGAGGATCTGACGTATTTCGATCAGGAACGGAATGAGCGGTTCATCCCGCACGTGATCGAGCCAACAATGGGCGTCGAGCGGTTGCTGCTGGCGCTCCTCTGTGACGCCTATGACGAAGAGCCAGCCGTCGATGTGAACGGAAACCCCTACACACGAGTCGTTCTGCGTTTCAACCCACGGATCGCACCCTACAAGGCGGCAGTCTTGCCGCTGATGCGTAAGCCGGAACTTGTGGAGGTGGCTCGCGAGGTGGCACGGGAGCTTCGCCAGCACTTCCGCATTGAGTACGACGAGACTCAGAGTATCGGGCGAAGATATCGTCGCCAGGACGAGATCGGAACGCCCTACTGCATCACCATCGACTATCAGACCCTGGACGACCGGACAGTCACGATCCGTGATCGAGATACCATGCAGCAAGTCCGGGTGCCGATCGATCGATTAATCGAGGAACTCGAGGAGCGTTTGCAGTCCGCGTGACTAGCCAAGTAGTTCATCGTCGGACTGGCCGAGCAATTCGTCGAGGAGACGCTGGAGTTCTTCCAGGGTGGAGTAATGGATGATCAAGCGTCCGCCGCGCGCGCCCGTGCGGAGTTCGACCTTGGTCCGCAGACGGCGCTGCAGTTCCTCAGTTGCCCGTTCGAACTCGAGCGGCACGTGGGGAGTAGAGGGACGACGCAGTCGTGGGCGTGTCGACCAGCGGCGGACGAGATCCTCGGTCTGGCGAACCGTAAGCCCCCGGTCACGGATCAAGCGCAGCGCCTCGAGCTGAGTGGAGACATCTGGCAAAGACAGGAGTGCTCGGGCGTGTCCCTCGCTGATTTCTCCGGCAGCCAAGGCGCGCTGAAGTGGCTCCGGGGCATCGAGCAGGCGGAGCGTGTTGGCAACAGCAGAGCGGCTCTTCCCAACACGCTCGGCGACTTCGCTTTGGGTGAGACCAAACTCCTCGATCAAGGTACGGTAGGCAAGTGCGGTCTCAAGCGGCGAAAGGTCAGCACGCTGAAGGTTTTCAACCAGAGCGATCTCGACGGCTTCCCGTGGGGACAGCTCGCGGATGATCGCTGGGATGACGGTGAGTCCTGCCAGTCGTGCGGCGCGCCAGCGTCGCTCCCCAGCGACGATCTGGTAGGGCGGTGTGCTGCCAGTGCGCGCGACGATGATCGGCTGGACGACGCCGTGCTGGCGGATCGACTCAGCGAGCTCCTGCAGGTCTTCTTCTCCGAACCATTGTCTGGGCTGCCGCGGGTTCGGCGTGATCTCCTCGATCGCGATTTCCTGGATCACTTCGGTGCTAATGGAGGTGGTTCGAGGGATCAGCGCATCCAGCCCGCGTCCAAGACCGCTCCGTCGTGCCATGTGCTCCGACCATCCACTGTACTGGACCGAGTCTAGCACGGCGGTGAGTGGATACCGATCTAGGGGGTATGGAACGTGTGGATGATCGAGCTTATTGCGATTGTCCTGCTCGGTGCTACCGCCCGCGCGATGGCCGAGGCTGGGGTTCGTTTGGCGTGGGCCCGCTGGGTGATCCATGGTGCGGTCCTCGGTGTCGGATCGCTGTCTCTTGGTCTTGGTGTGCTGGCATTCCTGACTGGCGAACCACGGTTGGCTGCGAGAGCCAGCGGGGCGGCCATCGGGCTCCTCCTTGCCTGGTGGCCGCCGTATCGTCGTCTCTGGGCGCGGTGGATAGCGATCAATCCGACATCGCTGCTGGACGCATTGGGACTGGCTGCCATACAAGGGACGATTGGCTTATTCGTCGGGGCCCTACTTCAGCCGGGCACAATTCCGAGCCTTGAGGTCAGCAAGGAGCAACTGCTTGGGCAGGCGTTGGCCGAGGTGGCGCTGGCATTCGTCCTGATCGGCTTTCCGTTTTCACGGCATTGGCAAAGCGCGGTCGATCGATTGGGCTTGCGCTGGCCGTCTCGTCGCGCCCTTCTCGGAGCGGTGCTCTTCACCGCGGGGATGTTCGGCCTTTCGTTGCTGACGGGGCTCCTTGCTGGGTTGCTTCAGCCGGGTGTCGTTGCACGGATCGAAGAGCGCATGTTACCGGTGACCACCGAGTTTGGCTCACCAGCCTGGGCACTCGCACTGGGAATCTTGGCCGGTGTCGGTGAGGAGCTCCTTTTCCGGGGCGCGGTGCAACCCCGCTATGGGCTGCTGCTCACGGCTCTCTTGTTCACGGTAGTGCACGTGCAATACGAGCTTTCCATCGTCACGCTCGGCGTCTTTGGCTTGGCGATCCTCCTCGGGATCGAGCGGCGCCGGTTGGGAACAAGCGCGTGTATCGTGACCCACGCGCTCTATGATGCCATTGCTGTGCTTCTCCAAAATGCGCTTCGGTAAGGGGTTCAGCTGGTGACGGGGAACTGTGACCAGGTGCCGTCGTCAAAGAGGACGTAGACAAAACCGCGGTCGCTTTGGATCATGGTTCCATGCTCGAAGTTCTGGATACGCGCTCCAGTTGCCATGACGTGAATCTCGGACTCAGTTGCGTATCCGAGAGAGTTAGCCAAAGTAAGCGCTTCCCATACCTGGCCAAACGTTCCACCGGGGAGCCAGAGGTTCGGCTCGACCGAGCGGAACTCGAGCGGTGGGTCGACTGGGGCTGGCTCAGGCACACTCTTCCACGTGCCGGTGGCTTCAAGGACGTACACAGTTAGCGTATCAAAGCGCTCGACCATCAATCCCCGCTGGAAAGCGAGCTCCGCGGCATTGACGACGAATGCTGGAGAGACTGGTGCCCCAAGCTTTTGCTGCACTGCTTGATCAGCCCAGTAGATCCGGCCGAACGCTCCTGTGACTGGAATCGGTTCGGGAGTCGCCGGAGTGGGCGAGGGAGCTGGCGTCGGAGTTGGCTCCGGAGCAGGAGTCGGTGGTACTGGCGTTGGTGTTGGAAGCGGTGTCGGAGTTGGACTCGCCACCGGTACCACTGTTGGTGCCGGTTGCGGGGCCGGAGGCGGAGAAACTGACGGTTGCGACGAATTCGAAGATGGGGCAGGGGTGGGTGACGACTCGGACGGCACGGGGGTGCTGGCCGTTTGCGGGGTGGGGCTGGACTCGGCGACCGCAGGAGCAATGGGCGTTGGAGACGGCCCCGGTTCTGGAGCAACAGGGGTTAGGCCAGGCGTCTCAGTCGTATGCACAATGGCGCTGGAGGTGTGGAAGGTCAATGTGTAGGTCAGGCCGAGCCGATGTCCCCAACGATCCTCGGCATCAGGGAGAATGGCAATCTGATAGACAGTGTCCGGGAGGAGTGCCACTCGACGTTCGCTATCGGCTCCAATAATCAGCTTTGTTCCTTCCCAGCTGATGGGCAAGCGCTCACGCTCACCGGGCGGAGAGATGCGGAGGTTCTGCAGCACCGATTCCTCGTTCATTGGCTTGGAAAAGACGATCTCGATTGGCTGATAGATTGGCCATAGTTGAGTGGTTCCGGCTGCAGGGCGCGACTCAAGGATGCGCGGAGGCTGAGAACGCTGCAGTCCAATGCTTGCGGAAAGTACGAGGGCGAGGACAATCACGACACTCAACGCCGTCGCTGTCACAGCCATACGAAAGCGGTGGCTGCGCCGCTGTTCGCGTTCTGTCTCTGCCAGCCGTTGCCAGAGTTCGCGCTGGAGCTGTCGCGGGGGTGGCGGGGTCGGTGGAAGACGACGCAAACGTTCGCGGAGACTCTGGTACTCTTGGAGGCGGCGCTGACAATCCACGCAGATGGCCAAATGTGCAAACAACCGCTGTCGTTCCTCGTCCGACAGTTCGCCGTCGAGGTAGGCGGAGAGTAGGGGCCGGTAGAAACGACAGCTCCGCGAGCCCATTAGGTCGACGATGCCTCCATCTCGTGGTAGAGGCGGCGAAATTCCTCACGAGCCCGAAACAGCAGCGACTTGGCGGCAGATCGCGAAATCCCAAGCAACTCCGCAATCTCGTCACTCGAATAGCCTTCATACTCGCGGAGGATGAGTGCAGCTCGATAGCGTGGTTGCAGTTGCTGTAAAACGCGCGTGACGACATCTTGAGTTTCGGTCTGCATCAACGCTCGTTCCGGATCGGTGCCGTTTGCACGGAGTGAGGCTCCTTGCCAGGGGGCGAGCTGATCCAGGCGCAACCAGCGCAGTCGGTTGCGTCGGCGGAGCGTATCTAAGCAAACGTTGGCAGCAATGCGACGTAACCAGGCACCCAGGTTTAAGTCGTCGCTCGTCTGGGGAAGCGCTTTGTATGCTCGAATAAAACACTCCTGAGTCAGGTCATTGGCATCCTCCGCATTCCCAACCATGCGGTAGATAAATTGATAGATCGTGCGCTCGTATTTCTGATAGAGCAGGGTAAATGCTTCTTCGTCGCCCGCCTTGGCACGGGCGACACACCGTAACTCGTCTGCCGCGGACAGCGCAAAGGTGCCCGACATTCCCTGTCCTCCCATGTCTATAACGAGCGACGGCTCGTCTGGATGCGGTGTACTCACGGCAGCGCTCCTGACGTGCCGATCGTACATGGTGCACCGTCGGTTGTCAATTCGGTGTGTGCTTGTCAGCGCCTGGCTTGCCACCCATGACCTGGCGACCTCGCTGGCCCGCAGTGTGCATCGGCCTCACACGTGCTGGCGTACGCCTCTTGGCAGGAAGATGGAGCAGTGTCCGCACATACTAGCCGGTCGGGACGGTCGTTGCCCGTTGCTGCGATCGCACGAAGCTGCCGGGGGATCAGTGCTGTCCAACCGCAATGTCTCACGCCAACGTGGCGTGTAGCCCTGTCTGCGCACCTGGAGCCGCGGAAGTCGACCAGGCGTTTCGAGACGGCTTTCCGATGCACGGGAGTTCCGCTTGACTCGATGGCAGAATGCCGGTGTTGAAGGAGAGACTGGAGCGGCAAACGAGCGCAGTGCGTCCATATTGCCAAGGGAAGGATCGCCGATCCGGTTATCTGCTAGGGCGCGTGCTACGGTATGACAAATGTTCGCTTGTCTGCGGTTCAGAGGATCCCGCTGCACGAACTCACGCTGTTCCTGAGCATGCGAGAGCACTACGCAGCTGCCTTTCACCCGTATTTCCGTGGGAGAGCGGATGTACCACTGCAAATGATTTGTGGTGTCACAGCACAGCTTAGAAGGCGAACGAGTACACTCACTCGTCAGGCGGTTGTTGGGGCACGGAGCGAACGGGACTGGTGACGATGGCGCATCCGTTTCTCGAGCGATTGCAGCGAGGGCCGTTGCTTGCTGATGGGGCAATGGGGACACAGCTGTACGAACGAGGGGTGCGGCTTGAGCAGTGCTTTGAGGCAGTGAATCTGCGCGAGCCGGACTTAGTTGTGGCGATCCACCGCGACTACATTTTGGCAGGAGCGGAGTTGATCGAAACAAACACCTTTGGGGCGAATCGGATGAAGCTCGAGTCGCACGGGCTGGGCGAACGTGTACGGGACGTGAACCGACGGGCCGTCCGTCTCGCTCGCGAGGCAAGAGAGATTACAGGTATTCCCGTTCTCATCGCTGGAGCGGTCGGACCGAGTGGGCGGATCCTCGCCCCGATCGGTACCGTCGCACCGGAGACGATTCGTGACGTGTTTCGTGAGCAGATCGAGGCGTTGCTCGAAGGTGGCGTTGATCTCCTGATCTTCGAGACGTTCAGTCAGCTAGAAGAGCTGCGGCAAGCGATCCTCGCTGCCCGTGAGGTCAGTGATCTCCCGCTCGTCGCGCAGATGACCTTCGCCGCCGATGGGCGGACGATGGCGGGCCACACGCCGGACGTGGTTGTGCAATCGCTTACCGAACTCGGGGTAGATGCCATCGGGGTGAACTGCAGTGTCGGCCCACGGCCGATGCTTGCTGTTCTCCGGGACATGGTAGCGGCAAACACGGGGAATATTCCGTTGTCCGCGATGCCGAATGCTGGGTGGCCGACTGTTCTCGGTGATCGCGTGATCTTTGGCTCCTCGCCGGACTATTTTGCAGAGTTCGCTCAAGAAGCACTCGAGCTGGGCGTTCGGATCCTGGGAGGCTGCTGTGGCACAACGCCAAATCACATCGCCGCCATGCGGCGAGTCCTTGACGAGCAGAGGGGCACGAGTGTTTCCAGCGGTGCGGCGATCCGCCTTGAAGAGCGTGTTCGGCCGGTGACTGTCCTGGCTCCGGAGGGGCCGACGCGACTCAAGCAGAAGCTGGGACGGGAATTCATTATTAGTGTCGAGATTGATCCTCCGAAGGGACTGAATCCTCAGAAGGCGATTGATGGTGCCCGGATTTTGCGTCAGTCTGGGGTCGAGTTCATCAACGTCGCGGATAGCCCAATGGCGCGCGTACGCCTGAGCGCCTTGGGGCTTTGCTACCTTTTGCAACATGAGGTCGGCATCGAGACGATTTTGCACCTGACGACACGCGACCGGAATCTGATGGGACTCCAATCGGATTTGCTTGGTGCCCACGCGCTCGGGGTGCGCAACATTTTGGCTCTTACAGGTGATCCTCCGACCTTGGGTGACTATCCTCATGCCACTCCAGTCTACGACGTGGACTCAATAGGACTAGTGCGGATCTTAACGAATTTCAATAATGGTATGGACGCCGGTGGGGCCTCGATCGGCCAGCAGGCGAGCTTCACCATCGGGGTGGCTTGCGATCCGACACGCTCTGACCTTGACCGGGAGTTGGAGCGGCTCCATGCCAAGCTCGCTGCGGGGGCGCACTTTATCATGACGCAACCTGTCTTTGATCTGGACACGTGGTTGACCTTTGTGCGGAAGTACGAGGAGCGCTACGGGCCGCTTGGGGTGCCAGTCTTGCTCGGTATCCTTCCACTACAGAGCTACCGACATGCAGTGTTCCTGCACAATGAAGTGCCCGGTATCACGTTGACGGAAGAAGCGCTAGAGCGGATGCGGCGGGCAGGTGCCAACGGGCGTGCCGAAGGGGTCGCAATGGCGCGCGACCTTGTCGCCAGGGCCTACGAGGTGGTGGAGGGGATTTACATCATGCCATCCTTCGGTCGCTACGAGGTGGCGGTCGAAGTGGTGGAGAGCTTACCGCAGAACCGAGTTCGCCGAGTGACCTCGTGAGGCGCAACAGTTTGCTATACTGCCGAATGGCTGTCTTTCTGCGGCCGTTCTCGCGGTCCGCAGCGCGGGAGAGTGCGGGATAAGGACTGAAGCGATGCAGGATCTCATCCGCAGTGTCCAAGAGCAGTACCTGAGGACAGATTTGCCTCCTTTCAGCCCGGGTGACACGGTGCGCGTGCACTACCGTGTTGTCGAGGGTGGGAATGTGCGCGTGCAGCCGTTCGAAGGTGTTGTCATCCGCAAGCGGGGTGGCGGGACGGATGCGACCTTCACGGTGCGCCGGATCGCCTCGCACGGCATCGGAGTCGAGCGGACGTTCCCGTTGCACAGTCCGCTCATTGAGAAGATTGAGGTGTTGCGCCACGGGAAGGTGCGTCGCGCACGCTTGTACTACCTGCGTGAGCGTGCTGGAAAGGCGGCTCGTCTGAAGGAGCGACGGCGCCCTGAAGGCAGCTACCTGCGCTGAGGGGTGTGGCGATGTCAGCGCCGCTCGTCTCGTCCAGCAAGCGCCAGCCTGGCCGGGACGAGCGGCCGACTTTCAACCTTGAGCAGGAATTGTGGCAAGCCGGAAAGGTCCGGGTCGCCGGGCTCGATGAGGTGGGCCGGGGGGCGCTCGCGGGACCTGTTGTTGCTGCGGCTTGCGTTTTCGCCCCTGGCACAGACATCCCTGATCTTCTCTCTGACTCCAAGCGGCTCACCCCGCGCCAGCGAGCGCGTATCGCCGAGTGGATTCGCCTTCACGCCACAGCGTGGGCACTCGGCGCTGCGTCGCATCGTGAAATCGACCGGTTCGGCATTGTTCGCGCGACCGCGCTGGCGATGCACCGCGCCTTAGCGCGTTTGGGACCGGTCGATCATGTCCTCTATGACGGTCTCGTGCTTCCGGGCTTTGACTCGATGATCTCAACCGCGATCGTCGGAGGTGATTGCCTCTGTGCGAGCATCGCTGCAGCCTCGATTCTGGCCAAGGTCACGCGCGATCGCCTGATGGAGCGGCTTGCTCGGTTCTTCCCCGGGTACGGGTGGGAAGACAATGCAGGATATGGGACGCCTGCCCATCGGCAGGCGATAGCCCGTCTTGGCCTGACGCCTCTCCACCGTCGCTCGTTCCGGATCGGATTAAGCGTTCAGGAGGATTAACCGGTGAGACGCTCCGAACTAGGAGAGGCGGGGGAAGCGGCAGTCGCCCGCTGGCTTGCCGACAGAGGATGGGTTGTCATCGCACGTAACTGGCGTTGCCGCAGCGGTGAGCTTGATATCGTTGCCCTTGACGACGATGTTCTTGTTGCGGTCGAGGTGAAAGTGCGGCGAGTGGATGTCGCCGAGCCGGCCGAGTGGGCCGTAACCACTGCTAAGCGACGCCGGCTGCTGGCGACGCTGGAAGAGTTCCTTGCGGCACACCCGGAGCATGGTCAGCGACTCTGTCGTATCGACCTTGTAGCCGTGACAGTGGATCGGGCTGGCCGTGTCGTTCGGTGGAGGCATTTCCCAGGCAGCGTCAGTGAAGGGGAGGATGGTTGGCGGTGATTGACGCTGCGTTGGTCACGCGTTTGTGGCAGGCGGGACGGGAGCGGCGGAATGAGCTCGTCTCTTTTGCGCAGGAACTTATCCGGACGAGAAGCCTTCCCGGCGAGGAACGCGCAATTGCGGAGCTTGTCGCAGGACATCTTCAGAAGCTCGGATACGACGAGGTGGATTTCGACCGAGCTGGCAATGTTGTTGGCCTCATTCGCGGCACCGGTAGTGGACTGTCCGTCCAGTTCAATGCACATCTCGATCACGTCCATGAGGGGGATCCAGAGGCGTGGCGTTATCCGCCGTACGCTGGGGTTGTCGCTGATGGTGTCCTGTACGGTCGCGGTGCCTGCGACGTGAAAGGGGCGCTGGCCAGTCAAGTGTATGGTCTAGTCCTGCTCCGTGATCTTGGCGTGCGCCCGCCCGGTGACTGTTATGTCACAGCGGTCGTTCAGGAGGAGGTCGGTGGGCTTGGGGCCGCGGTACTCTGCGAATGGCTGCGGACCGATGCCGTTGTGCTCGGTGAGGCGACAAACCTAGAGTTGCGGCGTGGCCATCGCGGTCGAGTCGCTATCGAGGTGCGATTTGTTGGTCGCTCGGCCCACGCGAGTGCCCCGGAACGTGGGGCCAATCCGCTTTTTGCGCTTGGTCGCTTCCTCTCACGCTTGAACGAACTGGAACATCGAGAGCATCCTGAACTAGGCAGGAGCACTGTTGCCCCGACGCTACTGCGCACGGATCAAGAAAGCCCGAACGTGATTCCCCGGTCGGTGCGGCTGGTGTTGGACTGGCGGACTGTGCCAGGAGAAGACCCGGAAGAGTTACGAAGCATGGTTGCTGCATTGGCGGCTGACTGTCTCGTGGAGGGCGTTCTCGCGGACGTCACGGTTCCCGTCCGTGCTGCTTGCAGCTATCGAGGGGTGACGATGGAGCTCCCCCCGACGAGAGGTTATGTTCTTCCCGCTGATCACCGAGCGATTCGGACCGCAAGGCGGACACTCGAGACGGTGTTTGGCCGACCAGTATCGGACGGATTCTGGCGGTTTGCGACGGATGGCGGGCACTTTATAGCCCACGGGATGGCGACGATCGGGTTTGCGCCTGGCGATGAATCGCTTGCGCACACGGTGAACGATAGCGTGCGGATCGATGATCTGGAGGCAGCAATGGTCGGGTACGCGGCGCTCGCGTTAGCCTTGACCAGCGTGGAGGGAGAGCCGTGAGCACGAGCATCGAACAGCATCGGGCAGCCGCACCCCGATCGGTCCGCTGTGCGGTAATAACGGTCAGCGATACCCGGACGGCAGAAACTGATACAAGCGGGGCCCTGATTCGGGAGCGTTTAGAGCGTTGGGGTCATCAGGTTATCGCCTACGCTATCGTTCCGGACGAAGCAGATCAGATTGGCCAGTTGCTTGACGAGTTTCTGGAGCGGCCGGACTGTGACGCGGTGCTGTTGAACGGAGGCACTGGCATCGCACGACGGGACGTCACTTATGAGGCAGTCGCCGCGCGACTCGAAAAGCGGTTAGACGGGTTCGGTGAACTTTTCCGATGGTTGAGTTACCGTGAGATTGGAACGGCAGCGATGCTCTCGCGCGCCATCGCTGGTGTCGCACGCGGCAAGGTCGTCATTGCAATGCCCGGCTCGACCGGTGCGGTGCGATTGGCGATGGATGAGCTTGTGCTGCCCGAGCTCGCACATCTCGTATTTGAGGCGCGCAAGTGAGCGGAGAAGGGTCGACGACATGAGTGACGGGGCGCAGACACGGCGGCCACCGCAAGTGCTCCGCGGGATGCGTGACTTTACCCCGCGGCAGATGCTCTTGCGCCAGCGGGTGATCGACATACTCCGGCGTGTCTTCGAGCGCTATGGGTTTGATCCGATCGACACGCCGCTCCTGGAATACTATGAGGTGCTCTCGGGAAAGTACGGCGAAGAAGGGGAAAAGCTGCTCTACCGGTTCGTGGATCATGGTGGACGTGAGGTTGGTCTTCGCTACGATCTCACGGTGCCGCTCGCGCGCTACGTCGCGGTACATCGTTCCGAACTGACTTTACCCTTCAAACGGTACCATATCGGTCCGGTCTTCCGAGCCGAACGGCCGCAGCGTGGCCGGTATCGCCAGTTCTGGCAATGCGATGTTGACGTCGTTGGCACGCGCTCGATGCTGGCGGATGCCGAGGTGCTTTCGGTCTGGATTGATGCCCTCTCGGCGCTACGCGTGCCGAATGCCGTAATTCACGTCAACCACCGCCAGCTTTTGGAAGCGCTTGCCCGCGCGGCAGGCGTGGAGCCAGCGCTTGCTCTGTCGGTCTATCGGGCGATCGATAAGTTGGCGAAGATAGGCGAGGACGGGGTTCGCGAGGAGTTGATTCGAGCGGGGGTGGAGCCAAAGGCAGCCGAGCGTGTGCTAGAGCTCATTCGTGTGCAGGGGCATCCAGAGACGGTATTCGATACGGTTCGGCACTTGCTTGCCGAGGATGCCGAAGCACAGCGGGCGCTGGACGAGCTTGCGGAACTGTTTGGGTATCTGGCTGCGTACGGAGCTCCCGAAGGGAGCTACATCCTCGATCTCTCCCTGGCACGGGGACTTGACTACTACACTGGGCCGGTTGCCGAGGTCATTGTGCGGGAACCGGCGATTGGATCGCTCGGTGGTGCTGGTCGCTACGACCGGCTCATCGGCATGTTCCTTGGAGAAGAAATACCGGCGACTGGGGCTTCGCTTGGACTGGAGCGGTTAGTCGAGGTAGTCGACGAATATGGGCTGCTGCCAACTCCTGAGACGGTCAGCGAAGTTCTCGTCGTTGCTGTGGAGGAGCAGCAGCGCAGCGAGATTCTGCGTGTGGCGCAGGAACTCCGGGCGAATGGGATAGACGCTGAGGTCTATCTCGGTGAGCGGGTCGATCTCCGGCGGCAACTCCAGTATGCGAACCGGAAGGGTATCCCGTTCGCCATCATTGTTGGTCCGGACGAGCTCGCCGCGGGGGTTGTGACGCTGCGTAACCTGGTTACCGGTGAACAGGAAAGGGTCGCAAGACACGAGATAGTGGCCACGGCGCTACAACGGTTGGTGACAACTGGACGAAGGCCTGCGCGGGAGAGGACAGGACAAGAATGACAACACTGACGCCGTACCAGCGCGTGATGGTCGTCGTTGCACACCCGGACGACATGGAGTTTGGGGCTGGGGGCACGGTGGCGCGACTGGTACGCGAGGGGAAGGAGGTTGTCCTCGTCCAGTGCACCTCTGGTGACAAGGGGACGAACCGGCGTGATCTCTCACCAGAGCAATTGGCCCGGCAGCGGGAGGAGGAGGAACAGGAAGCGTGTCGCCGACTTGGCGTACAGCAGGTTGTCTTTTTACGCTTACCGGATGGTGAACTTGTGCCGGATTTGGCGTTCCGTGAACGGATTGTACGGCAGATCCGTACCTACCGTCCTGACATTGTGATCACACACGACCCGTTTCGCCCGTATGCATTGCACCCAGATCACCGAGCGGTAGGGATTACCACAATAGACGCGGTCTATCCCACGGCACGTGATCCTCTGTATTTTCCGCAGCACCTCGCAGAGGGACTCGAGCCGCATAAGGTGGCGGAGCTTTGGTTGTTTGGTGCCCAATATCCTGATCTCTATGTCGATATCGAAGAGACGATGGACCTGAAGCTTGCAGCCCTCACGGCGCACCGCAGCCAGATCAGCGATCCGGTGGAGTTGGCACAGCGTGTACGGGAACGGGCAGCGGAGGTCGGTGCAGAGCGCGGATTGCGATACGCAGAGGCATTCAAGGTGATCGTGCTGCGCCGGTAGTATTGGTGAATACGCAACGAACACGTTGCGTTTCTCCAAGCAGTCTGCTATCCTGGTGATAGTTGATCAGCGTTGCCGTATGATGGTGGGGCGCGGTCCGGCGCCGCCGAAGGGAGTACAACAGGATGGGTATCCCCATCGTGCAGCGGATCATGACGGATGAGCGCGCCGTGCCCCGGGCCGGTGAGCGCATCACACGCGATGCGTACGGGCGCCCTATTACCTATCTCCGTATTTCGCTAACGGACCGCTGTAACCTCCGCTGCGTGTACTGTATGCCTGCTCATGGAATGAAGTTCGCGCCACGGGACGAGCTCCTGACCGACGAGGAACTCTTGACGATCGTCCGCGCGGCTGCACGCATTGGTTTCAGTCGCCTTCGCCTCACGGGCGGTGAGCCAACGGTTCGGCCCAATCTTGTGGAGCTTGTCCGGGCGATGGCGGCGATCCCCGGTGTCGAGGATATCTCGATGACGACGAACGGTTTGCTGTTGGAGCGACTTGCGCACGACCTTGCCGCGGCCGGGCTGCGGCGCATCAATATCAGTTTGGACACGCTGGATCCCGAGCGATACCGCATCATGACGCGTGGTGGTCGTATTGAGAAGGTCTTTGCAGGTATCGCAGCTGCTGAGGCGGCCGGACTCTCGCCAATTAAGCTGAACGCGGTGGTCGTTCGTGGTCTCAACGACCACGAGGTGCCGGCACTCGCCGGGTTAACCCTCGAACGGCCGTGGCAAGTACGTTTCATCGAAGTGATGCCGCTCGAGGGTGTAGTCGAGGTGCACGATACAGGGCTTGTCACCAGTGCCGAGACCCGCGCACGGATTGAGGCGGTGTATGGCCCGCTCGAGGAGTTAGAGGCGCCGCTGAGCGATCCAGCAAGGGTCTATCGGATCCGGGGAGCTCGCGGGACGATCGGTTTTATCAGCCCGGTCAGTGAACCGTTCTGTGCGTTTTGCAATCGGATCCGTCTCACAGCTGACGGCAAGTTGCGGCTGTGCCTGTTGCGGAGTGACGAAGTTGACGTGCGAGAGCTCGTCCGGCGTGGGGCAAGCGAAGAGGAATTGATCGAGCGGATTCGTGCTGCTGTCTGGCGGAAACCGTGGGGACACGGTCTCCGCGAAGGTGATCGCCGTACAGGTCGTGGCATGAGTCAAATTGGTGGGTGAGGCGAAACTGTTTTGAAGATTGAAGAGATGTGTCGCGGGGGACGCGGATCGCGTCCCCCGCGAGGGTTTTTCACCGGGATGCTCTCATTCGTGAGAGCGCCCATTCGCGCGTAGAGCGCCGACGAGGCCACCCTTCGAGAGTGGATGACTTTCCTGCCGAGAGCGACCGTTGCTGCCCGCGTGAACCGGCTCGGTGACCGCAGGGTTGCCAGCCAGGCGGCCGTCTGCTTGACTCCCCTCGATCGTGTACTGCGGCTGTTTTCCGAGGGTGAAGTTCGCGATGAGGGAGCGGAGGCGCGCTGCGTACCGCCCGACGATCTGCGCTTGTGTGCTGACTGCCTCAATTGCTTGCGCGGCGGCGTCGACTTGCGCGGTGGCGAGTTCTGCGCTGCGTTGCTGGTTGCCGACCACACGGTCGATCGCTTTCACCGCATCGGTGACCTGAGCGGCTTGTGCGGCCATCTCTTCTGCAGCTGTCGCGTTCTGCTCGATGACCGCACTGATGTCGCGCAGAGCTGCCACGACTCGTTCGCTTGCCTGTGCCATTTGTCGCGCGGCAGCAGAGATTGCACTGACCTTCTCGCTTGTGCGCTCCACTGCGTCGAGAATTGCTTGCAGGGCTTGTCCGGCCTGGTCGGCGCGGTCGGTACCGCTGGTAACCCGTTCGGCGCCGGTGCGCATTGCGGCAACCGCTTGCTCGGTGGCCGTGCGCACCTGATCGATGAGTGCGGCAATATCCTGCGTTTCTCGCCGGCTGCGTTCTGCGAGTTTCCGCACCTCGTCGGCGACGACGGCGAAGCCTCGCCCGTGTTCCCCTGCTCGTGCCGCCTCGATCGCCGCGTTCAATGCGAGGAGGTTCGTCTGCTCAGCAAGGTTGTCAATCGTCTCGACGACGGCGCTGATCTGTTGCCCAAGTTCACCAAGTTTCGCGACCCGTTCCGCCGCGGCGAGCACGACGTTCCGAATCTCGAGCATGGCATTGACAGTGTGTCGCACGGCATCAGCACCTGCATCAGCTGACTGCCGGGTGTTCATCGTTGCTTCTTCGACCGCGCTCGTGTCAGCAAGGACGCGCTGGACATGGGCAACGAGCTCGTTTGCGGCGGCATTGATCCGCTCAAGGCTGCGTGCTTGTGCGCTGGCCCCCGCCGCGACGGACTGAACGACTTGCTGGAGCTGTTCCATTGAGTTTCTGGCTGTCGTCGCGGCGCGTGTGACTTCGGCCGTTCCTTGGCCCACATCTGCCATGCTCGTGCTTACTTCACGCATTGCGTCGGCAGACTCGGTCGCAGCCCTGTCCATTTGCTCCATCGCACCAGTAAGACCGTCGGCGGCTTGCTGGATATCAGCGACCATCGTTCGCAGTTGGTTGACCATGGCATCGAGTTCGTGGGCGGCACTCCCGAGCTGGTGTTGGACGGCATTGAACGATTCCACCATGCAGCCGATTTCGTCCTGCCAGCTGACGCGAACGTCGTCGCTCGAGAACTGCACCGACTGCGTCAGGTCGCCTGCGGCAATGCGCCGCAGTGCGCTAGCGAAAGCCGGAACTTGCTCGGCAGCCAGACGACGCGCTGCGTGTGCCACCGCCAGAGCACTGGAGCGGATGCGCTGCGCAATCAGGATACCGACGGCTGTTTGCAAGACGACAAAAAACGCATGGATGAACGTGATCGTCCAAGATGGGCCATCCTTGTACACACTGTAGGGAAAGAAGATGTTGAACAAAACGTGGTGAATAGCAATTAGACCTGCCGCAAGTACGATCGGGAACCAATCATAGTAGATGATGAGGAAAGCTAAGGCCACGAAAATCTGGAAGTGCATTTCGATCAAGCCTCCGGAGAGGTGAATTAAGAGTGCCGCGTAGGCCATGAGAAGAGCTGCAACAAGGAGACGGTAGTACCGAGAGCCAGCGAGCAGCGGATAGGCCGCGGTCGCGATGGCACTCAGGATTGTTGCTCCAGCGAGAGCTTGCCATAACGGGTGTTTGGCGAAGAGCAGGGTGACCGCAAGAGCGGCAACAGCGTGACCCCACAGCACCCAGAGACTGATCCGGTCACGCGACCGGTCTGCGACCTGCAGCGATACGCCTGCGTTGCTCACCTGATCCCCCCTCGTCACAACGGCTCCGACATCCCCTGGGTGGAGATATCGGCAGCGTCAGTGCGATTCTGAAGCCAGGGAAAGACAGGGGGTGCGCGACGTGTGTCTTGGCGTCGCTCCTGGAGAAAAGGCAAGGAAGATCGAAGAGAAATCCCGCGCAATCCTGTACAGGCTCGACGCCTTACAAGGGCGCCCGGTAGGGGGAACTCCCTCGAGACAATTTAGGCTTGACTAAGCCAAGTCCTCCCATAGTCCCGCATCGCGCGAATGAGTGGCAACAGTGCGCGACCACGCGGGGTCAGTGCATAGCGTGTCCGAACGCCGTTGTTTTCCAGACGTTGGATAAGTCCAGCTGCCTCCAGTTGCTTGAGACGAGTCGAGAGGGTCTTGGGGCTAATCCCTTGAATGGAGCGCTCAAGTTCGCTGAACCGCGAAAGGCCGCGAGCGAGATCACGGACAATCAACGGCGTCCAGCGGTCGCAGAGGATCGCAGCGGTCTGTGCCAACGGGCAACGCTCTGGTGGTAGGGGAACCGACTGCATGGGGACTCACCTCCATCCTGCCACGCGGTATGCTCGACTGGGCCTTACGGCAGTTGGTCGTCCGCCTGCGGTTGCGAGGGTAGCATCGGAAGATCGGTGGAACAAGTGGGACGATTGGGTGCCTGAACAGGAATCGTTTTGTGGCAGGACTGGCAGGATGGCGACAAGTGAGGATGCCCGATCGATCGTGGCCAGATATTTTCCCGTCGTGGAGTAACGACCAATGAGGGACTCGGCGGGCGAGCACCGGTTGCCAGTCTGGCCGCATGCGACAATCTATGGCCTGCCGCCCGGCCTAACGAGCGCAGCAGGCGTGGCTGTTGCACTTCTCGGTGCGGTGACTCTGGCGACGATCACCGTACGGTTCGGTCCAATCCCAGCAACGGCGGCACTTGGCGCCTTAGTGGTCGCGGCAGCGATAGCCTTTGACGTCCGGGCCGGACTCTGGGTCGTGCTCGCTGTTGCTGCGTTGCTCCCGTACGCCGTCATTCCGGTGAAAGTTGTCATTACTCCTCCGATTCTGGAGCTCGCCGGGCTCGGTGTGCTTGGCGTTTGGCTTCTCCAGCTTTTCTTGCGCCGGGACGTTGTTATCCCGCCACATCCCGTCTTGCTTGGTCTGATTGTCTTCCTCGCAGTCACGCTGTTCGCATTCGTGCTTGGTATCGGACGCGGCTACACAACCCAAACGTATCATGACTACACCAAGTTCCTTGTCAGCTCGAGTCTTTTCTTCGTTGCGTGGTCGTCGCTTAGAACCCTTCACGATTTTCGTTGGATGACGGTCATATTCCTCGGGGTGACGAGCACTGCCGCACTCCTTGGGCTCGCACTCTATGCGGGCGGGCCAGCTTTCACACTGGCCGTGCTGGCACGACTCGTGCCTTACGGTTATCCGGCCTCGCGCATAGTGCGCTTCATCGAGGATGATCCGACGAAGCCGATGCGACTCACCAGCACAAGTGTTGACCCGAACTCGTTCGCGGGACTGCTTGCACTCGCGTTCGTGGTCGGCGTCGCGCAATTCGTGGCGCGTCGACCAGTGGTGCCGCGTTGGTTGGCGGCGGGGGCGAGTGTAGTGTCTGGGTTGGCCTTGCTCCTGACCTATTCTCGAGCGGGGTGGTTGGGTGCGGCATTCGGAGTAGGAGTCGTCGCGATTGTCCGTTATCGATGGCTACTTCTCCCCGGGGGAATGGGTTTGGTGGGGGCGATCGCCTTCGGGATTGGCGAGGGCTTCTTCCAAAGACTCTGGCAAGGCTTCACGCTACAAGATCGGGCGACACAGATGCGTTTGGAGGAGTACCGGACTGCGCTGGCGATCCTGCGCGAGTATCCAGCGTTTGGTGTCGGATTTGGGCAGGCACCGACGGTAGAACTTTGGACAGGCGTTTCGAGCATCTACCTCCTTGTGGCTGAGCGGATGGGATTACTCGGCCTTGGCACTTTTCTGCTGGTCGTCATCGGAATACTGGGCATCGGGTGGCGAGCGCTGCGGCAGGCGGGATGGGACGAGCGGAGTGACCTCCTCTTGGCCTGGCTCGGCGCACAGGGAGCGGCGTTGCTTATTGGGCTCTTCGATCACTATTACGTGAACATCAGTTTTCCCCATATGGTTGCGATCTTCTGGTTCACGCACGTGATGGTCTTGGGGCTCGCCGTGCGAGCCCCGGGAAGCGTTCGGGAGGGTAAAAGTGGCACAGGAGAGGGCTGATCGCGAGCTGACGATACGGAATCTGCGGATCGCAGGGCCGACCCCACTACCACCAGAGGTGGTCGCTGCGATGCAGCGACCCATGGTTCCGCATCGTGGCGTGTGGTTCCGAGGTTTCGTGAAAGCACTCCTGGGGCGCCTCCGTGTCTTGCATCGGACAGATGGAGAAGTCTTTGTCCTGCCTGGTACGGGGTCGGCAGGCTGGGAAATCGCCATCGTCAACCTATTAGTGCCCGGAGATCGCGTTCTCCTCTTGGTCAACGGCGATTTTGGTGAGCGTTGGTGGCGGGTCGCGGAACGATATGGGGTAGAACTGATTGTTCGCCAGATTCCGTATGGGCGGGCGTTCAGAGCTGAGCAGGTGGCGCGCTGGTTGGAGGAGTGCCCTGGAGTACGCGCGGTATTTGTCGTTTATAATGAGACATCGACCGGGGTAACAAATCCTCTGCCGGAAATCTCAGCTGTGGTGCGCAGTGCCGGAGCACTGCTCGCTGTTGATGGTGTGAGTGCGGTGGGCGGACTGCCGCTGGAGATGGATGCCTGGGGGATCGATCTCATCTTCAGTGGGTCACAGAAAGCATGGATGTGCCCACCGGGGCTCGTGATTGTGGGTGTTGGGTCGCGGGCCTGGGAGGCTGTTGAACGGGCCGGCTATCCGCGGGCGTTTTGGGACCTTCGAGAGTACCGGGCGGCGGCACGCAGCGGCGACCTCCCGTCGACGGCACCGATCAGCCTCCTTTACGCGCTCGATGCGGCAGTTGGGTTGATCGAGGCAGAGGGGCTCGAGAACGTATGGAAGCGGCACCAGGAACTGGCGGCTTGGTTCCGTACAGCAACGCAGGAGCTTGGTCTCCGCTGCTTTGCCGAACCAGGCTACGAGAGCGCGACAGTCACAGCGCTCGAACCGCCGCCAGGAATTCCTGCCGATGAGCTGGTGGCCCGGTTAGAGGAGCAGCACGGAATCGCGGTGAACGGGGGACAGGGACGCCTGAAAGGGAAGATCCTCCGCGTGGGGCATATGGGTTGGGTGCAGCGCAGTGATCTCGAGGACGTTGTCCAGGCACTGGCTCGAGAACTCCAGGGAAGTGTGTCGTGGAAGGGTGTCTGAGGCGATCGTGCTGGTTGGAGTGCTCGGATTCGCATCAGAGGAATGTGGCCGTGGGACTGCGGGGCTTTTGGAGAGGGCAGTGACAGTCGATGCCCGTCGGTGCTTGTCGGAGAGTGAAGGACTGGCTATACTAACGGCGGTGTCTCGCTAACCGACGGCTCGAACGAGACCGGAGGGTTGGCAAAACTACGACACTCGAGGAAGGTTCATGGTGGGGCAGCAGATCGACGAGGCGCATTTCGGTCGGCAGGGGCTCGGGAGCGTCCCGGTGATGGATGATGCCGAGTTGTTCCGGCGACTTTTAGATGACCCGAGCCACGATTACCGACTGTTCCGGTACGGTGACGTGGTCGAGGGTGAGGTGATGTACGTCGGCCGGGATGAGATCCTGGTCGATATCGGTGGCAAGTGCGAAGGGGTCGTTCCCAGCCGGGAGTTTCAAACGTTGACGCCTGAGGAATTGGGGCGTCTACGTCCGGGTGATCGCATTTTGGTGTTTGTTCTGCAGCCCGAAGATCAGGCCGGCCAAGCAGTGCTCTCGATCGATCGGGCACGCCAGGAGAAGACGTGGCGGCGCCTGCAGGAGATCTTCGAGGCCGGTGGAGTCATCGAGGCAGAGGTGGTGAACTACAACAAGGGTGGTCTCCTCGTTAACCTCGATGGCATCCGCGGCTTTGTGCCGGCGTCGCAGGTGGTGGCCATCCGCGGCGGTGACGAGGTGAGCAAGCAGGCTGACATGGCGCGGATGGTCGGGCAGCGCCTGAAGTTGAAGATCATCGAGATCAATCGTCACCGGAATCGGCTGATCCTCTCGGAGCGGCAAGCTGTTCAGGAGCAGCGTGATGCGATGAAGGCGCAGCTTATCGAGACGCTGCGAGAGGGTGAGACGCGGCGAGGCCGTGTCACGAGCATTGCCGATTTCGGTGCGTTTGTGGACATCGGTGGGGCAGATGGCCTCGTTCACCTTTCGGAGATTTCCTGGACGCGTGTTAAGCACCCCAGCGAGGTCTTGCGTGTTGGTGACGAAGTTGACGTGATGGTGCTCTCGGTCAACCCAGAACAGCGGAAGATTGCGCTGTCCATTCGCCGAACGCAGCCTGAGCCCTGGATGCAGGTAGCGAGCCAGTTCCAGGTTGGGCAGCTCGTGCGTGGCACAATTACCCAGCTCGCAAGCTTTGGGGCTTTCGCGCGTCTCCAGGAGGGAGTTGAGGGGCTCATTCATGTCTCGGAGCTGGCTGGCTGGCGGGTGGAGCATCCCAATGAGGTGCTCCAAGAGGGTGACGAGGTCATTGTCAAGGTGATTCGCATAGACCCGGCCAGGAGGCGCATCGGGCTTAGTCTCAGGCGCGCGCTTGAGGTTGCAGATGAGGAACTCGAGGCGGTGCTGGGGCCCGAGGCGGTTGCGATCAAGCAGCAGCTCTTGGCGCGGGGTATTACACCGTATGCCCCCGAGGGCGAGGAGCCTGTCGAGGCGGATGTCGACATCGAGCCGGAGGACGAAGAACCACCGGCCGAACATGGTGGAGACGCCTAAGTCTCACCAGCAAAGCACATCGCACAACAGAGTGGCGAGACCAAAACGTCCTGGAGAACTGCGTCCGGAGCCCCCAGCCTCCCACCTGGGGGCTCCGGCTTCCTGACAGATGGCTTCCCGGGATTTGGAGATAGTGCCCAAGGGGAGTACACTTCATCGGTGCAGGAGGTGAGACGCAGTAGCCGAGGGCGTGCGGGGTTACTCGCCACAGCGCCTTTATCAACATCTCTCGAGAGAAGGGAAACGGGCGTTCGCCCGGGAGAGTGTGCTATGGCGGATAAGTTCGAAAAGTTCACGGAACGAGCACGGAAAGTGCTCGCGCTGGCGCAGGAAGAAGCGCGGCGGTTCAATCACAACTACATCGGGACGGAGCATCTGCTCCTCGGCCTTGTGCGCGAGGGGGAAGGGGTCGCTGCGCGCGTGCTGCAGAGCATGGGCGTGCAGTTGCCTAAGGTGCGGAGCGCCGTCGAGTTCATCATCGGGCGCGGGGAGAGTACGGTCGTCGGTGAGATCGGGCTTACTCCTCGAGCGCGCAAGGTCATTGAGTATGCGGTCGACGAGGCGCGTCGTCTTGGACACCACTACATTGGCACAGAGCACCTCCTGCTGGGTCTCGTCCGTGAGGGCGAGGGGATCGCTGCTGGAGTGCTGGAGAGCCTTGGGGTGAACCTGGAGAAGGTGCGCCAGCAGGTGCTGCAGGTCCTGGCTCAAGGCACGGCCTATCAGCAGCGTGCACAACAGACAAAGACGCCGTATCTCGATGCGCTGGGGTTCGACCTGACCGAAGCTGCTCGTTTGGGGAAGCTTGACCCAGTCATCGGGCGCCAGAATGAGATCGAGCGCGTCATGCAGATTCTGTCACGGCGCACAAAGAACAACCCGGCACTGATTGGGGAACCGGGTGTCGGGAAGACGGCAATCGTGGAGGGTCTGGCGCAGCGGATTGTCGCTGGCGATGTGCCAGAGCCGTTGCAGGGTAAGCGTCTTGTCGCGCTCGATATCGGAGCACTGGTGGCAGGAACCAAGTACCGTGGGGAGTTTGAAGAGCGGCTGAAGAAGATCGTCGCCGAGGTGAAGGAATCGGGCACGATTCTCTTCATCGACGAACTCCACACCCTGGTTGGTGCTGGTGCGGCCGAGGGTGCCGTTGATGCTGCGAACATCCTGAAGCCGGCGCTCTCGCGCGGAGAGGTGCAGACGATCGGCGCGACAACGCTCGATGAATACCGGAAGTACATCGAGCGCGATGCTGCCCTGGAGCGGCGCTTCCAGCCGGTCATCGTCAATGAGCCGACCGTGGAGGAAACGATCGAGATCCTGAAGGGGATCCGCGAGCGGTACGAGGAGCACCACAAGCTGAAGATCTCAGATGGTGCGCTCCATGCGGCAGCGGTGCTTGCTGCCCGCTACGTGACTGATCGGTTCCTCCCGGACAAGGCGATCGATCTCGTGGACGAGGCTGCATCGCGCGTGCGCATGTACCGCTCGGCTTCACCGCCGTCGCTCAAGGAAGCGCGGCGCGGCTTGGAGTCGCTGCGTCGTGAGCTGGATGCGGCGGTGGCAAGCCAGGAGTTCGAGTTGGCAGCAGAGCTCCGCGAGCGTGAGCGGCAGCTGGTGCAGCGCATCCAGGAGCTCGAGCAGCATTGGCGGGAGGAGCAAGGGCAGGAAGAGCCCGTGGTGACGGAGGAGGACATCGCACAGGTCGTCTCCATGTGGACCGGCATCCCGCTCACCCGCTTGCATACCGAGGAGAGCGAGCGGCTGCTGCACATGGAGGAGGCACTGCACGAGCGCGTGATCGGGCAGGATGAGGCCATCTCGACGCTCGCGCGGGCTGTGCGGCGTGCACGGGCTGGTCTGAAGGATCCGCGGCGGCCGATTGGGACCTTCATCTTCCTCGGGCCGACCGGGGTTGGGAAGACATTGTTGGCACGCGCCCTGGCCGAATTCATGTTCGGAAGTGAGGATGCGCTCATCAAGATCGATATGAGCGAGTTCATGGAGCGGCACACCGTGTCGCGCTTGGTCGGGGCGCCTCCGGGGTACATCGGCTACGAGGAAGGTGGGCAGCTGACGGAGGCGGTACGGCGTAAGCCCTACTCGGTCATCCTTCTCGACGAAATCGAGAAGGCGCATCCGGAAGCGTTCAACATCCTCCTGCAGATTATGGAGGATGGGAATCTCACGGATGCGAAGGGCCGACGCGTCGACTTCCGGAATACGATCCTGATCATGACTTCGAACATTGGCGCGGAGTTGATCCAGCGCGAGGGCACACTGGGCTTCGCTGTGGCTGAGGATCCGGCGAAGAAGGCGCAGATTGACTACCAGGCGATGAAGGACAAGGTGCTCTCGCAGTTGAAGCAGACCTTCCGGCCGGAGTTCCTCAACCGGATCGACGCGGTGATCGTCTTCCATCCGCTGACGCCGGAGCACGTGCGTCAGATCGTTGACCTGGAGTTGAAACGGATCCGGAAGCAGCTGGCCGAGCAGCAGATCGGCCTGGAGGTGACCGACGCTGCCAAGGATCTCCTGGCGAAGCGCGGTTACGATCGGCAGTTCGGCGCGCGGCCACTGCGGCGGATTATCCAGAACCTGATCGAAGATCCGCTGGCCGAGGCGATTCTGGCAGGACGCTTCAAGCCAGGCTCTACCGTACTCATTGACGTGCGGGACGAGCTGCTGACGATCGAGCCAGCAGAGGTTCTCAGCACTGTCTCCTAACTGAGATTGGTATTGGCAGGAATGCGGCACCGGAGAATTCCGGTGCCGCATTCGTTATACTTCTGGGCGAACGAGTGTTCGCGTTAACTGATCGGGGGCAGTGTGTCACGAGGGCGTCAGCGGCGGAGAACAGTGTGGACTTGTCAGGCCTGCGGCCTGGAGAGTCCAGGGTACTTCGGGCGGTGTCCGTCGTGTGGAGCGTGGGGCTCGATGGTCGAGAAGACTGTCGAGTCGTCCTCCGGGAAGGCCCCTGAGACAGGCGGTGGAACGCGACCACAGCGTCTTTCTCAAGTGAGGAGTGCTGAGGGACGACGTCTCACGCTTGGCTTGCCGGAGTTCGACCGCGTGCTTGGTGGAGGTCTTGTCCCCGGATCACTGGTTCTGCTCGGGGGCGATCCTGGCATCGGGAAGTCGACGCTCCTGTTGCAGGTCGCTCTCCGTTTAGCGGAATACGGTCAGGAGGTCCTGTACGTGGCAGCGGAGGAATCGCCGGAACAGATTAAGCTCCGCGCCGATCGACTCGGGTCCGTCAGTGATGGCGTTGTTGTTCTCCCCGAGACAGCTCTCGATCGTGTACTCGAGACTGCCGAGGAACTCCGGCCGACGATGATCGTCGTCGATTCCATTCAGACTGTCTATCTGACCGCGCTCGAATCCTCGCCAGGTAGCGTATCGCAGCTCCGCGACTGTACAGCGCAGCTCCTCCGGTTTGCAAAACAGACTGCGACGCCTATTTTCTTGGTCGGTCACGTCACGAAGGAAGGCTTGATTGCTGGTCCGCGGGTAGTTGAGCATATGGTCGACGTGGTCCTCTACCTGGAGGGGGAACGCTTTTACCAGCACCGAATTCTGCGCGCGGTAAAGAACCGGTTCGGGTCGACGAACGAGATCGGCGTCTTTGAGATGACCGATTCTGGACTGCGGGATGTTGGGAATCCTTCGGAGTTGTTCCTCGCCGAGCGAGTTCGGGATGCCCCAGGAAGCGCGGTCGTCGTTGCGCTGGAAGGCACGCGTCCAATCCTGATCGAGGTACAAGCGCTGACAAGCCCAGCTGGCTACGGAACGCCTCGCCGTGTTGCCACGGGATTCGATGCCACACGCTTGCAGCTGCTTGTCGCTGTGCTGACGAAGCATGCAGGGCTTCGCCTTGCGGACCAGGACGTGTTCGTTAATGTGACCGGCGGTATTCGTCTCGTTGAGCCAGCAGCGGACCTCGGGGTCGCACTTGCGATCGCCTCGTCAGCGAGCGGGATTCCGCTGGATCCTACGGCTGTCTACATTGGCGAGCTTGGACTGGCAGGCGAGGTCCGCGGTGTCCACGCCTTGGAGCGTCGGTTGCAGGAAGCTGCGAGGTTGGGTTTCGAGCGTGCATTCGTCCCAGCATCCAGCCGAGTGGCGAGCTTGTCTGCCGAACTCCGACTGATCCCCATTAGTTCGTTAGCCGAGGCGGTCAGCGCGCTCGCGGCACAGGCGGTGCGTTCGCGGCAGAACGGGAGCGAGCTGTCGCCTGGATGAGGTCCGCCAGGCGCTCAGCTGCGTCGGGAACGGCCAGAACCTTTCCCCGTTGTCCCATTGCCGCAAGTGCTTCTCGGTCCGCAACCAACCTCTCGACCAGTGCGACGATACGTTGAGGGGTCAAGTCGCGCTGTGGCAGGAGAATCGCGCTCCCGAGATCATTGAGCAGGCGCGCGTTGGCGGTCTGCTCGTCGCCGCGTGCCCCAGGGAGAGGGACGAGAATCGCGGGTTTGCCGAGTGCGGCGAGCTCGGCGACGGTGCTGGCACCAGCCCGGCTGATGACGAGATCGGCGGCGGCATAGACATCTGGGAGTTCCTCGGTGAGAAACTCGACCACCGCGTATCGTCTTTGCAGCGGATACGGAAGCGTGCTGCGTCGCTCGACCAGGCGAGGCAAATCGCCATTGATGCGTGCTGGCCCGCACTGGTGCAACACTTGAACGCTCTTCACAAGGTCAGGTAAGGCGGCGGCGATAGCCTGATTGAGTGCGTGTGCGCCCAGAACGCCGCCAGTCACATAGACGAGTGGGAGATCCTTGGTAAAACCGAAGTGCTCGAGAGCACGTTGGGCGTCGCCTCGGAAGAGTTCACGGCGGATAGGGAGGCCGGTGTGGACAATAGCGGACCTACTGTGCCGGAGCCGTGAACGCGTCGCTTCGAAGGAAATCGCGACTGCGTCAGCGAACCGTGCGGCAATCCGTGTCGCAAGACCCGCGATGGCCGTCTGCTCGTGGATGACGATTGGAACCCGATTGAGCCAGCCACCGATGACGACGGGCACACTGACGTACCCACCTGTTCCGAAGACCACATCTGGGCGGAAAGTACGAATCAAAGAAGCTGCAGCGAGAATACCGAGAGGGACGGCGGCGAGGTCAAGGAGCGTACGCGGGGTCGGATCCCGGCGGAGTTTCCCGGTGGGAATCCACCGGAAGGGGATATTGTTCTGCTCAGCAAAGCGTCGTTCGACGCCGCGGCGTGAACCGATCCAGAGCACTTCCACATCGATTTGAGCGCGCAATGCGTCCAATGCTGCGAGGGCTGGTACGGTGTGACCACCGGTTCCGCCGCCGCCAATCACGAGACGCAATGGCCGTGTCATGCCTCCCCCGTTCCCTTTATCTGCAGATAGTACCGCGGGAAGGCGCAGGAGAGTGGTGGTCACAATGGCGGTAGAATTGGACGGTGACGCCGTACCGCAGCAGCGGTGTTAGCGGCTATCCTTGGTTTGCATGAGGAGATAAGCAGTGCGGACTCGAGGGTGGGAGATTGTCGCGAGCGTCGCTGCCGTGGTGCTGCTTGTCGACCAGATCAGCAAGGCGCTCGTCCTCGCCTATCTGGCACCAGGTGGCCCCGTCAGTGAGGTCGTGCTCATTCCTCGTATTCTTCGCCTCTTCTACGTTGAGAATACCGGAGCCGCATTTGGGCTCTTCCAAGGAAAGAATCCTCTGTTGGCTCTCTTGGCGCTCGCGGTTGTCGTTGTCCTTGCTGTATGGTTCCGTGCACTTGTCGCATCCTGGCCTGGAGCTGTGGCATTAGGCCTGCAGCTTGGTGGTGCGCTGGGAAACCTCGTTGATCGCTTCCGCCATGGATTCGTGGTGGACTTCATTGATTTCTCGTTTTGGCCGACCTTCAACGTTGCAGATAGCGCGATCACCATCGGAGTGTTGTTACTGGTTGGCCTGCTTGTGTGGCCGGAGGTGACGCGGACACCGATAGATGGGAGCCGGACCGAACGGATTGATGCGGAGCAGCGCACACGATGACGACCCAACCCCAAGAAGCAATACGGCTGGTTTTGCAAATTTCTGAGCGAGAGCACGGGGAGCGGCTCGACAAGCTCATCGCAAGCCGGGTGACGGGGATGAGCCGCAGCTTCGTGCAACAGATGATGAAGCGGGGAGAGATCCTCGTCAACGGTGAGCCGTGCAAGCCTGCTCAACGAGTCCGTTATGGTGATCGCCTGGAGGTGTATCTGCCACCAGTCGCCCCGCCCAGCGATCTCGAGCCAGAGTATCTCCCGATCCCGGTGATCTATGAGGATGACGATATTATCGTGTTCGATAAGCCGCCTGGGATCGTGACGCATCCTGCACCGGGACACGAGCATGGAACCCTCGTAAATGCACTGAAGGCGATTCGCCCTGACCTCCAAGTCCAACCAAGTCATCGACCGGGCATCGTGCATCGACTAGACAAGGACACGTCGGGGCTGCTCGTGGTCGCCAAGACGGAGCCGGCACGCCTCGCCTTACTGGAACAATGGCAGAGTCGAAGCGTTGTCAAAAAATACACGGCGCTGGTCCACGGTGTGGTCGAACCAGATTCCGGGACAATCGATGCACCAATCAGCCGGGATCCACGTGAACGGACAAAGATGGCAGTTGTTCCGTGGGGACGGCCGGCTATCACGCACTTTCGCGTGATGGAACGCTTCCGTTGCGCAACACTCTTGGACGTTACGATTGAGACGGGACGGACGCACCAGATTCGCGTCCATTGTGCGTTCATTGGTCACCCAGTCGTCGGAGACCAACAGTACGGAGGAGACCGTCCTTTCTGTGTCCCTGTCCCCCGGCAGTTTTTGCATGCCCGCTACTTGCGCTTTACTCTTCCGAGCACAGGCCAAACAATCGAGCTCGAGACGCCGTTGCCCTACGATCTCCGTCACGTTTTGGAGGCAATCCGCCAGTGTGAGCGCGAGGGTGTCCCGTGTTCGAACCGCGCCTGAAACGTTTTGTTGAAGAACTCTTCCGTGAGGCTTTGAGTGCTGTCGATCCAGAACGGCTCGTCCGGGAGGCAATTGAACTGCGTGACAATGCGGTTCTCGTTCGTGGTATCCCGCATCGGCTCGGACGTGACAGCCGTCTTGTGGTCTTAGCACTCGGCAAAGCGGCAGTGCCAATGGCGCGTGGGGCACTGAGCGTGCTCGGGGGGCGGGTTGATCGCTGCGTGGTGGTCCCAAAGAGCGACAGTGAGGATTATGCTGAGCTGGAGCTGTGTCATGTTGTCCCGGGCAGTCATCCCCTCCCGGACGCACGAAGTCTCCGAGCTGGGCATGCACTCTTGGAAGCGGTACGGGGGCTGAATCGGAACGATCTCGTTCTTGTTCTCCTGTCAGGTGGGGGATCTGCATTAGCCGAGGTACCGCGCGCCCCCCTGGACTTAGATGATGTTCTGCTGACAGCGGAACGGTTACTTAAGGCTGGAGCCGATATCTGGCTGCTGAATGCAGTGCGGCGTCGTTTGAGCGAACTTAAGGGGGGCGGGCTCGCACGGGCAGCTGCACCAGCGCGCATTATCAATCTCATCGTTTCCGATGTATTGGGGAGCCCACTTCCGGTAATTGCAAGCGGGCCAACAGTCGAGCCGGAAACGACGACCGAAGACATAGCAAGAACACTCAGACAACTCGATGTGTGGTTCGACCTTCCGGAAACAGTTCGCGCCATCCTGGAAGAGCCGGAGAGATCGTCGCTTCGGTTGGGAAATGTGCTCCAATCTGTCGTGCTGGCCGATGCGGCCGTGCTTGCGCGTGCGGCGGTCGAAGCATGCCGCGTGCGTGGACTTCCGGCGGTTCTGTGCGGCACGCGGTATACCGGCGAAGCAAGCCAATTTGGGCGCTTCTGGGCGACCCTCGCGCGCTCGGTACGGGAGGAGCGTCTACCGTGGGCACCGCCAGTCGCGTTGGTCGCGGCAGGTGAACTTACGGTGACCGTTCGGGGGGATGGACGCGGAGGCCGGAACACGGAAATGGCACTGGCAGCCGCGCTTGCGGTGGCTGGGGCGCGCGACATCACGATCGCGAGCCTAGCATCGGATGGGGACGACGGCACAAGTGGAGCTGCCGGCGCTGTGGTTGATACAGGGACGGTCGACGCGTTGCGTGTTCTCGGTGTCGATGCTCGGGATGCATTGCACCGGAACGACTCCGCGACGGCCCTGGCGGCGGTCGGAGCGCTTGTTGTCACTGGGTTGACGGGCACGAACGTCAATGATCTCTACATAGCGATCATTGACTAAGCGAGCTGCGCTCAGCGGGTTAACATCGTCGTGTCGATAGGGGGACGCGGGAGCCACCCCATTCGCTGCAGGGCTTCGCGACCAAGGAGACCGAGAGTAATCCGCGAGTCCTCGTCAGGGGCGTTCGGGTTGTATTCGAAGCGTGCTCGCTCGAAGTACTGCACGGTTCGCCCATTTTCAGTGAATTCCTCGCTGATTGGGTACCCGAAGACGCTCACTCCGCCATTTTTTTCCCAGAACTCCTTGAAGCCAAAGGAGAGCGAATGGCCGGTTTCAGGAAAGTAGCGGCGTTCCGGTGAGTCGGGGAACGGCGGTACCGGTGCGAAGGCTCGGTCAGCTGTGAGTTCAGCGCCCAGTCGACCGATGGTAATCCGTTGATCCTCCGGCGCGTTGGGACGATATTCGAGACGCACACGTTCGAAGTACTGGACAATGATCTGTTCTCCCGTTGTTGGGTCAGTGATCGAAAACTCTTCGGTCAGGGGGTAACCGAAGATGCGCTCACCGCCATGTGTCTGCCAGAAGCGCTTGAATCCGCCACTCAAAAAATGCTTGGTCTGTGTAAAGTACACCCGATCAGGCGAGGGCACGGCTGGGGGCTCTTGTGGATCGGAGGGAAGACGCTGGCGGATGGCTAAGGCTTGCACACGCCCGCGACCGCCTGGGAGTTCGGTAACCCACCCGATGACGCGATCAGAGACCGTTGGCCAGGCAACGCGCTGTGCCCGTGCGAGCGCGAATTCCGTCCGAAGCGCAATATCGTAGGCGTAGAGTTCGGGAAGGCCCGAGCGCCAATCCTCCCACACCACGAATCGTTGACTCAACGCGATTCGCCCGATGAAGTGTCCCTCGGTGATGATCGTCTCTGAACCACTTCGACGATCCAGCAGGATGAGCGATGGCGGCCCACCGCTGCGGGCTTGGCGGCGAAAAGCGATCCAATCGCCGGCAATTACCGGGTCGGTCTCGTCATCCGGAGAGGTGACGACAGGGGTGACGGTTCCACGTTGGCTGTCCCAAAGGACAAGATCCCAACTACCGTTGCGGAACTCTTGCCAAAGAACAAATTGTCCGCTGACGGCCGGATTCGCTTGGTTGGCATCGCCTTGAGCAAGGTCGTAACGCTGCCCAGTTTGCAAGTCTCGTACGCGAATCTGGCCTCGGTCTCCACGCACTTCGCGCCACGCGACGAGTGTGCCATCGATTGCCGGCTGTTCCACTTGCCCTGGCTGCTCGGTGACGGTGAAGGTGGCACCGCTGGCGATGTCCGTACCGACGATCGTGGCGCGCGATGGATCGGCCCCGCTTACCCATATCACGCGCGTACCACTGACGGCAGGTTGGGACCGAGCTCCGGGACTGCGATCAGGGCGGAACTCTCGAGCATCGTCCAGATCGTAGGCATAGACATCCGGGGCACCGTTCCGGCGATCTTCCCAGACGAGTAGTGATCCGGAGGCGCGCAGGGAGCTCAGTTGGAGGCCGACCGACGATGTCAATGCAGGTTCGAGTCGGTAATCGCTGGATTGTGCGCGAACGGAAGCGGCGAAACGTGGAAAAAGCCAACTTACGAGCAAGAGGAGAATGAGTAGCGACCGTCTTACTCCCTGCATGCGCTGCCGTCGTGTCTTCCTCACACCCAATGCCTCCACCATACGGCCGCGGGCGAGTATACCTGCTCTCGTCGGAAGGTGTGGCCGATGCAGAACGGATGGGGAGGTATGTTTCCAGTAGTCATCGACGTTGACACAGGCGTGGACGATGCGCTTGCGCTCGGACTTGCGCTTGCCCTGCCTGAACTCAGTGTCATCGCCGTGACGACAGTGGCCGGCAATGTGGACGTTGACCAGGCAACCCAGAACACGCGTCGCGTGCTCGACTGGTTCGGAGCGGTGTCAGTTCCGGTCGCACGCGGCGCGAGTCAACCACTACTCCGTCCACACCGGGATGCTCGGGAGTTCCATGGACCCGATGGTCTTGGTGGAGCGATGCTTGTGCCTCAACGTTCCGGACCGATTCTCGATACAGCTGCACCAGAGGTGATCGTACGGGCAGCACGGCGGTATGCTGGATCACTTCGCCTTGTGTGTCTTGGGCCGTTAACAAACCTGGCCATCGCGTTGCGCCTGGAACCGCGCCTGCCGGAGCTCGTCGAGGGGCTGGTCATTATGGGTGGTGCGTTTGCCGTACCAGGCAACGTGACGCCGTTTGCAGAGTTCAACGTCTGGAGTGATCCAGAGGCCGCCCATATTGTCGCGGAAGCTGGGTTTCGGACTATCTGGGTCGGGCTAGACGTCACAACGGGCGTGCGCTTCGACCGGGCTGCGCGAGAACGCCTTGCGGGATCCGATCGCCCAGGGCCCCGACTCGCCTATGAAGTGTCACGCTGGGCGTTTGACGAGCGCGGAGTCGACTCCTTCGCCTTACATGATCCTGTGGCAGTCGCTGTAGCTGCCAGGCCGGATCTTGTCACCGGTGAGCGAGCCTTTGTGCATGTCTTGACCTCTCCAAGCGAGCTTCGTGGCCGCACGGTATGGCGTGCCGATGCAGGTGCACCCGCCTTGGTCGCGCAGGGAGTCAACGCGGAAGCGGTTTACAAGCTCTTGCGAGAGCGGTTGGGCCTGGAAGAAGGCGGGAAGGAGCCGACTCGGCCGGAAAGCCATGCGCCATAATTGGCATACCAGGAATGCATCCCGGGGCAATCCCCGGAAGCTGGAGGCAAGAGCAGTGTCGGGCGAAACGGTTCCTCACGAGCAGCCGTCACTGCAGGATGTGGATCTGCTAGGGCGGTTGACACAGTTCTTCGATACGCTCGAGCAGCATGTGCGTGCTGGGCACGGTTGGTTCATCTTCAATGCACGTGGCCAGCGCGGGAATCGCATTGCAGCGTTCATCCTGGGGCGTCTGGCCGAGTATCAGCTGCTGTACACGTATTACTTCGTGCCCTGGAGAGACTTCGCCTTGAATGCGTATATGGTCGAGGTCGAGTTGCAATCGCTGGCTGCGCAGCGACAAAGCCTACAAGGGCGAGCACGGGAAGAGTTTGACATCGCGACACGCGTGTCGCGGGATAACCTCGCGCGGATGATGGTCTCCGACCTCCTTATTGTTGCGGGGGTTCAACCGCGCCATCGTCATGAACTCGTGTTCCTTGACCAGGCGGTGGAGCGACGGTATCAGCAGCGGCTATCGACTATCTTGATAACCCCCGCACAACCGCATGAACTGGCTTTGCAAATCGAGCGTGTTGCCCCAGGAGAACGATTTTGGGAGCGGCTGTTCGAGCGGATGTA
The DNA here is from genome assembly GCA_002898255.1 of bacterium HR28. Classification (GTDB taxonomy): domain Bacteria; phylum Chloroflexota; class Chloroflexia; order Thermomicrobiales; family Thermomicrobiaceae; genus Thermomicrobium. The sequence goes on from BEIE01000001.1 coordinate 1,378,734, forward strand.
TGAACGTAGTCTGATCGCGCTTTGAGGTTAGATCCGGCGAGCGAGTGCATGATCGGCGAGGGCTGCCAACATTGCACGGCCCTCGGTTGGTGGTAGCTCCGCCAAAAGTTCCTTGGCTTCTTCAACATAGCTTTTTGCTACGGCGAGCGCTTCCTCAAGAGCTCCCGACTCGCGGATGAGACGGACGGCCGTTGTGAGGGCTGCATCGTCTGCTGGACCATACCGGATCACTTCCTCGACGAATTCCCGTTCCTCACGCGTGGCTTTCCCGTCAGCGAGGAAGAGCATAGTCGGAAGCGTCACAGTCCCCTGACGCAAATCCTGGCCAGCCGGCTTCCCGAGTTCGTCCTCACTCCCGCGGAAGTCCAAGACGTCGTCAACGATCTGAAAGGCCATTCCCATGGCGCTGCCGAACTCACGCAGTGCTTCGATCTGGTCTTCGGGGGCTTCGGCGAGAATGGCGCCGATTTCTGCGGATCCAGCGAAAAGCGACGCGGTCTTCCCGTAGATCCGGCGTTGGTAGTCATCGAGACTGATATCGGTTCGCCGTGAAGCGAAGAGTTCGCGAAGCTGCCCATCGCAGATGCTGCCGAGACAACGCGCGAACACGGCAAGTACACGTGGGTTCATAGTGGAAGCGGCGAGCATGGCTGATCGTGCAAACATGTAGTCGCCGACCATGATGACGATGGAGGAATCGAAGAGGGCATTGAGTGTCGGCTGTCCTCGCCGACGCGATGCCCCGTCGATCGAATCATCGTGAATCAGTGATGCTGTATGTAGGAGCTCAATGCCAGCTGCTGCAGGGACCAGTCGTTCCAGGTCGTAACGGAACGGTTTCGCGGCAAGGAGGAGGAGCAACGGACGCAGACGTTTCCCGCCCGAGACAATCAGGGCTCGTAGAATATCGCCGACCAGCGGGAACTCGAGTGCAGTCTCCGCGAGGAGACGATCCTCCACCCGCTGAAGATCCGGACGCATCCGCTGAAGAACCGTGCTGAAGTCCAAGAATCCCCCGAGCCTTGCTCCGTATCCCATCAGAGCCGCCTGCGCGGCTCTTGCTAGTATGTCTCAGACAAAGCGTGCTCGAAAAGAGGTAGCGGTGATTTTGCCAGTGCCGGACCAGACGACTGGGGGCATGCGGTATCGCGTGGAGGTTTTGGGGAGCCTGCCACTCGGTCGTGAGTGTCCGGGCCATGGGTGGACTGTTCTAAGATCAGAGCAGTTTGGATGGACGGATACGACTGCTATGGCATACTGCGGCGCGACGGGGAAATGAGGAGTTGGAGCTGAGACGGAGCGATCCGCGTGTACCCGAGCAGCAGACTGAATCGGCGCGGTCAGCGACGGAAATTGTCCTGGAAGATCAGTCTGGCGAGCGTGCTAATTCCATTGTTGCTCGTTCTCGGAACAGCGGTCTACCAGCTTTGGTTGCACGACGATCAACTAGAACTCCTCGTGGTCGACCGCGGGACAGGACGGCCTATTGTGGGGGCGACCGTGGAAACGCCCAGTGGCGTGCTCCAGACGGATCGAGAAGGACGGGTGCGTGTTCCAAGGCTGACTGAAGGATCTTTGCGTATTGTCGCGCCGGATCATGACGCGGTCGTCGTATCGGTGAATCGCGAGACACGTCGTTTGCGGGTCCCCTTGCGCTCTAATGTCGTGCAAGGCTCGGTCGTTCGGAACGGAGATGGGCAGCCTATCCCCGGTGCGACAATCCGCGCCGTCCGTGACGGTGTGACGCTCGCCAGTGCGGTCACGGATGCAACAGGGCATTATGTACTCCGGGGCGTTCCAGAGGGTGCAGAACTCGTTGCCGAGCACACGGAGTATGCGACAGCGCGCGTGACGCTTGGTCCTGACCAGAGCGTCGCTGATCTGGCCTTGCGTCCGGACGTGCTTCGCGGCGTAGTCCGTGATCCGCAAGGGCAACCGGTGGCGGCAATCGTCGCAACAACTGGTATTTGGACGCGAGTCGCTGAGGACGGCACGTTCCAGCTCAAGGGGGTTGCTCCGGGCCAGCAGGTGTTCGTAAAGGCACCTGGATACCGTGCCACATCGCTCATCGTACCGGAGAACTTCCAGGTCCAAGTGACGCTGGAACCGCTGGTCGTGCGCGCGATCTACATTAATGCGCTCGTCGCGTCAAAACCGGAAGCGCTGGAAAAACGGCTCCAACTGGTCGATCGGACTGAGTTGAACGCTGTCGTGATCGATCTTAAGGACAGCACTGGGCACGTGTACTACGATACGCAGGTTGCGCTGGCACACGAGATCGGCGCGGTCCGCCCGATCCTCCAACCGCGGGAACTCGTGAGTCGCCTCAAAGCCCGTGGAATTTACACAATTGCCCGAATTGTGGTCTTTGAAGATCCTATCCTGGCAGAGGCGCGGCCAGAATGGGCGATCCGTGACCGTACCACAGGCCAGGCTTGGCGGACCTGGAACGGGGTGGCGTGGGTCAACGCATATCGCCAAGAGGTTTGGCAGTATAACGTTGCACTGGCTGTCGAAGCAGCAGAATTCGGCTTTGACGAGATCCAGTTCGACTACATTCGCTTCCCAACAGATGGACCCTTACAGAAAGCTGACTATGGAGTCAGTCACACCGCAGAGAATCGCATGGCCGCGATCGGGAGTTTTCTACAGACTGCATATGAGGCGCTCTTGCCGACGCCGGCGTACCTGGCGGCAGATATTTTCGGCTTGACGATGTGGGAACTGAGCGACAGTGGGATCGGACAGAATCTCGAAGTGGTCGTAGAACACGTCGACTATGTGTGCCCGATGCTTTATCCTTCGCACTTCTGGGCTGGGTCGCTTGGCTTCGAAGTTCCGAACGACCATCCCTATGAAGTGATTCGATGGAGCTTAGAGAACGGTTTCACGCGAGTCCCGGCGGCGAAACGGAAGTTCCGGGCGTGGCTCCAAGATTTTTCTTATGGACCTGGGAAGCCGTATGGCCAGGAAGAGGTCCGGGCGCAGATCCAAGCGGTGTACGATGCTGGGCTCGACTCGTGGATGCTCTGGAATGCCGATAGTGTGTATCAGGAGGGGGCATTAGAGCCTGCAGGTGGATGAGTCAAATGGAGAAGCGCCTGAGCGTGACAGCTGTTGCCCCGTACACATTGATGCGTGATCTCCTCGTGACAGCACGGCCGCGCCAGTGGATCAAAAATGCTGTTGTATTGGCGCCGCTGGTGTTCGGACGGCGACTGCTCGACAAGGGGGCACTTGTCGATGGGCTGTTTGCAACTTTGGCCTTTTGCGCTGCGGGGAGTGCGATTTACTTCTTCAACGATTGGTGCGACGCAGCAGCTGATCGTGAACATCCTCTCAAACGTCATCGTCCGATTGCGGCGGGACGTCTGCAAGCCCGGCATGTTTGGATCTCGATCATTGGATTGGGAGTGCTGGCAGCGTGCTTTTCTTGGCTTGCTGGTGGTGAGACGTTGTTTGTTGTGTTGGGATATTGCGGGTTGATGCTGCTGTATAGCGTGCGCTTGAAGCATGTCGCGCTGCTCGACGTTTTCACGATCGCTGGTGGTTTTGTCCTCCGCGTATGGGGTGGAGCCGCCGCAGTTGAGGTGCCACTCTCGCCCTGGCTCTATCTGTGTACGGTGCTCCTCGCTCTATTCCTCGCCGTTGCCAAGCGGCGGCACGAGGTGTTGTTGCTGGAGGGCCTCGCAGCCAATCACCGGCGCACTCTTGACGACTATCCAGTTCCGCTACTGGATGCGCTTCTACAGGTGACGGCGACAGCGACGATCATGGCCTATTCGCTGTACACTTTCTCGGCACCCAACCTTCCCGATGGGCACCGCATGATGCTGACAATTCCGTTCGTCTTGTACGGGATCTTTCGGTATTTGTACCTTGTCTACCGCCGGGATCTTGGAGGTATGCCGGAGCAGGTGCTTTTGGACGATAGACCACTCCTTGGGGTGATCATCGCGTGGGGGCTCCTGATGCTGGCCTTGCTGTACGGCACTGACTTGCTACAAGCCGGCGCAATGCAGTTGCGTTGATCATTGCAAGGCGTACCGGGGAGTGGTATACTCCGGCTCGGAGCTGGCTGGACAAGGCGTGCGCCGCGATACGAGGAGCGGCGCGAAGAGGCGGAGGAGGCATCGCAGCATGGTGATCGTGCGACGAGGCACACGTCGCGAAGGAAACCGGCTCCAGCAGGAAGTGGTGGAAGCGTTCCAAGCCTGGTACGTCGGTTTTTCACCGCTCCTGCGGATGGCGGCGCGGCCTTGGAGACCACCGCTCGAGGTGTATGAAGACGAACGGGGTCTGGTTGTGCGGGCGGAGCTCGCTGGCCTACGCGAGGACGATATCAACGTGGTCGTCAGCGATTCAGTGCTTCAGATCTCTGGAGTACGACGACCACGCGAAGAGGGCCAGCGGCGGACTTACCACGAGATGGGGATCGCCTATGGGCCATTTGAAGCTGAGGTTCTTTTGCCCTTTCCGGTCGATCTCGATCACGTGGAAGCCGTCTATGAGCGTGGGTTCCTGGAAGTGACCCTGCCGCGAGCACGCGTCTCGCGTACTGTTCCGCTCCGTACGGAGACTGACCCTGAATCTTGAGGAGCGTGCGATGAGTGACGAACTGCGCAAGCCAACGGAAGAAAACGAGCAGCAGGTCGAAGGGGAAGCGCGGTCCGAGAAGCGTGAGCTCAAGCTCTTGCCGGTGCTTCCACTGCGGAACACTGTTGTTTTCCCGACGACCCTGGTGCCGCTCGCAGCCGGGCAGCCGCGTTCGCTGCGACTCATCGACGACGTGGCCTCGGGGGATCGGCTGCTTGTTCTCGTACTCCAGAAGGATCCGAAGAAGGAAGGTGCGGGTCCGCAGGACGTCTACCAGGTGGGCACAATCGGAAGCATCCAGCAGATGATGCGCGTACCTGATGGAACGGTGCGCCTGGCGGTGCAGGGCCTGCGCCGGGTTCGGATCGTGGAGTGGGTGACCGAAGAGCCGTATCTGAAGGCACTCGTCGAGGAGATCCCTGAGGTTGTCGAGGATACGATCGAAGTTAAGGCTTTGACACGGACTGCGCTGGAACTCTTCCAGCGATTGGTCTCGTTGGTGTCCAATCTGCCGGAAGAACTCGTTACGGCGGTCTTGAATATCGAAGATCCGCTGCACTTGGTCTACCTTTTGGCGTCGAACCTGCGAATGGATCCCGAGGAGCGGCAGGCGCTCCTTGAGTTGGACAGCGTGCGCGACAAGCTGCTGCGGCTGAACGCGTTCATGAGCCGCGAGCTGGATCTCCTCGAGCTTGGCAAGAAGATTCAGAGCGAGGTCCAGGAAGAGGTGGCGCGTTCGCAGCGCGAGTTCTACCTGCGGGAACAGCTCAAGGCGATCCAGCGCGAGCTCGGTGAGACGAGCGAGCAGGAGGCGGAGATCAACGAGTTCCGGGCCAAGATTGAGCAGTCTGGTATGCCAGAGGAGGCTCGGCGTGAGGCTCTCCGCGAGCTGGAGCGGATGAGCAAGTTGCCGCCGGCATCGGCCGAGTACGGGGTGATCCGGACGTACCTCGACTGGCTCGTCTCGCTGCCATGGAATCGCAGCACCGAAGGTGAGATCGACATCGCGCGGGCGCGCCAGATCCTGGATGAGGATCACTATGATCTCGAGAAGATCAAGGAGCGGATTTTGGAGTACCTTGCGGTGCGGCGTCTGCGCAAGGAGCGAGGCGAGGAGAGCGAGCCTGGGCGCGAGCCGATCCTCTGCTTTGTAGGCCCTCCTGGCGTGGGGAAGACGAGCCTTGCGCAGTCGATTGCACGGGCACTCGGGCGAGCCTTCACGCGGATGTCGCTCGGTGGTGTGCGGGACGAAGCGGAAATTCGTGGGCACCGGCGCACCTACATTGGCGCGATGCCTGGACGGATCATTCAGGCCATCCGGCGCGCGGGCACGAACGATCCGGTCTTCGTCCTCGATGAGATCGACAAGGTGGGGATTGACTGGCGAGGTGATCCGGCGTCCGCACTTCTGGAGGTGCTGGATCCGGAACAGAACAGCACCTTCCGGGATCACTACCTGGACGTGCCCTTCGACTTGTCGAAGGTCATGTTCATCGCAACCGCCAACGTGTTGGACACAATTCCGCCGGCACTTCGCGACCGGATGGAGATTCTCGTCCTGTCCGGATACACAGACGAGGAGAAGTTGCAGATCGCTCGCCGGTATCTCATTCCAAAGCAGTTCCGTCGGCATGCGTTGAATCCAGAGGATTTTGAGTTCACGGACGAGGCGATCTTGGAGATTATTCAGCATTACACGCGGGAAGCCGGTGTACGGAACCTCGAGCGAGAAGTCGCGGCGGTCGCACGGAAGCTGGCGACGCGCATCGCCGAGGGGCAGGAGGTACCGCGGACGATCACCGTCGATGTGGTGCACGAGTTCTTGGGCAAGCGGCGGTACTACTATGAGGAACTCTCCGAGCGCACTGCCCAGCCAGGGGTTGCGATCGGCGTTGGCGTCACGCCGGTTGGCGGGGACATCATGTTCATCGAGGCCACGCGCATGGTTGGTCGTGGCAATCTGATCATTACGGGCCAGCTTGGCGAGGTTATGCGGGAGTCGGCTCAGGCTGCGTTGAGCATTGTGCGTTCACGTGCCGAGCAGTTTGGAATCGACCCGGACTTCATGAAGGACTCGGACATCCATATCCACGTTCCGTCCGGTGCGATTCCGAAGGACGGGCCATCTGCTGGAGTGACACTGGTAACCGCGCTGGTCTCGTTGCTGACCGGTATCCCGGTGCGCGAGGACGTGGCGATGACAGGTGAGATCACGTTGCGGGGCCAGGTGCTGCCAGTGGGTGGCATTAAGGAAAAGGCGTTGGCTGCGCAGCGTGCTGGTGTGAAGACGTTCATCTTGCCCAAGCGGAACGAGATGGACCTGGACGAGCTCCCTGCCACGCTCCGCGAGAACATGCGCTTCGTCTTGGTCGAAACGATCGATGAAGTACTCCAGGCGGCATTGCCGGAGGAGTTTCAGCAGCGACTGGCAGAAACCCGGGCCCGAGGACGTGGTGGAGAAGCGGCGGTTGAGTCGATTGCGGCACTCAGCTGAGTGCCACAGTCACAAGGAGAGGCCAGCGGGGCAGGTAGTCAAACCTGCCCCGCGTCATTTCTTTTCGACGACTGTTGCGCGGCGAGCGGCGCGACTCTGTGCAGCCTCGATGAGTGCAGCGAACAGGGCGTGATGGGCGGGGTAGTGCTGGAACAGGCGCTCTGGATGCCATTGGACAGCGAGGACAAAGGTGGCTCCTGGGATTTCAGCTGCTTCGATCACCCCGTCGGGAGCAGTCGCCGTAAGGAGAAGAGGAGGGGCGAGCTCGGCGACGGCCTGGTGGTGATAGGAGTTGACCATGAGGTGGGTGGTACCCACGATACGGGCGAGGAGCGAGTCGGGTCGAATTGTGACAGGATGTGCCGGTTCGCCTGAGGGGATACCGAGTTCCTGCTGACGGTGATTGAGGGCGCTGTCAATTTCATCGGGAATATGTTGGATGAGCGTGCCGCCGAGTGCGACGTTGAGAACTTGCATGCCGCGGCAGATCGCGAGGAGTGGGACGTCAGCGTTGAGTGCAGCGTGGACAAGGGCGATCTCAAATTCGTCGCGCACGTCCGATATCCCGTAGGTTGCGGGATGAATCGTCGGAGCGCCGTAGCGGTGGGGTGCGATGTCGCCGCCTCCGGTGAGGAGGATGCCGTCGAGACTTTCAAGAAAGCGAGCGGGTTCGAGGACAGGTGGCAAGACAACGGGGATTCCGCCCGCGTGTGCGATGGCCTCGGCATAGTCGAGATTCAAAAGCAGGCGATTGGTGAGGCCGTGGGCTGCTGATTCCCGGGTGATGTCTGGAGTGATGCCGATAACTGGCGCTGGCACTGGATGCACTCCTTTCATTTTGACACTGAGGGTAGCACAGCCGTGCGTGCGATGAGTGCGATGTGCAGAGTGAGAATACTGGCGCAGTGGGGTAATGAGGGTAAGGCGTCGGTGCAGGCCTGGCCAGCGATGGAATGAGAAAGTAGACCAGCGCTATTGCGCACCGGAGTGGGACGGCTCGGATGTTAGAGGGGGTGAGATACCGCCGAAGAAACGAGGTTGCAGGGCTTTCCGCGAGAGGTAAAGTTGCGTCGTTTGCGTTGGAGGTGAGGAGGGGAGAGGAAAGGGGTGAGTTAGCGGCCCTTGACACGAGGGGCGGTGATGGGTATAGTATTGGATGCGTCTGGCGGAGCGATAAGCTCCGCGAGCACCTTGACAACTGGAGTGTGGTCGAGTGCACCGAGCCCTCGTGGCCGGAGCGGCCGACATCCCAAGTGGGCCACGAGTCCGGTCGGTCTATCCCCGAGAGGGGTGAAGACCGAGCGGATTGTGAGTGGAGTGTGATGGGATGGAGAGTTTGATCCTGGCTCAGGGGGAACGCTGGCGGCGTGCCTAATGCATGCAAGTCGGACGGGAGCGCGCGATGAGCGCGCCGACCGTGGCGGACGGGTGCGTAACACGTGGGGAACCTGCCCTGGTGCGGGGGATAACCCGGGGAAACTCGGGCTAATACCCCATACGCTCGTCGAGCGGTGGGCTTGACGAGGAAAGGCCGTGGAGAGCGGCTGCGCTAGGAGGGCCCTGCGGCCTATCAGCTAGACGGTAGGGTAACGGCCTACCGTGGCGATGACGGGTAGCTGGTCTGAGAGGATGGCCAGCCACACGGGCACTGAGACACGGGCCCGACTCCTACGGGAGGCAGCAGCAGGGAATCTTCCGCAATGGGGGCAACCCTGACGGAGCGACGCCGC
>BEIE01000002.1 GCA_002898255.1 bacterium HR28
CCGTGCTGGAGCGGCGACGAGTGCGAATGCCGGCACGAGTAGCGGAAGGGCGGTGAGAATCCGCCCCGCCGGAGAGTGCCGAAGGGTTCCGCAGCGATGGTCGTCAGCTGCGGGTGAGGCGGTCCTCAGCTGAGGGCGGAAGCCGTAGGCGAGGGGCAGCCGGTTAAGATTCCGGCCCCACCGGCGCCCGTGTGAGCGAAGGGGGGACGCTCCACTGAGGGTCTGGCGGTCGGAGGGACCGTCCAAGCCTGGGTCGTGGGCCGAGGGAAAGCCCGGCCGGGGAGCGGCACCAGGCGAGTGCGAGGTGGGGGTGAAGCCCTGCCGAGCAGACCTGGCGGTGGAGCCGAGAAAAGCCTCTAGCGAGGGCGGCGGTGACCGTACCGCAAACCGACACAGGTCGGCGCGTGGAGGACACGGAGGCGAGCGGGAGAACCCCCGTCAAGGAACTCGGCAAATTGCCCCCGTAACTTCGGGAGAAGGGGGGCCCCGGTAGGGTGGTGAGCCCGAGGGGGTTGCAGAGAGCAGGCCCGCGCGACTGGTTACCAAAACCACAGGTCTCGGCGAAGGCGGAAAGCCGACGTATCGGGGCTGACGCCTGCCCAGTGCCGGAAGGTGAACCGGAGGGGTGGAGAGCCCCGAAGGGAAGCCCCGGTGAACGGCGGCCGTAACTATAACGGTCCTAAGGTAGCGAAATTCCTCGTCGGGTAAATTCCGACCCGCACGAAAGGCGTCACGACGTGGGCACTGTCTCGACGGGGGGCCCGGTGAAACTGCTGGACCCGTGCAGAAGCGGGTGACCCGCGGCGGGACAAAAAGACCCCGTGGAGCTTGACTGCAGCTTGCCATTGGGTGCGGGCCCGGCCTGTGCAGGATAGGTGGGAGGCGGGGAAGCGGGGCCGCCAGGTCCCGTGGAGCCGGCGGTGAGATACCACCCTGGTCGGGTTTGCGCCCTCACCTGGCCCGTGGGAACGCGGGCAGGGACCGTGGCTGGTGGGCAGTTTGACTGGGGCGGTCGCCTCCTAAAAGGTAACGGAGGCGCCCAAAGGTCCCCTCAGGCCGGATGGCAATCGGCCGGAGCGTGCATGGGCAGCAAGGGGGCTTGACTGCGAGGGGGACATCCCGAGCAGGGCCGAAAGGCGGGCCAAGTGACCCCACGGTACCGAGTGGGCGGGCCGTGGATCAACGGATAAAAGCTACCCCGGGGATAACAGGCTGATCGGGCCCAAGAGTTCACATCGACGGCCCGGTTTGGCACCTCGATGTCGGCTCGTCGCATCCTGGGGCTGGAGGAGGTCCCAAGGGTTGGGCTGTTCGCCCATGAAAGCGGCACGTGAGCTGGGTTCAGAACGTCGTGAGACAGTTCGGTCTCTATCCGCCGCGGGCGGTGGACGGTTGCGGGGAGCTGGCCCTAGTACGAGAGGACCGGGCTGGACGGACCGCTGGTGTGCCAGTTGTCGGCCAACCGGCAGCGCTGGGTAGCCAGGTCCGGACGGGATAACCGCTGACAGCATCTAAGCGGGAAGCCCACCCCAAGATGAGCCGTCCCACCCCACCAAGGGGGTAAGGCCCCGGGGAGATGACCCGGTAGCGAGGCGGCAGGTGGACAGCGGGTAACCGACTGGAGCCGAGCCGTCCTCATGGCCGAGGCCAGTCCGTCCATCTCGGACCGTTCGGCGAACGCCGACACAGTCGAGCGGATCTTATGCAGACGAAGACCAATAGATCGCCGGCTCACCCGTGCGCGTGGTCGAGAGCGGTGTGGAAACACCCCGTCCCATCCCGAACCGGGTCGTGCCCCACACCAGCGCCGGAGAGTACTGCGCGGGGGACCGCGCGGGAGGCGAGGCCACTGCGCGCACGGTTGAGCCGACGATCTAGCGCTCCGCTCGCTACGACGCGGGGTGGAGCAGTGGCAGCTCGCTGGGCTCATAACCCAGAGGTCGTGGGTTCGAATCCCACCCCCGCTACCAAAACGAGCGCCCTCGGTCGTCCGAGGGCGCTCGTTCCGTCTCTCGATGGTACGATGCTGGAGACTCCCTCCCCCCAGGGCCGCTTACGGTACGATCACCGCGCGACCAAAGTACCGCCCATGCTTGAAGTCGTCGATCGCCCGGTTGATTTCCTCTAGTCGATACCGCTGCACGTACACTCGTACCAGTCCTCGTGCGGCGAGGTCCATGAGTTCGCTCAGCTCCCGATAGTTCCCTACCAGACTCCCAGCCACCGCCATTTCTTGGAAGATCATCTGCACCGTCGGGATCTCCAGCCGCCCCCCGTACCCGATAATGAGGTGGGTTCCTCCCTTTCGCAGCATCTGCCAACCTTGCTGCTCTACCCCCCGCTCCCCCACAAAGTCAAGCACAACATGGGCCCCGCCACCCGTCAGCTCCCGCACCTGCGCAACGAGCTCCGGACCGCCAGGCAGAACGTAATCGGCTCCCAGTTCCTTGGCGCGCTCCAAGGCCTGTGGCGCAATATCTACCGCCACGAGGCGTGCTGCCGACAACACGCGTAACACCTGTAGCGCCAGATGGCCAAGCCCCCCAATCCCAATCACTACTGCCCAGCCATCAGGCGGCACCAGGCGCGCTGCCCGCTTGGCTGCCCGGTAGGCGGTCAGCCCAGCATCAGCCAGCGGAGCGACCTCGACCAAATCAACCTCGGCGGGAAGCTTCACCAAGGCTCGCTCGTTGGTCACCAGATACTCGGCAAAGCCTCCATCCGAATCCAGCCCAGGGAAGCGGCCATTTGTACAGTACATGTCTTCGCCCATCCGACACGCCAAGCACACCCCGCAGCTCTTCAGCGGATGGCAGATCACCCGATCGCCCGGCTTGACGGCAGTCACTGCGCTGCCCACGGCCTCGACGATCCCGGTGTTCTCGTGCCCTGGCGTATAAGGGAGGAGCGTCCCCGCCGGATCGAGGATCTCCCGCCAGACTCCCTCGATGATGTGCAAATCGGTTCGGCAGAGTCCCGCGGCAACAATGCGCACAATCACCTCGTTCGGATGCCGAATTTCGGGATCCGGCACCTGCTCGAGTTTGAGCTCCTCCCGCATCTCTGGGTCATACCGATAGAGTCGTGCTGCTCGCACGCTATCCCCCCTTTTCACGACTGGCGGGGCCTGCCGTGTGACAGGCCCCGAATGGCGTCCCTTAGGCTGCTTGAGCGGCCAGTTGCTGTCCGATCGGATCCTGAGCCAGCTTGGCCTTCTGCGCAGCGATGTCGATGCCGTAGAGCCGCGCCGCATTCTCCCCCAGGATCTTCCGCTTGGCCTGCGGCGTCAGATCCACGCCGTACTCCTGCTTGAGATCCTCGGGGAGCTCAAAGCGAGCAAACGCTTCCACGATCCACTTGGGGGTCCAGATGGCGTAGTCGCTGCCGAAGAGGATCTTGTCCTCCCCGACCCAGTAGAGGAGGTTGGCCATGATCTCGGCGAAGTAGCGGGGGCGGGTGGCGATGAAGGCGCTCGCCACGGCCAGTCCGGCGTAGACGTTCTTCTCCTGCTTGGCGATCCAGCAGAAGTCATCCAGCCGTGGCAAGCCGACATGCTCGACGATGAAGTTGAGGTCGGGGAAATCGGTGGCAGCGTAGTCGATGTCATGGACATCGAAAGCGTCCTTGCTTAAGGGGTAGACGGTAGGGCCCTTATGGACATGGATGTTCTTGATGCCCAGTTCGCGGCAGAGTTCCAGGTAGCGGTAGGCCATGGGATCGGAGAGCTTCCAGCCGCGGGAGCCGTTGTACCACTCAGCGGTGTAGAGCTTGAGGCCGCGGATGGGGTATTGCTCGACCATGCGGCGGAAGGTGTCGAACCCGGCCTCGCCCCAGCGGGGGTCGAAGGAGCCGCAGAGGATGAAGCGGTCGGGGTACTGCTGGACGAGGGCGTAGTTTTGCTCGTGGGTGTTGAAGCCGTTGGTGAAGAACTCGCGGAGGTAGGTGGAGTTGAAGATGCCCATGTCGACATGCCCTTCGAGGAAGAGGTCGCGGACGAGGTCGTCAACGCTGTACTTCATGAACTTCTCGAAGGGCCAGACGGCTTCTTTGGGGCTGAGGGCGAGATGGTAGTCGTAGAAGCATTTGATCCAGGCCTCGCCCCATTGGTTGCGCCAGTTCTGCGGGCTGCCATCCCAGAAGTGCATGTGCCCATCAATCACAAAGACCTCTTGCCCATCAATGGTAATCACTGCCATACCTCCTTCCGCTCGCTCTGCCACCACTGTTGCCGACTATGCAAGAGCGCCTCACACAGTGCTGTGCTCGCTCGCAGATTGACGACGGTCGCGCGCAGGCGACGGAGTTCCTCGGTCAACCGCTCGCGAGCGATCGGCTGCCCATCGGCGAGCAGGAGTAGTGGTGACTCGGGCAGCATCGGCAACCCCAACTCCGCACGCCGGACGAGGTACCGTTCGACAATGCGACCACGCACCGGACCACGACGCCGATCGTCAAGGACAAGCCAGGCGAGATCTCCCGTGTGCTCGAGCTGCCCGAGCGAGGACTCGACAAGCTCGTCATCGCTCGCGCCAGCGGAGCGCAATGCCTGGACGAGAACCAGGAGCCGGCTCGCATAACCCTTCACGAGAAACCGGTACCGGAGTTCGTCCAGTTCTTCCTGGGCCTCGGTTGGGAAAAGTTCGCGGAACGATCGGCCGGAGGTTACGCCACTCGAGATCTCTTCACTGGCGAAGTGTTCCTCGAGCTCGACCCGCACCGATTCAATTCCTGGGAGTTCAGTCAACACCCGCCGTACTCCATCGGCCATAAGGTAAACAAAGTTTGGCGAGCACCAGTAGGTTGGGAGACGAAGGACCACCCGGACAGAGCTGCCATCCTGCTCAAGTCGTCGCACGAACCCCAAGCGAACAATCGACTCATCAAGTTCTGGGTCGAGCACACGCTCAAGCTGTGCCCAGAGCGCGGACTGCTCCATCGGCCCGTCCTTACCGTTGGGATCAGCAACTGTTCTGGTGACGAGCGTACTCCGATGGACCGCGCGCGCACAAGGCTTGTCGGCGCTTTTGGCAGTATGTGCCAAAAATCACTCTTCATTGGGAGATGAGAGTCCCTGCGGCAGTGAGAGCTGCCGCAGGAGCGCGACCAGCATGTCGCGCTCGACCTGGAAGCGCCGAGTCGGAACGCTGATCCCAAGTGCTGCCTGCGCAATGCCCTCCGTGGTTCGCAAGGGAACAGCAATACACGTGGAGCCGAGAGCGTATTCCTCGCGGTCAAAGGCGACGGCACTTGCCCGGACCATTGCGAGTTCTCGCTCGAGCACGGCTCGCCGGCAGAGCGTGTACGGCGTGAAACGAGGCAGCGACTCGTTGAGGAGATACGGAGGCCATTCGACCGCTGTTCGACCAGCGAGCAGGATCTTGCCGAGGGCGAGTGCGTGCGCTGCGCCGCGGAAGCCACGAGTGAGTCCAGGGAGTTCCCGAACACCGCGGCGTCCGTGAATATAGACAACTTCAACGTCCCGATCCGACCACGTCGCAAGGTACGCTCGGCATCCCGTCATCCGCCCGACCTCGTCGACGAGTGGGCGGTACCCTTCCAGTTGCGTGGGGCGAGGCTGCATGTGCTCCAACAAACGAAATAATACCGGGCCGGGACGCAGACTCCGATGCGGCTCCGCAACGACGTAGCCGGCAGCGACCAGCGTGTGAACCAGGTGATACGCTGTGGACAGGCTAACCCCGAGTTCCATTGCCAGCTCTTTGACAGAAATATCGGGCTGTCGTTCGACGATCAACTGGAGCGCACGGAGGATGCGCTCGCCGGTGCTGAGAGTGTGAGTTGGGCTAGACTGGCGCATGATGGACAAGCCCTTGCTGCGCTGAATCCTCTTGAGACTGTATTGCCACAATATCCTGCGGTGCCTCGACCGTCAAGAGGGTGGCACGGTGTATTGTCTTCCGGCGAGGCTCGCACAGGATGTGTGGTCCTACCCGTGTTCTCGCGACCGGTTCTTGGGTTCGTGCTTGGCGCTGCGGTGGAGGCGCAAGCGGCGGGTGTCAACGATACAACGCGGCGACGTGGTCGCATGCTACGAGACTTATCTCCTTGCGTGGTCCACTCTTGACCCGTGCCGTCGGAGAGGGCGATTGTCACCCGGACGCGTTCCGGCTCTTCCACGACACAGTCATTGCGGGCGGACCCAACTGCAGGCCAACACAAGGCCATATCCCCAAAGCGCAAAAACCTGCGCTACTGCCTGTTGGTAGCGAATTCTCTTGACATCGGCGTGTCCGTACACCGAGAATAAATCCGACTGTGATGGTCGGGATTCTGCGGTGGCCACCGAGCCCGAACCAACGGTCGCTCCGGAAGGAGCAAGGCTGGACGGAGAAGACACGACGACAGCGAAGGAGGAAAGGATGCGTCGCCGCGATCTCCTCCGCCTCGGTGGGTTTGGGCTCGCCGCTGGCATGACGGTGCTTGCCGCCTGTACTAGTGGCTCGCAAAGAGCTACGCCAACTTCTGCCCCTGCAGGATCGCTTCCGACACCAACTGCCGGGACGGAAAACACTCCAGCCACCATGCCGCTCACTCCAGCACCGTCTTCTGGCACGTCGACTCCGGCAACACGCACTGGGACCGTCACTGTGTATTCTGGGCGCTCCAAGTCGCTCATCGGCCCTCTCCTTGACCGCATTGGCCAGGAGCTGGGGTTGGACGTCCGTGTCCGCTATGGAGATACCGCCGAACTGGCAACAGCAATCTTAGAAGAAGGGGAACGCTCACCGGCAGACCTGTTCTTTGGCCAGGATGCTGGTGCACTCGGTGCCTTGGCCAAGGAGGGGCGACTGATGCAATTGCCATCGGAGCTCCTTGAACGTGTCCCCGAGCCCTATCGATCGCCGCAGGGTGTGTGGATTGGGGTGAGTGGCCGCGTCCGCACTGTGGTTTACAACACGGAACGAGTGCGACCAGAAGAGATCCCGGACTCGATCCTCGATTTTGCTGGGAACGAGCGCTGGCGCGCGCGGCTTGGTTGGGCTCCGACGAACGGGTCGTTCCAGGCCTTCGTGACTGCGCTGCGCCGTCTACGCGGAGAGGACACGGCGCGGGCTTGGCTAGAGGGGATCAAGGCGCTCGACCCGCGAGTGTTTCCCAACAATTCGAGCATTGTGCAGGCGACAATCAAGGGGGAGATCGAGGCAGGGTTCGTCAACCACTACTACCTCATGCGGGAGCGTGCGCAGGCAGGCCAGCCGCTGCCAGCGGAGAACTATTTCTATACCAACGGCGACCCTGGTGGTCTGGTCAACGTCGCTGGCATTGGTATCCTCGCCAGCAGTCGCGCGCCGGATCTCGCATTGCAGCTGGCGGACTATCTGTTGAGCGAACCGGCGCAACGCTACTTCTCTGAGCAGACGTTTGAGTATCCACTGCTCAAGGGAGTACCAGCGCATCCAGACTTGCCGCCGCTCGAGCAACTCAATCCACCGGCGATCGACCTTTCCGATCTCGATGATCTTCGCGGCACGTTGGCACTCCTTCAGGAGGTCGGACTCCTGTGAGGGTACAGGTGAGCGGGCCCATGCTTGAACAGCCAGTCATCCTCCGGCGACAGCACCGAACGCTGGCGTTGGACGAACTGTGTGCCGTTGTCATCGCGCTCATTGCGCTGGGCCCGCTTGCCTACCTTCTCTGGCGTTCCTGGCAAGGGAGCGAGAGTGCGCTCGCTGCCCTGCAGCATCCACGAACCGTTACGCTCCTCTTGCGCAGCCTCGGTTTGGCCGCAACAGTGGCGCTGACGAGTGCCCTGCTGGCTCTGCCGCTCGCCTGGCTGACAGAGCGGGTCGCCCTCCCGGGCCGGCGTGCCATGGCCATCCTTTTCGCGCTTCCCATGGCTGTCCCCAGCTACCTCACAGCCTATGCGGTCGTGGCGACGCTTGGCCCACGTGGTGCACTGGCTGGCCTTGCTGAGCGGGTACTTGGTATTGAGCGGTTGCCAGAGATCTACGGCTTCTTTGGTGCTTGGCTCACGTTGACCTTGGTGACCTACCCATATGTGTATCTGGCGGTGCGCGCCAGTCTGCGTGGACTTGACCCCAGCTTCGAGGATGCGGCACGCACGCTGGGGCACACCCGCTTGGCGACCTTTTGGTTTATCACTGTACCCCTGCTCCGGCCAGGACTTGTCTCTGGTATGTTGCTCACGGCACTGTATGTTTTGAGTGATTTTGGGGCAATCGCGATTCTGCGCTATCCGACATTGACCTACAGCATCTACAACCAGTATCGACTCTCGTTTGATCGGGCGGCGGCTGCCGCGCTGGCGTTACTTCTCGTTGCACTTACCGCCGTCTTGGTTCTCGCTGAGCGACAGTGGCGCCAGCGTGCGACCTTCTTTCGCACAGCGGGATCGAGTCGGCCAGCGCCCCGGGCACGTCCGAGTGTCTGGGCCTGGTTCCTGGCGGGTCTTGGCGTGCTGGTCAGCGGGGGGGCCCTCGGCTTACCAGCTGGTGTCGCGCTGTATTGGTGGTGGCGGGCACGCCGTCTTGGCGAGGTGCTGCCGGGTGTGGGCGATCCGTTTCTGCACTCACTCGTGGTCAGCCTGGCTGCGGCAATCGTCACCGTGGCTCTCGCCTTTCCTGTAGCGCGAGCAGTCATACGAGGGACAAGTCGCCTGACAAGACTTATCGATCTCCCACTGTGGATTACCTACAGTCTGCCGGGCATTGTCCTTGCACTGGCCCTTGTCTCACTCTCGGCGCAGTTTTTCCCGCCTTTGTATCAGACGCTGCCGTTGCTCATCATTGGTTACGCCCTACGCTTTCTTCCGGAGGCGGTGGGGACAGTCCGTGCGGTACTCGTGCAGCAGAGCCCGCGGTGGGAGGAAGCGGCCCGGACACTGGGGTTGCGGCCCTGGCGTACTTGGCTCCGCGTCCAACTCCCACTCGCACTCCCAGGGACGCTCAGTGCCATGCTCCTTGTCTTCCTAACGACCGTGAAGGAGCTCCCGGTCACCCTGTTGCTGAGCCCCATTGGATTTACGACCCTGGCAACAACGATCTGGAATGCAACGGCGGATGCATACTGGTCACATGCCGCGCTGCCGACGTTGCTTTTGCTCGGCACGGGAGTAATCCCAATGGCACTCTTCAGCTGGTGGGAGGAGCGGACGGTGCGGCGCGGGAGGGAGGCATAGCGGTGCATTCGGTAGCAGTCCGGCTGGCCGGGGTGTGGAAGTGGTATCCCGGTCATCAGGATCCGGCGGTGCATGATCTCTGGCTTGAGGTGCGCGTTGGGGAACTCCTCGCTATTCTGGGTCCAAGCGGCTGTGGGAAGACGACAACGTTGCGGCTGATCGCCGGGTTAGAGCGACCAGATGCGGGGTCGATCGAGATCGCTGGGGCGTTGGTGGCTGGGGGCGATCGGTTCCTCCCGCCGGAGGAACGGGGCATTGGACTGGTTTTCCAGGACTATGCACTCTTCCCGCATCTGACGGTGGAGGAGAACATTGCTTTCGGACTCCATCGTCTGGGGCGTAGCGAGCGACGGGAGCGTGTCGAGGAGCTCCTGCAACTTACTGGACTAGGGCCCTTCCGGAAGCGCTACCCGCATCAGCTCTCTGGAGGGCAGCAGCAGCGGGTCGCGATCGCCCGCGCACTCGCCCCGCGACCGTCAGTGCTGCTCTTGGATGAACCGTTTGCCAACCTGGACGTGGAGCTCCGGCAGCGGATGCGGGAAGAATTGCGGCGGCTGCTGCGGGAGCTTGGTGCGACGGTAGTGCTTGTGACGCACGATCGTGACGAAGCGTTGTCGTTGGCGGACCGCGTCGCGGTCATGCTCGGTGGGACAATCGTGCAAGTAGATACACCGGAGCGGGTATATCACGAGCCGAAGACCCGGGAGGTGGCGCGGCTGCTTGGACAAGCAACCTTCGTTCCCGCCCGGGTGCTCGGGACGATCGGTCGCAGTGACCTCGGAGCCTTTGCACTGGAAGGGGACCGAGCGGCTGTGGAGCAGGTGGAGCTCCTGCTTCGTCCACGAGACGTGGTGTTGGAGCCGCATCCGGAAGGGCTCGGGGTTGTGGTCGACCGGCGATTCGTAGGGGCCGAAACGGTGTATCGAGTGCTCCTGCGCTGCGGCATCACGGTGGAAACGAGCCAGCCGCCTTCCGTCGAGTTGGCAGTAGGGGAGCGGGTCGAAGTGCGATGCAACCGGGCGCGGCTGGCTGCGTTCGCCGGAAGTGAGCGGATTGGCCTGGCAGCGCTTTTGGAGCGCGTTCGCGAAGGGACCGACGGAGCAGCCGGACTTGATGGCCGTCGCGCGAATGCCGCTGTGCCACCGGGAGCAAGCTGAGGTTGCTGGCGAGGTGACCCAGGGGTGAAAGCGCCGCCGCAAGCACAGTCGCCTCGTCGTGTCTGGCGACGGTGTAGCACAGGAGCCAGATTGCCGCTGGTGTTCACCTCCGGCGGTAATACGCATAAGCGCACTTATGCGTATTATCCCGGGGCGTGCGAGCGGAACCGATTTTCTTTCCCGACGTCCCCTGTCGAGGATCATCCTTGTAGGAGGATACGGGCAAAGCCAAGAGTCACTACCCACTGATACTCGTCCCTGGATCGCTTGGCAATTCACGCTATCCGCGGGTTACCGGCTTAAGTTGAACAGTCTCTACATTGCCGGATTCCGCCAATCCTGTGGAACTGGTGTTGCACCCCGCCGTACTGTTACGTTACTCATACCTTCTTCGGCCTCTAGTAGCCCTACCCGTGACCCTTCTCGGTGCACTCGTTCTAGTAGTACAAGTTTCACTGCACCTCATGCGAAGACGGTTCTTGACTGAGTAGGAATAGTGTGCTACCAATGTCATAGCGGCCCTCGAGAAGGAAGGGGTGGGTGGATGCGCCCTTTGAAGCGCCTCTTTCTTGTAGGAGTTCTCGTCATCACGATGCTAAATAGTCATGTGTTCGTGGGTGAAGTTGAGTATGGCGTGCGTCCTGCAAGAGCTGAGGAGTCTTGCATATATTTCCCTGAGACCAGACACTATCTCTGCCACGGCTTCCTTTCCTACTGGAGAGCGTTTGGCGGCTTACCCATCTTCGGTTACCCGCTTACTGATGAGTTTGTGGATCCGGCGACAGGGCGGGTGACCCAGTGGTTCGAGCGGGCTCGTTTCGAGTGGCATCCAGGAACGTGGCCAGAGCGTTACGATGTGCTTCTCGGACTCCTCGGATCCGAACTATCCCGTGGACGCGAAACGGAAGAGCCGTTTCTGCCTGCGCAACCAGTTTCAGGGTGCGCTTACTTCTCGGAGACAGGGCACAACTTATGCGGTCGTTTCCGCTTCTATTGGGAGAGATTTGGAGGACTACCAATTTTCGGATACCCTATTAGCGAGGAGTTTGTTGAGATCAATCCTGATACCCGTCAACCCGTTCTCGTACAGTACTTTGAGCGACAGCGGTTTGAATACCACCCTGGGAGCTGGCCAGAGCGACTGGACATTCTCTTGGGTCGCCTCGGTGCCCAGGTTCTGGAAGAGCCTCGACCACGACAACCTGCTCCAAGTCCAGCACCGCCACCACCTACTCCGACACCCAGTCCGCAACCGCCACCAACGCTGACACCTGGGCCTACACCGACACCGGTCCCATCGCCGACCCCACCGCCTTTTATGGGTCGTGGGTGGCAGGTTCAATTCGTCCTCCCCGGAGGTTGGAGGGCCCTGGAAGGATATGCACGCTACGGTCAGGTCGATGTGGTTGTCGCGGTTGGTCGGGATGGTGTTGCTGTAGCTGATATCCAGGTCCTGTTCCAGGTAAGTAGCGGACCTAACCAGACCCCAAGCTGGGTTGGGCGCGACCGTACCCGCTGGGGTACCGGCTACGCCTATTGGACCTACTCAGGAACTCGGGCCGGACGAGATATCGTCGAGGCGTGCGCAGATGTTAATCGCAATGGTAACTGCGACGCTGGCGAGGCACGTGCAAGTCGATCGGTCTGGGTGGGGGTAGAATTAACGGTCACTTTCTCGACCGGCAGCGCGACACAAGTCCGGACTGAGCCACTTGACGTTCTTGCACGGCTTACCCTCGGCGGTCAGCCCTGGGCAAATCGCCGAGTAGTTTTCCACCCGCTGCGCGGTAGTCCATGGGTACGCATGACAGACGCAGCCGGTCAAGCGAGCGTTACTGTCACTCAGGAGAATGGTGATTTTCTGACCGTGTGTCTTGACGAAAACCAGAATGGCCAGTGCGACGGTGACGATGTCTTTCGACAAGGTTGGTACATCAGCTGGACAGAGCCGCGATCCTACAGCTTTGGCGTATACCCGCTGCGGGCTGCACTACCCCTAGGTGGGAACACCACGATCACTGCGTGGTTGCGGCAAGGCACGACTGGCGCTGCCGGTGTACCGGTTCTCTGGCGTGTCTTCTCTGGACCTGGCGCCTTCGCTGGTTGGCAGCCCGCCGGAACGACGAACGGCCCGGGGCAGGTAAACTGGACGTTCCGCGCCCACGCCAGCGAGAGCGGCATCGCTCGCCTGGAGGCATGTGCTGACCTCAACCGTAGCGAAGGCTGCGACGCCGCCGAGCCCCAAGCCACGACCGATATCTGGGTTGGGTACGAGGATGCGCTTGAGTCATCGACCGAGGCCCAGGTCTTTGGGGAATCAGTTCAGGTTCGCTACCGGGCAACACTTGGTGGGAGAGCGGTACCAGATTTGCCAGTACTCTTCGAGGTGCGGCCACCACAAGGGATTAGCGTTAATCCGGTGTCAGCGACTGACGAGACTGATAGTGACGGTGTTGCAGAAATCTCCCTGACTGCTCAGAACACGATGACTGACCCGTCATATCGCTGGGTTGAAGTCGTCGCGTGTGCTGACCTGAACCGGAGCGGGCGCTGTGACGGGGGAATCGAGGTTCCGGCAGAACCGCAGCGAAGCCTCTTTATCGGGTGGGGGTTCTCCTCGGAAGTGCGGCTCTCCCCATGGCCTGGCCCCGCTTTTGCGTACCTCCGCGCCGGGCAAGACGAACGGCAGTTTACGGTGACGGTCGAACTCGTCGATCCCCGCAACAATGTGTGGGGAGGTGTGGCTGGGCAGCAGGTGGTTGCCGCAGCGACCGGTGCTAACGCTTGGTCCGGGGTCAGCGTGAGTACTCAGGACGGTACCGCGACCTTCTCCTACCGGGGCAGTGAAGCCGGTGAGGATCGGCTCGTCATTTGCCTAGACAGCAACGAGAACGGGATGTGCGAGGCGACAGAACAGACCATCGCTTATTGGAGGACGGTATGGGTCAGTAGCGTCACGGTCTCGTATGAAGGTGCCGCCGTCGATGAAGTCAGTGACCCAAACTGGACCGCGGGTGACACCGCGGTCGACCTCCAGCTCGTGCTGCAGGTTTCTCCCCATGGTATCTCAGCACCGCTCATCGTTGAGCTAACTCCAGCAGCGGACAACGGGGCGACGGTGGGCTTTGATCCTACTGGAGCCGTGCGGAGTACCCGCGAGTGGACCTCATCTAGTGGAGTATCCCTCTCAGTATACGTGGTCACGGGAGCCCCTGGTCGACGCTTCATCGTCAAGGTCTGGCTGGATCGCTTCGAGGATGGACTTGCAACTGGGGATCCGCTCGTCAGCGAGGTCGAGATCACGCTGACAGAATAGGAGCCGTTGGTGACACTCTAGCGTATTTTTTGGATCTCGAACCAAAGAACACACCGGCCAAAGTAGCTGAGTGGTGCTGCGAGTAACAGGGGCAGGTGGTCGCTAAGCCGATTGCCCGTTCGCAATCGGCTAACCATGCTGTGTTCACCCTCGTCGCTGACGAATTTCCGGACGACGCGTTGCGCCAGCAGTCGGTCATATGTGGCCGTCGTTGCTCACAGGAGCGGTTAGGATTCAGTGTTGCGGTTCGGCCGCGACCTCCTGACCGGGTCTAATTGTTTGCTCACCCTTGCCCGGGATCGGCTCCAGCATTGGAATGCATGCTGGACCTCTCCTCGGGAATACTGCCGGTGATAAAAGAGACTCGCAGAGCCGCCATGCGGTGTTCCGGCATGCCAGGCGTGGCGGTACTGGTCACAGATGTCCGAACACACTATTGCCGTGGTCACATGTTGGTCACGCGGGCTAGTAATTGCCGGCATCGGGACGCACAGATAGGTCGGGCAATCTTTACATTGTCGTATACGGGTGCACCGAACAACACATCACATGCCCGGTTACCAGGTGACCCGTCCGAGTCTCCGGGGCGTGCGAGCGGAACCGATTTTCCCGACGCCCCTGTCGAGGATCATCCTTGGTGACTTCTGTCGCTCGGAGTCTGCGGTCCATCGACTCCGCCGGTGGTTTCTGGTACGAAATGAATGAAAGAATCCTCGCAGGCCCTGCCAACTTGGTGCGTCTGGTCGCGCCGGTCAACGTTCATAACACGGCACGCCAAACCCGCTCGGCTTTGTGACGAGCAACAGCGAGGCGAAGCCCCACTTGTTACCGATTTTGTCACACACCTCTGAGATGTTCGTTCGGCAAAGACAAGCGCTGCCGTTGATGCACGTGTGGTATCCCCTATTCGTGATGCGGGCAGGTTCCCGTAGTGGCCATCGTGCTGACGCACTCTCCAAACAACCGGCCATGTGTCCGCGGATGATCGGGCGCCATGCTGGCGATGTGCTGCCCGAACGGAGTTCCTGCATGAGGAGACGGTGTCTTGGTAGCTACGACGTTCGGTCCAACGGCAGCCAGGGCCACGGCAAGCAGTGCAACGATGATTCGTCTACGCATTTCTGACACCTCCGTACAGACAGTAACCTAACGCACAGTATCTTATCCATCTTCCTAGCCCATATATTCCTCACTCCACGATCAACTTACCACGTAACATGCCCATCTGGCATGTGAACTCATACTCACCAGGCTGCTCAGGAAGGAATTCGATCGGCACGGTTTCGCCCTGCGGCAGCTTCGCGCTCTTGCCAAAGTCCGCGAGCACTACCATCTCCGAGCAGACTGCGGATTCCTCCCGGCGGAAGTTGAGCCGCACTGGCTTGCCGTGCTCGACGACAACGACGTCAGGGGTATAGCCGCCTTTTACCAGAATCATCACCTCCTGGTAGCCGCTACTCGTGATCGGCGCACGGTAGCCACCCCGACGCGGTCCCCAAAAGAACCAAACGATGCCGACAATCAAGCTCAGGCTTACAGCGAGAACCACGAGCTGGTCTGTGCTCATACCGGTAGCTCCTTCGGCTTCCAGCGCTTCAGCCGGTTCGCATTCGTAACGACAGTGACCGAGCTAAGGCTCATGGCCAGCGCGGCCAGGATCGGGCTGAGCAGGATCCCAAAGAAGGGGTATAGGACGCCCAGCGCCACCGGAATGCCAAGCGCGTTGTAAATGAAGGCTCCGAAGAGATTCTGGTAGACGTTGCGCAGCGTGACACGAGAAATCTCGATCGCTAGCACCACCCCGCGTAGACTCCCGCTGATCAAGGTGACGTCTGAAGCCTCGATAGCCACATCCGTGCCCGAACCAATGGCGAAGCCAACATCAGCCTGGGCCAGCGCTGGCGCGTCGTTAATCCCGTCGCCTACCATGCCAACCTTCTTGCCCTCCAGTTGAAGCTTCCGGACCTCTCGTGCCTTGTCCTGGGGCAGTACTTCGGCCAGTACCCGATCAACTCCAACCTGACGAGCGATAGCTGCGGCGGTGCGACGGTTATCGCCTGTCAGCATCGCAACCTCGAGGCCCATCTGCTTTAGGCGCGTAATAGCGGCAACCGAGTCCTCCTTGATAGTGTCAGCCACAGCGACGAGGCCGGCAGCTACACCATCGATGGCGACAAACATCGGCGTCTTGCCCTCGTCGGCCAGGCGAATCGCTTCTAGCTCCAATCGGCCAAGTGTCACGCCGCGCTCAGTCAGGAGCTTCGCATTGCCCAGCAGCACATGGTGGCCTTCGACCTGGGCCTCCACTCCATGGCCGGGAATGGCGCTGAAACGTGCAACGTCCGGCAACGTCAGTCCACGCGCCCGAGCTCCTTCGACAATGGCTGCTGCCAGGGGATGCTCGGAACTTCTCTCAACTGCTGCCGCCAGCCGAAGCACCGCGTCCTCCTCGAAGCCACGATCAGCTAGCACGTCGGTGAGCTCCGGCTTGCCTCGGGTGATCGTGCCAGTCTTGTCAAGGATGATGGCCTGAAGCTTTGCAGCGGCCTGTAGGGCGTTGCCCGAGCGAATGAGAATCCCGTTCTGAGCTGCTAGGCCAATCCCTGTGGTCAAGCTCATTGGCGTGGCCATGCCCAGTGCGCACGGGCAGGCAATAATGAGGGTGGTCACCCCGACAATTAGTGCGTAGACCAGCCGTGGTTCGGGACCGAAAAGGTACCAGATGTCAAAGCCAAGGATAGCTAGGATCATGACCGCCGGAGTGAAATAGCCGGAGACCACATCGACAACGCGCTGGATCGGCACCTTTGATGCCTGGGCGTCCTGCACCAGGCGGATGATATTTGCTAGAGCTGTGTCCTTGCCGACCCTAGTGGCGCGAAAGCGGAAGCTACCCGTCTGGTTGATGGTCGCGCCGATCACCTCGTCGCCAGGATGCTTTTCGACCGGGATCGACTCACCGGTGATCATGCTCTCGTCGACCGAGGAGCTACCTTCCAGTACCACGCCGTCCACCGGGATTTTTTCTCCAGGCCGCACCACGACGATGTCACCGACCAGCACCTCCTCGACGGGGATTTCCAGTTCCTGCCCGTTGCGTACCAAGCGGGCCGTCTTGGCTTGCAGGCCGATCAGCTTCTTGATCGCCTCTGAGGTTCTTCCCCGAGCCTTTACTTCGAGCGCCAGGCCGAGGACGACCAAGGCAGTGACGACGACGGTGACGTCGTAGTAAACGTCAGCGAACTCCATGGCTGGCACTACCCGAGGGAAGAGCAGCACGATAGTCGAGTAGAGCCAGGCGACGCCGGTCCCGGTGGCTATGAGCGTATGCATGGTTGCCTGACGGCGCTTGAGGCCTTCCCACATTCCGACAAAGAACTGACTGCCGCTGTAGGCGAGCACCGCCAGGCTGGCGAGCCCCAGAATGCCCCAGAGTATGGTGAGCTGGAGGCTTCCACGGGGAAAGAGATCGCGCAGCCCTGGGATCAGGTAGGGGTACGAGAGGACCATGGTCGGCGCCCCTATTGCGGCACCAAACCACCACTTGCGCATCAGGCGCCGGTACTCGCGCTCTTGCTCGGCTGCTTCCTTGTCCAGAGCTGACTCGCTGGAAACGATAGAGGGTCTCGCACGGTAAGGGCCAGCAGCCTCAACAGCTTGGAGAAGGGCACTCAGCTCTACCGCGCCCGGCAAGTACTCGACCCGGGCAGTCTGAGTAGCCGGGTTCAGGGCAGCCTCGAGCACGCCCGGCGTTGCTTTCAGTTGCTTCTCGATCATGTCAACGCAGGCGGCACAATAGATGCCCTCGATGGCTAATTCGATCGTGGCGACACCAACTGTGTAGCCTGCAGCGCGAGCCTGGGCCACAATAGCGCCCACATCAGTCTGTTCCGGCTCATACTCCACTCGGACGAGCCGAGTCTTCGGATTGGCCACAGCATTGCGTACCCCCGGTAGAGCACGGAGACGTGCCGCAAGGAACTCGGCTCCGCGGTGTGCGTCCAGATCAACGAGTGGCAGCTCGATCCAGCGGAGCCCCGCGCCCTCCGTGACCCCAGTTGTCGCCGACCGCACGTGCTGGTGGTCAAACAGCTCGGCGCAACGCGTGGAGCAGAAGTAAAACGTTGTATCAGCCAGGACACGCGTGGCAGCGGCAGTCAAGGGATCGATGTCCATCCCGCAAGTCGGGTCGCGCACCGTTGTTGGCTGCGCATGCGTAGGAGTTTGCGTCATTGAAACCTCCAAGAAGAGCACCGAACCCTGCATCCGCTATCGGAAGTCTCACCAACGAACCTGAGACCACCCTGAAGCCTGCCTGAGGAAAAGCTGAAGAAGCCCTTTTCGTGGCTTGAGGACATCGGCGACGAAGCCGGAGTACTCTCTGCCAGCGGACGACGCCGGAGACGAAGCCCTCGTGAATGCCAGCAACACACGTGTCGGACGGTGTGTCAATCGTGCGGTAGAAGCGGTTAAGCGTTACACCATTGAATGAACTCCAACAGTCTGGGCGATGAAGTGCCATGTGCGGCCTTCACGGTACCTGCGAACGCTGCTGCCCTGTAACCTGGCCACACTTGGGTTGCCTTCAACAGTCCAGTCGAGAAGGCGGGAGCCGTCAAGTGACAAGAATGGGCATGATCAAGCTGACGCAATCCGCGGCCTGCTCTATGCCTGCTGACACGTCCCTGCCTCCAGGCCTGCAGATGCACTGGTCGCTCTCCGGGAGACGCACACGTGTGGCGGGCGTTGCCCGTAGAGGGTCGGTCCGGTGGGTGTTGGGTGCGGATCAGCGAAGACCAGTACGTTCGCGGCAGAGCTCTCACCCTCCAGCTTGAGCACAGCGAGCACCATTCGGCATCTGGCATGCTGGGCAGTATCCCCAGGCGCGCCCTGCCCTTCTTTCACTACGCTTTCCCCGACCGACTAGTCAACTGGATGCGCGTCGAGTTCACGGAGAGGGTGTTATACCGTGCGTCAGAACCACAGGCTCGGCAAAAGGCTCAGCGACCACACGGGCAGCGAACGATCGGCAGAGTGGAATGCTCGCGAGAGCTGCGATCCACAGGCCGGGCATGGGGTAAACCAGGCGCGCGAGTAGTTGCATTCGCGCGTGGTGCGGATGCAACACTGCTTGCAGTGCTCTCCTGTAGCTGTCGAGGCTCTCTGCATGACCATCGAGCACGGCCAGCGCTGCCTGGGCGGCGAGTCGCCCACTGACCAGAGCTGGCGCGATTCCCTCGCCAAAGAAGGGATCGGCGAGTCCTGCGCTGTCGCCAAGCAACGCTACCCGCCCGCGGGCCATCACTTGATCCCGCTTCCACAGGGGGATGAGACGTCCACTTGCCTGGTCCGGCCTGCACCTCGAGTCCTTAAACGTGAGGCCGATCTGGGAGATAAACGTATCCAGCCGGCGACGGAGTGTGGGGCCGACCCGGGACCACCACGTCGCGACCCCCACATTCCAAAGGTCACCCTTCGGGAATGCCCAGGCATAGCCGCCAGGCACGGTATAGTCGAGCACCGCGCAGTCAACCGGTACCCTCTCTGCAGAGCCTGGACCTTCGATCTCCACAGCTATGCCAGCGAGCTGCTGCGGTGGGAATCCAAGTGCTCGTCGGAACCGGGTTGATGCCCCGGCCGCAATGAGCGCCAGTGCCGCTTCGTAACGGCCGCGAGTTGTCTGCACCACAACGTTCCCGTCACTGACGACAACGGCCGTCGCCGGCTCAGTCTCATGCAACTCCGCCCCGGCTGCAATTGCGTGCTCGGCTAACCGGCGGTCGAACGCGCTTCGTTGCACCATCCAGATGCTTGTCTCGGGTGCGCGAAGCCGCGCGCGACGGCGGCCACCGACCCAGAGTTCCACGCGATTGACCCGTGCCAGCACGAGGTCGTCGATCGGTACCTCGAGGTTGCGATATGCGCGTGGTGTCAGTCCGCCCCCACAAGGCTTATCTCGTCCAAGTTGTTCCTTCTCAAGCAAAAGCGTCCTCACACCGGCCCGGGCCAGGTACCAGGCTGCCTGGCTGCCGGCTGGTCCAGCGCCAATCACGATCACGTCATAGCGCATCACGTGACTGCCACCCCCTCACCCGGTCCGGGATACGCTCAAAGTCTGCTCAAAAGGATCGAGTTTGCCAACCGGTCATAACGAATATGCCTTGATGCTGCGCGTTTCTTCGCCAGAAAGACAATTCCCGGATAACGCAAGAAATCGCCAAGTTGCTACAGACACCGCATTAACGTGCCAATTTAGGGCACTCAGGCTTAGACTAACCTGAGACGCTGAATCCAGTCTGAAGGATGCCTCAGCGGTGTCTGAAAGCGAAGCTCGGAATTTCAACGTTCTGGTCGGTGATCCAGCGGGAGCCGGTTCTGGTTCCGATGCCAATGCGCGACATGTCGGCTGATCGGCTTCGGGCGTCTTACATGCAATCAAAACGCGTGCGGAGCTCAGCGCGGCTCCAGAGTACTTGCGTGGCGTCCGGCGCTTGTCGCCCTTGTATTCACGGCCCGAACCAGCTCGTCGTGGGACCCGTAGCAGCGTTCACGTGAGCAGAGTTGCAGGAACTGGACACGACAAGACGAGAACAACGAGTCGGGCAGATACCGCCTCCCTTAGCCTGAACGGGCTTTAACGCACAGGGGAGCTACCTCCGTTATGGCCTGCCAAAGGTGGTAAGCACGGTGCTTCCGCCTTGCCTTTCGGTTTCAGCATGTCCTCGGTCACCGGCCAAATTACCTCTGTGGCCTGCGTGGCGGAGCCCACAGGTGTTTCGCCCATCGTCAGGTAGCCCTGTGACGGGACCGCACAAGTCTTCTCCGCTCGTCCATTGCCCCAGACGGTGGAGATGGTCAGGCTCCTGGGCTGTGACCGCTTGAACGCGACGTTCGATTTTGCCGACCTGCTTGTCTAGGCTACTCGTGACTGGTCATTCTTCTGACGCTGTCAGCTCAGTAGGATAGAACCGGGGCTGAGATGAGGCTGCAGGTTTGCTCAGAGCCCACTTCCGGCCTTTCGGCGCAGGATCGATAATCTGCAGCCATCTCTTTGGCTTGCTTCCGGGAAGTTCTCGGTCGGACTAGGTGCGCTCGGTGCGAAGATCCACGGAGACACAGGCATCCAGCACTCAGGAGGCTCAATGAGCGATCACACCGCTGGCGTCCGAGCGAGCCGTGGCCGGCAGATCGCTGAGGTGCTTGGTCGCCACGGGCTGGGCTACCTTGTGGGGATGCTTGGCCTTGAGCGCTTCGTTCCCTTTCACCATGGCCTGCTCGGTCACCCCCGTCGTCTCGAGCCTTACACCCGCCCGGAGCACATCCGGATGGCGCTCGAGGACCTCGGTGCCGCTTGGATCAAGCTTGGTCAGATCCTCTCCACACGCGCCGATCTTCTCCCGCCGGAATACCAGGCCGAGCTGGCGAAGCTTCAAGATGCTGCTCCGCCGGTGCCGGTTGAAGCTGTGCGAGCAGTCATCGCGTCCGAGCTCGGTCGACCGCCAGAGGAGATATTCGCCAGCTTCGACCCAACGCCGCTGGCCGCCGCCTCGATTGGTCAGGCACACGCGGCGACCTTATTCGACGGCACTGAGGTAGTAGTCAAGGTGCGGCGGCCAGGGGTGGTGGAGCAGGTGGAGCAGGACCTCGAGCTCTTCCTGAACTTGGCAGCGGCGGCCAGCCGGCGCTGGGAACTTGCTGAAGAGTACGACCTCGTGGGCCTCGCCCAGGAATTTGCCCAGACCCTACGAGCCGAACTCGACTATCTCCGCGAGGGCCGGAATGCGGAGCGCTTCGCCCAGAACTTCGCTAGCGACCGGACGGTCCATATTCCGCGCGTCTTCTGGGAGACGACGACCTCCCGAGTGCTTACCTTAGAGCGGATTCGCGGGATCAAGATCAACGATTTGCCAGCCCTTGAGGCAGCTGGTGTGAACCGCTCGGCGCTGGCCGAACGTGTCGCCCGGATCCTGCTCAAGATGGTCTTCGAGGACGGGTTCTTCCATGCCGATCCTCACCCCGGTAACGTTTTTGTCGAGTCTGGCGGTCGAATCGGGTTGATCGACTTCGGAATGGTAGGCACCGTTGACGAGTCTACCCAGGAACGACTAACGGCGTTGCTGCTCGCGGTGACGAGTCAGGACCCTGATCGGCTCGTAGATGCCTTCCTCGACTTAGGTGTCGCCCGTCGTCGAGTCGATCGAACGAGCCTCCGTGAAGACCTCAGGCACCTCACCGCACGGTACTATGACCGCCCGCTCGGTGAGATCGCGGTTGGGCCACTGCTTACCGATGCCCTGGCGATTGTTCGTCGTCATCGCTTACACCTGCCTTCCAACCTGGCACTGCTTTTGAAGACGGTGATGATGGCCGAGGGACTGGCGGCCCAGCTCGACCCCGATTTCCGGCTGACGACTGTTCTTGTGCCCTACGCCGAGCGGCTGGTGTGGCGCCAGTATTCCCCGCGACGCTGGGTGCGTCGCCTGGGCACTGCTGGACTGGAAATGGCCGAACTTGGAGTCGAGCTGCCGCAACAACTGCGGCGCCTGATCCGGGAGTTAGAGCGGGGCGAGCTTCAGTTCGGCATGCGGCCGGAAGGATTCGAGCCACTGATGAGGCGCCTCGAGCGGCTGACCAACCGTTTGGTGCTTAGCATGCTTGCCTCGGCCTTCATCGTTGGCCTCGCGGTGCTGATGGCCACTTTCCATCCGCCTGGTGCTGAGCGTCTGGTTGGCCCTGCCTTTGGACTGGGCTTTGTCGCTGCGGCGCTCCTCGGGATTTACCTGGCCTGGACCATCCTCCGCTCAGGACGAGGCTAAGATCTACTTGACCTGCCCCGGCGATCGCTTTTCGTCCTCGAGCCTGTGTCCCGCAGTGGTGTGTCCGGCACTCAACGGTGTGCCCAGGTGTTGTACAGCGCGGCGATGGCCGCCGTCGTGAGCCACACCGCGGCAGGGAACGTGATCAACCCGATGACGAACTCGGCAGGGCGGAACCAGGTGCCCGCCGGGCGTAACGGCTCAAGTGACAGCCCATGCAGCCACGGCTGGAAGAACCAGACGAGCACACCAGGTGCGAGGGCACTCAGCACGGCGCAGATAAGGTACGCGGCCAGCGCCACCGTCGCGGCAGCGTTCGCCAGTGGTACCGTCGCTAGCCTTGCAGCCGTGCCCATAGCTTCACGGCTGACCGTGCTCATGACTCACCTCCGGTGTCTCGTGGAGCCAAGAGGCTTCACTTCGATTGTCGAGAACAGATTAACCAGCATGCCTGAACACTCGCTGAGATGTACCTGAGGATTCGCTGAGCACTGTGTTCTGCCTCTCCAAGTTCCTCCTGACCGCTCGTCGGCTGGCTGCACCAGCACCCGGTGCGTCCTCGGCCATCAGTAGGCCAGTGAGCCGACAACGGTATTGCCGCTCCTGGCACCTCGCCGGCGGTGCAAAGCGAGGCCTCACATGCACGCCGCACAATGGATCGCTCATCTGCCGTTGAGCGTCTGACTGTGCTGTAGGTGCCGCAATACCGGAAGAAGTGGCCCACTCGGCGCCGGCCTCGACCGACCCGCTGGGTAGCCCGCGAGGGTGCGAGCGCGGCTTTAGCACTACTCCGGCCGCCGTGGCGGTGGGACGAACCGAGTAGATCGAAATGGCGTCCGCATGATACTTCATGCGGTCACGTATTGTCTTGAGTGAGCGGATTCGTGGCCCGGCCTTCTGCTCGTGTCACGCCATGCGTGTGCGTCACGCGGTATCTCCTGCCTGACTGGAGCTGTCTGGAGTAGCCATTGCACCCGGGCTCACGTTCGCTGGCTGGGCTGTCGACGCGAAGAACAGGCCCGCCAGGATCCCGAACAGTGTCACGAGACCAATGGCCTTGCCCGGCGGTCGCTGGCGGATCGGCGGCTCAGCGACTGTGAGCGACACTATCGAGGTGCCTACTCCGCCAGCCGCGACCAGGTTGCTACTGGCCACCACCGGTACCGGACCGATCACCCGCACAAGGCAAGTGTCCGGCGTCAGCGCGGTGGGCAGCCGGACTCGGGCGGTCAAGTCACCCACAGGCGTGGCTGGAGCGTCCCGTATTGCCCTGGTCAAGCAAGAGGCCAGCTACGAGACGTACTTCTGCGGATCCTTTTCGAAGGCTGCCTTGCAACCCGGCGAGCAGAAGTAGTAAGTCTTCCCCTGGTACTCTGTCTTCCCCGCTGCCTGCTGAACCTCGATCTCCATCCCGCAAACGGGATCTTTTACCTTCTCGGCCATCGGGTCTTCCTCCTTCGTGAAGGGCGTTCTTCGAGTGTGCGACCATCAACGGTTCACGTTCGGTACGCTCAGAGGCATTGTCGTGGCTCTGCCTATTGGACCCCCGAATCGGACGAGTTCCGTATAGACACGTGGACGCTGAACAAGAGCGTGCCGGTGCCATGTCGCACAGGATAGAGCTCTGGAATCATCAGCCATAGGCGCCAGATCGATCTGGTGTGGGCTAACCACCGGCCAATCGCGTGGAGCGGGCGCACCGAGTTGGTCATCCGGGGTGAGCCAGGTCGGCAGCCTGCCGCCCAGGCTCTGCGTGCACCGAGTGAGAGACCGGTCACAAGCCCCACCAGCACGGCTGTTGTGGCAGCGTGCGAAAAGGCCCGGATAAGGAAGCGGTGAACGCGGAGCGATCACGCCTTGCCCCAATCAGTCGCTCCTACTGGCAGCTCCCCCCAGCGGGGTTGGCGCGTAGATGGCGCCGTGCCTGGCGTACCAGCCGTAAACTCAGCGCGATGCCGATCAGGTTTACCACAATACCCAGGCCCATCAGCGGAACCCGCCATTCAGCCAGAAAGCTGGCCGCACCAGTGACTGCTGAAAGTCCCAAGATGGGAAGGACGTCGGTTGCGTGATGCACGCAGCAGGCGACCATCGCGACGGTGGAGGTTCCGGTCCCAACGCCGGTGGTGGCCCCAGCCACTGCACTTGGCGCTCGGGACAGGCCGCGTAGATAAGCGTAGAGGCCAACTTGCGTGCCAAAGCCGGCAGCGAGTGCCGCGACGAAGGGCCAGTCGGTGGCAAGCAGCTCCAACACGTGGTCAAGCGACCGTGAGGCGCCGCCGACGATAGCGACGTAGAGGAGCAGGAGCGCCGTCGCACCTATCAGCCCCCAGACCACCGCAGGTACTCGCCTGCTGATCGCAAACACCTTCCGGCTTGGTAGCTGGGTGGTCGGCTTTGCTGTCTCGGACCCCGTTCTGAGTCTAGCCCGCACTGTCTCCCCCTATCGTTGGAACTCAAAGCTAAGTGTGCGCTCAGCTACACCGGCCAGATTCCGTACTACCAGCGTCACGCGCTCTTGGTTGGTGTCGGAAGACAGGGCCGGAAAGCGCACCACACCAGACCGATGGTGACTATCTCGTCGCTCGTCCTGCCAGCTGCTCACTGCCACCTCGGTGCCACGCTCGTCGCGGAGAGTCACATTTGTGGCGACGTCAAAGGACGTGAGATCGACCGAATGAGTGTCGAGTGTCAGCTTAATGGCGATCGTACCATCTGCCTGCCGACCAAGCCACGTCGCTTCGACTGTAACCCCACCAGCTCCGCTATCGCGCACCGTCGATTTGATCGGGCGAGCGACATCGTTTGTGGAGCTGGGGGATTGCGTTGGTATCGCTGTTAGCCTCGCTTCGGATGCGGTATCGGCGCCTGCCTGGCAAGCTGCCAGCAACAGAATTACGGTTGTCGCGAGGTACAGTGCCACCTGAGGGAGACGCATTTTCACCTCCTGTGACGAGCGCCCTAGTCACAGGCCAATCGATTGCCGCTCCCACTGGCACGCCCGTAGCCTGTAGAGAGCCTCATCGGACCATCGGCTCGCTGGCTCGAAAGCCGACGCTTTCGACCGCGGCCGCTAATTGCTCCCAGCTCAGCCGCGACGGGTCGTACTCGATATAGGCCATCTCCGTCGCTGGGTTGACATACACGCGCACGACGCCAGGCAGCTTTGCTAAGGCACGCTCTACAACGAGGGCGCCGCCACCTCCGCAACTCAACCCGGAGATTGCCATTGTCAACCGTGCGGTGCTCATGCTGCCCTCCTTGTCGTAACAGAGTCTAGGCCGGCCTGCTGAAGCGTCCCTGAAGGGAAGCTGAGAAAATCCTGAGGAATGTTCAAGGGCCGAGAGGCAGCCGAACGCTGACCGTGGTGCCGACTCCCAGGCTGCTCTCGATCGTGATCTGGCCGTCGTGTTGCTCGACGATCCATCGGGCGATTGCGAGCCCAAGGCCGGAGCCGGCAGGGTCCCGACTCCGCGCGGGATCCGCACGGTAGAAGCGATCGAAGACATGCGGAAGATCCTCCGGCGCGATCCCAATTCCAGTGTCGTGCACCAGGATCTCGGCGTGGGTACTGCTGCGCCGCAGCTCGAGAGTGATGCGTCCCCCGTCCGGGGTGTACTTAATTGCATTGTCCAGGAGAATGAGTGCGAGCTGCTTAATCCGATCTGGGTCACCAGTGATCATCGCCGGCTCCAGCCGGGTAATCTCGAGCCGCTGACCACGGGCCAGCTGACGCGCTTCAGCGAAGGCTTCCAGGAGCAGCCGATCCAATTCCATACGCCAACGGCGTAGCGGGAGGCCAGCATCGGCCCGCGCGAGTACCAGCAGATCCGCTACCAGCCGGGCTAGCCGGCTTGCCTCGCGGCTCGCTTCAGCGATTGCTATATCCCGCTCGGTGGCCGGTAGATCCGGATGCCGGCGCACGAACTCCAGGTTAGCTTGGATAGCCGTCAAGGGTGCGCGCAGCTCGTGCGAGGCGTCGGCTACAAACCGTTGCTGCGCCTGGTAGGCCTGGTGAAGACTTGCCAGCATGGTGTTGAGCGTTGCTGCGAGCCGACCGAGCTCGTCACGACGTTGAGGGTCAGGCACGCGACGAGCAAAGTCGCGTGAGCGGGCGATTGCGTCCGCGGTCTCGGTGAGCGTCGCAACCGGACGAATGGCGTGTCCAGCTAACAGGTAGCTGGCTAGCAAAGCGCCCATGGTACCGAGGCCCGCCAGCAGCGGCACAAGGTGACGGAAGAGTCTTGTTGCGGTGTCGACGCGATCGAGCGACGTGGCCGCGAGCAACGCCCGTCCATCACGCAGCGGTAGAGCGTAGAGGCGCCAGCGTGTACCACTCGGACCGATCGCGACCCCTAGTACCCCGGGTTCTGGGTGGCTTGGCATAAAAGAAGGAACCAAGCCCACAAGTGGGTCGAATGGTGGGACTGAGGGACCGGCCAAAAGAGTCCACGGTACGGCTTCCGGGGCAAGCGCAGCATTTGGGGAGGCTGCTACAAGCCGACCGTCTGCATCGTAGACGCGCAGCACGAGGCCCGGGGCAGGCGGAGTAGTGACAATGCTGGTACCAGTGGATGCGCTCGAGGCCTCAACCTCTTGGGCTACGTGCTGTGTGGCGCTGACAAGTGTGTGATCGAGGTCGTCGTAGTGACCGCGGGTGTGCAACGCATAGGTGAGCAGCATCACCAGCACAAGCATCAGGCCGGCAAGCAGGCCATACCAGAGGGCAAGGCGCAGCCGGAGAGACATGGTTCGCCTCACTCCTCGCGGAGAACATACCCGGTTCCGCGCAACGTATGGATGAGCCGCGGTTCCCCGTTGGCCTCAAGTTTTTGACGGAG
This sequence comes from bacterium HR28, assembly GCA_002898255.1. Classification (GTDB taxonomy): domain Bacteria; phylum Chloroflexota; class Chloroflexia; order Thermomicrobiales; family Thermomicrobiaceae; genus Thermomicrobium. Next base: position 27,291 of record BEIE01000002.1, read on the forward strand.
CTGCTTAACGTAGACCTCCAGTACATTCGTGTTGCCGCCGAAGTCGTAGCCCCAGACCCGCTCCATAAGGAACTCCTTAGGCAGTACGCGCCGCGGATGCCGGAGAAACTGCAGGAGAAGGTTGTACTCGGTGGTTGTGAGATCGATCTCCCGGTCTCCACGACGCGCCCGTCTAGTACCAGTATCAAGGCTCAAGTCGGCGAATCGCAGGACTGGCGGGTGTTCAGCCTCGTGGCGACGAAGCAGTGCTCGTATCCGCGCCAACAGTACCTCGAAGGTAAACGGTTTGACGACGTAGTCATCAGCTCCCTCTTCGAGTCCCTGCACCTGGTCCAGCGGGGAGTCTTTGGCCGTCAGCATAAGGATCGGAAGGTGCGGATCGGCCGCGCGCAGTCGCCGTAACACCTCGAGGCCATCCATGCCTGGCAGCATGATGTCGAGAATGACCAGATCTGGAGTCTGGGTACGGGCGAGGGCAAGTGCTTCGGTTCCAGAGCTGGCTGTGTCGACGACAAAACCCTCGTAAGCGAGACTTCGCTTGAGGACGCTGGTCACGGCCGGGTCATCATCGACCACAAGGATGCGCCGCATGCTACTCGCCCTTTCCGCTCGCCAGTCCCATTGCCTCAAGCCACTCGACCGCTTGCTGGAAAGTGGCCAGGCGCCCACCGAAACCAGCCTGGAAGCGCACTGCATCCTCACGCCGAGCGAAGGCCAGCAAGCTGGGTGCACAGCACGGCGTAGCGGTGCTCTCGACCACATAGACAGCCGCGCGTGCATTCACTGGTTGGCGGGTCACAAAGTCAAAGGTGACCGCTGACTGTACCTGTGCACCCAAGCGCCGGACAAGCAACAGGCCACAGTGTGGACAACAAGCGACAGCTCGAGTGCCGTCTCTTGTGTGAACGGTAAAGTCGAGCCGCTTCTCCGGCAAGGTGCCGCAAATGGTACAGTGCGGTTGCACTGCGAGCGACTCAACGGCAACTGCCCCGCCGAAAACCTTGCGCACAAGGCCCTCCGCTGCGAGCCGGTCGAGGTCTCGATGAATCGTCATTTCTGAGACGCCGAGGCGCCTGGCAAGATCAGCAATGCGAACTGCACCGTGAGTGCGTACTTCATCGAGAATTTGTTTTCGGCGCTGTGCGGCTAGCAGTGTCACGTGCATACCCATACCAGCTCTGTGATAATCTGTGACCCTTTGACAGACTATCACATCTTCCCACGCGGTACAAGCCGCAGTACCCCACTGCTTCCAGGTGCCATCCTCTCCGGGCAAGTAGGACGCTCTTCGAGGATGGTGTGAGATGCGGCATTCAGTGGCTGACGTCGGTTCAGTAGCCGAAGGGCGTCTGGTTTTTTGTAGCGGGCTGTGGCATCCCGTTGGTGTTGGCCATACTGACATCCAGTGCTCAGGAGAATGCGGCGAATGGCGAGTCGTTGCACCACGGGCACGGACCGGAAAGCGATCTCGCCGCTACTGAGAGCTGTGACCGTACGTAAGAGAGGATTCTGTCGATCGGCTGAGACCTCAGGGAGGACAATGGTGCATGAGCTGTCGCTCGCTCACAGCTTAGTCGAAATCCTTGTCGAGCAGTTCCGCGAGCGGCCAAACGTGCGAATCACCACGGTCTATCTCCGCCTCGGCCCTCTTGCCGGAGTCGTTGAATCGGCGCTCAAGGCTGCCTTTGCGGTCGCGGCGCTCGGCACCCTCGCGGAAGGTGCCTGCCTTCGCATCGAGCATGCGCCTGCTGTCGTCCGTTGTCGTTCCTGCGGTCAGGAGCAATCTTTCCCTACCAACGCCGAGACTGATCATGATATCCTTCTGTCCAGTCTCGTCACACTCCCGACCGTATGCCCGGCGTGCGGCGCTCTCTCACTAGACCTCGTGCACGGCGACGAGCTCGAGCTCGTCGCCGCGGAGGTGGTCGATGGCTAAGGAACTGGTCGTCCTCGAACAGCGCCTCCTGGAACGCAACGACACTCGTGCCGCAGAACTCCGCCGGCGGTTCAAGGAGGCTGGCGTCCTAGTTGTCAACCTCATGTCTAGTCCCGGGGCCGGTAAGACCACACTTTTGACGGCAACGTTGCCTGCCCTCTCCCCTGAGCCAGCAGCCGTGGTGGTCGGTGATCTTGCCACCGATAACGATGCGCGACGACTCTGCACGGCCACGCCGTGGGTGCGCCAAATCACAACCGGGACCGTCTGCCACCTGGAGGCAGCGATGGTGGAAGAAGCCATCGCGCGGTGGGACTTGACACAGCTGCGCTATCTCTTCATCGAAAACGTGGGAAATCTGGTCTGTCCAGCCAGCTTTGACCTCGGCGAAGCGGCACGGGTCGTGCTCTTTGCCGTGACTGAAGGGGAAGACAAGCCGGAGAAGTATCCACCCATTCTGCACCGAGCGGATCTCGTCCTTTTGACGAAAAGTGATCTTCTTGCTCCTCTCGGCTTTGATGTCCAGCGGTTCGTCGCCTCAGTCCATCGCGTCAACCCGAAAGTTCCCATTCTCCCCGTCTCAGCGCGCACTGGCGAGGGGCTTGCCGCCTGGCTTGACTGGCTTCGTGTTCTGCGTGGAGCTTGGCTGTCTGGGAGCGACGAGCGTGTTCGAGCGAGGTTGCAGCTGCCCGAACGCGTGAACCACGAAGACCAAAGGAGTTGACCGATGTGCCTTGCCATTCCTGGTCAGATCGTCGCACTCGAACCAGAAACACACCTGGCGCTGGTCGATGTCCTCGGTGTTCGGCGTCGAGTCAACGTCGATCTGGTTTGGGATGAAGGACTGGCTGAGGGAGACTGGGTTTTGATTCACGTCGGGTTCGCCTTGAGCAAGGTCAGCGAGCAGGAGGCGGCTGCGCAACTTCGGCTCCTACAGGCACTTGGGGAAGATGAACAGGCCATGGAGGAAGTACGGGGGTATCTCTTCGATGTGTCCGAGTGACGTTCACCCGGAACTCGCCCAATACGGGAGCTGCACGCTCGATCAGGATGGTTGTGTGACGTGCGGTGACCTCGCTGTCCCGGTCATCGTGCTGGCAATTGAAGGCCAAGAGGCCGTCTGCGAGGATCGTTGTGGGCAGCGTGCCCGTGTCGCTCTCGACTTTCTCGAGGATGTTCGCGTCGGAGATATCTTGCTCGTCCATCTTGGGGTCGCGCTGGCACGGATTCAAGGGGGCAACTCATGCGCTACGTCGATGAGCTCCGTGATCCGCGACTGATCCGTGCTGTGGCAGCGGAGATCGCTCGCCTGGTCGATCCCGATCGCCACTACCGGATCATGGAGGTCTGTGGCGGGCACACCCATGCCATCTACCGGCACGGGCTAACCGAGCTGCTCCCACCAAACATCGAGCTCATTCACGGGCCCGGCTGTCCCGTCTGTGTCTTGCCGATGGGACGCATCGACGATGGCCTGGCGCTGGCTGAGCAACCGGACGTCATCTTCACGGCTTTCGGGGATATGATGCGTGTGCCCGGTCGCCGAGGAACACCTTTGGAGTATCGAGCTCGCGGCGCTGACATCCGCATGGTCTATTCACCGCTCGATGCGCTCAAACTTGCGCAAGCTCACCCCGATAAGCATGTCGTCTTCTTTGCCATCGGCTTTGAGACCACCGCACCCGCAACCGCACTGACTCTTATGAAGGCAAAGGCCCTCGGAATTCGCAACTTTTCCGTGTTCTGTAACCACGTCCTCATCGTGCCGGCGATCCGTGCCATTCTCGACTCCCCTGACATGCGTCTGGATGGTTTCATCGGGCCAGGACATGTCTCGACCGTGATTGGCTGCCGCCCGTACCTCTTCGTGGCGCGTGATTATGGCAAACCGCTTGTGGTGTCTGGCTTCGAACCCCTTGATATTCTCCAGTCGATCCTCATGATCCTCCGTCAGCTCGCTGAAGGGCGTGCAGAAGTGGAAAACCAGTACAGTCGCGTCGTTCCCTGGAATGGGAATCGTGCGGCACTTGCGGCGATGGCCGAAGTCTTCGAGCTCCGGCCGTACTTCGAGTGGCGTGGCCTCGGGTTCATCTCCCAGTCAGCCCTCAAGATCTCAGAGGCGTACGCTGACTGGGACGCCGAGCGGCGATTTGATGTCCCGGGTGTGCGCGTTACCGATCCCAAAGCAGCACAGTGTGGCGAAGTGCTCAAGGGCGTGCTCAAACCGGCACAGTGCAAGCTGTTTGGTCGCGAATGTACACCGGAACATCCGATCGGTGCGCTGATGGTGTCCAATGAAGGCGCCTGTGCAGCCTACTATCACTATGTCCACCGCTTGGCCGCCGCGGGGAGGGACGACTGATGCGTGAGACGTCGGCGCAGCCTACGTTCCACGATGCCGTGATCGAGTTGGTACACGGAGCAGGCGGCAAAGCGTCGCGCCGGCTGATCGAGGGCTTGTTCCTACCCCTGCTTGCCAATCCGGCTTTGATCCCCCTGGAAGATGCAGCAATCATGTCGATTGAAGGGTTGCGCCTTGCGTTGACCACCGATGCGTTCGTCGTCAAACCGTTGCGGTTCCCCGGTGGCTCTATCGGCGAATTGGCTGTGAATGGAACCGTCAACGATCTGGCAGTGAGTGGTGCTCGTCCCCTTGGACTCCTCGCGGCTTTTATCGTGGAGGCGGGACTACCGAGCGAAGTGCTTCGGGCGGAGGCCGAAGCACTTGCACAGGCAGCGCGTCGTGCTGGGGTGTCGGTCGTCGGTGGCGACACCAAAGTAGTGGAACACGGGAAGGCCGATGGACTCTACATCGTGACCGCAGGAATTGGGCTGGTTGACCCGCGGGCTGAGCTTGGTGTTCACCGCGTCCGCCCTGGCGATCGGATACTTATCAGTGGCCCAATTGGGGATCATGGGATCACTGTGCTGCTGGCGCGCGGGGAACTCGACCTCGAAGCCGATCTCGTTTCCGACACGCGGCCGCTGACGCCGTTCGTCGAGGCGCTGCTCGAGGCGGCGAGCCCTGGCCTTCACTGGATGCGGGATCCAACGCGCGGTGGGGTGGCCACCGCACTGAATGAGCTCGCGCGGGATGCTCGCGTGGCGATCACGCTTGCCGAGGAAGCGATTCCCGTCCGCGATGCGGTCCGTGGAGCCTGCGAGTTGCTTGGTCTCGACCCGCTCTATATTGCGAATGAGGGGCAACTCCTCGCGGTGGTCGATCCTGCATGGGCAGACACCGCCCTCGCAGCACTCCAGCGGGTGCCAGGTGGTGAACAGGCAGCCTGTATTGGGGAGGTTCAGGAGCAACCTGCCGGTGTTGTCATCGTGTCGACCCAGTATGGTGGCCAGCGGGTAATCGACATGTTGGTGGGAGATCCTTTGCCGCGCATCTGCTAAGCCACGCGCCACCAAGACGAGGAGTCACCGCCATGAGCACGACGCTCACCTCGCTTGTCCGACAACGGCTCAGCGAGCGCAATGCCTGTTCACGGGCCTTTTTCCCTCGCGAAGCGCCACGTCTGGCGACCATCTGCCGGAAAATGGCCGAGCGTTTCCTCGAGGGCGGCCGCCTCCTCGCCTTCGGCCGCGGCCCCTACGCCACCGATGCCCAACATGTCTCAGTCGAATTCATCCATCCCGTGATCGTCGGCAAGCGTGCCTTGCCAGCACTCGATCTCAGCCTCGCGTTCCCGGAATGGAGTACCGCGGTTGCTCAACCGACAGACATGGCTATGGGGTTTGGACCACCTGATGGGGACAAGCTTGTCCATGCATGTCTTCAGGAGCTCTGGACACGTGGAGTCCTCACTCTCGCCTTGCCCGGTGAGGCGGGTACGGCCGATTATGCTGTCCAAGCGCCCTCAGGTGATCCGTTTGTCCATCAGGAGCTGATCGAGATCCTCTACCACACTCTGTGGGAGACTGTCCACGTCTTCTTCGAGCATCGCCAGCTTGCGGGACACGATATCGGCGAAATGGCGACCCTCTACCCCTTCCTTGGTGGCGAATCAGTCGACCTGCGTTCTGTCGAGCCTGAGGTTGCCCGATCCATTGTGGCCAAGGCTGAGGAGGATGAACGCCTGCGAGAGGAACTTGCCAGCGAACAGGCTGAGACGATCGCCCGAGCTGCCACAGCGATCGCGGAACGGATCGAGCGTGGCGGAAAGCTGATCTGCTTTGGGAATGGTGGTTCGGCGACTGATGCAAATGACCTGACGCTTGATTGCGTGATCCCTCCAGCCGGCCACCATCCGATCCCGGCAATCTCGCTCGCGCTTGAACCAGCCAATCTCTCCGCAATTGCCAATGATGTTGGCCAGGAAGTGATGTTTTTGCGCCAGTTGATTCCCCACGCCCAACCCAACGATGTGGCGATCGGGATCTCAACGAGTGGAGGGTCTCCTAACGTCATCGTTGCGCTAGAGGAAGCGCGGAAACGCGGCCTTTTGACCATTGGGTTGCTTGGTTATGACGGTGGGGAGATCGTGCGCCGACAGCTCGTCGACTACGCGATCGTCGTCCACTGCGACTACATCCCACGGATTCAGGAAGTACAGGCTTCAGCCTATCACATCCTCCGTGAGCTCCTGGAGGTCCTCCTCTATGGCACGGCTTGAACTCTACGGGACGCGGTGGTGTCCGTACACTGCTGAGGTGCGAGAAGACCTTGAATGGCGCGGCATTGCGTTTGTCGAGTACGACGTCGAGCTCGATGCCGCGGCACGGGAGCGCCTGCTCCGCCTAACGGGAGGACGACGCGCGGTGCCGGTGCTTGTCGAGGATGGCCAAGTGATCCGCATCGGGTGGCAAGGTCGTGTTTGCACCTTTTGAACGACTGTCACAACTCACAGCCTGCTACGTCCGTGTAACTGGCATCGTGCAAGGGGTGGGCTTCCGTCCCTTTGTCTATCGCTTGGCCACGACCTGTGGTCTAAGCGGTTGGGTGGCCAATGGCGAGCATGGGGTCGAAATTGTTGTCGAGGGCAGCCACACAGCAATCGAGGCGTTTCTCCATGAGTTGACCACCCATCCACCACCAGCCGCCCGGATCGATCAGATTGTCGTCCAGCCGATCCAGCCCAGCGGTCTCGAAACATTCACGATCCGCGAAAGCCAGCGGCGCGAGCGCCCAACCACGCGCATCGCACCAGATCTTCCGGTCTGCGCAGACTGCCTACGTGAGCTCTTCGACCCTGCCAATCGCCGCTACTGGTATGCCTACATCAACTGCACGAACTGCGGGCCACGCTACAGTATCGTGCTCGGTCTTCCCTATGACCGGCCGCGCACGACCATGAAAGACTGGCCACTGTGCTCAGACTGCGCCCGCGAGTATCACGACCCAGCTGACCGGCGCTTCCATGCACAACCGGTGGCCTGCCCCGTCTGTGGCCCACAGTACCTGCTCGTCGATGCGCAACGGTTGCAACAGGCGCGCGGTGCAGCAGCAATCCAGAAGGCAGCAGAGTGGCTCCGTGGGGGACGAATCGTCGCAGTTAAAGGGATCGGCGGCTATCACCTGGCCTGTGACGCCCGAAATGTCGCCGCTGTCCAGGCGCTGCGCGAACGCAAGTTCCGGAAGGAAAAGCCGTTCGCTCTGATGGTTGCCAACCTTGCAGTCGCCGCCGAGTTGGTGGAGCTCAACGACGCAGCCCGTGACGTATTGACCTCCCCAGCTCGGCCGATCGTGTTACTTCCGGCGCGTGTGTTTCTCCCCGGCGTTGCGCCGGAAAATCGCGAACTTGGGATCATGCTGCCCTATGCTCCACTGCACTATCTGCTCTTTGCAGCCGGTGCGCCAGCGGTTCTCGTGATGACGAGTGGGAACCGCTCCGAAGAACCAATTGCCTTCACCGAGGACGACGCCTTCATCCGCCTCAGTGGCATTGCTGACGGGTTCCTCGTCGGCGAACGGCCGATTGCACGTCGCGTCGATGATTCCGTTGTACGGATGACGGTCCTTGGACCAGTCATCGTGCGCCGGTCACGCGGGCTTGCTCCGAGCGTGGTCGCAACGCTCCCCACAAGCCGACCGATTCTGGCTGTGGGTGCCGATCTCAAAAACACGATCACCGTGGTGATCGAGGGACAAGCGTTCGTGAGCCAGCATATCGGTGACCTGGACCACTGGCCGGTCGTGGAGGCGTTCACGGCCACCATTCGCGACCTTTGTGCAATGTATGAGGTGGACCTCGAGCAGGCGGTTGTTGCGCATGATGCGCACCCAGAATATGTCTCGACGAATCATGCGCTCACATTGCCTGGTCAGCATCTGGCAGTGCAGCACCACCGTGCACACATCGCGAGCGTGCTGGCTGAGCGTGGCTGCTGGACCGAACGCATCGTTGGTCTGGCCTTTGACGGCACCGGTTACGGTGATGACGGATCGATTTGGGGTGGTGAGGTATTCGTGGGGTCACTGAGCGAAGGGTTGCAGCGTGTTGCTCACTTGCGGCAAGCGGTGCTTCCTGGTGGCGATGCGGCAGCCCGATGGCCGGTTCAAGCAGCGGCGGGGTTTTTAGTCGCCGTTGAGGACCTCCCTGACCTAACTGCGTCACCCTTCTGCTTCCCGGAGCAGTACGACAAGGCACGTGAGGTCGTGGCTCGCGGACTGCGTTGTTTTCCCACCACCTCAATGGGACGACTCTTTGATACAGTTGCGGCGCTTTGTGGCTTTACCCGATCGATCAGCTTTGAGGGCCAAGCTGCCATGTGGTTGGAGCACCTCGCGCAGAAGTCACCGCCGGTGCAGCCCTACCCCTTCCCATTGACTGAGGGAGAGCTGGACTTCCGCCCACTCCTTGCTGCGGTTGTTGAGGATCGCTGTCGAGGACGGGATGTGACAGAGATTGCGCGGGCATTCCATGAGGCAGTCGCAGCAGCTGTCGTGACGGTTGCTGTGGAGTACTGTGCGGCGTTCCGCGCGCAACGGGTCGTTGTCTCAGGTGGTGTGTTCCAAAATGCTCTCCTGCTTGAGCGGGTTGCGGAGCTTCTGCGGCTCCACCGGCTTGAGCTGTGGACCAACCGCGCCGTACCACCGAACGACGGTGGCATCAGCCTGGGACAAGCAGCCATCGCCGCCTGTGCTGGTATCGCCAAGTGAGACAGCCAAGCGTCCACTCTCTACCCGAAGAGGCTGTGCCGGAGAAAGCCGATCGAGCCGCCAACGATGAGTAGCCAGACTGGGTTTACTCGGAAGCGGACGAGGGCAAGCCACGCACTGAGCGCGAGTACGGCGGTGAGCAGATCGCCGACTGCGATACGCGCGAGCTGCCAGAGGACTCCGGCCATCAACGCGACTGCTGCGACGTTCAGCCCATCGAGGAGCGAAGAGAGCCATGGTGAGCGACGGAGCTGAGGCGCGAGTGGCCGGATGGCTGCGACGAAGACGAATGCCGGCAGGAAGATTGCGACCGTTGCGAGCAGTGCACCTGGCAGACCAGCGACAAGATACCCAACAAAGGTTGCCGTGGTGAAGACCGGTCCTGGTGTGATCTGCCCAACAGCCATCGCATCCAGGAGCTGGTGATCAGATAGCCAGCCGAGCCGCTCAACGAAGTCGCGTCGGAGGAAGGCGAAGAGGACGTATCCACTTCCGTACAGCACCGAGCCGATTTTGAGGAAGGTGAAGAACAAGTGTGTGAGGCTAATCGGTACTGCTGTCTCGGGTGAAGCGACGAAGGGCAGCGTGCCGAATGGCGCCAACCCGAAAAGGGGGAACGTTCTTCGGCGAACTGCTTCCAGCATCAGGCTGATCAGCGCCGCGCCTGCCAAGAGGAGCAATTCGTGGACACCGGCGAGGTAAAGCACGAATGTGGCGAGACTGAGGACGAAATGGCTGACCTGGCGGACGGCGATGCGGCTTAAGCTCCAAATGGCCTGTCCGATCACAGCAAGGAGCACGGGCTGCAGACCAGAAAGGAGCCAGGTCGCTTCGGGCAACGCGCCCCACCGTGAATACATCCAGGCCAAGAGAAGGACGAGTGTCGCCGCTGGTACGATGAAGAATGTGCCGCTAAGGAGGAAACCCGGCCAGCCAGCGCGCCGGTAACCGCAGTGAAGAACCATCTCCGTCGAGTTTGGACCAGGGATAAGGTTGGTCACACCGAGAAGATCGAGAAACTCCTGCTCGCTCAACCAGCGTCTCCGCACGACGACTTCCTCGCGCAGCAGAGCGATGTGCGCTGCTGGCCCACCAAAGGCGAGACAACCGAGCTTCAGGCTTACCCGGGCGACCTCTCTGAGCTCGGCTGGCAACAGACGAGTTGCCCGGCCGCCTGTGGGCGCTTCTTGGTACTGACGGGACCCTCGCATGCTTCACCGATCCTTCACTCCCCACGACGCCCCACTGCTCGGGTGGGTCCGAGGGTATGCACCGGAAGTCTGGCAGGTGTGAAGGGAGGATAAAAGAGGCGGAACCACGCCCGTGCAAGCGTTGTGCCGCCTCCCTTGAAGTGCCTGCCGGCTACTCAGCAAGAGCCAAGCGCGTGCTTCCCCTGTGTCTCAGCTGCGTACTTCGGTATGACAGCTGTCGGGAGCACGATCGGCAGAAGGTGACGCCGCACAACTCGTGCAGCAGCGAGCGGCACGCCAACACGCCAAGAAGGGTGGCTCAGCCAACTCCGTGACGAATACTGCAGAGGATGCGAGTGCGATCTCAGGGGTGATCATTGCGGGCTGATCGGTAAGTGCTGACTCGCGATCGCTTCTCGCCATGCCACCGCCGCTCCACCGCAGCTGTGGCCAGGCTTGACCTATTTCCTCATTTGTGCCTTGGATCTACTGCACCATGGGGCACGAGGAGGCGCTCGAGCTGGTGCTGCTCCTGTCCTGCTGGGGACCGAACAGACTCAGGAGATGGGACTCGTGCGGCGAGCGGTGCTACTGAAGCAGCTGAATTTGGTGCTGACCCAAGAGGTTTCTCGCTGCTGCTCGATCCAAGGACAGTTGGAGCTGGACGGATGTCTCGCGACTGCGGAATGGGATTTCAGAAGACATGTGACTACTTGAGCACGAATCCGGCTGGTCTCGTGCGTGAGCGAGGGTTGATGGGTGTATTCAACCACTTTTTCGATACCAACAACCAGAGACGGCGGAGCCTGATTCCTTTGCTTCCGCCTCATTACAGACTGATGCGGGCACAGCTGTACCCAGACAACACCACTCTACGCACCCTGGAGGTGAGGCCTTGGCTCCAAGGTGGCTTTCCCCTGCCTCCATCCTGGCCACTAGAGAGCCACCACACATCCCGGCGATGATTGGCAGCTGTCGTCCGCGCGCCGGAGCATAACTTCGACAAGAGGGTATACTCTCGCTCGAGGCATTCGCGGGATCTTAGCCTAAACTTCATCATATTTGGCAGCTGCCGCTTCTCGCGCTCCTCTGCTAAGAGTGTGTTCCTGGCACAGGCAGAGCGCCGAGGGGAGCGGCCAGGAAGCCGAGGGAATTGACCAGTGAGGTGTGCCGATGGAACCACGGCCGGTGCTGCTGATCCACTCGGGCGAACTCGGCTGGGGTGATCTGCGTGCCCTTCTGCGGTCAATCCCAGACCTGATGATCGTCGGTGAGGCCCGCAACCGGGAACAGGCATTTCAGCTGGCTGCGAGTCATCCCCCAAGATTATTTTCATCAGTGAGACAGTGGAGGGCGCCTGTGCTGCCTCACTCGTCGCCGCGCTGCAGCGTGGTCCCTGTCCTGACAGCGTGGTCATCGTTCTCGCCCAGCGGGTCGACCCAGACAACCTGCGGAAGTGGGTAAGCCAGCAGGTCAGCGTCTCTGCCTACCTGCTCTGGAGTGAGCTTAACCAGGAGTTGCTCAAGCGTTGCTTGGCAGTCGCCTTCTCAGGAGACACCCTCGTCATCAGCCGGGCGGTTGCTGCAGCCGTGATTGCGCTGCTGCAGGGAGAGACACGGCTGGCCGGGCCGGCGCGCCGGCTCACCCCGCGCGAGCGCGTGCTGCTGTCCTGGTTGGCTCGCTGGGACCTGAGTTACAAGGAGATCGCCACCCAGCTTGGGGTCCAGGAAGGCACGATCAAGGCGCACGTTCGGCACATCGGCGAGAAACTCGGCGCCAGCGGAGGCCGCGCGGCAGTGGTGGAGGCGGCCCGGACGCTCGGCCTGCTCCCTGCGACCGGACGGGGTAGCACGCAGGGCGGCTGGTGAGGCGGTAGGCCAGTAGGCTCCCGGCTCGCCTGGCGCAGCGTGGCCCTGAACCAGCCAGGTGCGCTCGCTCGCGCATGAGAGCTTCGCTCACCCCGCGCGGGGTGAGGGAGCGACTCAGTGTGACGACCATGCCTCTGTCCTGTGCCCGCGACGCTGCCCTCCTGTCGCTGTGCCTGATCAACGACGACCTAGCCACTGCCCGGCGCCTGCGACGCCACCAGCAGGGCGGACGCTCGGCGCCCGCCGGTGGATGAGTGCACCCTACTCCCAGGGCGTACGCTGGTGGTTGCCCAAAACTCACCCCGAGAGGGAATAGCCATGTACACCCATCCCTCACTATCCTGAGGTTGAAGATCGGAGACGGCTAAAGCCCTTGGGAATGGGAAGGAGACCGGCAATGGCGGGGCCACTCTGGATCCTGGGCTTCGACGGTGACTGCCTCACCTGCCGCCAGCTCGCTGAGGAGGTGGCGCGGCTCGCCGGTGAGCGTCTTGAGGTCCGCAGCCTGCGCGCGCCGGAGGTGGCGGCCTGGCGCACGCGGGCGCTGGGGCCGGGTGCCCCCTGGACCCCGACGCTGTTGCGGATTGAGGGGGAACGGGTGCAGGCCTGGACCGGCCGGCGGCTGGCCTGGCAGTTGGCCCGGCTGCTCGGTCCCGGCCGGGCGCTGGCCCTGGCCGAGCGGCTGGCAGCGCTGGGCCGCGCTCCGCGGTCAAATACCGCTGGGGTGACGCGCCGTGGCTTCCTCGGCAAGCTGGGGGCAGCAGCCTTTGCCTTCGGCCTTCTGGCCAATGGCAAGCTGGCGCTGCCGGCTGCAGCACGGGGCGGGAGAACGCCCGCTGGCTCTGTCCCCTGGTGGGCGGTGGAGTCTCTCCGGCAGACCCCGATTGAGGGCGCAGCCAAGCAAGCCCTCTTGGGGCAAGCCCTCGCCGCAGCTGAGACCCAGGCGGTGCTCCAACCTGGGCCTGTCCTCCTCTCGCTGACTGGGACGCAGGCTGCCGAGCATGTGCTCGCCGATGGGCGGACGCTGCGGGCTCTCGCCCTGGGAGTGGGCAATGACAAGGTGCTGGTTTACTACGAGGACAATAACGGCCAGCGGGCAGCGCTGCGGTATCGAGTAGTGACGCAGGGCGACAAACCACAGCTCAGGCTCGTCGCTGCGACGGATGAAGCACTGCCGACGCCGGCGGTCAGGCACAGTGAGATCCTCCTAGCAAACCTGCACCCCGCCCCTCATCCCGTGCTTCGCCTGCTGCCAGTTCGACTGGGGCAGGTTCCTGGATTGCTGTGGTTGGACCTGCTTCTTTGTCTGTGGTGCAGGCCCATCTTGGCTCTGCGCTGCATGCATCTTGGCTCGATGCCCTTGGTGTATATATACCTCGTGCCCCGGTGGCTGGTCCTGTACTACGTGTTGCGCCGAGCCAGGAACATGAGTGAGAAAGGGGTGAGTGCTCGCGTCCTTGCCCTGAGCCGTCCAGAGGTGGAGGTATCGTTATGCACTGGGCAACCATCCATTGGATCCTCTGGCTGGTCATGCTGCTCTGCGTCATCCCGATTCTGGCAACTGGGCTCTTCCTCGGGCGGCGCCCTGACCAGACCGGTCCGGGTCGCTGGCACTGGCGCCTCATCGGGGGCTTCGGAAGCATTCTCGGTCTCGGTCACCTTCTCTACACGCTACGCACTGGCCCCCAACCGTACATGGATGATCCCTACCTGACACTCCTCCAGACAATATTCACCGGCGCCTTTCTCTGGTACTGGATTAAGCTGGGAGTGCGCTATCGAGCCCACCGTGCCAGCAACAACGGGTCCACCGTCGACATGGCTGGATAAAGCGACATCTCTTCGAGGTAGGCAGTGAGGACAAGGTGGACGTCGTTTAGCACCATCGGTTGCCGCAAAGAATCCAATATTCGTGATTTTGACAATGTCTCATCCCGGGCGACTACCACTGTACTTTGCTTGGCACGCTCGTGCGTCTGGTGATGCCATTGCTGCCGGCAGGAACCTCCATGGGGCCATTAGCGAGACGCTCGGCGTCGAGTGAGGAGGAATCAGGCTGCAGTGGGACGAGTGGTACCCACTCTTCTCTGCGATCGCCTACTTCGGCGGCCTTACCCTCCGAATCGTGGTCAGCATCCTCTGGAGCGTCCGGCGCTATCGTCACTTTCGGCCGCTCGATTGGGCCGACGGACTCTTGGTCGCTTGGCTGTTCGCAGCAGCCCTCTGGCTGGGGATCCACCAGGGATCTGTCTGGGATACCGAGTTCGCGTGGATTCCCATCTGGGTGCGTAGCCTCGTTGCGCTCGTCTGGGCAGGCGGCTCGGTCGCCGGTGCCTGGTGGGTGGTCAGGCGATCCCGCCGGCCAGCGCGGGCAGAAGACCAGGGGGAGCTGCAACGGACAGGAAGGGTGCCGTCTTGGGCTTGGCATGCTGGGTCAGGGCGCGGGGACAAGCCTGGGTGCAAAAGCACGCGTCGTCTCCCTGAACCGCGCGAGCCCTGGCTCATGCAGAGCGAGGAACGTGCGGTTGTTGGAGGACGATTCAAGAGTTGAAGATGCGCTAGCGACCGCAGGAGAGTTGACGCGATGCGAGATCACTGTGCCTGACTATGGGGAGTTGCCCTGGTTTAGGGCACAGTGATCAGCCTGGTTGAACCACGCCCGTGCAAGCGTTGTGCCGCCTCCCTTGAAGTGCCTGCCGGCTACTCAGCAAGAGCCGAGCGCGTGCTTCCCCTGTGTCTCTTGGGCAACTCTTGACTGCGAACGAGTGTTCTACTACTATGAATCCGAACGAATGTGCGAGATACAGCAGGGCACGGAAAGGGGGACACGTGCCAGGGGTCGAGGCTACTCCGTTGCGAGCGAACACTCGGGCGGACAGCACCCCGCTTGCACCAGGGACATCGACCAGTGTGGACGCAGCTGGCACGCTGCCCGCAGTCGATCCTCGCCGCGAGCGGATCGCCTCCCTCCGCCGGCTGCTCGTTGAACGGTTCGGACCGCATGTCCTACTTGACTGGACGCAGCCTTCTTCCTCATTCTCGGCGTGCGCTGAGTGTGTCCCCACACAGTGCGCCCTGAATCCGCGTGCTCTGCCGACCGAGCTCCTGGGGCTCGACCTCGCGCTCGGTGGCGGGATCCCACGCGGGCGACTCACTGAACTTGCTGGCCCACCCTATTCCGGGAAGCGGACACTCGCGAGCTGGCTTGTGCGGACCACACAGCGAATCGGTGGCTGGGCAGCATATCTCGACGCTGCGCACGGTGCCGACTTCGATCGCCTACATCGCTGGGGTGTCAACCTACGCGAGTTCCTTATCGCACTACCGCGCTCACTCCCTGAGGCATTGGAACTTGCTCGCCTCCTTCTCCTCGCTGATGCTCTTGATCTTGTTGTGCTTGACCTTCCTCCGCACTGGGCAACTCGCTCAGAACTTGAGCGTGGACTCCGGCAGCTCCGCCCGCTCCTGCGCGGTCGGTCAACCGCTCTCGTCGTTGTCCGCGACCGGGAGAGCGGGCCCGGGCTTGCGGCAGCCCAGCTACGCTTGTGGCTTGAGCCACTCGCACAACTCGTTCTGCCGAATCCATTCGGCTCGACCATGCTGCCCAGTGGGCTCCGCGTCCGCATCCATGTGGAGCGGAGTCACCGTTGGCCGTTGTGCGAGCCGCCTGTCCCGGTCGAGTTCAGCGAGCGCGAGGGAGTCCGTCTTGCTCTTGAGCGGATCGATCTCGCGCTCGCCGGGGGGATCATTGTCCAGCACCCACTCGGCTTGATCTTCGCTAACACCGTGCTCGGCCGGAGTCGCGAGGCGGCGGCAGCGCGACTCGCAAGTGATCCTGCGCTCTGGTCACAACTCGAGGAGGAGCTCCGTGCGCGTTGGCTATCTCTGGCTCGACCGCTTACCAAGCGTCTCACTCGCTGAGGTACTCACTCCACTCACTCCGGCTGTACAGCTGGACGAGGATCGGACCGGTGTTTGGTTCGAGGCGAGTGGTGTCCGGCTCCTCTACGGTGACGAGCAGCGTTATGGGCAAGCAGTGCTTGCCGCACTCGCAGCAGCTGGTGGGGCTGGCCGACTTGGCATCGCAGCAACACCGTGGGTCGCTCGCCTCGCAGCACGGCTCGCGGTGACTGGAGAGGTCACGCTTGTCCCGAACAGCGAGACAAGCACATTTCTGCGTCCGCTTCCACTTGAGTGGCTGCCACTCCCAAGGCGGGTACTGGCACGACTTCGCGCGCTCGGTGTTTCGACAATTGGCCAGTTCGCTGACTTGCCACCGGGAAGTGTTCAGCGACGCTTCGGCAAGGAGGCACTCGCGGCATACCGCCTCGCCCATGGTGACGACCCTACCCCGTTCCGGGGACGCGCGCCAGTTGAGCCACTCTGTTTTGAACGGACGCTCGAGCCGCCAGCTGTAACGAGTGACGCGCTCGCGGTCGCGCTGCACGCATTGGCGGCGCAGGCGATGGAGGCGCTCAATCGGCTCGGTCACGTCGCCTGGCGCCTGCGGCTCGAACTTGTCGCTGAGGATGGGCGGAGTACGTCGCGTCGTCGACATTGCCCATATCCGCTGCGGACGGCGGAGGAGCTCGCTGCAGTTGCTCGTGCGCTCGCACTGCGTTGCGCGCTTGCCGGGCCGGTCGCACTTCTCCGACTCGTCATCGACGAGCATGGCACCGTCACAGCGCACCAGCCGGGGTTGCTCCTTGAAGCCCCGAATCGGCGCCAAGAGCGCGAGCGAATCTTCGAGCTTGCACGGCAATATGTGCCGGGACGTGTCGTCCGGGTCGTTGAGCATTGCCCAGCTGCCCCGCTCCCCGAGCACCGCTGGCGCCTGGAGGGGATCACAAGCGAGAAAGCACATCCATCGCGCGGCGAGCCAGTGCGGTTGATTCGGCGCGCACAAAGCTGGTGGCTGGAAGTTGCTGGGCAGCGCCTGCGTGTCATTCGGAGTGGCCCCTGGGAGCGGATCGATCTCTGGTGGCCAGAGAGACAGCATCGCCGGACAGGATGGGTAGAGCTCGCTGACGGCCAGCGCCTGCTCCTCATGTGGACTGGGCCTGAAGGCCAGTGGCGGCTGGTCGGTCGCCTCGATTGAGGAGAAGAGAAGCGGTGACCGCACTGTACGCCGAACTCCATGTGCACTCCTGCTTCTCACTGCTGGATGCACCTTGCCAACCCGAGCATCTCATCGAGCGGGCTGCCGCGCTGGGCTATCAGCATCTCGCACTCACCGACCACGATGCGCTGCACGGTGTCGTTCGCTTTGTCCGTGCTGCTGAGCGTGCAGGGATTCATCCCGTTGTCGGGGCAGAGGTGACCATGGAGGACGGGAGTCATCTCACACTCCTGGCTGAGAATGACCGCGGTTACGCGACGCTGGCGCGCCTCCTCTCGGCGGCTCGCCTTGGATGGCCGACTCCTGATGGCCCTGAATCGACCGGCACGCAGCTCGCTCTTGAGGGTTCACCTGGACGGCGAGCGGTTGCACTTCCCTGGCAGTGGCTTGCTGAGTGGCACGACGGGCTCATCATCCTCACTGGCTGCCGAGAAGGGCCGATTGCTCGCGCTCTCGCCCGTGAAGGACGAGCCGCAGCATGGACCTGGGCTACCCGTCTGGCCCGCCTCTTTGGCCCAGAGCGCTGCTTTGTTGAGCTCGAGGACCACGGTGAGCGTGGCGATCGCCAGCGGGTGAGCGAGCTGGTTAATCTGGCCGAAGCCACCGGCCTCTCAGTCGTCGTGACTGGTAATGTCCACTATCTCGATGAGCAGAGCTGGCGTTTGCAAGACGTGCTTGTCTGCATTCGGGAGGGCATTACCGTCGATACCCCACACCCAGCCCGCAAGACCTCTTCAGCCTATCGACTCGTCGCACCGGCGACGATGGCTCGCCGGTTTCGCCACCTGCCGGAGGCTCTGGTCAACACGGTGCGCCTCGCTGAGCGCTGCCAGGTCTCGCTCGATTTTCGTCAGGTCCGCTTCCCACCACTCCCCCATTTAGTTCCGCCTGGTGAAACACCGATGCAGGTCTTACGTCGCCAGGCCTACGAGGGAGCACAACGCCGCTACGGCATGCTCTCCGAGCCGGTCGTGCGGCAGCTTGAACACGAACTCGGCGTCATTGAGCGGCTCGGCGTCGCTGAGTTCTTCTTGATCTGCGCCGATCTCGCCAATCGCTTCCGCGGACGCGGGCGCGGCTCAGCAGCTGACTCGCTCGTCGCCTACTGCTTGGGGATTACGCAGGTCGATCCGCTTGCCCACCGCCTACTCTTCGAGCGCTTCCTCAACGAAGAGCGCCCCTCAATGCCGGACATCGATATCGACTTTGGTCTCGAAGACCGCGAGCGAGCCATTGCCTACGTCTATGCCACCTATGGCGTCGAGCATGCTGCCATGGTCTGCAATTATGTCACATTCCAGGCCCGTAGCGCGATTCGTGACCTAGGGCGCGTTCTTGCGTTGCCACCAGAGCTTGTCGACGAGCTCGCCAAGAGCCAGGGACGCCTCGGCGAGCCGCTCGCAGCAGTTGCTCGCACGCTCATGCCGCGTCTGAACGAGGAAGAACAGCGCCGGCTCAAATGGCTCGTGCGTCTGGCTCCAGCGTTGGAAGACATTCCACGTCATCTCTCTGTCCATGTCGGCGGCATGGTCATCACCGGCCGGCCGGTTGTGGAGCTGACCACCGTCGAGCCCTCGCGAATGCCGGGACGGATTGTCCTGGGCTGGGACAAACGGGATATTGAGGAAGCGGGACTGATCAAAACCGATCTGCTCTGCGTGCGTGCCATCTCGGTTGTTCATGAGGCGGTTGAACTGATTGAGCGGGTGAGCGGCATCCGGATCGATCTGGAACATCTACCGCTCGACGATCCAGCTGTCTACCGGCAGCTGCAGGAGGCGGACACGATTGGGACGTATCAGGTCGAGAGTCGCGCACAACAGCAGAGCTTGCCGCGCACACGCCCCGAACGATTCGAGGATCTGATCGCCCAGGTGGCGATCATTCGGCCCGGCCCGATCCAGGGTGGCATGGTGCATCCCTATATTCGCCGCCGCCAAGGACTTGAGCCGGTCCGGTATCTCCATCCTAAACTCGAGCCAATCCTGCGCGAGACGCTCGGTGTCATCCTCTACCAGGAGCAAGTCTTGGAAGTTGCCATGGTCATCGCCGGGATGACAGCTGGTCAGGCTGACGCCTTCCGGCGCGCGATGGGGAGCAAGCGCTCACGTGCAGCGATGGAGGCGTTACGCGGTGACTTCCTCGCTGGAGCCGAACGCAACGGGGTTCCGCGGTCGGTTGCCGAGCGCATCTTCGCTCAGATGGCGGCATTTGCCGAGTTCGGCTTTTGTAAGAGCCATGCTGCAGCGCTGGCTCGCACAGCCTACGAAACGCTTTGGCTCCGCGCACATTACCCGGCTGCTCTCCTCTGCGCTCTCTTGAACAACCAGCCGATGGGCTTCTACGCGCCGGAAGTACTCGTCTGGGATGCACTGCGTCGCGGTATTCGTGTCCTGCCACCAGACGTCGTACAGAGCGAGGTGCGAGCAACGCTTGCCGGTGATCCAGTGTACGGCCCGGTGCGGCTCGGCCTTGCTAGCATCCGTGCCATTGGGCGAACCGCAGCGGAACGCATCGTCTCGGAGCGGGCAAGACAGCCGTTCCGGGACCCAGCTGACGTCGTCCGGCGGGCCGCGCTCACTGCGGAGCAGGTCGAAGCCCTGGTTCTGGTCGGCGCTTTTGCGTCGCTCGCCCCTGGACGAGGCCGTCGCGAGCTCCTGTGGGAACTCCTGCGGGAAGTAGCGGAACGCACGACACTGCCGCGCTTCATTGAGGCTCCCGAGCCGGCCGTTGCACTGACCGAGCCGGATGCCGTCGAGCAGACGTTGCTGGACTATGCCATCCTCGGCTTTTGCCTCGATCGTCACCTGATGGAGCTTTATGCACGCCAGCGACAGCTCCTGCGTGTCGTGCCAGCTGCGCGGCTGCGGACGTTGCCACACGGCGCGACAGCCCGCGTCGCTGGGCTCGTCGTGTGCCGGCAGGCACCGCCAACGGCGCGCGGTGTCCTTTTCCTGACCCTCGAGGATGAGACTGGACTCGTCAATGTGATCGTTCCGCCCCCGGTACGCGAGCAGTACCGAGCGCTCCTGCGCCGCCAACCTGTGCTTGTGATCGACGGGCGAGTTGAGCGCGAGGGATCACTGGCCAGTCTGGTCGCCGACGAAGTGCGTCCGCTCGGGCGACCAGCGCTCCCGCTCACCGCACGTGCCGGCACTCTGTCGCACGACTTCCGGTGAGGCTGGGCTACTTGCGGCAAGTTCGTGCCCCTCGTTCGCCAAGATCCAAAGCATGGCGGCCAGGCGGCGCTGTTCGGCAGTGTCCAGTTCGTCCCACACCGCCAGGCGCTCGCGAACATGCTCGACGGTCGGATGCTGCGCACGGTGCCGCCCACCAAGGAAGTAGGTTGCCAAGCTACTCGTCACCATCCCAATGACGCCGATACCCACGAACATGAGGGCGACCGCGACAATTCGCCCGGCAACTGTCCGCGGTGCGACATCACCGTATCCGACGGTCGTCACTGTGACCACTGCCTACCAGAGTGCCTCACCGTAACTACCCACACCTGGCTCAACAAAACGGAAGATCGCACTCCCGAGAAGGACGATACCGCTCGCGACCGCAAGCACATAGCCAAGCCCATTCTGGCGCGCAATGGCCCGGAGTTCACGGCTGGCTCGCCAGAACCACACGCCGGCACGGAGAACGCGGAGGAGGCGGACAAGGCGGAGCAGGCGTGCTGCCCGGAGAACATCCCACGGGAGAATTGCGACCAGCTCGATTACATGTTCGCGGATAAAGCGACGGCGATCGGATGCTCGCGTCAACCGAACCGCGTAGTCTGCGATGAAGATGATCCAGATTCCATAGCTCACCAGCTCTCCTTCGGGTGACGGCGGCAACGTGAGGAGCCAGACGGAGAGGACAGCTAGTGCTCCCATCGCCGCCTCGTAGAGCCACGCGCTCCTTGCGCGTCGAGATGGTCCCATTGATCCCCCCGCCTTATGCGTGCTTCGATACCATGAGTATCGCCGAATGGTCATGGTCTGACGAGTACACTGCCCTTGAGCAGCCTCTTGCCCTCGCATCCGCCCTGTGTCTGCCATGCTGGCACCCAATGCTCACTTCTTAGACCGACCTTCAGGAAGAAGGGACTGGACATCACCTGGCGATCAGAGAGTGTCCATGCAGCGAACCGGCACGTTTCCGGAGTTCGCTGCACGGTCGCGAGTCAGTCTTTGTGGACAGTTTGGCAGCGACAGCAACCGGAACACTCTTGTTTTCTTCATGAAGATATGAGATAATCCGGCCAGAAAGGACGCGGGGTATGCTCTCGCAGACGAGCCGCTATGCCTTGACCACTGCCATCGCCCTCGCTCAGCGTCCGGATCGCTGGGTACGGGCACAGGATCTCGCCCTCGAAACCGGTATTCCCGCCAACTACCTTACAAAGATCCTCCACACCATGGCGCGGGCGCGTCTTCTCCGGTCCCAGCGTGGCCGTCAGGGTGGCTTCCGCCTTGCTCGTCGGCCCGAAGCAATTTCCCTGCTCGAGGTCGTTTCGCTGTTCGAGGAGCCTCACTTTCTGAGCTACTGTCTCCTCGGTACTGGGAGTTGCCCGGCGGATCGGCCTTGTCTGGCTCATCAGCGTTGGCTCGCGGCAGTTGAGGCAATCTCTCGGTTCCTCGACGGCACCACTCTGGCCGACATTGTCACCACGCCCGATGGGAGCCCAGTCGGTCCGCTCACCGTTCAGTGGCCAGAAAGTGCATGGCGAACGGCTGTCGGTTTTGAGGAATAGGAGGAATCTATGCGCCTGACCGCTGAGGAGATTCGGCAGCATCATCGGGCACTCTACGAGCATCTCATTGCGCTCGTGCCTGAAGACGACACGGTCCCTGATCCTGAAGGCCTCGTGCGCTTCCTTCGTGAGGAACTACTGCCGCATGCCCAGGAAGAGGAGCAGGAGCTCTACGACCGGATCGAGTCCCTCATCCCGCCCGGGGAAGCGACCCGGACCATGCGCCTCGACCACGAGGCAATTGCGTGGTACACCGAAGAACTCGCTCGGCTTACTGCGACACTCGCATCTGCCCCTATGGACGAGCGTGCACAGTATGCTCGGCAATTTGTACGCCGGGCCCACGAACTCGCAGCGATCGTCCGTCTGCATCTCGAAAAGGAAGAACGGGCGTACTTGCCGCTTTACGACCGGCTTACCCAGGAACGCGTACTCGATGTTCGCACAGTTCCACCCCCACAGCGTCATCCCCTGA
Organism: bacterium HR28; assembly: GCA_002898255.1. Taxonomy (GTDB): domain Bacteria; phylum Chloroflexota; class Chloroflexia; order Thermomicrobiales; family Thermomicrobiaceae; genus Thermomicrobium. Next base: position 49,731 of record BEIE01000002.1, read on the forward strand.
TCTTCCAGACCTTTGAGTCTCTTGCTCCGGGTGAAGCCTTTATCTTGGTCAACGACCACGATCCAAAGCCACTGTATTACCAGTTCCAGGCCGAACGCGCTGGTACCTTCAGCTGGGACTATGTGGAACGCGGTCCTGAGGTCTGGCGTGTCCGCATCGGAAAGGTCGCCTAGGCTTCGCATCAGGAGGTGAGCCATGATCGCGGGCACGTCGCAGCGCCTTCCGCGGTGGGTTCCACGACTCGCCCTCGCTGCCGGCGCGCTGCTCGCAGCACTTGGTGTGCTCACCGGTCTTACTCGCATGGGATGGAATATCCCCCTTCCGCACCGCGCGCGGCTCACCGTCGAACATGGCCCGCTCTTGGTCGTCGGCTTTTTTGTAACGCTGATCGGCCTGGAGCGGGCCGTCGCGGTGGGCCGACGCTTCATGCTGCTTGGGCCAGTGGCAGCTCTCGCAAGTACGGTTGGCCTCGTGCTTGCTGCGCCGCCACTGGCCGTCGATAGTCTGCTCTTGCTTGCCTACCTGGGCTTTGCGGCTACTTTCGGCTATCTCCTGTGGGTGGCACGCACGGCGCATCACACCGTGATGTTCGCTGGCGCACTTGCCTGGCTCGCCAGTGGCTTGCTTTGGACAAAGGGATTCTCCCTACCAACCATAGTCCCGTGGTGGATCACCGGCTTTGTTCTCATTATCACCGGCGAACGACTCGAACTGGCACGTGCCCTTCGACCCGATCGCCCCACCCGCATCTGGTTCTTTACGGCGATAACGCTGTTATTGGTCGCGACTGGGATTGAACTTGCGTTCCCAGAATTTGGGGCTCGACTTCGTGGGGTCGCGCTTCTGCTTCTCGCTGCCTGGCTCCTGCGTTGCGATGCCGCACGGCGTGGACTGCGCCAACATGGAGTTCATCGCTACAGCGCTGTCTGTCTCCTGCACGGGTATGCCTGGCTCGCCGTCGGAGGTTTGCTCGCGCTCGCCTACGGGCACCAGCAAAGCGGCTTCCTCTACGATGCCGAGATCCATGCTGTCCTGCTCGGCTTCGTCTTCTCGCAGGTTTTCGCCCACGCGCCAATCATCCTCCCTGCCGTCGCGGGTCTGCGTCTCGCGTTCCGCCGGTTCGCCTATGGGGCCCCGCTTGCTCTCGGCCTCTCGCTCGCGGTACGGCTCGCAGGCGATCTGCTCGCTGATTCGGAACTTCGTCGACTCGGTGGGCTGGGTAATGCGCTTAGCCTTGCCCTTTTCGCCGTTACGACTGTTCTTGCTACCCTCCTCGCGCAGCGGGACGTCTCCCCGGATCGCTTGATCTCCGCTAGACTGGCCCTGCAGTCGGCCGGTGCGGGTGGCGAGCAAGGGGGGAATGACGATGCGCGTCTGTCTCGGCGACCGGTTATGGACGAACGATGGCCATGAAGCAGGAACGGTCGAGTGGATGCTGCTGGATCCGACGGCGCACCGCGTAAATGCCGTGGTCATCCGGCGGGGATTGATCCTTCGACACAGCCTCGTTGTCCCACTGGTAGAACTACAAGTCGTCAAGACAGCGGGGCAAGAAGAGCGGCTTATTGTCCGTCGCTCGCGTGCCGATCTGGATACACTCCCGGAGTTCCAACGCGAACTCTTCACTGGCGAGTTGGCTTGGCAACTGACCGGTGAACGGGCGACTCCCTTCTTCATTCCCGGTTGGTTACCGCCAGCTTCTCTGCAGGAATCTCCACCGTCGACCGAAGTGATTGAACTCGGCGAGCTGGTGCGAGCGATCGACCAGGCGAATGCGGTGTTGCATCGTGGTGCGGCCATTGTGACCGCCGAGGGGGAGCGGGTCGGCCACCTCCAGGAGCTCTGTGCGTCGCTGCCAGACGGTCAGGTCGTCCATGTTACGGCCCGACATGGCCTTCCTCCGCATGAGATGGAAATCCCGGCTGAGGCCATAAGCGGGGCGGATGACGGTATGCTCTTTCTCCGTTGGTGGCGCCAGGACGTCGAGCAGGCGATTCGCTCTGCCCGATAACCGCCACGGTAGCGATCCTGCCTGAGGAGGGAGGCTACACTGCATGAGCTCTCAGGATGTTCGCGGGATCGTCGTCGGAAGTCGCAACGCTGCAGTTGGGTTTCCGGCGGCGATCCGGATCCTTCGTGCTGGTGGTTCTGCTGTCGATGCCGCAATCGCCGCGGTGAAAGCGGTTGAGGATGATGTTCGTGATCAGGGTGTAGGAACCGGTGGCATTCCAAATCTGCTCGGTGAAGTTGAGCTTGATGCCAGCATCATGGACGGACGAACATTGGCCGCCGGTGCCGTCGGCGCAGTCAAGCACTATCCGCATCCGATCGAGATCGCACGGCGTGTAATGGAGTGCACGCCGCACGTCCTCTTGGTCGGTGATGGTGCCGAACTCTTCGCTCGCACCCACGGGTTCGAACCGGCCAATCTGCTCACCCCCGAGGCCGAGGCAGTCTGGCAGGCCGTCATCCACGGTGAACGTGCCCCAGAACAGAACGTTTACGAGGACCGATACCAGCTCTACATGTCGGTCGTCCGTCGCTGGACGGAGCTCCTACACCGAGAACTGTTCGGTACAACCAATGTTATCGTGCGGGATCTTGATGGGAATATCGCTTGTGCGGTCTCCACAAGCGGCTGGGGCTTCAAGTGGCCTGGGCGGCTCGGTGACTCCCCGATCATCGGGGCAGGGAACTATGCCGACAACCGCTACGGTGCCGCTGCCTGTACCGGCCGTGGCGAAATGGCAATCCGCTGTGCGACAGCTCATAGCGTCGTGATGTACCTCCGCTTCGGACTGCCCCTTGAGGATGCACTTCGACAAGCTATGCTGGATCTCCGACACCTTGAAGATCCATATGCTGAGGCCGAGACAGTCATGAATATTGTCGCTATGGATCGCAATGGCAACGTTGCAGCTGCTTCGACCTCCCCTCATGCCACGTACATTGTGCAGACTCTCGATATGGAGACCTACGAGGAGCGGCCCCGTCTGTATGTCCCGCTCCGTGAGTGAGCATGTTTCGAGCCTTCTCTAGCCACCCGTTGGTGAGTGCTGGGTTATCACATTGCCCCCTGCTGTGAGTACTGTTGTCAAAGGCAAGGGTAATGGACCTGATGCCGTAGGCGAGTCGATGATTCGCGAAAAGGGGACAATGTGAAACAGACAATAACCGTCCGCACGCGGGACGGAAAACAGCGTGACCTTCCGCCCGACCAAGTCAATCGTCTCCGTGCATCGTTAAGCGGTTCACTTTTGGATCGGAACTCGAGCGGCTATGAGGAGGCTCGCCGCGTCTGGAATGGCATGATCGACCGTTACCCTGCGCTGATCGCGTGCTGTACAAGCACCGAGGATGTGCAGCGTGTCGTCACCTTTGCTCATGAGCACCAGGCGATCCTTGCAGTGCGAGGTGGTGGACACAGCTTCCCAGGCTACTCCACGTGTGACGATGGCATTGTCTTGGATCTCTCACCAATGCGCCAGGTCTACGTGGACGCGGTCAAGAGGACAGCACGGGCCGAGTCCGGCCTCCGCTGGGGCGACCTCGATACAGCCACTCAGCAACACGGACTGGTCCTTACCGGTGGTCAGATCTCACACACCGGCATTGCTGGCCTCACACTTGGCGGTGGTATAGGCTGGCTGGCACGAGCGTTTGGCCTCACCATCGATCACCTCCAGGGCGCAGATGTTGTGACAGCTGACGGCCAGCTGCGCCGCGCTGCACCAGATGCGGATGCCGACCTCTTTTGGGCAATCCGGGGCGGCGGCGGGAACTTTGGCGTGGTTACCGCGTTCGACTACGCGCTGAACCCGCTAGAGCCTCAGGTTACCGTGCTCCAAATAGCCTTTCCGATTCACGAAGCAGCCAATGTGTTCCAAGCAGGCGAGGCACTTCTTGCCGCCGCTCCCGATTCAGTGTCTGCCACCTTTGCTTTTGTGAGAACACCGGAGGGCATGCCACTCGCTGCATTGACAGTCGTGGCCATAGACCCGCCGGACGATGCAGTGCAACGACTCGAGCCGTTTCGCCATATCGGGCCAGCAGTCTTCGAAGAGATCGTCACTACACCCTATACCGCGCTGCAGCGTATGCTCGATGAGGTCGCTGCGGTAGGACTCCGCTACTATGGGAGGAGTAACTTCCTTATGAATCTAACTCCAGAGGTCGTTGGGCCGCTGGCCGCTCATTATGAGGAGGCACCATCACCGGGGAGCCTTGTTCTCTTTGTCAGGCTGGGTGGCGCCGTTGCACATGTAGCACCAGAGGAAACCGCATTTGCGCATCGCTCCTTTCCATGGTCTTTGACTGCCCTCGCGATCTGGCGGGATCCAGGAACAGATGAGGCAAATCGCAACTGGATCGAACGGACATGGAGCAGCTTACCCGCGCTTCCACAAGCAGTGTATGTCAATGAACTCGAGGAGGAAGGATCAGCGAGAGTTCGTGCTGCCTATGGCATGAACTACGCACGGCTAACCGCACTGAAGAAACGATACGATCCCGATAATCTTTTCCGCCGAAACCAAAATATCCTCCCTGCCTGAAGTTACGGGCTGGTTCTTGGTAGTGCTGATGCTCCTTGGCTGATTCTGGGAGGGAGCTCCCCCAGAATCAGCCGCCAAGTGCCACGCCAAAGAGTCGGCCGACACCAAACGTGATTGCTGCCGCTGTGAGTCCAATGAGTACCTGTCGCAGTCCTGAGCGGAGCGCGCTCCGACCAGTGATGACGGTGATGCCCGCACCTAGCGCGAACAGGGCGATCGCACTCAATGCCACGCTCACGGCAGCAGCCTGAAGTCCGCCCATCAGGAGATACGGAAGCACCGGCACAATTGCACCGACCGAAAACAGCGCAAAGGAGGCGACAGCGGCCTCCCATGCCGAGCCTCCGAGTTCCTCCGGATCGATGGCCAGTTCCTCGCGCACCAGCGTCTCGAGGGCTGGTGCGCCTTCCCGGATTAAGCGGTCAGCCAGCTGGCGAGCTGTCTCGACTGGAACCCCTTTGGCCCGATAGATGAGTTCGAGTTCCTCTCGCTCCTCTTCCGGGAACGCGATCAGCTCCTCACGTTCAATGCGGATCTGATGCTCGTAGAGTTCTCGCGCGCTCTGCACCGAAAGCCATTCCCCCATCGCCATCGAGAGTGAACCTGCCAGTAACCCAGCAATCCCAGTAAGCAGGATGGTGCGTGGAGCAAGATCGGCTCCTGCCACGCCCATCACGAGACTCAGGTTCGACACCAAGCCATCGTTTGCGCCGAGCACGGCTGCGCGGAGTGCGTTTCCTCCAATCGCGCGGTGCCGTCCCTCCAGCACAGCCAGCGCACTCCCTGGCAACCCGCTCGGTCGCTCGCGTCCAATCAGCTGCAAGATGCGAGCATGCTGGTGTTCCGCCTCGGGAAGGCCTGTGTTTGCGGCTTCTGCTTGTGCGTCATACTTCGCCTGGTCTGCCCACTCCCGAGCGGTCACGGTCGGCAGCACAAGAGCGGGACCAAATCGCCGCGCAATCCAAATCAGTACACGCGTCCGCCAGCTTGGACGGGCGGTGGGGATCGCAAGCCCCGCCTCCGAGAGTTTCTGCCGCCAGAACTCAGCGTGCTGTTGCTCCATCTCTGCGAGGCGGCGAAAGACTTCGCGGAGTTCTGGTGAGGTCTCTGTCTCTGCCAGCGCCAAGTACAGGGCGGCGCTGTCCACTTCGTCTTGGAAGTTCCGGCGATAGCGCGCAATTGCTGCGCGATCCCATTCCATCGCTTCCACCCTCCCTCCAGTCGCCCGTTTCGACAGTACCATTGGCCGGGCGTCGTGTGGAGTGTGTACCCGAATGGGGGAGGGGATGGAGCTCGCTGACTTTTGGACGCGGACGAGTGGGACATGGATCAATGCGGCAACCGTCGCGCTTGGGACCACGTTTGGCCTGCTCCTGCACGGTCGGCTTCCCGAGCGGATGCAGCGGATCACCGTCCAAGGAGTGGGGCTCGTCACCGTCTTCATCGCGCTCTCGATGGCCGGAAGTCTCGCCCGTGCGACGGTAGGACGACTCGATGGTGTCGTGCTGGGGCTCCTGACATTGGTCATCGGGGGGCTCCTCGGCGAGTGGTGGCGCCTTGAAGAAGCGCTCGAAGGACTCGGGAATTGGATCAAACGGCGAGTCGGTGGCAGCGGGGCCTTCACCGAAGGCTTTGTCGCTGCCAGCTTGCTCTTCTGCGTCGGCCCAATGACCTTGATCGGTTCGCTCAATAACGGTCTCACCGGCGATGCGACGCTGCTCGTCATTAAGGCAACATTGGACGGGCTATCGAGTGTCGCGCTTGCCAGTGCCTACGGTATTGGTGTTGGTTTTTCTATTCTGGTCATCCTTCTGTACCAAGGTGGAGTCTCGCTTGCCGCCGGTGCGTTGGCACAGGTGCTCCCCGATCCGGCCAACGACCCTCGTATCCTCCTCGTTACAGGGGTTGGAGGAATAATGATGATCGGTATCGCCATCAATCTCCTTGGTCTGGGTCGGGTTCGCGTTGCCTCATTTTTGCCGGCGCTCGCTCTCGGTCCATTTATTTCGACGATTGCACGTTGGTTCAACTGATCGCGCCCCCAAGTCATCGCGCTCACTGCGCATAGATCGTCACTGTCGCGAGCGCAATCCACGGTTCGGCCCCAAACTCGCCGGGGGTCGCGAGCGACAAGCTGACTTGGAGTTGCGGGCTATCGAGCAAATATGGCTTGTCGATCACCCATGCGACCGTTGCCCATTCGCCGTGTGGGAAGGGACTCGTCCCTTCCCACACCGTGAGCCCGTTGATCCCGATCCGTAGCACTGGCACGAGCCGCCCTGGGTTAGTCATCCCCTCCGCGACGATGACCAGTCGCTGCGCAGGTGTGGGAGTATTTAGCCAGATGCGCCCGTTACTGGCACCGCTCTGGAGCCCGTAGAGGACGCCAGCGTTGGCAGGTAACCCGAGCTCTGCTGTTGCGCCGCTACCCGCTGGTGCAGATCCTGCAAGCCCATTTCCAGGGAACGGATACGCGGTCATTGCGCCCAGCAGCCCGCCGACTGTCGACACCGGCACAGGCTGCCCTGCACGTGCCATCGGGGGCAAGGCTTGCCACGGATCGGGTGTCGGCGATGGGGTCGGAGTTGGCGTGGGGACCGGCGATGGAGTAGGCGTTGGCGATGGCCACAGCGAAACGGTCGGTGTCGGAGTGGGTTCCGACGAAGAACTGCGTCCCGCTTCAGAAACAGGTGAGGGCCAACTGGTCACGGGAGTCGGTGCTGGAGCAACTGGCACGACCGGAGAACTTGGTACAGGCGAGGTCGCTACCGGCACAGTCACAGTGGGTGTGGCAGTTGGCGTTCGTTCGCGTGTCGGCGTTGGCGAGGGATGTGGAGCAGGGGTCGGTGTGGGAGCGGTGGCACGACTGACCGATAAGCCGGGAAGCTGCGGCAGTTGTGCTGGGGCAGGGAATGGAGTAGGTGTCGGCGTCGTGCGCTCGGTGCGTAGCGTGAAGGCCGGTGCGGAGGCGGTAACGCGTTGTCCCGCGTCAGCGGTCGGTCGGTTGCCACCGAGCGTACCGGCCAGCGCGATCCCGGCCCAGAGTCCCCCGATGAGCGCGGCCGTCGTCACTGCTACAGCAATGGGACGTCGCACCAATTCGGCAAGACGTGCGGTGAATCCTGGATGCTTGGTGGATGCCCGGGGAGGACCCCCTCCAGAAGACTCATAAGGTGACTTCGCTCTTGGCGCATGTGGAGATTGTGGCAGCGCTTGCTCACGCTGAATCTGCTGCTGTGCAAGCAGTTCCAGAAGGTGGGTTCCCGCTGCTGGTGTGGGCTGCCCACGCGCGCTCCGAAAGTGCGGGCAGCGCTCGTAGGATCCGAGGCAGTAGGATGCTTGCCAAGCCAGATCCGACAAGGGCCGATGATCGGCGCGGCAGAGTCGTTGTTGCCCAAGTGAGAGAGCGTGCGCTTCAGGATCGGCCAGTAATCGGAAGTACGGGCAGGCTGGCCGTCGCTGGGCCGCCGGATCATCGTGCTGAGCCTCAGCGATCATCCTGCTGTCCCTTCAGCGTCGACTCGTGGTTCACGACCAACATGCTACGCTCCGTTCTCTCCCGGGTGTACTGTGCCGGTGTCTTGGTCGGAAGGGGACTCCGGTCCCAAAACGAGCCGTGACGACGGGCTCGCTGAGCATGTACCGATTGGTATGGTGGTCAACGTCAATAAAGATGTTTGGTGACCGTCATGTGCCGACCACGCCGGGAGTGCTAAGGGCCCTATAAGTGAGCCTTTCGCCCACGTCTTCGATGTCGCTGCACCGATCTCCTCGTCAGTGAAGTCGGTGAGCCCCCCGCTTTCGGCCACGTCTTCGATGTCGCTGCGCTCAGGCGTGATTCCTCGGCCAACCGACTTGCCGTCTGGTCAGGAGCGGGTAGTCTCTTTAGCGCTCAGCCTGTCACCATATGCGAATCGAGAGCCAAGAACCCAATGCCTCACTCCACGGTGCCCCAGCCACCGCCACCAGGGGTTTCGATGCGGATCCGGTCGCCCCGGCGGACCGTCAGGCGCTGCTTGCCACGCAGGGTGATGGTGTCCTCGTTACCGTTGGCATCGCGGCGGATCAAGAGGTTACGCCCGGTCATACCTGGCTCTCCTCCCTGCAGGCCCCACGGGGCGAACCGACGGCGTTCGGTGAGCAAGGTCACCTCCGCCTCGGTGAGAAACTCAAACTCGCGGATCAGACCGTCGCCTCCTCGGAAACGACCGCGCCCACCGGAGCCCTCACGGAGCGCGTACTGAGTGACTCGAAGCGGGTAGGCATATTCCAGTGCTTCTACCGGCGTGTTCCGCGTGTTGCTCATGTGGACATGGACGCCGGAAAGACCGTCCAATCCTGGCCGTGCACCCATCCCACCGCCCAGGGTCTCGTAGTACGCGAACTGTTGTCCATTGCGCGGATCGATTCCGCCGATCGTCACGTTGTTCATCGTTCCTTGACTAGCTGCTGGGATCAAATCGGGGAGAGCCTGGGCGAGTGCCCCAAAGAGAACATCGACAATCCGCTGGGAGGTCTCGACATTGCCGCCTGCGACGGCGCGCTGCGGTCGCGCGTTGACCACGGTGCCGCGTGGCGCGATGACCCGTACCACGCGGAAGACACCATGGTTCATTGGCGTATCCTCCGGCATCAAGCAGCGGAGGACGTAATACACCGCAGATTTGGTCACCGTCTCTACCGTGTTGATGCTTCCTGGTCGTTCGGGAGCCGTTCCCGAAAAGTCGACCACGAGCGTCTCGCCGTCGACCGTCACTGTGACCGTAATGGGGACAGGCTCATCGCTCGTCCCGTCGTCGTCCAGATAGTCAGTGAAGCGGTAGGTACCCGGTGGAATCGAACGGACGGCCTGGCGAGCCAGTCGCTCGCCGTAATCCAGGATGGCACGGCTGAGCTCCCGGTACCGGACGGTCCCGTAGCGAGCCACTACTTCACGGAGGCGACGAATACCAGTACGGTTTGCTGCGTACTGCGCGAGGAGGTCTCCGCGACGCTCGTCTGGTGTCCGCACATTGCGCAAGATCAGAGCGAGCGCAGCCTGGTTGAGTCTGCCCCCCTCCCACAACTTGATCGGTGGGATGATGATCCCCTCTTGAAAGAGTTCAGTTGCGATCGGCATGGAACCAGGGCTGATTCCTCCAACGTCGGCGTGGTGGGCACGGTTGGCCACGAAGCCGAGGAACTCGCTTGTGGGGTCATCGGTGAGAAAAACAGGACTCACCATCGTAATGTCGGGGAGATGATTCCCCCCGAGATAAGGGTCGTTGACGATCACGACGTCCCCCGGAACGAACGGCGCGCACTGCTCGAGTACGGCGCGAACGGAGTCGGGCATGGAGCCCAGGTGTGCCGGGATGTGCGCGGCCTGGGCGATCATCTGACCTTCAGGATCAAAGACAGCACAAGAGAAGTCCAAACGTTCCTTGATATTCGGCGAGTAGCTAGAACGCTGCAGTGCTGCCCCCATCTCTTCGGCAATCGCACTGAGCGCTGCACTAAAAACGGCGAGCGAAATCGGGTCGACCGTATCAGAATCCACCATCGGGGTACCTCCCTCTCGCACCCGTGTGCCGCTCGGCTTCAACCTCGCGACTCCGGAGCACGATGTTCTCGTTTCCATCAACCACACCACGCCAGCCTGGTGGGATGACAACGGTCGTGTCGTACTGTGTCACGAGAGCAGGGCCGACGAGAATGGCTCCGGGGCCCAGTTGCTCACGCTCAAAACGTGGTACGCGTGTGCGCACAGGGCTGCCACGGAGCTCGAACACAACGCTGCGCTCATCGACGGGGGTCGGTTCCCAGGGATGGGGTGTGGCGGCTGGTTCGGGAGAGATTCGACGTGCCGGGACGATGACGCGGAGTCGTACATTGACCACGGTGACTGGTTCAGTCACCTGGGCGTAGCCGTAGAGTCGTTCATGGAGCTTGTGGAAGTCACGGATGGCTGCGTGCAAATCTCCGCTGAAAGGGACGGTCAGTTCATAGGATTGGCCGCGATAACGAAGGTCGAGTGCAGGCTGAAAGGTGGCGTCGCTCGGGAGGATTCCGTCCTGGGAAAGGTCACGGACTGCCTGAGTGGTGAGATCGGCCAGCGCCGAGTGGAGAGAAGCATCGGCCGATTCTGTGGAGACCATCAGGGTGCGCAAGTAATCCCGGGTGAGGTCGGCGGTGAGGAGGCCGAGTGCCGAGAGGACTCCCGGGGTGGGCGGGATGATCACGACTGGGATATGTAGCTTGGAGGCGAGCCGGCACCCCACCATCGGCCCCGCTCCCCCAAAGGCCACCAACGCATACTCTCGCGGATCTTCCCCACGCGCTACCGAAACGACCCGTATCGCTCCCTCCATGTTCGCCTCGGCGACTTCCATGATCCCTAGCGCCGCTTCTTCCTCTCCTTTCCCCAGCACCTCTGCTATCCGCCCGACTACGCGCCGTGCCGCGTCTACATCCAGTTCCATCGCTCCACCAAGGAATGCATCCGGTAACAGCCACCCCAGCACGACCGCTGCATCGGTCACCGTCGGCTCTTCTCCGCCCCTTCCGTACGCTGCTGGACCAGGATTTGCGCCAGCCGATTGCGGTCCGACGCGCAACACCCCACCCCCATCGAACCACGCGATCGAACCACCGCCAGCTCCAACCGTATGAATATCAAGCATCGGCATACGCACAGGAAAGTCACCAATTGTCCCCTCGCTCCGCTCGCGCGGTACTCGATCAATGAGACACACGTCGGTCGACGTGCCTCCCATGTCAAAGCTAATCACCCGATCGTAGCCAGCACTCCGCGCCACCGCACGGGCCCCTACCACCCCGGCGGCTGGTCCCGAGAGCAGCGTGCGGACCGCCTCCCGCGCCGCTGTCCGACTGTTCAGGACACCACCATTCGATTGCATGACATGCAACACAACACGCGGCGGAAGGGCGCTTGCTAACCGCTCCAGGTACCTTCCCATAAGCGGGCCCACGTAGGCATTCAGCACCGTCGTCGACGTACGCTCGTATTCTCGATACTCTGGTAAAACCTCATGTGATGCCGAGACCCAGAACCCCGCCTCACGCAGTAACTCGGCAGCTCGTCTCTCGTGCGTCGGGTTGGCAAATGCGAAGAGGAAGCAGATCGCGACGGACTCGACCCCAGCGGCGCGGAACTCCCCAATCGCTCGCCGGACGTCTTCCTCTTCAAGCGGAACAAGCACTCGCCCGCATTCGTCCAGCCGTTCCCGGACCTCAAGCCGCCATTCCCGAGGAGCGAGCGGTGGCGGCTTGACCTGTCGGAGGTCGTAGAGTCGTGGTCGATTTTGTCGGCCAATCTCCAGGACATCGCGGAATCCGGCAGTAGTCAACAACCCAGTCCGCGCTCCTTTCCGCTCCAACACCGCATTCGTCGCCACCGTCGAGCCGTGCACGAGCAGTTCGAGCCGCTCGTGCACGCCAAGCGCTGCCAGTCCGCGGAGAATCGCACGGACTGGATCGTCCGGTGTCGACAGCTCTTTGTGCACAACAACCCGCTCACCATCCAACACGACAAAGTCAGTGAATGTTCCCCCTGTGTCAACTCCGACGACGACCATTGCCACCCCATCTTTCGCTCACCCACTGCAGCTGGTTCGATCTCCCTGCCTGCTACCACAGGGACCCTCGCACCGCAACGGTACCATTGTTCGCCCCATTTTCCGGCGAGAGCGCGGACAAATTCACAAAGACCCAGCCCTTCTCTGTCGCACAGAAAGTCGATGCAGTTTATATCACCATTGATATCTACCTTCTCTTCAACATGATAAAGCGTCATGTGCGTATTTTCGGACAAAGTAGGCCTCACGCTCTTGGGCACAAATCCGGTGGAGGACCACTCCAAGCATCTGGGGACAACCGAGACACTTGGCCGACGACTGTACATCCTTACTTACAGTCGGGCACCAGCATCCTGATATTCGGATCAACTTCGTCATGCAGCTCCCCCCACATTGTCAGATGGTGAACATACCGAAAACACGACTGGTCTTCCCCCTCCGATTGCGTCTCTGGCAAATCCTGCTGCACGTATACTCATCACTCCAACAGTTTCTGCGAAACAGTGATCCTTACCACCCGCCATAATCACTCTCGGCTCGCCGTGCAGTACCGCGGCTCCCTGGACGAGGGCCAAAGCGCCCGCCGATGGTCCTGCCACCCCGCGATCAGATCGCGGCATACTCCTGAGGTACCGGTAGATCCGGAGGCTGTAGCCACTTCTGGCGGACAACCTGGTCGCGTCAGACGAGCTCGGTCCACCGTTCCGAAGACCACGTGAAAGCGCTACAATGACCGCAGTGAACCATCCGTACGACGAGAAAGGGAAGCACGATGGGCGATACGTTGCGAATCGGCTTGATCCAGATGAATTCACGGTCCGACAAGGCAGAGAACCTCGCCGTCGCTGAACGCTTGATTGCCCAGGCGGCTGCACAAGGCGCGGAAGTTGTTGCACTCCCTGAGTATGTCAACTTCCTGGGTCCACGCGAACTTCATGAGGCGAACGCTGAGCCGATCCCTGGCCCGACAACCGAGCGATTCGCCGCCGCAGCGCAGCGCTACGGCATCTACCTCCTCGGCGGCTCAATTCTCGAGCACTCCGATGTCCCAGGGAAATACTTCAATACGAGCGTGCTCTTCGCACCGACTGGCGAGATTCTCGCTACCTATCGGAAGATTCACCTGTTCGATGTCGATCTCACCGGGAACGTCACGAGCAATGAGTCAGCGACGATTCTCGCCGGCGACCGTATCGTGACCGCGGAGATCGCTGGTCACACAGTTGGACTCACCATCTGCTATGATCTCCGTTTCCCCGAACTGTACCGACTACTCGCACTTGCCGGGGCCGAGCTCGTCTTTGTCCCTGCGGCATTCACTCTTTATACGGGGAAGGATCACTGGCATGTCCTGCTCCGTGCCCGGGCCATCGAGAATCAGTACTACGTTGCTGCACCGGCACAGATCGGGCCACATGACCCTGGTCAGCAGTGCTATGGCCATGCACTCGTTGCTGACCCGTGGGGCACGGTCATCGCTGAGGCTGTCAACCGTGTCGGTGTCGTGGTGACGACGATTGACTTTGCCTACCTCCGAGAGGTCCGTGCCCGGCTTCCTTCGCTCGCTAACCGCCGCCCCGAGGTTTACGGAAGTCTGGCACTCGCACCCTCGTGAGGGCGGTCACCTGATACTGTGCAGGGACCATACTCAGCTTGACCAACCTACCTGCCGAGGTTGGATGCTGCTGAGCTGCGCCACTGACCCATGAACGGAGCGTCTGTCTCCGAGGACAACCGCTCTGTGCAAGGAGTCGTTGCGCAGTGTCGCACGCCGACGCATGCTATCGTCTCGGCAGGCTCAAAAGATGCGCATCTGCCGCGCTGCAGGAGCCGACTAGTGAAGGATGAGATACCGCAGCACCATCGACCAACCTTTGCACTGCCGACCCGGACGTGACTGCACTACTGGTTCGGCGGCAGCACATGACCGTCACGGATTGCGGAGCTCGGCATAGGCGCGAGGTTCGTCTCAGAGTCTTCACCGAGGTCGGCACGAGACGTAAAGATCCGTAGCCGTGCTTCCTTCCCGACTGGCGAGGGATGGCCACGGAGGAATTTTCCACTGGGCTCGCTTCACGGCATGGTTCCGGAGAGGAAAGTTGTGCTCTATCCTGATATTGATATTGCAGTCCGTGTCCAACTGGGATATGACGCATAGAGCGCCCCGACCCATCCCTCCTCTTCCAATCCCAAACGCACCTCCACTCCCCACGACCATCGCTCTTGTCGCCCAGCTTCGCCCCAGCAACTCGCAAGCCAGATCACACTCAACCACGAGGGCCACTGCTAAACCTTTGTCCGAGGCTTGCACAAGAACAGCGCATCAGTTGGGTCATACTGGTTGACGCTGCGTCCACACTTTCGCGCTCACCGCTCAGGTCAACACCCTGCTACACCTCATCGGCGGCAGTACTCCAGCAGTGGCTATTCTGCACACGATTCACCGCCGGACGGACACCAACAGTTCCCCCACGGCGAACCAGCCGATCACAGGCTTCGCGACATGCTACCTTAGAGTTGTAGAGTTCCCTACGGTTCGCTCGCGCCTTCGCTTATGGCGGGAACTTTGCAGGGAAGAGATCCCCATCAGGCCATGCCCATAACGCCTTGTAGCATCGGACGTGATTGTAGATAAATTATTCCATAGGCTATGCCCGCCTGTGGAGTCTTCTTCCCCTCTCACTGAACTCACCTCGTCGCCACACCGAAGAGCACGCCGAGAAACACCATCGGCAGTACAACGAAGATAAAGTACGCGATCCAGGAAACAATGGCAGTCAGGATCGCACGACCCGTCGAGAAATCGCACGCCTGCCGGATGGCAATAACACTAGCAACGAGGATCCAGACTGCGACGACAAATCCGATGATAGGTCCAATCACCGGCACGATACCGAGAACGCGGAGAACCCCCGGTGCTTGGGCAAAGCCGAGCGTCCGCAGCAGCTGGCCCCAGGTCGCCCGCGTCTCCGCCGTCGCAAAGACCTTCGCACCGATGAGGTACGCAATCCCCGCGTACAGCACGAACCCGATCACCGCGAAGATCGCACCAACAATCGCACCCAAAATGCCAGTATCTCGCAGACTGCCAATCCCGTTGGCAATGCTCGCCAGCACCACAATCGCCAGCGCGGTCCCAGTCGCCGCCTCGTCGTGCTCCACTGCCTCATACGCCTGCGGATCAAATCGCGCCACACCGATTGCCCGCTCAATCGCGCTCGCCGTTGCCATCTCTTCCTCCTTCGGCTTCACACTTGCGCCTGACTTTTCCAGTTTCAAGAATAGAAGCTTGTTTGTCAATAGGGATCCGGCATACCTTTGTTGAACCTCGTGCAACTCCAGGCTCTCCCCAGAAAGCCTCCTGCTCTCGGAACGCTCGACGCTACACTTGAGTGGAAGCAGTTCGCGCTTCGCCGTGCTCCCGGGAGCGAGCGCATGCACGGTGAATACAAGACACCAGGCGGAAAACTCGTACAGGTCGATCTTGACGTCGTCGACGGACACTTGCGCAACGTCCGCGTGACGGGAGACTTCTTCCTTGAGCCTCCTGAGGCGCTCGATGTCATTGCCGGGGCACTTGAGGGCGCTCCTGCCGACGCGAGCGAAGAGGAACTCGCCCACAGAATCGCACAGGCTCTCGAACGACTCGCTGGACGCGTTGAGCTTCTCGGTTTTTCCCCTGAGGCAGTCGCACGAGCAGCACGGAGGGCAATCTCGTGAGCGAACTGGCACGCTGGCGGAAGTATCGCTGGCAGTTGATCTACGGTGAGGCTTTCGATCCGGCGATGCAGATGGCACTCGATGAAGTCCTGACTTACCGTGTGGGAAGAGGTGAGCGTCCGCCCACCTTGCGTTTTTGGGAGTGGACCGCACCCGCAGTCGTCATCGGTCGTTTCCAGTCGCTCCGCAACGAGGTCGATCTCGAGGAAGCGAACCGGTACGGGATCACCGTCGTTCGCCGCATCACTGGCGGTGGGGCGATGCTGACCGAGCCCGGCCGCGTCATTACCTATTCCATCTATGCCCCACCCGAACTTGTCGCCGGAATGTCCTTCCAGGAGTCATACGCCTTCCTCGACGCCTGGGTCGTTGAGGCACTGCGAGCCCTGGGTATCGACGCCTGGTACCAGCCCATCAACGACATTACCTCAGCCAACGGCAAGATCGGTGGCGCCGCTCAAGCTCGCCGCCACGGTGCAGTACTCCACCACACAACCATGGCCTACGACATCGATCCGGAAAAGGTACCGCGTGTTATTCGCATTGGTCGGGAGAAGTTGAGTGATAAGGGCGTCCGTAGCGCAGAGCGCCGGGTTGCACCGCTTCGCCAGCAGACGAACCTCCCGCGCGAGACGATCCAGGAGTTCCTCATTCGAACGTTCGCTGAACGACACGGGCTCGAAGAAGGCGCCCTTCGTCCCGACGAGATCGACGAAGCGCGTGAGCTTGTTCGCACAAAGTTCGGCACCTGGGAGTGGACGGCAATCTTGCCCTGACAATCACTGGAAAAGCTTCGAGCCCGTTCCACGTCGGCGACGTCCCTCTTCCAGGATCGCCGCAATCTCTGCTTTCGTGAACAAGCGCTCGCAAAACGTCGGCACCAGGCGCGCTCCGGGTCGTGGCCGCTGCATCCCGCGCACAAGAACCCCGTGCTCGGTCTGGAGGATCAGAACGTCCTGCAGCTGCTCTTCGTCGATGAAGCGCCCGACCGCCCGCAGGATGTCCTCGTACCGATACACCAGGAGCTCGCCGCTCGCTGTCGCCACGCTTTCCTGATCGACCGAGGACGCTCGATCATTCGGCGGTGTGCCTTCCCGTTCTCTTTCCTCGGTTCGCGCTGCTGCACTTCGGCCAGTCAGCCGCCGCAGCATATGCCCTCCTTACCAACCTACCGCAGACGAAACCGCTTGTTCACCACATAGTCCATGACGATGTACTCACCAAGATGGTCGGGCGTCGCGAAGAAGGCACGTCCTTTGTTGATCCGTGTCATCTCGTTGACAAAGCTTGCCAAATAGGGGCTCCGTTCCAGCATGAAGGTATTGATCACAATCTCCTCGCGTGTACAGCGAGCGACCTCCTTCAAAGTCTCCTGGAAGGTCTGGTACGTCGGCGGATAGGAGAAGCGCACTTGCTCACCATCGAAATAAGCAGTCGGTTCCCCATCCGTGATCAAGATGATCTGACGCGTCCCGCCGCGATGTCGCGAGAGCAATTGCCGCGCCAGCATGAATCCATGCTGCATGTTTGTCCCATAGTTGTATTCGTCCCAAGTGATGTGCGGCAGCTCCTCCGGCGTGAGCACCGAAGCCAGGTACGAGAAGCCGATGATGTACAGCGTGTCACGGGGAAATTGCGTCCGAATCAAGCTGTCCAGCGCCAATGCTACCTTCTTCGCCGCGAGGAAGCAGCCGTTGTAGAGCATCGACCGGCTCATGTCCACCATTAACACGGTTGCCGCACGACTCGTCGACTCCGTGCGGAAGACCTCAAAGTCAGCCGGCTGCAACCGCACCGGCGTCCCCGGTCCTTCTCGCTGCACGGCATTCATAACTGTTCGCGGAAGGTGCAGCAAGAACGGGTCACCAAATTCGTAGGGCTTCGTCTCTTCGATCGGCTCCCCGCCACGCCCGCTCCGCTCGATCTGGTGTTGTCCGAAGCGGTCACGCTTCAGGTGTTGGAAGATCTCCCGAAGCGCCTTCTGTCCAATCTTCCGGATTGCTCGCGGCGTCAGTTCGTACCCGCGTCGTGTCCGCTGGATGTACCCAGCCTCCTCGAGCAGTCGCGTGATCTGCCGCAGTGCCTCGAGCTGGGCAGCGAGCTCGTCACCGTACAGCTCACGCAGCCGCTCCAGATCTACTCGCCCCAGATCGCGCCAGTCGCGCACCCCCTCGAGCTGCTCCTCGATCTCTTGCATGGCCCGCAACTGCTCCATGAGGCGCAGGGCCTGTCCCAGCGTGAGTTCCTCACTCCCGCTAAACGGCTGAGCCTGCCGATACGGGTTGTCTGGCATCAGCTGCCCGAGCAGCCGGCCCAGCTGTCGGAGCTCACGCTGAAGCTCGGGATCGCGGAGCGCTGCATCCAGTGCCTCTTCCAACTGCTGGCGCATCTCCGGCGGAAGTGAGTCCAACAGGCTCTGCATCGCCGCCATCTGTCGCGCCAGGTGATCCAGCAGCTCCTCCACACTGTCGAAGTCGCGGCCGAAATAGTGACCCCAGCGATGCTTGAACCGTTCGATATCTGGCTGCCCACCACGCGCATGCTCTTGCAAAAGCTCATTGAGGTCGCGCAGCATCTGCCGGAGCTCGCTAATCGCTTCCGGCGTCAGGTTCTGAATCGCCTGTTGGAGTCCCTGGAACGTCTGCTCCAGGATCTGTCGCTGCAGCGAAGCAAGGAGTTCCTGGAATTTACGCCGTGCCTCCGGGTCCATGAACTCGTACTCGCTCAGCGCGCGGATCCGCCCAGCCGGATCTGGCGGCAGCTGGTCCAAGAAGGCTAGCTTCTGCTGCGCCATTCGCTCGAGCAGCCGCTGCAGCGCTGGATCGGGCGGACTCATCTCCTCCGCCCCCGTCTCGCCCGCGCTCTCGTTCTCTCCTTCTCGTGCTCCTTGCGCCTGCTGCTCTTGGGCGCGAGCCAGTCGTTCTCGTCCCTCTTGCACGCGCCGCTCGATCCCCGCCCGTTCGGTCTGGATGACATCCTCCAGTCGGCGAGTCAGATCCTCAAGCACCGACCCCGGGTCATAGCGCTGCAGTAGCTGTCGTCTCTGCTCCCGGAGCTGCTCTAGGAGTTCCCGGAACCCCGGCATGCGGGCATCCGGCCGATCAATGCCCCACCGGAAGAGGCGCTGGAGAGCGCGATTGACGTCTCCTTCCGCCAGGAGGTCGTCGGCCATCGCCTCCAGGAGTTCCTCAGCGGTGAATGCGTCAATGTTCTGCGTTCCGTCCCAGCGAGAGTAGCGAAACCGGTATGGCGTGGTCTCCATGACACACCTCCTGGCAAGCGCGCCTCAGCTACGGTAGCGCGCTGGCCCGCGGCCACTGGCACGTTCTTTATTCAGACGCCGGTTCAGATGGAGGCCCTCAAGGACGAACTCTACCGCTGCCGCGACCAGAGCCGGATCACCAGTCGCCCCCAGCCGTTGCGCCGCCCGCCGCAGACTCTCAATGTGCGATACCTGGTGCACATACCGCATCGCCGGCTGCAAGTCAGACGCCTCGACCGTGAGTCCATTTTCAAAGGCGAGGAGAAGATCATCGAAGTCACGAACCGAGAAGTAGCGGTTGAAGGTCGCCGCTACCGCCCCATTAATCAATTTTTCGATGATCCGCTCTTCCTGCACCTCGCCCAACGTCTCGAACTCGAGTTTCCCAAGCGTCGAGGCAATGAGTGCAGGCAAGTCGCTGATCCGGGGTACGGCATGCTTCTCCCCGAGCCGGATCGCTCGCTTCACTGCATTACTCACCAGTGTCTCATAGTTCGCCACCGACATACGGGCACTCACGCCTGACCGCTGGCTGATATCCGGGCTGCGCCGAGCCAGGTGCGTGATTTCGGCAACAATCTCACGCATGTACTGCGGCACCGTCACCGTGATTCCCGGGACCTCCACTGGCGTTCGCTCTTGCTCCATGATCTGAATCTCGTGCTCAATCGTCCGTGGATAATGCGTCCGGATTTGCGCTCCAAAGCGATCCTTCAGCGGCGTGATGATCCGACCGCGGTTCGTATAGTCCTCCGGATTGGCGCTCGCCACCACGAAAATGTCCAGCGGCAGGCGTACCCGATACCCGCGGATCTGGACATCACGCTCCTCCATGATGTTGAGCAACCCTACCTGGATCCGCTCGGCAAGATCCGGGAGCTCATTGATGACGAAAATACCTCGGTTCGTCCGCGGGATTAGCCCATAGTGAATAGTCAATTCATCCGAAAGATATCGCCCCTCTGCCACTTTAATCGGATCGATCTCACCAATCAGATCAGCAATTGTGGTATCGGGCGTGGCCAACTTCTCAGCATAGCGTTCCTCGCGCCGAATCCACGCGATGGGCGTTTCATCACCCATCTCGGCGATCAGATCACGCGCATACTTGGAAATCGGCGCAAATGGATTATCGTTCACTTCGCTTCCAGCGACGATCGGAATTTCTTCATCAAGGAGATTTACCAGGAGCCGAGCCATCCGCGTCTTGGCCTGCCCACGCTCCCCCAGGAAGATGATGTCCTGCCCAGCCAGAATCGCGTTCTCCACCTGCGGGATCACCGTCTCCTCGTACCCGATAATCCCCTCGAAGATCGGTTCCCCCGCCTGGATCTTGGCAATCAGGTTCTTCCGCATCTCCTCCCGTACTGGAAGGACACGGTAACCGCTCTCGCGTAGCTCGCCCAGCGTTCGTGGCTTGTCCATCCTAACCCTCGACCTCCGTGCGCTTGTTTCATCCCTGGTTCGCCTCTGGTGTCCCCTCAATCCTACTCTCCTCGTAGGCCCCGTCAACTTCTTCTGTTAACTTACGCGCACGAAGTTCTGCGAGCACCGCCCGGAAGGCGGCCAGTCCACGAATCCCCTGGGTAACCCACCGGGCCAGTTGCCGCTGCCGCCAGGCCAGCTGACGACTCGCCTCTTCAAGGGACAGACCAAAACGCTCTGTCAGCGTCGCCAGGAACGCAGCTGGATAGACAGCCAAGGATGACCGCAGTGTTTCACGTCTGGCCAGTACATGCGTCGCGAGCTCGGCTCCACGTACTCGGACAGCTTCTACGCAAACAACGCGACGAAGTAGGCCCTCGTTGGTGATACCCATCCCAAGCGTCACGACCACATCGATGGCGCGCAGGTGTTCAGTGGGCACCTCCAGAGGAAAGCCTTGCAACAACGAGAACACCTCTTCCGCGCCCTGCGCATGCACCGTCGCTCCCAAACGCCAACCCTCGGCCAACAAGGCAAAAACCCGTCGCACCCCTCTCCCCCAGAGGTAGATAGGCAAGTGGTCACTGATCTCGTTGACGAGGAGGTACGTCGTGCCAGGATCGTGGGTTGTGACAAAGTCAAAGCGCTCGTACCAGCCACGCAGGTAGTACCGCTTCGTCTCAGGCGGAAGCAACTCCACTAACGCACTCAGGAGCGTTGTCTTCCCCGCTCCGTGTTCGCGTGCGGCAACGAGAACCGTTGCCCGCTGCTCGAGTGCCATCCAGAGGAAGGCAGCAGTCGCGGCATCAAGACTCCCTAGCCGGACCAGATCGACCAGGGACAGGTCACTGCCAGAACCAACACCAAACCTTCCCCACCAGTCGGTTGAGGGGAAATGTGCAGCATCCTCTTCGCTAAAGCGCCACCGTCGTTCCACGCTCCCAACTATACATGCCGGTGAGGCAGGTCAGCCCTCCTCACCGGCATGGATCTTAAGGCGTCTCCTATCCACGCTGGTCGATCGGCACGTAATGCCGATTGGTCGACCCCACATACTCCGCCCGCGGTCGAATCAGACGGTTGTCTGCCTGCTGTTCCAAAATGTGCGCTGTCCACCCGCTAATGCGGCTTGCGGCAAAGACCGGCGTCATCAGCTCCTTCTCAATCCCGAGATAGTGGTAAACCGACGCCGCATAGAAATCAACGTTGGGGAACAGTCCCTTCTCGCGTGCCATCACGTCGGCAATGGCGACAGAAAGCTCATACCAGCGCAAGTCACCCCGCGCCTCACCAAGCCGCCGCGAGAGATCGCGTAGCCACTTCGCCCGCGGATCCTCGCCCTTATACACGCGGTGCCCAAAGCCCATGATCCGTTCTTTCCGTGCCAGCTTTTCCTTAATATAGGGCTCCACCTGGTCAAGTGTCCCAATCTCTTCCAACATCTGCATGACCGCCGCATTCGCACCACCATGCAACGGTCCCTTCAGCGCCGCAATCGCCGCCGTGACCGCCGCATGCATATCCGCCAGCGTTGCTGCGACTACTCGTGCGGTAAAGGTCGAAGCGTTGAACTCGTGGTCCGCGTGGAGAACCAGAATCTTGTTCATCGCCTCCACTTCGAGCTCGCTGGGCTCACGGTCATGCAACGTGCGCAAGAACGCCCGAGCGGTGCTCATCTCGTCAACTGGCGGCACCACCGGCTCGAGACCACGACGCAGGCGAGCGATCGTGGCCACAATCGTTGGCACCTGCGCCACCAAACGCAGCCCCTTGGCAACAGCCGCCTCGCGCGCGACGGTATTCGGATCCTCCTCGTACCAGGCCAGTGCCGAGACTGCTGTCCTCAAGAGATCCATCGGCACCGCCTGTGGCGCCCTAGCCAGCAGTTGGACAACTCCGTCCGGCAGCGCCCGTTGCACCGCGAGTTGCTGCTGCAGCGCCGCCAACTGCTCACGCGTCGGCAGTTCCCCATAGTACAGCAGGTAGACCACCTCTTCGTAGGACGCCTCGGCAGCCAGCTCGTCGATCTCGATCCCTACATAGGCCAAGGTGCCATCGATGATCGAGCTGAGCCGCGTGGTTCCCGCCACAACCCCTTCCAGACCTCGAGCCACCATCGCCGTCCTCCTCCACCCACATCGCTTGACGAAGCTGGACGTTCCTTGACGAAGCTGGAACGCCCACCGCTACCTTTACCGCATGATGACTCCGGTGTAAAGCTCTTCAACAAGGTCAGCGATGACGCGGTCAGCACCCTGCAAGCACCAGCGTTCCCTCCGCCTCTCCATCCCACCGCAGAGGCTGGCTCCACCAGCGTCAGCCGCCCGTTGGACGCAAGCACGCACAACGCGCTCTTCGTTAATATCGCTCTTCCACGACAGAGTCTTCCGCTTTCGACCGGAGTGAACGCCCGCAGGGAACGCTGACCTCCCCTTGCATCAGCGCTAGACTGCCACTTCACCTGGCGTGCGAGGAAAGCAACACTGTCGCCAATGTTGTCGAGGCGTCCACCGGCGTGTTCAACTTGCCCCACAGAAGTCTCATGACGTGCCCGCACTTGACACGGGGCAAGGCACTCGTCTGCACTCGACGAGATGCACCGCACTTGCCGCGGGAAAAACGACCTCGTGACCTGTCTGATCAGCAACGCGAAAGCCGTCAGAAAGAATGAAAGAGAAAGCGACGGACAGTCTCAAAGGAGCAGTACCGATGAGCCTTGTCGTGGACACCGTGCGTCAACCGCGCCACCTTCGCCTGGTAACCCTCGGGCTCAGTGTCCTCGCACTCCTCACGTCCCTTATCTGGCTCACCAACCGCAGTGAGCGATGGACGCTTGGCAGCTGGACCGATCACTCGGCAACAGGGAAGCCGATAGTCTTGGCCCAGACGAACTCCACATTCATTGCCATCGATCCGTACACCGGAACCGTCGTATCCCAACATCCAGGTGGTGCCGCTCTCTTAGCTGCCAGTGCCAATGGCCAACAGGTGATCGCTGCGACCGACGATGAGCTCATTGTCTACC
Source organism: bacterium HR28 (assembly GCA_002898255.1). Classification (GTDB taxonomy): domain Bacteria; phylum Chloroflexota; class Chloroflexia; order Thermomicrobiales; family Thermomicrobiaceae; genus Thermomicrobium. Next base: position 73,293 of record BEIE01000002.1, read on the forward strand.
GGCTCCCTGACTGGGCAGTCGCGTATCGTTTGCCTCTCGATAACCAACTCCCGAACCTTTACCAACTCGCGACCTACCACCCTGATTTGCAACGGGCCAAGCCACGGCCGGTCACCTTGGAAGTTGATCCCACTGGACGCTACGCCGCTGTCGGTTTCGTCTCTATGGGCGAGCACCCTGATCCAGCCTTCCTGGACACTCCCCCGTGGATCCTCTGGGTCACTGCCGTTGACCTGCAGCATGGCACTTGGTTGCCTTGGATTCACCCCCTTCCTGGCACCGACTGGGTCTACATCGTCCCAACTCCCGAAAAACTGTTCCTCGCCGGTAGCCCCATTGCCGCCACGTCCCAACCGCTCTCTCTTGGGACACTCCTCGCGCTCGATCCGACTACCGGCCAGGTGCAGAGTCAGTTGACGCTTCCCGGGCTGTCACCTGTTCCCTTGAACACCTCTGAAGGGGGACGCCATCCACGTATCGCCGCAGTCCGTTTCTTCGGTGACCAGCTGCTGGTCGCCACTGAGCAGCTTGAGGTGTTCGTTGTCGATCCAGGCACGCTCCAGGTGACCCGTCAAGTCGCTCCGCTCAGCCCGACCATCCTGGTCCGGGGCGCACAGGTGTGGTTGACGACTGAGCGTCTCGTCGCGCTGACACAGACCTCTGAGTTGATCCAAGCCGACCTCGTCAGTGGGCAAATTGTCGCCCGCCGTTCCCTCCCAACAGACTGGACAGCCGAGCTCGTCACCTTCCTGCCTGACGAGCACGTTGCGCTGTTGCTCCTCTCCAATGGCCTTCCCGGCTGCCTAGTCCGTGTTCCGTTCCAGGGAGAGATCGAGCAGCTCCTCTGTGGTCTCGACACGAATCTCTACGAGCGCCGGTTCGCTGTGACCGGGGGGATCGGATGATGAGATTGACCCGGCGCACCACTCTGCACCTTGAGCACCCTCGCCACTGCACTTGTCAACCTGCTTGTCCCGCTGCCAGCCAATGCCCAGCTCACCTGCAGCGACTGGCGTTTCTGTGGTCACTGTGGCTGTCGCTGTACCTGCCGGGGCGGTGGTGACTCGACCTGTCCGTCCGGAAGCTCACCTGGAGGGGCGTGGTACGTCTGCTGCCGTGATACCCAAGGGCGCTTCTGGCTCGTCCGCTACCGCGATTGCTGCCGGCCCAGACAGCCAGGTGAGACATCCTGCCCCAGCCCGCTCAGTGGCTGCCCCTCCTCCTGTGCCTGCCAGGACGGTTGTCCCCAACCACATTGGTGCCCAACCGGCTACTGTGCCGTCTGTACCCAGACGCAGATCTGGGCAACCTGTTGATCAGGTGTGACCAATGACACTACTCGACCTTACCAACGCAGCCCCGTCGAACTCCACTGGAAAAAACCTCTTTTCGCCCACGTCTACTGCTGGCCATTCTGCGAGAGGTTGCTCGCGAAGCACCTGGAGCAACCGGCGCTGTCTGCTGAGCAAGCTCACGTCCGTCGGAAAAGATAGAGCTAGGGAGAACTTTTCCGATGTCGCACTGGAATGCTCCGATCGGTGCCGGCCGGGAAAAGCGTTCCACTCGGCGCAGCTGGGTGCAGCGCCTGGCTGTCGTGTTACTGGCCATTGGGGCGACTTTCAGCGATCACCCGCCCCTCTCCGCCCAGGCGAACTGTGGCCAGTGGCACCGGTGCGGTATGTGTGGTTGTTTGTGCTCTTGCCTTGGCGGGAGCGATACCGCCTGCCCACCAGGAACGTCGCCAGGCGGCGCATGGTGGGTCTGCTGTTACGCGAGCGGCCGTTGGTGGTTGATTCGCTATCTCGACTGCTGTGGCCCGAAAAACAGCCAGCCTGCCTGCCCATCCGGCTGCTCCTGCAACCAGCGGTGTGGCCAGCCACCGGCCAACCAAAACTGGTGCCCGAACCCAGAAAGCAACGGAGCCTACTGTACCCGCGCCCAGGTCTGGTCACAGTGTTAACGCCGTGGTGAGAGCGAGGAAAGGCATGACGGGAGGAACTTTATGAAAGCAGTCGCCACGCTCACTCCGTCTCTGAGGCCTAGTGCGCGAGGAGCCCTGGCTGCACTGGTCGTCTTGCTGCTGGCTCTCGCAGCACTGCTCTTCCTACGCCCGCTCTCGGGCTCCCATCGAGCTTCGAGCGGATCGCTCGAAGCGGGTACTCCGCTTCTCCTCGCACCAGTCGGAGAAGCACCAAGCCCTTCCCTCGCCGTGCAGCACACCGGATTAGTACTCCTGGATGCCCGGACAGGCAGCGTCCGCAACCGTTTCACCTTCTCTGAGCCCAATGAGGTCATCCGCGGCTATCTCCTCCCAGGAGGAGTCCAGGTGCTCCTTTACCGTGCACCGCTGGAAACGAACGCGACCACATACCCGAGTCTCGAACTCTGGCGCGTGAGCCATTGGACAGTCGAGCGCAGCGTCCCTATCACCCCTGACATTGCACCCGTTCGCATCCTCGCTGCCCAGTATCCCTCAACGGCGGGCCAGACTCCCACTGTTCTTGATTTGGCCAGCGACCCGGCCGGCCACTGGGTGGCTGTGGCCTTTTGGTCCATGGCCACTCCATACTCTGACGGCACACGCAGCCAATTGGTCTGGGTCACTTCTCTTGACCTCCAAACAGGACAATGGGCACCATGGGTCTACCCACTCCCCTCAAGCCAGACGGTTTCGCTTCTTGCGTTGTCCGACCGTATCCTTGTGCTTGCCCACACTCTGCGCACCACCACGCGCCACACGGTTGCCAATCTTGTTTCCCTTGATCCCAGAAACGGGACGGTCCTCGCTGAGCTGCCGCTGGAAAGTTGGTCTGTGCAGGGCAAGCCGCTCGACGAGGACCCCTCGAGTCCTCACAACACTTTCTCCGCTGCCCTCGCGCCTCAGGTCTGGAACAATCGCATCCTGGTTGTCACCGATGACCTCGAACTCTTCCTCATCGACCCCAGGAGCCTGAGACTGGTAGAACACCGCCCACCGCTCGCCGATCGCCTCGTTGTCGGCGGTCGCCCGTACCTGATTGGAGACCTCCTCGTTCTTGTTGGTCAGTCGCTCTGGGTTCTCGACGTCAGCAACTGGCGAGTGATGACCACTTTTCCGTTACCAACCATTCCGGAAGGGAACTGGTTACTCGCTGGCGTAGACACTGCGCAGCGGACAGCCTTCCTCCTTAACACGAAGGAAGGTTGCTTGCGGAACCTCGACCTGAGCAGCGGAACCCTCAGCGAGCCGTTGCACTGCAACCTCGCGCTCGATTACCCGGCTCCGCTCTTCGGCTGGCCAGCATTTGCCACCGGCGCGCCTTGAGCTTTCGCCGGAATCGCTCGTGCCTTCCCTATGGACCTAGCCGCAGTCCACTTTGACCGGGGAACGGATGAGTTTCACCAAGCGGCACGGTCCATCCTTGATCTCGTGCTCTGGCCGCGCGTCGCGCGGGTACGGTGGGCAGCCAGCTTACTCTAGCCGACGCAGCGAGGGACACGCCCACTTTTGGGCGTGTCCACCAACTGTCTCTGCACTGTGCCCTCTTCGATTTCATCGTGCAACCGAGAAGATGCGCCTGCGACGGCGTGCTGCCTGTCTGATTCCTCAACCGAGATACGTCAAAATTTGCGAGACGAGTAAGTAGGCAAGGTATGAGATGAAGCGCCGCTCCCCTGCTCAGCAACACATCCTAACGACCCGGCGCGACTGGATGCGGAGACTCCTGGCAGCCTTTGCCGGGACTGTCGCATTTGTGACCCAACCAGCACCTATGGTGGCCCAGAGCTGTCAGGATTGGTTCCGCTGTAACCAGTGGGGGTGCCTCTGCTCATGTCGCGGTGGTAGCGATTATTCCTGTCCCCCGGGAACGACGAGCAGTACGCAAGCTTGGTTCTCCTGTTGTTACGATCAGGTTCGTCGCAAGCTCTTCCTCATCCGCTACATCGATTGCTGCCAATCGACTCCGCCGCCAGCCTGTCCTTCGGGGTGCTCCTGTGCCCGGGGGTCATATCAGCCGAACTGGTGCGGTAATGGACGTCACGTCGTCTGTACTCGCGCCGTACTGGTCAATGTGTGCTGAAGGACGACCGCTCGCTGCTAAGACGAGTGCCATGAGAAAGGAGCCCAGCGATGCAGATGAGTTGGCTGTACGCAACACCCCTGAGAGAGAGACGAACGGCGGTCATCGTCCCTCTGTTCTTGTCCATCATGCTCATACTTTTGAGTCTTGTCGCTTCCTCTGCTGCCCGCGTGTCGGGAACGTCCGCCGCGAACCCGATCCTCCTCAGCCCCGCCGGCACGGATGGACAAGAACTGCTCATCCTCGATCCGCGCTCCGGTACCGTTCTCAACCGAATCCCAAACCAGAATTACGGAATTTACCAAGCCTTTGTGTCACCACGCGGAGACCGGGCGCTCATTGAGTACGTCGAGGAACGAGAGGGAACGCCATCCATTCGACTTGAGCTGCGGACTCTTCCGGATTGGTCTCTCCTGGCACAGTTTCCGGTCGACTACACGATCCCACCACTCGCGCCGCTCGCAGCCGAGGCACCCGCCGGGGCGAACCCGTCGCTCTTCACCGTTGCCTTCTCGAGTGACGGGGATCTTGCCGCGGTCGCCTTCTTCACCGGCCAAGACTGGCCGACCCTCGTGGTGACTACCCTGGACCTTGCCCACCAGCGGTGGGCTGACTGGGCTCTGACCGTTCCACGTTCCAGTTACGCCTGGCTCTTCCCATTAGAGACCCAACTTCTGGTTGTGTCCAGAGCGATGGTTCCGCTACTTTCGGGAGATCACGCCTCCATCTACTCCCTTGACCCAGTAACCGGCGCTGTCCGCGCGGAGCTGGGTATCCGCCTGCACCGATCGCTGTTGCCCGAGCGGGGTCAAGACGTGCCGAGCACCTCGCCCGGAGTCATCGCGGTGCACCTCGATGGACCGTACCTCCGTATTCTGACGGATGATCTCACGCGGTTTAGCGTCGATGTTGGGACACTCACCCTTGTCCAAACCGATCCGGCTCTCTACGACGAACTCGCCGCTCTCAAGACCGTTTTCACTCCACACTACACCGTTGCCGCAGTGCGCCCTGACGAAATCGTCCTCATTGACAACCAGCGCTGGCAGATCACACAACAAACAAAACTTTCCTCCGACATTATGTCGTGGGAACTTGTGGGTCCCGACCCATCTCGGCCTGTTGTCTACATTGCCAGCGAGGAGGATCAATGCCTCCGCACGCTGGACCTCTCCACCCTCGCGCTGTCCCAGCCACTTGTGTGTGCTTTATTCCTCCCCGTCGATTGGCGACACTTTTACGGTTGGCCTGATTACGCCCCAGGAGTCGTCCAGTCAGCACCTGTGCTCGCGACAACATCGTGGATGGAGAACCTTGCCTCTTTGGCTACCGCGGTCCTCGCAGCTACTTTTGCTCTTGCGGCTCTCGGGAAAACTCTCGCCTGGCGCATAAGCGTCCAACAGCTCGGCACCATTGTCCCACAACTGAGCCGGCGAGCTAACCTGATCCTTGCTGGACTGGTTGCCGCTGAGACAGGAACCACGGTTTTGTTGCTCTTGCCTGTGACCTCTCGTTTCGGCCTCGCCAGTGCAACAGGCCTTCTCCTCATCTTTCTGGGTGTCTCTCTCTTCGCTGTCCGGCGGGTACCACTGCAGCCCTGCCCCTGCTTTGGGTCACTCGGTCCAGCCCTAACTGGCCGAGCCGTCATCGTCCGTAACCTATTCCTCCTTGGCATCGCCTTCCTCGCGTGGTCACATCCTCAAGCTCCGATACTGCCCCAGATGCTTCTTGGCCTGCTGGCGGTGCTGGTCGCACTCAACGTCAGCCGCCTCGCAGCAGGGGTTACGGTCATTCGCACTGCAAGGAGGGGGACAACGTTCGATCATGCTGCCTGATTGGCTTCCGTTGACTCTACTCGTGGTCACCTGGATCGCGCTGACAGCCGTCATTCGCATGACTGTCCAATTGGCCCAACGAGTAGGGCGACTCGAGCAGCTCGAGATGGACGCACGAGGGCACGAGCAAGCAGTGCACGGCATCGGTGAGCCCGTGCCACCGCTTGCGGTCACCACCAGGGAGGGACACCAGCTCATCCTCGGCCAACCCCCTGTAGCCCCCGCTGTGGTGATTGCACTCAGCGGTCGCTGTCCGCCATGTCAGCCTTTCCGCGACCAACTGACAACACTCCTCGCTTGGCTTCGCCAATACGGTGTGTTTCCAGTGCTCGCCCTGCCGACTGGTGAACCGCCCGAACAGTGGCCAGCAGGGTACGCATTCCTCACCGGAGAGAGCGCCCTTTCCGCACTTGGCCTCACGCAGTTCCCGTCATCCCTTCTGATTGATCGTGAAGGAATTCTGCGTGGCCGCGCACCTCTCCGGTCCCCTGAGGATCTCCTTGAGATCATCTCAATCGTCTTGCTCGGCCTCTCTCCAACTCAGGGAAGGACTGCCGCGCAATGATTCCAAGTCTTCTGCCGCTCGCCGCAGCTTGTGGACTTGCAGCACTCTGGTCGCCTTGAGGCTACTCCATGGTCGACGTGCTCGGCCCGACGATCCGACAATCAACTTTGTGGCGCCGCATCCAGCTGGCGCTCCTCCACTGTGGGGGTACAGTGCTGGGCGGTCTCTTTTGCGGCCTTCTGTTGCGTTGGCTTGGCCAGGTGCTGCTTCCCTTCGAGCTTGAGAGGACCGCTCATACCTGGCTAACGGTCGTCGTGCTCGTCCTTGCCCTAGTCGCTGACCTGACGGTAGGCCGGTGGCGAACACGGAGCCTCATCCACCGTCAGGTCCCGCCTCGTCTCTTTGCAAGGGGAGCAGCATGTGCCAGCTTCGCGTGGGGTCTTGAGCTCGGGATTGGCCTGAGCACCCGCTGGCCTTCTCTCCAGCTTGTTGGGCTCGCAGCACTGTCTCTCCTGACCGGTAATCCGCTCAGCAGCGCTCTGCTCTTCGGTAGCTTTGGCTTGACACGTGGCCTCGCCACCATCACTGGAGCTTGGCTTCTCTGGGGCAGGCACACATCGCCAGGAGCCACCTGGCTGATAGCTGGCCAGCGTCGCCTACGACTCCTGCCTTCCCTCGCTGCTGTCGGCTGCATCACCCTCCTTGTCTACACTTAAGGCAACGGCCCATGAAAAGGGGATCAAACAGGCGATGCGACACGCAAAGACAACCCTCTGGGTTTTTGCGGCTTTCTACCTTGCTCTTCTTCTGACGTCTTGGTCCGTGACTGAATCCTCACTCGACTGCGAACCTCCTCGGTCCTGCCACCAGCATCCCCCACCTCCTCAAGCGAATCCCTGCCAACCCAGAATCGCCACCAAACGTCGCCGCAGAGAGGAGCAAAGCGAGCAAGACGACCTGTCGGAACGCGCGCTGATTGAGCAAGCCATCGCCGGCGATTCGCAGGCTTTCGGCTCTCTCGTGGAGCGTTATATGAGTACCGTGAAGGCGTACTTGACCCGACTCGGAGTACCCCAACCCGAGCACGACGATCTGGTTCAGGACGTATTTACCAAAGCCTGGTCAGCTCGAGCTCAGCTTCGCGACGTCGAAGCATTCTCCCACTGGCTCTTGACCATCACCCGCCGCTGCTGGATCGACGCATTGCGCTCCCGCCACGCCGAACAGCGGGCTCTCGAGCGCTGGTTACGTGACCAACTCCGTTGCCCCGGGACACCCGACCCTTCCGACGAGGAAGTCGATCTCCTCCTCCGGGCGTTCGACGCGCTCCGCCCAGCCGATCGCGAGATACTGCTCCTCCGCTGGGAAGGAGATCGCTCCATCCAGGAACTCGCTTCCCTGCTCGGCATCTCACCGACAGCAGCCCAGCGCCGAGCTCACCGCGCACTCTCTCGTCTGCGTGAAATGTTCACACGCTTGAGGCACCAGCCTGGATCGTGAATCAGCCACGCACAGGCCACACAGCGCCACCCGGCGCGATTTCTCGCCCCCCCACCAGTCCTTGCAATTGGTCCGCCACGCTTTTCTCCTCACGACGCTCGTGATCGGTCACAGCTCTGGCACTCCGGTCTCCCAGACCACCGACCGTTCGTGGTGTTCGCCGTCGTCTCCGTTGTCTTCCTTCGCAAGGCTCTACGCCCCTGCCGCAGTCGTGGTCCGAGTACCCCGCGCACGGCTGCCCCGACCGGACGAAAGGCGTGCCGTGGACTTCGCAAGCACGCCCGACCCAGCTAATGGCTCGTGGGCTGAACCGCTCATACCTTGACGAACTCGAGTGAACCAGCGCCCTGCTGTCGTGCTGAGAAAGGCTGGTATACTCGCCCCAAGGTCCGTTCTGTCAACACGCCAGGGACGAAGCATGAAGCACTCGCAACGGGCACATCGGTGGATTTTCGTAATCTCCTTCGCACTCGTCCTTGCGCTCTATCCCGCCAGTACGAGTGCGCACGTGCGGTGGTTCGTGCCCGAAGGCCTGGAACTTCGTCCCCCTGAATGGCAGCTTTTCTGGCGCTGGCCAACAGCCGCTGTTGTTGCGACCAGCGCGCTTCTCTGGCTTGCCTTGCGCGCACTACAGCACCTGGTCGGGAGTCGTCATTGGCCGAATCCCCCACTGCTCGCCAGCATGGAACCCTGTGCCACACGCGTGTTAGCGCTACATGCCGGGATCAGCTTGGTCTGGTTCGCCTACTAGCGGGAACTCTTCGCGCCGCCGCTGACACTCCCAAACTCAGTGCTCGGCTGGCTGCTCCTGGCAGCGACTATTGTCGTGGCCTTCACCTTTATTTCAGGACTCTTTGACCGCGCCGGAGCACTTCTCTTGATCGTCCTGTACGGCCTTGCCTTCGTCGTGTTCCCTCCGGTCGCGGTGCTCGAGCAGCTGCACTTTCTCGGGATCGCGCTTGTACTGCTTGTCCTTGGTCAGACGATCCCACCTGTTCGAGTGGCAAGGCACCTTATCGGCTTGAGCCGGTACGAACGCCAGTCGGTCGCTGCGCTCCGCATCCTGACCGGTTCCGCATTGCTCATCACGGCATTCACCGAAAAGCTGCTCAACCCCGAACTCAGCACCGTCTTCCTTGCGCAGTACGCGCATTTCAACGTGTTGCGGAGTCTCTTCGGTTGGAGCTGGTTCTCAGACCGATTCTTTGGCGACCTTGCGGGCATCGTCGAGGCAACCATCGGGATCCTGCTCATCTCAGGTGTCCTCACCCGCGTCGTCATACTCGCGATGTGGGTCCCGTTTAACCTGACCGTGCCGCTCTTGCCACCCGTCGAGCTGCTCGGTCATCTCCCGATCTTCGGTATCACGTACCTCTTACTTCTCTACGGTTCTGGGGTATCTCCGCAGACAGCTCTGCGCTGGCTCCAGCCGGCGTTCACCGGGGAGCTCGCCGCAGCGCACCAGCGGCTTGGCGAAGATCCGACCACACAAAGAGACCACTCAACGTGAGAGACTGTCCCTCAGGCCGCTTCAGACCCGAATTCCGGTTCGAGCAATCCGAGCTCGGCAAGCACCAGCGCGCGATGCTTGCAGTAGCGGTAGTACGCACTCCCCGGACATGAGCAGAGAAGATCCCCGTCGAGGAACGTCACTTCGTAGGCTACGCCAGACTGGCTTGCGCTCGTCACCGCCCAGTGCCGCGGGTCACCATTCAGACGATAAGCCCGAACTCCTTCACGGCGCGCCCGCTCCGCCATCCGCTGCCAAATGGCCAGATCAATCTCTCTCCACGACGATAGCCGCATCGTTGCCACTCAACGCTCCAACATTCTGTCTAGTTCCCGTCCGCAAGTATACCAATCGCTGTCGCCGCGATGATGGCCGTCGCACAGCGTGCTCGCAGCACGACAGCTGCACAGTGTTTCCGCAAGTTGTCCAAACAGAGACGGACACGAAAATTGGACAACACCACTGGAGGCCAGAGCCATCTCTCCGCAGCATGGTCCGTCAGGCCACGACTGCTCTTTGGCCGGCTTCTCACCGTTGGTGGTAGCATCGGCAAGAACGTACCGAGCCGAGGGTGAGGTCCTCACCGTGACACAGCTGCTGCCAACACTGCACCGTTTTACGATTGACGACCTCGAGCGGATGGTTACCGCCGGCATCCTGCGACCAGATGACCGCGTGGAACTTATCGAGGGAGAGCTCATCGATTTGGTTCCCATAAGCTGGCCCCACCAAGCGTGTGTCGATCGCTTGGCCGAATTATTTGTTCGCCACGTCGGTAGGCTGGCGATCGTTCGTATTCAAGGGCCGATCCGCTTGAGCGAGCGTTCCCTCCCCCAGCCTGATCTTGCTTTGCTTCGCCCTCAACAAGACGATTACGCTGAAGCTGCACCCACCCCAGCCGATGTCCTCTTGATCGTTGAAGTGAGCGATACCACTCTTCCCTATGACAGGGATACGAAAGTGCCATTGTACGCCCGCTATGGTATCCCCGAGGTCTGGCTCGTGGACCTGACTGGCCAACGGGTTTTGCTCTTCCGAGCTCCCCATGCCGAGGGCTATCGCGACCAAGACGAACTGCGATCGTGGGATGTAGTATCCCCAGTTGCTTTTCCTGACCTCTCTATCCCCCTCACCAACATTCTGGCCCCATGACCGGTTCCTTGAATGGCAACAGCGGAAATGCGCCGTTCACCCGTCTTTCCGCTCCATCCGTTGGCTTGGCCACGTGACAGCGTGTGAGCCCCAAGCGTCAGCTGGCCTTGCCAAGCGCAACCGCACAGCACCACTTCACTTCGGCGCGAGCATCACCTACAGTACCCTCGCACCGACCTCCCGTTTCTGGCGAGGTACACCGCGGTGCCCATGTCCATCGCACCCTCACTGTGAAACTTCCCCCGCCCGCAAGACCACTAGCTTGTGCTGCCCCCTCTGCCGACGGCCAGTCACCGAATAAGCGCCGCCACTCGGTTCAGTATGCCCCCGCCACATTCTGCACACTTGTCCCCGAGCAGCGGATCAACCAGGTGACCCTCAGGTGAATACTGAGTCAACCAACACATCAGCGCCCCTCCACGGCAGGGTGGATGGAGATTGATCCCCACCCTGCTATACTGCCCAGGAGAGGGCTCCGGGCTCGCTCCGGAGCGGCAATTCGACAGCGAGGGCCAGACGAGGAGGTCACCATGGCGGTCGAGCAGCGCCAGGAATATGACGTCGTCTTCCTCGGCGGTGGCACCGGCGGCTATGTCGCGGCAATCCGCGCGGCACAGCTCGGCCTGAAGGTTGCCGTCGTCGAGAAGGACAAAGTCGGCGGTACCTGCCTCCACCGTGGCTGCATCCCGAGCAAGGCACTCCTCAAGAGCGCCGAACTCCTCGAGCAGGCACGCCGCGCCCGGGAGTTCGGGGTTCTTGTCGGCGAGGTGCAGGGTGATTACGCGACAGCGTTCCGGCGCAGCCAGCAAGTCGTCGAACAGCTCCACAAGGGGATCCACTTCCTCTTCCGAAAGCACGGCATCACCCTGATCCAGGGTGTCGGGCGGCTGACCGCCAACCGGACTGTCCTCGTCAATAGCGCAGATGGCCAGCATCAGGAGCTGCGTGGCCGCGCCATCGTCATCGACACCGGCTCTCGTCCCCGCCCCATTCCCGGTATCCCCTTTGACGGCGTTCGCGTCCTCAACAGCGACCACACGACCGCGGAGCTCGACTGGTATCCCAAGCGCGTCATCATTCGTGGCGGCGGTGCAACCGGCGTCGAGCATGCCACAATCTACCGTTCCTTCGGGGCTGAGGTGACGCTGGTAGGCCGCATCGTGCCGAATGAAGACGAAGAAGTCCAGCAACAGCTGATCCGTGCCTTCACCCGCAAGGGTATCCGTATCATCCCCGACTACCGGCCGACCGCCGAAGACTTCGACATTACCGAGGGCGGGGTGCGCATGCGGGTACGCAAGAGTGGGGCTCCCGAGGAGATCATCGAGGCCGATGCGCTCTTCGTCGCGCTGGGACGCGAGGGGAATATTGAGGACATCGGGCTCGAGGAGCTTGGCATCCGTACCAAGGACGGCTTTATTGTGACCGACGAGTACTTCCGCACGAACGTGGAAGGCGTGTACGCCATCGGCGATGTGCTTGGCATCCAGCAGCTCGCCCACACTGCCATGCACCAGGGGATCATCGCGGTGGAACACATTGCCGGCGAGAAGCCGTTGCCACTCGACTACCAGCGTGTTCCTGTGGTCACATACTGCCATCCAGAAATCGCCAGCCTGGGCCTCACCGAGCGGGAAGCGAAGGAGCAGGGTCGCGCCATCAAGGTCGGCAAGTTCCCCTTCCGCGCCAACGGGAAATCACTCATCGAGGGCGAGACCGATGGTTTTGTGAAGGTCATCGCCGACGCCGAGACCAACGACATCATCGGTGTCCATATCATCGGCAATCACGCCACTGAACTGATCGCCGAGGTTGCGCTCGCCAAACTGCTGGAGGCTACGCCGTGGGAGATCGGCTTGTCGGTCCACCCGCACCCAACAGTCTCTGAAGTGATCGGCGAGGCCGCCTTGGCTGTCGACAACCTGGCGATCCATATTTGAGCCGCGGGGTCTCCCCAACGCCGCTACCCAACGCGATAATGCGTTCATCACGATGCGTTGCGGTGCGGCGCTGCAGGTCTCTACCGAGGGGATGAGCCAATGACGGCGATTGTCGAGGTACTCGGTGAACTGCTCGTTATCTTTGTCGCCGCAAAGGTCGGTGGCGAGATCTTCCTGCGACTGCGTCAACCCGCTGTCATTGGTGAAATCCTCGCTGGCATCCTGATCGGCCCCTTCGCGCTCGGACTCATTGGTGTCCCCGGGCATGAGATCCTTGCACTCTTCCACGAAGATGAAGCAGCGGCCCGCGAGGGGCTTACGCTTGTCTTAGAATCGATCGCCGAGCTCGGTGTGGTCATTCTCCTCTTCTACGTCGGACTGGAGACACGCCTCGCCGACCTCTTGCGCGTCGGTATTCGCTCTCTCCTTGTCGCCGTGCTCGGTGTGCTCGGTCCATTTATCGGCGGCACGGCGCTGATGCTCGCACTCGGCTACCCTTCTATGGAATCGATCTTCGTCGGTACCGTCCTCGTCGCGACGAGCGTCGGCATCACCGCACGTGTCCTCCGCGATGTTGGTGCTCTCGACTCCCGCGAGGCCCGCATCATCCTGGGCGCTGCCGTATTCGACGACATCCTCGGGCTCTTGATGCTCACGATCGTCTCCGGAATTGCCGTTGACGGCAAGCTGCAAGTCGGACACGTGCTCTGGATCACCGTGCTAGCCCTCGGTTTCACCGCCGTAGTCGGCGGTCTCGGTGCACTCGCAATACGCCGCTTCTTCCCCCTTATCGTCGACCGCCTCCAAATCGAGCACGCGCCACTGGTTGTCGCGCTCGTGCTGATGCTGACACTCGCCTCAGTCGCTTCTGCCATCGGGCTGGCACCGATCGTCGGCGCGTTTCTTGCGGGAATGGCATTAGCCGAAGTCGCCGAGCGCTACCATCTTCACGAGCAAGCACTCCCGATTTACGCCTTCCTCGTCCCCTTCTTTTTCGTCGTGACCGGCGCCCGGGTCGATCCCCGCCTCTTCCTCCAAACCGAGACACTTTGGCTCGCGCTTGCGGTCACGGCAGTCGCCGTCTTCACCAAGGCAGCCGGTGCCGCGCTCGGGACGATCGGCTTTTCTCCTCGCTCTATGGCCGTCGTCGGCTTCGGTATGGTCCCCCGCGGCGAAGTGGGCCTCATCATCGCCTCGATCGGCCTTTCGCTCGGTGTTGTCGAACGCCCTCTCTTCTCCGTCGCAGTCGTTATGTCGATGCTTACCACGCTCTTCACTCCGCCCGTCCTGGTTTGGCTGCTGCGCCCGCTCATCGCCCAACGGCAGCGCGAGCTCGCTGGGCGCGTACCGGCCGGAGAGTAACGATGCAACCCGTTGCCGACACAACAACCCTGGGCCCGGCTGATTGCACTGGACCATGCCCATCGCCGCACGCTGTCTTTGCTCGCCATCTTGGCACTGGCGCTGTCCACTCTACGATGCTGCTTGACTTCTTCGCCACTGACTGGAAGACCCTCGGTCTCATACAGCTCGCCGGACGCTGTTGGGGACGCCATTGGCTGTCGTGCGCGCTTCGCTGGCACGCTGCTCACGTGGCTGTGTATCAAGCCCCACTCCGTCAGACCGTCTCTCCCTTCACACAATGCGGCCAGCTTCGCAGGCCCTCCGACTCGCCGACCAGGCACACCATCTCCCGGCCACGACTGCTCTTGCTTGATTGCGTCTATCCGGAAGGCCAAGCACGTTGGTGGAACCCGCTTGACTGCGCCATTCCTCTCCTGCAAGCAACCTGGCATCACCCCGCTGTGATGCCTGAAGACATACTTGACCACCAAACGAGACATCGCTCAGTCAGAACGTCACTGTCGCGGAGACAACCACGTCCAAGGATAACCGCAAATGCCTGAGCGGCTTCCCGCCACACCGTTCCTGCTCGAGCCAGTCCTCGTGGAGCGCCCATGGGGTGACCAGCGGCTCGCGCGCCTCCTCGGGAAGCCAGCCCCGCTGGATCGCCGTATCGGTGAGTCGTGGGAGACGGCCAACGAGGCACGCGTCGCCTCCGGCCCACTCGCCGGTCGCACGCTCCATGAGCTTGTCGAGACCTTCGGCGAGACGATTCTCGGTCGTCGGGGCCTCGCCGCCAGCGCACCCTTCGGCGATTTCCCGCTCCTCATCAAGTTCATCGACGCGAACGACGTCCTCTCAGTCCAAGTCCATCCTGACGATGATCAGGCACTGCTACTCGGCCAACGGGGCAAGACCGAGGCCTGGCACATCCTCGCCGCTGAACCGGACGCCGAACTCATCGTTGGACTGACCGAACCGCTCACGCCAGCCACGCTGCGTGCCCTCTTAGCCCAACGCAAACTGGCCAATCACCTTCGACGTCTTCCCGTCCAAGCCGGTGACACCGTTGTCGTGCCGGCCGGTACCCTCCACGCCATTGGAGCCGGGATCCTGTTGTACGAGATCCAGGAGCAATCGGATATCACCTATCGCTTCTACGACTGGGATCGCGTCGACGCAGCGGGACACCCTCGCCCGCTGCATATCGAGGAAGGACTCGCCGTGCTACGGCCGGAGCGCCGCGCACAGCGCATCCAGCCGCTCGCGCTCGAGCCCTGGCGGATGATCCTCGCCGCTTGCCGTTACTTTCTCCTCGAGCGTTGGGACGTTCGCACCCACCAACGTCTCTCCTTTGTCCCCGATGAGACCTTTCGGCTGGCGAGCTGTATCAGCGGTGCCCTGACCATCGCGGCTGACGAGGGGCCGCCCCTTCCACTCTCGCTCGGCCAAACTGCGCTCATCCCCGCGAGCTCGCACCGGATCACCGTGGAAGGATCTGGGACGCTTCTCGTCGCCAGCATCCCCGACCTCCGGACCGACGTGATCGCTCCTTTGCGCGCCGCCGGCCACGCCGATCCCAGCATCGTCCAACTCGGAGGGGAGACCGAAGATCTCGCTACCGCACTTCCTGTGGTCCACCCTTGAAGGATCCCGGAAACAGCGCCAACGGCGCACCGATTGTCCCAGACCAGCTCGAAGGACAGCTCGGCGAATGACCGTGTCGCCGGAAATGCGAAAGCGCTACCGACATGAAAAGCCACACTGGCCCCGGCCGAAGCGACCGAGACCAGTGTAGGCCCTGAACCTTCACACCGAGCGTCTTTACTCCTCCGCCACCACCGGATTCTCCAGCGTCCCGATCTTCTCCACGGTCACCCGCACCACGTCGCCCGGTCGGAGGAGTCGCTTGGGCTCGCGGACAAACCCGACGCCCGCCGGCGTCCCAGTCGCAATGACGTCACCCGGCTCGAGCGTCATGATCTGCGAGATGTAGGCAACGACGTGCGCCACGTCAAAGATCATCTCTCGTGTATTCGAGCGCTGCAGCACCTCGCCACTGACCTCGCAGGAGATCTCCAGCCCCTGCGGATCTGGAATCTCATCGGCCGTAACCACCCACGGACCCAGCGGCGTCGAACGGTCGAACGTTTTCCCTTGCATCCACTGTCGACCGCGGAACTGGAAGTCGCGCATGGAGACGTCGTTGAGGATCGTGTAGCCTGCAACGTGCTCCAGTGCCTGCGCTTCAGGAATGTACCGCCCTACTTTGCCGATGACGACAGCCAGCTCCGCCTCGTAGTCCACCTGCTGGCTCACCCGAGGCAAGACAATCGGCTCCCCCGGACCGATCAGGGCGTTGGCGAACTTATTGAACAGCTCCGGATACTGTGGAATCGGCGAGTTGGTCTCCCGCGCGTGGTCGGCATAGTTGAGGCCCAGGCAGATAATCTTCCCCGGCCGTAGCAGCGGGGCACGTAGCCGTACGGCGGGGTCGCTCATTCGCGCCGCCAGCCCGCGTGCTACCGCCCCCTCTCCATCCCGCGCGAACTCCTCGCGCACCCAGGCAGCAACCTCCGCGGCTCGTCCCAGTCCATCACGCGCCAGCAAGAGCACGAGATCTGGCGGACACTCTGCCTGTGCTCGACCCTCCGCATCAACAACGCCACGCTGCCGCAGAAGCTCCACCCATCCACGGGAGATATCGAAGATCCATTCCCCCTCAACCACCCCAACACTTGTCCGACCACGCGCAGTGTAGGTGACCAGTCGCATGGCCCTCCCCTTCCGCAAACTCACGTCCCGTCGCCGAAGCTCGCCGGTGGCGGCGCTTCCGTCCACACATTAAAAACCGCGGAGAGCTCCCCGCGCCAGATGCGTGGCGGCTCAAACCGATTCGGCAGCCGTGCGACGTCCGCTGTGATCTCGATCCGGTTCCCGGAAGGATCGCGCACATACAGGAACGAGTTCCCGCCCGGGCCATGCCGGCCGACTCCAGCCTCAATTCGCCAGCCAAAGCGTCCAAGCCGGTCGGCAAAGCGAACAACCTCGCTCACCCCGTTGACCAGAAACGCCACGTGATGCAGCTTGTTCCCCACTGAACCCTTCACGATCGCAATATCATGGTGGTTCTCCCCAACACGGATGAAAGAGAAAAGCCACGGGTTGTCGGCATCCGGTGGAAGGAGCAGGTCAGAGAAGGCAAAACCAAGCTGCTCACAGTAGAAGCGCGTCGGCGTCTCCACGTCGTCCGCCAAAAAGGTGATGTGGTTGATATCCAGTGGCGCGTGCGCTGCAGCAGGGTTCCACTTCGTCGTGTGTGGGTAGCTTGTTCGCCCATCACGCACCATCACCTCGAACACCTGCCCAGTGGGAACCGTGAGCCGAAACGCAGCCGCAATTCCCGGCTCAGGATTGCGCTCAATCGCACTGCACGCGATACCACGCGCCAAATACCGCTCCCGCGTCTCCTCGAGCTCGGACACACTCGCGACAGAAAACGCCATATGATCGAGTCCGACTCCACCTGGTCGCAATCCCAAATCGAAATGCTCATCGCCACCGCAGCCCAGGTAGACTGTCTCCCCGTCACGCGCCAGCTCGATCAGCCCGAGAAGATCGCAATACCATCGTCGCGCCGCCTCAAGATCCTGTACTCGGATCACCGCGTGATCGAACGCCAGGAGACTCATTGAGCACCTCCACGGTCAAATCCGTACGACAACCTTTCCAAACGTTTCCCCCGAATCGACCGCTCGCTGCGCCTCAGCGAGCTCCTCCAGCCCATACACCTGATGGATGACCGGTCGCAAGAGTCCCCGCGCTACAGCCGCTACCGCAGCTTCGAGATCGCGACGCTGCCCGGAAAGGTAAAAGTGCACGGTCGTCACGTTCCGATACAGCCACAGCAAATTTGTCGACAGCTCGACTCCACTGGTGCGCCCACACACCGCCACACGTGCGCCACGCTCCAGGAGCTCGTGAATGTGCGCCCACGTCGTCCTTCCCAACGTGTCGAAAAGTACCGTTGCACGGCCACCGAACGCGGCGCACACCTGCTGCGGCCATTTCTCATCCAGTAACGAAACCGCACCCTCCACCCCTACCTCCCTCAGCCGGGCGAGCTTCCAGGCGCTCCGCCCCACCCCGACCACGCGAGCTCCCCGGAGCGCCGCGATCTGCACCGCCGCAATCCCGGTGGCGCTCGTCGCTCCCATGACAACCACACGATCGCCCGGCCCGACGTCAGCACGGTTCACCAGTCCATGCCATGCGGTGACATAGGACACAGGCAAACAGCTTGCCGCCTCAAATCCCACCTCGTCCGGGAGCGGAACAACGTTACGTTCCGGGACGCACACATACTCCGCGTAACCACCCCAGCGATGGATACCGAGCAGTTGGTAGCTTTGGCACGTGTTCTCCGGTCGACGCGCCAAGCACGCGGGGCACTGTCCACACGTCACAAACGTGAAGACAACGACGCGATCTCCAGGGCGGACACTCGTCACTCCCTCGCCAACCTCTTCCACCACCCCAGCCGCATCCGCCCCGCCGACGTGAGGGAACGGGAAGTCCGGGCCGGCGAACCCGAACCCCGTCTGACGGAACTCAATATCCAAGCGGTTCACCGAGGCCGCATGGACACGAACCAGCACTTCACCTGGACGAGGCTGTGGCCGCGGAACCTCAGCGAGCTCCAGCACTTCCGGCCCGCCGAAGGAGCGGAACACCATCGCGCGCATCGCCACTTCCTCTCACGCCTGCGCCTGCTCCGCCCGCTTCCGCTCGCGTGCCTCCAGCAGATAGTCGCGAGACGCCTCCACGAGCCTCCGCGCTCGCTCCCAATCAGCCAAAAGCTTCCCGTCCCGCTTCACAAACCGACCGTTCACGAGGACTGTTTCCACGTTCGAGACATCCGCACCCAGCACGACCGCTGCAACGGCATCGATCAGCGGAGCGAGGTTGACTGACCCCGCATTGATGACGATGACATCTGCCTTCTTACCCGGTGTGAGCGAGCCAATCCGGTCCTCTTGCAGCACCACATGCGCGCCGTTGATCGTCGCCATCTTGAGGATGTCGCGGGCCGTCAGCACATCCTTCTTCACCGGCTCTGGCCGCTCCCAGGCCGCTTCATGCAGGCGCGCCCGCTCACAGGCGAAGGCGCAGCGCATCTCGGTGAACATGTCCCCTGGTACCGTCGTCACCACGTCAATGCTCAGACTCGGCCGCAAACCGTACTGCATCGCCTTCAGGAACGGCGGCCAGCCGTGCCCCATTTGCATCTCCACCTGTGGCGCGATCGAAATCTTGCCGTCACTCTGGGCAACGAGCTGCCATTCCTCATCGGTGAAGTGACAGCAGTGAATGTAGGTCGTGTTGGGATAAAGCAAGCCGAGCCGATTCAACCAGGAGACCATCTGCCACCGACCAGCCAGCCGCCCCATAGCGACGTGGATCGTGATCGGGAGTGCCAAGTCTCGCGCCATCTCCCACTCGGCCCGCACCACCTCATCGGTGCAGAAGCCCGGGCCGCGCGTCGCGAGCGCCATGGTGAGTAGTCCCTTGTCACTGTTGAAGTACGTCTTGCGCACCCGCTCCACGTCCTCGCGGGGCGTGACAAGCGTGCTGTTGAACCAACAGGCCTGCAGCGACGTGTTCGGCGGACCGTATGCGTAGACCGCTCGAATGCCTGCGTCCTGTAACCCTTGGATCGCGGCGTCCGGATGCTCCGGCGTGTTATTGATATGTGACCAGTCCACAAGTGTCGTGATACCGGCGTTGAGACACTCTAGCGCCCCAGCCAAGTTGCTCGCGTAGACATCCTCCGGCCGGTAGAGCGGGGCGAACGTATCCAGCACCTCGATGAAGTAGTCCTCCAGCGTCGCGTCCGGCGCGCACCCACGGATCGCCGTTTCCCAAGTGTGCCGGTGCGTGTCGATGAAGCCAGGAAGCACGATCTTCCCGGTTGCATCGATCACCTCGGCATCCGCGGCAGCAAGTCCCCGACCAACCTGGACGATTGTGTCCCCTTCAATGAGCACATCACCGCTGGGAATATCACCAAGCCGGTCGTCCATCGTGAGCACGTACCCGTTGCGGATCAGCACGCGGTCTGCCATCGCAGCACCTCCTCGCGCCGTGCACGCTCCAGCGATCACTCCCGGTTCCGAGGCACCGGATCCCAACACACATCGGCGGGATTTACACTCCAGCGTAGTGTGGAAATTCGCTCGCGTCAAGACCTAAACCGAACGGAGAGAGGCGTTCACCTGATGAGAGGGAGTGTCCGCTGACACGCGCAGCCACAGCCGCGCACACCGGTCAGCTGCTCACGACGGCTGACCAGTCGCCTGGCCTCTTCCTACCCGGCGAGACGTTTCCGGCTATACCGGACGACACAAGGACAACGTCGCTCAGCGTCCACGCGTCACGAGGCGCACAACGGCAATCACAATGACCGCCCCAATGGTCGCAACCACGATGCTGCCGATCAGTCCAGCACTGCCGCTGATACCAAGCAACGAGAAAAGGAACCCGCCAACGAAGGCGCCGACGAGCCCAAGGAGAAGATTCCCAACGATCCCCCGATCAGTCCCTGTCAGCTTGCCGGCCAACCAACCGGCGACCAAACCGACAATGATCCACCCGATGATCCCACCCGGCTGAAGCTCCATCGCCGTGTTCCCTTCCTGTTCTGCGGAGACGAACTCTCCGGAGCATACCGTTCCCAAGCCTGCTTGTCAACCTTTCAGGCAAAGCTCCCAGATCTCCCTCACCCCAGTTCGCCCAAAACCCCGTCCCACACACTGCCGCAGACCGCCTTGCGCAGGTCGACCTTGCAGACAGCGTCACCCTGCGGATCGGCGCGCAGCCCAGCCCCTATCCGCTACGCCCTCAGCACCGCACGGCCCGGCGGGTTCCTCGCACCGTCTCCCTGGACACAACGACTCTGCCGGGTCGTCTTGACTTCCGCCGCGCGGCGACACAGCACGGGAAACCAGACCTGTGCTTCGCGGAACCTCCAGCACACCACCCTGCCCGTCACACCAGCACCCGGGCAAGCCCAGCCGAGTGACAGCCCCAAGGCGACGCTCGTCACCAGCGCCACGGGAAGGATGCTGGCAAGTCCCTCGGGACTCGCCGCAGGGCGCAGCAACCAGCCCGCTCCCCTCCCACCACACACCAGCTCGCCGCCGCGCGTTACCTGTCACGGACATCAAGACTCGAGCCCGGCTCCGCCAGGCACTCAATCAACGCATCCTGCGGCCGCACCGACTGAAGCGCCCGACAGCGGCAACTCCTGCAGCGCGACTCACCTGTCCCCTACTATTTCTCGTCACCCAGCGTTAGCCTCAAGCGTTACTCGTTCCACGCCGGAACTGCAACCCCTAGCACCTATCATTTCACTCTGTCATAGTCCCTCCTTTATCCCCGAAAATAGATAGCTACATCAAAAGAATAAAACTCCACCTACTCTGCACCTGATCATCGACCCTCTTGCACAAACCGAACTACACCTTCAAGGGCTTTCCTATCTCGCCTCCACTCCCTCGCGAACCATCCCAAGGACACCACTGCGCCGCTTACCGAGGCATCACGCGAACCATACGACCGCCAAAACCGTTCTAAAGTCCTCGCCTTTTTGGTATTCTTCGTACCGTCGATTCGAGGCTTCACAGCGATACTTGTCGCTTACTGTCCGCCTGTCCCGCCGAGGATCCACATCCCTACGTAGGAGACCACTGATGAACATCGCGACTGCCCCAATGAACCGCGTGCTCCTCGTCTCCACCCTCGGCAACCGCGACGTTACCGTGGATGGTCAACTCATCCCCCAGGATGACTTTCGTACCGCCTGCGAAGCACTCCTCGCCGAACTTGAGCATGACCGCTCTGCCGTCCTCACTCGTCTCGGCGCTCCTATTCTCGAACGCATCGTGACCTGGATCCTCGACCGTCACGCTGACCCTGACTATCGACCTCAGCTTCGTATCTACCTCATTGCCAGCGACCAAGAAGACAAGCGCTTTCGCCACACCGATACCATCCCGGCCGCGCGCCTCCTCCAAGCCTGGCTGCCCCACGTCTTCGACAACGGCAGCATTGAGCGTGTCAGCCTCTGGCGGATTGACACCAATCCTGCAGACTACGACGACGCGGTCCGCTTTTACCGCTTACTTATCGGCCAGCGTGCTTTGCCCGATCCACGCGAATTTGCCGCTATCTACCTGAATCCCACCGGTGGTACCCCGGCTCTCTCCTTCGGTCTCCTCACCGTGCTCGCTCCCTTTTTCGGCGAGCGCACAGTCGTCATCTACATGCCGGCACGCACCTTACGCCCTACCCCACTCGACGTCGGGGCCACCTACCGCCAGTTTCAGGCGCTCGATGACGCAATGCGTGCCATCGAACGGTACGACTTCGCTCACGCTGCCCACCTACTCCGTGTTGCCATGGCTCCTCTGCCACTCTACGCGTTCGCTGAGGTCCTCGCATACCGCCTCGCCTTTGACTTTCGGCGGGCCCTGCAGCGCCTGGAAGGAACAGTCATCCCCGCGAGCCGCGGTACCTTGCGTCAGCTGGCACGGCGTGAGCAGGACACCCTGCACCGACTCCTCTCTGATGCCGAGACGCTGGAACAGGCGCGCGAGCCGGTGCCCGACCGCTACCCAGCCCTGCTGGCTGAACTCTATGGCTCAGCCTCGATCGCTTGGGAACAAGAGCGTTACGCCGATTTCCTCGCCCGTGTCTTTCGCTTCGAGGAAGCGCTCCTCCGCTGGGCCGTCGAGCACTGCCTGCGCTTACCCACCGGCGTTGACCGGGACGACCGGGGTCGTCCACGCTCCCTCCCCGCATTTCAAGCTGGCATCGCCGGCGACCCAGACCTGGCCCAGCATGTCGCTGCGAGCCCGTTCGACCCAACGCGCCCACCGACACGTGACCTGCTCCGCCACCTCCTCAGCCTACCCCGTCTCGCCGACGATCCCGTCGCGCGGACAGTTCGCGAGAGTTCACTAGCGCTCGACTCCTTGAGCCAGCTTCGCAACCGCAGTATTGTCGCGCATGGGTTTGCGCCGGTCTCACGGGAGGAGATCGAGGCACGCTGTCCAAATCCGCTGGAGATCCTCGGTCGGTTAGTCACCGCAACAGGCTATGATGCGACGGTACACCCGCTCGCAATGAGCCAGCAGGGGTTGTGCGCCGAATTACGACGCCTGTAGCGGAATGCGCGTATGGTGGTGCTCATCTCCTGTATGATGACAGTGACACCACCCTGGACAATGGAAGCTTCACAAACTGTCACCGCATCAGCGCTATAGTGTACCTAATCCCCTTCGGGGGATTGTGCCTCCCTTCTCTCCACGCAAACCCCGGGCAAACTTTCTCGCAGCGCAGTGAGCTCACTTGGCAAACCGGAAACGGTGGTACACTGTGTGTAACATTCGTGACGTCGGACAACCAGCACAGTGGCGCATGGCCGGTTACGCAGTGCACGAGGAGGACACATGACCTCGTGGGGCACGTGAGAGGACTTCCATTTCGAAGACGACCAGCCGTGCACTCACGACGCCTCCGCACCTATCTTCACTCACCACGGAGTTGAACTTCGCGCTGCACATGAAGCGGGGTTTAAAGCAGCCTTCGCACGAGCTGACTGCTTTATCGATCTCGCGAATCTGACACGCGGCAGCCTCCCGTATCCCACAGGTAGCAGCCAATTCTTTGTCTCACCCGACTCCGACTTCCATTTTCTCGAGCTGGAACTCTTGGCACACGGGCATGGCCGGTTATGACCGACCCTACTCCGCCTGAACTGGCCGGATCGCACAGCGCCAAGCGTTCCCCTGACTTTTTGGACACACTTATGGGAATTCTTGCCCCGGGCATTACTGTCTTCGCGTGTGTTGGTGGGCATGGACGCACAGGCACAGCGCTCGCAGTCATGCTGATCGCTGCTGGCATGGCTCCAGAAGATGCAATTGCCTACGTGCGACAAAAGCATTGTCGCAGTGCAACCGAAACTCCGGGGCAGACGCAATATCTGTTGCATCTCCGCTGAAATGGAGTGGTTCCACGGCCTCCGCTGGTCGCTCGACGGGTGAGCTCAACGGTCAGATGAATCGCCCGGACAAGCCAGCCTCGGCCTGTTGCCCCAGTCAGCTATCCTTGCCGCGTCTCATTCATGAGGACAGCGCCGTAATTGGCGCGCCATTCTTCATCGCTCGAGGACGGCCATAAGTCGCCCCCGGTCATGCTTGCCCGCCCACTCAACAACGCCAGCACTATACCATCGATTCTGTTTGCTGTAGGTAGGCTCCCTGTGCTGCTCAATCTGACCGGATACGGTCACAGCGGATCCCTTTCTGTCGGTGGGAGAGCTCCACCCTCTTAACCGAACATCCCTCCTCAGTTGCCCGCTGATTCTCCAGTTCGGTGCAGGCGACACAATCCCTACTCACTCTTCTCACCAGGGTCTCGAACCCCTCCCCTTTAAGCAAAATAACAGCAAAGAAGGACAACGCCTGGCACCCAATTCCAGGCAGGCCACAATTGGCCTTCGTCCGGTCGCAGCCAACCGCGCTGAAAACCTGTCTGGCAGCTCCGCAATAAGGTTGTGTCCATCGTCCACAGCAGGATCAGCATCGCAAAACGAAAACCCCCTCGAAGCAATCCACCACGCTCTAAAACGCTCCGCGACCGCCGCTGATGCTCGCGATCTGCGAGCCAGCAAGACAATGCCAGCCATTCCTCAATTACAGCACCTCACTGCTCTCTACTGCCTTACTCCCAGCTGATAGAGCCTTACACCATGTACTTCAGCCATCGGTCTCCTCATCTTCAATTAGACCTTTCTCAAGCAATGCGCTGTCAGCGCTGTGTATGCCGAAAGCCTTAACCCCGCCATTGCCCTCCTTCACCTTCTACGCGTTCACAGCCCATCCCCAATCCTCAAAATTCAGCACTCGGACACTCTCTCAAAGCCCTTGTATCCCCGACCCCGATCGCGGTGTCCGTTTGACACCGGACGGCCTGCGCTCCTTCCTTGCCACCTGGGAGCAGTGGTGGGATCGTCCCGTCTCGGTGGCCGGCACTCAGCGGCCCGCCCGCGACATCCTCTTCGAGCAGGCACGTCGACTCGCCCGCGTCCTGCGAGCACCAGCCGAGCCCTACCTCACCGTTCCCATCGAGGCCTGGTTGCAGCTCCCCGTCGGGTTCTTCACGACCAGCGAGCAGCCGTGAGCCTCTGGAGTCGACCGCACCACCAGGCGTCATGCTCCTTCGGCGCTTCCAACTCGCCCAAAGAAACCGTTCACCGCCTGTAGCCACGCGCGCCCACGCAGCTTCCCGCAACGTGCGTCCATCCCCCTCGCCGGGCCACCGTCTGGCGCACCCCTGCCTAACTGTCCACGTCGTGACCACGGGAGCCCATTTCGTGAAACAGCATGGGCAGAGCAGACCGGACGATGCCGGCAGACCGCACCAGGCTCATGAGGCAGATCAGACGTACACCGTGGGCGGCTCGACCCAGGCGGCTTCCCGCGCAGGCCATCCCGGTGCTTGATCACGCGCGTCTCCCGAGGGACACGCGGCATGCGGTGTCCGCGCAGCGCGGCAAGATGTCACCCAGCACGTGCGCCGCATGCAGCGGCTCCCCACGATGCGCTACCATACAGCGCCGGCAAGAGTGGGACGCTACGCCGGAAGGGGAACGGTCGATGAACCGCCGGAGCTTCCTGACACTCCTCGCTGGAGGGACGATACTCCTCTTCGGTTGTCGCCGTCAGCAGCAAGCTGGCAACAACTCGGCCAGCCAGGCCAATACACCAGCGGCCGAGACGCCAGCTGCTCAAACCGGCAGCAGCGCGTCCTACGAGCTCATCCCCGTTTGGGAGATGCACCAGGTGCCCAAGTATCCTGGCTCCGAACCCGGCGAGCTCTCCCCACTGGCGACTCAGATCCAGAACGGAGGCACGCTCAGCTTCGCCGTCCCCGACCCGGCTGACAAAGTGCTGGAGTTTTACCGCACCGCCTTACCCGCTCTAGGCTGGACGTTGCAGCCAGCGCCAGCGAGCGCCATCGCCGCCAAACGCGGCGACGCTGCCCTGACCGTAGTGGTCAAGGGCAGTGAACACGGCACCACCGTCCTGCTCATGCTCACCGACGCGGCATAAGCCGCGCCATACTGTCAGCCATACCACGCAGCTTCGGACATCCCCCTCGTCATGCCGGCTCGTTGTCCTCTCATGCCCCGTACCCAGCGCAGCAAGCCCTGTTCAGCTCCGCGACCTTCGCATGAACACGCTTGTTGTGCCTCGTGCACCGCGGTCTCGTGTCCACCCTAGCCGCGGGGGCCCTCGACCGCGCATCTCATGTCCAGCCGAACAGCGCTCAGTGCGTCCCACGAGAGGTTCCCACGCGCCCACCAGCTCGTCCGTTCCCCGCAGCACCCGAAGTCCTCGGGATTGGGTCGTCCCCGTTGCGCCTCTGTCCGTGGGCAACGCTGTGAATTGACCTGACCTTCATCTCCCGCTCGGGCGTTGGCGCGCAGCCGTTTGCCGCGCCGCTGTTCCGACGTTCCCCTACCTTTGCCCTCGCGGCTTCGCTCCCACCCCAAACTCCGTCCGGGCTCACCCAAGCGAGGGATCACCTTGTCCACCAGCCTCCTCCCGTCGCTCGACGACCGTTGTGCTGTCCACGCTGGCTGCTCACCGCATCTGGTGACGGACGACGTTGTCTCCGGCGCACCCTCCCTGCCCAGCCGCATCCCCAACCCACTCCCGATCGCCGCTCTACGATGACCCGGCCCGCCCTTTTGTGCCGATGCCAGAGCACCGCCTTCTTGTCCAAGGACGCGGATGCCTGAGAACACTTACGAGCACTCAGGACACTCCCCAGCTTCCGCGCGCTGCGCCCTCCTCACCGTATCGTCCCGAGCTGTGGAGTCGGCTGCTCTGGTTAGGCCCTTGCCACGCTCCGCCGTGTCCCCCTGTATCCTCCCTGCGCCCTCGCTGTCGACGCACGCCGTAATCACCGACCGCACCGGTTCGCTCGGTGTGACCAGGTGCAGATCTCTCCAACAGTCGTGCAGCCACGGGAACACCAGTGTTCCCGCCCTTCGCGTGCAATAGCACGCTGGAGTGTCTGTTCCCCGTTATCCGGTGTCTCGAAAGGAGGTTCAGGTGGAAGACACCGCCCAAAGCAAGGCCGGTCTCGTTGTGTTACTCCTTCTCCTTCCAGTGCTGATCTGGATCACCGGCTGGTATACACGTCATCATCTCAACCAGTTCATCGTCGACATTGCCGAGGCAGAGTTCGGCCCACTGACCGCGCGTCAGCGTGAGCGCATTCACCTCAGTGTCCTGTGCCAGGATCCGGAAGTCTCCAAAGAGGATATCTGCTTTTACTACCAGGCCGGCGGCTGGCTTCAGTGGGGGAGCTTCCTGAGCGCGGTAGGCGGGCTCGGCCTCCTGTGGTTTGTCAACCACCAGGCGAACCAGTCGCGCAACCACTATGAGCAGCTGCCACAGCGTTTCCGCCAAGCAGTCCAGGCCGCTGGTCTTGGCGCAGGGTGCCTTGGGGTCACCCTCACCGTCCTACTGGCCGGCGCGCTGGCACTCGTTATGGTAATCATTGCCGAGCGCATCTGGGTCGGTCTCCTGATTGGCATCGTGATCGTCGGCGGCGCTGCCGCTCTCTCGACAGCTTCCGCCGCACTCTCCTGGGGCAAACCGCTTGAACACACCGAAATCGCGTCTATCATCGGCTGGGACGATGCGCCCCGGCTCTGGCGACTCATCCATGAGGTTGCTCAAGATATTGGCACCTCGCCCCCAGACAACCTCATCCTCACCCTCGATCCGTCCTGTTACGCGGTCGAGGTTCCAGTGACGACGCCTGATGGCCAACTGGATGGCCGCACACTGTGCCTCTCACTTGGCTTGCTTTATCTCTTTGACGAGCGGGAGCTCCGGGCAGTCATCGCCCACGAACTCGCCCACTTCCATGGCGAGGACACTCGCTATAGCCGCGAATATGCGCCGACGTTTCGTGCGGCTGCCGACGCGCTCGAGAACCTCCGACAATCCCTTGGGCGTGATCTCCGCGCACTGGGAGTCCTGCCACTGCTCCCCATCTTCGCTTTTACCATTGAGCGTTTTGCCCACGTCACCGCTGAGCACTCACGTGAGCGGGAGTTCCTTGCCGACGAGACCGCTGCACACGTTGCGGGCTCAACAGCCATTGCCACGGCATTGGCAAAAGTCGCCGTCGCCGCAATCACCTGGCGCGTCTACCTGCGGCAGTTTCTCGAAGACCCCGATGATGCACCCCCAGCGGCGAGTGCCTTCGCTTGGCTGAGCGCACGCATTCTCGATGAGTTCTTGCCACCCCCTTGGCTAGCAACAGGGAAGACGCCGCACCCCATCGATACCCATCCGCCGCTCGAGGCCCGCTTCGAAGCCCTCGGACTCACCTTGCAGGAGGTGTGGCTCAACGTTAAACCCGCGCCCGTGGCCGCAGCAACACTTGTCCCCGACATCGTAGAGCTCGAGGCTGAGCTCTTTGCCCACTTCCAGACACTCACCGATCTTCTGCGTCGTGTGCTAAAGGCAAAGGAGACCCAGTCTTCCTCAACACAGTAAAGCGCACGGGGCTGAGGAACTCCTCAGCCCCGAGATCTTCCTTCCCACCCCTTAGTGCACCATCTTCATAGGCGATCAGGTGGGCACGAGGGCTTGACCAGCCCCAAAAACTTCCTTCCCACGCCTTCGTGCACCGGGACCCATTCGCTACGCGCGAACGTCATGCTGATCTCGCTGGATACGACCGGGCTCGGTGCCCGTGACGACGTCCTAACTACGCCTCCTCAAACGCGCTGCCCCTCTTCTCGCCCGCTCGACGGGGCCCCGTGTCAGGCGAACACCGGACTCTCCCCGCAAGATGCGGCTTGCTGCACGCAACGCCCCACCGACCCGACACCGTGCGCCAATTGTCAAGGCATCTCCCTCATCCTCAATAAAGCGCGGAAGCATGTTCACTCGCTTCGTTCAGCTGTCGCCCGCCAACGCGCGGTAGACCAGCGCCAGCGCCGAGTGATCGTGCTCGCCGAGTCCGCGCGCCAGCATACTGTCGAAGAGTGCTGCGACCTGCTGCGTCGCCAGGAGCGGCACCGACTGCTCCCGCGCCAGGTTCTGGGCAATCCGCAAGTCCTTCCTGTGCAGTCGCGCCCGGAACCCTGGCGCAAAAGCACCCTCCAACATCCGCTGGCCATGCACTTCAAGCACCCGGCTGTGCGCAAACCCCCCAAGCAGCGCCTGCCGCACTCGTGCCGGGTCGACCCCAGCTTTCTCGGCCAGCAGCAAAGCCTCCGCCACCGCTTGGATGGTCAACGCCACCACCACCTGGTTGCAGGCTTTCGTCACCTGCCCAGCCCCAGGTCCGCCCACGTGGACAATGTTCTTCCCCATCGCCTGGAAAATGGGTAACGCACGCTGGAATGCCGCTTCCGAGCCACCGACCATGATCGAGAGCGTGCCTTGTTCGGCGCCGATCTGCCCGCCGGAGACAGGAGCATCGAGCGCTTCCACCCCACGCTCCGCAAATGCAGCGTGCAGCTTACGCGCAACTGACGGATCGATCGTCGACATGTCGATAAAGAGACTTCCTGGTTGGATTCCCTCAATGACCCCGTTCGGGCCCAGCGCAACCTCCTCTACCTCAGGTGAGTCCGGGAGCATCGTGATGACAACCGTACTCTGTTCGGCCACCTCCCGTGGCGAGCTCGCCCCCTGCGCACCCTGTTCGACGAACGCCTCAATCTTGCGCCGGTCACGCGTGTAGACGGTCAACGGAAAACCAGCGCGCAGAAGATTGCGCGCCATTGGCTGCCCCATAATCCCCAGCCCAATAAATCCCACTCGTTCCATCACAACCACCTTTCGTCATTGCCTCCCAGCCACCCCTCATAACCCAATCGCCGCCCACCGGCAAGGGGCTTACGCATATCGTTTGCAACCGACGGGGCGTCAGACCACGAGGCGGTGTTCTCTCCATCAAAGGGATCACCTCAACATCGCAAAAGCGGTGTGAGTGATCCTTTGGCCCGCCCTTCTGGCGGGCCATAAACCCCGTCTCTGTCCTGTTGCTGTCGGCTTTCAAGAATCCAACCCCACCATGAACAACGCATGAGATCACCGCTCCACAAGCACGTGCGCCGGATCGACTCCCACAGCCTGGCAGAGCCGCCTTGCATGTCTCACACATTCCATGGCACTCAAGTTCAAGTCAAGCCATAATCCATTCGAGGTCTGGAACGGTACCCTAAATTTCGCACCATCTTGCTGAAACGGCTCACAATTAACAATATACCTCACCGATTTCAGGTGAACTGATATTGGCGCCAGCTCAGGTCGTAGTTTGCCTTGGCTAACCAACCACTCAGCAACAGTGACGAGTAAACCCCTCCATGTGGGCCCCATCTTCGTCCTTGGCTCACAGCGCGTACCATCGGGAAACACAACTAAACGGGGAGGCTGCTCAAAAACGCGCGGCCGTAGGGCCGTTAGTGGGATCAGCGCTGACTTCGAGGGCGCTGATCGAGCTTCCTCGCTAACCACCCACCACCGTCTCCAGAATACCCGGGCCAAGCGGAGGGCCGACTCGGGGATCGGCTGCTGGGTGCTACCGAGATCCACCTGACAAACGGGACTCCTCAAGTTATAGGGCTCGGCAATGAGCCACCGCAGACCATCAGTTATGCCAACATATTTCGGTTCCCTCTCTTCCCTCCTGAGCTCCCACGCATATCCCACTACCGCCGAGGAGGCCAACTCCAACTTGCTGCCTAGACTCCTGGCCTCCAGGCCAATCGCCGGTCGGCCGTCGCTTCGGTTGAGTACGTAATCAACCTTCGCACCGTTATTCGTTCGCACTTCAACCCGCACTAAAAATGGGTCCTCAAGCAGCCAGCCGAACGCCCTCAGTAACGGCTCAATGAGCGATATCCTCGTCTGTGCCTCATTCTGCTCTAGTACGTCCTTGTATTTCTCCACCCGCTCACGAACCTGCTCGATCACCTGTATAAGGTGCTCAAGATCCATACCCGGCCCTCCTCCAACCTCTACTCGACCCGTAACCCATCCCTTCGTATGTACCCGTGTAACTACTGAATATGCTGGAACATATCATCACTTCTGTGTATTCAACTTCTGTGCATTCACTAATGATGCAATAAATCGTATTTTGTATCCGCGCCTCCACAAGCTGATGTTCTCATTCACTCTGCTCGTATATCGCCGCCCCTGCACAAGGTGACCCTGGTGAAACGAAGGTTTGTCAGTGGACAGGATGACCGTATCCACTTTACGGGAGAACAGCGTTGGGCAGTATACACAAATTTGAACATGTCTCCCACACAAACGGTGTTGGGCTTACTGTTGCTAACCCGGAGGTCGTTGCAACACTGCTCGAGAAGCCTACTCGATCGCGGCAGGGGTGAACAGGATACCGCATATACTTACCGACCGAGAAGGACATCCAATCTGGTAAGGCATTACAGAGGATCGCTCCGACACGATAATAAGGAAAGCTACTCCGTCGAACAAGGCACCAACGACCAGCATGACTGATCCAGGGCTTCCTCATTGACGTCGACGGTGTCCTCCACGTCGATGGAGACCCTATCCCCGGCGCGGCCGAGGCCCGGCAGCCCCTCCGCGTCCGCGGGACTTCCTAAATTCGTTCTCGTCTGTTGCCCAATTTGACCTAACAAGAGCGACTCCTCAAGGTTATGCGGTTCCCTAGTCACCCACCGGACACCATCACTTACGCTGCGTACCGGGACACCTTCCCTACTCGCCCAAGATTCTCGGCATAAACAACTGCCGTCGCAGAGACCGGCTCCAACTTCGCTCCCAAACTCTTCCCATCCAGCAGAATGGCTGGCCACTGTCTCCGCAGAGCACATAACCCATCGCTTTTGTCTTCACCTCGACCTGCCCCGTGCGGGGTCTCCGAGTGGCCAGCCCACCGCTCACCACCAGGGGTCACTCACCGACACCCCCACCTGCTTCTTTTTTTCACCGAAGCATAACCAAAACTGCCTTGCCTGCTCTCGAACTACTGAACCCTGTGCATTCTATAAATTGCCAGATATTAACACAGATTGTACGCGAATACTATGACTGGTAGCGAATACTCAGACCATCTTTCACTGCAGCAACGATCCTCTCGGGCTTCTTGCTATATATGTCAGAAGAACTCATGCTTCTCGCCGCACAACCGAGCTCTATGCGGACGGCGGGCGCGCCACGCGGTCGGGCACGTCAGGAAAGGAGGCAATAACGACGTTTCCAAATTCCTGCTGCACGCGATCGACCCTGCGGATGAAGACGGTCAACACCGGTCCCTGTGTTTCCGGATCAATACGATAACGCCCCGTTGGTCCTTCAAAGTCCAGTGAACCAAGTGCCGCCAGAAATGCTTCACGAGAAAAATCCCCCGGAAGCTTCGATAACGCTTCTTCCAACGCTCGTGCGAAGATGTACCCGTTGTAGGCCGTGACACCAGGGAAAACCCCGTATCGCTGTCGGAAACTCGAGACGAAGTTTTGCATCTCCACTGTCTGCACATACGGTGAGTAATGGAACGAAGTAATAATTCCCTCTGCTGCTTCCCCCTGTTCGGGTAAGACCGGCTCGTCCGTAAGCCATCCCGACCCGATCAGTGGCACTTGTCCCTTCAGACCAAAATCTTCCCACTGCGTCACAAATCGCAGTGCATCGGCCCCCGCAAACCAGGCCCATACGGCGTCGGCTCCAAAGCCGCTCACCTGTTGCAGGTACGGAGCGAAGTCGACTGTGTCGAGCGGAACATAGATCTCTCCAACGATCTCCCCTCCCAGTTCACGAAAACGATTCATGAATCCGGATGCGTGCTCTCGCCCTCCTGCATGGTCGGTTGCCAACACAGCGACACGTCGATACCCCAGCGTCGAATATGCGTAGTCACCCATCGGATAGTTGAGTTGCCCGTTCGCGTACGAGGTCCGCCAGATATAGGGACTCTTCAGTTGAGGATCAAAAATGAGTCGATGCGGGCCGGCTGTGGTGCCGATCAGTGGCACACCAGCCTCGTGAACGAGATCCCGCACGGCATACAGAACCGTCGACTTCAGGATGCCAGCCAGAATGTCGACTTGATCCCGTTGGACAAGCTTCAGCGCTTTATTAAGACCGTCATCAACTGACTGTCCCTCGTCTTCGACAAGGAGCTCGATCGGGAACGAACCTAACTGGCCACCCCGCGACTCGATCAACAGTGTGGTAGCCCGTACGTGTTCCTGCCCGAGCGCCGCATAGACTCCTGTCAACTGCACCAGCAGCCCAACCTTGATTGGTCTCTTCACTGCAGCGGGTGTCGTCGTCCCGCGAGTAGGCAACGGCGTCGGTTCGAGGTTCGCCGCTGGCGTGGGACTCGGTATACCTCCTGCAGTCGGCGAAGCCGGTACTGGGGACGGTGATCCTCCACTACCTCGACAACTCAGAAGTAGCGCGCCCGTCGCGGCCAGCGCTAAACCAAACAACTTCCTCCGCGTCGTTCCCATTGCTCCCCCTTCTGTTCGGCTGACTCCGCTGCCATCGAACATCAGCATGGTCTCTCCCCGGGCTAACTCCGCTGGGAACTTGAGGAGTCTCCGGTCTTCACCAGACCCACCCCCGAGCCGCTTACAGCTCGCAGCCCGAAACTTTCCTCACCTTAAGACCTTGCAAGATGATTTACTCATCAATTTACGACGCTCTTCTCGAGTCGTCAAGTGTCTCGAGCAGTGCCCGACGATCTCTCGTTGGGCTCCCCAACTATTGGCCTACGCCCTCGTCATCGTCACGTGCCTTGGGCTATTCACAACAGCACGGACGCCCTCGACTCCGTCCGACGCACTCTGCGCTTCACACCCGCATCGAGGCCTATCCGGACCAGCACCCTCCTTTCTCGTCCTCTCACGTCTATCTGCCACGCTGGCACCTTGTGCGAATCGCACGAGGGCAACGAACACCAAGAGCCAATCTCCCTGCACGACTAGCCAAGATCGGCTAGAAGTACAGGCCCCGGCATCGCCGTAGACGCAGTCGGGAAGGATCACGCCTGCCGTAGCAGGCGCTAACCGATGACGGAGGGAGGGATCATGACGTTGACGGTTCGCCAGCGGATTACCGGACTCCTGCTTGCTCTCGCGGTGATCGTTCTCGCGGCCGGTGGTTTCAGCTGGTTCGCTGCGCTGCAAGCTCAGGAAAGAACGCGACTCCTCCAGCAAGAGCTCACGACGCTCGCGGTTGTCTCCGATGCTTCGCGAGCCATGGTGCAACTCCGCGCCGATGTTGTCTCTCACATCGCCGCTGCACTCGATGACGAAACCAAACAGGAGATTGAAAACAAGATCGTGTCGACGACACAAGCCATCGCGGCCGACCTGGATACGCTCCAACAGTCACGCCTCTCCCCGGAACAGCAACAATCGGTCGCCCAACTACGGCAGGCCTGGGAGGACTACTGGACGGCAGCGAGTCAGGCGCTGCAGCTCAGCCGCCAACGCGCCATCGTCAATGCGCAACAGCAGTTGACGCAGGAAGCTGAACCTCGTTACATGACTCTACTGAACACTGTTAGACAACTTGAGCAGAGTATCCAGAGTGAGACCGATCAGTTCGCGAGTGAGTCCGCTACTAGTCTGTCGGCAATTCAGTGGGTCGTAGCCGTCGCAACCTTGATCGCATTGGTTGCAGTCTTCCTCGGCACTCTCTTTCTCCAACCAATTCTGCGAACCATCGGCGCACTCGCCTCAGCCAGCGAGCGTCTGGCTGATCGTGAACTCGCTGTCCTCGTGTCTGCCTTGAACCGCATGGCCAACGGCGATCTCACTGCAAGCGTCGCAGTCGAAGCCCAGAGACTTCCTGCCAAGGGCCACGACGAGCTCGCACGCACTGCCCGAGCGTTCAATCGCATGCTTGAGCAACTCCATCATGTCGCCGAGGCGTTCTCCCGCGCTCGTACCGGATTGGAACAACTCGTCGGGGACGTGCAGCAAGGCAGTGTACGTGTCCATCACGCCGGGGATGAGGTTCGGCAACTCGCCACACAACTTGACACTGGCATCCGCTCAGTGACGTCAGCAATTTCTGAAGTCGCTCGCGGTTCCGCCCAGCAAGCAGAAGAAATCAGCGGAGCCAGCACCATCATCGAGGATATGCAGCGCACCGTCTCCGCAGTCGCTCGCGCCGCTCACGAGCAGGGACGCGCGCTGCGCGAGGCTGCCGAACTTGCTCGTGCAGTCGCCCTGCACATGCGCGAGGTCGAGGAGCACGCTCGCAGCGTCAGTGCCCGTGCGGGTGATAACGCCGCCCAAGCAACCGACGGTGATCGCACGGTCACCGAAACACTTGCCGCCATGGAACAGGTACGGGCACAAGTAGAACAGACAGCGCGCACTGTCAGCTCTTTGGGCGACCGTTCGCAGCAGATCGGCGAGATTGTCCGTGTCATCCAGGAAATCACAGAGCAGACGAACCTCTTAGCACTCAACGCGGCCATCGAGGCAGCGCGCGCTGGTGAGGCAGGCAAGGGCTTCGCTGTCGTGGCGGAGGAAGTTCGCAAGCTAGCCGAGCGTTCCTCTCAGTCCACCGGTGAGATCAGCCGCATGGTTACCGATATTCAACGTACCGTCGCCGAAACGGTCACGGCCATGACGGAGAGCGCTTCTGCCGTCGAGGAACTCGCCACAAAGGCTCGGGCCGTGGCGGCTGCCTTCCAGCGCATTCACCAGGGTGCGGTAGCTATCGCCGCTGCAAACCAGGAGCTCCAACGTTCGCTCGTCACCAGCACTCAGTACAGCGGTCAGCTGCGCGAGGCTCTCGAGAACACCGCTGCTATCGCCGAAGAGAACGCCGCAGCTGCTGCTCAACTGAGTGGTAGCGCAGAGCGCGTCCGCAGTGCAGTCCAGCGGGTCTCAGCGATTGCCGAACAGCACGCTGCTGCCGCCGAGGAAGTCTCGAGTGCCGCCGAGCAGATGGAAGCTCGCGTGCGCGATGTCGCCACTGCTGCCGAACATCTTGTCCAGCTCGCGGCCGACCTGACCGACTCCCTTGCTCGGTTCCAACTCGGTCAGACCGAACAAGTGTCGGTGTACTTTGACAAGTCAGCTTCGCAACTCACCACGCCGTCGCAATTACCGTCTCCCCATCGCGTTCGGAGTTCTGAACTCACGCCCGTTTCGTGAGGAGCCCCGCTCAATCCAGTCGTGGCCGCGCGACCTTGCGCGGCCACGACTGTCCCACTCCACCGAGATGAACCTTCCCAGACGCCAGTACCAGTGGTGAGACGAACGAATGCTTTCAGGAATATCCCCAGCTCACCCTGCCGCTGTGCTGCCTATCCATCCGATCGATCTCCTGCCGATCCGCTTGGACTGCGGGCGGCTACACTTTCGATCAGCAAGAGCAGAGGAATGGAGGCTGGCCTCCCTATGGTACCTATCGAGTCAGCGCGACTGATCCAGGGCTTCCTCATTGACGTCGACGGTGTCCTCCACGTCGATGGAGACCCCATCCCCGGTGCGGCCGAGGCGCTGCAGCGCCTCAACGCCCTCGGTATCCCCTACGTGCTCCTCACCAACACCACCATCCGTACCCGCCGCCAACTCGGGGAACTCCTCCGCACACTCGGCTTTCCTGTGAGTGACGACCAGCTCGTTACCGCTGGCGCAGCCACAGCTGCCTACCTCCGTACCCACTATCCTGACCAGCGGTGCTTCCTCCTCGTCGAAGGTGACGTCCGCGAGGAGTTTGCCGGAATTCCTCTTGTCGAGGACGACAGTGCCACCGTCGTCGTGCTCGGCGGCGCAGGCAGCGTCTACACCTACGACCGCTTGAACCTGGCCTTCCGCCTGCTTCTCCGTGGCGCGCACTTCGTCGCCATGCACCGCAACCTCGTCTGGGAACGCCGCGATGGCCTTGCCCTTGATACCGGCGCCTTCCTGATGGGACTCGAAGCCGCCACCGGTCGCCAGGCTCACCTTGTCGGTAAACCTTCCCCCGACTTCTTCCAAGCCGGGCTCGCTCGCCTTGGACTCCCACCGGAGCGCGTCGCCATGGTCGGTGACAGTCTTACCGCCGATATTGCGCCGGCCCAAGCACTCGGCATGACCGGTATCCTCGTCCAAACCGGACGTTTCCGCCCAAGTGACCTGGAGACCGGCCAACCTGACGTCCTCCTCCCGTCATTCGCCGAGCTCCCCACCTGGCTCACAAGCGCGCATTGACCAGCGGACGCTTTCTCGCTTCCCAACCCTCGCCGCAGCTACCCTGGCGCATCCTCCGCGCACCGCCAACCACTACGCGGCACCACGAAGGCTATCGCTGGTCAACACCTCCCGCTGGGAACTCGCCAAACTACTGGAGCATGACCCATCGCACTCCCTCGACCGCCACTCCGGCAATACCTTGTCAGGGACGAACTGCGGCTTCCGCCCGGAGCGACAAGATCGCCTCCGCAGCACGCAGCCCACTCTCAATCGCTCCGTGCACCGTCGACGGACGCTCCACGCTCGCATGCTCGCCAGCGAAGACCAGTCGTCCACCAATGACGGAACGGAAACGCGCTCGCAGGCCAGCCCCACCTGGTGGCACCACCGAGTATCCCCCACGGCACCACGGATCGTTCGTCCAGTCGATCACTACACCCCGGCGCACTGCTCCACCCAGGTCGACACCCAATACCGCACCTAAAGCCTGGACGACCTCACGGATCGCAGAGTCGACAGGGAGCTTCCCGAGCCGCTGTGCATCGCTTCCGCCGGTAAGCAGGCTGAAGACCGGCTCGGGCGCTGCGAAGCCGAGCCCCGGACGCTCCCAGATACCATGCGGGCGTGTCACAAATAGACACCCAATCTCTGGTCCCCACGGATCATGCGCAAACTCCACGACCACCTTCAGCGACCGGCCGGGATCAAGTCGTTCGATCGCTTCGCTCAGTTCTTCCGGAAGCTCAGGCGAGAACTCGACTGTTCCCGCTTGCAGCACGCCGAGGGGGAGTGCGACCACCACCCAGCGCCCCCAGTGCTCACCGTCTGACGCCAGCACACGAACTCCCTCAGCGTTCCACTCGACGCGCTCAACCACACAGCCGAGCCGGACACGCTCTCCAAGCTCAGCCGCCATCCGGTCCGCCAGCGCTTGTTCTCCCTCGGCAATCCGCCAGTTGCGTAGCCCATCGCCTTCGTAGGTTGCTTCGATCTCACCGTAAACACTAATCTCCTCCAGATCGGCAGACCAGCCGATCGCCGCAAGGGCCTGCCACAGCTCCCAAAGTTCCGGAGTGACATGAATTCCTTGCTCCGTCGCCCACCAACGAAGCGCCGTGGCTAAGTTCGTGTCAGGTCGCCCGGTCCTGTACCATGCCTCCGCAGCCTGCCCAAGCGGTGCAAAGATCCCCTCCCCAACCGGGCGCGAGAGGTCTACGGAGGGCATCACACGACCATTGATCCCCACGTACCGTCGGTCTTGGCTGGGGTCATCCAGCGCGCGAAGCCCGTATCGCTCGAGGAACCGCCAGGTAATTACCCGGTCGCCGTGGATGAACTCAGCTCCCAGTTCCACTGGAAACGGGCCATACTCGAAGCTTGTCCAAAGTCGCCCTCCAACTCGGTCGCGTGCTTCCAGCAGTTCCACCTCGACGCCCGCTTGCTGCAGTCGCCACGCTGCCGCAAGCCCAGCAATTCCTCCCCCAAGAACCAGCACCCGATCCGGTATCGCGTGCTCGCCCACCACACTCCTCCTTTCCGCACTCCCCGTGCGGCTCATCATAGCCCTTCAGTGTGATGCGAGCACGCGTGTTTCGGCAACCTGCTGCCCTTCTCACCCCAGCATTGCCAGCGTCAGCATGCCTACGACCAGCGGCCCACCGAGCCACATCACCAACCCACCAAAGACCTGGTCAGCCAGCAGACGAGAGGGTTCCGCGATCTCCAATAAGTAGTGATGGCACAGCACGCCCGGCCAAAAGGTCACGAGATCCCAGAAATGCTCGATTGTGTTCCACCAAGTACTCGGGACACGGCTCGCCTGGCATCGCTGTGAAAGCACCGTCGTACCGGTGGCGCCCCGACAACCAGC
The DNA here is from genome assembly GCA_002898255.1 of bacterium HR28. Classification (GTDB taxonomy): domain Bacteria; phylum Chloroflexota; class Chloroflexia; order Thermomicrobiales; family Thermomicrobiaceae; genus Thermomicrobium. Next base: position 112,309 of record BEIE01000002.1, read on the forward strand.
CACCGGTACAGGAGCGCCCCAAGAAAGAAGGTGATGTGCTCCAGATCATGCAGCCAGCGCCGGGTTCGGGCTGCATCGTACAGTGGCGAGGAATGCCACGCTCACAGTGACACATTCCCGGCCACGAGCGCGACCGTCAGTCGCGTTGCCTGATTCAGCAGCCGCCGTACCAGTTGCCAACCGCAACGCGGTAATGACCACCTGGCCATCGTCAGCGGCCAACCTGCCAAGAGCAACGGTGCTGCTTACAGCAGCGCCAGATGTTGCATATGTGCCAAGAGAAAAGCCCACCGAGCTCGTCCAGCGGCGAGAGGAGGTCGGGGCAAAACCAAGCAGCCGCCAACACGCCTTCAAAGCAGTCCAAAAGGCAATCCCTTTGCCGGAAATCCGTCCTGATCCAAAAAGTTCACCGGTGGCCATTCCTACCAGAACAGTGAGCACAGGGAAGTGCCTTGTCCAGCTGCCTAGATCGAGCAAGACCGTTACCGGCAGCCAGATCCATGGCTCCGCCCTGTTCTGTGCTCCCTTGAGCGATGGCAACCGCCGGCCACTCGTTGGTCATACACTTCGCCGACTATACGACCAGGCAAGCGCAATCCCGGTGAACAGCCCTCCTCCGACAATATTGCCCAGTGTTGCCGGCACCTGATTCCACACCCACCAGGTACCCAGACTAAGCGGTGCTCCAGCCAGCATCCCAGCCGGGATGACGAACATGTTGACGACTGAGTGTTCATACCCTAGCCCGAAGAACGTCATGATCGGGAGCCACATCGCCACGACCTTGCCGACTGTCGAACGCGAGCTGAAGCCCAGCATGGTGCCAATTGTTACCAGCCAGTTCGCAAGCACCGCCTTGGTGAAGGCCGTCAGCCAACCGCGCCACTCTGCCTCCGCATAGGCTACTGTCTTGCTCAAAGCGAGTTGGCGCAGCTGCTCCCCAACCGCACCAGCGTCATGGCTCCACCATCCTGTGAGAGAAGCCACGGCAAGTACAGCAAAACTCGCGCCACCTACCAGATTGCCGAGATAGACCCACCACCAGTTGCGCCCAACCGCTCCAGCATCTACACGCCCTACATACCAACCCGCCGGAAGGAGAGCAAAGTTGCCGGTCGCGAGCTCCATACCCAACAACACCAGGATGCAGAACCCCACTGGGAAAATCATGGCACCGACAATGCGTGGCAACCCCTGTGCCCAGGCCGTCACCGCGAGCAGCGTTGCTGCAGCCAGCAGCGCACCGCTCAGTGCTCCCCGCACCACCATTGGTGCAACCGCCAGCCGAGCCTTCTGCTCGCTTGCCTCAAGTGCCGCCGCCACCAGGTCGTAGGGACTCACTGCGTCAGTAGCCAATCTGGCCACCGCTTCTCCTTGAACCGTTGCCTGCTCTCGCATGGCTGCCCCCTCGCTCTTGTCGAACAACGACGCCAGCCACGTTGGCGACGCCTCTGTACCGCGAAGCGGATTGCTTGGCGGCCCAGAACTGAGTACCTACAGCTGACCACCTTCTCAAGCGGTATGGAGACGACAAACAGCCTTCTCCCCGCTTGCCAAACAAATCGATAGCCCTTGAGTTTTCTGTCGAATTCCTTGTGCTTGATCCTACCTGATGACCCCACCCAGCGTAGATCAGCCTGCACGCCGGTTCGATGGGAAGATGGAAGCAACTCGGAAGACTCCTAGACCCTCACCTGGGCACAGCGAGCCGGTAATCCCCTTGTCACTGACTGCCACTGATTTCAGCTCACGCTGAGGTAAGACAAAGTCGTCGAAACCTGTGACTGAAGCAGGCGCCAAGCGGCCAAGACCACGCGGAGGACCAAAATCAGGAGTCTAAGGAACGTTATGCCGAGGAGCAGCAGGAACGGCACGGGCCTACTGAGCCAGCCCCTGCCAAGCTGCGATGGGCCCGGCTTGCTGAACAAGGCACACTCTGGAATCCAGACAGCAAAAACGCAAAGACGAACCCTATAGCACCAATCGCGTCGGGCCCCTCCAGCCGACGCGCAAGAGAGCTACTCACCCAACCCGCGACTCTACCCAGCGTATGGAAGAGAGTCGCCCAGGTAAAGCCCACACCCCCAAAGAGATACTAGGAGCAGAAAAATGCTGGCACCCACAAGGTGTTGTGCATCACGTTGTTGATCACAATTGTTCCGTCGAGCACTGCGGCAACGCCCCCGACAATCCAACCCCACAGTCCGTCCAGAATGACGATGACAGGAACTGACCAACGCACTGCGATCCATACAGAAGGCCAAGACTCCCCACAATGATGACGAAGAAGCCCGGAACACCACCGTATCAGAACCGACCCTCCCAATACGGTGTCATGGTCACGACTGGACAAAGTTCTAGTAGCTGCAGAACTTGTCGCGCCGGACGACTGCTCGCAACTGCACCATGCGCAGCGTCGCGAGCATCACAGGAGTAGGCCTGTTATTCGTACTACTGGAGCAGATACCGCCGCATCCGCTCAATCGCCTCAAGCAGATTCTCCAACGAGTTTGCGAAGGAGAGACGTAAATATCCCTCGCCGTACCGCCCGAACGCCGTTCCCGCCAGCGCGGCAACGCCTGCCTGCTCGAGGAGTTCCCGGGCCAACGTCTCCGCCGACCGCCCCGTACCAGTGATGTTGGGAAAGACATAGAACGCCCCGGCCGGCAACGTGCAGCGTACGCCGGGAAGGCTGTTTAGCCCCTCCACTACCGCGTCCCGACGTCGCCGGAATTCTGCAACCATTTTCTCCACCGGCTCCTGCGGCCCCCGCAGCGCCGCGAGCCCAGCCCGTTGCGTGAATCCAGGCACGCACGAATGACAATTCACCGCCAGCCGCACGAGGTGCTCGGCCAGCCAGCGCGGTGCTACTCCAAAGCCAAGTCGCCAACCGGTCATCGCATACGTCTTGGAGAACCCATCAAGGATCACCGTTCGTTCCGCCATCCCCGGTAGGCTGGCAATGCTCAGTACCTCACCCTCGTAAACGATCCGCCGATAGATCTCATCAGAAAGCACCATGAAGTCGAATTCCTGCGCCAGGCGCGCTAACTCCTCGAGTGCCTCCCGACCGACCACCGCTCCCGTCGGGTTATGCGGCGAGTTCACGATCACCAGTCGCGTGCGCTTCGTCACCAGTCGGCGGAGCTCCTCTGGATCGAACGCAAACCCAAACTCCTCACGCAGCGGGAGCGGCACCGGCGTGGCACCAGCAAAACGGATGACCGACTCATAGATCGGAAATCCCGGATCGGGATAAATCACCTCGGCACCACTTTCCGCCAGCGCAAGGATGGTGAAGAACATAATCGGTTTCCCGCCAGGGGTCACAACAACCTGCTCGGGATCGACCGGGATCCCACGCGTCTTGCTCACCTCTTCGGCGATTGCCGCACGGAGTTCCGGCAGTCCCGCCGCCGGCGTGTAATGCGTGTCCCCCGCCCGCAGCGCCTCAACCGCCGCCTCGACGATGTGCGACGGCGTGTCGAAATCCGGCTCCCCGATCTCCAAGTGGATGATCGAACGCCCTTGGGCCTCGAGCGCCCGGGCCCGGGCAAGCACTTCAAACGCGCTCTCTGTCCCCAGCCTGCTCATTCGTTCCGCGAGCAACTCCCGGAGTTCCACTGGTGTTCTCCTTTCCCGGCCACCCCGCTGCGCTCCGACGATCCATTACTCCTCAGCATGCCATCATCGCATGCTCGTGCGTCTTCAGCGAGCCTTGCAGGACAAACTTGCCTCTCGCTCCCTCCGCTTGCCCGGACGCGAGGCCGAATCCTTTGGGCATTGCCTTGTTTTCGATTTTCCGTGGGATAGTCGGCTTGCCACTACGGCTAACGTCACGCATACTCCACACGAGTGTGCGCCGCGGCTGGCCGCAACCAGCCCGCTTGGTGGAGTGGAGGAGGGAGACGGAATGCGCCGTGACCTGGTACTCGCCCTCATCGTGCCGATCCTTTCGGTCGCCATCGCGGTCGCCATCATTGTTGCCATTGGCGAGACGCTCCTCTTCGTCCGCGAGATGACGCACGACCGCTGGCCACCGGTCTTCGTCGGCACGGTGATCATGATCGCCTTTACACTTCTCGCCTGGCTACTCTCCCGGCGACCATCGACGGCACGCTGAGTCTTGCTCGCCAACTCGTCCCAACCTCGACCGCCGCTCTCATCCAGAGTCGCCCCGGGACCCACCCCTCGGGGCATGTTCCCTTTTGTACGCCCGCCAACCTCTCACCAACACTGAAGCGGCGGAAGATCCTTGTTCACGTTCCACCGATCACCGAGGCCACGCTGCCAAGTGACGAACGTTCCAGAATGACAGGGTAGTTCCCGACCATTCCTGCCCTCATCCCGGCGATGCGGCGCGGCACCCTCGCGTCTCCCCTCCCACCCCGCCCCCGAATCGCCGCAGTTACCGTTGCCAGCCAGTCACTCTACCCCCTCGCCTTCGTATCCTTGACCCTGACGACGCGGACCGAACGACGGGGGAGGGAAAGGACAGTTACCCATGACCAACAGCGTACCGTCCACCGAGCCGCGGACCCGTCGATCGCGAATGCGTGAGGCAGAGGAACTCGTCCCCTCACGTCGACAGTATCTTCGCCTCAAGGCCCAATACCCCAATGCCATCCTGCTCTACCGGCTCGGCGATTTCTATGAGGCGTTCGATCAGGACGCTGAGATTGTCGCCCGTGACGCTCGCATCACGCTTACCTCGCGCTCTTTCGGGCGCAACGGCCGTGTCCCGATGGCTGGAATCCCCCACCACGCGCTTCACCACTATCTCGGGAGACTGCTCGCCGCCGGTCACACCGTCGCCATTGCCGAGCAGCTGAGCGAGCCGGGGCGTGGACTCGTCGAGCGTGCCGTCACGCGCGTCCTTACACCGGGGACGGTCGCCGAAGCTGCCCTTCTCCCCGCTACTGAGAATTGCTATCTCGCTGCTGTTGCTTTCCTAGGAGATCGCATCGGCCTGGCGTGGGTCGATGTCAGTACCGGCGAGTTCGCGACCATGGAACTCGCCGGCCGAGACCGGATGGAACTCCTTGCCGAAGAGTTCGCCCGCCTCGCACCAGCCGAGTGCCTTGTTCCCGAGACCTTCGAGGGAACGCTTCCACCCGCAGGCCGTCTCACTCGCCTCGAACCGTGGCACTTCGACCCCGACCGTGCCGCCCAACGCCTCCGTACGCTCTTCGGCGTCCAATCGCTCGCACCCTTCGGCTGCGAGCATGCTCCCGCTGCCCTCGCAGCCGCTGGTGCGATTGTCGCCTATCTCGAACGAACGAATCCCTCCCTTGTGTCCCTGCTTACCAGCCTGCGCACAGAGCTCCCCGCGTACCGCGTCGGACTGGACGCGGCAACGCGCCGCAACTTGGAACTCACCAGGAGCTTGCGTACCGGTGGAACACGCGGCAGTCTGCTTGGGATCCTCGACCTCACCTGCACGCCGATGGGAGCTCGCGCGCTCCGCCGTCTTGTCAGCGAGCCCATCCGTGACCTCGTCGAACTCCGTCGCCGCCAGGACTTTGTCGCCACACTCGTCGCGAGCCCCGAACTCCGTCATCGGCTAGCCCAGATCCTGCTCGGTGCTGGCGATCTGGAGCGGCTGACAAGCCGGATCGTGCAGGGTACCGCCTCTGTCCGCGACTTCCTCACCCTGCGTCAGGCACTCGCGACTGCCGAGGCGCTCGTGGGTACGCTCCGGGCTACCTCACATGAGCCGTTACGGGCCTTCGCCGAGACGGCTGGTTCCTGTAACGACTTGGCCGCACTCTTGGAACGAGCGATCGTCGAAGATGAAGAGGGTGCGCGAATCCGTCCCGGCTTCTGTCCGGAACTCGATGCCGAACTCGCTGCCATCCAGGAGACACGCCGCTTCCTTGCAACGCTCGAGCAGCGCGAACGCGAACGCACCGGTATTCGCTCGCTCAAGGTCGGATACAATAAGGTGTTCGGGTACTACATTGAGGTCACGCGCCCCCACCTCCACCGGGTTCCGCCCGAGTACGTGCGGAAACAGACAGTCGCAACAGGTGAGCGCTTCATAACTCCGGAACTCAAGGACGCGGAAGCGCGACTCCTCGCGGCCGAAGCGCGGATCGCCGCACTCGAGCGTTCCGCGCTCGAGCGACTGACGCGCGAGGTTACCTGCCGCACTGGAGCAGTGTTGCATCTTGCTCGTTGGATCGCACAGCTCGATGCCTTTCGCGCTCTCGCGGAAGTGGCAGCACGGTACGGCTGGGTACGCCCAGAATTGGAGGAGAGCGACACGCTTGAGATCATAGGCGGTCGCCACCCGGTCGTCGAAGCAACGCTCGACGACCACCCCTTCGTTCCCAACGACTGCCAGCTCGGCGGGGAGGGACCACAAATACTCCTGGTCACTGGTCCCAACATGGGTGGCAAGAGTACGTATCTGCGCCAGGTGGCCCTGATCGTGCTTCTTGCGCAAATCGGCTCCTTCGTCCCCGCCCAACGCGCGCGGATCGGTCTTGTCGACCGTATCTTCAGTCGCATCGGCGCCCATGACGATCTCCCCGGAGGCCAGAGCACGTTTATGGTTGAGATGATCGAGACGGCAACCATCCTCCGCCAGGCCACTCGACGCAGTCTTGTGATCCTCGACGAGGTTGGACGTGGCACCGCAACGCAGGACGGCCTCGCTATTGCCCGCGCTGTCCTTGAAGATCTCCACGATCGCGTCGGTGCCCGCACCCTCTTCGCAACCCACTTTCTCGAACTGACCGCTCTGACCTCCGAACTCCCACGGGTCGCAAACGTCCACGTCGCCGCAATCGAGCGCGACGGCCGTGTCGTCTTCCTCTACCGTGTCCTCCCCGGCCCCGCCGACCGCGCATACGGCATCCATGTTGCCCGTCTAGCAGGTCTCCCATCCTGGGTCGCAGACCGCGCTGAGACACTCCTCAGCGCTCCACCCAGTGCAGTCACCGTTGCGCAGCAAGAGAACGAGCAGCCCTGTTTCGCAGAGGCCCGTGGTCCTCGTCAGCTTCCGTTACCCGGTTTTCCCGACAGGTCAGCCGCTGCGCAGGCACTTGCTCGAGAACTCCTCGCGCTCGACCTGAACCAGCTCTCGCCTCGGCAAGCGCTCGACTGGCTCTTTCAGCAGCAGGCACGTCTACGTGGCATCACCACTCTCCAGGCTTGAGACATGGTATCCCGGCCTGTCGCACCTCGCCGATCAATCCGCGTCCTTCCCCCAGCAATCGCCGCCCGCATCGCGGCCGGTGAGGTGATCGAACGCCCCGCCTCCGTCGTCAAGGAACTCGTTGAGAATGCGCTTGATGCCGCTGCTTCTCACATCCGCATCCACATCCGCGGCGCCGGTTTGCTTGAAATCCGCGTCAGTGACGACGGCTACGGCATCCCGCCCGACGAGCTCCCACTTGCCGTCCAGCGACACGCCACAAGCAAGCTCCCTCACGACGACCTTGAACAGATCGAGACGCTCGGCTTCCGCGGTGAGGCGTTACCGAGCATTGCGGCAGTGGCTGAGCTCGCGATCGCCAGCGCAACAGTCGATACACCTTTTGGTCGCCGCCTCACGCTCTCTCGCGGAGAGATCGTCGCTGATGAGCTGGTCGCCCACCCTCCAGGCACCACCGTCATCGTCCGTCGGCTCTTTGAGAATGTCCCCGCACGCCTTGCCGCCACCCGTAACGAACGCGCCGAGGTCGCCGAGATCGTCCGCGTCGTACGTCGCCTTGCCATTGCTGCGCCAGCGGTACGCTTTGCACTCTGGCTCGAAGACCGGCTTGCGCTCCAGACAACTGGTACTGGCGAGCTTTCGACGACGCTCATCGAGCTCTATGGCCCTACCCTTGCGGACGCGCTCCGCTCGCTTGGGCCGCTGGAGGTTGCCGGTGCTCGGCTTACAGGTCTCGTCTCTAGCCCTGACCTGACACGCTCCAATCGCAACCACCTCCACATCATCGTCAACGGCCGTTGGACACAGCCACGAACTCTCCTCGCCTCCCTCGAGGCAGCCTACCGTCCGCTTCTCCCACGCGGGCGACATCCTATCCTTGCACTTGTCATCGACGTTGATCCGCGTGCCGTCGACGTCAACATCCACCCGGCCAAACTGGAAGTGAGGCTGCACGCCGAGCGGGAGATCGGCCAAGCCGCCAGCGAACTCCTGCGCAGCGTCCTCGCCCGTACTCCTCGTCGTTTCGTGTTCACTCCGCCGACCCAGCTCCTTGATCCCCTCCGCAGCACCGCTGCCGTCAGCGAACCAGACACACAATATGACGAAGAGTCCCCGGACGCGCCAATCGTCACTCCAGCATTTCCGCCCTTGCAACTTCTCGGACAACTCCAGAAGCGGCTGATCCTCCTTGAGGGGCCAGACGCACTCTATCTCGTCGATCAGCACCGAGCCCACGAGCGAATCCTTTATGAACGACTGCGTGACGCCCAGGCCACGCAACCCGACCTTGCTGTCCTTCCCGAGCCGATTTTGATCGACGTCCGGCCGGCCGATGTGGAACGGTTTGCCAGTTGGCTCGATCGTCTCGCCACGCTCGGCTTCCACTGCGAACCGTTCGGCCCTCGCTCCTTCCTCCTTCGCTCGATCCCGACGCTTCCTGGCGTCGTGCCCGGCTCTGACCCACTAGCCGGTATCGGTGAACCCGAGGAACTTGCGCCCAGCTTGCTTACGCTTCTCGATGAGTCCGACGCGAATGAGGACTGGCGCGACCGCTTTCTTGTTCAGCTCGCCTGCCGCACCGCCGTTCGCCGTGGCAGACCGCTCTCCCGTCCAGCCTTGCGTGCGCTCGTCGAAGCCCTCGGGCAGACCAGCGCGCCGGCAGTATGCCCGCACGGCTCACCAATCGTCCTGCGCGTTGAGGCTGATGCCCTCGCCTCCCAATTCCGCTGGTGACCCACCAAGCCCCGCCGGACCAAGGAACGCAACAGACGCCCCTGCTGAACTCAGCAGGCACACAACCAAAGCGCAGATCCTCAGTGCGCGAAATACCCCAAGGTGAAGAAGTACAGACGCCAGGATGCGTATCAGCGTTCCGTAGGTGCGCTGTACGGTCTCGTCTGTCGCTCAACGCTGTCGCGACAGCGCGTCAGTCCCCATGTGAACAACCAACTCCTGACCTCTCCAAACACATCCCGAAACAATGGATGTGCTGGCCGACCCGATCATTTGGAAGGGAGGGGAAGCGTCACGCCGTCTCGTCGTATGCTCGGAAAACCGCGACTGCGTTCTGCCCTCCGAAGCCGAAGGCGTTAGCCATAGCGACTCGCACTGGCATCGGCCGCGCCACGTTTGGGACGTAATCAAGGTCACATTCCGGATCGGGATTTTCCAAGTTAATCGTTGGTGGAACCACCCCGTCACGGATCGCGAGCACACAGACAGCCCCTGATACCGCACCGGCTGCCCCGACCAGGTGCCCAATCATGCTCTTCGGCGAACTAATTGCCACGCGATAGGCATACTCACCGAACACTGCCTTGATCGCTTTGGTCTCCGTGACATCATTGAGCGGCGTCGACGTTCCGTGAGCGCAGATGTAGTCCACGTCTTCGGGTTGGATCTGGGCGTCCCGCAATGCCAGGCGCATCGCTCGTGCGGCACCAAGGCCATCGGGATCTGGGGCGCTGATGTGGTACGCGTCGCCGGTCACTGCCCCACCGGCGAGCTCGCAATAGATCCGCGCGCCGCGTCGCCGCGCGTGTTCCTCAGTCTCGAGCACCATCACCGCGCACCCTTCGCCGAACACGAACCCGTCACGATCACGATCGAACGGTCGACTTGCCTTCTGGGGCTCCTCGTTCCGGCGCGAGAGTGCGCCCATGTTGGCAAAGGCCGTCACTGCAACCGGCGTAATCCCGGCCTCTGTGCCTCCAGCGATCATGACATCGACCTCACCCAGCCGGAGCAGACGCAGCGCATCGACAAAGGCCTGCGTGCCCGCTGCACACGCCGCAACCGACGCCATGATCGGCCCCGTGATCCCGTAGACGATCGAGATCTGGCAGGCAGCCATGTTTGGCGCGAACATCGGCACGAAAAAGGGGCTCACCCGATTGGGACCCCGCTGGTAGAACGTCACGACTTCGCGCTCCATCGTCTGGATGCCGCCGCCTCCGGTGTTTAGCATCACACCGATCCGGTCAGCATTCTCGCGTGTGATCTGGAGCCCTGCATCACGGATCGCCTCTCCGGCAGCAGCAACCGCAAACTGCGAGAAACGATCCATCCGGCGAGCTGCTTTGAAGTCCATGAACTCTCGCGGATCAAAACCCTTTACTTCAGCTGCGATCTGGACTTCAAGGTTGCTGGGATCAAAGCTCTGGATTCGGTCGATCCCCGACTCGCCAGCCAAAAGCCGGCGCCAGAGCGTCGGGACGTCCAACCCGAGTGGCGTGATCGCCCCGAGTCCGGTCACCACGACGCGGTGCACAGTCGCCCCCTCGTCCACTTACTCACGGTTCAAACCCCAAATCGCGCATCGAATAGGCTTCGGCATCACGTTGGATCTTCCGCACAAGTCCGGTTAAGACCTGTCCCGGCCCGACCTCAAGGAACGTCGTCACTCCGCGGTTCGCCATCTCTCGCACACTGGAGGTCCACTGTACTGGCTGCGCCACCTGACAAGCGAGTTCCCGGCGAATCTCCTCGACCGTCGACAAAATCTTCCCTGTCACGTTGGCCACGATCGGAATGTCCGGCTCCCGCAGCGGAATACGGGCAAGGAGTTCCGCCAGCGCTTGGGCCACCCGCTCCATCAGCGGCGAGTGCGACGCGACCGTAACGCCAAGGCGCACCACACGTTTCGCACCACGTTCTTGGGCCAACTCCATCGCACGCTGCAGCGCACGCTCCTCACCCGAGATCACCAGTTGTCCCGGGGAGTTGTCGTTAGCCACGACCACAAGCCCCATTTCACTCGCCTGCCGGCAGACGTCTTCCAGCGCCTCCCGCGCAAGGCCAATGACCGCCGCCATCCCCCCTGGTCGCTCGAGACTCGCCTCTCGCATCAGTCGGCCACGCTCGCGCACCAAGCGTAAAGCGTCCTCGAACCGCAAAGCGTTCGCGGCCACCAGCGCGGTGAATTCGCCCAAACTATGGCCAGCGACGATGGTCGGTTGCAGAGACGCGCCCAACTCCCGCAAACGCTCGCGTAACGCCTCGAGGTATGCCAAGCTGACTGTCAGGATCGCCGGCTGCGCGTTCGCAGTGTCCGCCAGTTCCTCCGCCGGCCCCTCAAAGCACAGGCGACGCAACGGCATTCCCAGCACCTCTTCGGCCTGGGCGAAGATCCGCCGCGCGGCGTCCGAAATCTGATGTACTCGTTGTCCCATTCCCACATGTTGGCTTCCCTGCCCTGGAAAGAGCAGCGCCAGTCGCCTCTGCAACAACCCTCCTAACTCCATCATCGCACCTCACCCTCGCCCACCCCGCTGTCTACTGTTGCCGTATCGTAGCACATGCTCGCTCGTTCCGTACCCTTGACCATCTTCCCGTACCCACCACACAGCATCACCCCAGAATCAGGAGAGATGAAGCATTCCTCCCTCTGTACGCTTCGCTGTCGTATCGATCTCACGCCAACGCGAATGTGCCAGGTCGTTCTCTCACACAAACCACGAAGGCCTATCTCTGGATCTCGCAACGCGATGTCTCACCTGAGAAAAGGGACGGTCTCACGTCCAGACTACCCCACTCGCTTCTGGACCGAAGTAATGGCACTCTGCTCCGACCAGCAGCGACACAGCAAACCACGCCCCGGTGGTAATACCCCGGTTCTGCTCGCGCAAACAGTCATTCCCAGCGGTGCTCCCTGAGCACTGGCTATGAGTACAGTGGCGACGCGTACGTAACGATTTCTTCACCGATTCCGTTTCTCAGTGCCGTATATCGATCCTGGCATGAACGCGTGCGGTGCTCGAATAGGAGGTTACCGATGGCCAACCGGTTCACCCTACCACTGACCCCTGCCGTCGCTGCCTGGCTCCAGAAGTGCCGCTGGGCCTGTGGTGAGAAGTGTTTCACCGACACCTGCAACCACAGTGAGAACAGCACCTTCGAGGCTATCTTGGCGCAGCGATTGAGTCGCCGCTCGGCTCTCCGCGGTGCCGCGGGTGTCGCCCTCGTCCTCGCCCTCGGCCAAGCAGGGCTCGGTCGTGCCGAGGCCAGTAACCGCGGTCGTCTTACCTTCCGACCGATCACCCTGAACACCGATGACCAAGTCACGGTCCCCGACGGCTATGCTTCACAGGTAGTCATCCGTTGGGGTGACCCGCTCCACCGCTGGGGGCCGGAGTTCCGTCTCGATTCGCAGTCGCCGGAGGCGCAAGCCCAACAATTTGGGTACAACGCTGACTTCGTCGGCTTCTTTCCGTTGCCGTTCCGCTCCACCAGTGCCGCCAACGGCCTCCTCGCCGTAAACCACGAATACACCAACCCCGAGCTGATGTTCCCCAACTACCGCGAGGGCGATCCCGAAGCCTGGCAGGTCGCGGTAGAGCTCGAGGCCCACGGCGTGACCATCATTGAAATCATGCAGCGTGGTCGCGGGAACTGGGTCTACATCCCAGGCTCGCGCTACAACCGGCGCATTACTGGCACCACACGTATCGAACTCACCGGCCCTGCAGCCGGCTCCGATTGGTTAAAGACAAGCGCAGATCCCACCGGTACCATCGTGTATGGCACCCTCAACAACTGCGCTGGTGGGAAGACCCCATGGGGTACCCTGTTGACCTGCGAGGAGAACTTCCACCAGTACTTCGGCAATCTTGACGGGCTTGACGCGACCGATCCGCGCGTCGCGATCCACAAGCGCTATGGTCTTCCCAGCGGGCGCTCCGAGCGCGTTTGGGAGCGCTTCGACCGCCGCTTTGACATTGCCCGCGAGCCGAATGAACCCTTCCGCTTCGGCTGGGTCGTCGAGATCGACCCCTACGATCCCACCTTTGTCCCCAAGAAACGGACTGCACTCGGTCGCTTTAAGCACGAGGCCGCGACCGTAGTCATCAACCGAGATGGTCGCGCCGTGGTGTATTCCGGTGACGACGAACGCTTCGAATACGTCTACAAGTTTGTCAGTGACGGCCGCTTCGATCCCAACAACCGCCAAGCCAACTTCACTCTCCTCGACCGGGGCACGCTCTACGTCGCTCGATTTAACCCAGACGGCACTGGTGACTGGCTTCCACTTGTCTACGGCGAAGGTCCGCTCACTGAAGCCAACGGCTTCACCTCTCAGGCCGACGTGCTCATCAACACCCGCCGTGCCGCTGACCTTTTGGGCGCCACCAAGATGGATCGGCCGGAAGATATTGAGACCAACCCGGTCAATGGTCGCGTCTACATCGTCTGCACCAACAATACCCGTCGCAACTGGAACCAGATCGATCCAGCCAACCCACGCGGCAACAACCGGCACGGACACATCATCGAACTCATCGAGGCCGACGGTGATTACGCCGCCACGCGTTTCACCTGGGAAATCTTCCTCTTGTGCGGCGATCCGGCGAACCCGGACGACCTCGTTTTCGCAGCTGGCTTCGATCCGAGCCAAATCAGCCCAATCTCTTGCCCAGACAACATCACCTTCGATGCCTGGGGAAATATGTGGATCGCAACCGATGGCCAACCTGGCACCTTCCGCCGCAACGACGGCATCTATGCTGTCCCCACTTCCGGTAGTGAGCGCGGCTACGTGCGCATGTTCCTGAGCGGCCCGCGCGGCTGCGAGATTTGTGGCCCCGAGTTCGCACCCGACTTCCAGACACTCTTCTGCGCAGTCCAGCACCCCGGTGAGGGCGGCACCTTGACGCAGCCGGTTTCCAGCTGGCCAGACGGCACTGTGCCGCGACCGAGCGTCGTCGCAACCTGGAAGACCACCGGCGATCCACGCATCGGGAGTTGAATGACTTTTACCACAGGCGGGAACGGGTACTCCCCTTGTTCCCGCCTGTGCCCAGTCCATGACGCCGGGAGTGTTCACTCCCCGATACCACCCACGTCTGGTAGCACGCCGGTCAGTCCAAGTGGAATGGGGACAGGCTTACGCCATAGTCGAACGTGTCAATTCCCTCAGCGCGCTTCAACGCATTCACCACAAGATACGTGAGCGGGGTGGCCACGGCTTCATACGCCGACTTCACCAGCCAGGCAGTCACGATCGTCCGCACCAGGTCTTGTCCCGCCATCGTGCCCAAAAACGCTACCGTCACGAACACCAGTGAGTCGAGCCCCTGCCCCACCAGTGTCGAGCCGATCGTCCGTATCCAGAGAAACCGGCCTCGCGTCACGAGCTTCAGCCGCGAGAGCACCGCCGCATTGGCAAACTCCCCGACCAGATAGGCAAGGAACGACGCCGCCAACAACCGCGGCGTGTAGCCCAGGATGCGCTCATAGGCCGCCTGGCCGTCCCAAAACGGAGCCGCTGGAAGGTACTGCGTCGCCGTGAAGGCGGCCACCGCTAGCAGGTTGCAGGCAAATCCAAGCCAAATCACCAGCCGAGCACGGCGATACCCATACACTTCGGTCAGCACATCGCCGAAGATGTAGGCCAGTGGAAAGACGGTTACCGTTCCGGCCGGAACGTACAGCCCCCACACATCAACGATTTTCACCGCGACGATATTCGAGGTGATCAGCGTGGTGACGAACAGCGCGGTGATCGCAACGAACCAGCGGCTATACTGTCCCGGTCCAAGCTCCACCGGTATGTGCCGCGCTTGGTGCTTCGTTTTCCTCTCCATCACCTGTCGCGCACTCCTCCCGAACGTCCGACTCTCTCCCTTCGCAGAGCTCTCCGCTCTTCTCGCCAGCCGAGGATAACTCATCGCGTACAGTGCACTCCCGAGCTGTGCCCGCCTCGCTCACAGTACGAGGCTGGTCATCTCTCCGAGTTAGTCAAGCCCCACCGCCTCACGGCGCGGTCAGAGGGAGGCGATAGCTCCCCGATGCCCCATCGTTGGCGTCGGCGCAGCGAAGCCAGCGCTAGCCGTCACCCCACACGGCGGGACGTGGCCCCAACCACGATGCAGAGATCGCCCCTGACAGGAAATGACCACAAGGGGAACAGTCTCACAGTTGGCAGATAGCACAGTCGAACGGTAACCGCGCACCGCTGCGTGCAGCGTGCTCCCAGTTGAGTCCGCCTCAACGCACCGGACATCGCCTGCTCCCGCCACACGCCAAGCGTGCCTGGCGAGTAGAAGCGACTCCTCCCGGGGTACAGCAGGAGAAGGCAACAGCGCTTCCCAAACCCGTGTATTCCTCTTCGAGCTCATTTTTCGTGCTTGGTCTGAGGCACCTAGGAGCCCCGCAGCGCTGCACAACTGAGGAGCGCAGAGAAGACCGTTCGTGCGGGAACTCCCGTGCGAACCGGTGTCTCCTCGACCTACACATCAACCGTTCCAGGACCAGCAATCAACGACGGGTTGTCCACCAGGTGCCGACACGGTGCTGACTCGCATGTCCGGCTCAACGTTCTCCGGTCGCCGCCACCGGCTGCTCACCCAGCACTTCGCGGATCTTCTCCGGTCCCACAGTCTCCTCGGCAATGAGGAGCTCTGCCAGTCGGTCCAACTCAGCGCGGTGCTCGCGCAAGACCCGTTCGGCTCGCGCCATCGCCTCATCAAGCAATCGCCGCACCGCCTGGTCGGCCCGATCGAGCGTGCTCGTCCCGATGCTGTGGTCTTGCACAATCTCGCGCCCAAGGAAGACATGCTGTTCGCCAAGCCCCAGATATACCGGCCCGAGCTCCTCGCTCATCCCCCACAGGCCGACCATCCGGCGTGCCAGCTGTGTGGCTTCCTTCAAGTCGTTCTGGGCACCGGTCGAGACCTCGTGGAAGACCAGCTGTTCGGCCGCTCGGCCGCCCAGCAGTACTGCTAGCCGGCCGAGGAGTTGGCTCCGCGTGTAGTTGAAGCGATCCTCCTCTGGTGCTTGCACCGTTACCCCTAGTGCCCGGCCGCGTGGCACGATGCTGATCTTGCGCAGCGGGTCCGATCCTGGGGTGAAGTAGGCCACCACCGCGTGCCCTGCTTCATGGTAGGCCACTAGTCGCCGCTCCTCTTCGCTCATCAGGAGCGAGCGCGTCGTTCCCAGCAGTACCTTGTCGAGCGCCTCCTCAAAGTCTGATCGGTCGACCACCTGCTTACCCCGGCGCGCCGCAACCAGCGCCGCTTCGTTCACCAGGTTGGCCAGATCCGCTCCTGAAAATCCAGGCGTCGCCGCTGCCAGCGCATCGAGATCGACGTCAGGTGCAATGGGAATACCGCGAGAATGGATTCGCAGGATAGCTGCTCGTCCCCGCTTGTCAGGCAACCCCACCATCACTTGCCGGTCGAACCGTCCGGGCCGCAGCAGCGCCGGGTCGAGGACATCCGGTCGGTTCGTCGCCGCGATCACGACCACGTCAGTGTGCGCCTCGAACCCGTCCATCTCAACCAGCAACTGGTTGAGCGTTTGCTCTCGCTCGTCATTACCGACACCCAACCCAGCGAAGCGCTGTCGCCCGACCGCGTCGAGCTCGTCGATGAAGACAATCGCTGGCGCTTGCGCCTTCGCCCGCTCGAAGAGATCACGCACCCGGCTGGCACCGACGCCAACGAACATTTCGACGAACTCCGAAGCGCTGACGCTAAAGAACGGTACCCCCGCTTCCCCAGCCACAGCACGCGCCAAGAGTGTCTTCCCAGTGCCTGGCGGGCCAACCAGCAGAACTCCCCGCGGCAGCCGTGCGCCAATCCGGTGGTACTTCGCCGGGTTCTTGAGGAAGTCCACCACCTGCGCCAATTCCGCCTTTGCTTCCTCCTCGCCCGCGACATCAGCAAACGTCACCTGAGGCCGCTCGACGTCATAGACTCGCGCCCGCGAGCGACCAAAGCTGAACACGTTCTGCTGCCCGCGGCTCAGGTTGCGCCCAAGCAGGAACAGAAGGCCAATCAGGAAGACGAAAGGCAACACACTCACCAGGAGCGAGGGAAAAGAAATTCCACCACTCGGACGCACCTGCACCAACACATCGTGCTGCCGCAAGAGATCCGCAACTTCAGCCTGTGTATTATCTGGAATCACCGTCCGGAACCGCGTCACCGATCGCACCTGCGCCGGATCGACGGTATCCGGCACTGGTTCATCCGGCAAAAAGACGTAGCCATTCGCAACCCGCAGTGGCTGAGTGAATTGCCCATCGACCGTATTCCCTGAGATCGTGGCGCTCGAGACGAGCCCACGTTGGACCACCTCGATGAAGCTCGAGTAGGCCACTTCAGGCTGCGGGCCGGACTGCCCCGGACGGAACAATGCGTAGAGGTTGTAGAACAGGATTAGCCCGACAATAATCCACAAAATACCGAACCGCGAGCCAAGTAGGCTGCGGAAGAATCTCCCTACTCCGTTTCCCTGTCGATCCCGTGGTTCACGCGGTGTGCGATTGCGTTGGTCCATCGTCGATCCCTCGTAGCGTCGAGCCAGGCTTACGATGTGCGCCTCGGCCGGTTCTTTCTGATTGTACCTGCCAGGAACCTGACCCGTCCGAACAACGCACGAGGCAGCCGTGAAAAGATCGGCTGCCTCGCACGTGAGGAGGAGATGAGACAGGTGTGCGACGGTGGGGCCGGGACACCAACGTGTCGCTCCCGGCACTCAGGAGTATGCCATAACCCCCAGTACGGCGTCTACCACCAATCGTGACCTTTCCGTTGCAACGAGCCATGGCCGCATCTGGAAGACACCCCCCTCAGCTCCCTCCTGCCCTCGCTCGCCGCGAGCAAGGCACGGGATCAGGTCTACGCTGGAAAGACGAGCAACTGAGCACATGCCCACGAGGTCACTGACTCTGCCCCGTACCGACACGCTGAAATAGGCGCAGGATCGCACCACAGTAAGCCCTGATCGAGTGCCTTCCGTGTCGAGTTGTGAACACACCTTGCCAGTCCTGAGCCTGCCGGCAACAAGAGCGCGCGGCCAACCTCGTCACCCGGCCCTCAGGCCAATCCGCGCTCGCGCAGCAAAGCAAACAGTCCAGCGAGATCGAAATAGCACGCTTGCCGCACGATGAGGCCATCACGCACCGTAAAGAATGCCGCCATCGGCTGTGTCACGCGTTCGGTCCCGTGCGTCGCCGTCGCGACGAGCTCCACCGCCACCTCGTCACCGTCCGCGACAAGCGTGCGCACTGCGGCCCAGCTGTCCGGCCACACCGCCTCGCTCGCCTCCAGGAATGCCCGCAACGCTTCCTTCCCGCGGAGCTCCGTCCCGCCAGGCGTCGGCCCAGGTGCCCACAGCAGAATGTCGTCCGCACAATAGGCAAGGGCCGACTCTATATCTCCCCGGTTGAGGGCAGCCAGGACAGCCCTCACCACCCTCGCTGGCTCGCGTTCTTGCTCACGTCTCGTCATTCTAATACCGGTTCGAACGTTACCCGCAAAGCTCCCGGCTCGAGTTCCACAGCAACTGGACGTAGGCCAGCCTGTGCGAGCCGTTCGTCCAATGCCGCTTGCAACCGTGCCGTCACCTGCTCAGCGCTGAATCCGATGCCAAGCGGCCCCTCCACACGCGCATCCCGCAGCACAAAGCGCCCATTTTCCACTGTTGGTCGCGCACGATACGTCGCGCCAAATCCGTAGACGCGCACATGCACAGCGATGCCCTCGGGGCTGATCTCTGCACGCGGATCGCTCGCTGGACGCAGCTCGGCCTCGTGTTCGCCGAGCCACCGGTTGAGCTCCGCTTCGCTCACGACGATTGTCTGGCCGCCTACGGTCGCTTCGAACGAGGCCTGCGCTACCGGCGTCGCCGTGGCGGTCAGATCACTGCCGCCCAACGAGCCCGGAGCGCGCGCCGGTTCGCGCGTCAGAAACGCTGCCGCCGCCAGTACTAGTACCAGTGCCGCGATCAGTGTCGTAACACACCCGGCAACGCGTGCTCCGATACCGCGCCGCACGTAGCGATGCCGCCGGACGTGCCGAGAACCGACCGCCTCGCGACGGAACGGCTGTCCGCAAGCGATACAGACAGGGCCCGGCGGCTGTTCGGCTCCGCAGCTCGGGCAGTACACCTCACCCCGACCTCGCCGCTCTCAAACGACCGCCGAGCAAGGATACCCCACTCGTCAGCGCACGATGATACGCCCGACCATCTCCGGGTGGAGCGTACACCAGTATTCGTACGTCCCTGGCTCGCGGAACGTGAACGAGAACGTCTGTCCCGATTCCAGCAAGCCGCTGTCGAATGCCCCATTCTTCGCCGTCACGGTGTGCGTTGTTGGTGAATCATTCCGCCAGATAACAGTCGTGCCAGGTGCCACCGTCAGCTCGGCTGACTCGAACCCAAAGTTGACCACACGCACTTCGATCGTCGTTGGACCCGCCCTCGGTGCGACGGTCGGTGTCCCCGCCAACACCGGCCCGTACCCGGAACGCTCGCTCTCCATCGTCTGCGTTGGTGCAGCAGCAGGTCTATAGCCGTATGATCCTCCGTATGGGTCACCTGAGCCAGCAGCTGGGTTCGCTTCGTTCGCCTTGCCACATCCGGCGAGTCCCAGTACGGCAAGCAGCAAGAGGACCATCCAGAACCAGCGCATCACTGCGCTCCTCACCGCCACACTCGCCGCAACGCAAATCCACTCGTGAGCAACAACAGCCCAGCAAGCCCCGCAGCGATCACACCCCACACAGGGAGATTGCGCGATCCTGCGCCGGTCGCCGGCGCCAGCTGCGCTCGGATCTCCCCGCAGGCCACGTACGTGGTGATCTCCTGCTGCGACTTGTGCACGTTGATCGCGAACTGCCCAGCTAAGAGCTGGCTGAGCGGCACGTCAACCACCGTCTCCGACCGCCCATTCATCAGACTCTGCAATGGATAGCGTGGCTGCGGGTTGAGGTTGGCACACGTACCCTCGTGAATATGCGCCGGCTGTGCCACCCCCGCCGGTGGATTGGAGAGAGTTACTACGACTCGCGTCTGGTTCCCGACCGCTGTCAGGACCGCCGTGCCTGACTGTCCGGAACCGCTCTGTTCACGCAACGTGATCGTTACCGATTCCTGCGCTGCCGCGGGTAGCGCGAACGTAACGAGCCCCAGCAGTGCGACCACAAGTGCACGGATGAGCGTTCGCATCGTTCCCTCCTGTCCGTAGTCGCCGACCGTCTATGAGCAATACGCACGAGCCCCGCGAACGGTTCGTACCCCCGTCAATCCGATCGCGCTCGTGGCATGAGCTCGAATTCCCAGTCGTGCGCAGTCACGCTGTGCCGGCAATACCTAGCTCTAGCCTTCGGCATTTTGGTGGGGGAGACACAACCACGGACGCCTCTGCGACAGCCTACTCGGAGATCACACGGCGTTGGGGACACTTGTGTGGCTACAGCCCTACGCTTCGCGGCTTATGAACGCTTGGCGCCCTCGGTACAGGGAGCCTCCATTCTGTACCCCAAAGCACCCTCTCGCGGCCACCCAGTAATACCGCGACTCCACGTCCTCAAGATGCCCAGTTGCCCAACTGGCTGGGTGCACAGGGAGTGCACCCCGATGGCCCCATGTCCTCCTCGAAGAGTGTCATCCGTACCGCTCACCCTCTCCGAGAGGGACCGTATCCACCAGGCAACACCTGGAGCGATGGCTAGTGCACCTGTCGCTGACCTCACGAGCTGGATCTGACACCTCACCTGCGTGCCACAACACCGCCTGCCTCCGGCCTTCGGTCAGCCAACGACCCTGTCCTGTGCTATACTTTCTAGTTGGCCGTATGCTCGGCCACCCGGGAGGATCGACGCGTGCCTATCGTTCTCAAACGGCCGGAACAGATCCGTCTTATGCGCGAAGCCGGCAAAATCGTAGCCGAGACTCTTGCCGTTCTTGCTGACGCCGTTCGCCCTGGCATTACCACTGCCGAACTCGACCGTCTGGCGGAGCGGATCATCCGGAAGCACGGGGCTGTGCCTTCCTTCAAGGGTTACCGTGGTTTCCCGGCCTCCATCTGTGTCTCAGTCAACGAAGAGGTCGTCCACGGCATCCCCGGTCCGCGTATCCTCCAGGAAGGCGATATTGTCGGTATCGACGTTGGAGCTCGCTACCGCGGTTACCACGGTGATGCCACCATCACTGTCCCAGTCGGACGGATTTCCCCAGAGGCGGAGAAGCTCCTCCGCGTTTGTCGCGAAGCACTCGAGATCGGTATCGCCTATGCCCGCGCCGGCAATCGCCTCACCGATATTTCCCACGCTATCCAGCAGCACGTCGAGGCTCACGGCTTCTCAGTCGTACGCAACCTTTACGGCCACGGTATCGGTCGTGCACTTCACGAGGAACCGATGCTGCCGCACTACGGCCCACCCGGCCAGGGGCCGGTACTCCAACCTGGCATGGTCCTGACCATTGAGCCAATGATCGCCGCTGGTCGTCCCGAGACGCGCCTTCTCGCTGACCGCTGGACAGTCGTCACCGCGGATGGAAGCCTCTCCGCACAGTTTGAACACACGGTCGCCATTACCGAGAACGGTCCCGAAATTCTGACCCTTCCGTAACCCTCAGTCCTCCGCCGGCACCTGCAGTCGGCCAGCCCGTCGCAGTGCCAGCCAGCTGCTCCGGCCCTGTACCACCGCCATCCCAGCAAGGATCAGCACCACTCCCACAAGGAGTCGCCAGCCGATCGGCTCCCCCAAGACTGCCCAACCGAGTGTGACACCGACCGGCGGCATGAGATACGTTGCCAACGACGCCACCACAGCTCCAGCGGAAGCAATCAGCCGGTAATACAGCACATAGGCGATCCCGCTGCTTACCACCCCCAGTGCGCTGAGTGCGAGAAAAGCAGGAAGAGTCGGGCGCAAGTCCCCTGGTATCCCACTTGCGAGTGCCAGCGGCAAGAGCAGCAGCGCTGCAAGCCCAATTTGCGCCGCAGCTAATGCCAGCGGAGCCCCACGCAGGAATCGTCGCGCGTAGGCGAACCCCAACCCATAACAGGCACTCGATACCAGCACCGCCAGCTGCCCCTGCGTCGAGGCCGAGCGGAACGCCGCCAGATCTGCGCCACTCAGCACGGCCACTCCCACAAACCCGAGCCCTACGCCAATAGCTTTCGCCCTGGTGAGCTGCTCCGCATGGAAGATCAACACTGCGAAGAGCACCGTGAAGAACGGTGTCGTCGCGTTCAGGACTGAAGCCAGCCCGGAATCGATATGCTGCTCGCTCCACGCAATGAGCAGGAAGGGCACCACATTGCCCACGAGCGCCATCACAACAAGGTGCGGCCATACCGCGCGCGTCGGCCACCGCTGCCGTGTCCACCAGCGGATCGCAAGCAGCACCGCAGCTCCCAGCAACAAACGCCCCTCCACGAGGAGGATTGGTGGGAACCCCTCTACGGCAACCTTGATGAAGAGATACGAACTCCCCCAGATCGTCCCCAAGAGCACGAGTTGCACCAGTTGTCCAACCGTCATCCCACGCCCCTCATGTGCCCGCCCTGTCCACGCCCTTCACTGCCAGAGAAGTGGCGAAACTGCCGAGGCGATACCAGTTCCTGACGATCCTAAGACGGCAGGCACGCTTGCGCACCCTTGACCGCACAACACCGCACAGCCACCGCCACCTCCCTTGCCGAGCATGTCACGGCGGGGAACCACCGCGTTGCCCCTCACGAGCTGCAGCCGGTTGGCATCCACCTCACATACGTCAGCCGTCTATCCTCATCAGTCAGGAGCGCTCTCCATGCAGCCCGCAGCGTCAGGCATGTCCCAGCCGACAAGTGGTTTCCCGCGCTCAAAGCGCGGTGGCTGATTTCTCTGCCTGTCGTCATGTCATGTTCCGGGCACCGTGCTGCCAACGGGCACGACACGACCTGATCCGTTCGCCGAGCAGCCCTCCTTGTCGCGGACACAGCCGCCCTACCTGAGCGCGTGCTCGCAACAACCGTAGCACCAACGTGTCGGCTAACCGTCGCATCCCATCACTCTCCCCCAGCTCCAGTAACACTCGATCTGCCATATGAGAAGTTCACCAGCCAGGGCGCTGCAAGCCCTCATCATGAGGAGCTCTCTACCCCAAGCCTGCTTTCAGCCCGCCTGATGCTTCAGCCCCCGGACAAGAAACGGCGCGAACCGCGCGCCAGGCGCGGCTCGAGGCCACCCGACCTCTGCGGAGCATCACCTTGACTTGCGAAAATCCGCTATAGCCACCAAGCCGTCACCGTTCGCGCGGACGGCCCGATCCTCCACTCAGAGGGAGTTGGAGTTCTTGTCAGGAATGCGTCACGCCGTCCGGCATGACCGGTGCCGCAGCGGCTCCCACCCTGACTCGCTTGCCCACCGACCATCGCCAGGAGCGTCGGCCTCACCGGGGACACTCGCGAGCTCACCCCCTAGGCTTTTGACCACTCACTGCACCCCTTGCTTGAGCTCAGCTGTGCCCACAGCACTTGACTGCAAGCTCTTTTGTTCCCGGTAGGACTGTGGGCTGGGATCCGATGTTAGAGCGCCAAACAGTGCACTCCCACACCGATTGGCTACAAGGCACCTGGTACCTCGACGAGGCACAGCGAAGAGAACAGCAGGATCACGGTGTCTCGTCGCCGGGGGCAAGATGTATTGCTCCTGCTCCGACCGCCCACTCCGAAAATAGACAATGCGCCCTACCTCACTCCGCGTCGTACCCATGCGGGTGTGCATGACGAAGACCGGTCGCGCCACCGTCTCGACAAACACGAAGAGGGGTGGCTGACACCACCCCTCGACAGGTGTTCCCTGATGCAGTGATACGACTCAGCGTGTCGCGCTGCGCCGCCGCAGCTCGAGCATCATGCCGAGCAATGCAAGCATCGCGCCAAGCACCGTCAAGAGCCCAATCAAGATCCCATCACCGGTACCACTTCCGGTCTTCGGCAGCACCTGTGGAAGCGCAGCCGGAGTCGTTGGTGGTGTAGCCGTCGCCGGTAGCGCTTCACTCACCGGTGTCGGCGTGGCCGTCGCGCCTGCTGCCTCGCTGACTGGGGTGCTGGTTGGAGTTTGCACCGGCGTCGGTGCCGCCGTCACCGTCGGAGTCCGCGTCGGTGTCGACGGCGTGGCTGTCGGCGTCGGCTCTGGTGCTCCCACCGGCGTCGTCACCGCCGTCGGGATCAGTTCTGGGGGTACCTAACAGCGTTGTCTCTGCCGTCGACGTGGGCGTCAGCGTAGATCTCGCCGTCGGGTAACCGTCGGCGTGCACCGAACGCACTCAGCAGGGCTCAGATTGAAATGACCACTCCAAGAACTGTAGATTATCGCGCACGGGCGGAGCAGTGTTTCTGGGCTACTAGTATATGCATAGTCATGCACCACCCCACTGTTAATTCTACTCATGTGGCATCCGGTGAGCGTGCTCCACTTTCGCGCAGCTAGCAGTCTCACGGATTCGACGGCCCACTACAGAGATCGGGCAGGCACACCCCGCCCTACTCCCGCCACGCCCGCCCTTTGGAATTCGCTGCGTCGCACTATCCCGCTCGTCGTCACCGCGCCTCACCGACCGCTGAGCGGAGCGACACGCGGCGCCTGCTCCTGCAGCCGTCGGGCGAGCTCCTCCACGCGGTCCCGCTGAAAGCTTCCCACAAACTCCCGGTCGCGGATGTAGAAGCGTACGTCAAAGGCGATACCGTCACGCTTTTGCGCCTGCTGCCACCAGCGATGCAGCGCTTCAAGCCAGCCAAAACCAGTCGCCTCAATCCGCAACAGCGCTACAGCTTCGCCCTTGAGGTACGCCAGCGCCTCCCCAAAGTAGACTCGCGCCTCACCGGTCGACTCCACAACACGCCGCAGTTCGTCGTACCGCAGCGGCGCCGAACGAACGGTCACGATCCACGCACCAGGCGTCCGCGGTTCAGTGACTTTCTCTTTCGGTTGGAACGGCTTTCCGCGCCACCACTGCACCATCGCCCACCGTCCCTGTCCTTCCCCGCGATTCTAGCCGGTTCACGAGACGGCGTGTAAGTCGGACGCACCGCGGCTGCTCGCCGAACGCGCCCAGCCTACAGCCGAGGCATGATATCCATGCCTGTCCCATGCGTTCGTCTTGGGCCCGTCTCGTCGCAGCACTTTGCATCTCCGCACCGCCGTCCGCCGACCGAAAACCGGTACCCGTCACGCAGAGTTCGGAGCAGCTGCGTCACAAGTCCCAACACTTCGCTGCCGTTGCACAAGGCCATGCCCTCACCCACCTACCGACGCTCAACGTCGGCACGAGCGCAACTCGGCCACACCCTGTTCCCACGAAGTCATTGCTGGTGCTTTTCCATCGATTAGGCAAGAGTCAGCTTCCCGACCCCAAATCGTCTGCGAGGTCACTGGCCGCGGCATACTCACTGCCGCCTGGATCAGTTCCATCACTCCTGTCGCGACGCAGCGGTATCCACTCGCACCGCTACGCGCTGTCCGCTCTCCCGCCACTGTCGCATCCAAGCCATTACCACCATCAGCCCAGCTATAGCCAGGCACAGTGCTGCGCCCGCCCACAGCCGTGTTACCACCGGTGCCGCTGCGAACGGCTGAAACGGCACTAAAAACTCTGCGAGCCGAATGCCAAGCCATCTGTCCAGCGTCGCATACAGCTTGTTTATCCCGTCCGGATGGTGATAAAAACGCTGCGGATCGAGGTAGCCAATCACGCTCAGCACCGCTCCCCAACCCCACAGGATCCCAGCGAGCGCCCGCTCCCACCAGCGCGCTCCGGCGAGCCAGCTCGCCAGTGGCACGACCGCTAGACCAGCCACCGGCACCAAATACCGCGCCGGTGGTCCCCACTCACCCCACCAGACACGGTACGCAGACACCAGCACGAGGTATGGCGCTACGGCTGCCACGGCAATGGCAAACGATCGACCCGCCCGCAACCACCACAGTGGGAAGGTCGCGATGGCCGCCAGATACACTGGCGCGGCAACCACCAGTCCCCACTGTGCGTCCAGGAGCAATCCCCCCAGCCCATTCAACGTCCCACTGAACCCGCTGAATCCCGCGTGGTCCGCGATGTTTTGGTACGGCTGACCGTAGAGCCACAGATTGTACCCAACGATCCCTAGTCCCCCGACCAACGCCGGCCCGACCGCTCCCAGTGCCCCAGGCCAGTCCGGTCCCCAGCCCCGTCCCCAGCGCGCTGCCCAAAGACGCCCAAGCGCGACCGCTCCAAGCACCGCCGCACTCGCGACAAACCGCTGGTGCAGCCAGGGAAGGAACCCGATCGCCGCCCCGGTCAAGAGCCATTGCCACCAGCGGTTTTCCTGCGCCGCGAGCCGCCGTACCGCGTACACCAGACAGAGTGCCGCTGGCACTTCCGGAAAGAGCAGTAACGCATAGGGGCCGATCGGCATGGTCAGTCCAAGCCCCAACGCGAGCGCCGCGGCCAGCCGCGTGGTGGCACCAGCCTCGCGCGCAAGCCGAAAAAGCTGACCAATCAAGAGGAGACCGCACAATGCCACTACCGCCATCGCCCCCACCCGTCCGGCGATCGCCCACGGGAGGGCAATGAGCAGCACAAGACCGAGCCCATGCTTGCTATACAAGCCTAGTCGCGCCGCGTGCGCCGCGTGCGGTGGGAGCTCCCACGGAAAGCTTGGCCAGCCCTGCCAGTCGGCTGGCAGTGGCTGCGGCGGGTAGAAACGCAGCCACACCCGCTCAGCGTATTGATTCGCCTCGTTGAGATCCCGATCCTCCAGTAGGCTTATCGCTGTCACGACGTAATACGGTTCGTCACCGGTCAATGGCTGCAGCCGGACGAGGTAGCGTGCGCCGATCAGCACCCATGCCACGGCGCTCACCACGAGCACCGCCGCAAGCCATCGTCGATCCCGCTGGTCATCGACCGCCGGTCCGTTGCTCTGCCACCGTTGTTTGCTCATCGCCCCTGACCCGCTTCGCGCTGTGGCCCCTCGAAGCTCGCCGCGCTCGCTTCCCGTAGCCGCGGATCCAACGTCTAACACGCCCCAGCTCCACACACCCAGCAAGACCACGAGACACCGATCGTCGTGCGCGAACAGGCACGAGACCAGTGGCCCGCCACATAAGTGGTGTCCCTACTCGCTCTGGGACCTCGGCCCCTGCCGCACAGACCCTTGCCTCGCTTCGCCTCCTGCAATATACTCGCGTCCGTACGCATGTCCGGACACTCCTCGCGGTGTCCGAGCCAGGAAGGGAGTGATCGCCGTGCGCTCCGCCCGCTGGATCATCGCTCTGTTGACTGCTGCGCTGGCTCTCCAGCTCGCCGCCGCAAGCGTCGCCGGTGACGCTGGAATCACGGAGTACCGGCCCGCGACACAGATCGCCGATCTGACCGCCACAGCATCTGCCACTCTCACCGAACTCTCTCCGACCGCTTCGCCGACCACCGACCAGTCAATGTACCCAGGCGGCAGCCCTGAGCCAGACAACACGCCGCTCCCTGACGATCCTACGCCGCAGCCCAGCGACGCCTCGCCCACGCCCGTGCCGACAACGTCACCGGTCACAGCTGCATCTCCGTCACCAGGCGACGGGAGTCAGACCCACGAAACGCCTTCAACACCGTCTTCACCATTGCCCTCCGATACCCTCACGACCGAGTCGTCAGCGTCCGTTGCACCCGAGCGCTCGAGTGATTCCACCGAATCCTCACTCCAACGCTCGCAGGTCGCGCCACGCACGGGCGCTGGCACCCTGTCTGTCGCCGCAAGTCTCGTCTCGCTCGCTCTACTCGGCGCTGCGCTGCTCTTGCTCGGATTGCGCCTCTCAGCTCCGCCGGGTCACTGACCCTGCCCTTCTCACCTTCCCACCTGCCACGGCGGGCTGAGGGCACGCTTGAACCCCAATCAGTTTCGCGCCGCATTCCGAGCAACACTGCGGCTGCCAGCCGGCAGCGCGCCGCCCTGTTCGCAGAGCATGACGTCAGCCATCGTCTCTTCGCCGACCTTCTGCCCAGCGCGTGCCGCTCTGGCAAACGAGCACGAATGCTCTGTTCCTGCCCCGTGCTGCCACTCAACGAAGAGGACCGACCAAACCGCGCGAGCGCCCACCCTCCCTCGCAGCCTGTCCCTGACCATTCCCGCATGTCGGTGCGAAGAGGCAGTCACGAACGACCCAGTGGATCAACGAGTCACTGCTGCACCGGCGGTCTCTCCGCGTCACTGGACCCAAACTGAACGCGCCTTGGCCATGACGTCCCTGCACGTCGCTCAGCCCCTCCGGAGGACTCCATCCAGCCACAATGACGCGCCTTCGTCGCCACATTGCTCACCCGAGCAGCGGCAGCAGCAGTCGCGGCCAGTGTGCAGCCACCGCGTCTCTTAGGCGCGCCGTTGTGACGATCCGGATCAAGCGCCGATGCTCCTCAAACCGCGCGAAGTCAGCATCGGTCATTCCGACAACGTCCTGCCATGGCATGAGTGGCTGAAAGCCAAGCGGTGGTCGCTCGAACAGTACCCACACATCGGTGCTCCATTTTTCCGGCTTCGGGATCGCCAGCAGTACCTCCCAGTCCGCCACCGGCTCCCCCAGGAGCTCGGCGAGCTGCTGCGCGAGCCGACACTCCAGCGCTCGCCGCGCCGCTGGCTGCCCATACAGGCTGCTCAAGTATCGGTATAGGTCGGGCGCGCGGGCACTCACCTCGAGCGCCCGCTTGTGCAGGACCCGGTCGCGCAGGCGTTGCACCAGCTGCCGCGTACTCTCGGGCATCCCCGGCTCGGCCAGCCGCGCAAGGAGCGAGGCGTCGTCGTGCCGCAAGAGTTCTTCGGCTTGGATCGCTCCCGCCAATAACGCGTCCTGCACTGCCCGCTGCAGCATCGCCATCGCTGCCCGGTTGGCATGGTGCCAGTACACGTTGTCGAACATTTCTTGCCGCGCGTTGATCAACGAGTGCAGGGGACTTACCCCCTTGGCCGTCACCACGATCCGCGGCACCCCGTGTACTTCAGCTACCCGCAGGGCATCGAGCAGCCTTGGCGTATCGACGCCACCGTATGGCACGTTGCAGTGCCGTGCATCGCGCGGGAGATAGTCCAGCTTATCCACGTCGAGTGCCCCGCTCAGGAGTCCACGCAGCAGCCGGTCAGCGGGTTCGCCTCCTCCGCGCGGCGCAATCAGGTTCGCCACACGTCCTGGATCGACTCCCCACTCCCGCTCCAACACTTCAGCCAGCTCGCTCCCTTCGATCAGCCGCCGACCTGCCTCCTCATGCGGCAGGACTGGTGGCCCGAGCTCCTCGATGGCGTGGCTGAACGGGTAGTGTCCAACGTCATGCAGGAGCGCTGCCGCAAGCGCTGTGCGTCGCGCTGCTTCGTCGATGACTGTCGCACCGTGCTGGCGTAGTGTGGCGAGAGCCTGGCGCATCAGGTGTAAGACACCCAGCGAGTGCTCGTAACGGGTATGTTTCGCTCCTGGCCAGACCTTGCTCACAAAGCCGAGCTGCTGGATGCGATCTAGCCGCTGAAAGGTCGGCGTGCTGATCAGCGCCACCTCAGCCGCCGTCAGCGGAATCCGGTCATACAGACTGTCACGCACGATTGTGACGTAGCGTTCCTTACAGTCCATCCTCCGCTCCTCGTCTCGAGGACGATGCTACACTGCGCTGCGGGTCGGACGCGGGATGCGGGAGTGGAGGAGACCGATGCCGCTTTACCGGTCGCTCGTCTTGACCATCGCGCGTCAGCCGTGGGTCGAGCGT
Source organism: bacterium HR28 (assembly GCA_002898255.1). Classification (GTDB taxonomy): domain Bacteria; phylum Chloroflexota; class Chloroflexia; order Thermomicrobiales; family Thermomicrobiaceae; genus Thermomicrobium. The sequence goes on from BEIE01000002.1 coordinate 141,968, forward strand.
CTCGTGCGGAACTCTCCGCTGATGGCACCGCTCGTCGCTCGCTTTGTCGCTGGCGAGAGCATGGAGGAGGCACTCGCTGTGGCGCAGGCACTCGCCAACCGGGGCTTCGCCACAACGCTCGATCTTCTCGGTGAGGACGTCACCGCTCCCACCGAAGCAGCCGCTGTCACCGAGGCATACGCCGAACTCTTGCAGACGATCGCTCGCTGCGGGCTTGACGCGACCATCTCTGTCAAGCCGACGCACCTTGGTCTGCGCATCGATCCCACCCTTGCCCGCTTGAATCTGGAGCGCTTGGCCCGCCTTGCCCAACGATTCGGCGGCCGGGTTGAGGTGGACATGGAAGACTCTTCCACCACGCGTTCCACCCTTGAGCTCTTCGCCGACCTCCACCGGGTCTATGGGGATCACCTCCAGATCGCACTTCAGGCCTATCTCTATCGGAGTGAGCGGGACGTTGAGACTGCCATCGAGCGCGGCTGGCGCGTGCGATTGGTGAAAGGCGCCTACGCTGAGCCCTCCACGGTTGCCTATCCCACGAAGGCGGCAGTCGATGCAGCCTATCGCCGCCATCTGGAGGCACTGCTCGAATACGGTCAGTTCGTCGCCATAGCCACCCACGACGAGGCAATTGTGCGCGTCGCCCGCGGCTTTGCCCGCCGCATCGGCGTTGGCCCAGAGAAGTACGAGTTCCAGATGCTTTACGGCGTGCGCCGTGACCTCCAGGAGGAACTCCAGCGCGCAGGAGAGCCGGTGCGCATCTATGTCCCCTTTGGACGACACTGGTACCCGTACTTCACCCGCCGCCTCGCCGAACGGCCCGCCAACCTACTCTTCGTGTTGCGACAGGTGCTGCGGCCCGCGTAAATTCAGCAAGGGCAGCTTCGCTCTACGCCATGGGCCTTTGCTACCATCCACGCCGCAAAAGGCCCGTTTGGGAGCATCCGATCCACCTGCACTACAGAACCGCTCCTGATCGCCCCCCATACCCAAACCGCGGCCAGCTGCGAGCAGTGGTTGGCGTCGCAGCGCGCTCTGCGTCCCTCGACAGCGCATCGCTCCCGCGCGGCAACCTGAGACCAAATCCAGGCAACCGGATGCGTTCCCGGGCGCAGCTCTCCAGCATCCGGGGTACAGGTGATGGAGTTGTGGGCGGCGCGGTAGGAGCGCGACACGGCGGCCCAGGTCCAGAACCCGAACCTCGAATGTCCACTCACGTAGCTGGCATACTTCCGAGTGTCGGAAAGTGATCGAGGTTTGCGGACGGCGCAGGAGCTCCAAGCCATGCACATTCCTGATGGCTACATCAGTCCTGCAACAGCGCTCGCCTACTACGGTGCGACGTTGCCCTTCTGGTATGTTTCCACGCAACGCCTCCGGAGCCAGTTGGCGGGACGCACTGTTCCTGCACTCGCGCTCTTCTCCGCCTTCCTTTTTGTCGTGATGATGTTCAATGTCCCTGTCCCCGGCGGCACGACTGCACATGTCGTCGGGAGTGTGCTGGCGGCAATCGTGCTTGGCCCCTGGGCCGCCGTCGTCGCCACCTCGGTTGCGCTCATCGTTCAGGCTCTCTTTTTCGGCGACGGGGGAATCCTCGCCATCGGTGCCAATTGCTTCATCCTCGCTGTTGCCATGCCGCTTGTCGGTTACGGCGTCTTTCGACTCATTGCCGGTCGCAGCCCGCTCGAGAGCCGTCGGCGTCTGCTCGCCGCTGGTCTAGCGGGATATGTCGGTATCAACGTCGCGGCCCTTCTGGTTGGGCTGACACTCGGCATCCAGCCTCTGCTCTGGAGCGAAAATGGCCGGGCACTCTACAGCCCCTATGGATTAGACGTCGCAGTCCCCGCCATGCTGATCCCCCACCTCACCATCGCTGGCGCCGCCGAAGCGATCGTGACCTTGACCGGGCTGGCTTTGGTTCGCCGCCTCTCCCCAGAGCTTCTCGGTACCACGACCTCGTTGCCGGTTGTCGCTCCCTCCAGCCGCCGCGGTCTCCTCATCTTGCTCGCCGCCATCATCGTGCTCCTGACACCGCTCGGCCTAGTCGCCTCGGGAACTGCCTGGGGTGAATGGTCAGCCCAGGAACTTGAGCAACGAGTCGGCTACGTCCCAAGCGGGCTCGCCCGCTGGGAAGGCTGGTGGCAAGCGCCGCTTTCCGGTTACGCGCTGTCCTGGCTTCCTGCGGACGCCAGCGCGGTTCAGCAGGCTCTCGCCTATATCCTCTCGGCCATCGTTGGCATTGGCCTTGTCAGCGCAGTCATCTTCGCGCTCCGCCTGCTCGTCCGTCCGCGCACGCCCACGCACTCGTAACGACCGGAGGACCAGGGATATGCCGCGTCGCAACTTCGTCGAAAAAACCTTGCTCGATCTTGCCGGGGCGATCGAACACTCTGTCTACGCTGAGGAACTTGCCCGCCGCTCCGGACTCCTGCAGCGGATCGATCCCCGTGTGAAGGTCGTTGTTCTCGGCTTCGCTATCCTCGTCGCTGCCAGCCTCCGCTCGTGGCCCACTCAGGTTGCGCTCCTTACCCTGCTGGTGGCCCTGCTTGTCGCTAGCCGCATTCCCCCGGGGGCAATCGCACGGCTCCTTTTCGGCCTACCGCTCTTTACGCTTGTCGTCGCTGCACCCGCGCTGATCCTGGTTCCTGGGCCGGAGCTCCTTCGTCTCCCCTTTGGTCTAAGTGTTACGACAACCGGCGCCTGGAGCGTGCTCACCCTCCTTCTTCGCGTCACAGCATCGCTTGCCGCTGCCTCGGCCCTTGTTCTGACCACTCGCTGGGCCGACCTACTCGCGGCACTCCGAGCTTTCCGTGTGCCGCTTGTCTTCGTCCTCGTCCTTGCGATGGCCTACCGCTACGTTTTTGTCCTGTTGGAACTCCTCCAGGATTTGCTGCTGGCCCGGCGCAGCCGGCTCCTGCGGCGGGACGAAAACACCGAGCAGCGCCGCTGGCTTTCCAGCGCGCTCGGTGTCCTCTTCCAACGCAGCCTGCGTACGAGCGAGCAGGTTTACCTCGCCATGGCCGCACGCGGCTATCGCGGTGAACCGCGGACGCTCCGGAACCCGTCTCTTGCCGAGACCGACTGGCTGGCCCTGTCACTCGGTAGTGCTGCCTTCGCCGCACTCTGGCTTGTGGATTTGGCGCGTCTATGAACGACACCACGGTGTTCGAGCTCTCCGGTGTCAGCTACTCCTACCATAATCGGATCGTCGCCCTTCGGGACGTCGACCTCACTATCCGCGCTGGCGAAGCTCTTGTCATCCTCGGCCCCAACGGATCGGGAAAGTCAACACTTCTCAAGATCCTCGACGGGTTGTATCGGCCGACGAGCGGCCGTCTAGTCGCCTTTGGACACGATATCACCGCGGCCGCAGACGATCCGGAACTTGGCTACTGGCTCCACCAGCGGGTGGGGCTCGTCTTTCAGGAGCCGGATGTCCAGCTCTTCTCCCCGACAGTCTTCGATGACGTCGCCTTTGGACCACTCCAGCTCGGTTGGCCAAGCGAGCGCATTCGCCAGGCCGTCGCCACCACGCTCGATGAACTTGGCATCACCCATCTTGCCGACCGTGCGCCGTTTGAGCTCAGTGGCGGCGAGAAGAAGCGCGTTGCGCTCGCCACCGTCCTGGTTATGGATCCTGAGGTGATCCTCCTCGACGAACCAACGGCCAACTTAGATCCACGCAGTCGAGCCCAGCTCATTGAGCTTCTGACCGAGCTCCACCGGCGCGGTCGCACACTCGTCATCGCGACGCACGAACTCGACCTCGCCGCTGCTCTTGCTTCCCGTATCGTCGTCTTCGGCGAGCGCGAGCACCGTCCAATTGCCGAAGGCCCTCCCGACCGAATTCTTACTGATCAGAAATTGCTGATCGCTGCCAATCTCGTCCACGAGCATCTCCACTGGCATGGACCGATCGTACATTCGCATTTGCATTGGCATGACGCCGAACACCAGCATGAGCACAGCTAAAAGACAAGAGGCCGGCCTCACTCAGGAGACCGGCCTCTGTCGGTTCGTCTTGGTTGATCTGGAGAGGCTCAGGCCGCACTCGCCAGGAGCCGCAGGTCGGAGTTGCGCAGCTTGGCCAGCGCCTCCTTCTCAACCTGGCGGACACGCTCCCGGCTGATCTTCAGAGCATCGGCAATCTCGGCCAGCGTACGCGGCTGTTCTCCGTCGAGCCCGAAACGCATCACGAGCACCGTTCGCTCGCGCTCCGTGAGCTGCTCCAGGCTCCGCCGAATCTGCTCACGGATCGCGTTCGTCAGCGCCTCCTCCACGACGTCCTCGCTGCGCGGATCCGGCAAGAGGTCACCAATTGTGCTCTCACCGTCCTCGCCGATCGGCTTGTCGAGCGACGAGGTGCGTGGGATCTGCGTCCGCGCCTGCTCGATACGTGTCACATCGATCCCGAGGAGCTCAGCCAACTCCTCGTTCGTGGCCGGCCGACCCTTCTGCTGCTCAATCTGCGCCTCTGCTCGCCGGATCTTGGCAATCAGGTCGTGCATGTGCACCGGCACTCGGATGGTCCGGCTCAGATTTGCCACCGCTCGACCGATCGCCTGCCGGATCCAGAACGTCGCATACGTGCTGAAGCGGTAGCCCAGCTCCGGATCATACCGCTCGACAGCCGTCATGAGACCAATGTTGCCTTCCTGAATCAGGTCGATCAGCGGCAGCTCGCTCGAGCGGTAGCGCTTGGCAATCGAGACCACCAGACGCAAGTTGTGCCGGATCAGCGTCTCGCGCGCCTCCATCCCCTTCCGAACCAGCTCGCGCAGCTCCGGCGTGTCCTCTCCGGCCTCGATCCGCTTGCGTGCCGCCAGCCCTGCCCGCACGGCCCGTGAGTACTCAATCTCTTCCTGGTGCGTCAGGAGCCGGTGGCCACCGACCTCCCGGAAGTACCGGTAGACCGCATCATTCGCTGCCTGGTCAATGAGGTCGTCGGTCTCCTCGATCTCCTCGAACTCCTCGACCTCTTCCAGACCCTCAGCAGCGACGAGCTCTTCCAGTTCCAACAGTTCCTGCAGTTCTCGCTCCGTCATGGGTATCCATCTACCTCCGTCGTTCGGACGCGTCGTACGGACACCGCACGACGTCGTTTCGAAACCTACATATACTAGCACACCAACCAACGCCCTGTCAACTCAGCGTTGTCAACTTAGCCTTGCTGTGGCCACGAGCCGAGCGTGACCCGGACGGTCTCTTGCTGCCCATCTCGCAAGACTGTTAGCTCAACTGTCTCACCTGGCTGATGCGCACCGATCCGGGCCGCCAGATCTTGCATCCCCTCCACTGGCTGCCCGTCCAACGCCACAATCACATCGCCGAGCGCCGCGATGTCGTTGCCACGAACCTCCGCTGGACGCAGACCTGCGCGCGCCGCCGGGCTGTCCGGTACAACCTCCAGCACAATCACGCCCTTCTGGACGCTCAAGCCGAACCGCTGCGCCGTCGCTGCGTCCAGATCCGTACCACTAATCCCAAGCCATGCTGGCTGGAGCTCTTCACCGCTTTGGAGCCGCGGCAGTACCCGCTTCACGGTGTTGCTCGGCACCGCAAAGCCGATCCCCACATTTCCTCGGATCGGACTCTCGATCATCGTTGCAATCCCGATCACCTCGCCTTGTGCATTGAAGAGCGGGCCCCCGCTGTTCCCCGGATTGATCGGCGCATCCGTCTGGATCAGCCCCGTCCGCAGCCGATCTCCAGGTGGGTTCCAGCTTCGGTTGACTGCGCTCACGATCCCCTGTGTCACCGTCCCGGAAAGCCCGAACGGTGAGCCGATCGCGATCACCACGTCACCCACCTGCACCGTGTCCGAGTCACCCAGCGGCGCAACCGGAATCCCCTCCGGCAGCCGGTCAACCTTCAATAATGCCAGATCATTCGCTTGATCCGTTCCCAGCACCCGTGCGCTCAGCCGTTCACCAGTCGCGAACTGCACCTGGACACTTGGTGCCCCTGACACCACGTGCGCCGCGGTCACAATCAGCCCACTCTCATCAATCACCACGCCTGAACCACTACCCTGCTCGTCGAAGAATCCACCCGATGCACGAGCGATCACGTCCACTACTGCTTTGCCGTAACGCTGGTACACCTCCCCGGCCGGAGTCGTCGCTTGCGTCTCGGCCACCGCCTGCACCCGTGACGCTGGTGCCGTCACGCTCGCGACACTCGTTGGTGTCGCAGCCTGTGCCGCCCGCTCCCGTACCAGGCTCGCTCCAGCCAGCCCACCGACGAGACCAGCCACCACAAATCCGATCACGACCAACAGGACGAGCAGCCCACGCCCTCCATGACGCTGCCCGACCGATCCTTCCTGCATGCCGTCACCTCCTGTCGCGACACTCTGGCAGCCGCGGTGCTGCCGTCGCGACTCTTAGCCTAGCGGCTGTCCTTCAGAGCGCCACAAGAGTTTGCTGAGAATCTGCTGAGAAACGCCGCCGAATCTCACTCGAGCCCAGCGAACGCGGGTAACGTCCGCTCCTCAACGTCGTCGGCCGACAACTCTGCCTCCAACGGCAGGAGAACCGTGAACGTGCTTCCCACGCCCGGCCGGCTGGTCACCCGGATCTCACCTTGCATCGCCTCGACCAGCGACTTTGCAATGGCGAGTCCGAGCCCTGTCCCTTCTCCACTGCGCGCGGAGTCACCGCGGAAGAAGCGCTCAAAGATGTGCGGTAGGATAGCCGGATCGATCCCCACTCCCGTGTCACGCACCGCGATTCCCGCCCGCTTCCCTTCGATCACCGTTGTGACTTCAACATCGCCGTTTTCAGGGGTGTACTTCAGCGCATTGTCAAGCAAGATGAGCAGCACCTGCCGCAAGAGATCCCGATCCGCTCGCACCACCGCATCCCGCTCCACGCGCGCCCGGACCGCTGGACGAGGTCGCAAGAGCTGCGCTTGCCGTACTGCCTCCTCCAGCAGTAACCCCAACTCCACCGGTTCCAGCCGCGGCTGCAGCCCAGCATCCACCCGCGCGAGCGTCAGGAGCTCGCGTACCAGGCGGATCATCCGGTCCAACTCCGCGGTGATGTCCGCAAGGATTGCTCGGCGCTCCTCCTCCGGCAACGGTGGCTCACGCTGCAAGAGTTCCACGTTGCCACGTAACGTCGTCAGCGGGGTTCGCAGCTCGTGCGAGGCGTCCGCAACGAACCGTCGCTGCGCCACCAGCGCCTGTTCCACCTGCTGGTACGCCGCCTGCAGCTCGGTCAGCATCTCGTTCAGCGTCGTCACCAGCGCCCCGATCTCATCGTTCGGCCCCTCATACTCCACACGCCGCCCGAAGTCGCGTGCTCGGCCGATCTCTCGCGCCGTCTGCGTAATTCGGTTAATCGGCCGTAGGCTCGCTCCCGCCAAGACCCATCCGACAAAAAAGGCCGTAACGGTAGAGACAAGCGTGCCGACGACCAGGTACTGGCGGAGCGTCGCAAGCGCCTGGTCCAAATCCGCCAGCGACCGCGCAACCTGCAAGATCCCAACCGGCTGGCCATCTGAGATCACGGCTCGGCTGTAGATGAGCAACCGCCCGTTTTCTGTCCGTACAATCTCCAGCCAGCCATTCGCTTCACCATCACGGAGTGCTGTAAAGCCTTTCGCACTCAACGGGAGTTCGTATCCGTTGAGGTTGATTGACCGTGAGACGACCTGACCAGAGAGATCCCGTGTCTGAACAAAGGTTTGTGGGATCGCAACTTTCCCCTGCGGAGTGCGGATGACGGTCAAGCGAAACTCACCTTGCGTGAGAATCTGCGCCGCTTCCTCGGCCAGCGCTTGCTCCTGCCAGTTCAGCGTGAAGCGCGCCACCAAGACATAGAGCACTACACTGAAGATGATCAGCGTGCAGGCCAGGATACCGCTGTAGAGCAAAGTCAGGCGCAGACGGATCGACATGGCTCACGGCTCCCGCAGCACGTATCCGACCCCACGCACTGTTTGGATCAAACGCGGCTCACCACCAGCCTCCAGCTTTTGCCGCAAGTACCCAATGTACACGTCCAAGACACTGTCGTATCCGTCGAAGTCGTGTCCCCACACGGCCAGCAGAATCTGCCGCCGCGTCAGTACCCGGCGCGGATGTCGCATGAAGTAATACAGGAGGTCGAATTCTCGCGGACTCAAGCGGAATGTCCGCTCACCCCGACGTGTCTCTCGCGTCACCGGATCAAGCACAAGGTCAGCGAACACGAGCGGCTTCTCGTCGCTCGCTGGCTCCACACGCCGCAAGAGCGCCCGAATCCGCGCAAGCAACTCCGCCGGAGCGAACGGTTTCACCAGGTAGTCATCCGCACCACTGTCAAGCCCCAAGACCCGGTCTTCTACCGCGTCCTTCGCCGTCAGCATGAGGATCGGTGTTCCGTCACCCGCGGCCCGCAACCGTTGCACGACCGCCAGACCGTCCAACCCCGGCAGCAGCCAGTCGAGCACCACCAGATCCGGCCGCCGCTCCGTCACGACGCGCAACGCCTCATCACCCGACTGCGCCACGCTCACCGTAAAGCCTTCGTAGGCGAGCGTCCGGCGCAGCATCTCGACCAGCCGTGTATCGTCATCAACCACCAGGACGTGCACCATGCCTCGGCCCCCGAGCGCAGGCTCACACCCGTTTCTGGGGCCATCCTACCACGTCATTCTGTTGACCGAAGTCACTCTTAGCAACTTCTCACCTATCTCTTGTCCCGTTCTCAGCCTTCAGGGTTAGGCTCAAGTCAGAACGTGGAGCAAGCGGCTGGGGGAGGGAAAAGCCGAATGCTCGCAACGAGAATCCGACGCCAGGTCATGCTTGTGGCACTCGCCTCACTCACCATCACGGCCTGTGGAGCGGGAGCGACCTTCACCCCAACCGCAACACCTCGCGTCACTCCTGCGGCAACGACGCCTACAGCTGCTGTTGTGAACACACCCACGGGGAACCCTGCAGCCCAGGAGACAACCCCAGCGGTTCCGTCCTCACCAACCACCGCCACCCTGGCTGATTCCGTCTTTCGCATCGTGGCTGAACAGAGCGAGGCCCGCTACCGCGCTCGTGAGCAACTCCTCGGGCGCTCACTTCCGAATGATGCCGTCGGCCGGACACAGGCCATCGAGGGCCAGATTGCCCTAACCGCAGACGGCAAAATCGATCCTCAGCGCTCACGCTTTACAGTGGATTTGACAACGCTGCAGAGCGACGAGACCCGCCGAGATAACTACATCAAACAAAACACCTTAGAAGTGGCGAAGTATCCTACCGCCGAGTTCCAGCCAACCGAGGTTCAGGGATTACCTTGGCCACTGCCAACGAACGGCCAAGCATCCTTCCAACTTGTGGGAAATTTGACTGTCCACGGAGTGACCAAGCCGGTCACCTGGAACGTCCAGGCATCGTTCGATGGAACGCGCATCACCGGGACAGCAACAACCCAGGTCACCTTCCAAGACTTTCAGATGACCCCGCCACGTGTGCCGATCGTGCTGAGTCTTGAAGACACCATCACACTGGAATTGGACTTCACCCTGGAGCCAGCGCCATGAGGAGAGGCCGCTTCCACTTCACCAGACGGCACCTCCTCCTCACCAGCCTCGGGCTCGCGGTCGCGTGCCGCAGCCGAGCCAGTCCTACGCAAACTTCCAGCCTGCCCTCTCCCACCTCCTCTCTCGGGCCGGGGCCAACGGTGACGGCCGAGCCCCGGCCCTCTCCAACTCCTTTTTCAACTCTTCCCCGTCCAACCCCGACGCCAGTCCCCTCACCGACCCCAACCTTCGCTCCAACTCCAACTCCGCACCCGCTCGCGGCCTATACGATCGAAGGGTTACGTGCCCGCTCCTATCCCGGCGGCCCTATTGAGGTCATCCGCATCGTCGCTGAAACCGAGGCCTATACCTTTGCCCATATTCGCTATCCGAGTGACGGGCTCCGCATCACTGGTGGCCTCCACCTCCCGCGCGGTGACGGTCCGTTTCCCGTCGTCATCCTCTGCCATGGCTATATCCCTCCCGAGCAGTACTGGACCGGCGCCGACACAATCACTGCGGCTGACGAGCTCGCCCGCCGAGGCTTCCTCTGTGTCGCCCCCGACTTCCGTGGCTGGGGCGGGTCCGATCCTGGCCCGAATTACTTTCGGACGGGTATCGTCATCGACACCCTGAATCTCATCAGCTCGCTCCCCTCGCTCCCACAAGCCGACCCAGCACGGATTGGTCTGTGGGGGCACAGTATGGGCGGGGGCTTAGTAGCCAAGGCAATTTGCATTGACCAGCGGATCCGCGCTGCTGTCCTCTACGCTCCAGTCTCCGGGTGGGATCTCGATAACATCCGCAAGTGGGGTGCCGGTGTGCAGCCAAATGACCCCCTCAGCTCGCTTTACCAAGCGGTCGCTGAGGACGAGACCTTTCTTCGCGCCACGTCACCGCTCTTCCACTTTCACTTTGTCACGTGTCCTGTCCAGATCCACATTGGCACTGCTGACACCGTGACTCCACCGGAATGGTCACGCGCGATCCGTGATAGCCTGCAACTTGCAGGAAAGTCGGTCGAATATTTCGAGTATCCCGGCGAGGGACATGCCTTCTCTCCCCCCGCTTGGCGACTCTTTATGGATCGCGTGACCTCATTCTACGACCGCACCCTCCGCTCAGGCTGACACGCCTTCGGTATACTGGCACCGTCACCGAGGAGCGGAGGCCGATGCATCTGAGTCAGACCTATCGCCGTATATTGCAGTGCAGCGGGTTCGCTCAGCGCGCGAGCGGATCCGCAGAGCAGGAGCGTCTCAGCGACGACACGCTCGTCCAGCGCGTCGCTGGCGGCGATGCCCGAGCGCTCGAACAGCTCTACGATCGCTATGCTCGTCCCGTTTTCTCGCTTGCGCTTCGCATGCTCGGTGATCCCGCCGAAGCCGAGGAACTCCTGCAGGAAACGTTCCTACGCCTCTGGCAGCAGGCAGCTCGGTACGACGCGCGACGCGGCTCGTTTGGGAGCTGGCTGATGAGTATCGCCCACAACCTTGCAGTTGACGCACTCCGGTCACGAAGCCGACGGCCCCAGCGTGCCGACTTCGTCGAACTCGGTCACCTGCCACTGACCGAGACCGACGAGGCAACAATCGCCCACGAAGCGGCCGAAGTCAGCGAGCTCCGCGACCGCGTCCGGCAGGCAATGGCACAGCTCCCCGAGCCGCAACGGCAGGCAATCGAACTCGCCTATTTTGCTGGCCTCACCCACAGCGAAATCGCAGCCGTACTCGGTGAGCCAATTGGCACTATCAAGACTCGTTTACGGCTCGGCATGCAGAAGCTTCACCTGCTGCTCCGTGATCACGCACCGGAGTTACCGAGCCATGGCTGAGCGCCAACGACCGCTCGACGAATGTCCAGAAGATCTCTTACCGGGTTACGTCATTGGTGCCCTTGACCCGGACGAACTCGAGTTCGTTGAACGCCACCTCGCCCTCTGCGCTCGCTGTCGCGCCACCGCAACTGAAGTGCGCCGCACAGCGCAGCTCCTTGCCTTCTTCCCTCCCCCACAGCCCGTTCCAGCTCGCGCCCGCCGCACCCTCCTGGCGCGCATCCGCCCGGCGAGCTCCCCTAGCCTTGTCGCGTGGTTGCGACGCCCTGCCTGGATACTCGCCATTGCGGCGAGCGTCCTCGCCCTGCTCTTTGGCTGGCAACTTGCTGAACGCGACCGCACTGCCAACCAACAGGCGCAGCAGGCGATCCAGGCGGATTCTCAGCGCCGTGCCGTCGTCCAACTCCTCGCTCAACGAGATGGTCTCCTTATCCGGCTCCAGGGCAGCGGAGCTGCACGGAATGCACACGGAGCGATTATCCTCGACCCCTCCAGCAACACCGCCCTGATCGCCATCGAGGGACTTCCGCGCCCTGCCACTGGCCAGTCCTACATTGTCTGGCTCGTCCGCGGCCAGGAGTACCAACAGGCTGGCATCCTGCCGGTCGACGAGCGCGGTCACGCCGAGTTGTTCCTCTCCCCCCGCGAGTCGCTACGGACGTTCGACGCACTCGCCATAACCCTTGAGAACAGCGCACAGGTCAGTAGCCCAAATGGCCTTCCCGTCGCACTTGCCTCACTGGACTAGATCAGAAGTTCCCCGTTCTTCATGAACAACTGGCCGTCGATCCACACCTCGCTGTCCCGGCGGAGATCGCAGATCATGTCCCAGTGCACTGCCGAGCGGTTACGGCTCCCTGTCTCGGGATACCCCGCACCGATCGCTAGATGGAGCGTCCCGCCGATCTTCTCGTCAAAGAGGATATTCCCTGTGAAACGGGTGATCGCTCGGTTCAGCCCGAAGGCAAACTCGCCAACGTAGCGTGCCCCCTCATCCGTTTCTAACATGCGGTGAAGGAACGCTTCGTTCCGCGCTGCACTCGCCTCGACGACCCGTCCCCCTTCGAAGCGTAAGCGGATATCCTCAACTTGCCGGCCTTGCACCATGGAGGGATAGGTGAAGCGAATCGTCCCTTCGACCGAGTCTTCGACCGGACCGGTGAAGATCTCCCCATCGGGAAAGTTCTTCCGCCCGTCCGCATTGACGAAGCGCCGCCCCGCGATGGAGAGGCGTAGGTCTGTATCCGGCGCCCGGATATGCACCTCCCGCTTGTCCGACAGCCACTCGATAATCCGCGCCTGTTCCCGTGCCTGCTCCTGCCAAGCCGCAACTGGATCCTCCTGATCAAGGAAGCCAGCCCGCAACACAAATTCCTCGTACTCGGCCAACGACATCTCAGCATCCTGCGCGTAGGCTTCCGTGGGATAGAGCGTGACGCACCAGTTGAGCGCACCCGCAGCCGCCCGCTCGAGATACGTTTGCCGGAGCTCCGTTCGCGCTCGCTGGTGCAGCTGTTGCCGGGCTGGATCGATCCCCGTGAGCGCTTTGGTGTTGCTCTCACTCAGGATCCGGAGCAACGCATCAGCCTGCTCCGGCCCCAGTCGCTCGTCTGGAGAAATGAAGGTAAGCTGTCGGTCATTCGCCGTCTTGAACAAAATTTCTGCTAATCCTGGCAACGTCAGTTGTACGACTGGATAGGCACCACGTTCCAGCACGAGCCGATAGACCTCACGGATCAGCGGTGCGGCCAACGGTGTCCCACCGATGACCACCAACTGCTCTGGCTGAACAGCGAGGGAATATTCAACTAACACCTTCGCCCATTTTGTGATTCGCGGATCGGTCATGCCTCACTCCGTTCGCTCACCGTCCTGCATCCTACTACGCACATTCAGACCCTGTCCGGTCCTCCGTCGCCCGCTTTCGCACACTCATGGCCGAATCGGTACTTCTTGCTCTACCGCGCCTCAGGCAACAACCGTATAGTTCACTTGGAGGATTGCAGCCCATTGGAGAATGTCTCCAATGCTTTACAATCACGGTCGATCTCCTAGCCAACCCGCTCGCGCTGGGCAAGCACTTGTCCTCTTAGCTCTCACCCTCTTTGTGCTGCTCGGCTTCAGTGCCCTGGCAGTCGATGTCGCCTTCGCCTATGCCGAGCGTCGCCTCCTACAGAACGCCGTTGACGCGGCTGCGCTCGCTGGCGCTCGCGCACTCTACGCTGGCCAAACCGACATCGACGTCATCACCGCCGAAGCCCAAGCGGCTCTGGAACAGAATCTACTCGCCAATCACGATCCAGGCGAGGGACTCAGACTGACACAATTCCAGGTTCAGGCGGATCTCGAGACCCGTTGGGTACGGGTCACCGCAACAGCCGATATCGACCGCTTCTTCCTTGGCGCCTTCTACTCTGGCCAGTGGAGTACTAGCGCCCAAGCTACTGCTCGCGTCGGCGAACAACCGACCGACTATGCATTCCTGGCACTTGAACACGACAACCCGAACGCGGTGAACCTCATCGGGAACGTCGGCGTGCGGATTGTAGGCGGAAGCGCTATGTCCAACGGTGGTATGCGCTGTGTCGGCAATGGAACCTTCCAAGCCGATGGCACCGTCGACGCTGCGCTTTCATTCTCACAGACCGGCAACTGCCGTTTTCTCGCCGGGCAGGGAGTGCGTTCCGGCCTTACACCAGTCGACGACCCGCTTACCACGATGCCCGAGCCCCCGCGACCGACTGTACCCTCACCGCCTGGTGGTGCGGCAGCGAATTGCACGACCTCCGGCAACACGATGACCTGCCCACCAGGCCACTACAGTAACGCGATCAGCCACAGTGGCAACGGTTCGCTTCTTTTCCCCGGCGGCACATATCAGTTCGATGCCCCCGTTACCTTCAGCGGCAATGGTACGGTCTCGCTCGGCCCGGGGTTCTACTACTTCAATAACGGGTTCTCGGTCGGCGGCAATGCTACGGTCACCTTGGCACCCGGAACCTACGTCTTCAAAAAAGGGGAGTTCTCACTCGGCGGCAACGTTCGCCTACAGTTACAAGGCCAGCCGACTAGCTGTTCCGGTTCGGGACAAGAGTTCCGTCTTTTCTTCGTCGACAGTTCCTTTGCTGTCCAAGGAAACTTTGCCCTACAAAATATCCTGCCCTGCGACGTGCTCGTCTACCTTCGCAATTCTGACTTTGCCCTAACCGGCAACACCGATTCGGTCATCCCGCCCGGCCTCTACTACTTTGATGGTGGAACCTTTCGCCTCCAAGGCAACCAGACGGTGACCGGCCAAGATGTCCTTTTCTTCTTCGGCCCTGGTTCAGCCTTCAACGTGGTTGGAAATACGCGATATGTTCTCAGCGGCGTCACTGATCCCACGAAACTTCCCTATCCTGGTATGCAACCTGGCCTTGTCATCTTCCAAGCTCGCGGCAATGCTCAAACCTTGCGTATGGTTGGAAATAGTGGAGCACAAGTCAACGGCATCCTCTATCTCCCAGCTGGGACACTCGAACTCAGCGGCAACGCGTCTGGTACCTGGGCTCGGGGACAGCTTATCGTCTATCGCTTTGCGACGAACGGGAATACAAACATCCGCGTGGAACGAGTGGAGCATGTCATTATCACTCGCCCAGCCGTCTGGCTTGTCGAATAGCCTCTTGTTCCTGGTCTTAGACCACCCGCTTGGGTACGAATGACTCTACCCACCGCACGCAGAGCAGCCGATCCTTCTCTATGCATGGGCGTGCGCGAGAGGGCTTCCGCCGTGGCACGAGACCGCGCCCGAGGGCAAGCTGGCCAATCACTGGTCGAGTTCACACTCGGCCTTCTGGTGTTGTTGCTAGTCCTCGCTGCAGTCGTCGACTATGGGCGTCTGCTCTACGCTGGCATCGCCCTGACGAATGTGGCACGTGAGGGGGCCCACTATGGCTCGCTCTCCACGGCCAATGCCACCGATACCGCCGGTATCCAGGCCGCTGCCCTGGCCGAGTACCAAGCCACCGGACTACCGCTCCTCTTCGGCAGCCAGCCCGTGGTGACCTCGAGCGTGATTTACCAGAACGGGAAGCCAGAGGCCGTCCGGGTCACCGCCAGCCTGTCCACCCGGACGCTCCTACCAGTGCCACTCCCACTCACTGGCGAACGACTCGCCGACCAACTCGTCATCCGCCGGACAGCCGAAATGCGGGTACTCCCATGATGCGCCGTTTCGTTCAAACCGGTCAAAATCTCGTCGAGTTCGCGATCGTGGCTCCTGTGCTCTTCTTGTTCATCTTCGGCATCATGGAGTCCGGCTGGGCCTTCTATGTGTATAGCGAACTCACCAATGCCGCCCGCGAAGGGGCACGCTACGCCGCTGTCCACGGCGAACTCTGTGCCCAAAACCCGCCGTGCCAGATGGCGACGACGAGCACCGTTCGCGATCACGTCGTGCAACGACTCTCTATCCCAGACGCCGAACGTGTCACCGTAACCCTCCAGGGCTCACTGGCACCTGGTGAGCAGGTGACAGTGGAACTCAGTTACCCCTTCCGACCGCTCATCGGCTTCGCATTCCCGGCGGGGAGTATCACCATGCGCGCAAGCAGCACGATGATCGTGCATTACTAGGGGGCCACTCATGCGCCACCAGTTGCCCGCGCAAGCGCTACCACTCCTCGCACTCCTGCTCATCCCACTTCTTGGCTTCGCCGCACTCGGCACTGATGCAGCGTACCTCTATAGCCAACGCCGCCTCACACAGAACGCCGTGGATGCCGCCGCACTCGCCGGTGCCCGCGAACTCCTAAAACGCACTGCAACTGATACCCAGGTGAAACAGGTCGCTACGACCTACGCGACAGCCAACGGTTTCCCCGGGCCGATCCCTCCGGACGCAATATCCGTCCAGCGACCCGATACAGTCCGCGTTCGTCTTGACCGCATTGTCCCGCTTTTCTTCCTCCCGGTGCTTGGCACCGATACCCTGCGGGTCAGCGCTCGTGCCACCGCACGCATCACCCAGGCTCCCGGGGAATACGCGCTCCTTGCGCTCGAGGATCTCATCACCGATCCTGGCATCTATGCCAACGGCACCACCGACATCTATGTACGTGGACGTGGCCCCAGCGGTCGCGGTGCCAGCGTTCGGTCGAATGCGGCAATTGACAGCCGCGGTACTGTCACCTTCATCGTCGATGGTTGCATCGATGCAGCTGGGACCATCAACCAAAACGGCACCTGGCAGTACGACTGTCTTAACGCCGAGCTCGGTGACTATGTCCCTGACCCGCTAAGTGGTCGGGTTCGTCCACCCACTCTGAACGACGTCCAGTATGAGTACCGCCCAACATGTGAGAACTACACCGGGCCCCTCACCTGTCGACCACTCCCACCCTGTGCAGAGACGGTGGTACTTGGTCCCGGGCTATACCGAAACTTGGAGCTACCGCGGGATCTTCCTCGCGAACAGGGCGCTGGGCCTTGTACACAAGCCCGCATCATCCGCTTTGTTCGCGATAGCACCCAAACGGGATCGGCTCCAGTCGCGATCCTGGATGGGACGCGGCTCGAACTCGGAAATACCAATACGCGACTCGAAAGCCAAGGCGTCATGCTCTACGTGACGGGTTCTGGCGGCATCATCGATCCCAAAAACGGCGAGCTACACCTCGAAGCGCCGGAGAACGCACCGTACGCCGGTGGTCTCGCCGGCCTTGCCGTGTGGATCGCCAACTGCTCCATCTTCGACAGTCAGGGTAACGGTGAGTTTTACGTCCGCGGTCTTTTCTACGCTCCATGCTCTCGGGTTACCATGCACGGAAATCCGTATGGAACCGCCGTTCATGGTCAGGTGATCGTCAAAGATCTCATTGTCAGGGGCACAGCAAACTTCATCGTGGACTACCAAAAGGTCACCGATACCTTCCGGAACACCGTTGTCCTTGTGCCGAACGCCCCAGACTCCGAGTGAGCAGGTACCTCTGAGAGCAGCTCCTCCGCGATCCACCCCCTCTTGCTCACCCCACAGACATGGACGGCCGGCCAAACCGCTTGCTCCTTCATAACACGACGCGGAGCGAGGTCCGTCCTCGCTCCGCCTCTCTCTCAAGAGATACCGGCCCTCGTTATCCCGATGGGTCCCGCAGAAACACGGACTCAGTCCGTGTCGCCTCCGTCTCCTTCTTCTTTCTCTCGTCCCTCTTTTAACCGCGCGATAAAGTCATCGATGGGAATTGCTGGCATTGTCATCAGCTTGACAGTTCCCCGCGCACCGAGTTCCACCGAGACCCGCGCCACCGTCTCATTGTCCGGCGCTTCTACGATGTTGACGAAGTCGTATGGCCCGAGCACGGCCCACTGGTGCAACACTTTCACCCCGAACCGTTCAACCTCCGCGTTCACTTCTTTGATCCGTTCGGGGTGTTTGTGCAACGTCTCCATCCCGTCGTCGGTCAGGCTGCTCAACATCACATAGATCGGCATACGCGGCACCCTCCTTTCTCTACCTTCGCCCCATCGCACGTTCTGGCCAGTAGATCCCAACCAAAGCACTGCCGCGCACCGGAAGTTCGACGGTCGCAAACTCCCTCTCTCTCGAGAGCTCTTCACGCAGCGCACGCGTGCCCTCGCTCGCCATCCCTTCTGCGATCACCGCTGCGCCTGGCCGCAACTTTCCCTTCACTGCCCTGAGGTAGTCCGCGTACCCAGTGCGTTCCGCCGCCAACCACACGACGTCGATCGGACCTGCCACCGTGCGGATCGTCTGGTGCGCGTCCCCCTCCAGGATTTGCACGCGCTCTGCCAGCCCGAGTGCGTCCAGTCGCTCCATGACACGCTCAATCGTCTCACTGTTCCACTCGAGCGCCACCAAGCGGCCTCCTGTGCGCTCCAGTGCATCGGCAATCCATGCCGTGACCACGCCAGGCCCGATTCCAACCTCCAGCACGAGCTGCGCACGCACCGCGAGCACAATCACCCGTGCCAGCTGTGCGAGCAGTAACCAGCCATCCCCCGCCACCTGTGCGAGTTGCCCGAGCGCCTGCTGCCTTGCGCTCTCCATCCCGTCATCCCGTCAGCCAAGTGTCGCCATTGGAACGCACGGTCATCATACCGCACGACACGCAATGCCGCGAGCCCCCTTCGCTCCCGCGCACAGCCACTCGCCTGACAAACTCACCTCACAGCAAACATGGACATCCCGCTTCCCTCGGCCCTGGATACGGCATGACGGCCTACGCACCGCAGCACACTATTTGGTCCTACCATGGTCCTCCTCTTCCTCCAGCAGCCATTGCTTTCTCTATGCACCCGGGTCTCTGGCTTGTTCGCTGGAAGCCGCTTCCTGGACCGCAGAACTCTCCAGCCACCTGACCTCACAAGAGACAAGGGCTTCGTGATCAGCCGAACCGTCACCATCTGTCGCCTGCCTGACCCGTAACACTGCTTTTCCGATTCGGCTGCTTTTCAACTTGGGAAGAGGTACGTGACCCGCCAGCTGAGGAGCTTCCCGAAGACTACTGCACCTCATGTTCACCATGTTGGCAAACGCCTCTTTCGGTCGGCACCTCCACCGAGTACGCTGGTACAGAGAGGTAGGCCACTGGAAGCGAAGAAGGAATAGGCGGATGCTCACGTTGAGTCAACGGCTCGACGAACTCCCGCTCAGCCGGGAACATTGGCGGATCGTCCTCCTGAGTGGGCTCGGCTGGATGTTCGATGCAATGGACGTGGGGCTCGTCGCCTTCGTCCTGGTGAGCCTCGGACGGGACTGGGAACTTTCACGCCCCCAACTTGGCCTCGTTGCCAGTGCCGGATTCCTGGGCATGTTCCTTGGCGCCCTCCTCGCGGGGCGCCTCGCTGACCGCTATGGTCGCCGCACCATATTCCTCGCCAACCTCCTGCTCTATAGTTTTGGGACCCTCCTCAGCGCGCTCTCATGGAACTTCTCCTCGCTGCTCCTCTTCCGTTTCCTCACCGGTATCGGCCTCGGCGGCGAGCTCCCGGTCGCAGCGGCGTTGGTGAGCGAGTTTGCTCCAGCCCGCCACCGTGGCCGTCTCCTTGTCATCCTCGAGAGCTTCTGGGCCTACGGTTGGATCCTCGCCGCGATCATCGGGCTCCTCGTCGTTCCCCAGTTACCTTCCTGGGGTTGGCGCGTAGCCTTTCTGATCGGTGCCCTACCGGCACTGAGTGCTGCGTACCTCCGCCGTCGTCTCCCGGAGTCACCGCGGTACCTCGACATTGTGGGACGTCACGAGGAGGCGCTTGCCGTTCTGCGCGAGTTCGAGCGCGCTGCCGGCGTCGCTCCGGCCCCCGTCGCCACGACACCAGTTCCACAGCGCCCCTCTTTCCTGGAGCAATTCGGTCTGCTCTGGAGCCGCCAGCTCCTGCGCCGGACTCTGATGCTCTGGATCCTGTGGTTCGGCATCGTCTTTGCCTACTATGGCGTCTTCACTTGGCTCCCCTCGCTCCTCGTCGAACGCGGCCTTACTGTTGCCCGGAGCTTCTCCTACGTCTTCATCACCACGCTGGCGCAGATCCCGGGCTACTTTTCTGCTGCGTACCTCGTCGATCGCTGGGGACGCAAGCCCACGCTCGTCGCCTATCTCCTCGGTTCTGCGCTGGCCTCCTGGTTGCTCGGCAACGCCGGTACTGCCCCAATCCTCGTTCTCTGGGGCTGCCTCCTCTCGTTTTTCAATCTCGGCGCTTGGGGGGTCGTCTACACCTATACACCAGAACTCTATCCAACCACGCTCCGCGGCTTTGGTTCTGGTGCAGCCGCGAGCTTTGGTCGTATCGCTGGGATCATTGCCCCCTACCTCACCCCCTGGCTCCTGAGCAGCGGTGGACTCTCCCAACCCGCGGTGTTCGCTCTCTTCATGGCAGTGTTCTTCGTCATCGCTGGGAATGTCCTGCTCCTCGGCGAAGAGACGCGTGGACGCCCACTGGAACACCTCACCCCCGCTGCCGCGCCAACCCGAACATAATTCCGGGTGCCTTCACCGGCCACGTAGGAGCTTGACGGAGGGGAGACCGTACTCGTCCAGAGAAGCCAGTAAGGCGCGGAGGATCGCGCCTGGAAACCCTGGCCCACGGTACACCAATCCAGTACACACTTGTACCAGGTGCGCCCCAAGCCGCAGACGCTCGATCGCGTCCTCTACGGTCATCACTCCGCCCACGCTCACGAGCAACAAGCGCTCCCCTGCGATCTCAGCCGCCCGCGTCAGGAGCTCCGTCGCCCGCCGACGCAGCGGCTTCCCGCTTAGCCCTCCGGGTAGGTGTTCCGCGCCGGGAGGACGTAGCGCTGGGTCAGTACTCGTATTTCCCAACATCAGTCCCGTAACGCCACACGCCTCAAGCAGCGCGATGAGGTCGACCAATGCCGCAGGCTCGAGGTCAAGCGAGACCTTGACCAGGACCGGACGTAGCATCGCTCTATGCAATGACGCGAGCTGGCGGTTTGTCGCCTGAACCGCCTCCAACACCGGTTCCAGACGCTCAACCTCTTGCAATGTCCGCAATCCCGGCGTATTCGGCGAGCTGACATTCACGGTCACATAGTCCGCCATGTCCCACAACGCGGCCAGCACTGCACAGTAGTCCTCCGTTGCTCGCTCCAGAGGCGTTGCAGCGTTCTTCCCCAAGTTGATTCCTACCGGTCCAGGAAACCGTCGACCGAGAAGCCGCTCGCGCACGGCCGCTGCTCCAGCACTCGGAAAGCCCAACGCATTGACCAGCGCCTCCTGCTCAGGAAACCGCCAGAGCCGCGGCCGCGGGTTTCCGGGCTGCGGGCATGGCGTCACCGTACCCACTTCCACTGTCCCAAATCCGAGCGCAAACCACCCCGCCACCGCTACCCCGTTCTTGTCCAGCCCCGCCGCCAGCCCTAGCGGGTTTGGGAACGAGAGCGGCCCAAAGTCGACCCGCAGCCGCTCATCCACCGGTGCACCAGCCAGCCGACAAAGTAACCCCGGTCCCCCAGGAAGTCGCCCGACGACTCCGAGCCCTTCAATCGCCAAACCGTGCGCAAACTCGGGATCCAACCGAAACAGGAGCGGTCGGATTGCCCGCTCGTACCAGTTCACAACAGCCCCTCTCCACTCCTGCTTCCCACTCGCATGATGCTACCCTTGCGACCGGGCACAATGCTGCTCGGAAAAGGGAGACAGGACGTGCATCTCTGCCACGACCCGCTCAGTGACCGCCTCGTCCTTGCTCTTGACGTTCCGGATGCACCGTCGTCGTGCTCCTCGAGCAGTCCACTCGTCACTGTGCTCTGCGGCATCCTCGACATCGCTGACGAAGGCCGGATCCTCGGCCTCGAGCTTTCGCTGGACGGGCTGCCAACCGACCTCCGCACACTGCTCGCACCACTCGCTGAGAACAAGACGCTTTACCTTGAACTAGACGAGCCACAGCAGCCGCGTGTCCTTCGCTCGGTGCCCGTCCTCGTTGAGTTCCATTGGCAGCCTGAGGAGCCTCGACTCATGCTCTCTTTCCCTCGCCGTACGAACGACTATGAGCTTCTCTACCCCTCAGGTGCCACCTGATGGCTCGTCCGACGCTCCGGTGGAGCGTCGCCGCGGGGTCGACGTTGACTATCGCCACTCGGAGCAGGTGGTACGCAGGCCTTGGTGACCGCTGCACAAGCACCACGCCTCGCCACGCCAGGAAGCAGAGCACTGTGACCCCGGCACCGGGTCGGATTAACCACGTTGACAACGGCAGTCACCGGACCACCCTAGTTATCACCATCGTACGGCATTCACCCGACTCAGTAGCGCCTCAGCTACACGATTGCTATCGTCTCCACCCACCGCTTCTCCTGCAGAACTATGAGCATGGTCTCCCTCACCGGCGCCAGCGCCCAATATCGCCACCCGCTCATCGAACCATCAGCGCAACACTGCTGCCCTAATCGTCCGCATGCTCCTCTCACCGCCCACCGAATCTGCTGCCAGCAGGTACGACGCTCGCCACATCAAAAAACCCTGCCCCGCCATACCACAGATCGCCCGTCATTCTCGCGCGCCTAACGCCATGCGGGGCTTACGACGCCCACAAGACACTGGGGCTGTTCTCCGATGGGCTGACCCTTGAGCGACCGTCCAGTTTCTGCGTGCTGGAGACCCCGCGGGCGCTCGACTGGCGAGCGCCCATGGCCGATAAGACAGATTCTGCAGAAGGGAAGCGTGAGGGAGTTCCTACAGACCCACGGAACGTCGAAGCACCTGTCTGCATGACCGGAGGCCGCAGATGGCCTCACTCGCTCGTCCGAGCACCTTCCTCCAGTGTCCATTCATAGTCCCCTGCTCGGACACCCACCTCGTCAAGGTGCCGCAAGAGATCAGCCGGATCGTCATACACTCGATACGCTCCCGCCTCAAGCAGCTCCCCCGCTCCGTACCCTCCGGAGAGTAACCCGACACTCAGCGCCCGCGCCCGGCGCGCAGCCAGCATGTCCCACACGCTGTCGCCCACCACCACCGCCTCACCGATGTCGACGCGCAGGAGCTCCGCTGCCGCCAAGAAAAGATCCGGATCCGGCTTAGCATGCCGCACGTGATCGCGCGTCACCAAGGGAATCCGCTCTGCGTCGAGCCCAAGCACCGCCACCGTCTTGCGCGCACTCTCGAGCCGACCGCTCGTCGCAATCGCCCACGGGATGCCCATCCGCGTCAATTCCTCGAGGAGCTCCCGCGCTCCTGGCAACGGTCGCACCTGGCCGAGCAGCCTCCCGTAGGTCTCGGCATGCACCTGCTGCACTCGGCGAATTTCCTCAGGCGTCACTGCTCGCCCAGTCTCCCGCAACAGGCCAGCCAGGAAGAGGCCACCGCTCATCCCGATCCGTCGGTGAATCCGCCATATCGATAGCTCAATCCCGATCGCTTCCAGCGCCTCACGCCACGCGACGACATGCTGATAGACCGAATCGACCAGCGTCCCGTCGAGATCAAAGAGGAACGCCATTCGGCGGTCGCCCGTCATCCTACTCACCCCTTCAAACAGATGATCGGGCGGAGCCGGGCAACGCGCGCCACAATCCCGGCATTGCACATCACGTCGACCACATGCTCCACATCCTTATAAGCGCCGGGGGCCTCCTCGCTGATCGATGCCTTGCCGTGCGCCCGCACGATGATCCCTTGCTTGCGCAGCTGCTCCACGATCCGTTCGGCCGGGTACTGGCGCTTTGCCTGCCGACGAGACTTGGCGCGTCCTGCCCCGTGGAGCGCCGTCCCAAACGTCTCCCGCATCCCCTGCTCGGTTCCCACCAGGATATAGCTCGCCGTCCCCATCGTCCCGCCAACCAGCACCGGCTGCCCCACCGCCCGGTACCGTTCTGGAAGTTCCGGTCGACCAGGCCCGAAGGCCCGCGTTGATCCCTTGCGGTGCACAAGGAGACGACGTCGCTCCCCATCAACCTCGTGCACTTCCCACTTCACCGTGTTGTGCGCCACCTCGTAGAGCGTCTCGATCGCTGTCTCCGGCACCCGCAACGCCTTCCAGAACGCTT
Source organism: bacterium HR28 (assembly GCA_002898255.1). GTDB lineage: Bacteria > Chloroflexota > Chloroflexia > Thermomicrobiales > Thermomicrobiaceae > Thermomicrobium. The sequence continues at coordinate 165,808 of BEIE01000002.1, forward strand.
GGCGCACCAGGTGTGTCAGAACCTGCCGGTTAGCGAACGCACAGTTCGCTCCGGCCATGACGGCCCGGAAGTACTGCTGTCCCTCTGGACTCTCGATCGGCGCGCAGACGAGTTCGCGATCAGGTACCTCGATCCCGTACTTCCGTGTCGCCTTCTCTAAGAACGGCAGATAGTCCGTCCCAATCTGGTGACCAAGTGCCCGGCTCCCTGTATGGAGCATGATCACGATCTGCCCGAGTTCCAGCCCGAATGCTTCAGCTGCCCGTGCATTGTAGATCTGGTCGACGACTTGCACCTCGACATAGTGGTTCCCAGAGCCGAGCGTCCCTACCTGTGCCATCTGTCGCTGCTTTGCCGTATGGCTCACCACCGAAGGATCGGCATCGCTCAGCTGCCCATGCTCTTCGATGTACTCGAGATCCTCTTCTCGACCGTAACCGAGACGCACCGCATAGCGCGCCCCTTCACGCAGCACGCGGTCAATCTCCTTGGGGGAAAGCTTTAATTCCCCCGTACTCCCGAGTCCCGCCGGGATCACCTCGTACATCGTGTCGGCCAGCTTCTCCTCCTTCCCGGCCAGGTCGCTCCGTGTCAGATGCGTCCGCAGACAACGCACACCGCAGTTGATGTCAAAGCCGACGCCGGCGACACTGATCACCCCACCTGCTTTGGGATCGAACGCCGCCACTCCACCGATCGGGAACCCGTAGCCGGGATGGACATCTGCCATCGCCATGGCTGCCTTCACGATCCCCGGAAGGCAGGCCACATTCTCCAGTTGCCGGATCGCGTTCCATTCTTCGGAGCTCTGGTTCTCCAGAAGCTCGCGTAACGAACGCTCGTCGAGATAGAGACGAGCTGGTACTCGCATCTTCCCGTGCGGCGGAATTTCAAAGAGATAATCGTGAATCTTACGCAGATTCAAGGCTGTGCTCATCGCCGTCCCTCCCTGTATCCGTTGCCAGCGATCCGCAGTCATAGATCCAGGACACAGCGGAGTCGCCAGCCAGTATCAGTCTGTTCAGCGAGGAGTCCACCGTATGTCGCTGCTTTGACCTCGATCTCGACCGCATGGCGCTCCAGGTCGATCGGCTCACCGTAGAGCGTACCTTCGACCACCCAGTGGTCATCGACACGTTCGAGCCGGGTAAGCTCGAAATCGCGGAAGAACATCCCATGTAGGTCGACCGCGGCCAGCACGGCGTTCAGAAGTGCGACATACAGTGCCCCAGGGTCGTCGCCACTCGCCTGCACCGGCACCGCCTCGCGTGGCTCCACCGTCTCAGGATCGACCAAGAGGGCCAAGAGTCCCTGCACACCGTCCCGCAGGGCTTCCTCGAGCCGCGTTCCGGTGGCCTCCAGTCCGATGTCTGCCTCGTGATCCAGATATTCGTACGGCATCGTTCCCTCTCGCTCCCTGCCCCTTGCGACAGGAGACACCGTTCCCCAGAGCTGAGTTCGCTCTCCCCCATACCGACAGGCTCAGGGTATACGCCACGTTCTATTCCTGTCAAGCGAACAGTGCTCCGGTCGTGCACCGGCGCGATGCCACGCGAATCCGCCGACTCAGCTCGGATCGCGCGTTGCTCGGTGCACGGTATGGTGCACCACCAGACACGCGGGCTTGCAGTACCCCGTTGCCCTTCTCTTCTCCCCACTGGCACGCGCCCACTCCACGGTCGCCGACAGCAACAGACTATACTCCCACCCGGTGAGTGTTCGATCCGCGTGACTGACCATTAGGGATGGTCCGTTCCATGCGTTTCCCATATCGGTTCACGACCATTCTTCCCGTTATGCTGCTCCCCACCAGCGCAGCCGTCGTTGCACTCGTCCTCAACCGAGTCATTTTTGAAGGGCTCCCGCATACCGAGGACGAGGTCGCTTTTCTTTTCCAAGCCACTACACTCGCCCGGGGTCACCTTGTCGCCCCTGCCCCACCTGTGCCGGACGCCTTTGCGATCCCGTTCGTCATCGTCCGCGATGGAATGTGGTTCGGTAAATACCCACCCGGCTATCCGCTTGTTCTCGCTCTTGGCGTGCTTGTCGGCTATCCCCCACTCGTCAATGCAGTTGCTGCAGCGTTGTCCGTCCTTTTCGTCATAGCACTCGCACACAAGATCTACGACTTCCCAACGGGCCTCCTCGCAGCGACACTCCTCGTGGCCTCACCGTTCTTTCTCATCCAGGCAGCCTCGTTCATGGCACACACAGTGTGCCTTGCCCTGACCTTGCTCTTTGTCTTCTCCTTTCTGCTGACCCTCGAACGCCCTACTGTCCTACGCGCCCTCCCCGGTGCACTCGCACTTGCTCTCCTTGTGCTCGCCCGGCCGCTGACTGCTCTGGGTGTCACTCTTCCCTTTGTCTTCTGGGCGCTCTGGCGTTTCTGGCGAGTTCCCAATTGGCGTCCAGCTGGTCTATGCTTCGCCGCTGGAGGACTCCTTGGCTCAGCAGCGCTGCTCGCCTATAACCAACATACGACCGGTAATCCCCTGACCTTCGGTTACGAACTCTGGTGGCCCTTTGACCGGGTTGGTTTCGGTCCTGGGACCGGCCCTGGTTCAGGCCACACCCTCGAGAGTGGCCTCTTCAACACCCGTGCCAACCTTCGGCTCCTCGAGGATGTCCTCTTCGGCTGGCCCGGCCGGCTTGACCTTTTGCCAGCAGCGCTCGCTACTGCTGTCGCTCTGGCCCAACTGGTTCTTTATCCCCTTCGTTCCTGGACGATGCCGCGATCGTCCTCGGTCGCCATCGCCTGGGACCTTGCCCTCGCCGCGCAGGTCGCCTCTCTTGTTGCTCTTCACATCGCCTACTGGACCGCTGGCCAGATGTACGGCCCGCGCTACTACTTCGAGGCCTTGGGAGCGCTCGTCCTACTCTCAGCTCGAGGAATATTCCATCTGGTCAGAACCATTCGTTGGTTCTGGCACCTGTCCACTCTGCGCCCAGAATTCCCGGTACTTGGCAACATTGTGGGCACCGTTGCGCTTCTCGGTATGATCACGTGGGGTATCTTCTTTACCGGATTCCCGTGGTGGCAGAAATACTACGGCTGGTACGGCATCCTCGCCGAACCAGCCCGGACAATCGCCGCCCAGGCACCAGCAAACTCCGTCGTTCTATTGCCGATCACTGCCTGGACGGCGTACGCGCCGTTCTTTACCCGCAACAGCCCATTGCTCGATTCACCAGTCCTCTATGCCCGTGATCTCGGTCCACGGAACACAGAGATCGCTGCCGCCTTTCCTGATCGTCAGATCTACATTCTCGTCGGCGATCAGCTTCTTCCGTTCACAGCCAGTTCCCCAACTTCAGGACGACCGCCGTGACGCATCGCCTCGCCCGGTTGGGCTATCGATCCGATAGGCGCTCGGATCCGGCTTATACGGTCGCAACATCCAGAGTGGGCGCCGCAAACCGCCCGGACCAGGCGCCGGCCGCGTCATCGCGAGCCACCGCCGATACACCTCCATCGACTTCCTGGTGTCAACGACCACGTCGCCATACCGGTCATCCGGCCCTGCCTTCACGATCCGCACCTTCTGGTGCCAGCAGTGCTGCCCGCTTACTGGATCTGGCTGCACCGGGAACGTGAGATTCTGGTGCACACCAGCATCGCTCCAGAACACAAGCTGCGAATCTGGATCCTCGCTCGCAAACGGCCGCACCCCATGTTGCTGTCGCAGCCGATACCTTCCGTCCGGCAGACGCTCGATGTTCACGAGTGCCGTTGTCCAGCGCTCACCCCCCGTCCCCTCAGCCAGCCGCCACCGCCCCAGATGGTGGGAGCAGGCTGCAACTCCGGGACGGATCGCCTCAGTCACCCAGACACGGTCGACAAAGTAGCCGATCTCCGTCTCCACTCGCACCAGATCGCCCGTGCGCACACCAATCCGCTCGGCATCACTGGGATGGAGCCAAAGCGGATTAGAATGAGTGAGCTCGTTCAGCCACTTCGCATTCCCTGAGCGCGTATGGATGAGCGTCGGCACGCGGAAGTTCGGTAGCAGCACCATCTCCCCCTTGGATCGATCGATCTGCGAGGGAGCGACATGACTCTCAATCGTGCAGGGAATGGCATACTCCGGCCAGCCCCACTCATAGAGTGTCCGTGAAAAGAACTCGAGCTTCCCGGACGGCGTTGGGAATCCCCGTTTCGGCTCACCGTCCACCATCACACCCGCCCAGCGCCCATGTGGTCCAGGTGGCTCCGCTGGGACTGGCACCATGTTCGGGCTGTGTGGCGCTGGCGCGGTCGTCCAGATCCGCCCATTCTCTGGATCGATCCAGGACTGCGTCAATTCCTCGGGAGGCACCGGATCCTCGTACTGCCGATATCGTTGCAGCTCTATCTCAAAGGCACCATATCGCCGCATGTACTGCAGGGGTGTCAACCCTTCTGCCGCTGCCGCTTCCGGAAGCCCGGGAATCGAGTTCTCAAAGATCCACTGGTAGTATTCATCGACCGTTAGCTTCTGTCCTGGTCGGTAGGGCGACTCATAATACTGCCGAATCCCCAACGACCCATCCGGGTCCACTCGCCAGGAGAGCTCCATCCAAAACTCGTTCTCTTCCCAAACTTCACCCGGGTTTGCCTCATACGTGTACTGCACCGACTGCCCAAGCTTCTCCCGAGCTACCCGCAGTACTGGCTGCCGAAAGCCGATCCAACGAGCGGCATGCGTCTCATAGGAGAACGTATCGTGCCGCTCTGGTCCGTGCCCCATCGGCAGCACATAGTCGGCATACCAGGCGGTCTCACTCCAGGTCGGGGTCAGACACGCGTGAAGCTCAATCAGCGACTCGTCTTGCAGCACTTCGATCCAGGTAAATCCGTCAGGATTCGTCCATACCGGGTTGTAGACCCGTGTAAAGTAGACCGCGAGCTTCCCACGACCTTCTTTCAAGAAATGCGGTAAGAGGAAACTCATCTCGTGATGTGCCAGCGGATACTCCTTCGGCCACGTCAGCTCGTTCCACACCTTTTGTCGTGGCGGTTCTTTGAATGGCCTCGGTACAAACTTGTCCCAGATGTTTGGTTGCGTCCCACCAGGTGTTCCCACACTCCCGGTGAGGACATTCAAGAAGAAAAGGGCCCGTGGAACCGTCCACCCACCAAGATGCGCTGCTGCGGCCGCTCGCCAGTTGTGGGTGGAGACTGCTGGTGCAGCCCGAGCCAACTCCCGCGCCAGCTCCACAATGGTGGCCGCCGGGATCCCGCTCAGTTGCTCCGCCGCCTCCGGGGTATACCGTGCATAAATCTCCTTGAGACGCGCCACAAACTCCTCAAACGTCACTGGACAACCTGGATGCACCACTCGCAGATACTCATCCCAGTTCGTCCAGCGACGCACGAACTCGCGATCAAACCAGCCCTCTTGAATGAGCACGTTCGCAATCGCCAACAGCACGAACGCCTCAGTACCAGGAGCTGCCGGCAGCCAGTAGTCAGCCATCGCTGCCGTGTTGGAGAGCCGCGGGTCCATCACCGCCAGCTTCGCCCCTCGCTGCTTCGCTTCCATGATGCGCTGGGCATGCGGATTGAAATAGTGACCGCTCTCAAGGTGAGCACTCACCAAAAAGATGAAGCGGGCGTTTGCGTGGTCAGGTGAGGGACGATCGGCTCCCATCCAAACGGCATAGCCAAACCGCCCACCTGAGGAGCAGACGTTGGTATGCGAGTTGTGCCCGTCCACTCCCCATGACCACAGCACCCGCTCCATGAAGCCGTCCTCACCAGGCCGTCCCACGTGGTACATCACCTCATTGTGCCGTCCCTCCAGGAACGCCTGGCGCATCCGCCCAGCGATGTCGTCGAGCACCACGTCCCAGCTCACTCGTTCCCACTTCCCGGAACCGCGCGGCCCGACACGGCGCAGTGGGTAGAGGATCCGCTCCGGATCCTTCACTTGGTTGATCGTCGCCGGTCCTTTGGCACAGTTGCGCCCGCGGCTCCCCGGATGGAAGGGATGCCCCTCCAACTTCCGGATGTCCAACGTCTCTTTATCGACGTAAGCCAAAAGTCCACAGGCTGCTTCACAGTTGAAACAGACAGTAGGAATCAGAAAGTACCGCCGTGTTCGGCCATCCGGTCCGCGCTCTTCCCAATCGTCCCAACGCTCCGGCGGTGGGTAACTCGCTAGTCCGCTCGTCCGCTCCGGCACAAACGGCTCACGCACAGCACGCGTCGATGGTTGCCTCACTGTCGTCCCACTCGTTCCCCGCAGCATCGTCGTCACCCCCTAACTGAGCGGGACGTCCTGCCCAGCGCTCACCCAGATCCGCTCGTAACTCCAGAGACCGATCAACGCCGCTATTGCCGCAACGACGCTCCAACCCGTGAGCGCTCCGCTCCCCCAGCCAACCACAAGCGCCACGAGTGGCAGGACAACTCCGATCCCTAGTCCCACAAGCAGGAGCTCCACCCGATACGGTCCCCGCGTGAGGAGCTCTACCGTCTTGGCAACATGGAGGTTGGAATGCGACGTGAGGAGCTCACTGGCCACAAGAACAACCAGCACCACAAGCCCACCGGCCAGCATCGCCGCGAGCCAGCGGGCTTCTCCCTGTGTTCCACCGCCCAACGCTCCCAGCAGCACTAGGCTCGCCGCCCCCGCCACCACGGCCTGTGCCAGGAGCACCGGCAGCAAGAGCGGGCTCTGCCAGAAGTCACGCCCCTCAGCCTGCCCAAAGAGAAACGCCGTGTACCCCGCGGTGGCAATGCCGACGGGCAGGCCCAGCCACCACAGCACGCCCAAAAGTCCACTCGCCTCCATCCAGGCCGCGACGACCCACAAGAAGGCGAGCGCCCCGAATAACAACAGAATGTATCCACCCCACACCAGCCACGAGGTTGGGTTCGGCTTCACCAGGAGGTACCAGAAGCGCTCTGGTCGCTTCAGATCCCAGATCAAGAGCAGCACCGTGAGCGCTAGAAAGATCAGTCCGATCAGCGGGGCCCCAAGCTGAAAGAGCGGGCGATCAGCCAGTGCGCCGAGCGCCAGCAGCGGCCCAGCTATGCCCAGCACCCCGCTCGCCACCGACTTCGTCCAGAGATAGCTCGCGACCTTCCATCCCCACGGCTTGGGATGCCACACATCATAGGCCACTCGAGCGTCGGCCGGCCCCGGCAGGAGCTCTGTCCCACGCACCGCCTCCTCGGGACGACCGTCGGGGCGCACCTCTGCCCACAAGAAGCTGTTCTCACGCGTCTGTACCTCTGGGGTCAGGTTGGCCTCATCCGCGCCGAGATAGAAAAGCTTGGGCCGTGTCCCCTGCTCCGGCTTGCGCACGCTCACCGGCTCCCGTGCCACCAGCTGATGGATTTCGCTCGTCGGGTCATCAAGATCACCAGCAATGATCGCCTTTTCCGGACAGACAATCACGCAAGCCGGGAGCAGCCCCTGATCGACTCGGTGGCTACAGTAGTTGCACTTGGCGGCTGTATGGGTGATGGGATCAATGTAGATCGCATCATAGGGACAGGCCTGCATGCACGACTTGCAGCCGATACAGCGCGACTGGTCGAAGTCCACAATCCCATCTGGGCGACGGAAGAGCGCCTTCGTCGGACAGATCGCCACGCATGGCGCATCGTCACAGTGATTACAGCGCAGGACCGTGAACGAGCGTCGCGTGTGAGGGAACGTACCTTTCTCAACATATTTCACCCATGTGCGGTAGACCCCGAGCGGCACCAGGTTCTCCGACTTGCAGGCCACGGTGCAGGCATGACAGCCGATGCACTTGCGCTGGTCAATCAGGAATCCGTACCGCACCGCGGCACCCCCTCTTCACCGACCACCGCGCACGACCGCCTTCAGCACCCGGGCCAGCTGCTGCGGCGGTGGTGGCGACCCGTCCAGGAAGCACCGCTCCAGCATTGCCTGTACGAGCTCCACACATAGGCTGTCAGCTGCCGCCCGCATCGCCGTGAGCTGCTGGACCACGTCAAGACACTCACGTCCCTCTTCGATCATGCGGGCAATCCCACGGGCTTGCCCCTCGATCCGCCTTAAGCGCTCGATCAGCTCCGTCCGCGTCACCTCGTCCAGCTGCGCGACCGACGTCATCTTTCCACCTCGCTCTCCGCAGTACTCTACCGGGGTACAGCTACACTGTAATGCGTCCTGGTCACCATGTCAATCCTCATCTTTTCGGGATAATGCGTCTTTCGTGCTTAACGGTCTTCCCACCTGGTCTCGCTGAGTTCCCACAACACGTATCGCAAACCAGGCTCGAGAGAGCCCGTCCAGGCTATTGTCCTTGGGATACCTATCCGTTCTGCCTCGTGCCTGAGCCCCCTCTGATGGCTACCGTTCGGTATTCCCAGCGCTCGAGTCGCCTGCAGAGCTCACCTGACATGGCCGGCCACGTGCTCCAGCCCACCAGCCGCCTGTATTCAGGCCTTTGCCAGCCGTAGTTGTCGCCTGGCCCCCTTCTGAGGCAAACACCCTGCCACATTCCGCGGGGTCGGGGGCAGTTTGAGTTGCCAGACAGACCCAGCACAAGCGAGTCCTGCCACACTCAGAGCACTTGGACGGACACTGGGACGACCTGCCTGAGGTTCATCCAAAGGGATCGCACAATGCCGGCTCACGCTTCTCTCACCTACGATGGTCACCGCAAATCTGGACACGCCTATCGTCGCGCTACGAAACGAGGCGCTGCCTTGCCCTCCGACCAGTCGAATCCATCACGCTCTGTCCGCAGCACGAACAGCCGAGGCGCGCTATACAGAACTCACTCGACCAGCACAGCACGGTGCACAAGGGAGGCGTCTTGACGGTTCCGCCGTTTTTGTGCGAGAATGGCCTCACGCGGACGCCGGTCCGGCAAGTCCGGGTTTGTGTTGTTTCGGTCAGCTTGAGGAGGAGGACCGATGCGACGTCCGATACGCTCGTTCACAGTGCTTCTGCTGGTGTTGGCCTTCGTGCTTGCGGCCTGCCAAGGTGCCCAGCCCACCCCGACCTCAGCACCAGCTGCGCAGCCCAGTCCAACTCCGGCAGCCGCAGCATCGCCTACTCCGGCAGCACAGCCGACACCGCAAGCCCAGGTAACAAAGCCCACTGACCCGATCGGTGTCCTCGAAATCAAGCCGGGTGAACCGATCGTTCTGGCATGGATGTTGACAGTGTCCGGCGGCACCGCCCAGTTAGGTGAGGACTCGAAGCGGGGTATTGAGATCGCCATCGAAGACCTTGGTGGCGAACTCCTCGGGCACAAGATCGAGCTCGTCGGCGAGGACTCCGGCTGCAATCCGGAGGGCGGACAGGCAGCGGCGACCCGCTTGGCTGCAAATCCGCGTATTGTCGCTATTATCGGTTCGTCCTGCTCCTCGGAAGCCCGGGTCGGTGCGCCGATCATTGACCAGGCTGGCCTCGTGATGGTCTCGCCGTCCAATACAGCTCCGGACCTCACCGATCCAGCCAAGCACGTTGAGGGCTATCTCCGCGTTGCACATAACGATAAGGTCCAAGGGCGCGTCGCCGCTGAGTTCGTGGTGAATAAGCTCGGGCTCAAGCGCGTGGCCACCATCCACGACGGGAGCCTTTACGCTGAGCAGCTGGCCAATGTCTTTGCGGAGAATGTCCAGAAGCTCGGCGGTACCGTGGTCGCCCAGGAAGCGGTGAGCCCAGAAGACACCGACATGCGCCCGGTGCTTACCCGCATCGCGACGCAGCAACCTGAACTCATCTACTACCCGATCTTCAACCCGGCAGGCTCCTACATCACACTCCAGGCCAAGGAGATTAGCGGCCTTGAGAATGTCAAACTCATGAGCGCCGACGGTCTCCTTGAGCCACAAACGGTCCAGAACGCTGGCCAGGCTGCTGTGGGCCTCTACCTCAGCGGGCCGGACCTCACGGTGCTCGGTCCCAAGTATCAGGAGTTCGTCCAGAAGTACCAGCAGAAGTACGGCACCAAGCCGGTCGCCGGCTTCCACGCGCACGCCTACGACGCAACCATGATGATCGTGGAAGCGATTAAGAAGGTCGCCGTGCAAGCTCCGGATGGCACACTCTATATCCCGCGCAAGGCGTTGCGTGACGCGCTCTACCAGACGAAGAACTTCCCTGGGCTAACCGGGAACCTCACCTGCGACCAGTACGGCGACTGCGCCGACCCGAAGATCGCAGTCTATGAGGTCTTCAGCACTGACACCACCGGTTGGCCGGACAGTGCGATCCGCAAGATCTATCCATGAGCCGTTTTCGCGCGACTGCCGGGTCGGGAGGCTCCCGACCCGGCAGTCTTCCTGAAGGGAACGGTCTCATGACGAGGAGCGTGCAGTGACGATCGCTGCGCCGCGTCGGTTCACTGGAGGTCGTCGGATCGATATCTCTCAGCTGATCGTCTGGGCGATCGGCGGGATCTTGCTTGCTATCGTGCTTCTCGGTTCTATCCTCACTCTACGCGCCGGTCACTATACTGCCGCCCAGTGGCGTGATTTTGTCGTCTTCGGCATCGCTCAAGGTGCCATTTATGCGCTCATTGCCCTCGGGTACACAATGGTCTATGGCGTTCTCCGCATGATCAACTTCGCCCACGGCGAGGTCTTCATGAGCGGTGCCATGACCACGTTTTTCCTCGCTGACTATCTCAACCGCAGCGGCTTCCTTAAGGCTCACCCCTGGATCAGCCTCGTCGCGATGCTTCTCTTCAGTGGCTTGGTCTCAATGACCGTGGCAGTCCTGGTCGAACGGATCGCCTACCGGCCACTCCGCGGCGCTCCCCGACTGGTGCCGCTCATCACCGCTGTCGGTGCCTCCTTCTTTCTGCAGTACACCTTTCGCGGTCTCTTCGGCTCGGGCGTCCGCGCCTACCCGGCGATCCCTGTCCTCCAAGGGAAGCTCTGGGTTTTTCAAAAGACGCAAGTCGCTGTCTTTATAGGTGTCTTGATCACCCTCGCCCTGCTTGTTCTCTTCCTCCAGCGAACACGTGCTGGCCTTGCGATCCGCGCCGTCGCCGAGGATCGCGAAGCAGCAGCCCTGATGGGCGTCGACGTGGACCGCGCCATCGTCACGACCTTCGCAGTCGGCGGCTTCATGGCCGGTATTGCTGGTGTCCTCTACGCACTCGTCTTCGTCCAGGTCCAGTTCTTCATGGGCTTCCTCCCTGGAATCAAGGCCTTCACCGCCGCGGTACTCGGCGGCATCGGTAATCTCCCCGGCGCTGCCGTTGGTGGCCTTGTTCTCGGCGTTATCGAGTCGATTGGACCAAGCCTCTTCTTCGATGGATACGGGATTCGTGCTGCTCACCAGCTCAAGGACGTTATCGCCTTCACGATCCTCGTGCTCATCCTCATCTTTCGCCCGACCGGTCTCCTGGGCGAACGGCTGGGTGGAGAGGAACGCGTATGATCGTCCGTGCAGCGCGTCGTGCCATCTTCATCGGCCTTGTAGCAGGTATCGCCGGGTGGCACCTCAGCCTGGTCGGACTCATTCCCGCCTTCGCTCAGCGACGTCTGGTCGGTGACACGCTGACCTTTAGCTACGCGCTGCTTATTGCGCTCCTCGCCCTGGCTGCCTTTGCCACCGGTCGACGCTATCCTGGAGCAGCGCAACGGATCCCCTGGGGTGTTCTCAGTGCACTCGTCTCAAGTCTCATGCTCTTCCTGCTTGCCCTCTTGGTCACGCATCTCAATCTCCGCCAGATTCTCTTGAACGCCACCCCTGAACTCGCTCGTGTCCTCACCTTCGGTGGCGGCGCGAGTGGTGCAGGTCTTGTACGCCTTCTGCTCATCGGTCTCCTCGCTGGCCTGTTCGCCGGTGGACTTAGTGCGCTCCCACGCCCTTGGGGACGCGTGATCGTCTCAGCTGCTCTGATGACGCTGCTCCTTGGCCTCCTGCGGGACGTCCTTGGTCCACTCTTGCCGCGGGTCGTAACGTCCTTCCTGTACGGAACAGCTGGACTCTCACTCGCCGGTGCTGTTGTCACCTTCCTCCTGGCCACTGTTCTGTTCACATTGCGCTGGTCCCTACGCGCCAACGCTGTGACCGCCCGCGCCACGGCCGCGGTCCCAGCCACAGTCCGGCAACCAGTCATCCAGGCACTCCTGCTCCTGATCCTTGCCAGCGTCCCGCTTTGGGCAGGACTTTTCTTGAGCAACGTTGCTGACTTCGTCGGCTTTTACATCCTCATGGGACTCGGCCTAAACCTCGTCCTCGGTTTCGCCGGCCTTCTCGACCTTGGCTACGTCGCCTTCTTTGCTGTCGGCGCCTACACAATGGCCGTCCTGACGTCACCGGAAGTCGGCCAGCGGTTCACGCTCGATTTCTGGGTCGCACTCCCCATCGCCGTCGTCACCACTGTGTTGGCAGGACTCCTCGTCGGACTGCCTGTCCTGCGCATGCGTGGCGATTACCTGGCTATTGCAACACTCGGCTTCGGCGAAATCGTCCGGCTCCTCGTTCTCTCCGACTGGCTCAAGCCATACCTGGGTGGTGCGCAGGGTGTTACGCGCATCGCCCGGCCGTCTATCGCCTCTTGGCGTATCGACTCCCCACAGGAGTTCTATCTTCTCGTTCTTATCTCTTGTCTCTTCGCCTGGTTCCTTTCGGTACGCCTCCGCGACTCCCGTCTGGGGCGCTCCTGGTTTGCCATTCGGGAAGACGAGCATGTTGCCCAGGCCATGGGCATTAACCGTGTCACGGCGAAACTCTCGGCGTTTGCCATCGGCGCGTCGTTTGGTGGTCTCTCTGGTGCCCTCTTCGCCTCGCTTGTGGGCTCGGTCGTTCCTGCGAGCTTCTCGCTGCTCGTGAGCATCAACGTTGTCGCGCTCCTTGTCCTCGGCGGTATGGGGAGCTTGCCAGGTGTCGTCGTCGGCGCCCTTGCCCTCGTCGGTCTTCCGGAGCTCCTGCGTGAGTTCCAGGAGTACCGCCTCCTGGTCTATGGCATCGTCCTGATCGCCATGATGCTCTTCCGTCCGGCTGGCCTCCTACCTGAGCGCATCCATCGCCGCGAGCTAGAAGAGGCTGTCGAGGAGGCACGGGAGATCGCTCCCGCCGAAATCGCCACCGGGCGCGGATAGGAGACCTCACCGATGGTGCTACTGGAAACGTCCCACCTTACGAAGCGCTTTGGAGGCCTCGTCGCTCTCCGCGACGTCGATCTCGTTGTGCAGGAGCGCGCCATTCACAGTGTGATCGGCCCCAACGGTGCCGGGAAGACGACGCTCTTCAACTGCATCACCGGCTTCCTCGTTCCCGACGCTGGCGATATCCGCTTCTCCGGAACCTCGATCACCGGGCTCCGGCCGGATCTTGTTGCTCGCCTCGGCATCGCTCGTACCTACCAGAACATCCGGCTCTTCCGGCACCTTTCCGTCCTCGATAACGTTCTCATTGGACTCCACCCGCACATCAACTATTCGCTGCTCGATGCGATCCTCAGAACACCTCGCTACCGCCGCGCCGAGCGCGCAGCCGAGCGTGAGGCTCGGGAGCTCCTCGCCTTTGTCGGGCTCGCCGGCAAGGAGTTCTTCACAGCGGCCAATCTCCCTTATGGCGATCAGCGTCGCCTCGAGATCGCACGCGCTCTCGCCCTTCGGCCCAAGCTGCTTCTTCTCGATGAACCGACCGCTGGAATGAACCCCCACGAGACAGAGGAGATGATCCGTCTCATTCGTCGACTGCGCGACGAGCGTGGCATCACTATCTTGTTGATCGAGCACGACATGAAGGTCGTCATGAACATCAGCGACGTCGTGACTGTTCTCGACTTCGGTGAGAAGATCGCCGAGGGAACACCTGAAGAAGTTCGACGCGATCCACGGGTCATCGAGGCCTATCTCGGCCGTGGCGCCGCCAGTGGTCTCGGCCCCTCCACGCTACCGCTTCCTGGGGAGGCATAACGGATGCCGCTGCTCGAACTCCAACGTGTTCATGTTCACTATGGCCTCATCCAAGCGCTCAAAGGAATCTCCCTCACGGTCGAGCAAGGCGAGATCGTCACGCTCCTCGGTGCGAACGGTGCCGGCAAGACCTCCACACTTCGCGCCATCTCCGGCCTTGTGCGCCCATCCGCCGGCCGTATCCTCCTTCAAGACATCGACCTTACCCATCGCAAACCCCACGAGATCGTCGAACTAGGGGTCGGGCACGTCCCAGAGGGACGGCGCATCTTCCCCCGCCTCAGCGTGGAGGAAAACCTCCGCCTCGGTGCCTTTACCGTCCGTGACCGCACCGAAATTGCCCGGCGTCAAGAGTACGTCTTCACGCTCTTCCCACGCCTCGCCGAGCGTCGCAAGCAACCGGGTGGCACACTCTCCGGCGGCGAGCAGCAGATGCTCGCCATCGGACGCGCCCTGATGATGCAGCCCCGGATCCTCCTCCTCGACGAGCCCTCAATGGGCCTGGCGCCCGTCCTTGTCGAGAGCATCTTCGAGGTCATCCAGCGCCTGAACCGCGATGGAACCACCATTTTGCTTGTCGAGCAGAACGCTCGCATGGCGCTCGAGATTGCCCACCGAGGGTACGTCCTGGAGACTGGCGAGATCGTCCTTGCCGGCTCAGCCGCCGAGCTCGCCCGCGATCCGCGCGTTCAGGCCGCTTACCTCGGTGCAGCGTGAGCGTCACTCAGCCGCCAAGAGTTCCCCACCACCGGTGCTCACGCTGAACTGCACGTTTGCTAATCGCCCGACCAGGCGTGCCACCTCATGCGCGGCGAGCCCTCCCCATCCCCGCGCCATCGCCGCGACATAGAACTGGTGTGCCAGTGCCGCCAGAGGCACGGGGGATCCAACATCGTTCCCCAGTCGCATCGCCAATTCCATGTCTCGCTTCATCAGCTCTAGTCGAAACAACCCTTCCTGAGGACCACGCAGTAGCTCAGGTACCACTTCGCTCCAGAGTTTCCAGCCCCCACTGCTGGACCGTATCACCTCGTAGACGCGCGCCAGGTCAGCACCGGCATTCGCCGCTAGTGCCAACGCCTCTCCAATCAACACGAAGCTCACACCGGTCACAAGGTCGCCGACCAGCTTCACAACCTTTCCCATACCGGGGTCACCGACCAAATAGATTTCCGATCCAAGTACCTGCAGGATCGGTAGCGCCCGCTCCAACACCGCCGCATCCGCGCCAACCATCACCGTCAAAGCCCCGGTACTCGCCTCTGCTGGCCCCCCGCCGACCGGCGCATCGACCACGTCGATCTGCCGGAGACGTCCCTCCTGTGCGATCCGTTGCAGGATCATCGGTGAAGCCGTGCTGAGATCAATCACCATTGTTCCGGGCCGCAAGTGCTCCAGCGCACCTTCTGGCCCGATGTACACCTCAAACAGCTCCTCGTCCCCCGGCAAGCACGTCAGAAAGACGTCAACCTGATCCGCCACGAGCAGCGGTGTCGGCACCGCCTCCGCCCCATGCAGTTCCAGTGCCTGCGCAACGTCCCAACGCCGGTCACTGACCAGCACTCGGTACCCGGCCTCCAATAAGCGCAGCACCATCGGGCGCCCCATGTTCCCAAGCCCGACGAATCCGAGCGTCGGCTGTTCTCCCACGGTTCCACCCGTCCTTTCCCCGCTTCCACCCCGTGCACCGCTCATCATGCCGGACCACTAAGCGCCCCTGCAAGTCCTCGTCTCTGCGACCACCCGCGCAGTCGCTAATCCGCAGACCGTCGCGCGACCCACCACTCAGTCGGTATCCGGCGCCTCTCCTCCGGAACACTCTTGTTGACTCGCGGCCCTTTCACCACCGCTTCCCATGCCGGTCTCCGACCAATGGCGAGATGACGAGGTGTCACCGGTCTACGCATGAGAGCATCGATGACGCCTCTCACTCTCTAGGCATATCGCGTCTATCGCGCACCGATCATCCCCCGCGAACCTCTTCGGCCAAGCCAACGACACTGGAGCCGGTCAGCCATCTCCCGTTCGAGACGTCCCCTATCAATGCTCGCCGGCAATAGAAACAAGCGTTGCCTCGTGATACCGAGCTGTGTTTCACGGTGCAGGGCCTGCGCCACCAACGTCGCACTGATACCTCAGCAGGACGGGTGGAGCACTCATCACCGTACAACCGCGCTCACACAGATACGGAGCAACGTACCCGATCCACTTGAGCCGCACAACCATGACTGGCTATCAGCGCTCCGATTCTTGGGAAATTCAACAAACTTCTGCCTCTAAGAGAAAAGCAGGCCTACCCTTCGACCCACAATCAGCAAGCCTTCCCATGTCTACTTCTCCCGCGGCGTACAGTGTCCGCGTATCGCCTCTCCTCTGCTTGGCTCGTGGCGATCGAGCTGCCCGCACGGGGGAGTTCGTCACGCTCCCAACCACAACCATGCGACTGAGAACTTCTCGGAGTCTGCAGCCGCGAAATTCCCCGAAGAGAAGCGTAGTACTCCACGCCCGAGTGGCCTCAGTATCCATCGATCTGCTTTCATATCGCTAAGGAGAGAATGAACCCTTACGTGTGGTAGTTCGCTCACTGCGCAGGGTATCCTGCGCTATGGACAGTACCACCACACGATGCGTGGCTTGCTCCTTCACTGTGCAGTCAGCTGGCCTTCCCGCAAGCGCAACCTCCTGCTCTGATCCGCACGCTCTTGACCTCCAGCCCTGGCAACCAGTGCCAGCCTATGGGGTTACTCGCCACAATGGACGCTCACCGCACTTTTGAGCACGGCGAATAACGCTCACGTCGCCACCTGACCGGACACTCCACACCTGCTTTGTCAGGAGCGTGGGTATCACCGCCCGAGAAATCGCCTCCACCTGCAACGGCAGCAACTCAACTCCGTGAGTGCTCCTCACGCAGCAGTAGGCCAACAGAACACCGCTCTGGGGAACCAGCCACTCGCATATCACCGCTCGACACTGCGGCGGCTCGCAAAGCTTCCCTGTCCCGTCACTCGATCGAGCACGGTTTTCATCAGAGCTCGGCTACTGCAACGGTATTCACTCAACACCAGCGGCCCGTGTCGCTGGCTGTCTTTTTTCTCCCCTAGATGCAGCGCACCTAGATGCAGCGCAGCGCCAAAGTCTCACCCGGCTCACACCCGCGCTCTCCACGAACTCGGCGGAATTCTTCGCTTTCCCACCGCTCCGCTTCACGGTGTCGTCGGCTCCAGCCTACCGACCGGTACCGCCGTGACAATTAACCGCTGGTCATAACGTCCCGTTGCGGGGTTGTAGTTGCCAGCACACGTTATCAGGGTGAGCCGCTCTTCCGGAGTCGGTCCCACGATGCGCTCGACGGGGGCTCGTGCCTCCTCCACCGTCTCCAGCCCAGCCACACGGTAACGAGCCACTCTCCCGTCCGCCAACTCCAGTTCCACCACATCTCCAACGCGTAGCCGCCAGAGATCCCAGAACACCGCCGGGCCAACACCCACAAAGTCCACATGCCCCGCCAGGACGATGTTGCTCCCCTGCCCCGGCAAGGCCGTGAAGTCGTACCATGCCACCTCCTCCGGCGAGTCAGGCGCCACCATGCGTCGCGCTGCATCGAGGCCTTTGACGACCACTGGCGCATCGACACCAATCGCCGGGATCCGAATGCGCGCGATCGATACGATGACCGTCGTTGGTGTGGGGAGAGGCGTTGGTTCGCGTACCGCCGTAGGACTCACCATCTGCAGTGCGACGGTTGGGGAGACACGCACCACGGAACGTACCGGCGGCGTCGGCTGGTCCACGCGGTCGTCACCAAGCGTGAGCGCCCCGAGGAGGCCTGCACCCACACCCAGCACCCATGCTGCCAACGCCAGGACCGCCAGGCTCGCCCCGTAGCGCACTGCTCACTCCGCCGCACCTCGCCGCTCACGCCGCTCAGCGCGCACGAGCCCCACTCCGCCGGCCAGCGTTCCCGTAAGGCCGAGCATGATGAGGCCGAGTCCAAGCAATCGAACACCGCGGCCACTATCCGCTGTCCCGGTATTCGGCAAACCGATTGTCGGTGTTGGTGTTGGCCCACGACCGACGACCGGTGTTGCCGGGCCGGTGAGCGAGCCTCCTACCGTCGGGGTTGTGCGTGGCGTCGCGACCGGCGTCGCTCCCGGTGTGCCTGTTGGGACCGCCGACGGCATGGGAGTGACTTCGGGTACTGGGTACTCGTAGGCACCGATGTCACAGGCCGACCCCTGCGGACGCTTCGTGTGCAATTGGTCGTCCGCGGGACAACTCTGCGTCCCCGCAGCATCGATCGCTGGGCTCCCGAGGCCGAGCGCATGGAACAGCGTGCCGTAGGTGGAGTCCACCTGCAACGGCTGGAGGTTCGGCGCAGCGTTCGCCTGGTCGCCGCTCCCCCGGAGAACGCAGCTGTCACGGTCTTCCAGGTTGCCACCCTGCGAACTCGGCGCGATCCCACCACAGTTCCCACCGCCGGGACTCGCCGCGATCAACGCGCCGCGCAGCGTCACAGTGCCGCCGTCGTTGTAAAGCGCACCGCCAGCCGCTGCAGCGTTCGAGGCCATCGTCACGAACTGCAGAGTCGCGCTGCCCTGCGGCCCAACCCAGAGCCCACCGCCCCGCTGCTGGCTCACGTTGGTGCTCACCGTCACGTTGGTCAATCCGACCGACCCGAGCGTCGCGATCCCGCCTCCGTACGACAGCGCCTGGTTCTCCGTGACCGAACTCGCCTGTGCAACCAGTTGTCCCCCACTGCGCACAGCGATGCCGCCACCAAGCTGGCCAGCCGTGCTCCGACGGATCGCCGTATCGCTCAGTGTGACCTTTCCGGCTTCCCCGACGAGCACACCGCCGCCGTCGTTCGCCGCCTGGTTGTCGATCAGCTGGACACTGCGGAACTCCGCCTGATTCGCAGCGAGCACACCACCACCAGAGCCGCCTGTCCGATTCCCCTCGATCGTCGCTCCACTGAAGACCACCTTGCCATACGCAGCAATTCCCCCACCGTCGAGTGTGGCCTGGTTGCTACGCACCACGCTGTTCCCTTGCACCGTAAGCGTCTTGCTACCGGTATGGTGGATACCGCCCCCTGTCCCGTCGGTCCGATTTCCTTCAATGCTTGCACCATCCAACAGCATCTCGCCGCTGTTCCAGATACCTCCACCGTCTTGCGCTGCTTCGTTGTTCTGCACAATCAGACTCCGCAACCGCGCGCTCCCAATGCTTGCCACTCCTCCTCCAAGTCGTGCGCGGTTGCCACGGACAATCACCGTCTCCGGGGAGCTAAGGTCGAGCGTCCCACTGTTCAGAATCCCGCCGCCTGAACCTGCCTCGGCGGTGTTCCCTTCGATCACCGTCCGCGAGAGGGCAAGCGTCCCCGCATTGAAGAGTCCACCGCCATCACCTTCCACCGCGGTATTCCCAGCAATTGTCCCGCCAATGATCTGTCCGCTTCCCCGGCCGAGGATGGCCAAGCCTCCCCCATCCTGCATCGCTTGGTTCTCGCGCACCTCACTGTCCAACAGGGTCAGGATCCCCTCATCAGTCGCAATTCCGCCACCTAACCCCGCCCGGTTGCCCACCACTGTCGCGCCACGGAGCGTCACCTGTCCCTTCGCGACCCACAGACCACCGCCTCGCCCCTCACGCTCTTCGATCACGTTCCCCCGCACGAGCGTCCCTTGCAGTTCCACCTGCCCACCCTCGACTGCCACTCCCCCACCATCGACTCCCGCCTGGTTGGGGTCGCTTGCCCCTGCACCACCGATGCTCACTCGGCTCCCCAACACCAGTCGTCCATCTTTCACCCAGATCGCCCCGCCCACACCGCTGGCCTGATTCCCGGTGAGACGCACTGTCCCATCGAGAATCACTGTCCCCTCCACGGCCAGCGCCCCGCCGTTCCCCGGCTCCTCCGCACTCGCTCCCGCCTGATTCCCCTCAAAGACGATCGTCCCTGCGTCCGGCGCAAGTACGATCGTCCCGCTCGGCGCCACAAAGACGGCTCCACCATGCTTCTGTGCACTGTTGCTCACAAACTGCACATCACTCAGCTGCAACACCCCGCCGACCCAAACTGCTCCACCGTCAAAGTCGCGCGGGTCCTCGTGACTCGCTGCTCCTCCTGTGAGGGTAAGCCCCTCCAAGACCACCGTCGCGCCACTGCCGACGTCGATAAGCCGGTCAGATTCCCCCGCTGGCCAGGCACCCGCGATGACCGTCCGGTTGCTCCCCTCACCGCGAACCCGCAGCACACCACCCCGCTTTGTCACGTCGAGGTCTCCTGACGCTGTGGTATCGTCGGTTGCTGGCGGAATGAAGAGTTCGTAAGTATCGGCCCCCAGCCGAATGGTCACGGGGTCGGTGAGCCCGTTCGCCTCGATCACCGCCGCCCGCAGCGTCGGACAGGTGCGGCTCGTGCCCGAGCCTGTACACGATCCGGTACCATCTGCGGAGCGGGTCACGGTGATCACCACTTCCGCCGCCCCCGTTGCTGGCGCAAATAACAGCGCGCCCCCGCCCGCCGCCATCGCCAGCGAACTCACGAGGAGTATGACCTGCCACCCTGGCCACCGCACCACAACAACCCTTCCCCCGCTCGCGCGGAGCACCGCCTTCGGGCGCCTCTATGGGGACGTGTGTCCCGATCTCTCGTTGAACTTCCCTATCGCCGCAGGTTGACGAGTTCTTGCAGGACCTCGTCGCTCGCTGTGATGACCCGCGAATTCGCCTGGAAACCGCGCTGCGCCATGATCATGCTGGTGAACTCTTGGGCCAGGTCCACGTTGGACATCTCCAAGTACCCGCTCGCAATCTTCCCGCGCCCACCGGAGTCGGCCGGGCCGATAATCGGCTCACCCGAGTTAACCGTCGGCAAGTAGGCATTTCCGCCCACCTTCATCAGGCCACCGGGGTTGGTGAAGAGCGCCAACGCCACCTGACCAATCACCTTGGTGACTCCATTGGAGTAGATCCCCAGCACTTCACCCGACTGACTCACTGTGAAGGTGGTCAGCGAGCCGGCCGGAGCTCCATTCGCCGCCGCATTCGCCGTAGAGGGCGCCGCCAACTGGGTGAGTCGACTGAAGTCGACTGTCGCGGTAACTGACCCTGCACCACTGTTACTTGCGTCAAGTGTCACAGTGATGGGTCCTGACGGTGAGATCAAATTCCCATCAGGGTCGAATTTGAGCGTCCCACTCGTCGACCCGCTAAGCGCGAACTCAGAACCAGATCCTTCCTGAGTGGCTGTCCGTGGGTCATCTTCTTGTATTGTGTAGTTCCATTCGGATGGGTTCTGCGACGTCTTGTTGAACACGATGTAAAACTCATGCCGCTTCCCTTGCGAGTCGACGATGCTCACCTTTGTCACATAATGCGGCGTTGGTGCCGCTGCATCCTGATTTGCATCCAGATTCCCCTGCACGGTGATCTGCGTCGTTGGCACGGCATCGAGCTGCTGGCCAATCGGGATGGTGATCGGACCAACCGGTCCGGCTGTGTCAACATTCCCGTTCGCATCTGCCTGCCAACCCAACACGTAGAACCCGTTCGATGAATTCACGAGCCGTAGGTCCGACCCGATATCAAAAGCGCCGTCCCGCGTGAAGAGCGTCTGTGATCCGTCACTCACCACGAAAAACCCGTCGCCCTGGATCGCAAGGTCGCTCGGCTTCCCCGTCAGTTGCAACGCTCCCTGCGTGTGGATCGTGTCAACCGCTCCCACCACTGCACCAAGCCCGATCTGGAGCGGGTTAATGCCGCCCCGCTGCTCGGTCGGCCCGCTCGCCCCACGCACTAACTGACTTAGGATGTCCGTGAAGCGCACTCGCCCGACCTTGAACCCGGTCGTGTTCACGTTAGCAATGTTGTTGCCAATGACATCCATCCAGGTCTGGTGTGCCCGCAACCCCGAGATCGCTGAGAACATCGACCGCATCATGGCTCGTCCCCCTTCGTCGTTCCATCACCCGTCATCACGCCCTGTCACATCTCGCCAGGCAGGGTCGGCGGCGCGGATTCCTCGGGGTTCCCAGCGCTTCCCGCCGCACCACCCGCACTATCTTCGGCCCCTTGCTGCTCCGACTCCGCGACGGCGACGCTCACCACGTCACGAACGTCGATCTGCTGTCCTCCGGCGAGCTCGAGCACCGCCGCACCGTCCAGGATCGTTGCCCGCACCACCGTGCCGCTCACCAGTTGACCGCTCGTCCGCTCAAGACCGCTCACGACCTTCCCAAGGTATCCCGCCACCTGCCCCAGCGCCGCATGCTGCGCCATTGCTGCCACTGTCTCGTTCAGTTGTTGCAACTGCTCGAGCGCATTCAGCTGGGCCAGCTGCGCGATGAACTCACGGTCTTGCATCGGATTGAGCGGATCTTGGTTCTTCAGCTGCGCCACCAGCAGCATCAGAAACGCTTGCTTGTCGAGCCGTCCTCCCGGAGCGCTCCCGACCCCGGTTGCTTGCCCCGGCATCCCATTCCCAGTTGTGCTCCTGCCGATGCCGCTGACGCTCATTGCTTCACCTCACGCTCATGCCCAGGTATCAACAAGGCTGGCCGGCTGAAAACTTCGACGGCGCTCCTGCTCCGCAACCTCCCTTGGTGGCAGCTGGGACACCATCGCGTTCTCCCGCGCCCAACCAGGGTCACCAGCTGTCCCTTGCTGGCCACCGCTCCACCCGCTCCCACTAGGCATCCCACCGAGCAGGTCTTGTCCACTGCTCCCCATGAGCGGCTGGACCTCGAGCCGCTGCACGCTGAACCCACCTGCCGCCAAGGCCATTCGCAGTCCGTTGCGTCCATGTTCCAGTGCCTGCCGCACCTCCGGGTGCTCCGCGGCGAGCGTCACCTCCAGCCGCCCACCGATGTCTCGCACCCGCACATCCACCACGCCGAGCTCCGGTGGCTCCAAGCGCACTCGTACCTGCCGCACGCCCCGCTCCAGCGCCTGCAGCACCTGCTCTTCGACCTGCGCTATCGGCTCCACCCAACCCCCAGGCTCACTCGTCTGCACCGTCGCTTGCTCCACGCCCCCTCTCGTCGTCGGCGACAAAGAGCCCACGAGCTCTGCCCCTTCCGCCGCGCCATGCCCCTGATCCCTGCGTCCAGTGCTCTTCACGGCGATCCCTGCATGTTCAGCTGTGCTCACGCTCTCGCCGGCGCTGACATCACGCACCATCGCGGTTGACAACTCTTCTGATGGAACCTGCTGCTCAACCGCTACTGCTCGCAGCGCTCCCTCGACTTCCCGCGGTACGATTCCCTGAAAACGAGCGACAGGAGCCTTTCTCCCGCTCTGCCCCCCGTGATCAAGTTGTGCCGCCGAAACAACTGCGCGAGCGCCGGTAGCATCAGGCGCGAGCGTACTCTGCACTGCTGTCAGGTCACTGATCAGCTGACCCTCGCGAACACTCGCCTGGCTCACCGGAGACTGCACTTGAGGTTGCCCTCGACCCACCGCCGCATGTCCAGCAGTCGATGCCCCAGAGAGGAGCTGCTCACCCGCTGGCTCCGGCGAGCTCGTCTTAGACACCTGATCGGTACCCTTGGGTACCGACAGCATCACCCCCTGCTGAGCGGTCACTTGCCCGACGCCGGGCACCCCGCGCGCCACTTCACCCTCTGTCTCATGAGGCACGACCACTCCCGGCTCCACCTGTTGCCCGGACACGGCAGCCGGCCATCCTGGGGCAGCTCCCAGCACCGCCAGCGCCCCTGCTAATGTGGGCGTTTCCCCCTCCACTTCACGTTTGTCCTGAAGTGATGCACGCAGAGACGCTGAGCCCTCGTCGCCCACCACCTGCTGCGCGCCAGTTGGCCACTGACTTTCGCTCAAAAGGGCGGCCAACAGTGCAAGGAAGACATCTGCAGCACCCTGTGCTCTTAGCAATCCAGGAGGCCCGGCAAACCCTTGTACTCCGCCCCTCTGACCGACCACTGGAAAGACCACCGCCGCACCTCCTCATCCGGCGTCAGCCGCCTTGCCCACCGCTTGCCATCGCGCGCAGCATCGCCAATCGCCGCGCCAGCACTTCGCTCAGTGCGCTGTAGCGCAGCGTTGTCTCTGCGAGTAACCCCATCTCCCGCTCGATATCCACATTGTTGCCGTCGTTGCGGTACCGCGTTCCAGTCAATTCGACGACTTGCGGCTGCACCGCACTTGCGGAAACCGGCGTCGTCGCAATGTGTCGCGGGTCTGTCCGTGCCAGCGGCAGCGGAGCGAAGCGGCCGGTCAGCATCGACTCAAGCAACTCCTCGAAACGCACCGCCTGTGCCCGGAAGCCCGGCGTTTCGGCATTGGCCACGTTGCTCGCTGTCACCTGTTGCCGCAACGCCAGTGCGTCAAGTGCTCGCGTGAGCACGCCAATCGGATCGACTGTCCCCGCCATGTCGCACCCCTCAGCTTCCCCGGCTCAGCATCTGCCAGGTCGCCATCACCGCTTCCACATAACGCTGCGTCTCTGGATACGGCGGAATCCCGCCGGC
The DNA here is from genome assembly GCA_002898255.1 of bacterium HR28. Taxonomy (GTDB): domain Bacteria; phylum Chloroflexota; class Chloroflexia; order Thermomicrobiales; family Thermomicrobiaceae; genus Thermomicrobium. The sequence goes on from BEIE01000002.1 coordinate 190,156, forward strand.
CTCCCGCACCGCATTCGGCCCTGCGTTGTAGGCCGCTAACGCCAGTCGCACATCACCGCCGAACCGCTGCAGGAGATCCCGGAAGTAGCGCGCTCCACCATCCAGGTTCTGCGCCGGGTCGAACGGATCCCGCACCCCGAGCGCTGCTGCTGTCCCATCCATCAGCTGCATTAGCCCCTTGGCCCCTGCCGATGACACGGCACGGGGATCGAAACCACTCTCCACCTTCACCATCGCAGCCAAGAGCGCGGCATCGAGCCCGTAGCGCTGCGCAGTTGCAACGATCAGGTTTCCGAATGGCAAACTCAGCACGCTCTGTCCACCACTACCAGCCGGTCCACTCGCTTGCAGCGACAACCACGGATCGATTGGCCGTCCGTTTTGCCGGATCTCGTAGTGGAGGTGCGGTCCTGTCGATGCTCCGGTATTCCCCGACTTGCCGATCGTCTGGCCACGCTCGACCCGCTGTCCGGGAACCACACTCGCCTCGCTAAGGTGCGCGTAGAGCGTGGTCACTCCGTTCCCGTGATCGATCTCGACTCGCAGCCCATACCCGTCTGTATTCCCGACGAACCGCACGACACCGCTCGCCGTCGCCCGTACCGGCGTCCCCTCCGGAACTCCAATATCAATGCCGGTGTGGAACTGCTCGCCAGGTAGCAGCGACCGCGGCCCAAACGTCGAGGTCACTGGCCCATGAACCGGCCATACACCGCGTAGATCGGCCAGCGGATCACGGCCGGCGGATGTTGGCGAATCCGCCACAACTCCGCGCTGCGCCAAGAGTGCCCAGAACTGCGTGTTGTTCGCAGTCGGTCCCCCAAGCTGTGGTGAGCGGATGCCAAACCGGGCCGGCATCGTCGCCAAGATCTCTGGAGGGATCGTGATCCCCGCCATACCCGCCCCCTATCCCAGCCGCTCCGCGCCGAGCGTCCGCCGCGCCGCTTGGCCGTTCGCAATCTCGTCAAGAAGCTTCGCCTCGGCCGCGAGTTCGGCTCGCCGCACCTCGCCCAGCCAGCGCGCCCGCACGAGCTCCAACTTCTTCGCCTCGCGACGCTGTGCCACCAGCACCGCACGCGCAGCCTCCGCCCGGCGCTTTGCCTCCGCAAGCGCGGCCTCGCGCTCGTCACGCCGTTGCGACAACCACGCCTGATACGCCTCAGCACCGCTCAGCAGCGTCGCATCCACTGATTTCCCAGCCAGGGTCGCGAGGCTCACTGCCAACGCTCGCTGCGACGCCTCAAGCTGAGCCAACGCTGCCTCGCAAGCCACAACGAAACGTTGCTCTTCTGCTAAGCGGCGCTGTGCCTCCTCAACCAGCTGCTCGCGGTACTCCAGCAACCGCTGCATCCGTGCTGCCCGCTGTCGTAAGGTCCGCACCATGCGCGCTGACCCCCTATGCCACCTGCATGTCCACAGACCGGATGCTGTCCACAGGCTTGCCGGTGAGGAGCTTCTCAAGCCAGGCCAGCGTCTCCTCAAACGTGGTGCACTCTTCCGGCCGCTGCTGCAGAAACCGTCGGAGTTCCGGCAACAGCGCCAACGCTCGATCAACCGTCGGATTCGTTCCGCTTACGTAAGCACCGATATCCACGAGATCTCGTGCGCTCTCGTATGCAGCGAGTAGCTCACGTAACTCCGCCGCCAGCGCCCGGTGCCGCTCCGACACCAGGTTGGGCATCAACCGGCTCACACTCGCCAAGATGTCGATTGCCGGGAAATGACCCCGATCAGCCAATGCCCGCGAGAGCACGATATGCCCGTCCAGAATGCCGCGCACCGTATCGGCAATCGGCTCATTCAGGTCGTCCCCTTCCACCAGCACGGTGTAGAACGCAGTGATGCTTCCGCGTTCGGAGTTCCCTGCTCGCTCAAGCAACCGTGGGAGCAAGGCAAAGACCGAGGGCGGATACCCACGGGTCGCTGGCGGCTCTCCCGCCGCCAGCCCCACTTCACGCTGCGCCATCGCCAAGCGTGTCACCGAATCCATCATCAGCACGACACTCGCCCCACGGTCGCGGAAGTACTCTGCAAGCAGGGTTGCCGTCCAGGCCGCCTTGATCCGCAGCAACGCCGGTTGGTCCGATGTCGAGACCACGACGACCGCCCGCTCCAGTCCTTCCGGCCCAAGATCGCGTTCAATGAATTCCTGAACCTCGCGCCCGCGCTCACCAATCAGCGCGATCACCCGTACGTCGCAGACAGCCTTGCGGCTAATCATCCCGAGCAACGTGCTCTTCCCCACTCCCGAGCCGGCGAAGATTCCCAGCCGCTGCCCGCGGCCACAGGTCAGAGCGGCGTCGATCGCCCGCACGCCAGTCGGGAGGATCTCCCGAATCGGCATCCGTTGCAGCGGGCTCGGTGGCGCGCCACCCAGCCGCACACGCCGCCGGCTGCGCAATGGCCCCTTCCCGTCGATCGGCCGTCCGAGTCCGTCGACCACGCGCCCCAAGAGCTCCGGGCCAACCGGTATGTGCAGCGCCTCTGGTGCTGGCACCACTCGGCTCCCATGTCGGACACCGCGCAGTTCGGCCAGCGGCACCAACACCAACCGTTCGTCATGAAATCCCACTACCTCGGCTGCCAGCCGCCCCTCCTCTGCGAAGGTCGGAAAGATGTGGCACAGATCACCAATCTCGAGGTCGAGCCCGATCGCCTCCACCGTCAGGCCGATTCCGCGCACTACTCGCCCTTCGCGGCGGATCGGCTGCACCGCTCGCACCCGTTGCCGGAAGCGTTCGAGCAGCGCCTCAGGACTCATCCGCCACCTCCAGGAGTGCGCGGCGCAGTTCGGCAAGTTGCGTCGAGAACCGCGCGTCCACGAATCCGACGGGTGTCCCCAGCACACAACTTCCGCGATCCACGTGTGGATCGCCCACCACTTCCACCGACGGTCGGCCGTTCCAACTCAGCCGTACCCATTCCCGCGCCCGCTCGACGTCCTCTGGATGCACGATCAAATGCGTCACCGGCGCACTCGGTGCCTGCTCAAGTGCCACCTGTACCAGGCGCCCAAGCAGCGCTTCATCGCGAGCAACCTCCCGACGCAGCACTGCCTCTGCGACGAGTACTGCCAGCTCGACAACGAGCCGCGCGTACGCCTGTCGCACTTCCTCCTCGCGCAGCACTGCCCGCTCAAGCAGTTCCCGTAACCTCGTCAGGAGCTCCCGCTGTTCCGCCGCCAGCTCCTGCTCAACTTGCGCCCGGGCCTCGACCAGCGCCGCCTCCCACAGCTGCTGCCGCAGCGTCTCGACCTCCCGCTGCGCAGCCTCCACGATCGCCGCTGCCTCCGCCTCCGCTGCAGCGATGATCGCCGCGGCCCGCTCTTCCGCCTCTGCGAGAAGTTGCACCGCCACCATTCGGTCGTGTGGGGAAGGCTGCGGGACCACCACCGCGCTTCCCACCGGCGCTGCTGCCTCCCGCTTGACCACGCGCGCGCTAGCCAAGGATCGCCTCCTCGCCACGCGAGATCACAATCTCCTCGGCCTCTTCCAGTCGCCGCACGACCGCCACAATTCGCTGTTGTGCCTCTTCCACCGCCCGGATCCGCACCGGCCCCAGGTAACTGATCTCTTCCCGCAGGAGCTCCGCTGCTCGCTGCGACATGTTCCGGAAGATCTTCTCCTTCAGTTCGTCTCGCGCCGCCTTCAGCGCCAATGCCAAGTCGCGCATATCCACCTCGCGCAGCACCCGCTGCAGCGACCGGTCATCGAGCAGGATCAGGTCGTCGAACGTGAACATCAGCTTGCGGACTTCCTCCGCAAGCATCGGGTCAACCTCGGTGAGACGCTCCAGAATGTGCTTTTCAGTACTTCGATCGACCTTGCTCAGAATGGCAACCAGATGCGGCACACCACCAACGGTGCGCGAGTCCTGAGTCAACAGCGACGACATACGACGCCGCATAATCTCCTCGACCCGCTTGATGATCTCCGACGGTGTCCGATCAATCGTTGCGATGCGCCGCGCAACCTCCGCTTGCAGATCCTCATTCAGGTGACTGATCACTGCTGCTGCCTGAACCGGCGGCAGATGCGAGAGGATGAGCGCAATCGTCTGCGGATGCTCGTTCTGCAAGAACATCGCCATCTGTCGAGGGTCGGACTTCCGCAAGAACTCAAACGGAGTCGGTGGATTCATTGTGACCACGCGGTCAATCAACGCATTCGCTCGTTCCAGCCCCATCGCCCGTGCGAGCATCTCACGCGCGTACTCGATGCCACCGACCGCGAGATATCGGTGCACGACCGCCATCTCATGGGCCTCGTCGAGCACTTGCCGCACCTCGTCCTCGCTGAGACGCGGCATCGTCGCGACCTTCACCGTGATCGCCTCAATCTCGTGTTCTTGCAGATGCTGGAGCACCTTTGCCGAATAATCCGGCCCCAGTGCCATCAACAGCGCAGCTGCCTTCGCCGCTCCCTTGAGCGGTTGGGGCTGGTTCCCCTGCCTCAGCGATATCTGCGCCGTCATTGCACCGCTACTCCTCGTTCAGCCAGGCCCGCACGACATGTGCCACTGTGGCGGGATCCTTTTTGGCCAGCTCCTGAAGTTCTCGCAACGTTGGCGGCGGGCCACTCGGTGGCTTGAGCGCTGCCTCTGCTTGCCCTGGCAGGCCGGCTGACGGCCCGGCTGCCCCTGCAGCAGCGGCCGCAGGCCCCGGTAGCACCTCCGTGGCCACCTCGTAGCGTGGCGCCGGAGGCAGCGCGGTACGCTGCGCGGCAAGCACACGCCAGGCAAAGAGCAGCGCGAGCAACGGAATCAGCACCATCGCGCCGATCCGTGCCGCTTCCAGAACGCGATCCATCAGCGCTGGACCAGCCACAGCTTCCTCCGCCGTCGCCGTTGTGAACGGCACGACGCTCACCGTGACCTGATCACCACGCTCCGGTACGATCCCTGCAGCAGCCGCCACCAGATCCCGTACCTGCTCGGCTACGGCAGGATCCACCGCCGCGCTGTTCAGCACGACCGCCACCGAGAGCCTCTGAATCTTTCCTGGTGCTTGGACGACACGCTCCACCTGTCGGGAGAGTTCGTAGTTCACCGTACTCTCCCGCAGCTCGCTGCGCTGCTGGTTCTGCCCAGCCGCTCCTTCTTGATAGGTGTCTACGTTACTGTCTACCCCAGGCACACCAATCGGGCCGGTCGTCGTCCCTTCCGTCGTCTGCACGCGCTCCTGTTGGCTGCGCACCTGCGGCTGGGTACCGTTCGGACTATAGATCTCACTGTCCACCTGCCGCTGGTCCCAGTCAAAGCTCGCACTGACTTGCACAGCCGCGTTGTTGTTCCCGACCACTCGCGCTACGATCGTCTGGAGCTGCGTCGCCATCGCCGTCTCGAACGCTCGCTGTGCCTTGAGGTGATCGCTCATCCCACCAGCCGCCGCTACGCCGCCACCCGACCAGAGCGCATTCCCGCTCTCGTCCACCACCGTGACGTGCTCCGGCTGAAGTCCCGGTACAGCGGCTGAGACCAGGTGCACCACACCGCGCACCTGCTCATCAGTCAGCCGACTCCCCGGTTTCAGCTGCAGGACCACCGCTGCCGTCGTCGGCTGCTGCTGCTCGGTGAACAGCGACTGCTCCGGGATGACCAGGTGTACGCGTGCCGACCGCACCCCGTCGAGCTGGCTGATCGTCCGCGCCAACTCTCCTTCCAACGCCCGCTGGTAGTTCACCCGCTGCTGGAAGTCGGTCACCCCAAACGAGGAGCGGTCGAACAGCTCAAAGCCAAGTGTCCCGCTCTTAGGTAACCCCTGTGCTGCCAGGGCTAGTCGCAGCTTCGCAACCTGATCGACCGGTACACTGATCGCAGTTCCGTCATTCGAGAGCTTGTAAGGCACTCCCTGCTGCCGAAGCTGCTCGATAATCGCAGCCGCATCGTCCGCCGAAAGCCCCGAGTAGAGCGGCGCATACTGCTGCGGCGGCTGAATGAGGAGCAGAAGCGCGACGGCAAAGATCGCCGTCAGACCAACGGCGACAATCGCCACCCGCCGGTTCTGGCTGAGCCCGTCCCAGCGCTCTCGTAGGAGCTCCCAGTATGGTGCAAACCGTCGCAGCATGGTGCTCGCTCGTTCCGTCTACCAATTAGATCGGCATCGACATGACTTCACGGTAGGCCTCGAGCGCCCGGTTGCGGATCTGCAGCGCTGCCTGCAACCCAATCGACGCCGTCTCCAAGGCCACCATGACCTGGTGCAGGTCAACGTCTTCTCCGGCTGCCAGTGCCAGTGCTAGCCGGTCAGCCTCGTTCAACTGCTCGTTCAACGCTCCAAAAGCCTTCTCTAACACCTCGCCGAAGGATGGACCGCTCGGTTTCGACGCCGGCGATGCTGTCCCACTTCCGACCGGCGCAATCTCTCCCGTGATCGGTGCAACTGGCGCGATGCTCATCTTGTCCCCCTCTCCACCGTGCGCGTGAGGCTCACGCTCGGCCGATGCTCAATGCCCGCATCGCCATCGCCTTCAGTGACTCCAGTACCGTCACGTTCGCCTCATACGCCCGGGTTGCAGCGATAAGATTCGTCATCTCGCTCACCACATCGATGTCCGGGTAGCGCACAATCCCGTTCGCATCAGCGTCCGGGTGGCTCGGATCGTAAACCTCGCGCACCGCCTGCTGGTCGACGACGATGCCAGCGACGTGAACGCCGCGCGCAACGCTTGGGGGCGTCTGCACGATCCCGGTCCGTGTCTGCAGAAGACGAGCAAAGGGACTTGGCTGCTCCGCAGCAAAGACGACCTGTCGTCGCAGGTACGGTCCCCCTTGTGGCGTCCGCGTCGTGTCGACATTCGCCAAATTCGACGCTGTGACATCCATCCGCACTCGTTGTGCCGTCAGAGCCGACAGGCTTACCCGCATCGTCTCGAAGATCCCCATCGGCAACCGCCCTTCTGCTTCCCTGCCCCTCGTTTGCATGACCAACACTACGCATCGGTCGGCAACTTGCCGATATCCTGACGGTCGGAAGCAGGGGAGGGACGGAAGTCCACACTACCCCGGTACCGAGGGGCGAGCCGCGCACGCATGGGCTTGCAATTTTCCTCCCAACCCCCAGGCCGCTGTGCTTCCAAGGAACACGGCACCGCAGCGGCAAAGCCCCCCGCATCCTGCAGCCAGGGACACAGGCTCAATCGACGACAGTGCGTCTCCGCTCGGTCGGCAACAGGACCACCTGCCTGCCAAACGAGCGATGTGCTGCTGTTGAAGGAGAGACATCCCCTACGCTCTGACAGAGAGGGAAACGATAAGGAGGAGCACACGGGAAGAGCTGTGCGAGACCGCTCGCTTCACACCCTGCTCAACAAAACCATCCCTGCCACCCCTTCTAGCCGAGGATCACGCACTGCCTTCTGCATTCCCGATGAAGGGGCCGACCCTGCCCATGCCTTTCTCCCGCGAGCACGGCGCCCTATGTCCCCGTTAGGACACCGCCCGCCTTCCGTGCAATAGCGAGAAATACCGTCTCGCCTCGCCTGTATGATCGAAACGGCCTTTACATCGTCCCGGAGAAGATACCAGGCCGACCGGCGCGGGCCAGCAATGCTCGTTTCGCACCGACCGATCGCCTGAGAATCCGGTGGCCTCGGGTGGGGTACACCACGCAGTATCCGTCCAACCTAAAGGGATCCTCTATCCGTGACGCAAGGAGTTGGTCTGTCTCGCCTCCAGGGGACAGATTGCCGCTACCAGCAAGATTCCGCAGGATCGAGCACTACTGATCCTTCCCCACAACCACAGTGAGAACAGCGCGCAGGACAGCCACACTGCCTGTGAGTGACAGGATGAGCATCCTCCGAGGAAACCACAGCCACTCACCCCCGCCCTGCCCAGTCAAGAACTCGAAGCAGAGTCCGACCTTCCGCACCTGGCCACACTGTACCCAACACGATGACTTCGCCTGCTTCCTGTTGCGTCTCCCGCGCATGACGCCGGAACGGAGAGGTGCCCTTTCCCAGCACTGTGCTTTCTCTGTGAATCCGATACCCAGTCTGCCACAGTGAAAGAGAATGACTATGGCTTCTATGCTGACAACTGCCGTCTCGGTACGATTCCGCTCATGCCTCCGGCTTCGGCACGAGATAGATCCGCACACCTTGGTGAATGAGGTAGTTCAAGAGGCGGACGCGGGTCTCCAGACCAATCCGCCCCAACGGCGGGATTAGCGGCACCCCATGCAGCGCCGCCTTCGCCACAATCCATTCACGGAACTGCCGGTCAGTCATTTCGGCCACCGTAATGTTTTCATCGCCGCGACCATCCTCCCGCGGTACCAGAACGTAGACGCGCCGCAGATCCTCTACTGTGAGGTCCGGCTGCGGAGCTCGCGCGTATCGGCCGTACGGAAAGCGCCCGATATACATGCCGTTTCCCCCATTTGTGCCCACTGCGTCAACCCCCTCGATCATCACTGACTGTCCGGGAAGGCGTCACATTGCTCTTCATGTCCCCTGATCCAAGGCCTGGGCTACCAGCCATGCCACTGTCTATCAGTTTCCCGCACCGTCACTCCTGCTCGTCTCGTCACCGGAACGCACTTTCCACCAGTCCCATAAACACGACCAGGAGGCGATCAGCGCGCTCGGCACCTCGTGTTACCGGAATACTTCGCGGCGCATCCCACTCCGCACAGCTCTACTCGGAACCATTGCCAATCACCTGCCTACCCCCAACTTCTGACTCGCCTTCCCGTGCCTGACAGAATGATCGCAGAGCACCCTGACAAACACCACCGCCACTGTTTTCCGGTAAGCACCGCTCCTCAAGCGTTCCCCCTCTCGCGCCACGCACGGGAGAGGGGGTCAGGGGCTGAGGGGAGTGACTGCGGGAGACTGGGTGAGGGTTGCACCGGAGTGAGGGCAGCGAGGGCTGGCCAACGGTCAAGGGGGTCTTTTGCACACCTACGGCGCTCGGTGATTGCCGCGTCATCCCGGCCGTCCGGGACGGCGGGCGCGATACATCGCCCCCTACGAAGCGGTGACCCAATCCCGCAAGCCCCTCGTAATAGCATCCCGTCACGGCCCCTTCCGGACGCACCTGACCCGGCACTGGAGTAGACGTTTGCGCTGCCCCACGCTGCCGAACGATCGCGTGACTTTCCCCTCTCTCCTTGACACCAGGCTTTGCTCCAAGCCGCACCCTGGGCAGCGTGATCCGAAAGTCCAGGCTCCGCACGCCCCCTTTTCACCTCCCAAACCATTCGCCCTACCGACGGTCTCGGATGGTACGATCAGCCCGGACATGCGACGAAGGGAGAGCGCGATGCAGTGGGACGAACTGGTTCGAGTCACACCGGAGCTCGACGCCTGGTTGCGCGAGACGCGCCGCTATCTTCACATGAACCCGGAACTCTCCTTGCAAGAAGTCAACACAGCGCGTCTCGTTGCCGGACATCTGCGCGAACTCGGGATCGAGCACCGGACGGGCCTCGGTGGTGACGGGCGCCCGCTGTTCATGTCACCGGAGGCACTACGGGCTGCCGGAATTCAACCGGGGCCGACAACGGGAGGAAACGGGATTCTCGCCTTGATCCGCGGCGAGCGAGGCCCAGGCCGTACCGTTCTCCTCCGCGCTGACATGGACGCGCTCCCGATCGACGAGCAGAACGACGTCCCCTATCGATCGACCCGCCCCGGCGTCATGCACGCCTGCGGCCATGATGCTCACACCACCATTCTGCTCGGCGTAGCCGAACTCCTGCATGCCTTGCGTGATCGTTTCGCTGGCACCGTCAAGCTCATGTTCCAGCCGGCCGAGGAGGGACCCGGTGGTGCTGCCGCCATGGTTGCCGACGGCATTCTCGACGATCCTCCAGTCGATGCTGCCTTCGCCCTTCACGTCGACAGTACCCATCGGGCCGGCGAGGTCGCCATCTCACCCGGTCCCGCTACGGCCGCGGCCGATACCTTCCGCATCGTCGTGCGCGGCATCGGCGGTCACGCTGCGAAGCCCCAAACCGCGGTCGATCCGATCGTCGTCGCCGCGCAGATTGTCATCGCGCTCCAGACACTCGTCAGCCGAGAAACCAACCCGCTTGACTCAGCAGTGATCACCGTCGGCAAGCTCCACGCCGGAACGGCGACCAATATCATCCCCGACCACGCTATCCTGGAGGGCACTGTGCGGACATACTCACCCGCCGTTCGTGATCACCTCGAGCAGCGCATCGGTGAGCTTGCGTCCGGCATTGCCCGAGCGATGCGTGCTGAGGCCGAAACGGTCTACCTGCGCGGCTATCCAGCAATGCACAACGACCCCACGCTCACAGCCTTGGCACGGCAAGTGGCAACAGAACTCCTGGGGCCAGAGCGCGTCTATGACCGCGAGCCGCTCATGGCAGGGGAGGACTTCGCTTTTGTCGCTCAACGCGTGCCCGTCTGCATGATCAGTCTTGGGGTGGCGAATCCGGAACGCGGCATTATCTATCCACCTCATCACCCACGTTTCGACCTTGATGAGGATGCGCTGGCGGTTGGCGTCCGGCTCATGACTGCAATCGCCCTGCGCTATCTCGGAGCTGCGTGACGAAGGGAAGGCAGCAATGCACTCAGGACCGCATCGAGCGCGAATCCTCCGCCAGCCTAAGAAGCAGCGACTCACACGCCGCTCGTTCCTGCTCGCAACGCTTGCTTTACCGGGTTGTGCCATCGGTATTAGCCGCCAGGAAAGCGGCCCACCAACCCGTCCTCCGCTTCCCAGCCCATCGCCAGCAGCTACGGTGACGGCCCCCGTCATCACACCGACACCTGCTGCCACTGCAGGACCGAGCCCCACTGTCGCTTCCAGCCCGGCTACCCCTGTGCCAACGCCGACCGTGCCAACCTCCGGCCCTGTTGCCATTCGAGTCGAAACGGTACTTACCGGCCTGGAGGCACCGTGGGAGGTGGCCTTTGCCCCTGACGGCCGTCTCTTCCTGACGGAGCGGCCTGGACGGGTGCGCCTGGCCGTGAACGGTGAACTCCTTGCGGAACCAGCGCTCACGCTCCCAGTTGCCGCTGTTGGCGAGGGTGGCTTGCTGGGCCTGGCACTCCACCCAAACTTTGGCGAGACGCACTGGGTTTACCTCTATTACACCTACAGCGAGGGAAATCAGCTGTGGAACCGCGTCGTTCGCTACACGGAGTCAAATGGGCGTCTGGTCGAACCTCAGGTGATCATCGATCGTATCCCTGGCGCCTCCATCCATGACGGCGGTCGTATCGCCTTTGGCCCGGATGGGAGACTGTACATCACGACTGGTGACGCGCGGAATCCGCCAGCTGCTCAGGACCGGACATCGCTCTCTGGCAAGATCCTTCGTGTCGAACCCGATGGTTCAATTCCTCCTGACAACCCGTTCCCTGGCTCACCCGTATGGAGTTATGGCCACCGAAATCCCCAGGGGCTCGCTTGGTCACCCGATGGGCGCCTCTATGCCACTGAGCACGGTCCCACCGGCGATCTGGGCCTTGCTGCACACGATGAAGTCAACCTGATCGAGCCCGGCCGCAACTACGGCTGGCCCTTCGTTGTGGGCACTCTTGTGCGTCAGGAGCTCCCTGATGCTGTCCCACCTCTCATCGAGAGCGGAAACGACACCTGGGCACCCAGCGGTGCCACATTTGTCACTGCTGGGCGCATCCCGCAGTGGCAAGGGAACCTGCTCTTCGCCGGACTGCGAAGCCAGGCACTCTGGCGAGTTGTCCTGGCACCAGACGGCCAGACAGTTACACAGCTTGAGCCCCTCTATCGGGGCGAGTTCGGTCGTCTCCGCACCGTCGTCGAAGGTCCAGATGGCGCGCTGTACGTCTTGACCAGCAACCGCGATGGCCGCGGTAGCCCACAGCGTGGTGATGATCGTCTGCTCCGCCTTGTTCCCGGGTGAGGCCTCCGTCTAGCGGGACACGGAGCGGAGACCAGCTTGACGCAGCAATCACGGTAACGCCCGAAGAGTTGGCCACCTCCCGCGGGCGCCTCGCCTCATCGAACCAAATATTCCCTGGAATCTTGTCCACAATCGCGAGCCAACGCGCTCGCTGAGACTGTATACTGCTCTCGAAGCAACATCCGTCAGCGAACCGAACGCGATGTAGTACTGCACGACGGCTCGCCTGGCGGGAGCAGGGCTGCTTTTCTGGAGAGAGCCATGCTGATCTATTTCCTCTACCTGGCTATCGCTCTCCTTGGTCTCCTCTTTCTCGCCGCCACCTTCCTCGTCGGGGAGATCGCTGACGCCTTCGATGTGGACGCTGGTGAGGGAGTCGGCCCTTTCAACGGCAAGGTGATCGCTGTCGCCCTGACTGCCTTTGGTGCCACCGGCCTCATCGCAACCTACCTCAACACAGCACCGCTCCTGAGCGCGCTCCTCGCAGCGGCTAGTGCGCTCCTCTTCGGCGCCGCCGCCTGGTGGCTCGTCGCCTTCTTCTATCGCCAGCAGGCGACCACCACTTTCTCGCTCCAGGAACTCCGCGGACGACTGGCTGAGGTCAGCGTTGCCATTCCAGCTGACGGCCTTGGTTACGTCGTCGTCCGCGATGCCACTGGCAGCCGCCAGCTACTGGCCCGTAGCACCCACAGCACGCCTATCCCGACCGGGCATCTTGTCCGCATTACTGACATCGTTGGAACCACCGTCGTCGTCGAACCGACCGAAGTCGCGGCTCACGAGGTCAAGCACGAGGGAGGCATTCCATGACCATCCTCGAGGTGCTCTTTGCTCTCGCTGCTGTCCTCTTCATCCTCCTCGCCCTCGCTGCGCTCTTAGCTATTGTCAGTCGCAATATCGTTAAGGTCCCACCTAACATGGTCGCCGTTTTCTCCGGACGCAAGCGCTCCATCATCGATCCCGAGACTGGCCAACGGCGAACCGTCGGGTATCGTCTCGTCAAAGGCGGCTCCAGCGTCCGCATCCCGATCATTGAGCGCGTCGACTTCCTTTCCCTCAACGTCATGACCATCCCACTGAAGATCACCTCGGCATACACCAAGGAAGGCGTGCCTGTTTCAGTCGACGCGGTCGCCAACGTCAAGGTCGGTTCCGACGATATTATGTTGATGAACGCCATCGAACGCTTTCTCGGTATGTCACAAGACCAAATCCGGAGTGTCATCTTCCAAACCCTCGAGGGACACCTCCGCTCCATCCTCGGCACACTGACAGTCGAGCAGATCAATGCCGATCGGCAAGCCTTTGCCCAGCGACTGGCCGCTGAGTCCGCCGCCGACCTCTCCCGCATGGGAATTGAGATCGACGTTCTCACCATCCAGCAGATCAGCGACCCGCAGGGCTACCTCGACGCACTTGGCCAGCGCCGGACCGCCGAAGTAAAGCGGGATGCCGAGGTCGGCAAAGCTGAGGCCGAGCGTGATGCGCGCGTCCGCCGCGCCCAGGCAATGCAGCAAGCCGCCATTGCAGAGGCCATGGCCGACGCAGAAACCGCCGCGGCCCAAAAGGAAGCCGAGGTCCGCAAGGCCCGCTATGCCGCCGAAATCGAAGCCGAACGCGCCCGTGCCACCCAGGCCGGACCCCTCGCTGAAGCCGAGGCTCGCCGTCAGGTCGTCGTCGCCGAGCAACAGGTGGAGCTCGCTCGGACGGAGGCAGCCATCGCTGTCCAGGAGATGGAGGCACGCCGTCGCGAGAAGGAACTCGAGGCGACCGTCCTCAAAGGTGCTCAGGCCGAGCGTGAGGCAACTGTTATTCGGGCAGAGGGGGAAAAGCAAGCGGCTATATTGCGTGCCGAAGGTGATCGCCAAGCCACGATTGTGCGTGCCGAAGCCGCCTCCCGAGAGCGCGAACTCCTCGGTGCCGGCGAGGCCGCCCGTATCCGCCAAGTTGGTCAGGCCGAAGCCGACGCCAAGAAGGCCCTCGCCGAGGCACTCCAGGCCGAGCTCGTTGCACAAGCGGAGGGCCAACGTGCCGCGATGCTCGCGGAAGCAGATGGCAAGCGCGCTCTTGCTGAGGCACTCAACGCCTACGGCCCCGTGGCAATGCAACTGCTCATGTACCAAGCCTTCGTCGAGCAACTGCCCAAGGTCGTCGAGGCTGCCGCACGCCCGCTCACACAGGTTGAGCGCGTCGTTGTCTTCGACTCCGGTACCGGCCCCGACGGGGCGAGTGGTCTCGGCCGCTATGCCACCCAACTCCCCATCATCGTCCAGCAGCTTGTCGAGAGCTTCAGTGCCATGACTGGCATCGACCTCACCACCGCCGTCCGTGAACGCCTCGGCCACGCCACCCCGGATGGTGCAGCGACCGTCAGTCCGCCCGCTGACCCGCCGGATCCGCCACCCGAACCGCCGGCTGCGTGATAGCCGCTCGCTGCGCGACCAGCACACCAGCGAACACAGCCAGCAAGCCCACTATCTGGGTGAGTCGCACACTCTCGTCGAGGAATACGACACCCAGTACCATCGCGATCCCCGGCTGTAGGTAGTAGTAGACCAAGGTCGTCGCTGCTCCCAACCGCTGCACCGCTCGCTGCCAGAACACGTTGGCCCCCACCATCGCCAGGACTCCCGTGTACAGCAGCGCTCCCCACGCGCCCCACCCTGGTGGATCTCCCACGCTCTGCACCGCGTCCCGAGCTCCGACGAGCCCAACCACGACCAGGCTCCCCATCAGCATCCACGTCGTGACCGGCACTGCTCCGTATCGCGCGACCAGCGGCCGCGGGATCAGCGTCACCCCGACCCAACAGATCGCCGCGCCCAGCGTCAAGAGATCTCCGAGTAACGTCGTACGGGCCGTCGCGTCCGGCTGACCAACCATGAGCACCACACCAATAAACCCGAGCAGCGCCCCAATCATCCCCCCGGTCCGCGGCCGTTGCCGCTCGATCAGCCACGAGATCGGTAGCGCCCATAACGGACTTGTGTTCAAAAAGAGCGCGCTGTGCGTCGAGGTGGTATGCCGCATGCCAACAAGAAACACGATCTGGAAGATTCCCATCGCCCCAAAACCCGCCATCGCTAGTCGCGGAAGATCCTGTCGCCTCACCCGCAACGACTCGCCACGCAGGCGCAGCCACACCAGGAGGCAGCCGATCGCCACGATCAGACGCCACACCGCAAACGACAGTGGCCCGAACGAGTCCACGCCGTGCTTCACGATCGGAAACGATGCACCCCAAATGAGCACGGCCAAAAACGCCTCGCCGTCGATCCACTGCCGCCAGCCCCCGTTTCCTGATCGACCCGCCATGACCATGCTCCTCTTTTGTCACTCGCTTCCCGGTATGCCGTACCGACGTGGTGCGGCCACCGTCTCCCCACGCATTCTCGCGCGACCGCCCTCGCTTGACGAGTGAACTGTCCTGACGAGTCCGTCAACCTGGTCGTCCTTTCTCCCCGTCCTCCCGCCGAAGCGCTCCGGTGACCACGCTGCTTCTTCGCGTGGGGCCATTACTCGTGGCCGTGTTGCGGGTGGGCAACCAAAAGGCAATGAAGCGCCCGGCAGAAGTAGCCAGCGGTGAGTCCCCCAGCACAATGCGTGTGTCCCCGGTCACATCGAAAGGTACGGCACTCGATGCCCCACAGCCATCGCTACCCGCAGAGGTAGCATCGCCGCGGCCAACCTGGCGGGCCGACTGGCAGAGAAGCTGCCAAACCCGCGCACTCAGAACACTGTGGCCACCAGGCTTACATTTCCTGCCTGTCGAAGGCGCTCTGTCTCCCCTAGGATGCAAGAGTCCCGCCCTATCCCTCTTCACACCCCTATCACAAACCAAAGATTTCGGTCAACAGGTCACAAGATCGAGCACTGCAATTCGGCTGGCTGAACCGGAAGTGCGAGTCACTCACACCTGCCAGGGACAGCTGGGCGTCTCCCGGCAGCTCGAAGTCGTGTTACTGAAGGAACCCGTTCACCCAATCCTTTAGCGTGAACCATTTTGCCTGTCTCCATCCCTCCACTCGGGCGACTTGCGAGGGACTTCTTGGTCGTCCATACTTGCGCGAGGAGTTACCTCGACGGATTGAATGGCTTTCACCCATGACGGTTGAAGCGACACGCTATGCGGTCGAACTATATGGGCTTCCTGCCCTGCTGGCAGGGAAGCGGCGCATTGAGATTGATGCTGCCGTGGAGACACTCGGTGATCTGGCGCGCGCCCTGCTCCAAGCCTGTCCACAGCTCGCAGGCCCCGTTATTGATCCCGAGTTGGGGTGGCTCCAGCGGGGGTATGTCTTCGTGGTGAACGCCCGTTTCACTCGCGAACCGACCACACCGCTCTCACCCGGCAGCGAGGTACTCCTCGTTGCCGCCCAGGCTGGAGGCTGAGGTCATGAACGCTGTCCACGGCAAAGCATTGGTCATCGATCTCTCAACCGGGCAGGCCGAGCCATTCCCGATCCCGCAAGAAGTCTCCTCACTACTTCTCGGCGGCGCCGGCCTGGCCGCCTGGCTTCTCCTTCACTTCGCCCCTCCGCATGTTGATCCCTGGGCACCAGAGAACCCATTTGTCGTCGCCACGGGCCCATTCATCGGCACCGGCATCACGACTTCCTGCAAACTCGCTATCGCCACGACCTCGCCTCAGACCGGCTTCATCGCTGATTCCCTCACCTCCAGCTACCTCGCCCTTGTCCTCCGTCGCACCGGCTTCGATGCGCTCGTGGTACTCGGGCAGGCCCCCCGCTGGTCTGTTCTGGTTGTCGAGAACCATCGCGCGTACCTACGCCCGGCCGATGACCTTCTCGGCCACGACCCCGAAGCCACCGCTGCCGCGCTCCGCACCGAACTCGGGCGAGATGTCCGCGTCGCCGCCATCGGCCGCGCCGGCGAGCGACTCGTCCGCTACGCTGCCGTAGTGAACGATGGCCGACTCGCTGGTCGAACCGGCCCTGGTGCAGTCCTCGGGGCTAAGCGCCTCAAAGCGATTGCGGTGCGCGGCACAGGACGATTCCCTCCCGTTGCCGATCCAGCCGGTGTGGCAGCCGCCGCCCGGCGGCTTGCCGCACGGAGCCTCGGGCCGGAGACTGCCAAGTACCGCGAACTGGGCACAGTTGCGAACCTCGCCTTCTTCAGCCGGCTTGGTGTGCTCCCAACACGCAACTTCCAAACCGGCAGTTTCCCCGCCGCCGAGGCGCTCGCTGGTGAACGCCTCGCCCTTCACCAGCGCGCTGACCGCCAGGCCTGTGCCGCCTGCACCGTCGGCTGCGAGCATCACTTCCGCACCACCGATGCCGGGCCAGAGGTCACGGTCCGCCTGGAGTACGAGACGCTCTTCGCCCTCGGATCCCTCTGCGGCATTGAGGACCCGAATGTTGTCCTCCGCGCGGCCGCACTTTGCGATCACTACGGGATGGATGCCATCAGCGCTGGCGGCACCATCGCCTGGGCAATGGAATGTGTAGAGCGTGGTGTCCCTCTCCCTGGTGATCCCGCGGAGTGGCCGCGCTTCGGCGACGGGGTAAGCCTCCTCCGCACGCTGGAGTTGATCGGCGAACGGCGGGGTCCCCTTGGGGAACTCCTCGCCGAGGGCTCGCGTCGCGCCGCCGAGATTGTCGGTCAGGGAAGCCACGAATGGGCCATGCATGTCAAAGGCCTCGAACTCCCCGGCTATCACCCCAAGAACCTCCGTGCCATGGCACTTGGCTTCGCTGTCACTCCGCGCGGCGCTTGCCACAACCGAACCTCCGCCTACGAGGTCGACTTCTCTGAGCATGCGGGTGATCCCGTCGAGCAACTGGCACGAGCAACCGCGCGGAGTGAAGACCGCTCGGCCGTCCTTGATGCTCTACCGATCTGCAAGTTTCTCCGCCATTGCTTCGACGACTTCTTTGCTGAGGCTGCTGAACTTGTACGGCTAGTGACCGGACTACCAGTGGACGCTGACGAACTCCAACGCGCCGGTGAACGGATCGTGACGCTCAAGAAGCTCTTCAACCTCCGGCAGGGGTGGACCCGTGCCGACGATACACTCCCCGATCGGCTACTCGGCCCTGGAGGCATCGATCGAGCAGAACTCGAGACGCTGATCGCGGCATACTACCGTATACGGGGCTGGACACCGGATGGACAGGTGCCAGCCACTCGGCTGCACGAACTCGGACTTGCTTCCCTGCTCGTGCACGCTCCTATCGGATCGTGAGCGATGTTTGACGACGACGAACTGTTGTGGCTCGAACTAGAACGCGTACGGCTTCCTTCGCCGGTCCTCGCGCGTATCGAGGAACTGGCCGAGGAGCGTCGTCGTCTCCTGCAGGCGCTGCCCGATATGCTCTTCGAGCGTGAGCGCGCCTTGCAGCGAGTTGCGGAGATTAATGTGGAACTCGAGCGGCTCTGGGACCTGCGCCGCCGCGAGCTCCTCTTCGTCCGCCAAATGTTGAGCCCGGAACGCCCGGAAGAGCCAACAACACTCGAGGAAGTCGAAGAACAAGCCTCACGGAACGAGGCCGAGAGTTCACCGGCTGAGGAGCCTTCGACCCCGTCACAAGCCGGGTCATGATCGGGAGATCACTCAACCTCCACAATCGCCTCGATCTCGACGGTGATGTTCCGCGGCAAGGATCCCATGCCCACAGCCGAACGCGCGTGACGTCCCCGCTCACCGAAGACTTGGACGAACAGATCTGAGCATCCGTTGATCACCTCCGGATGCCGCTCGAACTCGGGCACCGCGTTGACCATGCCCAACACTTTCACGATCCGCTTGACGCGGTCCAGGTCACCAAGTTCCTGTTTGAGCACCGCAAGGAGTACCAGCCCGACCGAGCGCGCATGCTGGTATGCCTCCTCCACCGTCACGTCGCGGCCTACTTTGCCCGTCGGCATCGTCCCGTCGGGATTCCACGGTCCCTTGCCAGCAAGGAACAACAGATTCCCAGTGCGCACAGCATGCACATAATTCCCCGCCGGCGACGGTACCGGTGGCAGTTCGATCCCGAGCTCTGCGAGCCTCCGTTCGATCTCCATCACGCCCCCTTTTCGCCTCCGGTTTGCGGTCCTCCAACGTACAACGCAGTGAGGAATGGCAGAACGATGGCTCGTTGTCAACGCCTTGGTTACTCCGATGCACTCACGCGGCTCTTCGATGCCACAGCTCGTCGAACCGGCTGAATTCCAATACCGATCCATCACATTCAGCCCACACCCTCGCCACGCAGTGACACTCCGCAAGCACACCGGTGGCGTCCCATTTGTGACCTAACCCCTTAAAAGCGATCAGCGCACCCTCTCAGCGAGTCACTGCGAGCGTCGGCCACCCGACCTGAAGCGAATGGGGATCCTACCATCCCACTGTCTGTCCGCCGCTCTGCACCACTGATCCGCTACACTCCACCCAACAGGAAAGGAGGATGTGTGCCACACCTCGACCTCGCCACGATCATCCGCACTATCGGCCTCCTCGGCGTGGCCGCAATCGTTTTCACCGAGAGTGGTCTCCTCATCGGTCTCTTTCTTCCCGGCGATTCGCTCCTTTTCACTGCCGGGTTTCTCGCTTCTCAGGGTTACCTCGACATCCGTTGGCTTGTCGCCGCTTGCTTCCTCGCCGCTGTTGCTGGTGACCAGGTTGGATATGCCTTCGGCTTCCGCGTCGGCCGTGCGCTCCTGCAGCGCGAGGACTCCCGCTTCTTCAAGAAGCGCTACCTCTATCGGGCGGAACAGTTCTTCGCGCGGCATGGCGGCAAGGCGGTTATCCTTGCCCGCTTTATCCCGATTGTTCGCACCTGCACACCCATCGTTGCCGGCATGGGTCGCATGCGCTATCGCCGCTTCGTACTCGCCAATGTCTGTGGTGCAGCACTCTGGGCTGTCGGCGTCACTCTCGCCGGCTACTGGCTCGGCAGTGTCATTCCCGGAGTCGATCGCTATCTTCTTCCGATCGTCCTGGGGATCATCCTCCTTTCGCTCGCCCCCTCCGCTGTGCACGTTTGGCAAGAGCGCCGAGCTGTCCGCTCCGCCCAGCGTCCGATCGAGCAGTACGGGAGTCACGATCCTCACATGCCCCGAGCGCCGCTCGACCCGACAGCATCGGGAGGTCGCCGCACCTCTTGAGTCGGTAAGGCCCCCTCTTGCCGAACCGGCCCTGCCTCTCGGTATACTCGCGCCGTATGGGTCGGTCGGGAGGACAGAGAGACATCGCGGTGTACGCGTTGTCCTCGCAGAGTGGCGTGATCCAACGCGCCCAAAAGCCTCGCCATATCGGTTTGCTGGGAGGATATATGGATATCGCAACCGTGACGCGTCTGTTGCGAGCGGCTGGGGTACGCTGGGTCCGCTTCGAGATGGCCGATACCCACGGCATCGCGCGTTCCAAGAGCGTACCCCTCGCCAAGTTCCCGTTGTACGCAAAGAAAGGGCTCAACTTTTACGGCGGCATGTTGCTGCAGGACGCCTCCGGCTGGGACATCCCCCTCGAAGAACGCCTGCCACCCCCCGACTACCTTCTCCGCCCCGATCTAGACACGCTCGTCGTCCTACCCTATGCGCCCGGCGAAGCCCGCGTCCTCGGTGATCTCTATCGCAACGATGCCCCGGCTCCCGAAGATCCCCGCGTCGTCTGTCGCCGCATCGTCGAACTCTACCGTTCCCACGGCTGGATCCCTCGCAGTGGCTTCGAATACGAGTTTTACCTCTTGCACGCGGAAACTCGCGAGCCTGTCTTCCACGATAAGCAGATCTGTTCGACCGTCCGGAACAATTTCGATCCGGCATGGCGCGACGAACTTCTCACCGCGCTCGAGGCGCATGGCATCGAGGTCTCAACCCTTAGCGTTGAAAACGCTCCCGGTCAGTTCGAGATCACCTTCAGCCCCGCCGACGGCCTGACCGCTGCTGACCAGGCCTTCTCCTTCCGCACCGCCGTCAAGGAGGTCTCACGGAAACACGGCTATCTCGCCCCGTTCATGACTAAGCCGTTCATTGACCAAGCAGCCTCCGGAACCCACCTGCACCACAGCCTGATCGATCCACACACCGGTGACAATCTGTTCGCTGACCCGAATGGACGCTATGGTCTCTCGGAGCTCGCGTGGCATTTCCTCGGTGGCCTCTTCCACCATGCCCGTGCGCTCATCGCGTTGTTCTCTCCAACCCCCAACGACTATAAGCGCTATCAACCTGGCCTCTTCGCCCCGACTTGCATCTGCTGGGGATACGACAATCGCTCCGCTGCCTTCCGGATTCCAGCTGACGCACAGGGGGCAAAAGCTCGGATCGAAAACCGACTGGGTGGTGCAGCCGCCAATCCCTATATCGCTTTAGCTGCTTCGCTCGCCGCCGGCTGGGACGGTATCCAGCGACGCCTCCAGCCACCTGCACCGATCCAGAAGGATGTTGGCTGGCTCGAAGGACTTCCTCCTCTCCCACGTTCGCTCGAGGAAGCGCTTGACGCGCTCGAGGCCGATACCGTTCTCTGCGAACTCCTCGGACGGCCCTTTATCGAGACCTACGTTGCTGTGAAGCGTTGGGATGCAGAGAAGTGTCGTCGCCACTGCCCTGACTACGGTACAGCGGAGTGGCAACGTCGCATCGATCCCTATGAATGGGAGGAGTACGGCGAGCTCATCTAGCTCGGCCGTCCCGCTACACTTGCTCCAAGTCGGGCGGCCCTGCCTGGATCGGATGGCACGATGGGGCTGGCACGCGATGCACGTATTCTGAAGGATGGTGAACTCTTCGTCGTCAGCGACGAACGGGGAGACTTGCGCCGTACCTTCCCTGGTGCTGGCGTTTACGCGCGCGATACCCGATTCCTCAGCGAGCTCTGGCTGCTCCTGAATGGCGAGGAACCAGAGTTCTTCGACTCGTCAGCCGAGCGGACTGATATTGCGGTCTTCGAGTTCGGCAACACCGTTTTTCGTGACCACGCAGGCCGCGATATCCTCGCCCACACTATCGCCCTCCGGCGCTGCCGAACCGTTCGCCGCGGAACACTCGAAGAAGAACTCGCCCTCGAAAACTACAACCCCTTCCCCGTCTCGGTCGAACTGGCACTCGTCTTCGCTGCTGACTTTCTCGATATCTTCGAGGTACGCGGCTTCCCGCGAGAACGCCCGCGCGGGCACATCCTGCTCCCACACCATGATGGCCGGCAGCTTCGCCTCGCCTATCGCGCCCCTGACGACGTCGTGCTCGAGACCGAAATCGTTTTTAGCCGCGCACCAGACGTCGTGACCACCGAAGCCGGCACCACGCACCTCGCTGATCTGGCCATTCCCCGCATGCTCCTCCCTGGCCACGATCAGTTGATCCGTGCCTCCGGAGCTGCTCACCCTCCACGCGCATTTGCGCTCTTCCGGTTCACGCTCCCAGCGCACGGCGGCGAGCGTCTCACTTTCCGTGCCGTACCACGCGAACTCCTGGAACGCCGCATCGCCGTACGCATTCCCGATGTCTCGCGGCTCACTGAACCAGCCGAGGGCGCTGCGATCTCTTTCGCCCGCGTCCGCACCGATCACGAGTTCCTCGATCGTGTGCTGCAACGGAGTCTCGAGGATTTACGTGCTTTGCTCACCCCCTTTCCAGGAGGTCGTCTGGTCGCCGCAGGGATCCCATGGTTTGTCGCCCCCTTCGGCCGCGACAGTCTCATTGTCAGCTTGCAGATGATGCTGTTCTCGCCACAGCTCGCGCTCGAAACGCTCCGCTTCTTGGCACGCTACCAGGGCAAGAAGGTCGACCCCTGGACCGAAGAAGAACCTGGCAAGATCCTCCACGAACTCCGTTTCGGGGAGATGGTCCGGCTCGGTGAAACTCCCCACAGCCCCTACTACGGTACGGTCGATGCGACACCACTTTTCATCGTCACTTTTTGTGAACTGATGGACTGGCTTGGCACACCGGCTCTCTTCGACGAGCTCTTCCCCGCCGTCGAGGCTGCGCTCCACTGGATCGACCACTATGCCGATCATAACGGCGACGGGTTTGTCGACTACGGGAAGGTCTCCCCGCGCGGCCTCGAGCACCAGAACTGGAAGGACAGCCATAACTCGCTCCTTTTCCCAGACGGTAGCGAACCTGTCCCACCCATCGCCGCAGTTGAGGTCCAGGGCTATGTCTTCCAGGCGAAGCGCATGCTGGCCGCCGTGCTTCAACGCTTCGGTGGGAACACTCGCCAAATGCTCGTCGCCCGCCTGCGGGCTGAGGCTGAGCAACTCCGTGAGCGTTTTGAACGGTTCTTCTGGAACGAAGCCGAGCACTTCTACGGGCAGGCGATCGATG
Organism: bacterium HR28; assembly: GCA_002898255.1. GTDB lineage: Bacteria > Chloroflexota > Chloroflexia > Thermomicrobiales > Thermomicrobiaceae > Thermomicrobium. The sequence continues at coordinate 213,299 of BEIE01000002.1, forward strand.
GCCGCGGTCGTCTGGTCACCGCTATCTCTTCGAATCCCGGCCACTGTCTCTGGAGTGAGATCGTTAGTCCGGCTCGCGCCGCCCAGCTCGTCGAACGACTATTCCAGCCCGACCTCTACTCGGGCTGGGGTATCCGCACCCTCGCGCGCGGGATGCCCCATTACAATCCCATGAGCTACCACAATGGCAGCATCTGGCCCCACGACAACGCACTCATCGTCGCCGGTCTACGCCGCTATGGCTTTGACCGTCAGGCCCTTCAGTTGGTCAGCGACCTGCTCGAGGTGGCAACGAGCTTCCCCTACTATCGGCTCCCCGAATTGTTCTGCGGTTTCGGTCGCGATGAAGCCGAGTGTATGGTGCCCATCTCCTATCCTGTCAGCTGTAGCCCCCAGGCGTGGGCAGCCGGTACCATGCCTTTCCTCCTCCGCATCGTGCTTGGCGCAGAGGCCCGCGCTGCCGAGCGCCGGCTTACCCTGCGTCCTGCCTTTCCACAATGGCTCAACGAAGTCGAGTTGGAGGGCGTGTCATTCGCTGGTTCTCGGATCGACCTTGCGGTTCGCCGCCACAACGGACGCTATCTGCTTGAGGTCGAGTGCGACCCAGATATCACGGTCGTCCTCGCAGCAGCATCCGCTGAACCTCGGAGGTGATTGGTGACGTTCCCCCGTCTTCGTTGGGTTATCTTCGTCCGTTCGCTCGTCGCCGTTGAGGAGCACCCACCCGCTCAGGTTTTCCGTCTCCTTGGCCGCTTTCTCGCCCAGCACGATCAGGAGGCTGTCTTCCTGGAGGAACGCGGGAATCCTCTCACCGTTCAGGCGCTGCGTCGCCGCGGGGCAGCCGCCCTCCGCGAGCTGGCTACCGCGTGGCCCGAACTCCGGTACCACACAGTCGAGCACCGCACCGGTGCGGATCTCGTCGAGTGGCTGGGCCGCACCCTCGCCACCGCCGACCTCGCGCTGGTTGAGCTGGGCGTCGACGAAAACCTCGCGTACTGGGTCGGGCAGCTCACACGCCCACACTTGCACACCATACTCGTCGATCTCCTCCCGGACGTTCCCGAACTCGAGGCCCTCCGACGCCGGCTCGACCCATCCCCCTTCACTGCGGTGATCTGTCACCCGATGAACGTCCCTGCCTACCGCGGCCGGACCTCGGCACGCCGTATCGTTGTGGTTGAGGGCCCTCCGGAACAGCTCGCCGCCGCCATTGCCGAGGCCGCGATCGCTGCGCTTTTGCAGGCCGCCGAGGATCTCCGAGTAATATCGACAGACGAGAACGGTAGCGGACCAGCTCCCTCTCAGCGGGCAAACGGTGGCAGCGGATAAGGCTCGCGTACGTCGAGCCGATCCGGTGGGACACCGCACACCTGCAGGACGGTGCTCCGTTCCACAAGTTCCTGAAACTCCGCCTCGCTCAAGACGAAGCAGCAGCCACAGTCCGGACAGGTCACGACGTACACACAGTCGTACCGCGATTCGCACCACTGCCGAACGTCGCCAAAAAGCCCCTTGCTGCAAAGATGCGCGAGCACCCGCTCGACCTGGCGAGCGTCCATCGTGGTACCTCCTCGGTGGGGGATTTTGGATGTAGCACTATTTTCCCAGCGTTGGATCACAGCGTCAACTGCGATCCGATAGGGCTACCGTCGCAATCCCCTCTCTTGTGCCGCCGAGCGTCCACCCAACCACGGACTGTCGCTTCAGCTTCTTTCACCGGCCCTCGTTCACGTCTGAGCCCTCTTGTCATCTGCCGTGTCATCCGTTCTTTGCCAGAGCCCAATTTCGAATTGGAAGAGGAGAGAACTCGCGCTGAGAAGGAGCCTATGTTGTCTTGAGAGGGTAATGCAGCCACCAATCCCCAGCCGTCGTCTGCCCCCACAAGCTTTCGCACGAGACAGTGCTACCGTGCACATCGCTGCACTCCCGTTCGAGCCACACTCCCCGTCTAATACGCAGCGCCCATTGTCGTTTGGCGTGGTGAACCGGTAGCATCCCTTGCAGCGCCCGTGGGAACTGCAGAAGCACGCAGGTTCCGCGCAGGCGCAAGGTGAAGACACAAACATGGAGGAGCACCTCTTGACCCAGGAATCCGGGACGACCGGCTCCGTTGTTGTTCTTGCCGGCGGCGTCGGCGGGGCCAAGCTCGCCCACGGCCTCGCCCTACTCGGACTCGGCGACCGGCTCTGCGTCGTTGTCAACACCGCCGACGACTTCGAACTCTACGGCCTCGCCATTTCGCCTGACCTGGATACAGTTCTTTACACGCTTGCTGGCATTGCGAATCCAGTGACCGGATGGGGTATTCTCGGCGACACCGCCCACACACTCGGTATGCTCGGCCGATATGGTCGCCCTACCTGGTTCTGGCTCGGGGACCGCGACCTCGCAACGCACATTCTCCGCACCGAACGCCTCCGGCAGGGTGCCCGCCTCACCGAGGTCACCGCTGAACTCGCCGCTGCCCTCGGCGTCACCGCACGGATCCTCCCCATGTGCGATGAACCAGTCCGCACCATTGTCGAAACGCCCCATGGCCCTCTGCCGTTCCAGGAATACTTTGTCCGGCGTCGCCAGCAGGACACAGTCCTTGCTGTTCGTTTCGAGGGAATCATGCAGGCCCACCCCACCCCCGAAGTCGAGCAAGCACTCCTGCATGCCGATGCAGTCATCCTTGCCCCGTCGAACCCGATCGTGAGTATCGGTCCGATCCTTGCTCTCTCTGGAATCCGTCAGCTGCTGCAGCAACTCGCCGCTCCCATTGTCGCGGTCAGCCCGATCGTCGCCGGTCGTGCGCTCAAAGGGCCCGCCGATCGCATGCTGGCCAGTCTTGGTCATGAGGTGTCACCCCTCGGTATCGCCCGCCTCTACCAGGACTTCCTCGACGGTTTGGTTATCGACCAGGCCGATACCGAACTCGCTCCTGCAGTCGCTGAACTTGGTATCCGTCCGTTCGTCACCGATGCGATCATGCGCGACGAGGCCGATCGCGCTCGCCTTGCTCGCGAGACATTGGCTTTTGCCCTCGACCTTCGCGGAGCCCGCCCCTGATGCGCACGCTCGCAGTGATCCCTATCCAACAGCTCGAGCATGCCAAGAGCCGCCTCGCCTCAGCCCTCGATCCTGCGAAGCGGCAGTCGCTGGTCTTGGAGCTCGCGCGGCGGACCATCGAGGTGCTCCGGAGCGTTCCCGACGTCGCAGAGGTGCTCGTCGTGACACCTGACGCCCAAGTCGCCTCCGCAGTCACCAGGTGGGGAGCACGCCCTCTGCTCCAGGCCCAGCCAGGGCTCAACCGCGCGGTTCGCTCCGCACAGAGCGTTGCGCTGCGCGCGGGCTATGCAGCGCTGTTGGTTGTCCTCGGGGATCTTCCCCTCCTTGTCGCCCAGCATGTGCAGACTGCGCTCGCCCTCCTCGAACCGCGCGGCATCGTACTCGCGCCCGATCGGCGCGGCACTGGTACGAACCTGCTTGCCCTCGCGCCCCCAAATGTCATCGCGCCGGCTTTCGGCTCGGAGAGTCGCCGTCACCACCGCCTCGCAGCAGTCCGCGCTCGGTGTACCCTTCGGGAGCTATGGGCTTTGCCGCTCGCGTTCGACCTCGACACACCGGACGACCTCGCCGATGTTCGTCTGGTGACGGGGGGAGAGGGGGACAAGTGGCGAACCGACGAACCACTGTGACACGGTGGGGAGTATTCGTCGTCGCATTGGGGGCTTCGCTCTGGGCTATCGACGCGCCAATCCGTAAGCCACTCACCGAGACGCTCCCGGCAACGTCGATCGTGCTCGCCGAGCACCTCTTCTTAGCTCTTTACGCACTGCCGGTCCTCCTCTGGCAGCGTCGTGCCTTCGCCGCGCTTTCTCTCCGCTCCTGGCTCGCACTCGTCGCTATCGCCTGGGGAGCTTCCGGCCTGGCTACGGTACTGTTCACCACCGCCTTCCGTATCGGCAACCCAACCACCGTCATTCTGCTCCAAAAAGTCCAGCCGCTCGTCGCTGTACTTCTCGCCGCTTTCCTGCTGCGGGAACGGTTACCTCGACTCTACTGGCCCTGTTTTGTGGTCGCACTCGCCGGAGCTTATCTTGTCTCCTTCGGCCGCGCTGCGTTCGAGCCGATCTGGCTCCTCCCCCAAGAACGGATCCTCACCGCACTGCTCGCCCTTGCTGCTGCAGCACTCTGGGGCAGCGCCACGGTCCTCGGCCGCTACATGCTTGGTGCTCTTCCCTTCCCGACGCTCGCCGCGGCCCGCTTTCTCCTTGCGTTACCTTTCCTGGCCGTGCTCGCTCTCCTAGAGGGCACTTTCGCTCGTACCTGGGCGGTTGGGCTCGCCCAGGAGGCACCGCGCCTCTTCCTCCTTGCCCTTGTGCCCGGCCTCCTGGCCATGCTCGTGTACTACGCCGGCCTTCGGCAAACGCGTGCCTCTTACGCGACGCTCGCCGAGCTCGCTTTCCCCGCTCTGGCGATCGTTGTCAACTGGTTGACGCTCGGCACAACCATCGACGCCTGGCAGCTCGCCGGCTTTGTCCTGCTCTGGGGCGCAATCACCACGCTCAGCTGGATCCCGGCGCCTGCACCCGTCCCTGCGACCCGTCCTGCAACCCCGGTATCGTGAGGAGCCCGCCATGCGAGTTACATCGCCTGTCCCACCACCACTCACTCCTCTCCCGGATATCACCGGAATTCCCGGTGCCCGCCCCTTGGACCTTCCGGAACTTGTCCGCGGGCGCCGCTCGGTGCGTCGTCTGCGCCCCGACCCTGTACCACCCGAGCTCGTCACTACAATCCTCGAAGCCGCCGCTTGGGCTCCCTCGCCACACGGTACGCAGCCGTGGCGCTTTGTCGTTCTTACCCACCCCGAACGCAAGCGCGCACTCGCCGAGGCCATGGCCGATGCCTGGCGCCATCACCTCGCGATGGACGGTGAGGACGAGGAGACGATTGCACGGCGGCTCACCGGATCACAGCGACGTCTCCTTGAAGCCCCCGTGCTCATTCTCGTCTGCCTCGATCCGAGCGACCTCGACCGCTATCCAGACCCCGACCGTCAGGCCGCCGAGCGGACAATGGCGATCCAGAGCCTCGGCGCCGCCGTACAGAACGCCTTACTCATGGCCTATCGCCTCGGTCTCGATACCGGCTGGATGTGCGCCCCACTCTTCTGCCCGGACGTTGTTCGCCGGACGCTCGAACTTCCGTCCCATCTCGAACCACAGGCGCTTATCACGCTCGGTTATGCCGCTGCCGACCCCCAGCGGCGCCCACGAAGACCGTTGGAAACGTTGATCGTTGCCTGGGAGTGACGATGGCCCGCTGGCTCCTCTTGCTCGTCGTCTTGCTCACCGTTGGTTGTGTCGCTCCGACCTCCTCTGGTGGGAACCGGTCCAGTGCGACCGTCCAGCCAACCGACACGAGTGCGCCCCCCAACCCATCGGTTTCCGCATCACCACAGGCGCGTAGGCCTTCACCCACTGCGCTTCCGGAGATTCCTGTCCCAGGGGAACCGGCGCTCGTCGTGAACGTGATTGACGGCGACACGCTCACCGTCCGCACTGAGCACGGCGAAGCGATCGTCCGCCTTATTGGCATCGATGCTCCTGAGCGGGGAGATCAGGATCGGCCCGCGGAGTGTTTCTTCGAGGCCTCAACCGCCGCTCTGGCCCAGCTCACACCACCCGGCAGTACCGTCTACCTCGAACGAGATGTCAGTGAGACCGATCGGTATGGGCGGCTCCTGCGCTACGTCTGGATCGTGCGTGCACGTTCGTGGCTTCTGGTCAACGAGGAACTCGTTCGGCAGGGGGCGGCTATCGCTCGCCAATACCCACCAGACGTCCGCTACTCCGACCGTCTCGCTGCGGCCCAACGAGACGCGCAACGCACCCGTGCTGGTCTTTGGGGTGCCTGCACCTCCTCACCGACCAGTTCCCCACCAGCACCGCCACCTCAAGCTGGCTGCGATCCCAGCTATCCAGACATTTGCCTTCCTCCCCCTCCGCCGGACCTCGACTGCCGCGACATCCCGTACCGCCGCTTTCGCGTCTTGCCACCCGACTCGCACCGCCTCGACTCCGATCGCGACGGCATCGGCTGCGAAGCAGGCTAAACCGGACGGCGTGGCAGCTTCTGCTCGACACTTGAAGCTCCTACACCACCGCCGAGAACAGATCCTTTTGCGGCGACATCCACCCACCGCAGCCCGGCGACACGTCCGCTCTGCCTCATCCCACCCATCGCGACGGCACCCTGACCGGCAGAACTCTCGCGTGCCGATCCCTCACGCGGCAGAACTACTCTTTCTCAAGCACTCGCGGCTCATTCCGGCTCACAGAGATCGCAACATCCCACGCGCACTGAGTTGTCCTGAAAGCCGTTACTGCACTGGACGGGTCGCATCGGTCGGTAGCAGCGCCGCTCAGCAAGAGTGGTCTTTCGTGGGCTTCATAGCGGATCCGCGCTCATTTTGTGCCCATATCCCCTGCCGCCGCTTCGACTCCCCGTTCTTCCGTTCCTGCCACAAGCGGGAGCGACAGGCAATCGGAGCGGCAAGTGAAGACCTTCTCTACCCGAAACCGTAGGATCGCCACTGCTGGCTGTCGTCATCGCCGCGAGCACCCGGAGCCAGACCGGAGAACGCCAAGATCTCCGGACCAGGTTCTCACTTGCTCCGCTGCTACCGTGTCGTGTCGCTCTCTCGCCCACACGACCCATTCCAAGAGAGGTTCCCTCTACCCCCTACCAGTATAGGTAGTTGCTTCGTATCCCCATGGCGGAGGTGATGAGATCCCCGTACCCCACCCGTGCGGGTAGGCCGACAAACCACCCTAGCGGATAGTCGCGAAACTACCCAATCGGTCGTGTTCGCTACACCGGCTCGCGCAGAAACTGCGAGTAGGACAACGGATGGGGCAGGCCCCGCAAGGGGACAAGGAGGGACGGACCATGGCCGAAAACCGTGAGCGACCACCGTTCCAGATCGGTCAGCAGAAGGTTAGTCGGCGTGGGCTCCTCGGTGCAGCGGCAGGACTTTCAGCTGGTGCGTTGCTAGCGAGCTGCAGCGTCCTGCAGCGCAAAGAGGAGACACCAAAGCTGGGTGCCACAGCTGAGGAGATCATCAAGCAGCGCCAGCTGACGCCCGAAGATGTTACAGCAGCCCTGATGACCTACGTGCCATCGGGCAAATATGACGAGTTTCTCATGTTCTCCTCAACAGGCCACGGCGGGCAGGTGTTAGTCCATGGTCTGCCGTCGATGCGCCTTCTCAAGGTCATCGCCGTCTTCAGCCCAGAGCCGTGGCAGGGCTATGGCTATGGGGGTTACACCAGCGAGGTCCTCGAGGGCGGCTACTTCAAGGGCAAGCCGATCCTGTGGGGCGATACGCACCACCCGGCCTTGAGCGAGACGAATGGCGAATATGACGGCGAGTTCCTGTTCATCAACGATAAGGCGAATGGGCGCATCGCAGTCATCGACCTCCGCGACTTCGAGACCAAGCAAATCGTCAAGAACCCCCTCCTGGTCAACGAGCACGGTGGCTGCTTCGTGACGCCCAACACCGAGTACGTGCTCGAGGCTGACCAGTACTCAGTGCCGCTCGGCGGCGTCTACGCGCCGATCACTGAGTACAAGGAGAAGTACCGCGGCGTCCTCACCTTCTGGAAGTTCGACCGCCAGAAGGGCCGCATCGTCCCAGAGGAGTCGTTCGCCATTGAGACACCACCGTACTGGCACGACTTGGCCGACGCGGGCAAGGGGCCATCGCACGGCTGGGCTTTCTGGAACTCGTTCAACACTGAGCTTGCCATTCCCGGCATAGCAGAAGGTCGACCAGCGCTCGAAATTGCCACGACCCAGCGCGACATGGACTATCTCCATGTCGTCAATTGGAAGAAGGCCGAAGAACTCATCGCGGCGGGCAAATATGAGACAATCAACGGCTTCAAGGTTATCCGCATGGATGTCGCAGCAAAGGAAGGTGTCCTCTTCCTGATCCCAGAGCCGAAGAGCCCGCACGGTGTGGATGTGACGCCAGGTGGGGATTACATCATTGTGGCAGGGAAGCTCGACCCGCACGTGACCGTATACAGCTTCGCCAAGATTCAGCAGGCCATCCAGGCTGGCAACTGGGACACTGACGAGTACGGCATCCCGGTTCTTCCCTTCGACCAATGCGTCGAGGTACAAGTCGAGCTTGGGCTCGGCCCCTTGCACACCCAGTTTGACGATCAGGGCTACGCCTACACCAGCTTGTTCCTCGATAGTGCGGTCGCCAAGTGGTCACTGGGCAAGCCGTACCGCGAGGACGGCTGGAAGCTGGTTGAGAAACTGCCGGTCCAGTACAACATCGGGCACCTCGCTGCTGCTGAGGGGGATACCGCAAAGCCGGCCGGCCGCTTCCTCGTCGCGCACAATAAGTGGTCGGTCGACCGGTACGCCAGCCTCGGACCTCTGCTGCCGCAGAACGCGCAGCTGATCTCAATTGCACCGAATCAACCGATGCGCGTTCTTTACGACAGCCCGATCGGAATCGGCGAGCCACATTACGCGCAGATCATCAAGCGCGAACGGATCAAGGCTTGGGATATCTATCCTGAGGTGGGTTGGAACCCGCATACCCAGAGTGTCGATCCCAACGCTGTCATCAAGGTCGGTGACGAGCGGATTGAGCGACGCGGCAAGACCGTGGAGATCTGGGGCGTCCTGCTGCGCAGCCAGATTCGCCCAGATCTCATCGAGGTCGAGCAGGGCGACGAGGTCATCTGGCACCTCACCAACATCGAGCGCGCCAAGGACGCGACGCACGGCTTCGCCCTCGGTGGCTACAACATCAACTTGAGCCTCGAGCCGGGCGAAACGCAGACCATTCGCTTCGTCGCGGACATTCCAGGCACCTTCCCGTTCTACTGCACTGAGTTCTGCTCCGCCCTGCACCTCGAGATGGTGGGCTACTTCCTGGTGAAGCCGACCTGATCCCGCAGCTGAAGGGCCGGTGGGGAGATCTCCTCACCGGCCCTTCGACCCGAGAATTGGCTACCTTCGGAGTCGAGAAAGGATTGTGACCATGGCAACTCCCGTTGTTCGAACACCCGCTAGATCCCGCATCCCGCGGCCACTCGCCGCAGTGCTCGCTCGCATCGGTGACCGCGTTCCTTTTTTCCTTGCTGCCATCATGCTTGGAGCTTCACTGGCACTCCCATACTGGCACATGACGCTGCTCGCCCCACAGTACCCTGGCGGTCTCCGTGTCGTGATCTATCTCACGAAGCTCGCTGGTGACGTGCAAGAAGTGAACGGGCTCAATCACTACATCGGAATGATGAAGCTCGAAGAGGCAGCGACCTTCGAGCGCGCCATCGCCCCCTACGGCGTCGCCGCTCTGGCGCTCCTCGCTCTTCTCGCCGGACTACTCCGGCGACGGTGGACCGCGCTTCTCGCCACGCTTGTTGTTAGCTTCCCAATTATCTTCGTCGCTGACCTCCAGTACTGGCTCTGGTACTTCGGCCATAACCTCGATCCACACGCTGCACTCTCAAGCGCGATTAAGCCCTTTACACCACCCGTGCTCGGTACCGGACGCGTTGGACAATTCGTGGTCGAGACGCGTTTCGGCAGCGGACTCTACCTCGCCATCCTCGCCGCTCTAAGTGCACTCGTCGGCATCACCACGCGTCTGCGCGGCTCCGCCGAACGGGGGTGACGCCATGCGCCGGCTTGTTCTCGCCGCAACACTGACGATGCTCCTGCTCGTCACGCCGCCCCAGGTCCGCGCCAGCGAACTCCTCGTCTGCCCCGAGTGCCCGCTACGTGATATCCAGGAAGCCATCGCCACCGCACCGGTCGGCGCAACGATCCGCGTCCGTGGCGGCGTCTATGCCGGCCCGGTCGTCGTCGACCGCCCGCTTACGCTGTACGGCGAGAACTGGCCGGCAATCGATGGCGGCGGGCAAGGTACCGTCCTTCATGTCGCCGCACCCGATGTCCGTGTCGAGGGATTCATCGTCCGCGGCAGCGGCACGAATCACGACCGCGAGGACACCGGCATCCTTGTCACCGCACCACGAGCCCAGATCGTCGGCAACCAGGTTCTTGACAGCCTCTTCGGCATCCAGCTCCTTAACGCCCCCGATGGACTTGTCAAAGGGAACCTTGTGGTTGGTAAGCCGCTTCCCGAACCACAACGTGGTGACGGCATTAAGCTCTGGTATAGTCCACGTGCCCAAATACTCAATAACCACGTACGCGACAGCCGTGATGTAATCGTCTGGTACTCCGATCAGACACTCCTGCGAGGAAATGTCGTTGAGCGCGGGCGTTACGGCCTGCACTTCATGTACTCGAGCGACAGCCTCGTCGAGCAGAACGTGCTCCGCGACAATTCGGTTGGAATCTACCTTATGTACGGAGCCCGGCAGATCGTCCGCAACAACGTCTTTTTCCACAACCGTGGGCCCTCCGGATATGGGCTAGCCATCAAAGAAACCGACGGGGTCGTTGCTGAGGCAAACCTCATGCTGCGCAACCGTGTCGGACTCTACATCGATAATTCCCCGATCTCTGAGGGAGTCATCAACCAGATCACAGGCAATTGGATCGCCTATAACGACGTTGGCCTCCTCATCAGCCCGGCGACCCGCTCCAATCTCATCACCGGCAATACGCTCTTGGAAAATCTCGAGCAAGCAGCACCGCAAGGCGGCGGGACGCTCGACCATATCACCTGGGCCGAATCCGGGCGTGGCAACTTCTGGAGCGACTACGCCGGCTATGATGCCGACCGCAACGGCATTGGCGATCTCCCGTACCAGAACCGTGCACTTTCGAGTGTTCTCACTGACCGCTCCCCGTTGCTCGCCTTTTTCCGCTTCAGCCTTGTCGCTTCCGCGCTCGATCTGGCTGCACGTGCTGTTCCTCTCTTCCAGCCAGCACCACGCTTCACCGATCCCGCTCCACTCGTTCAGCCAACGCCGTTGCCGGAGCTCCCATGGAGCGTCTCTCCACCATCCCGCACCGACGCATTCCTCTCGCTGGCCCTGCTCACTGCCGCCGCTCTGCCTTTCCTCTTTGCCCTCCGTGGATCGCCGCGGTTCGCGCTCGCACAAGCAGCCAAGGCTCCCCGCGCATCTGCGCCAGTGGTACTCGCTTCTACGGCCCCCTCCACCGCAACCGCTGCGTGTACTGTCACGGACGCAGCCGTTGTGCAGGTCCATGGGCTCACCAAGCGTTTCGGGGATCGCCTCGTTCTCGATAACGTGAGCTTCAGCGTCCGACCAGGCGAGGCAGTCGCCCTCTGGGGACCAAACGGTGCCGGCAAGACTACCATCCTTCGCTGCTTGCTTGGCCGAACTGCCTACACCGGTACAGTCACTGTCTTCGGCCACTCACCGCTACAGGACGGTCCAGCCGTACGGGCACAAATCGGGTATGTGCCACAGCAACTGCCGCTCCTCGACCTTACAGTTGGCGAGCTCTTGACAACCGTTGCGCGCCTGCGTGGCGAGCCACTCGAGCGCGCATGGGAACGACTTGGTGTCTTTGGCCTCCAGCACACTTGGCATCAGCCCGTACGCACACTCTCGGGCGGCATGCAGCAACGACTTGCTCTCGCCCTGGCAACGATTGGTGATCCGCCGCTGCTTCTACTCGACGAGCCAACCGCGAACCTGGACGCGACCGCGCGCGAGGAACTCTTGGCCGCGCTTCGACAACTTCGCGAGGCGGGACGCACGATCATCTTCGCCTCGCACCGTCCCGATGACGTCTGGCGCCTCGCCACGCGCGTCTTGCGACTCGAGGCAGGCCGCGTCGTCGCTGAGTCACGCGCAGCAGCCCTGCCGGTACGCCACGACATCCACCAATCACTCATCCTCGAACTCGATGCCGATGCCCTGCAGCCAGCCACACACCTCCTCACTGCGCACGGCTTCGCTGTTTATCGCGAGGACCAGCGACTCCGCGTCCTCGTTCCACCCCAGCGGAAGGCAGAGCCGTTCTTCCTGCTTGCCCGGCTGGGTATCCAAGTTCGAGATTTCCAGTTGGAGGTCACCGATGGCTGGTAACACCGTCCTCGTTCTCGCCCAAAAGGAGCTCCGCGACGCGCTGCGCAATCGCTGGTTTCTGGCCGATGCCGTCGCGCTCCTCGTCCTGAGCAGTGCGCTCTCGCTCTTAGTTTTTCTTACCGGTGCCACGAGTCCGGTCAGCGGCTTCGGACGTACCGCAGCAAGCCTAGTGAACCTCATGCTCCTCCTCGTCCCACTTATGGGGCTTACACTCGGGGCTCTCGCACTGGCTAGCGACCGTGAACGCAGTGCCCTTGAGTTCTGGCTGGCCCAGCCAGTCGGAACAGGCGCGTACTTTCTCGGCAAGGCGCTTGGCATCGGCCTTGCACTCGCCGCCGCAGTAGCGCTCGGCTTCGGCGCAAGCGCGGTCTTCTTGCTCTTCGTCGGCGCTACCGACCCGCTTGCTTTCCTTGCCCTCACCGGCCTGACCATCCTGCTGGCCTGGGCTTCTCTCACGCTCGGCCTTCTCCTCTCCAGTCGCTGCAGTCGGACCAGTACCGCAGTCAGCCTAGCACTCGGTCTCTGGCTTGTGCTTGTGCTACTCGGCAATCTCGGACTTATGGGCACCGCACTCGCCGTACGCCTACCCCCCTCTTGGCTCCTTGGCATCGCGCTCGTGAATCCCACCGAGGCCTACCGCATCGCCGCCTTACGCCTCCTGGCCGGCACGCTGGAACTCCTCGGGCCTGCCGGTCTCTACGCCGACGAGCGCTTCGGTGCCACGCTGCCGCTCCTCCTCGCGAGCATGCTCCTTCTCTGGAGCCTCGTTGGTGGCGTCGCCGCCTACGCCGTCCTGCGCCGGGAGGTCTTGCGATGACGCGCCGTCAGCTTCTTGTTGCACTCCTCGTCACCATACCGCTTGCCGCCTGCCAGCGGAAGCGCGAGCTTTCCCCGCCCGAGATCCGCTACGGCCGCGATACCTGCGCCGAGTGCGGGATGATCCTTTCCGACCCCCGCTTCGCCGCAGCAGCGACCACAGCCGACGGTGAGACGGTTCTGTTCGACGATATCGGGTGTCTCCTCACCTACCGGCAGAAGCACAGCCCCTCCTGGGCAGCTATATGGGTTCATGATCTTGACACTCAGTCCTGGCTCCAGGCCGAGAACGCCTGGTATCTCGTGAGTCCCAGCATCCGTTCACCAATGGGCTACGGCATCGCCGCCTTTGCTGGTCAAGACGCTGCGCAGCGGCGCCAGGCGGAACTCGGCGGTGATCTTCTGCAGTGGGGGGACCTCCTTGCTCACCCCCCAGAACGGCCGCGACAGTATTGACGCGTCATCCAACGGCAGCAGCGCTCTAAGAGTACGAGCGTCGCGTCGTTTCACCAAAAGATGGACCAGGTACTAGAGAGAATTCGGTGGCACTTGAGAACCTCGTACATTCGGCACAACGCCTGAGGGATCCTTGACTGACTAGCTGGTAGTCAATCCCCTTCGTCGCAGATGATCCACGCCCCAGCCATTGCTTTCCGCTTCCTCAAACGGTGCTCTCTGATCAACACAATGCCGACTACGGCCATTGCCACACTTCTGGCACCTGGCAGTGTCGCTGCCAAAGTGCGACAGCTTTTCCTCGTGTCATGTCCATGCACAGGAATGCGCTCATCTTCGATGAGCGCTTCCCCAAACAAATCCGGCTGATCGCCCTTGCAACGTGTCAGCATCTGCACTACCTTCTGGCCTAACTCGCCACCGGTACTGCTTGGCGGCTGCGATGCACGCCTCAGAATGAAGAAGCAATGCAGTGAAGGAGGCTCGTTATGAATATCTGTGGTCTTCTGGTTTTGCCACTTGCAGCCATGGCAACCACGCTCTTGAGATTCGCCTGCCGCTGGGCAACACGTTGCAGGGCGTAACTCCATGCAGGCAACGTCTGAACTCGTGACTAAGGAGAGGGAGCACGCGTATGCTGATTTGGCGCTATGGAATTTTGGCGACGCTCGCCGCTGCGATCCTCAACGCTGCACTCTGGGGGCTCGCTCGGGCGCTAGGAGTCTCACTCCAGGTTCAGCCACCAGGCCAACCGGTGGCAGTAGTGGGACTACCGCAAGTTATCCTCCTGACCGTTATCCCTTTGCTCGTTGGCACCGCCTTCTACACGCTGTTACGGCGTTGGACACGCCGTCCCTTCCTGACTTTCCTGATCCTTGCGCTCCTGATCTTTGTCATTTTGCTTATCCCGCCCTTTGCTGCAACGGAGCGCGCTGGCACGCGCTTTGTGCTCATCCTCATGCACCTGGTTGCAACCACTGCCCTCTTAGCAGGGCTTTATCGCGCTGAGGTTCGCCGCGCACGGCCGTAAACAGCGAAGGGGGCGATACGTCGCCCCCGACAGAACTCCCTTCAGCAGAGCCATGCGGCGCGCAGAATCTATCACAAGCCCTTACCACAAAGAAGGTGCTGATCCGTTCCTCACAGTGTGATCACCTGATCCGGAGGATTCTGCGCCAGCGCCGCGTAGAGATCGGGGAAGCAGCCGACCTGAACACCCTCGACCGTGTTCACCGGCTGAATCTCAGCCGGCTCTCGCCGCCCAAGCCCGGTCACCGGATCGCACCAGCGCGGCTGCCCCTGCGCGAGGTTCCGTTCCAGCGCGCACATGTCGCACATCATGAGCAGAATCCCCTGCTCCTTTGCGATGCGCGCCAGCCGTTCGCCGATCGGGTCGCCCTTCCGCAGGACAAAGACGTTGTCATCGAAAAAGAACATGCCGACGACCTCAACCCCATGCGTCCCCGCCTCAAGTTGTGGCAGGATCATCTGGCCCAGCTTGTAGCTTGCCGCCCGTGGTGTTGCAAACACATAGGCCACGCGCATCTTTGTCCCTTCCTCTCCTCGACGGTATCAGATCCCTTGACCAACAGCCTTCCACCCCACGCCCTTCACTCCACCATAGTGATCCTCCGTTCCATCATGCCCCGACTCATCGGGGTGAAGTCCCTCTACCCCTTCGAACGGAAGTCATGATACTTCGTCTCATTTATGTATGCCGCTGCTGTACCCCACTTGGGACTCCCAGAGCCTGAGCAGCAGCCTGGGGCGGACCGTTCAGCCCTGGAGAGAAGTCACGGTAAGGCGAAGCCTCGAACACCTTCGAGGCACGCAGTGCCTCGCACATCCTGACTCGTAGAGAATCAGATCACACTATTGATCCCTACAGAACGGACTCTACCTTCAGAACAAACCAGACGGATGTCATCGCCTCCTGCACCGCTACCGGTACGCCGCCATTAGCCGTCGCCAGGCACCGCGCCCCCGTACCAGCGCTGCCACCAGTACAAACAGCACCGTCGCCACGAGCACGATAGCGCCTCCCGAGGGGACACTCGCATAGTAGCTGAGATAGAATCCCACCAGCGCTGCCAATGCCCCAAAGAGCACTGCGAGGATCATCATCGCTGGCAGCCGCCGCGCTACCAACGCTGCCGTCGCCGCGGGCGTCACCAGCATCGCCAGCACCAGGACCACGCCCACCGCCTGTACCGAAACCACGACTGTCACCGAGAGCAAGAGCAACAAGAGCAGCTGCAGTGCCCCCACCGGGAGCCCTGCTGCTTCGGCCACCACAGGATCGAAGTGCGCAAAGAGGAGCTCCTTGTAGAGTGCCACAATCGTCCCCACCACAAGGAGCCCCGCAAGGGCAATCGCCCAGAGATCACGTGCGCGCACCGCCAAGATATCGCCGAACACGTAACTGAAGAGATCAACCGTGTATGTCCGGATGCCGATCGCCATCAGCACCACGCCAAGGGCAAAGACCCCGCTAAACACGATGCCGATCGCCGTATCCGTGCTCAAGCCCACCCGCCGCGTTACCCAGCCGATCCCCAGCCCAGCCGCGATCGCCGCCGCCAGCGCACCGATGTAGAAACTGAATCCAGCCAGGAAGGCCACAACGATCCCGGTAAAGGCGACGTGCGCAAGCGCATCCCCGATAAACGCCAACCCTTTGAGCACCACGTAGCTCCCAACCATGGCGCAGATCGCCCCAACGAGGACAGCGGCGACGAGCGCCCGTAGGAGAAAGCCATACCGCAACGGTTCGATAAGCAATTCAACAGCTCCGTTCATCCCCATCCTCGCCCTCGACCACGATAACCCGATCACCGTACCGCAGGAGCAAAAGGTGAGACTGGAAAGTGCGGTGGAGCAGTGCCTCGGTGAACACCTCCTGCGGCGGACCGTAGGCAATCACCTCGCGGTTCAGGAGCAGCACCCGGTCGAACCGTTGCGCGACACACGAGAGATCATGCGTTGCAACCAGCGCCGTCTTTCCTTGCCGGCAGAGACGCTCGAGAAGCTCAAAGACAAAGTGCTGAGTCGGTGCATCGACCCCACTCACCGGTTCATCGAGAAGAAATAACTCTGGCTCCTGCGCAAGCGCACGCGCCAAAAACACGCGCTGCCGTTGACCACCGGAGAGTTCGGCGATGAGCCGATCTCGCTGGTCAACCAATCCCACCTGCTCCAGCGCCCAGAGCGCCAGCTCCCGATCAGCCTTGCCCGGGCGCCGGAACAGCCCGAGTCGCGGATAGCGTCCCATCAGTGCGACGTCGAACACCGTGACGGGAAAGTCCCAGTCGATCGTCTCCCGCTGCGGGATGTAGGCAATGTCGGGGTTCGGCCGTGCCGGCTGTCCCTCGACCAACACTCTCCCTTCCCAGGGAGGGAGGAGCCCGAGGAGCGCACGGAAGAGCGTTGACTTACCACTGCCATTTGGTCCGAGGACCCCAACCAGCGCGCCACGCTCGACCGCGAACCGCACGTTCCGAAGTACTGGCTCGCCGCGCCGGTAACCCGTCGTCAACCCTTCGACCTGGATTACCGGCATCGTCGTCGCTCGCGCCGCTCGCTCAACCGCGACGACTCCGCTGCCCATCACCCACGCAACCCTTCGACCACGTTGGTCACGTTCTGCCGCATCATCCCGAGGTAGTCCATCCCCGCTGGCGCTGCATCACTATAGAGCTCCAACACCCGCACTCCGGCTTCTTGCGCAATCGTCTGCGCCAACTTTGGATTAAACTGCGGTTCGACAAAGATCGCTGGTACCCCCTCGGCCCGAATCCGCGCCACCAGTTGCGCCACCTCCTGTGGTGAGGGCTCGCGGCCCGGGCTCAGCACGACAACGCCGACAAGCTCTAGCCCATAGTGTGCCGCGAAGTACGGGAATGCGTCGTGGAAGGTCACCAACTTGCGCCGCTCGGGCGGAATCGTTGCAATCTGCTCCTTTGCCCAGGCATCAAAGTTGCGGATCTCGTCAATGTAGCGTGCGGCGTTGGCCCGATAAATCTCGGCATGGGCTGGGTCAGCCTCCACGAGCCCTGCCGTGATGCGCTCGATGTAGATCACCGCAAAGTCGGGATCAAGCCAAAAGTGCGGATTGATGCCATGCTCCTGGTCATGCTCCGGCTCGGGTGTCCCCAGCACGTGCTCTTCCTCAACAGCTACGCCCTCCGGCGGCTTTAGGCCCTCAGAAAGGACGATGACCTTCGCCTTGCTCCCAACCGCCTCCAGTTGGCGTTCCATCCAGGGATCGAGCTCGCCGCCGTTGTACACCACTACCTGTGCCTCGGCAAGCGTGGCAACATCTCGCGGTGTCGGCTGGTAGGTATGCGGGTCAGCTCCTGCCGGCATCACCGCGCTCACCTCGACGAGTTCCCCGCCCACCGCCTTGACCATACTGGCAAAGATCGGCAGACTCGCCACCACAACCAAGCGGCTCGCTGCCACTCCCGTCACAGCCTCTCCACCCACCGGCGACTGCACCGTCGGCCGTGGAGCCCGCCCACAAGCTGCCGCGACGAGCCCGAGCAGCACGATGATCGTCACGAGCCATCGCCGCATCGTCTCCTCCCTGTTGGCTGAATGATACGCCGTCTCACTCATTAGCGACGTGACCACCCCACACCGACCACATGCTCCTTATGATACTCAGTATCAACTAATCAGACAACGGAATCGCGTGGGGACACTGCGTTTCTCTCCTGCCCCGAGGGCTACTGGAGGCGACTGCAAATCGCTGAGTTATGGCCGTCGACTCACCTGCACGCCCCTCTTCACCCTTACCCTGTTGGATTCCTGTCCCGTCCACCCACCTCGACCCACCACGCCGACTCGCCCACAAGAACGCACGAACGCGCGTGCGACAGCGCCCCAAGGCACTTACAGGTCCTTCCAGGCCAAGGGATCGACGCAGCATCCCGCTCTCCCTCGGGAGTACCTCCGTGGCGCGATTCATCTTTTTGCGCATCGCTGTTCTCAGCGGGGGAACAATCCTAGCGGCTCACCGCCATCGTCTCTCCTTGACACGCCTGGCAGAGGCCGCTCAGCTCCAGCCAGTGATCGAGGATTCGGAATCGCGTCTGATCAGCAATGGAGGCGAGGATCGGCTCCAAGTTGCACCCAGAGAATGCGGCGACCCGGCCACAGCGGACACAGACAACATGATGGCGGTGCCCATCACTCGACACAACGTACCGGTGTGTTCCGGATGGATGATGCACCCGCTCGACGACGCCCAGCTCAGCCAGAAGGTCAAGCGTACGAAACACCGTGGCCCGCCCGATCGTCGGCTGCACGCGGCGCAGCGCTCGGAAGACGTCCTCGGCCGAGAACGGTTCGCACTGTTCCAAAACGAACTCCACAATCGCGCGTCGCGGCCCGGTCACCCGACAGCCACGTTCGTGCATCGTCTCGAGAATCGCCTCTGCCGTTCGCATGACCGACCTCACCGGCTTCAGTATACCTGTCCCATCGACCATGTCCTCGCATTGCTCGTGTCAACGAGCGGCACGCCGCTCACAGCGCTTACTGCTCGCCACCTGTCCCGGCACGAGCAACAACAAACATATTGCCGCTCCGCGCTGCCCGTTATTGTACGCCGCACCTGCCGGTACGGCATACCGACCATCTCTCCGGCGCTACGAACGCAGTCAGGACTCTCCTCCTCAGCGTTCTGAAATCGAATCTGAAACCGAAATCAAAGCCACCTCTTTATCAGTCCTCGCCCCCACCATCGATATTGTTGTCTTCTTCTGAATCGGACGCATGGTCAGGCACGGGCGCGTAGCGAGGTGAGCATACTGCCCCATTGCAATCTCCCAGCAAGACAACTCTCCAGAATAGAAAACGGTCGGCCCGGGGGTAGGCAGATTAAGAATGACTGGACATTTGTTACCTAACTTCTCTCGTGTATCGTTTCTCACCGAAACACCAGTGACGAGCGAAAGCTGTTAATTGTTCATCACCCCAGCCTCTTTCCCCTGGCGCACGAAACCGGGTGATCGCCACCTACGCGGGGTCAGCACCTGCCCGATCGCCTACTCGCACCGACCCAGGACAGATCGTCACCCCCTTCCCGGTCGGCAACAAGCCCGCTATCCTCGAGAGCGGACGGATAGCGGACAAGGGGGCGCGCCATGCATATCGAACTCGGGCGGCCAGTGATGAGTCGCGACGGCAAACGGATCGGTACAGTGGACCAGCTGGTGCTCGACCCCAATACCCGCGAGGTGCAAGCGATCATCGTGCACCGCGGCTGGCTGCTCAGCGAAGACCGGATCGTCGACCGCGAGCTGATCGACGCGGTTGCACCAGACGGAACAGTGTGGCTTACCCTCGACGCCGAGCGAACCGGAGAACTCCCGCTTTTCGTTGAGGCCGAGTTCGTGCGCCTCACTGCGGAAGAAGCCGCCAGTCTCCCCTATGTCTGGCCCAGTGGTGGCGGGCTTGGCCCTATCCCGCTATTGTGGGGCACCCCGGCCCGTGAACCCGTCGTTCCCGACCTCGGTGCTGCACCCTACGAGCCCGGCGGCGGCACTCTGCCGAGCTCGGTTCCCCCTATCACTCCACCCGTTGAGGTCGAGAGTAATCTCCCTCGAGAGGCTGTTCGCATCGACCGCGGAACTGCTGTCATCGCTAGCGACGGCGAACGGCTTGGCAAGGTCGAGCATGTGCACCTCAACGAGGATGGCGAAATCGTGAGTCTTGCCGTTGACCCGGGACTCTTTGGAGGTGAGCACCTGCATATCCCAGCCGAATGGATCGCCGAGATCACCGAGGACGCCGTCCGCCTCTCCGTCGACGCGGCCACGGCCCGTCGCAGGAAGCGATGAGTTCTCTCAGGATCCTGCCCTTCAGCCGGGCAGGCTGAGAAATGCTCGGCAGAGTAGGGTTCAGAAGTGCTCAAGGATGTGGTTGAGGTAGTCGTACACGAGTCCTCGGCGCAGGTCGCTATGCAGTGACTGATTGCGGTATGTTCGGAGACACGCGTAGCAGCTCCCGTCGGGCCCGCACCCGCAGCTTCCATTGAGGCGGTCACGTGCATGTTCTAGAACACTGCGGAGGACCGTCGGCTCCTCTAGCCGTGCTACCACACCACCGCCTCCTGGGACATCATCGAAGAGCATAATGGCAGGGAAACCGTCACCATAGACCGGTGCTCCACCGACTTCTATCCCAGGAATTTCCAGGACAAGACTCACACCAGCAACTATGGCTGCAACCAACCCATGACTTAAGGCGAAGACATCGCGACCAGGTACCGGAAGCAGAAAATCGAGGCGCACGACATCCGTCAGAAAGGAGTGCCCCAAGGCAACGCGCATTGGTTGTCCGCCCAACTCCCTTCGTCACTCACGAGGTCGCACAAAGCCCTCGCAAGTGCTCGCTTCTTCGCACCGCACCTCTGTTTCCTGCTCCCGACTCCCCGTGTGATTCATGAAAAAAACCGCGCATGCCCCGCGGAACCCACTACGCGATTCGCCGAGGTCAGTGATCACCACAATGTCCCACGCACTCCCGGGATCTCCACCCCGCCCATTCCACGCTCCGGGCAGAACGCCGTGTGCAACTCCCACGGCATCCTGACCAGCCAGGCGCGAACCCTACCCCTGCCACTCCGGCAACGTCGACCGTGCTAGCGTCGCGTCAAACTCCTCGTACGCAAAGTAGCCGAGAAGCTCATACAGCTCCGCCCGTGTCTGCATCTCGCCCACCAGGCTCCGCGTCGTCCCCTCCGCAGCCAGAGTCCGGTACAACCGCTCCATCGCCTTGGCAGCCACCCGCAACGCTGAAACCGGGAACAGCGCAATCCGGTACCCCCACGCGGCCACCTCTGCCGCCGAAAAGGCTGGTGTCTTCCCAAATTCCGTTAAGTTAGCGAGCAGCGTCACACCAGGCAGCGCCGCTGCCACCGCACGAAATGCCTCCTCACTCGGCAGCGCCTCCGGGAAAATCGCATCGGCGCCAGCCGCAAGATACCGCCGTGCCCGCGCCACGACCCCCTCAATCCCCTCCCGCTCATACGCATCGGTCCGGGCAATGACGTACAGGTCTGGTGCCACCTGTTTGATCGCCCGTACCTTTTGCTCGAGCTCCTCCGGAGGTGCCAGTAGCTTCGCAGAAAGGTGTCCACACTTCTTGGGCTGCTGCTGGTCCTCGATCTGCACACCCGCTACCCGCGCCTCAGCCAGCTCCCGCGCAGCACGCGCCGCATTGAGCACACCCCCATACCCCGTGTCGATGTCCACGATCAGCGGGAGCTCGCTGGCCCGCACAATCTCGCGCGCCCGTTCAACCACTTCCTCCAGACCAACAATTCCCAGATCGGGTAGCCCTCGACTCGCCGTGTACGCCGCCCCCGAAAGGTACACAGCACGGAATCCCGCGGCCCGCGCCAGCAGCGCCGAAAGTCCATCCCACACCCCGGGAAGCACCACCAACCCCGCAGCCACCAACTCACGGAATGTCTGCGCCTGCTCCGCCTGAGACCGCGGCGGCGCGCTGAGCCAGCTCATCGCCTACCCCCGGTGCAGCACGTCCATGAAGCGGTCAACCGCCCAGTCTGGCAGAGTCGGATCATCCAGGAGCAGATACTCAAGCCTCTCGGCACGTCGCTCCGGATAGACCAGCCGCAGCGCCCGGGCCAGCTTCTGGCGCAGAAGCGGCAATCCCTCCGCCCGCCGCCGCGGATGCCCAATCGGATACTCGACCACCACCCGCTCCGTTTGGCTCCCGTCACGGAATGTCACCTGTACCGCATTGGCGATCGACCGCTTTTCCGGATCCAAGTAGTCGCGACTGAACTCCGGGCGCTCCACCACGCGCATCTTGGCAATGAGTGCCGGAATGCGCGGATCGGAGGCCACCGGCTCCAAATAGTGCTCATAGCGCAATTCGCCATACAGCAGCGCGACGGCCGTCATATACTGCAGCGAGTGGTCGCGATCTGCCGGGTTAGCAAACGGACCCGGCTTGTCGATGATCCGCTTCGCTGACTCCTGTGTCTCAATAACGATTTCCTCGATCTCCTCCCACCGTTCGCGCACCTCGGGGTGGAGTCGCAGTGCTGCCTCTACGGCCGTTTGACCATGGAACTCCGCCGGGAAGGCGATCTTGAACAGCACATTCTCCATCACGTAGCTACCCAGCGGCCGTGCCAAGACAACGGGCTGCCCACGCAGCACCACGTCCTGGAATCCCCACTGCGGCGCACTCAGCGCCGTCGGATATCCAGGCTCTCCACGCAGCGCCAGCCACGCCAAGCGTACCGCCCGACTCGTTGCGTCAGCTGCCGCCCACGACTTGCGCGGCCCTGTGTTGGGGAAATGCCGGTAGGTGCGCAAGGCCGGCCCATCGATCCAGGCGTTGGACACCGCGCTGAGTACCTCGTCGAACCCACCTCCCCACAGCGCAGCCGCAACTGCCGCCGAGGCCACCTTGACAAACTGCACGTGGTCGAACCCAACGCGGTTCAGGCTGTTCTCGAGCGCGAGAACGCCCTGAATCTCGTAGGCCTTGATCGCCGCGGTCAAGACGTCACGAACCCGATACGGCTCTTCGCCACGTGCCCTCCGCTGCCGGCTGACAAAGTCGGCCACCGCAAGAATCGCGCCAAAGTTATCCGACGGGTGACCCCACTCCTTGGCCAGCCAGGTATCGTTGTAGTCCAGCCAGCGGATCAGCGCACTAATCGCAAACGCCCCCTGCACTGGATCAAGCACCAACCGTGTCCCTGGCACCTTCACCCCATCCGGGACCAGCATCCCGGGGACCACCGGGCCAATCAGCTCCGTACAGTCAGGATGTGTCAACGCCTCACAAGCACAGGCCAGCGAATCCGCCAGAGCCAGTCGCGCCGTCTCGTAAGCCTTCTCACTCGTAATCTCCGTCTCCACGACGTAGCGCACCAGCTCCACCAGCACCGCATCTGGGGCCGGACGGGCGCCACTACCTCCTTGGCCCACGCTCACCCCTCCTCTTCACGTCATCCCTCTGCTCACCGTTATGGCTTTAAGCCCCGTGGCCCGGTGTACAGCACACGCGGCCGGAAGAGACGATTGTGTGCATGCTGCTCGACCACATGCGCAACCAGTCCTGCTGTCCGTGCCGCGAAGAAGATCGGTGTATAGAGATCAATTGGGATGCCGAGCACCCAGTACACCGGCGCCGCGTAGTAATCGAGGTTCGGGAACAGTCCCTTCTCGCTCCGCATCACATCTTCACCACGCTGGCACATCCGGAGTAGCTTCTCCCCTTCCGGATCGCCCCGCTCGGTAACCAGCTGGGCCAGCGTCTCTTTGAGGAGCTGAGCCCGCGGATCCATGCGGCGCATGTAGACCCGGTGCCCAAAGCCCATAATCCGTTCCTTGCGCGCCAGCTTGGCACGAATCAATCGCTCCAAACCCTCCTCATCCCCCGCTTCCAATAACATCTCCATCACTGCTTCGTTCGCACCACCGTGCAGCGGCCCCTTGAGTGAAGCAACCGCCCCCGTAAGTGCCCCATACAGGTCAGCTAACGTCGACGCAATAACCCGCGCCGCAAACGTCGAGTTGGGCAGCTCGTGCTCGCTATACGCAATCAGGGTCTGATCAAAGGCCCGCACCTCAGCCGCACTTGGCTCGCGACCGGTGATCATCCAGAGAAAGTTCTCCGGATAGGAGCGCCGGTCGTCGGGCAGGAGCGGCTCATTCCCCTCAGCCACTCGAATGAGGTTCGCCACAATCGTCGCTGACTGCGCGATGACACGTAGCCCGCTCGCTCGGTCCTGTTCCGGATCGGCCGAGTTCGCCGCCTGATCCCAGCCGCCAAGCGCAGAAATCGCCGTGCGCAGTCGATCCATAGCATCCATCTGACGCGGTAGAAGGCGGAGAATCTGCCAGAGCTCCGCTGGCACGTTGGCAGCAGCCAGCAACTGACGCTCGAGTTCCGCTCGCCCCCTCTCGTCCGGCAGGGAACCGTGTACCAAAAGGCCGACCACATCGACGTACGTCCGCTGACGAGCCAGGTCGAGGAGGTTGTAACCGCGAACAACGATTTCCTCGTGATCGACGTCCAGATATGAGATGCTCGTTTCAGTGGCAATGACCCCCTCAAGCCCGGGGCGGTACTCTACAGCACCCATCGTGCGTCTCCCCTACGTGCCTCGCGCATGCCTCCTGCCCCCATTCTAACGCCAAGGACGAGGATGATTGAGAACGCGGTCGGCAGGTTGCCCGCTCACAGCACGTGAGACAGCGTCTCCATGCACGCCACCGCCTCCAGATGCCCCCAAACCACCCACACGCCCACAAGAGCCAGCACGTCACCACTGCTGCCCATGCTCGTCCAGATGACCCGAAGAGCGCGAGGAATTGCACCCCGATAACAGGGGACAGTGTGCCCACTCACGCAGAGCGATCCGGGAGACCGCATTCTACGCCACGATGCAATGTCCGGCACCCACGCACCCGAGAGGGACTGACATGCACCAGAGATGATCTCGTGTCGGCGCGCAATTGCTTACACCCACAGCAGCTCCCACACGCCCACTAGGCCACGGCACTTCGCCCCAATCATCAATGCAGGAGCGCCATTTATGGCGCCCGCGCACCCGCCAGGGCACGACGTGTCCTCGTACTCCTCCGACAACAAGACGCAGTCCGTGGCACCCGCGCTCCCACCAGCCGCGGCCGACCACCGCTCCTCACCGAGCCACGATGCGTGGCACCTGCACGCGCACGTGGCCATGGCAGGTTCCCACACTCACCCTCGTCAAGACACAATCTCGGCACTCGCACGCCAGCCAGGGGCGCCCTATCACCCCGCCGATCCTCCACCGTCACACCATGGCCTTCTGCCTCCACACCCACCTGGGTACCCCGCGCCCCTCCTGCGACAGGACACAATCCATCGCACCCCATTTCGCCAGGCGCAGTAACCGCCCTTTGTCAGATCTGCCAACAACCAGAATCGCAAGACACGCAGCCCGTCGCTGCACCGCGCCACGACCTCTTCTGCAGCCATACCCCGTTAAACATCTTTTAGCCACGGGAGGAGCTAGCACGATGATACGTGCCCCGAGAGATGAGACACGCGAGATATAGGGCCGCAACCAGACCCCTGGTCGTCCACGGTGATCGTCGGGGAACTTTGAGAGAAGCTTGGCTAGCGAATCTTTCTCACCCGAGCGAAACAGACAGCAACGCGCATCACAGCCGCGCCAGTACCAAATAAGCCCCCGTCCGCTACGCCACCCAGCGCTGACGCGTCCGCTCCCAACCCTCAGTCCGCACCGAAGCGAAGTCCGCCTCAATGATCAGCACGCCTTCCTGCTCGGCGAACTCACGTGCCCCAGGAGTCAGGCGCGATCCCACCACCACTGGCAGAGCAACGAGACCATCTCGGCGCATAAGCCACGCCCACTCGATCGCCCGATTCACATCGCGCTCATCGATGACGTGCGACACCTCAACTACGAGCCAGACCGCCGACTCCTCACCACCGTTGAACCGTCCGCGCGCTAGAAGATCGGCGTCAAGCAGGCGCTCAAAAGCCTCGTGTCGAAGCTTAGGCCGCAGCTCAAGACTCCAATCCCCTGGTGCCCGCACCCGCAGTCCGCGTACCAATCGCCCCAACCAGGAGCTCAGTCGCCGCTGTACCCGAAGCTCCAACTCCGCCCCGACCAACATGTCCACGCGATCGGAGACCTTATCAAGCCGCTGAGCGAGAAACTGCACCGTTTCCCGTAGTTCCACAATTTGTCGCGTATGCTCCCGCACGATCTCCCGCAGCTCGACAATCTGCCGGCTATGCTCTTGGACCGTCTCCCGGAGTTCGATCAGCTGCCGAGTATGCGCCTGTACGGTTTCGCGCAGTTCCACAATCTGCCGCGTGTGCTCCTGCACAATCTCCCGCAGCTCCACAATCTGCCGCGTGTGTTCCTGCACAATCTCCCGCAGCTCCGCAATCTGTCGCGAGTGCTCCTGCACCGTCTGCCGAAGCTCACTAATCTGCCGACTGTGCTCTTGCACCATCTCCCGGAGCTCCGCAATCTGCCGCGAGTGTTCCTGTACCGTCTGGCGGAGCTCGCTGATTTGCCGACTGTGCTCCTGCACCGTCTCCCGGAGCTCAGTAATCTGCCGGGAGTTGTCACGGACTGCCGCGACCAGTTCCTCCAGAAGCGCGTTCTGCCGTTCGTCCCGTTGCGCAAGCTCCGCTAAGAGCTGCTCGACATGAGCCATGCGTTCAGGCACAGCGAGGAGTTCCTCGGTCAACAGGACCCGCCGGAGCTGGCTCCGCCACTCCGGGTGAAGCTCTAACAACCGAAGCAGATCCTCAAAGTCCTGAACAGTGAACGGCACAGGAACCCCTCCAATCCGCCATAACCATAACACAATGTTGCATCGCTTGGCCCGAACTGAAGGATCGCTCACCGGCTCAACGGACGACAACGTTCCTCAGTAACCGTCACCGCTCGCTCGCCGGTTTGTCGATTGCCGCTCTTCACGCCAGTAATCCGGGCACACGAAGGATCGCCCATCACACTGAAGGAATCGTGTCGCACCTCTGGAGAGTTCGAGAGCCACGACGAAGAAAACTCCACGCACCCCCCCTGGATGACATCGCTAGTCCCGCCGCATCGTACCCCGGTCGTCGCTTGGCGCACAGCAGCAAATCACTGTGCATGAAACCAGTCCACACAGAGGAAACTGTCTCGCCGCGAATGTGCGGGGAGAGCGATACGCCTGCTGCACAGGGCGGTCAACTTCATCCTCGGTCACTCACAGATCGAACCGTTCTGCACCAACGTCTCCTCTCCACCTTATTGCCGATCAGCGTGGGCCTCGGTGAGGTCGTTTTGGTCACCCGTATCATAGCGGCTTACGTCCCAATGGGCATCGCTGAACACCAGCGATGGGAATTATCGGCTTATCGGCGCCCTGGTGACGGCTCTTGCACTTGTTGCTTTTCTCGGCCGATATGCGCTGTTTGCGCACCTTGTCGGCGTACTCGGTAGCGGTACCCTCATTGCCGATAGCATCTGGCTCTGGTGAAAGCCCGAACGATGACGTTCGCCGGGCTCGTTCACCAACCGACTCCTCTCCGCCTCCTGGCTGGCTTGGCCCCTCTCCCAGCCGAGGCAGAGGTCGAGTTCACCAACCTCCGCGACCTGCTCGGTCTGACAGACGGCAACCTCTCCGCCCACCTTAGCCGCCTGGACGAAGCCGGTTATGTCAGTTTTCTCAAAACCGTTGTTGGGCGTAAAGCGCGCACCTTTATCTGATTGACTCCACGCGGCCACGTGGCAATGACCGAATATCGCACAGCAATCCAGCGGCTACTTCCTGGCGAGGGCTTCGCACCCGCGGTTGGGAATCATCTTCACCTGCTCGATGAGCCACAGCGGACGCCACCAGACGCATGATCCCCAGAGGGTGCCTGATCTGCCCCGTCGTTGAAGCCACCGACCTCTACCAGGCGTACGGGTCAGCCGTCGCCGTGAACAGCATCAGCTTCGAGGACGGAGAGGGTGAAGTCTTCGATATCGTCCGTCCCAATGGCGCGTGCAAGACGACCACTTTCGCATGTCTCGAGGAGTTCCGCCACCTAAATTCTGGCACCGTCCGCATGCTCGGTCACAATCCCTGGCGCGCGACGTCAGCTCGCTTGCGCGAGCGCCGTGCAACTTCAGGAGAGTGCACTTCCCGACCGACTTCGGGTGGGTGAGGCCCTGGCCCTTTTTGCCGCCCTCTATCGCCGCTCACCCGATCAACACGAACTCCTCAGCCAACTTGGGCTCGCCGACCAGATCCATACCCCTTTTCGCCAAACTAAGCGGCGGGCAAAAACAACGCCTCTTTCTCGTACTCGCCCTCGTGCATGATCCACGCGTCCTCTTCCTTGACGAACTGACTACTGGACTTGACCCGCACGCTCGCCGCTTCGTCTGGGAACTCATTCGCACGATTCGCAACCGCGGGAAGACCATTTTCCCAGGTACCGATCTGATCGAGGAGGCGAAAGCACTGTGTGATCGCGTCGCGGTTTTCTTCCACGGGCAGATCGTTGCCCGTGATACCCCCTCACGTCTCATCGCACACGTCGGCGAACTCCATATCAGTCTCCGGCTCCCTAGAGCTACTTCCCTCCCGCCCCTTCTCCAGCTTCCCGGGATCCGCACCGTCGAAACCCGGAACGAGACCCTGTCCAATCGGGCCGAGGACGGCCGCGCGGTTGCTGCTGTCGTCCAAGTCCTTGTCCAGGTGGGCGCACCCCTACGCGAACTTCGGGTCACCAGGGGACGTCACAAAGACGCCTACCTTGCCTTGACCGGTGCAGTCGCCCCACGGGAGGATAGGAAGCCATGCACAGCGTTGCACGCTTGATCTGGGCCGAGGTACTACTCCAGTGGTGCCAGCCCTTGGCACTGTTCTTCACACTCATCTTCCCGCCACTTCTGATCGTCCTCTTCGGCTACGACTCCTTACCCGAAACGAACGGACTCGGCAGCATCGCTACCCGTGTCCCCTGCCACACCGCCCTGGGGCTACTCAGGGCGTCGTCCTTCAACCTGCCCTTCGCCGGGGTCAGCTAACGAGTGCAGGGTGTCCTCCGGCGACTGACTATGACTCACTCTCTCCGCTAACCCTGTTCTTTGCGTAACTTGCCTCAATGGTCAGCCTGAGCATCTCAGGTATAACGCTCCTCGTTGTCGCAGCCAAACTAGGCTACGGTGTTCGTTTCCCTGGCTTATTCCTTTCTGCCGTCCTCGCAGGGGCATTTGGCGGTGGCACTGTTTGCCTGTGGTTGTGCTCTTGCTGCAGTGCTCCCAGGCGTGCGTCACTACCGCTGCTGTCCTCGCCCTGACCTAGCCGGTGATGTCCGTCTCCGGTGCAGCACTCCCCGCAAGATCTTCTCAGAGCGCGTGCGCGAGTTCGCTGCGGTCGTCCCAGCCCGGTAATACCGAACCACTTCCATGCCTACAGTTCACTCGAAGCGCGCCGCTCAAACGCATCCCGCAACGTCGCAAACCAACGCACAAGTCGAGGAGCCTGCCTCTGCGCCGGTTCATACCCGAGCTCCCGCCGCAGGTCGGCCAGCGCTCGATGCTGGAGCACTGCCACCGCCGACTCACTCTTCCCGAGCGCAGCCGCCACTTCAGCGAGGGAGAGCCCATGGACGAAGCGCAGCACCAGCACCTGCTGCCGTTCTGGCCGCAACCGTGCAAGAGCAGTCCGCACAGCATCTGAGGCAAGCGCGCCGAGTGCTTCCTCCTCTGCATCGACGAACTCGCTGTGTCGCTCAGCAACTGCGTCATCGATAACCACCCGGCGACGTGACCGCTGCTGGCTCAGGACCAGCCGATCGCTGATCGTCAAAAGCCAAGCCAGAAACGGTGCTTCTGTTCGCCGATAGCGGCCAATCGCTCGCCAGGCCCTGAGAAATGTCTCCTGCGTCACATCCTCCGCATCGGCGCGTCGCCCTATCCGGTAGTAACAGTGCCGATAAACCCGGTCGACATATCGGTCATAGAGAGTCGCAAACGCTTCGGCATCTCCATGTGCCGCCGCCTCGATGAGGAGAGCATCCGGTGCTGAATCCATCGCGGCTGGACACGTCACGCCGCCGTGATGCGCTGTCGAGACCCGAGCGTTGCGCAACCGAGCACTAATTGATCGCACTGCCCACTCACCGCTCATCGGCCTTCCGCCCCGCGCCGTCCGCCACCAGCGCCTCCCCCATGCTCTTGCGAGTGCGCGGCCTCGCGAACTTGTGCCCCGTGATTGTCACGCGCGACATCGGGGACCGCTTCGGAAGATTCTTCGCTCTCTTCACTCCTCTTCGCTGCCTCGGAGACCTCTCGACCGTGATTGTCCCGTGCCACCTCGCGCACCTCTTGGCCGTGGTTCCCCTCACCATCGTTTGACTTGGCAACCTCTGACACTGCACGACCGTGATTGTCGCGAGCCACGTCCCCCACCGGAGCTGGTGTGGGCTCGGCCGTCTCTGTCGGTTCCGGCGTCGGTTCCACCGTCTCGGTCGGCTCAATCGTCGGTGTCGGTTCCACTGTCTCCGTTGGTTCAACCGTTTCAGTCGGCTCGACAGTTGGCGAGGGCTCCACCGTCTCCGTGGGTTCTACGGTCGGAGACGGCTCGACTGTCTGGGTCGGCTCCACCGTCGCTGTCGGTTCCGCCGTCTCCGTAGGCTCAACCGACTCCGTTGGCTCGACCGTTTCACTTGGCTCCGGCGTTACTTCTTGCAGGACAATCACTCGATCATCATCTGAAGCGGCGGCAAACACATGCCGTACGCTTTCCGTCACTGTGCCACTCAGGCCACCTGGCCCGGCTAGCGCTGGCATCCCTGCTAAGAGGAACGCGAGCCCGGTCACTGCCACCGCCCACCGTCGGCCGAACCAAGCACGGCCTGGCCAGCGAGAGCGCCTCGCCGCCATCAGGAGCGCCGCGCGAGCCCGCTGTCGGAACGCCGGGCTCGGTCGGGAGCAGGGATCCGCATCGAGCCGGTCCACCGACCGAGCGAGCGCTTCCAAAACCCGATCATGTTCAGCACCGTGCGGTTCCGACATTGCGTTCTCCTTCGCTCTGCCTTCGGTCCGTCGTCATCCTGAACAACGCAGCATCGCTGACTCCTTTACACCGCCCATTTCTCCTAGGCAGGTTGGTTCCTTGTACCAGTCAATACCCCCACCGTTTCGTCCTTCCCGGCGCTGCGAGAGTGCAGCTCGCAGATACCCCCACGCCCCGCTTAGCCCTGATGCAGGCTGTCACAGCCCGATAAGATCCTTCACGGCTGAACACACGAACAATCGATAGCCACATATCCTGCACGTGCAGCAAGATATGCGCGCCTGTCCGAGCACCGACTTCGCTCTTGATTTCGCAGGCCCGTGGCGTGCTCTCTCGCTCTATCTCGGCATGAATCGATCCACAGAGCACCGTTGGCCTGTGGCTGAGCCCGCCCCATCCCCACCGCTGCTCGTTGGCGCAACGCGAAGCAGCACTGAGGGTGTTGAGCCCCTGATGCATTCCTGCCAGTCTTCCTCTTCCGTAGCCCCTTGACGCACACCGCGCACCCTGCTACCCTCGCCGCGGTAAATGTGTTGCGGGGGAGGGAGCGCTGTGCTCGTTCGCATGCCCGGTCGTGCCAGGTGACGCCGAGTCACCATTTCCGTCAATTCGTAAGGTCTGGCGATCAGGGTTCATGACTGCGAGAGGAGCACGGCGTGCCCAAGAAGAAAGTTCAGAAGGTTGTCCTCGCCTACTCCGGCGGGCTCGATACATCGGTCATCCTCAAGTGGATCAAAGAAACCTACGACTGCGAGGTCATCACTGTCACTGCCGACGTTGGCCAAGGTGAAGATCTCTCCGGCATCGAGGCCAAGGCTCTCGCCACCGGTGCCTCCAAGGCGTACGTCCTCGATCTCCGCGAGGAATTCCTCACGCAGTACGCCTTCCCTGTCCTTCGCTCCGGCGCCGTTTACGAGCGCAAATACTTGCTCGGCACCAGCTTCGCTCGACCGCTCATCGCCAAATACCAGGTCGAGATCGCCAAGCGTGAGGGAGCTGACGCCGTCGCCCACGGGTGCACCGGCAAGGGGAATGATCAAGTCCGCTTCGAACTCACCTATAAGGCGCTCGCCCCGGAACTCACCGTCATCGCCCCATGGCGTGAGTGGGATCTCTCTGGCCGCGAAGCCCTGCTCGAGTACGCCGCCTCACGTGGCATCCCCGTCTCGCAGTCCAAAGAGAACATTTATAGCCGTGACCAGAATCTTTGGCACCTCTCGCATGAGGGCGGCGAACTGGAGGATCCCTGGCAAGCCCCGAACGAGCGTGTCTACCAGATCACCGCGAGCCCTCAGGCTGCCCCTGATCAGCCTGAGGAGATCGTTGTCGGCTTCGAACAGGGCTACCCCGTCAGTCTGAATGGCGAGCGACTCCCCCCGGTCTCTCTTATGCAACGCCTCAACGAACTTGGCGGACGCCATGGCATCGGCCGCATCGATCTTGTCGAGAACCGTCTCGTTGGCATGAAGTCTCGGGGCGTCTATGAGCAGCCCGGTGCAACCATCCTTTCCATCGCCCACAAGGAACTCGAGTCGCTCACCCTCGACCGCGAGACGATGCACTTCAAGGACATGCTCGCTCTAAAATACGCCGAACTTGTGTACTATGGCCTCTGGTACACCCCGCTACGCGAAGCGCTCGATGCCTTTGTGGACGTCACCCAACGCCCCGTCACCGGCGAGGTGCGCCTTGTCCTCTACAAAGGCAACTGCATCCCCACCGGTCGCCGCTCGCCACATAGCCTCTATAGCATCGAACTGGCGACCTTTGGCGCGGATGCCATCTATGACCAGCGCGATGCCGAGGGCTTCATCAATCTGTTCGGGCTCCCGCTGAAGGTCGCCGCGCTGCTCCGGCAGCGGAGCCCGAACTCTTGACACGTGGCTCAACTTCGAGGTGACAAAACGGGGGTGCCCCAGGGCACCCCCCGTTTACCCGTGTCGCTTTCTTCAACTCAGCCCCAGGGATGGATCGTCGGCGAGTTGATGGCAATGATCATCCAGATGATCAGCCCAAGGACGTTGAGCCCAACGAACGATACAAATGCCAGGAATCCCCACCCGTACCGGAACTCGTACCCAAAGAGCGGCTGCTGCGCCGCCACTACCTCCACCCGCTCCTCGACCAGCTGGCTCGTCTGTCCCTTGGCCACGCTTCACTCCTCCCGTGCCAGGATGCTTGACCAATTGTCATCGCTTATCCTACCACGCGCACACGACTTTGCGAAACCCTTCACGAGCCAATCGTGCGTTCGCTTTTTATGCCCTTCGACGGCCACTGTGTCCTTCCCGCGTCCGCCACTCCTGGCGCCGAGCACCAACTGTGAACTTGCTCCTGCAAACGTGAGGCACCATCCTGCCACCTTGGTACACCGCCTCGCACCGCATCACGCAGGGCGAGGCACTACCCTGACCCCACCACCTTCTCGCTCTTCCCACCCCCGCAGTTGTCAGCCGTCTCCCCACCACCCGGCAGCCGCACCACATATTCGCCCCGCTCCTCCGCCGCCTCAACCAGCCCCTCACGGGCCAAGTCCGTCACGAGCCGTTCCAACCATTCACGATGCGCGGGCGTGTAGTCTTCCCGTACCGCCCACCCGAGCTCGTCAAGCCGCATGCCACCCCATCGTCCACGCAACGCCTCGATGATCCGCCCTCGGTAGTAGCGGCGCGACCCCATGAACCGCTCGCTCCGGCGTCGAGGCTCGCCGGTTGTTCCGACTGAGCGGCACAACCCACGCACCGGACACGCTCCACAGCGTGGCCGACGGGCCAGACAAACCCGCGCACCCAACTCCATGAGCGCTTGGTTCCACTCATACGCACGATCGGGCGGCAACACACTCTCCGCAAGCTGATCTAGTTCCCGGGAAGTCGGTCGTGCCTCGTGACCAAGAAAGATGCGCGTCAGAACGCGCGCAATGTTCGTGTCCCAAAATGCGACCGGTTCCCCAAAGGCAAAGCACACCACCGCACCCGCTGTGTAGCGTCCGATTCCCGGCAGACGCTGGAGTTCCCGCCGATCCTTCGGTATGGCCCCACCATAGCGCTCCATCACTTCGCGTGCCGCTCGCCACAGATACACTGCACGGCGGTTGTAGCCAAGACCACCCCAAAGGCTAATCACTTCTGCGAGTGAGGCTCGCGCCAGCGACTCAACCGTAGGAAAGCGCGCGATAAAACGTTCGTAGTACGGGATCACTCGCTCGACCTGCGTCTGCTGCAACATCACCTCGCTCAGTAAGATCTGGTACGGATCGCGCGTTCGCCGCCACGGCAAGTCGCGCGCCTCCATGCGGTACCATTCGATCAGTCGCTCTTGAACCGCAGCGATCACCGACCCTGCTCCCCCACATCACTCAGGAGCATCCTACCCCGACGTTGCCTGCCTTCCCACGCCGTGACTACTTGTGCTCGGTCCAGCATCGGCTCACCGATCCGTTCAAGCGGGTCAAGCCTCCACCCTCTTCCAACCTCTCTCGACGAACGATCGCCACACACGCTGGCACTGTCTCTCCAGGTCCCTCTTGACCTTCGTGTCCGCTCCAACACACCTCTGCTCATCACGCAACAACGGTCTCACACCGCCAGGACCCGCCGCTCTCGGCGGCGAGCCCAACCGCACCAAGACAACACGAAGGCGGCCGATACAGGCCGCCCTCCGTGCCTCCTCCTCACGCGCGAGGCGTTCTCTTTCCTCCTCCGTTCTGGTGTACGGCGGCATCCCCCTCATCGGTTTCGTCCGCCAGAAACGTTCGCACTCGCTCCCGCATCGCCTCATACCACCCAGGCTGCGTGACGTCGTACCACTCCACTTGCTTCATCCGTCGCAGCCAAGTCAGCTGGTGTCGCGCGTACCGATGCGTGTCGTACTTGATTCGTGCGATCGCTTCTTCCAACGTGAGCTTCCCCCTGAGATACAGCACTATTTGGCGGTACCCCAGCGCAGTCATCGCCGGCACGTCCGGCGGAACACCTTCCCTCAGCAACCGCCGCACCTCATCCACCAGGCCACGCGCAATCTGCCGTTCTACCCGTTCGTCAATCCGCCGGTAGAGCTCCTCGCGCGGCATCGTCAACCCAAGCCATAAGACCCGCCATGGCGGAGACTCCTTCCCCTCGAGCTCGGTCATGCGTCGCCCGGTTGCGTGAAAGATCTCCAGCGCCCGGATCACCCGCCGTACGTTTTCCGGTGGGATCCGCGCCGCAGCCAGTGGGTCAACTCGTTCCAATTCACGATGCAGCACCTCTGGCCCTTCAACACGCGCTCGGAGTTCCAACTGCGCTCGGAGCTCCGGGTTCGGCGGTGCCGGTGGGATCCGCCACCCTTCTAGCAAGGCTCGGAGATAGAGTGGTGTCCCACCGGCCACAATCGGTAACCTGCCACGGGCATGGATCGCCTCGATCGCCGCACGAGCATCCCGCTGGTAAAGCGCCAGCGAGTAGTCGTCACGCGGATCCACGATATCGATCAGATGGTGTGGCACACCCTTGCGCTCCTCAAGCGAAGGCTTGTCTGTACCAATGTCCATTCCGCGGTATAAGTACCGCGAATCCGCCGAGACCACCTCGCCGCCAAACTCCAGCGCCAGCCGGATCGCCGTCGCCGTCTTCCCCACCGAAGTCGGCCCAACCAACGCGATCACCGGTTTCCGCTTGCCCATCCCAATCGCCCCCTGGTAGACTCACCGCCGGTCGCGCGCCCCGTTACGTCCAGCGCCGACGGGAGGCCACCGTTCGTGCTCCGGGTCATGGTACAGGCTCTGAAGCTCGCTGCCGTACTCGTTCTCGCCGCCGTTATCGTCATCGCGGCACAACGAGCTCTCGTCGCTCGGCTCGAAGCCACGAGCCAACCGGCAGGTACCCCTGTCGTCTTCCAAGTCCAGGAGGATGAGTCGATCGACTCAATTGCGGAGCGCCTCCACGAGGCTGGACTCATCCGTTCACCAACCTACTTCAAATTGCGAGTTCGCCTCAGCAACGCCGACACGCGCATCCGCGCCGGTCGCTTCACTCTCTACACCGGCATGTCGGTCGACCAGATTATTCGCACTTTGACGACCGCACCTGGTGTCCAGGTCGTCCGCGTCCGCTTCCAGGAAGGATGGCGTGCGGAACAGTACGCCGACGAACTCGTCCGAGTGGGGATCCTCTCCAGCCCTCAGCAATTCCTTGATGTTCTTCAGGCCAGCCGCTGGCAGACACGGTTTCCCTTCCTCGCCGACGTCCCCTCGACAGCAACCGTCGAGGGGTTCCTTTTCCCTGACACCTATGAGTTCCGCATCGATGCGACACCCGAAGAGATCGTCGA
Source organism: bacterium HR28 (assembly GCA_002898255.1). GTDB lineage: Bacteria > Chloroflexota > Chloroflexia > Thermomicrobiales > Thermomicrobiaceae > Thermomicrobium. The sequence goes on from BEIE01000002.1 coordinate 249,515, forward strand.
AGCACTTCTCCAAAACTTCGACCGCCGTGTGCCAGCGGAAGATCGCGCGCGTGCCCAGGAACTCGGTCGCACTTTCTACCAGGTGCTCATCATCGCGTCAATCGTCGAACGCGAGGCTGTTATTCCCGAAGAACGCCCGATCATCGCGTCCGTCTTTTACAATCGTCTGCGTGAGAACATGCCGCTCCAGGCCGATCCCACGGTGCAGTATGCTCTCGGTTCCGCACAAGATTGGTGGCCATCTCTCGACAATCTCCCCGATCTGGCAACCGTCGATAGCCTCTACAACACCTATCGCTATGCAGGGTTCCCGCCTGGGCCAATCTGTAATCCGAGTCGTGCCTCGATCGAGGCAGCCCTCTCACCAGCTCAGACTGACTATCTCTACTTCGTGACGCGTGGCGACGGCAGCGGCGCCCATGTCTTCGCTCGTACCTATGAGGAGCATGTTCGCAATATTCGGGAGCAGCACGGCGGATGATGAAGCGCCTCGGACTCATCGGTTACCCGGTTGAGCACAGCCTCTCTCCTGCGTTCCAGCAGGCTGCCCTTGATGCCCTTGGCATTCCCGCCCACTACGAACTCTGGCCAACACCACCGGCGGAGCTCCCCACTCGCATCGCCACACTCCGAGAGCCCAACGTTGTTGGTGCCAACGTGACGGTCCCCCACAAGGAGGCCGTCACCCGCTTCGTCGATTCTCTGGCTCCTCGCGCCCTTCGCGCCGGGGCGGTCAACACCATCGTGGTGCGCAGCACCGGTCTCCATGGTGACAACACCGACATCCCGGGTTTTCTCTTCCCGCTCACCCGCCGCGGTTTTCCCATTGGGGATCTTCGTGTCGTCTTGCTCGGAGCCGGTGGCGCAGCACGCGCAGTTGTCGTCGCTTTCGCTGATCACCGTTGCCGCTCACTAGTGATCGCCAACCGTTCTCTGGCCCGTGCCCAGGCCCTGGTCGCCGAGTTTGGCCTTGGTCGGGCATTGCCCCTTGGTACAGAACTGCTCCCAGAACTGGCCACTGCCGATCTCCTCGTCAATGCCACCAGCGTCGGTTGGGATGGCCACTCCTCCCCAATCCCGCTTGAGTGGCTCGACGTCTTACCCTCACACGCACTCGTCTACGACCTTACCTATCGCCAGACTCCTTTGCTTGCCGCCGCTCACGCCCGCGGCCTTGCAACGCTCGACGGCCTCGAAATGCTTGTTGCCCAGGGAGCTGAGTCATTCCGCCTCTGGTTCCAGATGGATCCCCCATACGAACTCATGCTGCGCGCGGCCACAGACGCCCGCGCTCGCCGGTTCGGGACGAACGGGTGAGAGACGCTTCGGCTCCCGTCTGCTACTCTCCGTTGCGAAACAACGACGGGCGGGTTTTGGTCACCGGACAGAGGGAATGCCCGGATGTTCGATACGACCGTCGCTTTTCTTCCGATCGCTGCCGCCGTCGGATTCGCGCTCGGCGGCCTCATCGAACTCACAGCTCTGCGACTCCCCTCCGGGGAGCCCCTCCTCGGGCGACCGACCTGCCCAGCTTGTGGCGCACCAGCTTCCCACTGGGGCTGGCTCTTCCCTCGCCGTTGTGCCGCCTGCCGCTTCTTCCCTCGCTCACAGCTCGTGCTCCAGGTGTTGGCCGCTGGCACCCTCGCTGCTGCCTGGTTCCGTTTCCTCTCTGCGCCGCTCGATGCCTTCCGTGTCTCCCTCTTCACGCTCTTCCTCTGGCTCATCGCCCGCATCGACTGGGCACACCACCTCATCTATCTGGTGACCGTCGTTCCAACCTTACTGCTCGCCACCATCCTTGCACTCTTGGCATCGCCTCGTGCGCTCCTCCTGTCCCTTGCTGGGAGTACGGCCGCAACCCTGCTTTTCCTCATCTTCTACGGTCTCGGCCGGCTTCTCTATCGTCGCCCTGCCCTGGGAAGCGGTGACATCTTCCTCGCCGCACTCATCGGCGCAATGCTCGGCATCAATCGGTTCCTTCCGACCCTTTTGCTTGGTATGGCCGCTGCAGCTATCGCCGCACTGTGGCTCCTCGCCTACCGGAGCGCCAGCCGCCTTACCTATCTCCCGTACGGCTCATTCCTGGCTGCGGGTGCAGTAACCGGCCTCCTCCTCTGGGGACCTGCCTGATCCTCCGCATCCCCAGTACACAGCATGGGCCCTAAGCAGAACACACGGAGCCGCCCAGACGCCTGCGCTCCCTTTCCCCTTGCCCATGGGATCGAGGCTGCACTCCGCTCTCCCGACTCACCGGCAAGGTACAGCGATGAGCTTCCTGTCCGTGTGATCGGCTGACCCGACGTTGCGCAGCAGCTACGGGACTACTCACCGCTCGGCAATGTCCGATGGCGCGCCAGTCTCGTGCTCACAACACCCAACTGCACCTGTACCCGTCCTTGGGTATCCCCTCGCGAGGAGGCGTCGGCAGTGGGCCCTACTCACACCTGTCCTCGGCTCACACACGCCAACGATCGGCCCACCAAGACCTCACTCACGGGACGCGCTACGATGGAAGAGCACACGAGACGAATACCACACGACAGAGGCGGAAGATCCGGAACGCCCTCAACGACTCTGTTGCAATACACGTCCACTCCGTGCTACCTGGGCTCCTGAGACAGACGAACCCACCCATCCCTGAGAACGCAATGCAGCGTGTCCAAACTGCCAAACAGAGTCCCCCGAGCCTCGCTCACCACACATCCACGGGAAACTCGGAGCAGTACTTCGGAATCCTTCAGCACTCCCAGACGCTCCCTCAAGGATCCCTATCAGAATTCCGCCTTGTCATGCACTTCGCGGGGAAAGGAGCAGAGGGCATCTCGACAAACGTAACCGTCACGGCGGTGAAACAGCAATGCCTGCTCTACCTCACCGCCAACGACCCGGCGTTGACAGCACTCATCGTCTACCGCTGCTGCCGATGGCCTTCACGCGGGTGATAGCTCAGGATGAGAGGATCGGTGCCATCGTCCGAACGGGTCTCCAGCCAGACGCGCCGTCCCCACAACCGATACACGTTTTCCAGCGTCTTCTCCGCCCACGGCAGGTCGAGTTTCCGCCCGTCCCAGATATGCCGGAGATAGAGCTCGCGGTTCCCACGATAGTCGCCGTCCTCAACCACAATCACCGGAATATGGTTTCCGCCGAGCTCATTCGCCAATCGATCCCGAACTGCTTCCCAGTCCTTGTCAACCACCACGAGTTCGTCTCCACGCCGCTCGTAGAGATACAGATCCAGCCGCTCCACGAGTTCCTCGGTCAGGTAGTTCCGCACTAGTGAAACGTCCGACTCAACTTCCCGCACCAGGAAGAGATGCTCTGTTCCGTACCGCCGCTCAATGTCGCAGAGTAACTCATACCCCAACGCATAGGGATTCAACCTTCGTCCCGCAGGCTGCAGCACGCTCGCGTGTAACCGCGCGAACTCGACATGTTCTTCGGGCGGGAGATCCAACGACCGCATGATCCGGGCGTGCCACAGCGTTGCCCATCCCTCATTTAGGACCTTGGTCTTGATCTGCGGCAAGAAATACAACATCTCCGTTCGCACGATCGCGACCACGTCCCGCTCCCAGTCCTCCAGGATCGGCGAGTGGTCGTGAATGAACAACAGCAGGTCACGGATCGGTTCGGCTGGCGTCGTCGCTGGCCGCCGTTCCTCCCCTCCGCTCTCATCCCTTCGGCCGCGTTCCTCGAGCCTCCAAAGGTCATCGTACGGCGTCGACGACCGTCGTCGTTGCTCAGGCCCCCGACGCGTCGACGTCTCCGAGGCAGCTGGATCGACATGCTCCTGAATCGAGAGCACCGCATCCAGGAGCCGCTCGACCTCCTCTTTCCCATGGGTGAATTCGTACTTCTCGATCCGCTCGGCGTGTAGTGATGCAATGTCGACCATGTCTCGCCGCGTCTCAGCGAAATAGGCGTTGTTCGCGAAGAAGTCCGCATGTGCCATGACGTGTGCTGCAACGAGCGTGTTCTGCAACAACGTGTTCGTCTCTAACAGGAAGGCATAGCATGGATCACTGTTGATCACCAATTCATAGATCTTGCTCAACCCATAGTCGTAGAGCGTCTTCTGTACCTGATACGCCTTCCCGTGCGTCCAGTGCGAGAATCGCCCTGGAAGGCCATATGCCCCTATCTCGTACATCACCGTCGCTGGCACTACCTCAAAGTGGACCGGAAGCGGCCGCAACCCGAGTCGTTCGCCCACCTCCCAGATCTCGCCGATACGGCGTTCCAACTCGGCGATTGCGTTTGGCATCCCCTCACGCACGGGCCACCTCCCGCCCCACTTCTGGCCCAAAAAACCGCCGCAGTGCCTGGTAGACGTCCGCTTTCTCGCTGATCGTCACCGTCACAAGCTTCGGACTACCAATGCGCTGCAGCGTATGCATCAATGTACTGTGATAGGTGTAGCGACCCTGCCGGATCTCCCCGTATCCGAAGAGGTTCACGCAGCGCAAAAGTTCCTCTGCCAGCTCGCGGCACCGCTCATTGTCCGAAGGCCAGTTGTCACCGTCTGAAAAATGGAACGGATAAATGTTCCATGCATCCGGCGGATAGTACTCTCGAATCAGCTGGAGTGCCAATTCGTAGGCCGTACTCGCGCGCGTCCCACCACTTTCCCCACGAGTGAAGAACTCCTCCTCAGTGACCTCTTTCGCCTCCGCATGGTGCGCAATAAATCGGATCTCTACGCGGTCATATTTCGTTCGCAAGAATCGCACCATCCAGTAATAGAACGCGCGCGAGATGTACTTCTCAAACGTTCCCATTGAACCTGAAACATCCATCATTGCAATGACAACCGCGTTCGACTCCCGCTTGATGTCTCGCTCCCAGGTCTTGAAGCGCAGGTCCTCGTTGCTGAAATCACCAATGCGCGCCCGCCCCCTCCACGCATTGCGCCGCAGGTTCTCGCGCAGCGTCCGCCGTTTATCGAGATTGGCAAACGGCCCATGCTTGCGTATGTCGGTGAACCGCACCGCCTCCGACTCAAGTTCACGCAACCGCTTCTCTTCCAAATTGGGCAATTCCAGATCTTCGAAGATCAGTTCGCCGAGCTCGTCCACCGTGAGTTCAGCCTCGTAGTAGTCGATCCCTGGCTCATCGCCGGCTTGCGGCCCCACTCCCGGCCCTCGGCCACTCCCAACCCGCCCAATAACATCTCCAACGTTCGTTCCGCCACTGCCCTGCCCCACCTGCCGCCCCGCCTCGGGATCAAAGCGGAAGCGATACTCCTCCAGCACGCGGATCGGTACCCGCACGAGTCGCTTCCCATCGGAGGTAATGATCGATTGCTCGCTGACGATATCCGCCAGGTTCCGCTTAATCGCCTCCTTCACCTTTTCCATGTGCCGCGCCTGGTCGATCGCTCCCTTCCGGTGCAGCGACCAGTCGTCACGTCGGATCGCCAGCGTGAACATCACCTGCACCCCCAATTGGCTCAGCGACTCAACAAGGCCCCAACGTACTTCAGCAGTTCGTTCGCACAAACCGGGCAGTACCCGTGATGCTGCACCAGCCGGTCGACCACTTCGTTGATCCGGCGCAACTGCTCTGGATCCGGCGTCTTCGATGACGTTGTGATCTTCACAACGTCCTTGAGATCAGCGAACAACTTCCGCTCAATTGCCTCCCGCAACCGGTCGTGCGATGTGTAGTCGAACTTCTGCCCTCGCCGTGCCATCGACGACATCTTGATCAGCAGTTCCTCCCGGAACTGCCGCTTCTGGCTCTCCGGAATCCCGATCTGTTCCTCAATCGACCGCATGAGTCGCTCATCTGGCTCGAGTTCCTCCTCGGTGATTGGATCGATCACCTTCGTCCGATGCACATACGCCTCGACATTGTCGAGATAGTTATTGAAGAGTGTCCGCGCCGACTCCTCGAACGAGTAGACGAACGCCCTCTGCACTTCTCGCTTTGCCCACTCGTCGTACTCTTTTCGTGCCTCAGCAATCAGGTTGAGCAGCCGCTCACGCTCTTTGGGCGTGATGCTCGTATGCTGCTCCAGCCCGTCTTTCAGGCTTCGCAGGACATCGATCGCGTTGATGCAGCGCGTCCCCTCACGCACGATCGCCGCCGAGATCCGGTTGATCACGTACCGCGGCGAGACACCATCCATCCCTTCCCGTGTTGCTTCTTCCTGGAGTTCCTTTACGTCTTGCGGTGTGTACCCCTCAACCGTCTGCCCATCGTAGAGCTTCAGCTTCTTCATCAATGTCATGCCCGCTTTACGGCTTTCCTCCAGCCGAGACAGCACCGCAAAGGTCGCCGCTGTTTCCAGGGTTCCTGGCGCGATGTGGACATCACGAATGCCGCTCTGCTTTAAGAGCTTCTGGTAGATCTTCACCTCGTCCGATACGCGTAGGTTGTACGGTACTTTCACCAAGATGATCCGGTCCTGCAGCGCCTCACTCCGCTTGTTCCCCACAAATGCGTTGTACTCGTGCTCATTGGTGTGGCTGATCACCACCTCGTCCGCGTAGATCATCGGGAAGCGGCCCGTCTTGATGCTCTGCTCCTGTGTCAACGTCAACAGCACATAGAGGAAACGCTCGTCCACTTTCAACATCTCGATGAACTCAACCAATCCGCGATTGGCAATGTTCAGTTCCCCATCAAACCGATATGCCCGCGGATCTGATTCCGCACCAACTTCCCCAATTGTTGAGAGATCAATACTCCCTACCAGTTCCGAAATGTCCTGGCTCTTCGGATCGGACGGCGTGAACGTGCCGATTCCTACCCGGTGCTTCTCCGAGAAGACGATCCGCACAACGGGGACATCCTCATGTCGCCCACTAAATGGCTGTCCGGGTCGGCTCCAGGGATGTGTCTCGTCTCGAGGTGCTTCTTCCAGGTGATATCGGCACCACGGGCAGAGTTCGCCTTCGATATAGACACCGTATTCCCGGTATAAGTCTTCGCGTAGCGGTTCCGGCACGAGGTGCAGCGGTTCCTCGTGCATCGGACAACCTTTGATCGCGTACACCGCTCCTCGTGCCGTCCGCGTGTACCGCTCCAGTCCCCGCTTCAGCTTCGCGACGATTGTCGATTTGCCTCCGCCTACCGGTCCCATCAGGAGCAAAATCCGTTTGCGGACTTCCAGGCGCTGTGCAGCCGAGCGGAAGTACTCCACAATCTGCTCGAGCGGCTTCTCGAGACCAAAAATCTCGTCGGCAAAGAAGTTGTACCGCACCCGTCCATCGGGTAGCTGCTCCACCCCGGCATCCATGATCATGTTGTAGATTCGGGCATGCGCCAGTTGTGCAATCTGCGGATTCTTCAGCACGAGCTCCAAGTAGTCACTAAACGTCCCTTCCCACTTGAGCTCGGCTTCCTCTGCACGATAGGCTTCCAGTCGCTCCAGAAGATCCATGACAGCTCGTCGCTCCTTCCCCTCGCATCCCGCAAGGCCGCGTTCTTCATGCATCGTTTCGCCATTGCCCCCTTCCGTGCCTGAGTGACAGCGACGCACTCCGCACAGCGCGCGAGCGCAGTTGAGAACCTACCTTGGGAAAGGTGGAAGATCACCGCCCCACGTGGTCTCACGAGACGGTGGTCAGGCTCCAGAAGCCTGACAACACTACGTTCGACAGTGGCGCTCCCCCGGTGCGGCATCAACCGATACCGCCCAACTGGAACTCCACTGTCGAACGTGCGGAACCTCTGCACTATTGTAAACGACGGAATGCCCGCTGTGGTTTCGCCGATCCGAGTACTGGGAGACAACCGGTACTCGTTGGCTACTCACCCTGCCGTCATTTCGCAGCCGTGCCTCGCCCTCCTCCAGGCCAATCCCCCTTGACGCGCCGGTTCACCCCTGAGCGGCAGTCGAGCCACCTGATTTGTTCGCCTGACAGGGCTCCGGTGTACACCCCCGGCATGCATGAAGCGTTCGTCGAGAACCACCACAAAGGAGGCATACGAATGCAGCGGACCTTCATGGCGGTTGTTTTGACGGGAGCGCCCTGGCGGGGGACAAAATCAGGTTATTACCGCTGTTTCGCCACAGGATTCGAAGTCCGTGACCTCCATGGATAGCCGAGTTGGTGTGAACCACCCATGACTTCGCGCTGCTCTCGGCAAGATGTCTCAAGAACCCGCTGCAGCCCCGGAAGCCCGGGAGCGCGCTTCCACGACAATCGCGGTCAGATTGTGGGCGAGAGGGTATCCTTGACGATCGCGAGGAGGTGTAGGTGCTCGCGCTCATTCGTGCAGTTGGTCTGCGCTTCTTGATCGTCAATCGCGTTCCGCTCCCCGCGATCGATTTCGCTCTCCGCTTGGCGAGCGCTGCTTTGCTCTCGCCAGCTGGACGCTACCGCTTCCTCCTCGCTGGCATCCATCCTCGTACGCTCAAAGCGACGCTACGCCGGATCCGTCGGCTCCAGGATTGGCCCCATGCGTGGGTTCGTGCCGCTCACTCCTACCTCCTGGCTGCGCACGAGCGAGCCGCTGCCGGCGAACTGCGCGCTGCGGCCGAACTGCAGCGTGTCGCCGCTCTCTGTTATCACTTCGGACACGTCATGGTACTCGACGATCTCGCCCGGCGCCGAGCCCTCTACACCGCAGCAGCCCGCTTATTCCGTACCGCTGCCCCCCACCTGGACCCTGCAATCCGGCCGATCGAAGTCCCCTGGCGCGGTTTCGCCCTCCCCGGCTACCTCTGTGTGCCGAGCGACCGTCCCTCCCCACTTGTCGTCTTCTTGAATGGTGCCAGCACCGCGAAGGAAGAAATGGTCACCTGGGCCGCCCCGTTCTTACGCCGTGGACTCGCCGTCCTCGCGCTCGACACGCCAGGTAGTGGCGAAGTCGCCGACCTTGTCCCAGCAGCACCTGGCCAGGAAGATGTCGGTTGGGCAATCATCGAGGCGGCACGTCATCTCCCCGAGGTTGATCCGAAGCGGATCGCCCTGCTGGGCATAAGCCTCCGAGGGGCCTACGCCGTTCAGCTCGCTCACACTGTCCCTGAGATCGCTGCGGTGGTCTCGGTGACCGCGCCGTACGATCCACGCCCGTATCTCGACCTGCTTGGCGAGCTCGTCCGCCGCGACGTGGCGTTCGCCGCCGGTGTCACCCCCGGCGACTTGGCCCGCCTCGCACCAGCGCTTGCGCTCGACACTATCGCACCGCACCTCCAAACACCGCTTCTCGTCGTCGGTGCAGGAAACGATCTCGTCGTCCCGCCACAGGAGTCAATTCGGCTCTACCGGGCTGCCGGTGGGCCGAAGCACCTTGCCTTCTACGAGCGGGCTAATCACGTCGCGTTTACGCATCTCGAGCAGTGGACAGCACTGGCCGCGACCTGGCTCGCCGCTACCCTTATGTAAGATCCGGTCGCTGTTGCTCGCGCTCCGACGAATCACTCTCGCCGATGAGCACCGGCTCGCTCCCCAGCGACTCGCTCGCTCCGTCAACCCCAGCCAGGATCGCCCGCTCCTGCGCCTGCCTCACCTCCAGCGGCTCCGGTGGTTCCTCCACTGGTGGCGGAACGACCAGCTGGAAACGAGACAAGATCTCCCGCAACTGCTGTTCGTTCAGCTCATCGCGCTCGAGCAGCCCCTGGGCGATCGCTTCCACCGCCTCGCGGTTTGCTTGCAAGAGTCGCTTCACATTTTCAAACTGTCGTTGCAGGAGCCGCTCGATACGCTGCTTGCGATAGAGATCTGGAACAAGCTGGTTGTAGGTCAATCCGCTGTAGAGCGATCCATCCATGCCCCACGCTGAGACCATCAGGTTCGCAAGATGTGTCGCTTGGGCCAGATCGCTCGTTGCCCCGGTCATTTGAGTACCGAGGAAGAGCTCCTCTGCCGCACGAGCGGCCAGCGCCACCTGAATATCTGCCAGGAGTTCCTCGCGCGTCTTTGTGAAGCGCTCCTCCGTCGGTTTCGTCGCCGAAAACCCGAGCGCTTCGCCGCGCCGGATGATCGAGACTTTCACCACACGTTCCTTGGGTTGGAGCAGGTACTGTGCCAGCGCATGGCCAGCTTCGTGATAAGCGATCCGCCGTCGTTCCTCGGCCGACATCGTGCGGATCGGTTGCCTCAACCCCAGTTCGTGCGTTTCTCGCGCGGCGGTGAAATCCTCGTACGTAATGTAGTTCCGTCCCTCGAAGTGTGCGTGGATAACTGCCTCGTTGATGACGTAGCGAATCGCCGCTGGCGTATACCCAATCGTGTCGTGCACCATGTAGTCGATCGGAATGTTGGGGTCATGCTTGACCTTGCTGAGGTAGTACTCGATGATCTCTCGGCGGCCGTCGGCACTCGGCAAATCAACCACGATTTTCCGGTCAAATCGACCCGGCCGCAGCAGCGCCGGATCCAGCGCATCAGGCATGTTCGTCGCCGCAATCGTTAGAACCGGTGGAAGTTCTGCTCGTCCCCGCCGTAAGCCGAGGAGTCGCAAGATACGGCCAATGAGCGTCACTTCCTGTGGGGGCGGATCAAGCTGCAGCAGGAGCTCATTCAGCATCGCGTTGCCGCCCCACCCGAAGAGCGGCCCCAAAAATCCCTGGCCAGCGTATCGCCCGCCCCGTGCTTGGGCAATCGCGTCGATTTCGTCAATGAACAGAATACAAGCCCCATACTTCTTCGCCAGCTTCCGTGCTTTGCGGTACAGCATCATGATCCGCAGGTTGCTCACGCCGAAAAACATGTTCTGAAACGAGGGCGCACTCGCATACCCGAACGGGACGTTCGCCTCCGTCGAGATGCACTGCGCGAGATACGACTTCCCAGTCCCTGGCGGTCCAACCAGCAGCAGGCCACGGATCGCCTCACCACCCATCTCTTTGAATTCCTTGATCCCTTTCAGCAGAGTGACGATCCGCCGCGCGCTCTCCAGCACCTCTGGATTACCCTTGTAATCCGCGAAGCTGACCCCCGTTTCTCCCGGCTTGATCCAGTACGTGCGCCCCCGACCCAGGAACCAGAAGATCGCAGCAAACTGGATGATCACGAACACGATCGCGAAGGCAATCTGCAAGAGAGCAAAGAGAACCGTCAAAACAATCGGCCCCCACGCCGCTCGCGCCGGCCAGGCCCAGATGTAGAAGGCATACCCAAGCGCTGCCAGCGTCAGAAGCCCTCGAAAATGCGTTCGAATGAGGTCCGCAATCCCAACAATGGCGTCGTCAATCTGCTGCTCCAGGTCGTCCCAGTAGCGACGACGTTCGCGCGTCTTCGGGAGCGTCTGTGTTTGTCCGCTCATGGCCGACCACCTTCACTGAAGCTGTGGTGTGTCGACGAGGAAGATCAGTCCGTCGCTATCGACCCAGAAGATCTGGTAAACCATGCCACGCTGGTCGTTGGCGTTCCGCACCTCAGTGACATAGAAGTAGTAGGCCTGCCCATCCGGGAGCCGATAGCCGCCGACATAGGTGCTGTCCTCAAAGCGAAAGCCCTGCTCTTGAAGAAGCTGAATTGACTGGCGGAATGTCGCCAAGCTCTCCCCACTCGCCAGTCGCCTCGCCTTCGCTTCTGGACTCAGTGTTTGCCACATCCGCTCCGCATCGAAATTCCGTTGTGCCTCCAGATACGCCCGCACGCTGGGCGGCGGCGCGATCACCGGTGCGGTGCGAACCGCTGGTTCATTCACTGATCCTCCCTGCTCCGGTATAAGCGCACGGTAGGCGTAGAAAGCGCCCAGCGCCACGAGGAGCACAACCAGCAGATGCCGCCACGCAAACCGGATGGTGCGAATTGTCACCCACAACAGCTTTCGGAGAATGACCCGAAGGACCTGCACCACGGCAAGGAACGGCCACAATAGGAGACGCACACGACGCCGGTGCACAGGCCCAGGAAGCTGTGGAACCGTCGGAGCCGGGGCCGTTACAGTCATAGAGAACGTCTCATCCTTGTGAACTCGTCCCAAACCCTTGCTCTTTGGAGAGTGTAGCACGTGCCTGGGGCTGCAGGAGAGCCGTGAGCGAGGTATCTTCGCACAGCCGGTACCGTAGGCCGTTCAAGTTTGATTCGACACCCCTTCGCTGCCACATCCTTCCCGAGCGAAGGTCCCTTCCAATTCACGTGCCATTGCCTCTGCAAGACGTCAAAGGGTTCAGTTCCATCAGGGGCGTCGGACCATTTCTCGCGGTGACACAGCATGAGTTCATTCGCTGTCACGCCCCAGGTGCATCGCCAGACGACTTGCACCGAGTGGACCCACGAGCCATTTCTCTGGCCCACGATGGGACACGAGGCACAACAAACTCACCTTTGCAGATCACCGACGCAGTCTTCGCACGAGTGCTACTGCCTCGACGGCCGGCCATGATCAGGTGAAGAGCTGCAGAGCTTCCGGCGATCCGTCAGTGCGCCGCGATGCGCTCCACCAGGCTCTTCCCGCTCGGCGGACGACCAGTCGACTCCGCAATCCGGTCGAGTCGCTCGTAGCCGATCTGCACGAAGCGAACTCCTAACCAGCGCAGTGGCTCCGGTTCCCACGGTCGCAGCCGATGTTGCGTCATCGGGAATCGGGTTAGCTCGCTGTCTCGTCCAGTGATGAGATCAGCCAAGATGCGTCCTGCCAGATTCGCGGTCGCAACACCCTGCCCAGTATAGCCACACGCCATGGCGATACCGGTCCGCGGATCGTACCGCATCGTCGGCATCCAGTCGCGCGGCACGCCGAGCGGGCCACCCCACGCATGGGTGAAACGGATCCCATGTAGGCGCAGCGCCGGGAACCATTCGTAGCACATTTGCCGCAACATCTCGTGTGTCGGACCATGCCGGTCGAACGCGTCGGCGATGCGTGACCCGAACCGGTACGGCGCTCCGCGTCCGCCAAACATGATCCGTCCGTCAGCAGTGCGCTGCAGATAATCCACGGTCAGCCGCTGAGAGGAAAGGAGTTCACGGTTGCTCCATCCGAGTTCGTTCCAGAGCTCATCCGGAATCGGCTCTGTGAGAACGATCAGTGAGTAGATCGGGATGAGCGCCCGATGTAACTGACGGAGCTGTGAAAGGTAGGCTTCTCCTGCCAGGACAAGCACCCGAGCCCGCACGTCCCCATACGGCGTTCGGAAGACTGGCCGGATGCCCCCACGGAACTCGATGACCGGCGTTTCCTCGAAGATCGTGGCACCGCGACGTTCGACAGCGCGGGCAAGCCCTCGTACCAGTCGACCCGGGTGGATCACTGCACCATGCGAAGAGTACAGCCCTGCTACCGCGTTCGTCACTCGAATCCGCTCACGCACGGCCTCCGCCGAAAGCCACTCGGCGTAGTCCGTGATGCCCAGTCGCTCCAAAGTCCGCGCTGTCTCCTCGAGTGCCGGGACCTGATGGATCCCCCTCGCCAGCCGTAGCACGCCCCCACGGTGGAAATGGGCGTCAATCCCCTCCTCGCGGAGTACCCGCTCCACCTCGTCGACGGTCGCCCGCATCGCATAGTGGATCGCTCGCGCCGTCTCGACACCGTACCGACTCGCCAGCTCTCCCAGAGATACCGGAAATCCCGGATAGAGCCACCCCCCGTTCCGTCCCGATGCACCGAAGCCGGCGATTTTCTGCTCAAGAATGACGACCTTGGCACTCGGCTCTCGCTGCAGAAGGTAATAGGCAGTCCAGAGCCCAGTGAAGCCGGCGCCAAGAATCGCGACATCAACGTCGATCGTCCCCTCCAGCCGCGGCCGGGGCGTCAAGTCGTCTCCGCAAGTCTCCAGCCAGAAGCTGTACTGCGCGTACACCGATCCGGCGGCCAGCTCTCCCATGGCGCCCTCCTCCCATGCCGACGGCAGTATAGCCCGGTTCGTCAACACGCGCCTGGTCGTGCGAGAACGCTTCTCGTACACTGGCGGTGATGGCACTCGCCTATTGTGCGAGGAGTTCGGTATGAGCACGGCCGAGCCGACAATTGACCGCTCGTTCCTGCAGGCGGTGCGCAAGGCTGCAGGGTTCCGCGTCTCACCACGGCAGATCGCTCCAGTCATGGAGGCACTCGAGCGACGCCATCGGCCAATCACGCCGGAAACAGTGGCGGAGCTCGTGGTGGCTATCGAACAGGGGGAGCGGTCGGCTCGTCAGAGACGGAATGCCGACCTTTGGCGGCTGGTCGGTGCCTACCTCGCACTCGAAGGGAAGCCTGCTCACCCTGAGGCGCAACGGGCGCTGCTCGGACGGGTCCGCCGTATCCTTGGCGAACGACAACCAGACCGCGTCCTCTTAGAAGTCGCAGCAGCGCTTGGAGCCGCCGGGCATCCCCTCGAGGCAAGAACGATCGCGGACGCAGTGCGCTGGTTGGAGAGCCGGCTCGGTCCAGCTCTCACTGCCGAAGTCATCCAGCCCTACCTCAAGCAAGCCGTCGAGGCAGTCGCGACGACGCCACCCAAAACCGCTCCGCGTCGTCAGCCGCGACGGTAAACGCGTTACTTGCCAGCGTTCTGTATCGCCTCGGCCCCGCGGCGTCTCATAAGAAAGGGTCGGACACACCAGATTCACCGCGGCGCTTCGCGCCCGTTCTCTGCCTATTCGCAGCAAGCAGTACTAGCGAGTTGCTGCGAGTTCCCCAGCAAGTGCTTGCCGTACGACTTCAGCGAGGCGTGCCACCCCTTCGTCGATCTGCTGCAAGGTCACTGCACTGTACGAGAGACGCAGGTGCCGATCGCCACCCCCGTCGCCATAGAAGGCCGGACCGGGGATGAAATCAACCCGGCGCTCGCGGCACGTGGCCAAGAGTTCGGTGGCGCTCAACCCTTCGGGCAGCGTTAGCCAGATGAAGAAGCCACCATTCGGGCGCGTCCAACTAACCCCCTCTGGCATCTCACGCTCAAGGGCAGCAAGCATTCGCTCGCACTTCTCCCGGTAGATCCGTCGGAGCTCTGCAAGATGCGCGTGATAGCGTCCAGTGCGTAGATACCAGTCAGCCAGCGCCGCTGTGAAACTGTTGCGCAGCGCATCGATTCGCGCTCGAGCCAGCGTCGCAACAATCGGAGCGGGACCAACGACATAGCCAAGACGCAGCCCAGCAGCGATCGTTTTCGACAGCGTCCCACAGTACAGCACGTTCCCCGGCTCAGCTAAGCTGAAGAGAGTCGGCGGATAGTCCCCTCGGAAGCGCAGCTCGTAATAGGCGTCGTCCTCAATGATGAGAAGTCCCCGTTCGTCGGCAAGCCGAGCCAGGGCTCGCCGTCGCTCCAGCGAGAGCTCGACGCCCGCAGGATTCTGGAAGGTCGGCAAGGTATACAGGAACTTCGGTCGCCGCCCCTCACGCTCCAAGTGATCGAGTGCAGCCGCCACCGCATCGGGATCGATGCCATGCTCATCGACGGGAATGCCGACGAGCTGCGCTCCGGCGAGCTTGAACATGCTCGTCGCACCCATCCAAGCCGGCGCATCGATGAGCACCACGTCGCCGGGATCCAGAAGTGCATCGCAGATGATGCCAAGCCCGTTGCTAGAACCGAGCGTCACCAAAATCTGTTCCGGTGAAACCTGCATCCCCTGGTCACGGGCCAACTTCTGTGCCAGCGACTCGTTCAGTTCATCCGGTCGGATCAGGTTCTGGTAGCCAAGCGCATCACGCCGCTGGTTTTCGGCTAGGAATTCTGCTGCCAGCGCCATGTCCTCGAGGGGAAGACTGTCCCAATCCGGATCCCCGTACACAAACGAGATCATGCCCTCCGGCGGAACTCGAGGAGGACGCTCGGCAGCAGCAGCGATCCGTCCACGTCTCGACCACCTCGCGTGCCAACGCTCGTCCATTACAACGGCTCCTTCCCTGCGCGTGGTATGCTGCGCGGCGGCGCACCGCCGTCCCAGTATAGCGGACGGCAACCCGATCACTGACGAGGGAATGGAGGAGGAGTTGGCGATGAGCGTCGTGGCTGATCCGCAGCTCGTAATGGCTCTCCACCGCGCGATCGCCCACTATCGGCATGTCGAACCACGGTCGATTCCAGTCGATCACCCACATGTGCCGGAGCTGGCGATGCCCGACCGCCTTGCCTACGCTGTCGGTTGGGTACTGGCTGCAGCGATCGTTGGCAGCCGTTACCGCACTTCGGCCATCGATGTACTGCCAGTCTATCACCCCGAGTACGGATGGGATCGTTTCCTTGTGACACGCCGGGTCACCTGTCGGCTGTACGCGACAGAACCGGCCGATAGCCTTGGTACGATCTGGCTCGGCGAAGAAGATGCGCCTGTCTTCACGGTTGGGCAGAGCGTCCGCCTCCCATTGGGCAAGTTGTGCCAGGAAGACCCGGCAGAAGCCATTCGCCGCCTGCTCTTCGCGGTTCCAGCCCCACGCCTGCGCCATGGCGAGCATACACAGTGCGCGCACCAACGCGCCGAGCGCTATCCGACTATCTATCGGGTGACGGCCGAGTTAATTGCGGACTACCCTGGCCTCATTGTCGCGCGGGAGCTTTTCGTCGACGACCAGCCGATCGACGGTGCCTACCATCCACTCTACACTGCCTCCGGAGCCCGGCTAACTGGTTGGACCTACGACTACATCCAGTATCTCGCCGGAGAGCGAATCCTCTTCCTGGGAATCGATGGTCGACTCGCTACCTTCGAAATCGAACCGGGGATTTGGCGAACCGAGGAAGCCCCATCCCAAGACGAGACGGCACTTCGCCGCTACCTTGAGGAGCGACTGGAACTCGGTGAACCAGGACGACCGATTATTGAGCTCGCGTCATTGCAGTCGGAGGAGAGCCGGAACACGCCAGACAACCAGGAGAGCGGCGAGTGAGCTTGCCAGTGCACCGCTGAGGACAGCACCTGGCACACTGATCAGATCGCCGAGAGCCCCCATTGGCAAGGCGCCGAGGGGCATAAAACCCCACGTCACCATATACAGACCCATCACGCGCCCTCGCACCTCGTCGTCGACGGCGAGGTGAAGGAGCGCGTTATTCAGTGCCATGTAGCTCGCCCCGAGGAAGCCGCCCGCAAACAGACAACCGAGTGCCAAAGGAAGCCAGCGGGTGAGTGAAAAGACGGCGATCACGCCTCCATAGACGACAATGATCCCCACCATGAGTGCCCCACGGTAGCGTACCCGCCGCAAACTCGCAACGAACAGCGAGCCAGCGAGCGCTCCCGCACCCCCCACAGTGTAGAGAAGTCCAAGCCCTCCGGGGCCGAGATGCAGCACGTCGCGCGCAAAAACGGGTAGAAGGTGCAAGTAGGGAAAGACGAGAATCGTGGGAACGCTCGCCAGGAGGATCAATCCCAGAACAATCGGGACACGTCGGATGTACGCCAGACCTTCCGCCATGAGACGAATAAACGGGAGATTCGGCTGTTCGGTGGGCGGTGTAGTGGGCAAGCGTCCGGTATTTGCCAGTGCCAGCGCGAGGCAGGCCGACTGGAGGAGTAGTGTGCCCCCAACTCCAAGAGTAGCGACAAGCGGCCCAGCAAGCGAAGGCCCGAGGATACGTGTTGTGTTCATTCCAGCCGAGAGCAGTGCAACGGCGTTCTGGAGCGCTGAGCGCGGCACATAACTGGGGATGAGTGCCTGTCGCGTAGCATTGTTCGCGGCAAGGAGTGAACCGTTAAGGAACGTTGCCACCAGCAGAAGGAATGGGGTGACAAGCCCCGTTAACACCAATGTCGCCAAAGCGGTGCTCACGAGCAGCGCACCGGCCTGGCAGACGAGCAAGATGAAGCGTCGGTCGAAGCGCTCCGCCAGCGCCCCAGCCGGTGCCGCGACGAGGAGGAAGGGGACACCACTCGCGAATCCCAACATCCCGACCCACAAAGCTGAATCGGTAAGCTGGAGCATTGCCCAGCCGGTCGCGACCTGCAGCATCCACTGCCCGATCTGGGTCAAAACGCTCGATGTCCAGAGGAGCCGATAGGCTCGATACCGGAGTAGGGCGTCGAGAAGACGCCCCGTCGCTGTCTCGATCACCGGTGCCGACCGTCGGGAGAGTGTCTCTGGTGTCTGATGCTCTCCCATCCTGTCCCCTAGGCAACCCTACTGCTGGGCAGTCAGACGTGCAACAGGCGTTCTCTGTGATTGCCAGAATGTGCGCGTTAATCCGACGAACTTCGCATCGCTGATCGGTCTCCACTACCCGTGTATGTCGGCAAGAGCTCGACGGAACAGCATTAGAGCTAACGCTACAGCTGATCTTCCCGCACGCAGCACCATCGCACAACAAATCGAGGGATGAACACGACCATGTGTGCTGTGAGCCACGTCCTCCTCTACAGTCGGGGGACCAGTTGTAGGCTCGCGTCTAATGCCGGACCACTGACCTCGACACTCGCATCGGGTATGCCCGGTGCTGCAGAGTGCCTCTCGGAGCTCATCCACCTGGGTGGAGCGACATGTTAGGGTATGCCTGCTACGATTGCTCTGGTCGCTCGTATCCGAAGGGGGATACAGATGGGGCGCTGGAAGGACGGAGCGCAGTGTGCCGTCATGTTGACATTTGATGTCGACGCAGAAACACTCTGGCTGGCCGGATCCTTAGAACACAGCGACCGGATCGGACTTCTCTCGCAGGGTACATACGGTGCACGGGTCGGTGTGCCACTCGTGCTCCACGTCCTGCGACGATTCGATCTCCGGGCAACGTTCTTCGTCCCAGGATGGGTTGCCGAGCATCATCCCGACATTGTTGCGGCCATCGTCGACCAGGGACACGAAATTGGTCACCATGGGTACCTTCATGAAGCAACCATTGATCTTTCTGAGGACGAAGAACGACAGGTGCTCGAGCGGGGCATCGAAGCACTTCGACGAGTGATCGGCCGTACGCCGCTCGGGTACCGGTCACCGTCCTGGGAACTGACCGGCCGGACACTTCGCCTTCTCGAGCAGTACGGCTTCCGCTACTCCTCAAATCTGATGAGCCATTTTCTCCCCTGGCAACATCCAGATACCCACCTTATCGAGCTTCCGGTGCAGTGGCTGCTCGACGACGCACCGTTCTTCTTGTTCCGGCCCGGCCCTGGCTCACGGCCAATTCAGCCAGCCCAGCATGCCTTCCAAGCATGGGTCGAGGAGTTTCAAGGTATCTACCGTTTCGGGGGGCTCTTCAACCTGACCATGCATCCGCAGTTGATCGGCCGTCCAGGGCGGATCCTCATGTTGGAACGGCTGATCGAGCACATCTTGTCATACCCCCACGTCTGGATCGCGACAGGCCTCGAGGTAGCGGACTATTGGGCAGCACACATTGCTGCCAATCCAGAGGAATGGCGGCAAGGGCTCGTCTACGATCCGCTCACTCACCGCTGACGCTTGGCCTTGCCTCCGCGATGCGCGACACTGCGCTCGCCTGTTGCAACACGATCCGATAGTGCTTCCGGAAGGAGAAACGCTCGTCCCGGATCAGCTCAAAGTAGGAGCCGAACCGCTCAGGGTGCGCAGCCGCCTCGTCAAGCGGATGCGGTGGATCATCATCGGTGAGGGGTGTGCGCAGCTCGTACAACGTTGTCCGCTCCGCTGGGATACGACCAGCATCGCGGATCCACCGGCGGAGCTCCCGCGGTGGTACAAGCTGCCCGTATGTCGCTCCAGCAGCGGTAGAAATGCTTTCGTTAATCAACGTTCCACCGAGATCATTCGCCCCCGCATGGAGGCACCACTGCGCCAGCTTCGGTCCCTCTTTCACCCACGAGACTTGAATGTTCCGGATATACGGATGCAACATGATCCGCGCAATGGCGTGCATCTTCACAACCTCTTCGCCAGTGGCACCAGGCCGGAGGTCGGGCAGAAGACGCTTGCGATACATCGGTGCCTCGCTGTGGACGAGACTCAGTGGGACGAACTCGGTGAAACCGCCCGTCTCCTTCTGAATACTGCGAATGAGCGCCAGATGCGCTGCCCGATGGCGGTTCGTCTCGATATGCCCATACATGATGGTGGCCGTCGTCGGGATACCTAGACGATGTGCGGTGGTAATCACTTCGATCCACTGCGCGGTCGAGATACGACCAGGCGAGATTCGTCGCCGCACCTCGTCGTCAAGAATCTCTGCTGATGTCCCTGGAAGAGAACCGACCCCAGCCTCCCTTAGACGCTGTAGATACTCGGCGATCGAGCAGCGAGCTCGCAGGGCACCATAAACGACTTCCTCGGGCGAGAAACCGTGGATGTGGATACCAGGGAGTTCCGCCTTGATGGCGCGGCAAATCGTCGGATAGAGGTCGGGGTCCATCTTTGGGGGCAAGCCAGCTTGGATACAGACCTCCGTTGCACCAAGCTCCCAGGCTTCTCGGGCGCGACGGACGATCTCCTCCAGCGGCAGGAAGTATCCCTGTTCTTCGCGGTGGCCACGAGAGAAGGCGCAGAAGCCGCAGCGCTTGATGCAGACGTTGGTGAAATTGATGTTGCGGTTTACCACGTAGGTGACAACATCACCTACGGCACGCCGTCGCAGTTCGTCAGCGACAAGCGTAACCAGGAACAGATCCCGACCGTGCGTCTCAAACAACCGCTCACCCTCGTCGACCGTTACTTCGTGTCCGGCGAGGACACGATCGAGGATACGAGCCACATCCGGCGAGGCAAGCGCGAGCAGCCGATCAAGCGTGTCTCGGAGCGCTGCGACTTCTTCCATCACCACAACTCCTTTTCTGGAGGAACTAATCCACCCGGGTCGACGAGCACTCTCACGCGCGCCAACACGGCTGGATCGAGAAACTCGTCACCACGCAGGATGTAGTCTGGATAAACCGCGAGGCGCTCCCGCAACTGGAAACCGAGTTGTGCGGTCCGCTCTTTCACTTCCTGAAGGTGCGGCCAGGCTCGCTCGGGATTAATGAAATCCCGCGTCACCGGTGAGATGCCGCCCCAATCGTCAAGTCCAGCCAGCAGATAGACCTCATAGCCATCGGGCATGAGGTTTGGTGGCGCCTGCACCGCGGTCGTTGTCCCGAGGATTAGACGAGCGACCGCAATGGTCCGCAACATCTCCAAGAGCGTCGGTTCCGGCCAATCACGCATCCGGATATCCGGTTTACGCCGGAAGTTCTGCACGATCACCTCTTGGATGTGCCCATACCGATCCTGCAGTGTGCGGATCGCATAGAGGGCATCAACGCGTTCTTCCGGCGTTTCCCCGATTCCGATGAGAATCCCTGTGGTGAAGGGAACACGCAGTCGCCCGGCCGCCTCCAGCGTGGCCAGTCGGACAGCCGGCACCTTGTCTGGGCAACCCCGATGTGCACCACCGCGCTCAAGGAGACGCTCGCTTGTCGACTCCAACATCAACCCCATGCTCGCCGTGACCGGCCGAAGTAGCGCAATATCATCCTCACTCATCACTCCAGGATTGGCATGGGGCAGCAGTCCCGTACGTTCCAGGACAAGTGCACACATGTCACGGAGATACTCGATCGTCCGCGCATACCCCCGCTCCGCCAACCAACGGCGGTACGCGGCGTAGCGGAGCTCCGGCTTGTCCCCAAGACTGAACAGCGCCTCCTTGCAGCCGGCGGCACTCCCGGCCTCGGCGACCGCCAGCACCTCTTCTGGTGTCATCGTGTGGGCCAGCGGATCGCTGGGTCGTCGTACAAACGTGCAGTACGCGCACTGATCGCGGCAGAGGTTTGTGAGTGGAATGAAAACCTTTCGCGAGTAGGTCACTGTCCGGCCCGACCGACGCTCTCGCACCAGGCTCGCTGCCTCAAGCAAGTGGAGCAGGAGCGCACCATCGGCGCGGATGAGACGCGCCGCTGCCGCCGGATCCAAGGCACCCGTGTCTACGGCATCGGCAAGCTCACGCAATAGCCCTGGGTCGGCGGTTGTCGCAGTGCGGAACCCGATCGACACCGAGAGTCGCCTCCCTTCCGTCCCCTCTCGGACGAAGCTGAGTATGGCGCAGATCGTCATCCCTCGCCAGCTTCCCCGTGCATCACTGAACCCGCTATCCTAACGGCAGGTCATGGGGGGCGGATGACACCCGACGAGACAACACTCGCATACCTATGGCAAGAACAGGCCCTCACCACCGATCTCCGTACGACCGACGGCCGTCGGCTGAGGGTGATCTATCGTGGCGTGTGGACACATCGTCGGGGACCCGATTTTGCCGGAGCGCTCCTCGATCTCGACGGGAAGCTCGTCTCCGGTGACGTCGAACTCCACGTTCGGGCCTCAGACTGGTACGCGCATGGGCATCACGAGGATCCGGCCTACGACCGCGTCGTGCTCCACGCAGCCTGGGAAGATGATCTCCATCACGCTGTCCGCCGCCGTGACGGCACACCTGTTCCGACCCTTGAACTCGCCCGTTTCCTGGCAACGACACCTGACCAACTCCCATCAGTCTCTCTGCGACCACTGGGTGCCCTCGGTTTCGCCCACTGTGCGCCTGAGATCGCAGCTGCCCAGCCCGAGATCCTCCATCGTCTTTTCGAAAACGCAGGTGACAACCGATTGCGCGAGAAGGTCGCTCGCATTCAGGCCCGACTCAGCGGTGAGTCGCCGGCGCAGACACTGTTTTGGCTCCTCGCCGATGCCCTCGGCTACCACCAGAACCGTGAAGGGATGCGTGCTATCGCCGAAGGACTCCCGCTCATGCACCTGGAGGTTCGACTCTATGCGCTTGCACCGGAAAAGCGCTTTCCGATGGCAGCCGCGCTCTTGCTCGGCACCGCTGGCTTCCTTCCGCTATCCGACGCTGAGCGGGGACTGGTCAAGCTTCCTGCGAGAATATGGCAAGAAATCGAGGCCATCTGGAATGCACTAGAAATGCCAGTTGGGCCTGCAAGGACACTTTGGCGACTTGGCGGTGTCCGCCCGACGAACCATCCAGTACGAAGGTTGCTGAACCTCGCTGGTCTCCTTGCCACAACTCACAGCGGGCTCCTTGCTGACGTCCTCGAGCTGCTGGTAACGGTACGACCTCATCGGCAGCTCTTCGCATGGCTCAGGGCAGGTCCTGTACCACTTGGCCACGACCGGGCACACGAAGTCATTGTCAACGTCATCATTCCCTTCGCGCTGGGCTACGCCGATTGGATCGCCGACGACAGGATCCGCGAGGCAGCCGCCCAACTCTGGCTAGAACTCCCAGCCGGGCGTGGCAATCAGCTCGTGCGGGCGACACTCGAGCAGGTCTGCGGGCCAACACCGATCCGTCTTCGCAGTGCGCGCGCCGAGCAGGGGCTCTTGCACCTGTACCACTGGGGTTGTCGCGAACGACGCTGCTGGGAGTGCCCTGTCGCTCACCTTGTCCTATCTCGGAGTTCCTCCCCTTCTGCCTGAGGCAGCCCGTACCCGCAGGGAATGGTCGAACTCGTAAGCCCGTGCCGCGTCGTCTACGATTCGAGGCCAATAGACTGCCGGAGCTCTCGTTGCTGTGCCTTCCTCACCGGGAAAGGCTGTTGTGTGTCGTCGTGGTCTTCAACGTTTTGACAGCGGGAGCAGCGGCTTCTACAATCCCGAGCGAAACAAGCCCGCCGTTGAGGTATGCCGACGAGTGGTGCAGGATGTCGCTAAACCAACAAACGCCACGACCAGACCTGATGGAGGAATCCGCTCGGCAGGCGCTCCGTGCGGTCGAACTTCGCCGCTATGCGTATCCAGAGGGCTTCTGCGGGTTCACCGCTCGCTTCTTCGCACGCGACGGAACTCTTCGAGTGCAAGGCAGCGTGCGAGTGTCTGATCCGGCGACGATTGAGCTGGTATCGGAGAAGCCATCACCCCTCATGGGGTGGGTACGGGAGATCCTCTCTTCAGAAGTTGCACACCGCATGCCGCGGTCAGCCACTGACCGGGGGCATCTCCGGCTCATCCAACTTGATGATCCCCTAGGAGACATGCTCGAGTTCCTCGACGACCCGATGCGATCGCGATATCGGGTAGCAGAGGGCGTGATCACAGTGGTCGACCGTGTCGTCGGGGCCGAGGGCTTCACGATTGTCGTCCTCGATCACTGGGAACTCCCAGATGGACGGATACTCCCGCGGCACTACGCCGTCGGGTTCCGCGAAGCTGCCTCAGGGAATCTGCAGCGGTTGGAGTTGCATACGGCAGAATACACCACTGTGAACGATGTCTGGCTCCTCACCCGTCACCGGACTATCACACTCCACCCCGGTGGACAGATCGACGCTCGAGAACTGGAGCTCACTGGGCACCAGCTCGTGACACGGTGAAAGACGAGACGGCGCACTACCGAACCAGGGGCAAAGAGGGGAAGCCCTCAGCCCGCTGTCGCTCTCCAGCGGGCGTGGTCAAGCACGACCATGGTTGCTGACGAAGCTTGAGCAAGGCTGACCACAAGCATCGGCCAAAGATAAGCCCTCCAGGAGTGCCCTCCCGTTGTCCACCGAAGCGCCTCTGGCCCAAGCTACCCACGCCTGCGCCACCATGCCGACGCGTTCCCCAAGCTGCACCACAGGTTACCAACCTGGTACGCTTGGCGACGATCTTGAGAAACCCCACAGAGTCGGGAAGCACAAGCGGATTCCTTGAGCGCCTCACGAGAGGGCCAAGTCGATCTCCCTACAACCGCCACGAGCTATGCCATAAGCCGGGTCGGTTCGACCGGTGCAACGGTCAGTGAAGTCACACAACTCAGGGCACGGTAACAATGAGGAAACGCCACCTGCTTAGCGTCGCTGGTTGACCAGTGGTAGACCAAAGCGTCCGAATGACCCGGCCAACTGAAAGAGAAGCTCGAAGAGTTCCTGCATTGAACTCGCCTTGCAAAAACTCCTGCTCCCGTCTGGCAACTCTAGCCGTACTTGAATTGGTGACGATGGACGATACACCCACCACCACGAGCGGCGAGCGAGCACCCGCTGTAGCGCATCAGCAATAGCACGATGCGCCCGCTCCAGGGGCAGTGATTCCGCCCGGTCCGGTGCAAGCGCCCGCTTCACTGTGACCGTCGCTGTCTGGTCCGTCCATTCCTCGGCTTCTGAGGTCAATCCCCGGTCTCCCGTCACAAGAAGAAGCGGGATCCCGAGTTCGCCGAGCCACCGACTCGCCAGCGCCAGCTCTCCTGCTTCACGATCCTCCCAAAACAGCTGAAGACCAGGCATCAAGGTGCGGGATGCAAACGCATCTCGCTGTCCTGCGCGGGCATGGAAACCGAGAAGAACCGCCACGCGAGGCCGCTGCTCTAGCAGCAGCTCGTCAGGCGTCATCACCTCGGGAAACAGGTCCAACGGGAGCAGACGCTGGTGCCAATCCAGAATGCGCACCGCGCCAAGGCCCCAAGCTCGGGCTGCTTCCGCAACAGCGTCGACTTCCGCGCGGTACGCTGCGAGCGCCTCCGAATACTCTGCGTGGGCCGGGAAACAGATTTCCCAACGAGAGATGCTCGACATTCCCTCGAGATCCGCGATCACTAGTAGCTCCACTTGTTCCGACCTTCCCAGGATCCACGACCCGACAAGGATACCGCACGCCTGGCCGTCCCACTCGCTGAGTTGTGCACTGCGCCAGGAGCACAATCAGCGGTTGGTTGACACGGTCGTGCACCCTAGCTACAGCGATCGACGCGGTGACAAGCCCCCCAGAACGCAGTAACCGCCGCGCGGTAACAAGGCATCACATAACAAGACAGCACAATAGGTACTGCCCAACGGCCCATTGACCGAACTAGTACGGCGGTCCGACCGGCGTACACAGCATCGGGTCGGCCGGCTCCTCTGAACACAGGCTCCAGCGGCACAGAGAGGCGCAGGTGGCGGAGGCAGACTTGCGTCACACCCACAGAGACGATCGCTGAGAGCTGTGACCTCACGCAATTCCGCCGGAGAAGCCATGCGAGTTTTGCCAACGCACCGTTGCCTCTCGCACCAGCCTCTTCCCCAAACTCGATGACATTCCTGCATTACGTGGCTTCTAGTCAGCCACGCGACACGGACAAAGACGACCCCCTGGAGTGGGTTGAGAGTCGCAATCCCTAGCTGATTAGACGCCACCCCGCGCCCCGAAGAAACGGAACGGCGGGGTCCAGAGCCAAACACAGCGTCCAACCGGGGACTTATCCACCCCAGACACTACAGCCCATCATGGAGTGCTGACGCCATGCCGAATTTCGCAAATCATCACGATCACACCGGCAGTCCGCACTGTACACCGCCGACCGCAGGCCACCGCGGGCACTTATCATGAAGCGCGCTGCACGGCGTAAGCGATGAATCCAGTTCTGGATAGGAAGTTCACGGCCGATAGGCGCCTCACCGTGTGAAGGTGAACACTCACACTGCAACCTCGGCAAACGTCTATGTCCGCGCATAGAAAGACGTGCCCCGGGGGTGGAACCCGGGGCACTGAGCGATCACCCTCAGAAACGAATCTCAGAAAGAGAGGTCGTCGATATTCGGATACTCGTCGAGGACCACGTTGCCGAGAGTCCCATCGGGGAGCTTTTCGACACGCCGAATGAGAACCGTCGTGATGACGCCCTGAGCCTCGGGATGGAATCGCACTTCGTTCATCGGGCCTTGGAAGCGGACGTTCTTGATGGCCTGGACGAATGCCTCCTTATTCGAGGTATCGCCTTTCACTGCCTCCAGTGCGTGAGCCAAAATCATGATCGTGATGTACCCCCAGTACTCGAGGTGGCCTGGTAGGCGGTTGAACTTCTGCTGGAACTTTTGGACGAACTCGCGATTCTGCGGGCGTTCGTAGCGGGCAGCGTAATTGATGGCGCTGACGATACCGAGTGCCGCCTCGCCGACCTCGGGCAAGTAGGGATCATCTCCGATCTCAGCGCCGCCGAGCAGTGGGAACTGGTCCTTGAGGCCGAACTCCTGGTACTGCGTCATAAAGCGAATGGCATCGGCTCCGATAAACCACGCCCAGACTGCGTCAGCGTTGGCAGCGTTCTGCAGAATCCGCTGCAGATAGGGTCCGAAATCCTGAGTGTCGAGCGGCGGATAGACCTCCGCGGCAATCTGCCCGCCGGACTTTTGGAAGTAATTCTTGAATATTTCAGCAACCGTGCGCCCAGTCTGATAATCCGGAGCCATTAGTGCGATATTCCGATAGCCGCCCTTCTCATAGGCCCACTTGGCTTGAATAAATTCGTATTGCCCCTGGCAGAAAGAGGAACGGAAGATATAGGGGCTGCGAACCTTGGGATCACGAGTGAGTGGTGGCCAACCGGCAATAGAGACGATTGTGACCTGCTTCTGCTCGTGCAGGTAGTCACGGACAGCAGTCAGCTCAGGAGTAATCGTGAACCCGGTGATGACATCGACTTTCTCACTCTCCACGAGACGACGGACGTGTGTGAGGGACTGTTCAGGGTTGCCAGCAGAGTCGGCAGGAATGAGCTCGAGTTGCCGTCCGGCGGCGGTGTTGTCAAGCTCATCAAGTGCAAGCTGCATGCCCTCAATATGCCGTCGCCCCGACGATGCCAGGTTGCCAGTCTGCGCGACTACCACGCCGATCTTGAAGGGCGTTGCTGGCCGAGCAACCGTTGGCGTGGCAGCGGCCTGCGGAGTCGGCGTGGCAGCAGGGGCTGGTGTTGGTGAGGCTGCCGGGGCCGACGTCGGCGTTGGTGCTGAAGCCGGTGTCGGCGTGGCGCCACCGCCAGCGCAGGCAGCCAAGAGCGCGCTAGCAACTGCTGAGGCGGAAACGACGAGGAACCGGCGACGATTCATGACTTCTCCTCCCCTCCTTGACTGACGTCTCTCGTCACCGCGTTTCCCGCGATACTCGATGAACTGCGTATCGGCATCTGATGTCTAGTGAAGGCGGACGCCGAATGCGAATCCTTTAGCCCTCTTCGGACCGGTATGGTGCTGCCCACCAGTGGCGGGACCGCGCGAGTATTGGTTCTGACTTCCCGCCTCAATCGCCTGGTCTGATGTAGACCGGGCGAACACGATATCGCAGTCACTTTAACCATATAACACTGGGCTGTCAAGCTTTCCCCTTGCACTAGCCGATCGCAATTCCACGCCCCTCACATGGCTAGCCCTCGTACGGGTTACGCGCCAGAACCAACGCGCGAACAGAGAACCCATGAAGTCCAGCCCGAACCGAGATGTTGACGTCTCTTCGGAGGCAGAGTATCCTAACAACAGGACATACCCCTCGGGGGTATTGTGGCTAAACAGAAGTCGAAGGAGAGGGCCAAGATGGTGACGCGGGTCTACACCGTACCGGACGTGAGCTGCCAGCACTGCGTACGAGCCATCACCGAGGAGTTGCGGAAGATCGCTGGCGTACAAGCGGTGGAGGTCGATCTCACCTCCAAGACAGTGCGCGTCGTGACCGAGGACGGAGTGCCGGAGGAGCTCGTACGCCGGGGGATTGAGGCGGCAGGCTACTCCATCGCCGCGTGACCGTTCCCGTCGCATCAGCCAGGTCCAGGACGCGCTGGATCGCTGTGAGAGGAGGTGCTTTGCAGGGCACCGTTACATCAACATCGATCCCGCGTCCTGGACGAGTACTCCTCTGTGTCAGTCACAGTTGGGCCTGTGAGACACATCTGGTGGTGCCTCTGCTTCTCTTCCGCTCCTTCCCTCAGCGTCGCGCCAATTCCCCAGCGGGCAGGGCAAGTCGTCGCCTTTCTGCCTTTCCCAGCACCGCGTGATTCTTTCTCCCGGCCCCACGCGCGCACGCATGCACCCCGCTGGGACAGAGTGCGGTTCCAGCCGATCATTGTCTCGCATACGGATATCAGACCGGTTCATCAGGATTGCGCTTGATCCAACAGGAGAACTTGCTCGCCTTGCTGCTTCGCAACGGGCAGCGGGGCTGGGAATACGTCGATGCGCATCAGCCTCCATCCAAAGTTGGTGAAATCCGGTGCGATTGGCTTACCAGTAGTCGTAGGACCCCCATCCTAGCCTTGGCTAGGCGAGTGGCCTGACGGGAAGAGGGCTAGGAGTCGCAGGAGAACCGGGACGAAGGGGTCTCTGGGAAAGGGGCAAGCGTGCCGAAGTGTCACTGCGTGCGAGGGCGGTGTCTTCTCGAGGTGCGACGTGGAGAAGCGATGGCGAATCCTTATCATTGACGACGACCACTCGTTTCGGTTCAGCATCGCCTGTGTCCTCGAACACTGGGCCAGCGTGCGAGTGGTTGAAGACATCGAGTCGGCACGGAACCTGCTCACGAGCTGGCAACCGCACGCCGTCATCCTTGATCCCGTACTCCGCGCCGGTGACAGCATCGATCTCCTCTACCGCATCGCAGGAGAAGGACAGCGGATCATCTTCTGCTCCCTCTCCCGACGCGCCGATTTCCCGCCGGCGTATCGCAGCGATACTGTTGTGTACGTGCCGCGCGAATGGTCCGCAAGCGTTCTCGGTCTCTTCATCCAGCGACGAATTAGGGAAGCGTTCACAGAGGTGGGGAACGCTTCACAACCCCCTGTAGCGTGGGGCAATGGCCTAGGTTCTGATGGTTCGAGCGACACCGTGGTCTTCATGGGAAATGGAAAGCTGTTGGGGAGTGCAAGGCGCACCGTGAACGCGAGCTAGGATCGCCGTGGCTGAGCGTGAAAGCGGGAGAGGAGAGCAGTACGACAGCGTCCTATCCCAGGAGACGATGACGAGACGGGAGTTCTGCAGGTAGAGGTACAGGAACACGGTTGTCCCCAGCACGCGCTAGGAGCCGAGGGACGAGGTACCACGCGGAGACAGCGAGCACAGTTCCGGCGAGGCAGTCAAGCACGTAGTGATTTCCTGTGCCGATGACGGCGAAGGTCATCAGCAGCACATGTCCGAGCCCCAGCGAGCGCAGGAGCCAACTCTGTGAGAGCCGGAACAGCCCGACACAGACGAAGACGGAGAAAGCGACGTGCAAACTCGGCATAGCGGCGAAGGGATTGTAGAGCGTTGCAATACCAGGATGGTCATAGTTGACCCCCCGGGAAAGAGCAAGGGTATCGACGAAGCCGCGCCAAGGGAAGAAACGGGGAGGAGCGAGAGGGAACAACGTGTACGAGAGCAGGCCGACTCCGAGAATAGCAAGAAACGTGGCCCGGACTTCACGATACCGCTCCGGCACGAAGAAGAACGTCCAAACCCCGAACAAAACCACAGTCCAGAGGTGCGTATACGTGTAGACGGTGTTCAACACTGTGGTGACGATGGGATTTGCAAGCACGAAGGCTTGCACTGCCTGCTCGACATCCAGGCCGAGCGCTTGTTCGATCCGCATAACCAAGAAGGCGTTTTGGAAGGCGTCATAGGCTCGACCGGCGGCGATTCCCCGCGTGACATAGTACAAGCCAAAGAGGCTAGCCATGAGCCCGAACTCCAAGAGCGCAACACGAATTCGAGGCTGCATGGCTTCCAGCGACCTGCTTTGGGGCCACTGGTGCATCGCAACTCCCTTCGCGCTCACGGAGAGCTCGCGAACCCGGTCACTGGACAGGGCACGGGTTCGCGGCTAGTCTTACCATCGTCGCGGGCCGGCCGTCCAGTCCGCGAGGGCGAGGAGCCGTGACGATAGTGCGTTCGTACGCTATACTCCCCGTGTGACGGGGAGGAATTGGCGTGAAAGCGACGATCGAAGAAGCTGTCGCGCGTTTCTTAGCGGATCTACGCCTGTCACCGCGGAGCCGTGCGACTTATGGAATCGCGCTGCGCAAGTTCCTGCGTCACCTGACAGAGATTCAGGGCGTTGATCCGGCGGCCCCGATCGACCAACTCCGCGAGGATCATGCGATTGCGTTCTTGCGCGACCTCGTACCGGAAGACATTCGGACTCCGGAGCAAGTCTCGCGGATGCGGACGGCACAGACGACCTTCGCGGCAGTACGGAAGTTCTTCGGGTATTTGGTCTCGTTCGACTTACATCCGGGCTTGTCGACTGAGAAGTTACGTGTTCGCGCGGCGACGGTACTCCCACGGTTCACCCCGCCGCCGCCTGATGTACGGACAGATGATCTGGAACGGATTGTTGCGCACGTTCGGAGCTTGCCGGCAGAGACTGATCCGAGCCGGGAACTGCGTCGTCTTAAGATCCGGGCGTTGATTTTGTTCCTTTTCCGGACCGGCGTACGCGTCTCTGAGCTCTGCGCCTTGCGCCGACAAGACATCGATTTGGAGACGGGAACGGCGCGAATCTACCGGGCAAAAGGAGGGAAGAGCCGGACGGTGCACTTCGATAGCGAAACTGCCGAAGCACTCGCAGCATACTGGAGGGCCCGCGGGGACAGTGGGCGTGGGGTCGGGTTATACCCCGCCTTCAGTGGACGCGATCGTCCGGGCCAGCCTGGCAAGGCAATCGCGCCTCGTACCGTCCAGGCGCTCGTCAGTCGTCTCTGTGAGGAGGCGGGCGTCGAGTATGCGGTCACACCGCACTCCTTCCGGCATGGGCTAGCCACCGAACTCGTGCGTCGTCGCGTGCGCGAGTCGACCGTCCAAGCGATCCTGGGGCACGCTTCGCCGGTGACAACGCGAATCTATGTGCACTTGACGGCCCAAGAGGCGGCTGAGGAGTATCAAGCGGCGTTCGGGCCGTATCGCCGTCCCGGGTCTCGACAGGTGGTTGACCGATGAGCGTGCGATACCTGCCACTTTTGCTCATCGGTCTACTCGTCGTCGGTTGCAGCGGGGCAGCACCGAGACGACAAGCAGCGTTGTCAACGCCGACACCGCAGCCTATCAGCGTGTTGACCCCCGACACAGCAGAAGTCCGCTATCGTCCTGAGCCGATTATCGGGCAACTTGTTTTGGCCACAACAATCGGACAAGACGAAGCCCCAAAGGACGAAGCGAGCACGATTCCCGCTAACACGCGTCAGATCTATCTTGTTGTGCGAGCGACCGACCTTCCAGCCGGGACACGGTTGAGCGCGGTCTGGCTTCGAGGGACGAGTGAGATCGGACGCTCGGAACGACAACTCGCCGATGCAGCGTCTGGTCCGCGCTGGATCGCGCTCCTGCTCCAGTCAGACACGCCACTGGTGGGCGGGGAATACAGTGTCCGCCTTTATCTGAATGACCGCTTTATCGACTCGCTCGTCTTCACGGTCGGGGGACGCCGTGGGGCGATCAGCGAGCAAGCAACGGTCGTCTTCGCGGGGGAACGACCAAGTGGTACAGGGCCGATCGACGCACAGAGCGTGTTTCCGCCCGGGACCACGCGGGTAGTTGCCATCCTGGCAAATGTGCCACCGGACGTGGGCGGTGATTTATGGAGCCGCTGGACAGTCGATGGCAGCATCTTGACGGAAATAGGTGCCGACGATCTCACACTCGCATTCGTACGGACCTTCACGCTCCAACGCGACGAGCCACTGCCACCCGGGAATTACACTGTTCAGATCTTCGCCGATCAGCAGGAGATCGCGCAAGGGAGCTTCACAGTTGCCGGCGCAACGCCAACGCCAGAGCCAAGCCAGGCGGTCGTAGAGGACGTTCGGATCGTACGGACTATCGAGCCGAGCACCGGACTGCCGGTCGGGGCCAGAGTGCGGGAAATCCAGGCACCGGCGCGTGTCTACGTGGCGATCCTGGTGCGTGATCTTCAGCCGGCAGACGAGCTCCGTGTGGTCTGGGAACGAGCAGGCAACCTTGTGAGTCAGCAGCCGCTCAGCGGACTCTCACATCCCGCAAACTGGATCTCGTTACCATTCGACATCCCAGCAGAGGAGGGACCCGAACCGGTGCTCTATCGGGTCACGGTCTGGCTCAACGGGAACCCAGCCGGTGAGACGACGATCGTCGTTTATCCGAGTTCCTGAGGAACAACGAGCAAACAAGCAGCATTGGTTCCGCGTGGCTGTACAGCCTCTGGCAATGAGAGCTCTCACCGGTTGCTGGACCACAGGGCCGAGTTCGCTTCTCAGGCGGTCCTAAGTTCCTCAACAATATGACGAGCCGCGGTCAACCAGCGCTCATCAGTCTCATCGGGAACGGAGCAGCCATTGGCGAGGATGAATTTCCGACCGCCCGTTTGCTGAAGTGCATCGAGTGCCTCGGCCCGGATCGCCTCGACGGGTCCAGATGCTAGGGCGCCGAACTCGTCCCAGCCACCCATAAGACACTTCTCGGTACGCTGCCGCGCCTCGCGCAGAGAGGGACCAGCACGCCGGTCGCTCCAACTGAGGGCATGAACTGGATAGTCGAGCACGTCGTCGAAGAACAGCTCGCGATCACCGTGCACATGGAGGATGTTAAGCCAGCCATCGGCGGCACCAGCGAGCGCGAGAAGATCGTACGGCCGACCGAACTCACGGTAGCGCTCAACTGGCATCATCGCTGCCGTACAGCCCTGGAGAGCAAAGAAGATGCCGTCCGCACCAGCAGCCAACACAAGTTCCAAGTGAGCGCGGATATTCTCGGCCAGTAGAGCCAACACCTGGTGCAGCAGTGCGGGATGCTCGGCTGCATGCTCCAGCACTAACTCGGGGCGCGCGGCGGCATACATGGCCTGCGTCAGTGGGCTGAAGACTGTGACGACAATCGGGACGTCGGGACCGACGAGCTCACGAAGATGACGCACTGCACGAACCCATTCCTGCGCATAGCGTGAGCGGCGCATGTCGATCGCATCGATGAGGTACCAGTCATCAAGCTCAACCACAGCACGCCGGGGGAAGGGATAGCGCAGGTCAGGCATCAGCTTCACGATATCGAGATCGAAACGGCGGACAAAGAAGTCGTACGTCAGCTCCGCCAGCCGGTGTCCGGAGCCATGGGGACGGAAGTGGTGCCAGAAACAGACCGGTGGACGGTCGACCACTTCGCCGCGGAGCGCTGCCTGCACACGCTCGCGCTTGGTCAATGTTGCCACGCGTCCCCTCCTCTCAGTCCTGCAGTACTTCGCTGATGCGTTCCGGTACAGTGACGATCAGCCTCGGTTCAGTGTTGTCAAGAACGACGAGGCGATCTCCACTCGACCCCTCAGCGATAGCGACAACCGTGCCGTCGGACGCGACCACAACGCCGCGGACGAGCCATCCTGGCAAGAGATGCTCGACGGGATCCAGTGTCGCGGTCTCGTAAACCCAGATGCCATCTCCGAGATCGTCTGTCGATGGGAAGACGGTATAGAGCAGACGGCCATCTGGAGAAAGTGCGGCGTGGAGTGACAACGGCGATGCGGCTTGCACATCCGGCAACAACAGGCCTGAGAAGCGCCGCCACAAGGTAGTCGTCTCATTTTCAGAAGCTGGTCGAGTTGCCTCGCGGCGCTCTCCGGTGTCAGCATCGAGAGCGACCACGCGGCGCAAGCGTGTCTCGACGAGAAACAGCCAGCGACCGTCATGCGACGGCAGGAGCACCGTCGTCGTGGGATCTGCGACAATCCGCGCGATCGTCTGACCTGTAACGAGATCCCAGAGACCCAGCCAGCTGCTTGACGAATCCCTGCACCAGGAGAACCAGCGTGGCTGAGTTGTGCTCAGAGCTCCACCGTCGATCGTCGGGTTCGCAAGGCAGTCAGTATCGGCGAATGCAGCAGCGTCGAACGACCAGCGACGGGACATTCGGACTTCGAGCGTCTCGGCGTCTAGGATCGAGACTCGCGCCTCCCCGGAGGCGTCCAGCGAGAGGAGGCGTTCGAACACAACCAGCTGGCTTCCCGATGTCACAGCAACGCGTGGCAGGAGCTGTGTTCCCCGCAACGCACCAGGCAGCACTTGGCGTGCTCTGACTTCGCCGGAACGACTGTCGATCGCGATGATTTCTGCGAGCCAGCTCTGGCCTAGGCGAGCAGCACGATAGACAAGGATCACCGGCTTATCCGAGGCGCCGGCCACAGCCATGGTCATCGCTGGAGTGGAGGTCGAACCAGGCTGGAGCGAGGCACGGACAGGATCGAGATCAATGCGCAGTTCCTGTCCAGAATGCACATCCGTGAGCACAAGGCTCAGCTGCCAAAGGCCACCGTAGAGTCGACTGATGGTGCCGACTGGGAAAGAGGAACGACGGACAACGTAGGTCATACCACCAGCCTCGACAGCCGTCTCACCGAGCAACCGTACAATGCTCCCAGTGCGTGGATCGAAGCGGAGGGCTGTTACCCAGGAACTCGCACGGAGAAGAAGCGGGGCATCGCTTGGAAGAGGTGCCGCAAGGCGGGGAGAGACCTCGAGAAGGCTACTGGATACGGCCGAAGCGATTCCGTCAGTTGCTTCGATATCGAGCCGCCACCGTCCGGGCTCATTCAAAGGAACTCCCAACTCGTATATGCCAGGAGCAATCTCGCGTGCAGAACGAACCTCAGCGATGGGCGTCGCTGCGCCGTCAGAGCTCCCAACGACGGGGAGAACCAGAACACGACCTTGGAGCCCACTTACTGGTGTCTCCTGGAGGCCGACGACCTGGAAACGGACTGTTACGACATCTCCTGCAACTGGAGCTGTCGGCTCGACTGTGACCTGCGCGATGCGCAACGCTGGCCCCTCTGCGGCACCTGGTGCAGGAACCGGTACAAGGAAGGAGCTGGTGAGGACGAGGAGAATGACCAGTGCCTGTCGCATGCGCAGGTCCCGGCACGACGAGGGCACCTTGCTGGTGCCTCACCACGCATAGGGCTGGTATGAACGCTCGTGGGCCTCGGCGAGATAACGGACGAGAAGCTCGACCGCCCCTGCGATATCCGCAACGTGGGCCATTTCGTTCACGGTATGGACATACCGGGTGGGGATGGAAAGAGTGACCGCTGGAACACCGGCACGCGTGCGCTGCAGGGCACCGGCGTCAGTTCCTCCGCGAGGCAGGAGTTCGAGCTGGTAGCGAATGCCGTGACGCTCGGCAATCTCGCGCAGATGTTGCACAAGTGGACGGCTGGGCAGATGGGAGGTATCGAAGACCTTAATCGCTACTCCCTCACCGAGGCGCGTGACGCGATCGTGCGCGTCAATCCCGGGGACATCACCTGCAATGGTGACGTCGAGGGCGATACCGACATCGGGTTCGAGACCAAAGGCAGCTGTCTGCGCCCCACGGAGTCCGACCTCCTCTTGGACAGTAGCGACCGCAAGGATCTCCACCTCGTGCTGCTCGAGATGCCGGAGTGCTTCCAGCATAACGAAGACGCCGACACGATCATCGAGCGCCTTGCTCAGGACAGTCGGACCGAGGCGCGCAAAGTCACGCGCGAGAGTCACCATATCACCCAACTCGACGCGCGCTCGCACTTCGTCCGGTGGCAGGCCAAGATCAACATAGAGATCTTCGAGCGCTGGGGTCTTCCGTTCCTCACTCGTCAAGAGATGGATCGGCTTGGTTGCGAGTTGTAGAGCACCGAGCAGCGGCTCACCCTGACGCGGCCAGACATAGACACGCTGCGCAACGAGGACACGGGGATCGAAGCCGCCGACGGGTTGGAGCCGGAGGAAGCCCTGGTCGTCGATGTAGCGGACCAGGAAGCCGATCTCGTCCATATGCGCGGCGAGCATGATCCGCCGATCAGCACGGCCGCGGCGGATGCCGATGAGGTTTCCCATTGCATCGCTACGGAGTTCATCAACGAGCGGCTGGAGGGCCGAGTGAACGATCGCCGCGACGCGCTCCTCGTGGCCCGGTACGCCAGGGGCTTCGCACAAGCGCTGAAGCAGCTGCCAATCGAGTTCCATCGCCCCACCGTCCCTGTACAGAGTCGACCTTCCACTGCCGCACTGATCCTAGCATCGAGTGTTGCCCAGCCCAAGTGGCCGGTGGGGAGATATGTCAGCCGAGCAGCAACTCCCTCAACCGCTGGGACAGAAGGGAGCAGGACGGAGGGCAAAGCCACGAGTGTTGGAGGCAATACCCTCAGGACATGTCGGTTGTCACCCGCAGGTTCGCTCCCTCGTCGAATGCAGGAGCCACCCAAACGGCTCGTGTCTCGTACTGACCAGGATCCCTCGAGCGAGCAGGGCCTGCTCTGTCAGCTGGCTCGATCTTGTACCAGAAGGCCCCTTGCTCCAAACAAGTACACAGCGGTCTGCCCTGCGGAGGGTCCTCCACCCACAGCAGTAGAGGGAATGACACACGCATCGCCTCAGCGCCGACGTTGTCGCTGCTTGCTGTCTCATAACGAGGAGTACTCACGCGTCTTGCCCTTCGACTTGCGGGGCGGAGCAGGCGTCCACTGGGTAGCACACCAAGGTAGGATGTCTCGGTAGCAGCGACACTGGTAGAGGAGGTTCACGGTGGTCCAACAGTTAACACGCGAGCAGGTTCCGATCGAGGAGACATGGAATTTGGAAGACCTCTTTCCGAATCCCGAGGCCTGGGAGGTGGAGCGTGAGTCGATCCTACGCGACCTTGGAGCACTCGAGCAGTTGCGGGGGACCCTTAGTCAGGGAGCGTCGCAGGTACTGCGGGTTCTCCAACTTGCGGACGAGCTGGATCAGCGGGTGAGCAAACTCTATGCCTACGCACTCTTGGCACGTGATCAGGACACGCGTGACACCGCCGCAGCGGAGCGGTATGAGCGTGCGGTTTACGTTGGGACACTTGCCGGACGCGCTTCTGCCTGGATTGCTCCGGAACTCTTGGCAACGTACGACGACACGGCATTGCTCGAGATGGTGGAGCGTGAGCCGGGCCTGGCTCCGTTCCGGCGGCTACTCGAACGGCTGGTGCGGGAGCGGCCGCACGTGCGTTCGGCCGAGGTCGAGGAACTCCTCGCTGAGACAACACCGCTCGCGCAAGCACCCAGCACGGCCTTCACACTTTTGGACAACGCCGATATCCGATACGGCACAGTTACCGACGTGGACGGCAGCACGGTCGAGCTGACGAAAGGTCGTTATCAGCTGCTTTTAGAACGACGGGACCGGCGCGTGCGACAGCAGGCCTACGAGGTCTTCAACGCGCCGTATATCGCGCACCGGCACACGCTCGCTGCGCTCTTGAGCGCTGCGAACCAGCGTGACGCCTTCTATGCACGAGCCCGACGATACGACTCCGCGTTGCACGCCGCCCTTCACCCGGACAACATCCCGGTCGAGGTATATACGACGCTGATCGAGCTGGTGCGCCAGCATGCACATCTTCTCCAGCGATATCTGGCGTTGCGGAAGCGGGTACTGGGTCTAGAACGCCTACGGACATTCGATCTCTACGTGCCACTAGTGGAGCGACCGGAACGCTCGTACACGTACCAGGAAGCACGCGAGCTCGTGCTCGAAGCGCTGCGTCCGCTTGGTGCAGACTACGTCGAGCCGCTGCGAGCCGGGCTTGCCAACCGTTGGGTCGATGTGCACGAAACCGTGGGGAAGCGATCAGGAGGCTACAGCCTCGGCGTGTATGGTGTCCACCCGTACATCCTGCTGAACTGGAACGGAACATTGCGCGAAGTGTTCACGTTGGCCCATGAACTCGGGCACGCGATGCACTCCTACTTCAGTTCCCGGACCCAGCCACATCCGACCGCGGAGTACACAATCTTCGTGGCCGAAGTGGCTTCGACCTTCAACGAGCGGCTGCTCACGCACTATCTTCTTGAGACGACGACTGACCCGCGCGAGCGAGCCGCACTGGTAAACGACGCGCTCGACACGTTCCGGATCGCGTTGTATCGCCAGACACTCTTCGCCGAGTTCGAGCTCCTGACGCACCAAGCCGTGGAGCGCGGGGAAGGGCTGAGCGCGGATGGGCTGTGCACACTCTATGGCCGACTGATCAGCGAGTACTACGGCCCGGATCTTGAACTCGACGACGAAGTACGTCACGAGTGGAGCCGGGTACCCCACTTTTATCGGGCGTTCTATGTGTACCAGTACGCGACCGGCCTGGTGGCTGCGACAGCCTTGGCTCGCGCCGTGCTCGAAGGGGACGAGGTGGCACGGCAGCGTTATCTCGCATTCCTCGCGGCAGGATCCTCCAAGGATTCGTTGGAACTCTTGCGGGATGCGGGTGTTGACTT
Organism: bacterium HR28; assembly: GCA_002898255.1. Lineage (GTDB taxonomy): Bacteria > Chloroflexota > Chloroflexia > Thermomicrobiales > Thermomicrobiaceae > Thermomicrobium. The sequence continues at coordinate 288,236 of BEIE01000002.1, forward strand.
GACGACGGCGGAGCCATATCAAGCAGCCTTTGCGACGATGGAACAGGATCTGGCGACGTTGGAGTCAGCACTCGTGGAACTTGGCATGTTGGGGTGAGTGAGGGGAAAACCGTCAGCGCAGCCCGGGAGCGGATTCTGCCACAGACAGAAGAACTGATAGGGGGCCGAGCAAACGAACCCCTGGGGTCGGGCGGACACCGCAGGAATAAGGTTCATGCTCGCGGAGAACGGCACGCCATCGACCGCACATCCGCGGCCGCAGCATCCTGCGGTGTCCGCGGTGGGCCCAAACGGAAGAGATCGTGCTCCTGACTCACGATGTGGACTCGCACTGCAAGCTGCGCAGGCTCGGACATGTCGGTCACTAGCTGACCGAAGCGTATGGAATACCCACCAATGGCCCAACCGTGCCCGATCGGGCATTGGAAACTGCTCTTCGTACGGTAGAGACGAAGAGTCTCACGTTAGGGGGAACGTGGGTACACCCTGAGCGGTCGCACACGGTGTGTGCTGCACGGCGACCGTGGGCTCTCGCAACGGTGAGGAAGAAGCACGCTCAGCGATATGGAGAGCAACAGTGCCGAGCATGAACGTGCGGTATCGGACTGCAGGGAAGCCACTGCTACGCAGGAGCGCGGCGAGCTCGTGCGGCGTCGGGAACGCGGCGGTCGAGCGGGGTAGGTACCGGTAGGCCTCGCGATCACCGCTGACGAGCCCACCAAGCCAAGGGACGAAGCCATCGAAGTAGAGCCGGAGTAGGGGGGCAAGCAGGCCACGAGCAGGGGTTGTCTCCAGGATGACGAGACGTCCGCCGGGCCGCAAGACCCGCGCGAACTCACCGATGGCTGCGGCATAGTCGGGGAGGTTACGGAGGCCGAAGGCGATCGTGCAGACATCAACCGAACTATCGCGGAGTGGCAGGCGCATGGCATCACCGCAGAGGAGCGCAACGCGCTGCGCACGCGTTGCAGCACGCTTGCGGGCGGCAAGGCGGAGCATCTCGAAGCTGAAATCCAGGGCGAGTACACGGCAAGCACCCCGAGCAGCGAGCTCCAGCGCAAGATCACCGGTGCCGGTGGCCACATCGAGGATGACGGAAGGAGCAACCTCGAGAGCAGCCTGGGCAGCAGCCCGACGCCAGGCGACGTCGCGACCAAAGGACATCAAGCGGTTCATGAGATCATAGCGACGGGCTATGCGATCGAACATCTGACGGATCTCGCTGGGTGGTCGAAGGGCACCACGGCCGCTCATGATCGCTCCTTTCTCCGGTTGGAATCGTAGCGCAGAGCTCAGCGGCCGTAGATACCGACGAGCTCACCGGTGGCGAGAATGTGCCCTTCGATGGCCCGCAGGAATTGGTCACGCGTGGCACCAGGCGCAAGGCCGGTTGGGCGGTCGAGTGCATAGAGGCGGAAGACGTAGCGATGTGAGCGACCGGGCGGTGGGCACGGCCCGCGGTAGCCAAGTGTCCCGAAGTCGTTACGACCTTGACGCGCACCGTCAGGGAGCGTGTCCAGCGGTGGAATACCCGCGGCTACCGACCGTGTGTGGGCAGGAAGCTCGTACAGAAGCCAGTGGATGAAGGTGCCTCCTGGTGCGTCGGGATCCTCAACGAGTAGGGCTAGCGACGCGGTGCCAGGTGGCGGCTCACTCCAGGCAAGCGGCGGTGAGCGGTCAGCACCATCGCAGGTGTGCTCGACCGGAATCGTCGCCCCCGGGGTGAAGGCGGAGCTGGTCAATGCGAGCTGAGCAGTGAGAGGGCTGGGGCTTGGTGTGGAGGTCGGGACACCACATGCCCAAAGGAGCGACAGCGACGCGAGCCACAGCCAGCGGAACGATCCGCCTAAACGCATGAGACTTCCCCGAACTCCTCATGCGATGCCCTTCCGGGACACCCCATGATCTTACAGGGTAGCGTAGCGTAGAAACTCGCTCGATGGGAGAGACTTTGTGCCAACGCATCCGTGGTCTCCGTCAGGGCAAGACGCAAGCTGGCAGCGACTCCTCGTTCCGAGCAGGAGCTCCTGACTCGTCCCAAGAACCTGTCGCGAGGAAAACGAAGGAGACAGAGGACCAGGCGAGAGCCCATTTCGTGAGCGCTGCGGCACACGCGGGATACTTGACGAGGCATCGATGCGCCTCCAACCGCCCGTCACACTGGCTCACTGAGAAAGCAGCGACCGAGGGCAGACTGGTGAACAGAACGGTGTTACGCATGCGGAAAGAGAGCAATGTGCTACACTGGCGTGTCCTGCTTGTTGATTCTCTGAGGAGTGAGGGGAAGTGAGGATGGAACCGACACACGGCCCGCGCAGCACCATCCGGCGGCATCCAGAGCGAGCGGTACCAGACGAAGTGAAGGAGATCTTGGCTGCTGGGCTAGTGGCTCACGTCGGCTTTTGTGAAGACGGACAGCCATTCGTCATCCCGATGTCGTACCACTACAGCCCGACAAGACCCAACCGGCTATACCTGCACGGATCGCGCGACAGCAGGCTAATGCGGCTGCTGGCCAGTGGGGCAGCAGTGAGCATTGCCGTGACGCTTGTCGATGGACTGGTCTACTCGCGGACAGCTTTCAATCACTCGATGAACTATCAGAGTGTCGTCTGCTTTGGGCGAGCGCGGGTCGTCGAGGACGAAGTGGAGCAACGGAGACATTTCGAGGAGATGACCGCGCGATACTTTCCGGGACGAACTCTCGGGAAAGACTACGCGCCAGCAACAGCGCAGCAGCTTGCGGCCACGCTGTTGGTCGAGGTCGAGATCGAAGAATGGAGCGCGAAGGCGCGTCGCGGCGGGCCACGCGGGCCTTACGACGACGATCCGGATGCACGGGGAAGTGCCGGACTGGTGCCACTCGAGCCACCTCGCACATGAGTCGGTACTGAGACGCAGTCTTGTTTGACAGAACATTTGCAATGACGGACTGGGGTCCGATCCGGTGCCCTGGGCGAGATGAGGGGCGGTCATAGGGGGCGGACGCTTGCTCACGTCCAGTCTCACGAACTGCGAGTGTGACGACGACTCGTACTCTTCAACTCTCCAGCGGTTGGCGTCCCCGAAAGCCGGCATCACGCTCGTGCCAGTAAGCGACAGTGGGCTCGTCCACCTTCCAACAGAGGTAGACCTCGCGGCCATCACGGAGACTTGGGAAGTCGACAAGACCCATATCGAGGTCCTTGACCTCGACGCCGAGGTCGTGAATCTGGCGCACCTTTTCGCGGATCGCTCGGGCCAGTTCAGCGACGCGCATCTCATGGGCCTGAAATCGTGCGCCGTGGCCATTCAGGAAAGCGAGGGGAGCGAGTCGACGGAGTTCGGCGAGCTCACGGTCGAGCTCGCGTTTTTCGGCTTGGAGCGCAGTCAGGAGACCACGGAGACGCGGGACAAGCATGCGTGCTTCTTCGACTGTGAAGTACCGCCGCTGGGAGCGTTCCATGACTGCCCGCCTCGAACCGAGTCGCTTGAATACCCCTCCGACCGTCGGTCGAGTGCCGCAAGGCAGAGCCACCACTGGGATGACCAGCGACGGCGAGCTGGCGCGATCGAACCGCCTCGCCGTTCGACCAGGCAGAGTTTACCATCGAGCGGGCATCACGGCGCTTTGAGGAGGGCGGATGGAACGGGAAGCTGTAGCAAAGAGAATAGGAGAGCGTGGACAGATTCTTGGACACGTGTTGCTTGCGACAACGGCGATCCTATGGGGGTCATCGTATATCAGCACACGGCTGACCGTTGGGGAAGTACCGCCACTTTTGCTGGGTATGCTTCGAGGGCTGCTCGGTACGCTCGTGGTGGGGATAGCAGCATGGTGGGCAGGTGAGCCACTGCGCGTCCCACCTCGTGTGTGGCTACCGCTTGCTGGTCTGGGCGCACTTGGCGTCGGCTACTTCTACCTGGGGCTGAATCTTGCGTTGCAGTGGACGACTGCGACGACTGCCTCGCTGCTGAGCTTGCCGTACCCAGCGTTGACGGCACTAGGCAGTTGGCTCTTCCTCAAGGAGCGCTTACGTCCCACGCAGGCCGCTGGCATTGGGCTGGCGGCTGTTGGCGCAACCTGGTTGACGTTGGCGACAGCTCAGGAGGGGGTCGGTGGCGCGTGGTTTGGCAACCTGCTCGCTCTTTCGATCACCGTGGCGTGGACGATCTACACGTTGCTTGGACGGCGAATTTTGCCGCACCTCTCGGCATTGACCGCAACATTCCACATGATGCTCGCCGGGACGCTTTTGCTCGCACTAGGAGCTGGGGTGGAATTCCTGCGCGGGGCACGCCCCCATTGGACGGTTGAGACGATCCTGGTGACGCTCTATCTTGGCGCAGTGTGTACTGGCCTGGGGTATGCATTCTGGAACCGTGGTCTGAGCCTCGTGCCTGCAGCTGCAGCAAGCACGTACCTTTACTTGCAGCCAGTCACGGTACTGGCGCTGGCGATCCCGATGTTGGGTGAACGACCGTCACTCGGAACCATCGCTGCTGGCGTGCTGGTCATCGCCGGGACAGCGCTTGCGGCACGCCCGACGGGAGGGGATTGAAAGATTCCGGTACACTGGCAGCCGACCGCTCGGAGGGCAGGCACAATCGCGGAGCGGTCCTAGCAAGGGTCGATTAGGGGGACGACGCGGGCGATGGCAAAGCGGAAGACAGCACTCATTACCGGCATCACCGGACAGGACGGTTCGTATCTGGCGGAATTCCTGCTTGAGCAGGGCTATCGCGTTGTTGGTATGCAGCGCCGCTCGAGCACGGAGACGCTGTGGCGCATTGCACATCTTCTGGACAAAATCGAACTTGTGCAAGGTGATCTTTTAGACCAGCTCTCCTTGATTGAGATCATCCGGGAGTATCAACCGGACGAGGTGTACAACCTGGCGGCGCAGTCGTTTGTGCCGACGTCGTGGCAGCAGCCAGTACTGACCGGAGAATTCACGGCCCTGGGAGTGACACGTCTGTTGGAAGCAATTCGGCTGGTGAAGCCGGACGCGAAGTTCTACCAAGCGAGTTCCTCGGAGATGTTTGGCAAGGCGGTCGAAGTACCGCAGAACGAGAAGACGCCGTTCTACCCGCGCTCACCGTATGGGGTGAGCAAGGTCTATGGACACTACATAACCATTAATTACCGCGAAAGCTATGGACTGTTCGCTGTCTCGGGAATCTTGTTCAACCATGAAAGTCCTCGCCGCGGCTTAGAGTTTGTGACACGCAAGGTGACTCACGGAGCTGCGAAGATCAAGTTGGGGCTAGCGAAGGAGCTCCGGCTTGGGAATCTTGATGCGCGGCGCGACTGGGGCTATGCCCCGGACTATGTCCGGGCGATGTGGTTGATGTTGCAACAGGAACAGCCGGACGACTTTGTAGTGGGGACAGGGAAGACATACTCGGTACGCCAACTGTGCGAGATCGCGTTCAGTTGCGTCGGACTGAACTGGGAGGACTACGTGGTAGTTGACCCAGCGCTGTTCCGACCAGCCGACGTTGACCTCTTGGTCGCGGATGCGACCAAGGCGCGGACGGTGCTGGGATGGCGACCCACGGTCAGCTTTGAGGAGATGATCGAGCTGATGGTTGATGCAGATTTACGGTTACTGCGGGGAGATCGCGTTCCGCCGGGGATGGTAGCGCCAGTCATTCGGTGAGTGCGCAACGCCCAGAACAGACCACGGGGGCGGGAGCGAGAGTCTCCCGCCCTTTTTGTGCAGTCTGTTTGTTGCAGGACATACCTGAGGTTGCTTGGCGATGCAGCTGAGTTCCCACCGCCTGGTGCGGCCCGGGGGGTGCGCGTGGTAGTGCCTCGGCTGCTGGTCAAGCATGCAAGATCAGGCTCGACGGGTTTGATGAACTCCACGCGGCTATCAGCCCAAAGAAGCGTCTTCGTTTGATGCGAGGGCACTGCATCTGTGTGCTCGGCGAGCTGCGGTACCTCTCGATGAGAGTGTCTTTCGCGGGGAAAATGATCCCAATCGTGCCGTTGCAGTCCGAGGAGGAACGCTCGTGAGTCAAGCTGAGGGCCCGTTGCGGATACAGATGCGGCTGGCGCGACTCGCCGCAGCGTACTTGCCGCTGGGGATCGCTAACTGGTTGATAGAGGCGGGCGCGCGGCGCGTCATGCTCCCTCCTGACATCAAGCGGGAGGAAATCCGCATCGACAGTCTCCGCTGTATCTGGCTCGTCCCTGAGAGGAGCCGAAGCGATCGGGTGTTGCTGTACCTCCACGGTGGGGGATTCGTGTTCGGGTTGAGCGGGCAGCACCTTCGAATGGTCGCGGAACTCGCGCGACGATCCGAACTCCGGGCTCTTCTTGTCGATTATCGGCTGGCTCCGCGTCATCCGTGGCCAGCAGCACTGGAAGACTGCCTGGCAGCGTATCGCTGGCTCCTTGAGCAAGGATTTGCGCCGCAGCACATTGTGGTGGCCGGAGACTCAGCGGGTGGAAACCTTGCGATCACGATGGTGATGGCGCTACGCGATGCCGGAATCCCGCTCCCCGCGGCCGTCGCTTGCCTGTCCCCGGTCGGCGATCTCGCACGGCGCGAAGGGGAAGGCCGGCTGGTCGGTGACGCGGTGTTGCATCCGCGGGCGATCCGGCGGTTCAACCGGTCGTACATTGCTGGCCACGACCCACGCCATCCGTTGATCTCGCCGCTGTATGGAGACTGGCATGGACTGCCGCCGCTCCTCATCCATGCTGGTGAGGAGGAACTCCTGCGGGAAGACGCCGAGCGAATCGCAGCTACAGCCCGGGCAGCAGGGGTGGAAGTAGAACTCACGATTTTCCCTCGGATGTGGCATGTCTGGCAGCTCAACTTGGAACTCCCGGAGGCGAAGGAGTCGCTTCACGCCATCGCACGCTGGCTTGTGGAGCAACTCAAGAGAGCGGAAGAGCGTGGAGCAGCGCCCGCATACCATAGGGACTGACGCCTGCACGACAGTGAACTTTCGGTTGCGCTGCCTGTTTTGAGTCGATGGCCACGCGGCGCCCGATCATCGACGATGGCCCGCGAGAATGTGGCGAACCCCGTGACGAACCAGGATGATCGCCGGCGAGGCGCTTCGCGTCCTACAGTCTTGACTTACCGCTTGCGATCGTCACCAGGCCGACGCATGGGTTGCGTGCTCGACTGAAAACAACGGGCAGGAAGGATTGCATCAACGTTGCCGGTTCAACTCGGTCAGAGTTGAGCGGAAGCGGTCTAGCGCGGAACGGCTCATTCAAGAATCCATCGTATCACCAGCTGTGTAGCATATCGTGTCATTTCTGCGAATTGAGAGCAATCTCCCTCCTTGTGCCTGCTGATCACTCAGCCGGCCCTGCAGATGTGCACACAGACAGTGTCACACCACTGTCACGACTTCATGCTGCTTGTAGTGCAGGATCAGGCCGGGGCCTCGAGTGAGAGGAGGGCCGCGATGAGGGGTAACACCTCGCTGACTGTTCCACGAAGTCCTCGTTCTATTGTCGAACTCCTGGGCACGGAACTTTCGCTACCAGAGGCGCGCTCCATGATTGAGCGGGCACGGCGGATTAGCCGATTACCTCCGGGAACTCGACGCGAGGTATGGAATGTCGGGGGTGTCCGCTGCGAATGGTTATTACCCGAGCAAGCCGATTCTTCCTGGGTACTCGTGTATCTCCATGGTGGTGGCTTTGTTCTCGGGCGGACGGCGCTGCATGTTGGGCTCGCTGCGACATTGGGGCATCTTTGCGCAGCGCGTGTACTGCTTATCGATTATCGACTTGCGCCCGAACACCCGTATCCGGCGGCGCTCGAAGATGTGACGCTGGTGTACCGGGCATTGCTTGCAGCCGGTTGGGCGCCGCACCGCATCGCAATAGCGGGAGATTCCGCTGGCGGTAACTTGACACTCGCGACGCTGCTAAGCCTGCGCGACGCTGGTCATCCGCTGCCGGCCGCGGCAGCGTGTCTCTCCCCAGTTGTCGACCTTGCTGATTCAGAGGAGCGCAGCCGGAGGGGGCGCGACAGGTGGCTTCGGCCAGAAGTGGTGACACTGTTTAATGAGGCCTACCTGAACGGCCAAGATCCGCGTCACCCGCTCATCTCTCCGGTGTACGGGGACCTACGCGGACTCCCACCATTGGTTATTCACGCCGGCGGCGAGGAGCTGTTGCGGGAAGATGCCGAGCGGCTGGCAACCGCGGCCTGGGCGGCAGGCGTTCAGGTGGAGCTGGCGATCTACCCTGGGATGTGGCATGTCTGGCAGCTGAGCTTGGAACTCCCGGAGGCACAGGAGTCACTGAGGAGGATCGCGCGGTTCTTACGGCAGCACGTGTGGGCAGAGGTGTAAGGCGCACGGAGCTCCTTCCGGTTGACGCGGTCAGGAACGCAGGGGCAAACCTCAGAATGCCAACACCGGCGCCGCTGGATCACCCGCAGCGGCGCCGTTTTCCCACGTGGTCTTCTGCCATTCGGGCGCCTCAAACCCGGCCAGGAGAGGGCTCGTTCCCTCGGCCGGCCGGAGCACGACAAGTGCACGGATTGCGCGCGTCATGGCGACGTAGGCAGCGCGGCGCCAGAGGGCCACGACTTCGCGAATCTCATCAGTCTCAATGTCAGACCAGCCGACCGGCGGCGGCTGCCAATCAGGCATCAGGACAACAACGAGCGGGAACTCGAGACCCTTTGCGTTGTGCCAGGTCAAGACTTTGACGGAGGGGCTGGCAGAGAGCGATTGTCCGCGCGTGACAACCTCGCTGGGGAACCCAGCGGTACCGAGGGCAGAAGCAACCTCTTGAGCAAGGTCGTTCGTCGGGACAAGAATCGCAGCATGGCTTGGTGTGAGTCGCAGCACAGCGAGCTGCTCGGCAAGCACCTTTGGGAGGGCCTGGCCCCACGCATCCCATACGGGGAGAAGGACGACTAACGGCTGCCTCCGTGCGGCCTGCTTGCGGTGGTCGAGAGGTGGATGATGGTCAGCTGTGCCACGCATCGGAATAGCCTGGAGGTAGGCCTTGGCTGCGGCGAAAATTTCTGGGGTTGACCGTTGATTCGTTGAGAGGGAGATCTGTTGGCAGTTGGGCAACTCGTCGCGCAGGAGCTCCCAGCGAGCTCCACGGAGGTAGACAGACTGACCGACATCACCGACGAAAACGAGAGCACCCGGATCACGGCAGAGCTCGCGCACGAGGCGCAATGCGACCAGACTCAGGTCATGGACTTCGTCAACGATGACAGCATCGTACCGTTGATGGTCCGGGTTCTGGCGCAGGATATCCAATGCCAGCTGCCGGCGCTCCTCGAGGAGGTAAAGCTCTTGCTCACGGAGCAGGTCACTGAGCGCTTCGTAGACACGCCAGACCGCCTCACGTTGGGTCGCATTCAACCCGACCTGTCGTCCGGTGCGATCAGCCTTCAGATAGTCTTCGAGGGAAGCGAGCCCACGGCCGAGGATCACTTCATCAATTTCTGTGCGGAGATAGAGATCAGTGATGCGTCGGAGTAAGGAAGCGAGCGCTCGGTCACGCCGCGGATCCGGAGAGAGCGGACGGTCGAAGGCACGTGATCGGGCTTGCCGGAGCAAGATGCGGACTTGCTCATCGCGGGCCATCTCGACGTCCGGTGTCAGGTCAGCGACGAGTCGGTCGAGTGTGTCCACGGTGAGCGAGAGGCGATCGGCGGGTGGGAGGTGGCGCTCGGCGAGACGCGTCAATGTCTGGGCGAGCGTGCGAGTAAAAGTGACGAAGAGCACGCGTGGGTCTTCATGACCGCTCGCTTGAGCACGTTCTCGTAGGGCCGAGACGGCGAGGAGTGCAAGGACTGTCTTCCCGGTACCGGGAGCTCCAGTGATGAGATACGGGCCCGGGCTGGAGCGGATACGCTCGAGCGCCTTTTCCTGGCTCTGGTCGAGGAGATAACAGAGCTGCGTGTTCCCCTGCAAGAGATCAGGCAGGGAAAGATCTGGCCCGAGGACATAGACCGGGTCGTCCAGTGTGTCGTCGAGTGTCTTGCCACAGGCGAGATCGATAAGTCGTTCAGCCAAGCTGGGAGGGAAAGTTTGCAGGAGTTCCAGCAGTTGCTCCTCGGTCTGGCAGGACAGGAGTGCAGGCCATCGCTCGCGGGGCACGTTGAGGCGCGCGAGGTCTGGTTCCGTCAGCAGTCGGGCAAGTGGGCGCGTGGAAGAGATCTCGGGCGAGCCTTGGTCGAACGAGGGGAAGGGCTCGTTCTGTCCGGTTGCGGAGGGAAGTAAATCTCCTGGATCCGGTTCGATGATCAGGGTTAGAGGATCGTCAAAGGCGAGTGACTCCTGCCGGTAGGCATCTTTCCGATGCTCGACACCGAGGAGGACAACGACGCAATCGTCCCGGATGCGGTAGAAGACACGATAATTGCCAACCCGCAGACGGTACACGTCGTGGTACTTCTCGAGACGCCGCTTGTGATCTGTCCCATCCGGATGGGGATCAGCGCGGAGTTCCGGGAGCTTCCGGATGAGGCGTTCTTGATTTGCGCGTGAGAGGACGGTGAAGGAATTCAAGAACGTCTGTGAGGCTGCGAGCGTGTACTCGGAGCACATGGCACGCCCCCAGGGGATAGAATCTCAGGTCGTTGGTCGGAGTTTTGTCACTCGCCGTCAAGTTGTCAACTGTACGGACAGAGCAGCCCGTCCCGCGTGCAACACGGGACGGGCTGGACAGGGCCGGAGCAAGTCCGGCACGGGTACTCAGGCTGGTGGAAGGTCGAAGTACACCGTTTTGGTCTGGGTGAAAAATTCTAGGGCGGCCCGCCCTTGCTCACGCGAATAGGAACTTGAGGCCTTCATACCCCCGAAGGGGACGTGTGGCTCGGCACCGGCCGTCTCCGAGTTGATATGGACGACACCAGCCTGAATCGCTCGGGCGAACTGGAAGGCTCGGCGGATATCTCGCGTCACGATAGAGGCGGAGAGACCATAGGGGACGCCATTCGCAATCTCGATCGCCTCGTCGAGACTGCGAGCCCGGATGATTCCGACGACCGGGCCGAAAATTTCCTCTTGGGCAATGCGCATTCCTGGCTCGACGTCGGCGAAGACCGTGGGAGCGACAAAATAGCCGTAGCGTAGGTCACCCTCGGCGAGCTCGTGGCCGCCGGTAAGCAATCGAGCGCCTTCCTGCTCGCCGATCTCGATGTAGCCGAGCACGCGCTGGCGCTGCTCCTCTGAAACCAGCGGCCCCATGTAGACCGTGGGATCGATGCCGGGGCCGACCTTGAGTGAGCGAGCGCGCTCGACCAGCTTCTGGGTGAAGTCACGCAGCAGGGGCTCGAGCACAATCACGCGCGAGGTCGCAGTGCATTTTTGACCGGTCGACCGGAAAGCGCCCGACGTCGTCAGCTCTACAGCGAAGTCGAGGTCGGCATCCTCGGCGACGATGACCGGGTTTTTGCCGCCGAGCTCGAGCTGCACCTTGGCACCACGCTCACTGGCGATCTGGTACAGGTGACGACCGACGGCGTTCGAGCCGGTGAAGGTGATCGCGTTCACCTTGGGGTGCCGGGCGATCGCCTCGCCGACGACCGAGCCGGGGCCGTGGACGAGGTTGAGCACGCCAGGCGGTAATCCGGCCTCGATGAAGACTTCGACGATGAGGTGAGCGGTAAGAGGCGTGAGTTCGGCAGGCTTGAAGACGGCGGTATTCCCAAAGGCGAGGCAAGGGGCAAGCTTCCAAAGGGGAATGGCGACAGGAAAATTCCAAGGAGTGATCACCCCGACGACTCCGAGCGGAACGCGCTCGGTATACAGGAAGGTATCAGGATTCGTGGCTGAGTAGACCTCACCGAGAGCTCGGAGCGGCTCGCCAGCGAAGTAGCGAAGGATGGCGACGCCGCGGAGGACTTCGCCGACGCCTTCGCCAATGGTCTTCCCCTCCTCGCGAGTGAGGGCCTCGCCGATCTCCTGCGCACGTGCCTCCAGGATATTGGCTGCTTTGTGCAAGATTGCGGCACGCTGGGGGCCAGAGAGACGGCTCCAGGCCGGGAAGGCAGCCACTGCGGCCTCGACTGCACGATCGACGTCAGCAGCGGTGGAACGCGGGAACTCGCCCAGCACAACTCGCGTATCGGCTGGGTCGATATCCGGGCGATACTCGCCGCTGCTCGGCTCAACCCACTCACCGCCTATGTAGTTGCGGTGGCGGCGCACCGCACTGGTGGTCATGGGACACCCCCTTTTCCGTCTGGCCGTCGCTCAACAGCGCTTGTTGGCAGACTCTCGTGAAGCGGGTGTTCGTCTGGCACAGCACGTGCAAACTCAACGACGAGTTCCGCCTCGGCACCCCAGCCGCTAGGCAGTTGAGTCACCACTGGCAAGCCAACCGCCGTGGCCAGGCTGCCAGCGACCGGATCGGGTGTCACGACGAGGACTTCGACATCGTGCTCCAGAGCGTTGCGGCTCAGCGTTTGGAGAGCGGGCAGATCGTCCCACGTGAGGGTACCGTGCGGGATGAGCAGGAGGACGTCGCGGCGCGCCGGTGCAGTGATCCACTCGGCAAGACGAGGCAAGAGCGTGCGGTCACGCAAGGTGACGATCTGCCGCGGTGGGGGATGACGGAGCTCCTCAAGTACTGTCAGGAGGATGATCTTCAGTGCTGCCAGAACGGGCACAGCAAGCAGCAAGCCCAGGATTCCTGCCACGCTTGCACCGGCCAGCACCCCAAAGAGAACGACAACCGGATGCAACCGCACAAAATGCCCGACCAGTTGAGGGATAACAAAATGGTCTTCCAGCACGCGGAGGACGAGATAGACGAGTGCCACCACAACCGCAAGCTGGAGCGACGACCAACCGAACGGTGCACTCCCTTGGGTCAGTGCCACGCTGACCGCGATGGAGCCAGCTGTCCAAGGGCCCACGAAGGGAATCAACTCAAGGAGACCAGTGGCGATGGCGAGGGCGAGCCGGTATTTCACCTGCAAGATGGTGAGGGCGATGTAGGTGGCCGTGGCCATGACGAGGAACAGCACAAGCTGGGCGCGGACGTAGGCACGGAAGGTTGCGTCAACCTGACCGAGAATGCGACCGACCGTTCGTTGGTGACGACGCGGAGCCAGTGCACGCAGCCGTGCGACCAGTGTGCGACCCTGGAGGAGACCATAGAAGCTGACAAGGAAAAAGACAAAGGATTTGATCAGTGCCTCGACCGTAGCGAGGACGAGTGGGACCGCTTCTTGGCTGAAGCGCTCAGTAAGGGACTGGGCTGCAGTGTCGAGTCGGGAGACGAGGGCGCGTGTGTCAATCACGAGCTCACCGATGCGTAGTTCGGGCGTGCTGACAAGTCGGCGATCAATTGCTTCGATCACCTCGGGGACGGTACGGACGAGGGCATGGAGTTGCTGACCGAGTGAGGGGGCAATGAGCATCCCACCGACGACGAGTGCAGTTCCGAGGAGCGCATAGAGCGCCAGCACGACGACGACACGCGGGAGATGCGTCCGGCTCTCAGCCCAGTCGACGAGGGGATGGACGAGATAGGCGAAGACAGCCGCGACAACGAATGGGGTCAGGATGTGGGCGAGATGTAGCAGCGTATAGCCCGAAACGAGCGCAAGGAGCGCAGTGAGGACGAGAAGTTCACGGGACTGACGGATTCGATCGAGAAGATGCATACCGTTCGTCTCGCCCCGTTCACGCGTGACACTGCGTCCATCCGCTCGCCGGTGGCGGAAGTCCGCTCTTGAGGATTCTACCAGGCCTTGCGCGCTTCTTATCCCTCGTTCCGTGTCGGCGGGCAATGGGCAACGCCGCAGCATACAAGTTCGCAGCCGTAGCGCCGAGAGATCCAGAGACGGTACCGTGTGTCGCCTAGGACGATGCGGCAGTATCGAAACTCTCGCGGAGAAGCAAGGGACAAATCAAGCACGTGGCAGAGGCAGGAAGACACCAGTTGCTGTTCACCGAGCGACGGGGCGCGGCCGAGGCAGAAGGCCGCTCGTGGCGAGCGCAAGAAGCGTGAGCACAAGCGAGAGGAGAAAGACCGCCGCGAAGCCGAAACGGTCGACGACAACACCGCCGAGCATCGGGACGAGCGCAACGATTCCCAGGATGGAGTTCGTGACTCCGACAAGTGTCGGACGCTCATCTGGCCGAGCAAGTTCCAAGACAGCGGTAAAGTTGGCGAGCATCTGCGCCGAGAGTGTGACGCCGTAGGCGACGAAGACCACGGCGAAGGCGAGGAAAATCACCCGCTCGGGATCACCGACACGGGAAGCGATGCGTTCCCAGGTTGCAAGGGGGTGCACTCCGAGCGCGATGAGCGGCATCAAGAGTCGAACGAGGGTAGCGAGCTGAAGGAGTTGGCGATTGCCCCACCGCTGGACGACCCATCCCCACAGCGGGTTCGTGGCCACGCGTGCGATCGCCGAGAGAGCGAGGTAGAGGCCAACCGTCGCGGCCGGGACACCGAGGATACCCTGGGCGTAGACGATGAAGAAGGGATCAGCGATGGTAGAGAGAGCGAGCAGGGAGCGGAAGAGCAAGAAGCGGCGGACAGAACGGCGAGCGAGAAGCTTCGGGAGGCCTTCAAGCCACTCCCGCAGGGGGCGTGCGCGTTGGGGCGTCGGGCGCTCCGCAATCCAGAGTGTCGTGTAGGCAGCCAGAGCGAGCGCGGCGAAGGAGCTGGCAAAGAGGACAGCAAAGCCGCTCACGTCGGCAGCGAGGGCACGCTGGACGATGAGTCCGGCGAGCAAGGCGAGGAGTGAGCCCCACAAGTTGCGCTGGCTGAAGAAAAACCCGCGGCGATCAGCGGGGATAGCGCGGGCAGAGAGCTCCACGAGTGGCACGAAAGCGAAGCCGGCAGCCAGGTTGTAGGCTGCATAGCAGAGGAAGAAGACAAGGAGGAGGCGCCCACTTGGCTCGATCCCACCGGCCAGCACAGCGGCGGCGAGGATGCCGATGGCCAGAGCGCGGGCGACGCCGCCCCATGCCGCCCAGGGCAGCTGCCGGTGGCGCCCTTCGACGAGTGCTGCGGCGAGTGCCTGCGGCAGAAACCACAGGCCGACACTGAGTGCTGGAACGAGACCAATGAGGACCGCGTTATTGGTCAAGCGAGCGACGAAGAGCGTGAGGACGAGCACCGGATGGATGAGCGCATCGCCGAAGAGGAGCAGCCCGCCATTTGCGACACCGAAGAGAAAGCTCTGGCGAACCCGCCGTTGCTCACGAGGAGTGAGTGGTCGTATAGCGAGCTCATTGGGCAGAGCGGGTTGTGGTGCCGTTGTCTTGGCCATAGCCGGGATGGACTCCATTGCTCCATCAGCGAGCCGCTCACGGGCTCATCCTACCGCACGTTCACTGGCCAGGCGAGCATGGGATGGTGAAGAAACCGAACCCCACTCCTCGTTTTGTGAGCAGCTGTTCCTTCTTGGTTCAAGGTTCGCACCTGGCTCTGGCGGCTGATATATCGCAAAGGGCTCTCTGTGACAATGCAGCAAAGAAAGATTACAACACCGATGTTGCACCCTGAAAGATGCAATGTTAGACTTGGTGTTGGGTGGTCATGATGATCGCTTATGAGCGCTTCTCTACTTTGAGTAGGAACCCTATTCGCGGATAACGGTTGTCCTTGCACCAGAAGCGGCTGACGCGCTTGAGCTTTTGCGACAAGGTTGCCAAGCCACGAGGACGTTGTGAGCACAGATGAACGCTGGTGTGTGCCGGTCTCCGGCATCCCGCTCGCACCGGAGCACCTCTACGTTTTCGCGGGTGCACCCCTGGTGAACAGGACTAAGGTGCCGGACGAAGCACCGAGGAGATGATCCCTGATCATCACACAGTCGCAGCCGGTGTCCTCACGCCTTCCAGGGTACTTCACCTGCAGTTTGGCCTGCCATACGATACTGCTTATGGCAGGTTCTTCGCAGACACCAACCTACTCTTCCAGCCGACTATTTGGGCATTTCCGAGGATGCGCGGGTTGCGTCGACTGAAGACTCTGGTGAGGGCAGTTCTATCCAGTCACCGCCACAACGATCCCTCTACACCACCAGTGCACGCCCGACTTGAGATCGAACCATACAATAGGCAGTGGGAAGAGTCACGGGGCGACAACACGCACACGTGTTTCCCCTTCCCAAGCCGAAAGAATTCAACGCGGTCCAGGAGACAATGCTGGGTTGACTCTACGGATCTCCTGTTGCGTGCGCACACCAGGAGAGACGTTCCACACGTGGCACTCCAGGACTTGCCAGACCTACAGAAGTGACACTTGAGTCAGCCAGACTAGGAATAACCCTACTTCTCAACCAGTGGTACATAGGGGCGTACACGACGTTCTGCACTCCGGCTGTGTCAGCAACTATGCTGGGAAGCGAAGTGGTGAGGGAAGACTTCAGCGGAAGGAGTAGACGTGCTCAGAGCGCTGCATCGCTGGGAACATGAGGATCGCCCGCTGCACCGCCGCGATTTGGCTCCTGACCCGCTCGAACAGTTCTTGCGCTGGTATCGAGAAGCGGAGGAGGCTGGTTTGCGATACCCCAATGCGATGGCACTGGCGACAGCGACACGCGACGGTCGGCCGTCGGTGCGGATGGTTCTGTTGCGCGGAGCTGACGAGCAGGGCTTTGTCTTCTACACCAATCTTGAGAGCCGAAAGGGACAAGAACTCGCGGAGAATCCTCGCGCGGCCTTGCTCTTCTACTGGGAACCACTGGAACGACAAGTACGCATCGAAGGGCATGTCGAACTAGTCAGCGACGCGGAGGCGGATGAGTACTTCGCTACGCGCCCATACGGTTCTCAGATCAGTGCCTGGGCATCCGCGCAAAGCCAGCCGATTGCCTCGCGCGAGGAGCTCGAGCAGCGCCACCGCGCTTTCGCCGAGCGGTTTCCAGAGGGCGCCGTCCCACGACCACCGTTTTGGGGCGGCTTTCGCGTCCGGCCAGTGGTGTACGAGTTCTGGCAGGGCCGACCCGATCGGCTCCACGATCGTTTCCGGTACGAGCGACAACCAGATGGAAGCTGGTCGATTGAGCGGCTGCAACCGTGAGGGACACAGGTGAAGGACTGCACGTTCTGCCGGATCAGCAGTGGAGAAGTCACAGCCGTCCGCGTCTACGAGGATGCGCAGGTGCTCGCTTTTCTTGACCACCGCCCTCTTTTCCCCGGCCATACGCTGGTTATCCCACGGGCTCACGTGCCGACGCTCGCTGAGCTGCCCGACGATCTCCTTGTGCCCGTTTGGAGTCTGGTGCGCAGTCTCACGCGCGCCATCCCGCAAGCCTTGGGGGCAGAGGGGACCTTCGTGGGCATCAATAACCGGGTAAGCCAGAGCGTGCCGCATCTCCACGTGCATGTGGTGCCACGGCGCCGCGGCGATGGTCTGCGGGGTTTTTTCTGGCCTCGACAACGCTACCCGAGCGCTGAGGCGATGGAAGAGGTGGCAGCCCGCATCCGGGCAGCACTCGCAGACCTCATCTGAGGGGCAGACAGCTCAGTCGCTCCTTTGGCCAACGAGTGAGCTGCGGAGCTCGCGAGTCCGACGTTCGCGAGTTCTTCACCCTCGCCAGCGTGAGGCCCTGATTTCCCCAGGCGGTGAGCACAGCAGGGGGCAGCAATCGCGTCAGCAGTCCTTGACAGAACAGCGGTCCACTGGTAAGAGATCGCCGGAGACCGGTGGGCGAGGTTGTGGAGGTGGGTGATGAAGTCAGCGGTACTTGTCATCGATATGCTGAACGACTTCGTGACAGGGAAGCTGGGGAACGAACGGGTGCGCACCGTCATCGAGCCGATTCGGCGGTTACTCGAGCGAGCTCGCGCTGCTGGTGTGCCGGTGATCTACGTCGGCGATGCACATCTTCCGAGTGATCCGGAGATGGCTGTCTGGGGTCCTCATGCGATGAAGGGGACCAAAGAGGCAGAGACGATCCCGGAACTGGCGCCCCAGCCTGGCGATGTGGTGCTCGAAAAGCGAACCTACAGCGCCTTCTACGAGACCGGCCTTGACCTGTTACTACGTTCGCTTGGCGTTGACACGGTGGTCATCACCGGGTTGCACACGAACATCTGCTGCCGTCACACCGCCGCTGACGCGTTTACCCATGGATACCGGATTGTCGTGCCAGAGGACTGCGTCAACGCGTTCACCGAGGAGGAGCACAAGGAGGGAATCGCCTATCTCAAGCGCGTCTATGGAGCGCAGATCACAACGAGTGAGGAACTCGCGCGAGAGTGGGCCACCGAGCGGCAGAGCACCTGAGGATCGCGAGATGCCCAGGGCAGGCACAGGTATGAGCGAACATCCCTGTGCCTTGCAGCATCGGGCTCATCGCAAGCAACCATCCAGCCGGCTCGCAAAGCGATGAAGGCGTAGAGCGCCACCATCGCACTCTGCCGTCGCAAGTACGCTATTCGCGTCTGACGATGTCACGACTGGACGACTCGACAGGTGTGGAGGCTCTGCACGGTGGGGCGAGCTCCCTGCCGATGCGTCCGCTCGCTGGGACGACGTCAGAATCAGCAATCTCTTCCACGACGCTGAACTCGCGCACTCCTTTCAGCCTGCGGCCTACGTGTGAGCAAGAGCGGTCATTACCCGAGGTAGACCAACTCCACGTGCTCTGGTGGCGCGCTACCCCGTTCCGGCATCGGCGCACGCAATTTCGTAGGGCGTCTCGCGAGGGCACGACACGTCCCCGCATCCAGACTCACTGGCTCCCGGCATGACTGCGACGGCTCCGTGACATGTCACTACTAACAGGCCGAGTCGCGCTTCGGCAGAACAGTAGGTCGGCGCAATGCCATCCACAGTGTCCGCGAGTGGGCCACGCCTGGGGGACCAAGGTGTGATGAACCGACTTGAGGCGCCAGGGCCTGTGATGTATACGACCAGAAGACCATCGGCAAGTGCTCTCAGCAGGCAGACTGTTGGCAGTGAAGGTCACGCGCAGGTATCAAGAGCCAGCGCTCCACCCCCAAGGCACGCTCCGATAGAGTGCGATCAGGGTTGGCAAAGACCGCGGACTTGCACCAGAAGGATCGCACACGTCCAGAATCGAGTCGCAACTGGTCATATTGCGCTCCGTGACACCACTGTGCGCACCAGTGCGACGTATCGGCGCGGTCTTCAGGGCCCTGCCGGGGCCGGAGTGTTCCGCCAGAGCAACGACGAGACGGCCACCTTTTGGTCGGCGCAGGACAGATGTGCGGGAGCCGAGCGAGCGCATCAGAGAAGAGCACACCTGGTTTGTGCACAGTGCTGCCACGAGAGTGAAGTCCTCCAAGGCTTGGCATCCACGGCAGGAGATCGTTCACGCGGGCGAGGATGGCCGTGCATCAAAGCCCTGTGTCGGTAGGCTCCCAGGGCGTGGGACCGTAGTGCAGCCAATCCTTCAAATGTGAGCAGGTCGATCCAAGAGACGCCACTCCTCTTGCCATCCGGGCCTTGCTCCTTGATGCTGCAGTGGTGACTGAAGGAGGTCACGATGGGACAAGAGCCGACCCTGCGAGATGTTGTCGAGAAAATCTGCGCCCAGAGAGGAGTCCCGGGGATGGCGGTCGGCCTGCTCACCGAAGCCGGCCGCGAAATCGTCACGTACGGTGTGGCGAGCGTAGAGACGCGATGTCCGGTGCGACGTGATACGCTGTTCCAGATCGGTTCGATCACCAAAGTATTCCTCGCCACCGTGGCCATGCAGCTGGTGGAGCAGGGCCTGGTCGCGCTGGACGAACCGGTGGCCGCCTCTGTGCCTGAGTTTCAGCTGGCCGATCCACGAGCACGAGACACGATCACGCTGCGGCACCTGCTCACACACACGAGTGGCATCGAAGGGGATCGTTTCGACGACTACGGTTACGGAGACGATGCGCTTAGCCGGTACGTTGCGAGCCTGGCGAACGCGCGCCAGATCCACGCGCCAGGGCAGCACTGGAGCTACTGCAACAGCGGCTTTTCTGTAGCGGGACGTCTCATTGAGATCAAGACGGGGCAGACATTTGAGACCGCGATGCGCGAGCGGCTGTTCCAGCGGCTAGGGCTGGAGCGGAGTTTCTTCTTTGCGCAGGACGTTCTCGGGTATCCGTTCGCCTGCGGGCACCGGACAAGTGAGAACGGAACGGTCGAGGTGGTACGTGACTTCGCACTACCGCGGACTGTGCATCCAGCAGGTGGAATCTGGGCAACGATCGACGATCTCTTGAGCTTCGCCGCCTTCCATCTCGGGCTGCTTCGCCTGTCGGATCCACCGCTCTCGCCAGAGGGCGTGGAGCTGATGCAGAAACCGCAGGTAGCAGCTGGTTACTGGGCCGACGCCTATGGGTTCGGCTGGGCAATCTGGTCGGTGGGAGACACACGACTCATCGGGCACGGTGGCTCAACGAACGGTTTCCAGGCACATGTGGTTCTCTTGCCAGAACAGCGTGTCGCGATCGCCAGCCTAACCAATCACGAGTCAGGAAGTGCAGCAATTTACGAGCTCGAGACCTGGATCCTCGCGGAGCGCTTCGGGATACAGGTACCGAACCCACGGAGCGTCACGGTGGGTGAGGCCGAACTCGCGCGTCTCGCCGGGACATATGAGTACCCATTGGCACGTGTGACGGTCCGTCCCGCAGCGGGTGGGCTCTGGCTGGAGACGGTCCAGACGCGAGGACTGAGCCGGGAACAGCACGAGCGACAACTTCCACCGCTGTTCCTTCGGCCAATTGGGCGGAGTGTGTTCACCGCGGGGCCAGCGCGTGTGGTACCGAATCGTGTCGACTTTGTGTTCGACGGAGACAGCGAGCGACCGCGTTGGATTCGTGTGTTCGGGCGACTGGCCGAGCGCGTGGAGAGGTGAGGTAGAACAGCAGCCACAGGACATGTCCTTCTAGGACATGCGTGAGGCAAGAGGGCAACCAGACATGCGGAGTTCCCGACCGAGCGATGGTGGAGGCAAGCTTCCACGTCCCAGGCCTACCAGGCCGTCCAACCACCGTCTACGGGTAGGGTTACCCCGGTAATCATGCTGGCAGCGTCGGAGGCGAGGAAGACTACAGCTGCCGCGACCTCCTCAGGTGAGCCGAGGCGTCCCAGGGGAATACGGCGCAGCACTTCCTCCCGAAAACCAGGGATACGCTCGAAATAGGGGCGGGTGAGTGGTGTCTCGACGAAGGTTGGCGCAACGGCATTGACGGTCACGTTGTACGGGGCCCACTCGATGGCGAGCACTTTGGTGAGCTGGGAAACCGCCCCTTTGCTCGCACAGTAGGCGGCGCGATCGACCATCCCGACGAGTCCCATCGTGGAGCCGATATTGACAATGCGACCATAACGCTGGGCGACCATGTATCGGCCGACCGCTTGGCAACAGAAGAAGAGTCCCTTGGCATTGGTATCCATGATGGTGTCCCAAGCCTCTTCCGTTACCTCTAGGGCCGGTTGCGGGATATTGAGCCCAGCACTGTTGACGAGGATATCGATCCGTCCGAAGCGCTCGAAGGCTGCATCGGCCATGCGGCGAACCTGAGCGAGATCGCGAACGTCGACTGCCAGCGGGAACGCATGTCTCCCGCGCGCTTCGACAGCACGACAGATGTCGGCCAAACGCTCCAGCGAGCGACCCGCCACCACCAGATCAGCACCAGCTTCGGCAAGTGCGAGCGCGCTCGCGTAACCAAGGCCGCTCGAAGCACCGGTCACAAGCGCCACGCGGCCATCGAGACGAATATCGAGCCACATGCGCTGTTCATCCATTGTCTACCTCCCTGCGGTCCCGCTCTCAGCTCTAGTCTGTGGAGGCAGGGTCGAACGGGCAAGAGAAGAGTACGACGTGGGGGAGCATAAGCTGGGATCTTGGGCGAACTCGAAGCGCTTCAGCAGGCTGAACAATGGTCTCCGGGCATTCCCACGGACAGGCGGCCATCGCACGTGGTCTGCCACGACTGCCATCGTGCTGTGTCCAGACGCTTGTGGTGTCCAACAAGCCCGCACTCTGGCCACCGTGGAATGCAGGCTCGGCAGCACAGCGTGCCGGACGACGGCCGAAGCAGCCTTCTGCTTCTCGGCGTGTCGTGTCGCCATCACGGCGCGGGGCATGCGGACGGCGTTGTCATGGAGACAATAGGCGGAGACTCCAGGAAGCGACAGCACCAGTATCACCAGGGAGGTGGCGAGTGCCCGCTTCTCAGCCCAGGTCGGATGCCCGGTGGCAAAGAACTGTTGCGATTTTGTAATGTTCCCCTCTTGCATTCACTCACTGGACGAGTATCCTGAAGCTAGGCCCCGACGATTCGAGGCCGGGAATCTGAAACCCGAAAGGGGAGTAAGAGACCCGAACCAAGGATCGTCGGGGCCCTGTCTTTTGGCCGAATATCGGGAACTCTTGGCACATCGGCACCTGCGGCGGCCTCCCAACCGCTCTCTGCCCGAAGGCCATGACGATTGGAGCTCCGTGCTGGCAGGGAACGTGGCATCGGCACCAGTACAGACCGGCAGGAGAAAGGCACACATCGAGGAACACAGACAAACCCGTCCTTTTTCCAGTTCACTCGTGGCAGCTGGACACGCTGCGAGAAGCACGAGGCCTCGCCTGCACGGCGAAGGGAGAACGCAGGTCGATTGGCGCCGGCTTCCTCACCTTGCGCCAATCGACGGGTACGTCCAGGCAGAGACCACAGGATGGCGATACGGCCTCAGCTCAGTCCTGCGTGGGCCTCCACGACGCGGAGGAGCGTCGCAAAATCGCGCTCGCCTTGACCATGCGCCATGGCCTCGAGCGCATGCTGCCGCACGAGATCAGCGATGGGGAGCGGCGTATGGGTCGACTCAGCGAGATCGAGCGCGAGACGGATGTCCTTGAGGCCAAGTGCGAGGCGGAAGCCCGGCGGATCGAAGCGCCGCTCGAGGAGTGTGCGGCCATATCGGTCGACAAGAGGTGAGGAGAAGACCGCGCCCGCTACCTCGAAGAACCGATCACGGGGAACACCGGCCTTCTCGGCGAGGACCATTGCCTCGCTCAGGAGCTCGACGAGCGAGAGGATAAGGAAGTTGCCAGCGAGCTTCACCGCGTGGGCACGCTCAGGGTGCTCGTCGATGACGAACTGCTGCGGGCCGAGCGCCGTGAGCAGCGGCCGGACCCGCTCGATCGCGCCCTGCGGCCCGGCGACAACTAAGCGCAATGCGCCCTGCGCGGCAGCGTCCGGTCGACCGAACACTGGCGCGGCGACATAGTGCTGGCCACGCGTGCGGTGCCGTTCAGCGAGCTCCGCCGAATAGCGCACGCTGAGCGTGCTCGAGGCCACGTGGATACCGTCGCGCGGGAGACCGGCAAGGATTCCGTGGGGACCGGCGATGACCGCTTCGGTGGCCGCGTCATCGGCGAGCATGGTAAAGACGACGCCGACCTCGGCTGCTTCAAAGGGTGTGGCCGCGCGCACAGCGCCGAGCGCGACAACCTCGTCCACCCGTTCTGGCGTGCGGTTCCATACCACGACGCGATGACCAGCGCGGAGCAACGTCTGCACCATACCCCGCCCCATGTTGCCGAGTCCGACGAATCCGACGTCCATGTCCCACCTTCCAACTTGCTCGACGCCTGACTGCACGGGAACGAGCGTAGCGAACCGGTGCGTTTCTGGCGAGTACGAAGACTCCGCCCACGGTGCACGATCACTGACGTGGCACGGTCGCGCCTCCCCTGGAGAACGCACCACCCGACCATCCTACCGTGTGAGAACCGACACGGTACGAATGCAAAAGGCGCAGTTCGTGCTGCTCTCACTCTGCGAGGATCAGGGGTGATCCTTCGGCGCTCTCCCACCTTCCGGCAAGACCCGGCGCACCTCTTGTCCTACTCGACTATCCTTAGAGCCAAACTGTGCATTCTGCTGCTGGACGTCGCGGTGGTGGTGCCGGAATAGCAGCTGGGTATCCCAGATAGACAAAGCCCAGCAGCAGGGCACGTGCACTGAGGCCGAAGAAGCGCTTGACTGCCGGGTCCTCAACCGCCCGGCCAGTGCGCCAAATAGCGCCGAGGCCGAGCGCGTGCGCAGCCAGGAGCATGTTCTGGATCGCTGCTGCCCCAGCACAGAGTTCATCCAGGAGCGATCGCTCTGGAGCGGGTTCTACCGCAACCGCGATAACGACTGGTGCGCGAAGCGGCTTCTGCCGGGCTGCCTCGCGCTTGGCCGGGGACAACGTCGGGTCACTGGCCAGCACCTCGCCGAGCGCATGACGAGCATCGCCCGTAAGAACAAAGAAGCGCCAGGGTTGGGTCAGATGATGGTTGGGAGCCCAGACGGCTGCTTCCAGGACTTGCTCCACGAGTTCGCGGGGGACGGGATCAGGGAGTAGTGCTTTGACGCTCCGTCGCTCGCGGATCGTCGAGAGCACGACATTTGCTCGACCGTTGATCTTCTCCAGCACGCTGAGCGTTCCTCTCGTGACTGCTCCATTGTGCCTGAGCGAGTATGACTGCAGGGTCGCTGGCGAGCAAGCGGGCCTCCGTCCAGCGAGATGCGAGAGCACTCTGTGTCATAGCAGGACACCTCTTGGGACGAGATGCCAGAAGAGCAAAAGTGGTGTGCACCAGCAGTGAGAAGCCATAGGGACATCGTCACACGAGCGCTTCGTCGCGCGCAAGGTCGGCCAACGCGCACTGTCCACGGGGATATTCCGCACCCTCTCACTCGACTTGGCCGCGCACTCGACCAACAACGCCACTCTGACAGGTGCGCAGGACTCAGGCGAACTCCTGTGGGCGATACTGGAGCGCCTCGGCCACATGTACCGCCGCAATGCGTTCTTCGCCAGCAAGATCGGCAATGGTGCGTGCGAGTTTCAGCACACGGTGGTAGGCACGCGCCGAAAGACCCAGCCGCTCAACAGCAGTCCGCAGGAGCCGTTCGCCAGCCTCGTCGAGGCGGCAGTAGCGGCGGATCTCGGGTGGTGTCATGTCGCTGTTTAACCGGCGGGGATCGCCGAAGCGACGGAGTTGCACGGCACGGGCCGCCTCGACCCGGGCTCGCACCGCCGCTGAAGGCTCGCCAGTGCGGTGATCAGCGAGCTTGTCGTACTCGACGCGCGGGACATGGAGGTGGATATCGATACGATCGAGTAAGGGGCCAGAGATCCGCTTCTGATAGCGGGTGACCTCATGTGCGCTGCAGGTGCAAGGACGGATAGGATCGCCGTGGTAGCCGCAAGGGCAAGGATTCATCGCAGCGACGAGCAGGAAGCTCGCTGGGAACGTCACGGCACCGCTCGCCCGTGAGATCGTGACAACGCGGTCTTCCAGCGGCTGGCGAAGGACTTCGAGCACCCGCGGACTGAACTCCGGCAGCTCATCGAGGAAGAGGACACCGCGGTGTGCCAGTGTGACCTCACCAGGCCGTGGCCACGCACCGCCGCCGATCATGCCGGCGTAGCTCACAGTATGGTGCGGCGCCCGAAAGGGACGATGACGGACAAGCGGGGAACCATTGGGGAGGAGGCCGGCAACTGAATAGATGCGCGTCACCTCGAGTGCCTCTTCACGCGTTAGTGGTGGGAGGATGGTGGGAAGCGCGCGGGCAAGGAGCGTCTTCCCAGCTCCCGGGGGGCCAACTGCAATGACGTTGTGACCACCCGCAGCAGCGAGCTCGAGACCACGTTTGACGTGCTCCTGTCCCTTGATCTCAGCAAAGTCGATGCCAGAAACGAGTTCATCCCCAAGCTCGATCGGCGTCGGAGCAACGGGCCGGATTGGCGAGTTCCCCTGTAGGTGCTCGATGAGCTCGCGGAGATTCCGGACCGGAAGCACTTCAATCCCCTCGACCAGCGCAGCCTCCGCGGCATCATCTGCCGGAACGATTGCGCGGCGCAGCCCATGCTCACGGGCAACCCCAACCATCGGCAGAACCCCAGCCGTATGACGGACCGACCCGTCGAGGGAGAGTTCACCGAGCACAACGGTGCCCTCGACATCAGCCACCACCTGGCCAGAGGCGAGCAGGATACCCAACGCAATCGGCAAATCGTACGCTGGGCCCTCCTTGCGGATGTCAGCGGGAGCTAGATTGACGATAATGCGGCCGTTGAGGGGCATGCGGGCACCTGAGTTGCGAATGGCAGCACGCACCCGCTCGCGCGACTCCTGGACGGCAGTATCTGGCAGACCGACGATCGTGAGCCCAGGCGATCCCAGCCCAATATCGACCTCGACCTGCACCAGGACACCGTCCAGCCCGACCACCGCACAGCTGACTACTCGCGCAAGCACGCCCCGCACCCTTTCCCTCGCACACGCGGCGACCGTCGCGCTCATTCTAACGGGGAATCGAGCGTAGGAGGAACCGGCCATCAGACAGGGAAAGGGGATCGTGTGGGGAAGGATCGCCGCATGGATCGGCACACGCGGCGCAGTCCCTCCCGGTGGTCAGACGGCTTGTCGCCCACCACCCGAAAGGCCTGCTCGGCAAGGGCGAACGCGTCGGCACGCAGCGAACTTGTGCCCACGACCCTTGCGTGCGACCGACGGACTGCGCGGGACGAAAGCAAATCACCGCGCAGATGGTGGACGCGAAACGATGACACGTTGGTGCAGTCGCTGCAGCGGTGGGGCAAAAGGTCGCAGTGAGCATGGCAGAAGTCCGCGGGCTCTTGACGGAATCTGGTGCGGAGCGTAGAGTGGGGACGAGATCCCAGGAGTGGCGTAGGACACGACAGGGTGAAGCGTCACACGTTACAAAAGCGCTACAAATCATATCCATCACCTTGACACGATGCGTATCACTCTGCTATATACGGGATAGACGAAAGGAGAGATCGATCGTCAGAGTTGGTCGGTACAGGTCGGAAGGAGGGAGCCATGCTCGAGCGGTGGAATCCGGTGGCGGAAGCGGAGCGGATGCTGAGCGAGATGAACCGCTTGATGGCGGAGGTGTTTGAGCGGCCATTGGCGCGGGCACGCGCATTGGCTTGGAGGCCAGCGACGGACGTCTACGAGACAGGTGATGCGCTGGTCATCCGGCTGGCGGTGCCCGGGGCACGGCCCGAGGACCTCGAAGTGACGGTCGAGCAGAACGTCGTGACGATCCGCGGTCAGTATGGGTACCGGCTGAGCGAGGAAGAGGCGAAGCAGGCGACCTGGTACCGGCGAGAGATCGCCTGCGGGGAATTCGCCGAGAGTGTGACGTTGCCGGTGCCGGTGAAGATCGAAGAAGCGAAGGCGACCGTGGAGCATGGGATCGTCACGCTGACCTTCCCGAAGGCCGAAGAGGCGCGGGTGAAGCGGATCCCGATCCAGGTGGCACGGTGAGGCCCTGGGCAGTGGAAGGGAGGGAGTTGTGATGGCTCCTCGGGTACGCACAGACGAAGAGATCCAGCAGGACGTGCTGGACGAGCTGGACTGGGACCCGGAGGTGGAAGTCACCGACGTCGGTGTCACGGTGCACGACGGCGTGGTGACGTTGACTGGGACGGTGGATAGCTTCTTGAAGAAGTGGGCGGCAGAACGGGCGGCGCTCCGCGTCGAGGGTGTGCGGGCGGTTGTGAACCACATCGAGGTTGTGCCACGTGGTCTCGGTGTGCGCACGGACGAGGACATCGCACGAGCAGTGGCGACCGCCTTCGAAGAGAACCCGGCTGTTCCTCAGGACCGGATCAAGATCCGGGTGGAGGAGGGCCGGGTGACACTAGAGGGTGAGGTTGACTGGCATTACCAGCGGCGCGAGGCCGAAGAGACCGCCCGGCGCATCGCTGGTGTGAAGTCGGTGATTAACCTGATCACCGTGCGTCAGCCGACGGTCGCGCCGGAGGACATCAAGCGGCAGATCGAGCAGGCGTTCGTGCGCCACGCTGAGATCGACGCGGAGAACATTCAGGTGCGCGTTGAGGAAGGCGGGCACGTGATTCTCTCGGGCACTGTGCGCTCGTGGGCAGAGCGCAAGGAGGCTGAGGAAGCAGCCTGGCGCGCACCGGGTGTCACCAAGGTGACGAATCTGATTCGCGTCCAGGTGCCATGACGGCAACGCACTGCTCCTGGGCCCCGGATGGAGGGTTCCATCCGGGGCCTTTTCTGTTCTGACACACTGTTGCGCTGCGTGAACTTGGGGTACCCGCAACAATCTCGATTTCCGAATAGCGGGCGATGGCGGTCAAATGCTTCAGCAGTGTGGGTTCCATAATGAGTGAAGAAGCGAACTGACCAAGGGTGGTAACGCCGTCATTCAACGTCACCGGACGTTCTTTCTTGCAGGCTCCAACGAGCCAAGGGTCCTGAATGCGGTCCGCGAACATGGCGACGCTCCCGGCCGGACAGGAGCGCCCCCTGCAGAACTGCGCCCCGCTGCGCATCTTGGTGACCGTGAGGGTGCATCGAGCGTGACGGTGGCGTGTAGGAGCCTCAACTACAGCACGCAGCGATTACTGACTGGGTAGGCGACCACACGGCACCGTTCGGCGGTCGAGGAAGCCGATCCGGGGATAGAGGCAGAAGGTGAGATGCCTCAAGATCACAACAGATGGGGGTTGGGACCGTACTCCCACGACAGGATGTCCGGTCAAAGGGCTTGAGTAGGCATCGTGCACAAGGGAAACCCTGCAATCGGCACGAACGGCATCCTGCAAGGCGCTTGACGGCCGGAGACAACCTGCGTACGCTAGTACTGTGGCTTCCGGGCGGGACCGACGGCACTAGCGAGTAGGTTCGAGCGGGAAGCCGGAGGTCTTTGGAGCAAGCGGATAGCACGCACGCGCAACGTCGAGGAGGGCGTCGCGCTTGGTTATTTCTTTTTTCGAGCGCCCCTAACAGACGGCGTGAGGCGACCAACCGGCTCTGGCAAGGGACAGCGAGCGCATGTCGCATCGGAGCTAGAGGGCGAAGCCACCGAAGGGAAGGGAGGTGACGCCGCACGAGAGCGGAAGTGACGAGAGTGGATGCACCAGAGAGCTCGATCGCGTGCGCCACCGAGCGCGAGAGTTGGCCGATCGAGCGAGGAGTTTGTTTCCGTGCGGACCGGTTTCCGAGGGAGTATTCGAGGAGGAGAGGCAATGACCGAGCAGTCTCGGATGTTGCGACAGAAACTTTCGCGGCGCGGGCTCTTGCAGGGTGTTGCGGCCGGACTCGCAGTTCCGGTTGCGAGTGCGCTATTGGCCGCCTGTGCGGGTGGACAAGCAACACCGACCACCGCTCCGGCTGGACAGACGCCAGCGGCCCAGCCGACGACGCCTCCAGCGCAGACACCAGCGGCCCAGCCGACGACGGCTCCCGCCCAGACTCCCGCCGCCGGAGCGACACCAGCTGCGAAGGAGGTTGTTCTGGCGATCTTGCACTTCAGCGTCATTGAGGGAACGACGTGGTCAGGTGCGCATGACCGGGCTGGAAAGCGACTGGCAGAGAAGTATCCGAATGTGAAGTACATCTACCGCGAGCAGGTTGGCCCCGACCAGACGGTCCCCTTCGCTGAAGAGATGATCGCGAAGGAAGGGGCGAACATCATCGTTGGGAATGCCGAGTTCATCGGCATGCCGCTCCTTGACATCGTGGACAAGTATCCGGACAAGATCTTCGTGGCGGTGACGACGAGCGATCTGACGCATAAGCCGAACTTCATCCGCATCTTCCCGCGGCAGTACCAGTCGCTGTATTTGGAGGGGTTGATTGCCGCGGCGTTGACGAAGACTGGCAACGTGGGGATCGTCTCAGCCTACCCGAACCTGCAGGTGTTGCGCCGGCAAGCGGGCTTCGTCCTTGGCGTCCAAGAGGCGGCCAAGAAGCTCAACAAGGATGTCAAGGTCCACATTAAGTACGTTGGTGACTGGTACCTCCCGGCCGAGGAACGTGCAGTCGCCGAGACACTGGCGACGCAGTACAACTGTGACGTCTTGACACAGCAAACCGACTCCGGATCGACACTCGACGTCTGCAAGGCACGGGGTCTGTGGTTTGTCGGGAAGGACATGGATACGGTCTGCTTCTACAAGTGGGCCACGACCGACACAGTGGCAATCTCGTTCGACACGCGCTGGGAGGTGATCTACGACAAGATCATCCAGGCGTACATGAAGGGTGAGAAGCCGCCGGAGATCATCTTCCCAGGCATGGAATCGAAGATCACTTTGAAGGATGGCACAGAGGTCACGACGACTGACATCATGAACGACTGCAAGGTGGGCGTTGAGGCAATTAGCCCGAAGGCGAAGGCCGAACTGCCGCAGGAGATCATCGATCTCGTCGCGCAACGACGAGAGGCGATGCGGAAGGGCGAGTGGGATCCCTTTACTGAGCATGCACTGGTCAGCAATGGGACCGGACTCGAAGTGGAAGGACTACCGATCCCGCCGAAGGGCACGGTGGTTAAGCCGGCCGGCGAGAAGCCGACCGATGAGTTCCTATTGCAGAAGATCAACTTTGATCTCGATGGCGTGAACATTTTGCCATGAGCGGGACGCTGAGCTTTCGTCGATAGAGTGGACGCACGGCGGGCGGCGGCACGGGTAGAAGGCGGCGAGCAAGTGCCGCTGTCCGCCCAAGGAGAAAGCGACGAGCGATCCGTGGGAGCAGCACGAGAGAGATCCGCTGGACGAGTCGTCCTCGAAGCGCGCGGGATCACCAAGCGCTTTGGGACGGTTGTGGCGAACGATCACATCGATCTCACGGTACGGGCTGGTGAACTCCACGCTGTCCTCGGGGAGAATGGAGCCGGCAAAACGACATTGATGCGAATCTTGTTCGGGGAACTCCAACCGGATGAGGGCGAGATCTACCTTGATGGACAGCGGGTGCGCTTCCGGAGCCCACGCGATGCCTTGCGCCACGGCATTGGGATGGTGCACCAGGAGCGAAAGCTGATCCCGGCCCACACCGCGCTTGAGAACATTATTCTTGGACATCCGAAGACTGGGGCAATCCTGAATCTCCGGGAGGCGGAGCGGGAAGTCAGTGCACTCTGTGAACGTTATGGATTTCGCGTCCCACTCCACGCCAAGGTCTGGCAGCTCTCGGAAGGTGAGAAGCAGATCGTTGAGATTCTGAAGGAGCTCTACCACGGGGCGCGGATCCTGATCCTCGACGAACCGACGTCGGTCCTCTCACCGCCGGAGATCGTGAAGCTGCTCGAGTCGTTAACACGGATGGCCAAGGAAGATCTGGCGGTTATTCCCTTTATCACGCACAAGCTGCCCGTAGTATTGGAGCACTGCGACCGGGTAACGATCCTTCGACGAGGTCGCGTGGTGGCTGAGATGGAGACCCGACACGCGACGGAACAGACCCTCGCTGCGGCAATGGTTGGGCGCGAGGTGGTCCTGCAGCTGGAACGTGTCGAGGTTCCGCTCGGCGACCCGATTGTGCGGGTGCAGGATCTGTGGGTGCGTGACGACCGAGGGCTCTTCGCGGTCCAAGGCCTTTCGTTCGAAATCCGAGCCGGGGAGATCCTCGGGATCGCGGGGGTAGCAGGAAACGGGCAAGAACCTCTTGCGGAAGCCCTGGCCGGACTACGGCCGGTGGAGCGGGGGACGATCACGCTGGATAGCATTGACATCACGCACGCCCCCGTGTTGGAACGCTGGCGCCGTGGGCTGGGATACATCCCAACCGAACGACGCGAGGTGGGATCGATCCCCACCTTTTCACTGGTCGACAACGTGCTTCTGAACTATCACTTTGAGCGGGAGTTCTCGCGGTGGGGAATTCTGGCGAGTGGCCAGGCTCGTGAACTGACCGAGCGGATCCTCCGCGAGTATAGCGTGGTGGCGGCTGGACCGAATGCGCCGGCACGATCGCTTTCGGGCGGTAACCTCCAGAAGGTGATCTTAGGCCGGGTTCTCTCGCGGAAGCCACGATTCCTCATTGCGTGCTTACCGACGCACGGGCTCGACGTTGGCGCGGCAGAATTTGTGCAGCGGAAGATCCTCGAAGCAAAACAGAGTGGAACGGCTGTGCTGTTGATCTCCGAGGATCTCGACGAGATCTTGGCACTGAGCGACCGGATCGCGGCGATCTACGAAGGGCAATTTACAGGCATTGTTCCGGCGAGCGAGGCGAGCAAGGAGCTCGTCGGTGAGCTGATGGCTGGACTGCGACGGGAGCGCGTATGAGGGCGGTCATCGGCGATTACACGATCCGGGTTGAGCGGCGCGCTGACCTGCGCTGGTGGCACACCACGCTGGCCTCAGTACTGGCGATTGTCGTCTCGTTGTTCTTGGTTGGCTTTGCCTTCCTCCGTGTGGGAGCCGACCCACTGGAGGTGTACAGCGAGATCGTGAAGTATGCCTTCCTGAGCGAGTTTGGGTTGCCGCAAACGATCAACCGAGCAACGTTTGTGCTCCTGGCGGCCTTTGCCCTGATCGTCCCGCTTCGCGCAGGGCTGTGGAACATCGGGATGCCGGGGCAGATCTACGCAGCGACACTCGCCGCATTTGGCGTCGCCTATGCGTTCGGAGCAAAGCGGTCGGTAAACGTCCAACTGCCGGGCGAGCTCATTATCCCGCTCATGTTCCTGGCAGCCTTAGCAGCAGGCGCAGTGTACGGAGCGATCGCTGGTTTTCTGCGGGGACGCTTCCAGGTTAACGAGATCGTGACAACGATGATGCTGAACTGGGCGATGCTGTGGATCGTCGCCCACATGATCCGTGAGGGTGGCCCGTTCATGGGGCGGACGGCAGAAGGGGAAGGGTTCACGCTCCCGACGTCGCTCCGTCTCCCGCAGATCCTTGGAGTCCCGCTCACCGTCTATATTGCTCTCGCGCTGGCCGTGCTCCTCACGTGGTTCCTGGCCAAGACGACACTGGGCTACCGGATTCGGACGTACGGCGAGAGCCCACGGGCAGCGGAATACGCGGGGATCGATGCGACGCGCATTAGCACGCTCGTCTTCGCACTGGGCGGCCTCCTCGCCGGTCTGGCCGGTTATCACTACTTTGCGGCTGTGCCGGGGGTCTTCAAGATCCCGAAGAACTACGCGGACTTCGGTGACTTCAGCTTCTATGGACTCATCACGGGGCTAATCGCGCGGAATAACCCGATTGCAGCAATACCAGTTGCAGTTCTCTTTGGTGGTGTCTCGGGTGGAGCGCGGTTCATGCAAGGGAAGCTCCGGCTGGCCTTTGGGATCGACTACGCGCTGCTCGGCGTGCTGATGATCATGATGGTCGCGTTCCAGGCATTGGCGCACTACTCGGTACGGGTCGAGCGGCAAGCCGCGGTGCCGAGGCCACAGCTCGAACTGGAGAGGGGCGAAAGCCGTGTCGAGTCTCCTCGTCATTAGTCTTGCTGCCGCCGCTGTCTTCGCCATCGCGGCGCTGGGGGAACTCCTGGAGCAGCGGGCAGGGATCCTGAACGTCGGGCTCGAGGGCGTGATGCTGCTGAGCGGCACCTTTGGGTTCATCGCGGCCAAGACGAGCGGAAGTTATCTCCAGGGGTTCACTGTCGCACTCCTAACCGGTGCTCTTGTCGGCCTTCTGCACGGCTTCTTTTCGATTACTCTTGGCAGCAATCAAGTCGTGAACGGGATGGCGATCTGGATCCTGGGCTTTGGGCTGACGACGTACATCGGCTACCCCTACACCGGGCCACTCGGACTGAAGCCGTTCCCCACTGTGGCAGGTCTCCCGACGTTCTTCCTGGTGGCGCTCGCCCTGGCGATTGCGATCTGGTTCCTCCTCTTCAAGACGCACTTGGGACTCAAGCTTCGCTCTGTTGGTGAGAACCCCTCTGTCGCCGAGGCATCGGGCATCTCGGTGACCGGACTACGCTACCTCGCTGCGATCCTGGCGGGAATGCTAGTCGGTTTGGGCGGCGCCGTCTACTCTCTGGTCTATAACCCGGTCTGGAACTACAACTATCTCCAGGGGTGGGGATTTATCGCGTTAGCGCTCGTGTTCTTCTCCCTGTGGAATCCCTTCCTCGTCGTGGCAGGGGCAGTGTTCTTCGGGATTTTGTGGCAGCTCTCGCTTTACCCGGAACTCCTGTTCCCGAACGTCTTCTCGCGCTATATCTGGCGGGCGATGCCATTTGTCATCACGATTGTGGTCTTCATTGTGCTCTCGACACGCTGGTTCCGCCTCCGCTGGGGTGCGACAAAACCGGAAGCGCTTGGGCTGGCCTATCAGCGTGAGAACTGAGCGAGCCGCAGCTGCTCATGCAACCAATCGCACCCTCTGGTTGCGCGTTTTCTGTAGCAACATGCCCAAGGAATGCGCCTGCCGAGAAGGGCAGACGCATTCCTTGGGCCTAGTGCCGCACTGAGGCAGAGACGGCCGTCTCGACACCAGGCTGGGGAAACTGAGTTAGGGAAGACGTTCGCCGCATATCGGAGGACTTCGCAGCTCTCTGACTGGGACACGAGTCCTTCACGCCCCAGAAGAGACGTCCTGCTCCGCCGCTCCGTTGTTTGGTACCCCGGGCGTTGCTGCGGTCGCTGGGTGGGCCAGCTGGTCACTCGTCTCCAGTACACGCCAGGCCCGCGGCATGCGGGTGCGCAGTATTTGGCCAAAGGAGGGTACGACCGCGTGAATCAACGGACCTCCCCGCCGCTGCGACTCGAGCTGCGCGACCTCTTCCGGACGTAGCTCGCCGAGGAGGGAGAGCCCTGCGCTCCCAGCACCGACAAGGAGGTAGCGCTCGCCGACGCGCACGATGTGCACGACGCCACTTCCGGCGAGTGAAAGCGTATCGACCAGTTCGAGCAGCTTGGTCTGCGAGACCGTGGCCGCCACACGCCGGTTAAGCGACCGGAGTACGCGGATTGTCAGGTACGCCGCGACAATGACGATGAGGGTCGGCACCAGCATGGCCGAGAGGAGTTCCCAAAGGGATGTCCCCTCTGCCATCGCTGGCGATGGCTGGCTAGCCAGCTCGGCATAACCGCGCGCCAGGAACTCCCCTGACTCGGGGGTCGGGGTGGGAAGCGGGGCAGGCGAGGTCCGGGTACTCGCCCAGAGAAGGCCCACGAGCGCTGCAAGGGCAAATGCCCCCACTGGCAGGAGCCAGCGACGCGGCAACTGCGGAAACCGATCGCTCACTCTTATCAACCCTCACCTAGCCGCTTCTCTGGCGCCACGATCTCGGTAATACGGACGGCGAACTTCTCGTCGACGACAACTACTTCACCCCGCGCGATGAGCGTCTTATTGATCGTCAAATCCACCGGCTCACCAGCGAGCCGATCGAGCTCGACGACCGAGCCAGGCCGGAGCCCAAGGATGTGCTTGATCCGCATTCGCGCTGAGCCGAGTTCAGCAGTCAGTTCCACTTCGACGTCGCGCAAGAAGTCGATACTCTGGCGCCCAGACGCGACAGGCTGGTCCCGGAACTCGACGAAGCGCGCCTCTTGGACGGGTGTCTCTGGTGGGCGGACCGAGCCTGATTCACCGCCGGGATTCACGGGGTCTGGACGGTCGGCCATAGCGTTGTCCCTCCTTCCTGGTCGAGTTCGTCAGTACGCGGCCATTCCTCGGTGACCGTACCACCGATCCGCACGGCGAGTGATCGGCCGCGTCGGCCGGGGAACGCATAGAAGCGAGGCTCATTTTCCACATAGACAGTGAGCGGAAACGAGACGTCCTGATCGAGAACGAGAACGTCACCGACCTCGAGCGCGAGAAGATCCTGAACTGTAAGGCGCACACGCCCGAGTTCCACTCGAAGCTGGAGGGGGACCTCCTCGAGCTGCGCACTCAGATGGGCAAGAACTTCAGGGCTGGTACCACGGCGCGGATTCGCAAAGAGAACACGCGCGTTGAGGCGCGGCAGTATCGGCTCAAGCGTCGAGGCAGGGAGAACAACGGTAAACTGGCCCTCGCTGTCGAAGAGGCGAACGTTGTGTTGGACGAGCAGCACAATCTCGCTCGGCATCAAGCCTTGGATCTGCTGGCCGGAGAGGACCACCTCGCAGGGTTGGGGGTGCAACCGGACTACCTGCTCCCAGGCGTTGGCGAGTTCGTGGAAGAGCCCGTTTCCGAGCTCGCGGAGCAGGAGCAACTCGATCTCAGTGATCGTGGTTGCGGTAAAGGGCGGGCGCTCCTCACCCGCGCCACCAAGCATACGGTCGACAAGGCGGGAGGCGGTCGTGAAGTCGAGCTCCAGCAGGACCCGGCCGACGAGCGGCTCGAGTTCGGCAAGGCAGAGGACAACCTGTGGAGGAAGACGATCAAGATAGTCGCCGAGTGTCGTCTGCTCGATGGGGCCAAGTTCGCTGTGGACGGCGGTGCGGACGTGTGCCGAGAGGTAGTTGGAAGCGAAGCGGTCGAACGCTTCGTGGATACTCTGGATGGAGCGGATATGATCCTTTGAGAACTTGTCGGGACGGCGGAAATCATAGGGAACGGGTTTCCCACGCTCGCGGCGCGCCGTGCGCGTCGTCGCGGATCGGACGCGGCTGAGCGACATCTCCGCCTCCTCACTGAATGACGAACTGGGTGAGATAGACCTCGGTGATCTGATACTCGCCAAAGGCCGGTTGCAGCTTTTCGGCAAGTTCAGCCTTCAGGCGTTCCTTCCCCTCCGGCGTGGAAAGCTCGTCTACCGTCTTCGAGGTTAGGACCATCGTCAGGGTATCCTGGATTTTCGGCCAGGAGTGGTCCAGCTCAGCGCGGAGGGGATCGGTGCCACTGCCCCCACTGCCATGCCCTCCTCCGCCGCCTGCGGTGAGACGCTCATAGGTTTTCTGGTCAACCGTGACTTCAACGACCACCTCGGCCTTCAAATAGCGATATCCACCAGGATCAGCGAGGTTGACAACGCGCTCACCGAGCGAGACAGTGAGATGCTGTTCTTTGGGTTGACTTGCACTTGCATCGTTTGCCGGCTGGTTGATGACGATGTTGAGAACAAAGGGCGCCGCGCCAGCACCACCAAGCAGGAAGAAGCCTCCGCCGGCAAGGACAAGAACGACAGGAATGGCGAGGAGCAATACACGCTTGCGCAACAATCGCTTCACCATCAGTTACCCTTTCACGGCGCGTTGCCGACCGCTGGATGAAGAAGGACGATGTCGACTCGTCGGTTTTTTCGCCGCCCTTCGAGCGTGTCGTTCGAGGCACGAGGGCGGAACTCGCCATAGCCAGCAGCGCTCAGACGCTGGGGCGAGAGGCCGGCTACATCGGTGAGATACCGCACGGTGTTGACTGCCCGCATAGCCGAAAGCTCCCAATTGTCTGGGTACGTGCCGGATGGTGGTGGCGTATTGTCAGTGTGCCCTTCGACTCGGATCGGATTTGGGAGTGGCTCGACGATTGCGGCGATGCCATCGAGGACGCGCTGCGCCTCCGGACGGAGCTCCGCCTGCCCGGGTGGGAAGAGGACCGCGTCCGAGAGATGAATGACAATGCCTTCGCTAGTCAACTCCACCTCCACATTCTGGCGATCCAACCCGAGCCGCGTGAAGAGGGAGGCAACCTGCGCACGGACACTGAGGTACGTATTGAAGCGCGGGTCCTGCTCAAGCGGTGTCATAGCTGACTGGCCAGGGGGAGGCGCCTGAAGCACGTCGAGGTTGAAGGCGGCGCGAAGGGAGCTTGCCACCTGACGGAACTTGGCAAGATCGGCCTGAGAGATCGAGTACATGACGACGAAAAAGATCAGGAGCAACGTAATGAGATCAGCGTAGGTGATGAGCCAGCGCTCCAGATTCTCATGCTCGCCTTCGTGATGGCGAGAGCGGCGCCGCACGGTCGCTTACTCCCCTCCCGGAGCCATGGCTCGAGCACCAACGGCAGCGGCTTTCTGCTCGCTCGCACGCGCCTGTGGTGGCAGATGCACCAAGAGCTTCTCGCGCAGCATGCGCGGGTTCTCACCAGCTTGAATACCGAGCACCCCCTCGATGATCAGTTGCTTTTCGGCGACTTCCTCTTTGCTGCGGAGCTTGAGCTTGTTGTGAAGCGGTAGCCAAAGGAGGTTGGCCGTCGCCACTCCGTAGAGTGTGGCCAGGAACGCAACAGCGATCGCTGGACCGAGTGACTCGGGATCTTTGAGCGAACTCAAGACGTGGACAAGTCCCATGACCGTGCCAATGATGCCCATGGTCGGGGCGAACCCGCCCATGGTCTGGAAGATGCCATAGCCACGAGCATGCCGCTGTTCCATCGCTTCAACATCGGCATGGAGGATCTGCTCGGTGAGCTCAGCATCGGTTCCGTCGACGACGAGCATGACACCCTTCTTGAGGAAGGGGTCTTCGATCGGGTGATTCTCGAGGGCGAGTAGCCCATCGCGTCGTGCGATCTCAGCGAGCTTGACGATTTCCTCGACGAGGACGGCACGACGATCTGGAGGTGTCTTAATCGCCTTCATGATCAATTTCGGCAGTCCAAGCATGTCTTTTAGGCTGTAGCTCGTCATCGTTGCGCCGAATGTGCCACCGAAGATGATCATATAGGCGGTGATACCGATCAACGACGAGAGGTGGCCTCCCTCTAGGACGAAGGCGACAATCAACGCACCAAACCCAAGAACGATCCCGAGGACGGTAGCAAGATCCATCGCAGGCTCCCTCCCGACGCTTACTCCTGCGTGTCACGGGCCGGTAACGCACCACGGACCGCATCGACTGGCATGACGAGGCCGCGGCGGTACGCCAGGACGCGCTCCACTACTTCATCGACTGGCTCACGGACCATGATGCGCCGGCGAGTGACAAGGACGATAACTGTCTCTGGCACCGCTTCGATCGTCTCGATCAGTTCCGCATTGACAACAACACGCGTCCCATCGAGTCGTGTCACTGCGATCATCGGTTACTCCTGCGCAGCGGTGCAGCATTCGACCGCCACATGGTGAATTTCGGCCGGCATCTCGCTCGGGGGACCCTGCCAAAAGGTCCTGGTGGACCGGGTCGTCGGGGCCGTTCGGACAGAGGCTCCTTCGCCCTAGGCGGGAGAGACGAGCGTCCCGCCGGAAATCCTGACAGGCTCCCGATGCGCTTCGTGGTGCCATGCCGGTACGGTGCGGATGTGAAGCGGACGAACGTGCGACGGGCGGAGCGAGCCATGGCGGAGGAACGGACGGCCGACAGCAGAAAGCGCGGGCACCACCGCTGGTTACTCCCGCTCGGCGCGGCACTCGGCGGACTGGTGAGTAGCGCTTGCGCGATGAGCGCGAGCATGGGTTCCACCCAGATCCAGGTGCAGAGCGGTGGGACAAGCGGGACCAGCAGTCCGATTGCAGCTGGGCTGGAGCTCGTCTTCTTGTTGACGTTGGTCAGCCTGCTTCCGACGATCCTTGTGGTCATGACGTCGTTCACTCGGATTGTGATCGTCCTGTCCTTCGTGCGGACAGCGATCGGCGTGCCCCAGTTGCCACCGAACCAGGTGCTCATCGGTCTCTCGCTTTTCCTGACCGTGTTCGTCATGGCCCCAACCTGGCAGGCCATCAACCGCGATGCACTCCAGCCCTACCTGCGGGGCGAGATCGACCAGCGGACGGCCCTGGAGCGTGGCCTGAAGCCATTGCGCGACTTCATGTTCCGCCAGACACGTGAGCGTGACATCGCCCTGTTCATGAATCTCGGCAACTTGCCGCGCCCGCGTAACCCCGACGAAGTTCCGACCTGGGTGCTGGTGCCGGCATTCATTCTCAGCGAGCTGAAGACCGCTTTCACGATGGGGTTCGTTCTGTTCATCCCCTTCTTGGTTATCGATCTCATCGTTTCCAGCACGCTCATGGCGATGGGGATGATCATGGTTCCGCCGGTCGTCATCTCGCTCCCGTTTAAGCTCTTGCTCTTTGTCATGGTCGACGGGTGGGATCTTCTGGTGCGATCGCTCGTGACGAGTTTCGGTGCTGGATAGGAGATCGGAATGAACGAGGCGTTACTCCTTGAACTGGCCCGCGCCGCGATCACAACGACGCTCCTGGTCTCGGCACCGATCCTGTTGACAATTCTCGTGGTAGGCCTTCTGGTCAGCGTTCTCCAAGCCGTCACCCAGGTGAACGAACAGACGCTCGTTTTCATCCCGAAGATCGTGATTACGTTCCTCATTCTCCTCTTTGCGGGATCCTGGATGGGACGGCAGCTGGCAACGCTCGCGACGGAACTCTTCCTGTTGCTCCCGGTCTTACGTCGGTGAGAGGTCGCTATGGAGGTCTCCACGCCGCTCATCCCAAGCTCGGTTGCGTTGTTTGTTCTCGTCGTGACGAGGATTGGCCTCGTTCTCTCCCTGTTGCCCGGATTTAGCGGGAGCGCGGTGCCGCTGCCGGCACGAGTGGCACTCGCCGTAGTACTCGCACTTGCACTCACGCCGTTCGTGCGCGTCGAGGCAACCGCGCTCAGCCAGCCGACCGTGTTTGCAGTGGCGCTGGCTCGTGAACTCGTGGCGGGACTCGCGCTTGGGCTCGCCGTCGCGGCCGTCTTCGCTGCGATCGAGATGGCCGCCTCGTTGATCGGCTATCAGCTTGGTTTCGGTCTCGCTGCCACCTTCAATCCGGCACTCGGCACGCACGGTACGGCGTTAAACACGCTCTATCTCGTGCTGGCCGCGCTGGTGTTCTTCGGTGCGAACGGTCATCACCTGCTTATTGGTGCCCTTGCACGAAGCTTCGTGCTGCTTCCGCCCGGGAGTGCACTCCCAGACAGTGAGACACCGGCCGCGGTCATCGGCCTCACCGGAGCGATGTTCAGCGATGCGCTGCGCATCGGCCTACCAGTTGCTGGATCGCTTCTCGTTGCGGACATCGGGCTCGGCCTCCTCAACCGGATGGTGCCGCAGATGAGCGTCTTCTTTGTCGGGCTCCCGGCCAAAATCCTACTCGGCTTTCTTGTCCTGCTTCTCTCGATTCCTTTCTTGCTACAGCTCCTGGCACAGGCGACAACGGACGGACTCCTCGGCGTCGTCACGCGGGTCCTTCTGGCGGCGAGGTGAGGGATGGCGAGTGAACGGACGGAACGAGCGACACCGCGACGACGTGAGGAAGCACGTAAGCGCGGCCAAGTGCCCCGGAGTGCCGACCTCACCTCGGCGCTCGCACTCCTGGCGGGGGCGTTTTTCTTGCCCTGGTACGCGAACTCGGCTGCAACGAAGCTCTGGGGCTATCTGGAACGCACGTTCCGCGAACCACTCCCACACGATCTGACAGCTCCGCAAGTCCTGGAGCTCGCCTGGGTAAGCGGCACGACGTTCCTCCAGCTCACGCTGCCGATCCTCGGTCTATTCCTCTTGGTCGGCGTGGCGAGCACCCTGCTTCAGGCTGGGGTGGTGTTTGCACCAGCAGTCCTCAAACCAGATCTCCGGCGGATCGACCCAATTGCTGGCTTCCAGCGGCTCTTCTCGCGCCGCGGTCTCTTTGAAACAGCCAAGGCGCTCGTGAAGATTGCCATTGTCTTAGCCGTGACCTATCCGCTTATCCGGGGTGATCTCCCGCGATACGCGGATCTGACAGGTGCCGAACCACTCGTCATCGCTCAGGCGCTGGGACAGAGCATCCGCGACTTGGCGGTTCGCATTGGAGCCGCGTATCTCGCTCTCGCGGTACTGGACTACGGCTACCAGCGCTGGGATCTGGAGCAGCGGCTGCGCATGACGCGTCACGAACTGAAAGAGGAGCTCCGGCAGACGGAAGGCGACCCTGAGATCAAAGCGCGCATCCGACGCTTGCAACGCCAGTACGCCATGCGGCGCATGATGGCGCAAGTGCCGACCGCCACGGTGGTCGTGACCAACCCCACGCACCTGGCGGTGGCCCTCCGGTACGAGCCAACGACAATGCGTGCCCCAGTCGTCGTCGCGAAGGGTGCGGGGGCGGTCGCAGAGCGCATCACGGGGATCGCGCGGCAGCATGCAATTCCTGTCCTGCGGAATCAGCCGCTGGCACAGGCACTCTACCGGACTGTGGAGGTTGGACAAGAGATCCCGGTGACGCTCTACGAAGCTGTCGCGGACATCATCGCCTACGTCTACCAACTGCGACGGGCAACTGTCCCAGTCAGTACCGGCGGACCGACCACCGAGTCCTGGCTGTGAGGATGAGAGGGGCGACCGATGGCGAGCGCACCAGCATCGCGCACGAATACCGTTGAGCCGGTGAGTGGGCTGCGACGACTCGTCCGCTACAGCGACGTCGCGTTGGCCGCGGGCGTCGTCGCAATTGTCGCGCTGATGATCTTGCCGGTCCCGGCACACGTGCTGGATATCCTAATCACGACGAACATCGCGCTCGCACTGACCATCTTGCTGGTCTCGCTCTATATCCAGGAGCCGCTCCAGTTCTCGGCCTTCCCCACCGTGCTCTTGCTGGCGACACTTTTCCGCTTAGCGCTCAACATTACTTCGACGCGCTTGATTCTGTTACAGGGGAACGCCGGCGAAGTGATTAACGCCTTTGGCCGCTTTGTCGTCGGTGGCAACTACGTTGTCGGTATCGTTGTGTTCGTCATTCTCGTGGTTATCCAGTTCGTGGTGATCACCAATGGAGCGGGCCGC
Organism: bacterium HR28; assembly: GCA_002898255.1. GTDB lineage: Bacteria > Chloroflexota > Chloroflexia > Thermomicrobiales > Thermomicrobiaceae > Thermomicrobium. Next base: position 330,540 of record BEIE01000002.1, read on the forward strand.
GTCGCGGAAGTGGCGGCCCGCTTCACACTCGACGCGATGCCAGGGAAGCAGATGGCGATTGACGCCGACTTGAACGCCGGTTTGATCGGTGAAGAAGAAGCGCGACGCCGGCGACAGGAAATCGCGCGTGAGGCCGACTTCTATGGCGCGATGGATGGGGCAAGTAAGTTCGTCAAGGGAGACGCGATTGCCGGGATTGTAATCATCCTCATCAACATTCTCGGCGGTATCGCGATCGGGGCGTTGCAGCGCGGCATGCCGCTCGGCGAGGCGTTGCGGACCTATGCACTTCTCACGGTTGGTGACGGACTGGTCACGCAGATTCCCGCATTGTTGATCTCAACGGCAACCGGGATCATCGTTACACGGAGTGCCTCGGACGCCAATCTGGGCCTGGATGTGGCGCGGCAGATCTTCAGCGCGCCGCGTGCACTGGCGATCGCCGGTGTCCTGCTCGCAGTCCTCGGACTCGCGCCAGGGCTGCCGGCACCACCATTCTTTCTGGGTGCGGTGGGCATGCTGGGGGCAGCCCTCGCACTGCGCCGCCCGCAGCAGCAGCCATCCGCCGAAGCTGCACGGCCAGCTCCTGACACCGAGGAGACACTGCCGGAAGTCACACCGGTCGACCCGCTCGAGTTGGAGATCGGGTACGGCCTCATTCCGCTGGTTGACCAGACAGCGGGTGGGCAGCTCTTACGGCGGATCACCCTGCTGCGCAAGCAAATCGCCCAAGAACTTGGATTTGTGATGCCGACCGTGCGGATCCGCGACAACCTGGCACTGCGCCCCAACGAGTACCGGATCCTGGTGCGGGGCATCAAGGCTGGTGAAGGTGAGGTCTATCCCGACCGGCTTATGGCGATGACGACAACCGGCGAGGCTCCCCAGCTGGAGGGTCTCGTCGCACGGGAGCCCGCATTTGGGCTGCCGGCGGTATGGATTCCGGAGGGACAACGGGCGGCGGCCGAAGCACAGGGCTACGCGGTGGTCGATGCGGCCTCCGTCATCACGACGCACCTGAGCGAAGTCGTGCGGCAGCACGCGGCAGCGCTGCTCCGGCGCCAGGACGTCCAACGGCTGCTGGATACGGTGCGGCGCGAGCACCCAGCAGTGGTCGACGAGCTCGTTCCGCATCTCTTGTCACTCAGCGAGGTGCACCAAGTGCTGCAACTCTTGCTAGCAGAGCAAGTACCAATCCGAGACTTGGTAACAATCCTGGAAGTCCTCGGTAACCACGCACGCACGGTCCGGAACGTGTACGTACTAGCGGAACATGTGCGGCATGCACTGGCCGCCGCGCTGACCCAACAGTACATCGCACCCGATGGGACGCTAGGGGCGATCGTCCTTCATCCGGAACTGGCAGGGCAGCTGAGCGAGACGATCCATCAGAGCGACGAGGGTCCGCAGCTCGCGCTGGCACCGGAGCGCTTGCAAGCACTCCTGGCCGCGGTGGCACAGGAGATGGAACGTGTCGCAGCGCTTGGCTACCAGCCGGTGCTTCTGGTACCGGCGAGTCTGCGAGCGGCACTGAGCCGCACACTGCGGCGCTCACTGCCGAATTTGGCGGTTCTGGCCTACCAGGAAGTCGTCCCAACTGTCCGCGTTCAGGTGCTCGGAACTGTGAGGGGGTAAGTCATGCTGGAGGTACGCACCTACCGGGCCGAATCGATCCAAGCCGCGATGCTCCTGGCAAAGACGGAACTTGGCCCTGATGCGGTGATCTTGGACGTCCGCCACCTGGGTTCACGGCAGCTCCTCGGCCATGACAGCGTCGTTGAGCTAGTCGCTGCTCCGGCGAGCCCGAATGCCCCAGTCAGGGCTCCAGGAGAAGCACGATCATCTGCCGTGCCTGCTGCCGGTGACCCGTTGCTGCTCGGTCTGAATGCCCTTGGGCTCAGCACGCGCTTTGCCGCGGAGCTCGTGCGTGTCTACCGCGCACAGCGCGGTCGCGGGCAGGAGCTCCGCCGCGCGCTCGCGGCCCGGATCGCCGACTATATTCCTGTTGCACCGTGGCTCCCGCTCGGCGGGCGACTTCTGCTGGCACTGGTTGGGCCAACGGGTGTGGGCAAGACAACGACAGCCTTCAAGCTCGCCGGGGCAGCGCAAGCCGATGGCTTTCCTACGCAGGTGATTAGTCTCGGTGGCGATGAGGCACATGACTTGCGGAGCGAGACACTTGCCCGCGGGCTGGCTTTGCCGTTCACCCGCGTTGCCAACAGTGTCGAACTCCAGCGAGCACTCCGCATGACGCACGCTACGCTGGTGGTGATCGACACCGCAGGTGCAAATCCCTACGATCCGCGCGCAATCGCAGCACTCGAAAGTGCGCTTGCCCATAGTCAGGTTGTGGTCAGCCTTGCTCTCCCGGTCGGTGGCGATCTCGAAGAGACACTCGAGGCTGCTCGCCGCTATGCACCACTCCGACCGCGTGCGCTCGTTTTGACCAAGCTGGACGAAACGCGACGGCCGGGCATGGCGTTAGGGCTGGCCGAACGGCTGGGACGTCCAGTCATTGCACTGACCACCGGCCCTCGCATTCCGGATGACTTTGTGAACGCATCGGCACCAGCACTTGCGGAACTTGCGGCATGGACGCTGGAACGGCTCGAACGGCGGCTTGGGCGCCCTGTCCCGGCCTAGGACTGCAGCACCTGCCTTCCTAGGAGGCCGGCACTCCGATCTTTGGGTCGCGCGGCACTAGGAGCGGAAGCGTGAAGCGGGGTACTGTCAGGTCTGCGGGGTAGGTGAGTACTCCTGTCGTGAAGGACTCCTGCGATGCAGGACGCAAAGCAGTCCAAAAATGTCACGATCCGACCGCTGATACTCCTCATCAGTCTGGCCGGATTTCTGACGGTCTATCTCACCGGGCTCGCCCGAAGCCAGTCTTTGACATGGGTTTCGGTAAGTAGCACCGCGGCACTTGTGCTCTTGCTCACTGCGGGGCTGGTGATCGAGCAGCTGCTTAACCGGCAGGTTCAGGACGATGAGCCAGCAGCGATCTATGAGCCGATGGACGACCGTTCCAGCGAGCAACGCCCGGGCTGAGTCGTGACCACAACGTGAAGGACGCTATCGATGGCTGTTCCAGCGCACCAGGAAAGGAAACTGCGAGAGCGACTCCGCCGGGTCGATCGGACACCGGACGAGCGGGCACAACTGGTGGAACGATATGCCCCACTGGTCAAATACGTGGTCGATCGGATGCGGCTCTCGCTACCGCCGAGCATCGAGCGAGACGACTTGATCGGTTACGGCACCATCGGCCTGCTGGAGGCACTGGAGCGGTTCGACGATTCCCGTGGGGTGAAGTTCGAGAGCTACGCGGTGATGCGAATCCGAGGCGCGATCTTGGACGCGCTCCGCACGCTCGACATCGTACCGCGCAGCGCCCGGAGCCGAGCTCGGCAGATCGAGCAAGCGACGCGGGAACTCTTTGCCGAGCACGGGCGGATGCCAAGTGAGCAAGAACTCGCCGACCATCTAGGGATGACTGTCGGTGAACTCCAGCAGGCGGTGAGCGATGCAGCCTGTATTTTCTTGCCACTGCAGACGACCGATGACCCGGACGAGCTCTCGTTAGAAGAACAGTTGGCCGACCCGAGCGCGCCGGAACCGGCGGAGGTCGCGGCGGAAGAGGATATCAAGGGCCGAATCGCGACGGCGCTGGCGACACTGAGCCCACGCGACCGGTTGATCGTCTCGCTGTACTACTACGAGGAACTGACAATGCGAGAGATCAGTCAAGTGCTGCGCATTTCGGAATCACGCGTGAGCCAGATCCTGAACCGTGTGCGGCTCCAGCTGCGAGCGCTGCTGCGCGAGCGTGGCGTTCAGGAGTATGACCTCTGAACGAGGGGGAGCGGGATGGAGTTTGGGCTGGCCGAGATGCAGATAGTTGCGCTGCTCGGTCTCTTGGCGATCGCCTCGCTTGCAGCCTGGAGTTCCGCCACGCTGTGGCATCGCCAGCGCGTGCTGGAACGGGCAGTCGCCGAGCTTGCCACCCGGTTGGAGAGCGGAGACGGCCAGGATCGCGGGGAGGCACGTGACGAGCATTTGCAGGATGCCAGCACGGCAGTGGCCGAACTGGTGGCGCTCCTTAAAGCGGCCGACCGAACTGCCCTCGAAGAGACGCTCCGGCCGCCGCTCGATCTCCCGCGTGCTCGCGTCATTGACGCTGATGGAGGAAGTGAGGAGCCACGCCGTCGCTTTGGCCTCACGGGGGATGGGAACTGGAGCGGCTGGGAGGCGTGAACCGTGCGCTGGGTAGACGGGGAAAGCATCGCCAGCGAGACGGGCGAGCGCTCCAAAGGTCGAGCAGTACCGGTGATCGAGCCGACCTTTACCGTGTGGCACCTGCTCGCCATCGGCATTACGTTAGCGACGGTGATCTGGCTTTGGGTAGCGGAGCGAATCCAAGCCGAAGCATTCCCGGTTCGGGTAATTCTCTCGCATGTGCCGACGGTGAGTACATGGGGGCCGCCACAGGCAACTGGAGTTGCACTGATCACCTTTAGTGAGGGAGACGTGCGTGCCGACTTCGTCGACCTTCCTATTCTTGACGGGAAGGACCGCTACGCTCTGTGGCTGATGCGATCGAAGACCGGAGAGGCATACCTGCTTGGGAAGTTCGACGCAAAGCAACTGCCGGTGACACACGTGGATCTTCTACTGCCCGAGCCGATCCCAGATTCTGGTTGGGATACGGTACTGGTGACTGTCGAACCAGAACCGGATCCCGATTCGGCTCCAGATGCGCGCCGTGTCCTCATCGGTGCACTACCAGGGACACCAGTCGAGCTAGACCTCTTGCCGCCGGCACTTCCCCAAACCGGCAAAGGGCGAACGGCGGAGAACCTGTGGGGGCTCATCCTGGTGAATGCCGGTTGGCTCGCAGCGCTTGGGCTTGGTCGTCCGTGGCGACGCCGACCAGCGGTGGGGAGTGAGACATGATCCGCACCATTTACCAAGCAGCTGCTGGGATGATGGCGCAGTTCGCTCGGCAGCTTACGCTGAGCACGAATCTGGCCAACATCGATACGCCAGGCTACAAGCAGGACGAGAGCACCATTCGAGACTTCCAGCAGCTCTTCCTTCTCCGACTGGGACACGGGCAGGCAAGCCCGGTCGGGACACTCTCAACGGCGGTTCGCTGGGATCAGCCGCGGATCGACACTGCGCAAGGCGCACTGGTCGAGACAGGACGGCCGCTGGATTTGGCGATCGCTGGCACTGCTTTCTTCGCGATTCAGACGCCTGACGGCGTTGAGTACACGCGGGACGGGCGCTTCCAGCTCGATGCCCAACGGCGTCTGGTCACGGCCGATGGATATCCGGTGCTCGGCGAGCAAGGACCACTGGTGCTGCCCCCGGGAGACGTCTGGGTAGAACCCGACGGTACGGTCCTGGTGGGGGACCAGGTGATCGGTCGCTTGCTCCTGGTGGAATTTCCACCCGATACGCAGTTCGAGCGAAGCCCAGGAAACCGGTTGCGTACCGAGGCCGCTGGAACCCCATCGCAGACCGCAGGTGTGAGCCAAGGGTTTATCGAGGCATCGAACGTTGACCTGACGAAGACGCTGACGGACATGCTGGCGGCGACACGGAGCTATCAGCTGGCTGCCCGCACGCTCCAACTCGCTGATGAGACGTTACGGCTGGCAGTGAACTCGGTTGGCCGAGTGACGCAAGGGTGAGGAAGGAAGCGATGGAAGCGCTCTATTTCCCGGCGGTCAGCGGTGCACGCGCCCAGCAGGTCCGGCTAGACACCATTGCGCACAATCTGGCCAACTTGGAGACGGACGGCTTCAAGGCTGTGCGAGCCGAATTCGCTGCGATCCCACCGCAAGAATACGTTGTGGCACGGGCAGGAGCAGCTGTTCTCGGACCGGTCGGCGTGGGGACCGGTGTGGAGCTGGTCGGAACTACTCGTCAGTTCACCCTTGGGCCAATTGAAGTGACAGGTGACCCGTACGACCTCGTGCTTGCCAGGCCAGACACGTTTCTCCCGGTGCAGCTGCCTGATGGAACGATTGCCTACCGGCGAAGTGGGCGCTTGGGTCTGGACGGCGAGGGCCGGTTGGTCTTTGAGGACGGGAGCATGCCACTACCACCGCTCGTTGTTCCAGCCGGGACACAGCTGGATCAGATCGCTCCCGATGGAACGGTACTCGTGCGGGCACCTGGATCGGGCGACACACAGCCAGTGGGGCGCCTCGAGTTCGTCCGCTTCCCGAACCCACAGGGCTTACTCGCGGCCGGTCAGGGGCGGTGGCTAGCAACCGATGCGGCTGGGCAACCAGAGCCTGCTGGGGCGGGTGAAGCGAACTCACCACTGGTGATGAACGGTGTGCGCGAGCACTCCAACGTTGATCTGGTCGATCAGATGACACAGTTGATCATGGCACAACGCGCGTATACCGCGAACTTGCGTGCGCTCCAAACGCTGGACGAGTTGGTCGAGATCGCGACGCGGCTCCGGCAGTGACGGCGGGCACCCGCAGGAGATACCCTTCAGAAGATGCTGCAGCCTGCCGATAGACTGAGGAGAGCGGTACGCGAGTACCGCAGGCTGGCAGGATAGGGAAGGGGTCATGGTCAACCAGGTCGGGCACGTCTGGCACGATCCCTCGATCCAGCGGGTTGAACCGCCTGAGCAGCAACAGGCCCGCCAGCCGGTCACGCCGGTCAGCCGGCCGGATCGGCCATCACAGGCCGCCGAGCTGACACCGGAGCTGCAGGAAGTCCAGCGGGTGATTGAGATCGTGCGACAGGCTCCGGATGTGCGGGAAGGGCGGGTGGCAGCGATCCGCAAGCTCCTTGAGACCGGTCGCTACCAGGCGCCGTTGGAGGCGGTTGCAGACCGCATCGCTGCCGAACTCCGGCCGACGCTGGAGAGCGAATAGCTGCTGGGGGACAGCATGGGCAAAGCAGCGCACGGGCGCGGCGCAAGTGACGAGCTCGCCGCGGTGGGGGAGCTTTTGGCCGCGCTGGTCGAGGCGTTAACGGGTGGCACCCCAGAGGAGATAACGGCCATCGCGCGATTGCTCGAAGAGCGCGCGACGGCGCTCGCGCCGACGACCGCCGATGCGGCGCGGTTGGCGGCGATTGTAACGCTCCGTGAGCGCGCTGCACTGCTCATACAGACCCTCTTCGCCACCACCGATCAGTTCCTGGTTGACGCCAGGAACGTGCAGGCACGCGGCCAGGGATACCGGCCTGGTCGGGGTGGTGCGTCCCACTTCGAGGCCAGTAGTTGGCCAAACGGAGAAGGAACATTGGCGACGCTCGCTCAATACCGGCAGGGACTCTCGGATCTCCGGATCTAGGACTATTGCACGGAGTCAAAGTTGCCGAAGATGTTCCTCAGAGTGAGCGGGAAGGCGGACCGGGTATGGTGTTCCGAGCTCTGGAGACAGCGTTTCGCGGCTTGATGGCCCAACAACGCGCTGTCGATACCGCTAATCACAACATCGCGAACGCGAACACTCCGGGGTTCGCCCGGCAGCGCGTGCAGCTGGTGCCGAGCATGCCGTACACCGTTCCCGCCTTCAATCGCTCAGGACTCGCTGGACAGGTAGGCACCGGGGTGCTGGTGGCGAGCATCACCCGGGTGCGGGAATCGGTCTTCGATCTGCAGTACCGGGTACAGTCGCAGGCACTCGGTGAAGCCTCGGCACAAGTGGATGCCTACGCACAGATTGAAGCGGTCTTCAACGAACCGACGGAGGCTGGGCTCGGAGCGCTGCTTGACCGCTTCTGGCGCGCCTGGCAGGCAGTGGGAAACCAGCCAGAAGACCTGGCAGCGCGCGCAGCACTGGTGCAGGATGCCACGACGCTCGCTACGAACCTAAACCGGATGCGACGACAACTCGGCGAGCTACAAGCCGACGCCGCGACGAAGCTCTCACTCCAAGTAAGCGAGGTGAACAGCATCGCGCAGCGGCTGGCAGCACTCAACCAGCAGATCGTCGCGGCTCTTGCGACGGGACAGACCCCTAACGATCTCATGGACCAGCGGGACCTCCTCTTGGACAAGCTGGCGAGCTTTACCGGCGTGACGATCCGGACACTCCCCAACGGCGCAGTCAACCTCTACCTGGGTGGTTATCCCTTAGTGGATCAGGATCAGTGGTTCCCGCTCGCCGTCCAGGTTTCTGGCGGGACCGCCAGTATCCGATGGCAGGGAACGAATAGCCCGGTGGCCCTGGAACGCGGTTCGCTACAGGCATTGCTCGACACGCACAACGTCATTCTACCCGGCCTCGTGCAGAAGTTGGAGGCAATTCGCGACGCACTGGCGAACGAGGTGAATGCGTTACACACCACTGGCTACGGTCTGACCGATCCCCCTGGGCCACCGCCTGGACGCCCGTTCTTCGTGGTGACGCCGAGCGGCGACCTCGAGGTCGAAGCGACGATCGTAGCGAACCCGCAGCTCATCGCAGCGGCAGACGCTGCGGACCAGCCAGGGAACAACGCTATCGCGCGTGCGATCGCCGAACTCCGCTCGAAACTCGTGTTGAACGGTAATACGGCAACGATCAACGACTTTTACAACACGCTGGTCGCCGAGGTCGGCGGCGCCTCCCAGACGGCCCAGGTGACGCGCGATAACCAGCGGTCCCTCGTCCAGGCGATCGACCGACAGCGGCAGGAGATCATGTCGGTCTCGCTGGACGAGGAGATGGCGAACTTGATTAAGTTCCAGCAGGCATACAGTGCGGCGGCGCGCGCTATTACCGCCGTGGATGAGATGCTCGACCGCATCGTCAACGGAATGGGGCTGGTCGGTCGGTGAGCGCAGTGCTGCTGAGCCGGCAGGAGAAAGGGGAACGACAATGCGGGTGACGCATGGGATGCTGGTGGACACGCTGCTCAGGAACCTCGCAGGGAACCTGGCGCGAATGGAGCGGGTGTACCAGCAGATCACCTCGGCACGCCGCATTGCCCGGCCGTCCGATGACCCGGTAGGGACGGCGACGGTGCTTCGACTGGGCTCGGCTGTCCAGGAGATCGAGCAGTATCTGGCGAACGTCGAGCAGGCGAAGACGTGGCTCGACTTGACCGATCAAGCACTGACGACAGTGGGGCAATCGCTGCAGCGGGCACGGGAGCTCGTGGTGCAGGCTGCGAACGACTCGCTTTCGGCCGACGACCGTCAAGCAATCTGGCAAGAGTTGACCGCGCTGCAGGAGCAGATCGCCACAACGGGCAACTATGCACACGCTGGCCAATACCTCTTTGCTGGCACCCTGACGCAGACCGAGCCGTTTGACCTCTCGACCGATCCACCAACGTATCAAGGCAACAGCAATCCACTCTCCCGACTGATCGACCGCGGGGTCAGCATTGAGATCAACGTGACAGGTGATACGGCGATTTTGCCAGTGCTCCAGGCAATCAAGCAGGCGCGGGACGCCGTTGCAGCAAACGACCCGGCAGCAATCCGTGCGACACTCTCCACGATCGACGCGGCGCACACGCAGCTATTGGCAGCGCAGGCCTCGGTCGGCGCCCGGGTCAATCGCCTTGAGGCGCAGCGAGACCGCTTGCTCGATGCACACACGAGCACGTTGCGGCTCCTGAGCGAGGCCGGCGACACCGACATGGCTGAGGCCGTCACACGCTTCTCGAAGGAAGAACTGACGTACCGGGCGGCATTACAAGCAGGAGCTCGCGCAATCCAACCGACACTGCTCGATTACCTCCGGTGACGGCCAAGTAAAGGAGCAGAGGATGACACAACCGATCAGCGAGCCCCAGACAGTAAGCAATCTCACGGCGGTCCAAACCGAGGTCATCTTTCCCAACGGGCTTGTGGGCTGCCCGGAATGGCGACGCTTCATGGTGGAAGTCCCGGAAGATCTACCAGGGCTGCTCCTGCTCCGCTCCCTCGACGAACCGGGGATCGAGTTTGTGCTCGCACCGGTTCTGGAGCTGGTTCCGGACTTCCTGGAGCAGCTGGCCGCATCTGACCGCGCGGCGCTTGTGGCTCTTGGAATCGGGCGCAGCGAGCGGGTAGAGCTGTGGGCGACGCTCAGTGTGCACGAGGACGGATCGGTGACGGCGAACCTGCTTGGCCCGCTGGTCCTTGATTTCGAACGGGGTTGCGGCACGCAAGTCGTCCTGACAGAGTCAGGCTGGGGAACGCGTCATCCGATCCTGACGCGGTGAAAGGGGCGCGCCGGTGCTTGTCTTAACCCGTCGCCCGGGCGAAGCGGTGGTTATCGGGGAGGGAATCCGGGTTATCATCCTCGCAGTCGAGGGAGAACGAGTGAAACTGGGGATCGAGGCCTCACGCGAGATCCCAATCGTGCGGGCAGAGCTCCTCGCGGCAGTGGAGGCGGCAAACCGGCAGGCGGCTTACTCACCGCAGCGTGTCTTAGAGCGTCTCAAGCGCGCCCTGGCAGGTGCAGGTGAAGAGCGACGCTGATCACCCCCAAGGAACGTACTCCTCGGCTCTCTTAAGCATACCTGTCCAAAGACAGGCATGAGCATGCTGAACACGGGTAACTTACTCCGCCCCCAGCCGTACTACCTACCGTACCGCCAGCATCGAGCCGAACTGCATCCGACTATCGCTCGCAGCAGGAACACGGGCACATGACCGTCACTGCTGAGGAGGGCGTTGCCGAGTGAGCTCAACGCCAACCGACTAGACAGTTCAGCGAGGAGGAAGAACGATCTACCTCAGGCTGACCCTGGGGAACTCACCAGTCTACCCGTCACACCGCAACGTTCGCTTCCTCCGCACAGTTGGTAAGAACGCAGTGTGAAAACAATTTTCCGCTCGTCACCGCTTTCCATCACCGCGTGACAGATTCACGGACCGAACGTTGTATGTATCACGGAGGCGCAAGGTGCCGCTGTCTCTCCGCCAGCGCATTGTCTGAGGGGGTAGCGGAGTATCCAGAGAGTAGGGGTGGGAGCAAGAGCGGGGACCCAACCAATACTGTGGACACCAGGTCATCGAATACTGAGGAAGGCGGATATCGCAGTGATCGTCACACGCTGGAGGCTGGTCGCTGAGCGGTGGGAATCGACCTGGCTCGGTTTCATCATCGAACTTCCAGGATGCCAGGTCACCGGTTGCTCACTTGAGGAACTCGTCACAGAGGCACCGAAGGCGATTGCGGCACATCGAACGTGGCTTTGCGAGAAGGGGCTCACTGCCCCTGAGTGTCTCACGGACACGGTCACACTGGTCGAAGTTGCCGAGGCATCTTCCGGTGGCCGAGGACCATTGTTTGAGATCGACCAGCGCGTCATCACCTCCCAGGAGCTCGCCCACGCATTAGAGGTCGGCGACGCGGCGCTCGCCGACCTGGTCGCGCTAACAGACCGAGCACGAGAGTGGGAAACCCTACCGCTTGACCAACGACCGGCTGGTTGGACACCACCGGAAATCGTCCGGCACGTCGCGGAGTTCGACCGCTGGTACGCTGCGCGGCTAGCGCCCGACGCCGGTGCGCTGGCACTACCGGAAGACCCACTCCTGGCGCTCCGGCAGGCAGCGCAGGCGTTCGTTTCGGTCGTCCGGGCATGGTGGGCTGTGTGGGGAAACCGCAGAGTGGAGCGCGAGGGCGAGCAGTGGACGGTGGGGAAAGTCCTGCGCCGCCGGACGGGTCACTTGCGCGAGCACACGGAACAGCTTCGGGCCTGGGTGACCTGCACCGAGCGCTGGCGATCGGTTTAAAGAGGCAAGGTCTCACCGTCCCCAATTTGGGGCGGGATCCCTGGTCTACCCTGAGAGAGCGAGCGTCACACCTCTGTGCAGGTGACGGTCAGGTGGCTTGTGTGGATGAGCGCGTGCGCGCATGTCATGGGTGCGAGCGCCAAAAGCAGTGAGCGACCCGGGGGCACAGCTTCATCGCGGCTTAGCAGAACAATCGCCAGGTCGTTGGATCACGCCCTGCGGCAGCGTAGTCAAAGTCGCTGGCGAAGGGCTGGAGTGCGTAGCGCCCCTCCAGCACACGCAATGCAACGTAGCGCGAGAGCGCAGTGACCGGTACGGCAGGATCACGGAGCTCCTGGAGAGAGAAGAAGCGCGCGTCGTCGATCTCCTGACCGTCAGCGTGAGGCTCACCAGCGATCCAGTCCAGGAGAAACATCACATACGTGTCAGTCCGCGCGCCATCGCAACGGGTGCGCAGGCCCACGACGCCGCGGACGGCGGTCTGGATGCCCGTCTCTTCCGTAACTTCTCGCACGACTGCCTGATCGAGCGTCTCACCAGGCTCCAAGAGGCCACCCGGGAAGAGGTAGAGCCCGCGAGAGGGGCCGTAGCACTGGCGTACCAAGAGAATGGCATCGCCGCGGCGAACAACACCACCGACGGCAACAACATGATGGTCGTGTTCGGGCATGGCATGCTCCTCTCTCTGACACCCTCTCCAGTATGGCCGCTTCGCGGCCATCCAGCGAAGAGGAGGCCGGCCAGACGAGGCAGGCGCAGTGGGATCTCTGTTATTCTCCTGCCGCACAGACAGCGGGTCGTAACATTGCTCCTCATTGGAGCTGGGGCCTCTCTTGGAAACGTCGCATCGCCATGCGGTTCTTTAACTTTCCTCTCCTCGATGAGGGAACGAGTGGGACACGAGCAACACCGTCGGTTCTTCTCGCTGGTGACAGGGGCGCAAGGCTGCTCCGATACAAGGCCATGCCTCGTCGATCGGTTGCCTGAGCGCGACGGGTTACGGACACACGGTGACACCTAGGTTTTCCGGTCTAGGTACAAGTGCAGGCTCTTCGTATCGAGCAGTAGAGGGCTGTGTGCGGAGCAGGAGCGATCTCACACGATCGGATCTTGGATGGCTCGGTCCAGAGTATCCAACACGCCCTCTTGGGGATGCACGCGCACCGTGGGCACAACAGTGTCCGGACCGTGGCGCAATTCCGGCCCCACAGTGCCTGGAGTCTCCGTGGCAGCGGGCAGAGGCAGGCCGCCTTTCTCTTGCGGCTGACCGCGGTCACAACCGTGTTGAGCAGACGAGGCACAACTCGTTACGCTCCCAAGGGAACGCGAGTTCGGGGACGCGATCTTTCGCGCCAATCCGGGGAATAGCGGCTCATGCCTGCGCGGCGCAGATGACGCTCGGCTTTATGGAGTTGATCCCTGTCGGATAGACAAGGGGGGCAGCAAACAGGAGCTCAGACGCTCCTTGCAGTCGCGGCAATCGCCGAATTCCATCAGGTCCTCCTGGGACATGAGCTAAAGCACGGACTATGGCGTGGGCACGTGAGAGGTTAGGAAAGCCTGATCGGCGACACAGCGCGGCGATTACTGGGTGATAGCCGACCAGTCATAAGTTGCAAGGCGACATGCCGCGCCTCAGGGTTGCGGGACAAGGTCACGGGGGTTGTGAATCTTCCAGTGGCCGTCTTCGTAGACGAGACGGAACATGTAGGTCGAGACACGTGGGCCAAGGCGTTGGACCACGATGACGGACGCCTGATCGCCGCGAATTTCGGGCTCGTCGATTTGGAGAATCTCGATGCGGCTACCAACTTCCTTAGCAACCTGGACCACAGCGGCGAACTCGTCAAACGACTCCCCCTCGTTCGTCGCGCGGGAGTGCATGAGCCAGGCTTCGCCGGCACGGCCGTGGTAGATGGCATCGAGGTACCGGGTGACGACGAAGCGAATTTCATCGGCTGGGTTGGCGAAGGGCGTGGGGGTTGGTGCGGGAGCGGGACGAGAACACGCCAGGAGCGCGAGTGCAAAGAACAGAAGGGGCATAGACCAACGGTGCATGGCAGATCTCCCGTGCCTTCGACGAAGCGCTGAGGCAAGGATAGCGAGCAGCTCTTGACATGGTCAACCACCGTGTATAAGATATGAACAACTTCGAGCCATTCCCGCGTCTCAGCGTGTCCTTACGGAGTGTGGAGGAGGGTACCGTAATGGCCGTGGCTGTGTCGCGTCGGCAGTTCCTCAAGGTCGGCGGCGCGGCAGCCGGGACGGCAGCGGGGGCATTGCTCGGGCTGGGGGTGGACCTGCGGCCGAAGCAGGTACGTGCCCAACAGCTGCGCATTAAAGATGCGCAGGTTTATCCGAGTGTCTGCCCGTACTGCGCGGTCGGCTGCGGCACGTTGGTGCACGTTGTGAACGGGCAAATTGTCAACATTGAGGGGAACCCGAAGAGCCCGATCAACAAGGGGAACCTCTGCCCCAAGGGAGCGGCGACATACCAGCTGCACGTCAATCCGAACCGGCTGACGAAGGTGTTGTACCGCAAGCCATACGGGACACAGTGGGAAGTTGTCGATCTCGACTGGGCGATGGACCGCGTCGCGGAGCTGGTCAAGAAGACGCGGGATGAGACGTTTGTGGAGACGCTGCCCAACGGGAAGCGGGTCATGCATACAACAGCAATCTACTCGTTGGGTGGGGCAACGATCGACAACGAGTGGAACCACATCCACCAGAAGCTGATGCGCGGCCTGGGGATTGTGCGGATAGAAAACCAGGCGCGGATATGACACAGCTCGACCGTCCCCGGTCTGGGGACTCGGCTTGGGCGTGGTGGTTCGACCACCTTCCCCGGAGATCTCGTCAATGCTGATCTGATCGTCATCATGGGTTCGAACATGGCTGAAAACCACCCGGTGGCGTTCCGGTGGGTGGCTGAGGCCAAGCGGCGTGGTGCCAAGTTGATCCATGTCGATCCACGATTCACTCGTACCTCGGCAATGGCTGATCTCTATGTTCCACTTCGCTCAGGGACGGACATTGCGTTCCTCGGCGGACTCATTCGCTACATGATCGAAAACGAGAAGTACTTTAAGGACTATGTCGTCAATTACACCAACGCGGCGACCATTATTCGGGATGACTTCCAGGACACGGAGGACCTCGAAGGGGTATTCTCGGGACTCAAGGAAGCGCCGCAAGGAACTTTCCAAAAGTACGTCTACGACAACGCCACATGGCAATACAAGCGGACGGCCGCATGGGATGCAGCGAAGGCGCGTGAGGAAGCGCTCAAGGCAGCGACCTTCGCGGAGATGATTCAGAAGATGGTGCCGCCACCGGCAGAGAAAGACCCAACGCTGCAGCATCCGCGGACGGTGTTCCAGATCGTGCGGCGCCACTTCTCGCGCTACACGCCGGAGATGGTGGAACAGATCTGCGGTACGCCGAAGGAACTGTTCCTCCGTGTCGCCGAGATGTTGGCCGAAAACTCCGGGCCAGACAAGACGACGACGTTCGTCTACGCAATGGGTTGGACGCAGCACACCTACGGTGTACAGAACATCGGCTGCGCCGCACTGTTGCAGCTGCTCTTGGGCAACATGGGGCGGCCGGGTGGCGGCATCCTGGCCCTGCGCGGCCACGCGACGATCCAGGGATCGACCGATGTGCCGACGCTCTACCACTCTATCCAGGGCTACATGGCGCACCCGGATGCTCGGCGAGCGCACGACACCCTGCGCGACTACATCCTGACTGAGACGCGGCCAACTGGCTACTGGGCCAACCTGCCGAAGTTCATGGTGAGCTATCTGAAGTCGATGTATGGGGATGCGGCCAAACCGGAGAACGACTTCGGGTATGACTGGCATCCAAAGATCAACGGCGACTACTCCTTTATGGCCAGCTTCCATGCGATGGCCCGCGGGGAGATCAAGGGCGCGTTCTTCTTTGGTCAGAACCCGGCAACCTCGATTAATGCCAGCCTGATTCGCCGCGCGTTGGCGAACCTGGACTGGATGGTGGTGAAGGATAACTTTGAGATCGAGACTGCCGCATTCTGGTACAAGTCGCCAGAGGTGCAGAGCGGCGAACTCAAGCCAGAGCAGATCAAGACGGAGGTCTTCCTCTTCCCCTCGGCCCAGGTCGGCGAGATTGAGGGCACCTTCACCAATACGCAGCGGCTGATTCAGTTCCATGAGAAAGCAGCTGATCCGCCAGGTGACTGCCGTTCGGATACCTGGTTTACGCACCAGTTGGCCTTGCGGTTGAAGAAGCTGTACGCCGACTCGACCCTGCCGCGTGACGAAGGGTTCAAGAACCTCACATGGGATTACGACTATGAACCCGGCAAGTACCCGACGAATACGCGGATTCAGGGTGAGCCGGATGTGATGAAGATCTGGCGTGAGATCAATGGGTTCAAGACCGACACCGGCGAGCTCCTCAAGGGGTTCGGCGACCTCAAGGATGACGGCTCAACGACCTGTGCCTCCTGGATCTATTGCGGAGCCTATCCAGAGGAAGGGAAGTTCCTGCCGGCTAACCGTAATCCAGATCCGGATGACAAGCCAGGGACGCACCTTGGTTGGGGCTACGCCTGGCCAGCCAACCGACGCATTCTCTACAACCGGGCTTCTGCTGATCCGAATGGGAACCCGTGGTCGGAGCGCAAGAAGCTGATCTGGTGGGATGCGGGGCAGAAGAAGTGGGTCGGCTACGATGTGCCTGACTTCCCCGCCACGAAGGCACCCGACACGCCGGCCAAGCCAGGTGCGACTGGCCTAGATGCTCACGACGGGAAGAGCCCGTTCATCATGATGGCCGATGGAAAAGGCTGGCTCTTTGTGCCGGTCGGGTTGCAGGATGGGCCATTGCCCACCCACTACGAGCCGATGGAGTCGCCGGTGCCCAACTTGCTCTATCCGAAGTGGCAGAACAATCCGATCGCGAAGTACTACGAGCATGAGCGGAACCAGTTGGCAACGGTCGGCGACCCGCAGTTCCCGGTGGTGCTCACGACCTACCGGCTGACCGAGCATCACCTCGCTGGCGGCATGAGCCGCTGGCTACCGTGGCTGGCCGAGCTGCAGCCGGAGCTCTTCGTCGAGATCAGCCCAGAGTTGGCGGCTGAGAAGGGGATCAAGAACCTCGATTTGGTGCGCATCAGCTCCAAGCGGGGCACGATTGTCGCCAAGGCACTGGTGACGCCGCGACTGCGCCCGTTGACGATCAACGGGAAGACGGTGCATCAGATCGGGATGCCCTGGCACTGGGGCTTCATGGGGATCGCGGTCGGGGATGTAGTGAACGACCTGGGTGCCTGGGTGGCAGACCCCAACGTGCAGATCCACGAGATGAAGGCACTCCTGGTCAACGTCGAGAAGGCGCAGTAGTGGGGACTGGAGGAGACCCAGGGCGGCCAAGTCTGGTCGCCCTGGGAGTCTCTGGGGGAGATGAGCCATGGCGGAACCGATGGGCTTCTTCACCGATACCTCAGTCTGTATTGGGTGTAAGGCCTGTGAGGTGGCGTGCAAAGCCTGGAACCAGCTCCCAGCCCGCAATGGCGGCAAGGTGCAGCTGAGTGGGATCTCGTACGACAACACGGTATCGCTGAGCGGCATCCAGTGGCGGCACGTCAAGTTCATCGAGGACTTTGCGCCAGACCGCTCAACTGGGCGCTGGTTAATGATGAGCGATGTGTGTAAGCACTGTGTGCAGGCAGCCTGCCTGGAGGTCTGCCCAACGGGTGCGATTATTCGTACCGAGTTCGATACGGTGGTGATCCAGCAGGATGTCTGCAACGGTTGCCGGGCCTGCATCGCAGCGTGTCCCTTTGGGGTGATCGAGATCAATCCTGAGACGAACACAGCGATGAAGTGCACGCTCTGCTATGACCGGCTGCAGGCAGGGATGGTTCCGGCTTGTGCCCAGGCCTGTCCGACACACTCGATTCAATTCGGCCCCATTTCGGAACTCCGGCAGCGGGCGCAGGAGCGGCTGGAGCAGTTGCACGCAGCTGGTGTTACACAAGCACGCCTGTATGGGCACGATGAGTCGATCCTGGGTGGGCTGAACGCCTTCTACCTGCTGCTCGATGAGCCGGAGAAGTATGGGTTGCCGTCCAATCCGCAACTGCCGTCGCGGAATCTGGCACCATCAGCAGCCTTGTCTGCAGCAGGCGCGGTAGCGCTAGGACTCTTGGGCCTGGTGGGTTTGCGCAAGCAGCGGATGGATCGGCTAGCCGCGGAGGAGCGTGGCCAGGGGGAGGGCAGCCATGCCGGATAGCTTCTTTACTCACTCGCCAGAGTGGCGCTGGTGGATCGTGTTCTACTTCTTCATTGGTGGGATTGCCGGTGGGGCGTTCGCGCTGTCGGCGCTCCTCCGGTTGTTTGGTCAACCGGGAGACCGCCCGATCTCGCGGCTTGGCTATTTCATTGCCTTCCCGGGCAGTATCATTAGCGGCCTTTTGCTCATCCTCGACCTGAAGCGACCGGAGCGCTTTTGGCATATGCTGATCCAGTCGGAGACGTTCCGGCCTGCGTTCAAATGGTGGTCACCGATCTCGGTGGGCTCGTGGGGGTTGCTTGCCTTTGGCTTCTTTTCCTTTCTGGCATTCGTCGGTGCACTTGCGGAGATTGGTTGGCTTCCGCGTGGGCTGAGCGGGCTCATTCAAGGCTCACTCGGAGCAGTCGTGAATGTCCTCGGAGGGGTTTCTGGCTTCTTCTTAGCGGGGTATACAGGGGTGTTGCTTTCCACGACAAATCGCCCGCTGTGGAGCGATACGGTCTGGCTTGGGTTGCTCTTCCTTGTCTCAGGCTTTTCCACGGGTGCAGCACTCTTGCTCCTCTTGAGTTGGGGGAGAAATACACCAACGATTCGGTGGTTGAAGGAACTCGACACTTGGACGCTGGTGCTGGAGCTGGTCGTCCTCGTCATTCTCCTGGCCTCAGTCGGGACGGCCGTTCTGCGCCCGGTGCTATTCAATGCCTGGGGCGTACTGTTGCTGGTCGGAGTGGTATTGGTCGGTATTCTGGTTCCGATCCTTCTCCACTTCCGGCCAGTCCTGGGTCGACTCACCGTGCCAAGTGCAGCGGTCTTGGTGCTCGTTGGGGGCTTTATCCTGCGGGTAGTGATGCTGCTCTCATCGGAGGCAGTGTGAGGTGGGACAGGGTAGCAGGTTGATGCGGAAGCTGCAAAAGGTTGCTCTCCCCGTGGCACTGGTGCTTCTTCTTGTGGCATGTAGTCCCGAGGCCACGCGAACCAGGGGAAGTGGTCGAGGGGCTGATATTGGCAACCGTGCGACGGAGGTACAGCTCCATCCGGGCGGACCGAAGATTATCTATTTCAACACGCCCAAGGAAGGTGAGGCAAGCGAGCTCGCTGGGATGCCGGTTGAATGAGTGCGGTTGTAGATCGCCTCGAGGCGCTGGCGGAGCGGGATGAAGTCCTGGCACCGCTGGCACGCCTCTATGCCTGTGTCTTACGGCTGGCTTCTGCGCCAGAGAGTCAGCTGTTCGTCCAACTCCTTCGGGCGCAGGCACCGCAGCCGAGCGCCAGCGTCCCGTTGCTCCATGAGCAAACGCTTGCGGTCGATGTGGGACAGCTAGCACGGCTGCTGCAGGAGATGAGTCGTGTATTGGTTCACCATGGCCTGCCAGCAAGTGGGGAGCTGGCCGAAGCTATTACGAGTGGCCGACTAGTGGCTCTCGAACTGATTCGGGCAGGTGTCCAGGCTCATACGGAGTCGCTGGAGCAGCTCGCCCTGAACACGAGCCTCCCGGATCCGCTCGTGCGGGTGATGGCCCATATGACGGCAATGGCTGTGCTCTCGGTTCTGGGCCGATCTATTGAGACGACCGCACTCGAGGGCTGGTGGGCTGGCTATTGCCCGGTCTGTGCAGCCTGGCCGACAGTAGCCGAGTTTCGTGGCCTCGAGCGTGACCGGTGGCTCCGGTGTGGGCGATGTGGGACAGGCTGGCGCTATCCACACCAACAATGCCCGTTCTGCGGGAATAGCGATCACCGGACGCTTCGCTACTTCGCGGAAGAAGGAAAGCAGGACTCACAGCGGGTCGAAGTGTGCGAGCAGTGTCGCGGCTATGTAAAGACCTTTGCGACACTCGGGCCGTGGAGCCACGGCGAGGTGTTGCTGCAAGATCTGGTAACGGTTGAGTTCGATCTCGCAGCGCAGGAACGCGAGTACCGGCGACCGGAAGGGCTGGGATTTCCACTCGCCGTTCAGATCGTGGCCCGCGAGCTCGCGGCGTAAGAGCGGGTGTCGGGATGAACCATGGTGTGCGACACGCAGAACGCAGTTCTCGACATAAGCCATCGCATTGACGCAGGAAGCTGACGGTTACTCTCCTGGCGGTGCGCGTGCGCACGCGAGATTGAGCGGACGGGCGACAAGTCGGCACTATGTTCGCGTGTACAGCACCGTTGTGGTGAATATCCCTGGAGAGTGCCGGGAAAGGAAGGCCACGATGCAGCAAGCGTTTGACCCGGCGCAGTTGGTGCGACCAGCAGTCTTTTGCCGGGCCTTGCTCGCCGCTATGGAGGCGAGCGAGGGTCGGCGTCAGCGACGCAAGCGAGACCAAACACCGGACGCGCTCGGGCAGGAGCTCAAGCGCTGGGTGCTGGAGCAGGCAATTGCTGCAGACCCGGAGCCGGAGGCGTTTGAGGGGTGGCTGCTGCAGCTCGTGCTGGAGACTCCGGGGAGCGGGGGATTGCGGGCAATGTGCCAAGAGGTGCTGATGGAATATCGCCTGGCACAGTACGATCCTGACTTTCGTGCCTGGTTGGCCGTTGGAGCTCCGAGCGCTGACAAACCGCGGCGGTAATCTCCGAACCGTGCTGCCCACGACCAAGGAGTGGCTGTCCCTTCGTTGCCTCCACAAATGTGAGACCGGCACTGATACTGTGACGCACAAGTACGGTATCTGCTGGCTACGGTGGGAACTCATGGGCGTTTCCCGTACCTGCACTCAAAAGACGGAAAGAGGAAACCTTGCACTCGTTCACTTGTTACGAGTCCGAAGGGCGTGAGCCAAAGATTCCCCTGCCGTGCACTTGTGTCTTTCACCGGAGCAGTCAGGATACCCCGCTCTCTAACAGGGGGCGGGGCGCCAAGACAATTGCTAAGTTGGGCGTTTGTCACAACAACAGGAGGCCAGCCACGACGCTCACTGCTGCCACGACGACTGCCATCAAGGCAGGCACCCGCCAGTCGCGCAGCGCAGCACCATAGATCAGGAGGCTGGGCAAACTCACCGCGGGGAGCGCGAGCAGGAGCGCGGCAGCTAGACCCGTTAGTCCCTGCTGGATCAGGGACGCTGCGATGCCAAGCTCTGTCCAGGTCGGGACCATCAAGAGAACACCCACAAGCACTGCAAAGAGGACCGTCGCGGGGGTATTACCACCTCCAAGGGCAGTCAGGATTGGTACAGCCCACCCAACGACTGTCGCGGCGATGAGCAGCATGGGTACTGCAATCCGCCCGATGATCCACGCCATCGCAAGCCAGGCGGAAACCAACTCAGACGGCGTTTCGATCCGGCGCTGCTGCACATATCGTTCGAACGAAAATAAGTGCATCAAACTTTCGAGCCAACGCAGTCCGCGGTAGCCCGTCTCCCCAACAACAACTGGTGGACGACGCCCCACGGCAACGGTGACAAGCCAGGTACCAAAAACGGCCAGAAGGACCCCGCCGCCGATCCGTAGGAGTGCAAAGTCTGTTGGTAGCAACGTTGCAGCCAAGAACAGTGTGGTCACGTTGAGCAGCGGTGCTGCGACGACAAAGGCGAGTGAGGCATTGAGCGACGCACCACCCCGGTAGAGGCTCGCTCCGATTGGCCCAGCACAGCAGGAGCAGAAGGGGAAGGCGAGCGCGCTGACGCTCCCAGCGAAATGGGCTCGAAGTCCGGTAAGACTGAGCAACCGCTTGAGTTTCTGGCTTGTGCAAAGCAACACAACAAACAGTGCACCAAGCAGGATACCCAATATGGTTGCATGCCAGACGACAAGGAGAAAATTGATCGCTTCGCCGAATGGGCGAAGCCAACTCGGTAACGCGTCGACAGCAAAGGTCTTGGCGATACCAGCCTGGCCAGCGGCAGCAACGCGCTCGGCCTGGACAATACGGTAGACGAAAAGATCGATAATGAGTGCGCTCATCAAAAGTACTGCCAACACAGTGCGGGCACGGCGGAGCTCGGTCACTGTGAGACCTGTCTCCGCAGCGCGCAGCAGACGGAAGGTAAGCCAACTAACGAGGAGTGCGAGCACTAGGACCCCAAAGTGCCATGGCGTATAGTAGAGGAACGCCGATGGTGAACCGAGTTTCTGATACGATGTCGGGTCGAGGAGGAATGCCCGGCGCATATCAACAACGGTTGCGAGAATCAGCAGGACGCTTCCAAAGAAGGCTGCCAGCGCGAGGCCGAATTCCATCAGCGAACGTTGGACGACGGCAGATGGCTGCCGCGGAAACGCTCCACTCATCGAGATCTTCCTCCGATACTTGAGCAACAAAGGCTCTTGACGCCTGCTGAAACAGGCCAGCCAGCACTCGGACGTGGCAGCGGCTGACGCTTCGTCACGCCCTGGATGCAGAGTCGAGTTCTTTCAGCAGCGACCGCACCGGCCGCCAGCGGAGGATCAGGGGCCACGGGGGACACTTGGCCCGGCGTCCTGAACGAGGAGCCGAGAGACGTCCAGAGGGTGGCTCATCAGCCGTCGGGCACACACGACCATGACTGCACGCCTTTTGGACAAACTCCTTTGCGAACTGTACTCGGGTTGAGCCAGAGTGCCAATCTGGTCGTCTGGATGGCCACTCATCACCCGGTGACCCTCTCTGGAGGGAATGCCTTCTCTACGCTTGTTGTGGATTGGGCCCTGGTGGATGGGCACTACAGCGGTGGTCTCCAAGGTGAGTCAGGGAGTAGAGACAAGACAGCGCTTGCGCCTTGCCTGGCGAACACACCACAAGGCTGGGGCTGGAAAGCGAGCTTGGACAGAGCGTGCTGCGAACTGTGCGGCCTTGTCGCTGGCCGTTGCGCGACGGTGGTTGTCCTGGAATCGGGTGGGTAAATGCACGAGAAGCAAACGCGTCGCGACAACGTATCACTTCAATCACGAGCGGCCGGGGTACTGGACAACTCCCTGACGAACCTGTGCGAAGACGGTGAGCTGGTGCGGCTGCAGGCGCGTGGGTGAGAGGATATGCCAGACTGAGATACCACGCGCAGCGAGCGCATCGGCGATAAGGCTCCGGTGACAGCGCCACGGCACCGCTTCGGCACAGAGCAGAGCGAGTGGCCCCTCGCGTATCGCCACCTGGAGAAGTTCCTCGAGCGCAGCAGTAAAGACAGGAGTCTGCATGTAATCGGCGAAGCCACGGAAGCCGGCGTTGACCCAGCCTGTATTGGGCGAATCAGGCCGCGGTCGGCGCCGACCGCCGAGAGCGGGGCAGTGCCGATAACTCATGCCGTGCTCTGGCAACTGCTGGGCAAGGAGTTCACGGTTGAACTGCGGATTCCGGCGTGAGTGCGGGAACCGCCGCACGTCCACCAAACAGCGAATCCCATACGCGCGGAGCAGAGCCAGAAATTCCTCCAAGGAGCGATTGGAGTGGCCAATGGTGAAGATCTGGACGTTCGACATCATGCTCAGTCTTGCATCGAGGATGAATCGGCTGCCTGCACTCGACGGATGGCGAAGAACCCTCGGCCGCGTGAGAATCCCGAGAGTCATCACCGGCCCTACTGTACCACCTGTGGATCAGCTCCAGCCCGGCGAGGTCTCGTGGTGCATACAGACGTAGCACAGGATCCGAAGGGTGAGCAGATCTCGCCTGCACCACGGGAGTCGTTTCCGGCGCTTTGCCCTCACCGTGACGGTTTGCCGGTCTGCTGCAACCGCCGAGCAGCATCCTCCACTGCCGCAAGGATACGGAGGTACGAGCCGCAGCGGCAGAGATTACCGGCGAGGTAAGCCGCGGCCTCCTCAGGGGTAGGGGTGGGATTTTCCGTGAGCAATGCTACGACACTCAAGATCATCCCTGGCGTACAGTAGCTGCACTGAAAAGCCTGCTGCGCGAGGAACGCTTCCTGAACGGGATGGAGCGCGCCGTTCGGGCCAACCAGTCCTTCCAGCGTCGTCACCTGGGCGTCATCTGCGAGACTCGTAAGCAGCAGGCAGCTAGAAACAGGACGTCCGTCAACAAGCACAGTGCACGCACCGCAGATGCCGATACCGCAGGTTTCCCGCACGCTGGTTAGCCCAAGGCGGTCACGCAAGGTTTCGAGAAGGGTCTCGTCGCAGAGGACCGAAAGTTCGTGGTACTCACCATTGACGGCTAGGCGAACGACCTGTCCCATCAGGATGCCTCCCGCCGAGTGGCGCGCAGGGCACGTAACACACGTTCGGGAGTCAGCGGTAATTCAGTGAGGCAAGCGCCGATGGCCCGCGCGACGGCGTTGCCGATGGCCGCGGGGACGGGCGGCAGAGCGGTTTCACCAAGCCCATGCACCTCGGCTCCGGGACACTCCAAGAGGTCGTGTGAGAGTGTTGCCGGAAGATCGAGAAACGAGGGGATGAGATAGTCCGAGAGATTCGTCGTGAGCGGCTGTCCCTCGTCGTAGACGAGCTCCTCGAAGAGCGCGCTACCGAGTCCCATGATCATACTGCCTTCGTTTTGCAATGCTGCCGTGAGTTGATTGACCACGCGGCCAGCATAGACTGCAGCATGAAGTCGCAGAATGCGTACTTGCCCTGTCTCTGGATCAACCTCGACTTCGGCACCTGCCGCTCCTTGATGCCAGTGTGAGGAAGCAATGCCGTGTCCCGTTTCGGGATCGAGTCCACCTTCGTTCTTAAAGACGGCGTGTTCTTGCAGTTCGTCGCTTCCCGTCGCAGTGACGAGTTCACCCCAGCTCACACAGCGCTCCGGCACACCGCGGACACAAACCGCTCCAGGGAGAAGCTCGAGGTCCTCCGGCGCGACCTCAAGACGCTCTGCTGCGAGCTCGCGAAGGCGCCGAGCGAGCTGCTCTGCGGCTTGGCAGACTGCGTTGCCCATCATGTAAGTTGAGCGACTTGAGGTGGTGCGGTTATCGAATGGAGTGCGATCAGTATCCGGATCGACGACACGGACAGTCGTGTAGGGTATTTTGAGTGGCTCCGCCGCGAGCTGTGCCAGCACGGTACGGGCACCTTGGCCGAGTTCGACAGTCGAGGAATAGACCGTGACACGTCCGGCGCGGTCAACACCGACACGAGCCTCCGAGCGGCTCGGTGTTGTCATCCCTTTCATCACGACAGCAAGCCCTTTGGCCCGGAGGCAACCCTCGGGCGATCGCTCGCGGGAACCTTGTTCCCAGTGGAGTGCGCGAGCGACCGCCTCTAGGCATTCGCGGAAGTGAACATCGTGTAGCGTCTCGCCGGTCGCGAACTGCTCACCATCATGAAGGAGATTGCGTAGGCGAAACTCGAGTGGATCGAGCCCGAGCGCGTCAGCAGCGATGTCCATCATGCGCTCTGAGGCCCAGACAACCTCAGTCACGGCGTAGCCGCGGAAGGCACCGGCAGGCGGGAGATTGGTATAGACGCAGTAGGAGTCCACCGCCACATGTGGGATGCGATACGGGCCCACACTGCCGAAGCCGCCTTTGCGTGCGACGTCCGGGCCGCAATCAGCATAGGCTCCGGTACTCCAGTACGCCTGCACCCGCTTGGCCGTGATGCGACCGTCACGTGTAAGGCCAAGGCGGATCGTGACGACCGTCGCGTGGCGAGTGAGCGTTACGAACTCCTCGTAGCGATCGAGCACAAGCTTGACAGGACGACCAGTTAGGTAGGCAAGGACTGCCACCTGGGGCTCAATGCGCGGGAAGACCTTGCAGCCGAAGGAGCCTCCCATTGGGGGTACAATCACGCGTACCTGTTCTGGGGCAAGCCCGAAGAGTTGGGCAAGGATCTGACGGGTGTTAAAGGGCGTCTGGGTGCCGCTGATGACCACCAGACGTCCATCTTCCCAGTAGGCGAGTGCAGCATGCGGCTCCATTGCCACGTGCTGCGCAGCCGGCACGCGGAACGTCTCTTCGAGCACGAGGTCGGCCTCGGCGAAACCACGCTCAACGTCACCAGTGTAGAGCCGGAAATGGTTACAGCAGTTGGTCCCGAAGATCGGTCGCAGACCGAAGTAAACGGCATGGCCGCGATGCGGCTCTTCGGGGCGGAGCTCGTGGATCAGCGGCGCGTCTGGTCGCAGCGCCTCAATCGGGTCGAAGACTGCAGGCAGCGGATCGTACTCGACGACGACCCGGGCAGCGGCCTCGCGAGCCGCACGCGCGTTCTCCGCAGCGACGAGTGCAACCATGTCGCCGACGTAACGGACGCGCTCGTGCGCGAGCACGGGTTGGTCTTCGATCTGGGGACCGTAGACAGGGCGCAAGTTCGGGATGCGAGCGAGGTCAGCAGCAGTCACAACGGCGACGACGCCCGGCACCGTCCAGGCTCCACTCGTATCGACGCGGCGGAGACGGCCGTGCGGTATGGTACTCCGCACGACCGCAGCGTGCAGCATCCCAGGAACGCTCACGTCCTGGCTCAAGCAGATGCGAGCGGTCACGCGCTCCCGTGCATCGATCATGCCGAACGTTGTGCGACCGCTCACCCTATCTCCTCCCGTCAGCGCGAGCCGCAAGCATCGAGATCAGGTTGCATTGGTTCGGTACGCGAAGAGCAGCACAACCCAGCAGGAGCAGGGAAGGAGGAAGTCTCGACCCATGAGTGGCAATGCACCATAGAGAGCGTAACGCTTGCGCCGGCAACGCAGCAGAGCTGTCGCGCGAAACAGTCCCACTTCGCTACCGCGTCAGGTGAGACAGACCGTGCCGCGGCGTACGGGGCAGCGACACTGCCAACGAAATCCCACCGGGCCACGTGCCACCACGTCATCCCTTGTCCTTGCTGAGCGCACCGGACACGAGAATCGGCGGTTCCGCGATCGGTGGGTGAGGACGCGAGGACCACGAGCGGCCGGCCGCGGTCAGATGTGCTGCAACGACCCACGCCGTCAGGCCGATCCGCTGCGACCGGTTGCGGCCGACCGCTCGTCATCTTGGCACCCTCCGCTTCAGCTCAGGATCTCTACGACGCCAGCTGAGCCGTTGACGCGGATCCGCTGGCCCGTACGGATCACCTGCGTCGCAACGCTCGTGCCGACGACTGCAGGGATGCCGAACTCGCGCGACACGACCGCGGGGTGCGAGAGTTGTCCACCGGAATCGGTCACCAAGCCAGCGATCTTGGTGAAGGCGACCACCCAAGCTGGGTTGGTCATGCGGCAGACCAGAATCTCGCCACCTTTGAGCGCGTCGACATCCTCCAGCGTGTGGGCGACGAAGGCGGTGCCTTCGATTACCCCTGCCGAGGCTGGAATTCCCTCGATCCGTTGAGTGACCTCACGCGGCTTGAGCGAGTCGAAGAACTTCTGAGGATATCCCCAGAGTGTCTTATAAGGCTCCTGGAAGAGTGCCCACTCGCTGGCCGTGCCAATCCACTCACGCGGGCGAATAGAGAATGCGCGCTCACGTGCCTCACGACGCTGGCGAACCAGTTCCTTGGCGTTCGGCAGGTTGGAGGGTTCGGCAGCGAGGACGCGGAGTTCATGGTAGCGGAGGAAGAGCACGTCGTCCGGCTGGTCGAGGAGGCCCGCCTCCACCAGGCGTCGTCCGATCGCCAGGAGAACATAGCGCATGCGGGCAAATGTACCCTGGTCGATATAGAAGTGATGGTCAGGAGTGAGTGGCATCATCTGGAGGACGCGGTGAAGGGCCGCCTCAACGCGTTCGCGTCCACGGGCGTCACCCGGCGGGATCTTGCTGAGGAGCTCCTGGATAGCAGCATCGCGATCCTGACGGAGGCGCTGAATGGCCTCTGGATAGGAATAGTCCGTCTGGAGATACCCTTGGATCGCGGCGATGATCGGGGCGGGATTCTCGTACCAGGTCGGGTAAATATACTCGTGGCTGAAAAGCGCCTTATGACCGAACTCGCGCTTATACTCGTCGAGCCAGCGCAGGAACTCACGGCCCTCGGCCGTCTTCTCGAGTTCGGCGAGGATTTCGGCCGGCGTCTCTTTGCTGAAGGCTTCGGTAAGCACGACGTTGCGCTTGACTCGCTCCTTCGCTTCCCAGAGCGCGTGGACAGCGTCCCAGTTGCGGTCACTATCCGAGACCATGATCCGCTCGAGCAGGGTGGAATCGACGTCGCCGATGACCTCACGCACGGCGGTCTGGAAGTCGAGAGAAGCTTGGAACTGCGAGAGGTTGAGGATCCAGTGGATCCGCCAGTGACGCTCTTGGATGTCGATTGCATCCTCCAAGAGGACCATGAGTTCGGGGAGCGAAGCCGTCTCATAGGGGAAGGAATCGAGATAGGCAAAGTTCCGCTCAATCTCTGGGCGGAGCCGCTCCTGCCACCATTCCAGGCCTTTCTCGGCATAGACGCGCATGACCATGCTGTAGTAGGGCGCGATCTCTTGCGCCTCTTTGGGATCGCGCGGGACAACAGCGGTATAGAGATAGCCGTTGACAAGCTTCGCCTTCCAGTCGACGCCAAACGGTGCACCAAACCGACGATAGAGATAAGCACAGGTTGCCCACCAACCGCCGAGTTCGAAGAACATCGGGGAGAGTGGGTTCGGGCAGTGGAGGTCATCCCACCACCAGAAAAGCTGCTTCTCCTCCTCACTGGCCCATTCGACGGGGAAGGACTCATCACCAAAGAAGGTCACGGGGAGCTGGACTTCCGGTCGTTCCTGGGCCATGGTTTCCCTCCTCTCCGCGCAGCAAGACAGCGGATCAACCCTCACTCTGGCTCAACGAGCTCGTAGAACTCTGGCACACGACTCTCGAGCATCGGGACGACCGTCCCAAGAATCTTCTCCTGAAAGTACGGGGTCGCCTTGTGTGCCTCGTAGTCCTCACGACTCCGGTATTGCTCGTAGAGCAAGAACTTGCGCGGATCATCTTGTGACTGATTGACGTAATAGACCAAGCAGCCGGGCTCCGACCGTGAGAGCGTGACCATCTCTTTCAAGATGGCTGCGATCTCGTCGGCCTTTCCTTCCTTGGCGTAGTAGTGGGCGACGACAACGAACGGCATCGGATACTCCTCCTTCCTTCCCTTCCGCACACGCTGCTCATGACGCAGGCTGACGCACCACGCGGTTGCGCAGCACGCCGATCCCTTCCACCTCCAATTCGACGACATCGCCAGGCTTTAGGTAGCGGCCGAGTTCAAGCCCACAGCCGTTGGTCACCGTACCCGAACCCCAGAGCTCGCCTGGGTAGATGGTCTCGCTCTGCGAGACGTGCGCAATGAGTTGGGCAAACGAGAAGTGCATCCCCGCGCTCGATCCTTCTGACCACACCTCGCCGTTGACGCGCGCCACCATGCGCAGGTTTGTCACGTCGAGTTCGTCGGGAGTGACCAGGAAGGGGCCAATGGCGTTGCCGGTATCGAAATCCTTCCCCTTGCTCGGCCCCATCCCGATCGGAGCCTCACGCATTTGCTGGTCGCGCGCACTGAAGTCGTTGAAGATGGTGAAACCAGCGATGTACCGGTGTGCCTCCGCAACCGGAATATCCTTGCCGCGCCGGCCGATCACCATTCCGAGTTCGAGCTCGAAGTCAAATTGCTGTGTGTAATGCGGCATCACCACGTCCGCGTCGGGGCCGACGACCGTCTCGGGATCCCCTTTGTAGTAGGCTGGCACCTCGTACCAGGCTGGCGGAATTTCGCCGCCACGGCCAAGGGCACGGCTCGCATTGCGCATGTGCCCTTCAAAGGTGAGGAAATCCCGGATCACCCGCGGGCGCGGCAGCGGCGCGAGAAGACGAACTTCCTCGAGTCGATACCGCGTGCGTCTCCCGAACGCTTCTTCGACGCGGAGTCCCTCCTCGATCGCCCGAGCTGCTGCTTCCCATCCGAGTGTCCCATGACCCAGAAAGGCAACCATATCGTCTGGCAAGAGCAGCGCAGCCAGCCGCTCGGCCTCACAGCCAGGATCGGTTCGTGCGAGGTAGGCGGAATAGGCGACCTGGAGATCGACAAGCCAACCATCAGCCAAAGCCCCAATCCGGCGAATGGCACCGGCTGGGCTCGGTACCGCAAACGTGGCGAGCTTCATGCGTCCATACTCCCTCCCTGCTGGCGGTAAAGTCCGGCGCGCTGTGCAGCCAGACGCAGCGCACGAGCAACGAACACTCTGACCATCTCACGGCGGTACCAGGCACTGGCCCGGAGATCGGAGACTGTCTCGACAGCTCCAGCATATGCGCTGGCGAGCATGGTGACGAGTTCCTCATCAAGTGGGAGTCCACGAGCGTGTTCGAGCACCGACGGTACGCGCTGCGGACGATCGCCGGCTGCACCGACGACAAGGTCGATTGCCGCGATGCGTCCTGCGTCATCGGGCAAGACGACAGCCGCCACTCCCAGAGCGGGACGATCCTCGTGCGAACGGGTGCGGAACTTGAGATACGCGACGCCAGCTCGTGGTGGCAGCGGCGGTACTCGGACCGCCGTGACGAGCTCGTCCGGCGCACGCGCGGTCTGGTAAGCCCCGAGGACAAAATCGGCCACCGGTACCAGGCGACGCCGGCGTCGGCTCAGGAGTTCAACCGAGGCGCCGAGGGCGGCCAAGACCGTCGGTGGATCGGAAGCCGGGTCAGCTTCACAGAGATTGCCGACCAGCGTCGCTTGTTCGCGCACGCGTACGTTCGCCACTTCGGCAAGCGTCTCCGCAAGGACAGGCGAATGCGAACGGACAAGCGGCGAGCGCTCGACCGCGCGGTGTGTGACCGACGCTCCGATGACGAGATCACCAGTCGGTTCGACGGCCATGCGGCCGAGTTCCGGAACTCTTCGCAGGTGAACGAGCAGGCGCGGACGGATGAGTCCATGGCGGAGTGTCAGCGTGACCCAAATTCCTCCAGCGACAGGTACGGCATCCTCCCCTGTACTAGCGAGCAGCGCCAGCACCTCATCGAGCACCGTAGGAGCGACGACCGTGCAGTCCGTCATCGGCTGCCTCCGGATCGACCGTCCACTGGAGCAGAGGCAGCGGCCACCGTTTGCTCTTGCAGCCGGGCCAGTGCAGCGCGGAGGAGCGGCTCCGCAAGCTCGCGGGCTCGGGGGATCCTGATCCGCTCCGCCATATAGCGGAAATGGACGGCAACGAGCTCGGGCGTGAAGCCCTGCTCACCGGTAAGCCCACGGCCGATGAAGCGATCAACGTTGACCTCGAGGAAGCTGAGTGAGTCGGCCGCCTGCAGCAGGTCAGCTTCCGGCCAGCCTCCCCACTCATGCACTGCCACAAGATCCCGTACGGCCTCGACAAGGGCAGGGTTGGCCTCCTGTTCGGTCAGCCACGCAGCGACGATGCGTGCCGAACGCTTCTGGTGCTGCTCCTCATAGAGGCGATCAGGGATACCGCGCTGCACATTGAGCCGCGGAGAATCAGGCCCTGGGAAGTGGCGTTCCATATCATGGGTCAGCGCCGCCAACCGAAGCGCCAGGCTTGCCTGCGGCTCCAGGATAAAGAGCCAGTCGAGTGTCCGGCGCAAGTGCTCGGCGTTCCAGTACGGAGCGATCCACTGGTGTGCTCGATCGAGCAGCTCGCGATCGGTCGGCATTGGCCGCTCCTGTCCTCAGACGAGCGTTGTGATCGGACGACTCTGCAAGAGAAACAGCTGCCCTTCGGCGATTGCCCACTCGACGTCTTGTGGCGCAGCAAAGAACGCTTCGACCTGCTCCGCCAGCGCGCAGAGTGCGGCGAGTTCCTGCTCGTCGAGCACGCGGGCACGTTGCCGATGCTCAGGCACAGATACCGTGATCAGTCCACCCTGCTCAGCTCGCACGAGCATCTGCGACTTGAGCGGGATCAAGGAACGGAGTAGCTGGCGGCTCCGTCGGTCGAGTTCATAATGGTCGGGCGTAACCTCACCGGAGACGAGCGACTCGCCGAAGCCCCAGACCGCCTCGACCACAAGCACATCGCGTCGCCGCTGGACGGGATCAGCCGTGAAGAGCACGCCTGCCTTCTCTGGCACGACGAGCTGTTGAACGACAACAGCGAAGGCGAGGTCGTCGAGCGACCCCTTGCGAGCACGATAGAAAAGGGCGCGCGGGCCAAAGAGGGATGCCCAGCAATCGCGGATGCGCTCCAGCACAGCATCGATCCCGCGCACATCGAGGAACGTTTCCTGCTGACCGGCAAAGGACGCTTGATGGGAATCCTCCGCCACCGCACTGGAGCGGACCGCCACAGGGATCGGTTCACCGTGGCCGAGTTCAGCATAGGCGCCCGCGACCGCTGCATCGAGCTCCAGTGGGATCGGTTGGCTCGTGATAAGCTGCTGGAGCTCCGCCGCGATAGCCTCCAGCTGGTGCCGCTGGCCCGGATCAAGTTGCCGAAGCAGTGCGCGGATGGTCGCGTCAAGTCCTGTCGCTTCCAGGAACGCCGCGAAAGCGGCACTGGTGACGACGAAGCCTGGCGGGACGGGAAGACCCGCAGTTGCCAGACGAGCCAGACTCGCCCCTTTGCCACCGGCCTGCGTGACGTCGGCACAGGCGGGATCGTCAAACCAGCGGACAAGCGCAGCCGTGGCAGCCCTCCTCATGGGAACTACTCCTCGACAATGGCGACTGCACGCACCGGGGCTGCGGTCGTCCCAACCCATTTGATGGGGAAGGCCGCAACCTTAAACCCATAGGGACGCGGGATCTGATCAAAGTTCGTCATATTCTCGATGTGGTAGTACTCGCGCTCCCGCATAACGAGATGGGCTTCCCAGAACTGCTTGCGCTCGAACATGGCCCAGACGGGCGGATCGAAGGTGATGGCATCGATTCCCATCACCTTGATTCCCTGGTCGATGAGCCAGAGCGTTGCCTCACGGGTCATGCCGCAGTGATCGGTGAGGTAGCGCTGCTCGTTCTGATACGCACCGGCACCCGTCCAGATGAGGACAATGTCGAGTGGCTTGAGGCGGTAACCGATCTTGTCAAGCGCTTCTTGGAGTTCAGCAGCAGTGATCCCAGAGCCTTTCTCCTTGTGGCGGAAGTCGAGGAGGACACCGTCCGAATAGCAGTACTCGAGAGGGATACCCTCCGGCCCGGGGGCCTCGGCGACGAGATGTTTCCGGGCATCAATATGCGTGCCGACGTGATCGTTGAGTTGCAGGCGGTAGCTGGCTGTGAGCCACGTCGCGCCATACTGAGCAGCACCGATCCGCTCGGCAAACTCCTCCCACGACTCGTGCATCTCGATCTTGGGAGGTGGGACACGCGGAAAGGTGATCATGTCGTTGTGCACCGGCATGGAGAGATCGATCAGACGAACACCCACTGAACTGCTCCCTTCTGACTACTCGCTTTGGCAAAACATTGACGGCTCAACGCTCCTGGTCAGCGCTCTGCTCTCGAGACAGTGCTTCGTAGACCCAGCGTCCCGGCTCCTCAATATGACGGCGCATCACCGCTTCTGCGAGGTCAGGATTGCGCGTACGCAACGCTTCCAAGATGGGTTCGTGACGTGCGGCAAGCCCCTCGATTGCCCGACGGTGAATAGAGAAGGTGAGAAAGGTGGTGGTTGCCAGACTCAGACTTGTCCAGAACTGTTGGAGGAGGCGGTTCCCGGACGCCTCGACGATGATACGGTGGAAGGCGATGTCAGCCTCGATCGCCGTCGCCTCGTCGCCGAACTCGGTCGCCTCGCGCATGCGGTCGAGTTGTTCCTCGAGGGCGAGGAGCTGCTCGGTAGTGATGCGCGTCGCAGCGGCACGGGCCGCAACACCCTCGATCGCGGCGCGAATGGGATAGATCTGGACAAGTTCTTCGTGGGTGAAGGCGCGGACACGTGTACCACGGAAGGGTTCGCTGGTGACGAAACCGAGCAGCTCGAGATCCCGCAGCGCCTCGCGGACCGGCGTTTGGCTAACACCGAGCTCCTGGGCGATGCGCGTCTCGACAATGCGGTCACCAGGGGCGAGGCGGCGACGGAGGATCGCGTCGATCAGGTACTCCTTGATCTCTTCGCGGAGAACGCGGCGGACGATTGGCTTCGGAAGCAGTTGATCGCGGTTGCGTGACCTGGGATCCGACATCGACGGCCTCACATTTCCTTCGAGAATCGATTCTATAGGATGATACTACTTCCACTCCCGCAGGCTGTCAAGCACCACACTGCTGAGCCTTGCTTCCCTTTCCCCCAGTTTCACGCAGTAAGCGACTGCTCGGTGCCCCGGCCCCTCGACAGCTGGTCACCGGATCGGAGGGCGGTGAGGATGCGCAGCGCCGCGTACAGATGCGACCATCGTTCCAACCGTTGGCCCCGGCTTGCTCCGCAGACATGCCGGGAATCGGCGCGGAACCTGCTTTGGGTTCTAGATCTTGCGCCCCGATCTCTCCCTTCCTCCTCGATTTGCTTGATTTCGTCGCGACCGGTGCACTCGTCCATACCCAGGGATGGGTTAAGCAGTTCAGGCTCACGGCTTGGGGAGCATCACTTGTCCCTTGCTCGTAAAACATTGCACCACTCCTCCCTCACGCTGGGCGGAGTGCCTTGAATCGTTGCATCGTCTCGACCATCGCCCGCTCAGTCGGCAGTCGTTCGACACTCGAGGCACCAAAGAAGCCGACCACGCCGCGCGTCCGGGCGAGCACGTATGCGACATCTTCAGGCTCGGCGATCGGCCCACCATGGCAGAGCACGATCACGTCCGGATTGACCGCTTTGGCGGCATCGCACATCGCCTGGACGCGTTCGACGGCCTCATCGAGCGTGAGCGCGGTCTTGGCCCCAATCATGCCCTTTGTCGTCAGCCCGACATGCGGAACAATGATGTCCGCTCCCACCTCGGCCATCGCCCGAGCCTGATCTGGATCAAATACGTATGGGGCAGTCAGCATGTCGAGTTCGTGGGCGATCCGGATCATCTCGATCTCCAGATCGAACCCCATTCCAGTCTCTTCGAGGTTCTGGCGGAAAATCCCGTCGATCAACCCCACGGTCGGGAAGTTCTGGACGCCAACAAAGCCCATCTCCTTGAGCTGACGGAGAAAGACCGGCATAAGGCGAAACGGGTCGGTACCGCAAACGCCAGCCAGGACTGGTGTATGGCGGACAACGGGAAGGACTTCGGCAGCCATCTCAACGACGATGGCGTTGGCATCGCCGTAGGGCATGAGCCCGGCCAGGGAACCTCGCCCAGCCATCCGGTAGCGACCCGAGTTGTAAATGATGATCAGGTCTGCTCCACCCGCCTCGGCGCATTTGGCCGAGAGTCCTGTTCCTGCGCCAGCGCCGATGATCGGCTTTCCCTCGGCCAGGGTGGCACGCAGCTTGGCAAGTGCTTCGGCACGCGTCATCGGTCGCCAACTCATTGGTTGCCTTCCTTCCCCAGCTCAGCTGGTCTCTCCTTCAGGCGCAGGCGAGAGCGTCCTCTCCGTAGCCTGTGCCCGAATCAGTTCATCGAGGCGTGCGGCCATCGCCCGAGCGAACGCCGGATCGTTGATATCGGTATCCCACTCGTGTACCTCGACATGAGGGGCGAGGTTGGCTTTGAGCGCTTCAATCAGTGCGCGATCTGCCTCCGGATCATAGAACGGCTTGCCTTCCACGTCGATCGCAGAAAAGCCGCGCAGTGGGATAAAGACGGCGACTGGACCGCGCGCTGCGTTCAGCTTTTGGGCGATGATCTTGCCGAGTTCGGCACACTCCTCCGGGGTGGTGCGCATCAGCGTCACGGTGGGGTTGTGCTGGTAGAGGCGGCGCTGCCGGAAGCGCTCGGGGACAGTGTCAAGCGGGCCAAAGTTGACCATGTCCAGTGCCCCCAGGGAGACAACTTGCGGGATGCCAGCTGCACCCGCTGCTTCCAGTCGCTCTGGCCCCGCAGAAAGCACACCCCCGACGAGTTCGTCGGCGAGCTCTGTCGTGGTGATATCGAGCACACCGGCCAAGAAGCCGCCCTTGACAAGTCCCTCCATCGCCTGGCCACCGGTACCAGTAGCATGGAACACCAAAACTTCGTAGCCGCGCGCCTCAAGTTCCTGGCGAGCTTCAGTGACGCAGGGTGTTGTGACGCCGAACATGGTGGCGGCGACGAGCGGTTTGCTTGGCACCGTCGGCTGGTAGGTTTCGTAGGCCTGCGCCATACCAGCGATCGCTGCTGCAGCATTGGTCAGGATGCGCTCACTGATCCGGTTAATTCCGGCGATGTCGACGACCGGGTAGAGCATGGCGATATCGCTGGCTCCGACATACGGCCGCGTGTCACCGGAGGCGAGGGTCGAGACCATCAACTTGGGGACGCCGATCGGGAGCGCGCGCATGGCTGCAGTGGCAATTGCTGATCCCCCAGATCCGCCGAGCGCAAGGATCGCGTGCAAGCGTCCTGCCTGGAAGAGTTCCTGCACGACTGCGGTTGCTCCCCGTGCCATGGTGGCGATGGCATACCCGCGGTCAGCGCGGGCGACGAGTTCTGCGAGCTCGACACCGGCAGCCCGCGCGACGGCTTCACGGGTGACGTCTGGGACGGTCTGGGGTTCACCAAGCACACCGGCGTCTACAAGAACAACCTCACAACCGTGCTCGCGGAGGCGCTGTCGCAGAAATGCATACTCCGTACCCTTGGTATCGAGCGTGCCGATCAGCACGACAGTCGGCATCCTCGCCCCCTTCCCCTATGCCGCGCGCCGGGCACTCACCCCAAGGTACCGCTGTTGCAGCGCCGGATCAGCGAGGAGTCTGTCAGAGCTCGTCTCGAGCGCGATCCGTCCGCCGACCATGATGGCGATGCGCTGAGCGACAGCGGTCGCGACAGCCAGTCGTTGCTCGACGAGGAGAATGGCAAGCCCGCCCTCCGCGAGATGTCGGAGTGTGGCAATGAGTTGCTCGACGATGACCGGAGCGAGCCCCTCCGATGGTTCGTCCATGATCAACAGTTGCGGGTTGGTGAGGAGCGCGCGAGCGATGGCCAGCATCTGCTGCTCACCACCGGAAAGCGTGCCGGCCGGCTGGCGTCTTCGTTCGGCCAAACGCGGAAAGAGCGCATAGATGCGTTCTGGTGTCCATACGTCACCCGTGCCAGTGGCACGGCGCGGAACGAGCCGGAGATGCTCCTCAACTGTCAGGGAGGGGAAGATACGTCGCCCTTGCGGGACGTACCCCACCCCAAGTGCAGCGATCCGATGCGGTGCCTGGCCGACGAGCTCGTGCCCAGCAAAGCGAATAGACCCGCGGACGCTCGGTAAAAGACCGGTGAGTGCGAGGCAGAGCGTTGTTTTTCCCATACCGTTCCGCCCGAGGACAGCAAGCGGCTCGTGCCCGAGCACCAGATCGATCCCCTGGAGGACATGGCTCTGGCCATAATAGGCATGGAGCCCACGGACTTCAAGAAGCG
This sequence comes from bacterium HR28, assembly GCA_002898255.1. Taxonomy (GTDB): domain Bacteria; phylum Chloroflexota; class Chloroflexia; order Thermomicrobiales; family Thermomicrobiaceae; genus Thermomicrobium. Next base: position 367,716 of record BEIE01000002.1, read on the forward strand.
GCGCGTTCGTCATTGTGTCCCCCCGAGGTAGACCTGTTGCACGGTCGAGTTCATAGCAATCTCATCGGGTGTTCCCTCAGCGATGACGCGTCCCTCATGGAGTACCGTCACCCGCTGTGCCACTTGGAACGCGACATCCATGTCGTGCTCGATGAGCAAGACCGTCATCTCGGGCTCCAGTGCCAGGAGAAGCGTGGTGAGCTGCTCTCGCTCGCCGGGGGAGAGACCGGCAGCGGGCTCGTCGAGGAGCAGCAACTTCGGCCGACTTGCGAGCGCCATCCCGAGCTCGAGTTGCCGTTGCTCCCCGTGCGAGAGCGCACCAGCCAGCGCGTGCAAGGCATGCCGGAGACCGACCCGTTCTGCGAGGCGCTCGACTTCCACACGCTCGGGATCCTCGGCCCTCGGTCGGCGCAGGCTGAGTCGCCACGGTTGAACGCCTCGGATGGCGAGGTAGAGATTATCGGCGACGCTGAGACGCGGAAAAACGAGAGGGGTCTGGTAGGTACGCGCTAGCCCAAGCCGGATACGTTGGTGGGGTGGCAGACGTGTGACGTCATGACCGAAGAAGCGGATCGTGCCGGTCGTGGGACGGAGTTCACCAGTGATGACATTGAAAAGCGTCGTCTTCCCCGCGCCGTTGGGGCCGATGATGGCACGTCGTTCGCCCGGCTCGAGGGCGAGCCAGACATCGCGGACCGCGACAAGTCCACCGAAGCGGCGGCTCACGCCCTGGAGCTCCAGGGCGTGAGCCGCAGTTTGCGGGCGGTGCGCCTCGACAGCGACCATGTTCAGGACCCGAAGGTCTGCTTGATCTTCTCACAGGTCGGGTTGTCGCGTGTGAATGAGCCGAGCGAGAGGTACTTGTCCTCGGGTAGTCCAAGTGTCTGGTTGACCCCTTCGACCACCTTGACAAGCTTATTGTATAGGGTCCCGTTCGGTCCCTCGGCAACCTCAGTCACAAAGTTATTGGCAATAGCCTGGCGATTCTTGTCCAGCTTGATGTGGCCGGTCGGACCGTCAAACTCGACCTTGGCGAGCGCAGCTTGGAGCTTTTTCTGTCCATCGCTCAGGTCACCGTTGACAGCTTGGAGGCCAAGGAGCAAGCCCTTTGCATTGACGTAGTAACCCCAGCAGAAGAGCGACGGCGTGCTGAGCCCCTGTGGGAACTGCTTCCGGTAGGCCTCCACCCAGGACTTCCAGGCGGGATCAGGATTGTCGGCCGCGACCGGTCCAGCCCCTGGAATGCCAATAACCCGCTCGCGCAGCGGTCCTTTGGTCTCCAAGACATTCTGGTCGATGGTCGAGCTTCCGCCGATGAGTGCCGCCTTGCCGCCGAACTCGGCGTATGCTTTCAGGAAATTGACCGCATCCGAACCTCCGAGGATGACATAGATCGCATCGATATCGCTGGGCATCGAGGTAATGACCGAGCTGTAGTCCTTCGTCCCGATCGGGACCCAGAACTGAGCAACACACTCGCCTCCGAGACGGCAAAACTCTAGGAGGAAGCCCGCCACTTGACTGTAGGGGTAAGAGTAGTCCTCACCGAGCGTGGCTACGCGGCGGTAGCCCTTGACTTGATAGCAGTAGGTACCCAAACCAGCCATCCACTGGACACCATCGGTCGAGAAGCGGAAGAAGTTTGGAGCCGGATCGCGCAGCGTTGTGTCCTGGGCAGCCGACGTGCCGTTGACGATCGTCTTATCGGGGATTGTCTTCGCGTAGTCGCGGAGCGCCAGCCCTTCGTCCCCGGAGAGCGGTCCGACGATGCAGTCGACCTTGTCCTGCTCGATGAGCTTCCGAGCCTTCTCGCGAGCGACTTGTGGTGTGGCATCGGTGCTCTCTTTGACAAGACGGATCTTCTTGCCAGCGATGGCTCCGCCAAACTCGGCCACGGCGAGCTCGACACCACGAACAGCCTCCTCACCGTACAGTGCGAAGGCCCCTTCCAACGTTGCGAGGATGCCGATGACGATCTCACCGGCAGCCGGCCCAACCGTGACCGTCGGGCTAGCCGCTGCGGCTGGTGTCGCTGGTGGGGCAGTCGGTGAGGCCGCCGCAGCAGGCGTGGGGCTCGCAGCCGGTGGCGCGGGAGTTGGCGTCGCCTGCTGGCCGGCACAAGCCCCCAGGAGAGCCGACGCAGAGGCTGCCAGACCGAAGAGTCCCGCGCGCCGCAGGAGTGCCCGACGGCTCAACCGAAGTTCCTGCCTGTTCATCGTTCTCCTCCTCTCCTTGTCTTCGGATCGCCGGAACAGTCCTTCAAACGCGACACGAGGAGACACCTCCCTTCGCTAGAGACCGGTATGGCGCGATGGCGCAAGACGCGCCAGGAGCGTGCGGCGCAGCAGCGACCAAAGGCGCAGCGCGATGCCGCTCAGCCCTTCGGGAGAGAACAGGACGATCGCGAGAAAGGTCAGACCGATCACAGTGTTGAAGCGCTGTGTAAAGGAACTCGCAAAATTCGTGACGAGAACGAAGACCAGCGCACCGAGAAATGCTCCCTCGGCGTAGGCCAGGCCACCGATCACAGCAATGACAAGAATGTTGATGAGTCGAGTGAGATCGATTGTTGTTGGTGAGATAGCTCCGTTGTACCAGACGAGAAGTAAGCCACCGATTCCGGCCAGGAAGCCGGAAAGGGTAAATGCGGCCACGCGATGGAGCGCGACGTTATAGCCCAGCGTACTCAAGCGCCGCGGATCGTCGCGCAGCGCTTGCAGGGCCAACCCGAAGGGCGTGCCAGCGAGATAGCGCACAAAACCATAGGTCGTAAGACCGATGGCGAGACAGAGGTAGTAGAAGATCGTGCGCTCTACCAGGGAATGGCCGAAAAGTTCTGGAGCACGGATACCAAGGATCCCCGTGTGACCGCCGAAGATCGAACGATTCTGGTTGGCAAGGGCGTAGACGACCATGCCGAGTGCGACAGTGATCATCAGGAAGTAGATGCCAGTTGAGCGCACCGCAATCAGTCCGAAGACCAACGCGGCAAGCGTCGCAACTGCGAGTCCGGCAAGGATGCCAATCCACCACGGCTGTCCGAGAGTGATCGTCAGGTAGCCGTAACCATACCCGGCCAGGCCTGCCAGCGTCATCTGCGCCAAGGAGACCATTCCACCGTAGCCAGCGAGCAAGGAGAGACTAAGGGCGATAATGCCGAAAAACAGTGCGGGAGTGAAGATGCGCCCGACAAAGTAGGCACTGCCCCAGAGGGGAAACGTCAACAAGAGGAAGAGAAGCAGTGCTGCGAGGAGACGTGTCTTCCTCACGCCGGCCTCCCGAACAGACCTTGCGGACGAAGTGCGAGCACCACGACCATCAGCAGAAAGCTCACGATCGCTGCGTAGGTGGGAAAGAGAGCGAGGCTGTACTGCTCGACCAGAGCGACGAGCACTGCTGCGACCGCCGTGCCCGGCAGACTACCCATCCCGCCGACAATGACCACAATGAGTGACGCCAAGAGATACCGAGCGTCTTCCCCTGAGGAGATCGAGAGCACTGAACCGCCGATCACCCCGGCGAGCCCCGCGAGTCCGGCACCAACGGCGAACATGAGCGCGAAGAGACGCTGCACGTCGATGCCGACTGCCGCGACCATGTCGCGGTCATCGATGGCAGCGCGCACAGTGATCCCAAGACGAGTGCGCGCGAGGACAAACCAGAGTATGAGTCCGAGCGCAATGGCGAAGGCAAGCACGAAGAGGCGATAGCGGGGATAGCCGATGTCGAGCAGCGGGATACGGAGGCCACCAGTAATGACTTCCGGTGGCGAAAAGTCATAGGTGAAGCCGCCCCAACGCGCCAGCATGAGATCGGCAGCAACGATCGAGACGCCGATGGTCACGAGCGCCTCGCGGAGTTCCTGACCATGGATGCGCCGAAGCAAACCCAGTTGCAACAACAGTCCAGCAAGAGCAGTGACGAATAGGGCAGCAACGGCGCCCAGCACCCAGCTCCCTGTCCGATCGGCAACGCTCCAGCCGAGGTAGCCACCGAACAGGTACAGCGATCCATGGGCAAGGTTGACCACGCGGAGCACTCCGAAGATCAGGGTAAAGCCGATGGCAACGATGAAGTACAGCGCCGCGAGCGTCAAACCGTTCAGCGTGACGGTCACGAACTGGGGCCAACTCATCGCCTCTCCTGCCGTTTCGGCTCGCTTTGTATCGGTACCACGAACCTGGGCATTGCAGATCTGCGATTATCGATTATCGTAAGAGCGGGTGGTGTGGCTGTCAAGAGGGAACAGACCGGAGGTCGAGCACCATCGCCTTCCAGGAACTCTGGCTGCGCTCGGTATGCAGAGCACGCGAGGCAGGGAGAAGCAGACTACACGATGGAAGACCGACTGCCAAACGCGCCGGTTTCCGAGGGAACGCCGGCTGGTCGCACATCCGAGGGGAACTCCAAGCCTCATTCTGGACTCCCGACCGTAACTCCGCCTCGCACTCCCTCTTTCCGATGGGGTACAAGGCTGGTGGCCAGCACCGATCACCGAGATCCGGCCATCCGTTTGCCCCTCACCTCCGTCTATGGTCAGGGGAACCAGCCAGGGGCAGTGACTTCAGGAACTGTTCAGCCTCCCGTCGGGAAGGTGCGCCACGGGTTTCCCCTCGAAGGTCGGTCGACACCGATCTGGAACTGCGGCGTGGTGCTGGCAGCGGCAACGAGGGAGCGCTCGTTGATCGGTTTACGCGCAGTTCCGGAGGAAAATCGGCGGGAGAAGCCAATATGGCGAGATGAGGCCAGGGAGCAGACTATTGTCACGCACAGTGGCTGACGCAGCACAGCTTTGTAGAGGCCCAGGGGGCAGCGTATTTGCCACGCCTGGTGGATGCCGGCAATCGAGCCGCAGCGGAAGAATGACGGTCACGGGTAGGATCGGACGTTCGCCACGCAGGAGGTGATGGTATGACCACGCTGAAGCGGATTCAACACGTCTCGATCACAGCGCCGCTCGACGGGACGGAGACAGCACGCGCCTTCTACGGTGGCGTGCTCGGGCTCCGGGAGAAACCGGTTCCGGAGAGTTTGGCTGGACTCAATATCCTGCTCTGGTTCGACGTTGGGCCAAGCGAGCTCCACATCGTCGCCGAGGACGACGAGACGCGCGGTCGCTCACGGCGCCACATCTGTTTCGAAGTCGACGACCTCGCAGCGATCCGCGCTCGGCTTGTCGAGGCCGGATATCACCCCTACGACGCGACACCAATCCCGGGACGGCCTCGCTTCTTTTGTCGCGACCCATTTGGGAACTTACTCGAGTTTATGGTCTTTGCTGAGTAGTGGCCAGGGCAGGTTCTCAGCCCTGTGGTCGTCAGGAGATCATTGCGGCACAAAGGCTCCCGATGCTCGCACACGCCTGCGAGGATGCCGACCCCCGGCGACCGCACTCCATCCTGTGCGGCATCCTCGGTCATTCCTGCTCGGGCATACGAGGCCTCTCCTCGAAGCCCCGGCTCCACACAGACGCATTGCAGGGGAGAGACAAGGGGGCAAAGGGGGAAGAATCTCGGCTCCAGCGAATGTCAGCTCGGTGTCGGGCATTCCGCACCGGGCAGAGCGACGAGCTCAGCACTGCTCTGGTCCTGACACACGCCTCAGCCCGGCTTGTCAACGCGCGCCGCTCGGCCCATACTGGCAGCGGGTGCGAGGAGGCGCCGGCCAGGGTCGTCCGGCGCCATGCGTTCGTCGGGAGGTGCGCGATGGATCTTGGGCTCCGCGGGAAGGTCGCGATGGTGGCAGCAGCCAGCCAAGGGCTCGGCAAGGCCGTGGCGCTCGGCTTCGCGCGAGAGGGGGCGAACCTCGCGATCTGTAGTCGGAACGAGACAGCGCTCGAAGCGGTGGCCAAAGCCGCGCGTGAATACGGAGTGGACGCATTGGCGGTTCCGGCAGACGTGACACGCGCTGAGGACATCGCGCACTTCGTCGAGCGAACGATCTCCCACTTCGGTGGTGTCGACATCCTGGTGACGAACGCCGGAGGCCCGCCGGCTGGCACTTTCCAGGACTTTCCGGACGATACTCCCTGGCAGGCAGCGTTCGAGCTCACGCTGATGAGTGCGGTACGCTTGATCCGGGGCGTACTACCGTCGATGCGAGCACGCGGAGGCGGCGCCATCATCGTGATGACGTCGTCCTCAATCAAGGTGCCGATTCCCAACCTCATCTTGTCCAACGTCTTCCGCGCAGGAGTGGCGGCGCTAGCGAAGACACTCGCCGAGGAACTCGCTCCATATAACATCCGCGTCAACAACGTGCTCCCCGGACGGATCGCCACCGAGCGGCTCCTCTACCTGGATCAAGTCAATGCCGAACGAGCCGGAGTGTCAGTCGAGGAAATACGCCAGCGGACAATTGCGCAGATCCCGCTGGGCCGGTACGGCGATCCGGAAGAGTTCGCTAACGCGGTCGTCTTCCTCGCCTCAGAACGCGCAAGTTACATTACTGGCGCCTCACTCCAGGTGGACGGCGGCTATATCAAGTGCATCTACTGAGCGACGCGATTGGTCGCTCAACAAACCGACCAAAGGAGTGCACGGTAGCGCGAAGATGCGCTAGGGAAGAGCGCGTGCCCACGCTTCCTGGCAGTGGGCACGACGGCGATGTGATGCACCAGAGAGTGTCCTAGGCGAAAGCCGCCGATCCCGAGCAGAGCAGCTGGTGACCGTGCGCTCGCGATATGCCTTCCTTTGTGGTTCTCACCTTGACCACGGGGCTGTCGCATCGCGCGCAGAACGTGCGCGCTGTCCTGCGCGAATTGCGGTAGAGACTGACAATGCCCCGCCTCAGCCCACCGGCCACAGAGGAGAACGACCAAAGCCGGCGAGCGTGGCCGCAAGGAGCAGGAACTCTGCAGCGAGGCCAGCAACGAGCACGATCCAGTCGAGTTGGCCGAGGCGGAGCTCCCCAAAACGCGGGCGGTGTCCGCGCACGCCCACACCACGAACGGTGAGAACCCAGCTGAGCTGTTGCGCCTGGCGAAACGTTGCGGCGAGGGCAGCGGAAAGAACGGGAAGCAAGGCGCGCAGACGTGCCATCCCCCGTTCCGGGATGACCCAGCCGCGAGTCTGCAGCGCTTCGGATGCTGTGGAGAACGTCTGAGCAAAGATGGGAATGAAACGGAGGCCAATGGTGAGCGCAAGTCCCACGCTCGCCGGAAGCCCCAGCCGGACAAGACCTTGCACCAACGCTCGCTCACTTGTCGTTGCGACCCAGGCTAGTGCGAGCAGCGCCAGTGCGACCAGGCGGAGCGCCGCACCCACCGCGCCGAGGATGCTTGGCAGGGTAAGCACAAACGGGCCGTAAGAGACAAGGGCCGGCTCACCAGCACGATCGAAGAGGGGACGGAGCACGAGCACGAGCAGGAGGAGTGGCGCGAGCGCTCGCCAAACCGCTGTGAGTCGCGCGCGGTCGAAACCGCCACCACGCCAGAGGAGAACGTGCAACAAGGCGACTACGACCACGAGGACGAGCGGATTCTGCCAGAGGAGCAGCGGTAGCGCAGCGACGAGGACTAGCGCGAGCTTGACCCGGGGATCGAGGCGTGCCAAAGCAGGCACCGCGCGTTGGCGTCGCGGCAAGGTCGGTTCGGAGTGCGCGGATGGCGCTGTCGGCGAGCGAGCAGCTTGGGCTGGCTCAGGTGCGATAGCAGCGGATGGCGTGAGAAGCGCTGCGATGAGTTCCTCAGGCTCGAGCGCTGGCGGTAGTCCCAACGCACAACTCAGCTCGGTGACAGGAAGTGGGACGAGTCCACTCACCTCCAAAAGCTCAGCATCACCAAGAACAACACGTGGCGGTCCTTCGGCCCGCACGATCCCCTCGCTGAGCAGGACAACGCGATGCGCACACCGTGCAACCAACCGGAGATCGTGGCTGATGAGCAGCGTACTCGCACCAGCGGCCGCACGCTCGGCGAGCAGGTGCACGAGAAGCTCACGGCCAGCTTGATCGAGAGCACTGGTCGGTTCGTCGAGGACGAGAAGCGCTGGCTCGCGCGCCACCGCTGCCGCGAGCGCAACCAACTGGCGTTGCCCGCGACTCAGGAGAGGGAGATGTCGCTCGGCAAAGGGCAAGAGGCCAAAGCGCGCGAGCGTTTCCCGGGCTCGCTGCTCGACCTCCTCGGTCGGGAGTCCAAGTTGCCGTAGCCCGAAAGAGACTTCAGCCAAGGGGGTCGCGTGAATGAGTTGGTGGTCCGGATTCTGCGCGACGTAACCGACGAAAGCAGCGAGCTGGCCGATCGTCTTCGTCCGTGTGTCCTGGCCGGTAACGAGGACGCGACCAGCAGTGGGATGGAGAGCCCCGATCACCTGCCGGGCAAGCGTGGTCTTCCCTGAGCCGTTCGGACCGACGATGGCGACCACCTCGCCGGGGGCAAGGGTGAGCTCTACATCACGTAAGACCAGCGGCCCGTTCGGATAGTGGAAAGAGAGGCGTTCGATCCGAAGGACCGGCTCAGGAGCGAGATCAGGGCCGGTCATTTGGACGGCACCACCGCGCAGCTGGGCAGATGAACTCTGTGACAGGTCGACAGGACTCGGTTTACCCGAGTCCTGTCTCTCTCGCTCAAACGCCGTGCGCAAGTACGCCGCGGCCTCGCTGACATGGCGGAAGAGGCGCGGCGCAGTCGACAGGCCACGCGCCCGAAGATGACGGGTCAGTGCCGCCAGCTGGGGCTCAGCGGTACCGAGTGCGTGGAGACGTTCGAGATCGGTGAAGACTTCCGCGGGTGGAGCATCAAGGACAATCCGACCATTGGCGAGGCCGAGCACGCGCTCAACGAGCGGGAGCAGGAGATCGCTGTCACGCTCAGCGAGAACGATTGTAAGCGAGCGAACGGGATCAGCTGCCAGCGCAGCGAGCGCTTGGAGAAGTTCGCGCTTTCCGCGTGGATCCAGCTGGGTGGTTGGTTGGTCGAGCACGAGCAGTTCGGGCTGGGCTGCGAGCGCAACAGCCAGGGCGAGACGCTGCTTCTGACCGCCGGAAAGGTGCCCAGACGGCCGATCAGATTCGTGCGCTAGACCCACTGTCTCGAGCGCCCAAGCGACCCGCTGCGCGACTTCCCCCGGTGGGAGCCCGCGGAGTTCGAGCGCAAAAGCAACTTCGTCCGCTACGCTCAGCCCGATGAGATTAGCCTCCGGATCCTCGAAGACGATGCCGACCGAGCGAGCAAGTTCAGCCGGTGGAACACTGGTCGTTTCCTGACCAGCAACAACAAGCCATCCGCGCACGGTCCCACCAGTCTCATGGGGAACCAAGCCAGCAAGGGCGAGGCAGAGCGTGGTTAGACCACTCCCACTGGCACCGACCAGACCAACGACTTGTCGCGCGGGAATGGCGAAGGTGAGATCGTCAAGCGCCGTCTGTGGTTGTTCACCAGGGACAAGAGCAGGATAGCGGTAGGTGAACCCCTCAGCCCGAACGACGACGCGTGTCGCCATGCTCGGCCTGGCATCCGAGGTCGAGGCTTCTACCGGCTGGATTTCAGGATTCATTGGAAGGTTATCCACACCAATATATGAGCAACGAGCCCGCGCTCACCGGTTCGGCGCAGAAGGTCGGCCCGCCGGCGGGTACTCAGGCCTCGCGGCGGAACCGTTGCGGCTGTAGACGGGCGAGGAGCGCGGCGTAGCTCTCCCGAAAGAGGATCGTCAACGCGACACCCCCGACCGCCCCCGAGACGACCTGCCAAATATTGAAGGGCACGTTGGCCGTCGCGGTGGCGAGACCGATGCGCAGCACGGCGACTTCGTACAAGAAATACCCGACGACAATGAGAAGACCGCCAATGGTCACAGCGAGGATCATGCGCCAGATCCCGGCGCGCCAGCCGATCCAACCGGCGAGGAGGCCCTGGAGCCCATGGAGCACAAGCGTCGCCGGAGCGTACTGACCATACCCACTGGTGAGGTCAGCCAGCATCGGGCCAAGCGCTCCGCTGATGCCCCCGACGATGGGGCCGAACAGGAAAGCACCCGTATAGATGGCAATATCGCCGAGGTGAATATAGCCACTTGGGATCGGCACCTGGATGAAGCGGGTGGCCACGAAGACTACGGCGATCATCACGCCGCTTAGGGCGATGGTGAGGGGAGTGAACGCGAACCGCTGTGACTGCCCGGGTCGTCCAATCTGCATGACCATCCTCCTCTCTCCAATACGGCAAGCGTGCGCGGAACGAGTATCCCGGACAACAGCCAATTGGCACCATCCAATTGAAGCGACGCCAGGAAGTTGGTTTTCGGCAAAGAACGGCGATTCGGCAGTGCTGCGCGAGAGGGCAGCGCGGCACTGTTCAGTTGCCACACAAGAGAACGAGCCGTATCCGCTGCCAGCTAACCGAACGCCAGGCCAAACAACAGGCCGCATTGGCAACCCTTGATGCACAACCGCCTGCTCTGATGGAGCACTGCTGATACTGATACGTCACATCGTTCGGCATCATCTCCAATGCTCTTGCACCGCTCAACACTTTTCAGCGTTGTCCTTGCCCGTTTCAAGGCAGATAACCGAGTCGAAGCGGCTCGTTCCGCGCTGGAACAGGCAAGAGCAACTGCTGGTCCCAAGATGCACAGCGTTTTGTGGTGCGGGAAGAAGCCTGTTCTGCACCCTGTAGCTCATCGTTGGGATCGCTGCGAAATCCTCCCGACTGCGATTGGCCCAGTGCTGCTCACTGCCTCGCGCTTTGACCCGTTCCGCGACGAAGAGGAACCTGCATGGGAGGGAGTGAGGGAAAGTGACTTCGCACGTCCGTGATCCTGTGGCCACGGATGACGCAAAGCTCCAACTGCCGCAAAGATGGTCAGCTGAACCTTGTCCGCAGACTTCTGGACGTGGCTCACTCATCGAGGGATATCTCGAGCAAGTCGATGAGAAGAGACGATGTGGCTCTCTGCAGTTTGGGGGTATCGATCCAGTGGCAACCGACACACCTGTCATCGTGGTCGACCGGTTGGAGCGGCGGTTCGGTCAGACCGTGGCGCTTGCCGGGATCAGTTTCCAGGTCGCTGCCGGCGAGATTGTTGGTCTGCTCGGTCATAACGGAGCAGGAAAGACAACCACGATCCGTCTCGTACTCGGTCTGCTCGCGCCCCACGGTGGAACAGTGCGCGTCTTTGGGTTCGAACCAATGGTCGATGGCGAGCGGATCCGTCAACGGACAGGTGTCGTCGGTGAGTCTCTGGGGCTCGACGAGCGCTTGACGGCACGGGAACTCTTACAGGTCTTCGCCGATCTCTACGACGTTCCGCGGGCAGTCCAGGCTCAGCGCATCGCAGCACTGTTGGAGCAGTTTGGGCTGGCCGAGGTGGCCGACCGCCGGGTGGCGACCTACAGCGCTGGGATGCGCCAGCGTCTTGCGTTGGCGCGCTGTCTTCTCCACGACCCGGAGCTCTTGCTCCTGGACGAGCCAACTGCGACGCTCGATCCGGTGGCAGCACACCACGTCCGGGAGTTAATCGCCGAGCGGCGACGCGAGGGGCGGACGATTCTCCTGGCAACGCACAACTTGGATGAGGCGGAACGGCTCTGTGACCGCGTCGTGATTCTTGAACGCGGACGCGTGCTGGTGGAGGGACATCCACAAGAACTTGCTGCTGCACTCGGCGTTCCAGCACAGCTGGCTGTTGAAGTAGAGCCAGAACTCATCGATATCGCGATCGATGTCCTCACGCGCCGCAGTCTGGCAGCATGGGCGGAGCCGGAACCAGGGCGGATCATCGTCGAGCGGATGACGCGGCGGCAGGTTCCCGATGTTGTTGCCGCGCTCGTTGGAGCTGGCGTTCCGGTGTACGGTGTGATGCTCCGCACGCCATCGCTGGAGGACGTCTACTTGGCGTTGCACCAACGAACAGAACGGAGGTGAGGCGTGCACTGGCAGCGTGTCCGGGCGATCGTGCGCAAAGACCTCACAGCGGTGCGGCGAAGCCGGCCAGTGCTCGTGCCACTTGTTGTCCTACCTCTGATCTTCTTCGTCGCGATGCCGGTCGGTTTCGCGCTGATGGGGCGGTTCCTTAGCGAGGCACCAGACAGCGAACTCGAACCGCTGATTCGTGCCCTCCCTCCTTCCGACCGAGCACAGCTCGAGCGACTTGAGCCGGGACAGCAGATCGCGGTCGTGCTTCTCAGCTACCAGTTCGCACCTTTAATGCTCATTGTCCCTCTTGCTGTGGCGACTGCGATCGCCGCGGACAGTCTTGCTGGCGAGCGGGAACGGCGGACACTCGAGGCATTACTGGCAACGCCGATCCGCGACGAAGAGTTGTTCTTCGGCAAAGTCCTGGCTGCTGCGCTTCCGGCCATCGCGATCGGTTGGCTGGGTACGTTTGTCGAAGTGCTGGTAGCCATCGCTGTAACCGGTGTCGGGCCCCCACTCCTCCCGAGCGTACCGTTGCTCATCCTCGCACTCCTCGGGGTACCAGGGGTCGCGTTCCTCGGGCTAGGAACCGTTGTGCTTATCTCGGCACGGGTGCGCGGGTTTCAGGAAGTCATGCAGCTGAGTGGGTTATTGGCAATGCCGCTCATCGGCGTCATGGTGGCACAGGCAAGCGGGCTCTTCCTGATCGACTGGCGCCTCGCACTGCTTGGCTGTGTGGTCGTCTGGGCGACGGCGTTTGGAATTTTGCGCGCTGGTCGCCGCCTCTTCCAGCGAGAAGCGCTACTCCGGCTCGGGTGACTGCAGTGCGGGCGAGAGCGTGCGCCGGGCAGTGGACTCGGCCACCGCTGCCGCCAGTGCCGAGATACATCCCACGAGGACAAGGCCCCACCAGACCGGTTCATAGTGCCCAAGAACCGTATAGAGTGTACCGACACCGAGGGGCGCCGCTGCACGCGCCAACGTAATTGGAAGCGTCATGGTGCCAGCGATGGCCCCATAGGCAGTACTACCAAACAGTTCGGCGGGGCGCGCGGCTCGCAAGATCGTAATCATCCCGTTGGCCATCCCAAATGCCACGACAAACCCGAGGACGGCAGCCTCCCTGCCATTGGGAAGGAGCAAGAGAAGCAAGGCACCACCTTGGACGAGGAAGACTGCGGTCGTCAACGTCCGGTTGGACAGCCAGCGACCGAGCGGTGCGACGAGTAAGCGGCCCGGAATTTGCATCAGGCCGACCAGGCCGGTTGCAGTCGCAGCAAAGGCAGGCGCGAAGCCGCGACCCTGGAGATACGGCAGGAGATGGACATTCACGGCCACCGTGACGAGCGCGGCGAGTGTCAACGCCGTGCTCAGTGCCCAGAATGTGGGGGTGCGGAGCGCAGCGCGAGCACTGGAAGCCGGCGCTTCCCGGCCGACAGGACGGTGATCAGGTGGCGCACGGAGCAGCAGCGCATGCGGCAGAGCCGTGGCAACGAACAACAGTCCAGCGAGGGCGACCAACGCATCACGCCAGCCGAGGAGGCTGACGAGCCAGGTGTTGAACGGAGTAAAGATGACAGAGGCAAGCCCACCGACAAGCGTGAGAACCGTGATTGCCAACCGCCGGCGGCGCTCAAACCACTTCGCGAGCGTGGCAAAGGCCGGCTCGTAGAGGACGAGTGCCATGGCAAGTCCAAGACCGGCCCAGAGCGCATAGAACGCGGGTAGTCCCTGAATACGCGACCACGCAAGAACGAGCAGTGTGGCAAGAAGCGAGCCGAGCGTCATCGGCCAACGCGGGCCAGCACGGTCGAGTATGCGCCCAACCAGCGGTGCAGCCAGCCCAGAGAGGAGCAGGGCAAGAGAGAATGCACCAGTAAGGCTGGCACGCGACTCCCCGAGTTCGCGCTCCATAGGCACAAGGAAGACAGGAAATCCGTAGTAGAGCACGCCCCAAGAAACCGTCTCCGTCAGCGCGAGCGTGCCGACAATCACCCAGGCATAGCCGCGGTCACGCTGGTGGCGTCCCACTACCCCTCCTCCAGGCACATGATCGCATGACACACGGCAGTGAGACAGGGGCTTCATGCTCCGACCTTCTTCCTTGTCAAGGGGCAAATTCAGCCGGTCAGCAAGCACTGTGTTACGCTGACCAGTCCCTGCGCCATTCTGTGGTGGACTGTGAGAATTGGTGTGTCGGAAGCAAGCTCTTCAGGCCAGTGCAGCGTGCACAGCGGCAAGGATAGACTGAGCGTCAGCGATGGCACGCTCCGCCTCAGCCAGGGTATAGGCCTCGGCCGGAGTCAGCACTCCGAGCGCATCAGGATAGCGCGTTGGGATGTATAGCTTGTCGAGTGCGAGTGCTGCTTGGCGAAGCGATTCCAAGGAACTCCGGAGCTCCGGCGGGAGTTCATCGATCAGTCGGGTAACCGAGTGCCCCCAGGGGTCAAGATCCGCTGCGTACCAGAGCGCTTTGAGCGCTTTCTCGGCTGCCTGCTGTGCGAAAAAGCAGGCTTGGGCGTACTTGCGCGCATCTCGGAGCGCGCGAGCTGCTTCAAGATCATCTTCAGCTTGCCGGAGCCAACGCCAAGCTTCAGCTCGGCGCTTCTCGACGCTCATAGAGCACTTTTGCCTCTCGCAATATCCCTCGCAAGAACGGGAGATCGCAACGCTCCTGAAACTCGCGAGGAGTATAGACGAGAACATCGACCGGGCGAGGAGCATCCGCCAAGAGCTCCAGTGCACGGCCAATCCGCTCGAGTGGACCAAGGTCAGTGTCCCAAATAATAATGAGGTCTAGATCCGAGTGGCGTCCCGCAGTACAACGCGCGAACGAGCCGAAGAGAAGAATGCGTTCGGGACGGAGCGTTTCTACCAATCGTTGAACGGCTGTGTTGAGCCAGTCGGTAAGCGCCTTATCGGCGTGTGCTGACTTTTGCATATCTCTCGCCGTCATCTGAAGGGCCCAGCAACACCGGACCGAGCATAGCATCACAGCAGATCAAAACGAGCGGGTTTTCATGATTCTGCAATATTGTCCTGCGACTGGTCGAGCAGACTTTGATGTTGCTGAGGATTTGCGACTTTCGGGGGATCACGTGGGCGAGGATGCGCAGCGACAACCGATCCGTGTGCTCATCGTCTGCACGCATAATGCGGCACGTTCCCAAATGGCCGAAGCGCTGTTGCGCTGGATGGCGGGCGAGGCGGTTGAGGTGTACTCTGCCGGGACAGAGCCAACCGCGGTCCACCCGCTGACGATCCGCGTGCTTGAGGAACTTGGCATTCAAACGAGTGGTCTCCGCGCAAAATCGGTTGAGGAGTTCCTGGGGCAGACCTTTGACTATGTGATTACCGTCTGTGACCAGGCACGAGAACGTTGCCCCGTCTTTCCGGGTGGTGAGCAGATTCACTGGTCCTTCCCTGATCCGAGTACGGTGGAGGGAAGCGAGGCAGAACGACTGGAAGCATTTCGGAACGTGCGGGACGCCATCGCTCAGCGGCTGCGGCTGTGGGTCAGCGTGATCCTGCGTGATCAGCAGCGTGGACCGGTGACGCTCCGGTAAGACTGGAGGAAGCGCTGTCGGTGCTGTACGCGAGTTGCAGGCAGTCGTAGAGATGCGGTTGCCGCATCCGCAGGAGCTCCTTCGCGCGAACCGGGTTAGTAGGGAAACGAGCGGAGCGGCTTGTGGTATCCACTGTTCCCACCGTCACGCCCGTCGCGGTCGGCTCAACGAGTTGCTCCAGAGTTCGTGTCTGGGGCTCTGGTCCGAACAGTCCACTCCAGCCAGTACCCTCCGGCTGTGGGAGTGCCGCATAGGCGATATAGGTGGCATTTTCAAACGCGCGAACACGTGCCAGGTGGAAATGCGTTGGATCGTCTCCAGTGACGGCTGGTGCGTGCAGTGGAACCACAGTCGGTCCCATGCCTTGGACAGGCGGAAGGAGCGGTCCGGCAGGAGCAACAATGAGATCACAACCGTCCAGGGCAAGCACCCGGATTATTTCGGGGAAACAAAGGTCGCTTCCGAGGATCAGCCCGACGCGGCCAAGCGGGAGATCGACAACTGGTGGCCGCGCATTCCCCGGCGTCAGGAATGCACGCTCCCAGCCGACCACATGCGTCTTCCTATAGTGAGCGCGAAGCCCATCCGGCCCGACCAGGACAGCACTCGAGGCAAAGCCCTCGGGCAGGCGCTCGAGGAAACCGACCACCAGCATGGTGCGGAACCGACGTGCGAGGTGGTGTAGCGCGGTGACCACTTCTAGCGCCGGGAGCGCAAGGCGCATGGCCTCGTCCGCATCGTGGGGTATACCGGTCAGTGCATATTCTGGGAAGACGACGAGACGCGTCTCGCGCGGCAGGGTCTGCAACGCTTGCTCGATGGCTGCAAGGTTTCCCGCGAACGTCCCAGAGAGCGGTTGCAACTGAACAACCGCGACGCGACTTCGTCGGCCGGGCGGGAGTGGGCGGTGGCCATAGAGCCCATGGAACTCGAGCGGGTTCCAGAGGTACGCATTGAGAGTCAACGTATCGTAGAGATCTGGGCGGCGTGCCAGTAGCTTGTCTGGCGTCGTCGCTCCGGGGAACCGTTTCTCCCGGGCACGCTCGAGATCAACCTCTCCGTAAACGATCCCGTCTCCAGTATCGAGCCGCGACTGGATCCGGCCGTCCGGATCGATAATGGCCGAGCCACCGGAGAACTGCACGCCGCGCTCGCAGCCATACCGATCAGCCGCGATAAGGTAGCAGCCGTTCTCGAAAGCTCGTGCCATCCACGCTGCCCCAGGGCCCTTTTCGAGCAGCCAATTGGTCGGGAAGCAGAGAATATCGGCACCCTGAAGCGCGAGGATACGTGCAGGCTCGAAGTAATCAGCGTCCATACAGATGAGGATGCCGATGCGCCCAAGTTCCGTCTCCCAGACCGGGAAGCCGCGATCACCGTCCTTCGCCCACTTGGGCTCACTGATGAAACTATGCGTCTTACGGTAGACACCGATGACCCCAGAAGGTCCGAGAAACGCGGCGCTGTTGTAAAAGATTCCTGTCCGGGGATCAACCTCGGGTAGGCCCAACACGATAAAACAGTTGTGCTCGCGCGCGAGCATCGCAAAGCGATCGGTCGTCGGCCCGGGGATCGGCTCGACGAAGGGAGCAATTTCCGCCCGGTCATACCAGCAGTAGCCAGTCGTCGCCATCTCGGGCGTTACGATAAGGCGCGCGCCGCTCTGCGCTGCTTCCGCACAGAGTGTGAGCAGACGTTCGATGTTGCGTTCCTTGGCAGCGAAGACCGGCTCGAACTGGATCGCGGCGACGCGGTAGCGTGTCAGCACAACTCGTTCCTCCAGCAAACTTAGGCGCTCACCAGCAGGTAGTTTTGCACGGTATCGCCTACGAAGTCGATGACGGCAGCGCGCAGAACCCCGTCCTGGTACTCGCTGCCGGGGTTGAGGCAGAGGGTACGTCCGAGCCGCTGAGCGCCACGCGACTCGTGGATGTGGCCGTGCAGGCCGAGTTGGGGCTGGTAGCGCTCGATCGCCGCTCGGACAGCAGTGCTCCCGACCGGCACCGTCTCGACGACACCGCCGACGACCACCGGCTTGAGCGTTTCGTCGAGGCGCGGTGCGAGATCGAGGCCACTCCCGTATGGTGGGCAGTGGACGTTGAAGATCGCAAACGGAAGATCTTCTCTGGGGATCTGTGTTGCGACAGCATCGATGCGGCGCGCGAGCTCCTCCTCGGGCATATCGCGTGGGCAGTTCCAAGGTGTGAGATTGGCGGCCCCCACGCTGGCGAGCCAGACACGTCCGAAGAGGGGAATCGCACGTCCTTCAAGGAACTCCGCCCCTGGAAGCTCAGCAAGTAGTGGATCGAGTTCGAGCGGGTCGTCGTTTCCACAGTTCCAAAGGAAGCGGATACCACGCGGTGCCAGACGTTCCCGGGCCAGCGAGACCCAGTGGAGGAGGCGCTCACGCATGAGGGTGAGGAAGGCCTCATGCCGACGGCTAGGATCACGCTCCAGCGCTTCGAACGTTTCCGGATCACAGCGTAGGACATAGGCACCCCGATCGGTAAGCTCAGTCGTGTAGGCCTCCGCCTCGCCATCACTGGCGAGCAGCCTCGTCTCCCCATCCACTGAAACGAGCCAGCCACCACGCGCCTGGCGAATGAGTGGGACCAGCACCTTTCCGGTGAGGTCACCGCCAATAAGGACAGCGTTCGCCTCATAGACCAAGGCGGCATTGACTAGTTTTCGGAAGACGAGGTTGGCACCGTGCAGATCGGTCGCGAAGAGGAGACGGAAGCGCGTCTGGTGACTCGTCGTTCGACGGAACCAGCGCATCAGAGACCTCACTCTGCTGGGACTTCACGGTAGACAAGTGAGAGGTCGATCCCTTGACGACGCCGAATCTGCCAACTGACGAGGAAGATGACCAGCCCGATGAGCCAGTAAAGTGCGAAACCGATGATACCGAGCCGTGCCAACCCGAAAGCTGGGTTGGTGAGGAAAGCCCAGAAGAGGAACGCGAAGTAGAGGAGTGTTCCCGCCCCGGCGAGCTGGATCAGCGGCACACCAAACAGACGGACAGCAGCCGGGGAGCGCCGGAACGATTCCGGCCGTAAGAACGGCCAGAGAAGACCTGCCAACGCCGTGGTGCCGAATGCGAGCAGATAACCGAGTGTGCTCCCGCCGAAGAAGGTAGCCGTGTCACCCCAAAAGGTGAAAACCAGGAGGAAGAGTTCAGCACCAATTGCGCTTAACAGGATGGCGACTACCGGGCTCCCTGTCCGCTCGTTCACTTCCGCGAGCTTCTCGGGAAGCAGGCGGTCGAAGGCCCAAGCGAACATACAGCGGCTGTTGGCCAGGTGGTTCATGATAATGGCGGCCATCGGCCAGGCGATGAAGGCAACTGCCATGAGCCAGACGAGGAGCGGATTTTCGGTCAAGAGACTCTGCAAGAGCTGCCAACTGGGCGCAACAGGGAACGGATAGGAATCAGGCGCATTGGAGAAGACGTGGTTGAAGATGGCAAGGAAATCAGGACCGAACGTCTTTGCTGCAGCCCAGGCCATGAGCGTAATCATCGCTGTTCCAGCCGCGAGGGAACCGAGCACAGCGCGGGGCAGTGTCCGCCGCACATTCTGGATCTCGCCACCGGCATACTGGACGAACCACATAAAGAGGAGCGCGAGTGCGTTGAGCCCGGTAGCGTAAAGCGTCTGGAGCGGGTCATTCCAAGACGCGGGGAGCTCCAACCCACTCTGGCGGGCAGCTTCCTCCAGCGCCGCTGGGTCGAAGAACCGCTCAGCCCGGGCGAGGAAATCGGCATGGGAGGAAAGAGCGACCACCAAGACACCAAGTGCGAGCGAAGCGAAGGCGAGCACGAAAAGGGTGCGCTGGACAAGGAGGGCACGACGGAGCCCGCTGATCAGGACGAGGGCCAGGATGACATTGACAAGCGTGCCGATGAGGAGAGTCACCCACGGTGTTGCCAGCCGGTCGGCAAGCTCGGTGAGACCGGAGCTTCCGAAAAGGGTACCGGTGATCGAGAGGCTCGCGGCAATACCCTGGGTCGTGACCCAATTCGCGTAGGCTCCCATCCAGGACATGTTCCAGAGGACAACGGAACAGTTGGCCGCAAAGCCGAGCGCTGGATGGAGTGTCCGGCTAATGTAGACGTAATCACCACCGGAACGTGGCATGGCGAGCCCGTACAACAGGTAAACCGCCCCCGGGAGCAAGACAAGCGGTGCAGTCAGCAGGACGGAAAGGGGGAGATTGAGACCTGGGAAGAGCCAGGGCATCAAAACAATCTGGGTCGCTGTGATCACCAGGTTGATGATCAAGAGATTACCGATGAAGGCATCGAGTGCCGAGATACTGCGCACAAGTCCCGATGACTGCCGGACGAAGAGTCGCGCTGACATTGCCGCTTCCGCCCCCTTTCCACTCTATCTGTTCCGCTACGGTACCATATCAGGGCGTTATCGCCGTAGTGAGGATAACTCGGCGCTGTCACGGGCGCAAGCAGCGGCAAAACGGTCGGCAGGCGACATTGCACTGTGCCATACGGCGAGCGGTCCACGACGGTGATCCACAGAATGTTTGAAGGGGTCCCGTCGCTGGCTGTGCCGGGTAACACAGAAGCCGCACGGGAGCGACAACGCGAGTGCAGCGAGTGGCAGCAGATGCCAGGAAACGACGGCTTTGGTAGTCCGGCGGTTCTCGCCAGCCTCAACGATCCCGTCATTGTCCATACTATCGCCTCTCATCACGCTGGTCAGCAGAGCGGTCGGAAGCGAAGCGTTCACCGGGCATAGCTCGCACGCTCGCTTTGTGGATGCTGATCGGCTGTGAGAATCGGTGTACTGCCCTGACCACGGCCGGGCCATATGAACAGCAACAGGCACCGAAAGGTCTTGTGCAGCTGGTCTCCATCCGAGATCTTTGTTAGGATCGTCCTGCCGATCGAGGGGAGCCAGAGCATGACCGCACTGCTTTACAAGAAGACAGAATACCCGCTCAAGAAGCTTTTGCTAGACATCCAGAGCGGGCATCTGGCGCTACCAGACCTCCAGCGGCCATTTGTCTGGCCGGACACGAAAGTACGCGATCTCCTCGACTCGATGTACCGCGGGTTTCCGATTGGCACCCTATTGTTCTGGGAATTTGGTCAGCAGGACGGAATACACGTCCGTCAGATCGGAGCGAACGGGCAGAGCACGCCGCACCTCCTGGTCATCGACGGGCAGCAGCGCCTTACCGGACTCTATGCGGTCTACTTTGGCGTACCAGTGCGCGACAAGTCGTTTGTGCAGCGCCGAATCAAGATCGCCTTCGACCCGCTAGAGGAGCGGTTCGAGGTCTCCAACGCGTTCCTGGCCAAGGATCCACGATGGATTGCGGACATCAGCGTCCTGTGGAGACCCGAGACATCACTCTATGCGCTCATCGGCAGGTACCTCATGCGGCGTCATCAGCTCGGTGGTCTGAGTCCGAGTCAAGAGCGACAAATCGAGAAGGCTTTCCAACAGCTGCACGCACTGGAGAACTACCCGTTCACGGTCCTGGAGGTCTCGCACGACGTCGACGAGGAACGTGTTGCTGAGATCTTCGTCCGTGTCAACAGCCAGGGGAAGTCTCTCAAGCAGTCCGACTTTGTCCTCACCTTGATGTCGGTGTATTGGGACAGTGGTCGGGCACAGCTGGAACGCTTCTGTGAACAAGTAAAGCAACCACCCCAGGGGAAAGAACCATCCCCATTTAACCGTGTGTGGCAACCGACGCCAGAGCAACTGCTCCGCACAACAGTGGCGCTCGCCTTCCGACGAAGCCGCCTGCGCACCGTCTATGCGCTTCTGCGAGGCAAAGACCTCGAAACCGGGATCTTTACAGAGGAGCAACGCGAAAGGCAGTTTCAACGGCTGGCCGAAGCGCAAAGCAAGGTGCTCGCCCTCGAACACTGGCATGACTTCTTGCACGTTCCGCGGCTGGCCGGCTTTCTGCGCGACACCATGATTGGCTCCAAAACTGCCCTCGCTGTTACCTATGCGTTGTGGCTGATCGCCCGTTTCGAACTCGGCCTGCCTGACAGTGAAGCACGCCCGCTTTTGGCACGCTGGCTCTTTATGGCGCTGCTGACCGGACGGTATGCTGGGTCAGCCGAGACGCAGAGTGAAGAGGACTTGCGTCAACTCGACGGCATCCACAGCGGCCGCGCTTTCTGTGAGCGGCTTCAGACCATCATGACGACGGTCCTTACACCTGACTATTGGAGCGTCACGCTACCCGCCGACTTGACGGCGACAGCAAGCTCGACCCTTCTCAAAGTCTTCCGTGCTGCACAGGTGGTCTTGGATGCGCCAGTACTCTACTCGACGATCCCGATCCGGCACGTTCTGGATCCAACGCACGCACCACCAATCAAGCCTGTGCACGACCACCACCTCTTTCCTCGGGCCTTTCTCTACGAACTCGGCTTCACACCACAGCAGGCGAATCAGCTGGCCAACCGCGCCTGGATCGAGTGGCGGGACAACCTGGCAATCAATGACTCACCGCCGTACGAGTACGCACCGAAGCTCGAGAGGCTATTTTCGAAAGAGCAACTTCATAAGATGCTGGAGTTGAACGCGCTTCCGGAACACTGGTACGAGTATCCCTATGAGGAGTTCCTCAGTGAGCGACGACGGCGGATGGCTCGTCTCATCGAGCAAGCGTTCCACCGCATCGGTCGCTAGCCTGCCAGTATGTCTGTGCTGACACGAACTCCAGCCCCGCCCGAGAAGTCATCGCTCGTGAGGGACCGTCCCTCCGAGGAGACGGGACGGATCAGCCATGACACGATGGGTCACGTCAGAGAGCTCGCAGTCGAGCCGGATCCGACGGAGGCACGTTGCGAGGGAGAACTGCTCGATCAACAGGGCGCGCAAAGGGCATCGCGGGCAAGAGCGCATGTTGGGGAAACGAGCCATTGCCAGGCGATGAGCAAACAGGGTGGTGAGCCCATGGGCTCACCACCCCGACTATGCTTCGATACGATGGGGATCACATAAACGTCATATCGTCCACGTTCGGGATCTTCTCCAAGATTTCGTTGTAATAGCTGCCGTCGGAGGCCTTTGCGACGCGGCAAATGTAGACCGTGTGCACAGGCCCTTGCGATTCGGGATAGAAGCGGAACTCTCCAGCCGGGGCCTCAACGTGCACCGACTTGATCGCTTGGACAAACGCCTGCTTGTCCTCGACGTTGCCCTTCACGGCCTCGATCGCCTGGCGCGCCACAAGTCCACCAAGATACCCGAGGTAATCGACCTGGCCGGGCTTTCGGTTGTACTCCTTCTGGAAAGTCTCGACGAATGCCTTGTTTTCTGGTAGATCGATAGATGCCGTGTAGACTGTTCCGCTGACGAGCCCAACAGCCGCGTCGCCCATTTCTCCCAGAATCGAGTCGTCTGTGGTAGCTCCGGAAGCGATGAGCGGAATCTGATCCTTCAGCCCGAACTCTTCATACTGGACAACAAGGCGGATCGCATCAGAGCTGAGGCCGTGGAACTGGAAAACGGCGTCAATGTTCCCCGCCTGCTGCTGGATCCGTTGCAGGAACGGACCGAAGTCTTGCGTACCCATCGGAGAGTAGAACTCGTCGACCCAGGTGCCACCAGCCTTGGTGAAGCGCGCCTTGAAGGCCGCGAGTTCCTCCTTCCCTGCCGCGTAGTCGGCAGCAAAGCCGAGCATCCGCTTGTAGCCAAGCTTCTGGTATGCGTAGTCAGCGACGGGCGAGTCATACTGGCCGTTGGCATACGAGACGCGGAAGATGAAGGGGCTGCGCATCTTTGGATCGCGGGTGAGCGCCTGCAGCGCTGCATTGGTGACGATGGTCGGCAGCTGGTTCTGGTGAATGTAGTCACGTAGGGCCGCTGCCTCGTTGCTGAGGGTGATACCGAGCAAGAGGTGAATCTTGCGTTGCTCAACCAACTGGCGCACCTTCGCCAGAGCCTGATCGGGCTGGCCAGCGGAGTCCTCAATGATGAGCTCAAACGGGCGCCCACCAATCGCATTGCCAGCTTGCTTGAAGGCGAGCTGGATGCCGCGCAAGTTGGCTTCCCCATTCGGACTGGCTGGGCCAGAGAGCGTGAGCAGAACGCCAATCCGCATCGGCTCTTTGCTCACCGTGGCCACAGCAGTGGGCGTCGCCGCTGCTGCCGGCGTCGGTGTGGCCGGGGCGGTCGTCGGCGTGGCTGCAGCTGGTGTCGGCGTTGCCGCTGGCGCAGCTGTGGGTGTTGGCGTTGCCTGCCCACCCGCGCAGGCTGCCATCAGAGCCGAGACGCCAAGCGCACCAAAAGCTCGCTTCAAGAAGGCTCGTCGATCCATCCGCTGCATTGCACCCTCCTCACGTTGCACAGACTCGACTCTCACCCTTCGATCCACCTCAATGGCCACGCGCCGTCAGAAGATACTGTCGCGCGTGCTCAGCGAATGGCACGGGGGCGACTGTCGCACCGATCTCTACTTGGACATGACGCTCGACGAGCGGCTTACGTGATCCGCCGTTCGGCTCTCCCCAGAGGAGTGTCACGCGCGTGCCCGGCTGGCTGTACGCCGGGTCGACGACCGCGAGCGAGAGGATTGCGCCGTAGTTCGCGCTGTAGCCGCAGGTCGTCGAGATACCGATCCGCTCACCACGCTCATTGAGGACTGCGTCATACTGCCACAACGCATAGCGCGGTAATGGCCAATCAATGAACTTGGCCCGGCGGCCAGGGGGTTCAGTAAACATGGTCCGGATAGCCCGCGTCACGTCCTCGCCATCCCAGACAAGCGTCACCTTGACGCGGTGCGGCTCATTCGCCATCCGCTCGAGCGCCGCACGCCCAACGAAGTCATGGTCGAACTTCACAAGATGCCCATACCCTAAATCCCACGGAGTGAAGTAGTAGTCCTCGATGTTCGGCGAGTAGAAGCTACCACCGATCGATCCAATCGCTTCCTCACTTGTTGCTGGCAACCACTCACGATAGGACCGGAGTTCTGGGCTTGTATAGATTGCTGGTACGGGTGAGGGGATCCAGCCCACTCCCTCGATACCGCTCGTGATGTAGGCCTTCGAGCCGACGCGCCGGAGGCCGTACTTTTGCCCGGCCTCGAGAATCGCGTCACGGACCGCCTCCCGGTCTTCCCACGGGCCGAAGAGCTCAGCACCGGGGACTCCAGCCATGCCGTGGCGCAAGAAGAACACACGGCGACCAGCGATCGTCATCTCCCCGATACGGAAATACTTCACCTCCGGCAACGGCCCACCGTTCAGCTCTTCGAGCAACGCTGGCGCCTGTGGACCTTGGAGCTCGAATCGGTACACCGTTCGTGGTCGATTTGGGTCAACAACTGACCAGGCGTCTTTCTCGACCGTCACGTTGTAATGACCAGTCTCCGCGTGATACTGCACCCAGTTATTGATGCCGGGACGCGAGACTAACTTGAGACGACCATCGGGCAGATAGAAGAGAATGCCATCGCCGATCACATAGCCCTCAGGACTACAAGCGACCAGCTGCTTGGCTTGCCCCGGCCGGAAATTTCGAAAAGAGTTGACACCAATATGCTCGAGCAGCCGCACAGCGTCAGGGCCACTGAGATAAAGGTTTGTCATATGGTAGGACTGGTCGAAGAGCGCGACAGATTCACGCCACGCGTGCTGCTCGTCACGCCAGTTGGTGAATTCTGGAGGAAGATCTGGGAAAGTTCCGAGAAGCGTCAACGGCTGGTTGTAGAGATGATCGACAATGTTTGGGATCTGATCGAGGAGCGCCTGGAGACTCAGGGCCCGTGCTGACGACATCTGCGATCCCTTTCGCTCGCGCTCTCGCCGCTCGCCCAGTACTCCCAAGGAGTCAGTCATGTAGCGAGGCGCGCAGGCTACTTCAGAGTTCAATCTACGATGTCCGACGTGAAGCGTCAACTCGAGAGTTCCGATATTCCGAACACGCACGCGCTGGCACCCGCGGTCAGAAGTAGTGCTGAGCGGGTCTTCGTCCACTAGTCAGGAACCGACTCGCTCGGCTGCCGTCCCGACTCGGCCAGAAACTTCACCATTCCTGCTCACAGTTCCGAAGGCATACCAGCGGCACGCCATATCGCCTCGGGACATCGGCGGCGTCGGTGGATCCTAGCGCCTCAGAATCCGCCGCGCGAACCCACGCGCTGGACGACAGACGTAGCTCCGCGCATCGTTCGGGTCACCACCGACGTACACCGGCCAATCGGGGTAACGACAGGCCGGCAAGGTGCGCGGGACAGGTTCGGTCTGCTGGAGGATGATCCCAGCATCAGGTGGCTGGCCGCGTTCTACCCAGCGTTCCAGGACGGTGAGCCAGTCGGCCTGGCTGGGTGCATTGCCGCCACGGTGATTCGCCCCCGGAACGACATAGAGGCGAGCAAACGACTCGACCATCTCCTCGCCTAGGCTTTCCTGCACACGCTGGAAATACTCAATCCCGGCGTAGGGACTCTGCGCATAGTCGGCCATGTATTCGACCAGGATAAGTTTCCCACCCCGTGCTGCAAAACGCGAGAGATCGGGGTCGGTCGAATCGACGATGGCGGAGACCTGGATGATTCGCTCGCGCCAGCGCGGGTCTTCCGGATCGAAGTGATAGGTCTGGAACGCTGGATCGCGGACAATGGCGTAGCGGACGAACTGTGCACCGAAGTTGACAATGATCGGGCCACCAGGATCGACGCCTGGCGGCTGCACCGCTGGCGGTGGTGCAGAGCCCATGACCCAGAGATCCCAGCCGCCAGGGAGATCCTCATTGCCAGAGGGCCAGCCAGGATAAGAAGTGACACCGTTCGCGAGCGGGTAGGAGAGCTGCAAACGTGAGCGTAGTAGCCGCACCGCAGCGATTTGCGCCTCGGTCAGACCAGGATCCTCGGGGCTAGACGCACAGCAGAGTTCCGCAACGTCAAAGTCACACGCTGCGTAGTCGAGCAACAAGCCATCCAGCACCGCTTCACGACCACCGCAGGCCTCACGCTGCGCCTGGGCGAGTAAGCGGATCTTTCTCGCATCCATCCAACCGCCATTGAGGAGCGCACGACCCATGCGATTTCCGGCGAGCTGAAGCAACGTGAAGTTGAGAACCGGAACAATACTCAGTACACCGTCGTAGTCCTCCGGGAACCGTTGGGCGACGGTGAGCGCCTCACGGCCACCCTGCGAAAGTCCGGCGAAATAGGTACGTTCTGGCTCCGCACCGTAGAACCAACGCATGATTGTGACGGCCACATCACGCGTCTTCTTTAGCGCAGCGTAACCGAAGTTCTCAAGCGCCTCGTCGTTGAGTGCGAAAGCCGCGTTCATCCCCTGGTGGCCAGAGTCGCTACCGAACGTGGCATATCCTCGGGCCAACGGCACCAGAGCGTCCGGCGGAGCTCCTGGTACTGGTTCTGTCCCACTCGGAACGAACCCGTTGTAGCCACCACCCCCGACATGGAGTGCCCGCCCGTTCCAAGCAACCGGGAGGTTGACGCGGAAACGGATGGGCGGCGCGGTCGGATCGACCGGCTCGATCTCTCCCTCGATGCGACAATAGGCTGGCAGCCGCTCGCTCGCAGGGACGACCTCAGCCATCACGAGGTGCGCGCCGCGTGTCGGCAGCGCGATCGCCTCCGCAACGACCCGCTGGCCGGTCAGCATCGCGCAGCGTCGCTCAAGTCGCAGCTCATCCATCCCAATTCTCCCTCTTCCTATCTGATCCGCAGGGCGGGCAAATCCGCCCTGATCAGCCTGTGCTCCGTCTGGGAATACCTCGCAAGTAATGCTGGGTTTCCGAGCCGAGGTAGACAAGGTCATTGTTCAGGACTGAAGAACAAAGGTGCCCCGGCTAAGAGCCAGGGCACGGTCCTCGATGGGGGCTGACGTCTGAGTCTCTGGATGAGGAGAGGCGTGAGGCCCCTATGGTGTCGAGATAGCGAGCTCCTTGCCGGTGATGAACTCCAGGAGCGCCGGTGTACCGTCCTCAACCGCGCGGAGTGCCCGCTGGATAGCTGGGACGATCTGGCCCGGCTCCGTCACGCGCTCACCGTAACCACCCATGGCCCGGGCGAATGCCGCATAGTCGCCGCTGATATCAGTGGCGCGGTACTTCTCGGTCGCCACGGGCATCACGGGAATCTCGATGGCCATCGAAAAGTTGTTGAAAAGGATCGACAGAATCGGAATTCGCTCCCGTACTGCGGTTTCAAAGTCCATCCCGGTCATGCCGATCGCTGCATCGCCCCAGACGTTGACGCAGAGCATGTCCGGTCGGGCGAGCTTGGCACCCATGGCCAAACCGAGCCCATAGCCCAGTTGAGTTGATTTGCCCCAACCGAGATAGGTGAGCGGCCGCTTGGCAATCCAGAAGGGGGAAAGTTGGTCGCGTGGACTGCCAGCATCGTGCGTGATGATCGTGCGTTCGACGTCAAGTGTCCGCATGAGTTCCCAGATCACGCGGTACGGTGTGAGGGGAACTTCGTCGGACGTCAGCTTGGGCATCCACTGAGCAAGCCAGGCCTCACGGACACGCTGAATCTCAGCTGCGACCTCCGGCAAGCGTCCACGCGGCTTCCCGCCGAGCCGCTCACTGACCGCTTCGTAGAGTGCCGCGAGGGTGAGCTTGGCATCACCCAGAATGGCATGACTCACCGGGACGTCCTTGTTGAGGTCGGCCGCATCGAGCGTGGCGTGGACGATCGTTTTCCCCTCGTACGGAATGCGCACGCCGTAGTTCGTCTTGGTGAAGCTGCAGCCGATGCCAAAGATGACGTCGGCCTCACGCAGGAAATGTGAGACCGTCGCCGGATAGGCCCGGCCACCAGCACCGAGCGCGAGCGGATGATCCTCCGGAAAGGCGCTCTTCCCTTGAAGACTCGTGCAGACCGGTGCCTCGAGGAGTTCCGCTAGTGCCCGGAGCTCCTCCCATGCTTGGGCATAGTGGACACCTTGCCCGGCATAGATGACCGGCCGCCGGGCGGCAACAAGCACGGCCGCCACCTCATCGACCACGACCGGATCTGGGGCGACGCGCACCCGCGGAGCAGGGCGGTAGTCAACCGGGCCGTTGAAGTCTTCCTGGACAAGATCACGCGGGAGTTCGATCACCACCGGACGCGGCCGGCCGTTCTTGAGCTGCGTCCAGGCACGGCGCAGGGCGTTCGGCACCTCACTGGGCAACACGACCTGCTCGACCCACTTCGCGATCTCGCGGAAGTTCAAGAGTGCGCTGAAGTTCGGCGGCAGGTTCATGATTGGGCGCGGATAGCCCTCAGGTAAGAGCAGCACTGGAACGCTATCGGCATAGGCCTGGGCAACCGCGCCGAACGCGTTCTCCGTCCCCGGACCGTGCTGCATGGCGAAGACGCCAATACGTTGGCCCGAGGTGACGCGGCTCATCGCATCCGCCATGTGGATGCCCACACGCTCCTGCCGGACGATTACCGTCCGAATGTCCGCGCGGGCGGCGGCTTCCAACACGTCGTTCACCGGGTATCCGATGATGAGCTCGACCCCCTCACGCTTGAGAATTTCCGCGACGACATCCGCGACACGCACGCTTCGCCTCCTCACCCGCTGTACCGCTCGTCACGCTCAGTGGTATCAGCTTGACCATCGGCAGACGGGGGACGACAGCGGTCGTCGGAGAGCGCACAGCTATTCGGGCGCGTACCGACGACCGGCTCGAAGCGCACAGATCGATGGATTGGCGCTGACAGCGCAACGATCGCTCGGCGCGACGTCCCCCGCGTCAGTCTACCGCAAGGCCCCCCAGATGGAAATGAACGCTCACCAAGACAGACAACATTGCACCAATGCGAAAGGGCACAACCGAGGTTTGCCCAGTCGCAACTCTTCTGCATTTCTTGACCGACTGTGCAAAAACAGGGTGCAACGTCGCAGTAGAGCGAGGAACTGCTGGGGACCAGGGATACCTCTCCAGCGGGGAGGCTACGAGTGCTGCCCGGTGGCTTGCCCTGCCCAACACCTTGTGTCGCGTCTTCCGGCGACATGCTCCTTGGGTCATACTTGCAGCAAGCACCTCGCACCGAGTGCCGGATGCAGAGACGACGCAAGCAGTGCATCCCTGATCGGCAGGGATATCGGAGAAGTGGCAAACCGAGTGGAGTTGCGAGAAAGGAGCGTCTGGATGGGCGCGACAAGCCAGCTGCCTCAATCGCTGCCGATGACTCCCGAGGCACGCCCCTGGCTGCGCCACTACGAGCCGAGTGTCCCCTGGACGATCGAGATTCCCGAGACGACGATGCCGGAGTATCTTGCACTGAACGCTGGACGGTATCCGCGGCGAGAGGCGATCCGCTTCTTTGGCAAATCGATCCACTACCGCGAACTCGACGAGGCAGTGAACCGCTTCGCCAACGCGCTCATCCAGCTTGGGGTACAGCCAGGCGATCGGGTGGCGCTTGTCCTGCCGAACTGTCCGCAAATCGTCATCGGCTACTACGGCGCACTACGGGCTGGTGCAGTCGTGGTGCCGTGCAATCCACTCTACGCCGAGCCGGAACTCGCCCACCAGCTGGCCGATGCTGAGGTAAAGGTCGTGCTGTGCCTCTCGCTGATGTTCCCCAAGGTGCAGGCGGTACGTGACCGGGTTCCCTCGCTTGAGCACGTGATCGTAACCAACATCAAGGAGTACCTGCCACCACTCACCCGGGTCGGCTTCACACTCTTCCGCGAGCGGCAGGAGGGGCACGATGTGACACTCCCCGAGGACGGGCGAACGCACTGGCTGCAACCGCTCTTGCAGAGCGCTCCGACGACTCCACCCGGCGTCGTGCGGAATCCGAACGACCTGGCTGTCCTCCAGTACACTGCGGGAACAACCGGCGTACCAAAGGGCGCGATGCTGACTCATCGGAATTTGGTCGCCGTTGCACTCCAGACCCATGCCTGGGCGCGCAACATTGAAGAGCCGGATGGCACCGATGTCGTGCTCGGTGTCATCCCGATCTTCCACATCTACGGACAAACGGTGGTGATGAACTTCCCAATCGTCACCGGTGGGTGCATGGTCCTCATCCCGCGCTTCAACCTGAAGGAAATCCTGCAAGCGATCGACCACGAGAAGCCGACTTTCTTCCCAGGTGTCCCGACGATGTACGCCGTGCTCGCTAACGCACCGAAGGTGGAGAAATACAACTTACGGTCGCTGAAGGCCTGTATCTCTGGTGCCGCGCCGCTGCCGGTTCCAGTGCAGGAACAGTTTGAGCGCCTTACCGGAGCTCGGCTCGTCGAGGGGTACGGGCTCTCCGAAGCGCCGGTAACGCACTGCAACCCGATCCTTGGCGAGCGAAGAGCCGGAACTATCGGCCTTCCGCTCCCGAGCACGGAGGCGATCGTCGTGGACTTGGAGACGGGAACCCAGATGCTCCCGCCAGGCGAAGTTGGGGAGCTAGCCGTCCGTGGGCCACAAGTGATGCAGGGCTACTGGAAGCGCCCGGACGAGACGGAGCGGGTCTTCCGCGGTAGCTGGTTCCTGACTGGCGACATTGCGCGCATGACTGAAGACGGGTACTTCCAGATCGTCGACCGACGCAAGGACATGATCATCGTTGGGGGGCTCAAGGTCTTTCCCAGCGAGGTGGAGTCGGTACTGCTCCAGCATCCGGCTGTGAAAGAGGCAGTGGTCGTCGGCATTCCAGATCCCTACCGCGGTGAGATGGTGAAGGCCTACGTTGTTCTCCAGGAGGGAGTGAGTATCGACGCGCGGGAACTCCTCGCCTTCTGTCGCGAGCGACTGGCACCGCATCGTGTCCCACGCGAGATCGAGTTCCGTACCGAGCTCCCAAAGAATTTGATCGGCAAAGTCCTGCGCCGCAAGCTGATTGAGGAAGAGCTCGCCAAGCGGCAGGGTGAAGCGTCTGCACCCGCTGAGGGGTGAACTCGTCAGGAACGCACGACTGCTCCAGCAGGCGTCCTGCGCCGCAGAAGCCAGATAAGTGCGACCGCGCCAACAAGCGCGGTGGCCAGTGCGATGACCTGCGCCTGCTGGAGCCCCCAGAACCAGACGGCTTCCTGCCGCACGAAGCTGATGAAGAACCGTCCAATGCCATAAAGCAACCAATAGAGTGCGAAGAGGCTGCCGTCAGGCAGACCGCGCCGGCGCAAGCGCCAGAGCACTGCGAGGACGAGGAAATTCACAACCATGTCGTAGATCGGATAGGGGTGCGTAGGAACACCGAGGAGGTCGGCTGGAAGCAGCGCCTTTGGATTGGTGTAACGCAGGGCGAAGGGGCAGTACCCGAGCCCTTCCGTCGGTGTTGCGGCTGTCGCTCCCGCGCAGGCAAGGCACGTGCACGGTCCGCCCCAGGCATCACCGTTGATGAAACAGCCGATGCGGCCGATCCCCTGCGCGAGGAGCAAACCTGGGGCAACCGCGTCGGCAACTGGACCAATCGGCACTCGCTGGCGCCACAGCAGGACGGCAGCAGTCACCGTCCCACCGATGATCCCTCCATAGACAGCGAGGCCCCCTTCGGTGATCGCCAGGATGCGCCACGGTTGGCGCAGATACTCACCCAGATGATCCAAGACGAAAAAGAGCCGTGCCCCCAGGATACCGCCAAGAATCGTCAGTACGGCGAGAAGATCGAAGTTCGGGATGGTGATCTGTTTCCGATTCAGTTCTCGGCCCGCCAACCAGACTGCTGCCAGGATTGCGACTGCCGTGAAGAAGCCATGCCAGGTCAAAAGGATGGGGCCGATCCGCGCGATGTCCGGATCCATACCAATAGTGATCGTGACCATGCTCCGTGCCTCCCGTCACACCCAGTGGGAGTATGCCACGAGATACCCCCGGAGGGCATAGGCTGTCAATCAGCACTGAGCACTCGTACCGAGCGCACCGCAAGCCAGGGCTCGGCCCCGCGCTCCCCTGGGCCACTGACGTTGCGGAGCGTCAGTGTGACAGGAACCTCGCTCTCCAGCCGGTCGAAGTGCAAGACCACGTTGATCGTCGACCAGCCTGTGCCTGCGAATGGATTCTGCCCATCCCAGATGACCCAACCAGCGAGTTCCATCTGGAACCCCGCTACAGGGTCACCGCGATGCTGCCGACCTTCGACCTGGATCAGCAGTCGCTCCGTTCCCGCAGGGATGACGAACGAAACTGAGGCCTGCTCGGTACCGCTTCCACTTCCGAAGAGCAACGCGGCGTTGGCCAAATCCCGGCTAAAACCCTTCAGAGTCCCATCACGAGCGGGCAGATAGGCTCCGGCAAGTTCTTCCGGCGCGAAGGTAAGCGCGGGTGCATCGGTAAAGCGCCGGAGCTCCGGTGGCGTCGGCGCGAGCACCTTGAGCGAACCAAGCAGCGCCTGCACTGGCTGGGGCGTCGGAGTCGGCAACGGCGTCGGCGTGGGGCGAGGAGATGGCGTTGGCTGTCGTGTCGGCGGAGGAGCCACTGTGGGCGTCGCAGTCGCAGCGGCAGGGACGAGAACTATCGCCGTGGTCGTGGGCGTCGGTACCGGGCGTTCTCCCGGTGACTGCGCTCGCGCCAAAAGCGCAAGCAACACGATCACAGCAAGCGAAAGTACCGTCGCCCCGCCCGCAAGCCTGAGTGTCCCCGCGCGTGCTCGCCCCTGACGCGCAGGGGTCAGCGCAGTACCATCTGTCTGCGCGCTCGTCTTCCCACCGAGAATCGCTGCCTGGAGCGCAGCTGCCATCGCTTCAGCCGAGCGGTACCGGAGCTCCGGCTCCTTGGCCAGAGCACGTAGAACCACCTGCTCCAGGGCCGGCGGGATGTCACGTCGCCAACGGCGCGGCGACACCGGCACTGTGTGGAGATGCTGCGCCAGGAGTTCGTCGGGTGTCTGACCTGGGAAGGGCAATCGACCAGTGAGGAGCTCGTAGAGGAGTACACCAACCGCGTACAGATCACTAGCGGCAGTCGCCGGCTGCCCCCGGATCCGTTCTGGTGCCACGTAGGGAGCCGTCCCGAGCAGGTCCACTGGGCCGGTGAGGGTCGGATCGTCGGCCCGCCGGGCGATGCCGAAGTCGGTCAACTTCGCACGCCCGTGCCGGTCAAGCAGCACATTGGCGGGTTTGACGTCGCGGTGAACGATCCCCGCCCGGTGGATAGCAGCTAAGCCATTCAGGACGTCAAGTGCCAGGCGCACAGCCTCGTCGACTGGAAGCGGGGCACGCTCCCGGATCAGACGCGCCAAATCGCCACCATCAACCCATTCCATAACGAGATAGCGAAGCTCGCCATCGCGTCCGGCATCGTAGAGCTGCACCACGTTGGGATGCGAGACGGCTGCAGCCGCACGCGCTTCACGCTCAAACCGTGCTTCCTCGCGCGCATCGCTGGAGTCGGCGCGCAAGATCTTCACCGCTACCGGCCGATCGAGCACGAGGTCGCGTGCAAGGTAGGTTGTTGCCATCCCGCCGGTGCCGAGAGGCTGTTCGAGGCGATAGCGACTGCCAATCACGCGAGGAGGCGACACGAACACGACAGAACTCCTTCGCCGTGGCCGATTGTACGCGGACGGGACAGATCGGCGCGACCTCACGCGGGAACAGGATCGAGCGGGACATTGTCGATGAGCCGCGTCGTGCCAACCCAGGCAGCAACGAGCAGGAGCGCCGGGCGATCGACCCGTGCAAGTTCCTGGAAGGTCTCACGATCACTCACACTGACATATTCGAGGCGGACTGGCGTCTGAGCGAGCGCAGCATGCACCAACTGCCGAAGTACTTCGGCATCACGCTCCCCCTGCTGGAAACGGGCGAGCGCCGCGAAGAGCGCACGCGGCAAGGCAGCGGCAGCGGCGCGCTCTTCTGGTGAGAGGTAGACATTCCGGCTGCTCATAGCCAACCCATCCGCCTCCCGGACGGTCGGCACCGGCACGATTTCGACCGGAAGCGCGAGATCCTGAACAACCCGACGTACGACCAGAACCTGCTGGGCATCCTTCCAACCGAAGTAGGCGCGGTGCGGCTGCACCAGGTTCAGGAGGCGCGTCACAACCGTTGCCACGCCGCGAAAGTGTCCTGGTCGCGCCGCACCTTCCAAGCGCTCAGCGAGCGGTCCACTCACCTCAACCGCCGTGGCGAAGCCAGGTGGATACATCTCCTCGACCGGCGGCGCAAAGACCAGCCCAACACCCTCTGGCTCCAGCAGGCGAAGATCGCGTGCAAGATCGCGCGGATAGCGCTCGTAATCTTCGTGTGGCCCGAACTGGAGAGGGTTGACGAAGATACTCACCACCACCTCGTCGTTCTCAGCACGAGCACGCCGGACAAGCGCGAGGTGCCCCTCGTGGAGATAGCCCATGGTGGGGACAAAACCGATTGTGCTGCCCGTTCGCGCGGTACGCCACGCGCGGAGTTCATGGACTGTCCGCACGAGTTCCATTGTCTCCTCCCTCGCGCCGGCTGCGGAACTCTTCGGCAATCGCAGCGAGTATCTCCGGATCGAGATCGCGCGGGAGGCCGAAGCTCTCTGCCTCACCCGGGAATGCCCCGCTCCGGACATCCTCTGCGTAGCGGCGCACCGCCTCGCTCACGACCGTTGTCAGATCAGCGTAGGCTCGCGCGTGCCGTGGGAGCGGGCCAGGAAGGAGATGGAGGAGATCGGTCAGCACCTGCACCTGTCCATCGCAGCCTGCACCTGCGCCGATCCCGATCGTCGGGATGTGGAGGAGCTCGCTGAGCGTCTGGGCGACAGGAGCCGGGACAAGTTCGAGGACGATGGCAAACGCACCTGCCTGCTCGAGCGCGAGCGCATCGGCGAAGAGCTGTCGCACAGCTGGCGCCGTGCGTGCCTGCAGGCGGAAACCACCGAGTGCATGCACCGATTGCGGCGTGAGGCCGAGGTGGCCCATCACCGGTATCCCGGCCTGGACAAGCCGCGCGACCGTCTCCACAACCGGACCGCCGCCCTCGACCTTGACCGCCTGGGCGCCCCCCTCCTGCACCAGCCGTCCCGCATTGCGAAGGGCTTCCTCTGGCGAGACCTGGAAGGTGAGGAACGGCATGTCCGCGACGACAAGCGCCCGGCGCACTGCCCGCGTGACGGCCTTGGTGTGATGGAGCATATCGGCGAGCGTCACAGGGATCGTCGTCTCGTACCCGAGTACGGTATTGCCAAGCGAGTCACCCACCAGAATGACCGGGATCCCTGCCTCATCGAGGAGACGTGCAGTCGGGTAATCGTAGGCGGTAAGCATGACGATCCGCTCACCACGCCGCTTCATGGCGACAACATCCGCTACCGTCACGCGCTGTGTCATCGAGACACCCCCTCGCCGCTCTCGGCGCTCGCTAGCCAGTCGGCCAAGGCATCCAGCGCTGCCAGACGCTCTCGATCGTTCGCTGCTCGCTCCCGGGCCAAGGGGAGCATCGCTTCTGCGAGGGCACGGTAGAGCGCAAGCCACTCGGGAGTCTCACGCGCGAGCGCCGCCACATGCCGCTCAAGCGTCGCGCGGTCAGCCCGCGCCACCGGCCCAGTCAGCGCCTGTGGCAAGCCGAGCTGCTCCAAGTTGACGAGCACACCCCGTAACAGTGGCAAGAGATGCCGGACCGCTGCTTCGCGTTCCAGACCGGTTGCACGGTGGAGGAGATCCGCTGCGACTCCGGCCAGCGCGGTGAGACCGTTTGCCGCGAGCGCTGCGGCGGCGTGATAAAGCGGACGTTGCACCGGGTCGAGGCTGAACGGCTCGGCCCCGAGCCGTCGGGCCAAGGAAGCGAGCTCGGTCGCCAACGGTGGATCCGCTTCGATCGCCACCGCCACACCGTGCCAAGCTGCCGGATCAGCCCGGCCAGCGAACGTCTGGAGTGGGTGAAACGCACCCGTCTCCGCACCAGCCTGCGCAGCCGGTGCGAGTAACTCGCGTCCGTACGCACCTGCCAAGTGAATGACTGCTTGACCAGAGCGCCAGCGCAGCTGCGCGCAAAGTGGAACGATCGCGCTATCCGGCACCGCGAGCACTACCAGCGCCCCGCGGTCAGCTGCACTCTGCGGATGTGAACAGGCGAGCGCCCCAGGCAGGCGGGTAGCGAGCGCCTGCGCATGCTCGAGTCGACGGCTCCAGACCGCACTCACCTCGATGCCAGCGGCCACGAGAGCAACGCCGAGCGCCGTTGCCGCTCCGCCGGCACCGAGGAGCGAGACCGGTTGCCTAATCGATGGGCTTGGCGACGACGATGATGCGGTGATCATCGATCCCGTACGGCCAGCAGGTGACCAGCGTCACACGTTCTTCGGGCATCGGGTCGAGGAAGCGGCCAGTCGCGATCCGTTCCTCGAGCGGCACACCGACTTCCTTTCGATAGTGGATTTCAGTGACGCGGTACCGGAAGACCCCAGCGGCACTGGTCAGGATGACCTCATCGCCGAGCTTCACATACTCAAGCGTGCGGAACACCTCACCTTTCCAATCATTATGGCCGGTGATGACGATGTTCCCACCTTCACCGGGATTGGCCGACGTGCTGTGATGGCCAGCTGCGTAGTCAGCGACTTCCCATTCGATGACTTGCATCCCTTGGATCTCAACAATGCGATAGCCGACCTCGACGATCGTGGTGTCGATCCCGACGGAGGGGATCTGGATCCGCGTCGGTGGCGGCATCTTCGGCTTGGGTGTCGGGGTCGGCTCAGGGGAAGGAGTTGGGACAACTGGTAAAGCCCCGAGCCGTTCCGCAAGTGGCGTCGGCGAGGGAGAAGGCACTGGTGTCGGCGTCGCCACTGCCTGCATTGGCGGGGGCGGAGTGACGATGCTTGCTACCTGGCTTGGTGGAGGCTCGGGGGAAGGGCGGAGTGCAGCTGTCCCCATCGCGGCGACCGCCAGGAGAAATAGACCTGCCAGGATCAGGACGGCACTCAAAGGAGACAGCCGTCCACTGGTAGGACGCACTTCAGCGCGCGGAATGGGTGCACGCGCGGCCCGGCCAAAGCGCAGGGCTGGGATGGCCGAACGCCATCTTCGGCGTTGGCCAGGCACGGCCAGCACCCGCAGCGGTGATCCATTGTTTGATGCGCGTCGCCTCATAATCCCCCGGGGAACCCCTCTCCACCGCACGCGCGCTAAGTATAGCGGCAGCCGCCTTGAGATCGGGTCACGTCGCAGCGCGCTGGCAGGATGAACCGCTTTCCGCCAGATGTGCCTCTTCGCCTGGCGCGTGACGCTCTCCTACTCCGAAGGCGAAGAGGTAACCTGCTACAGCTGTCGGGCACATACTCGAACACCAGGACTGCTGTTCTTCGGATCATCCTGCCGCTTGCGCAAGCCCCGAACGGCAGGCACACTCGAGACAGGAGCCGACGCAACACCAGAGGAAGAGGAGGCATGCGATGGCGGCCCGAGCATATGTCTTGGTGCATTGTGACGTCGGGAAAGCGCGCGCAGTCAAGGAGGCCTTGGCCAGCGTGCCTGGTGTACAGCATGCCGATATTGTGACCGGAGACTACGACTTGATCGTCGTCGTTGAACAGCCAACCGTGGAGGAACTTGGACGACTTGTTCTGGAGCGTATCCACGGTACACCAGGCGTTACGGCAACCAGCACGCACGTCGTTGTCGGCTGATCCTTCGGTCAGCTCAGCAGATAGCCGAAAAAGCATGGCGACGCTTGTTCCGCATTCCCGAACGCACGGCTTGCATACTGCAACATCCTGGTCATGATTAGGAATGAAGTCAGTGCGGTCGGCTAGAGATCGGAGGAGCGGATGAGCGGCGCCTTGCGGTTCCCGAGCCCGTTCGAAGTCGGCACACCACCCGGGGCAGAAGGGTGGGAGCAGCTCTATCCGTACTATCTCCTCTTCAGCGAAGACCGGCGAGCGGAAGAAGAGCAGCGCCTCTGGTTCTTTAACGGCATGCACTTCCCGGAGGCGATGACCCCCTTCGACATCATCACGGCCGAGGCGGGATACCTGGCGATCGGTGAGATGAGCAGTCGCATGTTCTGTATCCCGCCGGCGATGGGAATCGACTTCCGCGTCCTCAACGGGTATGTCTATATCAGCCCGACCCCGGTCACCGATCCCGCACTCATCGAACGCCGAGCCGCCTGGTTCCAGGAACGGGCTGGCTACTATTACGCCAATTGGCGGACGCTCTACGACGAGTGGAAGCAGAAGTTAATCGGCGAGATTGATCGACTGGTTGCGATCCGTTTCCCAGAACTCCCCGATGTTGAGCCAGCCGAGTATGTCTTCAGCCGCCGTGGCTACGGCGCCTCAATGGACAACTTGACGGCGTACCACGATCTGATCGATAGCATCTTCCGAGTCTGGCAAATCCATATGGAAATTGTCATGATCGGGTTCGCCGCCTACTTCACCTTCTACGATTTCTGCAAGAAGGCATTCCCAGAAATCTCTGACCAGCAAGTGACGCGGATGGTCGGCGCGATCGACGTGAGCATGTTCCGTCCGAACGACGAACTGAAGCGCCTGGCCCGTAAAGCCCTCGAACTCGGCGTTGCGGACGTTTTCCTTGCTGACGGCACAGGTGAGCGCGTCTTTGCTGCACTCCGGAACAGCGAAGCAGGCCAGCGTTGGTTGGCCGAGTGGGAGCAGAGCGCTGATCCCTGGTTCTACATGAACACCGGTGACGGTTTCCAACACCATCACCGCGCCTGGATCGATGACCCAACCCCGGTCGTGAGCGTTTTGGCTGACTACATCCAGCGCCTGCAGCGCGGCGAGAACCTGGAGCGTGATACTGAGGCCCTGCGGCAAGAGCGCGACCGAATCACGCAGGGTTACCGAGAACTCCTCGCCACCGAGGAGGAAAAGCAGGCGTTTGATCAGATCCTCGCATTGACCCGCGACGTCTACTACTCGATCGAGGATCACAAGTTCTAT
Organism: bacterium HR28; assembly: GCA_002898255.1. Lineage (GTDB taxonomy): Bacteria > Chloroflexota > Chloroflexia > Thermomicrobiales > Thermomicrobiaceae > Thermomicrobium. Next base: position 406,937 of record BEIE01000002.1, read on the forward strand.
GTTGAGCACTGGTATCAGAGCCGTTTCTGGAACAAAGTGCGAGAACTCGGCAAGTTGTTTGTCGCCCGGGGCTTCTTCCAGAATGTCGATGATATCTTCCTCTTGCACTACACGGAAGTTGAGCGTGCGTTAATGGATCTCCTGCTCGGCTGGAGCATCGGTTCGGCATCGCGTGGTCCAGCCTACTGGCCCCCCGAGATCGCCCGGCGACGGCAGATCATGGAGCGGCTGCGCGCCTGGGCACCACCGCCGGCCCTCGGTGTCGTTCCAGAGGTGATCGGCGATCCGGCGATCATCATGCTCTGGGGAATTACGCCGGAACGGCTGCGGGCCTGGCTGAGTCCGGATGAGGGGAACCTGTTGCGTGGCTTCGCTGCCGCACCCGGTGTCGCCGAAGGACCCGCTCGTGTTGTGTTGAGTGTGGAGGAACTCCAGGACGTACGCGACGGCGAGATCCTTGTCTGCTCGGTTACCGAGCCCAGCTGGGCCCCCGTGCTCGCGCGCGTACGCGGGATGGTCTCCGATATTGGTGGTGTGATGTCACACGCCGCAATCGTCGCTCGCGAATACCGAATTCCAGCCGTCCTCGGGACTGGCGTTGCGACCAAGCGTATTCGCACCGGGCAGATGCTCCGCGTCGACGGTGACAACGGTGTGGTAACGATCCTGGACTAAGCGTCGCAAGGCCCGGAGAGGAGTTATGGTTCTCATGCATGACGCACCCTTCATCCTCAACTTCGAGACACTGCGGGAAGCGGATCGTCCTCTCGTCGGGGGGAAAGCAGCGAGCCTCGGTATGTTGCTTGCCGCGGGATGCCCCGTACCGCCCGGCTTCGCGCTGACCACTGCTGCATATCGCACCTTCCTCGAGGAAAATGGACTGACCGGGCTCTTTCGCCTCGAACTCGACCGTTACCCCAGTCTTGACGATGCGGCAGCAGCGCTGGCCGCGCGCGTGGAGGAGGCCTTCACCACAGCAGCACTCCCCGACACACTTGCACGGCATCTCTCCGACGCATACGCCCAGCTCGGCCGCACTGTGGGCAGCGCGGAGCCGATTGTCGCCGTACGCTCGAGTGCGGTTGACGAAGACAGCCAGACAGCGAGTTTCGCTGGTCAGCACGAGACCTACCTCGGCATCCAGGGATTCGACGAACTTGCGCGCGCAGTACGGCGTTGTTGGGCCAGCGCCTACACACCACGGGCTATCGCTTATCGCGTCCACCGGGGGCTTCGGCTCGAGGACGCAGCGGTGGGAGTCGCCGTCCAGCTCCTGGTGGAGCCACGGGCAGCGGGAGTGCTCTTCACCCTGAGCCCACGTACTGGTGACCGCTCGCTGGTGGTCATCGAGGGCAGCTGGGGACTCGGCCAGGCAGTGGTGGCCGGCGAAGTCACGCCGGACGAGTACGTGGTCAGCAAGGTGACGTTGGAGATCGTCCGCAAGCAGATCAATCCCAAGCCGTTCCGGTACCGGCGCGGCGGATCCGATGGCACGCTCCAGCGCGAGGAACTTCCGCCGGAGCGCGCGACCGCCCCGTGCCTCGACGATGCCGAGGTCGTTGAGCTCGCCCGGCGCGCCCGTGAGCTTGAAAAGCGGTTCGGCTTCCCCTTAGACGTGGAATGGGCGATCACGGATATTCCCGACCGTGGAACGATCTACTTTCTCCAGTGTCGCCCGGAGACGGTGTGGAGCCAGAAAGAGCGGCCTGCGGTCACAATAGCAGCGACCAACCCGATCATGGCGATTGCCCAAACGCTCGTTCGTCCGCCAAGCCGCTGAGTAGGTGCGAGGCACCACGACCAAGAGAGCACAAGACGCAGTGGGCGCGAGGGTTGCTCCTCTCGCGCCCACTGTGCATGTGGAACCGCCAGGACGTGCCAGAACTGCTCACCCATCACAGCACCGTGGACTTCACCAATCCCAGCATCGGCACGATATAGCATGGTCACCGATGGGCTCTCACCCCTCACCGAAGAGCTGGTCACTGCGGGTAAGCCAGCCGCTCATCTAAGAACTGGACATGGTAAGCGGCTGCAATAACTGCGGGATCATCGGCCAGTGCACGGTGGAACGGCGCAGTTGTCGCGATCCCTTCGACAACAAACTCGTCAAGGGCGCGTCGCCCACGAGCCAACGCTTCGGTCCGGTCACGCCCCCAGACGATGATCTTCCCGATGAGCGAGTCGTAATAGGGAGGCACCTCATCACCGGGCCCGAAGCCGAAGTCGCAGCGCACGCCTGGGCCGGACGGGAGCTCCATCCGCTCGATAACTCCTGGCGAGGGGAAGAAGCCGAGCGCCGGATCCTCGGCGTTAATTCGGAACTCGATGGCATGGCCATGCACAGTGATGTCCTCTTGACGCCAGAGCAACCGCTCGCCAGCCGCGATCCGGATCTGCTCCTTGACGATGTCGATTCCCGTGACGAGCTCGGTGACAGGGTGCTCCACCTGGACGCGGGTGTTCATTTCCAGGAAATAGAAGGAGCCGCCTGCATCCACGAGGAACTCGAGAGTGCCAGCATTGGTGTAGCCGGCCGCACGGGCCAGCCGCACCGCAGCCTCGCAGATCTGCGCACGCAGACCAGGGGTGAGCGCCGGTGAAGGAGCCTCTTCCCAGAGCTTTTGGCGGCGACGTTGAATCGAGCACTCCCGCTCAAAGAGGTGCAGAGCGGTACCATGATGGTCGACTAGCACTTGCACCTCGATATGACGCGGTCGCTCCAGGAACTTTTCCAGATAGAGCGCACCGTCACCAAAAGCAGCGTGAGCTTCTTGGGCCGCAACGTGCAAGGCCTGCTCGAGTTCTGCGCGGTTGCGCACGACGCGAATTCCACGCCCCCCACCACCAGCCGCTGCTTTCACCATGAGCGGAAAACCGATACGGTCGGCGAAAGCGAGAGCTTCGTCTGGCGTCACCTTGTCTGGCGTTCCCGGAACAACTGGGACACCAACCGAATCGGCAAGCTTTCGAGCCTCGGCCTTGTCGCCCATGAGCGTGATCGCTTCAGGGCTTGGCCCAATGAAGACGATCCCTGCCTCCCGGCAGGCGCGAGCGAACTCCGCGTTCTCCGCGAGGAATCCATAACCGGGATGGATCGCCTCGGCACCCGTTTCGCGAGCCGCTGCGATGATCGCCTCGATATTCAGGTAACTCCGTGACGCCGCTGCCGGACCGATACAACGGGCCTCGTCAGCATACCGGACGTGCCGCGCTTGTGCGTCGGCCTCCGAGTAGACCGCCACCGTGCGGATCCCGAGTTCCCGGCATGCGCGCATGACGCGAAGAGCAATCTCACCGCGGTTGGCGATCAGGACCTTCCGGAACACCCTGAACTCCTTCCCTCATTTTGGTCCGCATGACAATCCACTTTGTACGAGATTACAAACTTTCGCGTCTTGACAGCCACTCGTTCTGGGTCCTAGCATACCCATAGCGATCGTCGCCGTCATCGTACCGGAAGCGACAACACAGGAGCGAGCAGCGATCTCTGAGCGGATGCCCACCAGAGAGACATTTTTCGGTCCGGCATGCGAGGGGAGGGTACGACGATGAAACCGCCGGCCTTCGCCTACGAGCGACCACAGAGTCTCAACGAAGCGCTCGAGGTCCTCGCGCGGGAGGGGGCGGAGGCTCGCCCGCTGGCTGGTGGGCAGAGCCTTATTCCGATGCTCGCGCTGCGTCTCGCTCGACCGACCGTACTTGTCGACCTTGGAGGGATCGCCGGGTTGGACGAGTTGTCACTGGAAGACGGAACACTCGTCGCCGGGGCGATGGTACGGCAACGACGCCTGGAACGTGATCCCCTCGTCGCTCAACATCTCCCGCTCCTGGCTGCTGCCACGCGGCTCGTCGGTCACCCCGCGATCCGCAACCGTGGGACACTCGGCGGCTCCCTGGCACATGCCGATCCATCGGCGGAGTACCCGGCTGTCGCACTGGCCTTGGAGGCGGAGCTCGTCATACGGGGTCCAAGTGGGGAACGCTCCGTGCCGGCGCGTGAGTTTTTCCTCGGGCCATTCACGACTGCACTCGCTGACGGTGAACTGCTGACAGCCGTGCGTTTCCCTCTCCCATCAGCGGCCACTGGATGGGGTATCGCTGAGGTTGCGCGCCGACACGGAGACTTCGCCTTGGCCGGGGCGGTGACACTGTTGGAGCGCGCCGCTGACGGCACCTGTGTACGGGCTGCGATCGCTCTCTTTGGCGTTGCGACACGCCCGGTGCGCGCGACGGCGGCAGAGCAGGCACTGGTGGGGCAGCCACTGACTGTTGAAACGTTCCGCGAGGCAGCGGCGCGAGCGACGGAGGCGATTGACGAGCCACTCTCCGACGTCCACGGATCGGCAGCCTACCGCAAGCAAATCGTACCGGTTGTGGTACGCCGGGCGCTTGAGGCAGCGGCGCAACGTCTGCAGGCGACATGAGCAGGAAGGCGGGTGGACGATGGAGCGCGTACCGATCACGGTGACAGTCAACGGCCGACGCATCTCGGCCGTGGTCGAACCGCGAATGACGCTGGCGGACTTCCTGCGCGAGGAACTGGGGCTGACGGGGACGAAGCTGGGTTGCGAGCACGGTGTCTGCGGTAGCTGCACGGTGCTCTGGGACGGCGCCGCTGTCCGCTCCTGCCTGGTGCTGGCTGCGCAGGCCGACGGAGCCAACATCACGACGATCGAAGGGCTCGCGACTGACGGAACGCTCCATCCTGTGCAACAGGCTTTCTGGGAAGCGCACGCCTTGCAGTGCGGCTTTTGCACTCCTGGGATGGTGCTTACTGCTGTCGCACTCCTAGCCGAGAACCCCAATCCAAGCGAGGAGGAGATTCGTGAGGCGTTGAGCGGGAACCTTTGCCGCTGCACGGGATACCAGAACATCGTGCGGGCAGTCCAGCTCGCGGCACGGCACGAGCGTGCCGGTACCTGACGAGAGGGGGACAGCCATGTCGCTCCAGATTCTGCCGCGTGGCAAATGGGTGGGAGCTCGCGTCAAGCGGGTAGAGGACCCACGCTTCCTGACCGGAGAGGCCCGATATCTGGCCGATCTCCAGATTCCGGGCACTGTCCATGCCGCCTTTGTGCGCTCACCGTACGGGCACGCACGGATCCGACGGATCGACACGAGCGCAGCTCGCGCACTACCAGGAGTGCTTGCCGTTTTTACCGCTGAAGACGTAGCAACACTGCCCCCACTGGCCAGCGGCTTACCAATCGAGGGCCTGAAGCCGACACCGCAGACCGTCTTGGCCAAGGACAAGATACGGTTCATCGGCGAGGCGGTTGCGGTTGTTGTGGCGGAAAACCGGTACATTGCCGAGGATGCGGCCGAACTCGTCGAAGTGGACTACGAGCGGCTACCAGCGGTGACCGATGCTGAGCGAGCGATGGCGCCAGACGCGCCACTCTTGCACGAGGACCTCGGGACGAACGTGGTCTACCAAAAAGTCACAACCCTCGGTGATGTCGATTCTGCTTTCGCCCAGGCCGACCGGATCTTCCGGCGCCGCTTCCATACCAACCGCTTCGTGGCAGCGCCCATGGAGACGCGTGGCTGCCTTTCGGTCTATGAGCGGTCGAGTGGGCAATTGACCTTCTACTCGTCGACGCAGATGCCGCACATGTTGCGGCTCTTCCTCTCGCTTTTCCTCGGGATTCCTGAGCACAAGGTCCGGGTCATCTCGCCAGAGGTCGGCGGCGGCTTTGGGCAAAAGATGACGATCTATCCCGAGGAAGTGGTGATCGCTTATCTGGGCAAGGTGCTCGGTCGACCAGTCAAGTGGGTGGAGGATCGGCGGGAAAACCTGGCAGCAGCCACGCACGCCAAGGAGCAGATCATCGAGCTCGAGGCAGCAGTACGCAATGACGGGAAGGTGCTCGGGCTGAAGGCCCGACTCATCGGTGACGGTGGTGCCTACTCGTTCAACACGGCAAGTGCCCTCATCGAACCGCTGGCAGCAGCGGGCATCATTCCCGGCGTATACGACATTCAGGCATACCAGCATGAGGTGATCGCCGTCTGCACCAACAAGGCCCCGGTCGGCGCCTTCCGGGCAGTGGGTTGGACAGCCGCGCAGACGGCGCGAGAACTGTTCTTCGACGAGATTGCCCGCGAACTCGGGCTTGATCCGGCCGAATTCCGGCGCCGCAACGTCATTACCAGCGACCAATTCCCCTACACCACGATTACCGGTATGGTCTACGACAGTGGAAGTTACCAGGAATCACTTGAACGAGCGCTGGAACTCGTCGGGTACGAGGAGCTGCGGCGTCGGCAAGCGGAGCTCCGACAGCAGGGCCGGTACCTGGGCATCGGCATTAGCCTCTACGTCGAACCGACAGCCTGGGGCTCCGAGATCGCGCTACAGGCGGGCTTTCCGTTCCCGTCACACGACAATGCGACGGTGACAATCGATCCCACCGGCAAAGTCCGCGTGGCCGTCAGCGTGCACAGCCACGGGCAAGGACACGAGACAACCTTGGCACAGGTTGCAGCTGAGATCCTGGGGGTCTCCATCGACGACGTGATTGTGGAGCACGGTGACACCGACCGCGCTCCATGGGGCATGGGCACCTATGCAAGCCGCAGCGCAGTAATCGGCGGCGGGATGGTTGCGCTGGCAGCACGAGAGGTCCGTGAGAAGGTCCTGCGCGTAGCGAGTCGACTCCTCGAGGTAGCGCCGGAAGACCTGGACATTCAAGACGGCAACGTCTTCGTCAAAGGTGCACCGGACCGCTCGCTCAGCCTCTTCCAAGTCGCCTTCGCGGCCTACCTCGATGGCCGGGTCCGCGCGGAGGGTGAAGAGCCGTTGCTCTCAGCTACCAAGTTCTACGACCCGCGTGCCACCTACTCAAACGGCTGCATCGTCACCGTCTGCGAAGTGGACGGTGAGACTGGGACCGTGCATCTGGACAAGATCGTGGCGGTGGAAGACTGCGGGACAATGCTCAACCCGATGATCGTCGAAGGGCAAGTCATGGGCGCAATCGCACAGGGAATCGGTGGCGCGCTCTACGAGGCGATGGTCTACGACGAGAATGGCCAACTTCTCACCGACACCTTCGTCACCTACGCCCTGCCGACTGCGACCGAAGTTCCTGAACTCATCATTGAGCACTTGGAAACGCCGTCGCCGGTGACGATCGGTGGCATCAAGGGGATTGGGGAAGGCGGACTTCTGGCGGCTCCGGCCTCCGTCGCCGGTGCAGTTCTGGATGCCATCTGGCCAGCTGGTCGCGCTATCGAGCAGCTACCGCTGACGCCAGAGCGCGTGCTTGCAGCACTCGGTGGAGAGACCGGGGTGTGAGGAGGTGACGATCGCGGTTGTCTGTTTTCGCCGGCAAGGGATGGATGGGAGAGCGGAACGATCCCCGGCCGGTGTGTGCGCCGGGGATCCTCCTGCTACGGATGGAGGTTCGTGATGTTCGGAGGAGGGGATCCGAAGATGGATCGCTCACAAGCCGTGAACAGTGTTCGCCTCACGCGGCGGGCGGTACTCCGCACGCTCACCGTGGGAAGCGCCGTAGCCGCAGCTGGCAGCTTGCTCGCCGCCTGTGCTGGCGGTGGCACGACACCGACCCCAGCAAGCGGTGGGGCACAGCCGACGACGGCACCAGCAGCAACGCCAACCACAGCACCTGCCGCCGCTGCAACTCCCACGACTGGAGCAGCCGCCACGCCTGCAGCTGCCGAAGAACTATGGGAGGTCGCTGCCTATTACGGAACGTATGACGTCTCCACAAAGAAGCCAGGACGGCCAGCGGCAAGCTTACAGGGCCCGAAGTACGAGAAGTGGACACGGCCAAAGGCGAACAAGCCGTACATGATCGGTGTCTCGTTCCCGCATTTGAAAGATCCGTATTGGCTGGCCGTGGACTACGGGATTGTTGACGAGGCCCAAATTCTCGGCGTTGGGATTGAGCTCGTCGCCGCTCAGGGCTATAACGACCTCACTGGCCAGATCAATCAAGTCGAGAACCTTGCCAATCGAGCAGACATTGAGGGGATCATCCTTGCAGCGATCAGCTATGCCTCGCAGGACCAGCTCGTCACAGACATCGTCAAGAACAAGAAGAAGCCGGTCATCGAAGTGATTAACGATATTCAGGCACCGGACATCATGGCGAAGGCACTCGTCTCGTTCTATGACATGGGGTATGCAGCGGGCACCTTCGTTGCTGAAGACTCGGGCGGTCAGAATGTGACCGTCGTCTTCCTGCCGGGTCCGGCTGGATCGGGGTGGGCACCGGATACCGTCGATGGCTTCAAGGCGGCCGTGGAGGAGAAGGTTCCGGGCAAGGTGCAGATCCTCGACGTAAAATGGGGCGACACCGGTAAGGACGTCCAAGTCTCCCTCATCGAGGACGCGTTAAACGCTTACCCAGACGTCACCTATATTGTGGGCAACGCCGTCGCTGCGGACGCCGCGCCGGATATTCTTGCCAACCGTGCCAAGAAGCCGAAGATCGTTTCCACCTACATCATCCCACCGCTGTACGACAAGATCGCCGAGGGCAAAGTCGCTGCTGCACCGACTGACTTCACTGCCCTGCAGGGTCGAATGGCGGTGGACATGATGGTGCGGATCCTGAACGGGGAAAAGCCAGGCGTCGACTTTCCGTTCCGCGCTGGCCCGATCATTAAGGTTGTTACACCCCAGAACTACAAGGACTTCAAGTACGAGGATATGTTCGGGCCGCGTGATTTCCGCCCGGTCTTCTCAGTAAAGCCGAAGTCCTGACGGAGCGAGCGATGACCTTCCTCTTGCGGGCACACGAGGTCACAAAGCGTTTCCCTGGCGTGCTGGCGTTGGATCGTGTGTCGTTCGAGCTCCGCAGTGGCGAGGTGCACGCGCTCGTCGGCGAGAACGGAGCGGGCAAGTCGACCCTGGTCAACATCTTTGCAGGCTCACTCCGCCCGGATGGAGGGACCATTGAGCTCGAGGGGCGACCGGTGCAGATCCGGTCGCCCCATCACGCCCAGGAACTTGGCATACGGGCCGTGTTCCAGCAACTGAGCCTCGTTCCTGCTCTGACCGTCGCGGAGAACATTTTCCTGGGCAGGGAACTGACGGCGCCGGGACTGTTGCGCAAGCCGGCGATGCGGGCGCGGAGTCTTGCCCAGCTTGGCATCTTCGACGCAGGAATCGCGCCGACCGCGCGCGTTCGCGATCTTACGGTGCCGCAACGCTATCTCGTCGAGATCGCGAAAGCGACACTCGAACGCCCGAAAGTTCTTATTCTCGACGAGCCGACGGCCTCACTGACCGATCGTGAAACCAGCGTCCTCTTCCGACTGGTGCGCGAGCTCCGAGCACAGGGGGTCGGGATCATATGGATCACGCACCGGCTCGAGGAGCTCTACGAGATTGCAGACCGGGTAACGGTGATGCGTGACGGTCGGCATGTGGCCACGCTATCGGCCCAGGAGACGACGACTGATCGGTTGATCACCCTCATGACCGGCCGTGAGTATGAGCAGATCTATCCAATGCTGCAGCCTGTTCCTCCCGATGCTCCGACCGTTCTCGAGGTACAAGGGTTGTGCTCAGTCCATGGGCTCCGTAATATCAGCCTCACGCTGCGCACCGGGGAAATACTTGGGGTCGGAGGGCTGATCGGTTCCGGCAAAGGACTTCTCGGGCGAGCCCTCGTCGGGCTCGAACCCCTCACCGCTGGTGAGATTCGTATCGGCGGCGAGACGGTTCGAGCAGATCACCTCAGCCCGCATGCCATGCTGCGACGCGGCGTGATGTATTTCCCAGCTGATCGTCGTGGCGAAGGGCTGCTCACGAACCGCTCTGTCCTCGAGAACATGACAATCGCTGCGCTTGAACGCTTCGAGCGGTTGGCCGGGCTCCTGGATAAAGGGAAAGAGCGCCGGGCCGTCGTCGAGTACATCCGGCGCCTCGCCATCGTCCCACCAAACCCAGCGGCACGTGTCCGCAACCTCTCTGGGGGAAATCAGCAGAAGGTTGCGCTGGCACGGGGGCTGATTCGTGACACGCAGGTCTTCATTATGGACGAACCAACGCAGGGCATCGATGTCGGAGCAAAGATCGCGATTTACGAGCTCCTCCACGAACTGGCTCGGCAAGGAGCAGCGGTTCTCTTTATCACCTCGGACATGCTGGAACTTCTGCACGTCTGTCACCGAGTCGCTGTGATGTTCCAGGGGGAACTCGTCGCGACGGTTCCACACGAAGAAGCGAGTGAAGAACGACTGCTCCAGTACTTCTTCGGGCATATGCGAGAGGAGGGCGGACAGACCAGTGTCGACGCCGCGTGAACTGACGACCAGGCGGTTCGCGGCTGTGGGACGTCTCCCGTTTCTCCGGGGGATGCTCGACCAGCTCGGTTTGCTTCCCGTCTTGCTGATCGCGCTCCTCATCTTCTTCTCCGTCGCTTCGCCGAACTTTTTCACGCGCGCGAACCTTTCGACCATCCTGACACAAGCACTCTTCCTCATCATTGTGTCAGTCGCGCAGACACTGGTGCTTTTGACCGGTGGATTCGACCTCTCAATGGGCTCGTCGATTGCGCTCGTCAGCATCGTCGTCGGCCTTCAGCTCCTCGATCATCCCGATACACCGACAACTGGGCTAGCCCTGGCAACCTTGGTTGCCATTGCGGTGGCGACGGGTATCGGGGCACTCAACGGGCTCTTCGTCTCGTTGTTCCGCGTACCACCATTTATTGTGACGCTTGCCATGATGACTGCTGTCTCAGGGCTCGCCCTTCACGTGTCACGAGGTGTCCCAATCTTTGGCCTTCCCAACTACTTTTCAAGCACGCTCTACACTGGAAAGCTGCTTGGTATTCCCGTGCCGTGGTTAGTGACAATCCTCGTGCTCCTCGCAATGTATGTCGTCTTGCACTGGACTCGCTTCGGCCGGTACTGGTACGCGATTGGCAGCAACGCAGAAGCGGCGCGACTCTCCGGTATTGCGGTTCGCTTCTATCTGTTCCTGGCCTACACGATCGCTGGTGTGTTGGTGGGCATTACTGGTCTGCTCTTGACAGCTCGAGTCGGTTCTGGTGAGCCGACATTAGGCGCCAGTTTCCCGCTCGAGTCAATTGCGGCGGCTGTGCTCGGTGGCGTTTCGATCCGCGGTGGCGAGGGTAACTTGTTCGGCGCTGCATTAGGTGCGGTTTTCCTCGTGATGCTGCGGAACGGTATGGACATCATGGGGATCAGCACCTACACCCAAATGATCATCACCGGAGGGCTCCTTGTCCTCGCCGTCATCATCGACAACTGGGTGCACCGAGAGCGTTGAGATGGGAAGGGAGGAATGGCCAGATGGCAGAGTACACCATCAAATCACCGTTGCCTGGCATCTTCTATCGCCGGCCAAGTCCGGACGCTGCCCCCTTTGTCCAAGAGGGAGACACGATCACCCCGGGGACGGTTATCGGCCTGGTCGGCGTCATGAAGACCTTCCACCAGATTACAGCCGATGTCGGCGGCAAGTTGGTGCGCTTCCTCGTTGAGAATGAGGAAGCGATCCGGCCCGGGCAGCCGGTCGCTGTGGTCAGCGACGAGGTCTGAGCTCCCAAAAGCCAGCGGAAGGAGCGAGTAGCCATGACCGAACATGTCACCCAACCCTCGGGAGTCATCCTGGCAAGTTTCCCCGAGCGGAATGGGCGCCCCAGTGTTGTCTACCGCAACGCCGGCGACAGTTTCCTGCTCGTCGAGTTCGGCGAAATGGTCTTCGACCTGACGATGAGCTTTCGCGTCCTCGGGCTCGATGATGCGATCAAGCACAACCGGCCGGCTGGCCTCATCGAGACAATTCCGGCACTCCGCAGCATCCTGATCAATTACGACTGCCGGCAGATCTCAGTGCGTGACCTCATCGACTTCGTCGAGGACCAATACGAGCACCTGCCGCCATTCGAGAACCTCGTCGTGCCCAGTCGCATCGTTGAGCTCCCGATCGCCTTCGACGACAAGTGGACGCGCGAGGCGATCGCGCGCTATGTGCAGTACCAGCGAGCGGATGCTCCCAACGTCATCGACGGCACGAACTCCAAGTACGCAGCGATGTACAACGGACTCCGCGACGAGGAAGAGTTCTTTAGCTACATCATGGCGACCGATTGGTGGAATGCGGCACTCGGTTTCTTCCCTGGTCTTCCCTTCGCCTATCCGCTCGACCCGCGCTATGCGGTCGTCCTGCCCAAGTACAACCCAACCCGGCACTGGACGCCGGCCGGGACGGTGGGCATCGCTGGGCCCTGCTTGGCCATCTACCCTGTTGAATCAGCTGGCGGATACCAGATCTTTGGGCACACCGTGCCGATCTACGACCCGCTTCAGCGCAATCCGGCCTTCCGTGAGAGCCCGGTGCTCTTGCGCCCTGGTGACCGACTCCGTTTCCGCCCCCGCGTGACGGACGAGGAACTAGAGGCACTGATCCAGGCCGTCTACGATGGAACGTACCAGTATGTCATCGACGAAACAGCGACCTTCGACGTGGGGGCCTATCTCCGCTTCCTCAAAGAGGTGGAACCGGAAGCGGAGGCGTTCCGGCGTCGCCAGGCCGAGGCGGCGGCCCGCGTTCCGGTTCCATGATGCGAGCTGCGACTCGTGGGAAGGGTGGAGTGACCATGCTCGAGGTGCGCAACGGCGGATTTGAGACGACCGTGCAGGATTATCCAGGCCGGATCGGCATGCTGTCTCTTGGCTTTGCCCCGGCTGGGCCAATGGACGACTACGCCTTCCGCTTCGCCAATGTGCTGGTCGGGAACCCCCCAGGCACAGCAGGCCTCGAGATTACGGCCGGTGGACTGGTTATCGCTTTCGAGGACGAGCGCGCTATCGCGGTCTGCGGAGCCGATATGGGGGCGCGCCTGAACGGCCAGCCGCTTGAGCTGTGGCGGAGCTACCTGGTTCGCGCTGGAGATATTCTCGAGTTCGATTACCTTCAGGGCCCCGGCTTCCGCACCTACCTCGCCGTCAGCGGGGGTATCGACGTTCCACCAGTGCTGGGCAGTCGGGCGACTTATCTGCCAGGAGCGATTGGTGGATTCGAGGGGCGCAAGTTGCAGGCCGGTGACCGGCTGCCACTCGGCGAGCCGCTGACTGATCCGGCACAAGCGGCTGGGCGGCGCGTCCCCGCCTCTCTGATACCGAGCTACCCGGGCTACAACGAGGTGTGGGAAGTGGAAGCGACACGCGGTCCGCAGGCTGACCCGGACTACATGACGGCTGAGGATATGGCGTTCTTCTTCTCCCATCACTGGAAGCTGGACGCAGCCTCGAACCGCACGGGATACCGGCTGGACATCCACAAATGGCAGTGGGCACGCGAGAGTGGTGGTGCGGGTGGTGGCCACCCCTCGAACATCCTTGACAATGGCTATCCGGTCGGTGCCGTGAACGTCTGTGGTGACCAGCCGATCATTCTCTGCATCGATGGGCCGACGCTGGGTGGATTTATCTGTAACGCCGTGGTCGCAAAAGCAGCCATGTGGAAGCTCGGTCAGATGGTGCCCGGCTGGAGCTACATCCGATTCAAGGAAGTGACACTGGAGGAGGCAATCACGCTGCTGAAACAGCAGGACGAAACGATTCACGAGAGCAACCTCGAGAGGAGCTAGCCATGGCCCGCGTCATCGATATCAACTGCGACATGGGCGAGAGCTTCGGGCGCTGGACGTTGGGGAACGACGCCGCGCTGATGCCATTGATCACGTCCGCCAACATCGCCTGTGGTTGGCACGCCGGCGATCCTGCCGTCATGCGGCAGACGGTGGAACTGGCCGTCGCCCATGGGGTGGGGATCGGTGCACACGTCGGCTTCCCAGACCTCCTCGGCTTCGGACGACGGCGGATCGACGTCACACCACAGGAGGTTTATGACTATACTCTCTACCAGGCTGGCGCCCTTCAGGCATTCGCACATGCGGCCGGTACACGGTTACAGCACGTCAAACCACACGGAGCGTTCTACGTGATGTGTTCGCAGAACGAAGAGCTGTGCGAGGCACTCTGCCGGGCAATCAAAGCGCTCGGCAACGGGATCGCACTGGTGATGATGGGGGAGATCGCACCACGCGTAGCAGCTGCCGTTGGCGTCCCAATGGCGCGTGAGGGGTATATCGACCTGAACTACAACCGGCACGGACAGCTCGTGCTGGAACGGCGGAAGCAGGCCTGGGATCCGGAGGAGGTCGCCCGACGGGCCGTCGAGCTCGTTGTACACGGACGCATCCCGACGATCGAGGGTGAGACCCTGCACGCCGAGGTGGAGACGATTTGCATCCACGGTGATGCGCCAAATGCTCCGGAGATCGCCCAGCGCGTGCGCCAGCGCCTTGAGGAGGTAGGAGTGATCGTCCGGCCGCTCGGCGCTGGCCTTGCTACCTCAGCCTGAGGACGATTTGCTAAGGAGTGGATCGCGCGGGAAGGAGGGGAAGGTTCGATGGCTTCGGTGGTACTCGCGGACTCGGCGTTGCCGCGCTCCTGGCGGCAGAGCGCAACGTCACGGTTGCTGGCCAACGTGGCGCTGGTCGTCGCTGGGAGCCTGTTGACTGCGCTCGCGGCCCGGGTGAGTATTCCGCTGCCGTTCACACCGGTGCCGATCACCGGGCAGACCTTTGCCGTGCTTCTGGTTGGTGCGGTATTGGGCAGCCGGCGTGGTGCAGCCAGCATGGCACTCTATGTGGCACAAGGGCTGGCTGGTCTCCCCGTCTTCGCTGGTGGGAAGGCTGGACTCGCCGTTCTCCTCGGGCCGACCGGCGGGTACCTCGTCGGCTTCATCGCTGCTGCCTTTGTCACTGGCTGGCTGGCCGAGCGTGGCTGGGATCGCCGCCCGTTGACGACGGCGGTGGCGATGGCACTTGGCAACATCGCCATCTATCTCTTCGGTGTTCCCTGGCTCGCTGCATTCGTCGGGATCGAGCGTGCACCGCTCCTTGGGCTCGTGCCATTCTTGCCGGGTGACGCGCTGAAGATCGTCCTGGCGACGCTGGCCCTGCCTGGTGCCTGGTGGATTGTCCGGCGCGTCAATCCAGCAGCCCTCTGAACAAAGACGTCCAAGTTTCGAGCCGGCCGGTGTCGTCCCTGGTAGACGATACCGGCCTTTCCTACCCCGAAGATCCGACCAGTGCCGAGCAGCATGTCGCTGGCGCCGCATTGGCCCATTGTTCCACACAGCCGCGCCGATCAACTGACCGCGACTGTGTCCCATCGATCAACTGCAGCGAACCAGCGAGCACCGACGATGAGAAACGTTGCGAGCGAGGCCGAATCACACGACCGAATCTCTCGTCTGGAGCACCGCGTGCCAGCGACGAAGTGCCGGGCCGAGTCGCTGCACGGCCTCGGCAACAACCTGTCGCTCGGCCTCGTCGAGCACCGCTGGGTCAATCATCTCCAGGAGTTGCCGCACCCGCTCGAATGCTGCGACCAGCTCGCTCGCTGGCGAGACCGATCGACCGCTGCGTCGCCGACGGCCCAGCGCTGTGGCAGCTTCCTGGATGAGCGCACGCAGCCGAGCGGAGAGTTCAGCTGAGGGCAAGGTGGCGAGCTCCGGAGCAGCACGCAGTGCCCGCGCCAGACGCTCAATCTCGGCCTGACCAAGCCGCTCACGCTCCACAAGCTGCGCCAGAGCAATTTGCAAAGGTTCTGGAAGGCCATGGAGCGGCCGCGTCTGTTTCTCGGAAAGGCGTCCACTCCGGATCGCCTCTTGCACTGGCTCGGGGAGCTTTTCAGTTGCCAGCAGCTGGAAGAGCCGACTGCGCTTGATCCCGACTGCCTCAGCCACTTGCTCCCACGGGACATCACCGAGCTGCTGCTTGAGCCGGCGCAGGGCAGCTGCGCGGTCGAGCGCATTGAGATCCTCGCGCAGGATGTTCTCCATGAGCTGCTGAATCAGCCGTTGCTCGTCACTCACCTCCCGAACGATTGCTGGAATGGTAGTGAGGCCAGCCAGCTGAGCAGCCCGCCAGCGTCGCTCCCCGTGGATGATCACATAGCGGTCGCGAGCGGCATCGTAACGGACAGCGATGGGCTGGAGCACGCCTTGCAGTCGAATGGAGGCAGCGAGCTCCTCGAGTCTCTCAGGATCGAAGCTGCGGCGCGGTTGGTCGGGATCGGGCTCGATGCGATCGAGGGCGATCTCGCGCGCCTCGGCCAACTCGCGCGTGCCGCGTGCCTGGGGTGAGGTATCGGCCAGGAGATCATCCACCGTGAAACGGCGACGACGGGTTGTCCGCGGGGCAGTAGCCTCAGACACGGCTAGCGCTCCCCACCATCTCGGCAATCGTTGCTGCAGCCTGGCGGTAGGCAGCGGCGAGCGGCGAGCGTGGCTGATACTGCAGGATCGAGGTGTGCTCAGCCACCGCCTCGGCCCCTTTGACCGAGAGCGGGATGCTCGGCAGGAGCGGAAGTTCCGGGAAGCGCTCCTGGAGTGTGGCTAACATGTCGGCGACCAGGCGGGAGGAGTGGTGCACCTTTGTCGGAAGGAACCCGAGGACAGTGAGACGAGGGTTGAGGCGGCGTACCCGGTTGACCGTCTCGAAGAGGCGGCGCAGTACCATGAGCGAGAGCGGGTGCGGCTCAATCGGGATGACGAGTGCGGTCGCCGCAACCAGGATGTTCACGCTCAGGATATTGAGGGCAGGAGGGCTATCGATCAAGACATAGTCGTAGGGAAGCGGTTCCGCCGCGGCGAGTGCGTGGGCGAGACGACGCTCACGTTCGAGCGCATTGAGGAGCTCCAGCTCGGCTGCAGCGAGGTCAGGGTGACTGGGGACAAGGTCGAGGCCAGCGATACGTGTCGGCACCACGACCTCGGCGAGCGGAAGTGGCTCCTCCACGAGGAGGTCATAGACCGAGCTCTCCAAACGGGCAACGTCGATCCCGAGCGCCATCGTGAGACTCGCCTGGGGGTCAAGGTCAAGCGCGAGCACACGGCAGCCCCGTTCAGCCAACGCCGCGCCGACATTGAGGGTGCTGGTCGTCTTGGCCGTTCCGCCCTTCTGGTTAAAGAAGGCAATCACTGGGGTCATGCCGAGCCCCCACGCTGTACGGACACCCGCAGAGGAAGGCTACCAGAGGGAGCACGAGGTGTCCAGGGGGCACAGCGCGGAATTGGACAGCCCCGGGGACGAGCCTGCCCGGAGTCTCGGTTTGAACGGTCGTCACTACGGAAGCGGGGCTCGTCGACGACAGGATCGCAGCCCGCGATCGAACGGTTGCCCGCCGTGCGTCTTGCTTGTGGAGAGTGGACAGGGACAAGCGCCAGGTCCCCTTCTCAGAGGTTGACCTAGGCCCAGAGCGGGGAATACGAACCGCTCGCGCCGCCAGCTATGCCATTCACGCACAGCTGATCACTGGATCAGCATCGCGATCGGTAGGTCGCCAGTACCAAAACCAGGGGGAAAAGCAGCTGATGACCACAGTGGAGAGCACGAGGGTCAGGAGCTGAACTACCATGCCGCACATATTGCGCTCTAGGACTCGCAGAACGCCAATCGAGCGAGACTTCGTCTCCTTCGCGACCACTGAGAACAATGAAGGAGACGGAAGACAACAATCAGAGTCCACCACGAATAGCCTTGACAAATATGGCTACATCATCTCAGAACACGCAACCGATGGTATTCTGAACTAGCCAGGAAGATCAAAAAGGCCTCAAGGTACCCCCGAAGAGCCTCCAGAGAGAGCCCCACTATGGGCACTACCGGTACCGATCTCGCCTCAGACGACGGTTCTGGCTGACACACCCCCTTGGCCCCAGGAAGTCAATCAATCGCCGGACATTGCTGGGCCGAGTGCGGCCTTATGGGATCCGTGCAGGATACCATTCGCAGGCCCGTGCACAGTACTCGAGTTCCGAGCGATGGCAGAGAGATGTCCGAATCGAACAAGCTGGGGCACTAACTCGAGGTACGCCGTCAGTGTCGCGTGCAAGGCCTGAGAGTCGAGTCTAACCGACCCTTCAGGGGCAAAGAGCTTCCCCGCGTAGGCGAGTGGAATCTCATACCCGTCTGAGCCATCGGCAGTGCTCAAGGTAGTAATAGTGGTAATCGCCCCCCGGAGAAACCGGGACACTCCTCGCAAAAGGCGACCGTGACGAGGACATCAGCCACTGTCTGTCCAACACCTCCCACTATCGTTGCCCGTGCCACGCCAAGCGCCGCCAGAAGAGATCCTCCACTCAGACTTCAAGCCGACCGTGCACTGCCGTGGCACTGGTCCCTCCAGAAACGCAAGGAGCATTAGCGAAGAGGACGCCACAGGCAAACTGAAGTTACAGGAGCGCGTCCCTGCGCAGATACCAACGGCAGTTCAGTATCGTTCAGCGAGTCGCAGAAGGACGAGTATCTCCCCGGAGATGGAACCAAGGTCGGCCGAAATGGCCAACTCTGCAATAGCGCACCGGCACCGTACTCCTTGGGAAAATCACTGATAGGTAAGCAGGCGGAACGAGAATCGTTACGGTTTGCTTCGCGTCAAGCGGGAGCAGGATTCAACCACCACGCAACACGCCTTGCAGTAGCTGGAGGAATCCTGCTCCTCACAGTGTTCGCCCGATGCGCCGACGAATTCCTACAGGTTTGATCCGGTACTTAGGCTGGTGCTGTCCCGCTAGGGAGCAACACCGCGTCCAATGCTGCAGCGAAGATCTCGAGCGTGCGCGCTACGTCTTCCTCCGTATGCGCAAGCGAGACATAGAACTTCTCACCAGGGTTGACAAAGAGTCCACGCTCCAGACAGGCCAGACCGAAACGCACGGCGAGCTCTCGGTCGGCACGCAGCATACCGGCGTAGTCCCGTGGTTCGTCTTCGGCGAAGACGACCTGGAAGACCGGACCATCACCGATGACACGCAGCGGCACCCCCCGCGCTGCAGCCAGTTCGCGGAGGCCAGCCTTGAGTTGATCGGTGATCCGGTAGAGGTACTCGTAAACGCCGGGCTGGCGGAGCACTGAGAGGGTCGCCAGGCCCGCCGCTGCTGCGAGTGGGTTGCCGTTGAGCGTCCCGCTCAAATGCGCGACCGACTCGCCACGCCCCTTGCGCGCAAAATCCGTGACGCTCATGATCTCGCGCCGACCAACAACCGCGGCGAGCGGATAGCCGCCACTCAGCGCCTTCCCGAAGGTGGCGAGGTCGGGCACGACGCCGTAGCGCTCCTGCGCACCCCCGTAAGCAAGCCGAAAGCCGGTCACAACCTCGTCGAAGATCAAGAGGATGCCGTACCGCTGTGTGAGCTCTCGCAACCCGGAGAGGAAGCCAGGAGCCGGCGGCAGAGCGCGCTGCAACGGCTCGCAGATGACCGCAGCGAGCTCTGCCGCATGCGTCTCGATCAGCTGCCGCGTGACATCAAGGTCGTTCCAGCGCGAGACAAGGACCGTCTCAGCCACCTGGGGTGGAATTCCGGCCGAGTCCGGACGCGGCGTGGGGAAGTCCGAGGGCTCTGGCGGGAAAGCACTCATGAGGGCATAGTCGTGCACACCATGGAAGCCGCCCTCAAACTTCAGGATCTTCGTGCGGCCGGTGTACGCACGCGCGATGCGCAGCGCGTGAAAGGTCGCCTCTGATCCTGTTGACACGAACTTGACCATCTCCGCACAGGGGACGGCCCGGATGATCTCTTCTGCCAGCTCGATGGCAGCAGGCGTGAGGGTGTAGAACGTCGACCCGAGCGCTGCCTGGCGCGAGACGGCCTCGACGACTGCCGGATGCGCATGTCCAAGGATGAGTGGACCAGAGCCGAGTACGTAATCGATGTACTCGCGACCGTCCACATCAACGACTCGGCTTCCCAAACCATGAGAGAGGACAACAGCATGTGTCTCAGGAAGGACGAAGCTTGTCACTGCGCCACCGAGCGCAGTGCGTCCCCGGCGGAGCCACTCCTCATGTGCTGCACTACGCGTTCTCACCGCCGCCCGTTCCCGTCGCTGGGGTCACCGACGCCTCTGCTTGGCTCCGCGCTGCCCGACCACGCCGGCGCCGCCGGACGACACGCCGTCCGGTCGTCACCGCACCATCGGCAGGCAACGACCAGTTGTGCAACCACTTGAGCACCCGGGGAACAACGTAGGTCGTCGTCCCGACGACACCGGGTATGCGCTGCAGCTTCTCCGTGATGAAACGGTAAAGCGCATCAACAGAGGGCACGAACACCTGGATGCTGATGTCACGGTCGCCAGTCGTCAGACCGACGTAGGCGACTTCCTCCATGGCAACCAGTTGCTCAGCTACTTCCTCCAGCCGCCCTGGTTCGACTTCAAGGAAGATATCTGCAGTGACATCGTAGCCAAGCGCTGCTGGGTTGACGATCGCGACCAGCTTGACGACGCCGTCCTGCACGAGCCGGTTGATGCGCGCCCGTACCGTTCGCTCGGCGACGCCGAGCCGACGGGCGATCTCCGCACTCGGCATGCGGCTATCCTCCTGCAGGAGGCGGATGATCGAGCGGTCGAGGTCATCGATCGGGCGTACCATCGTTCCAGCGCTCCCCACTCCCTGGTCTTCGTTGACCAGCTTGCGCACCCTCTCGGTGCTCAGTCCGTACAGCAGTGCACCGTTGCCTGCTCGACTTCCCGGTTCTCGCCCCTCGCGAGTCGAGCGCCGGTTCCGTCAGCGGCGTGCCCTAGTATACACCGATTCCGTCGATCTCACCCCCTCCCACGATCGGAGAGCAGCACCGCCCGGCCAAGAATGAGCAGGACTCCTGCGACAAGTTCCACGCCGACAAGGAAGAAGACCCGTACCCATATCGCAATCACGATACCGGCCGTGACTGCGATCAGGCTGGACAGGAAGGCTACCCACCCACGTCGGAAATTCAACGCTCCAGCCACGATGTGCAGAGCAGCAACCACCAATGCCGCGAGCATCGCGCGTGGCGCATCGCTGATCTGGAAACGGTAGGCAAGCGAGCTCCACACCAACCCGACCGCGATGAACCCGCTGCCCAGCAGAAGCCACGTCCCAGACACCCTCTGCTCTGGGCGTTCCGGTGTCTCCAATCGCGGTGACCATTTCCCGCTCACCTGCCCTCCTCACGTCTCGTCGAACTGCCCTGCGTGTGCCATGGCACCAATTGCGACAAGCAAGAGCCGCACCGCATGCGCCAATGTCACTCCACTGGGATCCCGCGCCGGAGCGAGCTCAACGAGATCAATCCCAACGACCCGACCACGCCGCGCTACACCGCAGAGAAGGTCGAACACCTGCCAGTAGGTAAGCCCGCCTGGCGCCGGCGCATTGACACCCGGCATAAACGCGGGATCGATCCCGTCCGCATCGATCGTGACGTAGTAGCCGTCCGCCGCTGGGAGCCGCTCCAGAACCCACGCGACGCCCCGCTCGTGCACGACACGGGCTGGAACGAGGACGCTTCCCCAGGCCCGAGCTGCCGCAAACTCCTCAGCACGCCCACTCCCAGCACCGCGCAGTCCCACCTGGAGCATGGCACGCACCGCTGGGAGTTCGCTCACTCGGCGCATCGGACTCGAGTACCCTTCGCGAACACCATTGACTTCGTCGCGCCAGTCAAGATGCGCATCGATTTGAACGACACAGAGCGAGCGAAAGCCGCGGTAGGCGCGCAATACCGGTATCGTGACTGCGTGGTCACCTCCCAGAACAATCGGGACTGTTCCACTGTCGAGCAGATAGGAGATTGCACCAGTGATCCGAGAAAGATTCCCCGCATGGTCACCGGGGAGAAGCATGACATCCCCGGCATCGGCCAACGAAAGTGCCCGGCCGGCAAAGAGATCACCCTCGAAATCAACGTCGTAGTTCCGGTAATACGGCTGAAAAGCCAGCGATGCCGCACGGAACGCCGCTGGCGCAGCTGCCGAGGGAAGCTCTGGGCCACTTCCGGTGTAGGGCACACCATAGGGCACACCAAGAAAAGCGAGCTGTGGCGGCTGCTGCAACTCGTCGAGGCGGGGAAGTCCGAGAACAGTGGGACAACCGGCTTGAACCGGGAGAATCGACACCTCGGAGCGGCCTACCTCGTACTGCTCTCGCATCGACACCGCCGCGCAACGTTTCACTTCTCGAGCATTGTGACGCGTGCGCAGCCTCCCGTCAAGCCGATCTCGGTATACTCGGCTCGCCCAAAGGAACGGAGAACGCAACGCAGGAGGAGAATCGGGGTGGGAAGGAGAGGGGAAACCATGGAAAGCAGAGAGAAGGCAGTGCAACTGGTACGGGAGCGGACACGTTTCTCGCCAGAGCGACCGAGCTGGGTGCGGCCAAGCTACGAGGGGCTTGGGATCGTCAATCTCCCCTGGTCGATTCTGACAACGCTCGGCGCCATGCCTGGTGGTACACCGGTCTCGGATGACCTCTGGCCATCGCATCTCACCCAAGGGGTGGAGGCGGTGCTGCTCATCATCATCGACGGCCTCGGGTACGAGCGTCTTGAGCGGGCAATGGCAGACGGCGAGGTGCCGGGGCTCGCACGCCTCGCGCAGGAAGGGGTGCTCTTTCCACTGACTTCCGTCCTTCCTTCGACCACCGTCGCTGCGCTCACGGCACTGGCCACCGGTGAGCCACCGGCTCGGCACGGCCTCATCGGCTTCACTGCATTTCTCCGCGAGTTCGGCATGCTCTCCAACTTGCTGTTCTGGTCGCCGCTTGGGCGCTTCCCAAGCTATGCCAACGCTGGACTCGAGCCTCGCCAGTTTCTCCCAGTACCAACGATCGCCGAACGTGCTGCTTCTGTTGGCATCCGCTCAACAGTGGTGAGCCCCGAGGCCTTTCGTGACACGCCTTTGACAAAGATGCAGACGGCGGGAGCAGAGTTTCGCGGCTACCGCACGGCCGGCGAGTTCGTCGCCCACGCCCACGCCGCTCTGGCGCAGCCAGGCCGCCAACTCGTCACGCTCTATTGGGACAGTCTGGACACACTCGGGCACTTTGCTGGCCCAGAGTCAGCCGCCTGGCAAATAGAACTCCGCCAGCTCGATCGGCTCATTGCGGAGGAACTCATCGCCCGCCTGCCACGTCGCAACGTGCTGGTTGTCCTGACTGCCGATCACGGGATGGTACCGCTTGATCCGACACGGCAACGTCCGTTATCTGACCCCACGCTCCTTGCGCATTTGGCCTTGCCGCCGGCCGGGGAACGGCGTGCTGTCTACCTTCACCCCTTGCCGGGAAGAGCGGCAGACGTTCTGGAACGCGTGCGGCAGCTCGCTGCAGACGACGGCGTCATCCTGGCAGGCTCCGAGCTGCTCGAGGAAGGATTGTTCGGCCCACCGCCGTACCACCCGGAGGCACAGTACCGCGTCGGCGAGCTTGTGCTCTTGGCCGTAGGGGCAGCCAGCTTTCCCTGGGACCCGCCCGGCGCGCAACTGCGGCCATTCTTCGGTGCGCATGCCAGCTTGGAGTCCGCCGAACAGCTCGTGCCGTGTCTTCTTTGGCGTCCGTAGTCGTCATCCTTCACGTTTGGAGCCAGATCATCAGCGTGCCAATCAGCAACATTGGCGGAACAACAAGAAGGCCAAGGAAGAGATACTGCCGTAGCGATACAGTAATCCCGTAGCGGCGTAGCTGTAAGACCCAGAGTATTGTCGCCAACGAACCGACGGTGGTGACATTTGGGCCGAGGTCGGCCCCAAGGACGGTCGCGTACTGCAGTGCTTGGAGCTGCGAAGCAGGAAGCCCGGCATCAGAGAGCGTCGCCCGCATCACCAGCGCCATCGGGACGTTGTTGATGAGATTGGAACCAAGTGCTGCACCAAAGGCGGTCACCAGGATAGCTCGGAAGGACGATCCCTCACCAAGGGCCAGGAGCAGAGCACCGAACCGCTCTGTAATGGCGAGCTCATGAAGCCCCTGGACAATGACCACCATGCCAGTGAGGAAACCAAAGAGTGACCAGGAAATGCCTCGCCGCAGGGTGCTCCAGGTAAGCGTGCCGGTTGCCCAAGCAAGGAGTCCAAGCGTCAGTGCGCCACTGACGGCAACCAGACCAAGCGGAAGGCGCATCCACGATCCGAGCACATAGGCCAGAGCAAGACCAACAAGACCAATCAGCATGCGGTGCGCAACGGATCGGTCGTTCGGCAGCACAACGCGCCAACGCGCGGGGTCATAGTGTCCGCGCAGATCATCACGGAACCACCAGGCGAAGACCAGGTAGTTGGTGGCACTCGCGAGTACGCCTGGGACGAACAGGAAGCGGAGGAAGAGTGCTAAGTCGATCTGTTCGCCTAAAACGAGGACGTTGATCGGATTGCTTACCGGGAGCAAGAACGACGCGGTATCGGCAATGAAGGTGGTCGCAAAGAGGAATGGCATTGGTGGGAGGTCAAGTCCGAGCACGAGCGTGGCGACCACTGGAGTCAGAAGGATGGCAGTTGCATCGTTGGAGAGTACTGCCGTCACCCCCACACCGATTGCAAAGACTGCTGCATACAGACGCCGCGTCGAGCCACCCGCCCACCGTACAGCGTATCCTGCGAGGAGACGAAAGACTCCTGCCTGTTCAGCGAGGGCAGCCGAGATCATCAGGCCGAGGAAGAAGAGGTACACGTTCCAGTCGTGAAGTACCGCTGTGACCGCCTGCTCGGGCCGAACGATGCCAGTGACCAGCATGGCAGCTGCGCCGAGCAGCGCTGCTTGCGCTTCCGAGATACGTGCTGGTCTCGCGAGAATCGCTCCCAGTGTCGCTGCGAAAATTCCGATACCGAGGATGACCTGCACCACCCCACACCCTGCCACGCGAGCGGCAAGTGTAGCGCAGAAAAGCCAGGTGTAATACCCCAGTCGCTCTTTACAGTGGTGACCGAACTCGGCCGTTTCTCAGCCGCCATGACCCAACAGCATAGGCACCAATACCACCCGGAGTGCACACCCTACCCCCGCCTTTGTACACACGCCCGACGCATAGGCCTTTTTCTCTCGGCTTGGGAATACCGCCCACCCTTCACGCCACTCTGTTGAGAACTCGAACGAGATTCATCGGTGTGTTCCTTGCGCGGGCAGAAGCACGAGGAGAATACGCACTACGACACGTGTTGGTCGAGGAAGAACGGTCTCTGCACTCTCAACAAATCCGTCGAACCCCTCTCAGGCGGTGCGCGACGCCAGGAAGATGGTGAGCGGAGCAGCTGATGGGAAAGCGATCCATGGCCAGCGTGCCAGCTATGCTCCTCTGCCAGAGGGGAGTCTCACGCGCTGGCGACGGAGTGTTCCACGATCCCAACGTGCTACACTCGCCTGCGCGAGGAAGTAGGGACGAACGGAGCATGAGGCGTGGTGAGACCACAGGAACACCTGATCGCCGATGAGCGAGCTCGCCTTGTCCTTGACCGCCTGCACGAGCGCGACGCTGCGGAGCGTGCGGCTGGGCTACCACAAGAACTCCGCATCCGCGCACTCACACCGCCGACCGGCGCTTTCCTCTACGGGCTCATCCTTGCGCTCCGGCCACGACTCATCTTTGAGGCAGGATCGGCCGTGGGCTACTCGACGATCTGGCTTGCCTTGGCCGCCCGGACCTATGGTGGGCAGGTCATCGGGAGCGAGATCCGTCCGGAGCGAGTCCGGGAAGCGAATGCGAACCTAGCTGAAGCTGGACTGGATGATGTGGCGACAGTGCTCGAGGGAGATGCAGCGGAACTCGTGCGGCGATTTGATGGTATCGGTCTCCTCTTTCTCGACGCTGAGAAGGACGATTACAGCCGACTGTTTCTTGCGGGAATTGACCGCGTGATCCCGGGTGGCCTCATCATCGCCGACAACGTGGTCTCACACGACTGTAGAGACTACCAGGAGCTCGTGCGCTCCCGTCCGGACGTCCACACGGTGACGATCCCCTTCGAGCGCGGCCTCGAGTGGACGGTCAAACGCTGGTAGTTTGTGTAGCGAGCCTCGGCACTGAGGGGGGTGCAGCGCTCGCCGTTGTCTTGAGTTGGTGCACACAGCGGTGCACTCTTCCCGCGATTGTCCGGCCGCGGTAGGATCGACCCCGTAATGGCAAGCGGTGAGGGGTAACGATGCACAGCGTCGACGTCATTGTGGTTGGGCTGGGTGTGATGGGGAGCTCGGCCGCCTTCCATCTCGCCCGGCGTGGCTATCGCACGCTCGGCTTCGACGCGTTTCCACGCGGTCACGACCGTGGTTCCTCGCACGGGAAGACGCGTATTATCCGGACAGCGTACTACGAAGCACCGGACTATGTCCCGTTGGTACGACGTGCCTGGTCACTCTGGCGCGAACTGGAGGGGACGAGTGGGCGCCAGTTACTCAGTATGACAGGAGGACTGTACATCGGCCGCCCAGAGACCGCGCTGGTGAGCGGGGCACTGGCCAGCGCCCGCGAACACGGTCTCACACACGAACTCCTGGATGCGGAAACTGCGGCAGCACGCTTTCCAGGCCTGCGCTTGGCTCCGGATCAGGTTGCGGTATGGGAAGCCGATGTCGCCCTGATCGATCTGGAAGCAGCCGTGGCAGCACTCGTCGACGGAGCGCAGGCTGCGGGTGCAGAACTCCACTACTCCACCCCGGTGGAGCGCTGGATTCCGGACGGTGACGGGGTTCGGGTAGAGACGCCGCTCGGGACATTTCACGCAGAACGGCTCGTACTCGCTACTGGGCCCTGGCTTCCGGCGAGTGTCCCGGAACTCAACCTGCCGCTCACGGTTTGGCGAATCCTCCATGTGCATTTCGCCCCGACGACACCGGGCCGCTACCGCGCGGAGCACTTCCCGTTCGCCTTATGGGAAGACAAGACCGGAATTTACGGTGCATTCCCAGAGCTTCCTGGCCAGGGAGTAAAGTTCGGCCGGCATGATGCCGGCGAAGTCTGTACGCCGGAGACGGTTCGCCGTACGGCCGAGCCCACCGAGATCGAGGAACTGCGCACGACGCTGGAGCGCTACTGGCCCGGCGCCAGCGGCCCCGTGCTGTGGTACCTGACCTGTCTCTACACGATGACCCCTGACCATCACTTCCTGATCGACCGACATCCAGAGTGGCCACAGGTAGTGCTCTGCAGCGCGTGTTCAGGACACGGCTTCAAGTTCGCTCCGGCGATCGGCGAACTCTTGGCTGATCTGGCAACCAAGCCGACGGCATCTCCACCGGCACTCTTCCGGCTCACACGACTCCAGATCGCGGAACACAAGCGCATTCCTTGACGAGCCATGGTTGCAGTCAAGGAACTCGCAGTGACCGACTCACGGAGCGACATCGGCAGGTTCTACCGATCGAGTCGCCCGACTGCCCTTCCACCGGCGTGCGAACCGGCTCCCACCAGCGAGCCAATTTGGGGAGCACGAGGGGAGACAACGCCCGCTCGGAGAGACGTGACTCGGTGTTGAACACTTCGCAGGAGCTAGGGACGGACGCTCCTCAAGAACTGGACGGCTGGAGACCAAGTTCCGCGAGCGCGCGCGAGACTGAGTCCTCGGTGACCGGTCCGACCCAAGCCTTGCGAATCACCCCGTCGGCGTCGATCAGATACGTCTGAGGAATTCCATAAACGCGCCAGTCTCGGCTGACTGTTCCATCACGATCGAGCGCAATCGGGAAGGAGATTCCGAACTCCTGGACGAACTGCCGCACTGTGTCCGGATCCTCAAGCTGGTTAATGCCGACAACCACGAGCCCGGCCTGCTCGTAGCTCTGAGCGACCCGCTCCAGCGCCGGCATCTCCGCCCGACAGGGAGCGCACCAAGAAGCCCAGAAGTTGACGAGAACGGGACGACCGCGGAGCGCGCTCAGGTCAATCTCTCCACCGTCGAGGAGCGGGAGGCGAAAGTTGGGAGCAGGAGTCCCAACAGTCAGCGCTTGTGCCGCGAGGAAGTCACCGGCCGAAGGGGCGGGACGCGGCGTCTCACCGCGGCGCATCATCCAGACTGCAAGCCAGACGGCACTGACGAGGACCACAAGGAGCGCGATGTTCAGCCCAAGGAGAAGCCAAAGTGGGCGCTCTCGTCGCTGAACCGGGAGCATGTCCGGCAACGGACCGGATTGGTTTTGAAGCTGTTCAGCCACCCTGCGGCTCCCTCGCACAAGCCACTCTACCCGTAGGGAGTGTACTCCCAGACACTCGTGAAGATGAACCTCGCGCATGGTGACAGGCATGCTCAGAGCACAGTACAGCCCGTGGAATCCGACGTACTGCAACACGTCAGCGGACACCGTTCGCAAGCGACGGGGTTGAGCTGACAGCTGGCGTCGACAGGTGGCGGGGAAGAAACACGCACCTAGCCGGGGACACAGTGCTGCGGGGCCTCATCGCGCTGAAGCCGCCTTGCTTCTGTCGTGAAGTCAGAGGGCAGAAACGCTTCGAACCTCTTGAGCCCCGATCAACCAGGGCTGCGCCAGCACGGATGCGGGCAGGGAGATGGGGCAGCCGATCCACGGCGGGGAGTGACACATCCACGTTCGGGAACAGTGAGGCTAGCTGTATGTCCCGCGACACCGTTGCTGCTCATTGAGCAGCGAATGGAGCCGGCGCAGCTGTGACGCTCACCAGGCCAGTTCCCGGTATTGCCGATCGAAGTAAATCAAGGGGTCATCGGCAGGACCAAGGTCCAGAGCCACGACTTCACCGACGAAGATCGAATGGTCGCCGCCATCGTAGCGGGCCCAGGGGCGGCACTCGATCCAGGCAAGGCAGCCATCGATGCGGGGAATCCCGAGGAGGCCGAGATGATGCGGGATGCGTGAGAAGCGTGGGTCAGCCAGTGGCGCGCGCCCGGCGAACTGCTCGGCGAGGAACTCCTGCTCCCGCGCCAACAAGTTCACGACCCATCCGGTCGCTTCCTCAAGAAGACGATGGCTCTGCTGCTCACGTCCGATGCAAACAAGGACGAGCGGTGGCTCCAGCGAGAGCGGGCAGAAAGCGGTGACTGTCACGCCGTGATAGCCCGATGGGTGGGCGGTCGTGACAACCGTCACTCCGGCCGCATGACGAGCCATCACGTCACGAAAGCGTTCTGGATCGACCATAGGATATCCCCCCTGAGCGACTCTCTTCCGAGCAGGCGCGACAGCCTGGACGTGACCACAGACACGGGCAACGAGGTTCGACGCCGGCATCCCCTGCGGTCAGCCAGGCAGCGAAGGATCGACGGGCAGGGTACGCGAACTGTCAGCCCCTCGCTGGCGCACCTGCACGATCGTTTTGGAGCGCAGGCCGCGCCGCATGCAGGCTTGGGCAGAAAGTATTCCCACATCGGGTTCATCGACCAGCTCTGGGAACCCAAAAGGTCTTTGCACAGCAGCTCTGCGTTCCGCGACACCGCGGCTCCGCACCGGATCCGTTGGTGAACCATGCGGCGACACACCATCATGCTCGTGCCTAGCCGCTGCCCCCTGCCCTGTCAGAGCACTCTGCATGGTACGCGTCTCGAGGTAGAGGATGGATGGCATACCTACAGAACTCGAGTACAAGGGGTCGTACCCTTTCGTCATGCAGACGCACGTGAGCACACCCACATCTCCTCGCCGGACACATCCGGCGGCAACATGGTAGGGAAAGCAGCAACGATCGGGACGCAGGGACTGAGGCACATGCGCTCCACGATGCACCTTTGAGGACACAGGGAAGTGAGAGTCGCGTGCAGCACATAGCACTGTTCCGTGAGTCGCACCTCTCGTGTCATACCGGCTGAGCCGCATCGCCCGACCTGAAACGGTGACCAGAGCAGGGGAGAGATGGTGCAACAGTCAATACTCTCTCGCCTGCACCTTTCTCCTCCCAGCAGTCCAGGGTACCCCTTGTGCGCGCTCGTGTTCTGGAACCAAGGTCAGCAAGGGATGATCCTTCTAGCCACTCGCACCAAGGAGCACACATGGTGACCCGCTTGCACGCAGCAGGCCGGACATTCCTGAGGTTCGGGCTGTGCGGGTGACACCGAACAGGAGGCTGGCCCTCCTCCTTCCGGACGTGCTGCAGGGTCTCGAGGCGGGGAGGAGACTAGTTGATCCTCACACAAATCAAGCAGTATCGACGCGCCGGCACGTGGTTCCGGGATTCAGGGAAACAGGCCTTTCGCCGAGAAGGAAGGGCAAGTGCACACTCGCTGAATTGAAGTCTCTCTGTCACAAGACGCCTCGGGCCATCTCGTGAACCAGGTGAAGGAACGGGTACGATCTGGTCACGACGCGCCCTGGCGGCGAACTCGGGAGCAACGCGGGGTCCAGCGCCGAGATCGGCTCTCTCCTGCTAGGCTGATCAGGCGAGGGCGGCGACTCCACTGGCAGAGGGATACCCGGCGAGCTCGGTCGTCACGCCTGAGCTCTGTCACGTGTAGATCAGTGGCACGGCTCGAGGATGAGCATCATTCGGGGAAGAAATGCCTGCATTGCTCTCTGACCAGACGCGCCATGCCTGCTCGTCGCGACCACGGGCGAAGGAGACAGAGAAGGTATCCGAGCACTCCTGACAGCGGGTGGCGGCCGGCAGCCCAAGGGGGCTGGCGCGAATGGTCGCAATCCCTGTGAATGGTTGAGGTGGGCGTTCATGGCAGTACTCCGCGCAATGAGAAGCACGGCACAAGAGGAGGGCACCTATGGCCAGTATCGAGTACCCGGGTGGTGCTTTCGTCTATGTCGACGGGCGACGGTGGTTCGTCCGCGAAAGTGGGGAGGGCGAACCGGTTGTTCTTTTGCATGGGATCCCAACCTCCAGCTTCCTGTGGCGCAAGGTGCTGCCGATTCTTGGTCGGGAACGGCGAGTCATCGCACCTGACCTGCTCGGCTTTGGGCGGTCTGACAAACCCGCACGCGGTGCGAGCACCGTGACCGAGCTCGCTGAACAGCTTGCCCGGCTGCTCGAACGACTCCAGGTCGAGCGGTGCGCGCTTGTCGGGCACGACGCTGGAGCGCTTGTCGCGGTAGCCCTGCTGGAACGCTGGCCAGAGCGGGTCACGCACCTCGTTGTGACCAATACCAGTTTCCGTCCGGAACGCTGGCGTGGAGCGGGGTTCTCGCCGCTTTCTCTCCTCCGTGTCCCGCTGCTCGGCGATGTGGCGATCGCCTTGGCACGACCCTGGATGTTGCGGCTGGCGATGCGCCCGTTCCTGGCCGATCCGAGCGTGCTCGACCGCGAGACGCTTCGCGGCTACTGGGAGCCATTCGAACTTGGCTTTCGTCGCACGCTCGTCCGGCTGGCACGGCAACCGCTCTTCAGTGCGGCTGACCTCGAGCGCTGGCGAGTAGCGCTCACTGAACGCTGCGGGGAAGGCAGGATTCCGCTCCTCGTTGCCTGGGGAGCACGCGACCCGCAGTTCCGTCTCGACGAAGCAGAGGAATATGCCAGGACAATCGCCGGAGCCCGCTTTCTGGCGTTCATCCATGCGAGCCACTTTCTCCCGGAGGAACGGCCCCGCGCACTTGGGCGCGCGATCGCGGTCTTTCTCGAGCGGCCGGCGGCGGTTCCGGTGCTGAGTTAAGGCGCGAGATCAAGCCCGACGAGGGCCTGAGCCGCGAAGGCGAGCGCATCGATAAAGGCCTCGGTTAGGAGCATTGGAGTGATGGGGAGATCTGCGAGTGGTGACCAATGCCCGACCTCGTACGAGAGGACAGCGGCGAGCACACGGCCGAGCGGGCCACGGTGGTAGAGCAGTGCCTCTGTGACCTCGCACGTCAACGGAAGCTCAGCGAGCGCATCGGCCAGAGGTACATCGAGTGCAGCGTCCAGTACCGAGAGAAGTCCGGTGAGGAAAGCTGTCTCGCGCGACGAGACGCCGAGAGCACCGGCAACAAGCTCGCACATGCGAGCGCGGACGAGTGCAGTACGGACGAGTTCAACTGGCTTCCGTTCGATCCCTGCCAGCACAAGCACGGCCACCCAGGCCGCAACGCTCCGCAGACCGAGGACAAGCAGCGCTTGCCGAAGCGACTCCACGCGGGTACGACGGGCGAACCAGACCGCGTTGACCAGTTTGAGCAGCTTGTAGGTCAGCTGGACGTCCTGTGCGAGGAGACGCTCGACTTCCTCGAACTCGATAGCTGGATCGCTGAGGCGAGCAAGGAGGAACAAGGCAGCGCTCGAGACTGGCTGCCGACGCCCACGCACAAGGATCGGACGGAAGAGAAAATCACCCTGGAAGAGATCCACACCTAGATCGCGCGATCGCACAAACTCCCGGTAGTCCTGGACATCGGACACGAGAACGCGTAGACCACCAGAGCGATAGGATGCGACATCTGCCAGCCGCTCTGTCAGCCAGCGCTCGAGTGCGCCGCGCCGGTCGAGCTGGGCCCTGGCATGGCGGAGCGAAAGGCGAATGATATCTGCGTCCTCGAAGGGTAGGGGAGTGAAGAGGGCATGTTCCTCGAGATCAAGGAGCAGTCGGCAGCCACGAGCGAGAAGACGACGAATCACTTCTCGGAGTTCCGGCTCGCGAAGGTCGTCCGGTCCAGTGGCCAGGACGAGTCGGTCAGCTGGGAGGAGAGGCAGAAGATCCGGCAACAACGAGACGATGACTGGGGGCGGGAGGGAGACGATGGCGAGGCGTACCCCGACGAGCGCGTCGAGCCCGATCTCAAGGACCGTATCGAGGAAGCGCTGGGCATTCGATGATGCACCTGACTGGAGAGTCGATGCTGGTTGACCGTAATGAAGTTCGTAAGCGACGGTGTCAAGATGACGATCGAAGACAGGCTGACGGGTAATGAGTACCTCATGCACGGCGACCTCAGGCGGCCATGGCGAGATCGATCTCGCGGGCAAGCGCGATGGCATCGAGGTAGGCAGACGTGAGGAGAGAGGGCCGCAAACCGAGCACTGCCAAGCGCTCCCAGTCGCCGCGCTCATAGGCGAGGACAGCATCGAGGACTGCACCAAGTTCTCCTTGGTGATGAAGCAACGCTGCGCGTAGTTCGTCAGCGAGCGGGAGCGCCGCGAGCAGCTCCTCCATTGGTTGGTCGAGCAAGGCGTCGAGCACCGAGAGAAGACCGGTCAGAAAAGCGGCCTCACGGCTGGCCCGTCCGCGGGCAGCGGCGACGAGCTCTGCCATCCGCGCACGGATCACTGCAGTCGTGAGCAGCTCGTGCGGTTTGTCTGGGATATCGGCCATGAGAAGCAAGGTCACCCAGGCCGAGACGAGTCGGGTACCGAGGAGCAGCAAGGCTTGACGAACTGACTCGATCCGACGCCGACCGTACCAGACGGAGTTGACAAGCCGGAGGAGCCGATAGGTGAGACCAACGTCCAAAGAGATGAGTGCTTCCAGTTCGGAGAACTCCACCTCAGGATCTTGCAAACGAGCGAGCAGGAGCAGGAGAGCGCGGTTGGAGGGGGCACGTGTCCACCGGGCTGGGCGTGGGACAGAGAGGAAGGGACCGGAAAAGAAGGTGACGCGACACTCGCGGCAGCGGTCGTACAGCTCGTAGGTATCAATGTCGGTTGCCAAGAGTTGAGCCCGGCCAGCCCGAAGTACGTTGGCGAGATCGGCAAGCCCTTCGGGGCTAATCTCCTGACAACTGACTGCGACAAGGTCAACGGTGCGAGCGAACGGCAAGAACTCAGGCTGTCCCTGGAAACCGGCTAGACCGACGCGGAAGCCGGCCTCACGGAGGGCATCGAGTGCCTTGGCAAGCAATTCATGGTCCGGAACAGGATCGAGAGTAACCAGCGCAACGAGACGATCGGGCGGGGCGAGTGAGGCAAGGAAATCACGAGCCGTGAGTGCTGTCGTAGGCGCCAGACGAACTACGGCAAGTGACTCACCAACGAGGGTGGGGAGACCGATTTCGGCGAGCGCCTCAAGCAAGAGGCGCGCTTCATCACTGGGGACAGGCGGCAAAACGGGCGAGCCTGGAAGAGTAAGGCGACCTGTCTGTGGTCGTCCTGGCGACGACACCACAGGCTCTGCGAAGCCGAAGCGTCCGGCTACAATCTCGTAGCCCCAGACCTCAAGGCGCCGCGTGAAGATGGGCTGGCGACGCACGAAGAGGTCACGCATGAACACCCACGACTCCTTTCTCTGGAGAAGGATCGGCATGCCCCGCAGCCATCAGCTGGGAGCGATGTCCAGAATTCTTTGGGACTTCTTGGCCAGGCCAGAGAGGTATGCTCTCGCAGTGCTGAGCACGGGTAGGGGGACCAGCATTTCCTCGAGCCTTCACGCGGGAGAGCGACTTCCTTGTGGTTTTCACATGATGGAGTGCAGTGTCGACCCAAGCAAGGCGTGCGGATGGCGTTTGCCGCGCACCGACAGGAAGAGTTCCCGGAGGATCACGATTGGTTGCGCCCCTTCCCTCGGCGTCTCTAACAGGGGCAGCTGACGTGCGGAGGGCTGCCTCAGCCGGAGCGGTAGGGGTGGCAGCGTGTGGTGGATGGAAAACTGCACCAGCCAGGCAGCCAGTTCCACACTGCAGAGGCTCACCTCGCCGAGTCGCTCGGATGCAAGGAAATCACTTACTCTGTACGCTGCTCTCCATGCCCTAGGTGCTCCATAAGCGGAAAGACAGCGCCCAGCACCAGCAGACCACCGTACTCCACGATGAGTGGCCACCAGAAACCCTGCACGAAGGCCGCATAGAAGGGAGCAACGAAAAAGGCAAGGGGAGCCATGACAAGTGCGAGGATTACGCCGGGCCAACCGAACGCAACCCAAACCGCGACGAGGTCGAGGATCGTTGATGCACCGACCCAGGCCAGAACCAAAGAGCCGAACAGCATTCCTAGGGCACCCTTCAGCGCCTTCAGTGCCACCATCTTCTCCTTTCCGTTTAGAAGCAAGCGGCATCTCCCTCACGAAAGTACGTTGGTAGCCTGTTGCCCGCGTGTGCTGGCGGCGCGCGACTGTGTGGTACGACTCCACATGACCCCTGCACGGCGTTTCCTTGCGACCGCCACCGTTGCATCGGAACGTGGCCTCCCTTCCGGCGACCAATTGCTCCCTTGCTCGCTGGCACCGAACAGGCCTCCCCTTGGGCGAAGCGCTCCGGCTCGTGGTGTCTTGGTGCCTAGGATCGACACAGCGCGGGAACACTGGTGTACCCGTCCGGTGCCCACGCGGCACCATCAGCGTCACATGGAGCAGTCGGCTGACAGCTCACTGACTCCGATTAGACGATAGGGGAGCAGGGTGCAATCGGCGTCTGGGCAGGCCAGGTTGTGCTGAGACGAGCCCGGCTACGGCTCGATACCTCGGCGCAGATGGTGCGGTCGGTTGTGCCGACCAGAACAGTCCTGGCGGGAGAGAGGCGTCTTACTGCCCCTCCCTAGAGCGGTGAAGGTGCGGTTGTTCGTGGTCGGCAAACCACTCTCTTCTGACCCGGGTGACAAGGCAGGCCGTGGAGAGGGCGGGCAGCCGCTGCAAAAGCACAGGCAAGAGATGCGTGAAGCGGCGGGCGGGCCGCGTCACCGGTCAGGTACGGAGCCAGTGGTAAACGACCTCGCGTAGCGGGGTCGTGGGGCGTCCGATCAACTGGCTGAGCTGGTGGCTATCGTCGAAGAGCGCATCCTGCGCGATCCCTGCCTCGAGCGAGGCAAGCACCTCAGCAATTGGGCGAGGTGTTCCCCGCTCGACGAGATACGCAACATACATATCAGGTGACAGATCACGGTAAATGACTGGCCGTCCACTGACCTCGGCGATAAGACGTGCGAGGTCATCCATCGTCCAGGCCTCATCTCCGGCAAGTTCGTAGATCCGGCCAGCGTGACCTTCGCCGGTCAGGACGACTGCTGCCGCCGCAGCATAGTCGGCCCGCGTGGCCGAGGCGATCCGTGCGTGGCCAGCCGCACCGACGAGCTCGCCGGTGGTCGCAGCCGCCCGGGCACGCTCTTCATAATTCTCGGTATACCAGCTGTTGCGGAGGATGACCCATTGGAGGGCGCTTGTGCGCAACATTTCCTCGGTAGCGAGGTGTTCTTCCGCGAGTGCGCGGAGGGGCGAGCGATCGGCGTGCAAGAGACTCGTGTAGACCAGAACGCGGACACCGGCACGCTGGGCAGCCTCGATGACGTTACGGTGTTGCACAATGCGGCGGCCGACCTCAGAACCGGAGATGAGGAGGAGTCGCTCGATTCCGGCGAGGGCAGAGTCGAGTGTTGCTGGATCATCGTAGTCGGCGTGGCGGACGGTGATACCGCGCACGGCCAGGTCCCGCGCTTTCTCCAGGTTGCGGGCGAGCGCGGTGATCCGACCTGCGGGGACACGCTCCAGGAGCTCGGCGATGACCAGCCGTCCGAGTCGACCTGTCGCACCGGTCACTCCGATCATGCTGTCGATCCTTTCGCTCGCTCGAACGCGCTCTTTCTTGCTCAGTATAGCTCGAAAGTATCACGTCGCGTTTCGCGGTAGGAAGTCGCTCATCCCCGTCGCCTTGGCGCGACAAGCGACGTCTTGAGTGGTCCCTCACCCCACCTCGCAGCCGATGCCATCGCCATCTGGGTCAAAGCGGTGTGGGTCAGGCGGAAGCACGGGGAAGCGACGGTACGGGATATCAGAGCAGTCGAGGTCAGGCGGGGGTGGTGGGAGACAGACCGTCGGATAACTTGGATCGCAGGTGGGCGACGGGCTCGGCTCGGGCGTGGGAGTCGGATTGGGGGTAGGCGGAGGCAGTGGCTCCTGCCCTCCCCCGACCGGGGAACTCGGGCAAACACCCCAGAGCCCGACTCGCTCTTCGCGAGCGACACGCTCGGCCTCGCGGAAGCGCCAGGCGTACTTCACATCGGGCGGATAGGTAGTGACCCCAGCGTATCCTTCACGGACGAGGAGTTCGTTGAAGAGGTAGGGACCGATCCAGACATACCGCAAAAGCCGGCCGTAGCGATCTGTTTCTGAGACGTCGCGTTCGAGGGCAACCTGCTTGCGGTTGAGCCACGCAGCGGTGAACTGCGAGGCAGCGATGCCAAAGCATTCCACTTCGCCATAGACCTCGGGCGTATCCACGCCGATGAGCCGGACTCGGGCGGTCCGTCCGTCGGCGAACTCGACATCGATCGTGTCGCCGTCGACAACGTTCGTCACCGTAGCGAGTTCGTAGACACCAGCCTGCTGCGGGGTCCGGCCGAGCTGCTCGTAGCGCCAGCGGTAGTAGTGCTGACCAATGTTGCCGGCCT
This sequence comes from bacterium HR28, assembly GCA_002898255.1. Taxonomy (GTDB): domain Bacteria; phylum Chloroflexota; class Chloroflexia; order Thermomicrobiales; family Thermomicrobiaceae; genus Thermomicrobium. The sequence goes on from BEIE01000002.1 coordinate 443,955, forward strand.
CAACCTGCCAACCCGGCGGATTTTCTGGGGTATAGGTAAGGCAGCGACGTTCGAAGCACTGAACGAGCACATCGCGAGGCGTGCCAGCGACCCGGACACGAACCCAGTAGGGTTCGGTAATGGGGAAGCCGGTGGCATAGAACGGGTTAGGGAAGAGCGCGTCAACCTGGAAGCGCCAGGCCGTGTAGACCGTTCCCCGAGCGTTCATGAAGTCCCAGAACACCGAGGCAACACTGTGGTTCGTCTCCGGGACGAGCACAGCGGCGGTCACTGCGTAGCGGGCGAGGCCGGGGTCGTCCCGGACGATTCCGGCGTTGTCCAATGTCTGAGTGACCACGGAACCCACCGGAAGTGGTGCGGCGGCGAGGAGGTGCGCGAAGTTGGCATAGGTCGGAGCGTTGGGATCATCAGGATCGCCAGCGACGTTGACCTGAGCAGGAGGTACAGGCTGGAACGTCGTGTCGCCGAGTTGGAGTTGACCAGTGATGAGCTCCTTAGCGAGGAGACCATTGGTGACGTACCAGGGGGAGGAGCGATCGGCGAGAGGGTTGGTGATCTCCATCCGAGACTTATCGAAGTACTGGACGAGACGGGAGCCACCGGGTGCCTCGGCGTAGGGTTCACGGAGTGGCGTGGTGAACGGTTCAGGGCCCCACATCCAAGTGCGGCTGACGCGACCCTGGGCGACGGGAAGGTCGCTCCGGGCCCAGGTATCGAGGAAGGCATCGTGCCCGGTGGGAGCAGCACGGGCGGGTAGGATAGGAATGCCAGAGAAAAGAAGGGCAGTGAGCAGAAGAAACAAGCTCACGCCAGATCGCCAGACATGTCGAAAGGCACCTACCGCACGCAGCATCGATCCTCCAAGGAGGAGAGCCATCGCCACGCGAACGGGATAGCAGCCCCGACAGGCTATTGGACTATTCAACCTCTTTACCCTACTAAAGTTTACCAGGGCAGAGGAGGACGGGCAAGTCATCAACAGTGAGATGAGTGAGCATGATTTCAGCACAGGCATTGCGCGCGAGCAGCCCACATGTTGACAAGGTAGGCCATCCTATGCGGGATGACCCCTCAGGCCAGTGACAGCGATGTGCGGATAGTGCGACCGGTTCAGCACCCCTAAGGTTCATTGTGCTGAGCGAAGCAGTTTCCCAAGGCAACTGCGAGATGACGGATTCTCAACGGCTAACCCGCTGTTAGCCATTGCATACCGGTCTGGGAAACGGTGTTGGGAGCTCGCAGCTGTGGGGAGCTAGTGGGCGCGATACCTGAGAACACTGTCGTGGTCGCCACCAGAGTAGCGTAGCTGAAGGGATCGTCAGGAAACCCGTTCCGACAGTACAGGGACACCCGGAAAGAGTCGCGCCCCAACAATTCGGGTGCTCGCTGGCACCAGACGGTGGGGAGCGACTGCAAGGTGACTGTTAGGTTGCTCCTCTAGGATAGGAATCGGTGAGAGCGCTCTCACAGGCCGGTTCGATGCAACGCACCAAGGGAGGTGCAGGGATGTACTCGCAGAACTGGATCGAGTTGGAGGTCGTGACGGAGTTGCCGGAGCGGTTGGAGACCGTGCTGCTCTTCGCCGCTATCCAACAGAGCAACACTGCCGCGCAAGGTGGTGTCATGACCCACAACAACGAGGACACGGGCATCAATGGCGGCGGTAACGGCAGCGGCATCAACCAGCAGAACTTCGCCAAGGTTCTGCAACAAGTGTGGTACCGACGCGTCCGCAACTAGCTAAAACGAGTGAACCCATCGCCTCTGGGGGTGTCTTGGCTGGCTTCCGGCCGAGCCGGAAGCCAGCCCTTACCAAATGGGTGGACGATATAGCGATGAGAGGAGGCTCCGATGGAACGCACATGGCTTACAGAAGAACGCGTGAGTGTCCTACCAGAGCGGATGGTCACCGGGCCGCTGTTCACCGTTGGTCTGCAATTTCAACAAGGTAACTGGGCGAACGCTGGCGGGAACACCTGCTTTGCTGGTTGCCCGACTATCATCATCCAACTCAACATTGCGAACGTTATCCAGATCGCGATGGCCCGAAGTGGTCGCGGTCGGTAAGGAGGCCAGGCCGGCACCTCCATTCACTCCTAATGTGAGAAGGTGAGGCGATGATGGCGACCGAGGTGCTCCGGGCACTGCGAGAGAAATACGCACGCGAGCAGGCAAGGGAGAAGCCTTGGATCGAGTATCCGGCACGGATACCGCATATCGAACTTCTCGGCCGGATGCCGGACTCGGCGTTTGATCAGGAACAATGGTTGGTGGCGGTGCGTGGTCAGCACTTCGCGCTCACGCCGATCCTCTATCGCATTCTCGAGGAGGCGGATGGACGAACATCGGCCGCGGAGATTGCGGAACGTGTCTCGCACCTGGTGGGGCGCGAACTCAGTGCTGCAGATGTTCGATGGTTGATCGAACACCGCTTGATACCAGCCGGATTAATTCAGGCGGGGAGAGCAGAAACGCGGCAGGCTGAGGCAGCTGAAGAACGGTCGAGACCGCTGCTAAAGATCCGTGCACGAGTCCCCCTCTTGCAACCGCAATGGATTGCTCCTCTCACTGGGATATTGCAGTACCTGTTTTGGAGACCGGTCGCCATCGTTGCCCTTGCCCTTATCGGATTCATGCATCTCTGGATTTATACTGCTGGCACATCAGCACTTGGCGAGGCGACACGGCTCCTCTTCATTGAGCCGCGTTGGATCTTACTGGTCTTCGCAATGGAGATCGGTGCCTCGTTGTTCCACGAGTTCGGGCATGCCGCCGCGATGCGGCGATCGCGTTGCCCACACGGCCCAATCGGTTTTGGAATTTATCTTATCTGGCCTGTGTTCTTTACCGATGTGACGCCGATCTACCGACTACGGCGGAGCGAGCGACTCCGCGTGGATCTCGGGGGCATGTATTTCCACCAGATCGCGGCGCTCGCGTTCATGGCTCTGTATGCTGCAAGTGGCTGGCCGCTCTGGCTCCTTGGCGTGATCATCGCTGATGTGCAGTGTCTTCGTCAGCTGAACCCATTCTTCCGCTTCGATGGATACTACGTCTTGGCTGATCTCTTGGGGATTCCTGATCCCTTGAGCCACATTCGGCCGTACCTGCAGAGCTTGTTTCGGCGCGGGTCATACACCGGTCTACGTCTGCGACGAACGACGCACCTCCTTTTTGCCGGGTATCTGGGCCTCGTGGCTATCTACTTCATCCTTCCGTATGCGTTTGGGATCCAATTCGGGAAGGAAGTGATTCAGACAATCTGGTTGACTGGGGTCGGACTTCAACATGCCTTGGTCGCGGCTTGGGAAATTCGCGACGCACTACTACTGGCAGCGGTAGCCGTCCAAGCATTCTTCTGGCTGCTCTCAGTACTGGGGCTCGCCCTCTTCTGCTGGACGGCTTTCTCATTGACCGGGCTCCTGCTGCGCAGACTGTTCGCTTTCGGGCGTCCCTGGCACAGAGTCGCTGGACGGCACCGATAGGTCGACGGTGAGATGGGTGAACCACTCACGTCCCGGAGGGCAACACCTGTAGAGCTCTACGGGCTGACAGCCTCCGCGTTGCCTTGTGTCCTAGATGCTTGACCGATCTTGCAATCGCGAGAGAACCTTCTTGGAGACGTCAACCCGCGCGCCCTTGCCACATCGGCGCTTCTCGGAAACAACAGGGCGCTGCCGGAACGCTGGCACGCGTGAGACCCGATGAGCTTCTTTGCGAGCCTGTCACCTAGTGTGTGCCAGCAACTATGGGACGCCTTCCAGCTCGGCGCCCCAATGGACAAGCATTTATGCGTGTCCACGAAGGGATGAAAACGAGGCAACGGTATCGGCGGCTCGACGCTGCTCGGTCGGCGTAACGACGGCGCGAGGAGGACGAAACACGTATCCGACCCCACGAATAGTGCAGAGAAATTGCGGATGATCAGCATCGGCCTCGAGTTTTAGGCGCAGACGACGAATTACGACCTCGAGCCGATTGCCTCCACTTCCGTAATCGTAGCCCCATACTCGCTCAATCAGACGGTCACGCGGGATAACGATACCCGCGTTGCGGAGGAGACACTCGAGAACGCGCGTCTCCGTGGGAGAAAGGGAGACTGTGCGCTGGTCAGGAAGTGTCAGGGTGCAGGCAAGGACATCAAGGACAAAGGGGCCTACACGGACAACAACACCCGGGTACTCTGAGTACGCACGGCGCGCCAGTGCTTCGACTCGTGCCAAGAGTTCGGCTGGCTCTCCTGGCCAGGAGAAGACATCATCGGCACCCTTCTGAAAGCAGGCGAGACGAAACTCAAAACTCGCATCGCGGGTGAGGATTAAGATACCGCCGCTGTATCCGCCGCTACGGAGCTGCTCACACAAGGCCAACCCGTCGTTCCCACTCCCCTCGGGGAAACCCTTAGCGCCCAGGAGAACCACACGTACATCGCTCTCAGCCAGACGCAGGAGTGCACTCGCAGAGGTAACGCGCAGTACGCGGTGACCGCGCCGCACGAGGAGCACCTGGAGTATGTCGTCGAGAACATCATCCTTAAGGTAGAGTCCAATATCCATGACTAATTTCCCCCTCGCTGGGCCTGCTCCCTGTGACGACGATCCAACGTGCGAGCGTCGCATCCCATCGCGACAGGGGGTGTCTTCAAACCTATCCTAACGATCGGTCACCCCCTACACAAGTACGAGTGTACCGTTCGTACTAGTACTTTTAGGCTATCTTATCACCGCGGAGTACTACGCTGTGAAAGACTTATGTACTGCGCACCCTGAATCTCGGGAACGCGCGTTGCCCCTTACGGAGGCACATCCAACAGCTTGGCAAGTCGTCGTCAAGGACGTGCTTGGGCAGTCGGCAGGGGAAGACGTGCCAGAGTACCAGCACGCTGCTGGGCCACGAGGTCAACGAAAAGGAGCTCCAAGAGCACGCGCACCTTATCTTGACCATCATGATAAAACTGTATGCCGACCCGGGACGAACCGTTTCGATCTGCTCGGGCATAGATGAGCCGCCCCCACAAAGAGAGGCGGGCGTTGAGCAACTCAAGATGCACATCCGTGCTGACCGGCTCAAGTACTTGCGGAAACAAGACACCAGCACCATCCCGCGACAGGTCACTCACAAGGCATGGGAAGATTCCTGCGCCGGGGATCTCCAGACGAGCTGGCAGAGCGACCGGAAACCGGTAGGATACACGACGATAGCGACGTCGAAGCACCCGCGCGAGCGTCATTCCGAGCGCCATGCCATTCAGCGCAGACCAGAATGTCCCAATCGCCAGAAGGCTCGAGGAGTGAGCAGCCAGTGGTGAAGGAAGTCCGAGGAGGCTGACGAGACCCAGGAGACTGGAGAATGTCATGGTAACTCCGAGAACTATGAGCCGGAGCAGCGCGCGACGCTCTGTCCACACATCATTGGCAAAAGACTTGGGAGTGACGCGGAAACGCAGGCGAACGGGGAAGATAACGACCAACGCTGCACGGATATAGATCAACATTTTCAGTATGTTGTAGTGCTCGACCCAAACGATCCGAAACCACCCGCGACCGAGCAACCACGCTGCCAGATAACACCCGAAGAAATACGCAAGCCAATGCAGAATAAAGACTAATCCATTGGACCGTATTGGCATCCAGCCAAACCAGATCATTCCGAGGGGCACAACGAGAAACACTAGCTTTTGGAACCCGTCGAAGTAAGTGAGCATCGAACCAAGGTAATTGAGGCGCTGTGCAATGGTGAGACCAGGGACAATGAGCGGGTTCTCGCGACTACGCAGGATGCGCAGCGCCCCCTGTGCCCAGCGCAGGCGTTGGAGCATAAACGCGCGATAGGTCTGCGGCGCAATACCATAGGCGACTACCTGATCGTGATAGACCGTCCGCCACCCCTGCGCATGTAAACGAAGAGACGTAAGGATGTCCTCAGTGATGCTGTGCGCCACGCCGCCGACAGATTCAAGGGCCACACGCCGCACGACAGACGGGCTACCGCACCAGAACGCCGCATTCCAGCGGTTCTTGCCGGGTTGGATGACTCGGAAGAACAGTGACTGTTCATGCCACGGGAGGGAACCATTCCCGGTCGCCACATGCTGAAGCGAATCGAAGTTGTAGAACTCCTGCGGGCATTGCACGAGTGCTACACGATCATCGATGAAGTATCCGAGCGTCTGGTGCAGGAAGTCAGGTTGCGGAATCATGTCAGCATCAAGAAATGCAATGAACTCACCATCAGTACGGGGAAGTGCGGCGTTGATGTTGCCGGCTTTCCCGTGCCGGTTATCAGGGCGTGTAAGATAGCGGCAACCCAACCGGGAAGCAAGAGCCTCCACTTCCGGTCGGCGACCATCATCAAGTACATAGGTGGTATGGGGATACCGGATGCGCTGGCAGCCGGTGAGCGTCGCCTCGAGGACCTCGAGGGGCTCATCATAGGTCGTCACATAGACATCCACCTTTAGGCCCTCACGCAACTCGAAACGCGGTCGAACACGGATATTCCAGGTCATGAAGGCGAAGAAGAGAAGGTTGAGAACTCCCCAAGCCTCGGCTGCGAGTAGCAGCAACGACACTATCAGGGCATCCGGGTTCAATGTTGCAACGATCCGCCAACCGATGTAATAGAGCAAGTACAACACAATGATAAGAATGGCAGATCGCCACACTAACTCTTTCCATTTACGCTCTCTTGTAGTCTGTTCTTGCTCGATCATGCGCTTACTCCCATCCAGCCGTTCGCCGATCACTGGTCAAAAGGAGGTCACTGCCAGCACCATAGCTCCTGTAGCTGACAGCGACCTGACAGTCCGGCCGAGGACAAAACCGTTGAGCGAGGAAATCATCGACAGGAACGACTTCGCGGCTGTGTCATCCTGACGGTCCCGTCGCCTTGCTGACGATCTCAACAGGGCGAGGCGCCCTCAGGAAGCACCGGCCGGTTCACAAAGGGATATCCACCACCATGGAAACAAGCCGTTTGCAGCATCTTTCCTCATTACCTGCAGAAATTCGTGTTGCTGCTGTGGCAAGGAGATGCTCAAATGCTGCCAAGCTGACATGGAGCTGGGTGAGGCTGGTCATACGATCTGGCCTCTTCAGCCAGCGCCGAGCCAGAGATCTGGCAAGTTGGGGAGCGAGCGAGAGGATACGATATTGGTACCACGCTCGACACAAGTGGCGATTGTGGCCGGTGTGCTGGCGGCGACCTTTCTCGCGGCGCTTGATGCGACCGTGGTGGGCACCGCGTTACCGACAATTGTTGGAGAACTTGGCGGCCTGCCACTGTACCCCTGGGTCTTTTCCGCCTACCTCTTGACCTCAACGACAACCATCCCGCTCTATGGGCGACTCGCTGACTTGTACGGGCGCAAGCGCGTACTTCTGACCGCTCTGGTGGTATTCCTCCTTGGCTCAGCCCTCTGTGGCATGGCACGGTCGATGCCACAGCTCGTTCTCTTTCGGGCCATGCAGGGGCTCGGAGCCGGTGGGATCATTCCGGTGACGCTGACGATCCTGGGTGATCTCTTCCCGATCGAGCAGCGAGCACGCCTGCAGGGGTTGACCAGCGCGGTGTGGGGCACTTCGGCGGTCGCTGGACCTGCGGTCGGGGGAATCCTGACCGACATGCTGAGTTGGCGCTGGGTCTTTTATGTGAACCTTCCGTTTGGCCTCGTCGCGCTGGGGCTTCTTGGCCTGGCATTCCGGGAACAGATTCGTCGGCAATCGCACCAGATTGACTACGCCGGAGCTCTGACCCTGACAGCTGGGCTGACGCTGGTCATGCTTGGGCTGCTCAACGTGGGCAATGGACGTGGCTGGCATCGCGAGTTAGCCATCGGAAGTTGTGTCATAGGCTCTGTGCTCCTTGCAGGCTTCTGGTGGTATGAGCGGCGAGCAGCCGAACCAATTGTCCCGCCGAACCTGGTGCGGCAACGACTTATGAGTGTCGTCCTGCTGGGAAGCGTTCTGATAGGGGCTGGGATGTTTGGGACGCTGTCATACCTTCCTCTGTTCGTGCAAGGCGTCCTCGGTGGGACAGCGATGAGCGCAGGTGCCGTGATGATGCCGTTTGCAGTCGCCTGGTCGGTTGCCTCAACGATTTCGGGACGAGTGATTCTGCTCTTTGGCTTCCGGAGCTCGGTGTTGACGGGGATGGTTGCGATGACGATAGCGGGGCTCCTGTTACAGGTCGTCCCACGCGTACACAACCTGGCTACAGCGATGACCGCGGCGGGACTGTTTGGGGTCGGCATGGGGTTCAGCGCGACGGCGTTCATTATTGCGGTGCAGAACAGTGTGGGCTGGGGAGAGCGGGGAATTGCGACGGCACTGGTTGGCTTTGCGCGGTCGATCGGTGGAGCCATTGGCGTCGCTGCCCTGGGGGCGGTGCTGAGTACAGCACTTGCCGCACAGCATGGCTCGGTGGGGGAAGGACTGGCGGACGTGCTCCTCAGGCCAGAGGCTCGAGCTGCCTTAAGCAGTGGGATGTTGGCCGAGCTGCAGAGCATGCTGGGGGATGCACTAGGGTTCGTTTATCTTGTTATCTTCGCTTTGGTCCTTGTGGCGGTGGTGTTGGTCGTCTGGGGCTTCCCCCGAGGGGAGCTCGGGATTAGAGAACATGAGGGGAGGATGCTGCGGAAAAAGGTGGACCGGTAGCAGGAGCACAACTGACGGTGCGCGGAGAAGCTGGATGGGAAAACTGGTGTCAGCCTCGCACGCCGCTTTCGACGGAGAGCGTCGGCCATCTCCAGCGAGGGAAGCGTCGTCTGCCTGAGGCTGCAGTACGCTCGCCATCTGCAGGAGCATCCATTGCTGGGGGCGTTTCCTGCAGGTGCGAAACGACAGAGGGGTAAGTGAAACCTGCCGAGTTTCGCTTGTGCATTTCTCGTGTCCACCGGTTGTCAGCCGAGGCTGACCGACGATGGGGCCGCAGAGGGGGAACAGGGTAGCGTGTGGATGCTGCTCATTGCGGCACCCTTCCTCTGGAAAATCATGGTGCATGCTGTTGTGCTCGCTCCTTTGGAGCGTCTTGGCAGTTCAGTGGCCTCAGGCTGACTCAGGCGAGAGATTGGTGCACGCACGACTCAGTGTGACGCCTCCCCCTTTACGGCCGAGGCAACGGTGCCCGGTGACGCTGTCTGTGACGCCAAGAGCTCACGAGCGAGCGCAATGACGTGCTTGACCGTGAAACCGAACTGTTCAGCCAAGACAGCAGCCGGCGCGGAGGCACCGAAGCGGTCGATGCCGTGCCCCTGGCCGTGCGGTCCGAGGTAGCGTTCCCAGCCCATGATTCGAGCGGCCTCGACGACGAGGCGTCGTGGGACCTCTGGTGGCAAGACGGAAGACCGATAATCTTCTGGCTGGCACTCGAAGAGTTCCCAGCTGGGCATGCTGATAACCCGAGCAGCGATCCCCTCTTTGGCGAGCTCCTCCGCTGCCTGCACGATAAGGGCGACTTCGGAGCCACTGGCGATGAGGAGAAGGTCGGGCGGCCAGCGTGGTGCCTCCCGCACCACGTAGGCACCGCGTGCCAGCCCCTCGGCCACGCCGGCAGTGACGGTCGGTACCTTCTGACGGGTGAGCACAAGAGCGACTGGCCCCTCCTGCCAGTTGAGCGCAACGCGCCATGCTTCCACGGTTTCGGCGGCGTCGGCTGGCCGGATGACGGTGAGGTTGGGGATCGCGCGTAGGGAAGCAAGGTGCTCTATGGGCTGGTGCGTTGGGCCATCCTCGCCAAGGAAGATGCTATCGTGGGTAAAGACGTAGATGACAGGAAGACGCATCAGAGCGGCAAGGCGCAAGGCCGGGCGCAGGTAGTCACTGAAGACGAGAAACGTTCCGCCATAGGCAATAAGACCACCGTGGAGTGTGAGCCCATTGAGCATTGCCCCCATGGCATGCTCGCGCACGCCGAAGTGGATGTTCCGGCCGGTGTATCGCCCTTTGGCAATTGGTGGATAGCCTTCGAGATAGGTACGGTTCGACTCGCTGAGATCGGCTGAGCCACCAATGAGGAAGGGGATCCGCGGGGCCAATGCGTTGAGCACCAGTCCTGATGCCTCGCGGGTCGCGAGCTGTTGTCCGTTTGTGAACGTGGGGAGCGCAGCGTCCCATCCAGGCGGAAGAGTACGGGTGAAGGCGGCATCCCACTCGGCTGCAAGCTCGGGATAGGCGGAGCGCCAAGCGACGAACTGGGCGTTCCATTCGTCCTCGAACTGCTGCCACTTCGGGCGAAGGCTGGCGAAGTAGTCGAAGACCTCTTGGGGGACGAAGAACGGGGGCTCTTCTGGCCAGCCGAGTGCCTGCTTGGTGCGACGGACCTCGTCGGGGCCGAGCGGAGCGCCGTGTGCCGCCGCGGTGTCCTGCTTGCCGGGGCTGCCGTAGGCGATATGGGTGTGGCAGATGATGAGGGTGGGACGCTCAAGCTCAGCTCGTGCCTCCTGGAGTGCCTGATCGACGGCAGTGCGATCGTGGCCATCGACCTCCAGCACGTGCCATCCACAGGCGGTGAAGCGGAGCCGGACGTCTTCGGTGAAAGTGAGGTCGGTTGGGCCATCAATCGAGATGTCATTGTCGTCATAGAGGTAGATGAGGCGACCAAGACCGAGGTGACCGGCGAGGGAAGCGGCCTCATAGCTCACCCCCTCCATGAGGTCACCATCGCTAACGATGGCATAGGTGTAATGGTCGATGATTGGGTACCCAGGGCGGTTGAAGTGCTCAGCGAGCCAGCGTTCAGCCAACGCCATCCCAACCCCGGCGGCAAAGCCTTGGCCGAGTGGGCCGGTTGTGATCTCGACGCCGGGGGTGTGGCCGTATTCGGGATGGCCAGGCGTCCGACTACCCCACTGCCGGAAGTTCAAGAGATCTTCGAGCGTGAGTGCGCCGCTCAAGTAGAGGAGGGCATAGAGGAGCATCGAGCCGTGGCCAGCGGACAGGATGAAGCGATCGCGGTTGGGCCAGGCTGGATTCGCCGGATTGTGCCGCAGGTGCTTTGTCCACAGGACAAAGGCAGCATCGGCCATCCCCAGAGGCATGCCAGGGTGGCCGGAACGAGCTCGTTCCACGGCATCCATCGCAAGGACACGAATCGCATCCACACAGCGCTGCTCACGCTCGGACATCGAACACCTCCGTGGTACTGTGTGGGGGCACGCTTCTGGTCCGCCCGCCGGCGAGAGGGTACTGCATCGAGTTGACCGTGCCTAGCCGGTACAGCAGCACTGACGTGGCGAGTCTCACCTCCACGCGCTGGCATACGGAGCGCCTCTGGTCCGACAGCGCTCAAACGAGTGGATAGGAACTGGGGTGATCGAAGCATGCGGCTGCAGAGAGCTCGTCTGCAGTAGGCACGGCCCTCACAGGTTCTCAGCACTGGAGGAAGAAGCACTCTGGACACAACGGGCGGAGTCGCTCTCCATTCCCGGTGGTCGCCAGTAGGTTCGCCAACCCTGGTTGCGAAGTCGGGCGCCGCGCGGGACTCCGGCCACAACCAACGCAGCGGCCAGGAGATCACCACCGGAGCCAAGCGCGTTGAAGACACCGAAGGTCAGCAAGAAGTCCTCCCATGGTGGGACAAGCTGTGTGAGGATCAGTGTCACGAGGCTGATGGCACTGAGCGGAAGGAGTGCGACGAGGAGCCAGCGGGCTCGCCCGAGCTCACCATTGTAGTGCACATAGACCAGTGCCGCACGGGGCCAGACGCCGACGACGAGCTGCGGCGAACCGAGCGATCCCGGTACCGCGACCGCATGAAGGAGTTCGTGTACCGGGACGAACAAGAGGAGCGCGACGACGGCTCCCTGGCCGAAAGAGAGAACGAACTCACCAGTCGGATGGAGGAGCAGCGCCAGCACGAGGTAGCCGACCGCAGCGAGGGCGCCGAGCGGTAGAGCGAGGACGATGACAGCAGCGATATGGCGCGGTTCGCGGAGTGCTCGCCAGGGCGGCTGAGGATCAAAGGACGGGTCAGGGGGCGGCGGACCGAAAAGGATACGCATAGAGTTCCCTCACTCGGTGGCCAGGACTGATCGACTCACCTCCAGGCGGTGAGCGTATCACTCATTGCTTTGACCAGCGAGGTCAACGGTGTGGCAAGAGCGGGTCGCTTGCGGGGTGGCTCACTCGGGCAGTCGCCTGCTGGTGGCGGGTGGGAGGTGATGGGGCGGAGCCTGCCAGCACCAGGGACGCTTCATGTCATCCTGTGCTGTCCACTGCGCTGGCCGTACGCGGCCAAGGCCGAGTCGTCGCAGAGGTATCGAAGACCAGCGCGGCGGGCATCCTGTGGTACTGCAGTGAGACCCAGACCGGGAAGCTGCCGCGAGACCGAGTACTTGGCACCCAAACTCTGGACAGTAGAGCCTAGTGCAGGGCTGGGAACTCGAGGCGACGGGCCTGCTCCGTGTAGCGAGCGCTTGTCATCGCTCTCATTGCGGCGGCTCCTGAGTCTCCTTCCGGCGCCCCAAGAGTCGACGGTCGGCGAGTGGAGGGCGGCAACGTTATCTATCCGAGGCTGGAGGGAGTAGAACCAAAGGCATTGGGCGGATGTTGGGGGTGTCGAAAGGTGAAGCGCGAGGAGAAATCTGTGGGGGAGGGCGGGAAGACAGTGACTGGTGAAGGCAGCAATATGGAGCGGACCATGCTGCACAGCGTGGCCGAGCAGCTCGACCGTATCAGTGGCGGCAGATGAGACTGAAGAAGCCCAAGGAACCTGCTGACAACGCGCAAGGGCTGTGGCAGTTCCTCCGTTGCTCGGCGCAGCGCCACTTGGCCCGTACCGGCCGGTGCGGTACACCCCCACGTGCGTGGGGACAACGTTCCTCACGTTCCTCGGGAGTCAGGTTCACGGCGCTCTCCTTTCTCCAGGATTTCCAGAACCCGTTCCACGCCGGTGGGGTCTTGCCCCTGCTTTATCGCTTCTTGGCGCTTGCAGACCTCGACCAGCTGATGCACTCCGAGGTAGAGGAGGATGTTGAGGGCAATGTTGAAGGCTTCCTGCTCGTCGGTGATCTGGATGGATTCTCCCTCGGAGAGCCAGAGATCCACATAGTCTGCGGAGAGAGAGATCCCCTCACCCTCGCCCACGGCGAGACCAAGGAACAGGGTGATGGTGGGCATCCGTGCATCGGTGCGGCGGAAGGCGAGGACACACTGGTAGCGAGTGCGATAGGGATCCCTGAGGGTTTTGACGTGAGTGACCGCGATTTCCGGTTCTATGGTACGGAAGAGCTGGGCGACGGTAGGGTTCTTGTGGGTAATTTCCATGCTCCACCTCACGAGAATCAGGGCGGGCCGGCCCCGGCAGTATAGCAGAACTTAGGCATCCAGGGGAGATATACGCTTGCCTCCATTTCCGCGAGTGCATCCTGGAGTGTTGCTGAGGTGAGGGGAGCAATCTCGATAGAGCCATCCTGGATGCCCAGGAGTTCCAGGAGGACGCGGAGCTGAGCGAGCTGGGCATCGAGGGTACGACCTGCCCAGAGACCAAAGGCGGCAAAAGCGAGGTCGACCTCGGTGCGATGGTCTTGCTGGAATCTCTCCCGGAGCTGGGCCAGCAGGGATTGGTTGAGTGTGACGCTGCGGAAGAGGTTGATGAAGAGATCGTCGAGGAGGTGGAGTGCCTCCTCGTCGCTTGAGAACAGGTGGGCGAGGTGGTGCTGGTGCTGCTGGCGGAGCAGGAGGAAAAGGGAGCGGACCTGAGCCCACCAGGGATCGAAGGGGACGCGCCCTAGGAGGACATCGGCAACAGCGTTTTCGATGGAGCTGAAGCGGCGCAGGAGATCCCGGGCTGCCATGGCGCGCTCCTTTCATTTGGAGGCGGGGAGGTGGCAGGCCGGTACACCCCCACGTGCGTGGGGACAACACTGGGTCCTGATGCGAAAAAACGGCCTTCACGCTCCCGATAGTACCACATCGGCTTCACGATGGGAAGACCGTCTCGATCGGCTGCTCACTACCGACGCGTTGTATCCCCTTCGCCGGGTCTCGACCCACTCTAGAGACCTCCCGACTCGAGCCACGCTGGGGGACGCCCGCTCTGGCCGTCTCTCTCCCGCCAGATCACGGACAGAAGGAACAACCTCGCCAAGAGACACCGGCCGCGGTGATGGTCTCGATCCTCCGGCTACGAAGTGACCGAAGTCCCGGGTCACTGCCCCTGTACGCTCTACTGATGGCACCCGTCCAGCCGGCTGTGTACTACGAGCTCTCGTCTCACCGACGGTGCCCGCGCCGCCAAGCCCAGGGGCAGAAGGCTAGCGAAAAAACACCCGTGAAGACGCGATCGCTCTGCAGGTCTCCCTGTGACACTCGGACGATCTCAAGCGCTGTGTCTCAGTGGGAGGACCGTGCACACCAACCGCCCCACACTACAACCAGATCACAAGATCTCTGTACCGCGAGCAACCTCTTTCTCCATGTGCCGCCTGACTGACCACTGAACACCATCGACCGAAACGGTGCCGAACCGACTGCAGCGCCCTTCTGCGGTGCCCTCCACCGACGGGTACTGCGACCCGCTCTCGTCACTGCAGCTGAAGGCGGGCGCACTGTAGCTGGGCTATGACGGTCTCTGCTTCGGACGCTGTGCAATCTGCGGGAGACGACCCCGCAGTGGCGTCCGCAGCAGGTCCCACGAGGAGAGGTCGGCACCAGCGCCGTTTAGGCACTGCGCCGGGCCAGGAGCTCCTGCCAGACAGGACCGTCGGGGTAGCGGTACTGTTCGAGCGACTCCCGCTTCATCTCGATCGAGTATCCCGGCCGTTCCGGCGGCAGATAGCGCGCGTGCCGTACCCGCACAGGATCGACGAAGTGCTCGTGGAGATGATCGACGTGCTCGATCATCCGGTGCTCCATGGTGCCGCTCACGGCAATGAAGTCGAACATCGAGAGGTGTTGCACGTACTCGCACAAGCCGACACCACCGGCATGGGGACAGACCGGGACACCAAACTTGGCTGCGAGCAGGAGTACCGCGAGCACCTCGTTGACGCCACCCAGCCGACAAGCGTCGATCTGGCAGAAGCGGATGGCACCCGAGGCGAGGAGTTGCTTGAAGATCACTCGGTTGGCACAATGCTCGCCCGTGGCGACACCGATTGGCGCGAGTGCTTCAGCGATCGCTTTGTGGCCAAGGACATCGTCGGGATGGGTGGGCTCCTCGATCCACCAGGGATCGAACTCCGCGAGCTCGCGCATCCAGGCGATCGCCTCGGGGACATCCCAGCGTTGGTTGGCATCCATCATGAGCTTGCGCTCCGGGCCAATGACGTCGCGCAAGAGACGAGCGCGAGCACGGTCGTGCGCAAGATCCTGGCCCACCTTCATCTTGATGGCGGTGAAGCCCTGCTCGATAGCTTGGCGTGCCAGCGCGGCGACCTGCTCGTCACTGTAGCCGAGCCAACCAGCTGAAGTGGTGTAGCAGGGATAACCGGAACGGAACAGCTCCTGCTCGCGCTCGGCGCGCAATGGTGCCTGGCGACGCAGAAGCTCGAGCGCCTCGTCCGGGGTGAGTGCGTCGGTGATGTGGCGGAAGGGGATGAGGCGGACCAGTTCTTCAGGTGAGAGGTCAGCCAGCAGCTTCCAGACCGGTTTCCCAACGGCGCGTGCCCAGAGATCCCACAAGGCATTGATGATGGCGGCCGTTGCGAGGTGCAGAACACCCTTCTCCGGGCCAACCCAGCGCAGTTGCCCATCCGCCGTGAGCCGATACCAGTAACGGCCAAAGTCAGCGACGATGTCCTCCAAGCGTTGACCAACGACGAACGGCTCGAGCGAGTGGACAGCGGCGACACAGAGCTCGTTCCCGCGACCGATGGTGAAGGTGAGACCGTGGCCTTCCAGGCCCGGAGAATCGGTATGCAGGATGACGTACGCCGCCGAGTAGTCGGGGTCGGGATGCATGGCATCGGAGCCGGCCAGGGTAAGGGAAGTCGGGAAACGGACGTCGTAGACCTCGATACGCGTGATCGTCGTTGGCACGGAACATCTCCTTTCGACCCGGCACCTCGTTCTGTGGTGACTGAGTCGGGCTTGGCATGCACGGTGATGAGAGTGCCCGACGGGGTCATCATCGCAGAAGCCGTGCGGCTTTGGAAGAGCCAGACAGGAGCCTGGTGCCGGGCGGCATCTCACCGCCGGGCACATTTTCACCCAGGCGAAGATATGCTCGCCTGGGGACTCTTTTCCTCGCTTCTTGTCTAAGAGGAACGCCGGAGGGACTCCTTGCCATCAGCATCCGTTTGATCTGTAAGAGTGAGGATCTGCCCCGCTAGACCGTCGAAAGACCGCCAAGGAGACCGGCATGTTCAAGGTAGTGACGGATGTCCGGTGGCAGCTCCTCAACACCCACCAAGCGCGCGAGTTCCAGGATGTCGGCCAACCCTTCTTCCCACAGCGCTCGGTAGCCACCGGTGGCGTAGCTGTTGAGTTCAGCGTCGATCGGCTCGCCAGTGGCGTACCGCCCGCGTTGGGCGCGGAGCCAATTGAGCGCATCCTGGTAGCGTTGATCCAGCGCGGCGAAACGGTTGAGCGTCTGGTCCATTCCACCGCGGCGAGCGTGGCGGAGCCAGCAGGCGGCGAACTCATCCCGGAGTGCAGCGAGGCGGGCACGGTGCGTGCCCAGACGGGCGATGGCACGATCCAACGCGGTGAGCCCGTCGGCACGAGCGGCAGGATCAGCCGGATGAGGCAGCTGACGCAGGAGCGCACGGAGCTCCTGGCTGGCCTGGAGCTTTTCGGCCGCGAAGGCGACCAAACGGGCAGCAAAGGTATAGTCGAGGCGATACAGCGGATCGGGAAGCGTGCTCCAGGAGGCCAGTGCGGTGAGTGCCGCCTCGCGCAGCTGAGCAAGTGCCGCCGGATCGACGACCTCGATCAGGCGACCGGCCAGTGGCTCGTCGAAGAGGGCGAGCGCGCTGTTGCTGCGATTGGGCTGGCCAAGTGTCGGCGCGGTGACTGCACTACCGAGTGTCTGAAGAGCCCGCACACTGGGATCACCGGCTGGACGACCAAAGAGCTGGATGGCGAAAGCAGCGTCGATGGTGTCCTGCGCGACATCTGGCCCCGACCAGGAGATCGCAGCGCCGACTGCATAGGGATAAAGGGAGAGGGAAAGCGGCTGATAATGGCCGTAGTCGCCCCAGTCGGTGAGGAGCATGCCGGAAGCGCCAGCGGTCAGTCCGTCACGGACAAAAGTGCGGATGTTTGCGAGAGCGTTGGCGATGCGGGGGAAGAGCGTGTTCCAGCTGGAGGTACCGGGACAGACCCAGAAACGGCGGCCCAAAGACCCAAGGAGTGTGGCGGTGGGGTAGTGTTCTTGGGCCTCGTAGTGCCAATCGAGGAGGAGGATATCATCGGGGAGCTCGCTAACCAGTTCTGGATAGTGTAAGAGGATGTCGGCCCAGATCATGATGTGGCGGCCATAGCGTGCCGCGAGCTCACGGAGGCGCAGGATGTGTCGGAGATAGAGGCGTCCCTTGCCTAGTTCCTGTGCCAGTGGTTTCGATTGCCCAGTGCCGAGGTCCCACGTTTCGTCACAGTCGACATTGAGCCAAGAGGACGTGAAGTTGGGCAGGAAGTCGGCGTAGAGCTCGTCGAGGAGCTGATAGGTTTCCTCCCGGGCCGGGGTGAGGCTCCAGCGCCAGCCCACCTCGTCGAGATGGGCGTATTGCGGCAGAGAGAGCAAGCGTCGCTGGTGGCCGAACGACTGCAGGTTCGGGACGAGTTCGATGTGCCGCTCGCGGCAGTAGCGATCGAGCGCGAGGACGTCGTCCGGCGTGAGAGGGTCGCTGCCGGCACTGATCTCCGGATGACGCGAGAACAAAAAGGTGTGCTCGATATAGAGCTGAAAATGGTTGTACTTCAGGCTGGCAAGGAGATCGACGAGCCGGAAGAGGCTCTCCCGGGTGGGGACTTTGCCACGGGAGACATCCAGCATGACGCCACGGTTTGGTAATACTGGCCAGTCGCGGATAGTCAGGAGGGGGAGTCTTCGGCCAAAGGCGCGGAAGAGTTGGCGGAGCGTTTGTACCCCATAGAAGAGCCCAGCTTCACGCGGAGCAGTGAGGGTGACACGTTGCGTGTCGATATGCAAGACATAACCCTCGGGGCCGAGTTCATCGAAGTTTGCTCCTACATCAGGGGAGGCTGTCCCAAGGGAAAGCACGATGCGATTCGCACCATCATGCGGGGCGAGCGTGACACGGATCGGAAGCGGTAGTCCGGTGGCCTCCTGAACGGTTGCCTGGAGCTGCCGGGCAGGAGACTGGAGGCGGTCGACGACACTCGCTGGTAGCACGAGCTCACTGTCCCAATCGAGTATCCAAGCGCTGTCGGCTGGGCCGAACTCCAACTGGCGCGGGGGCGGTAGCAAAGGGAACCGAACAGTCATTTGCGCCCTCCCTCTGAGTTCGGAAACTCACACCGTGAGCTACCAGCATGAACGTATCTGTCTGCAGTTTGTGCATACACTGATCGACGATCCCCTAGGTAGTGCTCCGGTTAGCTCGAGCAACACTCGAGGTCTCGTCACAATGCAGCCCCCTCTCCGGATAAAGCCGCGTGCACATGGTCACCTACTCGAGCAAGCCAGTCGGTGCTGGCGAAGGCGAGATGTCCGCGACAGAAGGTAGCCTGGACGCGGAGTTCGCGGTCGAGCAGGACGAGGTCAGCATCGTACCCCGGGGCAAGGCGTCCCTTGCGCTGGTCGACACCGATAGCGCGTGCCGGAGTCGTCGTGAGCATCAGGGCGGCATCCTCAAGCGGCACGCCGACGGACTCCACAAGGACGCGCAGCGCCTGATCCATTGTGAGCACACTACCCGCGATGGTGCCGTCGGCGAGGCGAGCGACATCCGAGTCGACACGGGCGAGACAGCCAGCAAAGCTGAAGGTCGTTCCTGGAGGGAGGCCAGCCCCAGGTTGGGCATCGGTGATAACTACTGTCCGCCCAGAGCCGAGCGCACGAACGAGGACGCGCATCACGGCTGGCAAGACATGGTGACCATCGGCGATGAGTTCGCCGAAGGCGCTTTCCTCTTCGACGAGTGCGCCAAGCGGTCCAGGGGCACGGTGCAAGAGAGGCGGCATGGCATTGAAGCAGTGTGTCAGGAGGCGCGCACCATGAGCGAAGGCTATCTGTGTTTGCTCGTAAGTAGCCTCGGTATGGCCGATGGCCACGAGTACGCCAGCAGCGATGAAGCGGTCGAGGATGTCGAGGGCACCAGGGAGTTCGGGCGCGAGCGTAACGACCCGAAGTTGGCCGCGCCCTGCGGCGAGCAGACGTTCGGCAAGCGAAAGATCGGGAGGGCGAAGCCAAGAGGCGTGGTGTGCACCGCGGCGGGCCGGATTCAGAAACGGCCCCTCGAGGTAGATGCCAAGTGGCTCAGCACCGGAGCCATCCGGGTGGGTGATTGCCAGTGCAGCGGCCGTAAGTTGGGGCTCGGGGAGATCTTCCGGCACACCAACGACGTTGACGAGGAACGCGGTTGTGCCGGTACGGGTGACCCAGCGGGCATAGGCGAGAATCTCCTCGGGCTCAGTAGTGTGAAGCGCGAAGCCGCCTCCACCATGGGTATGGAGATCAAGAAAGCCGGGGAGAATTAGGAGATCAGTGGCATCGACAACGAGGCCACACAACGGCACGTCCGAGCCGACGGCGACGATACGCCCGTCTGCAAGCACGACCCGTTCACCGGTTCGCCGTATCCCGCCGTCAACCAGCTCGCCTCCAACGAGCGTGAGGTGCATGGCTCCCCCTAGAGTGTCCGGGTGACTTTTTGGAGACCTCGCGGGTGATCGGGATCAAGCCCGCGGGCGCGGGCGAGTGCCAGTGCGAGGAGCTGGCCCGGCACGACTGCGACAAGGGGAGAGAGCCATTCTGGTACACCGGAAGGAAGGGGAAGCGCGACATCAGCGGCAGCTAAGAGCATTTCGCTATCGCTGACAATGGCGAGGGTTGCCCGTCGCGCGCGGAGCTCCTCGACGAGTGCCGTGACGTCGGCGAAGACAGCGCCAGAGGGTGCCACGATGACAACTGGAAAGTCGGGCTCGATGAGAGCGATCGGCCCGTGGCGGAAGTCAGCCGAGGAGTAGGGTTCCGCGAGGAGCTGACAAACCTCTTTGAGCTTGAGTGCAATCTCAAAGGCAGTCGCGTAGTTGAAGCCACGGCCGATGACGGCGAGGTGCCGGGCCGACGCGAGGAGCGGCACCGAAGCAGGGAGCTCGCGGTTCAGCACCAGGGTCTGCGCGACAGCGTGAGGCAGTCGTGCGAGGTCGTCCCAAAAGGTGGGGTCGTCCCTGAGTGCGGCGCTGAGCATAGCGAGGACGAAGAGCTGGGCGGTGTAGGTCTTGGTGGCGGCAATTGCCCGCTCTTGTCCGGCGAGGAGTGGGACAACAAGCTCGGCAGCACGGGCAAGCGGTGAGGCGAGATCATTCGTGAGAGCGAGCGTGAGCGCACCTTGGCGTCGTCCCTCGGCAATAACGGCGACAATATCCGGTGAATGACCACTCTGGCTGATGCCGACGACCAGGCTACCGGCGAGAGCTGGCGGGCGTTGGTAAAAGGTGAAGAGAGAGGGGGTAGCAAGCGCAACAGTGAGTTGGTTGTGTGCACCAAGGAGGTATTGGGCATAGCGGGCGGCATTGTCGGAACTCCCGCGCGCGGCGATGACGACAAAGCGCGGGGCGGTAGCACGGATGCGTGCCGCAGCATCTTGGACAAGAGGACGGCCTTCAGCGAGCAACCGTGCGAGGACTTCGGGTTGCTCGTGGACTTCCTGCTCTACTAACGACATGGTGCTGCTCCGGGTTGGCACGATCGGTAGTCGAATTGATCATACGACCACAGCGTGAACCTCCCCACCCTCCTGAAAGAAGTGTCTCTCAACCGGCTGGTAGGCACTGGTCAGGAGATGGAAGCGTTCACTGCAGCCCACTTGGAGCAAGGTGTGGATGTGTTCCAGGGCACCGCTGTGGCCGCCGATGGGGGTTCCGCAAAGATTCGTCGCGGCCTCGTCAGTCAGGGGATCAGCGGCGGACTCACAGCGGCCATCGTTGTACAAAAACATCAGGCAGGCGCCGTCGATGCGCACACTGCGTCCTTCAACGAATGAGGCGTTCCCGAGGAGGAGAAGGGATCCGTCCAGTGACCTCAAGCCTGCCACATGCAGCGCGTCAGTTGAGGCACACAAAAGTGACTGCAAGACACTAAGAAGGGAACAGCCCCACAACGATTTAGAGATCGTCAAAGGAATGATCAACCCAGCATCTGCACGTGCTACCTGCTCAGCTCCGACGGCGCCGGGCGAGATCACGCAGATACTCGAGCACGCTGCGGTCGATCCAGTCGGCCCCAGGCGGGATGCGCTCCTCAAAGTTCTCATTGCCGATCAGTGTGGCATAGGCCTGGCGCGTCGCTTCATCCCATACGCCGTGGGCTGGTCCCTGGTAATAGCCGAGTGTTCGCATGAGCTCCTGGAGTTCTTGGAGCAGCGCTCCTTCCAGGGGCAAGCGATCCTCAGGGCTTGGTTTTTCAAAGTAGAGCCGCCAGATATCGTAGAGGCGTTGGAGTTCGCCGACCGGGTTCACGTGATCATCAACACGGAGGTCAATCATGCGATCCGTGTAACCGCCATATCCGCCATGCTCCTTGACAACGAGGAGCGCAGCCGATTGCCGGCCTCGTCGGTCTCCCCCAGCACGGTCACCAGCAGCCAACGCGGCAAGCAGGCGGACGGCGAGTGGGCCAGGCGTCGCCTCGAACGTCTCTGCCATGGCATTGACGACCTCAGGACCGACGAGGATGTTCCCTTGCACGGCATAGCCGGAACCGGTACGTCCACCGGCCCAGGCATGGCAACCGCTGCCGGTGAAGGTGGCAGCACCGCCGCGTGCATCCACGATGCCGACTTGGCGAAGCTCTCGGTCGGGATCATCAGCGAGCAGCTGCTCCAGCGTCTCCTGCGCGGAATACCCAGCCGCCAGGAGCTCGAGGCCGCGGGGACCATAGGAGACGTTGGCATAAGACTGCGTGGCCACAGCTCCCGCTCCGGCACGCGCCCAGGGGACAACGGCGCCAACGGCGAGAAATTTGGATGCCACAGCGATCCCGAGCTCGTCCGTCGCAGGATCGACGGCGACGATGGAGAAGGTCGAGGGATACACCATACTTCCACCTTCCTTGTGCGCACGAGAATCGCTGCAAGGCCGATGAACCAGACGGCCGTCTGTTCGGCCGTCACGCACCTCTCTCCTCGACACCTCGATGCTGGCCTGTGCGGACAAGTGATTCTCTCATCTTTTGCTCTCGCTGGGACCAACTTGGGCAACTGCTTCACCAGACGACCAGAGCATGGCGGTTGGCTCCGGATCGCGGTCGAGGCTGCCGCGCTGCAGGAACTCAGGCCAGCATGAGCCGTCTACCACCATGGCTGTCGCAGCTGCAAAGTCAGTCCATCCTCCTGCTTCCACTGCAGCCAACCAAGACCGACAAGTATTGCCAGGCACGCGGCGAGTTCCCGGCGTGAGCCCTCGAAGTCGGACTGGGAAGCAGTGGTCTTTGGTTTCTCTGCTGGCGCAGGCACTGGCCCGACGACTGCCAGTGCGTCGGCAAGCCACCTCTCGGCGAGTCGGAAGCATGACCACTCGGAGCGCTCGGCGAACCGCTGCCCCAGCCAGTGAGCAGCGGGATGCTTTGGGAGCTGCTCGGCGAGAAGTTCTGGTCGCTGGATGAGGGCCAGGCTCTGATCCGTCATGCGGAACTTACGCCAGCCCTTGGGGCGAACGCTTGACGACCCACCGCGATCTTCAAAGTCACCGGTATAGGGACAACGATCGGTGAGAGGGCAGCTGTGCTCGCGACAGCGCGGGATTCGCTGTGTGAGTGGGTGTAAGAGCTTGAGACGACCTAGCAGGAGCAGGACACCAGGCGCGAGTGCGCCGGGATACTCGAGTTCGGCCTGGTGGAGACAGAGGATGGCATTCTCGCCAAACGCAGCGAGCTGCTCAGCGAGTGCTGTAGGGGTGAGACAGCGAGCATCGAGTATCACGAGCCTGCTCCCGGGACGAAGAGTTGGCGAGTGGGGATAACGCGTGCCTCGCCGCGTCGAGCGAGCTCGTCGATCCGCGCGAAGACGCGGCGGAACCGCTCGCGGGCTTCCGCCTCTTCGACAGTGTGCTCTGGCGCAGTAAAGGTACGCCGATCGCCGATCAGGACAAGGAGCGAACGGGCCCGGCTCAACGCGACGTTGAGGCGTCGCCACTCGGCGTGGAGCGAGCCGATCACTCCCTCGCGATTGCTGTTGACCAGGCTGACGACGATCACCTCGCGCTCGCCCCCCTGGAAGCGGTCAACCGTATCGACGCGGAGGGCAGCGAGGGACGGATGCGCCCGGGTAAGGCGCTGGCGGAGAAGCGTGTTTTGGCGTCGGTAGGGCGAGATGACGCCGATCTGCTCGACCACCTTCTGGTGGAGGCGCTCGGGAAGGCCACGCAGGAACTCGGAGAGCAGCTGGGCAACCAACTCGGCTTCCCGCTCGTTGGTGCGCCCCTCATCGTCGGCCTGGAAGAGAGCACCCGAGTCGCGAGCGAGCGGATCGTCACTGGTATCGAGGTAGAGCACTGGCGGGCTCTGGCCGAGGAGCCCAGCAGGAGGAGCAGCCCCTAGCTCAGCGAGCCAGTGGGCAAGACGCCGCTCAGCGACGCGCTCGTTCGCTGGGCGAAGGGTGTCCTCATAGAAGACATGGCTGACCAGCTCACAGATGGGCCTGTTCATCCGGTACTGCTCGGTGAGGCGGACACAGGCCGACGGGTAGCGCCGATGCAGGCGCTCGAAGGCCGAGGTGCGCAGACTGTCTCCCGGCCGGATACCGAGGCGCTCGAGATCTGGCCACGGCTCTGGCGCGGTCATTGTCGTGACGACCGGCGGCAACTGGTTCTCATCGCCGACGAGGACGAGGCGGCCGCGGTACCCAAAGGGTAGACGCCGGAGCGCCTGTAAGAAGGCAGGTTCGGTGGCCTGTCCCGCCTCATCAACGATGACAGTCTCGAAGGTCAGGCCGCGGAGCTCGGGGGCATCAGCTGAGCCAAGGGTAGCGACAAACACGGCCGCGTGCTCGCGGATGACCTGGGCACGCCGACTCGTGGCCAAGAGCATCGCGATTGCTTCGTCGTCTGAGTCCGGCGGCTGACGACGACGCTCCGGTGGGAGTCCGGAGCGCGTCGGGAGGGTCTGCGCAGTGACGGCGTCTTCCATGTCCTCACGTTCGTTGCCGACGCGGACGAGGAAGGGAAGAACCTCTGGCGCCTTCTCGACAATCTTGAGCACCACTTCATTGGCCGCGCGGTGGGTATTCGTGAGCACCAGCACGGGTCGACGTTCGGGTAAACGCGCCGGATCGAAGAGAGCCCGTGCGACGAGGAAACGAACCATCGCAGCGATTAGGGCAGTCTTCCCCGTGCCAGGAGGGCCTTGGACGAGGAGGAGATCACCTGGGGCGAGCGCTGCGACGGCCGCGAGAGCATCACGCTGTGACGCATTGAGCCCCGAGGTCGCCCACACGGGGAGTGGTGTGTCAGTCTGGATGGATGCTGGCTCGCGCAAGCCAAGGATCGTCTGGGCCAGCGGGGGGAGCTCTGACCAGCGCAACATGCGCCCGCGCACGGGGGTGGCTGCCATCGCCGAGACGAGGAAGTCGGCCAGCCCTTCAAGCTGCCAGGCACGCATATCGAAACCGGTGAGCTGATCGATGCGATAGGTTGGTTCCTGGCCGGGCGGGGCGAGCGGCACGCGGTCGTCCAGTTCGACGACAAGGTCATACTCCTGGAGATCGACCACGCGGCCCTGAACTGAGAAAAGCTCACCGGGACGCGGGATACGCCCAAGGAGACCGTCCGGCCACTGTGGAGTCACGAGGACAAGATCATCCTCGCGAATGCGGGTGTCGAGTCGGCGCTCGGGGCGGACAAAGGTGGCAAAGCGCCCATCCTGGCGCTGGAGACGAAGGTCAGCCAGCGTCACGCCTTCCCGTTCGAGGGCGTCGGGTGGCGTGTGGACGAGGTGGAAGAGGAGCTCCCGCTCGGCACGCTCTTCTGCCTTGAGCTGACGATGGAACCAGACCCAGTAGGAGAAGAGGGGAGGCGGAGCGTAGCGGAAGAGCCCCTCAAGCGTGCGCCCCTCGCGGTCGCGACTGCTCGGGCAGACCTGGCGCTGCCGGGCCACACAGGAGCGGCACGGTGGACGGTCGTTGAGCAGGTCGAACTGCCCAGAGACGTCCGGGAGACGCCAGTGGCGCGTCGCGTTGTCGAGGCGGTAGCGGTCGTACCCAGTGAAGAGCCCGCTGGTCACGCAATAGTAGACGTTGCGCGCCTGGACGATGAGGTCAATGACGCGTTCGTCCGGCTTTGAGAGGTCGAGACGGAGCCGACGGACGATTGGGTGCTCGCGGAGTGGCTTGGTCACGATACTCTGCCCGTCGACCAACTCGACAACGGCGTCGACATCGGTAAAACCGAGACTCTGTAGGAGTTCCCGGTAGGCAAGCGCCTGGAGGCCGCCAGGGAAGCTCTCGCCGGTGACCGGATCCTGCTCTCTGATGGACGACTGTGTTTTGACTTCGGCGATACAGAGCGGACCAGCACTGGCATCACGCGGCACTTCGATCCGGTCGGCCCGTCCAGAAAGACCACGGGTCGCGGAGTAGAAGAGACGTTCGAGATAAAGTTCGACCGCTCCGCTCGCGACATCCCCTTCGGCGATCTGGGCGAGGATGGAACCAGCAGCGGTGAAAGACTCCACGAGGTCCTTTGGCGCGCCACCATCCTGGCTCACGCTGGTCGCGAGGAGCGCCTGCAATGTCCGTGTCCACTCGCTCCAAACACCAGCCCGGTAGGCCTGAGCAGCCCGGTCGAGATCTTGGGTCGCCGCGTATTCCACCAGCGCGCGACGGTACCCGGTGTGGACAGCTCGGCCACGCACCTCGCCGAGGCGCGGCGGCTGCTCACGCGAGTCGCGCGCCAGTCCAAGGAAGCGCTCGAAGAGGACTTTCAACGGGCAGTTGTAGAGATCTTCCACGAAGCGTCCCGTCACGGTGTACTCGGGAGCAACGATGAACTTGAGCAGGACCACCTGCTCGCGCCCGCTCGAGGTCTGGGCGCAAACAGCCTTCAGGACCTGGAGGCGGAGCGGATCGTGCTCTTTCCGACGCAAGCGGGCATCGAGCACGTGCCACAGCACCGGGAAATAGTGCGAGAAGGGATTGGGGGTCGTGCACCCTGGATACCACTCGTCGGCATAGACGGCACAAGGGCCGAGGTCTTCGCCGTCTTCGGTCTTCGCCCGCAGAACGATCTTGCGAGGCTGTGGCTCGCTGATCGGCTCGACGAGAATCGGCACATCGAGCCATTGCGGCTGGCCGATGGAAGCGCGGAGCTGCTGCCAGGCGCGGGACGCTCGAGCGGAGACGGTGGAAGCAGTCGTCTGGGCCATCAGACGTCTCCTCGAGTGGTTGACGACGCTTCAGGGACCCACAGCGCGAGCGCGAAGCGTTGCGTCGCCGCGAGCGCATCTTCGCCCCACTGTGCGGTGAGGACGGCGACGAGGGCCCGGAAGAGGTCGCGCGCCGATGCCGTAGCCGCGAGTTGGCGGAGCTCGCTTTGGGCAGTCTCGTCGGCTGGTGGTGCAGCAGGGGGTCCCCAGGCGAACCGATGTTCGCCTGGGGTGATAAGGAGCTGGAAGACGGCTTCCGCCTGCCGGAGCAGCGTGGCGAGCCCGTTCGGGTCGTCGCCGGTCGTGGCAAGGCCCGCCCGGCGCGCAAGCCGCAGCAACCAGGCCAACGTGGTCTCGTGCCCCTCACCACGCAGCAGCGCAACGCGTGCTCGGAAGAGTGCCCAGACGCACCAAGACCGGTCGTCCGTCGCGGCCTCACGCCAGGCAGCCGCAAGACGCCGCACCTCGCCGTGGTAGAAGGCCCGCTCCTCATGCGGGAGCTGATCGAGTGTTGGGAGAAGCTCCGCGACCAGACGCTCAGCCGGAAGCGACTTCTCCTTTGACTCGCCGGGAACGAGCCGGAGGAGGTCACTGACAAGACGGTGAAGTGCCCAGCCGAGCGCGATGCGCTGTTGGTGCTTCGGAAACCGTGTGACACGGAGGGCGCGAGCCAACGCGGACTCGGCAGCGCGGAGATCCCACGTGGCCAGAGCTCGGTAGGCAGTGGCCAGTTCCTCGGCAGCGACGTCTTCGGCTACGGAGACGAGCGTGCCGTTCAAGTCGAGAAGCGCACCGAGGCGTTCTGCGGCGAGTGCCGCGACGATCGCTTCCTCGATCAACGTGGCGCGCGAGACACGGCGTTTCGTAGCGCTAGGAACCTCAACGACGGGATCCTCGCCGACAAAACGACGCTGCCGAAGTTTCTCGACTAGGCTGCTGACGCGCTCGAGGAGCTCCCACGTCGCTGTGGGGTCGAGGGCACGTTCCGATTGGATTGCTGGCGGCTCCTCCGGGACGGGCCGGACAGCCATGCGGCAAATCCTTCACCGGTAGAGCATCCGAACCTCGGTGAGGGATCGTAGCCGAGAGCGCAGGATGGTGTCCAGGGGTCATGAGGCAGGGTGAGCGGCGCACACCCCTGTTTCCCTACCACTATGCTGAGACTCGGGCACTAGTTATCGCGCTGAGCAATTGCGGTGGAGCGTGATTCGTGAGGTCCCTGTCGGAGACAGCCACGAAACTCTGGGAGTCGCACCACCCATGGTGCTGAGATGTCACCAACACGATCTCGCGCAACGCACGAGAAGGCAAGGCACCACAAGACACGAGCACCGATACGCTACAGCGTGCCTATGGTGAAGGCACGCTGTCCCGTTCGTGGGTGAAGGGGCTGAGCATGTCTCCAGCGGTACAGCGACCAGTACAGCGGCGGTATACTCGAGCCCCAAGAGGCTGCTGCCGAGGTGAGCGGGGTCAGGCGGCACAGCCGCCCGGTGGCGGCTGGCGATGGATGGGGAGTGATGGGCACGGGAGATGCCCGTGTCGCGGGCACGAGGGGGTATCGCATGGCAGAACAGCTCGTTCATCCAACGCCGATGCGCGGCGTGCCACAACCAAGGCGTGAGGACGTCCTTGGGCATCCACGCCTCTGCGTCCTCGAGCATCCACTGGTGACGGCGCTCCTGACGGTCGCGCGCGACGAGCACACTCCACCGGCCGAGTTCGAGCGTGTGCTGCACGAGCTGACACGCTTCCTGCTCTACGAGGCGCTGCGCGAGGAACCGCTGGAAACGTTCCGTGTTCCCTCGCCGACTGGCGAGGAAGCGGATGGTGGTGCGATCCGCGCCGGACTAGCAGTACTCGCGATCCTGCGCGCTGGGCTCGGCATGTTGGCCCCACTCCGCCAGCTGATTCCCGCCGCACCGATCTACCTCGTGGGCGCCCGGCGTGACGAGGCGACGCTCCGCTCGACGATTTACTACAAAAAGCTACCCGGACGATTTGATGTGCTGCGTCACGTCGTCATTGTCGACCCGATGCTGGCGACCGGTGGTTCAGCGGTAGCGACGGTTGAGCTGCTGCGACAGACGTTTAGCGGGCCGATCTCATTCCTCGGGATCATCGGGGCGCCATACGGTGTCCAACACCTTCTCGATGCCGATCCGGATGTCCGGATCTACCTGGCCGCGCTCGACGAAAGGTTGGACGACCGCGGCTTCATCGTACCTGGACTCGGTGATGCTGGCGACCGACTCTTCGGCACGCATTGAGCGGTAACACGACCAGGCGATGCTGGTCACTCAGGGAATCAAGGTGGCGTCGAAACCGGACGGAGTTCCAGGCCGGTGAGACGATCGCGTAGAGACAAACGCACCCCCCAACGGCAGGCGGCAAATTCTCTTCTCTGCTTCCTCATTTGTGCGCTTGCCCTGGCACTGGGATGGCCGCAGCCAGTGGCTCCGATCGCACGCGCGCAATCTGCCGACGCGGTGAGCGCGCTCGAGTGGTCGGTCGCAGTGGATCCGGCAAGCTGCCGCACTGGGGCGAAGCGCGGCATTCCATCTTGTCTGCTGCAGGTGCCTGCACAGATGGAGCCAATCGACCCGGTCGGGGAATGGTGGCGAGTCTCCTTCGGCACGCGCCGGGAGGCAGCCGATTGGGTTGCCCGGTTGCTTGCTTGGCCG
Source organism: bacterium HR28 (assembly GCA_002898255.1). GTDB lineage: Bacteria > Chloroflexota > Chloroflexia > Thermomicrobiales > Thermomicrobiaceae > Thermomicrobium. Next base: position 473,120 of record BEIE01000002.1, read on the forward strand.
GGGGTGGAATTCGTCGAGCCGGCAGTGCGGATGAACTACCAGTGGATCCCGGGAGATCCGCTCGTCCCGCAACAAAGCTGGCTTCAGGCCACCGGATTTCCCACCGCCTGGGAGGAGACGATCGGGCGGAGCGATGTGGTGGTGGCGGTCATCGATTCGGGCATTGCGGTCGAGCACCCTGATCTGGCGGAGAAGCTTCTGCCGGGATACGACTACCTCCACCGCGATCCGGTACCGGAAGACGAGGTCGGACACGGAACCGCCGTTGCGGGGATCATCGCGGCAGCAGTGAATGGAGTAGGGATCTCGGGAGGAGCTCCAGGTGTGCGGATCCTCCCGCTCAAGGTGGGCGATCAGGTCGGAGCGAGCTCACTGGCGATTGCAGAAGCGATTTATGGAGCAATCGAGCGTGGCGTACAGGTGATCAACTTAAGCTTGGGTGCCGATACGCCGAGCGCGACGCTCGAGCGGGCGATCGAGCAGGCCTACGACCAGGGGATCATTGTCGTCGCCGCGGCAGGAAATACGCCAGACGCGGTGACCTTCCCGGCCAGCTACCCAGAAGTGATCGCGGTCGGTGGCGCGACGGCAGACGGGAAGCGGCTGGCGAGCTTTACATCGCGGCTGACGCGGGTCGATCTCGTCGCGCCGGCCGAGGAAATACTGACGACAAACTGGGATGGGCAGGAGCCGGGTTGGGAGTTCCGTACTGGCACGTCGTTCGCAGCGCCGATGGTGAGCGCGGCCGCTGCGCTCGTGCGCTCGGTGGCACCGGACAGCAGTGTCGAGTGGGTGCGACAGGCGCTGCGGGAGACAGCCCGCCCGCTTGATCCGCCTGGTCAACCGGGAGCGGGAAGCGGGCTACTCGCGGCGGACGGAGCAGTCGAGCGTGCCGTGCTGCGCCGCTTCGCGCAGGCCTGGCAGCGCGCTGATCTTCCGGTCGCAGCAGGGGCAGCGACGCGCTCCTGGCTGTGGGGGCCGAGCGCCTTCGCGGTGACACGCGAGCCGTACCAGGAGACACGGGCCGGCACGCGCGCTGTGGCCTACTTTGACAAGGCGCGGTTGGAGCTCACCGATCCTGACCGACCACCAGACGATCCGTGGGCCGTGACCTCGGGCCTCCTGGCGAAGGAACTCCTCACCGGACTCCAACAGGTGGGCGACGCCGCGTTCATTCGCCGGCAACCGGCAGCGGTGCCAGTTGCCGGCGATCCCGATGACCAGACGGCACCGACCTACGCCACGCTCGGCCTTGTACTCGACGCTGCCCCGCTTGGGGAGGGAGAACCGATCGTCTGGACCATCGACCGGACCGGGCGGATTGAGCAGCAAGCCCGGCTAGCGCAGTACGGCGTGTTGGCCGGGCCGCTGGTGGAAGAGACGGGACATCGGGTGGCCTCGGTCTTCTGGGACTTTCTCCAGCAGCGCGGCGTGGTCTATGCGGGCGGTATGTTTCGCACAGACTCGCTGTTCTGGCCGCCGTTTGCAGTGACCGGCTTCCCGATCACCGAGGCGTATTGGACGCGGGCCAAAGTAGCGGGGATTGAGCGCGACGTGCTGGTGCAGTGCTTCGAACGGCGCTGTCTGACCTATACGCCAGATAACCCACCAGGTTGGCAGGTAGAGCTTGGCAACGTGGGCCAACATTACTACCGCTGGCGGTACGGAGCGCTACCAAGTGGTCCGGTACCGAATGACCCGACGACGATGGCGCCGGTGGACGGTAGCGGGCGTGGCTGAGGCAGCGTAGACTGGGCCCCGGTACAGCACCGGTGGGTCGTCACCGGTGTCGGAGGAGCACGGGGCACGGTGCCGAGACTTCTTAGGACATCACCGAGTGTCAGAACCGGGCAGAGCACCCGGAGCTGGCAGCGGACGCTCGCCGCACTCTGGCTTGCGCAGACCCTCACGATTGTCGGGTTCAGCCTGCGAACCCCGTTCTTACCGTTCTTCGTCGCCGAACTCGGCGCACGGAGCCTGGAGGCACAGGCTCTCTGGGCGGGGGCAATCAACGCGGGGGGCGCGGCTGTCATGGCCATCACCGCACCACTCTGGGGTGCGTTGGCTGACCGCTACGGGCGGAAGTTGATGGTGCTTCGAGCGATGCTGGCCGGCTCGCTGACGATCGGCCTCATGGCGGCAGCGACGAGCCCCTGGCAGCTCTTCGCACTGCGCTTGATCGAGGGCGGCTTCACCGGAACAGTCACAGCATCTACGACCCTTGCTGCCGCGACTGTGCCGCGCGAGCGACTGGGCTTTGGGCTCGGACTGATGCAGATGGCGGTCTTTTCTGGCTCGGCGGTCGGCCCGTTGCTGGGCGGGGTGCTGGCTGATCAGATCGGCTACCGGGCGACGTTCCTCCTCGCGGGGAGCCTGCTCTTCATTTCAGCTCTCCTCGTCTTTTTCCTGGTCGAGGAGCAGTTCGAGCCGCCGGTGCGACCGGTGACACGCCGGGAGTCCTTGGGAGACACCTGGCGGCTCTTGCTCGCACCAGCATTGCTTGGCATCGTTGTCAGTCTCTTCGCGCTGCGGGCCGCGAGTATGGCGTTGCAGCCAATCGTGCCGCTGCTGATCGAGCAGTTGGCGAGAAACGCGCGAGGGGTCAACTCGCTGGCAGGGCTCGCCATGGGCGTGAGCGGCATCACGAGTGCTGTGGCCTCGGTTGTGCTTGGCCGGGCAAGCGACCGGGTGGGGCAGCGGCCACTGCTCGTGGCAAGCGGTGCGCTGGCTGTCGCGAGCTTTCTGCCACTCGCTGTGGTGAACTCGGTGTGGCAGGTCATCGCCCTTCAGGCGCTGTTCGGAGTTGCATCCGGTGGGATGCTGCCGACAGCCAACGCTCTCATCGCACGGTTAACACCGGAGGAGCGTCGCGGGACGATCTACGGCTTTACGACGACCGCTTCCTCACTCGGCGCGTTCGTCGGGCCACTCACGGGGACAGCACTGGCAGCCGCACTGGGTCTTCACGCGCCCTTCCTGGTCATCGGGTTCGCCTTGGGACTCACTGTGGCTTGGGCATGGCGCGCGCTGCCGAGCGACACGCGTGTCACGCACGAGCAGCGGGTGGCTGCCGAACCCGGGCAGGATTAATTCCCGAGAGGAGCGGACGTCGGCTGCGAGACAGCGGTTCCCGCGCGCTCCAGCGACACGCCCGCCAGCAGAGGATGCATTTCCTGTTATCCTGGAGCAGCCCGGCTTCCCTGACCACCTACACCGAACGAGCACAGGCACGGTGAGCGATCAACGGTCACGGAAGGAAACGAATGGGAGCAAAGGGCTCAAGCGGCAGCGCGGGCGACTTTCCCTCCAAGAGGTCAGCCAGGACTTCGGCGGTGACCACACTGAGGAGGACGCCGTTGCGAGCATGACCAGTTGCGATCCAGACGTTTTGGTAGTGGGGCAGCTGGCCCAGGATCGGTAGTCCATCGGCCGACCAGGGGCGGAGCCCAGCGAGCGCCTCCAAGAAGACAGCGCGGTTGAGCGCCGGCACCGTCTCCTGCGCGAATGTGGTGAGCTGCCGCACACCTTCGAGCGTCGGGCGCCGGTCGTAGACAGCAAGTTCCTCGGTTGAGCCGACGGCAACGGTACCGTCGGCCTTCACCGCGAGGTAGAGCTCGCCGCGGTAGAGAGTGTGGCGCACACGCGCATCCCAGGCGTGCAGACGGACAAGTTGGCCACGTAGTGGCCCGACGGGGAGCGGCACACCAAGCTGAGCCGCGAGCTGGCCGCTCCAGGCACCAGCGGCGATGATCACCTGATCAGCAGTGATACGGCCGGTACGGGTCTGCACGGCAGTGAGGCGATCACCGGAACGCTCGAAGCCGACGACTTCGACGCCTTCGTCGATGCGCGCACCTCCCAGCGCGGCTGCACGTGCGAACGCTTCCACGAGGCGCGGGCTGAGCACCTGGTGTTCGAAGGGAAGGAGGAGCGCGCCCCGAAACAGGGGGGAGACCGCTGGCTCGAGCTGGCGAAGCTCGTGTTGATCGAGCCAGCAGCAGGCAGCATCGCGGGTACGCAAGACGGGAAGGGCTGCGCGGAGTGCCTCCTCTTCGTCAAGAGTGAGCGCAAGCAGCAAGGCACCGGTATGACGGAATTCCACGTCGATCCCGGTACGCTCACGCAGGTCAGCGACGACGGCCGGGAAGCGGGCAAGACTTGCTGCACCCAACTCGCTCAGCGGATCGCTTGTCGCACCGCTCCCGGGTATACCCAGCAGGCCGGCATAGGCGATGCTGGCCTGGCCACCGACCGTCGCACGTTCGAGGACGCGGACGCCACGCCAGCCGCGACGCACGAGTTCCGCGGCAAGAGCACAGCCGATGATCCCACCGCCGATAATGGCGACCGAAGCCCGCTCCGAGACATCCATACACGCGCTCCTTCCGGTGCGATTCTCGCGGAATGTCTCCACGCTCGCAAGCGCATGACTTGGCACGTTGATCCGACTCTCATTCCCAAAGGGCAAGCCACCAAGCAGACGCTGCCGGAGCGCAACTCTGGAACGCAGGGCCTTGCAACTCCGTCTGCCCAATGCGAACCACGGTAACGACTACTCCTGCTGGCGCGGACAAGCGTCGCGCCGGAACTAGCTGGAGGCATGCCTCCATAACCGACCGACAATGAGTGGTCCGCCGCGGAGTGGCACGACAGAGCATGCCGCGCAGCCATTTCGACGAACGTGTGGTGGCCGATCCACTGAGCTTCTCGGTATCGCCTGGTCGACAAGGCGGAGCGTGACCACTGCCCGGTCCGACCTGCGTTGGAACCAATAGGGGCAGGATGTATGGTGCTTCGGTACAGCCCCGGTAGACTGCGTGCGCCGAGCCACCTGGTGTCGTCTGCAGGAAACGACCGAATAGCGCGGCTGGACCGTGGTCGTATGGTAGCCGGAATGGTAAGAGCTGACCTGCCGCTCGGTTTCCGGTGCGCGGTAGTTGCTTTTCGCGTTCGGCAACAACCTGGTAGGATTTTCCCGAGAGGGAGTGCACGATGGACAGCCGGATGTTGACGCCCGAACAACGGCGGCTGGTTGAAGCGATCGCCGACGCGCTCTACCAGCGCGGGCCAGGCATGGCATTCACTGGTGCAGGGATCTCGACCGAATCGGGGATCCCGGACTACCGGGGCCCAAACGGGTTGTGGTCACGACAGAATCCGACGCACTTTCGTGACTTTCTCACTGATCCGGCTGTACGGCTCCGCTATTGGGAGCGACGGCGTGCTCGTTACCCCGTTCTTGCCGCCGCCGAGCCGAATGAGGGGCACCGTGCACTCGCTCGCTTGCAGGCAGCCGGCTATCTGGACGTGATTGTGACGCAGAATATTGACGGCTTGCACCAGAAGGCGGGAAGCCCACCGGAGCGGGTGATCGAGCTCCATGGAACGGCGCACATGATCCGCTGTCTTTCCTGTGAGGCGCGTTGGCCTGCTGACGTGTTTGATCCAGGCCCGCCAGGAACGGTTCCTCATTGCCCGGTGTGCGGCGGCCTCGTCAAGGAGGCGACTGTTGCCTTTGGCGAGCCGGTACCGCGCGAGCTCCTGGAGCGAGCGCTCGCACTGGCCGAAGCGACACCAGTGATGCTTGTCGTTGGGACATCGCTCGCAGTGGTACCGGCGGCGCACGTGCCGCGTCGGGCTGCTCGGTCCGGAGCATTCGTCGCCATTGTCAACGACGAGCCGACACCGCTCGACCGCGAGGCACACGTCGTCGTGCGGGGACGAGCTGGGACAGCACTCGCTTATTTGGCGGATCTCCTCACGGGAGACCGCCTGGAAGCAGATCAACGACTCACCGTTCGCTAGAGGAAACATCCAGCAGCATATTCTCTGCTGAAGCGCCGTCGATGCGCCACGGTTGACGCTCAGCGCGGTAGCGATTCCCCTCGAGACGTGTTCCCGTAGTGTGCAGCAGGTAGACAGCACACTGCCCGTTGCTGACGAAATGGTTGTCACGGAGTTCGTGACTGGTTGAGACGCAACGGTCGGGGAAATCGCGGTTGGCCGGATTGAGGGTGAAGGCGACGCCGTAACGACCGTTCCGGGCAATAAGGTTGTTCCGGAGGAGACCACGTGCGCCATGCTCCCAATGGACACCGTCGAAGCGATTGTCGGTAATGAGGTTCTCCTCTAGGACAGTGTCGGTGGAAAAACCGAGCCAGAAGCCGAAGTTGCTAAAGCACGCTCGATTACGACGGAAGACGTTACCACGGGAGAAGGTGGCTTCAAACGCATTGTTGGGTGAGTAGGAACCGTCGTTCCCGACGATCAGGTTGTCATTGGACGGTGGGCTGAACTGGTTACCGAGGAAGAAGCCGTCACCCGACCAGCGCAGGTCATTGCCGGCGACGAGATTGCGGTGGGAACCGCAGGTGAGCAGGATGCCAGCGGCATCGCAGCCGGTGCCACCGCAGCGATTGACGTGATGCGCACGGTTGCGCTCGAGGCGGCAGTCGGAGGAACCGTGGAGACGGATCCCCCAGGCAGTGTTGTATGAGAGGTCACAGTCGGTGATGACGAGTCCTCGGCAGGCGATCGCATCGACCCCGACATCTTGTTGCTGGGCGTGGGTGCGGGCGACGCGGCTGGTGTTGACGCGGACGAATCGGATGCCCCCGCCTGCAGTTGCCTCGACCCGATTGATGTCGAGGAACGTGCCCTCGCTCCCACCGTTACTGGAGAAATCGCAGTTCTCGATGAGAAGTTCCTCGCAATCGATCGCCTCAAGGGCCCAGGCGTAGCCGCGGATCGTGAGGTTTCGCAGGACAACACGGCGACGGCCGCACAGGGCGATGCCGATACCACCACGTCCGCCTCCATCGAGGACCGCACCCTGACCATCCAGAACGAGTTCGTCAGCAGTGATACGGAGAGCACCGTCACCAGGATCAGGAAGGGAGTAGAGCCCCGGCGCGAGCTCGAGCGAGCTGGTCACAATGAGACCAGCGCGCGGCTCGCGCCAGCGACCAAGGAGCCGCTGCACAATCGACCAGCGCCTCACGACCAGACACCGTCGGCATAGACGGCGGCGATTGCCCCGCAGGCTGCGCAGCGCGCCTCAACCGTACGGCCGGTGCGGCGCAGGCGGACGGTCCGGGTGTCTGAGTGTCTTAGACCGCAGTGTGGGCAGACGACCGGTTCCCAGGCCTGACGGGCGTCTTCAAGCGAGACAGGACGCCGCCCGGCCGGATTGCGTCGGCGAGCCTGCTGATGCACAGCGTCCCAGGCTTCGCGATCGAAGTCGAGCGCACGAGGATCCCAGCGCATGGAACTTCTCCGAAGCGACAAGGCGCTACCGTGAAGGACACCATAGTGAGACACCTTTGTGTGTCGCTTTCTTACCACATCGCTCAGGCGCACGCAAGATGGCAGAGAACTCCCAACAAGCACGCGGGAACCGCACTGGCCGACTCGTTTCCGTGAGGGCCAACCGAAGGGCTATCAAGTGAACAAGCGGGGGCTCTCCTAAACGTCATCGCCCGGTATTGGCCACGAGCTCCGCCAAGGCATCTCTTCCCACCGGATACCCTGCGCCCGAGTGGGAGAGATCGGCAGACAGGCACGCTGTGCAGGGTCAGGTCGCATCTCTCGTACCCGACAGGGGGTTGCAGTGATCCAGGTGCAGCGCCAAAGCTGGGCTGGTCAACCATGATCCCGTCACTAATGCTCTCGACCGCGCTGGAGTAGGAAGCGGCCATGACGCTGATGGATCAGACCCCTCGTCTGGGGTGGTAGGAGGAAGACATCGGTAGGTGTGGCGACTGCACCGCAGGGAGTGCTGGACAATCATCTTTCGGGTCGCGTTGCTGTGATCGAGTGGAAACGGGACATTCGGGCCAACCGTTTCGAACATCACGAGGGGGATCAGGAGCGCGACAATTGTCCCCCGAGTGCAGAGGCAGGATGATCGTGCACGAGACCGCCTGTACTCCCTTGACATGAGCATTGCCAATGCATATACTGCCGAAGGTTGGGCGTGTCGGCCCTGCGGGGTCGCGCGCCCGAGTCGGTCCGATGTGGAGGGTACAGCGAGTGGAACGCAGTCAGCCTCCAGAACGCAGTACCGGCTCCCGCGGGCCGTCCGGGTCGGAGCAGCTCGTCGTGTAAGCCCCCGCGCGCACGGCACCTCCGCGCCCCCGGTCGGTCCGGGGGCAGCCGGTCAGGAGATGCACCAGACCTGACGGAAAGGGGGTGAGCCGATGCGCACCGTGATTCGCTACACCATCCTCAACCAGGATGGGCAGCCGGTTATCCGCGCTGTTCGCGTCGTCTACCCGGCGACGGCACGCGTTGCACCGCTGCCCCAGACGGTGCCGGCGGAGCAGCGCGCGGCGACCGAGGAACTCCGCCAGACCGAGCGCATCCGCGCTCGTGAGCGCCGCGAGCCGAGCGGCGAGTAAGCACACGCTGAACGATCGACGCAGCGTCGACCCCCGCGGGAGAGCGACCCGGCGGGGGTCGTCCATTTGTGTGGAGACTCACCCGTGCAACGCTCCACTGTACCCTCGCCCCGGTTCCCTCCCACTGTGCTCCTCAGCTTTGGGCTTGCATCCACCGACCATCCACGTGGGGCACAACGGAACACCCCATGAGAGGACGCTTCGTTGCTGACTACTGTGAGGGCACCCTGCATCGTGTGCAAACTGTACGGTGCTCTCTGGCACCTCTTCGCGCTCGTGCCAGAGAGCCCACCGCCATATCGAGACAGGTAATCCATCGGAAGAGGGCTTCGGGATCTCCGCACCCGTGCGCCATCAGACGTTTGACAGATCTGGACCACCACGAGCAGCAACCGATCCACGTTCCCAATCCTTGTGGATCGGACAGGCACGGGACCCATATCCTGCACTACCTTCTGTTACCCTTTCGCCCAGAGGATAGGCCTGGCTCACGCTTGTACTGTGCGGGCGTCTTCAACCTGCCCCACAAAAGATGTCCAGACCCATCCTCACCGGTCTCACGGAGCCGGAAACACCCTCGCCGTGTGTCACTCGGCTGGTGAGGGCCGAGCAAGGCACAAGCGGCAACAACCGGACGGCGAGCTGAACCTGACCTTGGCATCATTCCCCGGCATCTCCGGCAGGACCAACCGCCACCCGTGGCGCATGAGCCAACGGTGCATCGGCCGGCCAGCGGAGGTGCGGGATCACATGTCGACCGTAAGCGCGGATGAACTCCTCCTGATTCCGACCGACATTGTGGACGTAGATCTCGGTAAAACCGAGGTCAATGAGATGCTGCAAGTACTCGCCGTGGCGGTCAAGGTCGGCTGAGATAAGCACCCGGCCTTGGAAGTGCTCGGGACGCACCAAGCGGGCCATCGCCTGGAAGTCCTCAGGATTGCGGATATCGCCCTTGGGGAAGGCCATGCCGCCGTTCGGCCACTCACGCAGTGCATTCTCGAGCGCCTGCTCGTCGTTCTGGGCCCAGGAGACGTGAACCTGGATAAGGCGTGGCATCCGCTCCGGATCCTTGCCGGCCTCGCGTGCCCCGCGGGCAAAGCGGTCGAGCAGCATGCGCAGCTTCTCATCGCTTGCGCCGGGAGTAAGGATGCCGTCGCAGAGCTCGCCGGTCTTCTTGGCCATGTACGGGCCGGCCGTGCCGACGATAATGGGGGGCGGAACCTCCGGCATGGTATAGAGCTTCGCACTTTCAACCTTAAAGTATGTCCCTTCGTGTCGGATCACCTTGCCGGTGAAGAGCTTCTGGATGACCTCGATTGCCTCGATAAGCATGCGGATCCGTTCGGCCGGCTCCGGCCAGTAGCGGCCGACGATATGCTCATTGAGCGCCTCGCCCGCGCCGAGGCCAAGCCAGAACCGGCCAGGAAACATCGCTTCGAGTGTCGCAGCAGCCTGCGCCACGATGGCCGGATGGTAGCGGAAACCGATCGGCGGCGTGACACCAGTGCCAAAGCGCAGTCGTGTCGTCACGCCGAGTGCGCCGAGCCAGGCCCAGACGAACGCGCTCTGCCCTTGCTCCGGAGTCCAGGGATGGAAGTGATCCGCCGCAAGGACGCTGTCAAAGCCCTCTTGCTCCGCAAGTTGGCACCAGCGCAGGAGATCATTCGGGTGGAATTGCTCGAAGCTCGCGGAATAGCCGAGCCGGCTCATCTCGCCACCTATCCTTTCCTCGCCCGTCCCGTCGGCTGCTCCTTCTCTCGCCTCAGTATGCTCGCATTGAGCCAGAGGATCGAGTGTGAAGAAGGAGTTCCAGCATGCGTGAGAAGCAACCCGAGGAGACAGCCGCTACCATGTGTGCGCAAGCGGGACTACTCCCAACGCCAAGCGCGACATGCCGCTCGCCCCACCAATCTGGCAGACGAGCGCCTTCTCCTATCCTGACCTGGAAACGATGGAAGCACTCACGGCAGGAGAGGTGCCGGGATACATCTATGCCCGCTACGGACTCCCTAACCACCTCCAGCTCGAGCGGGTGCTCGCAGCACTGGAAGGAGCCGAAGCGGCGGTCGTCACTGCAAGTGGCATGAGTGCGATCGCGGCAACGCTCTTTGCACTTGCTGGTCCCGGACAACGCGTAGTCGCCGATTCGCACGTCTACCGAGGGACACGTCTCCTGCTCGAGCAAGATCTTGCCCGCTTCGGTGTCCGGGTCGATTTCGTTGACTGCGGCGATCGCGCAGCTGTCGAGCGGACGCTGCGCGAACCGGCCCGGCTGTTGTGGGTCGACACGTTGACGAATCCGACGCTCCGGGTACGCAACCTTGCGTGGCTGAGCGCCCTTGCTCGTGCTGCGGGAGCACTCTTTGTGGTGGACAACACCTTCGCCACGCCGATCCACTGCCGGCCACTGGCATGGGGCGCAACACTCGTCGTGCACTCTACGACCAAGATGCTAGGCGGACACCACGATGCGAGTGGGGGTGTGGTCGCTGGTCCGGCCGAGCTTATCGAGGCGATCCGGCGGCAAGTGGTGCGCTTTGGAGGTCGTGGTGGAGCTTTTGATGCCTGGCTGATCCAACGCGGGCTGGTGACACTCCCATTGCGCGTGGCCCGCAGCAGCGCCTCGGCGCTCGCACTGGCACAACGGCTGGCAGCGCACCCGACAGTACAACGGGTCTCCTATCCGGGACTCCCGGGCCATCCAGAGCACCAACTCGCCGAGCGGCTCTTCACTGGCGGCTACGGGGCGGTCGTCGCATTCGAGCTTGCTGGAGGGGAACCGGCTGTGCGCCGTTTCCTGCGTGCCTTGCGGCTTGTCCGGTTCGCGGAGACGCTTGGCGGGGCAATCACGACAGTCGTCCATCCCGCCACGACGTCGCACCGTGCGCTCGCGCCAACGGAACGAACTGCGCTCGGGATCAGCGATGGGCTCCTACGTCTCTCGGTCGGGTTGGAGGATCCAGAAGAACTCTGGGTCGATCTCGAAGGGGCACTCGTGGCGAGCAACCGCTGAGTGCTCAGCTGTGGTCCACAAGTATTCGCTCGAGCTCTTGCCAATCGGCGAGCGCAGCCTGGCGATCATCCGCGCTCTCCTGCTCGCCATACCGACTCCACAAATAGCGCGTCGTGAGATCCGTCAGCGGCGCTGCGACCGTCGGATGCGCGGCCACCACGCGCTGGGCGAGCTCGCTCGGCGTCTCACTTGGATGGCGAGAAAGACCGCGACGGGCAAAGAGCGCCAGCGCAGCGCGGTAGGCACTGCGGACATCGGTTGGACGGGGGAATCCACGCGGCACGACTCCTGGACGGAGGGGCAGGTGCAACCGCGGCAGCAGATCACGAAGCTCGCCCAGCGCGACACGCTCACGGAGTTCGGTGGCAGACGGCTCCTCACGGAGGGTACGGTAGCGCCGGAACGCACGTGCAATGGAGACGACGAGGACAACCAGGAGCGCGATACCAACGAGGCCAGCGAGTAGGTCGAGCACCCACGGTGGGATAGCAAGGCCCCGTATCACCTCCTGCGGGCGGGTGAGTTCGGGGAGTGTCGGCAGGCTGGGAGGCGGGCCAGGTTCGCGGCTGCCAGCAATGGCGCGCACCGCCCAGACAAAGAAGCGGAGCGCCGTCCAGACGATGACAGCCAGGGCCACGGTGAATGTCACGATCACCGCCACGAGGAGTGTCAGGAACCACTCCACTGGCCCAGCGATGCGCGGCCAGAGTGTTGGGCCAGCGAAGAGACTGAGCAACGCGCCAACGCCGAGTGCTCCTGCTGCGACGACGAGCGAGCGAAGCACCCATGGTCCAGGCGCAACCGCACCGGGATAGGCTAGGCGTACCGCCTCAGCCTGTATGAGTGCTGCGGTCATCAGCCGAAGGAGCACGAGGAGCGGGGCTCCCCAGGAGAGGTTGTCCCAGACAGCTTGTGCAGCGGGCCCACCGCTGGCCAGTGCAGCAAGTGTGATCCCCAAGACGAGACCCGCGTCGCGCACGACGGCCCAACGTAGGTACTCACCCTGGAACGGACGCGGCTCGCCAGCGAGGGCCAGAGTTCGCCACCAGACGAGTGCGCTTAGGACGAGCAAACCGACTATGCTCGCTTCAAGGCGGAGAAGCGAGGGGAGGAAGTCGAGGATCGCCTGTGGCTCTCCCGCACGGGCTACCCACCAGGCAAGTGTCCAGGCGAGCCAGCCGAGCACGGCAAGGGCACGCGCCCACGCGGGATCCTGGGTGGCAGCCAGAACGAAACGCGCGAACGCAAAGGCGGCAAGCCAGGTCAGAGTAAAGGCCAGCCAACCCGGCGCGTGGGAGGGATCACTCCCGAACAGCGTAGCGAGCCAGACAACCCACGCAGCGAGCGGAACCGTCTCGGCTGCTCCAGCGCTCACGGCGAGGGAGAGCGTAAGCCAATCAGGCCGCCGAGGCACGGCTTGCCTCCAGCTCGTAAACCGCCAGACCGCGGCGCGAGGGGAGACCGGCTTCACAGTCGACCGCGACGAGCGTGACACCGTAGCCCTGGCGCCAGAGGGAGAGGAGTGTCTGACGCAACGCGTCAGTGACTAGCGCGGTCACAACAACGACTGTCACACCCCCGACAAGCGAGCGGCTCTCGGTACCGAGCAATGTCTCGATACGATGACCAGTATGAGGGACGAGCATGGCCAATGCCTCGAGGATGCGCTGGAGCTGGCGTGGATGCCGACTCGGCAGGATGCGAATAAAGCGCTCGCCGCCGACCAGCGGTGCGTTGACCCACAGGCCAACCTGATACCCCTGCTCCATCCCCCAGGCCGCCAGTGAGGCGGTCAACGAGATGGCCCACTCGAGTTCGCCTGGGCGGATTCCTTCCCAGAAGTGCTCAAAGGTGTTGACGTCTAGGAAGAGAGCGAGCGCTGGCGTGGCCGTACGTTCAAGCAGGCGGGTCTGCAGCTCGCCGAGCCGAGCACTGGCCCGCCAGTGAATCTGACGCGGGGAGTCGCCAGGTTGGTAGGGGCGGACGCCCTGGATCCGTAGCGGATCTTCCAGGAGCGGGCGAAGCGGCGTCGCATCGCCGAGCGGGCGTTCAGCAGGAAGCCCGAACGACTCGACAGGCCGGAGTTCCGGGTAGACGACGAGTTCTCCACCAGGTGCAACCTCTAACCGAGCACGGGCCAGACCGAACGGATCCCCAGTCGTCAGGCGTGCCGGACCGAGCCGGTAGTACCCCCGGCGTGTGGGCCGAGCCTGGTAGCGCCGATGCACACGCTCGGCCGCGCCAGCGGTGAGGAGCGTGCGCAGCACTTTGCGCTGGGGTTTGGGCGAGGGGCCGAGCACGACCCCTGAGAGTTCGAGGGCAGCGGGGAGCTCCTCGACCACTTCGACCCACGGAAGCGGAAGCGGCTTGGCGTTCTCGAGGGCGAGTTCAAGGGTAACCGTCTCTCCGGGAAACGCATGCGTTGGCTCGACCGTCCGCCAATAGCGGACTCGCGTGAAGCCGAGACGCAAGTAGGTGAGGCTTAGGGCAAGGACGACTGCGACAGCGAAGGCGACAAGCGCAAGGACAGGTCGACCGAGGGCCACTGCCGCTAATCCGAGCAGCAGCGCAGTAATGAGTCCGCTCGGTAACACTTCCTCACGCTCGAGCGGGACGACGGTCGGTGCCTCGTCCATCGTCACGCTCCTTCAACCAGCTCTTCCACAGGTACCGGTACCTCGTCGAGCACGGCCCGAACGAGCGCCTCGGCGGTCAGACCGTGGAGTTCGGCGCGAGGGGTGAGGCGCAAGCGATGAGCGAGCACTGGGACAGCCACCCTCCGCACATCATCTGGGATCACAAAGGGTCGGCCAGCCAGAAGCGCCGCTGCTTGAGCCGCACGAGCTAGCGCGAGCGTGGCGCGGGGGCTAGCACCAAGCTGGACTTCCTCGTGCTCGCGCGTCCGCCGGACGAGCGTCACCAGATAGTCGAGCGTTGCCTGACCAAGGAAGACGCGTTTTGTCTCGGCGATTGCTGCCGCGAGCTCCTCCGGGCTTGTGACCGGCTCAAGCTCCACGAGCGGATCTCCTCCGAGAAAGCGGCGGACCATGGCAACCTCGTCCTCGGCCGTCGGGTACCCGATGCTCAGCCGCATCGCAAAACGGTCGAGCTGCGCCTCAGGGAGCGGGAAGGTCCCCTCGAGTTCGATCGGATTCTGCGTCGCCAGGACAAGGAACGGCTCGGGCAGGCGATATGTCTCCCGCTCAACCGTGACCTGCCGCTCCTCCATCGCTTCGAGTAGGGCCGACTGCGTCCGGGGCGTGCCACGGTTCACCTCGTCAGCCAGGATGACATTGGCGAAAACTGGCCCAGGATGAAAAACGAAGGCGCCGCGTCCCGGCTCGTAGACAAGCGAGCCGGTAACATCGGCCGGAAGCAAATCGGGCGTGAACTGGATGCGACGAAAGGTCCCACCGAACGCCTGGCAGAAGGAGCGGGCGAGCTTCGTCTTGCCAATGCCAGGCACGTCTTCCACCAAGACGTGCCCTCCGGAAAGGACGGCGATGAGGACGAGTTCAATGACCTCACGCTTGCCGACTATCACGCGTTCCACTGCATCGCGGAGGTGGAGGAGGAGCTTCTGCAGCGCCTGGACACGGTCTGTTGGCAATGGGTGGAATGGTTGGAAACCTGGGCTGCTCACCGTTCACCCCTCTCTTGCAAGAGCCGGCGCGCCTCCTCACGGACACCGGCAGACGGATCCGCCTCAGCGACCTCCCGGAGCACCAGACGTGCACGGTCGAGGTCGAGCTCGGCCAGGGCACGGAGCGCTGCACGTCGGACACGGACCGCGCCGGAGTGAACAGCCTCAACCAGAGCTGGGAAGGCAGCCGGGTCGCCGATGTGACCGAGAGCGAGGACGGCCGCGACATGGACGTCGACCTCGTTCGGTCGCTCGTGCAGTACGGCGATTAAAGCAGGCACAGCACGGCGCGTCCGGCGCTGACCGAGCACCCAGGCACAGGTCTCGGCGATGTCCGGCCGCGGGTGACGCAGGCCCTCGATCAATGCCATGTCGTACGCTTCATCCTCCCGCTGTACCATCAGGACATCCTCGCTCATCCTACACCCGGGAAGGTCGTCCGCGCTCATGGACTCCTGCACTGGGTACCGTACCGACCAGCCGAGCGATTGCGCGTAACCAGCTGGAGCGCTGACCTTGCGTCAGTTCCCCACGGAAACGGTAGTCGGCTGCGGCGATGAACGCGGCGAGATCGTCAAGGAGTTCGGCGAGCGCAGCGCGAAAGCGTAAGAAATCCTCTCCTCCGGCATGTCCCAAGCACGGTTCGAGAGCCGCCCCTTCTGCATATGGTTCACGCTGGTGCAGAAACCAGTCCCAGGAGCGGTCACGCTGCGGCGGGGCGGCCAGGCAATGGGGACAACACTCCGGGAGTGTGGCCGGCTGGGGAAGGTACCAGGGACGGCGGCCAGCATCGTGAGCGAGCCGCTCCAGGTGCGACCAGCGTGGCCGTGTGTGCGCGACTCGTGTCTCCCATGCGGCCCAAGGAAGGGCTGGAGCGAGATGGGCGAGCGCCGTCGCGTGTGGCCGACAGAGGACGCCCACCTGCTCGAGGAGAAGCCCCGGGTCGTGACGAGCGAGCTCAGCGGTAGTCCAGAGGAGGGTCTCTTCAGCGGCAGCGAGCCACTTGCAGATCGGGCACGGTTCCTCCGGCACGAGCCAGCGTTCGAGCGACTGCGGGGTGTGACTGCTTCGGTACGCATCGCGCAAGACGCGCTCCAGGAGGATAGCAACCCCGAGGTGACTATGCACCGCCGCACCAGCGGGGACGAGTGCCCACGTATGCTCCCAACAGAAGCCGCGGGCAGCGGCGAGGCGCTCAGCCGTCATTGGATCGTTGACCTGCTCCCAGAGGAGAGACTCTAGGCTGCGCCGCTCCTTCTGGGCAAGGAGGTAGCAGAGCGGACAGCCGGGAACTGCGAAGGCTTCCTGGATTGTTGCAGCAAGGTAGCGGTCGAGCGCAGCTTGTTGGTTGCGGGGTAAAAGCTCACGGAACCAGGCGAGAAAGGGCCGGTTTGTTGGGTGAGTCATCATGCACCTCCAGATGCGAAAAGCCTCTGCCGGCCAGAAGACTGGTCGGACAGAGGCTATCAGCCGCAATCCGGCGGTTTGGCGGTATGACACCGCCCGGCGAGCCTCATCGCCGTGACACTACAGTATAGCAGACCTACCGAGACGATACCGCGCAGCTCCGCACACGCGCCGAGTCTTTCTATTCCCGGTCCCCCGCAATGCGAGAGAAGAACCAAGGAAGGCGGTGTGTTGATTCGATTGGATGTTGAACAGTTCCCTCGGAAACCCTTCAGGCGAGTAGAGACATGCTACCGGGCAGACTGCCGCTGGACGATGGAGACGTACCCGGCTTAGCGCAGGCAGTAGGACGGAGACCGGTTCTGAGTCTCGGCGACCAAGAGAGGTGGGCAAATAATACGCCGACTATGCAAACCCGTGTGGCACTATCGATAGTGCCACACGGGCGTATGACCAACTCCTTTGTGTCGCTCACTACCCGTCACGGAGCGCAGCTGCTTCGGCTGCGCTGTCTTTGTAGATTTGAAAGCGTGCAACCTGGCCTGAGCGGAAACGCCAGACCATCGTCCAATCGCTTTCGTACGGCTTCCCTGTTTTCTTGGCACGGAAGCGGTAGTGTCCGAGAGCAATCACCGTGTCACCGTGGGTGTAGAACTCACGCGGCTCGAACGACTCCACCTCGACGGCTTCGGCAAACCGCGCAAAGAACTGGCCGACACTGTCCCGACCACGGTAGATCCCTTTGAACGGAGCAGTGCCACCGGGCGGCTCACGCCATTCCACATCCTCGGCGAGCATGTTCAGGATCGACGTGATGTCACCACGGCCAAACGCTGAGTAGAGGTCCTGCACCATCTTGGTATTGCTCTGCGTTGCCATCATGCTTTCCTCTCTTTCGCTCTCGATGCCCTAGGTACCCAAGCGCAGGCACGACGGCGAGCCCCTGAGGAGACCGAGAGCATCTTTTTGGCCCGACTACTGAGTGATTTTGGCACCCGCTTCGTATCACGCTTGATATG
The DNA here is from genome assembly GCA_002898255.1 of bacterium HR28. Taxonomy (GTDB): domain Bacteria; phylum Chloroflexota; class Chloroflexia; order Thermomicrobiales; family Thermomicrobiaceae; genus Thermomicrobium. The sequence goes on from BEIE01000002.1 coordinate 490,604, forward strand.
CCATCGCGTGTTGGTATGTATCTGCACAGTGCCGAAATCGGGTGACCAGCCCTGCCTCATCGAAGTGCCAGATATGCACCTCGTCGGTCTCGACGATGCGCTTCCCGGTTTCTTTCACCGTGGCATCGACATCAACGAGAGCGACAACCAGGCCGGAACCTTCCAGCAAGGCCTTGAGGGCGAACCGGTGCAACTCTATCGCGCCAACGCCGTCCAAGAAGAACTTGGCAGCTCCAGCGCGGCCACGCTGAGCCTGCAACCAGGGAACAGGGTTCGGAGTAGTACGGTAGGCATAATCCCAGTCCACATCCTCGGCTAGCTTGTCCAGAATTGCTGAGACATCGCCTCGACCAAATGCAGCATAGATCCCTTGCACAGTCTGGAGATTCCTGCTCGCCATGATTCCCCCAACACCCTCCGCAGCCTATTCACCGCAGAGGATTTGTCTCATTTCTACATTGAGCCACCACGTCATCACTGTTGCATCATTGCTCTCAGTTCCTCAGAGGGAATACCGAGCGATGCATGCGACTGTACCAACTTCCACTCCCGGCCTTCCCGGTGGAAGACACCACTCCAGCGTGGTAGGACGTGCTCCCCATTTGGAAAGGTGATCGTTACGAGTGACAGACCCCAGCCGACATCGCCTGCCTGATACGCTTCGATATGCCGCGGTGTGACCTGGATAGCTCCTCCAAGCGACAGCACCTGTTCTCTTAAGAACGCGAAAGCGGCCTCACCGCTCAGCACATCGTCAGGGTCAAAGTCGACAAGGCGAGTCGCGGCTTGGTGAGAGACATACCGATCGACCCATGAAGGGTCACCGTTGTTCACCGCGGTAAACCAACCAGCGATGATTGTTTCTAACTCAGGTGATCGTTGCATTTGGCTACTCCTGTCTCGTCAGTGGCAACGGCCAAATTCGAACGTCGTCGTTGCGCCCGTGGCGCTCACGCTGACATGAGCAACACTGTTGAACCGGATCGGGGAGCCGTCAGCATATTGCCCGGTGACACGGAACGTGACGGTGCCGTTGGAGCTCGCCTGGTTGCTATTCTCTCCAAACCAGAAGGTGTAGCGGCCTACTGCGACTTGCTGATTGGGATCGTTCGGCTCGAATGTGAAGGTACCAGTCTCCGTACCGGTCACGTGAAACGTCCCGTTGGGCAACGTCGTGATATGGAAGACACTGTTGTAGGTGACGGTGACCAATCCAGGCGCACCAGTACAGGGGTTGAACTCCGGGAAAGTCCCGGTTGCGTCCTTAACGACGATTGTCTGCGTCTGGGCCGGGGCAGCTCCCGCATTGGCAATCGCTCCCAGGAGCAAGGCTGAGAGCGCAACGACAAGCATAAGAAACCGGTATTTCATCATGGGGTACCTCCCAACATTTTTCCGATCGATCCGTTCGGCTGCTTGATCTGTGGGGGTACTCTCCTTTCCGTACCCGGCGGTCGACTACTGCAGCCGTAGGCCGCCATACCGCCGTATCGCTTGCCTCTTGGCGGGACGCATGCTATGGTGCTCGCATCCCAGTTCCAGGCTACGCATGCAGCGTCAAAACATCGTGAAAAAAGGAAGTGCTGGGCATGGGACAGCTGAGTATCGCATTGCTTGGGCCGCCGCGGATTTTGCACGCCAGCCAACTCGTGCCATTCCCAACACGGAAAAGTGAGGCATTGCTGATCTTCCTTGCCGCGGAGGGTGGCCTACATTCACGGGATCGATTGACAGCGCTTTTGTGGCCGGAAAGCGACGAGGAGCATGGGCGCGGTAGCCTGCGCAGCGCGCTCACTTCCATCCGCGAGTGCCTTGAGAAGAGGCAGGACTCACACAATGCTCCGCACTTGTGTAGCGAGCAGGCACACGTCGGCCTTGTGGTGGATCCGGATCTCGAGCTGGATCTTCATGTGCTGCGTGAGGCAGCCGAGCTCGCACGGGAAGCCAACAAGGTCTTGTCCAACGAGACGATCACGCGGCTCCAGGATGCTCTCAATCGTTATCGGGGAGACTTCTTGCAAGGCTTCCTCGTTAACGCCGCGCCGGATTTCGACGAGTGGATCAGTCAGCAGCGCGAGTCGTGGCACCGGCAGGTCGGATGGATCTGTAACCGCTTGTCGCGCGTGTACTTCACTGGAGGGGATTTGCCACAGGCCATTGAGACAGCGACACGCTGGGTCAGACTCGACCCTTGGAGCGAGGCTGCGCACTACCACCTGATTCAGGCACAGGCAGCAGCTGGCGATCGAACCGCTGCTCTACGCAGCTACCAGGCATGCCGAGCGATTCTGACCGCTGAACTAGGAATCGAGCCGAGCCCAGAGATCGAAGATCTGGCCAAGCACGTTCGCCGACGAGTGATAGCGCGCAAAGTGGCGGCCGAAACACCAGATTCGGAACCGGAACTTGCCTTCCCGCTGGTTGGTCGGTCCAGCGAGCACACACGGCTGGTGGCTGCCTATGAGGCAGCTTGTCAAGGGAAACCCCAACTGGTGAGCGTCGAAGGAGAACCGGGGATCGGGAAGACCCGGCTGGTACAGGCTTTTCTCCACTGGGTCTCGACCCAAGGAGCCGACGTTCTGCAAGGAAAAGCATTTGAGAGCAGTCAACGCTTCCCATACCAGCCTCTCATGGAGGCATTCCGCCCGGCCCTCACTCGATGGCTCAAACAGAGCTCCCTACCACTCACGCCAGTCTGGTTGGCCGAACTCAGTCGCTGGTTTCCCGAACTCAGTGACTACTACCGTGATCTGCCGGTTACCACTCGCAAGACTGGGATCGAGGCACGCTTCCGTCTCTTTGACGCCATCGCGCACCTCAGCGAACAGCTCGCCGCGAATGCCTCCGGTGGTGCGCTGGTTTTCTTTGTCGACGACGCTCAGTGGATGGACACGGCTTCTTTCGATCTCCTCTCTTACCTGCGCCGGCGGTGGTCGGTCAGCCATACGCCGATTCTTCTGCTGGTTGCCCTACGCCCTGACGAGCTCGCGGCACGCGAGGCGTGGTCAGATCCGAACGAGCTGCTGGCGCAGTCGGCAGGAGAGATGCCGGTCATCCGGTTGTCCCTCGGTTCGCTCTCGCTCCAAGACACCGGCATGTTACTGGCCTCCCTCTTCCAAGTTGAACCTGATCGGATCTTCTCTGGTCCGGCGCGTGCAGTCTGCGAGCAGTTGTTCAGAGATACCGGAGGACAGCCCTTCTTTCTGGTTGAGACACTCCGAGCCTTCTACCAAGAACAGGGCACTGCGTCAAAGAAGAGTGTCCGGGGAGAAGCGAACAACGACCTGGAGAAGAACGTCCAGGAATTCCTCGCTTGGCGGAGAAAACAGGGAATTGTCGACGTGATTCGGGAGGCGATCCGCGCGCGCCTTGGGCGCCTCAGCGCGACGACACGGAAAGCCTGCTTTACTGCGGCTGTACTCGGTGACGGATTCGAACTCACCCAGCTTTGCTCAGTAGCTGGACTCGACCCGCTCGCTGGCCTTCAGGCACTCGATGAGCTGTGCGAGCGAGGGCTGATCCGGGACATGCAGCAACCGGAGGCCAGTACGGTTCGTTTCGCCTTTACACACCAGTGGATCCGAGAAGTCGCGTACGCGCACGCTGGTGAGGCGCGTCGGCAAGTGCTCCATCGACGTGCGCTCGAGGAGTTGGCGGCCGCTGGGGCACCCATCACTCGACTGGCTACGCACGCGCTGCGGGCCGGTCTCGCCGCACCGACATTCAACCTCGGGCGAGCGATAGGCGGTGCAAAGCCCCGTCGCTTGGCGATGAATAGCGAACTCGGATACGACTCGCACGCGCAACAGCGAAAGGAGAACCGCTTCGATTTGGGCGATTGGATGCGCAAAGCCCTTCCGGCAGACGGAGATCGTCCCGCACAGGCAGCTCGATGGATGAGCTGGTCACAGTGCGCTTTTCAATACTGGAGTGCGACGGAGCGATGTTGACTCTGGCCCGGAGTCAAGCGCCTGCCCTGGGCGAGCAGCTGACACACGCAAAGAATCGCTGCGACATCTCACGACCTCAGGTCGCTGTCGAGTGGAGCCACGGTACTGTGAGACAGCGAACTTGAACGTGCGACAATCCGAGGTGATGTCGCCAGTGACTCGTGGGATTCTTGGAACCTACGTAGGACAGGTACGAGGCAAGCTCTTGCACTTGTGGTGTGGTGGCACGGTATGAGACGAGGAATCCGCGGAACCCCGTAACCAGCGTGACGGGTGTGGGCAGCTCCCGGGCAAACAAAACGAGTTTCCCTCCCCGATAGGTGAGATGGAAGAGGGTATGGGGAGGGGAATGGCCATGCATTTGCCTCTGTGGTTCGGCAGGGTAGCGCTGCAGAGAGTGTCCTACTGCCCCTCCTCGAGGAGGTGGGTCAGACCGAGGAATCGCGCCGCGTTGTCGCGGAGGATCTTTGGGCGCACCGTGTCCTTGATTGGGAGCTCGGCGAACTCGCGGAGCCAGCGGTGCGGCGAGAGCATCGGGAAGTCAGAGCCGAAGAAGACCTTGTCCTGGACAAGGGAGTTCGCGTAGCGGATCACACTCTCTGGGATGTACTTGGGAGCCCAGCCCGAGAGATCCATATAGACGTTCGGTTTGTGGCGCAGGATGGCCAGTTGCTCCTCGTGCCACGGCCAGGCGGGATGCGCCATAATGATGCGAAGCTCCGGGAAACGCGCCGCGATGTCGTCGATGTAGGGAATTGGGCGTCCGTATTCCAGGCGGATACCAGCGCCGCCTGGCTGTCCAGCGCCGGCCATTGTCGTCCCGCTATGGAAGAGGACGGCGAGACCGAGCCGAGCACACGTTTCCCATAGAGGAAAGAACCGGGGGTCATTTGGTGCAAAGTCCTGAACGGCGGGATGGAACTTGAGGCCTTTGAGGCCAAGAGCAGCGCACTTTTCTGCTTCGAGGATCGCCTTCTTGCCTTTCCAAGGATCGACCGAACCGAAACCGATATAGACATCCGGGTGCTTCTCGACCCACTGTGCGATTTCTTCGTTCGAGGCCGCGAGGCCGGTACGTGTTTCGTCGTCAATGTCGAAAATGACCGCCATTGCATTCAGCTCACGGTACATGTCCGCCATGGCGTCCGGATGATCACTGAACCCCTCGGGATTGGCGGGGACGTAGCGGTCACGCTCCCACACCTTGGCATGTTCACCAGTCCGTACGTGAACGTGGATATCGATGATTTCCACACGTCGCGTCGTCACCTTCCTGACCCTCCTCGTTCAATTCGGACTTGCCTGACTATCTCATCGGCCGGAGTATCACTGCCACACAATTGGAGCGATCGTCACAACATCGGCTCCGCTGGGACTCGCCAACGAGAGGCTATCGACCGTGGTCCTCCAGCGCCGGTCCAACAGCACAGGGCCAGTAATAGAGAACCAACCCTGGCCTGACGCGCCGCAGCAAGGAGACGAGGATGAAGCGTGGCAGGATTCCAGTGAGATCGGTGCGACGATCGAGACAGCGGGAACCAGTTCTCGCCTGGCCAGCCTCGAACGGCCCGGTGTCTGGCATAAAACCTACGAGGCAGACGAGTACAGCATCGCTCCAACGGGGAGAGGGCTGGACGACGGCACCTCGCCCGGCTCGGCCGTCGGTCACAAGAGCGACCGAACAAGTTGCATGCGGTACGACCCACGAGACCCAGCCTCAGCCTTTCGACAGGAACCGCTCTCTCCGCGAGAGCATGCCCGTGTCGCCCCTGGTCACTTTAGCACGAAGCTAAGAACCACACAAGCAAACCGTGGAGAAGGGAGGTGGCCGATGACGGACACGCTGCTTTCTTGCAACGTGCATGTCGTGCATGCGCTGGCCCCTTTGAGCCGGGCTACTCCGGTCATGGGTGGAAGCATTGAAGTGTGTTACCAAGACGTCATTGCACGGCCCGGAACTCGACATCGTGCTGTTGCTCCAGGGTGGCAAGGGGATAGGGAAAAGCGCGCCGGCCGGACGGTTCGCTGCTCTTAAGACCAAACCTCAGCCGACAGGGAAAGGTAGCGAATTCCAGAGCCCCTGTTCGCCGTTCGCGAACGGAAAGGGTTGACGGCGCTGTGGCACACCGCTATTTTATGCGTGAATAAAATGCGATCGTCCGGCCATCGGCAGCAGTGATTTCCCGCGGCGAAGAGAGGTCCGGCGCATCGTGGGAAGACATCCGAGAGCTGCGTGAGTACACCAAGCGGGAGGGACAGGTCTCATGAACTTGGACACGCTCACCATCCGACACGTCCTCCTCCGAACCAAATGCTATTTCCCGCGCTCCGAAATCGTGGAACGAGTCGGTGAGGGACGCGTCTGCCGCTACCGGTATGCTCAACTCGCCGAGGAATCGCTGCGTCTGGCGAATGCGCTCAAAAGCCTTGGCGTTCAGGAAGGCGACCGGGTAGCGACGCTCCTCTGGAACACCTGGCCACATCTCGTGGCCTACCTCGCGATACCGAACATCGGTGCGGTGATCCACACGCTCAACCTGCGCCTGCATCCGAACGATCTCGCCTACATCACAGAGCATGCCGAAGACCGTGTACTGATTGTTGAAGAGTCGTTACTCCCGTTGTACGAGGGCTTTCGTGATCGGGCACCCTTCGAGCATGTGATCGTTGTTGGTGACGCATCTAAGGTGCCCGGCGCACTGTCCTACCAGGAACTTATCCAACAGCACGAGCCGGATGAGCAGTGCTTGGCCGAGGTGCACTGGAACACGCCCGCTTTCCTCTTGTACACGTCAGGGACGACGGGACGACCGAAAGGCGTGCTCTACGTGCACGCGCAACTGGCACTTGCGGCGCTTGCCTTAACCTCGACAATCACGTACTACGTGAGCAAGGACGACTCGATCCTGCTTTCGGTGCCGATGTTCCACGTGGCGAGCTGGGCGCTCCCCTACGCGGGGCTGATCGTCGGGGCCAAGATGGTGTTGCCGGGTCCGCACCCACAACCAGCTGACCTCTTGAATCTCCTCTCTGATGAGCAGGGAACATTCGTCGCAGGGGTGCCGACCGTCTGGCATGATGCGGCAAATCTTGTGGAGCGGTATCCTGGGCGCTGGACGTTCTCGCCGCGACTTCGCCTGATCCTGGGTGGAAGCGCGGCGCCGGAGGCACTGGTCCGACGCTGGGAGTCGTTCGGCGTGACAGTCATCCATGGCTGGGGAATGAGCGAGGTGCTGCTCGGCCTGCAGGCCCATGTGAAGCTGAGCGACTTCCCACCGGAGCGGCACTATGAACTCCTCCTCAAGCAGGGGATGCCAGCGCCCTTCGTTGAGGCGAAGATCCTCACCTTCGACGGGAAGGAAGCGCCCTGGGACGGACAGACGATGGGCGAGCTCCTTGTACGCGGCGCCTGGATTGCGGATTCCTACTATCGTGGCGAAAGCCCCGACTCCTTTGTTGACGGCTGGCTGCGCACGGGCGATGTAGGGATCATCGACTCCGAAGGGTACGTGAAGCTCGTCGACCGCTTGAAGGACGTGATCAAATCTGGCGGTGAGTGGATCAGCACAATCGAGCTCGAGAACGCGCTGATGAGCCACCCGGCGATCGAAGAGGCCGCAGTGATCGGTGTCCCGCATGAGCGATGGCAGGAGCGCCCGTTGGCAGTCGTTGTACTCCGTGAGGGGAAGACAGTCACACCAGAGGAGCTTCGCGAGTACCTGCGCGAGCGCTTTGTGCGCTGGTGGGTACCAGATGCTTTCGTCTTCGTCGACGAATTGCCCAAGACCTCGACCGGGAAGCTGGCGAAAGCGGTGCTCCGCGAGCGGTTCCGTGATTGGAAGTGGGAGGGGAGCGAGTGATTAGGCGGATCGGTGTCGTCGGCGCTGGGTCAATGGGAGCAGCAGTCGCGGCGCTCGCCGCTTCGACCGGACTCGACGTGGTCCTGCTTGATGTCAAGGGAGAAGACGACCCCGCTGGCCCAGCACGCCGCGGCCTGCAGCGCGCCGCACAGCAGCGTGCCTTCCTCAATCCCAGCGCGATCGATCGGGTACGAGTCGGCAACGTCGAGGACGATCTCGCATGGCTCACCGAGTGCGACTGGGTGCTGGAGGCGATTATTGAGAACCGCGACGCCAAGCGTGATCTGTTCCGCCGGTTGGACGCTGTCCTTTCTCCTGAGACGATCGTGACGACGAACACCTCGACCTTCACGCTAGCACAGCTCTTGCCGGCAGAACTGGGCGCATGGCGTGAGCGGTTCTTCGTCACGCACTTCTTTAATCCACCGCGTGCGCTCCTGCTCTGTGAAGTAACCGCGTTCCCGGAGGGGGAGACCGCGCGCTTTGCGACCTTCGTCCGCTTCTTGGAACAACGACTGGGGCGACGCGTCCTCCTCGTGCGCGATACACCTGGCTTCGTCGCCAACCGCTTCGGCATCTATGCCCTCGTCCAGGCTGTCCGGCTCACCGGCGAACTTGGGCTTGCTCCGGAAGACGTCGATGCGCTCACTGGCCCGCTGTTGGGACGTCCTCGATCAGCAACCTTCCGGACAATCGATCTGACTGGCCTTGACATCTTGGTGCTGGGGACACGCAGCTTGCAGGAGTCGACCGGGGACGATTACGCAGTGCCGGATTGGATCCTTGACCTGTACCAGGCAGGGCGACTCGGCGACAAGACCGGTGGAGGAATCTTCCGTCGCGAAGGGGAGCAGCAGCTGACGTACGATCCGCTGCAGCGCGCTGATCGTCCCTTCCGCGCTGCAGTGATCCCCGGGCTCGAGGAACTTCTGCGCCAGCCGTTCCCGCAGCGTCTGCTTGGCGCGCTTGAGCTGCCTTCTCCATACGGTGACTACGTGCGGCAGTTGCTCGGCCGGACCTTTGGGTACGTGCTCCAGCGGACAACCGACGCGGCACGCGATATCGCGAGCGTCGATCGAGCACTGGAGTGGGGCTTTGGCTGGGCAGCCGGCCCATATGCCCAGATGGACTTCCTCGGCCCACAGCGCGTGCGCGCCCTGCTGGCGGAGGCAGGAGTGCCGGCTGCAGAGCTCCTTACGCTGGCCGAGCGGCGCGGCGGCTTCTTCCTGGATGGTCAGGTACTGGATCCGGCGAGCGGTGAACTTGTCCCCGAGGAACGCCTCCCTTCGACACGCCGCACGCGGCAGATTCGCACGCGGGAGGCACTCGAGCGCGAGGGAATGCGCGACCTTGGAGACGGTGTGCTCGCACTTCGTATACGGTCGCTTGAGGCATTGCCTCGAGCGCTCGAGGAAGCACTGGCGCGCTGGCCAAGTGCGCTCGTGCTCGTGCCTGCACTCGACAGCTTCGGCTATCCATACAGCGAACTCCTCCAGTTGGCTGAATCGGGTGATCAGGCCGGACTTGAGGAGCGGCTCCGCGCGCTGCAGGCAGCGTTGCAAGCACTGACCCGTGTCCCAATCCCGGTCGTCGCGGCACTCGACGGTGAGGCGCGGGGTGCAGGGACAACGCTGGCGCTCTGGAGTGACGCGACGGTGTCCTACCTCACAACACCGCTTGGTTATCCGGGCGCGGCGGCCGGGCTGGTACCGCTCGGCGCACTGGTGGCTCTTCGCGTGCGCAGTGAGGCCCGGGCCTCCACGCTCGCTGCCCCACTGCGTGCAGAACTGGGAGCAGCAAGCGCGCTGACGACACTCCTGGCTGCGGAACGGGTCGATTCGGCCCACTTGGCTGGAACACTCGGCCTCCTCGGTGACCGCTGGCTGGTAACGGTTGACCGGGACGGACTCTTGGAGACGGCAGCCGACCTGGCCCGGGCCCTGGCTCACGGCGTTCCAGCACGACCGCTCGCCTCGCGTGAGACGTTCGCCGAGGCTAGTCAGATGACCGCTGCCGGTCCTTCGCTCGCTGAGTTGGATCCGACTGCACGGAGTGTGGTTGAGACATTGGCCCGTGCGTTGCGAAGTGCGGGAACGTTGGAGGAGCTCCTGCGGGCTGAGCGGGCGGCGGTCGTTGAGCTACTCAGCCAGGCGGCACTTCGGGAGAAGGCAGCGGCTACATTGCAAGCCCTGAGTGCACCACGACGGTGAGGCATGTTGGGGAATGGGAGAAGCGGGATGGAGCGGATACTCCGCGAAGTACAAGATGGTGTGCTGTTGATCCGGCTGAACCGGCCGGACAAGCTCAACGCGATCGACGAACAGATGCTGCGCGAACTGTGTACAGCCCTGGACGAGGCACGCGTGGATGACGCAGTACGCGTCGTCGTCCTGACGGGGAACGAGCGAGCGTTTTCAGCCGGTGCGGACATCGATGGATTTGCTCAGGTGACGGTTGAGGAATTGGCAACCAGCCGTTCCGATTTACCGCTGTGGGACACGATCCGGCGCTTTCCGAAGCCATTGATCGCAGCCGTTTCCGGCTATGTCTTCGGCGGTGGGCTTGAGTTGACGTTGGCCTGCGATCTTGTCGTTGCATCGCAGACTGCGCGCTTTGCCGCACCAGAGATTCGCATCGGTCTCATTCCAGGAGCGGGCGGAACACAGCTCCTCGCACGGCGCTTCGGGAAGTACCGGGCGATGGAGCTCGTCCTGACGGGTCGGGAGTTTTCAGCCGATGAGGCCGAACGTTGGGGACTAGTCAATCTGGTTACGGCTCCCGAAGAGTACTTGACGCGTGCGCTCGAGCTGGCACGGCAGATCGCACAGCATTCGCCAGCAGCGGTGCGAGCTGCCAAGGCTGCAATTGTGCAGGGGCTTGAGATGCCGCTCGACCCTGCGCTCCGCTTCGAACGGGAGCTGTTCCTGCGCGTCTTCACCACACCGGAAGCACAAGAGGCGATCCGCAGTTTCCTGGAGCGGCGACGCGCTAAGCAACAGGGTGGCTGAGAACATCTCTCTGTGAGCACGGGAGAGACGGCCTGGCACCAATGTCGGGCCGTCTCTCCATCCCAGGCGAACATCTCTTCGCCTAGGCCCCCTGCTTTCAGCTAGAGGACCACAAGCGGTGGCACCGCTCAGAACCGCTCGACATACCAGGCGAAGCGGTCGAGCGAGATCGTGCCGCCGATCTCGATGCGCGGCTCGGCCCAGCGCTTTTCACGCGTCCAATGAGTGCCGCCCCAGGCGGCCATGGCCCCGAAGTACCCAGTTGTGCTGACGATTGCGACGACACGACCATTCCATTCGCCCCCAGGATAGGCGAAGAACAACACCGGTCCGCCGAGCCACTCTTCGAGTTTCTGGCGGCTGGTGACGGCCTCCCAATGGATCTCTCCGTCGCTAAGGCGAGTCATCATGCGATGCGTCATGGAGTGGGAACCGATTTCGTGTCCCATGGATCGCAACTCTCGGAGCTCCGCTGGGCCTAGTGCACTACGGCCTGGGACGACAAAGAACGTCGCGGTCATATTGCGCGCCGCAAGTGCCCGTGCGGCGGCCATCTGACTTCGTGGTCCATCATCAAAGGTGATCACCACGGCCCGTTCGGGCAACGGGCCATCGGCCAGCAGCGCTTCGTAGGCCTGCTCCAGTGACACCGTCACATAGCCATTGGTGAGGAGCCAATCAAGCTGCTGTTCGAGCCGCCACAGTGGAATGCGGTAGCGACCAGCTGGTTCACCGATATCGTGATACATCAGGACAGGTAACCGGAACGCACGGGGAAAAAGTGCGGGGTCATAGTCTGGCACATCCGGCTGACGGGCCACTGGGGAGGTATCGACGCCATCGCGAGTGGCGAGCGCAGCCCCGAGCCGGCCGAGCTGCACCTCCCAGAGCGTGCCGAGTGCTTCAGGATGCCATTCGAAGCGCGCCCGCTCGAAGTACTGCACGGTGTAGGTTTGGCCGGTCTCCGGATCGGTCTCGCTAAACTCCTCAGAGATTGGATACCCGAAGACGGTGAGTGCACCGTTACGGAGCCAGTAGCGGAGGAAACCGTAGGCGAGCGTGTGGCCGGTCTCAGGGAAATACCGGCGAAGCGGGGTGTCCGGCGGTGGAGGATCGAGCACGAGTGGCGCAAAGGCGGGTTCACTGCGTTCGGCAGAGAGGAGTGCACCAACGCGGGTGAGCTGCACAGGGCAATCTGTGAGGCCAGCGCATGTGAGGGGCGCTTCCATGCGCGCTCGCTCGAAGTACTGGACGAGCATCCCCTCGCGCTCGTGCACCTCGCTGATCGGATAGCCAAAGATGCGCAGTCCACCGTGGCCACGCCAGAAGGAAAGGAACGGTTCGGCGAGGTGGTGACCGGTCGCCGGAAAATAGACGATCGATGGGCCGCTGCTGGCCCAAGCAGGCTGCGCGATCGGGACCGTACCGAGAACAGCAAAAGCCAACGCGAGCAGGAGACTAAGTCGCCCCATCCCCTTCCTCACCCCTTCCCATCAGTTCGGATAGGCCGCACGAAGGCCCCACCATGAAGATGAACGAACAGCTTGGTCAACCGTTACAGGATTGTCATAGCACGGACTACCAAACGGTCACTCCTCCGTGCAGCGTACGCACTGGTTGGTGCGCGCGCTTGCCAGAGCCAAATGGGGGCACGACCGTCTTGGTGGGGGGAGAGGAGTGCGATCGCTGGAGGTGGACAGGTACTTTCTTGGACACTGAGGTTGTGCCAACTCAACGATGAAATGAAGTACAACGGACGGCAAGCACACGGAATATCCACGCCTTTCTCCTCCGTGAGGAGCAGCATTTCTACTCCCCACCGCGGAGATGGGTAACGAACCGAGTACAGGCACAACGCAGTATGTTCTGGCAGCGTCACGACTCGCGCTCGCTGTCCCTCTTGGCACGTTTCTGTGGGGGAGATGAGAATCTCTCGTCACGGGCAGTTCCCATTCCGTTTGGGGCGATGGGAACTGCGAGACATCGTCGGGAGAACGCTGCCAGTAAGCAGCGACGCAGTGCGGTGCAGTCGCGGACAGGAGAAAGGAACTGATCGGGAACGCGCGGTAGGTTGTTCGGCCGATCGGGATTGATCGAGGGCCTTTTCTTAGGTCACCTCGGACAGGAGATCCACCTGTGGAAACTGGCGGTGCGGGAGCGGCCGGCGCACCTCCTTCTCCACGAGCACCGTGAGTCCGGCACGACAGAGTTCGATCCCGTCACAGCCGTACTCCCGCCAGACATTGCCCGTGACCGGCGTGAATCCGTGCGCGAGGAGCGAGTGGTTGCGGTGCCGCGTCCAGTCCAGGAGTCGGCCACGTTCGGCACGCAGCCAGTCAGCGAGTGGTTCATCAGGAAAGGCGGCCAACACATCCCAGGCCTGCAGGAGCGCGAGTGTCAGCGGACGTCCTGGCTCGACGCGGGACGCATATTGTACGCGGAGCGCCTCAGGAAGGCGTGCAAGATCAGCGTTGCTCGTATCGATACGGTGGCCGAGCCAGAGGCGGAGCTGGACGAGGAGCTCCAGCGCGCGGTAGACGCGCGCCATCGCGTCGTCATAGCGGGCCTGAGCGGCACGCCGCTCAGCGTTGAGCAGAAGATCCTCGACAGCAACATAGGGATCGCGCAGCTGATCCAGGTCAATCAAGCGTGGTTGATCGGGGGATTGTCGGTTCTCCTTTGCAGTGAAGGCACGGGTGACTCCTTGGAGTTGTTGAAGCACTTCGAGCCATTGGTACCAATTCGCTCGATAGATTCCAAGAAGCGTGGCCGCTCGCTCCAGCTCATAGCGATCCCAAGCATCGAAGGCACGGCACAGGTTGCGAACTCGTTCCAACTGACCGCGCAGGGACGGGGAGATCTCGCGCTGGAGCGCTTGGCCAAGCAGGCGATCTGCCTCTGCGTAGTCGAAGCGCTCAAGGGCATCGCGAGCGCGGGACACGAGCCGCCGGGCACGCAGGTCATGAATACCGGAAACAGCAACAAAGCTTTCGGTACCAGGGATAACAGTGGCTTGCTGACCGCGTTGTCCGCGGACGAGGCGTAGCTTGACTTCGGGGCTCTGCTCGTTGTCCAAGGCAGCGAGGGCCAGCGCGGCACTCATGGTCTTCGTGCCAGCGGTATAGTCAGCGAGCAGCTCAGCTCCTGGGAAGCGGGCACGGAGACCTTCCAGGCACTGCACGAGCTTTTGGTAACAATCGGCCAGGTCATCGGGATCCGGCAGCACGAGGGACTCATACTGATGCGGTGATAGGCTAACCAACCGAGCATATTCGCCAACATAGTCGAGGCTACCAGCCTGAGGTCTATCAGGCTGTGAACAAACGAAGACGACGTAATCGGGTTGGGCCTCGCGGAGAGCGACCGCCTCTGGGCGTTGGGAGACGTCACCGTTCACTGGCTTCCCGACGTTGAGGACGAGGATACGACGGACGGAAGCGCTCATGATTCAGCCTCCTCCACGGAACACACCGTAACCACTGGTCGTCTTGGCGCCGAAACCGAGCAGCGCCAAACCTCTGACGAGCCACTGGAGAGCCAGATGTCGCAGACGACCATCTGGATCCTCAACACCTCGACGGAGGCCAATCGCAATGCGATAGCGTGCCCCCGGAGCGACAGTCAGGAAGGTGATTGGGTTTGGGTTCTGCCAGGGCGTGGGTAGCGCCTTTCCGGCGTAATAGTTCGGGAAGTGTGGTGTCATCACATCGAGCTCGAGACGCCACCCGGGCTCGGGGTAGGCGTCAAAGAAGACAAGAGAGCCAGCCTCTGCGTCCTTTTTCGGCTCACCTTGGTGCTCTTTCTGAGGAGCACGACCGAAGATTCGGCGAAAATCCTCATTCGATTCCTCAAGCCCCTCCAGGAGATGCGCATAGGCACGGGCGACACCTTTCAGACCGCTACCAGGAAGTACCGGGAAGCCCATGCGGTCGAAACGGAAGCCGATCTCGAGTGGGCCGTGGGCGCCCAGACCAGTGACAAGCCGGCTCTGGAGCTCCACCACGACTGGCTCGGCCCCTGCAGCACGGACGGTTGCCTCCCACCGGCCAAGGATTTCCCGGGCTAGGTCGCTCGCCGCGAGCCGCTCCGCCGCCTCGATGACCTGACGCAAGAAGTCACGGCGCGGTGTCGTCGTCGCCTCATCGCCAAAGACAGCAGCCTCGGGTGCAAAGCGGTCGAAAAGGAGACCAGGGTTCGCTGTCTTCTGCTGGAGTGTTTCCCACAATTGGCGTGTTGGGCGAGGGAGGAGCGGATACGGGCGGCTTGTCGGCTGTGGACGGGGAGACAGCGGACCGCCACTGCCTCCGCGTCGCGGGGGAGAGCCATCGCGCCGCGACTGACTGGATCGTGGTCGCTCGTGCATCGACCTACTCCTTCACCAACTCGGCCTCAGCGAACCGCTTCAACCAGGTCAAGAAGGCAAGCGCCTCCACTGTTGCTCGACGATACGCGGCGACGTCGGCCTGACTGGCAATCCACTCACGGAGGTCATCGCGCGATTCGCCGAGTATCTGTTGACTCACCCACCGGGAAAGGTCACGGGCAAGCTGGAGATGCCCGTTGACTTCGTTTTGCTTCTTTGGCCTCTTCGACATGAGGAAGGCAAGCGTTTGTCCTAAGCCGTGCATCTGGACGAGCGAGGCGGCCTGGCGGGCAAGCTGGCCGTAGTCCTCGGCGTACTGAGTGTTCCGAGCCGCTGTCACACACTGCCACGCTGCAGCAGCTCGCTGCTGCTCGAGCGTACGCTGGAGGCTTTGGCGTGGAGATCGGGCTGGCGACTGGCTCATGGTTCCACCTCCGTCAAACGCGAGCAACGCGCAGAACGACCGCACCACGGCCGGTCGTCTCGTCACCACCGAGGCGGACACGCTGCCCATCGAGCTTCTGGACAAGCCAGCTGAGAAGTGCGCGACCATCCTCCTCGAGCCCGTCGTAGCGGGAGCGGGTAGCAGCAAGCAGGCCGACCAGAAGCGTCTCGGCCGGCAGCGCCTCGGTTGTCCACAGTGCACCTTGGTCAACGGTCTTTGTGTCGTCCTTCAGACGGACATGTGCCTCGATTTCGGTACCGTAAAGGACAAAGTCGCGGAAGTCGTCGTCAGCAAGCACGCAAAGGTGCTTGGCCAAGTTCTCGCGCCACCAGGCGTACTCCGACCCTTGCGGCAGGGCATGGACATTCAGCCACTCGGCAAGCGCTGAGACGAGCCCAGCAAGCTCGCCAGCAAGGGTGAAGCTGTACTCCTCAAGGACGACGCCGAGCTGCTGGCCAGCCTGCGCCAACAAAGCGCTCCCATTGGCCACTGCGCACTGCCCCTGGCCCAGCGTGGCAAAGCGGGTTGGGTCGACCGGTCCTTCCAGTCCAGCTAGCTTGGCGAAGCGTCCGAGACGGGCGAGCGCGGCTGGGCAGGTTGTCCAGGCAAAGACGCCAGCCAGCGACCGGACGGGGAAGAGGAGGACCTGGAGATCGGTCACTTGCAGTGCACCGGCATGACTCGATGCCTCTTCGGGGCGCTCCGGGCCGAAGACGGCGCGGTGACGCGCTGCATCAGCTCCGTTTGCGCGGGTGACATCCCGCAAGACACCTTTGACGCTGGAGGCCTGGACGATGGGAAACCCGGTGATGCGCTCGCGCTGGATGGGGAGATCAACTGTCCCGACAGCACGACCGGTCCCGGCATGGAGGGGCATCTCGCAGTACGCGAAGAGCAAGGCACTCGCCTCGGCCATCTCACCAACCTCCGATCAGCACAGTCCCAAATCCGATCTCGCGTCCCCAGTCACTGACAGTGACCCACGGCAGATTGCCGTCCCGCCGGAGCCGTACCGTCCCGTGGGCACGGAAGTAGTAGACGCTCCCAGCAGGGACAGCGTGGCGTGCTGGCCGCTCAGCACCGCGCGCCAGGTCAAAGCCACCGATCACCTCGGCACGGTCAAGCGCAGCAGCCACCAACTCCACTGATCCCTCGAAGAAGGCACTCCAGTCAGCTGGCAGCCAGCCGCGTTCGAAGACTGCCGGGGTCAAGAAGAAGAGGGTGAAGCGCTCGGGGAGAGGATCCGGTGGTGTGGGCAGCGCGAACTCCGGCACGGCCAAAAACCGAGCGGAGCGGCGCTCACCGCCCAGCGCCAGTACCCCTTCCGTCTCGGGCCAGTCGAGTCCGGTGAAGGAGACAACCAGCCCGACCCCAGGATACAGCCGGACATAGCGGGCCTCGTAGTAGAGCCCCTCGCGCGTCGTGCGGCGGTTAGAGTCCTGCGCAATTCCAATCCGGACTTCTTCGTCCCAGAGTTCGTCCTGAGACACACCAGCCACCGTCTCGCGACGGGAGTAGGCAGGGAAATCGACGAGTCGCAGCCAGAGACGCGAGCTAGTCTTCTCTGAACTCGCCTCGGTGAGTTCCCAGAGCGGAAAGAGTGCTCGAGTAGGGGCTGGCACCCGCAACCAACGCGGCGGTTCCTGCGGTGGCGGCAGGCGCTGCAAACCATCGCCGCGCGCAACGGCGTCAGCTGGTGGCGGGAGCAGCACTTCGAGCGTGCCGTCACCGAGCTGGCGAGCGAGGAGCGGGCCGATCATCCGCAGCGGCCCCCAGTCGTCGGGCCCACCGATCGCCCCGGCCACGGCGGGAGCATTCCACGGTGGGACACGAGTGTGGGTCAGTAAGTGGTACGCACGGAGCGCCCCCTGGACGGCGAGCGGGCTGGGCGGAAAGCGGCTGGCAGCGCGGAACTGCTGACCGGCGGTAAAGGGCCGGCCATCGCGGAAGAGCCAGACGTCAAGTGGTTCCAGAAAGAGCGTCGTCACTCGCCACCTCCTCTCGCCAGGAAGCGTGCTAGCGCCAGCCATTCGGCCAGCTGGGCTGTGCCCTCGGGCACTGCACGAGCAACGGGTGCGGACCCCGACCCATCCGACTTGCTCCGGAGGTCGTCATAGCTCCGCGCGAATGCGTGCAGCCGCGCGACCAGTTGATCACGCTCCTGTGCTGTGCCTTCCGGCCATTCACCTTGCCGTTTGACTGACCGTCCCAGCACTGCGCGGAAGCTTTCGTCCGCCGTCGGCAACGCACGGGCGGCAACCCGCAGGTCGGTCGGCAGGCGACCAGAGAGACTGCCAGGACCCTCGCGCCGAAAACGGTCAATGAGCTCGCCGAGCTGGAGCTCGGCGAGCGCCGTCCGTTTGGCAACGACGCGCACGATCTCCCCACCGCGTGGTTGAAGCTCTACCGCGATGGCGTCCTTGCCCGGCAGACGCTTCGCGCGCTTTTCCGCTTCGCGGGCAGCTTGCAGGAGATCACCGAGCGGCTCCAGCCAGTGGGCGATGGCGATGCCAGCTGAAGCCGTGCGACCACCAGTGACCTCGTGGAACTGCTCAGCGAGCGTGAGGGCAAGGGGGACAGCCTCTTCGGCCGGGGCCAGCGCCAGCACGTCGTCGCCACCGAGGTAGATGGGTACGGCGTTGGGGAAGGAATCAGCGAACACTTGCCGGGCCTTCTGAGCGAAGCTGGCAAGCTTTTGACTGATATCCTGGTGCGCCGCCTCACCCCCCTCGGCAAGGGCTCGAGACAGCCATTCGCCCATCGAGTCACCATCAAGCACGAGGACAGCGACGTAGCGTGAAGGACGCTGGCCGACCGCTCGATAGAGTCCCGTGAGGGCAGCGCGGGCTGCGGAGCGCATGTTTTCGGTTTGGGTTCGGAGCGGTTCGCAGCTCGCACGGTCGAGCCCGAGTTCCTCGATCAACGCTGACCACTCGAGCATCGCCTCGTAGAGGAAGGCGCCATCATAGGGAAAAGTGTCGATGCCGAGGCCGCTGCGCCGGTATCGCTGTGGACGCTCACCGAGCGACGTGACGAGAAGTTCGAACGCGTCCCGGTAGGCCTCGAGCGCTCGCTGGGCCTTCGTCGCGGCTATCCGAGCGAAGGGGCGAGCCGCAACGGTGGGGAGAGAGGGGAAGGCAGCGTCGAGGGGGAAGAAGCGCTTGACCGCACCAACCGCGTCCAGTACCTCGTGCTCGCCGACAAGCCGGACACCGTCCGGTCGTCGGCGCACTGCCCGCCAGAAGGCTCGCGGATCCTCGCCGTCACGGGCGAGCGCGGCGCGATTACCGCTCAGGACATCCTTCGAGCCGGCCTCCAGCTGCTGGCTGAAGGTGCGCGTCTTCTTAAGTGCGGCAACACCGGCGGCAGCCCGCCGGAAGGCGGTGGCATAGTCACCGTTCTCGATGGGGACAGCGGCCCAGTAGAGTTCCCAGCGGTCAGTAGTCTGACGCTGCCACTGCTGACGCAGAGCATCGTCGAGGGTCACCAGACGCTCGAGCTCGCCGAGCGCTTGGTCGGCAAAGTCCCGCCAGCGTACATGCAGCGCCGCAGCAGCCTGCTGGGCGAGCTCCTCGGCCCGCTCCCAGGGAACGCGGGCGACGATAACGTTGGGTGGGTCACTGGTCAGGTCAGCTGGGTAGACCAGTTGGGCTCCACCCTGCTGGAGTGCATGGGCAACAGCACGAGCAAGTTCAGCGAGAATCCGACTACCAGCGTAGAGGTCAGCCGTACGACGGGCCTCAGCAATAAAGCTCTGGATGGGGCCGAAGGTGAAGCGGAGGAGAGCGTCAGGCATAGTGCACCTCCGCAACGTTGGGAAGCGTGTTTACTGCCTGGGCAATCCAGTTATAAAGCTGTTCCAGTTGCTCCGGGCTGTTGGAGTGGCGGGGCAAAAACTGACACTGGAAAAGGGTGGCGATGCCAAGCAGGTTGCCGTTCGTCGCACGTGTCACAGTCAGCCACAGTGGGGATGGACGCCGATCAGCCTGCTCGTACCCTGGAGGTGGAGGCACTGCTTCACCCCGTTGTGGAATGACCAGCGGAGCGCCAAAAATCAGTCGCTGTGCGGTCGGCAGCTGCCGGCGGGTATCCCGCAGCCAGGAGCCGATCGCGTCGGCCACTGCCGGCCACCCACGTTCTCCGCTCGTCCAGTCTCGCTCGCCGAAGACCCAGATCCGGCACCAACGGGGGTCGAGAACCTCCCATGCTGGGCGCTCAGGGTTGGCGTCAGGACGAGCATGAAGGCGTTTTCGTAGAGACGTTAAGGCTTGACCCAGCTCCTGAGCCGCCTCTTTCGGTGATGGATCGAGGTCAAAAGGAAGACTCAAATGGCGAGGCACCGACGTCACCACCCGGTCGTCGGCAGTGCGGCGTGGGACAGGACGATGGGCAAGTGCACCACCTAGACGGCGCGCGCGAGCACCGAGGCCGCCAAGGTGCAGGAGGAGCCACGCAGCACGGACGGCGGTATAGAGCGCCTCACGTGCGTCTAGCTCAGGGAGGCCCGGTCGTGAGGCAAGTTCAAGATCGAATTCAAACTGGGGATCAATAAAGGAACGAGCAGGGATCTCTTGTCCACGAACTCTTGAGGAGGCCATCGAGAAGAAAAGGTAGCTCCGTGGACGATCACGGGGTGTATTCCAGGGGTGGATAAAAGATGCAGCTTGTTCGGAACCTGATCTTGCTCTTGAGGCAGGCAGAACGCGCACGACAACCTTCGATGCGCCCGCACCGTCACGCCCGCCGGCTGCGCCGAAGGTCTGCGCTTCTTGCTGTCGAATCGCCTGCAGGGCATGCTCATCTGCGCCGTAGCAGCCACCGAGGAGAGCGCGGAGCCAAAAGCGGAGGGCGCCGCGTATGGAGCTGGCGCGGAGCTCGGGCTGGCCGCGGGGCTCCGCCCCACCGAGGAAGAGCGGAGTGAGCGTGACGAGCGGCAGACGAATCGAAAGAAAATCACGCTGCGTGCTCATGGTTCATGGCCCTCCCTAATAGGCACCGACAACGACAAGCTCAACCTCCTCGATCGCGACGGCGAAGTTCAGCCCCTGGGCTGGGATGTCACCAGCCCAGGGTACGCTACCCACGACCATGCCGACAACGACACCCTGCTCGTTGAGGAGTGGGCCACCACTGGTCCCAGGATTGAGCGCGGTGTCCGTCTGCAGGTACTCGACGCCGTCAAAAGTCCGCCGCCCAGAGAGGACACCACGTGTCACCGTTGGGTCGCCGAGCAGCTCATCACCGAGGGCGAAGCCAATTGCTGTGAGCCCTGTGCCAAGCGGTAATGTCTGTGACTCTCCACGTGGCAATGCCACAACACCTGCTATCGCTGGCGCTTCGAGAACCGCAACGTCACGGTGCGTGTCCCGGCTCAGAACCCGGGCAGAATGGCTTGTGCCGTCTGGAGCAATCAGGGCCACGGCCGACTCGTTGGCGACGACGTGTGCAGTAGTGACTACGATCGTCCGTGCTGTTTCCATCGCCCACACAAAGCCGGTGCCGATGCCGAGGGACGTACGGATCTGGACCACTCCTCGGAGCGCATCATCGACGGTACGGAACGACGTTCGTGTCGCTGCTTGTTGTGTGGGGGTGGTCACAGCGGTCGGCGTCGAGGGATTTGGACTGAGCGGTGCGACCGTCGGCACAGGCGTGACCGTCAACACGACGCGGGGATCGAGTGCAGGTCGTGCCGGTGGTGTTTGCCACCGGACGACGAGGAGGACCAGTAGTGAGATCACACCAAAGCTGGCGAGGATGACCAGGATGGTCAAGACGATGTTCAACCGCCGCACGGTCCTGCTCCTACTGCCGCAGCTGATCAAGGAGTTGAGCGCGCCGGGCGAATAGTTGGTCCAGCTTTTGTGCACTCTCTTCGGCCCGTCGGGCAGCACTCTCGAATGCGAGCCGATTGCCGAGGTAGTATGCGTCTTGCATCTCGAGGACTGCAGTGTAGAAGCGCTGGAATTCCTCGTGGATCTCGTCATCGATGGCAACGACCTGTGCGAGCACGAAGCTGAACTGTTCGGCAGTTTCCGCCCGTTGTTGTTGCCGTGAGGCTTCCGCACGACTTTCACTCAGCTGGCGACTCTGTTCCTGCACCTGCCCAGTGAGTTCTCGGATCTGTTTCTCCTGTTCGGCATTCTTCGCCTCGAGTTCTCCGACACGGGCAACAAGCCGGTCACGCTCGGCGGCAAGTGCGTCACGTTCGCTCGTCAGGCGATCACGCTCGCCGGTGAGCGACTGCACTTGCGACTGAAAGTCCAGGTTTGCCTGGGTGAGGCTTGCTACCTGCCCGGCGAGCGCCTGCTCGCGCGCAATGCGCCGGTCGAGCTCCACGTATGCCAATGCACCACCAGTCACGAGCGCTAGCAGGAGCAGCCCACTCAGAAGCCCAAGGAGAAGCGTTGTGCGATTTCGCCGGGTTCCTGTTGCGACTTCGGTCGGTGTCGAGACGAGAGCGGCCTGACCGGGGAGGAGTGCCCGCGGAACCTCAGGTACTCCATCGGAAGCGGCATCCGACACGCCCGGGGAAGGCGATGACAACTCTCCCCGCGATGGCCTTTCGCCGGAGATGATCCCTTCCTCGGTAGAGACGGACGAGGCCTCTTCATCTCCTTGTTCCGTTGGTCTGTTCGTCGTTGCGATCAGCTGTCCGCACGCCGGACAGAAGCGGGCACCACTTGGCAGCGGCCGACCGCAAGCGAAGCAGTACAGGAGATGCGCCTCACTCGCGTTGTCATTTCCACTTCGCTCGAGAGGAGAGTCGCTCATCCTGCGGCCTCCTTGATCCGCATGACTCCATCGTCCAATCGACTGCTCAGGAACAAGGGGACGATGCCATTGCGAAACCCCATCTCACCCGGACGCCTGTCGTCAGCATCTCTGGCACGCCCTCGCGCCACGCCTGCACGCCCCAGGTACCAGTCACATCCATCCCGTGGAGCCAATGGGCGGGGCGCCAACATCCAAGCTGCCGTCCTCAAGAGAGCACGTCGGTACGATGCCGCAGCTCAGTTCCGTCCCTCGGATACGCAAGTTCCTCAGGGGCAAGCACCTCGAGAATCGCGCGGAGACCATTACTCATATCCTGCTGTCCTTCGAGAATCACCAGAGGATCATTGCGGTCAAGGCCACGGCGCACTTTGGCTGCTCCTTGCTCAAAGAGATTCAGTCCAGCCATGAGACCAGTGTGAAAGTTCGAGAGTGTTGGTGGAGGTGCAGTCTCCCGCATGGCACGGGCGCAATCCTGGGCGAAGATGAGTCGGCGTTCGATATCAGCGCGCCAAGCCGGATTGTCGAGCGCGGGATAGCGGAGGAGCGTCATGAGGGGCTCTAGGCTGGCAGCCAACTGCACAACTGTCGGAATTACGGCATCCAGATACGGAAGTTCCTCTGGCCGGCTTGTGTCCCAGGTCACTGGCTGGGCACCAAGTTGCCCATAACGCCACTGGTAGTAGTGCAGTCCCACGTTACCAGCCTCAACGCGCCAACCAGGTGGATTGTCCGGGGTGTAGGTCAGCACACGCCGCTCGAAGACCTGCACCAGCACGCGCTTGGGAACGCCACCGACCAGCACCGTCGTCCAGTAGGCCTCGGTCAGTGGCAAGCCAGTGGCGTAAAACGGGTTCTCGAAAAGCCGGTCGTCACGGAAGGTGCCGTCGACATAGACCGTACCGCGGGCGTTCATGAAGTCCCAGAAGACACTTGCCACCGTGTGGTTTGTCTCGCGCACGTGGACGGCGGCGGTCACTCCAAAGCGCGCCAGCGTCTGGTCGGCTCCGACTGTACCGTTGCGGTCGACCGTCTGGATAATCGTCATGCCGACCGGCAGTGGCTGGTAGCCCATCAGCGGGGCGAAGGTCGCATAGGTGGGTGCATTGGGGTCATTCAAATCACCGGCGACGGGCACCTGAGCAGGCGGACCCTGGCGAAACCGGTTATGGCCGAGCTGAAGCTGCCCGGTAATCAGTTCTTTGGCCAGAAGACCGTTGGTGACATACCACGGGTTGACCGGGTCACCTCCGTCGTCCGTCACCTCCATGCGGGTCTTGTCGAAGTACTGAACCCATCGGACACCGACCATCTCTCCAGAGAGGTCGGTGGCCTCGTCGTACTCCTCAAAGAGGACGTTGGTAATCGGTGCTGGTCCCCACATCCAGGTACGCGCTGCTCGCCCTTCGGCCACTGGACGATCGGTACGAGCCCAAGTCCGCCAGAAAGCAACACTGAGCCCAGGCTGCTGGGCCGCCACAACGGACAGTGGGGGAGCCACAAGAGTGGCAAACAGAACCAGGGCTCCCATCACTGAAAGGCGCCGTCTCCGCATCACCTTCCTCCCCTCTCGCATCGAACCACTTCCCTTACTCTCGTCCGACCACGGGAATACAGGTGTTCCCGTCCTGCGCAATGTCCGCAGCTTTGCGATACTGCTGGGCGGAAAGGAGGCTGGCGATGGATGAGTTGCTTCAGCGGTGCGATGCCTATCTGGCTGAACACGAGGCCGAGCACCTAGGGTTGCTGCAGGACTTTTTGCGCATCCCGAGCGTCAGCGCATTGCCCCAGCACCAGACCGATGTCCAGCGCGCAGCAGAATGGGTTGCCGCCCGCTTGCAGGCGCTGGGTATCCCCGATGTTCGACTCTTGGCAACAGAGCGGAACCCGATTGTCTTTGGGCAGTGGCTGGTTGATCCTACCCTGCCAACGGTCTTGGTGTACGGGCATTACGACGTTCAGCCCCCCGATCCGCTCGAACTCTGGGAGACACCCCCCTTCGAACCCGTCGTGCGGAATGGCCGCCTCTATGCCCGCGGCGCATCAGACGACAAAGGCAACATGTTCGCCGCGCTGTGCGGGATTGAGGCACTCATCCGTATTATCGGTCGCCCACCGGTGAACCTCAAGTTCTTTTTTGAGGGAGAAGAGGAGATCGGTTCGCCCAGCATGGCAGCGGCCGTTCGGCAGTACCGTGAACTTTTGGCATGCGATGTGGTGGTCTCAGCCGATGGTGGAATGTATGGGCACGACCAGCCTTCACTGACCCTCTCCTCGAAAGGGATCTGTGCCTGTCAGGTTGATCTCCGGACCGCATCGACTGATATGCACTCTGGGCAGTATGGCGCGGTTATCGCCAATGCTGTGCAGACACTGGTCCAATTGGCGGCAACGTTCCACACCCCGGAGGGGCGCGTTGCTATCGCTGGCTTCTACGACCGGGTACGAGAGCTTTCACCAGAGGAACGGGCGGAGATTGCCGCGGTCCCGTTTAATCCGGACGAATTCCTTGCGAATGTCGGCGCGAAGATGTTCTGGGGTGAACCGGGCTACACGCCACTCGAGCGCGCGTGGACTCGGCCGACACTCGATCTCAACGGCTTCTGGGGTGGTTTTCAAGGTGAAGGCATCAAGACGGTAACGCCCTGCGAAGCGCATCTGAAGATCACGTGCCGGCTCGTGCCTGACCAAGATCCCGACGAGATCCTCAGCTTGATCGAGCAGCATATCCGGACACATTGTCCGCCGTGGGCCGAGGTACAAGTGACGCGCCTCCCGGGCTCAGCACGTCCCTTTGCTATTCGGCGAGATCATCCGGCGCTCGAGGCGGCTCGTGACGTCCTGCGGGAGCTGTACGGCAAGGAGCCACTGATGACCCGTGTTGGTGGGACCATTCCAGTTGCAGAGCTCTTCCAACGTGAACTGGGCGCCGATATGCTGTTCTTTGCCTGGGGCATGCCCGACAACCGCGTCCACGCGCCGAATGAGTCATATCGGCTTGAGGACTTCCGGACGATGGCCCGCGCCTATGTCCGGCTCTTGCCACGACTGACCAGGAGCTCCGCGGGGCGGTAACGGTTCCGACCTCGCCGCGGCATGGGTAGCGGTCTGGTCGTAGCTGTGGTACCGCAGAGTTGAAGTTCATCGCTGCCCGCTTCGCAGTGCCCAACTCGCAAGGGCTGGTCATACCTGTGCCCTTGCGAGCTTGGGGCACTTACGGTGCTGAACGGAGCCGATCGTGGACTTGTTCTGGATGTACGCAACACACACGGCACAGCCACTCTCAGCGTGCTTGCTCCTGACGCCTCGATAGCTCTGTTGAGCAGCTCGTCAAGCAGTCCGTGCTGGAGCGCTGCGGATGCGACTCCCGGGATAGCTGCTTTGAGTTCTTCACGCCTGAGCCGCTTGTCCTCGTGTGGCATCATGCGGTGCTTTCCCTCCTGTAGAACGCTCCTGATCTGAGACTTGCTCAGCCACTGAGATGCGCTTTTGCTTCGTGCTATGCTGGAAGTGTGGGGAGGACACGAGCTGTGACGATCGACAGTCTTGTAGACCAACTGCTTGAACGGCTTCGGCAAGACCCTGAGCTGCGCCGGCAACTCGCGCAGTTGCTGTTTGGTCGGGAACTTGCGGAGTTGACCAGCCATGTGCAGCAACTGGCTGAACTGCTTGGGCAACTTGCCGAAACAGTCAACAAGGGCTTTCGGCGAATTGATGAGCGGTTTATGAATGTTGAGGCTCGACTGGAAGAACTCAGCCGGATTGTCGCGGAGCACAGCGTCCAGCAACGAGAGACGACAGCACAGATTGCAGCGTTGACTGAGCGAGAGCGGGCCATGACATCCCACATTGAAGGGCTCGCTTCTCAGCAACGTGAGACGTGGACCCAAATTGCCGCTTTGACAGAGCAGCAGCGAGAGACAACCGCCCAGATCCTGGCTCTCACGGAACAGATAGAGCGCGTCGAGGCACAAATTGCAGCGCTGACAGCACGCACCGCGCAGGTTGAGGCACAGATTGCGGCGTTGACCGAGCAGCAACGGGAAACCTCTGCCCAGATCGCAGCGCTGACAGCACGCATGGAGCGTGTCGAGGCCCAGATCGCGTCCCTCACCGAGCGCATGGAACGTGTCGAGGCCCAGATCGCGTCCCTCACCGAGCGCATGGAGCAGGTGGAGACGCAAATCGCTCTGCTCGTGGAGATCGTGAGGAAACACGATGAGCGACTCGAGCACCTGGCAGCAATGGTCGAGCGACACGATCGTCGCCTCGAACGTGTGTTGGGTTGGTCACTCGAGGTCTGGGCGCGTGATCGTGCTCCCGCCATCTTCGGCCGTTGGATGGAGAAGACGCAGGTCGTTGAGCCCGCTGAAGTGCGGAGACGAGCACGAGAGGTGCTGAGTCGAGATGACGTGCACCGTCTGCTCGATGCTGACATTATCGCTTCAGGAGTGTTGGATGAACATCCGGCCAGACCGACAGTGTGGTTGGTCATTGAGGTCTCGGCCACGATCGACCGCAACGATGTCCAGCGTGTCCTTGAATGGTCGGAACTGCTGCGGCGCGTTGTTCCAGATGTCATCCCGGTTGTCTTGGGTGAAACGGTGACCGAAGGTGGTAGGAGCGCCGCGAGCGAGCAGCGTGTGGTCCTTGTTCGCAATGGCAGCATCATCGGTTGGACGGAAGCAGTAGAGCGCTGGGTCACCAGCTCTGCAAGCTAGTCCACCAAAGCATCATGCCTTGCTTAAGGGGATAGAGATGGTCGACTTTTCGCGCAGTCTGCTGCTTGCCGCAGCCTTTTCCAAGAGGTTTCGCAAAAGGAAAGCACCATCAGCTCGGGTGTAACCAACGCTACGTCTGGGTCAGTCTGCGTCGGTGACCGCCGACGGTGTGAGAGTAGGCTCGTTGCCACGGATCACCTGGGACGCCCAGATGCGATGCCGCGGTACGCTCTCGTATGGTGGAGGAACGACACTGTGTCTCGCACCTCTCGTAAGCGCCGCAGCGCATTCCTTGCACTGCTGACGAAGCACTATTCATACGCTGTCTCCTCTGTTTATGGGGGCTCATGTCGCCCCTCTTTCCAAAAGCAATCTCGGGAATCAACTATGAGAAGCGTACCTGTGCGTTGCATTACTTACGCCTTTTGCCACCGGCTGAGGCGATACCGCAACCAGCGACCAACGCCGGCTCCTAGCCTTACCTTGTGCGCCGTGAGTGCTCTCTCCCTTGCTTCTGCTGGATGGTGGAGACAGCGTAAGATAGGCGTGAGAGAGCGGGGAGGGTTACGGTGCGCCAGTTGCTCGTCTCAGTGCACGACGTGGCACCGGCGTACCTCGACGAACTGCGCTGGCTACTTGCTGAACTTGACGCGATCGGTGCACGGCCACGGAGCCTGCTCGTCATCCCCTGCCATCGTGGACAAGACGACTTGCGACGACACCCGAAACTCGTCGCGCTGCTTGAGGCGGAAGTCGCCAAAGGCTCAGAACTCGTCCTCCATGGATACACGCACGCGCGAGCCGGGCGTTGGCGGGGTGATCCACTCACAGTCACCCGGGCCGCACTGTTTGCCCGGGAGGTAGCCGAGTTTGTGAGCTTGGAATGGCCGGAGCAACGGGCACGCCTGATCGCTGGCCGCGAGCTCCTTACCAGCCTCGGCTTTGAGACAGTAGGGTTTTGCCCACCTGGCTGGCTGCACACGCCGGAACTCCCTGCGCTCCTTGCAGAACTTAGCTTCGCCTATCTCGTTGAGATGCTGTTTCTCGTTGATGTCCGCGACAAGCGTCGACTCGCCACTCCCTGGATGGGCTTCATGGGTACTGGCTGGCTGCACGAGGAACTGACCCAGCTGGGGGCACGGCTGCTCGGCCCCTGGCGTGCGGTCGCGCCGCGCATCTCGGTCTTTCTCCACCCCCAGGGAGCGCCACGCTCACCCGTCTGCCGACGAGTCTTGCGCCAGCTTGCACAGGAGCTGGAACAGGGAGGAGAACTCTTGACGTATGCCGCGGCGATCGAGACGACCTGACATCAGTATCGTTATCCCCGCGCGCAACGAAGCGGCGACAATCGAACGCGCACTCGACTCGGTGCTTGCTCAAGCCTGGCCCCTGGAGCGGCTGGAGGTCATCGTCGTCGATAACGGTTCCCACGATCAGACAGCAGCAGTCGTGCGACGGTTCACACGGCGACATCCGGAGCTCCTGGTACGTCTCGTCCGCGAACCGCGTCTGGGAGTGAGCCGGGCACGCAACCGCGGGGCGCAGTACGCACGCGGCGAGGTCTTGCTGTTCTTGGACGCCGACTCGCGGCTCGCGCCGACGATGGTCGCGAGCGTGCTTGCACATCTCCACCGCGGTGAGTCGGCGGTGAGTTTGCGCGTCGTGGCTGACTCGACCGACCCCCTCGACCGTGCCTTTTTCTTCGCTGCGACGTGGCTCAAGGAGCGTGTGCGAGTTCCGACACAACTGTGCGCGGTACACCGTGATGTCTTCTGGGCAGTTGGGGGATTCGACGAGCGGTTACGCATAGCCGAGGACTACGACCTCCTGCGTCGGATCCGGAAAGCGGGATATCCCGTCGGATTCGTCACGGAAAGCGTCGTCTTGACATCGACGCGACGACTGCATCGCTGGCCGCTGCGGCTTGGTCTTTTGGCGACGGCTTTGCAGTGGCTACTCGCACTGGCTGGCATCGGTCGCGACTGGCCGTACTGAGGCGGAAGTGCTGGTGAGCAGGGCCATCGACGTCTCGGTGGTGATTCCAGCCCGGAATGAGGAGGCGTACATTGGACGTGCTCTCCGGTCGGTCGCGTTGCAAGCCTGGCCACTCGAGCGGCTGGAGGCGATCGTCGTTGACAACGGCTCGACAGACGGGACAGCACGCATAGTGGAAACACTTGCACCGTCACTCGCGCCACTGCGAGTCCTCCTGGTACAGGAGCCACGACCGGGCCGGAGTCGCGCCAAAAACCGTGGTGCAGCGAAAGCACGCGGCGAACTCCTGCTTTTTCTCGATGCTGATTCCGCCATGGCTCCGACATTGGTCGCCGAACTGGTAGCTCACCAGCATGGAGGTTATCCGGCGGGGAGTATCCGCGTTATCGCGGACACGGTCGACTTCTTCGACCGCTGGTTCTTCGATCTCATGGAGGTCGGCAAGACCTACTTTGGCATCCGCGCACAGATGTTGTACTGTAGCCGCGCCTGGTTCGAGCGTCTTGGAGGATTCGACGAGTCGCTGGAGATCGCGGAAGATCGCGAATTCTTGCAGCGTTTACAGGGAAGGGGTATCCCAGTTTGTCACTTAACGACGAGCTGGATCGCGACGTCGCCGCGTCGCCTACGCCGGTGGCCACTCCGCCTGGGGCTGGTGGCCACCTTCCTCCGCTGGCTCCTCGCCGAACTCGGCGTCGGTCGGCGCTGGCGCTACTGAAGGAGTTCCCCTGGTGGCTGATCCGGCTGGGGCGCGCCGGTGGAGGGCGGGCAATTGGCGTCCTGGCAGTCTGGCTGGGTTGGGAACGCTT
The DNA here is from genome assembly GCA_002898255.1 of bacterium HR28. Lineage (GTDB taxonomy): Bacteria > Chloroflexota > Chloroflexia > Thermomicrobiales > Thermomicrobiaceae > Thermomicrobium. The sequence goes on from BEIE01000002.1 coordinate 520,529, forward strand.
GACCGAGCTCGTCTGGCGGCCACAGCACGTCCGGCCAGGAGGGTTCTTCCGCTACCGGATCGTCTACTATCGCGGGCCGGCAACGACGCTCGCAGACAGGACACGCATCGAGCCGGGCGACCGGGTGGTGGAGCTCCACTTCGACAACCGACGCCTCCTCGCACTTGCCCTCGCCGGAGCACAACTTCCGTGGGAACTCCTGAAACTGGCACGGGAGGATCTAGCCGAACTGGCCTGTCGCATCGCTCGAGGGGAACTTGACGAGGTGAAGGCACTCGTTGGGATCACCCTCTTCGCACGAGCCGGCCGACGGCTCGGATTTGAGGTACACCCGCTGCCACCGACCTGGTACACGCGCTTACAACGCTTCTTTTTTGTGGGGCTTGTCGCCGTCTACCACCCGCTCGGCTGGCGGATGGCCGAGCGTTATCGCGAGCGAGCCTGGCCCGGTCAGGCCTGGATGAGCCGGAACACCCTCTTGGCTCGCTATGGCACGGGCTGCTGACGTCGACCGCGTTTGGGCGGCGGAGTCACTGGCTCAGACAGCGGCGCAGGACGCAGCAGCTGGCGGAGCCCCCAGAACTCAACAAGCATCAGTCCGGTCACAATAAGTGCACTGGTAACGCACCACTGGCAGATCGCGTGGATGACAAAAAGTTCCAGGTACGTGAGGTAGGCCGAGTAGAGCGTGCCGGCAAGCGCAATCCCAGCATTAGCACTCGTAAGAACGTCGGCCTTTTGCCACCAGCGCCAGCGAGCCAACGACAAGGCAAAGAGGGCGAGATACATGAGAAGACCAAGGAGCGCAATCGGGACACCAGCGATCTTCGCGTAGGGGCTGTTCTGCACCGTGGAACAATCGCCAAGACCACAGACCAGCAATGACTGGTCGAAGGCGACAAGCGTCAGATAGCCCGCGACCCCGACGCCAGCGAAGGCAAGCGCTGTGGAGGCAAGCGACCAGCGGGGCAAGCGGTTCACGGTAGTGCTTCCTCAATCCGCTGTGTCAGATCACCCAAGCTCCGGATCGTGAAGGGAGCGCTGCCATTGACACTGAAAGACGGGGTGGCGCGTACGCCGAGCGACTGTGCCTCCCGTACCATCTGCTGGACGTCTTCCTTATGCGTCCCATCGCGCAGGCAGCTACGGAACTGCCCGACGTCGAGACCAACGACGCGAGCGATCTCCTCAAGACGACGGTCGCTGAAGGCACCAACGTTCTCACCCGTCTGGTTGGCATAGAGTGCCGCGTGGAACTCCCAGAACTTCCCCTGGTCAAGCGCACAGTAGGCCGCCTCCGCAGCGCGCGCCGATTCTGGCCCGATAAAGGCGAAGTCGCGGAACTCCCACCGCACCTTTCCGGTTGCGATGTACTGCTCAAGGATCGTGGGGAAGAAGCGTTGCTCGAAGCTCTTGCAGGCTGGGCACTGATAGTCTCCCCACTCAATGACGTGGACAGGCGCGTTTGGATCACCCAGGAAGCGACCGTCATGGGGGACACTGGTGTACTTGGAGACGTCTGGCATCTGGACGGCCGCGACCTCCTGAGCGCTGCGCTGGTTCCACCAAACGCCGATCCCAACCGCTACCAGCGCAATGACGATCGGGACGATCACGAGGAGGCGGCGGCGTTGGCGAGCACGACGCTCGGCCTCGAGCTTGCGCTGAGCACGCCGCGACAACCGCTCCTGTTCCGCACGCGAACCAGTTCTCGGCGGAAGTTCACGAGACGTCGACATTGCCCAAGCCTTCCGTCGTCCTATCCCGTTCCGTCGGCCGGAATGGTACCAGAGGACGCCCCAGAAACGCGGGGCGCCGGAAGAGGAGACGTTCCGGTCTGGTGAGATCACGAGTGTCGTATCTGGAAGCACGTTCACCTTGATCCTGTCTTTCGCAATCTCTCGCCGAGTCGTCTGTTCGGTACCGCACCCGGGTGGACGAAGCCAGTGGTTCGGTTACAGCGAGCACGAACGGTTGTTTGGGAAAAGAGGCCACGGGGCTGTAGCCGCGAGGAGGGTTCTCGAGAGCGTAGACTGGTGCAGAGGGGTTGCTGTATGGAGCAGAGAACGTTTCGCGACGAGCCACCGTGGACAACCTGCGAGCTGCCATATACGGTAACAGACATTTCGGCGGCACTTGCGACACCCAGCGGACGGCGCTGGCTGCGGCTCACCGTGCTCCCCCAGCTTTCCCCCGCGGCTGCCGCTGAACTGGCAGAGCAGCTGCTGGCTTTCCGCGAAGACTTCTTCGCGGTGCGACGCGACCGCTCCACGTGGCTGGTCGTCCAACGTCTTGAGCGTACAACGCTCCTGGAACACGCCGAATGGCTGGCAGGGAGCAACGCGGCACTCGCCCTATGGGAGCGGTTGGGCACAGAGGGACTTAGCGTACTCGTCACCGTGGCGCTGCGTGTCCTCCGCCGTGGAACGCCACAGGCGCGGGAAACCGTGCTCACGCTGCTGGTCGCTGATCCCACACGGGAGGTCGTGCTCCCGCGCTGGGCCAAACGAGCGCTACTCATGGTCGCGCTGGCGGATCCAGACGCAGTGGTGCGGGGACTTGCAGCTGAGACGGCAGCGACCCAGCTGCCGGAGCTCCTGCTCCCTGCCTGGCGCGCATGGGTGCGCGACCAGAGTCAGCGCGTACGGCGTGCGACGTGGGCTGTAGTCCTCGGGCGACGGAGCGACGCCGTGCCGGCTGCGCAAGAGCTTCTGACTGAGGAGGGAGCACCAGCGCCAGTGCGAGCCGATGCCCTTTGGGCACTGGGGCAAACCCTCTCGACATCAGAATTCGCACCGATCCTCGCTGCCTGCATCCAACATCCGGCCCGAGAGCTGGCGGAAGTCGCTGCCGAACTTCTATGGACACAACACCGGCACCCCCTCCCAGCTCAGGCGGCGTTAAAGAGTCCTCATGCATCGGTGCAGGCTATTGGAGAATGGCTACTCCACCCACAGCGCGGCTCGCCGGCTGCTGGTGGTGGCCGTCCAGGGATGCCACTGCCCCTGGTGTGAGGTCACGGGGGAGGAACGTTCGCACGAGCTGCCTGCAGGGAAGAGGTGCCGATTCTCTGCTGCGACGCCGAGTCGACGGGGATACTGTGCGCAGTCGTAGTCACGCTCACAGGGGAAGAACTCGCTCGCCGGCGAGTTTGTCTCGCGCCGGGGATGAACCCGGGATCGATAGCACAGTGAGCAGAGGATCCGTCATGTGGCAGTTGCGGGAAAGGGATTGACCCAAGCGAGCAGCGCAAGGGTCAGCCTGCGAGCTCCCATCAGGCACGGTTGCAGCGTTGCGGAAGCGGAGCATCGAGCGATGCCGAGCAGGCGGATCTGCGAGGGTCACCTCTACGGCCCTTAGAGACATGACAAAACTGCCACGCTGCAGAAGAGGAAGCTGATCGTGAGCGTGATGCGAAATGCCCATCGTCGCACTATGGGGTTCGCATCGCGGGCAGGGAGCCATCTTCTTCTCGACGATCCTCAACGGTGAGCCCCTCGACACTCCTTGCGTCCTGTGGCTCGCCCACCTTTCCAGGCACCCACTCCTCCCGGGGCGGTCGGACGCCCGCACAACGAGAAATCAGCTGAGTCGAATAGGGGGAAGATTCTCGAACACAACAGCTGCGCGTGGCTGACTGCAGTCCGAGGCCAGAGCTGCGAGATGACGATGCGCCAGTTTCGGTCGCATGGATACCTCACCTCGCTCATGGTGATCCGATCTCATTCCATTCGGCGAAGGGGATGACCCGTACCGTCACCGGACGTTCCATCAGGGCAGAGAGGATCTCACGCACCGCGACGAGCCAACGACGCTCCAATTGGCGCCGTACCGCGTCACTCGGAACTCCCAGGACGAGCTCGCCTGGTGAAGGAGCAGCCAGGAGTCGTGCCGGCCGGATGCACTCCGCAAAGGCAGACGGCGGAAGGCGTTCACTCAAGTGCTCCTGAGCGAGTGACCAAATGGCTGCAAGAGCAGGTGGTGACTCGGGAAGAGGAGTAGCCCGCTCCGGGGTGCGGGAATCCAGGGGAACAACAGAATGCTGAGTGCGGTTAGGTATGGCAAGACGCTGCGCAATCGCTTCCTCGAGCCGTGCCACAAGGAGATCGAGGGCCGGTGAGGTCAGCAAGCTCTGGAGCGAGAGTGCATTGGGAGTGGGAAGAGCGTCCGACGACCGTCCGCTCCCCGCTTGGTTCACTGAGCGGGAAGCTGTGTCGCTCGCCCGAAGGGAATGACGCGACCAGCGAGAGAGGATTTCACGGATCCGCTTGGGCGCGACATAGCGCGAACCGCTGGCCACTGCCTCGCGAATGGCTGCAACGAGGAGCTCGGCCGAGCTTTCGCCGCGACTTGCCGCGAGCGGGAGAAACTCCCGCTCGAGTTCTGCCAGGAGGGTGCGCTCGAGCGGCGAGGCAGGGCGGGCATTGGCTGCCTCAAAGCAGGCGACAACCTCCGGTGACGGCTCGAGCAGCGGACCGGCGGCGTCGGCGGGTGGCAAGTCCGGGAAGGGGGAAACACTCGTCGTAGTCGTTGCCAAAGCTTGGTCATACGTCCTGTCGGCTGGAGCAACACTGCTTGCCTCCTCTCTGTTGGACGGGCCAACCATGGTTTGGCTTTCAAGGGGGGAAGCATTGTTGGAGGGAGCAACAACGGCCGGCGAACCATTGTCGCTGCCGGCAACAGTGGTTGAGGAACCATCGTCGCTTGGTGCAACAGAGGATTGTGCCTCGTGGGAGGCCTGGGTGGCCTTGCGTCGGGCATGACCAGCGCGGGTGCGAGCGGAGAAGCGGGCATCTTCGGCTGCGGCGCGGGCGGCGAGTTGCTGCCAGAGTGGATGACGGCGGACGATGGGAAGAATTTGGTGCCACACATTCTCGCGGTCGATAGGGGCGAAGCGGGGCGAGAAGATGTGGCGGATGTAGCGATAGACTGCCTCGTCGCGCGCGGCGAGTTCCACGACGCGCAGGACGGCCTCAGCGCTGAGCACGAACCCTTCGGGGCGATCTTTGACTCGATAGAAGTTATGCGGCACCCGCCAGCGGCGACCGGCCTCGTCGGTGCGTGTGACCATCTCCTTCCGGATCTCGATGAGATCGAGCGCGACGAGGATTTTGTTGATGGTGATGAGTTCGGCACGGTCCTCGCCGTAGAAGGCAGCCTCGGCCTGCTGGGAGGGGAAGGCGTAGCCGCGGTAGGGCGAATGCTCGCGACGATCGGTCCAGACAGTGTAGGAGTTGAGCAACCCCACACCCTTGAGCCCGATCAGGGGTGCGAACTGCGTGATGATGGTGTTCCAGTGCCAGAACCAGCCGCGTCGGCGGCTGTCCTCGCCGCTTCGCTCCGGTTGGTCGGCTGGGGCCACCGGCCGGTCGGACATCCTCTGGCCCCTTCCCGCACTCCGCTCGTCCCCTAGCATAGAAGCACGTGCAGCTTGAATCAAGGCATGACTTCCTTTCATCACATGCTTCACGCATTACTTCCTTTGCTCCGCGTCGATCATCAGACGATCTCTGTGGCGGGGGAGTGTGCTCTGTCGGCACGATACGAGTCGTCTGCGAGGAAAGCCATGGCACCGCGATCGCCATTCGGAGGCGGAGTACATCGCATCGGCGGTGCCGGTGGCCGAGAGCAGTTCCGGAGGAGCAGCGTCGTGTGAGGGTGTTTCGGCACGAGATGGCGCGGACTCTGGGGGAAGGCCCGTGCCTTGGGTAACAGGGCTAGCTGCGGGATTCCAGCTTTGTTGCCCCTGTCGCGGGCGCGAATGGTGGACGACGCGAGGTGGGCAAAAGCTCCCGAAAGAAGATTCCCCAGCTCGCACTCTGTTTGTGGGTGCACACTCTTGCTCCTCAATAAGAAACACAGTTTCGGTGGGCGGAAAGCGGACAGGGTCGACTGTGGAGGAATCACTGGAGCAGTCGATCCTGTGCGGGGAAAAGAGGGAGTGGGGCAGGCGCCCTATGGGGACGGTGCCAGATCGCCCACTCTGATGAGGCTGCGACCGCCATACTCCTTCTGGCCTGATGAGTCTCACGCGGTCGGTGAGTATCGCGGACACGAGTTCGGCTCGTGGTGCCTGATCGCTTCGTGCACGCTGGCGTGGCGACCACGTTGTTACGAAGACGGCTGGGGCGTTCCAGTAGCCATCACAGTGTGAGACTCGGCTGTGAAACATTGGGAAACAGAGACCAAAAATCGGCCAAGCGCCGGAGAGCACGAGCCAGCGGCGGGATAACCCTCATGCTCCCGTGATCCAGCACGCAGGATGTCGGGACTCCGGTGCGATAGGTGGCTTGAGGTTCCGCGTGCAGAATAGCGTGCTGTGTTGCGGTGCTGAGCGAGTGGCGAAGTGCAAAAGGAGGTTTGCCCTGCGCGAGGGGAGTCCGCGTGCCCATCCAGGCGCCGACTCGTGGACAACTCGCCTGAGCGGTCGACGGCACGTCCCCGTCGCTTGAGGCAAGTGGATGTCTCACCGGAGTGGCAATCCCTGGAACGGTCACGCGCACGCAGCAGAGCAGGGACGCGAACAGGCTGTGAGCTGTGGGCACCTCGAGGTTTCGAATACGATCTCGGTCCGATGTGCCAATGAGGGAAAAGCAACTCCCGTGCGCGTGACGCTTTGCTGGGGAATTGCATGGACGTATTGCTTGCGTATCCACTTGAGAGGTGCTAGTATAGTCGCGTGAGGATGTGCGGGAGGAGTTGAGATGGCGATTCTCTTGCCTTATCGCACTGATCCGCGCTTGTTGTTCCAGGTGCTCGAGTACGCCAAGGGACGTGGAGTCGATCGCAGCGTATTGGAGGCTCGCTTGGGGGGTGGAGAGCCGCTGCGTGAGACGCTGAATGCGCTGGAGCAGTTGGGGCTGATCGAGCGGGATGACGCCGAGGTGCGCTTGACCGAGGCCGGACGGCGACTTGCCTACGCTACAGATGCTGTGGAACGCCGACGGGAGCTCGCGCGGGTGGTCTTGAGCTATCCACCCTACGGGGGTGCGATCGAACGAGCGCTCCGCGAGGGGCTCAGTGTGATGGATGGGCCGTGGGTCGAGCGGGTCTGGCAGGTGGAGATGCGCCTCGGGCAGCCGCGCAACCGGGTAGAGGAGGCTCGAACATTCTTCTTCAAGCTCGCCGAGGAGGCTGGGCTGGGCGTCTTCCGCCGTGGTGTGCGGGGTCAGCCGTCGCGGCTGGTACTTGCACCGGACCTAGAAGAGCAGGTTCGAGCGCTTCGCCCGTTGCTGGCGCGAGCGGAACCATTGCGGGGTGTTTCCGAAGAGGCAAGCGAGGAGCAGACGGAACGTGCGGAGGTGCAGCCGGAGATGCCACCACGCCTCGCCGGGGAGGGGACATTCGAAGCGGCAGGTGGCGTGCCGATCACGGTGACAATGACGGTGACCGTCGATCTTACGACGTGGGAGCTCGAAAAGATTGAGGCGTTCTTGCGCCTTCTAGGTATGGTGCCCGAGGGCGTGCGACTGTCACGGTGAACGAGGGATATCAGGAAATAGTCTGCTCACGGTGCCGCGCCCGGAGCAGTATGGTGCAGGGTGCTGCCAGTGCATCTGACCCCATGGTCACCATACTGCTTCCTTGATCGGTACCTTTCTTCTTTGGGGCGGTCGCCCATTCCCGCATACCAGCTGATCAGGCGCAGCAAGAGAGGTGCGCGATGTCCTGACTGGCGGCAAGAGCCGCGAGCCGTAGACCCTCGGCACAGGTCAAGTAAGGGGCGAGGTGCTCGCGCAGGTCATCGAGGGTCAAGCGGTGGGCAATGGCCAGCACCGCAGCATCGATGAGCTCGCCAGCGGCACTGGCGACGGCTTGGGCGCCGAGTAGGCGCCCACTTTCCCTGTCGGCCAGAACGAGGACACCGCCATAGGGCTGGAAATTGACGCGTTCCCGAGCGATCGCCTCCGCGGGAGCGAAGCCAGTGAGGAGACGGTATCCAGCAGCTGTGGCCTGGGCTCGCGTGAGCCCGACCGTGGCGAGTTGTGGGTCGGTAAAGAGCACAGCTGGGACAGCAGAGAGATCGAACGGTCGGTTCTCCCCGAGGAGTGCGTTTCGTGCGGCAATTCGGCCAGCTGCTGCGGCGACGTAGACAAACTGAGGGGTGAGCACTACGTCGCCCGCGGCGTAGACGCGCGGGTTCGTTGTGCGCAGAGTGGCATCGATGATCGGCGCGCCGCGTTCGTCGACAGCGATCTGAGCAGTAGGAAGATTGAGCGCGTCGGTATTCGGGAGACGTCCAGTGGCCACGAGCACGGCGTCGGCATCGAGTGCCTCTTCGTGCTCCCCTCGGGTCATGAGGAGGCGTATGCCTGAGGGCGTGCGGTCGATGCGCTGGACATGAGTGCCGAGCAGAAACTGGAGACCTTCGGTGGCGAGGGCCTGCTGGAGAGCTTCGGCGAGTTCTGGCTCGACCTCGGGGAGGAGCCGAGGACGTCGCTGGACAAGCGTTACTGCGGTACCAAGTCGGTGGAACGCTTGGCCAAGTTCAAGTGCGACAAAGCCAGCACCAAGGATGACGAGAGAACGGGGCAGACGCTCCAGATCGAGCGCGCTGGTGCTGGTAAGAAAGGGGACGTCGAGGAGCCCTGGAAGCGGAGGAATGGCGGGACGAGCGCCGGTGGCGAGGAGGGTAGCACGGGGCCGGATGCGCCGTTGCCCAACAACGACCGTTTCAGGATCAAGGAAGCGGGCCGTGCCGCGGATGAGTTCCCAGCCATAGTAATCGACGAGTGCCTCGTACTTTTCCGCGCGGAGTGCGGCGATCAGCGCACGCTGCTGGCTACGCAGTGCGGCGAGATTGACCGCATCGAGGCTGGTCTCGATGCCACGGTAGGGGTGAGTCGCGGCAAGATGAGCGAGTTCCGCAGCGCGGAGAAAGAACTTGCTTAGAACACAGCCAACATTCACGCAGGTGCCGCCGAGCGTGCCCTTTTCGACCATAACGACGCGGGCGCCCAGTTGTCGAGCCTCGATCGCTGCAGCGAAGCCGGCGCTACCGCCACCGATGATCAGGAGATCTGTATCGAAGGCGTGAGAAGCGTTTACGAGAAGCACTCGTTGCAGGTGGGAGTCGCTGCGGGCTGTCTTCGGGGGGTTGTCAGGGGCCGTTGGAACATCCATTTCTTGCCGGAATTCCTGAGACGGGCGGAAAAGCCGGCTGTGAGGCCCCGTACCATCACGTGACTGATCAGCTGGGGAATTGTGCGTCTGGGAGTGGGGAAGTGATTCGCCGTGACAGGTGGGGCAAATCGGATCTCGGCCGTCGTGGAGCGCTAGCTCGTCAGTCATCGCGGCCTTCCTTTCGCCGTGTCTGCCTACTGCACAAGATGCAGGCGTTGCTCCCATTGGGCAGCGCAACGCGATGCTGTACCCGATCTCCGAGCTTGAGCAGGGTCACTGCGCCGACGAAGAAGCAGAGCCCAGGGATCAGGCCACTGTTCAAAGGGCGCTTCAGCACAGCAAGCCGGAGCCAGACGAGGGTCGCCAAGAGCCGGACGACCACCGTGACGTCTCCAATGAGGAGCCGGACGAGCAGTTTGCGGGTAATGCCACCGGCGAGACCGAAGAGAGCCACGCTCTTGATGGCCGTGCTGCGGGTTGAGGCAACCACGTAACGAGGCTAGGGTGTTCCCACAGGGTGTGGGGAGGAGACGAACCGGCCGCTGCACCGTGGCCCCGCAACAGCATGTGAGTTCGCAGAGGGCAAGGTGCGCGAGCGTGGTGAGACTGCTGCTTTCCATCAGCGAGATGCTCCTTGCGCGACGGGTGGTCCTCTGGGGTCAAGAGTCACCAGCGGGGATATCCCGCTCGCTCTACATTCGCCGTTGTCTCATTCGCCTTTTCGTTCGCTGTAATCGCGGACATGGTGAGTTGCGCGCTTCCTCCAAGCGGGATATCTGGCCTGCGCAGTGGAGTCTAATATATACGGATATCCGTATGCAATGAGTCACGGTTCGTCGACTTGTGGACGGTGTGCCTGGGCCAAGTCGTCATCGCCAAGGCGGAACCCTTGTCTCCGAGAAGGGAGACGGAAGGGCCCCGGGGGCGATGCGCCCCGGACAGCAGTCGGTTATCCTTCCCGACAAGTGGGCATCGCTGAGAGGGACTCAGGGAGTACTCCGATGGGGACGAGACGACGAGAGCGATGGGTTGGGCGACTGGCTTGGGCAAACGCCGTCGCCATGGGGCTGGTGGTCCTACTCGGTGCGACAGTGACCGCGACCGGTTCAGGGTTTGGGTGCGGCGAGTCATGGCCACTCTGCCATGGAAGACTATTTCCACCGCCGACGGCGGAAGGAATCATCGAATACAGCCACCGGGTGGCGACGCTGGTGAGCGGGCTCCTGTTGCTGGTGCTGCTCGGGCTGGTGGCTCTCGAGCGGCGTCAGGTGTTCGCGCGCTGGGAGGCGCGCATCATCGCTGGGTTGTTAGTCGGCACGCTCCTGTTGCAGTCAGCGCTCGGGGCCTGGGCTGTTCTGGCACCGCGGTATCCACCGGTCATGGCTGTGCATTTTGGCGTCTCACTGACAGTGTTTGCCAGCGCACTTCTCCTTGCGCTGGTGCTGACACGTGGTGATGTCTTGCATGCCTTGCGGGCGTATGGTGCGCCGCGTGCAGTGACGCGTGGTGCGTGGGCGCTGCTTCTCGGCACGTACGCGGTGGTCTATCTCGGTGCATACGTGCGACACACGAACGCAAGCCTGGCCTGTGTCGACTGGCCACTCTGTCAGGGGCGGTTGGTACCGGAGCTGAGTGGAGCGGCCGGGATCGTCTTCCTGCATCGGCTCAGTGCAGCTGTTCTGACGCTCGGCCTTTTGGCACTCGTGATACGGCTTCGGAGAGATGCGGAACTCCGGCGCGTGCGCCCAGATCTCGTGACCAGTAGCATGCTCGCGCTTGGACTGCTGCTCGCGCAGTCAGCAACCGGGGCCTGGGTGGTATTGAGCCGAATGAGCTTGGTCAGCGTGCTCGGGCATGCGGCGGTGGTGACGGTGCTCTTCGGCGTGCTGTCGGTCTTGGCGATGCAGTCACTGCCGAGTCGAGCGGCAATGCAGGAGATAGCGCCGGTTGTCCGAGCCGAGCAGCAGCTTCAGACATCGCGCTCATGAGGCTTTCGAGGGGGAACTGGTGGCGGAAGAGGCGGAGCACACGAAGGAGTCGTGGCCAGAGAATATCGTCGTTCGAGTACGTGGACCGTTTTACGACGTCTGGACATCGCAGGGTGTCATCCGCTGTGTCGTGCGCGGAGCACTAAAGCGGGAGCGGCGGCGGGAAGACTTGGTTGTCGTCGGTGACCGCGTGGAGGTGCGGATTGTCGGGCCAGGCGAAGGGGTGATCGAGGCGGTTGCGCCGCGACGGCGAGCGCTGGTGCGGCGAGCGCGCGACCGCGAGGTGGCACAGGTGATTGTGGCCAATCTCGATCAGTTAGTGGTGGTCCTCGCGGCGGCGCAGCCAGAACTCAGCCTTGGAATGTTGGATCGCTTCCTCGTGGTCGCTGAATCGCAAGATCTTCCGACGGTGATCTGTTTGAACAAGGTTGACCTGGATCCGGAGGGACGAGCACGGGCGGCACTCGCACCGTACCGAGCGATCGGCTATCCGGTGGTCGAGACGAGTGTCGTGACGAGGGTCGGGCTCGAAGAGCTCTGGCGGATGCTCGAGGGGAAGCTCTCCGCGCTCGCTGGGCCGTCGGGAGTAGGGAAGACCAGCCTGGTGAAAGCATTCCGACCGGAGCTGGAGCTCCGGATCGGTGCAGTGAGTGAGGCGACTGGTCGTGGCAGGCACACGACGACGGCGAGCGAGCTGATCCAGCTCGACGAGCGGACATTTCTCGTCGATACCCCGGGGATCGGGGTGTTGCATCTGTGGGCATTGCTTCCTGAGGAGCTGGGACAGTATTACCGGGAATTTCGGCGGTATCTTGGCGCCTGTGCCTACCGTGATTGTCGGCATCTTGACGAGCCAGGATGTGCCGTTCGCGCTGCGGTCGAAGCAGGCGAGATTGATGCTGGCCGGTACGAGCGCTATCGGGCGATCTACCAAGATCTCGAGGAAGAGGCAGAACGGCAGGGCCGGTGGGAAGTGGAGCGGTTGCGCCGCGAAAGGAGGACACGGTGAGCGGCGAGTTGGTGACGGCGGTGCGAGAAGCGGTGGCAGCGACCTTGCGGGAGCAGCACCAGGTGCTACGGGAGCTCGTTCGTGGACTCAGCCCGGCTGTCCTCAACTGGTCACCAGGACCGGAGATGAATTCACTCGCCGTGTTGGTGGGGCATCTCCTGGATGCAGAACGTTATCTCGTGGCCGCGGCAGTGCATGAAGCGGTCGAGCGTGACCGTGAGCGCTGGTTTCGCTACGAGGCAGCGAGCGATACGGCTCTGCTCGAGTTGATTGACCAGACTGAAGCGGAGAGTCTCGCACGCCTGGAGCGGTTAACGGCGGACACGTTGACGCGTGAGTGGACGCCGCCGAACGATCGGCTGGGGCGGCGGTTCACTGACATGCGCTGGCTTCTCCATGCCATTGGGCACAACCGCGAACATATTGGGCATGCGTCGTTGACGCGGCAGCTCGCCGAGCAGCGTGGCATTGGCTGATAGGGGTGCGCAGGGGGCGCCGTGCCGTTGTGGTTCCTGCGCCTGTTGGGTGTCGTGCTCGCGCTGGGTATCGTCGCCGGCTTGTTCCTGCTCGCCTTTGCCAAGGCAGGGTTGCTCTAAAGCAAGAGGCGATGCCCTTACCAAATCGCGGTGAACTGGCGGAAAGGTGTTCTGCTTCCAAGGGGCGTCGTCTCGTTGTCGCTTCTCGGCGGGGTGTACCAGGGTTGTGATGAGGCATGCGCTCAAGTACTACGGTGCTCCGCATTCTGAGTGGCCGAGGGCACGAGCGGTCGCAACCGTGTGAGATGGGAAGATCCTGCTCCGATTGGTGTCGATGGGACAGTCATCCAGAGCGGCGCGCTGATGCCTGCTGGGAACGGTAGGGAGGGGCGGGGTGCCGGTGTACCGGCACCCCGCGTAGAAAGACACGGCCAGTGGGGTTGCGTCAGTTCGCAAAGTGGTGCCCGTCGCCAGATACGGCCCCAACAGCTTCCCGGGTCGGTAGTTCGAGATCAGCGCGGATATTGTTCTCGAAGTATTCGACGTGTCGCCGCATCGCCTCGCGGGCTGCGAGTGGATCGCCGGCGGCGATTGCCGTGTAGATGTCCTCGTGCCCGCGGAGTGAGCGAGTGAGCCGCTCCGGTGTTCGGGTGGTCATAAGCCAGCCGCTGAAGAGGACATCGCTGAGCGGCCGACGTGCTTCGCGGAGCAGGCGGTTCCCTGCTGCCTCCATGATCACCTCATGGAAGGTCACATCGAGGCTGACATAGGTCGCGGCGTCGGCATCGGCGACTGCGGCACGCATGCGTCCGAGGAGATCGTTGAGCCGAGCCAGGTGTTCCGGTGTGCGGCGTACCGCCGCGAGTTCGGCCGCGGCAAGCTCGAGAATCTTCCGGAGCTCCAAAATCTCCTCCAGCCAGCTTGGATCGCGGTTGGAGCGCAGCCGCTCGAACAGCACCATCGGATCGAGATGGTTCCACTGTTCGGCCGGTTGGACCCACATGCCGCTTCCGTGCCGGACAGCGACCAGCCCCTTCTCAACCAAGATGCGGATTGCTTCGCGGATCACGATGCGACTCACACCGAACTGACGGGCAAGTTCCGGCTCGGAGGGGAGTGCGGTACCGGGTGGGATGGCACCGCTGACGATTTGCTTGAGGAGTTCCTCGACGACGCGCTGGTGGAGTCGCTCGTGGGTGATTGGCTTACCGGTCACTCGTGTTGCTCTCATCATGGTGTTCTCTCCTAACCTCCGTGTTCGACGAGACCATCGTTTCGTTCCTAAAGTGTACAGCTCACGACGTGACGAGTGCGCTAGCGCGTTTCGCCACTGCGAACAGTTTGCCAATATCGTGCTGTGCATGATGCCGGGAAACTCCTGATCGGTGCAGTGCAGCGTGACGATCTGGCCTGACTATGTTGCGGGGATGTGACTCTGGACAGTAAAGGGCGCTTCGGATCTCCTAGAATGCCTTCGGGAACAGGCGTACCGCTGTATAGCAGTGTCTTCGTCTTTCTGTGGTTGCTGGACGCAGTCGGCGGCGCGGGATGCCGACCGGATGGCTCGTTAGTCTCATCCCACACGTTCTCTCCAGGAAGGTACCTTTCAGCTGTTCCCGTAGGGGGAAGAGCGGTGCACGATGCCTTGCAGGGCATGGTTTGGCTTCTGCTGGGCTTGCTGGAGAGGCATGGAGGCTGCCGTGCCAAGGCAGACGTGCTGCACCGTTTCCCAGGGAGATACCATCCTTACCTTTCTCTGTGGAGACAGCCGCAATCGGCACGGGAAGCGCCTGCCCGTGTGGGCAAGGAAGGACTTGGGTCGAGAGATGGGAGGTGAAAGGCCCTGACGTGCTGCGAGGTGCGTGGAGTGGGTCCTGCAAGGGGTCGACGACAGTTCGGATCCGCCACTGACGTGGACGCCCTTTGTCTCCGGGTTGGATATACTCGTGCCAGGACACTCCGGGGGAAGGGATGGGGACGACACACGACCCCAGCTCTGGGGTTTCGTGCCATTGCGCGACCAGCTGGGATATTCGCCTCCACGCCGCGCAGGCTGCGCTCCATGCTGTCATCGACCTCGACCAGCTTACGACCAACGCTCGTGCGCTCCTGCGGGCGCTTCCGCCTGATGCGGAACTCCTTGCTGTTCTCAAGGCGAATGCCTACGGTCATGGACTCGTCCCCGTGGCGCAGGCGGCGCTGGCGGGTGGTGCGCGCTGGCTCGGCGTTGCCCGCATCGAGGAAGGACTCATCCTCCGCCGCGCCGGCATCACGGCACCGATTGTCGTCCTCGGCCCACCAAACCACGCGCGTCTCCGCGAGGCGCTCGCTGCCGATATCGCTCTCGCCGTCGGCTCGGCTGCTGATGTGGCTGCGGTACGAGCTGCCGCGGCACAGCTAAATCGGCGGGCCCGGCTTCACCTCGAGGTTGATACCGGCATGCACCGCTTTGGGTGCGAGCCGCAGGAAGCCATTGCACTTGCTCGTGCTATTACCTCGGACCCGTTCCTCGAGCTCGAGGCTGTCTATACCCACTTCGCCACCGCCGATGCACCGGATTGTCGCACGCTCCATCTCCAGCAGACACGCTTCCGTGCAGTCCGCGAGCGACTGCGTGACGAAGGACTTCACCCACCGGTCGTTCACCAGGCGAATAGCGCTGCGGCACTTCGCGGCGCGATCGGCGATCCCGATCTTCCCGGCCGGCGCGTTGTCCGCGCTGGTATCGCCTACTACGGCCTCCCGCCGGCGCCGGGACTCGCCTTGCCAGCCGGTATCCGCCCGGCGCTGGAGCTCCGCGCTCGACTGGCGCGCTGCTTCACCGTTGCGCCTGGCGAGGGGATCTCTTACGGTCACACCTTCATCGCTGACCGCCCGTTCCGCTGTGGGCTTGTCCCGATCGGCTACGCTGATGGGCTCCCGCGCGCACTCTCCAACCGCGGTTGGTTTGCCGTGAGTGGCATTCCGTGCCGTATCCTTGGGCGTGTCTGCATGGACCAGACGATCATTTCCCTGGAGGAGCTCCCTGCGGCAAAGCCCGGCGACCCGGTCGTTATCCTCGGTCGTGGGGATGACGGCGCGATGACTGCGTGGGACGCGGCGGAACTTAGTGGCACAATCGCCTACGAGATCCTCACCAGCCTGGCTGCGCGTATCCCACGCCTCTACCAGCGTGGTGGCCAGATTGTTGCTCTCGCTGATGTCTCCGGACTCGCCTGGCATCCCGACGCGTAGTAGCATTGACTTGCCCGAACATGGGAAGATTGTCCTGCAACACGATGCTGCCGATGCGACAGATCCTATCGGCAGCTGGCAGGACGGCAGGCAATGTCCGATCGACCAATTCGCATTCTCGTCGTTGACGACCACGCGCTCTTCCGACAAGGTCTGCGTCAGCTCCTGGCGACGACCGACGATCTTCTTGTCGTCGGTGAGGCGGGCTCGGGTAGCGAGGCCGTGGAGCTTGTCACCCGACTTGCACCGGATGTTGTGCTCATGGACATCGCGATGCCGGATCTCGATGGCATCGCCACGACCGAAATCCTGCGCCAGCGTTACCCGGGGATCCGCATTGTGATGCTTACCATGTATGACGCTGCAACGCATGGAGCGGCAGCGCGCGCTGCTGGTGCTAGTGCCTATGTGGTCAAGAGTAGCCGTCCCGAGGAACTGTTCCAAGCTATCCGGGCTGCCGCGAACGGTGCCAGTCCTCCGCCAAACGGAAATCCGCATCTGCGTCCGACCGTAAGTAGGAAGCCCTCTGACGACGACCGGCTCGCACACCTGGAACGTCGGTTGCGCTGGCTCGAGTCGCAACTGGCCGAACTCGCTGCGCGTCAGGCTGCGACCCCACCAGCGGAGCCGAATGGAGCAGCTCGAGCTGCTCGAAGTGTTCCGGCCGCACCAGTCACAGAAGAGGCGCCGCCTGTTCCTCCGCCCCCACCACCCCCCACATCCGCTTTTCCTGTTGCGGCTCCAGTCGGAGGAGTCCGTCCGACGAGGATTCCACGCTCCACTCCAGCTCCTGCACCCATGCGACGGCGCCTGCTGATCTTCGGTGCAGGGACACTAGCAGCTCAGGCGGTGGCGTTGGTCGCACTTCTTGCACCGTTGTCTCTCCCTCTTCCCACAACCTGGGTCGCAATGAGTAGTGGACTCGCAGCCAGCGTTCTTCTCCTTACGCTGGCAGCAACTGAGCGCGAACGACCAGGTCTTGCCCATCTCGTCTTACTGCTTATGCTGGCGAGTGCTGTTTCCTGGAGCATCCTCACGACCTGGCAGGCGAACGTCTTCCTCCGCACCACCGCCTTTGCTGGCCTCGTCCTCCTCGGAATATCGGCCCTTGGGTTGTCCTGGTGGCGAGGCTACCTCCTCGCCGCTGGGCTCGCTCTCGCCATGGTCGCTCTGACACCGTTCCTGTTGAAGATGCTTCCGGCCTACCTGATGCTTCCCTGGATCACTGGATCGGTTGGGATCGCAACGGTGCTTGCCTGGGTGCGGCTGCGCACCCGCGATGTCCCGGTCGCTTGGGAGTGGCTGCCGCTTGCCCCGCTGTTCGCCGGACTTCCCTTGCTCCTAGGCTGGGCGGAGCGTGCGCACAGTATGGAAACAGCGCTGCTTGCCGTACCTTGGCTGGTGCTTGTCCCGCTCCTCTGGCAAGCAACTCGTGCCGGCCGCCGATCCGTGACTGTCGTCCTGCTCGTTGCCGTCGGACTTCTCCTCGGCACCGGGGGCTGGCTCCTGCGTAGCGCAGCCCCCGCAACGCAAGCGGCCGCGCTCACGGTCGTCGCGGGTAGCCTCGCGCTCCTGGCGCTCCTGCTGTGGCAGGCGGCGCAGCAAGAGCCGCTTGTCCCCGCACCCTGGGAGACAACAGCAGGCCTGGCCGCGCTCAGTCTGGCTATCGGTGCAGCTCGCCATCCGGAGCCAGTCGTCGCACCGGTTGCCTGGTGCGCGCTTGCCGTGCTTATGGCTGTCTCAGAGCGGCGGCGGATGTTCCGACAGTGGGCGGCTTTCGCGCTCTTCCTCGCTGGAGGTCTCGCAGCGCTCTCGGTTGTTCTCCGTTCAGACGACACGACGCGGGTTGCCTCGGTGCTCGTGGCTGTTGCGCTCACGACGGCGAGCGCTCCCTTTGTGGTGATGAGACCACGGCTCCAACTCGCTTGGCTTGCTGCCGGCGCACTCATGCTCGGCCTCGCTGCGGCTCAGCAATTCGAAGGAGTGGGCGAGATCGCTGCACTGAGCGTACTCGCCCTTGCCGCGCTTCTGCTTGCTCGCTTTTCCCCAATGGTGGCGAGTTGGAGCTGGCTTCCGGCCGCGGGGCTCGGCGCCGCTGCCCTCCTGGCGGCACTCACCGGTCCACTCTCGCCAGCCCGTCTCGGGCTTTCGCTCCAGCCAGCGGTTCCTGCGACAAGCGAGCCGGTCGTTGCGGCGACCATCCTCGTTGCGGCAGCACTCGCTGCTGGCCGCGTGCTCGGCCGGCGCTGGCGCTGGGCTGCGATTGCTACCGCTTTACTTGTCGTCGCCTATGCCCTCCCAGCGGTGCTTCCGGATGCTGCGCTTGTTGTGAGTTGGCTTGCACTCGCCGTTGCGCTTGCTCATGCGCTCGGTGGTAGTCCGTGGCGGTGACTCGTCCACGGAATTCTTGCCGGTTGGGGCGAGGATTGCTCCGGTATACGACGGCGTCTCCGCGACGGCCTGCATTTTCCTGAGCAGTACCTCTCCGGCTCTGTCCGTTGCGTAGTGCCGAGGGGAGTGTCTCCCGAGCCTCCAGGAGAACGGACAGCATCCTAGAGCGCGAAGCCGGTAGGGAAGGGGTCATCATCCCGCAGGATGAGTGTGGCGATCCCCATGCAGTACGACATGGTGCTGATCTCGCTGTGGATTGCATCCCCTTCGCGGCGCAGCGGGCGCGCTATGAAGCGGAGGCCGACGGGGCTTTCGTGGTAGTAACTCGCACCGAGCGGGAGACGGTTGCTGGCGACGAGCGCCGCGACGCGGGCTGCGGTGCCGGTGCCAGACGGAGTGCGACCCATGGTACGCGGTGCGTAGAAGTTGGCGACGCGTGCGCCAGCCGGTTGCCTGCTTGATCCGGATGGGAGTGGCGAGCCGTTGGCATCGAGTTCCTGGACGAGGGTGACAAGATCGACAGGGCGACCGGAGGTGACACCGGGGACATCGGCGCGAAGCTGAGCACGAGCTGCCTGCCACAGGAGGGTGCCAACCTCAAGTACGCGCTCGCGCGCACTCGGTGGGAGTTCGGGGCCTAACTCGAGACCGAGCGCAGTAGCGTCGACAAAGGCGTAGAGGAGCCCACCCCAGGCAAGCGTGACGGGAACAGGGCCGAGTTCGTGTGTTTCCAGCACGGCGTCACCAAGGGCATAGGAGGGGCCACTGGCCATGGTAGCGGCGACGACGCGCCCCTGCCGAAGACTAATGCGCACCGGGACGGTGCCGAGCACGGTGTCGAGCAAGAGCTCCTGCTCGCCGTCTTCGACCGTACGCGGTACTAAGCCGCTCTCGACGAGAGCGATAGCGACGCTGAAGGTGGAGTCACCGCAGGCATCGAAGTAGCCATCGGGATGGACGAAGATGACGCCGGCATGGCTGGTGGGATGTTCCGGCTCGGTGAGGAAGGCTCCGAGAAGATTGCGATGCCCGCGAGGTTCTCGGCAAATGAGCGCACGCAGATGGTCGTAGCGGGCGGAGAGGTCGTTTTGCTTCTCGCGCATGGTGCGACCGCGAAGTGGTGGACATCCGGCGACAACGATGCGGGTGGCCTGGCCATGATGGTAATCCCAGACATGGAGCACGTGGCGTGCATTGCCGAACATGGTGGGTCTCCCCCTTCCCACGTGGATGACCGGCGCGTCTCCCACGACGTCCCGCGGTCGCAGCGCTTCCCCGTTGCTGCGAGAGGCGATTGTGGCTGAGCTCCACCGACCGGTTGCGGCGATGCGCCGTGGACTTGTGGCTTTTCGCGTGCCCTCTCGGGCACTGCGACAAGAGTTCGTGAAGGAGTGCGTTCGGTTTGGTGTTGTCGCGTGCCAGAGAGCAGAGCACGGCCCCACCCATGATACGACGGGGGAGCGTCTCAGGAGGCAGCAGGGAGACCGAGTAGGAGCGCAATGAATCGCGCCCGCTCGTTGGTCGGCCGTGAGATGATCGATCGCACTCACCTGAGCACTTCGCGATCTCAGGCACGGACGAGGCGGATGTGGCCGCTAGGCGCTGGATTGCACGCGTCTGGTTCACGCGAAAGCAGCGCTGCAGGGGATCACTGCTGCAGAACAAGACAAGCGGTGATACTGCTCGTGTCGCGGGTGAATGTAGCAGAACGGATAGAGCAAGAAGCGCGCTTGGCGTCACACCGCTGATGCTGGGGCTGCTCGACCTGGTAAGGGGTGGGCGGGAACACGGCACCTTGTTGGTCCCGTTGGCGAAACGTGTTTTCGCTGGCTCAGCGCTCGGTGGGGACAGAGCAGATCGGTAGCCTCGATGACTGCGGAAGTGGTGCTGGTATGCTGCCTGCGTCGGATGTCTGCCGAGAGGTGCGGGCACCGAACTCGAAGAGGCACTGAATGAGAGACACCGGCTGCAGAGTGGTGATAGGAGAGCGTGAGAGGGTAAAGCGATGAGTCATGAGCCGTACGCACGCGGACTGGTACCGGAGCGGCCATTCGTGGCGGTTGAGGAAATGGAGGGGGAATTCGTTGCGGTGCTGGGGGTGAGCTTTCCCAACCGGGATCTAGCGTTGGAGCCGTACGGCTCGCGGGCATTTCCGGACGGGTCGATTGCCGAGGTGTGCGTAACGGACGAATCGGCAGCGGCACCAGGGAAGCGGGTGGCACGGGCTGCATACCTTGGATTCGTACGGTTTGTGCGGGGTGGGGTGATTGCGGTTGGGATGGAGTGCCGGATGGAGGGGGAGATCGTCGGTGAGGTGGTGGGGTTCGACGGGGCACATGCGCCGAACCACTGGAACATCGTGGTGCGGGGATCGCGCTTCGCCAACGGCGCGGAGCGGGGAATCCACCTCAACGAGCGGATCCGGTTTGTTTACCAGTCGTATGCAGAATCCTCGTTAGGGTAGGAGTGGAGCGGCCGTTGGAGGTGCGGCCGCTGATCTGCTCGCGCTATCCAAGCTCCATTAGGTTCCTGGCGACCAGAGTGAACAAGGCTGACCTCCTTGCCGCCCTGGTGATTTTTCTTCTACCCAAGCCTTGCAAGGAACGAGGCGTGCCTTGTGTAGGCAGATGTCCAGCAGGGTGACTAGGAGGGATGCCGCGGCAGATAAGGGACGGTAAACCAGCCGAACCTCGACTGGCGTGCTCGGAGGGTAGTGCGAGCGGCTAGGATACGATGCGAGCGGCGGGTGCGCTGCTCCTGGGAAGGGGAAGAGCATGCGGGGTGCGCGGAGCGCTCTGCTGATGTTTATCGTCCTCACTGTGACGGTACCGCTCGGTGTCTCAGCACAAGAGGCGACACCGGTGTGGTGGTCGCTCGCCGGGATCGATCGCGACCGGGCGCTGGTGCTGGTCAACGGGGATGGGAGAGTGCGCACCGCGCTCGTACAGGGAATGCCCGTGACCGAAGTGGTGTGGTCACCAGAAGGTGGCCGACTTGCCTTCACGGGACTACAGAACGGAGTGCCGGTGGTGGGGATTGCGACAACCGGTTCGCCGCCACGCGCGTGGGTGCTTGCTCCCGGTAGGGATCCCGCGTGGTCGGCGGATGGGCGGTGGCTCGCATGGCGCGATGGGGACGAGGTGGTGATTGCGACCCGCGAGGGTGAGCTGGTGCGGCGGGTCGCGGTGGGAGCGAACAGGCTCGTTTGGTCGTTGGATGGTCGCTGGTTGGCCTTCACCAAGCCGACGGGTGAGCCAGACTATTCGTCCTGCCCGGTGGTCGAGGTGGGATGGATTGCACGTGCGACTGGAGCGGTGACGATTCTCGGGCGAGGGATCGGGGACGTGGCGTGGATCGCCCGGCGGGGAGATGCTGAGCAGCCGCAGCTGGTATATACGGGTGCGAGCGACGCACGACTCCGGTGGGCCGACCCGACGAGTGGAACGAGTGGTGTGCTCTGGGACGGATATGCTGAGACGTGCCGCGGGCCACTGCTCACCTCAGCGGACGGGCAATGGCTAGGTTTTCTGGATGTGGCCGGAGGCGGAGACGACGTCGTTCTGCTGAATCTGGTGACAGGAGGAACGCGGCGGTTGGACGACCTTCCGGTCGGATACCCGAGCGTGCAGCTACCGCGGGTGTATCTCTGGCTGGATCCACTGGCGCGTTTTCTCTACGCGAGTAGGAGTTTCCCGACGGTCGTGACGCGCGTGGACCTGGTCACAGGGGCGCGAACGGTCGCGGCGACAGATCCGGGGATTCTGGTTGCAGTGGGGCCAGAGGGGGAGCGTCTTGCCTTCGTCCGGAACTCGCCAGGAAAGCCGCCCGTGCTGGTCATCGTCGAGCCAGCGACCGGACACATGGAAACAGTGGAGAGGCTCGGCTGGGTAGCCTGGGAGCCAGCGGCCTACCAACCGGTCGTGTTCAGTGCCTGGCGGCGGACGTGGGAGCGGGAAGACCGGCCGGTAGCGGCAGGACTGGCGGCGCGGAGTTGGACGTGGGGATCGCAGCCACTGCGGGTGACCATCGAGGAGTACCGCGATGCGCCGGGTGGGCGTCGGGCAGTGCTGTACTGGGACAAAGCGCGGATGGAGGTGACAGCGCTCTCGGGGAGCCGTGATACCCGCTGGTATGTGACGAATGGGCTTTTAGCAAAGGAACTGATTACTGGGCAGGTGCAGGTGGGGGACGCGGTGTTTGAGGAGCGGGAACCGGCGATGATTCCAGTGGCTGGTGACCTAGACGATCCATCCGGCCCGACATACGCGACATTCCGCGACTTCCTGACGGCGCCGCCACTGCCGGTGGGAGCGGAGATCCGCTGGCGGATGCATCGGGATGGGAGAGTAACGGAAGACGGCCCGGGCGGGGTGTATGCGGCAGTGCTGATCCCGGAGACGAACCACACGGTGGCTGATGTGTTCTGGGCATTCCTCCAGAGCGAGGGGGTCGTCTGGGGGGATGGCCAGGCGACGGAGGGGCGACTCTTCGAGCCGACCTTCTTCGCGACAGGGTTTCCGATCACCGAGCCATACTGGGCAACAGTGAAAGTAGGAGGTGTGTTCCGGGACGTGCTCGTACAATGCTTCGAGCGGCGTTGTCTGACCTATACGCCGAGCAATGCGCCCGGTTGGCAGGTGGAGATGGGGAATGTGGGACAGCACTACCTCACCTGGCGTGATCACTGGTGAGCGGGTGTTCCAGCCAGCCAGTGTGACGGCGGACGCACCACGCGGTGTCTGGGTCGTGGTGGTCAACTACAACACCGCGGGGCTGCTGGAGCGGTGTCTCGAGGCATTGCGAGCGAGCAGCCTTGATCGCCCCTGTACGGTCATCGTGGTCGACAACGGGTCGCGCGACGGCTCGGTGGCACTCTTGCGGGAGCGGTTTCCCGAGGTGCTGTTGCTCGAAGCAGGGCGCAACATCGGCTTCGCGCGGGCGAACAATGTGGCGTTGCGGCGCGTGCTGGCACTTGTCCCTGAGCGCGTTCGTGGCGAACACGCTGTGCTGCTGTTGAATTCCGATTGCTTTGTCGAGCCGGACACAATCCAGCGGTTAGTGGCGGTGTTGGACGACGACCCGGGCGTCGCGATCGCTGGACCCAAGCTGGTCTTGCAGGATGGTCGATTGGACCTGGCGTGCCGGAGAAGTTTTCCGACTCCGGGATCGGCCTTCTGGAAGCTGACGGGGCTCGCGACCTTGTTCCCGCGGAGTCGATGGCTCGCGCGGTACAACTTGACGTTTCTTGACCCAGACACACCGGCAGACGTCGATGCAGTCAGTGGGGCCTGCATGCTGGTGCGGCTCTCGGCGATTGCCGAGACTGGGCTTTTAGACGAGGCGTATTTCATGTATGGCGAGGATCTGGACTGGGCCTACCGCATCAAGGCGCGGGGGTGGCGGGTACGGTACGAGCCAGCGGCCCAGGCGCTGCACCTGAAAGGAGGATCGTGGGGGCGGAGAGATCCGCGTGTCCTCTGGGAGTTCTACCGGGCGATGGCGCTCTTCTACCGGCGGCACTACGCGCCGCGGCAGCCCTGGCCGGTACGGGCACTGGTCTATGCCGGGATCGGTGCACGGTTCCTCGTGGCGCTGGCGGCGCTCGCTGTCCGACGCGTCGTGCGGCGGTAGGGCGTTAGTCGAGCGCTTGGTCGACTTCATCACGGGTGCGCTCGATTGCCCAGGCAAGTTCCTCGCGCTCACGGACAGCGTCGGCGTCGATTTCCAAGGAGTCCTCGACAAGGGTCACGAGGTAGGCATCGAGGGCGATTGCGGCCAACTGGGACTCCGGATAGCGGGCTGCAAGAGCGTCGGCGCAGTCCTGGTCGCAGACGACAAAGACCGGTGCACCGCCGATGGCGAGAGGGGAGTCGATGCTCCACAAGATAAGGCCAGTTTCGGCGGTGACGCTGTCGCCGCAGTGGTCGCAGCGGACAGCGGGAACGAATCCTTCAGGCTGGAGCTCCATGACGAAGGGCATAACGGTACTCCTCCGCGCAGCCTTTGTGCGCGGAATGTGAGGATAGCACGCGGGAACAGTCGAGGTGACGATGCAGGAGTTGGCACGAATTCTCCTCGCAGGTTTGGTCGGCACGATCGTGTTGACGGTGGTGTTGCGGGGCAGCCAACTTGCCGGGCTGACGCGGATGGACTTACCGCTCATCCTGGGGTTGTGGCTCACTGGTGACCGCGAACGGGCCAAGCTACTTGGAGTGCTTCTGCATCTTCTTGTTGGCTGGCCACTCGCGTTCATCTATGCGGGCCTTTTCTCGCTGTTGGGTGGAGCTCGGTGGTGGTTGGGCGCAGTCTTGGGGCTCTGGCATGCGCTCTTTGTTCTCCTGGTGGTCTTGCCTGGCCTACCGGGGGTGCACCCTCGCATGGCGAGTGAGCGGACGGGGCCGGATCCGACGCGACACTTGCAGCCTCCCGGCCTAGCAGGGCTGAACTACGGGCGGCGAACAGCAGCGGCGACGATTCTTGGGCATGTCTTCTACGGCGCGGTGCTTGGATTTCTGCTCAGCCGGTGAATCAGCTCGCGGCGAGGCGGGGCGCCGACAAGCGTTGGGTAGCTTCCTCGAGGGCGAGTGCGGCGCTGATGAGGCCGATATGGCTGAAGGCCTGGGGGAAGTTACCAAGGTGCTCACCGGTTTCGGGGTCGATCTCCTCGGCGTAGAGTCCGACATCGTTGGCGCGGGCCAGCAGCTGCTCGAAGCGTCGGTGTGCCTCGTCGAGGCGACCGATACGGGCCAAGGCCTCAACGAGCCAGAAGGAGCAGATGACGAACGCTCCTTCTGGACTGGCAAGGCCATCCGGTCGCCGGTAGCGGTAGAGGAGGTCGCCATGCGCCAGTTCGCGAACAATTGTCTCAACTGTGCCGATGACCCACGGGTGGTCAGGAGCGAGAAAGACATCCTGGAGTGCCACCCAGAGCAGGGCGGCATCGGGCCCACCGTTCGGGACGGCGACAAAGGCGTTGCGGGTCGGGTCAACGCCGTAAGTGATAAGCCAGCGCTCGAGTTCGGCAGCGACACGGCGGTAGCGGTCAAGCGGTAGTCGCACGCGGTCGAGGGTGGCGAGACGCTCGAGATGGCGGAGCCCGACGAGCGCCATGATCTTTGAGTGGACGTGCTGGGCGCGGCCAGAGCGGACTTCCCAGATGCCGTCATCCGGCTCGTGCCAGCGACGGAGGATGACATCAGCGAGGCCGCGGAGGAAACGGTAGTCGTCGCGGTCGAGTGGGCGGCCGAAGAGGCGATAGCGGGCGAAGGCATCAATCACTTCGCCATAGACGTCGAGCTGGAACTGCCGGGAAGCACCGTTCCCTCGGCGGACGGGGCGACTGCCGCGATAGCCGTCAAGGTCAACAAGGGCCTGTTCCGGGATGTGCGGGTCGCCGTAGAGGGTATAGACAACGCGGAGCTCCGGTTGAGTGAGGCGGGTGGCGTAGAGGATCCAGTCGAGGAATGCGTCGGCTTCCTCGTGGTAGCCCAGGCCCAGTAGGGAGCGGATGGTGAAGGCGGCATCGCGGAGCCAGCAATAGCGGTAGTCCCAGTTGCGCGGACCGCCTGGCCACTCGGGGAGTGAGGTGGTAGGAGCCGCAACGATCGCGCCAGAAGGAGCAAAGGTGAGGAGCTTGAGGGTAAGGGCACTGCGTTCGACTGCAGCGCGGTAGGGGCCGGTGTAGGCACAGCGGATTGCCCAGCTGACCCAGTAGTCGACAGTCAGCCGTTCAAAGGTATCGAAGAGGAGAGGGACCGGGAGCTCGACTGGCGCTTCATCGGCATACGCGAGGGCGAAGTCGGCGGACTGACCAGCCTCGAGGACGAAGGTACGGCGGAGGAGACTCCCGTATTGTTCCAGGGGGACACTAGCGTAGAGCACGGCTGCACTGTGTCCCCAGCCGTACTGGTACCAGTGCTCAGCGAAGCGCCGGAGCTCGGGCGTCCAGCGGCCGAAGCGGGGACGGAGGCGGATGGCCACGTTGACCGAGACGCGTCCCGCAGTGCAGCGGAGCCGACGCAGCAGAAGGGTTTGCGAGATGGGATAGTGACGTTTCTGTTGCTCGGTGAGTGCAGGGAAGAAGTCGGTCAGGCGGAGCTGGCCAGTCGCGGTGGTGAACTCGGTGTCGAGGACGTTGGTGTGGGGGCGGTAGGTGCGACGGATGGACTGGATGTCCTGGGGAGTAATAACCCAGGAGCCACCGAGGTTCGCATCGAGGAGCCGGGAGAAAACCGGATCGGAGTCAAAGCGTGGGAGGCAGAGCCAGTCGATGGATCCCCGGCGGGAGACGAGGGCTCCGGTGCGTCCGTCGCCGATGAGCGCGTAGTCAGCGATGGGAGAATAGGAGTGGGGAGAGGACATAGCGACTGATCCCCGTGTGCTACGATGCGATGCTGTTGGTTGCGTGCCGCCAGTTGGGGCGGCAGAGGAAGGATACGGGAACGATGGACGCGCAGGAACGGTACGTGCTGTGGGAGATGACCTGGCCGGAGCTTGAGGCGGCGATGGCCGAGATTCGGCTAGTCGTGATTCCGGTCGGAGCGACGGAGCAACACGGGCCGCACGCCACATTCGCGACAGACGCGGTGCGGGCGTACGAGTTCAGTCTGCGGTTGGCGGAGCGGCTGTATCCGGAAGTGCTGGTGGTACCGGTGATGCCGTTCGGGGTTTCGCCTCACCACATGGCTTTCCCCGGGACGATCACGCTGTCGGGCGAGACGTTCATGCAGGTGCTCTACGAAGTAGTAGAGAGCCTAGCCGAGCACGGCTTCGAGCGGTTCTTGTTCGTCAACGGTCACGGTGGGAATCGTCCGGCGCTGGAGCTCCTCGTGCAGCGGCTGCGGCGAGAGTTGGACGTGCTGGCGGCATGGGTGTCAATCACGGAGCTGGCGAACGACGTCGTACAACGTGGGAAGGTCTCAGAGGTTATCGGACACGCCTGCGAGAGTGAGACAAGCCAGCTTTTGTACTTGGCGCCGTGGGCAGTACGAGAGGAGGCGCTGGCGGCGGGTGAGCTGCTCGAGCAGGCCTATCCGCATGCCTCGTGGTGGGGTCCGGTGCACGTGGCGTCCTCGTTCGACGAGATTACGGCAAATGGGGCGCTCGGGGATGCGCGCGCGGCATCGGTCGAATTCGGCGAAGAGATCGTCGAGACGGCGCTCAACCGGCTGGTGGAGTTTGTTGAGGCGTTCATCGAGGAGAGTCCGTACGAGGAACTTGAGCTCGAGGAGGAAGAAGAGGAGTGAGGGCGAGCGGAGGGCGAGCAGAGTTGCCAGGTCGGCCGGCTGGGCTGCAGCAGTCGCCGCTGAGCGGGAAGCGGATTGCCTTTATCGGCTGCGGCGTGATGGCGGAGGCGATGGCAGCGGCGCTGTTGCGTGCTGGGCTGGTGAGTGTGCACCAGCTGACGGGCGGTGAACCGAACGCACGACGACGGCAGGAGCTCCTGGCTCGGCTGGGGATGGAGACGACGGCGGACAACGTGGTGGCGGCCGCGGGGGCGGATCTGGTTGTGCTCTCGGTGAAGCCGCAGACGCTGGATGCGGCGATGCGCGATCTGGCTGGACGACTGGCGCCGGAGCAAGTGGTGCTCTCGATTGTGGCGGGGGCGACACTCCAGCGACTGCAGGAGGGGTTGCAACACGAGCGAGTAGTGCGCTCAATGCCGAACACGCCGGCACAGATCGGCTATGGGGCGACCGTGTGGTGCCCCGCACCAGCAGTGACCGCGGAGGACGAGCGGCTCGTGCGGGCCGTCTTGGAGGCGATGGGGCTGGCGATCCGAGTCGACAACGAAGACTTTGTCGATATGGCGACGGCGTTGAGCGGGACGGGGCCAGCCTACGTCTTTTTGATCATGGAGGCACTGATCGACGCGGGTGTTCACCTGGGATTCTCGCGGAGCGTGGCGGAGCAGCTCGTGCAGCAGACGATCTTGGGCTCGGTACTGTTTGCGCGGGAGACCGGAAAGCACCCAGCGGAACTGCGGAACATGGTCACGACGCCCGGTGGGACATCGGCAGCAGCGCTCTACGAGATGGAGCGGGGTGGACTGCGGACAGTCATCGCGCGGGCAGTCTGGGCGGCCTACCGGCGGGCGAAAGAACTGGGCGCGGGCAAACCGAACGGTGGGCCGAGTGACCTGGCGTGAGGGTCACTGTGGTGCGCGCAGGCTCGGGATGAGCTTGACGACGCGGCCGGTGCCCGCATCGGCGACGTAAAGCGTTCCGTCGAGACCGACCGTCATCGAGACAGGGTGCACAAGGCCGCTCAAGAAGGGGAACAGGTCGGCACCTTCCCCATCGGCGCGAGGGACGGCACGCAGGAGGGCGCCAACCGTGTCGCGGGTGCCCCAGAAGAAGAGCGTCCCGGGGATCGGGTCAGCCCAGAGTTGGGCAGTATAGGCCAGGCCACCGAGGGGAGTGAAACCGATCGGAAGTTCGAGGAATGGGCGTCGACTTGTGGTACCGGTGGTCAGGTCTAGACGTTCCACCCGAGTGTGGCTGTCGCCGGAGTCGACGACAGCGAAGAGGAGTTCGCCCCAGGTGAAGAGACGAACGAGCCCGGAGGGAGCAGGAACGAGGGGGAAAGCTCGGTCGTCCTGGATGACCAACACCAATGCTGACATTGGTGACTCTCTCGTGGTTGTCGCTAGGTAGACACGGCCACGCTGGTCGGCGACGGGGGCTCCAGCAGGACCGGGGAGTGGGTGGAGGCCAAGCGGGAGGAGTTGTGTCCGGTCGGCAATGCCATCGCCGTCGTCGTCGCGGAGGCGGGTGAGGCCGCGGTCGTCGGCGACGTAGACCCATGGGCCAGCGGTGGCGAGTCCTCGTGGGTTGATGAAGCCGGAGGCGAAGGTTGTCAGGCGTGCAGCGCGTCCCTCAGCATCCTCGGCGGTGACAAGGAGAAGGGAACCGCCGGCAGTGAGGATGAGGACGTTGCCATCCGGAGCGAGCGCGAGGTCAACCGGATCACGCACACCCTCAAGGAAGAGCCCGGCGCGGAAGTCCTGGGGAACAGTGAGAGGCAATTCGGCGCCCGGAAGCGGGGACGGCCAAGGCTTGGAGGGATCGACACCATAGCGCCAGCGGTAGTAATGGCGACCAGTATTGGCGATGGTGAAGCGCTGGTCGGTGGGGAGAGAGGGGGTATAGACGAGGATGCGGCGCTCGAAGACTTGGATCAGGGACGGGAGCGCTGTTGTGCCGCGCCGGTAATAGGCCCACACCGGTTCGCTGATGGGATATCCGAACGTTTCGACCCAGGCGTCTGGTCCGAGCGGGGAACGATCGAAAAGCGCGACGGTCACGTCTGGTAGGTTGTGGCCGGTCGCTGAGACGAAACGACCGGGACGCACTGGGGCCGGTGGAGAGTCAGTGTGGAGTGTGCCATCAGCGGTGAGCCACTCCTCAAGTGGCCGGTTGGTCGTCGTGCGGTCGCTTGCGGGCGTTGCGACAAGGCGCGCGAGCGCGGCATAGGTGGGAACGCGGGGGTCGGGTGAGCCGCCGTCGATGGGGAGATCTGGTGGAGGGCGGCGAGCGACGAGGTCACTGCCGAGCGCGATCTGGCCGGTGGTGAGTTCCCAGGCGAGGCGACCTTGCGTGACCAGGGTGCGGGAGGACCCGGCCTGGGCGGTGAGTTCCATGCGACCGCGGTCGAAATACTGGACGAGGCGGCGGCCGGCGGGAGCATCAGTGTAGGGCTCGATACGCCAGGCAAGCGGTGTTTGCCCCCAAAGGTCAAGTTGCCCGTTCTGCTGCTTGAGCCAAAGTTGCTCAAAGGCAGGGCTGGCGAAGGGTGGGGTGCTGGCCTCACGAACCGGCAGGGCTGCAACGAGCGCCGTGACTGCTGCAAGGACGACAAGGGCTTGCTTCCACACCGGCGACCCTCCCGTGATCGCTCCTCCAGAGTACCAACGAGCAAGCGGTGCACGCAGGTGCGGATGTGTGTCGAGGAGGGTGACGGTGAGGCGGTTGCTCACAACCTCATGTGGGCGGGGTAGACGACGAGAGCAAGTGGTGCCGAGCGGGGATGAGTGACGATGGCCAGTGTTCCACTGGAGGTGGGTATACGGTCACGCATGGTGTGGCCTGGGTTGGAGTCCTGTGCATCAGATGGGGAAGAGGCAAGAAGATGTGCAGTCGCAGGAAGCGTGAGGCGGGGTGGTGGACTGGCGTGGTGATGGCCGGTGGAGCAGCAGGGACGGTGAACTGGTGGACGCGCCTTCGACCGTGACGGCTGTGCATTGTCCCTCCTGGCGCGTCCACAAATCCTCGCCCCAGGTGTGACGGATAGTCAGTGAGCGAGGGGAGTGTGCACAGTGCGCTTCCTGTCTGAACAGTTGCGTTGAGCGGCACAAGGGCCTACGATTCGACTCAACGCATGGTGCGGAGGGTGGCGTTTGGCTGAGCGAGCGATTGAAGCAGTCGTCTTGGACGTGTATGGGACACTGTTCGGATTTGGGCGGCTGGCGGAGCGGGCGCGGGCGATTGTTGGTGATCTGCCTCTCCTCGACCACTGGAGGACGAAGCAACTGGAACAGAGCTTCCTCCGGACAATCCTCGGAGAGTACGTCGACTTTTGGAAAGTGACGGAGGAAGCACTCGACGCCGTCTGTGCGCAGCTCGAGCTGGAACTGATGCCGGAGGAGCGGGAGCACCTGTTGCACGGGTGGCTGGAACTCGACCCGTTCCCAGAAGTGCAGGGGGCATTGGAACTCTTGCGCGAGCGTGGGCAGCGCCTGGCTGTTCTCTCTAACGGGAGTCCAGCGATGCTCGAGTCGCTCCTCCAGCACGCCGAACTCGATACGTTGTTCGAGGTGGTCTTGAGTGCGGATGCGGTGCGCCGTTACAAACCCTCGCCCGCGGTCTACGCGCTTGCGCCGGCGGCGCTCGTAGTACCGCCGGAGCGAATCATGTTTTGCTCGGCGAATGGGTTCGATGTGGCGGGTGCGCTCCGGTTCGGCTTTCAGGTCTGCTGGGTGAACCGGGGGAATACGAAGCTGGATGCGCTAGGGAAGCAGCCGCACTTCACGGTGCACTCCCTCCTGGAGCTCGTGGAGTACCTGTGAGAGGGGCGGACGTGCGCTGGGACGTGGCGAGTTTTGGGGAAACGATGATCCGCCTCGCCGTGCCGGTGGGGGAGCGACTCGAGACAACGACCCGACTCGACGTGGGGATCGGCGGTGCGGAAGCGAACGTGCTGGTGGCGCTGGCCCGGCTTGGGCGTCGGACGGCGTGGGCATCCGTGTTGCCGCGGAATCCCTTGGGAGAGCGGATCGCACGGGAACTTGCCTGGCATGGGGTGGACACGTCATTGGTTCAGTGGGTCGAGCGGGGACGCGTGGGCGTGTACTTCCTCGACACTGGGATACCGCCGCGCCCAACAATGGTGCTCTACGACCGAGCCGGATCGGCAATAGCCTCTGTCGATCCTGAGGTATTTCCCGTCGAGTGGACCGCAGAGACTCGCTGGCTCCATCTGACTGGGATCACCCCGGCCTTAAGTGAGGGATGCCAGCAAATTGCTTGGAAGCTCCTCCTGCGAGCTCGGGCGTTGGGCGTACCCGTTTCGTTCGACGTGAATTATCGGAGTCGGCTGTGGAGTAGTGAGGAAGCGGCACAGGCTCTCGCGCCGTTCTGCGCCCAGGTAACGGTCCTGTTGTGTGGTGAGGGGGACGCGCGAACGCTGTGGGGCTTCGAAGGGGCACCAGAGCAGATTGTGGCTGGCCTGGCAGAGCGGTTTGGTGCAGCGGTGACGGTGGTGACACTGGGCGACGGCGGAGCCATTGCCCTGACGCGCGATGGGAACCTGGTCAAAATCGGAGCACTGCCTGCCACGGTTATCGACCGGGTAGGAGCAGGAGACGCGTTTGCTGCCGGTTTTCTGCACGGTTATGTGGATGACGGCGATCTTGAGCGGGCGATGCGCTACGGAACGGCCTTAGCCGCCTTGAAGCTCACGGTGCGTGGGGATCTGGCCCTCGTCACGGCTGCGGAACTCGAGGCAGCGCTCCGAGACGTGCGAAGAACAATCGTGCGGTGAGGAGTACCGCCGCGCGATGGATTGCTCTCACCAGCGGAACTCTTCGGCGCACGCTGACCGGAAGAGCCTCTGCCGCACTCGTGCATTTGGGAACCAACGACGGTGCAGGCCATCCCCGGGCCGCGCCACGAGCAAAGTGGAGAATGGTGAACGGCACTGCTCTCCGCCTGAGGGTGCTGTGTGATACCTCAGGGATGCTCCTGGCCCTGGAAGCGCCCGGTATAGCGGGCACGGCCGACACATTCTTCGAGGATGATCTGGCAGATGCGAATTCCCGGACGAATGGCAAGCGGGATGGGGCCAGCGTTGTTCATCTCCAGCACCTGGCGCGTACGAACCATGCCCGGCTGGATGAAGTTGGCGGTCACATGCACCATGAGCCCGACACGGGCAAACCGGCTGCGTCCCTGAATCCAGCCACAGATGTAGTCAGGCAACGTGAGTCGTTCTTCGGTGATGCCGAGTACTGCTTGGCCCGGGAGGAGGAGCAGGTGATCATCAACGGTGACGAGCTCGGTGACCTCACGGTGATCAGTGTCCTCGGTCACGTGGAGAATTTCGCGGGCATGGCGGAAGAGGCGGAACTCACGGCCGAGGTGGAGATCGATCGAGGCCGGACCGACCTGCGAGGGGTCGAAGGGTTCAATGACGATCTCGCCTGCCTCAATGAGCCGAAGAATTTCTGGTCGCGTGAGGACGCCCATTGTCTGGCTCCGTTCGTGACGGTCAGCTGAGTCCCAAAACGCTGCGATATCTTGCCGAATCTGTCAAGGGTCGCCCAAGCTGTTTTGGGCTAGGTGAGTGGTGGCGGTGGAAGGCCAGGAAGGATGCGCTCGCACCAGGCAGCGACGTGGAGGAGATGGCGGTCATGGCCGTAGCGAGCGACGAGTTGCGTGGCGAGGGGTAGTCCGTCGCGTGTCAATCCGCTGGGGACGGAGATAGCCGGCGTTCCCAGGAGTGTCCAGACAGCTTGGAAGCGACGGTCACCGGTTGTTTCACGGCCTGGCGCCGGACCAGAGGCAGTGGGAAGCAGGGCCGCGTCGGCCTGGGCGAGGAAGGTGTCGAGCAGTGCTCCCAAGCGCCGGCGGAGACGACGCGCATGCAGGAGCGCGCCCGACGGGATAAGCTGGCCCACCTCGACCGCGGAACGCAGGCGCGGACCGTAGGCGTCTGGGTGGCGCTCAAGCATCTGCTGGTGGAGCGCACCCATTTCGGCGAGCATGATGACGTGATGGACAGCGAGGAGGAGTCCCACATCGACCGGCAGACGCCGCTCCTCAACACGAGCGCCGGCCTCGCGGAAGCGACGGGCCACGTCAAGGAGGTGCTCGGCCACCTCAGGCTCAGCGAGTTCGAGGAAATCGACGAGGAGGAGGAGACGCGGTGGCTCAGTCAGGAGCGGAAGCTCAAGACGTTGATGAGCGCAGAGCGCGACGTAGACGTAGGCTGCGTCTTCCACCGAGCGGACAAAGAGACCGAGGTGGTCGAGTGTCCAGGCGAGGGGGATCACGCCGTCAAGAGGAAGCCAGCCGAGGCTCGGCTTGAAACCGACGACGCCGCAGTAGGCCGCGGGACGAAGCACAGAGCCGGCGGTCTGTGTTCCGACGGCAAGGGGGACTTGGCGGGCAGCGACAGCCGCGCCTGATCCGGAACTGGAGCCACCGGGGGTGCGTTCCGGGTTCCAGGGGTTGCGTGTCGGTGCCGGATCAGCGAACGCGAGCTGGGTGGTGTGGGTCTTGCCAAGGACAACTGCACCGAGTTCGCGCAGGCGCGCGACGATCGTCGCATCTGCTTGAGCGGGGCGATCAGACAAGGGTGCGAAGCCGGCACGGGTCGGTAGGCCAGCGACATCGATCACATCCTTGAGGCCAACGGGAACACCGTGGAGCGGGAGGACGGTACCGCGGGTCGCGAGTCGATCAAGCCGCTCGGCCTCGCGGAGTGCGCCATCGCGATCGATCTCGGCCCAGGCCTGGAGAGTGGGATCGGTGCGATCGATCCACTCGAGGAGCGCTTGGACGAGCTCGGTGGCGCTCAGTTCTCGTTGGCGGATACGGAGCGGGATCTCGCGAACGGAAAGCTGGATCAGCGCAGTCATGAGCGGTCAACCCTTTCGATCGGGAAATCGACCGGTGACTCAGCATGGAAGTTGAGCGGTTCACTGAGGACACGAGCGACGGCCTCGGCCATGGCACGGAGTTCGTCCGTGAGGACAGCGGCGCGCTCAGAACCGAAGCGGAGTTCTGCGCTCGTGCGGAGGATCGTGAACCACTGGTCGCTGGTGCGTTCGGTGGCCATGGTCGGACTCCATCCCACTCCACAACAACGCAGGGAGTGTGAGGGGAGAGCGGGGTGATTGTCAAGGGTGGGGGATTCTGTCCGGTCTGCTGCCGACGATCTCCTGTGAGCAATCTCTCGCCCGATTCACCTCATCGAAGGAGCGTGCCGATCTCCTCGACCGACCCATTCGGACGTGTTATTCGCAGCACCGGTCTTGCGTCCGAAGGAGCACCCCCAACGGCTTCCTTCACTGGGTGAGGACTCTCTTCGGAGTCGGTGCTCTGCAGCTGGTCGAACGCGTGTGGCAGCGCGGGCACCCAGGGCTAGCTAATGCCGCGCCGGGGCAAGGACAGGAAGGAACCGGTTGTGCGGTTCGCCGGATTGAGTTAAGCTATAACCTGAAGACTCTGTAGGACACAGGAGAGAGTGATAGTGGGGGAGAGCGGGCCAAGGCGCGCAGGCTGACTGGGAGGTGCTTTCGCTCAGTGCGTCGCTTGGCAGGAGGCGTTGCGTCTAGAGGATGAGCATCCTATGGCAGCCCGTGGACCACCAAATCGGCGGACGACCGGGAGTATCTTTGGCCTGACGTACGAAGAGGGGGCAAGCGATGGCTGCTGCACAGGAGTTCCGGTCGTTGCAGCATCTCATCGACTCTGTGCCGAATATCGTGGATTACCTCTTTGGGAACCAGAAAAGCGCACTGACCCCCTTTATCACCTTGCTCCAACCATCACCCCATGTCTTGCCCGAGTTCACAAATTGGCGCGACGAGCAGCGGTCCTGGTGGGAGTCGGTGGGGCTCTCTGACCAGTCGTTCCACATGGTGAACCTCTGGGTGCGCGGGCGCGACGCGGTGCGGCTGCTGGAGTCGCTTGGCGTCAATAGTTTCAAGACGTTTGGGCCGGGGAAAGCCAAGCAGTTCGTGGCCTGTGCGCCAAGCGGGCACATCATCGGAGACGCCATCCTGTACTGTATCGAACCAGAAACCATGCTCCTTGTTGGTGCCGATATGACGATGAACTGGATCAAGTACAACGCAGTGACAGGTGGCTTTGATGTCACGATCGAGGAAGACCCGCTCTTTGCGTTGAATCCGTCTGGACGACGGACAGTGTATCGCTTCGAGATAGAAGGGCCGAACGCGACACCCTTGCTCGAAACACTGATCGGTGGGCCGATCCCAGAGATCAAGTTCTTCAACTTCGTTGAGCTACCAATTGCTGGTCGCCCGGTGTGGGTAATGCGACACAGTATGACTGGTTCGCCGGGGTTCGAACTCTCCGGGCCGTGGGAGGACCGCGAGACGGTCCTTGACGCGCTGGTGGAAGCTGGGAAGCGGTTCGGTCTGCGGCGACTGGGGCCACTTGCGTACTTCACGAATGCGTTGGAGTCCGGATGGTTCGCTGCTCCCTTGCCAGCCATCTATACCGGCGAGGAGCTCCGGCCGTACCGGGAGTGGCTCCCCGCGACCTCGGCCGAAGCCACCCGGGCGCTTGGTGGGAGCTTCTATTCGCCGAACATTGAGGACTACTATGTAACCCCTTACGAACTCGGGTATGAGCGGATTATCAAGTTCGACCACGAGTTCGTGGGCCGACCAGCCCTCGAGCAACTGCGCGAGCGACCGCGGCGCCGAAAGGTGACGCTGGTCTGGAATACCGATGACGTGTTGGCCCTGATGCGTGCGGCACTTTTTGACGACGGTACACCAGCAAAATACCTTGACCTGCCTGTGGCCCAATATGCAGTGTGGAAGTACGACCAAGTGCGAAACCTGCGAGGAGAAACGATCGGGATCTCGCAGTGGACCGGATATCTCGCAACCGAGCGGCGAGTCGTTTCGCTTGGCCTGGTGCAAGAGGAAGAAGCTACACCGGGGACCGAGGTGGTCGTGGTATGGGGCGAAAGCGACGGTGGGGAGCGGAGCCAGCCGTGGATCGAGCGGCACCGGCCGTTCGAAGTACGAGCAACTGTGGCTCCCGTACCGCTGAGTCGCGTGGCGCAGGAGTACTGGGCGCAGGTAAAGGGGCGTCGCTAAGAGGCGGCCTGGCAGGGGACGGTGAAGCACCGTCCCCTGCCAGATCCCTAACAAGTTCACGGGCTTAGCGACGTACACGGACGAGCTGCGCGTCGTTTCCACTGGTGCTGTTCTGGGTAACGATGAGAGAGCCATCGGGAGCGAAGGCGAAGGCGGTCGGCATGACCAGCCCGGTCAGCAGCAGTGGCGTGTAGGTGCCGTCTGGAGCGAGTTCCCCAAGTGCGCCCTCGACGAGGCCTTCCTGAGCTGCAAGAAGACCGTGGGCGGTGATTTCCAGGACGATCAGGTTCCCGTGGGGATCGGTTGCCAGGTCGATCATGTTGGTGAACTCGGTCGCGGCGATTTCGGGCGCCTGCCCAGGGATGACCCGCCACAAGCGTGCTCGTCCCGCCGGGAAGGGGAAGCCGGTCAGCTCGCTGACATAATACGCCTCGTCGGCCCCCTTGACGATGCTGGTCGGGACAGGCTGCGCCGGTATCTCCGTGCCCGGCGGGAGATTCAGGAACGGCGGTGCCGGGGCCATAAGCGTTGGGAAGACCGCAAGTGTAGAGATCTCACCGCTTGCGGTGACTGCCAACAAGGTGTTCGCCCCTGCATCGACGACAATCAGTTGATCACCGTCGACAAGGAGAGCGAAGGGATTGCTGTCAGGCCCCAGGCGGTCCGGATCATTGGCCGTTTCATAGGCGGCAAGGTCGGCAAGAGGAGTAATGTCACCATCGGGGGTGATACGCAGTAGTTGCCCCAGATATTGGCCGTCACTCGGAAGCTCGGCGCGCACTGCTGGATCAGCACCGAGACCGACGGCAACGTAAAGCGTGCCATCGATACCGAGCGCGACGTCTTGCGGGCCGAGCGCAAAGCTGCCGTCAGGAGCGGCAAGCGAGGGAAGCCCTGTCACAATCCGTTCGACGGACGAACCCGCGATGCGCACGACTGCACCTGATGTACCGAAGCAAATCTGGTTGCCCTCTGGCCCGGCGAGACAAGGACCAGAACCACCATTTCCTGCTTCGGCGACATAGATTGTGCCGTCCGATGCCACCGCGATGCCCCGGGGATTATGGAGACTGCTCGCGAGCGTCTCCAATGAGCGTGCGCGGAGTAGTTCTGCACCGAGCAAACCAAGCATCACGTCCTGGCGCTCCGGTGCTGCCCCGGGATGGAGTTCGAACCGGGCGCGCTCAAAGTATTGGACCGTTATGCCGTGGTCAAGAAATGCCTCGCTCAGCGGATAGCCGAAGAGAGATACACCACCGGATTCCTCCCAGAAGGATTGGAAAGCACCAGAAACATTGTGACCGGTCGCCGGAAAGAAGCGTGCATCAGATCGGGGCTCGGTCGGCTGGAACGCCGGTAAGGAGCTCCAGCCGGCAGAATATTCAGCACCGATCCGCCCCAAGAGGACGTCGTGCTGAGAAGGAGCAGCGTTCGGGTGCCATTCGAAGCGAGCACGCTCGAAGTACTGGACGACGGTGCCCTCTTCAGTCATTTCGTTGCTCATCGGATAGCCAAAGATGGGCAAGCCACCGAAGTCGTTCCAGAAAGCGAGGAAGCCGTGGCAGATCTGATAGCCCGTTTCAGGAAATTCACGACATGGAATCGTATCGTTTGCGGCGTTGGTCACGCGTGGACTCACGAGCGTGACCGCAAGGAGAACGGCGAGTGTGAAAAGGAGAAGCCGGTGAGTGAGGCGTTCGAACATGTTGGGACGTCCTTTCTTCCATTGCCTGTCGTTTCTCACAATCGGAGTGTGGCGCGATGATCGCACCCCGGTTCATTTCCAAGCCATAGTGAACCCCCTCATAGTCCGGACACTGTGTCGAAGGGTACTGCTGGTGAGGTGGATGCCGGTAATCAGTTCTTTTTCAGAACGTAACGAGTTCATCGCACAAGTTTGCTAGCCGCGACGAGCATGCACACTGAGACACGTTCCGGTGGCGATATTCCTGAAGGCAATACAGGCATACATGTCGGGAGGGATCAACGTGCTGCCTTGGATCGCGATATCACTCGTGGATGGGATCACGGGCGAACGATGAAGATCGTGCATGCTGCTGTCGGCTTGGTCCCTGTGACGGCGTGGATGATGACGGAGCGCATCTCGGGAGCAATCGAGTCGGTGTCTGTCATGGCAGGCAAAAAAGATCGGGGCAACTCGGGTATCCGAGCCACCCCGATCGAGGGCCGGGTCACCTCGCGAGGAGTGTGCATGGTTGGAAGCTGGCGGAGATTGCTCCGCGATCCGCCAGTGTCAGGCGGCGTGCTCAGTGATCGAAGAGCAGCACGCCGCGGATAACGCGTCCTTCGACGACGTCGCGATATCCCTCGTTGATCTGCTCGAGCTTATAGGTCTTCGTGACGAGTTCGTCGAGCTTGAGTTTGCCCATCCGATAGAGTTCAAGGAAGCGCGGGATATCGACCTTTGGATTGGAATGTCCGTAGATGGTTCCCACGATCTCCTTGGCGAGGAGCATGAACTCACGGGGGGTCACATCGATGTGGTCCATGCCGCGGCCGGAGGCGCCAACGATGACGGTGCGACCGGCCTTGCGCGTGACTTGGGTTGCGAGGCCCACGTGCTCCGGCTTAACGTGGTCGAGGGTGAGGAGCACCTTGTCGCAACCAACACCGTTGGTAATCTCCATGATACGCTGATAGACATCCTCGCGCGTGGCATCAATGGTATGTGTGGCGCCGAATTCCTTGGCCTTTTCCAGCTTCCACGCGACTCGGTCAACAGCAATCACTCGGACTGCGCCGGCGAGGACTGCACCCTGCACCGCGTTCATGCCCACGCCGCCGACCCCGATCACAGCGACCGTATCACCGGGACGGACGCCACCGCGGAACATCGCAGCGCCGGCTCCGGTCGGGACAGCGCAGGCGACGAGGCAGGCCTTGTCGAGTGGGATGTCGGGATCGATCTTGACGACGGCGTCGGTCGGCGCGACTGTCCACTCGCTGAAACAACCGATCATCGCGAACTGGCCGACGTCCTGGCCGTCCTTGGTGTGGAGACGGAAGGTGCCGTCAAGTTGGGCCCCGAGCGTCACGTTCGCGCCGCGATCGCAGAGGACGGGGATCCCGCTCAAGCACCACCGGCACTTGCCGCAAGGCGGGATGAAGGTCAAGATGACGTGGTCCCCCGGCTGGAAGTCGGTCACACCGGGGCCGACCTTCTCGACGATACCGGCTCCTTCATGGCCAGCAACGATCGGGTATCGACCCGGGCTGTCACCGGTTGCAAAGTACCAGTCGGAGTGGCAGAGACCAGTTGCGACGAGCTTAATCAGGAGCTCGCCTTGCTTGGGCTCGTCGAGTTCGAGTTCCTCAATCTCGAAGTGTTGTGTCGGCCCCCAGAGAACGGCTGCGCGGGTCTTCACCGAGGCCCCCTTTCTGCCCCCACGAGCGCGGCTGGTTCGGCGCAGCAGGTGAGCACGGTCACGTTCTATACTAGGCGTACGGTAACATCAGTTCTGAAGTGTCGTCAATGGAAGTGTTCATAATAACGGAACAACGGGGATCGTTCTGCGTGATTCCCACTGCAGCGGCGAGATGGGCGTTGGCCCCGCGGTGGATGTTCACCGGCGTAGACCAATCATTCCGGTTTGGTCCTGAAGATGGGGGCAAGCGCTCGGTTGGTTGTTCTCGCGTGTTGGTCTAGTTCTTGGCTCTGCGCTCGCATCCTGTTGAGTTCGTGGGACGCAACGAAGAACCTCTGCCAGACTCTCTTCTGCGGAGACAGCCTCGGCTTCTGTCTCGTCGAGGTCGTCATCATCCGCTCATGGGTAAGGAGCTGATGAGTCGGTGCTGGTATGACCGGGCCGACAAGGTGCTGCAGTGTTTCTGGTCATCGTAGAGACGATGCAACAGGGTGGGGGGCTCCGGATCACGGCTTTTCGGACGAGTTTGGAGCCTGAAGCAGTGCCCCATTAGAGCAGAGAGACGAGAAAGCGGGTGCTTGTGTGGAGAGGGAGGGGGCGAGCCCCGGCCCCGAGTGGGGGACCGGGGCTCATTAGACAGGGAGCGGGTGAGCGCTCGGCTCCCGGCAGCGCCAGTGGGCGACGGAACTTGCTGGGCCGGCGATGAAGCCGGGTGGGATCACGAGGTCGCTTGGGCAGAGTTCATGGATGGAAGACTTGCCGATGCCGAGAAGGGTCTCGTCGATACCACTGCGGAGCAGTTCCAGCACGTTGCGGACACCGGCTTCTCCGTTGGCGGCGAGCCCCCAAAGGTAGGCGCGACCGATCAGGACAGCACGCGCCCCCAGAGCAAGCGCTTTGACGACATCGCTCCCGCGGCGGATGCCGCCATCCAGGAGAATCTCGAGGCGGTCGCCAACGGCCTCGACGATCGTGGGGAGGACGCGAATCGAGGCCGGAGCACCGTCGAGGTTGTTCCCACCGTGGTTAGACACGGAAATGGCGTCTGCGCCGATCTCGGCTGCACGCCGAGCGTCGTCTGGATGCAGGATACCTTTCAGGATGAAAGGACCGTCCCACTGCTCGCGCAGCCAAGCGATATCGGACCAGGTTGGGGGCGGTGTCTGCATCCATTCGAAGTACGCCTCGAAGAAAGTAGGCGGTCGCTGCCCCGGAAGCGCGAGGTTCGGCACGGTGAGATCGGGCAACTTCCTGCGCTTGAGGTACTCCCACAGCCAACCGGGACGGGACAGGGCTTCGGGAGCGAGCTTGAGCATATTGCGGAGCGTGAGGCGGTCGGGAATGAAGGGGCTACCCCAATCGCGGCGAGTGGCAAAGGACCAATCGAGCGTGACGACAATCCCCTTAGCACCGGCAGCCTTGGCGCGTTCCAGGATGGCGCGGATGCGATCGCGTGTGCCCAGCCAATAGATCTGGAAGAAGGTACGCGGATTGGCAGCGACGACCTCTTCCAGCGGCTTACTGGCAAACGAACTGAGGATCATGATCGTGCCGGCTGCGGCTGCGGCACGAGCGACAGCGACCTCGGCATCCGGGTGGATCGCCTGCACACCGGTCGGCGAGATGAGCACCGGGAGGGAAATCTCGAACCCGAGGACCGTCGTCGCAAGATGACGCTGTGTGGGTGCGGCGGCGACACGCGGGATGAAGCCGAGTTCGGCGAAGGCCGCAACATTGTCGCTCAGGGTGACCCCGCGCTCACTCCCCGCGAGGATGGCTGCGTAGACTGACGGGGGAAGTCGCTTCTTCGCACGACGTTGAGCCTCAGCGACCGACTCAAACCATTCACGAGTGCTCGCCATTGCTCCTCCTGCATCGACAAAATGCTTAGTAATCCCGACGCAGCAGCGACACCGGCTGCACCGGCAGCTGAATGCGGTGGCACACGGGCACCGCGTCAACGAGTTGCCATAATGGTTGTACATGACGTGCGACAGCCTTGAGGGCGACCATCGGGAGACAGTGCGACTGCGGCGCTGGTGCAGTCCAAACCGTCGCGCGATCGTTTCGTGAGGACGTCGGTGTAGCGCGCGGCGCGCGTACCGGGAGGCACCAGACTGGGGTCAAGCAACAGGGGTGTCGTGGGCTCGTTCGCCGCGTACGACGGTGACCACGCTGGCTGGTCCCGACATCTGGGAGTGGGTTGGTCGAGCTACCCTGGCCGATGAGTCGCCCCTGACCTCTGAGCGATGCACTGCCGACGGGGTAGTCAGTCGAGCCGACCCCTGCCCGACAACAGGGAGCTCCACTGGGCGACTGCCCAGTGGAGCTCGGTAGGAGGATTAGCAAAGAACCGACCACGAGATGTCGGTTAGTCGAAGAGGATGACACCGCGGATCACACGTCCTTCCAGGAGGTCGGCGTAGCCCTGGTTGATCTCATCGAGGCGGTAGGTCTTGGTGACCAATTCGTCGAGCTTGAGGCGGCCGGCGCGGTAGAGCTGGAGGAGGTAGGGGAAGTCAACGCGGGGATTGACGTGGCCGTAGAGGGTTCCGACGACCTCCTTCCCAAGGAGCACCAAGTCGGCCGGCGGAA
Source organism: bacterium HR28 (assembly GCA_002898255.1). Taxonomy (GTDB): domain Bacteria; phylum Chloroflexota; class Chloroflexia; order Thermomicrobiales; family Thermomicrobiaceae; genus Thermomicrobium. Next base: position 563,089 of record BEIE01000002.1, read on the forward strand.
CCTTCATGGAGTCGGTAGCAATTGGTGCCAGACCGACCACGACGCAGCGTCCGGCTTTGCGGGTAGCGCGGTAGGCGATGCCGATGTGCTCGGGCTCGACGTGGCCGATTGTGACGATGGTCTTATCGGCGCCGACGCCGTTGGTGAGGTCGAGGATGCGCTGGACGGGGTCCTCGTACTGGGCGTTGATGGTGTGGGTTGCGCCGAATTCCTGGGCGGCTTCGAGCTTCCAGGGGACGATATCGACGGCGATGACCTTGGAGGCGCCGGCGAGGGCGGCGCCCTGGACGGCGTTCATGCCCACGCCGCCAAGCCCAAACACGGCCACCACTTCACCGGCCCGGACCTCACCGCGCTTGGCGGCGGCACCGACACCTGTGGGCACGCAACAAGAGACCAAACAGGCGCGGTCGAGTGGAATATCGGGGTCGATCTTCACGATCGCGTCGGCCGGGGCGACTGTGTACTCGCTGAAGCAGCCGATCATGGCGAACTGGCCGACTTCTTGGCCGTCCTTCGTGCGGAGGCGGAAGGTGCCGTCGAGCTGAGCACCGATGGTCGCACCGGCGCCTCGGTCGCAGAGGACAGGGAGACCGGTGAGGCACCACCGGCACTTTCCACAGGGCGGGATAAAGGTGAGGAGCACATGGTCGCCAGGCTGAACTTCAGTGACACCGGGGCCGACCTTCTCAACGATGCCGGCGCCCTCGTGGCCGGGGACAATGGGGTAGCGGGCAGGGTGATCGCCGGTGGCGAAGTGCCAGTCAGAGTGACAGATGCCGGTAGCAACCATTTTGACGAGGACTTCTCCAGCCTTGGGTTCATCCAGTTCCAATTCTTCAACACTAAACGTCTTGGTGGGACCATGCAGCACGGCTGCCCGCGTCTTCATAGGCTCCCCCTTTCACAACATCTCCGACCGACCAGAATCCTCTCGTTGACTGTTAGGTGAGAGAGAACTATTTCCATTCAAAGTATAGCAGATAATCGAATGGCTGTCAACCCTTCCGTGGACGGGCGAGAAGGGGATTCACCGACATAGGTTCCGGGTAAATAGAGACTTTCCTCGGAAGACGAGCGTTGACACCTTCGAGACGTCTGGATATACTCCGGCTGACATTCCGAACATGTTGGGTGGTTAAGGAAATGCGGGGAGAAGGGAGCGGAACAATGGAGCCGATGGTGGAGACGCTGGTGGAGGAGCCGGAGGCGGTGGTCGAGGAGCAGCCGGCTGCGACGCTCTCGACCGAGACAGAGGAGTCGGCCGAGCAGCTGGTGGAGATGCTGCTCGCGGAGATCACGATCGATGGCATGTGCGGGGTGTACTGATCGAGCCGGTGCGCTGGGAGAACCGCACGAAGCTTGCGCGGACTGCGGCGCTCCGACCGGAGCCGTTTGGGGCGCTGGCCTACACCTACCATGAGCGCCGGTTATTCTTCATCCCGCCCTGGCTTGTTCCCTTTGTCGAGGGTACTGGGAGTGAGACGATCGCCGAGGTGGCGCAGCGCCTGCGGGCAGCGGGCGTCTTGCCGGAGGACGCGGTAGAAAAGATCCTGCCGCTCCTGGAGGGGCTGCGTCGCAGGGGGGTCATCGATGTGGACTGACGTGCTGCGCCGCGGGTTGAATGCGCCGATCTGCTTGACTTGGGAAATCACCTACGCCTGTAACTTCAACTGTGTGCACTGTTTGTCCTCCTCCGGTAAGCGCGCGCCCGATGAATTGACGACGGAAGAAGCCAAGCGGCTGATCGATGAGTGGGCAGCATTGCGGGTGTTCTATATCAATGTCGGGGGTGGAGAGCCGCTTCTTCGCCCTGACTTCTTCGAGCTGATGGAGTATGCAATCGCGCGCGGGATCGGTGTGAAGTTCAGTACCAATGGGAGCCTGATCGACGAGTCTGTCGCAGACTGGATCGTGCGTACACCGTATCTCGACGTCCAGATCAGTCTCGATGGAGTGACGCCAGAGGTAAACGACGCGATCCGGGGTGCAGGATCGTATGCGTTGGCGCGGCGAGCGATGGAGCTCCTGGCAGCCCGCCGGTTCCCCTTTAAGATCAATGTGGTGTTGACGCGACGGAACTTCGAGCAGCTCGAGGACTTCTACGCGCTCGCCAAGTCGTATGGAGCACAACTCCGGGTAACACGCCTGCGACCGTCAGGGCGCGGGCGCGAGGTGTGGCATGAACTCCGCTTGACCCGAGCCCAGAGCCACCAACTGTACAGTTGGCTCGTGAATCATCCAGATGTGCTGACGGGAGACTCATTCTTCCATCTCTCGGCGCTTGGGCGGCCGCTGGAAGGGCTTAACCTCTGCGGAGCCGGTCGGATTGTCTGTTGTGTCGATCCGCGCGGTGACGTCTATGCCTGCCCCTTCGTTCTGACTGAGGAGTTCAAGGCAGGGAACGTCCGCGAGCGCTCGTTCACTGAGATCTGGCGTGATTCGCCGCTTTTCCGGCGGCTACGTGAGTGGGAGGCTGGCTCGACCTGCCAAGCGTGCTCTGCGTATTCCCGCTGCCAGAGCGGGTGCTTCGCGGTGAAGTACTTCACCGGAACGCCGCTGGATGCGCCAGATCCCGAGTGCGTCTTTGCGCCCGAGACTGGACCGACCGATATCGTTCTGCCGCTGCGTTTGCATCCGCGTCCGGTGCGGAGCCCACGGCGGGTAGCAGTCACGCCGGCAGCGCAGTGACGTGCGCAGTCATCCAAGGTGAGGAGCGGGACACTCACTGCCCTCCGACTTCGGTCGGCTCAAGTGAGCGGTGAGGGGCAGCAAGTCATCCGTGACAGTCCGCAGCCAAGGTGACGGAGAAGCACCACAGTCGCATCGCGACGGCCCGGTGGCTATCACGGCCCGTTGTTTCGTCGATCCTACCGCGCGCTGCCTCGCCCAAGGCGAGGCGGTGTGGATTGTGGCAGAACGACCACTCCGCGCATGGCGAGTACATCCCAAGGTTGGCCGCCTGCTCGAAGCGCTCCGGGCGAATCCAGACGTGGAGCAGGCGTTGCGGACTGTTCCAGGACTGCGCCGCGAGATGGCGCTGGAGCTCCTGGAGCGGTTCGCCGATGAGGGACTTGTGCGCTTGGAGTGGAGCGTTCCGGAGGAAGTGTTGCCACCAGTAACCGTCGTGATCCCCGTGCGAAACCGGCCGCGGCAGCTCCAGGCATGTCTGGCCGCGCTGGAGCGGCTGGACTATCCGCGTGATCGGCTGGAGGTTCTTGTCATCGATGACGCTTCGACGGACGAAACACCAGAGCGCGCTGCGGCGTGGTGCGGGCGGCTCCCCCTGCGCGTGATCCGCATGCCAGTGCGCGTGGGAGCGGCTGAGTGTCGCAACCAAGGGGCTGCAGCGGCACAAGGGGAGATCGTCGCCTTCACCGATAGCGACTGTCTGCCGCATCCGCGCTGGTTGCGAGAACTCGTTGTGGAGTTTGTCCGCCCGAGCGTGGCAGCGGTGGGGGGTGCCGTCCTGCCGGCGGATGAACAGAGCTGGCTTGATCGGTACGAAGCGGTGCAATCGCCGTTGACACATGGGCCAGTACCGGCCCGGGTGCGGCCGCGCGGTGCAGTGCCGTATCTGGCAACAGCGAACGTGCTGATGCGGCGACGAGTCCTGCTCGAGTTAGGTGGCTTCGCGCGTATCCATCCTGGTGAGGATGTGGATCTCATTTGGCGGCTCTGCGAGCAGGGCTGGCGAGTGCTGTACCGTCCAAGTGGTGTGGTCTACCACGATCACCGTGACCGACTCTGGCCGTTCTTGCGTCGTCGAGCGGCCTACGCGACGTCGGAAGTTGTGCTTGTCGAGCGACATCCTGCCTACCGGCATGTGCTCACTCTCCCACTTGCCCTGCTGATGAGCGTAGGTTGGGCCCTGTCTAGCTGGCGTCGTGGACGATGGCTCCCGGTGCTCGCGCTGCTGCCAATACTGGCAGAGCTGGTGAGTGCGATGAGGAGCGTACGGCGCGCGGGAGCACCAATTGGTACCGGGCGTCTCTTACAAGGGGAACTCCGGGGAACGGCAGCGGCAGTCTATTGGGTGGGAAGAACAGTAAGTCGATATTACAGCTGGGCAGCGCTGATCACAGGAGTGCTAGCGCGGCGCAGGAGCGTGGGCCAGTGGCTGCTTGCCCTGGTGGTGATGAGTCTTACCGGAACAGCAGTGGTCGATTATGTCCGCAAGCGACCGCGTCTTGATCTGGTCCGCTTCGTTCTCGCGCACATACTTGACGATCTTGCGAACAATGCAGGGCTTCTGGCTGGCTGCCTACGCTACCGAACAGTGCGTCCCGTGCTTGTCGCGCTTTCGTTCTACTGGCCACGTGGGGCGCCACGCCGGGAGCGGAGCCGTTAGGTCACGGGTACCGAGTTCACGGGCCGTCGGCGCAGGTTCGTCCTGGCCAACACGCGAAGCTTGTGTGGAACCGACTTCGAGCATCCCGTGGTTCTGCTCGGTCAGGACTGGGGGCGGCGGATTACTCTGTGCGCTCCCTATTGTGCCGTGGCGTCGCGCCAGCCCGCGAGACCGCGGGGAAGGTGCAACGCCACGGCCCATCACCGGAGTGTCGGTTAGTCGAAGAGGATGACACCGCGGATCACACGTCCTTCCAGGAGGTCGGCGTAGCCCTGGTTGATCTCATCGAGGCGATAGGTCTTGGTGACCAATTCGTCGAGCTTGAGGCGGCCGGCGCGGTAGAGCTGGAGGAGGTAGGGGAAGTCAACGCGGGGATTGACGTGGCCGTAGAGGGTTCCGACGACCTCCTTCCCAAGGAGCACCAAGTCGGCCGGCGGAACCTTCATGGAGTCGGTAGCAATTGGTGCCAGACCGACCACGACGCAGCGTCCGGCTTTGCGGGTAGCGCGGTAGGCGATGCCGATGTGCTCGGGCTCGACGTGGCCGATTGTGACGATGGTCTTATCGGCGCCGACGCCGTTGGTGAGGTCGAGGATGCGCTGGACGGGGTCCTCGTACTGGGCGTTGATGGTGTGGGTTGCGCCGAATTCCTGGGCGGCTTCGAGCTTCCAGGGGACGATATCGACGGCGATGACCTTGGAGGCGCCGGCGAGGGCGGCGCCCTGGACGGCGTTCATGCCCACGCCGCCAAGCCCAAACACGGCCACCACTTCACCAGGGCGCACTTCGGCACGCTTCGTGGCGGCACCAAATCCTGTCGGAACGCAACAGGCGACAAGACATGCCTTGTCCAGTGGGATATCCGGCTCGACGCGGATGAGTGTCTCGACAGGAGCTACAATATACTCGCTAAAGCACCCAATGCCAGCAAGCTGTCCGACGTCCCGTCCATCCACAGTATGGAGCCGAAAAGTCCCGTCGAGCAGTGCACCACCGGTGATGTTCGCGCCACGATCACAAAGGACAGGGAGACCGGTGAGGCACCACCGGCACTTGCCGCACGAGGGAATGAACGTCAAGATGACATGGTCACCAAGCTGAACTTCAGTGACACCGGGGCCGACCTTCTCAACGATGCCAGCGCCCTCGTGACCTGTCACAATGGGATAGTTGGTTGTGAAGTCGCCGGTGGCGAAGTGCCAATCGGAGTGGCACATGCCGGTTGCCACCATCTTGACTAGGACCTCTCCGGCTTTCGGCTCGTCAAGTTCGAGTTCTTCCACCTGGAACTGCCGAGTGGGCCCATACAAGACAGCAGCACGGGTCTTCATGTGTCCCCCTTTGCCCATAGCCGCATACCAACCTGCTCGAGATATGGATCCGACGAAGGAGACTTCTTCAGCACTATAGCATCGGAAAACCGAAGCTGTCAATCATGTCTTGGAGGGATCGCCTCGAAGCCTGGGATACCCACAGTTGGTATATGCTCCATTGACGTCACAGCGAGGGCATCCTCACGTGTGGTTTGCCCGTGTGACCGCTGATGGTTGTGCTGGGGCTGTGGTATTTCCAGTCTCACAAACTGTTACGCCTGCGGAGTCCTTGGCGACAGGTACTCCTCCTTGGCAAGGTGAAGCGCACGGATACGTGCGGCACCAATGGCGTACCGGACACAGGGAGAAGAACCCTCCATGGATGTCCGCTTGGTCTGCCACTCGCTGAGTGCACCCCGCAGGCAGGGTGATTGGGCTGTCTCCTGTTGCAGCTGCGTGGCAACCTGGGATCCTTGGGCCATAGGAAACACAGCTCGACTGAACCACTGTGCTTGCCTACCCGGCAGGAGAAGGAAGATCAGATGAGCTCCTCGTGGCAGGGAATGCAGGAGATTCTGGCATGATGCGGCGGCTTCCTCGCAGAATGAGAGCGTTGTCCGGAGAATCTTTGGCGCTCATCTTGCGCCCGGGCACTTCCGCAACGCTATAGTTGCTATCGGGCTGGCGAATGACGTTGCAGAGGACCGGAGGAGAGGCAGTGAGCGAGGTTCGGATCACGGTTCGGCAGAATGGTCCCTACTACGTCCAAGGCCGAGTTATTCTGGTTGACCACGAGGGAAACGAGATTCCCTACGAAGGTGAAGAACTCTGGCTGTGTCGCTGTGGTGGCTCATCCAAGAAGCCGTTCTGTGACGGGACGCATAAGCGGATCGGCTTTCGTGGTGACCTTGGAGTAGAGGTGCGTCGGCGCAAAAGTGAAGTGTCAGGCGAAGGCAGGGCGGCGAGCATGGCGATGACCGTGGGGGAGCGTCACGAGAACACAGATTTCGTCGCCGTCATGCCTCTGGCCGAGGTGCCGGAGGCTAAGATCGTCCGCTTTGAAGTTGACGGTGAGCCCCGCATTCTCGTGCGCTATGGCGACCGGCTGTACGCCGTGTATGGAATCTGTACCCACGAGGAAGCTGAACTGGCCGAGGGTGATCTCGAGGACGGGATTGTGTATTGCCCATTGCATGGGTCAGGGTTCGAGCTCGCTACCGGACGTGTCGTCTCACTCCCAGCGACAGAACCGCTGCCGGTGTACGAGGTGCAAGTCCGCGACGGCATGGTGTACGTGTCGCGGCAGCCGCGGAGATGAGCGAAGACACAGTGGCAGCCAAGTTGCCCCGCATCTCGGCCTGGTTTAAGGAACTAGGCAACAAGTTGCTGTCCGCTGCTTTTTAGCCTGTTCTGCCTCGGTCGGCGTGAGGGGGCTTTGCTGGGCGTGCTGTTCTAGAAGGTGGCTAGAGACCTGCCAACTCCTGCTGCCCAAAGGTGATCACAAGCTCCCCGCTGCAAGACGTAACGACGGCAGATTAGAAACTGCCGCCGGAAGCTGCGCTACCACTTGAGGCGCCACCGCCATCGCCGCTTGTATCGCTTGTTCGACTGGACGAACCAGACAGGAGGGTCCTTTCCACAGTCTTCCAGAATTCGTACAACAGGAGATCACCTTCGTTATCCGATAATGATTGGTCGTTCTCGAGCCAGATCGGCACGTACCCGCGCAGATGTGCTGTGCGGAGATGAACGTCAAGGTCTTTGCGGATGCCGAGCGCGATCGCGTACGGGAGCAGCCGGTCGAGGTCCAGAGTAGCGATTCGTTGGCATGTTGCTTGCTTCACTCCCCTTACGAACCCGTGCCAGCGCATCGCTTCCTCCTTGCCCTGGCTCGTAGTCTCATGGAGCGAGTCAGCGACAACAAGCCACAGAAGGCCACTCGGAAGAAGCGCAAGAACGCCGATCCCACCGGACGGGGTCTCTGCAAGCAAAAAGATCGCCAGAGCAAGGATGCCGAGCAGTAGACCGATCACGCCGGGAATCAAGAAAGCGATGCGTTGACGGCGAATGTTCGGATCGAACCAACCGCGGCGAATGAGTTCGGCACGGATCGCCTGTTGAGCGCGAGGCCAGTTTTCCCAAAGGGCGGAGCGTAGAGCCTGTACGGCCACTGGCATCTGTCCGGCAAGCGGCTTGAGGCTGTCCCAGACCACACGCTCAAAGTCCGATTGGACAACCTGTGGATCCCGAAGAGCGATATGGACCAGCGGCTCGGCCGCAGCGTCTGGGAACTTTCGATGGACCGGGGCTCGTGAGCGACTCGGTAGCGTCTCGGGAACGGGCTGGAGGCTCAGCGCACCACGCCGTGCGAGATCAAAGAACGTCGCGATCATCAAGTCAAAGATGACTCGTCCCTGGACAAGTGCTCCGGCGAGCGCTGGCGAGAGATCACTTGGCGGCTCAGTCGTTGCCAGAGGAGGAGACCGCCGTGCGGGTCGTGGAATCCTCATCCACAACACGGCTCCCCAAGCCAGAACAGCGACGGTGGCAACGAACCAGATCAGGTTGAGGTTCTGATGCGCGAGGGTGTCAGCCATGCGCTGGAACCAATTCCGCTGCTGGGGTGGGGGACCGACCGTAAGGTTCCGGTGAATTGCATCGAGACCCACAGCAATACCTGCCGCAAGCCGACCCTCGCGCAGCGCTGGGAGCATCTCTGCGGCAATCCGATCGAGCTCGCGCTGGCTAAGAACACCGCTGCGCACGTGTGCCTCGCCAGCGACAATCGCAAAGTGGCCGTGCCGCGGATCGTTTGGCTGAAGATTGAAGAGCAGCACCACGCCATCGCGTGCTCCCGGTGCGGACTGGATGCTCCAAGCATCCATGAGCGCCCGGGCATCAGCCACGGTCTCCTCGAAGGACGCATCATGGAGCCGCAGATAGACGACGATTGGTGCACCGACCTGGTTGATGGCCGCGGCGCGCCGCTCAAGATCGGTGATCTCAGCTGGTGTCAAGACAGCTGCCCGATCATAGACGTATCGTCCAGGTTGAGGAGAGCCGAAGTCGTTCGCTCCGCGTGCTACCGACGGGAAGGGGATCACTACTCCAAGGAGGAGGATCAGGCCAAGAAACCAGCGACGCACTGCTCACCTCAAGCGACTCCGTACACACCCAATGAAGTATCGACCGCGATCTTCCTTGAGTCAACAAGGAACACTTTCTTCACAACCACTGTGCTGCTGACCGCAAACCACGGGTAGTCTCCATCACCTAACCGTCGTCTTCCATTGGCGGAGGACGCAGGCCGTCAGTTGAGCGTCACCCAACATTGTTGGGAACGTGCGACAATGTTCTTCCGGCGTGGAGGATGCAAGATCTCCCCCGCCCGAGTCTCCCTGCTAGGGCATACTGTGGGCATCGTCTGCTGCGGACTTCCTCGGAGAAGGGGGCCCTCGTCCAGGAGGTAGCGCCGGGAACAACTGCGGTGAGTGCTGCGGAACACACTGGTGCTCCACAACTAGGGGTCGTGTCATGCCTGAGACGTGCTTGGTCATCGGTGCCGGAGTTGCAGCGTTCGGCTTTGCCAATGCGATTCGCGATGCTGGATACCAGGGACGAGTGGTTATCGTCGGGGCAGAAGAGTTCCCCCCGTATGAGCGTCCTCCGCTGTCAAAGGCGTATCTCCTTGGGAAGAAGCACGAGGATGATTTGATCTATCGACCACTGTCGTTCTACGAGGAACGTGGGATCACGCTTGTGCTCGGTGAACGGATTGCCACTCTCGACCTTCAGGCGCGCTCAGCGCAGGCGGAGAGTGGAAAGACCTACCATTTCGATCAGCTGGTGCTGGCAACGGGAGCAAATCCTATCCGGTTACCGATACCAGGAGCTGAACTCCCTGGCGTGCGCGTCCTCCGGTCGATGGCTGACGCGCGAGCGTTACGCGATGACCTCCACCGCGTTGAGCGGGTATTAGTGATTGGGGGTGGGTTCATTGGCTGTGAGGTCGCAGCAAGCGCCCGGACGTTGGGGAAGCAGGTGACGCTGGTCGAGACGATGCCAGTGCTGCTTGGACGAGCGCTGGGTGAGCAGATCGGGAGCGCAATCGCCCGTGTGCACGAGCGCCGCGGTGTTGTCCTGCGCTTGGGCCGGCGGGTCGAAGCGCTGGAAGGGCGGGCGCGGGTGGAACGCGCCATTCTGGACGACGGAACGGTGCTCCCGTGTGACCTTGTGGTGGTTGGAATTGGAGTTCGGCCAGCCCTGCCGGCCATCGACGGCGAGCTCGAGATTGACAACGGCGTGGTGGTTGATGCGACCTGTGCCGCGAGCGCTCCAGGTGTCTGGGCGGCTGGAGACGTGGCACGTTGGTGGCATCCAACGATCCAGCGAGCCATTCGGGTGGAACACTACGACAACGCACTGGCAATGGGAGCGGCCGTTGCCAAGGCAGTGGCAGGACAGCCAGAGCCATATGCTCCAGTGCCATCGTTCTGGTCGGATCAATATGACCTGACTATTCAATACTACGGTTATCCTGTGGAATGGGATGAGATCATCGTCCGAGGCGATCTCGACCAGCCGGCCTTCACGGCTTTCTACTTGGCCAGTGGTCGGATTTTTGGTGCGGTAATCGTGGGGCGGCCCAAGGATATGCGGCCGGCACGCCGACTCGTTGAGCGGTTGGCGCAGGTCGACCGAGCAGTGTTGAGTGATCCAGAGGTCGACCTGCGCACGCTCCTTTCTTGACGCTGGAGAAGGTCGACGAATCTAACGTGTGACCGGTAGACCGGTGCGTGTCCAGGCGATCATGCCGCCGGCGAGATTGGCGACACGGGTAAAGCCTGCCTGTTGAAGGATCATAGTGGCGTAAGCGCTCCGGTTGCCGCTCCGGCAGACAAGAATAAGTTCCCGATTCGGGTCGAGCTCGCTCAGACGGGCAGGGAGCTCGTCGAGCGGAACGAGGCGCGCTCCGGGAATGTGCCCGGCTCGCCATTCATGGGGCTCGCGCACATCGATGATGAGGGCTCCTGACTGCTGGCGAGCATGCGCTTCGGCTGGCGTGACTTCTGGTACACGAAACCGACTAAGCAGACGACCAAGCACCATCTTCTCCCTTCCAAACAGGGCGCACGAAGCGACACGAGCGTAGTAACCCTGGGTAGAGCATTGCCGCCGCGGGGGCAAGGCCCAGGCCTGACCTTACCCCACGGCCGTACAGTCAAGGCTCGTTACACGGCGACTGCAGCTCCGCGCGTGACCGGATAGCCAGCTCCACGCCAGGCGTCCATACCACCCTCCACCGACCAGACGTGTTCGAATCCATGGGCCTGGAGCAGACTTCCAGCCAAGACACTACGCGCACCAGCCCCACAGACAAGGACAACCGGACGAGTTGGATCCAAGGAGGCGAGCTCGTTCGGTAGCCGATAGAAGGGGATGTGCCGTGCCCCAGCGATGTGTCCCTCGACCCATTCAGATGGCTCGCGGACATCAACGAGTTGGAGGAGCGGCTCGTTCTCCAGCCATTCGGCCAGCTTCTGAACGGTAAGCAGTGCGAGCGTTTGGTACGGGTAGCCAGCACGCTCCCAAGCCGGCATTCCTCCGGCCAGGTAACCGATGACTTGGTCATAGCCGATCACGGCCAGCATCTGGACGGCGAGACGAGCTTCCTCCTCGCGCTCCACAATCAGAACCAGCGGTCGATCGGGTGGCACAACGAGGCCGACACGGTTCTGGAACTGGCCGCCATCCAGGGCAACCGAGATGGCCCCTGGGACGTGGCTGGCGGCAAATGCTGCTGGCGAGCGAATATCGAGGAGAACCGCACCAGCTTGCTGCAGTTCGCGCACTCGCGCTGGAGCCAGTGGCGTGGCCGAGCCGATCCGCGGAGGCTCCGCGCCACGATTGAGCTCAACAATTCGCGCCAGGTTTGGTGGGCGCTCCGGCAAGTTCTCATTCATGAAGCGGACGAAGGCCGCGCGGTCACGAATCTGTAAAGCGCGGTTATGGCGCTGCTCAAAACCGATCGTGGTACCGGTCATCCGATTGTTCACGCGGCCACAGAGCGATCCAGCCACATGACCAGGGAAAACGAGCGTTCCGGGTGGGAGTTGGAGCAGACGCTGGTGGAGGGAATCGAACAGCGCCGCTGCACCTTCAAATCCGTCGATGGCCAGGTCAGGGCGAGCGACATCGCCGACGAAGAGGGTATCACCAGTCAGGACCAGCCACGGTTCCGGACCCCGCGAGCGGTCGATGACGGCGATGACGATATGCTCGGGACGGTGCCCCGGCGTGTGGATGGCACGCAGCACGACCTCACCAAGCTCGAGCTCGTCACCGTCGCGAAGCGGGAGGTGCGGATAGGCAGCGCCGGCTAGCGCTGATACTGCAATTGTGGCACCGGTTGCAGCAGCCAGCTGGTGATGGCCGGAGACGTGATCGGCGTGATTATGCGTCTCAACGATGTAGCGCAGCTGCAGTCCCTCGCGCTGGAGTACGTCGAGGATCTCCTCGACCATGTCGATGCGCGGATCGACGACGGCAGCCAGGCCGGCATCGTTGGAACCGACAATGTACGCGGCACAGCCGATATCGGTACGCAGGATCTGGTGAAAGAACATCGGGGTCCCCCTTCACGATATCTCGAGTGACTGGAGCGCACGTTGGAGTCGAGCCCGTGCCTCGGCAGCGAGTTCGTCGAGGGCGGGATTCCCGACGATGCCGAGCATGGCTTTGGGGTCAGCAATCTCCACGCGGGTCTTGCCATCCACCTCGCGGACGACGACATTGCAGGGGAGGAGTAGGCCAACCTCTCGCTCCGTCTCAAGCGCTCGGTGAGCAAGAGGTGGATTGCAGGCACCGAGGATGACGTACCGTTCCATGTCGAGACCGAGCTTCTGGCGCAGCGTCTCTTTGACGTCGATCGTGGTCAGAACGCCAAAGCCCTCCGCTTTGAGTGCGTCCTGCACTTTGGCCAACACTTCATCGAATGGCTGATCGAGATCAACGCCGAAACCGTAGCGGCCCGTGAACATTGTGTTGTCTCCTTTCTCCGTGTGATCCTGCTCGTCTTGCCTCTGAGCGAGCCCACGGCTCGCTTTACCAGCGGATTGCTCAGCCGCCGCCGGTCGAGCAGCTGGCACTCGTACTCGTGGCACCTGCCGAGTGGGTGGCAAAGGCGGAAAGCAGCCGCTCGGTCTCCTCGGCACCGCAGTTGGGGCAGACGACCGGCTGAGCGGTCTGGGAGAGCCGGACAAGCTTCTCGAAGCGATAGCCACAGCGTTGGCAACGATACTCATAGATCGGCACCGATCTCACCTCCGTTCACTGAGAACCGACTCGGCGAGCTCTCCCTGGCGGAGCAGCTGATCGAGCAAGAGCGAGCGGGTCAGGTGACAGGCCTCCAGGATGCGAGGATCGGTCAGCGAGTAGTGCATCTCGGTTCCTACGCGCTGGGCATGGACAAGACCACGCTGACGGAGCACCGCGAGATGCTGGCTGATCTTGGCCTGCCGCTGCCCGGTGGCCTGGGCGAGCTCCTTGACCGCCTTTGGCCCCTCACCGAGGAGCTCAATCAGCTCGATACGGGTTGGATCGGCGAGCACCTGGCAGAGCATCGCCTGGAGGCGATAGAGCTCGCGTCGGCGCTCGCGTTCATCGAGATGCAAGAGACGTCCCTCCTTTCGGACGTTACTGTATTCGAATGCGCGAATATTCTAATGCCTGGAGGGCCATTGTGCAAGGGGATGCCAGTTACGTGCAGGAGACGCGTTGATCGAGAGCAAAGGCGCTACGGAGCGTTGTGCGTCATCGTGGTTCGATCGGAAGAAGGACGATGCGTGCGTCACCTGGAGCGTGGAATAGCGCGCAGTGATTGCAGATGAGAGACAGAGGGGGGCTGGCATGGAATCGCGGCCTGCAAATGACGAGAGATCCTCATGCTGTATCGGGCCGTGACACGTGATTGCACGGCGAGGAGGTGCGCCCCTTCGCCTTACACGAGGAGCTACCTTTTGGTGTCAATCAGGCATACCAGGACGCTGAGGTACCCATACACACCTCATCGGTAGCGGATGATCCTGTCCAGTCCATCCCGCAGGCTGGTCATCCTGAAGGACGAACGGTCGTGCTGCAGTGTGCTCCTCTGGAGATGCTCGGGTACCGTTAACACTGTTGAGGACGGGGTGGGCGACATCTCCGGTAGGGAGAGCGAGGGCGGGCGGGGAAAGTGGCAGGGCCGTGCGCTCCTGAGGAGCCGAAGGACCTGTGGTGGCGCCGGTGCAGAGGCGAACGGGCACCGCGTGCCCGAGCGCGGAGTTTGCTGCTTCTTTCTTCGCTGGAATGGTGGGTGCAGGACGTCGACTCCCATGTGGGCGCGGGTGCTTCTCGCGTTAGGCTTTCACGCGCCGCTTCTCCGGATCGACAAAGGGAATCGGGACGACCTGGGCGGCACGCCAGCCCTCAGCCGTCAGTACCTCAAGCTCGCTCCCCGGTTGTGCGTGTGAGAAGGGAATGCGCGCGAACCCAATAACCCGGCCGACCTGTGGAGACCAGCAAGCTGATGTGACGCGACCAATCGGTTCGCGTCCGCCCGGCAGGCGGACAGGGAGCGGCTCGAGCAGCAGACCGTCCCGCAGATCGGTCGGTGGATCGCCGGTGAGGATGAACCCGACCACCTTGCACTGAGGTCCTTCGCTGGCGATCTGTATCAGTGCCTCGCGTCCGACGAACTGTGGCTTCCGGAGATTGACCATCCACTCGTAGCCGGTCAGCTCGTAGGGATTCGTCTCCAGCGTTATATCGATGCCGTAGGAGAAGATACCGGCCTCAATGCGGCGAATGTGGCTTGGTGCTGCGACGCGTAGACCGAAGGGTTTCCCCACGGTTAAAAGATGTTCCCAGAAACGTGGACCAGAGTGGCTTCCATTGAGCGGCATCAACTCGTAGCCAAGTTCACCGGAGAAGCCAGTTCGCGTGACCACCACATCGAACTCGTCGATACGCGTGCACGCAACGCGATAGTAAGGGAGCTCCGCGAGGGATGGGCCGGCAAGCGCTGCGATGACCTCGCGGGCGCGTGGCCCACGGATCTGCAGCGGGGCGGTGTCTACTGGCCGAATAGTGACATCGAGTTGTGTCGCTGCAGCGAGTGCGCGAAGCCAGAGCAGGAGGTCGCTGTCTGAGGGCATGAGCCAGAAAATGTCCTCGGCGAGGCGAACAACGACCGGATCGTTGACGATGCCCCCGTGCTGGTCGGTGACGAAGACATAGCGGCATTCACCGACCGGACACCGGGTCAGATCGCGGGTCGTTGCCCAATCGAGGAGTGCGAGCGCGTCGGGCCCTCTGACCTCGATCGGGATTTCGGTGCCGATATCCCAGAGGACGACGCCGTGGACGAGTGCCCAGTACTCGTCGAGCGGGTCAGTATAGAGGGCAGGCAAGAGGCGACGATGGAAGACCGCATAGGCGCGGGGCTGGGAGCGGGAGGATGCAGAAAAGTAGAGCGAGGTCCTCGTGCGGAGGGAGCGGAGAACGGGAAGTGTTGGGAGAGGATTGTCCATCAGCGAGCTCCTCTGGGTACCAACGAAGCTACGGTGAGAGCACAGCAAAACAATTGTGGCAGAGGATCCGGTCGGTCGCAGGTCGCTGACCACGCGACCAGACGTGAGGAAGGTGTGGTTGAGCGGGCAGGGGTTCATCTTGGGTGCGTCACATGGTAGACCTTGACGGCTAGGGCGACATGTGGTACCGATATGCGTCGCCAGAAGCGGTTGGCGGTCTTGTGCATGGTTGATGCCGACAGCGATGCGAGATAACCGACGTGTGAATCGCCACCATCCCTATCAGGTTGCCCCGTGCCCGACGATGAACGGCGTCTTTGCGCTTTGGCCTCGAATCTGTGAGTGTTCCCGCTGAACAACTAAGACCCCCGCTTGACAGCGGCTGAACTTGCGTTCCATGTGAGTTAGGTCGCATGGCGGGGAAGCCACGATCAATGTCGGAGAGCAACACGCATTATCCAGACAGCGTTCAATCTGTGGGGTGATCGAAAGACCCGCCGAACAGGTGGCTGACAGAGGGTACTGGAGGGAATCGCGTATTTTCTGCCGAAGGGGGAAGGGAGATGGCAACAGCGGTTGAGCGAAACCGAAGATACCTGGCGTTTGTGATCGGTGCCTCGACGGTCGGTTCAGCGATCGAGTGGTACGACTTTTATATCTTTGGGAGTCTGGCGGCGATCCTGGCGACACACTTCTTCGCCAAGGACCATCCAGTCGCGGCGCTGCTCAATACGATCGCGATCTTCACGGTTGGGTTCCTGTTCCGTCCGCTCGGAGCGATTGTGTTCGGCTGGTATGGGGACAAGATCGGACGAAAGCGGGTGTTCATCCTCACGTTGCTCGGGATGGGACTGGGCACGGCGCTGATCGGCGTGATTCCGAGCTATACGACCATCGGGGTTCTCGCACCGATTCTGGTCTTCATACTGCGAGTGATCCAGGGGCTCAGCGTCGGCGGTGAGTGGGGCGGCGCGCTGACCTATGTGGCGGAGCATGCGCCGGACGGTAAGCGCGGTCTCTATACAGGGCTCTTAAGCCCGGCGGCGATCTACGGACTGCTCATCTCCTTCATCGTGGTGCTGAGCGTGCGGACGGCCCTCGGTGAGGAGACGTTCCGGGCCTGGGGTTGGCGGATTCCCTTCCTGTTGTCACTCGTGCTGGTGCTGATCTCACTGTATGTGCGGCTACGGTTGCAGGAAACCCCGATGTTTGCGGAACTCAAGGCCCGTCGGGCAGTGGTGAAGAACCCGCTCAAAGTGACCTTTACCGGTGAGAACTTGCGGCGGGTGCTGATCGCCGCGGCAGTGTCCTTCGGGCAAGCAGTCGCCTGGTACACGGCGATCTTTTGGGCGCTCTTCTTCCTGCAGACGGCACAGAAGCTTGACTTGATTACCACTTACAAAATTCTGCTCCCCGGATTGATCCTGGCGCCGGTGCTGCACGTGTTGATGGGTTGGCTTTCCGATTCGATCGGCCGCAAGCCGATCGTGCTGACCGGCTTTGCCCTGGCAATCGTTGGGTTCTACCCACTCTATACACTGCTTGGGCGGTTTGCTCAGAAGGACAACCTGCAGTACTGGCCGGCGGCCTTCACGGTGATCGTGATGATGCTGATCCCCGCGATGGTCTGGGGACCGCTTCCGGCACTGCTTGCGGAATACTTCCCGACACAGGTGCGCTATACCTCGCTTGGTGTGGTGCAGAACGCGGCGAACGGTTGGGGCGGCGGCCTGGTGCCGTACGTGACGACCTGGATTCAGACCGCGACGGGGAACTTGATGTGGGCACTCGTCTACCCGATCGCCTTGCCGCTGCTCGGACTGATCGTTGGACTGCTCTTCTTGCCGGAGACGGCACGTCACCGGCTGTGGGAGCAGCCAGGACCGGCGATGGCAGCCGGGGACGGGGAATAAGTCAGGATACTCGCGCGGTATCATCCGGTGAGGAGCATAGACAGCTCCTCACCGGTGTTGCCTCTTGAGTCTCAGCCAGAAAGGGGGAAAGGCATGCAGATTGAGACCAAGCCCCTCTTCCAGCAACTCTGGTCACGGCCACAGTGGGAAGGATTGCCACCGTACCGCTCGCTCCTCACACCCCTCATGCTGCTGGAGCGGACGCTGCACGTCTTTCCCGAGAAGGTGGGGGTAGTGGACGGTGATCGGCGATTGACGTACCGAGAGTTCGGGGCGCGGGTGTATCGCCTGGCGAGTGCACTGCGCGGGCGCGGGCTCGAGGTGGGTGATCGGGTGGCGGTGCTGTGCCGCAATAGCCTCGAGGCGCTGGAGGCGCACTTCGCTGTGCCACAGATGGGCGGTATTCTGGTGCCGATCAACGTGCGGCTGACGAGCGAGGAGATCCGCTACATCCTCGACCACTCTGGTGCCCGGGCGCTGATCTTAGACGGAGCACTGAGCGGGCTGGTCGAGCCGATCCGGGAGGCGTTGCCAGAACTCCGCCTCATCATTTGGACCGACATCGACAGTCGGCATGGTGAGGGAGCGCCTGAGCAGCCCGCGTTTGCCGATGTGACGTACGAGGACCTGCTGCGCGAAGGATCACCGGAGCCATCAGTGTATCCGCTGCGGGATGAAGAAGAAGTCCTCAGTATCAACTACACGAGTGGTACGACGGGCCGACCGAAGGGTGTTATGGTCACCCATCGGGGAGCCTATCTCAACGCGTTGGGGGAGATCATCGAAGCGCGCCTGGTGCCGGAGAGCGCCTATCTGTGGACGCTCCCGATGTTCCACTGCAACGGCTGGTACTTCCCCTACGCCGTGACAGGGATCGGGGCGACGCATGTGGTGATCCCGAAGGTGGAGCCGGCACGGATTTTCCAGCTGATCGAGTCGGAAGGGGTGAC
Organism: bacterium HR28; assembly: GCA_002898255.1. GTDB lineage: Bacteria > Chloroflexota > Chloroflexia > Thermomicrobiales > Thermomicrobiaceae > Thermomicrobium. The sequence continues at coordinate 581,185 of BEIE01000002.1, forward strand.
GCACTTCTGTGGGGCACCGACCGTGCTGATCATGCTCCTCCAGGGACGACCGAGCCCGGACTACCGCTTCCCACGCCCGCTGACCGTGTTGACGGCAGCGGCACCGCCCGCACCAGCGACGATCGCACAGATGGAGGCGATGGGAGCACAGATCATCCATGTGTACGGACTGACCGAGACCTATGGCCCACATACTGTCTGCGAGTGGCACAGCGAGTGGGACGAGCTCCCGCTCGAGGAGCGGGCACGGTTGAAGGCGCGCCAGGGCGTGGGGTACATCCACGCGCCGGAACTCCGCGTGGTCGACGAGGAGATGCGTGACGTGCCAGACGATGGGCAGACGCTTGGCGAGGTCGTGATGCGCGGGAACAACGTGATGAAGGGCTACTACCGCGACGAGGCAGCGACAGCCAAGGCGTTTGCAGGTGGCTGGTTCCATTCAGGAGACCTGGCAGTTGTGCACCCAGACGGGTACATCGAGCTGCGTGACCGGAAGAAGGACATCATCATCAGCGGTGGGGAGAACATCTCGACCATTGAGGTGGAACGAGCACTCTACCAGCACCCGGCGGTGCTTGAGTGCGCCGTCATTGGCATCCCGGATGAGAAGTGGGGTGAGGTACCCAAGGCATTCGTAGTGCTGAAGCCGGGCATGCAGGCGACGCCGGAGGAGCTGATCGCCTTTTGCCGAGAGCGCCTGGCACACTTTAAGTGCCCGAAGCGGGTCGAGCTGGTGGAAAGTCTGCCCAAGACCTCAACGGGCAAGATCCAGAAGTTTGTCCTGCGCGAGCGGGAGTGGGCCGGATACGAGAAGCGGATCCACTGAGCAGGGGAGGATGTGACCTTGATGAACGAGCACGACCGGTACCGGGAGTACCATCTCGAGACGCTGGCAGTACACGCGGGGCAGGCGCCCGACCCGGCGACGGGGGCGCGGGCTGTGCCGATCTACCAGACGACCTCCTTTGTCTTCCACGATGCTGATCATGCATCTCAGCTCTTCAACCTCGATGAACCGGGACACATTTACACACGGATCAGTAATCCGACGGTTGAGGTGTTCGAAAAGCGCGTGGCCTATCTGGAAGGGGGCGTGGCAGCGGTCGCCACAGCGAGCGGGCAGGCGGCGACGACGCTCGCCATTCTGAACATCACACGCGCCGGAGATGAGGTGGTTGCGAGCAGCAGTCTGTACGGCGGAACCGTAGCACTGTTCGCCAACACGCTCTCCGACCTGGGAATCACGGTGCGATTCGTCGATCCGACGAATCCGGAGAACTTCCGCCGAGCGATCACGGAGCGGACGAAGTGCATCTACGCCGAGACGATAGGGAATCCTCGTCTGGATGTGCTTGACATCGAGGCGGTGGCTCGGATCGCGCATGAGCACGGGATCCCGTTGATCGTCGATAACACGTTTGCGACGCCGTATCTCTGCCGGCCAATCGAGTGGGGCGCCGACATCGTCGTGCACTCAGCGACGAAGTGGATCGGCGGACACGGCGTGGCCATCGGCGGGATCGTCGTTGACTCGGGTCGCTTTGACTGGGGAAACGGGAAGTTCCCGCGGCTCGTCGATCCAGATCCGGGCTATCATGGGATCTCTTACTGGAAGGACTTCGGAAGCCTGGCGTACGTGACCAAGCTGCGGGCACACATGATGCGAGATGTCGGTGCCTGCATGAGCCCGTTCAACGCCTTCCTCCTCCTACTGGGATTGGAAACGCTGCACGTGCGGATGGAGCGGCACTGCGAGAATGCCCTAGAGCTCGCTCGCTGGTTGGCCGAGCATCCGGCAGTGGCCTGGGTGGCGTATCCGGGCCTGCCTGACCACCCGTCGCACCACCTGGCGCGGAAGTACCTGCGGCCTGGACACTACGGGGCCGTCGTGGTCTTCGGCGTCAAGGGCGGGATGGAAGCCGGGATCAAGGTGATCGACTCGGTGGCTCTCTGGTCGCACCTGGCGAACGTCGGCGATGCGAAGTCACTCATCATCCATCCGGCCAGTACGACGCACCGGCAGTTGACACCAGAGCAGCGCATTGCGGCGGGGGTGGGCGACGATCTGATCCGGCTCGCTGTGGGCCTCGAGCATATCGAGGATCTCAAGGCCGATCTAGATCGGGCGTTGCGGGTGGCGACTGGCCAGAGTGCCGTGGTGACAACCGTCGGCGACGGCCGCACGTTCAGTGAGACGGCACGACCAGTCCTGAACGATGAGCAGGTCATCCGGTCGGTCTGCACACGTGCATTCGTCGAGGAGAACGGCACACGGCGGCCACTTGTGCTGGCGATCGTGGGGCTTTCCGACGATCCAGCACGGCCGAGTTATCGCGTCGCGCAAAAGCTGAAGCGGCTCGGCTATCGGATCATTCCCGTCAACCCGCTGGTCCGTGAGGTCCTGGGTGAACGCGCCTATGGGAGCCTGGCGGAACTCCCGATGCGAGCGGATGTGGTGGTGGTCTTCCGTGCGAGCGAGCACGCGCCGGGTATCGCTCGCGAGGCGGTTGCACATGGCGCGCGAGTCTTGTGGCTGCAGGAAGGCGTGGTGAGTCCGGAGGCGGCGCGGATCGCAACCGAGGCTGGGCTGGCAGTGGTGATGAACCGCTGCATCTACAAGGAAGCCCAACGCTGGCGTGGACACGCGAAGACATTCCGTCCGGACGACGTCGACCGTGAGTTGGTCGCTGCGACGTCGGATCGACACAGCAGCGAGCCGGCGGACGACTGAGCGCGACTGATCGGCCGCGTGACAGCGGAAGGAGATGACCAATGACCGCGATAGAGCTCGGAACGTATCGGCATGTTCTGTCCGAGGTTCGGGATGGAATCGCGGTCGTGACAATGAACCGGCCGGAGAAGCGGAATGCTCTGTCTGTCGAGCATATGGAGGAGCTGACGGAGGTCTTCCAACGGATCGGGCAGGAACCGGAGATTGCGGTCGCGATTCTTCGGGGAGCTGGGCCTGTCTTCTGTGCTGGACACGACCTGAATGAACTGGCGACCTGTGACGCGCGGACGGCTCGGCAGATTTTCCAGACGTGCACCACGTTGATGCAGACGATCCGTTCTATCCCGCAGCCCGTGATCGCGCAGGTGCACGGAGTGGCAACGGCGGCCGGCTTCCAGCTGGCGGCCACCTGTGACCTGATTGTCGCAGCGGCTGGCACACGCTTTCAGACTCCGGGTGTCAAGATCGGGCTCTTCTGCTCAACCCCCATGGTCGCGGTGAGTCGCGTGCTTCCACCCAAGAAGACCTTGGAGCTTCTCCTGACGGGCGAACCGATCACTGCCGAAGAAGCGGCCCAGCTGGGGATGGTGAACCGGGTCGTACCACTGGAGGAGCTGGAGAAGGCGACCTGGGAATTGGCGGAGAAGATCCGGTCGGCAAGTCGCTATGTGGTGGGGATTGGCAAGCAGGCGTTCTACCGGCAGCTGGAACTCCCGGAGCACCTGGCCTACGCCTACGCGATGGAAGTGATGGCGCTGAACGCGCTGGCGGAGGATGCGCGGGAAGGGATCTGCGCCTTCCTTGAGAAGCGCCAGCCGGAGTGGCGCAACGCGTGAAAGCGTGCCGTCGTGCCAGGGGAGAGCTGCCAAGGCGACAAGACACGCTGAGCTGCCACAAGATCCGCCTCTTCACTCCAGGCGACCCGGTGTGGTCGCCTGGAGCATCCTTTTTCAGGAAACACGCCGGTGGCCGGGGCGGTAGCAGAGGCTTGTCAAGAGACCGTCGGAGGCGCCCTGTGTCGGAGTTGGCGAGTGCGCCGGGTAACCCTTGAGGAACGCTGGAGTGGCGTGCCGCTGATGTTCGGTCGCCCCATCCCTCGATACGGGGGAGCTCTCGCACGTTGTGCTGGACAACAGCACAGGTGTGATGCTGTACCTCTCTTCGGTGGCATAGTGGGTACCAGCTGGAGGAGCCAGGTCTGCCATGCCTCCTGTGCGGCACGACGCGATGTGTCACGCTCTCCGTGTGTTCGGTGTCTTTCGCCTCGTGCGTCTTCGTCGGTAGAGTTGCTCGTCCGCCGGGCCACACAGAAGATGCCTGAATTCCGCTGTGGGGCGTTGAGGACATCGCCTGCCGCGCTCGGAAATGCGGAAGACGAACGACGGCATCGGCTGTAGGTATTCCTCCGCGCCTTGCTGATTGGGAAAACCATCTGGGCGGAACCTCGTCGTTCCGCTTTTCTCGTAGGACAGTGGGCCGGCTGACAGGGATGCCAATGACGCAGGGCTCACTGGACGGCCTGGTGAGACGAACAGCCGTCGTCTCATCTGCCCTCGGAGAGCCCGCGTAGCGTGTCGTGAACAAGGGTCGTGCCGCTGTCGCTCTGCGGAGAGTAAGCGGCCGCAGGATGACGTCGCGTGGTGGTTGGCCTCGAGGGGGTTGACAGCGAGGCACGGAGAGGTTAGACTGGTCGCGTACGTACTGGTGTACATTCACACTTCGGCGCAGCGCAGTGCTTTGGGACAAAAGGCCTAGGGCCCCAGCGGGCGCCGGAGCCGAGAATAGGAGTGAAGCGATTCCGCGAGACTCAGTTGAGGAGTTGGCGCCGTGGTGCTGGGGGAAAAGGATTTGGGAATCTGGCCCGTCACGATATTCCGCGATCCTTGCAGTGCGAGTGAGCGGCCGCGCTGGGTGGCTGTGGCGTGTGAGCCGACGCAGCTTCCGCGGGAGGCTGCCAACTCGTGCTTGGTGCTGCAGTACTGGCGGAAGCAGCTCCATTGCCCTCCGGTGGCGGAGGGAGAGACCCCAGATGCAGCCTTAGCGAATCTCCTGGCGGCGCTGAATGGGGGGCGGGAAGGCTGAGTTACTCAGCCACGCGAGGAGGGTGGAGCCATGAGTGACTACCGTGAAGCAGTGGCGATCGTTCTCAACGCAGTGCGCTCCGCTGGTCTCCCGTTGACTGGCTGGTGTCTTGAGCGTGACCGCGTGCACTTTCTCCTCGCAGGGGGAAAGGATGTCGCAATACCGTTGGAGCGACTGCTTGGGGGGTCACCAAGCACGGTGGTTGCAGAGCTCCTCAATGCGATCGGCTGGCGGACGACGCCGGTCACGGTACGTCCGATGGAGGAGATCGTTGAGTTGGCGCCACAGCAGCTGGCGCGCCTGCGGTTTCTGCACTGGTTGGTGAGCACGGGTCGGTTGCTCGGAGATACCGAGCGGCCACAAGCTGAATACGCAACGGCATCCTGATGAGGCTGCCTCTCGAACACCCATTGCCTGTATGCTAGTGGGGGTGCAGAGGGGCGGGGAGCGGTTGAGCGAACGTGCACACCAGGAGCAGCGCTTCTCGGTCGATCCAGAAGTCGAGCGTCTGCGGCGCGAGGTGCGGCGTGCGCTGGAGTCACTCTCCGAACGTGCCCCGTGTCGAATCTTTCCCGTGCCAGCGCGGCTTCTGTCGCTCCGCACGGTACACGAGATTCAGCGTTGGATCGTGATCGTGGGGGAGCCGGAGTGGCTGCGCGGCTTGGCGACGATGCGCAGGCGGCTCATGGAGCTCCCAGAGATCCTCAGTTGCCGAATCGAACGGATCGATGGGCATTCGGTACACGTTGCGCTCATGACGACAGGGCTCGAGCGGGAGGTCGTGCGTGCGCTCATCGAGCGACGGCTGAGAGAGAGCGGTTGTCCTGCGCCGTTCGAGCTCGTCGCACGCGGGAAAGTGGCGCAGGACGATGCCGATCTACGGTGATCTGAGCGACCTGCCCTTGCATCTCCTCCTGCAGGCATTGACGCGTGCCGGCCAGACGGGTCGGCTCGTGCTCCGGACGCATACTGAAGAGGTGACACTCCTGTTAGATCGCGGGCGGGTCGCGGCTGTATCCAGTAGCGATGTGCAGCTGCGTATCGGGCAGATCCTGCTGCAGTTGGGCGAGATCAGCGAGGATCAGCTCGAGCAGGCACTGGCGCTGCAGGCGGTGGCACCAGGACGACGGCTTGGGGAGCTCCTGGTGCAACTGGGATTTGTGACGCACCAACAAGTGAAACGTGCCCTCGCGAACCAATTCGAAGAGGTACTGGTCCGGGTGTTGACGGCGCCGGACGCAACGTTCGCCTTTCTTCCTGAGCCGGTACTCCTCCCCAGCGACGAAACAGTGCTTGAGGATGCACCAATGACAAAGCTCATCCTTAACGCAATCCGCCGGGCAGATGAGGCCGCTGCACCGATCGCGCTGGTGAGCCAGGTTCTCGATCGCTCAGTGCTGGATCGGCTCACTCCCGAGGAGCGCGAGGTCCTGATTGCACTCTTGGAAGGGAGCCAGACGGTTCGGCAGGTGGTGCAGGCCACCGGGCTCAGCGGCTCCCGCGTGCGGGAGATCGTGGAACGATTGCGAACGCTCGGACTGGTGCGTTGAGCGGGTCGATCGCGCTGCCTTGGCGGTGTCTCGGCCTGTCGGAGCCTGAGGTCGCTTTCTGTGCTCCTGTGATATGACCCTGGGCAGCATTCCTCGCCTACGCCCGACTGCATCGCTGCTGTGTGCGCTGTGCTGTCGCAGTCGGAGGAGCGGCTGAGGCGAGAGAAGAACCTTTCGCCACAGTGCGGAGGGAGCGCAGCGGCGAGACATGTGACGGTCAGGAAGTGCTCCGGTGAGACGCGTCTCTCTCCTAAGACCGTCACCTTCTCCTATCCACGCAAGAGCACGACCCCAAGGAGGCACGCACCGGCGCGCTCGAGCTGCTCTTTTGCCTGCTGGGCGGCCGTACGCGGTGTCACGCCGCTACGGATGACCAGCAGGACTCCCTCGGCGAGGCCGGCGAGGGCGAGCGCGTCACCGTAGCGCGGGAGTGGAGCGGTGTGGAAGATCACGCGATCTCCCAGTTCGCGGAGAAGCGTGAGGCGTTCACTGGTCAACGGCCGACTAAAAAGGTCGGCAGGATTGGTGCCTGCTGGAAGCTGACCAGCAGGAAGGAGGCGCAGCTCGGCAAGCGACGTTCCATACACGGGTGCTGGTCGCTGGTCCGAGTTTACGAGCCATTCGGCGAGGCCGAGCGAGACAGTCTCCGTTGCCAGTGTATGCAGCGAGGGATGACGGAGGTCTGCGTCGACGAGGAGGACACGCTCACCAGCGACAGCCGAGGCGGCGGCTAGGTTTGCGGCCACGCTCGCGGAGTCAGTGGAGCTCCGGCCAACGCCACAGATGAGGATCGTGCGAGGGGAAAGGATCGATCCGTTGGATCGACGAAGGACAGCCCGCAGGGTGCGATAGGCCTCGGCCGCTGGTGAGAGCGGTGCTTCGACAACAATCAGGTCCGCCATGTTCTCCTCCACGCGTGATGAACGCCGGTTCCGAAATCCAGGAACTTCGGCCACAACTGGGAGCCCCAGCGCACGTGATGTCTCGCGCGCCGTGCGGAGGACATCCTCGAAGTATTCGATACCAAAGGTCACAAGGACACCAAAAACGAGGCCGAGCACGAGCCCCGCGGCCGTGTTCAAACGTGTCCGTGGGCCGACCGGGGTGCTGGGTGGTGATGGGGTGTCGAGCTTCACGACGGCGACTGTCCCTTGGATGCGCTGACCGAAGGGATCGCGGAACTGCTCGAGGATGCGCTGGTTTTCGGCAATGGATTGGGCGACAAAGGCATCGGCAAGGGCGTTTGCCACCCGTGCGGCCCGTTCAGGATCGGTATCAGTCACCACGAGCTGGACCACATTACTGTCCTGGTTTCGGGCAAGGGCAAGGCTCCCAAGCACATGGCCAGGGTCGTCGTTGAGGCCAGCTTGGTGCAATGCGCGGGCAACAAAGTCACCGCTGCGTATCAAGTCCTGGTAGGAAGCGAGCCGATTCTTCGCGTAGAGGTCGAGCCAGTAGTCAGGCGGTTGAGCAACAGCCATGAGCCGAACGCTGACCTGGTAGGTGGGTGGTTGGGTGCGACTGTAGCCATAAGCGACCACGGCTGCTGCCAGCCCGGCCAATAGGACAATCCACCAGCGACGGAGGACGATTGCCAGGTATTCCTCAGGACGCACGGCGTTTCCTTCCGGACGACATTGGGACAACCGCGAGGACAGGGAGGCCGAGCGCGCGCCGGATGTCTTCCGGTGAGTGCAAGGTATCGGCGAGGTAATCGGCTAGGAAGGCAAGGAAGATTCCGACCGCAAGCGCGAGAACAAGCTGGATTGCCCAGATCAGGCGAGTGCGGGTGATATCCGCGACGGCGCCGTTGGGCGCCTCAATCACTTGGACAATCACCTCCCGTTGCGGATCGGAGAAACCGAAGTACTGCGTGCCACGGTCGCGGAGGCGTTCGACCGCCGCTGTGGCGATCGCCACGGCTCGCGATGCTTCTGGAGAAGTGACCGTCAGGAGGAGTGCACGGTTGCGTCGCGTCACCGTGATACTCCCCTGTACTTCGCCTGGTTCGACTGGGGTGCCCAGAAGTTCGCTCGCCCGCTGGGCAACGTCGCTGGCAAAGACGTTGCCGCGAACTACCTCGGTGAAGTCATCAACTGTATATTCGTTTGTCAAGTAAAGATAGTACTCGTCGTAGCGGTAAACATCGCTGGGGGCGTCTTGCGGCAGGCGGGTGACGATGACAGCGGCACTGGCGGTGTAGTGCGGCCGGTACTGGAGCGCTTGGACGAGGATGGCGAGGAAGGCGAGACCGGGGACGAGCGCCACCAGCCAGCGGCGACGCCAAAGGACGGCGAGGTACGCTCTCAGTTCCACGGGGCGAAGACCTCCTCTCTTCGGCGAGCGACGCCCTTGGCGGCGAGTTGCGCTTCCACAAAGGCCATGAACTCTGTCCGGAAGCGTTCTGGGCGAAAGCGCTCAGCATGGGCTCGGATGGTCACGGGATCGAAGTGCAGGTGGTCGAAGCGGCGGAGCGCCGCAAGGAGCGACTCGACGGTCTGCTCGGGGAAAAGAAGGCCGGTCACGCCATCGATAACCGTCTCAAGGGCGCCACCACGGGCCAGCGCGATGGCGGGGCGACCAGCGGCTTGCACTTCGACCTGAGCGATGCCGAAATCGTCCTCAGCTGGGAAAATCGCCGCTCGGCAACGGGCGTAGAGTGCGAACTTCTCGTCGTCGGAAACGCTCCCCAGAAACTGGACGGTCGGTCCAGCCAGGCGCTCCAAGGCAGGGCGGGCGCGACCGTCACCGACGATCTTGAGCGGCAGGCGTAAGGCGTTCGCTGCCTCGATGACAAGGTCGAGACGCTTGTAGTGAACAAGCCGGGAGACGACGAGGAAATAATCGCCGACTTCTTCGGGAGGGACGATGTGCGCGCGGTCGACCGCGACCGGTGGATGGATGACTGTCGAGTCGCGTCCCCAGAAGCGCCGGACACGGTCTGCGACTGCGCGGGAGTTGACAGCAATCGCATCAATCCGCTGCGCTGTGCGACGATCCCACCGGCGAAGCCAGGCCATGAATGGTGGAAGGAGACGCTGGAGCAGGGGAGGGAGCTCTTCGCGGGCCGCGTACTCTGGGAAGTTCCAGGCAAAGCGCATCGGGCTGTGGCAGTAGCAGATGTGGAGCGTGCCGGCAGGGACACGCACGGCCTTGGCGAAAGCACTCGAGGAGCTGATGACAAGATCGACCTGGTTCAGGCGGAGTTGTGAGAAGGCGAGCGGATAGAGCGGAAGGTAGAGCTGATGGCGACGGTGGATACCGGGCAGGTGCTGGAGCCACGTCGTGCGGATATTCCAGGAACGATAGAAGCTAGGAAGTTGCTCCGGGGCATACATCGAGGTGTAGACGGGCGCATCCGGAAAGAGTTCGTGGAGGATCTCGAGGACACGCTCGGCACCACCGTATTGGTTCAAGTAGTCGTGAACGATCGCGACCCGCACGATGCGCTCCACCTCCAACCCTAGCCCATGATAGCGCATGGAGCATAGGGCAGAGGTGAGCGCAGTCTCTCCAGGTCAGGCGAGGGGATCCGGCTGATCAGAGACCCAGGTGCCGAGACGGACAATGGTCCTACCGAGTCGGAGACGCCAATTGCGCGGGGACGGTGGTAGAGCAGCTGCTCGTCGGTGAGCAGCGGCGGCGGATTCAAAGTCTTGTCTTCGAAGGGTGGCGAGCCGTTCATCTATCCACGGGGTCATGGAAGCTCCTTCCGCCGAGCTCGTCACCCTTTGGCGAGCCAGGCTCGTATTCCGCAACTCGCACAAGTGTACCACTCGCCATGTGCTCACTTGGGGACTATTCCGGAACCTCCTGCTGCTCAGTGGGAGAAATGCAACCTTCGACGCTCGGTGAACATGTGTTCGTCTGAGGCTTCTTTGCGCGGTGCACGCTGGTCATGGAGTCCGTTTACCCAGTCACCATGGCGGCGGTGAACACCAGTGCTCGGACCTGGATGGAGCTCTGTCGCGGGGTTGCGTCTGGAGGTGGACGTGTGGCCTGAAGGACGGCCGAGATGACTCGCACGGCTCTTGGGACCGTGGTCCAAAGTTGAGAGGGCTGCTACTCCACGAACGTGTAGCGCATGACAGGGCGTGTTGGGCTCTGGCGCGCTACTTCAACGAATCCCAGTTCCCGAAGAACCCGTGCGAGACCAAGGCAGAGCTGTGTCGGCGGGAGATGCCCCTCATGATCGATCGGGTAGGCTTCAACCGCCGGTGCACCGGCAGCCTGGGCGTAGGCGAGGGCGCCACGGAGGAGGGGACGTAGGAGTCCACGACCGCGGTATGCGCGGGCAATGTAGAGGCAGACCAGGGACCACACCGGTGTCTGATCAATAGCGGCACGTTGACGCGAACGTGCCAGGCGGGGGTAGAAACTACGCGGGCCGAGTGCGCACCAGGCAACGGGTTCGTTGTCCAGGTATCCCAGAATACCGGGAGGTGGGCCAGCGACGACGCGCTGGTGGAGGAGAGTCCGGCGCTCGGCAGGTGAGCGCTGTTGAAACTCTCGCCCGGTCAGCCAGTACCAAGTGCACCAGCAGTTGCTGAATGCGCCGTTCGGTCCGAACAGCCGCTCGAGGTCGTCCCAACGTTCAGGGGTGACAGGAACAATACGAAGATCCATCACAATCTTCAGCCCGACTAATAGGCACCACGACCGGTTAAGACGACCGGGACAGTCCGCAGGATGACTTTGAGATCAAGCCAGGGGGACCAGTTTTCGACGTAATAGAGATCCAGGCGAACCATCTCGTCAAAGGTGAGGTCGCTGCGCCCGTTGACCTGCCAGAGACCGGTGAGCCCTGGAGTGACAAGCAGGCGTTGCAGGTGCCAGTCCTGGTATTCGGCCACCTCTTCTGGGACGGGTGGGCGCGGACCGACGACGCTCATCTCGCCCTTAAGGACGTTGAAGAACTGCGGGAGCTCGTCGAGGCTTGTGCGGCGGAGAAACCGTCCGACGCGGGTCACGCGGGGATCATCACGCAGTTTGAAGAGCAGGGCGCTGCGTCCAGTTGCGCGCCGCAGAGCCTCCTGCTGTCGGTCGGCTCCGTCGACCATGGAGCGGAACTTGTAGAGGGTGAACGGCTTCCCACCCTTACCGATACGGGTCTGGCGGAAGAAGACTGGGCCGGGTGAGTCGAGCTTAATCGCAAGAGCAATGAGCAGCATAAGGGGGGCAGCGAGGACAAGGACTGTCGTGGCGATGGCGATATCCATCGAGCGCTTGATCCACCAGTTCCAGCCCTGGAGGCGACTCTCCTTGATGCCGATGAGTGGGAGGCCGGCAACTTCGCTGATCTGGACGCGGTCAAGTGCGAGTTCAAAGAGATCAGGGACAAGGGAGAAAGCGATGTCCAGCTCGCGACACTGCTCGACCACTTCCAAGACCCGGTCGTGATGTGCGGGTGGGAGCGCGACGATCACCTCATCGACCTGCGTCGAGCGGAACCGGTCGACTGCCTCGTCCAAGGTGCCGAGATAAGGAGGCTGGACGACGCCGCGCTCAGTGCCGAGCGCGAGAGGCTCGAGAGGAGGCTCGAGATCGATATAGCCGAGTACACGGTAACCGAGTCGTGGATGGTTGTAGAGATACTGCATGATGCGGCGAGCGGCTGGCCCGGAGCCGATGACCACCACCCGGTCGACTCCCCGTTCATGGGCCCAGAGCCAGGCACGAATCCAGCGCCCCACAAGCCGTTGCGTGACCAGCAGTCCAATCGCGAGGATCCACGCGTAGATGAAAATCAGACGGGAAGGGGAGAAGCGAGAGAGGAAGCTATACAGGATGACGAGTGCCATCGCCGTCGTCACCCCGCTGGCGATAATCGAGGCCTCGTCCAGAAAACTGGTCCAGCGGGGTAGCCGGTAGAGGCCGCGGAGTGTCAGGATGACCAGCGCCAGCCCGACGAAGAGTGCCGTTCGGCCAAGAAACGCACTGAACGGCTGAACAAAGGAAGCTGGAATGTCACCGCCGAGTTCCCAACCGTACCGGACTTGATAGGCGAGCCAGAAGGCGAGTGCGAGGAGTGCACCGTCAAGTGCCGCTTGACCGACACGGGGGAACCATGTCCGACGCCGGGAGCGTCGTCGTCGGGGGGTCGCTCCCTCGCTCGTTCGCACCGCCAATCCCGACTCCCTTTCGCCGTGCGTTGCCGCCGTGTCGTTGTCCATCGTGTCCCCCAGGCAACGCGCTGCTCGGGCGGTAGTATAGCCGATGCCGTCGGTCGGCCAGGACCAGCTGGCGAGCTTCGCTTGGATCGCTCCTGCGTACTGGCTGGCGTGTGATGTCCGGGTGGGTTTTGGGCGCCATGTCGCTTCGGCAGCAGCGATCCAGGGCCCTTCTTTGCATCGCGGAGTTGCTTGTTCCGCACGTCCCTTTTCGGACGCGGGACAGGGCCTCTTCCACTGAGAGGGAAGAGGGGGGCCTTCTAGGACCCCCCCCCTCCTTTGTTGAGTGACACGGCAGGGCTTTCCGACCGCGCCTCCATGCCGTGTGAACAGGGCACTCTGCATGTTCTGTCGATGGTCTCTCGTGTGGCGAACTCGGGTCAGTCGACCAGCAGAACGGGAGCACTCCGAGAGCAGGCTGCGACGGTGAGCCTGCTTGCGTCCGGGTGAGACGTCCTAGAGCGGCTTCAGCCGGCGCCCAGATGGAGGGTGTGGGCCATCCTACCGGAGAAGGCGAAAAACCCTCACTGCGGGGCGCGGTTGTCCGGCATTGCCCGACGTGTCGCAATGGACGGCAAGGTGGGTGCACCTGGCCAAGGAGCGCTCGTCAAGCGTCTTACGCAGAGGGGCGGAGCAAACCGCTGAGAGCTCGGACCGGAACATGCCCGGTCACACAAAAGACGCTGCGAGTAACAGATTGAGCCGCTGCGGCGAACTGGTGGTTTTGCGCAGGTAGCCCAGCGAAATGGAACACCGGGTAGCGTGTCACAATCGGTCACCAGCAGGGCGTAGGAGTGCACGGGGAGCGGTGTAGGATTGACCGGGAGCGTGCCAGAAACAGGCGAGAAGACGAGGAGCGGAGGATGGAACGACTCTGGGCGCCGTGGCGGTTGCGGTACGTCGAGGGAGAAGTGCGGCACCGCGGGTGCATCTTCTGCGAGAAACCGGCAGCTGGTGACGATGTACGCGAACTGATCTTGCTCCGGGGAGCACGGGCCTACCTTATCATGAATCTTTTTCCGTATAATACCGGCCACGCGATGGCCGTGCCCTTTCAGCACGTGGCGGACCTTGCTGAGCTCGACCGGGAGACAACGGCGGAACTGTTCGAGTTGGTGACGTGGCTTACGGTCGCCCAGCGGCGTGCGCTGCGCTGCGATGGGTTTAACGTGGGACTGAATCTGGGAGCCGTTGCTGGTGCAGGGATTAGCGATCACCTGCATGTGCACATTGTGCCGCGGTGGCAAGGTGATGCGAATTTCATGCCGATCCTTGCCAACACGATGGTGATTCCAGAACTCATCCCGGTGACCTACGCGAAGTTACGTGCGGAATTAGAGGTTTCCAGCTTTGGGCGTGCCGAGGGCGTTGTGCCGCAGGCGGGAGCAATCGTCTGGCTACCTGACGAGGGGAAACTGGCCCTGCGGCGAGCTGCCGATGGCACGATTGTTCTGCCGAAAGGGCACATTGAGCCGGGCGAGGCTGCGTATCGAGCGGCGCTCCGCGAAGTTGCAGAAGAGCTGGGGCTAGTGGGGGAGGTCATTGGCTGGGGCGGGGTCTTAGAGTTCGCTGCCGGGGGGCGTCCGCGCCGCGTAGCGTATCTCCTCGTGCAGGCACGGCCAGGTGCTGATTTCGAGCGGCATTTGGGTCATGACACGCTCCTGTTCGAGCCGAGTGAGGCAGTCGAAGCATTGACGCATGAAGACGCGCGTACGCTGGTTATTGAGACTCTCCGCCGGATCGGGATACCCGTCGTGACGCGGCGATGAGGAAGCGGTTTGTCGTCGCGAGCATAGTGTTGGCGTTCCTGTTCACGTTGGCGCTGCCGCTCAGTCGGTCAGGAGCGGTGGCGCCGGCGGTATGCATCGCGGCAGGGGATTCGCTGGCAGCGGGGGTGGGCAGTACGCTGCCGCGGGAACGCAGCGCGGCGGCGATCCTCTGCCAGTGGAGCGGGGAGTTCTTCGGAGAGCGGACGGAGTTGGTGAGTATCGCTGTCCCTGGAGAGCGAACCAGCTCCTTCCTCACTGAAGGCCAGCTTGGCCGGTTGCGCGAAACCGTGGAAGCAGCGCAGCGGCAGAGGAGCACAATCCGCTTCGTCCTGGTGAGCTTGGGCGGGAACGATCTTCTGGCTCTCCAGAACACGAACGAGAGTGAGCGAGACCGTGCCTTCGCGGAGTTCCAGATGAACCTTGGCGAAGCGCTCGCGGCGATCCGTCGGACCGTTGGTGAGGTGCCGCTCTTGGTGCTGACACTGTACGACCCAACCGAGGGGGATCCGGCAGCCGAGCGTAGCGAAAGCTGGTGGGTGGCGCGGTTCAATAGCGAACTCCGTGCCCAGGCGAGCGCAGTGGGGGCGTCGGTGGTCGACCTGGAGAATCCGTTCCGCGGACACAGCGCGGAGTGGACCTGGTGGCCGGTCGATGTGCATCCGACGAACGAGGGCTATGAGGCGATTGCACGGCAGGCCTGGAAAGCGCTCGGGTGGGATCGGGAGGCGCCGCAAGTCCGGATCGAGCGACCGCAGGATGGGGAGCAGGTGGATCGTCGGTACCTTACCGTCCGGGCACAGGTGACGGATGCGGGTGGAGTTGAACGTGTGAGCATGTGGGTGGATGGCCAGGAAGTCGGTACGCTCGATCCATTGTCCGAGCGCGATGAGTGGATCACACTGTGGGAGACACCATGGCCGATGGCGGGGCCGCCGATCACCCTGGAAGTGCGAGCGGAGGATCGCGCGGGAAACGAAGGGCGTGCAGCGGTCCGGTTGGAGCGTTTCCGTGAGTGAGACGAGGCCCGATCCAACGGTAGAGAACACGGTGTATGACACGCCGGACTTGGAAGGGCGGTTGGGAGCGTTCACGCTCTCCGACCTCTTGCAGATGCTCGGTTACACGCACAAGACAGGGACACTCACCCTGATCCAGGGCTGGAACACACGGACAATCACTTTCGAGCAGGGGCGGATCACCTATGTAGCAGCGGGATCGCGTCTGCCGACATTACCGGAGCTTTTGGTGCGTGCCGGCAGAGTGCAGGCGCGTAAGCTGGAAGAGCTGAGCGCAGAAGAGTCGGACGAGGGGCGGTTACTTGCCCGGTTGGTGCGCGAGGAGAAAATAACACCGGAAGATATCCAGCGGTGCCGGGAGCAGCAGCTCGAGATTGCCATCTACACGCTGTTCCTTTGGCGGAACTGCCGTTTCGCATTCCGCGCGAATGTCTGCCAGTACGAGGACGGTATTCCGATCACGGTCGACAGTCTCCAGCTTGTCCTGGAGGGAACGCGCCGCGTCGACGAGTGGATCCAGCTCAGCCCGGTGATTCCCTCTGTCTCGATGATCTTCCGGAAGCGTGGGCCGGTGCGACCGTTGCCAGTGGAGTTGGCAACGATTTACGAGCTCGTGGACGGGCAACGCGATGTAGCGACGATTGCACGCGAAGCCGGATGGACACAGTTTGAGACAGCGCGAGCACTCTACCAGCTGCACCAGCTGGGCATGGTCGAGGCGGTTCCGCCGAACCGAGCCAAGATCATCGAGCTCTTCACACTAGCCGTGGAATCGATCTACCTCAAGCTTGTCCTCTATGACTATCCGCGGGTTGCGCTGGAGTTTGAGCAGCAGCTGAATCGCTTTGCGCGGCAGCACGGGTTGCGGGTGCGCATGGCTGCCGGACGCGTGATTAAGACAGACCGTGAGACGCGGTTGAGCTCAACCGAGCTGATCGACCTGTACAAGCTGTTCATTGCGATCCAGAACAACAAGTTTCAGAAACTGTTCGACCCGACGATCGCGCGAGGGTTGATGGAGGGGCTTTACCGACACGTCGATCCGGAGCTGCAGCAGATGCTCCGGATGTACGAGTTCTACCAGATTGAAGGTCTCTTCCCGCGCCGGGCGCAGCGACCTGTCGAACAGCGCCTCGAGCAGTGAGAACGCACCACACGCACAGGAGATTTCACGCTCTCCGTCCTGGGTAGATCTCGAGTGCGGCGGCGAGCAGGGATGCGGCGTGCTCGAGAACAGGCTCGGGCTGCACGAGGGCGAGACGGACAGCCCGATGTCCACAGCCAGGAGTAGCATAGAAGCCGCTCAGGGGAGCGACCATAACAGTTTCGCCACCGAGCGCGAAGTCGGTGAGAAGCCACGCGGCAAAGCGCTCTGCGTCATCAACGGGGAGTTCGGCGACAAGGTAGAGTGCACCAGCTGGCGGGATAGGACGAACGCCGGGGATCTGCCGCAACGCGGCGAGCATCGTGTCACGACGCCGGCGGTAGGTTGTGACGACCTCGGCGACGTAGGTCTCTGGCGCATCGAGCGCGGCAATGGCGGCGAGTTGTGCGACGAGGGGAAGCGAGAGACGAAGCTCGGCCAGCGATGCCGCCGCGGCGATGACGTCGCGATTTCGGCTAATCAGAGCGCCGATGCGAAGCCCGCACGCGTTGAAGCGCTTGGAAATACTGTCAATGACGATGGCATGGCCGTCGAGCCCGGGCATTTCCAGCGCGCTGGGCGCGCGTGTACCGCTGAAGACGAGCTCGCGGTATGTCTCGTCACTGTAGAAGAACAGGTTGTACTCGATCGCCAGCTCGGCGAGAGCCTGAAAGGCTGCGCGATCGTACAGTGTCCCAGTGGGATTAGAGGGACTACAGAGAAGAATGCCTCGCGTGCGCGGGGAAATGTGTGTACGGATGGCCTCGGGGGAGATCGGACCATAGCGGTCAGGGCTGGGTACTGGCACGAGTTCGACGCCGGCGGCGGTCAGAATGCCTTGGTAGGGTGCATAGAACGGCTCGGGCACGAGCACCTGGTCGCCGGGATCTGTGGTGGCGAGGATGGCAAGCCAGAGTGCTTCGCTCGCCCCACCGGTCACGACGACCTCCTCCGGGCTGATCGACAGGCCAACCCGTTGGTAGTACCGCACCCAGGCAGCAATGAGTTCGGGAATCCCGCGTGACGGGGTATAGGTCGGTCGCTGACCGGCTGCCGCCGCGATTGCAGCACTGACGCCAGGTGGGGGAGGGAGATCGGGTTGGCCGATGTTGAGATGAATCACGCGGATACCGCGCGCTTTGGCTGCATCGGCGAGGGGAACAAGACCGCGAATCGGAGATGGCGGAATCGCTTGCGCGCGGGTCGAGACGTTCGGTGCGACCGTTCGCTGGACCATTGTGCCTCCCCCCACCCAACGACACGTACGGCCCACCAGTTTAGCACTCGCGTGCGGCGTAGCGCGAGCGTCTTTTCGAGATACCGGAACGGCAGAGGGTAGAACACTCGTGAAATCAGGGAGAAGAGGAGCGCAGCAGCCACGTTGCCAGGTATTGGCGTACCATGGGCTGGGAGGGAGAGCTGGCAGAGAGCATCACCGGGGCAGCGCCGCGTGCTACGCTTGCAGACGATAGCGGTCTATCCCGCGGAGGGTGATCCGGTGAGTGTTCGAGCGGAGGTCGCGGACACGACAGGGCGCGACCTGCACGAGCCAGGTGCGATTCTCTTGCTGTCCTGCTACGAGCTCGGCCATCAGCCGCTGAGCCTCGCCATGCCGCTTGCCTACTTGCGAGAAGCGGGATACCAACCGCTGGCAATTGACACGGCGGTGCAGGAGCTCCCGGCGGCAGCGATCAAGCAAGCGAGGCTGGTGGCCATCTCCGTCCCGATGCACACTGCCCTCCGTCTGGGTGTTGGACTTGGCGAGCGCATCCGGGCCGTGAATCCTGGGGTGCACCTCTGCTACTACGGCCTGTACGCCTGGTTAAACCGTGACTATCTCTTGCGGGAACTCGCCGACAGCGTGATCGGTGGTGAGATCGAGGTGCCCCTCTTAGGGCTTGCTCAGGCACTGGAGCGTGGTGGGCCGGTCACAGTGCCCGGGGTTGTGACGCGAGAGCAGTCGTCTGCGCCAGCGCTCGTCCGCGTCAGTTTTCCGGTTCCGGCTCGCGACGTTCTGCCACCACCGCGCCACTACGCGCATCTGATCATCGATGGCCAGGTCGTGCCGGCAGGATACACAGAAGCAACCCGTGGGTGTCATCATACCTGCGCACATTGCCCCGTCGTGCCGGTCTACCGTGGACGGTTCTTTGCCATCCCACGCCAGGTGGTCCTGGCGGATATCCGGCAGCAGGTGGCCACCGGTGTCCGGCACATCACCTTTGGTGATCCTGACTTCTTGAATGGGCCGACACATAGCCTGCGCATCTGCCGTGCGTTGCACGAGGAGTTCCCTGATGTTACCTTTGATTTCACAACGCGGATCGAGCATATCGTCCGACATCGGGACCTGATGCCGGAGTTCCGGCGGCTGGGCTGCGTTTTCGTCGTCTCGGCAGTAGAGCTCCTCAGCGAGCGAGCACTCAAGGCGATCCGGAAGGGCCACTCACGGGTAGACGTTCTTGAAGCGCTTCGCGTCTGCGACAACGCGGGCATCGCGCTACGGCCGTCGCTCTTGCCGTTCACGCCGTGGACAACCCTCGAGGACTACCTGGAGCTTCTGGAGTTCATTGAGGAAGAGGAGCTCATCGAGCACGTCGATCCGGTCCATCTTTCCATTCGCTTGCTCATTCCGCCCGGCTCGGCACTGCTGGAGGTCCCAGAACTTCGGCCCTACTTGGGACCGCTGGATGAGGCGAACTTCACCTATACCTGGCGGCATCCCGACCCGCGGATGGACGAGTTCCAGCAGGCTGTCGCCGAGCTTGCGGAGCGGGCGACGCGGGAGGGCTGGGATCCCTACACCACCTTTGCGGCGGTGCGCGCACTGGCCTGGGAGACTGCTGGAAAGCAGCCACCCAGTGAGCCGCCGCGGCGTCGACGAAAGCGACCGGCACCGCCGCGGCTCACCGAATCGTGGTTCTGCTGAGCGGAGCCGCTCGCGGACCCGGTGGGTCCCGCAGAATCCTAAGGAGGATCGCAAGTCAACGAAGCGAGTGATCATGTCCACTCGCCTTGTAGGCGAGCGGGATGAGCAGGAGCGATGCGATCAGCGCGGTGAACGCGAGGGCGAGAAAAAGTGAAGTGCCGGTGACGAGACCAGGAACAAGTCCCCCGAGGATTCCGCCAACCGAGCCAACACCGTTGACGATGCCCACAGCGATTGCGGCCTGTGACCCACCGGCTTCGGCGGCTGCGACGCCGACGATTAACGACTCCGCGGCGTAGAGGGTGATACCGAGCGCGAGCAGGACGAGCGCGATCAGCCACCAACGCTGGGTCCGTGCCGCAACAGGGAAGAGAAGAAGGGCCACGGTACAGCCGAGCAAGGCAAAGACAGCAGGCCGGACGCGGTGTCCCCCAAAGAGCCGATCCGAGATCGTGCCAGCGAGGAGTGGGCCGGCCAGGCCGGCGAGCCCCAGGAGTCCGGCGATCGCTGTGGCGGCACCGGCATCGAGAGATGGCAAGGCGTCACGGACAAGTACTGGTGCCCAGAAGACTGTCGCATAGATGACCGGCTTGAGGAGAAAATCAGCACCGCTCAGGAGCCAAAGCGGACGGCTGCGGAGGAGCACGAAGGGTTGTCTCTTGCTGGCTCGAACCTGCCGGCCTGCCTGATCCGGTGCGAACCAGGCGCGCAGCCACAGTGCGTAGGCGACGGCGACGAGGAGTGCGATCGTCGCGCCCGCCAGCGGTGCGGCACGCCACTGGCCGATGACCGAGTAAGCGAACCAGCCGAGAAGGACGGGAGCAGCGAGCGCACCGAAGGCATAGCTCGTGCTGAGGATCCCGAATGCGACGCCACGCCGGTGCGGTGGGGTATGTTGTGCGACATCACTGCAGACCGCGGCCCAGCCGGTGGCTTGTGCTGTGCCCTGGAGGAGGAGTGCGACGAGGAGAAACCAGGGTGCAGACGCTGTAGCAAAGAGCAGAGAAGCTCCGCACGCGATACCAAGCCCCAGGACAACGAGTCGACGTGGGCCGATGCGGTCAGTCAGTGCGCCGGCCACGAACTGACCGGCGGCGTAGACGGCGAGGAAGAGCCCATCGGCAAGCCCAAGGAAAGCGCGCGAAAGCGCAAGAGATGGATCGGCAAGCAGGCCGAGTTTGCTCGCGGCGAAGGCGAGTCGCGGAAAGTAGAAGGCAGCGTAGGCGAGCCAGCTCGCAGCGAGGATATGGTTGGGACCAACTCCACCCCAGGCGAGCCCCTGTTCGCCTGGGGATCCCTTGGGGCGCCGATGTGGCGTGTTGTCAAGAGTGTTCGTTCCACGCCGTGTAATCGTGCAGAACGGCACAGGATCCTCCCACTCCGGGCCTGTACGGTAACCGATGGCATGGCTGTTCTCAAGCGGGAGAACGCCTGGCGATCAACTGCTCGCTGCCAGTACGCGGCGATGGCTCACCGCGCGTTCAGCCACCTGGCTGGCGGAGTCGTCGTTCTTGTCTCGATTGGGTGGGAACGTGCGACGGCCCATGAAGTCTTGTGAGACCAAGCAGCCTCTCGTGTTCCCCTGCCTGAGTTTGACAACTTCTCTCGCTGATCGGTGGTTCACAGTCAACAGAACGGTGTACAGAGGCGCTCAGGCGAGAGGGGATGTTTCCACGGACGGGGCCGACAGCATCACGGGCCAGCTTCTTGACACTTTCGGCAATCCGCGGCGAGTGGTGAAGTGTGCGAACTGATGCGGCCGTCTCTTTGTTTCTCTTTGCGCCAGTGCGTTCAGCGGCGGAATCGACCGCAAACGCTTCTCACAGATGAACATCATGCAAGGGGTGTAGCAGCTCTGTACCGGGCGGGATGAGCGCGGCCAGTGTGCAACTGGGGCAGGACGGCGGGGTAAGGAGCTCGGTACACTCCTCACTGGCAGAATGGTTCTGCTGGGGGCATGGATCCACAATGGACGAAGAACGGCGGCGTGGTGAGGAACCCGAGGAGCGCATCCCAGAGCGCTCGTTAATCGTGCGTGAGCCCTGGGCCTCATACATTGTTCAGGGGCGGAAGACCTGGGAAGTCCGACGCTACCCGACGCGGGTCCGCGGGCGGATCGGAATCGTGAGCCCGCGTGGGTTAATCGGGGCGGTTCGCCTGGTTCGTGTGCTCGGACCATTCTCGGTGGAGGAGCTCCTGGAGGAGATCGAGCGGCATCTTGCACCCGAGGAGTTTCTGCGGGAGTACGCGCAGGAACGACCGCTTTGGGTGTGGGAGCTCGAGGAGGCAGAAGAGTTCGAGGAGCCCTACGAGGTCGAACGAGCAGGGGGACCTCGGATCTGGGTGCTCCGCCGGTCGGTGCGGCGGCGCGATTAGTGAGGAGAGCCGACCTGGACGATTCCCCCATACCCGACCACCAGCACGCGGTCGGGTTCGAGGGCCGTAACCACCTCCGGGCGGTGCGTCGCGATTACAGCAGTGATTGCAAGTCGGCGGAGCAGCGTTGCAACCTTGCGTGCAACGCGTGCCGCGAGCGCTGGATCAAGGTGGGCAGCGAACTCGTCGATCAGCACCAGATTCGGGCGCTCGGCGAGCAGTAAGGCGAGGCGTGCCCGCTCGCGTTGGCCGGTCGAGAGTTCGCTCGGCAGGGCCCGCCAGAGAACGGCATCGCTGAGCCCGACTGCGTTCAGGAGTTCCATGGCGGCGACGACATCCCCAGTAGCCTCGACAATACGCTGGAGGAGTGGCTCGCGACCCCACTGCGGCTCGAGTTCACCAGGCAGCAGAGCGGCTGGACTAACGTTCTGCGGGATACGGATCAAGCCAGCGTCAGGACGAAAACGCGTGCCGCGCTGACCGCTCGCAGCTCCCCAAAGAAGGCGTAAGAGGGTCGTTTTGCCAGCGCCTGAGGCACCGATCAACACAACGAGCTCGCGTGGCTGGATGTCGAGATCAAGGTGGCGCAGTACGACGGTCTCGACGACGCGTCGTTCGACGCCGAAGGCGCGGAGCACTGCTTGCAGTTCTGGATCGAGGCGCGCCACGTCCAGTGACCGGCGGTACGCTTTGCGGACGTGGAGCAGCTGGATCGGTCCGGCCAAGGGGTCGGCCGGCTCGAGCGTTGGGCGATAGAGATGGCCGCGGTGGTGCAAAGCGGCCGGATCGGTGGTCAGGAAGCGCTGGATAGCAGCCTCGGCCTCGGGAACAAGGCCCCGGAAGAGCACTGGGCGACCGGACGCAGTATCCCAGAGGTAACGAAAGCCGGCTCGCTCAAAGAAGGGGTTATAGCGAGCCATCATGGCGACTGTCTCGACGATGACCTTGCTGCGACGCATTTCTGGGATGTGCCGCTCGCTGACCCAGCGCAGAGCAGCCGAAACGAGGGTGTGTCCAAGCCCTTCGCCACGGTAATCCGGGTGGATAACGACACGGGCGATGCGCGCAGCGCGCGTGTCGCACTCAGCGAGAGCGTGTTCCTCCGCTGTGGCCCACGCCACGTCGGGGGGAAGTTCTGGGTGTTGCCGACGGAGATCGCGGTAGAGACGCTCTGGCCAGTAGGTCGGTTCGAACCAGTCTGCCGGGAAGACAAGACGGCGGATGTGACGGATCAAGGTTCCATCAGGAAGGCGCCGGTGCATGATAGGAAGCGGGGGATCGATCCGGACGTACCCGATAATGCTCGGCTCGTAGGGCTCGCGGTCGAGGAGCTCCGCGATGAGGAAGCGGCTTGCGCGCGTGCTCCCGAGTACCTCGCTGAACCGCATAGGATGCCGACAGACTGGACAGAGTGGCCGGGTGTTGGCGTCAATCGTCGTCTCGTCGTCGGGACACGTCCAGCGGGCAACGAACTCATGCTCACTCGCGTAGTGCGATTGCTCAAGCTCCACGATGGCGAGGAAGTCGGACTCGCGCGCCGCCTCACGGAACCGAAGACGGTAGCTGGCAAGTGCCTCACCCGTGAGCGGTGAACGGCGTTCAAACGTGGTTTCGTCCTGCCAGAGAGGCCAGATAGGAAGAAGAGTCCCATCTTCGGTCGGCCGCCACAGGGCATAGTCCTGGAATCCAGGAGAGTCGTTCGTCTGGTCGACGAACGAAGCGACGAGTTGTTCGCCGGGCTGGAACCACTGAGCAACGGTGCCGATCATGGGCAGGGTGCGTTCATCCTCACCGTTGGTCACAGCGAGGCGCCCGTACCAGCGATAGCGCCAGCGCTCGACAAGGGATTGTGTGACCCAAACTACTTGCTGCATGCGTGCCATCCTTGCGAGTGCTCGAGCATCGGTGCAATCGGCTACGCGATGAGGATGCGGGCGCGCCGCGGCTTCAGATGATAGTCGAGGATTGTACGCACCGCGCGACGACTCTTCACGGCTGGCCGTGTGCCGTGACGCGCCAAGAGCCCCGGCGAGGATGCGCTCCCAGCCAAGCGACTCCCGTTCGTCTGGAGCCGCTTCGCGCGACGTGCCCTCGGTGGGGCAGGACGGGAGAGCGTTGCTGGCGGGAAATCGGGGTACCAGCGAGACGCTGAGCGTATGCCAAGTGGATGACAGGCTAGCGAGCTCGGTGGCAACGCAGCGGACGTCACCACCGAGCTCCGACTGTCTTAGGGCCTGGCGAGGATGACATCGAGCACGGCTGACTGGCCGTCTCGGACGTGGGCGAGTGCACGCCGCAGCGCGGGGAGGATCTGATCCGGTTCCTCAACGCGCTCGCCGTATGCATCGACCGACTGAGCGAGGAGATCAAAGCGTGGGGTGGGCGCGAGTTCGATACCGACGAACTCGCCGGTCTTGACGGAGTATCCCTCCGGATATGCTGCGACGAGTGGGCGCTTGGTGGCGTTATAACAGGCGTTGTTCACAATTACGATGAGGATGGGTGCCTTGGCCTGCCGTGCGATCCACAGACTCGCCTCGGGGACGCCGAAAAGGAAGGAGCCGTCGCCGATCAAGCCGAGCACGGTGCGGTCCGGAGCGGCCAGCTTGGCTCCGATTGCCGCGCCGAGCCCCCAGCCGAGACCAGATCCCCCGCTCTGGTACCAGCTTCCGTAGGTTGTGGACTGGATCTGGCAGAAGAGCGGGACCTGGCTGGTGATCGCCTCATCGATGACAAGGAGGTCCGGGTTTTCGCGCCGGAATTCCTCGAGGCAGTAGCCAAGCCATTCGACGGTGATCGGGCGCGTGGTGGACTGCGCAGCGGCGCGTTGCCGCCACTCGGCACGTCGGGCGGCCGAGGCTGCGGCGAGACGCTGACGGCGCTCTTCGATACGGCGACGGTCTGCTTCGGTCAGCAGATCGCGGGCGGCAGCGGCAAGAGCCGGCAGGGCTGCGCCGGTATCGGCACGGATTGGGAGATCAACCGGGAAGCTCCACAGCGGGATGCGCTCCTTGACAGGATCCAGGTCGATCTGGATGACCGTGGCATCTGCGGGGAGCGGTGTTCGCGTTGGGATGTATGGCACATCGTGGTCAAGGATCAGGACAACGTCGGCTTCAGCAAGGCCATGCTCAAGTCCATAGTTGTAGCCCTGGTGCAGGGGGTGGTCAGCTGGGAAGTTGGCGCGTGTCCGCCACTCGACGACCGGAAGGGCAAGGAGTTCGGCGAGTTCGATGAGCCCGTCCCAGCCAGCGCGAGAGCGGCCGCTTGCGGCGGTAAGGACCAGCGGTCGCTCGGCGCGGACGAGGAGCTCGGCGGCCTGGCGGAGAAGGTCAGGATCGCCAGCACCAAGGCGAGTGGGCGGAAAGCGGCGGGGATCGGGGATACGCACGCGCTCGACGCGCTCCATGATCACTTCACGCGGCAAGGTGAGATAGACCGGGCCAGGAGGATCGCTCTCCGCAATCTGGTAGGCGCGGGTGACGACCTCGCCGACTTGGTCAGGACGACGGAGTTCATAGTCCCACTTCACGTAGTTTCGGACGATGCCGTGCTGATCGAGCTGCTCCTGCAGCCAATGGATGTAGCCGTCGCGGGTTCCACGAACGCTGGGGTCGGTGGTATAGGGGGCGCGTCCAGCACTGAGGAGGACGGCGGCGCGGCCACGCTGGGCGTTATGCACCATCGCGCCCAGGTTCTGTGTCCCGACATCAACATGGACAAGGACGGCTTGTGGACGGCCAGAGACGGCGTAGTAGCCGTGCGCGGCCGCGAGTGCTGGAACCTCAAAGGGGCAAAGGACGACTTCTGGTGCTGGTTGCCCAAGTGCGCGGCGCTTGGCGATCGCTTCTTGGATCGGGAAGGTATCGGTGCCGGGGTTGAGGAAGAGGTAGGAGACGCCGTGCGCGAGCAGGGCCTCGACGTACGCTTCTGCGATCTCGACATTATGGAGTTCGCGTGTTCCTGGTGCCGGGGCCACTTCGACCCGTTCAGCCATCTGAACCCTCCCGTGACTCATGCCGTCTCGTGGCGCGCCAAGTGTACGGCTCGGCGAGCTCGGCGACGAGTCAGTCGTTCGGCCATCTGGAACTACTGAAAGCCGGCGCAGAAAAGGCCGAGGAAGCACTCGGTGATCAGTACGTCTTGTTCACCGCCGTGGATCGCTTCGAGGGGGCATGTTCTGGTAACAGGGGCGTTTGTCTGCAAGATAGCGGGATGGACTGTGGCGTGAATTGCGTGACACGTTGCAGCTTCTTGGACCGATCGGAGTCTTCCGCTCGGTTACAATGCGGCTGTCGTCGTGCCGAGGAGGGAGGGGTACAATGCCGAGCGTCGCGGAGGTGGTAGCACAGGAACTCCGGTCGGCCGGAGTGGACCGGGCGTTTGGGCTGCCGGGCGGCGAGGTGTTAGTCCTCCTGGATGCCTTGCGGCGGGCCGGAATCTCTTTCACCCTTTGCCGGCATGAGGCGGTCGCCGGAACAGCAGCGGCAGTTTACGGTAAACTCCGCCGAACAGCTGGAGTGGCCGTCGCGACGTTGGGGCCGGGTGCGGCCAACCTGATGCTGCCGCTGGCCAATGCCTGGCTGGACCGCGAACCGCTATTGGCCATCACTGCCGATCTCCCAGTGAGCTGGCCAGTGAGCCACACGCACCAGCGCCTGCCCCTCCACGAGGTGTACCGTCCGATTGTCAAGCATGTAGAGGCGGTCACGCCGCTCGACCCGCAGTCTGCGGTGCAGCGGGCTCTTTGGGCCTGCACCAGCGAACCACAGGGGCCGGCGTACCTCACGCTCTCGGCTGAAGATGCGGTGCAGCCGGCATCGTTGCTCCACGAGGGTGGACACCCCACAGCCCCAGTATTGACTGGGCAGGAGGAGAACGCCCGCCGTGCCGCGCACGAGCTCGCCCAACGACTGGCCGCCGCCGAACGACCGCTGGTCATTGTCGGGCTTGGTGTGCGGCCGGAGCGGGCACCACTGCTCCGACAGTGGCTGCGGTCGTGGCGGTTGCCCGTAGCGGTGACCCCGAAGGTCAAGGGCCTTATCGATGAGCAGGACGAGGCGACTGACTTCGTCGGCGTGGTCGGTGGCATGGCGATTGATGACCTGATGATGGAGGCGGTTCAGCGGGCTGACCTGATTGTCGGGTTTGGCTTCGATCCGGTCGAGGTGGACAAGACCTGGCATGCCCACTTGCCGATTGTCTGGGTGCTGGAGTCGGAGCAGGCTGCTGGGGTGTTGCCACGACGGGATGTGCTCCTGGTTGATCAGGGAGCGTTGTTGGTAGCGCTGGACGAGCTCGCGCCACCACGCGTCTGGGAGCGGCCGTTCCGGGACATTCAGGTGGAGCGGCAGGCGATTGCGGCCGGCCGGAGTCGAGCGCCGGCGCAAGGACTGGCGCCAGTGCGGATCGTTTCAGTGTTCGCGAACGTTCTGCCGCCGGAGACGATCGTCACCACCGATGTCGGTTCACACAAGTATCTGTTTGGTCAGTTCTGGCCGAGTCGGTACCCGGAAACGTTTTGGATGTCGAATGGGCTCTCGGGGATGGGGTATGGGTTGGCGGCGGCGATCGGAGCGAAGTTGGCACGGCCGGAGGTACCAGTTCTGGCAGCACTCGGGGACGGCGGTTTCTCGATGGTCTGCCAGGAGCTCGAGACGGCGCGGCGGGTGGGCGCGCCGGTGATGGTGCTGGTCATCGCTGACCGATCGTACTCGCTGATCCGGATCGGGCAGGAGAATCGTGGGCTGCCGCGCTACGGGGTCGATTTTGAGCCGATCGATAGCGTGCTGGTGGCACGGGCGTGCGGGTGCGAGGGAATGGTTGCACGCACGGCAGAGGAGTTGGCAGTAGCAGCGGAGCAGGCGCTGGTCGCTACCCGAGCAGGAGTGCCGTTTGTGATTGAGGTGCCGCTTGATGCTGAAGCCTACCGGCCGATCGTGTAGTGCGATGGACGATGCGTCTTGGCCAAGGTGAGCGTTTGCCAAAATCCGCTGGTTGCTTCAAGCCTGGTATTCGGGGAAGACAGCACAGTCTGCTACAGAGACGGGCACTGCCATTGCGGCCGTAGAAGGCACAATGATGGAGGTTGTTGGAGCGCTACTCGTAGCACGCGCCCGGGCGTCAAGGATTGTCGGCCAACCAGACGTCAGTGTTGGTCGGCCGCTGATTCTTTGGCTGCGTCACGTGGTCAGGCGACCGGCGTCTGGGGGGACAGACTGCGGCGTGCCGTGACATTTGCGGTTGCTGCTCCGTGAAGGACGAGAGCGTGTCGTTCAGAGCGCTTGCCCAGTGTGGGTGTGAGCAACTGTGTCCCGCGAGGACTTGGGCGTCCCATCCCATTGCGAGGGCCGAGCGCGGCGATCGGTGCAGTGCTGTCGGTCGCGTTGCGTGCCCGAGTTCGTTGCCTGCAGTACTCGGGCTAGACAACGGCCCCTCTCTCGTGTAGGCTGAAAAGGTGACAACGGAGTGCCGCAAAGGCGGCGAAGAGGAGAGTACCTGGCGGGATCGGTCCAGCGAGCCGCGGGTGGTGGAAAGGCGGCCCGTTACTGCCAGGGAAGAAGGCCTTGGAGCTGCGTCCCGAGCCGCGCTTGGCGCGCGGGGTAGGCGACGACGGTGGCCCCCGTTATCGGGCCGCACTCGGCCAAGTGCCGAGTGGTTGAGGCCGCGACCCGTGAGGGCGCGGCAAAGCGGGGTGGTACCGCGAGACGGCACCGCTCGCCCCCGCGAGGGCGAGCGGTTTTTGCTTGTGAGGCGCGGAATGGAAGAAGCGCGCGAGGACATGGAGCCAATCATTGCCCCAGGAGTTGCGGGAAGGGGCATGCAGCAGTGGTACACCGAGGTGTGTGCCACTGTGAGGTGGCACACACCTCGGCTGGCGCGCCGCCTCGCGTTGCGATCTATCCCCACCGCCTGCACCTCGCTCTTGGCACCACCAACCCCTGTACTCCAGTCGCATGGTGTGCTCTCTCCAATGGAGCTACTCCCTCGTCAGCGGGTGACGCGCGAGCTCCGGCTCCGCACGACGCACGGAGCCCAACCGCACAAACGTGGGCCAAAACGCCTCGCCTGAGCAGCAGGCGCACGTTTCCCTGCCCAGTGCGGTCGGTCGAGTGTTGTCGGGAGCTGGAGGATACTCGTGGAGCGTCTACGTGTCGGTGTCGTTTACGGTCTTTTGCGAGCTGAAGAGCGCCTCTTGATCGCAGCCCTTGAACAACGTGGCGCAGTGGTCGAGCGTCTCTTAGACCGGCAGCTGCGACTCGACTTGAGCACCCCGCCGCCACGCTACGACGTGGTGATCGAGCGCTCGGTCAGCCAGCTCCGTGGGTTGCACGTCGCGAGCGTTTTCGAGGCCTGGGGCGTACCGGTCGTCAATCCGACTCGCATCCTGGAGATCTGCAATGACAAACTGCGGACAACTGCGCTCTTGGCAGCGGCCGGGATTCCACAGCCGCGGGTCGTGGTTGCCTTCAGCCCAGAGGAAGCTCTGGCTGCTGCGGAGCAACTGGGCTATCCGGTGGTGATCAAGCCGCCACTGGGGTCATGGGGACGGCTGTTGGCACGCGTCCACAGTCGGCGCGCTGCCGAGGAGCTCCTGCGGCACAAGCGGGCACTCGGTGGGTTCCATCACGGGACGATTTACGTCCAGGAATGGGTGCCGAAGCCGGGGCGTGATATTCGTGCCTTCGTGGTCGGCGAGGAGACGATCTGTGCCATCTACCGCACCTCGAGTCACTGGGTGACGAACACGGCACGCGGCGGTCGGGCTTCCAACTGCCCGGTGACGCCGGAACTTGCCGAGCTCTGTGGGCGCGTGGCACGTGCCTTGGGAGGCGGCGTGCTAGCGGTGGACGTGCTGGAACACCCAGAACGAGGGCTTTTGGTCAACGAGGTCAACGCGACGATGGAGTTTCGCAACTCGATTGCGCCGACCGGAGTTGACATCCCGGGACGCGTGGCCGACTACGTGCTGGCCGTGGCACGCGCGGGCCAGGCGACCTCGCTGGTCGCGGCGCGGGGGTAGAGAGCAGAGGGGCGGTCGCACTGGGTGGGCACGCAACAGCGTTTGCTCCGGCGCAGACCTGCCAAAGAATCATGCAAGGGACGGCATGGTTGGGGAGAGCACGCCGCGATATGCCTCCAGGCTGGAGACTGCCCACCGCGATCAGGATAGTGCAAGAGCACGAACTGCGGCTGGCTGAGCGCGGCGTCATGGCAGTGCATCCTGTCGACGTCGATGCGGTGCACGGGAAATCAGGACGGCGCTTGGGAGCCGTCGTCAGCACTCGGCGAGGGTGTGTGCACCTGGGTTGAGAGCGCTTTTCTGCACAGCTGCTCCTAATTCTGATTCCACGCCGCTGATGATCCACCAACTATGGAACAGCGTCTTGTCCATCTCGCAGCGTGACGCCCAAGGAGCTTTCCCGGGCTGCCGGTTCCTTCAACAACATCGGGTTGGTCGCCCGTGGTGAGAGGATCCCTGCTGGGACCGAGGGAGTCCCCGAGAGGGCGTGATGGTGCAACCACGAGGTGCCCTCCTGTTGGAGTGACCTGCCGGATGAGTAGGCCTTGCGAGCCAGAGATGGCGGTCTCCCGCTTCAGCGGCGCGGGAAAAGCGCAACCACGGAGAGTGAGCAGAGGGTTTGAGCAACTGGCCTTTCGCGCGGCGTGCATGCGGGGCCAAAGAAGAGACGGAATCGGCCGGGTGGTGAGAGTGAACCTGGTTGGTTCTGCAGCCTGGCCACGTACGAAGCTAGCCTGATACAGAGCCGGCTGATTGTTGACAGGGGAGCAAGAATACACTAGGCTTGCCACGACCATTGGCCAAGCTTTCAGGAGCACTCCTGTGGGAGGAGGGCGTCATGGAGCGGCTCGGTGAATTACCGGAACCGGAGGGTGGGACGCTCGGCGCAGGTGGACCGGTTGGGCAACCATTGTCGTCGCTGCCGCGGCGTGACGTCGATGTGGAGACGACTGGCTGGATCGCACTCGCGCTGGAGGCGATCTTTGGCTGGTTTGGAATCCTCGGTGTGGGGCACGCCTATGTCGGCCGACTCGCATTAGGGATCGGACTCTTCTTTGGCTGGCTGCTTATACTGGGCCTTCTCGGCGTCCTAACTTCTGTGACGTTTGGGATCGCGCTCTGCCTCACGGTTCCCGTTTGGGTTGCAGTGCCGGTGGTCTCGGGATTGCTGGCCCGGCGGTACGCGTTAGCCTATCAGCTGACTGGGAGCTGGGGGCGGGCGCTGGCCTATGGTGGCATCGGCTGCCTGGGCCTGATCCTCTTGACGTGTGTTGGGGTGGTTGTTCTTACCCTCTTCTTTGGATCGATAGGGGCGTTACTCAGTGCAGCCGGACAGCAGTAGACCCATTGTGTGCCGGAGAAGCGTGGTTGCGTAGGGCGCGCGTCAGGGACAGCGTGAGCGAATGAGGAATGCCCCTTTTGGAGCTCGCGTCGGACGGTTGGGCACAGACCTTCGGTCTGCACCAGCAATGTCTGTGAGCATGCTGCAGGTGGAGCCGAGTTGCCCGGCTGGAATGTCGCGCATCCCAGTCACAGGCAGGGCACGCCTGTATTCAACCTCCACTGGTTTTCCGGGAGCATGCCCGTCGCCACGGTGCGAGCGGACAGTCGCCTGACCTACAAGAAGCCGACCGTACTTGAGAGACGCGTAGCGACAGAAGAGCTGACCCCGACAGGAATATCAACCGACGTGCGACCCGGAGCGACACTGTTTGGGAACAAGAGTCCCGCCCATGCGGCGTGGCGTGGTGGAGCTTGCCCGTCGGTCAGGAGGTCAGCACGGCAGCGCAGTTTCCCCAACGCGTTGGTGGAGTGGTGCCCGTGTCCGGTGAAGGTATCGCCCCTGTCGTCGGGGCGCGATGAACCGTGCCTGCGAGTGTTGGGAATTTGATTGCGCCCGATGGCTGGTATCCACCTCTGCTGGGAATGCGTGGTGGGCGGGTCAGGTCAAGCGGTGGATACTGTTGACTCGCCTCTCGACCGAGGGTTCACAGTGGTGACCAATCGCCCTTCTGTTGCGGATCTCCCACGCCCAAAGGGCGTGCAGGCATGGCGCCCCGACACGATTGCGGGCGCTATCAATGGTGTCTCGACAAAATTGCAGGCTCTGTGGATGGCGCCATCCCTGCTGCTGCGGACAGCGTTTGCGTCCTCGGAGTGTGACTCTCGCTTCCGATAGCTCGCTGGGGTGGTCCATCAGCCGGAAACAGGGCCGATGGAGTGCAACCGAGCAATCGGCGTGCATCTGCTGCGGATCTGGTTGGCCATCCGCCGCCTGGTTGTGCTTCACACCCTCTTGGCGTAGCGACCGTCCTTAACTCGCTGAGCCGAAGACGTCTGGATACTCCCGAAACTGTTCGAGCAACGGCCGATCGTAGCGCAGCACGATCACGCGGTAGCCCTGGGCAATCAGTGCACGGCGTGTCCGCTCATCCAGCCGGCTGACGTCTGGCTGGTCGTGGTGTGGGCCGTCAACGAAGACGAGCACGTTTGGCTTATAGAAGAAATCAGCACGGCAGCGTGGCTCCTCAATCATCTTCTGGGGGCCGTCTGGCAGGCGCAGACCGTGCTGGTACAGCTGCTCGATCACCGCGCGCTCGAGTGACGACTCACAGTGGGCGAGCAGCCAGTCGCGGTGCTCCTCGGCCGATCGTGTGTCGTGTCGCCGTTCTACCCGGCACAGGGCGAGTTGCTCAAGCAGCTCGCGGACGGCGAAGCGATTCAGAAACCGCAAGTCACGGGCTGAGCCGTACGTGAGGAGGCATTCCGAGCAGGCGTCATCACAGTCTGGCTTGTCAGTCTCCGGGGTAAAGTGGCAGAGACGGAGGGCCTCTTTCGCCACTTCAGCTAGTGCATCCGGTTCCTCCACCAGGCGCCGCAAAACACCGAGTCCACCCTCGGCTGCTTCAATAAAGAGGAGTGCCAGGTGCTCCCCGCTCCCGACTTCTTCTGTCCCGAGCTCGGTCTCCTCGAGTTGGAAGACTTGACCAAGCCCGCGATGCAGTGCCACCCGGAGCGTCGTTCGGATGACCGGATTGTCACGCAGCGTGGGGTCGAGCAAGCGGAGGAGGAGCAGAGTGCGAGTCTCCTGGACACCGAGAAGAAGTCGCCTGGCGTGCTCTGCCCTCCTTGGTTGTCGACTTTTCGCCGAGCTGACGCTCTCCTGATCGATCACCTCACCGCTCGCCAGGTCGACAACAAATCCGTCCGCCTGATCACTGCGCCAACCGCGGTTGAGGGTCAGGAGTGTGGCTGCGGGGGCATAGCGGAGCTCGCAGAGCGTCGTCCCGTCTGGAGCGCGGACATCGGCGGTGATGACGCGGTGGCCAGAGGGGAGCGGCGCAAAGCGGAACGTGACTTGGCGGTTATATCCGCGCAGCTGGCGCTCCTCTTCATTGCAGGTGATGCGCTCGCGGCGGGCCAAGCGGACGTTCGGCATTTCCAGGAGGGAGATGTACTCGACGGCGCTCCCGGCCAATTCGTGCCCACAGCTCGGACACACGTCCTCGTGTGATTCAGCCCAGGCCGCGCAACGACGACAGAGCTTGCGCTGCTGGACTCGCTCCTCGAGAGACCCCGCGCCGATGGGGACGATGAAACGATCGAACTGCCACTTGGTCCCCTCGTGGTAGACGGTGTTGCCCGGTGCAAACTCGGTAACCGCCAGATAGCGCGGCCGAGCGATAAACTCTCCATCGCCGCGCGGAACCCAGGCCCGAACCGGTAGAGCGGGAAAGTTATAGCCGGGCAGGAACTCTTCGGTTGCCAGGTAGCGGTAGGGGTAAAAGTCACTCTCCTCACGGGCGACCTCAATCTGGAGCAGGAGATTGCGCTGGCGGAGGGCCTCCTTCTGCTGACGCTCAGCTGCCTCCTGCTCGTCGCGGCGCCGTGCCGTGTGCAGCTTGCGCGACGCTTCCTCCAGCTGGGCAGTAGCAGCGCGATACAGCTCGCGCCAACGCTCGAAGGCACGGTCGAACCGCTCCGGTGCCGAGTCGAGCAACTGCTCGAGCCAGCGCTCCGAAAACCACCCGGTCTTGTCGAGAGCGGCCCGATCCTCGTCGGTCAGTATGCGCTGGATCCGCTGGCAAAGGCGCTGGCGCTGTGCCGGCGAGAGCTGGAGTTGGGCCTGCACTGACTCGCGGAGCGGGTAGTTCGGGAGGTCGATATCAAGGACACTCTCCACCGAGTCACGGAGGGTCAGACCCGTCTCAGAGAGCCACTCAGCGAGGAGGTGGGTCCGGAGCAGCGACTCGTTCGCCAGGTCGAGCCGCGGAGCGCGGACAGCGCCAGCGACCATCTCCTCGCGGTGACGGAAGAAATATTGGTCGTGCCCGTGAGAGGCGCCACAGAAGGTCAGGATGAGCCCAGGTTGGCCCTGGCGTCCGGCGCGTCCACTGCGCTGCGCATAGTTGGCAGGGGTCGGTGGCACGTTACGTAGGTGGACCAGGTCCAGATCGGCGATGTCAATCCCGAGCTCCATCGTGGGTGAGCAGACGAGGTAGGGAAGACGACGCCCGAGCCCCCGATCGGCCTGGTCTTCGGGAGACCAGCGGAAGCGACGCTCGCGCCGCACACGCTCCCCGGGAGCGACGACCTGGGCGGTGTGCTCGCGGGCCTCAAGCGCAGCCAGTTCCTGGGCCGCCTCACGGTAGAAGCGCTGGAAGAACGCGTTGGCGCGTCGCTCTTCCTCGCTCAGCTGGGCGCGCTCGCGGACCGGGTCAACCACAGGGGTACCGTCGCCGCGACACCAGAGGAGTGCGGTATGGCAAAGCTGGACTGCGATGGTGCCATCTGGTCGCTCCGTCCGCGTGATGAGCCCCCAGCGAGCCAAGGAGTCGAGAAGCAGAGGCATGAGTTCGCTGTAGGCTGCGGCGTCGAGGTTGAGTTCTCGGCTCAGGAAGCGTCCCAGCGGCGTCCGTTGGGAGAGACTGCGCACATCTTCGTCATCGTCACTCGGTGCGGGCCAGACGAAGGTGGTGGCCCGGCGCAGACTCGTCTGGCTGGGGTCGAGCCCCCAGAACTCGTTCAGGTTTGCTTCCGCGCGCTTCCGCAGATTGCGCTGCTTGTCCTCATCACAGAGCAGTGGAGCATCGATGGCCAGGGCGCGGCGGAAGTGGTCAAGGATGGCGCGGAGCAGCTGTTCCCGCCGTGCCGCAGGGATTCTGGCCAACCAAGGGATGTCCTGCCATTTGTCCTCTTGGGCTGCCAGCTCGGCCAGGCCCTTGTAATCGATACGCAACAAGCCAACATCCTCAAGGTTGGGGAGGGCGACGCGCCAGCCGCGGCGGAGGTCTTCGTACAGGCGGTATTCGGTGAGGTCGCGGAAGCAGTGCCGGGCGTCACGGGCTGCTGGCGCCTGGGGGTCAAGGCCGCTGGTTTTGGCGTAGTCGTCGAGTTTGAGCCCCATATGCCGCACGACGGCATCGGCGACCTGGTCGAAGGTGAGCGGGCTGTGCTCTTGCAGCGCTGCGTGGAGTGCTGAACGCAGGACAGCGACGTGGATGAAATCGTTGAAGTGGCCCGCTTGCAGCGAAGCGTCCTGACGGCTATCGGTGAAGGTCAAGAGCTTGTCCCGGCCACCGAGTGCGCGAGCATGGCGGAGTAAGGAGACAGCCAGCACTGTGGTGGCCGAGCTACGGCCCTCGCTCGCGAGGTAGGTGAGGCGTTGGTATTCCCCTTCGCGGCGTCCGTACCAGGTGCCGCAGAACAGGCAGAGCCAGAAGCGTTCAGTCTGGAGCCAGGCGGCGTAGGCTCCGTCGCTGGCGCCTTCTGCGAGGCGGCCATCAGGGAAGACCCAAACCTGTTGCGGGACGCGGTTGCGCCAGGTGCGGCGCAGCTGGCCGTAGGCGTCCCGCCAGTCGTCAGGTAAGCGCTCCAGCGACCATTCGGGAACGGAGTCGGCGAGGACGAGATAGCCGGGGAGGGCCTCGCCGTCCTCGAGCGGGAGGCCGGGCGGATAGGGCTCGAGGCGATCGTCGCGGACGAGGACGCGGTAGTACTCCTGGCCACAGGATCGGCAGAAGGCGAGCGGGAGGCGGAGGACACCGCCGCTGGCGCGTGGTTCGGTGGCAAAGCGGCGCTGGGCAGCCGGCTCGAGGGTAGCGTAGAGGGGATGGCTTTGGGAGATGAACTGGTGGAGCTTAAAAGCGAACACTGGCTGGCCGTCGGGCCCACGCAGTTGGCTGGCAAGCTCCAGGAGCTCCTGGAGGCGCGCGCGGCACAACTGGGGATCCGTGCCAGTCAGCTCAGCCAGCTCGGTGGCGACGCTACTGAGTGTCCGTGGCGTACGGCGACGCAACGAGCCGTCGGGCTGGAACTCCACACCGAGAGCGCGCTCAAGCCAGCACGCCAGGGGGTGAGCACGGAGCGCCTCAACCTCGGTGGGGAGCGGCGCGGTCAGCGCTTGAGCGAGTGCAGCGGGCGAGGGATCGCCGCCAATGGTCACCGGCTCGAGCGTCTCCTCGATGATATTGTCAGGTTGGATGGGGTGACCAAAGAAGCGGGAGGCGAAGTCGGCAACTGCCTGGCGGCGTTCGGCGGCAGTGGCATCGCGGTGAGCGACGAGCGTGGCACTGGTCCCGACGTGGATGACGTGTGGACGATCCAAGCGGGCACGCAGGCGGCGGACGAGGAGGGCAACGTCAGCACCCTGACGACCGCGATAGGTGTGGAGTTCGTCGAAGACGAGGAAGAACGGGGAGCGGGCCTCTGGTCGGGGTGCGACGAGTGGGGCGTCCTCGGGCCGGTCGAGGAAGAGCTCGGCCATGACGTAGTTCGTGAGGATGAGGTGTGGCGGGTTGCGGCGGATCTCCTCGCGCTCCTCGTTTGGAGTTTCGCCGGTATAGCGGGCGAAGCGGAGCGGGAAGGGGCGTCCCGTGCGCGTTTCATAGCGCTGACGGAGCTCGGTGAGCGCGTGGAACTGCGAGTTGACAAGGGCGTTCATTGGGTAGACGACGAGAGCGAGCGGGCCAGGCTCATCGGGGTAGCGTACGGTGCAGTCGATGATAGGGATGAAGTAGCAGAAACTCTTTCCGGAGCCGGTGCCAGACGTCACGACGACGCTCTGGCCGGATTGGACGGCACGAATCGCCTCGACCTGGTGGGTGAAGAGGCGGAAGGGAGCGCCGTCAGGGCGGCGGAAGATCTCGGCAGTGGTGGGGTGCAAGAGGCCCTGGCGGGCCAGCTCGTCGACGGTGGCGTCGCGGCGGTAGGCGGGGGAGAGTTGGACGAGTGGCTCGGGCCAGAGGTGCTGGACATCACCGAGGAGGCGGTGGATCTCTGCTTGGATGCGTGGGTCACGGGCGAGGACAAAGGCACTGATGAAGTCCTGGTAGTCCTGAAGGACGCGGCGATGGAGTTCGAACACAGACGACATCGACACGAACCCTCCGGCGAAGAGCGCACCATCGAGCTACAGAAGAAGGGAAGAGCGGGAACACAGGTGTTCCCGTCGAACTGGGATGGTTTTCATGGGGCAGTATAGTGACTGGTCAAAGCGTTGTCTATGCAGGGCAGAGGAAACAGGAGGATTGGTCGGTAAGCGTCTTGGGGCGGAACTGCAAGTTGGGGAGGGGCGTGGGCAAGTATTGTGCGGCTGAAGGAGTATGCTGCAGCGGTGGGGTAGGCCCCCGGTCGAGAGAGGATGCCGTAGGTGACGCGTGACTCGGAGTGGGTGACGCGGTCGTGTCATTGAGCTCGTTTGGTGGTTTGGGGCGAACCGCACTATTGCGGAGCATGCGTCGCTCAGGAGGGACGCTCAACGGAATGACCTTGCTCGCGGCTCAGTAGCCGGAAGGAGCTTGGTGGTCAAGTCGAGGGCGAGTCCCTTCAGAGATGAGGTCAGGTCTTGGTCTCCATGATGAGTGCGGTGAGGAGCCTCATGGATGGAGTGGAACGGTGCGCGTAAGCACGCTTGTGGCGCTGGTTCAGAAAGAGCGCAGGTGAACGGGGAGCCTGGGCTGGGGTGGAAAGTACTGGTGGTTCTCTGGGGGCAACGGCCCCTCCTGATCTACATCGCTGTCAAGAAGGGACCCGATACACTGTGTCGCCAATCCGTACCATTTTGGGGTCGGGTTGACCACTCGCGGAAAGAGTGCCATCGGCGCATCGATATCGGTGGACGACGGCAACTTTGTGATCCCCGTCAAACAACCGCACCACTTCTGACCATGTGCAGTAGAATGGGTGTTGAGGGTTCTGGACGTGCCGGCTGCGCTTCACCTGTTCTATGAGTTCACCACGTTCGTATCGCTCTTCGAGCCCTGACTCGCGAAAGATGCGGCGCAGCTCGCAGGGATCGACGATGACCTCGCGGACGGGAGACATTTCCATGGATGAGCGTCCCTTTCTTGAGCAGGTCCGCCAGCTGATCGCGGAGTTTCTTGCCGGGCAGCGTCCCTTCGCGGAGCTCGTGACGGGCATTGTCTTGCCAGGGTGGGAGGCACAGCAGCTCGGGCCAGCGGCTGATGACGTGGTCGCTGAAGTCGAGGCTCTGGCTGTTTGGCGGAGCGAGTGGGTCCTCGATGAGGAGGAGATGCGCGCCGCACTGCGAGCGCTTCTTGAGCGGGTCGAGCGTTCCCTCGATGCGGGTGCTGCATCAGTCCCTCTCGGTCGGTGAGTTGAGGAGTGCCGACCGAGCTCAACCCATGATCGACCTGCTGGTACCTCGACTGCGTAGATCTGGGGTCGGGCGTCTGTAACCCTTCTGACAGCTGCTGACACGCTTCGATCATGACGACGCACCCCTATTGCTGGAAGCCGACACCGCTTCTGCTCTTGTGTTAATTGTACTCGACGCGTCCGTACGCGGCTACCTTGAGGTTGTTCTTGGGCAACTAGGGGAGAGGAAACGGGTGTGGTCGCCGCGTGTGCTGGCACCTGCGGGGATTGTTCAGTCCGGATGGTGCTGCCTGGCCGCTCCTGCCCCGGGTCTACAGGGTCGAGCTGCCGTTGGCGGGAGCTGC
This sequence comes from bacterium HR28, assembly GCA_002898255.1. Lineage (GTDB taxonomy): Bacteria > Chloroflexota > Chloroflexia > Thermomicrobiales > Thermomicrobiaceae > Thermomicrobium. The sequence continues at coordinate 619,938 of BEIE01000002.1, forward strand.
AGCGTCGGGGATTCTCAGCGACTGCTCCTGGGGCGATCTCGGCCTATCGGTGGCCTCTGGAGGGACTATCCCTCGCGGGCAGCGCGGTGTGCGGTCGGGCGGTCAGGGGGAAGGTATCGGTGCCGAGTTCTACGGTGCTCCTCAGGGAGGGAGCGTCGTGGAAACGCGGGCGCTGGACGAGGAGACACGCAGACTGCCGACGAGGAGCGTGACGATGATGAATGTCTGAATGTCATGAGTCGGGAATCCGCGCTTTCCTGTCCGCCGTGGGCGCGCCAAGCAGTGGTTCAGCTTTTTCGTTCTCGTAGCTCGGCTTTCGCCGGTGCTGCCTTTGTGCCGGGCGAGCGGGAACTTGCGGTCGTGCAAACTGGGCAGCGGCCGAGGGTCGGCTGCTTGCGTGTCCTGGTGAGTGGCGGTGTTCCAGGGAACGGCAGATGACCGCTGTCCGAGCGTGGTGGCATGGTACAGGACACGGCTTTCCGAATGTGACCAGAGGAACTCTGATGAGCGACGAGTGCCCGGGAGGATAGCGGCGCTGGCAGTGTCGTGCCGGACTGCACGTTGCAGCGGAAGCTGAGTTGCTGGACAGGGCGGCGCAACTGTGCCAGACCGTGCCCCTGGGGATCGCGTGGCCGAGAAGACGGTCGCAACACAGGTCGGAGGTCAAGGGGCGTGCGCCAGCCTGGAGGAGCCAAGGCCGGTGTGGGCGCCGTGTCAGGTGCTGGCGCTGGAGGAGGGCTGCGGGACGATCACCAGGCTACTTACTCGGCAGCAGTGGTGGGGCGCTCCTGGTGTCGCTGCCGGTCATCACCGGGTGGGGGATCGAGCGGCGAGCGGTAGGGTTCGCCGAGCGTCTGTGCCGTCACCAGGGCGTCGAAGGCGGTGAGGACGAGGCGGGCGGTGCGGTACTCGCCATAGGCCCGTTCCTCGTTGTTCCGCAGAACCGGGAAACTCTGCAAGACGTACTCGACGTCGCTGCGTTCCAGGCCGTAGAGAAGGCAGAAGGCGGCGTCGAGCTCAGCCCGGAGCTGGGCGCGGCGCTCCGGTATCCAGCGGAACGGTGGGCCGTCGTCGCCGAGGTCACGGGCAAAGGGAGCCAGATCCCAGGCGGTGTAGACGAGTTCGAGGACTCGTGGTCGGATCCATTCGGCCAGCGTCTGACCGGGAGCCCAGGGGCAAGGCTGGGCGTATATCGAAGGCGGCAGGACGGGAAGTTGTTTGAAGATGTGGAACTTCAGATGGGTTCCGCCGACCTTCTGTCTGGCTACATAGTCGACCGAGAGTGAGTTGAGGCTTGCGATCAAACAAAGTGCTGCTTGAGGTGTAGCTTCCAGGGGAAACATGAGCAGATAAGTATCCCCCACCGCTACGCTGGGGATGACGGTGGCGATGACGGTACGCTCGTTCGTGGCGTTGGTTATATCTCGCCAGCCGAGGAGCCAGCCGCGCTCCCAGCGGCCTGTGAGGCGAGCGTTGACTTCCTCTTCGGCCACCCAGTAGCGCGGTAAGACCACGAGCTCCGGGTCGGCTTTGGCCTGCGCGGTGAGTTCCACCGCGTCGTCCCATGTCCGCGGCCGCGTGGCCAGCCAGGGCGGGCCGCCCGAGTCCGGCGCACTCCCCCAGCGACCAGGGCCACCGTAGCTCGCCCAGCGGTGGTCGAACTGGTGGGCCAGCTTGGCCTCATAGAGGGGCAGGTAGCGCTCCTCGCCCCGGACAAAGGTGTTCCCGACCAGGCGAAAGCCGGCGGCCTCAAGCTGCGTCCGCGTGCGGAAGAGATGAGAGTCGTTGGCCATATGGAACATTGCGAAGAAACTGACGCCCCACGGGTTCTGCTCCTCTGGTCTCTCGCGGAGGAGGACGGGCACACGGCGGTAGATGGCCCGGGTCAGCTCGGCGTCACGGCGGCTGCGGAAGACGGGGCAGGTGCGGGTGTTCGGGTTGATGAGGGCGAAGTCTTCCCGACTGAGCGTGAACGTGCGTTCTGGGTGGCGGAGCTGGTCGGCCCGGTGGAGGAAGAAGGCGAAGCGCGGCGGCTCCGGGTGGTCACGGGCCGTCAGCGTGAGGAGACAGAACTTCGTGCGACTGTCAATGGCTGGGAACAGGCGATCGCGGTTTTCGAAGTCGAAGAGGCTGACCAGGGCGCGCTGCTCGACAACGGTGCCAAACAGCTCCTTGGTCGTGTCGTCGGTGGCGATGCCGGTGGGGACGACGATGCCGGCCCGACCGTGGCCGTTCAGGAGCTGCCAGGCCAGCTCGGCAAAGACAGCGTAGGTGTTGACGTCGCCGCGACCAGCATACGGGAAGCGACCGCTCTGGTGGAGGAAATGGCTGATGCTCGTGGCATGACGGACAGCTTCTTGGTATTGGTGCCACAGCGCGGGGTTCGTCGTAGGAAGCTCGGCGATCCGGCGACGGCGTTCGCTGGCATTGGGCGCAGCGGCGATGACAGGGTCACGCGTTGCAAAGAACTCCTGCTCTTGGAGCTTGACGCGCTCCCACGGTGGGTTGCCGAGGACGACGTCGAAACCACCGCGGGCAAAGACGTCGGGGAACTCGAGTGGCCAGTGGAAGAAGCGGAGCTCACTCGCCAGTGCCTGGGCAGCGGCCAGCAGCCGCGGCTCACGCAGCTGGCCGGCCAGCGCCTGCCGGATGTGCCCAGTCGTCGGCACGGTTTCCCCCTGCGTGAGGTCGGCAAAGAAGGCAGCCGTCCACAGGTCACAGGCCGCGCGCAGACGCTCCCAGCGCTCGTCACGCGCCAGTTCCCCATAGGCCCGCTGCTTGGCGAGCCGCTCTTCTACCGTCTGCTCCGGCATCCGCTCCACTGCCTCGACCAGGAGGCCGAGGTCGAAGAGGGTCTCATCGATGTCCAGCGGGCCGGCACTCAAGGGGAGCTGCTGTTGCTCCCGCCGGTTGCGTTGACGGTGGCCGCGGGCTGCGCTGCGCTCTGCTCGGTCGTCGCGCTCGTAGGCAGCATCAGGGATCCCCTCGCGCAGCACAGCGAGGTCAAAGACGCCGACCAGTGAGTCGCCGCACTTGATCCGGTGATCGAGGAAGGTCAGGGGCTGTCCGGGGAGATGCGCCTCGATCCAGAGTGCGACCTTGCAGAGCTCGACGGCGAGCGGGTTCTTGTCGACGGCGTAGAGGCAGTGGGTAACGACCTCACGCATCGCCTCGCGCTGGCGCTCGGGCGAGGGCTCCTCTTCGCCGGTCTCCAGGCGGGCCAGGGTGCGGGCCAGGCGGCGGGCAGCGGCGAGCAGGAAGTGACCTGAACCAGCGGCTGGGTCGCAGATCTTGAGGTCGAGGAGCGCCCGGCGCTTCTCTTCACGCGTCGCTGCCCTCTTGAGACGGGCTTCCAGCACCGGCTGGAGAGCGCTCTCGACGAGGGCGGCCACCAGTTCGGGTGGCGTGTAGTAGCTCCCGGTCGTCTTGCGTTGGGTGCCGGGGGCAAAGGTGAACGGTTCGTCGGCGGTCAGCTCGATCAACGGGGCGTGGTCGAGCAGGCTCTCGTAGACCGAACCGAGCTCCTCGACGTCGAGGGCAGCGTAGTTGACACGCCGCGGTATCCCTCGCTCGTCGGGGATGCGCGAGAGCGCGGCGATCGCGTCGAGGAGGTCGCGGTTTCGTAGACGCCAATCCTCGAACGGCTCGGGCCGGAACAGTTCTCCGTCGAGGACGGGGAGGTCGAGCAGGGCCGCGAGCGGGCGGCCGTTGTGGCGCGGTTGGCCGTCACGGAGGACGGCAAAGAGGGCGAGGAGGCCAGCCCAGAGGTCGTCGTGGTCGTCGCGGGCGCGCCAGTCCTCGCAGCGTCGGCGCAGGCGCTCCACGGAGTAGCCCTGGCGGTAGTGCTCGCTCCCCCCGAGGAGGCCGCGTTCCTCGGTCACCAAGAGGAAGAGGAGACGGTAGACCAGGCGGAGTAGGAGCTCGTAGAAGCGTTGGGGTGAAAGCTCGCCGGACCGCACCTGCTCGCGGAGGTTGCTGTTGGCCGGGTGACGGAGGAAGCCGTTCCCGAGCGTCAGTACGGCACGCTCGACACCGTCGCGGAGCCGGTCGCGGGCGCGGCTTCCCTGTTCAAGGGCCTGCTGGTGGTACTGCTCGAGGATGCACTGGTGGGCAGTGGCGGTGTCCTGCGGGAGGCGAGTGCGGTGGAGGAGGCGATAGAGGAGGACGAAGTCGGTGTAGCGCTCGTCGGTGAAGAGGGTAGCGAGGTCGAACTCCAGGTAGGTCTCGGTGCGGAGCTGGGGAGAGGAACGGAGGAGGCGGAGGGTGAGGCCGTTGGTGACGATCCCCCAGAGGTGGTCGGAGCGGTTGAGGAACTCCTGGACGAGCGTGTGCGGGGAGAGGCGGGGACGGCCGGACGGGTCGATACGGCCGAGTTCCTGGCGGGCGCCGGCGATATGGATGGGTGGGCTGTCCTCGTCTGGGCTGGCGCGGTGGGAGATCGCGTAGGTCTGGCCGGCGAGTTCGTAGGCGCGGGGGTTGCGCTCGAGCTCGTAGCCGAGGGAGGAGAGGAGCGGGACGATCCAGGCGTCGCGGGTGAGGGAGGTGGCGCGGTCGGTCTCAGGGAGCCGCTCGAGGCGCCGTTGGAACACGTTCCACAAGTTGAGGGCGGCACGGTATGTCTGGGCGATGTCGTCGAGGAGCTCGCGCTCGTCGCGGAAGCCAAAGTCGCGTGGGTGCTGGCCGGAGAGCTGGGTGGGATCGGTGCGGAGCTGCTCGAGGAGGTCGGGGGAGAAGAGGCCGCCGACGAGGCGGACGGCTGGGGTGGTGGTGCGGGCAAGTTCGTGCGCGACCGCGAGCGCCATAGCACCGCTCCTTCCCGGCTTGGGGCGTGAACGCTGACCGCGCGCTTCGGCTGGTCGGGGATTATCAGGGGAGGTGAGTAGGTTGACAAGGGGCACGCCCTGAACTCGTCGACAGGTTACGTGTCCGAACGATTCACGCGACACCTTGCGGACGTGCGGTCGCCAGATATGGCCTCCCTCCAGAATTGCGCGCGCTATCAACGAGAGCCCGGCTTAATCTAGGGGGGTGGGGCATCTCACCTGCCGGCGGGGGAAGCGAGACGCACCCGGCGGGAATTGGGCAAAGTGGCAATGAGGCAGTATTCCACGCTCCGGCGTGCTCGGCTCTGTCCTCGGCCTGTTGAAGTGTCCGTCCAGCGTGCCCATGAGGTACGGGGGCAACAAGACCGCCCTTCCGGAGCGTCGGTGGACTTTCAGGAGTCTTCCGTCGGCGAGCTGTGCCTGACCAGACTATCCTGGTCACTACCGATGGTGGTCCATGTAAGGGGGCCAGTGCTCTGCCGTGCATCGACTGACCTTGGCCAGCGAGTGTCAGCCGCTCTGGCCAAGGTGTGGTTGAAGCACGAGCAGCGCGATGAGGTCGGGCGGCCAGTGTGGCTGGATGGTGAGGCCACGGCGTGGCGCACCCGCTGCCTCGTGGACGCGCCGGTGCGCCTGCAGCAACTCGTTGGTTCGGGCTGTCAGGAGTCCAGCGAGGGGGCCGGCCGGCTCGGCCTGGCGGAGAAGTTCGGCGACTGGCTCAAGCGCCAGTGTGAGGAGTTCGCGTCGTTCGGACGGTGGGATGTCCGCTTCGGGGCGAGCTTGATCAAGGAGTGCACGGGCCTGGTCGGGGTTTAGCCAGTGCTCGGCAAAGAGGTCGCAGCCAGTAGTGAGGACGTCCTCCAGGATGAGGTCGGGGCGTCCGGGGCGTCGCAACAGGAAGCGAGCGCGAAGCAGAAGGAGGATGGTGACCTCACGGACGAGGCTGGTGCGCACCACCCCGAGCCGGGCAACGACGGTGGTCGTGTCCGGAGGCTCGAAGGCCAGCTCAAAGAGGTGGCGTGCGAGCGCGGTGACAAACGGGTGGTTACGGCCCACCCACTCCGCACTGGCAGGGTGCGGATAGGTGAAGGCAAGCTGCCAGCTTTCTCGGTTATTGCGCGGCAGGGTCAACCTGACCGCCTCAGGAAGCTCTGCGAGAGCGCGCAGAGAGAGTGTTTGGTCTGGGGCAGGCTGCACTTGGCCACCGAGTCGCTGGACGGCTGCGGCGACGAACTCCCGGACAGTCGTCTCGTCGCCGAGGACGCTGTCACAAGCAGCCAGTTCCTCCATGACCGCTTCGGCCTTGAGCTGGTGCTGGGCGAAGCGGGTGCGCCGGACGCGCTCGCGCTCGGCGTCCTCGTCCCAACGCTTCAGAAGCTCTTCGGTTCGGTCGGGGCCAAGGGGGAGTGCCAGCTGTGCCTGGCGTGGGCGCTCAAAGATGCGGTGCACAAGGAGTTCGGCCAGCCAGCCCTCATCTTCGGGGACGGGGACATTGGTCCCCAGTTGGCGTCGGATCTGGTCCGCCTTCTCGATCAGGACGGCGATCACTTCAGCGTCGACGGGGTTATCGCGTCCGTACAGGCGCACCACAGTGACGCGCGGGCTCGGCTGGCCAAAGCGGTCGACGCGCCCTTCACGCTGCTCGAGACGGTTTGGGTTCCAGGGCAAGTCGTAGTGGAGGACAGCGTCGAACAGTTCCTGGAGGTTGACGCCCTCGCTGAGACAATCTGTCGCGACCAGGACACGCTGTGGATACTGAGCGAGCTGACGCACGCGCTCGTGCCGCTCTTCGTCGCCGAGGCGGCCAGTGATGCAGGCGATGCCGAGATCAGGAAATTCTGCGTGGAGCGTTGGGCAGAGCAACTCGGCAACGTATTCGGCGGTGTCGACAAAGAAGCACCAGATAATGGGGTTTAACCCTTGGCGGAGAAGCTGACGAATAGCGGAAAGACATTCCTGGAGCTTGGTGTCGTGGGTCGGATTGCTGGCCAAAACCTTGGCCTGGCTGACGAGTGCACGGAGGCGGCGTTGCATGAACTCCGGGATGGGTGACCGCCCGGTTTCCCAGGTACGGGAGAGGGTCGGAACCTCGTCGCTCGGCTTGGTCTCGGTTGGCTCTAGCCCATTGGGCGTGGCCGCCTCGTCCTCGAGAGGTGGGATGGCAGGTTCAATCTCGTCGTGGCTGATCTCACGGCGTTCGAGTGCAGCCAGGCCGGCGCGGGGGCTGGACATGACACAGCGGAGCAACGTGAGGGCGCCCCACCACTGGAAGCGCTGTTCCCGCTCAGGCAGCTCGCGGCTGAGCTCGATAAGCTGCTTACAGAGGTCGAAGGTCGCCTCAAAGAGCTGGCGATAGGAGGGGGAGAGCGTGTAGGTGCGCTCCTCAACGACCCGCTCGGGGTAGAGGCCTTTGGCCTCTGGCCACTGGTGGCTGATGTCGGCACGGGTACGCTGGACGAGATGACGAGCAAGGCGCTCGCGTTGTTCGCGTGTGAGCTGGTCGGGCTCCCACTGTTCGAAGGCTGGATCGAGCAGGCCGAGCAGGCGCTGGAAAGCGCGCTGGACACCAGAATGGGGCGTGGCGGTGAGGAGAATGAGGTGGCGCTGCTGGCCGTGAGCAAGCCGTTTCACCAGTTCGTACCGGAGGTGACGGGGATCGCGCTCCGCGCTCGAGGCGGGAACTACGCCGTGGGCCTCGTCGACAATCACCAGGTCGGGCGGCTCGGCTAGGAACGGCTCGCGGTTGCGCGGAAGCTTGAGAAAGTCGATCGAGGCGACGATGACCGGGTAGTGGCGATAGAGCGAACGGCCTGGCGGAAGAGCACGCTCGAGGGCGGCGAGCGTGGACGGCGCAACAATGACCGGCTCGAGGTGAAACTTCTCCCGGAGCTCGGTCGCCCACTGCTCAATCAAGGTAGGCGGGCAGAGGACAACCAGTCGGCGGATGGCGTAGCTGTCCCAGAGTTCGCGGGCAATGAGACCAGCCTCGATCGTCTTGCCGACGCCCACGTCGTCGGCGATGAGCAGACGGACGGGATCGAGGCGGAGGGCCATGAGGAGTGGCACGAGTTGGTAAGGGCGCGGGCGCACGGAGATGCGCCCAAGTGAGCGGAAGGGCGCGGCGCCTTCGCGGAGGAGGAGGCGCGCTGCTTGGCCGAGCAGGCGGACAGCCTCGGCATCGGCGATGTGGTCTGGCTGGGGAAGAGGGAAGGAGGCTGGTTCCAGTCGCTCGCTGGGCAGTGAGTAGGCGAGGAGTTCGGCGAGTTGGCGATGGACAGGCAGTGCCTCGTCGCTCGAAGCGGTGAGGGGGCGGAGCAGCACAACCTCGGAATCGGCACTGGGAAGGACGACCCATTCACGGTGCCGAAAGCGGACGACCGATCCTGGCTGAACCGACACGACAGACTCCCGGCGTCGATCAGTCGATTCCTAGGATGGTGTGGCAGGGGGAATGTGTCAAGGGTGTCTGCACAGCGTGACAGGAGTGCAACGAGAGGCCATGGCCCTGACAGGTGGTGGAGCTGCTGTCTTCGGCGGTTCCGTGGTCTTGTTCTGCGGCATCTGGAAAGGACGGGCGCTGTCAACGGCGCTACGACAGGCGTTCTGGAGGCTCTACGCGGTGCCGTCCCGATGGGGACACCGTCTGTCCCCCTCGTCGGGGCGCGATTGATCGCGCCCGCCGGCCCGGAAGGGGCGGCAGCGACCGCGGGACATCGTCCACGTCCAGGGGAAGAGACACCGGGATACACCGAGGCCACGGTAACGATGTTCTTGGCGAGGTAGCGCCACGGGGCACGACAGCCTGGCATCTCCAGTGGGCGTGAGGCCGGAGACCAAGGTGCGTCGGCTGAGGCTTGAAACAGCGCGTTGGTCGTGCGGAGCGCTGGGTGGAGCGAGTGGTGCAGGACGGGCGCGACGGGTTGTCTCGAGGGTGGCGCGGGTTTCCGTCGGCGAGGCGGAGCGTTGCGTGTGACTTCCCAAGCGAGTAGATGCAGTGTCACCTCCCGCGGCGTGGGGTGTCAGCAACGGACGGCATTTGGTGGCAGCGAAGTCTCTCCAGGATCGTTGACGCTACGATGGAGCGCGAGTAGGACGTGGGATCGCTACCCGTCGGAGGGTTTGGTCTGTGAACGAGACGTTTCCTGCACTCGCTGCGGAGATCGTGGCCTGCGTGCGGTGCCCCCGCTTAGTCGCTTACCGGCAGGCGGTCGCAGCAAAGAAACGCCGGGCGTACCAGGACGAAGAGTACTGGGGAAAGCCGGTGCCGGGATTTGGGGATCCGGCGGCGCGCTTGGTCATCGTGGGGCTTGCACCGGCGGCGCACGGCGGGAACCGTACGGGGCGCATGTTTACCGGTGATCGCTCCAGTGACTGGCTCTTCCGTGCTCTCTACCGTGCTGGCTTTGCGAACCAGCCGACGAGTCGCTCGCGTGACGATGGGCTGGAGCTCCGCGATGCCTACATCACGGCGGCCTGTCGCTGTGCCCCTCCGGACAATCGGCCCACTGGTGAGGAACTGGCGGCTTGCCGACCCTATCTTGTTCGCGAACTCCAGCTCCTGGAGCGAGCGCGCGTGCTGGTGTGCCTGGGCCATGTCGCCTTTGCGTCCGCGCTTGCGGCACTCGCTGACCTGGGAGCGGGACGCCCCGAGCCGGCCAACAGCGAGGCGACCCTCCCTCCCCGTTTCCGGCACGGTGCGCTTTTTCGCTGGAGGACACTTCCCTGGCGAGCGGGAGCGCTCTGGCTACTGGCGAGCTACCACCCCAGCCAGCGGAATACCCAGACAGGGTTGCTCTCCGAGGCGATGTTCGAGGCGATCTTCGTCGAGGCACGCACGTTACTTGCCGACAGTTAGTCGAGCATGACGGGGCGCGGATGCACAGCGATCCCGAGGAGGTCGATCAAGCCGACGCCTAGCCTCTGGCACACATCGTCGACGTGTCGTTCGATGTTCCCGCCAGCCATGAAAGCGAGCGCTGTTCCCTGCACGCCCTGTGCACTGAGACGTGCCTGTACGCTCCGTTTCTGCAGTTTCGCCGCAAAAACTTCGACGTCGCGCGGATGGATCCGGGCCTTGGACTCGATGATGACCCAGACAGATTCGTCCCCACGCGCGAAACGCGCGACTACGTCGAACTCGCCGTTCACGGTGATAGTGCGCGGCCGCTCTAAGAGAGACCACCCCTCGGCCTCGAAGAAGTGAGCAATCCGCTGGGCGGCGTCGCGCTCGAGATAAGTGCCGATGAGGAAGGAAAAGCGATCCAGTTTCCGGTCGTGCTCGGCAGTTTTGCGGACCAGTTGCGCGACAGCCTCGGTGAGCTGGGCGACAGCGGCGCGCAACTCCTGAGTACTACGCTCCAACTGTGCCGTGCGTTCCTCCTGCCGGGCGGCGATTTCTTCCAGGCGAGCGAGGCGCTCGGCGTGCTGGGCCGACAGTTCCTCGAGGCGGGTGAGGCGTTGGTTGTGCTCGGCGAGGAGCGCTTCTTGGCGAGCGGCAATCTCCTCGAGGCGAGTGAGGCGCTGGTTCTGTTCGGCAAGGAGTGCCTCGAGCCGGGCAGCGATTTCCTCGAGGCGAGCGAGGCGCTGGTTGTGTTCGGCGGAGAGTTCTTCGAGCCGGGCGAGGCGTGACTCATGTTGCTTTGACGTGGCGACAAGTTCCTGCACGGCGTTGCGCAGTTCGGCGAGTTCTCGTTCGACCTGCTCAAGGCGGGCGTCATGCCGCTGCACGGTCGTCGTGAGTTCGCGGATGGCCTGGACGAGCTCGGCCACGGCCATCTCGAGACGCGTCAAGCGTGTCCCCTGTTCGTGCACGGCGGCAGGAAGCTGCAGGAGTTCTTCCGTCAGGACGTGTCGTCGGAGTTCCTCCCGCAGTTCAGGATGTTGTTCAACGAGTTTCAAGAGCCGGCGAAACTCTTCGACGCTCGAGGCCACCCCAGCTGCTCCTCCGGCGGCGATTGTATCCCACGGCAGGGCAGCTGTGCGGAAAAAGGAGAAGGGATCACCAAGAGCAGAATCGTGCACCAGGTGTTCAGTTGAGTCCCCCCGTCATTTCGGGCTGACCAGTTCTTGTGTTCTTGCCTCGGGCGTCGATCGGCCCGTGTGCAGCACTGCTGCTCATACCAGGTGCCGTGCCTGTGAGACGGTGTCGAAAGCACAGCGCGCACGGCCGGAAGACCGACCCGGCCGTGCGCCAAGGACAGAGGGGCTCTCACGCTTACCACCTGCACGGAGGCGTCGGTGAGGTGCTGCGGCAGTGGTCCCCTTGTTCGGTCGTCTCTCGCTCACCCGCCGACCTTGGGGAGCTCGGCGAGCGCCTGCTGGACCGCCTCCTCGGGATACTCGTAGTCTTCCAACTGTCCCGCGAGATAGGCCTGGTAGGCAGCGAGGTCGAAGTGGCCGTGTCCGCTCAGGCCGATCAAAATCGCCTTCTCCTCGCCTGTTTCCGCACAACGCCGCGCCTCATCAATAGCGGCGCGGATGGCGTGGGCTGACTCTGGTGCCGGAATGATCCCCTCGGCGCGAGCGAAGAGGACCGCACCTTCGAAAACCTTGGTCTGTGGCAAGGCGATTGCCTCGATCAGCCCTTGCTCATAGAGGTGGCTCACCAGCGGTGCCATGCCGTGGTAGCGCAGCCCGCCAGCGTGGATGCGGGCCGGGATGAACGTGTGACCCAGGGTGTGCATCTTGAGGAGCGGCGTCGTGCGTGCGGTATCGCCAAAGTCGTAGGTGTAGACACCGCGGGTCAGGGAAGGACAAGCAGTCGGCTCAACAGCCACGATGCGTACCGGCTTCCCGGCGAGCTTGTCGCGGACAAAGGGGAAGGTGAGACCGGCAAAGTTTGAGCCACCGCCAACGCAGCCGAAGATGACGTCGGGGTAGTCACCGGCCAGCTCAAACTGCCGCTGGGCCTCAAGCCCGATCACGGTCTGGTGCAGGAGGACGTGGTTCAGCACACTGCCCAGAGAATACTTGGTGTCGGCACGGGAGGCTGCATCTTCCACTGCCTCGCTGATGGCGATGCCCAGGCTGCCAGGGTGGTTGGGGTTCTGTTCCCAAATGCGTCGACCAGCCTGCGTGTCGGGGCTGGGGCTTGGGACGCACTGGGCGCCCCAGGTTTCCATGAGCACGCGCCGATAGGGCTTCTGCTCGTAGCTGGCGCGCACCATGTAGACCTTCAGCTCGAGATCGAAGAAGGCACAGGCCATGGCCAGGGCACTGCCCCACTGCCCAGCGCCGGTCTCAGTCGTCAAGCGCCGGACACCAGCCTGCTTGTTGTAGTACGCCTGGGCGACGGCGGTGTTGGGCTTGTGGCTGCCTGCAGGGCTCACACCTTCGTACTTGTAGTAAATGCGGGCAGGCGTTTGCAGTACCTGCTCCAGCCGCCGCGCGCGATACAGTGGTGTGGGGCGCCAGAGCCGGTAGACAGCGCGGACTGGCTCGGGAATCTCGACCCAGCGCTCGCGCGTCACTTCCTGTAGGATGAGCTCCATCGGGAAGAGCGGCTCCAACTCCTCTGGGCCGATCGGCTCACCAGTCGCCGGATGGATAGGTGGCGGCGGCAAGGTGGGCAGATCGGCTGCGAGGTTGTACCAGTGGGTCGGCAGATCAGCCTCGGTAAGAACGAACTTCACCGTTTCGGCTGTGCTCACGCTTGTCCTCCACTCTGCTTGGCTGCACCACGCTCTTTGTCGGGCGATTGTAATCGATCGGCAGAATGTGGGGAAGTGGGTCGCTGGTAGCACGGTGTGCCGCTGAAGAATTGAGGGGTCCCCATGCGAACGTACGTTCGCATGGGGTGAAAACGTGTGGCTGTGAGGTGAGGCTGTCGGCGGCAACGATGCCCCAACGACCGACTGAGACAATGCAGCGGAGCGTGAATGCACAGGTGGCCCAGGGGAGGACTCCGGTGCGTCGGAGCACCGGTGCGCGTAACCCACTCGGGCGTGTCAGTGACGGTGAGGTGCAGTTGTCACCTCATCAAGTGGCAGTAAGCAACTCCGCAGCCCTTCCGGTGATTCGAGCGAGCAGCCGCGGAACGCCTCGGGGAGTGCTGCTGGCTGCTCAGGCTGCAGCGTGACGTGCAGGATGCCAAAGCGATCCCGGAGGACGCGCGCCAGATCGAGCAGGACAGCTGGCCAGGGGCGCGTCTCGTCCACTTCGACGTGGCCACTGAGGGCGACAAAGCCCGAGGTCACCGTCCAAATATGGAGGTCATGGACGCCACGGACGCCGGAGACCTCGAGCATGGCCGACCGGACGTCTTCCGGAACGATGTGGGCCGGTGTTGCCTCGAGGAGCACTTCGACCGAATCCCAGAGCACGCGCCAGGCTGAACGCAGAACGAGGAGACCAATGCCAGCCGAGAGGATGGGATCGATTGGTGTCCAATTGGTGAGCAGGATGATCAGGCCGGCAACGATGGCAGCGACCGACCCGAGGAGATCGCCGACGACATGAAGGAAGGCGCTGCGCAAATTGACATCGTGGCGGTGCAGCTCACTACGGGTGAGGAGCCAGGCCGCGGCGCCGTTTGCGCCAAGCCCGGCGACCGCGATGGCCAGCATAAGCGGCGCGTCGATAGGACGCGGGGCGAGCAGCCGTTGGGCTGCCTCCCAAAAGATGCCAATGCAGATGAGGACAAGGAAGGCTGCGTTGCTCAGTGCTGCCAGCACCTCGGCGCGGTAGAAGCCGTAGGAACGTGCAGGTGTAGCAGGCCGGCGTGCCAGCCAGCTGGCAAAGAGCGCCAGCGCCAGCGCTGCCGCATCCGTCGCCATGTGGGCTGCATCGGCAAGCAGAGCCAGCGACCCGGCAATCCAGCCGCCAATCGCCTCGGCAAGCATGAAGGCAAGGGTAATGGCGAGTGCCCACGTGAGCGTGCGCTGCTTCTGTTCCCCACGCAGTCGGATTGGTGTGTGATGCTGATGCGCATGCATCCTTCCCACCTCACTGAGGAATGCCTCTTGGCTCAGACGCATGGATCTGGGACGTCGCATCCACCCCATGCGAACGTGCGTTCGCATGGGGACCCCTCAATGTGCGTGCAAGGTCGGCTAGTCGTTCAGCAGCGAGCTCGGCGATGTGGACCGCGCGCTGTGGATTGCCCCGTGCGTGCAAGCTGCCGCGGATCTGCATGAGGCAGCCCGGGTTATCGGCAACGATGAGCGGTGCTCCCGTCTCGGCCGCCGTACGCAGTTTGCGCTCCAAGATGGCGGCAGACAGCCGCGGGTAGTCGAGACTAAAGGTACCACCGAAGCCGCAGCAGAAACTCGACTCCTGCATTTCGACAATTTGGCAACCCAAGACCTCGGTGAGGAGTCGCCGTGGCTGGTCGCGGAGTCCCAAAGCGTTGGCCGACTGGCAGCTGTCGTGGTAGGTCACCACCGGCCCCGGTCGTGTCCATTCCTGTGGGCCGAGCTGGGCAACCTGGTCGAGGAAGCTCACAAAGTCGACCAGCCGCTCGGCGACGCGGGCGGCGCGTTCACGCCAGGCAGGCTCGTTGCGGAAAAGGTGCTGGTAGTCCTGGGCAATCGCTGCGTAGCAGCTGGTCGAGGGGGTCACGATCCAGTCGGCCTCGACACGTTCCAGGACCTCCACAGTCTGCCGAGCGAGCTCGAGCGCGTGGCGGCGATCGCCAGCGTTGCTGGCAACGAGGCCGCAGCAGTGCTGCTCGGGCGGGAAGACAACGCGGCAGCCGCAGGCCTCGAGGACTTGCACGGTGGCACGGCCCATCTCGGGGAGAAGCCGGTCAATAAGGCAGCCGGGGAAGAACGCGACGGTGCGTCCGACCACCTTGCTTCCCGCGAAGAGCGGCTCTGGCGCGGGACGGGCGAGCGCTTCTTGCGGTGTGAGGTGGCGGAGTTGGTCACGTAATGGTCGACGAGCCGGAGCGATAAGGTGTCGCTCACTGGTTGCCCCATTGACGAAGGGAAGCGAGCGGAGGAACCCGTCGCGGTCGGCAAACGGGGCAGCAGCGAGCGCGGCCAAGCGTGCCCAGCGGTCGCCACGCTGTGGGTCGCTCCAGCGCTCAAGCACAGCCCGCTTCATGAAGGGTAGGCCAAGCTGTTCGGCGACTCGGGCCCGGACGTCAAGGATCAACCGCGGGATGGGAATCGCCACGGGGCAGACCGTCTCACAGGCGTTGCAGGAGACACAGAGGCTCTGTGGGTCGGCCACGGCTTCGAGTCCGTGGTGGATGGCGGTGAGGGGGAGACCGATCGGCCCGGTGTAGATATGTCCAAAGAGGTGGCCGCTGACAACCTGATAGGGTGGGCAGACGTTGGAGCAGGCACCACAGCGGATGCAGAGGAGTGCCTCGCTAAGGTCAGGATCTTCCCGTGCTGCGAATCGGCCGTTGTCCAGCAGCACGATATGCAGCTCACGTGGTCCGTGGGCACCACGGACGAGCTGGATCTCGATATCGGCGGTGCGGGTTGGCCCAGTGACAAAGAGCACGCGGACGGTCAGCTTTTGCGCTGCACCGGCACGTGGCAGGACACGCAGCAGCGGTGGCACATCGTCGAGCGTGGGAACAATCTTGTCGATGCCGACAACGGCGACGTGGACGGGTGGGAGTGTTGCCACCAGCTCGGCGTTCCCTTCGTTGGTCACGATGACGAGTGTCCCGGTCTCAGCGATGGCGACGTTGGCACCGGTGATGCCCATATCGGCTTCGATGAAGGCGCGGCGGAGTTCCTCTCGTGCCACCTGAACGAGTTGAGGTGGATCGGGTGGGATGGGACGACCCAGGACGCGGGAGAAGAGTTCCGCGATCTGTTCACGGGACTTATGAATGGCTGGGCCAATGAGATGTGACGGGCGCTCGCCAGCAAGTTGGACGATCCACTCCCCAAGGTCGGTTTCGACCACTCGCGCACCAGCGTGCTCCAGCGCTTCATTGAGACGGATCTCTTCAGTGGCCATCGACTTGGACTTCACGACGAGCCGTGCGCCGAGCCGCTGAACGAGATCGGCGACGTAGCGGCGAGCGTCCTCCGCAGTGCGGGCGAGGAAGACCGTTGCGCCGACCGCTTCGGCCTCACGCCGGAACTGCTCGACGAGTTCGGGCAGGCGCGCGATGGCAGCCTCTTTGCGCCGGCGCAGGTCGGCACGCAGTGCAGCGAAGTCAACCTCGGCGAAGGCCTCAGCGCGACGCTGGCGGTAACGAGTCAGCGTCCGTTCGAGTGCCTGCCGCTGGGCCTGGTTGTCCAGTGCCGCATCCAGGGCGCGTTGAAATGCCTTGCTGCGTGCCGGCATCTCCTGTTCCTCCCTCGTTCCCGCACCCGTCAAACCACAGCGCAAGTGTAACGCTTCTTTAGTCCTCCTCGACACTACTGCTGCACGATGTGCTCGCTAGCATGATGAGGTCACTGGCCGCCGGCTCGACGCCATGGAGTGGACGCGATGTTTCGTGCCTAGAAGGTGAATTAGACAGGTACAGGTCTCCGGGGTGCAAGACAGCACACGCTGTCCTCGGAGAGGCCGAGAGCGGCATAAGCAACCCTGTTGTTGAGGCGGTATGACCAGCGCACACAGTAGAGCGTGGTCTGTAGTCCCATGGCACCCAGTGATCGGGACGCACTGTATGGTGCTTGCGCGTCCGATAGGACGTGGTGATTCAGGCATTAGGCAGGGAGCCGTTTTGCAGAGAGGCCTGGGGGCAGGTTGAAGGACCGCGCTCGGTGTCGTGCTCCGCTGGTACATCGGTGCCGACCTTCCAACCGGCGGGCGCGATGCATCGCGCCCCTACAGGAGGGGCAATGGAACAGCAATTGTCCAACGAACTACTGTCCGAACGGGCAGTGACCGACCCGCTGGTCGGCGGTGGCGATGACTCGTGTCCCGACAAAGAGGCAGGCGTGGGATGAGCTGCGCCCTACCGAAGATCAAGAGCACCGCGCACGTTGCGTCGGGGCGCAATGTCTTGCGTTGCGTCCGCGCTTGGTCGAGCGCGGTATGACGGCAGCACTGCGGAACGGCGTCGGGTTCCAGAGGCGACTGGCGCGTGGCATCGGTGTGCAGGCACATGTGGGTAGGTGCCCGTGGGCGTGTTGGCTGGCGGTTCCCCATGACCGACCTTGGTGTTCCGACCTTGTGGCTGGCGGGCACGATCACTCGCGCTCCGGCAGAAGGGTGCGCCGGTGCAGCACATCTTGTTGGGGCGCCATGGATTGCGCCGGCGCGCTCCGAGAAACAGGCGAGTGTGATGCAGCATGCCTGCACCCGGCCCGGTGTGTCGCGATCGAATCGGTGCTGACCAGTCCCACGTCAGCCAACAGGCAATTGGGCAAAGGGGGCTTGCCCGCTGGCCGGAATTTGGAGCGTTGTACACTACCTTGCAGTACTGTCCGGCCGGTTCTTGTATGAGGGAACGGCTATGCGCGTCATCGATCTGCTGCAGCTACCGATCTTGCAGGGGACACGAGTTGTCGCCGGGGATGCCGGCTTGGAACAGCGAGTGCGCTGGGTGCACGTGGTCGACCTGCCGGACCCGCTGCCGTGGATTGACCGCGGCATGCTGATGCTGAGCACTGGTATTGCCTGGCCGCGTAGTGACGAGGAACTCGCCGAACTGGTGCGGCGCTTGGCCGAGCGTGGGGTTGCCGCGGTGGGGCTGGCCGTGCCGCACTACTTTTCCCGCTTTCCCGACGTGATGCGGGCTGCCGCCGACCAGGTCGGTCTGCCGTTGCTTGAGATCCCTTGGGAGATCCCGTTTGTCCGCATCACCGAGACAGTCCACCAGTTGATCTTGCGGGAGCAGTGGCAGGAGCTTGAGCGGGCTGAACAACTGCACCGGGAGCTGATGCGGGCCGCCGCGCGCACACGCAGTCTCGACCGTCTCGTGCGAACGCTCGGCGAGCTCCTGGGTCGCTCAATCACTGTGGAGGAGCTGGACGGGACGCTGCTGGCCTACTACCAGCGTGGGCCCTATGAGGACGTGGCACGACAAGTGACGATCGAATCGGGCCGAGCCCCGAGTTGGTTGCAAGAGGGGTTGATGGCACGTGGTTTTCTCCCGCCGCAGGGGACGCAGCCGTACCGTGTCCCAGCTATCCCAGAACTCGGTCTTCGTGAGCGAGTGGTTTGTCCGATCTGGCTGCACGGGGAACTTGTCGGCTTGGTCTGGATCATCGAGGGGGACGAGCCGCTGAGCGGGCTGGACCTACGGGCAGCAGAGCATGCGGCGCTCGTCTTTGCTCTGCTCTTTGCCCAAAAGCGAGAGCTGGCGCAGCTTGAGGCTCGGCTGGGCTATGCCTTCTTAAGCACGGTGCTCGAAGGACGGTTCAGCGGCTCGCCGCAAGAACTCGAGCGGGCGCGGGCACTCGGCTATGACCCGGCACGCTGCTACCGCGTCGCCGTGGTGGGGTTGGGCGAGGCTCCACTCACGGTAGAGGCGTTCCAGCGACGAGAACAAATTGCGTTGCGGGTGCGGCGAGCGCTGCGTCACTCGGGAGCTGCACCGCTGGTCGCAACGCTGCACGACCAAGTGATCGCGTTAGTCGAGCGGGAGGAGCATCTGGAGGAACTCTGGTCTGCCTTGGCCGACTGCGGTCTCACAGCGGTGGCGGGTCGCCCGCATGCCGGTCCGGAAGGGGTGCGACGGAGTTACCGCGAGGCGTGTGCATTGCTCGAGTACGTGGATCGCCCGGGGCTGTTTCGGTACGAGGATCTGGTGCTCGAGCGTGTGTTGGCTGGTGATAGCGAGGCGCGGCAGGCGTTCATCTCTCTCTGGTTGGGGCCGCTCGAGCGCGCCCGGCACGGTGATCGCCTGATCGAAACGCTGCTCCACTGGGTGCGGCATCGCTTTTCCGTCAATGATGTCGCTGCTGAGTTGGGTGTCCATCCGAATACCGTACGGTACCGCCTTGAACAAATCGGGGAGTTGGTGGGGCGTGACCTACTCGATCCGGAGACACAGTTTGAGTTGCAGCTCCTGCTCCGTTTGCTGACCCCCAGCATGCGGAGGAACGGAGCAGACGGCCGTTCTCCTCGCGCGGACAGTTTCGCTCCCGCGGGGTGACCACATCAGGCTGGGAAGCAGCTCGGTGTCATTGCCAGGCGTGGCCAAGTTCCCGCGAGCCTCCGATTGCTAGCCCGCCAACTGGGGACGGTCGAGCCCAAGAGAGGAGAATGGCCAGTGCTGCACCCGCCGATGGCTCGGGATGTCCTAGGCTCAGAGTACGACTGACCGGGCGTCGACGGCGAGCCACAGGATGGCGATGGCGGTACAAAGCTCTGGCGGTGCCGACTCCAGGGGATGATCAGCGACGCTCATCGCAGCGTAGCTGCTTGGCGAGCTCGCGCTGACGCTGGAAGACAAAGCGAACGATCGCATCTTCCGTGCGGCGGTCCAAGCGTTCAAACTGGCAACCGTGGTCCCAGCGTGGTGGATCAGAATGGTCAACTGGTGCGATACGTCGGACCACGGCCACGGCGCTGATCGGCTGCGGCTGACCGGGCAGCGTGAAACGGAGCGCGAGCCGATCGCCGGCGCGGAGTGACTGTGGCAGCCGCAGTCGTATGCCGCCGGCGCTGAGGTCCATGATCGTGCCTTTGAGTGGCTGTGGTTCCCCACTGGCAGGCAGCAAGAGGAGTTCCGTTGGGGTGAGGGTGAGAGGGATGCGGCAGTGCTCGCGGCGTTGCATCCGCTGCCATGGTCCAACGGGTGCGAGGACGAGTCGTGCTTGGGGCTCGAGCAGGGTGGCCAGGACCTCGCAGGGGACAACATAGAGCGCATCATCGGGGACGGTGGTGCCAAGATAAACCAGGTCGCTGCGGTGCACCGAGACGTAGGCGAGCTGCACCATCGGCCAGCCGACGATGATCCGTTGCCCGTCGTCGCTGAAATCCTCAACGCGTGTGCGGTGCCAGGTCAATCGACCGTTGCGGCTGGGTACGCCGAGTTCGGCCGCTTGCCAGACGGTGAACCCCTTCGGTGGCTGAGTTGCTGGTTGCTGGACCATGGCGCCGGTCCCCTCGTGATTTCTCTTTTCAGCATCGGCGCGGTCTCACACCTTCTGAAGCCTGGCCAAAGTGTAGCCGAGCGAGGGGGTTGCGTGCCTCGTGGCGCCACACAGTAGAGGTGTGCGGCGGGAGTCATGCCTGGCACAGGTGCAGACGCCGGCCCTGTGTCCGGCGGCGCGATTCATCGCGCCCCTCCAGTGGGGGCGGTGCGGCGCAAGGTGTTGGTGCGCCACGAAGGGTGTGCGGAGGCCTGGCAGGACGCGCTGGGACATCCGGTTGTCGGGGCGCTGGTTCTCGCGCCCGTTGTGTTCGCGGGGCGCGACGTGCTGTGCTCCCTTGCCCGGTAGGGCGACCCTCAAGGCAGCCCGCAGATCAGAGACACGAGGGGAACGGCGGACAGGTCATCGGCGAGCTCACGGCTGTTGCTGGCTGGGGTCCGACTCCCTATCCCCTGCCGTGGATCTACTGCCCCTCGGAGTGGCGGGGGCGATACATCGCGTCCCTCCAAGGGGGCATCGGTGCGCCATGTCTTGTCGGGGCGCAATTGATTGCACCTGCGCACGTGGTAAGGCGCGGTACGCGACTCACAAACAGGCCAGTGGCTGGGAGCGTGAGAGAGCAGCGGCTCTCGATCAGCGATGCCCTGGTGCTCGCGAGCCGAGGGGGATGCCACGCCCGCTCTCCTCTTGTATTGTCGGTATGCCGACGTAACAGTCCGCGGGCAGGATACATCACGCCCCTCCGTAGGACCTCAGCATGGACAATGACTTTCCTCCTGTGCTGTGCCCTGGAGAACAAAGTTGGTGCTGGTCGTCGCTCGCTGCAGCGCGTGTACTGGGTCGCTTCCAGGCGGGGATCGAGCAGTCGCATCAACCGGTACTACTTTCCCTATCGAGTCGTGCGGCGATTGTGCCGAAACAGGGGAGCAGAAGGGAGGCCAGGCCGCGGGGAAACGCGGCACAAGTCATGGTCAACCGCGGGCGACGGCGAGACAGTCGCGGAAACACGAGCGGTGCAAGGACGCGCCGGAAGAGTGGACTGAGGGCAGAGGAGGCCAGTGATGCGGATCTACAACAACGTCAACGCGGTCAATGCGCAGCGGAATCTCTCCATTACCGGCTTTGCGCTTGCCAAGTCAATTGAGAAGCTGTCGAGCGGCTTGCGCATCAACCGGGCTGCCGACGATGCTGCGGGGCTGTCAATCTCTGAGAAGCTGCGCGCGCAGATCCGGGGCGTGATGCAGGCGATGCGCAACGCCCAGGACGGCGTGTCGATGATCCAGACGGCGGAAGGTGCACTGAACGAAGTGCACTCGATGCTGCAGCGGATGCGTGAGCTTGCCGTGCAGGCCGCCAACGACACGCTGACGACCGAAGACCGCACGGCGATCAACAGCGAGCTGGAGAACTTGCGGAATGAGATCAATGCCATTGCGGCACGGACAACGTTTAACGGGAAGAGCCTTCTGACAGGCTCACTTGTCACCCAGTTGGATACTGCTACGAGCACGGTGAACGTCGGCTTTGTAGTTAATTCAACGTCAAATACTGCGGTATCCGCACTTGACGTGAGTCAAGCAAAACCTGGTCGCACCTTCACATTCACCGCCTCGGGTGCGAACTTGACACTTTCTGATGGCACGGTGAGCCAGACGATTACCGTCGGTGCTGTGGCCGCTGATGGCTCGATCACCTTGAACTTTGATCAGCTGGGTATCAAGCTCACCGTTTCGTCGGTAGCCGGCGAGACTGGAGCAAACGTCGCGGCGGGGCTTGCTGGGCAGACGATCGCTACTGCTTCCAGCGGCGGATCCGCCAACTTCCAGGTTGGGCCTAATGCAGGCCACTACTACCTCGTGGCGTTCAGCAATATTCAGATTGGCACGAGTGGTGCCACGGAAATGGTGGCACTCAACACGGCGCTCAACAACTTCAATACAAGCCTCTCCGGAACGAACAGCGCGCAAGTTAGCAACGCGCAGGCCCTGGTTACTGCGGTTGACGGCGCGATTGGTTACATCAACAACATCCGCTCGCAACTTGGTGCGGCGCAGAACCGGCTCGAGCACACGATTGCCAACCTGGGTGTGCAGCACGAGAACCTCACCGCCTCGGAGAGCCGCATCCGCGACGTCGACATGGCGGCCGAGATGGTCACCTTCACCCGCAACCAGATTCTCCAGCAGGCTGGTGTGGCGGTGCTGTCCCAGGCCAATGCCATCCCGCAGTCGGTGCTCCAGCTCCTGCGCTAAACGTAGCGGAACTCGCGCCCCGGTCGGGTCTCGCCTCGACCGGGGCGTTTTTGTTCACAACGCTTTCCATGCGGACGAACCGGCTGGCGTGACGGGGGTGGGCGACACACCAGTCCTTGCCCGCGAGGAGAGGCGAGATGGCACGCAGGCGGCGGGCGCAGGTGGCATACCGTGGACGAGCTCCCGAGGAGCCAACCTGAAGCTGCTGGTAATTGAGGCGTAGGTGAGACAGTTGGCTGGAGCGCCAAGCGCTGGTGTCACCGGTACCCTCGCGGGGTGACGATGCCCCGCGCGTGCACCAACGACAAGGTTTGCGCGCCTGTTTCTCAAACAGTGGTCGTCCCTGGGGGAACACTGCTCAGCCAGCTGCTCTCCGCCTGCGCTGGAGGAGATCCTGTCGGAGCGGTGGGTGCTACAGAGGAGATGTCGTCGGGAGCGCGAGGTCGCAGGCCTGCGAAGGCCACGCAAAGACGACGCGGGGATACAGACGCAGGCAAGCGGGCCAGGCACGCGCACGAGAGGGGAACGAGATGGTCGAGGGGATCAGACGAGCGAGCGAACAAGCCGGTGCTGTCTGGGGAGTCTCCGCTCGGGCTCAGCACCTGCAACTGGCTGCGGCGCAGCCAGGACCAGCTCCGGCGCCGGTTGTCGCGCTGGCAGAGGTGACGCTGGAGCGGGCAGCCGGTGGAGAACCAGTCCGTCTTCGGGGTGCGCTCGCGCTGCACGGGGTGACCACCTGGTTCATCGTCGATCTGACGACTGGCCAGGTTACATTGCGCGATGCGCGCGGCGGGGGATGGTCAGGGGCGGTCGAAGCAGCACCGCGACTCCTCAGCGCATGCTAAGTGGAGGCTGCGGTAGCGGCAGTGTGTCACAAACAGGAAGTTCGGCGAAGATTGGTCTCTCCAGGTAGCTACAACGACGGTAGCGAAGGGGCTTGTGGAGAGGGGAGCAGGGAATGTGGCAGATCGATGAAACCTTGCTGACTGAATAGCTCCACTAGGTGCAGGTAGCGTGGAGTGACAGTCGGCCAAGCTGGTGCAGCAGAAACTACGCCTTGTCGCACGGAGTGAGGTCAGTTGTGACCGCGTAGCCGATGATGATTGGAGTTTTTGTTCGTCGAGCATAGCTGGTCCAGTAGATCGCTGGGGAGTGCATGGGTGCCGTGATGGGATGGCTTGCTGTATGAATGGGCACCCTTAGTACTGTTGTCCTCGAACCATGTTGTGACGTGTGCCTAGGACGAGCAGTGGTGTTGACCCGGGACGATTCGGTCACGCGCAGCGACGCGCGGGGGATGCAACATGCTACGGCAGACCGTTCTCTTCCGGGAACGGTCGGACGAGGAGGAGCGATGGGCGCTGACGAGCTGCTGCATCAGGTCGGCGACAAGATTTTTCTTTGCCTTGGCTTTAGTCCAACCGAGTTGCTTTGGCAGCGGCTGGCGCGGGTCGTGCAGCAGGAAGCGAAGCGGGCCGGTGCAGCTAGCGTTGACGAGTTCCTGCAGCGGGCACTGCGGGGCGAGCGAGCGGTACTGGAAGCGATCTGCCAAGGGCTAACGATCAACGAGACCTACTTCTTTCGTGAGCCGAAGCACTTCGATGCGCTGCGGCAGCTCCTACCCGAGCTCGCGGCGTTGCAGCGGCCGCTGCGGATCCTTTCGGCTGGATGCTCGAGTGGCGAGGAGCCGTACTCTCTGGCAATGACGGCCCAGGATGTGCTTGGTCCGCTCGGCCACAGCTTCGAGATCTTGGGAGTCGATTTCGATGCTGAGGCACTGGAACGCGCTCGACAAGGTTGCTACCGGTCCTGGTCGTTCCGCGACCAGGGGATGCAGCGGGCACGGGCGTATGTGGAACAACGTGGCGAGCTGTGGTGCGTGCGGGAGAGCATCCGTGCGCGCGTCACGTTCGAGCAGCTGAACCTGATAGAGCGAGTCCCGTCTGGACCGTTTGCCGTGATCTTCTGTCGGAATACGCTCATGTACTTCACAACCGAGCACCGGAACGCGATTGTGCGCCGCTTCACTGAGGAGCTCTTGCCAGGGGGAGTTCTTGTTATTGGCTCGGCCGAGACACTGGAGCGGCCGCCAAGTGAGCTGGAACGGGTGACCATTGCAGGAGCGTATCTCTACCGAAAGCGGCCGCGCCTGGGCAGCGTCACGACAGTGGCCGACGAGGATCCAATACAGGTACTGCTAGTCAGTGCATCACCGGTGACGCGGGTCGCCATCCGGCAAGCGCTGCGTCTACTGCCGGGCGTGGAACTGGTCGGTGAAGCACGCTCGTTGGAGGAGGCGCGGACACGCCTGGAGGACCGTCCGGCAACTGTGGTGGTCGATGCGTTAGAGAATGGCATTCTGCTCGAACGGCTGACAGGGTTGCAGAGCTGGCCGGTCGTTGTCCTTGTCGGGCCTGGCGTGCAGCCGCCGCGTGGTGTTCCGGCTGTTGCAGTACCGGAACTCGTTCCCGGTGCCGTCCGGCGGGTGGCGCCAGAGCTTGGCGAGGCGCTTGCTGCGGCGCGTTCGCGCTGGCGTGATCGTCCCAAGGTCGACGGTGCGGCGCGAGCAGGAACGGGGATTCTGCGGCGACCGTCGCCGGTTGGGGGTACTGTGCGCCCCAACGGACGACCTGGCACAGGCACACTCGCCGAGCCGGTACGCCGAGCAGCTGAGCGGCTCTTGCTGATCGGCTCGTCTACTGGTGGGCCGGCGGTTGTGGCGGAGCTCGTGGCAGCGCTGCCACTGGGTCTTGGACTTGGGGTGCTGGTTGTCCAGCACATGCCGCCGAACTTCACGAGAAGCTTTGCCGAGCGCTTGGCACGGGTAGGGCAGTACGCGGCCCGTGAGGTGGAGGATGGGGAGTTGGTGATGGCCGACACCGTGCTGGTGGCGCCCGGTGGTCGGAATGTGCTGCTGACGCGGGCAGGAAGGGTGCAGGTCGTGCCGCCGGAGCCAGAGGATATCTACGTGCCGAATGTGAACCGGGCGTTCGTCTCAGTGGCGCGGGCCGGCTGGGGGCCGCGGGCTATGGCAGTGATCCTCACCGGGATGGGGGATGACGGGGCGGTAGGGATGGCCGAACTCCAGGCGGCAGGCGCCTACACCGTGGTACAGCGACCGGAGGAGGCAGTGGTCTCTGGAATGATCGAGGCAGCGCTGGCACGGGGTGGGGTACAGAAGGTGGTGGCTGCTGCCGATATCCCTAGTGAGGTCGTGCGCTGGGCCCAGCGTGGCGTGCTGGTTCCGCCGCGCTGAGTCGGAGAAAGCGGATGGGGGGCACGATGTTGAAGGTTCTCATTGCCGATGACTCGAAAATGATGCGTGTCATGCACGTGCGCTCACTGCGTCAGGTGGGATATGAGGTGGAGGTCACCGAAGCGAACAACGGTGAGGAGGCACTGGCGCAGTTTGAGCCGGGTAAGTTCGATCTCGTCATTGTCGACTGGAACATGCCGGGGATGGACGGCATCGAGTTTGTCCGAGCGGCACGGGAGAAAGAGAACGGGGCGGCTCGGCGGACACCGATCCTGATGATTACGAGTCAGAGTACCGAAGAGCAGATGCTCAAGGCCAGGGAGGCAGGGGTCGATAACCTCTTGACGAAACCGGTGACGCCGGAGGCGCTCGGTGCAGCACTTGAGCTACTTCTCGCGCGGGCCTGAGGTGTGGGGTGGGGAGGAGTGGCGTCGTGAGCCACGCGATCGTACAGGAGCTGACGGCGAGTGGGCAGCTCGTGGCCTTCATTGGCCAGGCGGCCAAGGAAGCGCTCGAGCCGTTGTGTGGTACTGAGGTGACGGTTGTGGGTGAGGGGGAGCTCCCGTGGGCGCACCCGCCAGTAGGGATTGCGCTGGTGACCGTAGTCGATACGGGCGGCGGAGGTTTTCAGGCCGTCGTCTGGCTCGGGGGTGAACTTGAAGCGCTGGCTTCCGTGGCCGAGGTCCTGCTCGGTGAGCGACCGGACGGTGAGGACGAGATGCTCCAGGATGCCGTCCGGGAGCTGACCAACATTCTGGCCGGACAAATTCAACGGCATCTGGCTGGGGTGGGGTTGCAGATGGGGCTTGGGCTGCCGGTGTATGTGAGTGGAGCCAAGAGCCTGAACGTGGGAGCGAGTCTCTCGAGTGGGGCTGCAGTGCGGGTGCAGGTCGGGTTGCCCGATCAACCGGTGCTCGACGTCGGTTTTGCTGCCAAGGAGGGTTAGGAGCGGCAAGGAGCGAGGCATGTCGGTCAAGGTCGCGCCGGTCTTTCCAGCGAGCGCGCCACTGACGCGCAATCCCAAGGTGCCCCAAAAGTACCGCGCCGTGCTGTGGGAGCAATACCTGCTTCCGACTGTCGCGGAGAACGTGGCGACGCTATTGGGCATCACGGTGGGTTTTTTGCCTGAGTCGATTGTGGGGGCGTACTTTGAGCGTGGCAAATTCCCACCGCAGTCGGGCTGGGCCCTGGCCCGTTTTCGGGTGAATCTGCAGGGGCAGGAGGTGCCTGCATACCTTCTGCAACCACTGGCGGAAGCGCTCGACTGGGGTGCGATCGGGATGCGACGGCCACCAGCGACTCGCGAGGCGCCCAGTGTCGGGAAAGATGGCGTGCAGCTTAGTGAGGCGCAACAAGGCGATCTTGCGGCGTATCACGAGGTGTGCAACGTCGTGACGTGTGGGGTGCTTGCGCGTGCCTGGCGTGCCAAGCTGGGGCGACCGCTGGCCATTCTCTTGGACGGGGTGGAGGCAGTCACGCCAGCGCAGTTTCCTGCCGAACTGGAGCAGGGAAAGTGGCTGATCCTGCAAGCCAGCTTTGGTTACAGTGAGCGACCGGTGAAGCCGGCAAAGGGACAGTCGCCGCAGTACGAGAAGCAGACGGTCTGGCTGTTTGTGGTGCCAGAGTCGCTGGCGCTTGCGGCGCTTTGGGGCGCACCGGATGGGCGAGAGAAGGACAAAACAGCTTGGCTCGCAAGCACGGGGCAGTGGAAGTAGTGAGGGCCGGGGCTTCCTCATTGGACGACACGTGTGGGGTGTTGGACTGAACCGGGGTGCAGCAACGGAATAGACGGCGGTTGTTGTCTTCTGGGCCGGCGTCCTGCACCGTCGAGTGATGTCAAAATCTGTTCTCAATACTGGTTATCTCAAGGTGTTGCTGACTATTCTGGGGAGAGTGTCTAATCCCATCGTCAGTGTGCTGCTGATGGTGCCCCTGCCCGCGGGGGTGCGGCCAATCGCCGACACCAGAGCACCATGCTGGCGGACCAGAGGAACAGCCCAGTGGTAGAGAGCTGATTACCAACCGATCACTTGACCGATCACGCAGCTCTTCACCCGAATTGCTGTGCTGGCTGGGTGACTGGCTAGTGTCGTGCGTCGTGTGCCGAGAAGGGGACCCATCCGTGCGCCACGGAATGTCAGTCCGCCAGTTCTGGCGCTCACAACGCTTGTCGGGACACCACTCATCGAATCCGCGCACCTGATGGGCGCGGCATGTTACCCGCCACAGGTCAGAGGTGGGGGCCAAGAGAGGAAGAGTAGGCTGGGGAGCGGTGGCGTGGTGCCGGCCGATCGGAGTGTTCACCACGGCCGGTGCGAAATCGTCGGGATGCCGGCCAGAAGGCAAGCGCGATCCATCGCGTCCCGACAAGAGGGGCCTCTCGATGCGCTACGGGCGGTGGGGACGCCATGAACGGTGCGCGGGTCTGATATGACACGGTGTGTGGTACCCGGTTGTTGGGGCGCGAATTCTAGCGCACCCCTTTTTGTCGGGGCGCACTACATTGTTCCCGCAGACCTGACGGAGGCCAGATGATCGTTAAACCCATCGTTCGCCGTCATTCAGCCGCAACCGGCCAACGAACTGGTGCCCGAACAGGCAATGACTGGCTTTCTGGCCGGCGGGCGCGATACATCGCGCCCCTACAGTAGAGAATGTCGGTGCGGCACATGGTGTTGGGGCGCTATGAATCGTGTGCAGGCCCGGTACAACGCGGTGCGTAGCATCGAATTGTCAGAGCTCATGGTTATAGCGCCCAGAAAGCTTGTCAGGGCGCAATCTCATTGCGCCCGCGCGCCCACCAGGCGTGCGAAACATGTCGGTTTCTTGGGGCGTCATCAAGAGCACCGCCATACTCCAGGAACGCGGTATCCCAGGGGCATGGAAGAACGAGGGGTGGTGACAGGGGGTGCCGGAGAGGAGCGTAGGCATCACAGGTGCGGCTGCGCTCCCCACTCACGAGGGCCCATGCGGACGGTATGTCGTCTGTAGGGTCAGCGAGCGTGGTTGTCGTGAAGCGCCCTCTGCGATGCAGGAGTTAGTACCCATCGACTGATGCTGGCTATGCTATCTGGTTGTTGGCTTTTGTTCCTCGCAGGTGCGCCACTCATGTGCGGCAGGAGGAGTCTGAAAGCCTCGTTGCTCCAGTACCACGCAGACTTCCGCCACCAACGCCCTGTGTGGTCGATGAATTTTTCGGCGGGGCAAGAGAAGCGTTGAATCACCCGCTCTGCGAAGCCTGTGTCACCGAGAAGCACGGTGGCGGCATGTTCTTCCCGGTATCAATCCGATGGATACTGCTCCGCTGAACTCTTGAAGTAGGGCGGCTCAGTCCCTCGTTTCCTCAAATTGGGTTCCAACCACACGCAATGCCAGCGATACAGGAAGAGGGGCCGGCTTCTTTGCGACGGTTGCCGAAAGAATCACGCCTGACATGAGCAAGGTAAGACCTTGGGTGCGGCATGGTGCAGCGGCGGGGACGATCTCGGTCGGGAGATGTTCTCCTGTCGGCGAACTTTGCGACTACAACCGGCACAGGTCACCCGGCGGACCGGAGCTGGTACTGCTTTCCCACAGCGATAACTCAAGCAGACTGCGGTGTTGTCCGAAATATCTCGGAGAAACGGGCAGGTTGTCGCTTGGGGAGGTTCCATGATGACGCTTGGCTTCAGGGGGAAGGTGCTAGGGATCTTGGCGGCAATGGCTGCCGTCTTCGTGGTTCTCGGTGCCGTGGGCTGGTTTTTGATCTCTAGCAGCTTGCGGGCGGTCGACACTGTCGCAGAGATGAATGACGTGCTTGCGACCGTTGGCCAGATGTCACGCCGGATGACGGAGGTACGCACGAATGTCGTTGCTCATGTTGGGGCGACGACAAATGCCGACTATCGCAAGCAGCTCGATGCGCGCATTGCCGAACTGGACCAGAAAATCGCGGCTGACCTCGATGCGCTGGCTGCGACTGCGCATACCGACGAGGAGCAACGAGCGATCCAGAACCTCCGTGATGCTTGGACGGCCTATCGGCAATCGGCTGAGCGGACCCTGCAGCTCTCGCGCCGGTATGACCTGGTCGCGGCACAGCAGAACATGACGACCGATGCGGCCCAGAAGTTCGATGCATTACTGCAGGCGATCCGCGAAACGGAGAGCGTTGCACAGGCCGATGCGCAGGCAAACACCAGCAAGACTCAGGCACAGCTCAACATGCTTCGTTTCACCACGCTGGGTGCCGCGGGCTTGGCGCTGGTGGCGTTCGTGATCGGCTTCTTGGTGCTGCGGCCGGCGCTGCGAACGGTCAGCGCAGTAGCGCAGGTGAGTGAGCAGCTTGCGGAACGGGAACTGGCCGCACTGGAGCATGCGCTGGGCCGCCTTGCGGCTGGTGATCTGACGGCTCGCTTTGCGGTGAGCACTGAGCCGCTGACGGTGCGTGGACACGATGAACTGGCGCGCATGGGCCAGGCGTTTAACAAGATGCTGGAACGGCTGCGGGCGGTTGGGGAGACATTTGGTCAGGCATTGGACGATCTGGCCCAGCTCATCGGCCAGGTTCGGCGAGCAGTCAGTGAAGTGAATCAGGCTGGTAGCCAAACGCAAGCACTCTCGGCCCAGATCGCTGATGCGACCACTGCCGTGGCGCGCACAGTGCAGGACGTGGCGCAGGGCTCTTCGACTCAGGCTGAGCAGGTCAGCGCGGCCTCTACTGCCGTCGATGAGATGGGTCAGACTATTCAAGCCGTGGCCAAGGCAGCGCAAGAGCAGGGCCGAGCACTGCAGCGGGCGACGGAGTTGGTACAGCAGATGGCGGAGCGCAACCAGCGAGCTGGTGAACTGGCTCGGGTGGTGACCGAACGCGCTGGACGGAATCGAGAGCAGGCGGAAAGTGGTGGCGCTGTCGTCGAGCGCACGCTGGGTGCGATGGAGCGGGTGCGGGTGCAGGTCGAAGCGACCGCACGGGCGATCCAGGAGCTAGGCGAGCGCTCGAAGCAGATTGGACAGATTGTTGAGGTCATCAACGATCTCACCGAGCAGACGAATCTTCTCGCGCTCAATGCGGCGATTGAAGCAGCCCGAGCGGGCGAGGCAGGCAAAGGATTCGCAGTGGTGGCCGAGGAGGTGCGCAAGCTGGCCGAGCGCTCGGCTGCCTCAACCCAGGAGATCGCCCAGATGGTGCAGGGCATCCAACGCACCGTCGAGCAGGCAGTCGCGGCAATGACGGAAAGCGCTGGCTCGGTAACCCAGGTGAGTGATGAGGCGCGTGAGGTTGCGCAGGTCTTCCAAGCGATTCGCCAGGCTGCGGACGAGGTTGCAGAGCGCAACCGTGAGCTTCTGCAGGCGCTGGAAGAGATTGCCAAGCGCAGCGCGGAGCTGCGAGCGACGATGGAGGACACAGCGACGATCGCCGAAGAGAACGCAGCGTCGGCCAGTGAACTCTCCTCGACGGCCGAACAGGTGCGGAGCTCGATCCGGCATGTCACGGCAGTGGCGGAGCAGAACGCTGCTGCGGCCGAAGAAGTGTCCGCTGCGACTCAAGAGATGGCAACTCAGGTGGGTGAGATTGCCGCGGCGGCTGAGCAGTTGGTGGGGCTGGCTGGCCGCCTGGCGCAGCTGGTTGAGCGGTTCCGGGTGGGGGACGAAGAGCAAGCAGGATCGGTTGCTGCCGTCCGCAGTGGTGACGGGGTTCCCTGGGGCAATGGGACTGCCAAAGGACCCGAGTTTGCACATCCAGCACGAGTGGGAACCTCCGTGCCGGGGAATGGTCGTGGAACGTGGTGAACGACAGTGCGTGGTGAGACGCGGAGGGGTGTGAGCCGTGGGTGAGGACCGTGAGCTCATCGAGATGTTCATTGAAGAGACACGCGAACGTCTGGAGCTCATTGAGCCGGCGCTCGTCGAGCTAGAGCGGGCCGAGACGCCAGCGGAGAAAGAGCGACTCCTGAACGAGGTCTTCCGTCACTTGCACTCCACAAAGGGAAGCGCTGGCTATCTCAACTTGAACGATCTGGTGGCGTTGGTGCATGCCGCTGAGCATCTCGCCGATGTCCTGCGTAAGGGTGCACCAGTGCAGCCGGAACACGTCGATCTTTTGCTGCAGACGGTCTCGCTGACACGCGCCTACCTGGCCTATCTGGCTGGACAGGGCGAACTGCCCTCAGGGCTGGGGGCGCTGACCGAGCGGTTGCAGCGCGCAGCTGCGGTGGCGACGGAGCACCCCACTGCGGCAGCGTCAACAACCAGCGAGTCACCGCCCGCAGGCGCAGCGGCAGCGAGCCAGATGGACGGCGAAGGACGTGGCGAGGAGAGCCGCACGGCGGACGCCGAGTTGACGAGTTCCACAGTACGGGTACCGGTGCATGTGCTCGATCGACTTGGGCGACTGGCCGAGGAGATGCTTGTCACGCGCAACCGGATCACGGCGCTGGCTGCCAACTTACAGGACGGGGAGTTGGTTGGTGCTTCAAAGAAGCTCTCGGTGATGGTCTCCGAGCTCCAGGACATCGCGGCGTTGACGCGCCTGCAGCCAATCTCCTCCCTGTTCGCCCAGATGCCGCGGGTGGTGCGGGATGCTGCGCGACTCGCGGGGAAGGACGTCGATCTGGTCATCGATGGAGGGCGACTGGAGGTCGACCGGCGGATCTTGCAGGAGCTCCGTGATCCTCTGGTGCATCTCCTGCGCAACGCGGTTGACCACGGGATCGAGTCGCCAGAACGGCGCATCGCGTATGGCAAACCGTCGCGCGGGCGGATCACGCTCCGAGCAAGCCGCGAGGGCTCGAACTTGGTCATCGAGGTCAGTGATGACGGAAAAGGGATTGACTACGAGGCAGTGCGGCAGAAGGCGGTCGAGCGGGGGTTCGTCAACGCTCGCGAGGCCGCGACGTTGACCGAAGCGGAATTGAACGCGTTGCTCCTGCGTCCTGGATTCTCGACACGGGATCAGGCGACGGAGCTCTCGGGTCGGGGAGTGGGGCTCGACGTCGTTGCGGTGCGGATGCAGGAGCTGGGCGGGAACCTGAGCATCTCGTCGGTTCCTGGGCAGGGAACGACAATCCGTCTGGTGGTGCCGACCTCGGTCTCGGTGATGAACACTCTCGTTTTCACGGCGCGAGGCTATCTCCTGGGCATTCCCTACAACGTCGTGCAGGAGATCGTGCTCATCACCGACCGGCAGATCGAGCACTACGGCGAGCAGGATGTCTTCCGTCTGCGTGATCAGCTGGTCCCGCTGTTCACCCTGGCGAGCTGGCCAGAGCGGGGCAATGGGGCGAAGCGGCAGTCGGGGAAGCACTATGTCCTGGTGTTGCGGGGTGAGGGAACGCTGGCTGGCCTCCTCTGCGACGGGATTGCTCGCTTTGAGGAGCTGATTGTCAAGCCGGTGGGTAACCTCCTCCGTGGTGTGGAGAGTGTGAGCGGGCTGGCGACGCTGGGGACAGGGGAGATTGTGCTCATCCTCGAACCGGAGAAGATTCTGGCCGAGGCCGGGCTAGCCATGGCCAAGATCCGAGCCGAGCAGGTGCAGCTCGGGCTTGTGCAAGAACATCAGGCGGTCGAGGACGATCTCGGGGAGCGACTCGTGCTGCTGAAGGGGTACGGCGAGCATCGCTATGCCCTGCCGGTGCGACTCGTCTCGCGCATTGTGCGCTTCACCCCGGAGGAGCTCGCCATCTTTGGCGAACGGGTGTACTACCGGACGGAGGAGGCTCTGATCCCGCTCGTCGACCTTGACCGGGCCCTGAAGATGGGTGCGGGCGGGATGGAGGGGGGCGGCATTGCCGTTCTCCTGCACGCGGACAATCTGGAGTGCGGCTTTGTCGCCTCACAGGTAGTGCGAATTGGGCGCGTCGGTATCGAGCCAGAGCCATCAGACCGGCATGGTGTGGCTGGCCTATTGAACCTGCCAGACGGCGTGTATCTCATGGTCGATGTGCCGAGCGTGGTGCATGGGGAGCTCCGGCGGCTCTACGAAGTGAAGCAAGAAGCGCGGTCGGTGCGAGGCAAGAAGGCGCTGATTGTCGAAGACAGCGTCTTCTACCGTGATGCGCTCGAGGCGGTCTTGAAGCGGGTGGGTTATGACGTGAGCGCCGTTGGCAGTGCCGAGGAAGCATTGGTCTTCTTGGCGCGAGTGCCCGACGTAGCGCTCATCATTACCGACTACATGCTTCCGGGAAAGAGCGGGCTCGACCTGATCCAGGCTGTGCGTGCTGGCGAAACCGCAGTGCGGTCGGACGTGCCGATCGTTGTCCTTTCCCAGTTGCTGTCTGATCAGGCAAGTGGCCCAGAGCTCCAGCGTCGGTTGCTGGCAGCCGGCGCCAATGCTGTCTTCGGGAAGTTTGACGATCTGGAGCAGAGCCAGCTCCTGGAG
Source organism: bacterium HR28 (assembly GCA_002898255.1). Classification (GTDB taxonomy): domain Bacteria; phylum Chloroflexota; class Chloroflexia; order Thermomicrobiales; family Thermomicrobiaceae; genus Thermomicrobium. The sequence goes on from BEIE01000002.1 coordinate 653,588, forward strand.
GAGTTCCGGCACTTGGTCGTCCACGACGAGCGACATGAGGAGGCGACCGAGGAGCAACGGAGTGAAGACGAGACGGTGCACGTGCTGGCGGTCAATCTGGGACCGGAGGTCTACGGCGTGCCGATTGACCGGGTGCGGGAGATCACGACGCTTGACGGCATCACGCCGACACCGCTTGAAGATGCAGGATTCCTGGGTCTTGCGAACATCCGCGGCGAGATTGTGCCGGTCTTCGACCTGGGCGGTGTCCTGCGCCGTCCGGTGCGGACGAACGGCGAGGCGGTTGATGTCGTGACGCTGACGAGCCTTGGGCCAATGGTCTTGCGGGGAGAGAGTATCCGCGGGACGATCCGTGTGCCGGTCAGCGAGCTGCGCGAGCCAACCGGAAACCTCGGTGCGCTGGCCGAGCTCGTCCCCTCGGTAGCGACCTTGCCAGATTGCCTCTTGCAGGTGGTAGAGCTGGAGAAGCTGGCGAGCGTCTGCCTGGGGCGGCGAGGATAACGCTTCGAGAATAACGAGGGAACACAGCGGGGCGCGTCGCACGCGTCCCGCTGCCCCTTTCGACAGGGGGCCACTCAGCCAAGCGCAGGCGCCGTTCTGGCCTCACGCATCAAGCGTGCTGCGATCTCAGAGCTCCTCTTGCTATTCTGCGGCCACCACAGGGACGGTCAACCGTGGTCAGGTTGATCGCGGTCGAAATCCCCGTCCAGCCGTCCTGAGGTCTTCAGCGCCAGGTGAGAACAACCGATAACTCCCATCAGCTGGCTAGTCGTGTCGGGCTAGCCGACGTGGAGAAGACAGAGATGGGAGGAAGGATGGGGAGGATGAGCCTTTCCTGGCGGCTGCGGTTACTCGTTGTCAGTGTTCTCGCCATCGGTGCGCTCGGTATGCTGGTTGGCTCGTTGAGCCTCGGAATGATTGCACGGGAATCACGAGGTGTGCTTCAGCACGAGGTGCCCGCGATTGAACTCTTGCTGAACATCGACCGTGACGCATATCAGGCGCAATATGCGCTGGAGCGGAGCTTGCTGACGAGCGATGCGCAAGAGCGTGAAGAACAGCTGGCCGACTTTCGCGAGAACGCGCAGCAGACAGGGGATCGCTGGGAGCAGTATAAGGCGCTCGTGCCAGGCAGCGACGCGGAGCGAGCGCAGTGGGAGATCTACGAGCGAGAGCGGGCGGCGTGGCTGGCGGCAGCCGAGCAGGTGGCCGCAGCAAGCGCGGCGGGGAACGTCGAGCAGGCACTCACAGCGCTGCCCGAGGTACGGGCGCACTTCGCGCCAATGCGTGAGGCGCTGAACGCCTTGCAAGACGAGATCTACAGTCCAGCGATTGCTGAGCACGGGGCGAAAGTCGTCGGACTTAGCCAGCAGCGCTCGTTCCTGATGTGGGCACTCCTCGGTGTGGCACTTGTCGTGGGTACTGCGCTCTCCTGGCTTGTCGCTCGACAGATTGCTCGTCCGCTGCGTCTGTTAGCTGACGCAGCGGAGGCGATTGCGGCTGGTCGAGTGGAGGGGCTTCAACTGCCGCGCTATGCTGCCCGTGATGATCTGGGGCGGCTGGTCGGCCAGTTCCGACAAATGGCTGCGCGGATCACGGAAGTAGCCGAGCAGGCAGTACGGGTCGGCCGCGGGCAACTTGTGACCGAGGTCGCTCTTGCGCATGAGCGTGACGCACTCGGTACGGCGTTCCAGCAACTGACGCAGGCGTTGCGAGCGACACTAGGTGAGGTGCGTGCACTCGGAGAACGCGTCGCGCAGGCGGCGGGAGCGCTGCGCGAGCAGGCGACCCATATCGAACAAGCGACGGTGCAGGCAGCTGATGCAGCCCGTGCTGTTGCCGCCGGATCGGGTGAGCAGTCGGCACGGGTGACGCAACTCGCTCAAGCGCTGGAAGAGGTGGCTGAGACAGTCGCAGCCGTGGCGAAGGCGGCTCAGGAGCAGGGTAGTGCGTTACAGCGCGCAGTGGAAGTCGCGCAGCGGGTGAGCGAGCGAGTGAGTGGTGTGGAGGAATTGGCACGTGCTGGTCTGACGACCGCGCAGGCAAATGCCGGACGGGCGGAGGCTGGTCGGGAGACGGTAGAGCGGACGCTCCGGGACGTGATGGGGGCACGAGAACGGGTCACCGACGCGGCGCGCACGGTAAGCGAACTCGGCGAACGCTCGCGGCAGATCGGACAGATCGTGGAAACGATTGAGGGAATTGCCGAGCAGACGAACCTCTTGGCGCTGAACGCAGCGATCGAGGCGGCCCGTGCCGGCGAGGCGGGTAAGGGGTTTGCGGTGGTAGCGGAAGAGGTGCGCAAACTTGCCGAGCGCTCGGCAGAAGCGACGCGACAGATCGCCGAACTGATCGGTAACGTGCAGCAGCTCGTGGAGCGTGCCGTGCACGCGATGGCAGCCAGTGCGCAGCAGGTCGAGGCGGTGAGCGAGCGAGCGGGCTCACTGCGCGAGGCATTTGAAGCCTTCGCGGGCTCAGCGCAGGAGGTGGAGACGCAGAGCCGCACCGTGCTTGTCGCAGCGGAGGCGATCGGCCGCGAAAGTCGTGAGTTGAAGACGTTAATGGAAGAGACGGCAGCGATCGCTGAGCAGAACAGTGCAGCAGCCGCGGAGCTCGCCTCCACGATCGCACGGATGCGGCAGGACGTGCAGCAGGTGGTCACGCTTGTGGAGGGGAACACCGCAGCGGTGCAAGAAGTCTCGGCAGCAGCGGAAGAGCTCACCGCGCAGGTGAGCGAGGTCAGCGCCTCGGCGGGCGATCTAGACCAGGTGGCGCGCGACTTGCGCCGGGCACTGGCGCGCTTCGAGCTGGGGATAGAGACGAAGGCGGATGAAGAAGCACGCTGGCCGGCGGTGGGCGTGGGTGAGGGTACCAACGGACACCGATACCGGGAACTCGTGGTGGTCGACCGCTGAGTGTGACGCTCCACAGGGCACCGACTAGTGCCAAGGGAGGGCACAGGAGGCACGTGAGTCGTCGTCTCCTGTGCCCTCTGACTTAGTTGGGCGTGAGGGGGCTGGACGAGGAGAGCGGCGCCAGGCGACTGCTTTTGGCGATGGCTCACAAGCACAAGAGCGTGCCCGGTGACGCAAGTCCCCCTAAAGCCTGGCAGCATTTCTGCCGAATATCCCGGAGTAGGAACGAACGGTCGCAGGGATGCTTTGACCGATCGCGAGGGAGCGCGATGAACCCACCGATCACACCGGTTCCCCCAGTGGGGCCAAGCGAACCTGGACCGGTAGAGGACCTGAGCCCGCTTCAGCCAGTCAGACCGGTCGAAGCAAGCGGATCAGCCACCGGAGCGGGAAGCCGCAGCCCTACCGCCGAGGGGAAGCGCGATGTCATTCCGGCCCACCGGGTCGACCTGAGTCTTGATCCGCAGCTGGTGCGGAAGATCCCGCGTGATGTCTACCTGCGCTACTACGTCCGACCAGGGATCGGCAACTGGGTCGTGCAATTGATCGACCGTGAGACACAAGAAGTCATCCGGGAGATTCCGCCGGGCGGACTAAAGGAGTTGCTGCAGGAGCTTGCTGAGCAAAGGGGAGTAGAGTGAGCGCTTCCGCAAGATCTTCGAAGCCACCAGCGCTCGGAAGGGGTCAATGATGAGCATCACATTTGACGGCTTGGCCTCGGGCTTGAACACACAAGAAATTATCTCCAAGCTCCTGCAACTCGAGCAGCAACCGATCAATCGACTGAACCAGCGGAAACAGCAGATTCAGAAGGAACGTGATGCGTGGAAGGACCTCGGCACGCGCCTGCAGAATCTGGCGAGCGCACTCAGCTCGCTGCTGCAACGCAGCACCGTTGTTGGCTTCACGGTGCGGCCGAGCGACAGCAACGCTCCCTTCACTGCCAGCGCGCGACCCGGAGCCGTTGCTGGCACCTACTCCATCCAGATCCAGCAGCTGGCGACGGCAACGACGCTACGCAGCACAGGGCCGATTGGTGCCGAAATCGACCCCAATGCGGTGCTGAACAACACAAACCTGCGCAGTAGCGTCACCGCTGGCTCGTTCACCATCAATGGTGTGGCGATTACCGTTGATCCGGCCGTCGACACGCTCAATGATGTGGTCAATCGGATTAACGCCAGCGGTGCCGGTGTCGTGGCCAGTCTCGTGACGGTCGATGGCCGGCTGCGGCTGAAGATTGAGGCGGCAACAGCCGGAGGGCCATTGCAGCTCGGTGCCCTCGGCGATACGTCAAACTTCCTCTCAGTGACCTCGCTCCTTGGGGCACCGCGTACGGGCGATGCCATCGTCGGGACGCGGAGCTTGGCTGCGGTCAAGACGAGCGTGCCGTTGAATCAGGCCATGCTCGCAACACCAGTGAGTGGAGCAGGGACGCTGACGATTAACGGTGTGGCGATCAACTACGATCCAGCAGTCGATTCGTTGAGCACCATCTTGAACCGGATCAACAGCTCCAATGCTGGTGTGACCGCCAGCTACGATGCCACAAGTGATCGGGTCGTTCTGACCGCGAAGACAACTGGGAGCCTCAGGATCACGGTGAGCGACACTGGCAACCTGGCTGCTGCGCTGGGGCTCGATCCCAATCAGCAGCAGCTTGGCCAGAACGCTGTCTACAGCCTGGACGGTGGGGCAACTTGGCAATATAGCACCAGCAACACCATCAGCGATGTGATCCCCGGGGTCACTCTGACGCTGACGCGCACGACGAGTTCCCCCTATAGCTTCACGGTTGAGCCTAATGCAGATGCTGCAGTGAGCGCGGTGAAGCGCTTCGTCGAGCAGTTCAACAGTGTCCTGAGCTTCATCGCTGAGAAGACAGCGTACGACGCGACCACGAAGACGGCTGGCACGTTACTCGGCGACAGTGCGGTGCGCGCGGTCGAGTCGACACTCCGACGTCTGGTGACGAGCCCAGCGATCGGTGTCAGTGGGCGGTATCGCACGCTCGCTGACGTAGGGATCAGTTTTGGGGCGGTCGGGTCAGCGGTTGGGAGCACGGGACAACTCCAGCTCGATGAGAACAAGTTGCGCGCGGCACTACAAGAGAATCCGGATGCGGTGTTTGAGCTCTTTGGTGCGACCAGCAGAGCGACGCTGACCACGAGTGGCGACATCGTGCGGATTGCTGGGACACCGCGACCACCGGCAAGTGGCCGCTACGTGATTACGTCGGATGGCACAGGCAACCTCACAGCGCAGTTTTACGATCAGACGAACCAGCTCCTCTGGAGCGCGACAGGGACCATCACCGCTGGTGGGTCGAATACAACGTTGGTTCCTGGCCTGACCCTCAGCGCGGCGACGACGCTCACTGGTGCAACCAGTGAAATCAGTGTGACGCAGCAAGAAGGCGTGTTTACCCAACTCAGTCGGTACCTCAACGGCATCCTGGGGCGCGACGGACTTGTGCGAGCTCGTGGTGACGCCTTTGAACAACAGCTGCGGACGCTTGATCAGCAGATCGATCGGTATCAGCAGCGGCTGGATGATCGGAAGGCGCAACTCGTGCGCCAGTTCGCAACGCTGGAGCGGATGCTGGCCGAGATCCAGGCGCAGGGAACACAGCTGCAGGGACAGATCGTGAAGATGCTCAGCGCCTCGTGAGCCAGGAAAGGACAGGTGGGCGATGCTGGCGAACCCTTACCAGCGCTACCGGCAGGTCACTGTGGAGACGGCCTCTATTGCGGAACTCATCGTGCTCCTGTATCGGCGGGCGGTGCAGTTGCTCACTGAGGCCGAAGAGGCAATTGCGGCCGCCGACGTGCCCCGTGCCCATGGGTGTCTCGTGCGTGCGCAAGAAATTGTGTCGGAGCTCATGGCAAGCGTGAACCTGGACGCTGGGGAACTCGCTCAGCAGCTCTGGGCAATCTACGATTACCTGCAGCGCCGGCTGATCGAGGCGAATGTGCGGAAGGACGCAGCGATCGTCCGCGAAGTCCGGGAATTCCTGGCGACCTTGCTCGAGGCGTGGGAGCAGGTAGCGGCGCAGGAGTGTGCTGCGAGCGCTGCGGCAGTCCGCCTGGCTGCGACAGCGTAGGAGGGATCCAGTGCAGGAAGCGGATGTGCTCGAGGTTGCGGTCCAGCTGCGGGATCTCACTCTGGCGCAGCTCGAGGCGGTGCGTGCTGGCCGATGGGAAGAAGCGTCGGAGTATCTACAGCAGCGTGGAGTGCTGTTGGAGCGTTTGCAGGGAATTGATCCGCATCAGCTCAGCCCAGCAGCTCGCGATGCAATCGCCGCATTACTCGACGAGGTACAGGAACTGGACCGCGAGCTCGTCACAGCCGTCGAGCAGGCATTGAAGCAAACACGAGTAGAGCAACGCACTCTGGAGCGAAACGATGCTGCGGCACGGAGCTACCGGCGAGCACTGGGGACGAGCGACGAAGCAGGACTGATCGACGAAGAGGCGTGAGCGATGGAACGGCGGGCACGTGGGCCGGTACCGCTTTTGGTCGCGGCGTTGGCGTTGCTCGCCGTGGCCTGTGTGCGAGTCGAAATCCAGCGGACGACGGCCGAGCCAGAGCACACCGTACCGACACCTGTACGGCGTGCGACGGTCTCGACGCCTCCGGCGGAACCAGTTGCACCACCACGACGCTCGGCCCCCGAGGCTGGAAGCGCAAGTCGCGCGCTCTTTCGCTTGCGTATGCCACCAGCTACTGCGATCGCGATCACCCGGTTGGGAATCGATGTGCCAGTGGTCGAAGTGGCCTCAGTAAAGGATGAACGCGGCTGGTACTGGCCGGTGCCACGCGAGGCTGCGGCGCACTTAGCCGGTACTGCGAACCCGGGCGAGCCTGGGAACATCGCGATCACTGGACATGTGGATACGGAACAGGGGCCGGGTGTGTTCTGGCGCCTGCTTGAGGTGAAGCCGGGTGACGAGGTGACGGTCTGGAGCGCGGCCGGGACGTTTGTCTACCGCGTCACCGAAATCCAGGTGGTGCCAGAAAGCGACCGCTCGGTGTTGCGACAGACGGACTACGAGGTACTGACGTTGGTGACGTGCATTCCAGACGGACGGTACGACCGGCGGCTGGTGGTGCGAGCGGAGCCGGTGCGGCCGGCGGTAGCACAGCAGCACTGACTGCCTTGGGGAAGCAGCAGGCGTCTCGGGTACCAGGTCAGATGAGGAGACGGTGACAAGCAGCTGTTCCACAGTGTCAGCACGGGATCAAGGAGTGCGCTTCGTCCGCGGATTGGGCGACTGTCACAGGCATGGCTGATAGACGGGACCCGGCAGCGCTCTGACTATCTGTGATCAGCCTCGCCGAAGACGCTGGATTCTTTCGATTCACTGATGGTCGAGGGTTAACAGGATACCGAACAAACGTCGGACATCCGGGATCTGCTCATCGAAACCACTGCTCGCCCGAGCGACAATAACCCACGGTCGGCCTTGTTGGTCGCGATAGAGGAAAGCTTGAATTTCTCCCTGTTCCGACAGGACGTAGTGTTCTGCGCTGTACTGTCCACCGATTGTGAGGGGGTCCTTCAGCCGGACGGCGATCAGCTGGCCCTGTTCATCCACGATCCACGTTGAGCCGGTAGATGGGTCGGTTGTGGATCGCCCGCTTGTCTCTGTGAAGGTCAACGCAGGTGCGTATTCGGAGTCGAGACGAAGAATCTCGAGGTAGACCGATTGCTCGGGCAAGTCTGCAAGGCTTCGCGAGTTGAAGAGACCTTGGACAGCGTCCGAGGTTGGCGGTGTCACGGAGATTCCAGGACTGGCGAGGATCCAGTAACAGTGACAGTTCGGTATACCGCGCTGTGGGTCCTCGACGGCTGTCACGAGGACCCAGTTCGGTGGGTACTGGAAGCGGATATAGCCTGGGTCGTGGTATTCGGGCCAATCAGGAATGACTGCTGGCCCTTGCGCTTCTACTGGTGTTGGTTGAGGGGTTGCGGTCGGTCGTGGTGTTGGTGTTGGTGTGGTTGGCCTGGCGGTCGGTGATGGGTTGACCCTGCCAGAGAGCTGAGCATTGGGCGTTGGTGTCTCCAGAGCCGTCGCAGTGAGCGTGGGTGCGATCTCGCGCCAGACTTGCCATGCGAGGTAGCCACTCCCTGCGCCAAATACCGCGGCACAGCTGAGGAGGACGATAGCCCCCACGCAGCCCAGAAGATAAAGGCCGGTCCGATTACGCTGCGACGCGGACTGCACGACGGTCACCCTCCGTGTTGGATACTGGCGATGATCGCGGTCACGGTCGCGAGGTCATCTGGAGCCTGATCAAACGGAGTTCCGAAGTAGGCGATGAGGCACCACTCACGCCCTCGCTCGTCCCGATAGAGGTAGGTGATTGCCTGGTTCCGTGGCCACTGGATGAACGGGGCGCCATAGTAGAGTTCGGCGCGGTAGCGGCCACCGACGAGATCTTCGCCGTCAGGAGATCGACCGAAAGACGGCCGTCCCTCGGCGAAAGGTGGAGTCAGTCGGAAGAGATCGACCACGATCTCGCCGGGTGGGACCTCGTGCGGTCGGCCGGAGCCGGGAGGGACCCAGTCAATTCGACCGGATGGAAGCTCTCCGGGATCAAACGAGGTGAGCGTGACATTGCAGCAAGTTGCTTCTTCCCAGGCGTAATTCCAACCCTCTGGTACGGCCAGGCTCACCTGACCAGAGGGGTCATCGAACCACACCCAGTTGGCTGGGATTGCTGGACGTGCCGCAGGTGTTGCGGGACTGGGCTGTGGGGTGGCCTGACGGGCTGGTGTGGTCGCTGCACGCTCAGCCTGGAGTGGTGTTGGTGTTGCGGACCGGCTTTCCAGAAAGGCAAAGGTGCCAACGGCGGCGATCAGACAGACGCAGGTGAGGACCAGAGCGCCACCGCAGCCGAGGAGCACCCAGCGCCAAGCAGAGCCTTCACCGTTACGCGATCGTGTGTCGATTGCGGAAACGGGTGGTCGTTGCGCTTGCGGTGGCTGATCAGCTGTCGATGAAGGGAGCTCCTGCATGGGTGCCACCTCTTCCGTGAGCAGGAAAGAATTTCACCACTAGATCATGCAATCGAAAGAGATCGGAGACCCTCCTGGTATGACTCTGCCAATCGATCGTCGTAATCATTGTCAGGCGTTGCTGATCGGTTGTCAAGACGAGAAGCAGAGAAGTTATCCGCATGAGCGCAACAGGGGATGCGGCGTGCAAGTCATCTGTGTGAGGGGGTGACGGAGAAGCCATAGGGGGATGGGGTCGCGGGAGGGGGCTCCATGACAATGGTGAGATTGGACGGGAGAGCTGGCTGGCCAATCGATGGGTTTTCTGACAGTAGGTCATCAGGGTGCGCTTTAGCTCCCACTGTGCGCGGTACCGTGGCCGAATAAGACGCATGTGTCCTGCGTGGAACCGATGACGAGACCAGAAAGGCTGGTGCTGTCAGGTATCGGACGCGCAGGAGGTGTGCCTCTTGGATGTCCTGGCGAGCAGCCAGGGAAGGGGCTCTTGGCTGGAGCCTCTAGAGTTGGGTTGTCACCGAATCTTGACACGATGTCATCGATCTATTACTATCCAGGAGAAAGTAAAGGGGTAGTGATGGATCACGAACGACCAGAAGTCCTCGTCCGTGTGCGGGAGCGCCGCCGGGCGCTTGGGCTCACGCAGCAGCAGCTGGCGGAGCGGGCGGGAGTGAGCCGGCAAACGCTGGTTGCTATCGAGGCAGGCCGGCTGACGCCGAGTGTGGCGGTCGCGTTGCGGTTGGCACGAGCGCTTGACTGTGCTGTAGAGGAGCTGTTTGTCTTGCCCGCACAGCAACTCGTCGAGGCCCGGCTTGCTGACACGGCCGAGCCGATCCCGCCGCTACCGTTCCGAGTGCATCTGGTGCAAGTTGGTGCGGAGCTCGTTGCCTGGCCGCTTGCTGGAGAGGCGAGCGAGGCAGAAGGGGTCGCCCGGGAACGGTACGGTGGGCGGCTCGTGGTCGAGCCGCTCGTCGATCCAGCATCGCTGAGACGAGGGCTGGTGTTGGCCGGCTGTGACCCGGCACTGGGGCTCTTGGCCTCCCAGCTACGTCAGTGGCACCGTGAGCTGCGCGTGCTTTGGGTGCCGTTGGGGAGCCTGGCTGCACTGCGGGCGCTGGCACGGGGCCAGGTCCACATTGCGGGGACGCACCTTTGGGATCCTGAGAGTGGGGAATACAACCTGCCGGCGATCCGGCGTGAGCTGGCAGGACGCTCAGTCGCGGTGGTCGCCCTCTCGAGGTGGGTAGAAGGGCTCGCCATGGCGCCAGGGAACCCGCAGGGGATCCGCGAGTTAGGAGATCTGGCGCGACCCGACCTGACAATCGTGAACCGCGAGCCGGGGGCGGGCAGTCGGTTCGTGCTCGATACGCTCCTCGCGCGGGCAGGAGTACCGCGTGAGGCGGTGCGCGGGTACGAGCGTGCGGTGCGGACGCATCGAGCAGTAGCAGAGGCGGTTAGCAGCGGCTTGGCTGATGCTGGCCCCCTTGTGTCTCCGGTAGCGCGTGCCTATGGACTTGACTTCTTACCACTGCTGGAGGAGCGGTATGACCTCGTGATTCCCACAGAACTCCTGGACGAGCCGCCAGTACGCGATCTCCTCGAGTTCGTGATGAGTGGAGCGTTCCGTCGGCAATTAGAGGCTGCCGGTTACGACGTCCGTGAGAGTGGCCGGCTCGTCGCGCGGTTGTCGGACTGAGTCACTGCAGGGAGGGAAGGGATGACCGATGGGGCGCTGGTCGTGGTGGCAACGGGCTGCGTGGGTACTCGCGGCGGCGCTCCTGGCAAGCACCATAGCGAGCTGCCGAGAATGGTCTGACACCCGAACTGGTCGAGGGAGCACGCCGAACAGCAGCCCCGCGACACCAGCGGAGCATGGTGGACAACGCCTGGTCGTCTTTGCCGCCTCCTCGCTCTTCGAACCGTTCCAAGAACTGGGGAAGTCGTTTCAGTCTGCACATGGGGGGACAACGGTCGAGTTCAACTTTGCAGGATCGGCGCAGCTGGTGGCGCAACTCCAGCAGGGAGCATCAGCGGATGTCATCGCATTCGCTGATCTCCCCAACATGAAGAAGGCGCAGGACGCGGGATTAGTGGCCGGTGAGCCAGTGATCTTTGCGAAGAATCGTCTGACGGTTGTTGTGCCGAGGCAAAACACGGCGCGGATTCAACATCTGGCCGACTTAGCTCGGCCAGGTGTGAAGGTAGTGCTGGCCCACGAGAACGTCCCGGTCGGCAGGTACGCGCGTGAGATGCTGGAACGAGCGAGCCAACGACCAGGATACGGCGCGGACTTTGCGCAGCGGGTACTTGCCAACGTGGTCTCGCAGGAAATCAACGTCAAGCAGGTGCTGGCGAAGGTGGCACTCGGCGAGGCCGATGCGGGAATTGTCTACGTCACAGACGTCAAGGCGGCCGGCGCAGACGTGCAAGAGATCGAGATTCCAGACGATGTCAATGTTGTCGCCTGTTATCCGATCGCGGTGACCAAGAGTTCACGGGTACCGGCTCTTGCGCAGGAGTTCGTCGCACTTGTGCAATCCGAGGAAGGCCAAGCCGTGCTGGAGCAGTATGGCTTCCAAACAGTTCAGCCCGAGCAAGCGGGGATGGAGGATTGCTCATGACGCGCGCCGTGGAGCATCCGGCGCTTCGGGTGCACCGGCGTGGTACGCCGTTGCATTCTCGTCGTCGGCTTAGTCGGATGCTCCTTATCGTGCCCGTGGGAGTATCGCTGGCACTCTTGGTACTGCCCCTGGTGGCACTGCTGGCCCGTGCGGTTGGGATCAGTCCGCAGACGTTCGCGCGGTACGCGCGCGATCCGTTTTTCCTGGATGCATTGCGACTGACGTTAGTCACGAGCCTGATTACAGTGGTACTGGCGGTCATCTTCGGGACGCCAGTAGCCTGGATCCTCGCACGCTGGAACTTCCCGGGTCGGCGGCTGGTGGAGCTCGCGGTAGGACTCCCGATCGTCCTGCCACCGATTGTCGCTGGTGTGGCGCTCTTGATGCTGTTCGGGCGAATGGGGCTGCTTGGGCGATATCTCGATGCGTTTGGAATTCAGATCCCGTTCACCACTGCGGCGGTCGTGTTGGCGCAGCTCTTCACCGCAACACCGTTCTACATCCGCACAGCGCTCGAGGGATTTGCTAGCGTTTCGCCGGCACTCGAGGAAGCAGCTCAGGTCGATGGGTGCAGTCCGCATCAGGCATTCCGCTTGGTCACGCTGCCGCTGGCCCTGCCTGCGCTGGTCAGTGGTCTGACGTTGTGTTGGGCGAAGGCGGTCTCTGAGTTCGGCGCGACGTTACTCTTTGCAGGGAACTTCCAAGGGCGGACACAGACAATGTCGCTGGCCATCTGGACCGCGATGGAGATCGACCTCTGGGAAGCGGTGGCGATGGCGGCGATGCTTTTTGTCGTGAGTCTGCTCATCTTCCTCATGGCGGAATGGCTACAAGGGACACGCGAGGCGCAATGATGCGGATACTCGTTCTCGGGGTAAACGACGTAGCGTCGGCGGTCGCCTGGCTGCTGTGGAGCGAGGGGAAGAAGGTTGTCCTGGGCAGTGAGCCAATGCCGACGGCGACGCGGCGCGGGATGGCTTTCGCCGATGCCGTCTTCGACGGTACGGCGGTCTTGGAAGGAGTCCGTGCCCAACGGGTGGATACGGTCGAGGCAGCAGAGGCGCTGCTCGCGACACGGGCAGCTATTCCGGTCTTCGTTGGCTGGGTTGTCGAGGAGCTCGTCGGAGTCGTCCGACCCGATGTGCTAGTCGATGCACGGATGCGGAAGCGTGTGCGACCGGAATCGTTGCGAGGGCTCGCCCCACTAACCATTGGCCTGGGTCCTGGTTTCGTTGCGGGGGAACAGGTCGACGTGGCGGTCGAGACCAGCTGGGACGAGTTGGGCAAGGTGCGTTGGCAGGGCACGAATCTTCCGCTGGCTGGTGAGCCCCGGGAAATCGCCGGGTACCGCCGCGATCGGTACGTTTACGCGCCCTGTGCTGGTGTCTGGCAGACCGACCGGCAGATCGGAGAACTCGTTGCTGCGGGAGAACACGTGGCGTGGATCGTGTGCGAAAGCGGTGAGCGGGTAGGGATCTTTGCACCAATCAGTGGAGCGATCCGAGGGCTGACGCGTGATGGGGTGCCCGTCGCGAGCGGCACGAAGGTGCTAGAGATCGACCCCCGGGGCGTGGCTGGTCAGGTGCGAGGACTTGGGGAACGGCCGCGCCGCGTCGCGGCGGGGGTGCTCACCGCGATCACTGCGTGGCGCGAAGCTCCTCTCGCCTAGGAGGTGGGAACGGTATCGCAGCGGCAATGGCTTCCCCTCGTTTTGTCAGGAGAGACGGAAACTGGGGTCTTACGATCGGCGTGGTTGGTGGTCTACTCGGCTTGGACAGAACGAGGTTCCAGATCCCGGTTCTGGTGTTCCTCTTACGTATTGTGGTGCCGCGTAGCCTGAACGTCGTGCTCGTGATGCCGCTTTTCTCGTTGTTCGCAGAGGTGCTTCTAAATGCCGTCGGAGCCACCGCGGTGGCGCTGAGTGGCCCGTGCATCCTCTTTTTGACCGTGCAGTGAGGCTGTGCAGGAGTTCGTCGAGTTCTTGTGTTCTGCAAGCGGATGGCTAGCGTTGGCCGCCGTTGGTTCTTTCCCGCACGGTCATTCTCCAGGCGCTCTTCATCGTCGTAGCGGGGCGAGAGCTCAGCAAGAACGGCTGAGCAGGCAGAGGGCGTTGGCAACAAACCGGGACGTGCTCGCCGCCAGTGCAGAGAGACGGTGGGCAAGAGCTGGTTTTGGGTTTGTCAGGAACTACTCAGGTTGGCTCGTCCTGCTGCCGTGGGGCTCGCGTATAGCGGACGCTAACCGGCGAACGTGGTCGTCAATCGCTGAGGAGTTCGCGAACACGGGATTGTTCGCAGACAGGGATTAGGTCTTGGTGCGGTGGAGCAGGACGTCGTTGAAGCCAAGGAGAAGGGCGTCTTATACTTCAGCGCGAAACTCATGAGTTTCGACCGAAACCTCTGCTTGGTAGGCATTGGTAGGAGAGCGCGACGGGGAACAGAACCGCACCGCTCGGGAATGGTGTGAGGGAAACGAGATCCGGCGTCCGTGCGGGAGTCGAGCGGTCGCGTGCGGTGGTGACGCTGACACGCCCGGTATCGATGCAGTGGGCGGATTCCTGGGCGCGGTACCGCGGTATGGGTGTGTGCGTCAGCGAAAGGGGTCGGTTTGGCAACTCTGGGGCAGCCCAGAATCTGCTGTGTGAAGCGTGCTGTTCGGGTGACATTTGAGGAAAGGAGAAAAGGAGAGCAGTTGGGGTGGCTGTAGCATGATGCAGCACGGGTTCACGATAACAGCGCACGTGGTTTTGTGAGGAGACGTTTGGAAAGGGGACGACTGGCGATGGCTGAGGAACGGTGGCTTGAAGGGATGGTTGCGCTGGTCACCGGCGCTGGTCGTGGCGAGGATGGGGGTGGTGGTGCCGGGATTGCGCGCCATCTCGCCCGTCGTGGTGCCCGGATCGCCGTGAATGACATCTCCGAGGAGTTTGCTCAGGCGACCGTTGAACAGATCCGACAGCGGGGTGGTGACGCGATCGCTGTCGTTGGTGATGTCTCGAATCCGGTTGATGCCGATCGAATAGTGGATGAAACGGTGCGGCACTATGGGCGGATCGATATTCTGGTCAATAATGCCGCGATCAGCGGCTTGATTCCGGCCGTGGAACGCCTGCCAGATGAGATCTGGCATCACCAACTGGCGGTCGATTTGGATGGCCCCTTCTATATGAGCCGCGCTGCTTTGCGCTACATGATTCCTCAGCGTTTCGGTCGGATCGTCAACATCTCCTCATTCGCGGCAGTGCGTACTGGCTTCGTCGGTGGAGTGACATACACCACGGCCAAGACGGGGCTCCTTGGCCTGACGCGCCAGCTGGCCTACGAGGTCGCACAATACGGCATCACTGTGAACGCGTTGATGCCGACTGGGCTCCTCAATCCACGGGTGCTTCGCCTGCGACCGGACTGGGTGCAGGGCGAGGGACCGTACCGCGCGATCCATCCCGAAGAGGAGCTCGGCTGGATTGTTGCTTATCTCTGCCACCCATCGATGACGGCGATCTCCGGGGCAGCTATTCCGGTTGATCGTGGCGTGTCGAACGGAATCGGGGATTTCGCTGAACTCAAGTGGCGTAGCGGCAAGGATACCGGTGAGTGAGGCTGGCATGCTTGCCAGTAGCGATTTGACGGCCGGAAATTGCGGAGAGGAACAGGGTCATGACCATGAGTAGCCGACCGTGTGATCTTGGTGGGCTTGTGGCACTGGTGACGGGGGCAGGTGGTGGATCGAACGGCGGACTCGGTGCGGTGATCGCTCGGGAGCTTGCACGGGCGGGAGCCCAGATCGCGGTGCACGATGTCGTGGCCGAGGCGGCAGAAGTGACAGCGAGCGAGCTCCGCCAACTCGGTTTTGTTGCAGAGGCGTTTTCTGCCGATATCACTGACTCACGTGAGGCCGATCGGCTCGTCGGACAAGTAATCGAGCGATTCGGCAAGATCGACATCTTAGTGAACAATGCCGAGTATCGCTCAGCAGCGTATCGTCCTGATCAGATTCCGACCGAGGAGTGGCAGCGCAGCGTCGCGCTGAACGTGCATGCGCCGTTTTACCTCAGCCGGGCGGCGGTTCGGGACATGCGCACGCGCAAGTTCGGGCGCATCGTGAACGTCTCAAACATCGCCGCGATCCGTGCGAGTATCCTCCACGGCGTACCCTACGTGACGACAAAGGAGGCGCTCTACGGTTTCACCCGGCATCTGGCGACAGAGGTTGCCCAGCACGGAATCACGGTTAATGCCATCCTCCCCGGCTTTGTGGTCACACCGGAGCTCCGAGCGCAGTGGCCGGAAGAACGGTTCGAGCGACTCGCACCGACCATCCCGGCCCGCCGTGCGGGGACCGCGGAAGAGATCGCAAGTCTGGTTGTGTATCTCGCCAGCCGAGAGGCCGGTTACCTCACTGGTGCGGCCATTCCGATCGATGGGGCTGTCTCGATCGTGCCAGGAGGCCGGACGGATCCCGAGAACGCGTTCGTGTGACGGGTTGCCACCGACGGCGCACGACGCTGTGTCTGTTTGGATGGCTCCAGTAGCAAGCTGGGACGCGAGGGGACGGGCGCAAGACTCGCCCGTCCCCATAACAGTGTTCAACTGACCTCGATGATCCGCATCATCCCCGTCTCCTGATGGTAAAGGTGGTGGCAGTGGAAGGCCCAATGGCCGGGATTGTCTGCCACCCAGTCGATCGTGACCTCCTGCATGGGGTCGATGAGTACAGTGTCGCGGAGCGCTCCCTGAGGGGACTGGCCGACGCGGAAGAAATGGCCGTGCAGGTGCATGGGATGGGGCATCGTCGTCATGTTCTGTAGGCGGAAGCGCACGCGCTGGCCGAGTTTGACGCGGATCGGCTCGGCGTTCGGATAGGCCTGGCCGTCGATCGTCCAGACGTACTGCCCCATACCACCACTAAGGACGACCGGGAGCTCGAGATCGGGCGTGAACGGCGCACTCTCAGCGTTCGCTGAGCGGACGCGTAGGCCATGCAGAAGTTCACCAGCCAACTCAGACGGGCGCGTGGTCACTGGTGAAAGCGATCCGCTACTCCCTTCGTAGCGCAAGACGGCAAGTGCAGTTGCGTCTGTTCCCTCGGCCCAGGCAACAAGCGGCCAGACACCAGGGTTGTCGAGCTGCACAAGGACGTCGTAGCGCTCGCCCATCCCGATCCGTAGTGCGTCGCCCTCGAGTGGCTCGATCGGTTGGCCGTCGACTTGGACGAGGCGAAGCCGGTGCCCGACAAGCGCGACGCGGAAGATTGTCGCTGAGGCAGCGTTGATCAAACGCAGGCGGAGCAGTTCGCCCCGCTTTCCAGCAAACTCGAAGGGCGCATCGACCGATCGTCCGTTGATCAGGTAGAGGGGATAGACGAGATCGGGAGTGAGTTCCTGTGGAGACCCGCCTGCCATGCCGGGCATCGTTCCCATTCCGGGCATTGTACCCATCCCGGGCATTGTGCCCATCCCGGGTGTCATCGGCATCGTGTTCTGCCCCATCCCGTGGTCGCCGTGGCCGGCCCCGACCAATTGCCGAAGCGCGTCCTCTGGGGTACCGGCGATGCCGTCCAGCCAATCGTCGAGGACGAGCGTCACCTCACGGTCGTAACTCAGCGTCTCCTGCCGGGGTTCAACGATGAGTGCACCATAGAGCCCACGATCAAGCTGGAGTCCGACGTGGGTATGGTAGAAGTAGGTGCCAGCCACAGGAACCACAAACTCGTATGTGAACTGCGTGCCGGGGGCGATGGCTGGTTGGGTCACGTCCGGTACCCCGTCCATAGCATTTGGGACAGGGATGCCATGCCAGTGGATGGTCGTTGGTTCAGGGAGACGATTGTCAACGACGACACGGAGAGCTTCACCTTCACGAACTCGGAGCTCGGGACCGGGAAGCTGACCATTGTAAGTAAAGGTACGCACCCGATGCGAACCTAGTTCAAGTTCAGATACTACTGTCTCGACGCGATACGCCCTCACCGCAGTCGGACTCGCTGTCGGCGTGAGTGTTCCCCCGGAGGGCCCAGCCGTGGGCTGAGCGCTGGGTGTTGTGGGTGTGATGGTCTGTGCCGTGTCGGTGGCGGGTGACTGACGGCATGCAGCGAGTACAGTGGTCAGAACACCGACACCGAAGAGGCTGAGTGTGGCTCGACGGGTGAATCGGCGAGATGTGAAGAACAGTTGTGAGTTCCGCATCGATACCTCCCTATGGTCTCTAACTCTGAGCCAACGTCGTCACGCATGCAGTCGGCACGAGCACGCCAACTGCTCTCTCAAGAGGGGTTCGAGTGATGAGGAGAGGGGATCAATTCCGTAAGCAGCGGAATTGAACGCAAGTCACACGGCTGGATGTGCCGAGAGGGGCAGGAAGAAGTCGACGTGTGGATTGTGGCGCAGCGTAGGCGAGTGCCGTGCTGTGCTGACGAGAACGATGGACGATCCATCCCACCACGACAAGCAGGACAGCCACAAGCTGGCAGAGAGCCGATCCAAGCCCGCTCATGCAGTGTGTTACTGCTGTGCCAAGGGCTAAGGGGGTCGTGAAGCGTGAAGTGCCTGGGAAGGGGTGGAAGGCAGAGAGGTACATGATCACGTTTGGTTGCAAGGATGCAGGAGCGATGGACGAGTGCTGGGCGCAATGCACGCAAGACGTGTCATGTGGAAGGAGGGAATTCGCCGGTGCGGCCATAACTCCTCGGAAACGGTCGGTCAGGCTCGCAGGGATGGGGTGGTGTGTCGCTATGAGGCAGGTCAGCACTGTGAGAGAGAGGGACACCGTGAGGATCAGTGGCCAGCGCCGCCAGCTTCCCTGTGTTGTCGTTGGTCGCATGGATGACCGTGACACGTCCCTATCCCGTCGTGGCACTGCAGGCAGTTCCTACACTACCAACCAGGTGAAGTGTAGCAACACCGATGCTGTTCGGGGTGTGGCATGCTGCACCCCAATGTGGGGTCGGAGACCTCTCAGGGAGACGATGCGGTTCCGCTTGAACCCTCCGTCCATCAAGCCTGATCCTCTCCCCGAATTCCTGATTCAACGCCGGACAGCGAACACAGTGATTGGTCAGTGTTGCCGGAATCGTATGGCGAGTGGAAGGTTCTGGTGATAGTGGTGTCTTGAGGGATCAAGCTGGTGCATGCACTTCCCCAGTGAGGGTGCTGACTTGCGCTCGCGGCATCGATGGCGTTCACTTACAGGAAGATCACCGAACTGGGATGTGGTGACGTTGACGTCTTCCCGTGGTGCTGGCTGGATCTGCCGAAACAGGAGCGTCAGACGATGAATGTGGCGGAAGAGCGCGTGGCGTTGCTCACGGCAGAGGAGCTTCTGGAGCTCCCGGAGAAGCCGGGAGTGCGCTACGAGTTGCACGAAGGGAAACTGGTGGAAATGCCAGGGGCTGGGGCATTGCACAACCTGATCGTCGGCGTGGTCTACCGGCTGCTCTACGCCTTCGTCCGCGAACACCGCCTCGGCCTAGTTTTCACCGATGGTGCTGCCTTCGTACTCCGTCGGAATCCGGACACGGTGCGGATACCGGATGTATCGGTAGTGCGGCGGGAGCGGGTGCCGGGGGGAGGGATTCCGGAAGGGTTTTGGCCGGGGGCGCCCGATCTGGCGGTGGAGATTGTGTCGCCGCATGATCGGGCGGAGGAGGTGCATGAGCGGGTGCGGGAGTACTTGGGGGCTGGGGTGCGGCAGGTGTGGGTGTTGTGGCCGCGGAGTCGGGCGGTGACGGTGTATGAGGCAGGTGGGGTGGTACGGGAGCTCGGGGCGGAGGAGGAGCTGGAGGGTGGCGAGGTGCTGCCGGGCTTCCGCGTGAAGGTGAGTGACCTCTTCGCGGTGGAAGCGTGAGGCTTGAGAATTGATTTGTGTGGGGGCCGAGGTTCATGGTGAGGCTGTCTTGAATGTGCTCGTTGCACGGCGCGGGGTTCTGCTCTGCAATGATAGGTGATTGTGTAGGCAGTGAAGAGCGTCACGGTGCGAGAAATGGGTGAGGCGGTGGGAGAGATTGTGGCCTTGGGGGCAAGACGGCGCGCTTTGCTGGTCATGGCGATGAAGAAGGCTTATCAACGGCATGGTGCGCACGGTCTCCCTGCTGAGTTCGTGTCGAGTCAAGGAGGAAGTGGATGAGTGCGGTAGAACAGCGGGCGCGCCTACTCACGGCAGAGGAGCTTCTGGAGCTCCCGGAGAAGCCGGGAGTGCGCTACGAGCTGCACGAAGGGAAACTAGTGGAAATGCCAGGGGCTGGGGCTCGGCATGCCGCGATTGTCGTTCGCCTTGTGATGCTGCTGCACCAATTTGTCACAGCACGCGGACTTGGTTTGGTCTTCGGAGATGGGCTCGGCTATATCTTGCGGCGGAATCCGGACACGGTGCGGATACCGGATGTATCGGTAGTGCGGCGGGAGCGGGTGCCGGGGGGAGGGATTCCGGAAGGGTTTTGGCCGGGGGCGCCCGATCTGGCGGTGGAGATTGTGTCGCCGCATGATCGGGCGGAGGAGGTGCATGAGCGGGTGCGGGAGTACTTGGGGGCTGGGGTGCGGCAGGTGTGGGTGTTGTGGCCGCGGAGTCGGGCGGTGACGGTGTATGAGGCAGGTGGGGTGGTACGGGAGCTCGGGGCGGAGGAGGAGCTGGAGGGTGGCGAGGTGCTGCCGGGCTTCCGCGTGAAGGTGAGTGACCTCTTCGCGGTGGAAGCGTGAGACGCTGCGCGTCTTGGTTGAAGGTCCGGAGTAAGCCGCGTGACTACCCCTTGCACTCATGCGAGCGCGTAGCTCCACGTTGGAGAGTATCAACAAGCAGTGCTGCACGCTCCTTGCGTGTTCCGTACGGAGGGCTGGCGCCGCTGGGAGCACTGGCTCGTCCTTAGCTGATTGGGACCAGGAGCAGTGGGACGGCGATCCGCTCGAGTAGGCGGGCGGCGACACTACCGGCGAGCCAGCCTGGCAATCCTGCTCGGCCGTGTGTTGTCATGACAACGAGGTCAGCTTCGGTGGTCAATCGGGCCAGTTCCTCGACGACATCCCCTTGTCGGACGGCAATGGTGACGGTCGTACCCGCTGGGGCGGTTGCAGCCACCTGCTGGAGTTCCTGCTCTGCCCGTTCCCGTTCGAGTTCCAGAAGCGCAGCGGTCGCGCTGGGTAGGAAGACGGCGGGAGCACTCTCGCTGAGACTCAGGCGCTCGAGTGTGGGGACAATCCGTGCCAGCAGCACACGAGCTGGAAGACAGGTTGCCAGATGCCAGGCAAGCGGTACTGCGCGCTCACTTTCCATAGATCCATCGAGCGGGACAAGGAGGCACTGGATGTTGACTGGCTGTAGCGCCTGGTGACGGTTGCGAAGAGCTCGCACGACGAGCGTGGGGAGCTCCGCCTGCTGGAGGACTTGCTGCGCGATACGACCGAAGAGCAGCCCGCGCAGACCTCCATGACCGTGATTGGTGAGGGCAATGCCGTCGACCTCGAGTGCGCGTGCTTGACGTGCGATGCAGGCTGCCACCGCCTCGCGATCGGCGGAGACGATGACAATGCGTGTCGCGATGGTGTGGGTCGCAAGTTGTCGGGAGATGTCCTCCAGATAGCGAGCGGCTTCTTCGGCGGTGGCCAGGTGCGGCTCGCCGTGCACCCGCTCGGGTGGCGCGGGTTCGAGGACGTGGAGGAGAATGAGTTCCCCGCCACACTGCCGCACGATACCGGACACGATCGGCACGATCTGCTCAGCCAGGCGTGACCCATCGAGCGGAACAAGGATGCGGGAGAAGGAAGGAGCACTCATCAGGCACCACCAGCAAAGGTTGTCCAGAGCAGGAAGAGATTCAGAGCAATGATGAGGGCAGCCAGCACACTGGCCAGCACCGTGGTGAGGCGACGGTTCACCAGTTCCCCCATCAGGCGGCGATCGGCCGTGAAGAGGATCAGGGGAACCAGCGCGAACGGAATGCCGAAGCTCAAGACCACTTGGCTCATGACCAACGTGCGCGTGGGATCCAGCCCAAGCGCAATCACCACCAATGCCGGAAGCATCGTGATCCCCCGACGAAACCAAATCGGGATCGTGCGGTGAAGGAATCCCTGCATCACCACTTGCCCGGCCATCGTGCCCACCGTCGAGGAGGAGAGACCGGAGGCCAGAAGCGAAAGAGCAAAAGCCGTGCTGGCCAACGGGCCCAGAAGCGGCTCGAGCGTGCGGTGCGCCTCTTCGATCGTCCCCACCTGTGCCAGCCCACGCGCATGGAACGTGGAGGCCGCCATCACCAGCATGGCTGCATTCACCAGCCCAGCGATCCCCATGGCGATCACCACGTCGAGGACCTCAAACCGGAAGATGCGGCGTGCTTCCTCCGCTGACCGCGGCACGATCCGATGCTGTGTCAGCGCTGAATGGAGGTAGATCACATGGGGCATGACCGTCGCGCCCAAGATACCGGTGGCCAGGAGGACACTGTCCGGCCCGGCAAAGCGCGGAATGACGGCGTGCGTCGCAAGCGCTCCCCAATCCGGTTCCTCAAGGATCGTTTCCAGGACATAGCAGCCAGCGATGACCCCCACCAGGCTGGTGATCACCGCCTCGATCGGCCGGTGCCCGTACCGCTCCAGGGCGAGGATCGCGAACGTCGTCAGACCGGTCAAGAGCCCACCGACGAACAGCGGGAAATGAAAGAGCAGGGCAAAGCCAAGCGCAGCGCCCAGGAACTCCGCCAGATCAGTCGCCATCGCCACCAGCTCAGCCACCACCCACATGCCCCAGGGAACGGGGCGGGGAAAGCGCTCGCGACAGAGCTCTGCCAGGTTGTGGCCAGTCGCAATACCCAACTTGGCGGAAAGCGACTGGATCAGCATCGCAGCGAGGTTTGCGGCAAAGATGACCCAGAGCAAGGTGTACCCGAACTGAGCCCCGCTTTCGATGTTCGTCGCATAGTTCCCAGGATCGATGTACGCGACACTGGCAACGAACGCAGGGCCAAGATACGGAAGGACTTTGGCCAAGGGACGAGTGCGGAAGCCTCCTCGACGGGCTGCAACCGGGTTTGATGGCTTGGCCTCTTGTGACGGAGCGTCCATCACCTGCTCCACTGATTTAGATAAAGCTAATGATACTCTTCACGTGAACGAGCGCAAGAGGGATTTCGAGGATGCGGACGTTGCAGGTGCTGTACTCCTTTGTTCTCGGGACGATGTCGTGGAGAAGCCGGGTAGATAGGTACGATGACTTCCTGAGGTACGGAGCGGGCGGTGGGTACGGGGCCCGAAGGGAGCCTGTCTTCCGCATTGTGCGGGCTCGACACTGGGCATCGCTTCCCGATGCAGGCGGCGGTACTGTTGTTCGGCGATAAGGAGCGCTCCGCGGTGCTCGGCGGGAGCGACTTGGGCGCGTACCTGCTCGTTCCTGGGATCACGACCGTGGGGTATGTGGGTCATCGATGCGTGGCGGCCGGGGGGTCGGTAGCGACGTTACTCTCCTGGTGAATGGTTGAGCGCGCGCAGCTGCGCATGGAGCAGACGATCGGAGCAATTTTCGGCCTCAGCTGAGGCTGTGGTCTTTCGGCAGGAGGAGCCGGCATTTGCCAGAGATGAGTCCGCATCGTGCCGTCACTCTCTGTGGCGAGGTCGTGTCGGTGTGGGCAACGGAGGGAGGAAGGTGGCTCGGAACAGGTTGAAGCCTGTTCCGAGCCACCCAGCGTAAAGTGTCTACCGTACGGGGCTGCTTCCCTGATCGAGTATTGTGCCGTCCTCCCGGACAAATGCCCACTCGTAGCGATCCGGATAGAGCGAGAGCTTGAGGACGCCGTAGACGTTGTCGATGCGCACCTCATCGCAGGGTTCATCGGCGGCATGGACGTCCGCATCGTAGACGTTCTTACCGCCTGTGCCGACGACAAAGTGGCGGACAGTTCCCGTGTTGCAGACGGAGTCGGCATTCTGGAGGGCGAAGCGCTGGTAGTTGTGATCGTGCCCGGCCAAGGAGAGGTCAACGCCATACTGATCGAACAGGCGGTAGAGCGGCCCCAGGCTGGACTTGTACTGGCCGTAGTAGTTGCCGGTCGTCCAGTACGGGTGATGGAGGAAGACAAGCACGTTCTTCCCGCGGTTGGCCTCGAGGACGCTCTGGAGAAACTGGTATTGTGGTGATCCAGCGCCGCAGCCGCCAGCTTTGGAGCAGTTGGAGTTGATAGCAATGCCGATCCAGTTGTTGCCCAGATCGAAGGCGTAGTAGCCCTTGGTGCGGTCGCCCGCCAGCGTGCCGAAGTAGTCGAAGTATCCTGCGGCGCCCGAGGTCAGATACTCGTGGTTTCCAGGCACCGGCTTGGTAATCGCCTTCAACTGACCCCAGGTGGGATCGTAGCTCTGCTGGAACTTGGAGAGGCTCCCGTCCTCGTACTGGATATCACCGAGCACGAGCACGTAGGAGGGGGCGAGCCGCTTGGCGAGTTCGGCGGTGTACTTGTGGCGACAGGAGGTTGCGGTGCCATTGTTGTTGTTCCAGCCGGAAGCACTCGGGTCACAAGCGATGTCACCGACTGCGACGACCGTCACCGGACTGGTGCTAGAGGGTGGTGTGGTGGGTGTCGGGCTTGGTGCTGGTGTCGGGGTGGGTGCCGCAGTTGGCGTGGGTGCCGGAGTCGGTGTCGGCGAAGGAGCGGTGCCCTGCCCGTTGGTGTGCAGAATGTCGAGATAAACGCCGAAGCCGGACGAGCTCGCCCATTCTTGGGCCGATTCGACCGAGGTGCCCTCACCCCACTCGTTGAAGGTGGTGATCAACTGCCAGGGTTCGCCGCTCGCGACCATGTCACGGACGTTTTGTGCCCAGCGGTTGGGATCGCGAGCCAGGCGCGGCTGACTCTGGGTAGCGAGCCAGAACCCGGGCGAGATGGTGTAGGAGAAGCCGCGCTGCTGGTCGGCGGCGACAGCGGGGGCATATTGATGCCAGGAGTCGGGTTGGGTCGGGCACGTGCGGTAGCCAACGAAGACCTTCAGGACAAGGTAGGCCCCAAGCTGGCGCGCGATGGGCACCCAGCGGTCGGCGACTTCACAGGAAGAATCGTCAGCGTTGTAGACGAAGACGACAAACTTGCCGTTCACACGTAGGTAGTCCGGATCGCTCGCGTAGCGATCGCGGATGTACGTGAGGTCACTGCGGATCTCGTCTGCGGTGAGATCGCGCTGGCCCTCCTGTTCGTGGTAGATGGCCCACTTGAAGCCGGTCCCGTCGCTGGCCTGAAGGATCTTGGCGAAGTCGACATCGGTGTGATGCCCCTGGCCCCACCAGGAGGCGATTGCGGCTTGGATGCCGCCGTACTGCATAGCGGCGATATGCTGACGGATCACGGTGGCGTCACCGGTGTCGTAGTAACCGAGTGACGGGTGGTAATGAGTGAAGGGATAGAGGCCACTCTGGCGCCAGGCTTCTGGGAACCAGGGATAGTAGAAGGCGGCACGGATCGGGAAGGAGAGGCTATCGCCGGTCACCGGCGCGCCCGGAGTGGGGGTGGGGCTGGGCGAGGGTGCAGTGGTCGGTGTGGGTGAAGGCGCAGCCGGGGTTGGGGTGGATGACGAGCTTGCTGGGGTTGGGGTGGCGGAATTCGAGTTTGCGAATTCAAGAACGAGCTGGGGTGCGGTCGCGCCAGTCTCGCGACTGGCCAGGTTCATCTGTGTTGCATCACCCGTCACGATGGCGAGGCTGAGCTTGGTTCCTGGCTGGACAACGGCGGTCACGTCAATGGTGGTCCACTGTCCACTGGAGAAACCGCCGGAGCGTCCAATGACCGCACTCCCTACTGCTGGAGCATTCTGGTAGGTGATGGTGCGCTCGCTCCAGCTCGTGTCAGAGACGGGACGAAGTTCATAGCCGGTGCGATGCGAGCTTTGGGCGTAGATGCGGAGCGTTGCACGGGTGATCGTGTTCGAGACAGTGGTCAGGTCGAAGCGGAGGTAGCTCCGCATGATCGGTGAGCCATCGACTCGGAGCGCGGTGGCAGTGCCATAGTTCTGGGTCGGCTTGCTTTCGTAGACATAGGCATCCGCTTCAGGAGTCAGGGTCAGCGTCTGGGGTGCACCGCTGCTGCGGCTGATCCAGGCGACGGAGAGCGTCGCGATGACGAGGATGACGGCGCTCGCGGCGCCGAGTCGGTCGCGCAGGGTCTTCCAGTGCTGCACGTCGTGACCTCCTTACGCAGTGATCTCGGAACCGGCCGGCTCGCCCCTCGACAGTCAGAACTACGGGTGTTCGGTTGTGCCAGAGGAGGCACAGTGCTCCCAAGAGAGGTGTCCGGGATGGACTAGGAGCAATCAGGACGAATGGAGGAGAGATCCGACCGGAAGACAGTCAGCCTACTGGTTTGGTGCTCGATGGCGGACCACGGATGGAGAATGGTCGATGCTCCGGAGTGCTCGCCTGCTGGTGGTCTCTCCTGGAGCAAGCTGATTTCCATGGCACTGGTCGCCGATCGTCCCCCGGTCGACCGGACCGGTGCGGCATCCGCTGCTCCCCTGTTCCCCTACCCGATCTTCCCAGCGAGGTGTACGGTCACCCCGCATGACGGCGTGGGAGGGTAGCAAGAGCTCCGGATTGTGACAACAGGGCAAAGGTTCAGTTCTGGGCGTGAGCACCATCTGGAAAGAAACCGAACAAACTCTGGCAGTCCTCTGTCATGAGAATGGTCATCTTTGACTAGCTATCAGATCGGCGCATGCATACGCAGATCTCGCTGTCTTTCGAAAAGTCGACGCACTGAAGATGAAATGAACGGTCTTGCGCCGGGCGATCGTCTGTGGTACTGTTGGGCTAGGAGAAATTTCCCAATCCAGCGCAACGTCTCTGGCGGGGCCGCTGGAGCGGCAGAGAGATTTCCCCTATGACTGCCTCAGGGGGAAGGGAGATTGGCAATGGCGGCATTCCTCGATCATTCGTCTCGCTTACTGCACGAGCGATTTGTGGATCGCGAAGCTGAACTGGCCCAGCTCGTGGCGTTCCTCGCCGGGCCGGCACCCGTTGGAACTGTAGCAGTCACCGGGCCACCAGGTATCGGGAAAAGTGCTCTGCTGCGAGAGTTCGTCCGATGCTGTGCGGAGTTGGGTGTTCCCTCAGCGTTGGTAGACCAAGCGGTGCAGCGAACACCAGAGGAGATCGCCGCCTACGCCGCACAGCAGTTCGCGTTGCCGGGGAGGACATTGGAAGAGCTTTTCGCCGCAAATGGTCGACGGGTGCTGCTGCTCGACCACTATGAGCCAGGACACGAACTCGACGCAGCCCTACGTGCTGCCCAACTGGCAGGCAGTGGTGAACTCCTCCTCGTGCTGGCGATGCGGCAGCTCCCACCAGCCAGCTGGCTCCAGGACGCGGACTGGAGTGCACTGTTGCACGTTGTGCGCCTGGAAGCGCTGTCGCGCCCTGCTGCCCTGAGCTATTGCACGCGCGCTGGTATCGCTGGCGACACGGCAGAACGGATCACTGAAGTCGCAGCAGGGCACCCTCTGACACTCACGCTCCTGGTGCAGCGGGCGGTTACTCGCGCGGATGGTCTTTCCCATGCTGCACTCCTTGAGGTCGCCGAAGCTGTGCTGCGTTCCGCGATGAATACGCCGGAGTCGGACCGGGGTGCCGCGCTGGAAATCGCTGCCCTCGCCGGTGTGGCGAGCGAAGGAACGCTCCGTGCCGTCCTGGAGGACGGAGATCCTGGTGCACTCTTCCGTTGGCTCTGTGTGCAGCCGATCACGGTAGTGACCCCACATGGACTCGCCGTTCGAGAGCCGTTTGGCTCCTTCCTCATCGACTCATTGGTCTGGCGAGATCCGGAGCGTGTTGTGCAGCTGCGAGCACAGCTGCGAGCTGCGAGCATCGATGCCCTCCGGCGTGGGAGCAGTGTTGTTCGCTTACCGCATCTCCTGCGTCTCCTTGCGCTTGCCGACGAGCGTGGCGCATTTCGGCGCGCGCTTGTGGCTGGTCTCGCGCGTGGCTTGGAAGTGGGCGTGCTGCGCCGCGACGAGCAAGGGACCGCGCTTGCGATGGTGCCGGTCGCACCAATGCGGGCGCTGCTCGACGGTTGGCTCACCCATGGTCTTGCGCTATGCCGAGGAATCCGCGATGGCGCTGGGCGGTTGCTCGCCTGGACAACCACACTCCCATTGGATGCTCCGGCGTGGGGAACGACGAGTGACAGCATGGCATTGCTCACTGCACTTCGCCAGGCGATGCATGTTCGCTCCGGTGAACGCGCCGTGGTTCATTTAACCTGGATCACTCCGTCGGAGAAGGACTCTCCTGAGAGCCTGGTCGCATTGGCGATGGCGCTGCATTGGGAGCGGGCGTTGCTCATGCCGCAGCTGGCAGTCTGCGGCTTCCTCAGCGACGAAGCTACTGTTAATCGAGCGACAGTTTGGGATGTCTTCCACATTCAGGCTGTTCGATCACAGTGGGCGGGAATGCCGTTTGTCCTTGGAGTCCGCGACTGGCGTCGGCGCAGCATCACAGAGTGGCTGGCTCAGCCAGATGTGTCGGAGGAGGATGCCGAAATCGTGCTGCAGGGCGATGCGCTGGATCGGTCGCTGTTCGCGGTCGCGGTGGTGCAGGCCCTGCGAGACGTGAGTCGTCCGGAGCGCCTTCGGGGGAATCCGCTTCTCTCGTCGCGAGTCGTGGCACGCCTGGCTGGGGCAGGAGCGAGTGAGCCACAGCGTATCTATGCGCTGCGGCAACTGCTCGAGCGAGCGATCGCCGAGCTCGGTCTCCGTCCGCAGTATCGCCGTTGGCAGCTCGTTGCGGAGAGTGCCTATCTGCGGCCGATTGAGTCGCAGGAGCGGATGGCCGAGCGATTGGGGATTCCCTTCAGCACCTATCGGAGGTACCTCAAGTCAGCGACGGAGTGGATCGTCGAATACCTGTGGCAGTTGGAAGTTGGTGATCCGGACGGAGCGATCCGTGGTGGTGAGCTCCTCGAACTTCCCCTAAAGTCGAGCGCCTGACTGCCATGGTAAAACAGGGCAGGGACGCCGTGGATGGTTCGGGGGTGCAACGTGACGACGTTGCCTGTCCTGCGGCAGAGGGATCCCCAGGCGAACACCTCTTCGCCTGGGGTGGAGAAACGGGTGCCGAGTGTCTGGCTTGGTCCGGTGGTCAGTGCGTTCCTGCTGGCGGTCTTATTTGTGATCGCAACGGTGCTGCGGCGTAGTGAATTGGCCGACAGTGCACGCCCAGTGATGGTTGGCGTCTCGAGTGCCGCGGCGGCGATCATTGCACTGCAGGGAGCTCGCACAGCGGCTGCGCGGCGCGGCTGGTCGGGGATCATTGCCGGTGGACTAATGGTGGCAATGGGGCTCTACACGCTGGTCCACGTACTTCGCTGAGACTTTGGGGGCTGTGCCGCGAAACCGCCACCCAGTGTCAGTGCAGCGTGCCCCAGGTTGCAACCCGCTCGATCCGGAGCGCGATAATAGGCCTCTCCTCGAGGCGCATCGTCTGGTACTGACGATATCGTCTCCGGAGCAATGACACAGCCTGCGCATGCTCCGGAGCGCCTGGGGGAAGGAGTTCCGCCGAGCCGCGGAGAAGTACCCAGCCGAGGCGCGTCCAGTCTTCGTCATAGCGGTCGACGACAAGCGCTGCGCGCCCGGTCTCTAAGACGTTCCGCACCCGCCGGAGCACAGCGCCAGGTCGTTTCGGCTTCTCGTCGATCGGCGTGTAGATTGTGCCCTCGCTGACCGCATAGCAGACGGGGACAACGTACGGCTCACCCGCCCGGCTGACAGTCGCAAGGTGGCCGACTCGTTGACACTCGAGAAAGGCGCGGAGTTCCTCGTCGAGCTCGCGTGGCATGGGGTGACTCCTTGTCTCACTCTCTTCGACGTCAATTGCGCGCCGAGTGTGTCCACATGATTGAGGATGCTCCATGCCAGTCAGTCCGGGAAGCGTGCAGAGCTGGAACAGTGAGGAGCACGGCAGTAGCCATGCAGTCATCTTTCCTGTCGAGGTACGCGCCCGCCTTCATGTGAAGGCGCAATTCGCCGGTGATTGATCGAGGAACCGGCTTCTCAGCTCAGGCCGCTACGTCTCGGTGTCCTTACGCGCGCAACTCGATAACACAGTCTGCCGCATCGCTCAGTGGCAAGAAGGTCTCCCCTCATAAGATCGTGCCGGATGGTGCCCGCTGCCCATTGCGAGTCAGTCCGGCTGTGTTCAACCAGCCGCGCATTGCCCGCCGGGCTGAGATACTGCGGCTGGTTGTGGCCAGCATCATGCTCATGCCCGTGCAGCGGCTGCAGTCATCGTCTGATGGGGTGGAGAGAAACAGAGCGGCAGTGCAGCGTGCGGCGTCCGGTATCTCTGCTACCTAGAGTTTCCCCTTGCCGATAGCCTTCCATTGGATGGGGGATGAGCTCGTTGCATTGTAAGGTCATGCTCTTGAGTTCGACCCGTGGCGGTCGGCATTGCCCGACCGCCAACGACTCTGCAGGGGTGGAGACGGCTGGTCGACGGGAGGTAGGGGAAACCTGTTCCTTCGCTGTTTGGAACGGGGGAGACACAGGGGCTGCGTTGCGAAACGTTGAGTACTTGACGGTTCCGCAACATCTCGCTAGACTATCCAGCGATCTGTCTCGCGGCCGAACGGCCGCACAGGAGCGGTGGCACGATGCAGAGCGGAACGATGGGACAAGCGACGAAGCGACGCAACGGGCAGCAGTGCTGCATCTGCCTCCGTGGCCGCTGCCGTGTCCTCGTTCCACCCTGCCCCACAATGATCGGGGTCTACTCCTACTGGCCCCGCATCTGCGACTGTCGCCCCTAAACGATCCTCACTGACCGTTTTCAACGTACTGCCCAGGTGACCCGCTGCCGCGCGGAAGCGTGGTGCTACTGGGCGTCTGGGATGAGCGTCATAGCGTTCGGTCTCGTGATCGAGCGAACGGTAGGTTGTGCCTGACGAAGAACGGGAGGGTGAGGGTATGCCGCTGTTTCTGGCTGAGTATCGGGTGCAGGCGACCGATCGTACCCAGCTGGAGCCGCTCTTTGCAGCGATCGATCGAGCGGTACGACAGGCTGGTGGTGAGGTGATCGAGTATCAGGTCGGGCAAGATTTGGCCATTCTTTACGCGGTCCTCGAACATAGTGATGGAGAGGCACTGCAAAAGAGTCTGGAAGATGCTGGCGTTGTACCCCAGGACTTCGCACAGGTCCGCCTGGTCGGCCAATCGTTGGAGGAAGTCAAGGCGCAGCGGGGTGAGGCCAACTATCTGGTAGAGTGGGACCTGCCTGCTGGTCTGACTATGGAGGCATACCTCCAGCGCAAGGCGGAAAAGTCGCCACTCTACGCCCAGGTGCCGGAAGTGCGCTTCCTCCGCACGTACGTCCGAGAGGACATGGCCAAGTGTGTCTGCCTCTACGCGGCACCGGATGAAGCGGCGGTCCGTCGCGCACGCCAGGTGGTGAGTGCGCCGGTCGACCGGCTGACGCGGTTGTGCTCGTGAGGGGGGAGCAATGGCGGAGGCACTTGCCTCGACGCTCATCGATCCTGCGTTGCAGGAGCGACTCGCACCAGTGCTAGAGGAGCGGGCGCCCCATATTGATGCAGGTGAGCTCCCCGCGCAGTCGACGCTGACGCTGCTTGCCGCCGAGGGCTTGTTGCCGCGGGTCGAGTGGGATGCCCCCTCGGTGCCAGCGCCTTTCGATCTCGAGCGGGCCGGCGAGCTGCTCGCGACGGTTGCCTGGTCGGACTTCGCGAGTGCTTTCTCGCTCTGGTGCCATGTGATGACGATGTTGTACCTGGCCTACGCGGAGCGGGGTTCGCCGCTGCGGGTGGAGTTCCTGCCGCAGCTGGAGCGTACCGAGCGCTACGGGAGTACCGCACTGGCGACGGCTCTCGGCCATGCCCAGACGGGGCGTCCCTTGCCAGTGCAGGCGGGGTGGCAGTCGGGACACGAACTCGTCCTGCACGGTTTTGTCCCCTGGGCGTCGAACCTGACCGAACGATTCTTGGTCGTGACACCGGCCCAGGGGGACCATGGGACATTCATCGTCGCGGTGCCCAGTGAGACGGCCGGTGTGGTGGTTGACCCTTATCCACCGCTCCTTGCTCTGCAGGGCACGGCGAGTACGTCCTTGCGCTTTGTCGACGTCCGTGTTCCGCGGGAGTGGGTTCTGGCCCATGATGTTGTCGCCTTTCTGCAGCGAATTCAGCCGGCGTTCCTGGCGCTTCAGGCCAGCTTCTGCTGGGGGCTCGCTGCCCGTGCGCTTGCCGAGGCACGCGCGTCCCTGCGCGGGGTGAATGAGGTCTTCCGTTTGGAGCTCGAACGGAGCGAGAACGAACGGGATTGGCTGGCTCAGCAACTCCGTGAGCTGCTCTCCGAAGCGCTGCGACCGGCGGATCGTGAGCGACGCTGCCGGGCGCTCGAACTGCGGCTTGCGGCAATGCGCCTAGCCTGTTCTGCAGTCGCGCTCGAAGCGAAGACGAAAGGAGGGCAGGCGTATCGGGCTGACAGCCCGGCCGCACGCCGGCAACGCGAAGCAGCATTCTTGCCGATCCAGACACCGACAGAAGGGCAGTTGCTATGGGAGCTCCAGCAGTTACGCTCGTCGACGTAACAAAGGTGTATGGACACGGGCGACGCCAACGTGTCGTGCTTGGAGGGTTGTCGCTCACCGTACCGGTGGGTGCCGTGACGGTCCTACTCGGTCCGAGCGGGATCGGGAAGTCCACCGTCTTACGGATTATTGCCGGTCTGGAAGCCCCAACGAGTGGTGAAGTGCAGTACGGCGCTGGTCTAATTCCTCGTCGGGATATCCGGTTGGTGTTCCAGGAACCGAGTCTTCTGCCTTGGCTGACCGTCGCGGACAACGTTGCGCTTGGGCTCCGCTTCAAGGTGAACCGAGAGCGCGTCGATCCAAGCGTGGTCGAACAACTGTTGGAGCGGAGTGGACTGCGTGACCTTGCCAGTGCCTTGCCCAGCATGCTCTCCGGAGGGCAGGCGCAGCGCGTGAATCTCGTGCGGGCGCTGGCGACGGCACCAGGACTCCTACTCTTGGACGAGCCCTTTGCTGCACTCGACCCGCCGACGCGACGGAATTCTCAGCAATGGCTGCGTGAGCTGGTGCGCGATTTAGGGGTCACAGCAGTGCTCGTGACCCATGACCTCGACGAAGCGCTCACAGTCGGCGATCAGCTGCTGCTCTTAGGTGGGCAGCCAGCGAGAGTCATTGGACAGTGGTGGGTCAGCGAGCATGAGGCAGCGGAGCTGCGACGAAACGTCCTCGAGGGGTACGGCGTTGCCGAGACGGTCGATGCAGTGCCGCGCTTGGCCTTCGCAGGGAGGGATGCGTAATGTCTCTGGTCACGCGGAGAGCATTCGTCCGGCGGGCACTCCTCGGCCTTGTGGCCGCTCCTCTCCTGGCGGCGTGCAGCGGCAGGCCGACAGCATCTCCGACTTCGTCGTCGGGAGCCAGTAGTCCGACAGTTATCGTGCCGTCGGGCACTGGGGTGACGGCTGTAGCGAGCGGGCGACTGCGCATCGGCTACCTCCCGATCACGGATGCGGCGCCATTGCTCCTTGCGCATGCGAAGGGGTATTACCAGGATCTGGGACTTGCGGTCGAACAGCCGACAATGTTCCGCAGCTGGGCACAGATCGCTGAAGCCTTTCAGGCCCGGCAGGTTGATGTGGTGCATCTCTTGATGCCGCTGGCGATCTGGATGCGCTTCAACCAGCAGGTACCAGTGAAGCTTGTTGCCTGGGACCACGTCAACGGTTCGGCCCTTACCGTCGCGGAAGAGATCGAGCGGCTTGAGGACCTGGCGGGGAAGACGATCGCGGTGCCGTTCTGGTACTCGATCCACAACGTGCTCTTGCAGCTCATGCTTGAGCGGGCGGGCTTGCGGCCCCTCTTACGAGGTGAGCCGTCAGCGAGCGAGCGAACAGTCAAGCTTGTGGTGATGGCACCAGCCGACATGGCACCAGCGCTGGCGAACGGATCGATTGCTGGCTACATCGTGGCCGAGCCGTTCAACGCGCTTGCCGAGGTGCAAAGAGCCGGGAAGATCCTTCGCTTCAGCGGCGATGTTTGGCTGGATCACGCCTGCTGCGTTGTCGTGCTGCGCGAAGAGGATACCGCGACGCAGCCAGAGTGGGCGCAAGCGGTGGTCACAGCGATCGTGCGAGCTCAGCGCTTCGCACGGGAGAACCGGGCGGAGGCTGCCCGGCTGCTCGCGAAACAGGGTGATCGCGGGTATCTCCCTCAGCCGTTGGAAGCCATTGAGCGTGTCCTGCTCGATCCCGAGCACGATCGCTATGTGCAGGAGGGGATCATTCGGCATCCGGAGTGGAATCCAACGCGGATTGACTTTCGCCCGTATCCCTTCCCGACCTACACGGCAGCGCTTATCGAGCACTTGCGCCGGACTCAGGTCGAGGGTGATGCCGCGTTCCTGCGTGCACTTGATCCCCAGCAGGCGCATCGTGAGCTTGTCGATGACCGGTTCGTCCTCCAGGCACTAGAGCGTGAGGGCGGGCCAGCGGCGTTTGGTCTTCCCGAATCGTTGAATCGCAGTGAACGGATCGAGCCGTGAAGGTGCGCAGCGTGTTCCGCGATGTCATGCTGCGAACGAGCGGTCTGGCAGCGCTCATCCTTATCTGGTGGCTCGCGACTGCTGTCCTCGCGAGTGCGGACTCGTTCGCGAGTCGGTTCGCCCCCGGACCGGCGCTGCGTGCACTCGTCGAGCTTGCACAGAGTGGGGAACTCTGGTCGCACCTGCGTGCGAGTGCTGAGCGCGTCGCGCTGGGCCTGGCGCTCAGCGCGACGCTCGGTATCCCGCTTGGGGTGGCCGTTGGGAGCGTGCGCTGGATCGCACAGGTGCTAGGGCCGAGTATGCAGGTGCTGCGGATGGTCTCCCCGCTTTCTTGGATGCCCGTTGCCCTGCTCGTCTTCGGTGCGGGAACGCGTTCGGTTGTCTTCCTGATTGTTATGGCGGCTACCTGGCCGATTCTCTTGAGCACAGCGGACGGGGTGGCGCATCTCGACCCACGGTGGCCACTTGTCGGGCGGAGTCTGGGAGCCTCACGCTGGGAGCTCCTACGGCACGTGGTGTGGCCCGGTGTGCGGCCACGCGTGCTGGCTGGACTGCGCCTTGCGGTGAGTGTCGCGTGGATTGTTCTTGTGCCAGCTGAGATGCTCGGGGTCGATTCGGGACTCGGCTATGCCATCCTCGACGCGCGCGATCGCCTCGACTATGGGGAACTGATGGCGATGTTACTGGTGATTGCTGCGAGCGGTATCGTGTTGGACGGCGTCGCACGCTGGCTCTTCGGAGAACGACAAGCGGCACCTGCTCGCGCGCTGGTCCGGCGCGTGCATGCTCCCATCGCGGAAGAGCTCGGCTGAGGTCAGGAGCCAGCACGCGAAGAGACAAATTCGGCAGCGACCGTCCAATCATCAGGGCAGCGAGGTGGTTTGCTGTCGAGGATTAGGAGGAGTTCCCACTGGCCGTACGGCGAGATACAGAGTGCAAACGGCTGCGCGGCTTCTCTCGCTGCCATGATTTCGGCGACGCAGCTTGTGTAGTCTCGCTCAGGACAGAGGAGTTCGGCGCTGCCGCGTGAGTCAAGGGCACTTGGCGTCGTTGGGGGATGGATCCCGGGGACGCGAGTGATGATGCGGCGCAGGAGCAACGCGGCCAAGGATTCTGTGCGGTCACGTGCCTGGCGGCAACTTTCTGGTTCGTGCGGGTTGCAGGGGGCCGTAACCGAAACAGCGGCCAGGACGTTCTCCTCGCGGAACCAGAGCGTGAGGCGAGCGAACCCCGGAAGGGCGGCAGGGGCGAGACGCAACTGACTTGCATCGCCACGCGGACGATGCGGAAGTAGTTGCCCTGGAGTGGTTTGGACGAGCGCCTGGTAGGCTGCCTCGGCGCCCTGTGCCGTCGCGTAGAAGTCGAGCCGACAGGCAGCAGCGGTAAACGGCGCATCGAGGCGCTCCGCGTGCGCTTGGGCCAGCGCCTGCTCCAACTCGTCCTGGCTAAGGAAGCCGTCCGCGTCTTCCGCTGGCATACTCGGGGGTTCGTAGGCATACTGCAGCCAAGCGCCGCTCAACCGCTGCCAAGCCTCAAACTCGGCGGGTCGAAGACTGGGGGTGTCGCGCTGTGCGGCAGCTGCGTTATCGATGATCTGCCGCGCCATCACCTCGAAGTCTCCTGGCAGGTGCTCAACACCAAAGCAGATATCGCGAGCCAGGAGACCCGCTTGCGTTGCGTACGGAGGCAGCGGAGGAGAGCTCGTCGCACACGCAGCAGCCAGGAGCACCAAGGAGAGCGTTGCTGCCAAGCGACGGAGCACGTCAGCCACGCGCACGGGAGACTCCCCAGGACCAGGGACGGATCGAGCGTTCGCTCGCATGATCACGCTGAACGAGCCGGATATCGTCGAGGAGGAGACGAGCACGTGGGCTTCCAGTCCGCTGACCGAAGGTCAGGGTGGCGAGCCTCGTGACACGAGTGGGAGCCGAGAGGTGCGCTCGCATCGTATCAGTCGAGCGATCCTCAGGCTGGCATTGGACTTCCTGCTGAGCGAAGGGTTGCAGGAAGAGTTGGCACGCATACCAGACGCCGAATGCGACCAATTCTTGGCTCGCGGTGGTTCGATCGCGGTCACGCAAGATGAGGCGGCCATCTGAGGCAAGAGTAAGCTCGAGGAATGGCTGGCCAGTTTGTTCGACCAGGGTCAGCAAGGAAAGAGGCTCTGGCCCCTGGTCGAGCAGCTGGAACCGAAACCGGATGATGAGCGAGCGGAGTGGCGTCTCGAGCCGTCGTTGCAGCGTCGCTGGCCCGTTGGCCAGTTCCAGAAGTGCTGCATGGTTCTGCGTGTCGCCGCTGCGTTCTCGGAGAGAAACGCTCCCTGTGGCTGACCAACTGGTGAGAGAACCGCTCTCAAAGTCGTCGGCAAAAAGGAGAGGTGGGGAAACTGCTACTGTCCGTGGTCGAGTCGGTGGGGAGGAGAGACCAGCGAGGTCGAATGCCCGAACGGTGTACGTGTAGTGTTGGCCGGGTTGGACAGAGCGGTCAGTGAAACGCAGTGAAGAGCCGACGAGCGCAAGCAGTTGACCGTTCCGCTCCACGCCGTAGCGAACAGGTCGATCCTTTGTTGAGGTCGGTTGCCAAGAGAGTTCAATACCAGTCGCGTCGATTGCCTGGACCGCGAAGTCGGGCGGGGCCGCGGGTGGAGGGCGGCTGATCGGGAGCGGGGGTGAGTCGAACCAGGCGACAAGATCCGTGATCGACGTTGGTTGGACGAACGAGAGTGTTGATCCGGATGTGGGAGCGGGGAGAGGAGTGCCGGCGAGATCGAGGGTAGCAGGCCGTTCGGTCTCGAGCCTGAACACCAGGCGAGCACCGGGTGGTGCTTGGAGGGTAAGTAGGAGCGCGCGAACGGCCGAATCCCACGCGGCGTCAACGATACCAGCAGCCATGCTCCGCGTATAGCCAGGCCCGGTCAGTGGGTTGATCCCTATGACAGCGAGGCGATCGTGCTCGGGCATTCCAGGGACGTCGCGAAAAAGGAGCGGCTGTGTCAGGGCGAGAAGTGTCCCGTCGGGAGCTGAGACTTCTGCCCGGACGACGGTGAGGGGGCCCTCGAGCGAGAGCTGTAGCGTGACATCAGCTGCCGGACCGGAAAGGAGTTGTTCCTGCTCGAGCTGCCCATTGCGGATCCAACGGAGGTGGCTGCCAGCGGGGAGACCACCGGTGATGCGCAGAAATACCGTCGTCATGGCGGCACGGTCCGAGACGAAGATCGGATACCGTGCGGGATAGGGCGTGGCCGGATCAGGCCAAGGGCTGAAGAGCAGGGTACCTGTGAAGGTGTTGCGGGCCAGAAAGCTCCGTCCCTCATAGAGGGCGTGGACGATGCTGTCCAACGTGAGGCCAGAGGTAAAGACGACGGTCGCAGGATTTCTACGATCGAGGAGTTCGTGGCTATCGGCACCCCAGGAACCGAGGATGGAGACACCCTGCAGCAGGAGTTCGTCCCAGACAGCGGCCCACTCAGGCTTCCGAACTTCGAGAAAGTCGGCACCATAAGCTTGGTTTTCCAGGATCTCACGGAGTCGGATGGTCGAGCCAGGATGGTTGAGCTGAGTGGGGTATCCACTGCGCTGGACGGATGGGATGCCGTCCGTCCCGAATTGAAAACTGTGGAACTGCGAAGGATCGGTGATGGCGAAGTCGAAGCGGGTCGTATGGCGCTGTTGTCCCATCTCGTGGGCGCAGAAGACCTGGAAGGACGCGTCGCTATATGCCTGGCAGAGGGTGGTCCGGGCCACAAACTCCTCTGCCGGGGAGAGTGGTCGTTCAGCATGGAGCGTCACACCGTCCAGGAAGAGCTCGGCGGCACCGCCAGTTGTCGAGAGAGCAAACCGTGGATAGAGAAAGGCGGCGAAAGGATGGGGACGTTGGTCAGTTGGGAGCTGCGCGAGCGCTTCACTCACGTTGACGGTATAGACCGTCCACTTCCCGTGTGCTGGCTCGGGGAGTGGGAAGACAACGACGTGGTGTGACGGTGTGGCCGCTGGTAAGAGCGGTTGCCCGATGGTCCACGCGAACGTCACGCTTTGACCGAGCCGGACGTCACCGCTTTCCGTGGTGTAGCCGACGGTTCGCCCGATGTCCGGTGCGCCTCCAAGGGAGATCAGGGCCGCAAAGCCGGTTCCTGGATCGAGCTGTTGGACAAGGACAGCGAAGGTGAGCATCACTGGGCCCGCGGTGATGAGGGGCCCACGGCGAGCCCAAATCGACAACGTGCCAGATGAGGACGGCGGAAGGGCCAAGTGAAGGGCGCGAGTTCCCTGAAACGCAGTGGTGGTTTCAAGCCGTGCAGTACCTCCATCGAGTTCGCCACGCCGATGGAGTTCCCACTCCTCGTCACTTTCGTCGAGAGTCCGGTGATTCGCTGTCTCGCCGGCAATCTGGAAGGAACTCCCTTCATTGTGATCGGTAAGGAAGACGGCGTTGTAGCCGAGTGTGCGAGCAGTCGTTGCCAAGACGCCGACATCGGCGACGGCGTCCGAACTGAACACGGAGTGTACGTGCGTTTCGATGCGGAACCAGTGTCCAGCCACTGCTCCGTCGGTCGCGTCTGCGGGGAGGGGTGGTCCAAGGATGAGACCGAGGAGGAGGG
Source organism: bacterium HR28 (assembly GCA_002898255.1). Classification (GTDB taxonomy): domain Bacteria; phylum Chloroflexota; class Chloroflexia; order Thermomicrobiales; family Thermomicrobiaceae; genus Thermomicrobium. The sequence continues at coordinate 692,273 of BEIE01000002.1, forward strand.
CGAGGAGTAAACGCGGGACAGTCGCTCCGAGTCGCATGACTTGCCTCATGGTTCTCCAAGATGACTACGGTCAAAGGAAATGGTCGGGCTCGCGTCGGCTCTGTTGCCTGGGTGGGTGGTAACGCGGTGAATCCTGAGCACGAGGAAAACAATGGAGCCGAGGACGAGCGTGGCGGCTAGCCCCAGGAGCGGGAGACCATAAGAGGGGCCGGTGGGAGCGAGCGGCTCGGAGCCGAGTTCGGGGAGAGTGGGTGGCGAGGTGCCAAGGACGCTGGCGAGGACTCGCAATGCCTGATCCCCGTATTGGAGACTTGGCTCAATATGCGTGTTTTCACTGAACTCGTTCCAGCTGATCAAGCCGATCGCGTCGGGTGCTGATGCGAAGGCGGCAGCGAGCTGTCGTTGCAGTGTCTCGCCGTCCTTGCGGTCGACGACGCGTGTCCCGCCGATGAGGCGAGCGTCGAAGCCAGGAGCAGCTGGGGCAATCCAGAGGCCGCCATGGGCATGGACGGCGTCGCTCAATGCCCGCAGCTTGCCAAGGTAATCAGGGTAGCTCTCCGGGTCGACCGACGACCAGTAATAGGCGTTGCCGTCGACGAGGGTGGCCAGGCGCTCATATCCTGTCACGTTTCGCTCAGAGGCGAGCAGAAGTGCGCAGTTACCAATGCGCTTACGAACCAACCGCACCTCATCGACGGTGAATTCCCACGTCCCTGACCAGATGATCAAAGGTTTACCGTACAGATCGTTGAAGACGTTGCGCCCGCTCCATCGTTCGCAGAACGCTGCAAGGTCGCTGGCAACCCGTTCGGCGGGAAGCGGCCGGCGCTCAAAGTCCAGCCCCTGGTAGATGATCGCGAGATGGAACCCTTCGCTCTCCGCGAGATCGGCGAGCTGCTCCAACCGGCGATTCAGTGTCGGGGTGCTCTTCCAGCTGACGATGAAGCCGGTGATACCGACCTGCTTCGCCCACTGGATGTGCTGCTGCATGACGGCACGGTCGTCGCTCGAGTAACGACCAAGAAGGGGGTAATCGCTCTTGGCTCGGTTCCAGGATGTCGGATCGTACCAAATGTAGTAGTAGGCGAACACAGGGATGGGCGACGCCGCCTGGACCTCGCGAGGTGGGAGCAGAGCGAACCACCACCCGATGCTACAAAGCGCTGCGAACGCGAGTGAGATGAACCACTGTCTCATGGCGTCCTCCGCATCACAGGGTCGCGGATGACTTCGTTGGCAGTGCCACGGAACTCGGGGTACGCCACGAGCTTCGCGCGTTCGAAATACTGTACGGTACGCCCGGCCTCGTCAACGAAGGCCTCGCTAATTGGATAGCCCAAGAGAGCAAGCGACTCGCGTGCCGAAATCCCTGGATCACCGAGCTCCAACCCGTTGCGTCGCCAGAAGGCGCGGAAGCTGCCGCAGAGCCAATGGCCGGTCTGGGTGAAGTAGGTGCAGTCAGCGCTCGGAGGCGTGTCGGCACTCCGACGGCGGAACGGCTCACTCTCCAGAAGACCGAGCAGTTCAGCCTCCTCGGTTCCTAGGCGAGCCAGCTGAATAGCGTAGGGCGTTCCGACAAGGTTGGGTCGGTATTCAAGACGGGCGAACGTGAAGTCCTGGAGGTACACGCGCATGCCGTCTTCGCCGACTGCCCACCGAGGGGCGTCGACCGCTACCCCAAAGACGGCCAAGGCTCCGTTCGTCTCCCAGAACGCGGCGAACTCTGGTGCGATGCGTATGTCGAGCGGTTCGGGAGTCGATTCAGGTTCCGGCGTCGATACGCGGGGGACAGTTGCTGGTGCTGCAGTGGGAGAGACGCGCTGGACGACGGTTGAAGCTGTCGAGGGACGGGGACGTTGGCTGCGGGCGAGCCCCTGGGTAAGGAAGATGGTGCCGGAAAGGGTGAGCGCCAATAGGGCGATCAGTGCGAGCCGCCGAGCACGTCCTTCGGTTTCAGCCTGAGGTGCGGGTAAGCGCCGGTTCTCAGCGATCCAGCGACGCAGATGGCGTAACTGTGGGCGGCCAGCCAGCACTAAAGCGGTCGCAGAGGCGGACACCAGGATCAGGATGAGGAGCAGGTCCAATCCGCTCAATACGGTGAGATCAACGTCTTGATTTCGGGACAGCGCGAGCGGCGCTGTCGGACTCCAGCCGTAGATACCGGTCGCTTGCACCCGATACTCTCCACGTGGGAGCGAGCGGGCGACACCACGGCCATCTTGAAGTGGAACAAGTTCGTTTGAGCCATCTGGGTAGGTCAGCCGCACCGTTTGGCCGACGGGGAGACCGAAAAAGATGTCACGAACGGAAAACGTTGCCGTGTAGAGGAGAAGCGTGATCGTCCAATCGCGCTCGTCGATCGGGTAGAAGCGCTGCTGTTTGCGGTTGACCACGTTGGTGCCGCGCACATAGACAGCTTCGATCGACCATTGCACAGAACTGGCTGTTAATCCGGCAACGGTCGGTATCGCTCGGCTTGCCTTGATAGGGCCAACAGTCATCTGCGCACTATCCGGGACGAGCTCGCGGACCTCCCCGATGCTGCTCTTGAGGACAACCCGCTCGATGCGACGTGGGTCAACAGGCTGGCCGTCAAGATCAATAAAGCGGTAGGAGATAGCGGTCTCGACGTCGTACCCAGCCTGGAGGTGCCGGTGCTTGGGGATAATGACAGTGCGCAGCGGAGAAAACCAGTCGTCGTTCCAGCGCGAGAAGCGTGCCGTTTGTTCAGGGGTTATGATGGTACGACTTACCTCAATCTGGTAACTGCCGGGCTGGTCGAAGGGGATCTGGACCGTGCCGTTTGTACCTGTGGTGAAGGTTTTGCCGAGTGCTCGCACCGCGATACCAGGGAGTGCCGGAACAGTCTCGATTTCAAGAACCGCTGGTGCGATGGTCACGATTGCTGAGGCTGCCGCTGGTGCGAGTGAGCTCGATCCTTGGTAAACAACGGTCAAGGTATGCGGGCCGACGGGGAGGGGTTGGGTGAGGACGAATTGGGCCGCGCCAGCGAAGTTCGTCCGTTCGCGCCGGAAGTGGATGCCGTCAATCAGGAGCTGGAGCACTTCATTCTCGACCGCCCCATAGATCTCGCCGCTCGGGCCGCTGAGGCGCGCGACCACAGCGAAGCGCTCACCGACAGGGACAGCAGCTGGCGCTTCGATGAGGAGCGCTGTCGGACGTGGCTCCGCTTGGGCCAACCCGGGAGCCGGAGTGGCCAGAAGGAGGGTGAGAGCAATGGCAAGCAAGAGAATCGATCGGCGCATTAGCGTTTCCCCTCCCCTCGATGGGTAGGGGTGGATGGGCGCGACCGGCGTGAGGAGAGCGAGCGTGGGAGAAAGTGCATGCGTCGCGCCGGAATGAGAAAGACAAGAAGTGCAAGGGCGACTGTGAAGCCATAGAGACCGAACACGGCACTGCGCCGTGGTTCAGGAGTGGGAGGCGGTGGTGGCCAGTCCCAGGGAATGAAAGCTGGCTGCCGGGGTGGCTGGGTGAAATCGAAGGCATTCCGGATACTTGTGGCACGCGCATCTCGCTCGGCGAGTGGTTCGAGGTCCCAATTTTCTTCGATGAACTTGAGGATCGACGTGAAGTCGTAAGTCGTTGAATCGATGAAACCGCGCTTCGCATAGGGGCTCACGAGGAACGCAGGGACACGGAAACCATAGCCATAGTCGTCGACCTGCGGTGGTGGGACGTGGTCGTACCAGCCGCCCCAGTCGTCATAGGTGACGAGGAAGGCAGAATTCCACCAATAGGGACTTCGCATCAGTGCCTGGATGAGCGAGCGGACAAAACGTTGGCCTGCCTGGATGCTGCCAGGAGGATGCTCGCTTGCCCCCGAGGGAACGATGTACGCGACATTGGGGAGTGTGCCGTTTTGGAGATCGGTGAAGTACTCATCCAGTGGAACGATGTGTCGGAAGAGTTCGGGATCGTCCAGATAGCGCGGAATGGCCAGGAGAGGACACCAGACGACTTGCGCGGCGCGCGGCCCAACAACTTCGGTTCGTGTCCGGTAGGTGATCGAGGGATCGTAGTTCTGGACATAGAACTTCCAGGTTAGTCCAGCCTCGTTGAGTCGATCAAAGATGGTGACGATGTCGTTCGAGAATCCTTCCGCTGGGATACTGTTCTTCTCGGTGCCAGGCACAGCAGCGATCCAATACATGTGATTCCAGACGCTTCCTCCATGTGCTGAACTGAAAAAGCGATCGAAAAGGACGTACTCGCTGGCCAGATTCCAGTAATAAGGCAGATCGCGGCCATCGTAGTAGCCCATTGCGATGCGGCCGTCATGGTTGCGGAGGCGCAGAGCCCAGATGAAGCCGTTCATGCGGCCGCCGTTCAACTGGCGGCGGAAGGTCACAACGCTATGATCGAGGTCCTCGATCGGAAGATTCCCGATATGGAACGGCTCTACGCACTCGCTCGCAGGATCTGTGGGGTCAACTGGCATACAGGTATCCGGAGGGATGCCGTCCGCACCAGGATACGTGCCAAAGTAATTGTCGAAGGTGTGGTTCTCCTGCATGAGCACGATGAAATGCCGGATCGGTGTATTCGGCTCGGGGCGTGCGGCATGCACCGGCTGGAGGGGGAACCAGAAGGAAGCGAACAGGAAGAGTGTCAGCAGCGGACGAACGAGTTTCATGGGTGCACCTCATAAATGACGATGACTGGAAGATCAGTTGGCCGCCCTTGCGTATCGACGGTCTGGACGAGTTCGGTATGCACGACCCGCCCGTGATAGCGTCGTGCATAGGTGAGGAGCTTTTCCGCGAAGAAGGGAGAACGCGCAGCGGAATAGGCGTCCCATACCACATACTGGATTTCGCCATTGCGAAGCCAGAGATCCGGGTTCACCACCGGCTCATAGGTCGGATTGCGGTGGAGCGGATTGGGGCTCACCGAGAGGCCGTAGGCCTTGCGGTGCCCGTAGAACTGAATGATGTTGGCCATTGAGGGGCCAATGGTCAGCAATTTTGTACCCTCCGGCGTGTATGTTCGGACCCATTCGCCTGCTTCCCGGCCGCCAGGGACGCCTCCTGAGCCAGCGAGGAAGGTGCCGTTCGTTGCAGCGCGAAGCTGAGCGATCGAGGGGACGGCGAGCGATCCCGCAACGGCAATCACCGTGACAAGCGCGAGGCCGCGCCGCCAATTGGAACGAGTAGGCAGAACACTCCCGGAGCGAGCTGATCCCAGTGCAAAAAGGCGTCCAAGAGTGCGTGCAGCCAGAAGCGCGATGGCGGGCGTCGTCGCGACGAGATAGGGGAACCCTTTGGTCGGCCAGACCTGGAAGAAGGTGAAGGGGACAACAATCCAAGCGACGAGCAACGTCTCGCGCCAGCTCCACACCTTCCAGACGAGGATGAGGCCAAGGACAGCAAGTGCGACGACCGCCAGTCCGAGCGCTGGCGGGATCTTCCACGCGTAGAACCACCATTCGTGGTTCGGACGGCGGAAGAGCTGCCAGACCAGATACTGCGAGGTTCGTTCTGTTCCGCTGCCACCGGCGAGGAAAGTCGCGAGTGGATGGACGGCAACTGTCGCTATGAACGCACCGAGGGCGACAAGAAGTGGGCGGGGGCGACCAGAGAGCTCAGGATGGAGTGCAAAGGTCGTGACGATGGCACCGAAGAAGATAACTGCCGTCTCTTTTGTGAGCACTCCAAGTCCGAGCGCGACGGCGCTTGCCACGAGCCAGCTGGTTCGCTGTGTTGCCGCAAAGCGAACCAGCGCGAGAAGGGTGAGCGTCACCCAGAAGGCCATCGGCCCGTCCAGCAACGCCTGGCGGGACACGGTGACGTGGTACGGCATGAGAGCAAGAAAAAGAGCGGCGGTCGCGCCGACCCAGCGCCCGAAGAGTAGGCGGCCGATCGCCATGGTCGCCGCAATTGTTGCCAGTCCGAAGCCAACGGCGAGAAGCCGACCAGCCAGGTCGAGTGCCTCGCGGCCAGTGAACGGCAGTGCAAGGGCAACGAAGAAGGGAAAGAGCAGCGGATGGGCGCGGAACAATGGAAAGAGGCGACTCAATATCGGCTCATGCGCCAGTGCGGCAGCTTGGCCAAGATAGACCGCTTCGTCGCTGTTGACGCCGAAACGATTAAGTTGCCAGAGACGGACAAGCGCGCCGGCGAGCAGGGCGATGGCAAACAGAACTGAAGGCCCGTAACGGTCAAAGACCGAGGCCGACGTGGGTGTGGGATGCCGGCGTGTCAACCGAGCTGAACCCAGGTGCCGACTCGCAGGGCTCTGCGGCTGGGAAGGCACGCTTGTACCTCTTAGGGGATGGAGATCGCTCATCGGCCGGTCCGACTTTCGACAGCGATTGGCAACGTGAACAGTGACTCCGACACGGCTCGGCTACTGTCCAGCCCGATTCGCTCGGCAATCAGTCGCCACCAGTCGAGCGCGGGTCGTCGCAAGAGCTGGCAGGTCACGCCCTGTAAGGCAGTGGCGACGATAGCCCGTTCCGCTGCGGTCAGGTCGTGGCCAAGCGGGCGTGTCAAGAGATGGCGGATTGCCGGATAGGGTGGAAAGCCATAAGCATCGTCACCGTTCTCGAGCAGGATGTGGAGGGCTTCGGTCTGCTCGAGCGGCCGTGCTGCCTCACTACCGCGCTCGATGACGACAATGTGTGCGAGGTGTGCACTGGCTTGGCGTCGAACTTGAGGAATGAGTTGCTCGATATGGTACTTCGGTGGCGGAACAAGCCACTGAGTGTAGAGATTGATGGTCGCGACAGGGAGTCGGGTCGAGGCGAGCAAGAGAGCGAAACGACGTCCCGACCGCGAGTGGATACGACTCTGCAGGAATAAGCCGAAACGCTGTCGGCGTGTGAGTTGTGCACTCGGCACTGCAGCGACGGTGTGTTGGCTGATGGTGAGCGGCTTGGGATAGGAGAGCACAAGCCCGTCAGAGCGGAGCAATGTGAGATCGTCAGACAGGAACGCGCCGCGGTCACTGGCGCGGCGCTGGTGCTGCAGAATGCGGAGGATCGTCGTTGTCTTCCCCGTGTCGGTGCGAGCGGTGACAAGGGTGGCGCGGTCCCCAGCGGCGATGCAGGCTGCGTGGACGAGCGCGTAACCACGGCGAACAAAGCTCCAGCGGAGGATAGGCTCAAGGACGTTCGTGTAGAGCACGTGCGGTGAATGCCGTAAGGCGGGCGAGGCAGTGATGCGGATCGGGAACTCTAAGTCTGCCTCGAACCAGAAGCCGAAGGGGCCGAGCCCGTCATCGTAGCGGATCCGACGTGGTTGCTCGCTTTCTGGTGCGACGTCGACCCACCCGAAACGAGCCAACGGGCCTGGCGACCGGAGACCCCCAATCTCGATCGTGATGTCGGGTCGCTCAACCTGGTCTACCCGGAAGCGCTCCAGCTCAGGAAGATTCACTGCGGACTCTACCGTCAGAATGCCGTGCAGGTCGTAGGAGAAGCGCCGTCGGTGCGTGGGCCAAATCCAGGCCGTGGAGATGCCGAAACGAAGCACGGCCAGCGCACCGAGGGAGAGGATGTTGGACAAGAGATAGTAAATTCCGACGATCGAGGTGAGGAGCACAAGCAGTGGGCCACGGACGAGAAGCCCAGCGATGTTGGCGGCAGTGAAGAGCGAGAGGCGCGTCGTCCATCGGCGCCCGTCGCGTCGATCGGGAAAGACGAGCTTGTCGGTGAAGGTGAAGTTCCAGAAGCTGGAAACGAGCGTTGCCCCCGCAGCGCCGAGGAGATAGTGCAGCTGACCAAGCTCCACGAAGGCGAGCAGCGCGAGCGTGTTGACGACGAGTCCGGTAGTCCCAACGGCGGCGAAACCGGCGAAGCGCGCTCGCTCCTCGCCCAGACGGAGCGTTGCCAGATGTCCGAGATACCGCAACCCTTCGCGCACACTTGCCTTGCTCCGCCCGGCATAACGCCGACCGAAGACGTAGCTCACCTCGGCAACGCGTAACTGTGGGTGACGGACAAGAATCTCCAGGAGCACCTTGAAGCCACGCGGGCGAAGACTCTCGAGTTGCAACTGCGCTCGCCGGACGAGAAAGAAGCCGCTCATCGGATCGGTGACGTTCCGCAAGCGCAGCGGAAAAGCAAGACGTGCCAACGTCGTCGACGCTCGCGAGATCGCCAGGCGAAGCAGATGCAGGCCGCTCGCTTGGCCGTTGTCACGATAACGCGATGCGATGACCAGCTCGACACGATGCAGTTGCGCTGCCGCCAGCAGTCGCGGCAGGAGCTCCGGCGGATGCTGAAGGTCGGCGTCCATAACGGCGACCCATTCGCAGCGTGCCGAACGAAAGCCGGCCAATACTGCTCCGCCGAGTCCGCCGTCGCGACTCCCGGGCGGCCGATGGATGAGTCGAATGCGTGAATCGCGGGCTGCGGCCTGGCGGATACGAGTGGGTGTCTCGTCATCGCTGTCGTCGAGGAAGAGCACTTCCGAGTCAGGTGGCAGTTGTGGCAAGAGTCGGGTGAGCAGTGGCTCGATGTTTTCCGCCTCGTTCCGTGTGGGGATGATGACAGTGACAGCCGGGAGCGTGTGTCCTGTGGCATGGGCAGCAGTTGCGAGAGCGGTCTCCGTCGTTGTCGCAAGAGATTGATCACGAGTCGTGACGCGAGTGGTCATGGATGAGTTCCTCCCTCCAAGATCGATGGATGGGGGAGCCGTCGACCGGCACGCAGTGACAGCGATGTTGTGCAGAACACGCATACGCTTGAGCTGCGAGCAGGGCACGCGTGGTACCGAGAAGTGGTAGGAGCAGGCGTGCCGGGCCGGAGCCCTTCCCTTTCCAGTCGAGTCGTTCACACGATCGACATATCTGAGGATGAACGATTGGAGGGGGGTCTACCAGTTCACCGGTTCTCCGCGTGCTGTTCAGAGGCTGTCCAGGATCTGGTCAACTCTGGTAGAGCATCAGGTTGAGTCGGGCCGGAGTGCCAGCCAGCCGAGGAGAGCAAGTCCCACGCAGGCGAAGAGCAACAGGCCGACTATGAGTGCCACTGCGAGAAGGACCGCGCGATCGAAGTCATCACTACCCATCATCGATGAACCATCCTGTCCTGCTCCTTGTTCGCTTGAGCCTATCACACGCAACGGATGCGCGGTGGAGACGCCCATTTCGCCTTCCGAGAGCGGGCTGGCTGAACCGTGGTCGTACTCTGCAGGTGCGGCTCACCCGCACCGAGCAAAGTGTCCGCATGATGATCAGGATCGGTCTAGGGCTGTTTGCTGGTCTTCTTCCGTGGTATTGCGGTCCCTGAGCTGGCTTCAGGCCGGCACGAGAGCCAGTGGTCGTACCGGTGAGCCGGTTGCGCCGACAAGCTGCAATGGCGTGCAGACGAGAGTGAAACGTCGTGCGCCATGAGCGGCAAGTTCTTCCAGGGCCAGGTTCTCGATGATTGGGATGCCAGACTGGACGAGGAAGATCACGTGTCCGGGGAGATCGCAGCCTAGTTCCGGGTCAACAAGTCCGGGTAGGTCCCAGGTCATCGTATCGCAGCCCACAACGCTCGGCCGATACGCGGCGAGCCAGCGCGAGGCGTCGGGCGCAATTCCCGGCGCGTCAAGGTAACGCTCCGGATCGCGCCAGAATCGACCATTTCCGGTCCGGACGAGAATGGCCATTCCGGGCTCGAGTGTGAGCCCGTCGTGTACGCAGCAGGCCTCGAGATCGGCAGCGGTGACGAGTTCTCCCGGCGCGAGAACATCGACACCGCGGATGGCAGCAACATCGAGCAAAACTCCCGGTACAACGAGCGGTGGGAGTGTCTCAACACCATGCTGATGAAAGCCACGTGGTCCCGCGGCAGTGACCGCGTCGACGCCGCCATGAAGTTGTCCGTGGAGTGCCTGGTGGCAGAGGGCGTCGATGTGTGTCCCCGTGTGTTCCATCATGATCAGCAAGCCGGAAGCCGACGTACGGGAACCGGCTGTTGGACTCGGGGGCGGATCGGTATGCCGACGGTGGAGGGCAGGGACGTAGCCGGGACGATGTGCTGGGTAGATCGGCATCTCTGGCGTGCGCGGCTGCTCAAGATCGAAGACCAGCACTGGTTGGCCAGCGACCAGGCCGCGGTACGGCATTGGCGGCTTCCTTCCCAAGCTTTCACCCTCGCCGGTTCGTCCGTTCGAGGTATTCCATCGCCGTGCGATAGCGTTGGCTGTCAATCATGCCGCTCTCAAAGTAATAGGTCAGCATTGTTCGCAAGCGGAGGATGGCCAGGACATGATAGCCGTGGGCGTGCAAGCGCTCGGCGCCCCCCTGCTCGCGGTCGATGAGGACAATAAAGTCGCGGACCGTGAGACCAGCGTCTTCCAGGATCCGCGCTGTGCGGAGCAGGCTGGTGCCACCGGTCATGAGATCGTCGATGACCAGGACGGTCTGACCAGGGACGATACGGCCTTCCAGCGCGGGTTCTTGCGCATCGGGCCGAACGTAGATCAACGGGGTGTCACTTACTAAGGCATACGCAGTAGCAAGATGCAGTCCCCCCATTGGGACCCCCGCGACGGCAGCGAAGGAAGAGAGACGCGGCCGACGGCGAGCTTGATCGGCTTGAATCTCATGGTGGATGAGGAGCGCGATGCGACGAAGAAGCGCTGGCTCACTGATGAGGACACGCGGGTTGATGTACACCGGAGATCGGCCAGCGGTGGGGCCAAGATCGAACTCGCCGAACATGACCCCGCCGAGTTCAAAGAGGGCACGCGCAATGTCGAGATTCGTTTCAGTGCCGAACAGCACGGTTCTCCCACCTCCATGATGGTCAGGCTGTGAGTGCATTGGCGAGCAGCGTGGCGAGCGCACGCTTGCCGTTGGTCGCTACACTCGGCCTCGGTGCTCGTCTGGCTGGTCGCGGGAGGTCGAGCGAACACGCATCCACCCGACGCACCTGACACGTGGCTCGAAGTATAGCTGGAGAGGGAAGACAGGTGGACTATATCGAGGCGCTCCGTTTCCTGCGCGATCGCGCTGGGTATGACCGTGGCTTTGTCGCGAACCCGTTCGCCGACGAGGGGATTGGGCTGCAGCGGACAGCGTGGCTCTGTGCGGCGCTCGGGAATCCCCAGCAGCACTACCGCAGTGTGCACATTGCCGGGACGAAAGGGAAGGGCTCGACGGCAGCCATGCTCGCAGCGGTGCTGCGCACTGCGGGCTATCGGGTCGGGCTGTACACGTCACCGCATCTCCACACGCTGCGCGAACGTATTCAGATTGACAGCGAGCCGATCGCGCCAGGAACGTTTGGCCTGCTGATGGCAGAGCTTGCGGCGGTCGATGCAGCGCTGCAAGCAGAGCGGCCGGCCTGGGGCCCGGCGACGGCCTTCGAGCTGGTCACGGTCCTTGCCTTCCTGGCGTTCGCCCGCGCCGAGGTCGACGTGGCAGTCATTGAAGTAGGGCTTGGCGGACGGCTGGATGCGACAAACGTGATCCTGCCGGACGTGGCCGCGATCACTCGGATCGGATACGACCACATGGCAATCCTGGGTTCGACACTTGATGCGATCGCACGTGAGAAGGCGGGTATCGTCAAACCGGGACGACCAGTCGTATCGTCTCCCCAGGAGCCGGACGCTGCAGCGGTGATTGAGGCGGTCGCACGGGAGCGTGCTGCACCGCTGTGGCTCGGAGGGCGGGAGTGGCAGGTGGAGGGGAGCTGGCAGGACTTTCTCTTCCGCTGTCCTGGACTGGAGCTCGCGGGACTCGCCGTGGCGTTACGCGGTGCGCACCAGGTAGAGAACGCAGGCGTCGCACTCGCCACGTTGCCCTGGCTTGCGGAAGCCGGAATCGCGGTGTCAGAGGAGGCTGTGCGCATGGGGCTCGCGAGTGTCTCCTGGCCGGGGCGACTAGAGGTGCTGCGTGAGCGACCGCTGGTTGTGGTGGACGGAGCGCACAACCGCGAGTCGGCTCAACGACTTGCCCAGGCTGTGTGCGAGGCATTCCGCTGGAACCGCCTCTGGTTGGTACTTGGAGTACTTCGGGACAAGGAGATCGAGCGGATCGTCGGTGCGCTTGCGCCCCTGGCCAGCGCATTTTTCGCCGTCGAGGGGTTCGCACCGCGTGCGGCAACGGCTGAGCGACTGCTGGAGGCTTGGAAGAGCCATGTACCCGGAGGGGAGGCGAAGGCCTTCCGCTCTGTGTCAGAAGCGCTGGCAGAGGCGCTCGCGCGGGCCGCGTCGGACGATCTCGTGCTGGTCACTGGCTCGCTCGGGATGGTCGCGGCAGCGCGTGAGGCACTTGGGATCGCGACGAGCGATCCGCACGAGCAGGAGGTCCTCTTAGGCTGAAAGCCAGTTTGTCGCTCGCTGTGGGTGACGAGCGAGTATGCTCTTGAGCCATACGAAAGCAGGCGGGTGAGCCGGTGTTCTGGTAGACTCGGGGCGATCCGACCCGAGGTGGAGCCGTGGGGGATCGATCCGAGGCGGGAGAACATCCGCCGGAATCCGAGCTGCGTCCAAGAGTGCGTGCTCGCCGACCGGTGTGGCGTGTTGGCCTTGTCATGCTCTCGCTTTTGGCTCTGGTTCCTATCGTCTCGGCTGGTTGGTACCTCGTTCGGCTGGGGCTTGCGGCGAATGAGGCCTACCGCTCCATTTTCGTGACGCCCGCTCCCCGGACTGATCTGGCTACGCGGGCTTCAAGTCCGCCGCTCCCAACGGTTCGACCAACGACAATCCATCTGCCGACACCGACAGCAACGCCAACAGAGCTCCCAAGTTGGGAGGGGAGTGAGCCGATCACGCTTCTGCTCATTGGGATTGATACAACGCCTGAGCGTGCGGGCGAGGGGGCTCTGCCGCTCGCCGATGCAATCATCCTCGCGCAGGTTGATCCGGTTGCAAAGCGGGCGGTCATGCTCTCCATCCCGCGGGATCTTTTGGTTGAGATTCCCGGGGTCGGCTGGGACCGGATCAATGCAGCGTATGCCTACGGGGAGACGAACGGAACCGGTGGGCCGGTCACCTTGATGAGGACAGTAGAGCACAATTTCGGGGTTCGCATCGATGCTTTTGCCGAGGTTGACTTTCGAGGCTTCGTGCAGATCGTCGACCTGCTCGGTGGCGTGGTGGTGGATGTGCCGGCACCTATTAAGGACGACGAGTTTCCAGGAGCGAACTTCACTTATCAGCGGCTCTACTTCGCACCGGGGCTGCAGCGTTTTGATGGTGCACGGGCGCTTGCCTACGTGCGTACACGGCACGACGATAATGATTTGGCCCGCGGGCTGCGTCAGCAGCAGGTGCTCTACGCACTCCAGGCGCAGGCGCTGCGCATCGACGCGTTGCGGCGGGCACCGGAGCTCCTTGCGGCGCTTGGAAACACTGTGCGAACCGACCTGAGCCTCCGGCAGGTCCTGGCGTTGGCTCGGCTCGGCCTTGAGCTCTCACCTGAACAGATAGAGACAGCCTCGTTGGCAGGGATGGTCCAGGACGCGACACTTCCCAGCGGAGCTGCCGTCCTGGTGGGTGACTGGACAGCTATCCGGGCCGAAATTGCGCGGCGCTTTCGGTTGACCGCCGCGGGAGCACGCTGAGCGGCTCAGGTGCGGTAGGCTTGGGGAGCGCCGGACGAACTCCGGAGACAGCCGGAGGACTGCTCCCGGGAGAAGGGACTGTGAGCATGCAACGCCGCAAGTTTGTCATCTGGCTGGTTACTGGCTCCTTCCTCCTGGCTTGCCGACAGGAAGTGACACCAACACCGATAAGCGGGAGTGCGCCGACTCCGACGTCTGAGCCGACCGTGGTACCAACTCCGACGCGCGAGCCGACACCGCTGCTCACCCCGGCGAGGACTCCAGAGGCGACTGCGACGCCTGGACGTGCCACCTTGGTCGCACTCTACTTCCTGCGAGAGGAGAAGCTGGCCGTAGTCCGTCGGCCGATTCCGGAGACGCCACGTGTTGGCACGGCTGCGCTCCAGGAACTCTTGGCTGGGCCTACTCCTCGTGAGGCAGATTGGGGTTTTACAACAGAGATTCCGGCTGGTACGGAGCTGCGCGAGCTGACGATCGCGGACGGAGTGGCAACCGTGGATCTTTCGTCGGACTTTGCCAGCGGTGGTGGTTCCTTCTCGATGCGTGCTCGCGTTGCCCAGGTGGTCTTTACACTGACACAGTTTCCGACAGTCCAAGCAGTCCGTTTCCGGTTGGATGGTCAGCCGGTAACAGCGATTGGTGGCGAAGGAGTGATTGTCGAACCGCCGCCGGGGCGCGGTGAATTCGAAGACTTGCTGCCGCTCATCTTTCTGGAAGCGCCCGGGCCAGGTGAGACGGTGCGCAGTCCGCTCCGCGTGACTGGGACGGCGAACACGTTCGAGGCCATGTTCATGGTCCGCCTGAGTACAGCGGACGGATCGGTACTGTATGAGCAGCCGGCCATGGCGACATCTGGGAGCGGGACGCGCGGCTCGTTTGATGTGACAATTGACTTCTCGGTTCCACAGCCGACAGATGGGGTGCTGCGGCTGTGGGAGTATTCGGCGAAAGACGGTTCCGAGATCAATATCGTCGAGATTCCGCTCCGACTGGAGCAGTGAGACAAGGGGGACGCGAGGATGGAGATCCGCGAGCGCGTGGAGCCTCTCGGCGATCTGTGGCTTTGGGTCGCCGAAGCAGGGGAGACCGATGCGCCGCCGGTGCTGCTGCTCCATGGGCTTTACGACCGCTGGGAGACTTGGCTCCCAGTCGTACCGGGACTGGCCGCGAAGACGCGGGTGATCGCGTTCGATCTTCGAGGACACGGGAGGAGTTCTCAGCCGGCAGGTGGCTACACCTTACGCGACTACGCGGACGACGCAGCGCGTCTGCTTGCGGCGATGAGGCTGGGTGAGCCCGTGGTGGCCATCGGGTTCTCGCTGGGAGCTCTCGTGGCGCTTGTTCTGGCTGCCGAATGGCCGACGGTCGTGCGGGCGCTCGTACTCGAAGATCCTCCGCTGGCACCTCCCGATGAGGGGACGCGGCTGTGGCTCGAAGCGTTACTGGCGGCAAAGCGAGCCGGTGTCGAGGCGGCATACGAACTGGCGCGCGAACTCGATCCAGATGGGACGCCCGAGGACTGGCAGCGGAGTGCACTCTGGCTTTGCAGCACAGCAGATGGCCCTATTTTGGCGCTCCTCGATGAGGGGCGGCAACCAGAGCCGCTCGATCTGCTCCCGCGTATCGTCCAGCCAACCTTGATTCTGCAAGCCGATCCGCTTATGGGTGGTGTGTTGGACGACGAGACGGCCCAGCGAGCGTTGAGGTTACTCCCGAATGCACGCCTCGAGCGCTTCCCGGGAAGCGGGCATGCGATCCATCGTGAGCAGCCGGAAGGATTCGTAGAAGTTGTCCTCGCCTTTATCGACGAAGTGACCGGTCGTGCCGCGGTCGATGACGCGACGGCCGGATCTGGTGCGGGTGGGTGAGCGGGTGACGAGGCCGGTGGAGTGCCCTGGTGCTTTCCTACGTGAGAAGCGGCTCCTCACACTATTTGGATGGATCGCGTCGCGACTGGGCTCAGCCGACGGGAGTGATGTGACCTCCCTGTAACGCGGAGAGGATGTGCACACATCCCGTCCACATTGGGAACAGAACGCGTGACACGGGGACGCTCCTGGCTTGTCGCGACGACCGGAGTGCACCGGGGCCGTTCCCACCCCAGGCGCGCAGGTGTTCGTCTGGGGACTCCTGGCACTTTGGCGAGCCGTTGGGGCTCGTATCCCAGCCAAGGGACTCGCGGTTTTGTTCGGTGCGTCACCGACCGGTCATTTTGGTACACTGAAACGCGTCCGATCCGATCTGGTCATCGTGGGTGGCCATGGGGCTGTGAATCGTGAGCCGGTGGAAAGATGGCCAGCAATGGCTTATAGCTGCTCGGCTCACGATCCTCTTCGTCTTCCTCTGGACTGCGGTCGCGTGTGGAGGGCGTCCTGGGAGCGATCTTGTACTGTATGCCATCCGACCGGGGCGCCTTGTCGCGCTCAATCCAACGGATGGACAGGAACGCTGGGAGACATCGATCCCCTTGACACTCGTCTGCGACGTTGTGCCTGCGCCGAGTGGGCAATGGGTGGCTGCGGTAGGGGAAGTCCTTGTGCTTGTGCCCCTTCGTGAGCATACCGAGCCACTCGTGATCGAGCCGCCGCAGGGTTGGTTCTATACGGGCTGTATCTCTCCGACTGCGTGGTTCTGGGCAGGCGGAAGACTCTTGGCATGGGCGGATGAGCGGACGCTGCTCGTGTTGCTCCGCAAGAACGTTGCCTACCCGGACGTGTGGGCTCTTGCGTCCTTTGAGCTCGACTCACAGTCGTGGCGTCCGTGGGTGCACGAGGTTCCACTTGGCTGTGACCTACTTGATCAGCCGGTAGCTGGTTTCCAAATCCGTTGCGTGAGACTTCCCGGCGGCCGTGGGCCAGATGAACTCGTCGGTCTGCTTGGTATCGATGCACTGAACGGAGTCGTCCAACGGCGCCTTCCACTCGGTTTGCCACCCGAGCTCCGCCAGCAAGGCCTCGAGCTTGGAGCACTACCGGTGGCCGTTCGGCAAATGCGGGGAGTGCTCTACATCCTTCTGGAGTCAGGTGTCCTTCTCATCGTAGATGACAAGGCAAGACAAACGGCATCACTGGTCGTCTGGCAGGAGGCTGGACTCAAGGAACCAGCGCGCGGGATTGCCCTTCGCCTCGCGCGGGATGGCTCGGCAGCGTGGGTCGTCCTTGCAGGAGAGAACGATCGTTTACAAATTTCACTCCTGGAGCTGCGGACGCAGAGCGTGGTGCGGACGGGTGAGCTTCCGGCCCGGGCTATCGGGCTTGACTTTGTTGACGATGGTGTCGTGGTGATGGTGCTCGAGCAGGCGTCTGGGCAGCGGCAGGTTGTGCGCCGCGAGCTCCGCACCGGCGCAGAGCGAATCCTCGCGACGTTGGGTGAGTACGAGGTGTGTTGCTGGGTGGGGCCGCTTGCCAGGGAAGCATTAGGCGGGCAGTAAATAGCTCTGCAGTTGAGCCCATGACGAACTACACTGCTCGCGTTGCTGGAGTGGCCTTCGACGTCAGGAACGGTGCCACACAGGCGAGTGAACCTCTCCGTGGAACCGAATGAGTCGCTCATCTTTCGATTGCACGCGTGGCAAGCATGCTGTACCCCGACCGAGTGATGATCGTCAGCCGTCGCCGTTTGACTTGGTTGATTCCAAAGAGGGGCGCGTGCGAACGTGTCCCAAGCGGAGACGTACAGGGGGTATCCCAGTATCGATGCAGGTCGGCAGGAGCGAGATATCGCGTCCACCGGTGGGAGTGCAAGGATTCAACCTCTGGCGACCAGCGGAGTAGAGGCACTCGCCAGCAGTTCCTCTGATTACTCGCCCACGGGAGCACAGGCGGGGTGAACACGGTGACGATTTGGTTCTATACTCTCACTGGGAGCGATTCTCCGGGTCATGAAACACTGAGATGTGCACATTGTCGATTTGGTGCCGCGCATGTACAAGGCCCTGGCCTCGTCTTGGCTGGTTTAGCCGCTGGCTGCTGTGCCTGATCGTCTGTCTTGTTGGATGTACTCAGGCTCCGGGGCCGAAGACAGCTGTGTTCCTCGCACGCCCTGGCCTGCTCATTGCACTGGACAGCCGGGACGGTCGCGAACAGTGGGAGGGAGACTTGCCGCCTGATCCGGTCTGTGACGTTGCGCCTTCGCCGGACGGTCGTTGGGTCGCTGTGCTACAGCGTGGTCTTGTCATCCTGTCGATCGAGAGTCCATTCGAGCGGATCATAGCTGATTCCCCACCGGGGTGGTTCTTCCCGAGCTGTATCCGTCCGTACGGTCGGGTTGACTCTCCTGGGGCGTTGCTGAGCTGGGCTGATACACACGAAATCCTTGTCATGGTGCGAAAGTCCTTCGGTGGACAAGAGTTGCGCGGGATCACCGCGTTTGACCTCAAGTCGCGTGCCTGGAGGCCATGGGTGCAGCAGCTGGTGCCGGGCTGCTGGCTGCTCGCGCAACCGAGCCGGGAGGTGCAACTTTCGTGCGAGCGGCTCCGCTTTGGTCGCTGGCCCCTCGCGTTTTCGGGACTGTTGGGGATCGATCCGACGAACGGGGTCATCCGGCGGTGGGTCACGCTGAGCCCGCCCCAACGCCTGATTGCACTCGGGGTGCCGGAGGTCTCGCCGGTTGTCGGGGTGGCGGAGAGCGGCGAGTACCAGTACGTCCTCACCGAGTCGGGGGTTCTCTATATTCTGGATCGTTCGGGATACGTGCTCGAGAGCTTGCTTGTCTGGCACGAGGCAGGACTCGTCTCGCGTGCCAGTGGGAAGGCGTTGCGAGTGGACCGCAGCGGTACGGTAGCCTGGGTGGTGCTGTGGCGAGCTGACGCGCCTTCCGTGCTCGCGCTCGTCGAGCTCCGGTCACGGGCGGTGCCGCGGACGCTTGTCCTAGACGAACGACTTGTCGATCTCGACTTTCTTGATGATGGAGTGGTTGTCTTGTTGCTCGACGAAGGGGCAGGCTTTCGCGTCGTGCGCCGCGAGCTCCGCTCCGTCGCAGATCGGGAGCTGGGGATGTTGTCACGAGAGACGACCTGCTGTTGGGTGGGGCCACTTGCTTCCGGAGATTAACCTCGGTTCTCCGAGAAGTTGCTGTCACGCGCGCAGGAACGACTCGACGGCGACGAAGAAGTGCTCCGGCTGCTCAAGATGCACGGTGTGGCCGGCGTCCGGCACGATGACGATTGTTCCGTGAGGGAGTTGGGTCACCATCGCCCGGCCGAGGGCCACGTACCGCTCATCGAGTGCACCGACGATGACTAGCACTGGGCAGCGCAGATCCTGGAGGCGCTCCCAGACGGGCGGCATCGTCCCTGTGCCGAAGCCGCGGAGCGACGAGGCCAGTCCGTGTGGCCGTTGCGTGAGCCACTGAGCACGGAACCGTCTTCGCACGTTCTCCGGTAGGCGGTGGCGACTGGCGAAGAGCGGGAGCGAATCCCAGTACTCGGCGAACCAGCGAAGGCCACGCTCCTCGATTGCCCGAGCGAGTTCCTCGTCAGCTTGCTGGCGAGCGGCGCGCTCAACAGGATCAGCGATTCCGGGTGTCGCGCTTTCCACGACGAGGCGAGAGACGCGTTCCGGTGCGGTGAGTGCGAGGTGGAGTGCCAGTCGTCCGCCCATCGAATAGCCAAGGAGTGCCGTTCGCTCGATCGCAAGGGTATCGAGGAGTGCGAGGAGATCGGCGACTTGCTCGCTCGCCACATAGCGGCTCGCATCTGTCGGGGCATCACTCGCCCCATGTCCGAGGAGATCCGGGGCAAGGAGCTGAAAGTCACGGGTGATGAACTTTGGGGCCACGTCGCTCCACGTGTCGCCCGATCCAGCAAAGCCGTGGAGCAACAGGAGCGGCGAACCGCGGCCCGCGGCGCGAAAGTGATAGTGGACACCGCGGAGCTCGAGTGTGCACTGCACCTGCCACGGATCGCTCACGGTGCGTCCTCCGCGAGGGCCGCGCGTACCGCGGCCCGTGCCTCTGCCCACAGCTCCTGATGCAGCTGCCAATTACGCTGTCGGTCGGTGCGGAGTTCGATGACTGTAACACCGTCGCTCTCGAGCGAAGCGCGGAGCGCGGCACGGAAGCTCGACCAGTTGGGGGGCTGTCGATACTCTAGGCCGAAGAGCGCTGCCGCATGACGGAAGTCGAGGCCGTGAGGAGTGCCGAAGAGGAATTCGAAGTGCTCGGGTACTTCATACGCCTGTGGCAGGAACGAGAAGATGCCACCGCCGTTATTGTTGAGGAGCACAATCGTTGCCCGCAAGCGATGGCGTCGCGCAGCGAGGAGTCCGGTCAGGTCATGGTAGAAGGAAAGATCTCCCGTGACCAGCACAGTGGGGCCAGGGTGCACAGCGGCGATACCAAGGGCGGTCGAGGTCACGCCGTCGATGCCGTTGGCGCCCCGGTTCGCGAAGATCTGCACCCGCTGCTCAATCGCGGGGAAGAAACTGTCGAGGTCGCGTACTGGCATGCTATTGCCGGCGACGAGTGCAGCGCCGTCTGGCAGCAGCGTTGCAAGTTCGGCGAAGACGCGTCCCTCAAACGGCTCTTCGAGTCGGGCCAGTCCCTGGGTAAGTGCTGACCGTGTGGCTCGGTCGAGGCGTACCCATCGTGCGCTCCAGACGACGTCAGAATGACGGACACGCTGCGTGAGCAGTCTGGCGAGTGTGCGAAGCGTCGGCCTCAGTGAGCCACGCACGACCCATCCGGCACGGTGCAGGGGGTCCGGCCAGTTACCTGGAGTGATCAGGACATGGATTGCCTCTCCCCAGGCGTCAAGCGCAAGCTGCAACGGTTTTGAGGTCGGGAACGCACCGATGCGTAGCACGAGTTCGGGAGCCAGCGCGGCAACAGCGGCTGGCTCCCGCAGCATGGCGTCATACGCGTCCAGCACGAGCTCGCGCGGATGCGGCCCGGCACGGAGCTGGGATAGGGGATCGGCCAGGATCGGGTAGCCGAGAAGTGCGGCGAGTTCGGTCACAGCATCGGTGAGTGCTGGATCGAATTGGGGTCCGGCAACGACGATGCCTCGTGGATGCGTCGCGAGGAGTTCGGCAAGCGGCTCCAGCACTTGTTCATCCGGCTGTGTGCTCAGCGTGAGCGTCTCACCGTCTCGTCGCTGGGGTGTGCTGGTGAAAAGCGGAATGAGTGGCTCGCGGAAGGGAAGGTTGATGTGTACTGGACCAGGCGGGAAAGCGCGGGCCAATGTGACGGCACGGCGAGCGATCGTCCCGGCAGCACGCCTTGTAAGCGGCGTCGCGTCGGGAAGTGGTGTCTCAGCGAACCACTTGACGTGCGACCCGTAAAGGCGCAGTTGGTCGATGGTTTGGGGTGCGCCGGTGTCGCGGAGTTCCGGCGGGCGGTCAGCGGTGAGGACGATCAGGGGAACGAGAGAGAGGTTGGCCTCCACGACGGCCGGCAGGAGGTTGGCTGCAGCCGTGCCGGAGGTCGTCACCACGGCGACCGGTTCGTCGAGTGCACGGGCGAGACCCAGCGCAAAGTAGCCCATTGAGCGCTCGTCCAGATGATCCCAGAGGCGAATACGTGGCTCGCGGACGAGTGCCAGGACGAGCGGGGTGGAGCGCGAGCCGGGTGCAAAACAGGCATGGCGGAGTCCCGCGTCCGCCAGGGACTGGACAAAGGTGGTCACGGTGGCACCAAGTGCCTCGCGGTCGTCCATGCGCGTCACGTACCTCCGAGGACCTCGAGCATGGGACGGAGCTTCGCTTCTGACTCGTCCCATTCTGCAACTGGGTCGGAGTCGGCGACGATTCCACAGCCAGCGTAGAGCCGCGCCACCGTGTCCCGGACAATACCGGAGCGGAGCCCAACGACGAACTCTCCGTCCCCGCTGGCAGTTATCCAACCAAGGGCCCCGGCGTACCAGCCGCGCGGGATAGGCTCGTAGGCACGGATGAAGGCGAGCGCGGCCTCGCGGGGTGTCCCGCCAACCGCAGGGGTCGGGTGGAGTCTCGCGGCGACGTCGAGCGCGCCCTGACCGTCTGCCAGGACACCAGCGATCGGCGTCGCGAGGTGGTGAACGTTTGCTATCGAGACGAGCTGGGGCTCGTCCGGTACAGCGAGCCGTCGGCACAGTGGAAGAAGTGCCGTGCGGATCGCCTCAACAACCAGCGCGTGCTCATGTCGGTCTTTCTGGCTGGTGAGGAGTTGGGCAGCCGCCGCTCTGTCGCGGATGGGATCGGCACTCCGCGGAGCTGAGCCGGCCAGGGCCACTGTGGTGACGGTACCGTTCTCGACCTGCACGAGGCGTTCCGGAGTCGCGCCAAGGAAGACGGTCTCGCCGATGCCGACTGCGAAGATGGTGCAGGTCGGGTAGCGCTCGGCAAGTGCCCGGAGAGTGATCTCGAACGAAAACGGTCGCTCGGCGGTGAGTTCAACCGCGCGGGCGAGGACGACCTTGCAAAGTTCGCCGCGGCGAATTGCATTGCGCGCAGCCTCGACCAGTTCGGCCCAGTGCGCACGCGAGACTCGATCGTGTCGTCTTACCACTGAAGGCCGCGTTCGTGGGGATGTTTGCGTTGAAGGCGGCCAATCTGGTGTGGTCAGTGGCACGAGGTCGTCTGGACGGACAGTATGCTGGACGAGTTGTGCCGACAGCTCACCGCGCTGCACGTAGGCCAGACGAGGAAGGAAGGCTTGGAGATTGCCGAACGGCTCCCACCAGGTGTCGATCCGTGGGTCCTCCGGTTCGAAGGCACAACCGGCGAAGGCAAGGGGGGCGAGGGGCCCTTCCTGCACGGCTTCCGCAGCGTGCCATCGCCAGCTGTGGGCAAGTCGGGCAAGCGCCGAGCTCGGGGATGGGTTCACCTCCTGGACGGGTAAGCGTTGGCAGCGGAGCCCGACGATGGCTTCACCGGTCTGCGGAATCAGCCAGAGGATGCGTGGGGTACTACTTGTGTCAGCGGCGAAGAGCGCGATCGGGTCGAGCGGCTCAATGAGCTTCGACCAACTGAGGAGCACTGGTCGCCGCAGCGCGCGAGCACGACGCTCGGCGATCGCCCACAGGTCAGCAAAAGTTGAGGCGAGCACATCTCGTCGCATCATGTCTTCCCGTTCTCGGGGGATTCCGGTATGCCGAGCATGCGGCGGAGCAGTCGGCGCAGCTCCGGTGCGGCCTGCGTCAGTTCGGCTGGTTGCCCACTGAGGAGCCACTGCGTCACCACTTCGTAGACGGCGCCGAAACAGGCCGTGGCGGCGAGGTGCGCGTCGAGTGGTGGGATGGCGCCTTGCTCCTGAGCGCGCTCGAGCTCGGAGGCGATCAGCGTCGCGAAGCGGTACCGTACTTCGATGAGCGCATGGTGGACGGCTGGCCCAGCGGCGAGCGCCTCAACGAGGAAGAGACGGGCGAGTGCACGGTGCTCGCTGAAGAGGCGCAAGATAACGTCGAGGGCCGCGTCGAGCTTGCCAGCAGGGTCGGGGGCAGCAGCGAGCGCTTCGTTGGTCCGACGGAGCAAGAGTTCGGCGCTGCGGTCAAGGAGCGCGAGGAACAGCGCTTCCTTCCCCGGGAAGTGAAAATAGACCCCGCCTTTCGAGGTCCGCGCTGCGACGGCGACGTCGTCCATCGTCGCTTCGCGATAGCCGCGGCGCGTGAAAACCTGCAACGCGGCGTCGAGGATCCGCTCGCGGCGTTCGCGGGCGCGCAGCTGTAGTGCGCCCGTGGATGTGGTCGCTTCGGGAGCTGCGCTGTCGTGTCCGCGCACGGTCGCCTCCCTGAATCCGACCGACGCGTCAGTCGGATTTCAGTGTAGCACAGGACACTGGTCGGGAGGGATTTGACGAGCGCGGTCTGCGGCTGATGGGGTTCGATCGTGTCCGTCATGGAAGGATGGGCGCGGGAGCGTGGGAGGACGGCGGGCGAGCGGGCCGTCAAAGGTGCGCGGCGAGCCACTCATCAGAAGGGAGCGATCAGATGTCCGCCGAACAGGCGCACGTCTTCAGCACGTTTGGAAAGGACGGGATTGCTACGGTGCCGGGAAGTACGAAGTACAGGAGCAAGCTGCCCTCCGCGAGTCAGTGCCGGAAGCGCAACGGGAGCAAGCGAGAGCGTCCGTGCCCACGTGGGAGCGTATTGACGCGATTGCGCCCACTCATGGGCGTTGGACGAACGAGCCGAGGGCGCGCTCGATGGCGTGGCGGGTCGCTTCAGGATAGTCCGTGATAATCCCGTCGACCCCAAGTGCCGCGAGTTCCACCGCACGCGCTGGCGAATCGACTGTCCAGACGTTGACGGACAGCCCAGTAAGATGTGCGGCGCTAACCACAGCGGCACCGTGCTCGTCGAAGCCGATGTCCATCGGATGAAAAGCGTCGTAGTCCCGTTCGACCGTGGAGCGGAGCTGCTCCGGAAGTGGCGCTATCGGCAATGTGCAGAGGCCAAGGGGGAGCTCCGGATCCAGGCGCCGCACTGTGTCGAGTACCGCAGCATCGAATGACGAGACGAGCAGGCGCTCGCGGAGGTCAGGGTGCCGCCGCACGAGCGTGACAAGCTTCTCGGCGATCACCTGGCCACGCCGGCGATCGGCCGGGTCCCAAGGGGCTGACTTGACCTCGGCATTCATGCCGATGTGCTGGGGAAGGGTTGCGATGACCTCCTCAAGAGTAGGGATCCGGAGGCCCAGTCCGCGGAAGGGGAAGGTTGCGCCTCCGTCAAGGGTGAAGGCGTAGCCGGCATCGAGCTGCTGGAGCTCGGCGAGGGTGTGCTCATGGACGAATCCACGGCCGTTCGTCGTCCGCTCTAGCGCAGCATCGTGGAGGATGACGATATGCCCGTCGCTGGTGAGGCGCAGGTCGAGTTCGATCAGGTCGGTGCCTTGCTCGACGGCAAGGACGAAAGCGGTCAACGTGTTCTCCGGCACGAGTCCCGAAGCGCCGCGATGGGCGATGATCCAGGGACGCTTCGGGAAGCGTCTGTTCAGTGACTGGAGACGAGGGTTCTTGAGCATCGCAGTCTCCTCTCGGCGCTTTGCCGTCTCTCCCTCTGATGTTCGGTCGTAAGCACGCGTTGTTGTTTGCCGTTTCGTGACTTCTCCGAGTTGCAGGCAAGTCAAGTCGTGGCGATCGCAACAGCAGCGCAACATCTGCCCCTCCACAGGCGGATAGGAATGGGGTCAGGACAGGATGAGGCCTGCGGAGGCTTGAGGATGGAGCGCTCAATCGACGTCGTGGAACGAGAGCGCATGGCGAAGATGGCAACGCCAACCACGAGTAATGCGCTCCTCGTTCACCTTCGGCGGCGGCTCGGGGATTGGCCACTCTTCGTGCTCTTGGTTGCACCGAACTTGTTGCTTCTCGCCGTCTTCACGTACTGGCCTCTGGTTTACAACGCCTACCTGAGTCTGATGCAGTGGGACTTGATTAGCCCGAGCAAGCTTTTTGTGGGACTTGAGAACTATCGCTTCTTACTGGAGGACAGCGAGTTTCGCGAAGTGTTCCGCAATACGGTCGTCTTTACCGTAGGAACGGTCGGTGGGACGGTCGTACTGGGGCTGTTGTTCGCGCTGCTCCTCGACCAGCCGTTGCGGGGGATCGCGCTCGCACGCGGTGTGGTCTTTGCCCCCTATGTTCTGAGTGGTGCCGCGGTCGCGGTCTTCTGGGTCAACATGCTGAATCCGCGCTTTGGGGTGGTGGCCCAGGTCGCAAGCTGGTTGGGAACGATCTCACCGGACTGGCTCAACCACCCGCAACTCGCGATGGTGGCGGTGATTCTGGTCTACGTCTGGAAGAATGTCGGTTTCACAACGATCGTCTACCTTGCAGGGCTGCAACGGATTCCTCAGGAGCTCTATGAGGCGGCAACTGTGGACGGCGCTGGGATGCTGGAGCGTTTCCGGTATGTCACGTTGCCACAGCTGGGGCCGATCACGCTCTTCCTGCTTGTCGTCTCGACAATTAGCTCGTTCCAGGCTTTTGACCTGATCAAGGTGTTGACCGACGGTGGGCCAGTCAACGCGACGACGACCTGGCTGTTCTACATCTGGGAGCAAGGGTTTGTCGCGTTCAATGCCGGGCGGGCAGCCGCGGCGGCAGTGCTGCTGTTCGTGTTCTTGGCAGCGATCAGCTTCTTGCAAGTGCGGTTGGGCGAGCGGAGGGTCTCCTATGACTAGGCAGAGACACTGGCGGCGCTTGGCAGGGCGAGTGCTCCTCAGTGCCACAACGGCGCTGGTCGCGATCGTGATGGGCCTGCCGCTCTATTGGGTGGTCACCGGTGCACTGAAGACGAACCGTGAGATCTACACCTTCCCACCGGTCTGGATCCCCAGCGAACCGCAGTGGAGCAACTTCGTCGAGGCCTGGCAGGCCGTGCCGTTTGGTCGGTTCTTCGTCAATAGCGTGGTCACGACTGCCGGTGCTGTAACGCTGGAACTCGTGTTTGCGCTGCTGTCGGCTTATGCGCTGGTTTTCCTACGGGTGCGGGGGAAGGGGTTGGTGTTCGGCGTGGTTATCGCCGCGTTGCTGGTACCGAGCACGGTCACCCTGCTGCCCAATTACCTGACGGTCGCTCGATTCGGCTGGATCAACACGTTCCAAGGGTTAATCGTCCCGGTCGCTGCGGTCGCCTTTGGTGTCTTTCTGTTCCGGCAGCACTTCCTCACACTGCCTCGTGATCTTCTGGATGCGGCGCGGCTAGATGGGTGTGGGCACTTCGGCCTTATTCGGCACGTGGTTGTTCCGCTCTCCCAGCCGGTGATCGTGACGTTCCTGGTCATCTATCTCGTCGCACACTGGAACGACTTTCTCTGGCCGCTGGTCGCGACGAACCGTTTGGAATGGCGCACGGTTCCGGTCGGAGTGGCCTACCTGTACCAGGTCGAGGGGGTGCAGGACTGGGGACCGATCCTGGCAGGAACAGTGATGGCGCTCCTCCCGATGCTGGTCGTCTACGTGGTTGCCCAACGCTGGATTGTGAAAGGAATCGGAGGTGGCGCACTGAAAGGCTGAGCGGTGACGGGGAAGTAGGTCAGGAAACGGAGGAGGGATCCGATGGCTCAACACCTGACACGGCGACGACTGCTGCTCGCTCTCGGTGGCCTGTCCGGAGCTGCCTTGCTCGCGGCGTGTGGTCAGGGACAAGCGACACCGACGCCGATGCCGGCCGGAGGAGGTGCTGTGCCGAGTCCGACATCAGCACGAGCGAGCGACTCAACAGCGAGTCCAACTGCGCCAGCCGTTGTGAAGACGCCCGGTTCTAAAGTGAAAGTGGTCTATTGGGGCTCTTTCAGTGGGAACTTAGGCGAGGCCGAGCAGGGTATGGTGAAGCGCTTCAACGAGTCGCAGGACGAGGTCGAGGTCGACTACCAGTACCAGGGAAGCTACGAGGAGACGGCGCAAAAGTTGACGCAGGCACTCGCGGCGGGAACGACACCGGACATCGTGTTGCTGTCGGACGTGTGGTGGTTCAAGTTTTACCTGAACGACGTCCTCCTGCCCCTGAACGACCTCTTTGCCGCCAACCAGATCGATACCAAGGACTATGTGGATCCCTTGATTGAGGAGGGTACCCGCAAGGGAGTGATCTACTGGGTACCGTTCGCCCGCTCGACTCCGCTCTTCTACTACAACAAGCAGGCTTGGCAGGAAGCTGGACTTCCTGATCGAGGGCCGAAAACGTGGGAAGAGTTTGTGGAGTGGGTGCCAAAGCTTGTGAAGCAGGAAGGTGGTAAGACCGTTCGCTACGCCTTTGCACATCCGAGCGCAGCATCGTACATCGCCTGGCTCTTTCAGCCAGTGGTGTGGCAGTGGGGCGGCCGCTACTCGGATCCGGACTTCACGATCCGCATCCAAGAGGAGCCAGCAGTAGAGGCTGGACGCTTCTATCTCTCCTCGGTGAAGGACGGTTGGGCGTTCGGTTCAAAGGATGTCGTCGCT
Organism: bacterium HR28; assembly: GCA_002898255.1. Lineage (GTDB taxonomy): Bacteria > Chloroflexota > Chloroflexia > Thermomicrobiales > Thermomicrobiaceae > Thermomicrobium. Next base: position 719,658 of record BEIE01000002.1, read on the forward strand.
GATTTTGTGAACGGGGCGGCGGTAGCCATGATGGCGTCGACTGCGTCGCTTCGCGGGATCGTAAGTTCGGCGAGCTTCCCGGTCAGGACATCCTTCCTGCCGGAAGGACCCAAGGGATTTGGCTGCTGCACGGGTGGTTCGGGCCTCGCGATCTTGAAGAACAAGCCTAAGGAGATCCAGGAGGCGGCATTCAAGTACCTGGCGTTTGCGACTTCACCGGAACAGACGCGATGGTGGTCGCAGAACACCGGGTACATGCCGGTGCGGAAGTCGGCGATTGCTAGCCAGGAGATGCAGCAGTTCTACCAACAGAATCCGAACTTCAAGACGGCGGTGGATCAGCTGCCGAAGACGCAGCCGCAAGACGCAGCCCGCGTCTGGATCCCGAATGGCGACCAGATTATTGGCAAGGGATTAGAGCGAGTAACGGTCCAGTTGGAGGATCCGGCAACAGTCTTCGCTGACGTAGCAGCAACGCTCGAGCGCGAGGCGAAGCCGGTCGTGGAGCAGCTGAAGCGGCGCGAAGGCTAATCGTTCTCTTGGTTTGCCGGAGATCGCCCCATCCGGAACCCCGGTTCCCGCTGCCAGCGGGGATCGGGGCTTTCTCTTTGCTGAGGCGGTTGGGCAGCGAATGCAACCAGTGATGACCGAGGTAAGCAACGTGATGCCGACCACCCCGCTGGTCATGCGTGTTACGGGCGGACTAAAGAGGAAGCGCGATACTCGAGGACGACCACGGCGCACACGAACCGCGGAACCAAGCTGAAGAGCATAAGGAGAGCGTGTGCCCGGGATGACAACGGGCGCAGGCTTAGGAACCCGCATGCACCGCTGCGCTCTACGAGGGGTCGCAGAGCACAGCGGTCAAGGAGTCCGGCCCCGGATCAGCCGAGGTGACCCGTTGCGACGTTGTGACCGTGGGCTGGGTGCGATCTTGGGCAGCCCACGGTGTGTCTTCTCAGCGCCTGTTGACGCTATCCGGAATGCCCAGATGGAGTGGCACGTGCCTTCCGTTGACTGCGAGTGAGTCCTGGGCTCCATCCCTTAAGGAGAAATCGATGTACTCGTGCTCTCAGTGTCGTCTGTGGTGGTTGATGAGCCGAGTGGCTTCTTGGTGGGGAAATCTGGCTTGACGTAGTCAAATGTCGGTTCCGCAGTGGATGGCTTCTACTGTACGGCCCTTCTTAGCCCGCTCTTCTGCACCCGGCGTCTTTGTGTGAATGTGCGCCTCGTCGTGCCTGGCAGTGGCCAATGGTGGGATTCCACAGGTGGGGACCGCTGGTTTCAGCCCTGTGCAGGAGGTTGGGGGCAAGCCTTGTGCTGCCCTCCACGACTACCTGCGGGTCGCCGCGGAGCGAGAGGCGTGTCCGGGCTGGAGAAGGTATGAACCACCAAGGTGTCGTGGTGCGCGGCACTCATCCCCAGAGGACGTCCACGACGCGGCCGCGTGCGTCGCAGCGGGCGATGCCAAGTTTGACCGGCTCGATGCCTTGGGGGTCGCGGACCTGGTCGGTCACAAGGTATGGGAGGACAAGCCGAGCGTTATCGGCTAGGGGGAGTGTCTCGAGGGTTGAGGTGTTGACCCAGTGGAATACCCCCTCTGGCCCGGGTGGCAAGGGGATCGGCTCAGGGAGTTCACCAGTGAAGTAGAGGAGCACCGTCAGCTCAGCACTTGTAGGGCGGTGCTGCAGGAGCACGCGGCGCAAGACGATTGTGGGGAGGCTGTCGAGGGGGACTCCCGTTTCCTCCGCGAGCTCGCGACGGGCGGCTTCGGCGAGTCGGTTCAACTCATGGGGCTCGACGCGGCCGCCGATGCCCGTCCAGAAGCCGGGGAGCCGTGCCCGGTCGGAACTCCGTTCAAGCAGGAGACAGCGATCCCCGGCGAAGAGAAGGGTGACGGTGAAAACGGCAAGGACGTCGGGCGTGGGCATTGCCTCAGCAGCTCGGGCCGGGTGGTAGGGTTGTCTCTGGATCGGCAAAGGGATCCCACTGGAGGGCTTCGTCGACCGAATCGAACCAGGTGATCGCTGCGCCGTTGACGACGGCGATCACCGTGTCTTGCTGGAAGAAATAGCGGAGATAGCCGGGCTCGATCGCCCGGACGCCGGGTGCTGAGCGAAGCAGTTCGATCAACTCCGGTTCATCGGGAGTAGCGACGAGCGTCTGATCGTACGCTGTGTCGGCATAGCGGTTCGTCGCCAGGTAGGCAAGGCCAGGAATCGGCGGGAGCGGTTCCTCATGCTCGACGATCCAATAGAGTGGTGGCTCGGTCAACCAGCCCAGATCCTCGCGTTCAGGAGTGCCGTCCAAGGTTTCGATCTCCCCAACCATTCCACCGTCCTGCCGCTCACGACACGCCTCGGCACGACACAACGGCAGCATACCACCCAGTTCACTGGCAGGAAAGTGGGAATTTCGTACTTCTAGCGTAGGAGCATAGTGCCGCTGGCCCACGACAGGGAAGACAACCTTCCTTGGTTTCCCAAGCAAGCCGAGCAACCGGTCTCTATGATTTGGGACTCCGGAACCGTCGTTTCTCCTAGCGTCTCGCTGCTCCAATCGGCTGTGGCCTCCTGCCATGCTCCGAGCCAGGCTCTGCAAACTGTGCGCTTGGTGTTCTGGAGAGCTCGGTCGCCGAGTGGAGCAGTTGGTGCGCGTCGTCCTTTCCGGCGATTTCATGCGGTGCGACGAAGGGAGGGCTGTTCAGCCACAATCGACTGGTCGAGGTCTCTCCAGCGGGACACAGCCTGTTCCTCGCCTCCAGGGGGCATGCATCGTGCCTCAACGGATCGCACGCCCGACAATTGGAAGAGATCACGCGTGTCCAGCTTCGCATTTCACTCCGTGTGGTGGGCAGCGACGAGTGGGCGTTGCCGGGACGATGGAGTTCCCGGTCAAGGCCACGGTGAGCACTGCCGAAATACCGCGCATGGAAGCTGGGAATCCGCCGGGGCCTCTTTGCACGTGTCGGGGCGCCCAGACAAGTCAATACCGTGCCGAGCAAAGACACGTGCAATCCGAGCTGGCTGGACAGGACTCACGACGATCGTAGCAAGAGCAAGGACATACACAGCCATTCTTGCCATGACGCAGTGCTCTCCTGCAGCAGGATGGGGAGAGAAAATCCACGAGAGATCCTGATGCGGGAGAGATGCAGCGTTGGCCGTCTAGACTCGTGCCTCGGGCAGCCGTGCGCCTTGCGTTGGGAGACACGACTCGAGGCGCAGGTGCCTGGCTGAGAGACACCGCCTTCACAAACGCGGGAGCCGGACGGGTTGTCTACGATAGAGTGGTGATCACACTTCGGGCTCGGGCGAGCTGCTCTCTTCCTCCCGTCGCAAGGCGTCGAGTGCCAGTTTGGCGAGTCCACCAGCGACATGGACGTTGTGCTCGCTTGGCTCCTCGCCGCGCAAGCGCTCCAGTACTGCCGCCTCTGGCGCTCGCAAGAGGTGGCGCAGGGCAGCGGTAGAGACGCCGAGGAAACGGGCGATCTCCTCGGCTGACCAGTGATGTTCCTCAGCCAGGACAACGGCGTAGGCCGCCTCCATCAGGCTTGGCAGCCAGGTGAGACGGCGGAGTTCCACGAGTTGGCGCGGCCCCCCGACCAGCTCGATCGCCTTGAGAAAGACGCGGAGTGCGCGCTGGTCGATATCGGGTGGCTGCGGTGTGACCTCAATCGGTGTCATTCTTCGCCCTCCTCTTCACTTGCGTGACCGCTGCGTACCAACTCGGTCAGCCGCGGGCCGATGCGAACTAATCCCTCAGGGGTGATCTCGAGCAGATGCGTTGCAGTGTCGTGTCCGCTCAGGCGGCAACCGTCAATGCGGAAGAGCCGGACCGTCTCGCCGATTGGAGTGCGATAGAGACGAGCCTGTTGAGGGGAGAGGATCGTCTGCTTGGCGAGGACGAGCGAGCCGTCGAGGATATGACCGACGGCGAAGCCGCCAGCGGCTTCCGCGGTGAGGAGCTCGTGCCCGCTTCGCTTCTGGGAGACGGCCAGGGCGGTCTGATGCCATTTCTTTAAGAAAAGGTACAGTGGCCGGACGATCTCGCGCGCCTGCATTTCGCGCGCCTCGTAGAAACCGGTCAAAGAGTCAATGACGACGGCCTTGGCGCGATACGTGCGGATAGCGTAGGCAAGCGTGCTCAGGAGTGTGCCGAGATCGTGTGCCAGGCTGGTGTGTGTCGCGGCGTCGATCAAGACGACGGAGCGATCGATCGTCTCGACCGGGACACCCATAGCCCGGGCGCGGAGTTGCAAGCTGAGCGCTACAAAAGGCCCAGGTGCCTCAGTCGTAATGAAGAGGCAGCATTCCCCGTGTCGGGCGCGCTCCACCGCGAACTGCTCGACCATGAGACTCTTGCCAGTGTCGGAGACACCAGTCACCTGGAGCACGGCGTAGCGCGGGATCCCGCCGAGCGTACGGCGAATCGGCTTGCCGTCCCGCCATTCGGTGACAAAGAAGAGTTCGTCGAGTCCGGGGACGCCGGTTGGAACACCTTCCAGCGTCGGTACCTTCTCGGCAAGTTCGGCGAGCGGGGTCACTGCCTCAACAAGTGGTTCATGCTCGCGCATCGGTTTGCTCCCTCGCTCCTCGATGATCCCGCGCAGTCGTCGAGTGCTGCAAGAACGATACCTGAGCGCTGACTGGTGTGCGGTGATGTCATGGAGCGACATCGGGGCGATGTCAGCGAGGGAGTGCGATGCTTTCCGCTGCTCCAATGGATTCTCCGGGAGATACAGGACGAAGAGACGCGCTGAAGATCGGAAGGCAAGAGGACTCGTCATTGGGAACGCGCTTCCGGCATGTTGCCGCCCATCCTTCGCCAGGTCTGTCGGTACACGCTGCGGAAGCTGCGTTTCTTCCGGGGGTGCGGCCCCGGTGCCGCAGTCGGGAGGGAGCTCCTGGCGGCCTGTGCGCAGTGCGACTCACCGCGGGCGTTCGTTGGGGCTTGCTCTGCCATGACGGGTCCTGCTGATATGGTGTGTCCCGGATGATTCGCCTACCAATGAGACAAAACAGTGCAGAGTGCCACGGCCATTCGATCATGACCGGTGAGCCCAGAGTTACGCGGTCCATCGCTATTGGAGTGGGGCTGTCCCAATAGGGCGCTGGTCCAAGGAAAGTCAGAGGAGCACCTCGAGAACTGTTGGAAGGTACTGGAGAACCAGGGCTCCGGGGTAAGGTGGCGAGCTGCTTGATCGGTTGTGCGCTCTCCATGGTCATCGAGTATGTCGCTGCTGCTCCTGAAGCACTCCTGTGTCGTGGCCGTCCTGTAGCCGGCTGCAGAGCTCGAGCCTAGCTTATGGAGAGGCTGCCGCGCGCCTGAACGAGATACCGGCGCGCCAGCAGTGCGAGCGGTGGACTCCGGTGACTGATGCCAGCCCAGAGCACGCCGCTGGTCACTCGTCCAGTGTACGTACACTGTGCTACACTGGTCGTCAGCTGGACGTACACTCGGAGCGGGTCGAGCGCGAGAGGGGGCGGCGATGGCGACGGTACCGATTCGGTCGCTGGATGTTGAGTTTCCGTTCCGCTCGCCGCCGCCAACGGTGCGGCTAGTGCGGAGCGAGTCGAGTACTCACCCCTTCGCGCTGACAGTGGCCGCTGCGTGGTCGTGTTATGGGGCGCGGCCGGCGAGTGTCGAGCGCGTGGCTGAACTTTTTGCCGGCAACGGTGACACAGCGCGTGCTGCACGGCGTGAGCGAGCCGCTGCCTTGTACCCGGACCTGTTTGCTGCGGGGCATCACACGACGTTTCAGCATGCCCACTTTGTCTTCGTGCTGGACGGTGTCTCGCGTTTGGCCATTTGGTCGTTCTTTCACCATCACCCGTTCTACAACTCTGAGCAGGTCTCACAGCGCTACCGTGAAGTGACCGGTGCGACGATGGTGACGCCGGAACTCCCCGCGCCCCTGGATGCGCTCTATCGGGCAGCTGTGGAGCGGGCGCTGGCCGGGTACCGTCGGTTGGTCGAACTCCTGACGCCTGATATTGCTGCGCGCTACGCCGAAGTCTTCCCAGCACGTGCGCGGAGTCAACGTCCAGAAGTGCAAGAACGTGTGCGGACAGCGGTGCAGCGCCGGGCGCAGGAAGTGGCGCGCTATGTGCTTCCGCTGGCGACACCAGCGCATCTCTACCACACAGTCAACGCGCTCACGCTGCTTCGTTACTTTGTACTGGCCAATCAATTGGATGCTCCTCGGGAAGTGCGGTACGTCGTCAATCGGATGGTTGAGGAGGTGCTCGCGGTCGATCCCAACTTCCTTGGTGCTCCGGGTCATCCGCTTGATCCCGCGGTGCTGGCTCTTGAGGAGACGTTGGAATATCGGGTGTTGCAGTCATTTACGGCGGCACTCGAGCGGAGTGCGAGTGAGGCGTTCTTCCGCGAGTTCGATGAGGCGCTTGGTCCATATCACTCACGCCTCGTGGCTCACACCCCAGATGCGGAGCGTGTGCTGGCTGATGCGGTGCGTGCAGTGCTGGGGCGGTCACGGGCTGAGCTTGATGACGATACCGCGATTGCCCTTGTGCTCGATCCAGCGAAGAACCATTACCTGGGGCATCCGCTGTTTTTGGCGATGCACTCTAAGCTGATGCAGACGCTGACACACGTGTCCTTCACGTTCCAAAAGCGGATCAGTGGAGCGGAAGACGCCCAGAACCAGCGCCATCGTGGGACGTTGAGCTCTGGCCCGGTCTTGTTGGCGCATCTCCGGGAAGAGCCGGATGTCATCGTTCCCGAGGACATCGCGCGCGTACCGGCAGCGCTTGAAGAGTATCAAGAGACAATTCGTGTGCTCTGGGAGACGAAGAACCGGCTGCTTGATGCCGGAGTACCGGCCGAGTACGCGCTCTATCTCTTACCGAACGCGCACCATGTACGGTTTTACGAGTCTGGGACGCTCCTTGCCTATCTTTGGAAGTGGATCAAGCGCTTGTGCTTTGACGCCCAATGGGAAATATGGGAAACAGCGCGACAGGAAACGGAGCAGGTGCGACAGGTTCTCCCGCGGATCGGGCGGTATGTGGCGCAGCCGCCGTGTGTCCTGCGCGACCGTGCAGGGCTTCACCCACCCTGCCCCGAAGGAGAGCGGTATTGTGGTGTCCCGGTCTGGCGAGGATACAACCCAGATGACCTGCGTGCGCGCCGCGTGTTGTAGACTCATCGAACCAGTCATGCGATCCAGGATTATCTGGTCGGTTACCGCATGATTCCTGATATGGGAGAGGGGAAACGTTTTCTCGCAAGGGAACCGGCGCGTGCCGTGTGCGCAAGAAGTAAGAAACTCGTCCCGTGCCGGAGATTCGTTTTTGCTTAGGGAGCAGAAAAAGGCAGGGATCTCTCCTGCCGGTGCCGACTATTACCTGTCGTCTTCACCGGCAGGAGGTTCCGTCTGATTGGTTCGAGTACAGCTCTCCAAATGCTCCTTAGGCCTGTACTACCTCGCGTACTGCCTGCACAATGCGCTCGACACTCGGGATCACCGCGTCTTCGAGTGGTTTGGAGTACGGAACGCTCGTGTCGAGCGCGGTGACGAGGCGCGGTGGCGCAGCCAGCGCACCAAACGCGCGCTCGGCGATTTCCGCCGCAATCAGGGCGGCAGCCGAGGCATGGCGTGGTGCCTGATCGACCAGCACAACCCGCCGGGTCTTCTCGACTGAGGCGACGAGCGTGTCGACGTCGAGCGGTGCGAGGGAGCGAGGATCGACGACCTCGACGTCAATCCCTTCACGCGCCAGCAGGTCAGCGGCCTCCAACGAACGCTGCACCATCCAGCCAGTGGCGATGATGGTGACGTCGCGGCCTGGCCGCTTCACGTCAGCGACGCCAATCGGGACCACGACATCCCCGTCTGGTACGGGACCCGGTACGAGAGTGAGCATGTAGTGGTGCAGATAGAGAACTGGGTTATCGTCGCGGATGGCGGCTTTCATCAGCCCCTTGGCATCGGCGGCTGTCGAGGGAACAACGACTTTCAGACCGGGGACCCCCATGAAGAGGTTATACCAACAATTCGCATGTTGCACGGACCACCCGGCGGCAAAACCGTAGCCAGCCTTGAGGACGATTGGGACTTTGACCCGGCCGGCGGTCTTGAAGTACACACGTGCCGCTTCATTGACCACCTGGTCGAGAGCGACCAGGATGAAGTCAGTCATTAGGAGCTCCACGACCGGACGGAGCCCGACCATCGCCGCCCCGACCGCCATGCCGATCTCGGCCGTTTCCGAGATTGGTGTTGGTCGGACCCGCTTGCGACCGAAAGCGACAACCATCGGGTCCTCATCGCTGACCGCTTGCTCCTGGCCATAAAAGATCACGTTGGGGTCGCGCTGCATCTCTTCGGTGATCGCCTCCATGATCGCTTGGATGTAGGGGATCTCGCGGGCCATGCTCGCTGCTCCCTTCCGTCTTAGGCATAGACGTAGCGCTGGAGAATGTCCGGCTCAGGCCACGGGCTCTCCAGCGCGAACCGCACGGCATCGTCCATCTCCTCGCGGGCGGCTGATTCGATCGCAACAAGTTCGTCTTCTGATACGCCGATCCCACGGAGCCACGCACGGAAACGCGGGATTGGATCGCGCTGGCGCCACTGCTCGTACTCATCGGCGCACTTGTAAATCGTGAGGGCTTCATGCTCTTCGAAGTGCAGCGGCACCGGTGGTGGGACGATGATATTGCCATGCGCACTGAAGCGATAGAAGACTGATTCAATCAGCGTTGGCCCTTCACCGCGTCGTGCTCGCTCCACAGCGTTGGCAACAGTCGTCAGGACGGCGATCGGGTCAGTGCCGTCGATTGTCACACCGGGCATAGAGTAGGCCCGGGCCTTCGTGGAAAGCGGCTCGCCCGCTGCGGCGTTGGCATCTTCCATTTCGACGCGTGTGACAGCCTGATAGAGGTTATTCTCTAAAATGTAGACAACCGGCAGTTTCCAGAGTGAGGCGATGTTGAGCGACTCGTGGAATGCTCCTTGCTTCGAGGCGCCGTCTCCGAAGAAGCAGAGCACAACCTGATCGCCGCCGCGGACCTGGATCGCGAGTGCCACACCGGTCGCATGCGGGATGCCTTGCCCGACGATCCCTGAGGTGCCGAGGAACTGGTGCTCGGGGTCTGCCAGATGCATCGAACCGGCGAGCCCGTGCGAGAGTCCTGTCGCCTTACCGTAGATTTCGGCCATCATGGCGCGTGGAGAGCTCCCCAGCGCAATGAGATAGCCGTGGCAGCGGTAGGTGGCAAGGACGTAGTCGTCTGGGCGGATGGCCGCGATCGCCCCGACAATCGTTGCCTCGGCACCGTCACCAAGATGGGTGTGCCCGCGGATCATGCCGGGATGCTCAGTAAAGGTACGCTTCACGCGCTCTTCGAACTCGCGGATGCGCACCATCTGGCGGTAGATCCAGAGCGCACGCTCCCGATCGGGATAGGGTAAGGGCTGCATCGTTGCCTCCTCCGTTCGGCTGTCCGGTTGCGACTCGTCCGTATGAGCATCATCGCGGATGGCGCTTCAGCGCTCAAGTCGGTCGTTCAGCTCTGTGGAACCGCTCCTCTGCTAAGATGACTGCGACGATCGCACCATACAGCGTGATCATCGCTGCAACGTGTGCGGCGACGAGGAGCGCGACGAGCGCGCCGAGCAAGCCGTAGACCTCACTTGATCGCCCTAGGCCCCGAGCAAGGAATGCGAGAATTGCCTTGGCAAGTTCCCAGGAGCCCGCCGCGAGGAGGCTGCTCCACACGATCGCAGAGCAAGGTAAGCGTGGTCCTGGGAGCAGGAATGCGTAAAGAGCAGCGAAGACGAGCCAGGAGGCAGCGAGTCCGATCACCGACCGCCAGACGAACGGGAGTTGGACGAGAAGCCCACCAACAATCCCCAGGATGCCAAGCCAAGCGATAGCAGCAAAGAGCGCGATCAGCGTCGCTGAAAGACCGATCAGGCGTTCCTGCAGCGGAGCACGAGGCAGTGCTGGCGCAGCAACAGCACGCAGGGCATGACGCAGCGTGCTGCCCAGTAGGCTCGCTGCCCACAGGCTGAGCAGCACGCTGGCCAGAGCCAGGAGACCGCTGGCCGCCTCAGCTTGCCGTTCGAGCATCGGTGTGAGCAATGGTGCGAGAGCGGCCGTTTGTGGGAGTTGCGTCGTCACCCAGTCGATGATCGTCGCTGGGGCTACATAGTCGCGCAACAGGAGACCGCCCAGTGTTGCCAAGGCGAACAGAAACGGGCCGAGCGAGAGCACTGCAGCATAGGCAATGGCAGCAGCATAGAGTGCACCATCGCGTTGTGCAAAGTATTGGTATGCCCGCCACAAGGAGGAAGCTCTGGCGACACGCTCGATGGTTCGGACGTATCGCAGTACCTGCACCTCTCGTGTCCTCTCCAGGCTTCCACGCGATGCACTCGGAGACTTTTCTCTATTCTCTCTCGTGCGCGTGTTGCCACGCTCGCATGGTGTTGTGGAGACAGAGCAAGTCGTCTATCTCTGATCATCGATGACAGAGCCGGCTGTGGCGCCTTACTGTGGGGCGGGCCAACGCGTTACCAGCTGCGCCTACTCACCGAGGCAGAAGCTCGACGTGTACCTCGTGGAAGCGGACTGTGACCGGTACAGTGTCGAAGCTTTCAACCCAGAGTGCCACCTGGCCATATCCAAGGAGCGGGTCATCCAGCTCAGCGACGGTTTCCCCCGCCACGCGGAAGAGAAGCCGCGTGTCCTGGGCTGCGAGCTCGAGTTCCAGTGGGTCGGTCGCGGGATCGATCGCTGCAAGCGGGGTAACGGGCAGGAGGACAGCCGACTGCCCGGCGACGGCCAGTGAGCAGGTGGCCACGAGCTGCCCTCCCGTACGGACGACGGCACACAAGTACAGATTGCGAGAACCGTTGGGCTCCTGGCTCGAGCGGACAATCAAGCCGGCACCGGCATTCTCGGGTAGGCTGACACGGGCGGTGATGCGCTGGTCGGTGCCAGCGCCGAGCGAGAGGGGAGGGAAGATCCCGAACGCGTTCGGCTGATTGAGCGTGATGACATAGCTCCCGTCACGTAACTCGCCAGTTCCTGCTTGACTGGAACCGGTCGGCCAATCGGCAGCCTCCTCGGGTCGGTCGAACGTCCACGTTGTCGTCACCGGCGTTGTCGCGGGACGCGGTCGTGGCTCACGACGGAGCTCGGTCAAGGGCGCTTGGGCGGATTCACCGATGCGAGGGCGTGCCTGGGTAACAATGAGTTCCTGGCCAGTGACCTGTCGGAGTTCGATTGTCAGTTCGTCCCCTTGCCGGTGCTGGCGTAGGACACCGCAGAGCTGAGCGAACGACTCGAGTTCGGTGCCGTCGACGTGAGTGAGCAACATCCCGGGTTCGATCCCGGCGCTGGCTGCCGGGCCGTTCGGAGTAACGCGGAGAACAACGAGTCCTCTGTCCGTCCCGAAGCGTTGCGGGTTGCGGTGTGGGCTGAGGCCGAGCCCCAGCCAGAGTAGGCCGCGTCCTTCGGCCAACACATCGGCCGCGGCACGGGCACGCTCGGCAGGCAAGAACAGGCCGGTCGGGAGCAAGAGACCGAGTACTGCGGCGTGCCGGTTGACGAGGAGCGAGCCGTAGGTGAAGCCACTCAGGTCGATCGTCACGCCAATCTCCTCGATCGCGCGCCGTGTGTCGGTGGTGACCCCCGCGATGACGGCCGGTGCGCTCACAGGCGCACCATCGGGATCGGATGCTGAGTGGCCGTAGACGAGGACGTCGATGCCGATGTCCGTTTCACTTGCGCCTGCCAAAGGGGCGAGTGCCAGATTCGTCGTCGGCTGCAGTGCCACGACGGCGACGCCGTCACAAGGACTGACACCGCGGAGCTCGGCAGGGCGTGGTTCGCTCGACCCAGGGAGCAGCACCTGAACACTCTGGGGTGCTCCGCCTTCAAGTGGTGGAGCAATGGTCAGGAGGAGCCCCGGTGCGTACGCGATACCCGTCGCCAGAAACGGACCAGCTTGCGGCAGTTCGAAGCGGATGAGCGCCGTGGCAGGCGCGAGGCGGGCTTCGACCTCGTTCCAGGCGAGTTCGGTCTCGCTTGGGCGCGGGACGGTGGGGGTGGGAGGTGTACCGCCGAGCGCGGGGAAGCCGCGGCAACCAGTCAGGAGGAGCGCCAAGGCAAGCAGCAGGCTGAACTTGCGATGTGCTTTGGATGCTGCGAGGAGCTGTGATCCAGCTGTCCGGCCGTTCATGCTGCGCCTTCCACGCAACGTCGCTCGCAGCGGAGTGTAGTGCAGGCCAGCGTGTTGCTCAAGGAATCCAGTAAGGGGCAGGGGCTCCCAACATGTCTGTGTTCGTCTCCTGGGTTGGTGACGCGAAGGGATACAGAGCGGGGGTCGATGGGCAGCCACCTGTCGCTCAGCGGCCGATGGGGTGAGTAATGCTCGGTGTCTCGAAGCAGCGAGATTCCGGACGAGGATGTGCGGCACGTTGGCGAGGCGCTCTTCTGGTGACAGAGGTCGCTGAAGTACGTGGCAGTGCGAGAAGCTGATAGAGGATGGGCGGCTGAGGAACCGAGCTGCCTGCAGAGTGGGTTGACTCCCTGTAGAGAGCACTAATCGATGCAAGGAGGATCCCGATGTCAGGGGAGGGGTTGGCGCGGCAATGCGAGAGCGTTCGGTGGTACTCTGTCTGGCTGCGTGAGTTCCTCATACAAGGCGAGGTGGAGACCCCGCGAGAATCGTGAGCAGTCGGGATGTCTGTGATCACTGGCCAGGAGCAGGCGGCACCGCGCCATCGTGTGCACCGTCACCGATTTGTCTTGGTCGGCCCTCGGAGAGGATGGTTTGCATGCAACCAGTGGTGAGTCGCCCCTCCATGCTGGACCAGCTCCGCCGGAGCGTCTTTGATGTCCTCATCATCGGTGGGGGGATTACGGGTGCGGGGGTGGCGCTCGATGCCGCTGCTCGTGGGCTGCGGGTGGCGCTGGTTGAGCGACGCGACTTCGCCAGCGGCACGAGTTGCTCGTCGACGAAGCTCGTGCATGGTGGGATCCGTTACTTGCCGCAGCTTGATATCGGTCTGGTACGTGAGGCGCTTGTCGAGCGAGGACTTTTGCTCCGCAACGCACCGCGACTCGTCGAGCCCCTGCTGTTTGTCCTGCCAATCTACCGCTTCAACCGGCGGCCCCTGGGACTACGGTATGTCCCTCCGGCTGGGCCGTTACGCCTTGGATACCTGGAGCTCGGTCTACTTGCCTACGACCTTCTGGCGGGCCGCCGCAATATTGAGCGCCATCGTCGGCTGAATCTGTCGGTAGTCCAGGACATCGTGCCGGCACTGCGAACGGACGGTCTGCTAGGGACCTTTGGGTATTTCGACGCCCGGACGAATGACGCACGTTTGGTGATGAACGTCCTGGCATCGGCCCGTACGCATGGGGCAACGATCTGCAACTACTGTGCGGTGATCGGCTTCGAACGAAGTGGTGGTCAGTTGCGTGCGGCTCAGGTGCGGGACGAGCTGACCGGCGAAGAGTTCACGATTCAGGCGCGCATTTTTGTCAATGCGACGGGGATCTGGGGAGAGGAAATTGAACGGCTCGCTTTGGGGGCATCGACAGTCCACATTGTGCCGAGCAAGGGGGTGCATCTGGTGCTGCCCCAGGAGCGCATCGGGGTGACGCAAGCTGCCGTAGTGATTCCGGAGACGAGTGACGGACGGCTCTTGTTTGTCATACCGTATGAGGGACGCGCGATCCTCGGGACGACTGACACCGGTGCCGGGCCGCTCGATGACCCGCGGGCGGACGATACCGACGTGGACTTCCTCCTTGACCATGCCAACCAGTATTTCGACGTGGGGCTCTCGCGGGCTGATGTGATCAGCGCCTACGCGGGCTACCGGCCACTCATCCGGCGTGGCGTTGCCGAGGTGACGGCACAGCTTTCGCGCTCGCACGAGCTCATTGAGCATGAGAGCGGGCTGATCTCCATTCTCGGTGGCAAGCTCACCACCTATCGGCGGATGGCGGAGGAGACGGTCGACCGGATCCAACGGCGGCTGGGGCAGCCGGTGCGCCATGTAACGGCGCGTTTGCCGCTGGTCGGGCGCGAGAGACTGGAGGAGGCGGTACCGGCGATCGTTTCGTTGGCACAGCAGCTCAGCGTCGAGGAAAGCGTCCCGTGGCTACTGCGTGCGTATGGCACCGACGCACGTTCCGTCCTGGAGCTTGCAGCAGAGGATGAGCGGCTGGCATCGCCGATCGTCCCTGGACTGCCATACCTCTTGGCTGAAGTGGTGTACGCATGCCGGAACGAACTCGCGCTGCGGATCGGAGACGTGTTGGAGCGGCGCACGTGGGTGCTGTTCGCGGATCGGCAGCACGGACTTGGGGCGCTCTCGGCGGTTGGAGAACTGATGGCGCGCGAGCTCGGCTGGGAGCCGGATGAGCTTGCGTGCCAGATGGACACCTATCGACAGCGTGTCCTGGCGCTCTGTGCGAGCGAGCAGGGTATTGGAGCATCGCTCGCGGCGACCTGAGAGCAGGAGCGTCGGAGTTCGGGAGAAAGGCGAAGAGTGCGCAGGGAAGGGTTTTCACCGTGATAGCGGCGCTGTGGTCGTGCCGGAGGTTGCCAGACACAAAAGAGCGCCGTGCGGTACCGGGGAGCGAACGGCGGCGGTGTCCGCCTGGCATGCGAGCGCGTCAAGCCAGCAAGCGAAGACAGCGGAAGGGGAGAGACGATGAGCCGCTTGGTGCTCGCTATCGATCAGGGGACGACGAGTACGCGGGCGATGATCTTCGACCGTGAAAGCAATGTGATCAGCATGGGTCAGCGCGAGCATCGACAGATCTATCCCCAACCAGGGTGGGTTGAGCATGACCCGCTGGAGATCTGGCAGCGGACGCAGGAAGTTGTACAGGAAGCACTCGCCCGAGCTGGGGTGCCGGGAAGAGCAATCGCTGCCATCGGAATCACCAACCAGCGTGAGACGACTGTGGTCTGGAATCGCCTGACGGGCCAGCCGTATACGAACGCGTTGGTGTGGCAGGACACGCGCACCGATCAGATTTGCGCTCAGCTCGAGCGGGAGGGGTATGGCCCGCTCTTTCGGGAGCGAACCGGATTGCCGATCAGCACCTATTTTTCAGGCCCAAAGCTGCGCTGGCTTCTCGACCACATTCCCGAACTGCGGGCTGATGCGGAGCGGGGAGAGGCGCTCTTCGGCACTCTAGATACGTGGCTGATCTGGTGGCTCACTGGAGGGCCGCGGGGTGGGGCGCACGTTACCGACGTGACGAATGCCAGCCGCACGATGCTCATGAACCTGCGTACGCTGGACTGGGATGAGGATCTGCTTCAGCTTCTGAGAATCCCTCGTCAGATGCTGCCAGCGATTCGACCGAGTTCTGACCCGAGAGTGTATGGCTTCACCGCGGCTGATGGGCCGCTTGGGGCAGCGGTACCAGTCTGTGGTGATCTCGGTGACCAACAGGCAGCGCTCCTTGGGCAGGCTGGCCTGCAGCCGGGGATGGCCAAGAACACCTATGGAACCGGTTGCTTCCTGCTCCTCAATACGGGCACAGAGCCGATCCCCTCGAAGGCCGGTCTGCTGACGACGGTGGCGTACCGACTTGGCGACGGTCCCTGTGTCTACGCCCTTGAAGGCTCAATCGCGATCGCTGGTGCTCTAGTGCAGTGGTTGCGTGACAACTTGGGGCTGATCCGGGAGTCAGCCGAGGTGGAGGAACTGGCCCGTTCTGTCGAGGACAATGGCGGGATCTACTTCGTCCCGTTCTTTTCTGGAGCGTTCGCGCCGTACTGGCGTCTGGATGCTCGTGGTGTCATTGTCGGCTTGACGCGCTTTATCCACCGCGGACATCTAGCGCGAGCAGTACTGGAGGCAACCGCGTACCAGACGCGGGACGTCGTGGAAGCGATGGTGGCGGACTCCGGCATCCCGCTTGCCGAACTCCGCGTCGATGGTGGGATGGTGCGCAACGAGTTCCTCATGCAGTTCCAGGCAGATATTTTGGGCGTCCCGATCGTCTGTCCTCTGGTCAGCGAGACGACGTCACTTGGTGCAGCGTATGCGGCGGGACTGGCGGTGGGGTATTGGGAAAGCCAGGAGGAAATTGCTCGTTACTGGCGAGAAGCAAGACGCTGGATTCCCCACATGCCGGCCGCACAACGCGAGGCACTCTATGCGGGTTGGAAGAAAGCAGTGGAACGTAGTTTCGGCTGGGTCGAGGTGTGATGCGCAGCTCGGAGCGCTGCGCAGTGGTCTGCGGAAGCAGCGGTGGGGGAAGTAGGCAACGCGATCGCGGGAGCAGCACTACCACGCCCCGCGGGCCTTGCATCAGGTGACAATGAGCGCATCTCTCGGGCGTGCCAGTCTGCCCGCCTACCCGGCGGAAGACGCAGGGAGCGCCTCTAGAAAGAGTGTCGCCTGGCGATTCCAGTCGTTCTGCGGGTGTCGGTCGGCCAGGCGTACACACTGGGCACGGAGCTCAGGTGGAAGGAGTTCGACATTCGGGTAGTCGACTTCGATCAAATTTCCAGCTGGATCACGAAGATAGAGCTGGACGTTCCCGTTCGGCAACTCCACCAGAAAGTGACTGAAGGTGTCACTGTCCAAGCAACCACGTTCTTGTGCCTTTTCATAGACGGCTGTGAGGTCATCTACAGTCAGCGCAAAATGTGCGTATCGGCGAGCATCTTCCGGTCGCTCGAAGATATGGAGTTGGAGGTCACCGACACGCAGCCACTGGACGGGGTGGCCGAAGTTGGGGGTGGGGATGCGGATAAGACCGAAGACCTCCTCGTAGAAGCGGACAGACTCCTCAAGGTTTTTGGCGACGATGCTGACGTGGTTCAGTGCTTGTGCCGGCATCATGAACTCCCTTCGCGTCGAGTGGACGGCTCTTGGTGACCGGTGTTGGGAGTGTACCAGCTCCACTGCAAGACGCGGGGAAAATTCTGGCAGTCTGGAAAGCCTCGCAGCGAGGGCGCTTCTGGTCAGTGGATGGCGGTGGAGATCAAGTCTGACGACGCTTGGTAACCCTAAGCGTGTCCCTCATCGTCGTGGTGCGTGCAGCCCATTACTGGCGCTCTTCTAAATCATGGCGATCGCTCTGTTCGGCACATCCGGAAACTTTGCGAGCATCAGACAGCCTCTCGGAGGGAGCTGAGTGGTGGAAGCATCAGGCAGGTCCTTCCTCGCTTGCTGTGCACGACGAGGATAGGTGACAAGGAGCACGGCCGGCGCCCGAGGAGCCTGTGTTTACTGCGGCAATGTCAGGAGCGGCCATGAGGACGGTTTTCCGTCGGCGCTTGGTGCCTGAGTCAAGCGCTGCCAGTAGCCTGGCGAAGGGCAGGCCGAAGGCGCTTGGTACGAACCGCACAGCGTCTACTGGCACACCCGAGCGTCAGGGAGTGACGCGCAGTGACCCTCGGCGAGCGAGTGCTCGGTGCAGTCTCGTGTCTCGCTCGTGTCGTACGACCCTCGATGGATCTGTGTCTCACGTCACCGCTCGCAACCCCTCGGCGAGGACAGCAAGCGCCCGCTCGAGTTGCTCCCAAGAGATGGTCAGTGGCGGTTGGATACGCACCACATTGCCTTCTTGTCCACCCACGCCGATCAGGACGCCGTGTTCGCGGCAGTAGGCACGCAATGCCGCAGCCTGCTTCGCTGCCGGCTGCTTCGTGCGGCGGTCAGTGACGAGTTCTACGCCGATCATCAGCCCAAGCCCGCGGACATCGCCAATGAGCTCGTGTTCCGCCGCAAGCTCACGCAGCTGCGCAAGGACATACTCGCCCTTGCGGGCAGCTTGGCCGGGCAAGTCTTCCTCCAGCATTACCTCGATGTTGGCCAGGGCAGCGGCACAGGAGACCGGATTCCCGCCGAAGGTGGAGAGGTGTTCACCGGGCTGGAAGGAGTCGGCAATCTCCGCACGGGCAGTGCACGCTGACAGGGGGAAGCCATCGGCAATGCCTTTGGCCATGACCATAATATCGGGCTCAACACCGTAGTGTTCGATGGCAAAGAGCTTGCCGGTGCGTCCGAACCCGCTCTGTACTTCGTCGGCAATGAATAGGATGCCGTAACGGTCGAGGATCTCCTTGACATAGCGGAAGTAGTTCGCGGGCGGGACGATGATACCGCCTTCACCCATGACTGGCTCGGCGATGAAGGCGGCGACGTTGCCAGAGGTCTGATACTTGATCGCCCACTCGACCATCTCGGCGCAGCGCTGGGCGAGGATTTCGGGATCATCGGTGCCGAAGGGGTTGCGATAGAGGTAAGGGGCGGGTGCAAAGGCAACGCCCGGGAGGTAGGGGCCACCGCGTTTCTTGCGCTGCATGTTGCCAGTGACAGAGAGTGTGCCGACCGTGCGACCGTGGAAGGAGTGTGTCAGCGCAATGAACTCGTTGCGGCCCGTATACGCCTTAGCCATGCGGAGGGCTGTCTCAATCCCCTCGGCACCACTGTTCCCGAAGAACGTCTTCTTGAGCGCGCCAGGAGTAATCTGGGCCAAGCGTTCAGCAAGATCGGCCACGACTGGGACATGATAGACGTAACTAGCGGCGTGAACCAGTTTGTCTGCCTGGGCTTTAGCCGCAGCGATCACTTTCGGATGGCAGTGCCCAGCGTTGGTGACGGCGATCCCAGCAAAGCAGTCGATGTATTCGCGCCCGTCCACGTCGACGACGGTCGCGCCGCTGGCGCGCTCGACCGCGATCGGCTCAACTGCAGCGACGAAGCTGGTGCAGACGTATTCCCGATACTTTTCGATGGTGCCCATCGGCATACTCCTCACCCTTTTCTCGCAATGACCGGCCCCAATGCTTTCTGACCCCAGCTCATTCTAACGCTCGTGCGTGCCGCACGGTGTGATGATTCCGGGTGCGCACAACACGGCTGAGGTGACGATGTGGCCGCGAGTGCGGAGAATGCGCTATGGGTAGCATGCGATGCTTGTCCATCGCGCTGTGGCCCTTGGGGGAAACCTGACGAAATGCATTGTCAGGTGCCCTCGACACTGAGGAAGGCCAGGCGTTCCTCTTGCCCAACGGCGTGGTAGGATCGGGCGCGTGTGGGGGGCGTGATGGTGGAGGAGTCCCTCGAACGACGGCCCGGTGGCCGTGGTGGAGCACTCTACTCGTTGCGAGTCTATCCGGCGTTCAGACTGCTATTCGGAACGACGCTAGCGACCAACGCGGCGTTCTGGATGTGGTCGCTACTCTCCGGATGGTTGGCGCTTGTCCTGACCGATTCCCCGTTCTTCGTCGGGCTGACAGGGTTCTTGAACGGGATCCCGATGCTGCTGGTAAGTCTCCCCGCAGGTGTGGTGATTGACCGGATCGATCGCCGTCTTGTGTTGCTCGCAGCGCAAGTGGTCGTAGCGGCCGTGACGGTGCTGCTGGTGGCGCTGCTTTGGCTCGGTCGGTTACAGCCGTGGGAACTCCTGGTGGCCGCGTTTCTTTCGGGCGCGGGCATGGCGTTTGTCTTTGGGACGCGCAGCGCGCTGGTGGCGAATCTTGTTGGGCGCGAGGCATTGGCCAATGCCGTCGCGCTTACTTCGATGGCCCAGAATGCGCCGCGCATCGTGGGACCGGCCCTGGCTGGCCCGCTGGTCGGAGCCATTGGTCTCACCGGAGCCTTCGCGGTCTGCGCGCTGTTCCAACTCCTCTCAGTCGCCATTACGGCGCGGCTGCCGCGCATCCGTCCAGCGGCCGGTGGCGGGTCGTTCTGGCGGGCGTTCCTCGAGGGATTAGAGACGGTGTGGCGCCGTGAGCAGCTGCTGGCGCTTATGGCGCTGGCTGCGCTCCCGACACTTTTAATTTTCCCGTACATGAACTTCCTCCCGGTTTTTGCCCGCGACGAACTTGGGCTGGGGGCGACTGGTCTTGGTGTCTTGATGGCGTTGAATGGGCTCGGTGCGGTCCTCGGCTCGGTCGTTGTGGCGGCGCGTCGGCACTATGGGGAGTCGCCGCGTGTTCTTGTCGTGAGCGTCTCACTGTTCGCGGCAGCGGTCTTTGCGTTCGCCCATGCGCCGGTCGCCTGGTTGTCCGGGCTCTTCCTCTTGGTGGCTGGTGTGACTGGTGCCATGTACATGGCGGCCACGAATACATTGCTCCAGCTGGCAGTGGAGGACACCGTCCGCGGGCGTGTCTTCAGTGTCTATCTCTTAACCTGGGGACTTCTGCCGATTGGGACATTGCCGGCTGGGGCGGTCGCTGATGCCTGGGGTGCTCCACTGGCGGTGAGCGTGTTGACCGTACTTGCCATGTTGGCAATCGGCCTGGTCACCCTGCGTTTTCCCGTTCTCCGGCAAACCACACTGTGGCCGGAGCGCTCGCGGACAGCACCGCGCATCGGTTGAGCATCCCCAAGGAGTGCCATGCTATGCGACAGCTGATTCCTCGCCCGTGGGTGCTCCAGCAGCCGATGCTCCGCGCCGTCCTTGGTTTGACATTGCTGGCTGGACTGATCACCGGATTGGTGGTGCCATTCATCGCGCTCATCGCACGAGAGCGTGGAGCGTCCTACGGGACCGTGGGACTGATGGCCTCCGCCTTCATGCTCGCCCAACTGGTCTTTTTCTTCCCTGCAGGAGCTCTGACGGATCGAATCGGGAGAGTGCGGCCAGTTATCGCGGGACTCGTCATCGAGGGGTTGGCGACGGTCGCGTTTGTCTGGGCTGAGACACCCGCAACGTTCATTGCGCTGCGCGTCTTGCAGGGGATTGGGCTCTCTCTGGTCTATCCAGCGATGCGTGCACTGATTGCCGACATCACGCCGGTGCAGCGGCGTGGCGAGGCGTTCGCTGCTTTCTGGGGGATGTTCAACGTTGGATGGCTGCTCGGCCCAGCACTCGGTGGGCTACTGGCCAGTCTCGCCGGCAAGACACTGCTTTTGCTAGTCAGCGGATTTGGTGAAGTGCTGCTCGCCCTTCCCGTATTTCTGGCATTCCGGCGCTTCGGCGCCTCGGCCGTGGGTGCCCAAACACGTTCCGAGGGAGGATCGTTCCGAACCATCCTGGGCGGTGCCCTCCTTGCAGCGATGTTATTCGCCTTTGCCTTCGAAGTGCCGGTGGGGATCTTCAGTGGAATCTGGAGTATCTACTTGAAGGAGCTGGGTGCCAGCGACTTCGTGTTGGGGATCAGTTACACGACGTTCTCGGTCGCCAACATCCTGACATTGCCGATCGGGGCGCGGCTGGCGAACCACCGGCCGCGCTGGCGTCGGGTGGCGCTGTTGGCGATGCTTCTCGGAGGCGTGATCGTCGGGTACGGTTTCCCTTCGGTACCGGCGCTGCTGGTGCTTGGTGCGGTGGAAGGAGCGATCGCAGGCCTCTTGACCCCATCTGTCGATGCGTATCTCTCGACCATCGCTGGACCACGGTATCAAGGGCGCGTGCAGGGGGCATATACGACCGCTGGTATTTTCGGGGCAGCCTTGAGTGCCCTGGGGAGCTCCGTCCTGTACGCGCACGGGCCCTGGCTCCCGTTCGCTGTGGCGGGAGCGGCGCTAATCATGCTGACTGTACCGGCTGCATTGCTGATGCGGCGGAGCGAGCGGTTCCCCGCAGGTGAGGAGGTGCTCGAGCCGGCCATGCAGTGAGCTGGATCGGAGGACGAGAGGCAAGTTTAGAGAGGAGTGGCCGTGCGGCAGGTGGAAGTACCGTTCGTGGTCTATTGGGGCGATGCGGATCCAGCTGAGCTGATCTTCTATCCGAACGTTTTCCGCTACGTGATGCAGGCAGAGCACGCTTTGTTCCGGGGACTCGGGTATACGCTGCAGACGATGCGCGAACTTGGAGTAGTCAACCCGCGTGTCCACGTGGAGGCTGACTACCGGAAGCCACTCTGGGTGCACGACCGAGGTGTGTGTCGTCTCTGGGTGAGTAAGATCGGGCGGTCATCGCTCCGGCTGGACTTCGCTCTGGTGAAGGACGGAGAGGAGGAGCCAGCGGTCACGGGACATCTTGTGCAGGTTTTTGTCGATGCACGCACAATGCGGCCGGTGCCAGTACCAGAGGAGCTCCGCCGAGCGTTAGAGGCGGATGAGTACTGAGTTCGGAGGTGCACAGTTCAGGGCTTGTCCAAGCGATGCCAGCTGGGGAAGCCCCGACAACAGGCTGGCCGTAAGGTGCGTCCAGCGGTTTCTTGCGTCTGAGGGTGTTAGACACTGGAACAACTGGGACGGAGTCCTCGATCACCCGAGAGCCAGATAGACATGATGTGCAGTGCGCGGACAGCATGTGTGGGTGCGTATGGCATGGTGCGGAGGGACGGCGCGCGTGTGACCGGATGTCGGAGGCGCAGGACTGTGTGTCACCCCCGTGAGTGGCCAGGAGGGCGGTGCGCCTTACCGAGATTCTGTGTTCTTCTGTGACCTGAACTGGCGCGGCGGGAAGTGCATACCAGGTACGGTCTACCGAGGGATACTTCGTCAGGGTGAGGTGTGTACCCCGGCAACTGGCTAGAGCCCGGCCTTCACGCGAGCCATACGAGAGCTGTCTTGGGCCATGGTCACGGCCAAAGCAAAGCCGGTATCGCACGCTCGCCTGAGTGGGCCGCACGGATCCGAACGAGCAAGAGGCTAGAGGGGGAAAAGCGGTCGGCGTAGCAGCGGACGAGGCCGGGGAAGCCAATTGTCTGGATCGAGAGATTCGCTTCCGATGAAGGGGACAACCAACACCGGAGTTTCTGACCCGTACTGCCATCGCGATCGCATTCCGGTCGTCATGGTATCCTCGTGGGTCGGAATATGGGAGGAGCGAGGATGGCGGGGAAGCCGCGTGCGTTCTCGGGAATCCAGCCGACTGGTGGCATTCACCTGGGAAACTATCTCGGGGCGATCCGGAACTGGGTGCTCCAACAGGACCAGTACGACAACATCTTCAGCATCGTTGATCTCCATGCGATGACGGTGCCCTACGACCCGAAGGAGCTCCGCCAGCGGACGCTCGAGGTGGCGAGTGTGTTGCTTGCCGCAGGGATCGATCCGGAACGTTCGATTCTGTTTGTTCAGTCTGATGTACGAGAGCACACGGAACTCTGCTGGATCTTGGGAACGCTCGCGACGTTCGGCGAACTCCGTCGAATGACGCAGTTCAAGGAAAAGTCCAAAGGGCAGGAGCGCGTTGGTGCAGGGTTGTTCTTCTATCCGGTTTTGCAGGCGGCTGACATCCTACTCTACGATGCAGCGGTCGTGCCGGTCGGGGAAGACCAGAAGCAGCACATCGAACTGACGCGCGACCTGGCGATCCGCTTCAACCATACCTTCGGCGAGACGTTCGTGGTGCCGGAAGCGGATATCAAGCCTGCTGGGGCGCGGATTATGTCCCTGACCGACCCGCTGAAGAAGATGAGCAAGAGCGATCCCGATCCGGACAGTCGGATCGAACTGCGCGATCCGCCCGATGTGATTCGGCGGAAGATCCGGAAGGCGGTGACCGACTCAGAGACGGTGATCCGTTACGACGAAGAGCGTAAGCCAGCCATCTCGAATCTGCTGACTATCTACTCGCTTCTCGCCGGTATTCCGATTCCCGAACTCGAGGAGCGGTATGCGGGCAAAGGGTACGGCCAGTTCAAACAGGACCTGGCCGAGGTGATCATTGCAGCGCTCACGCCCATCCAGGAGCGGCTGGAAGAACTCGTCGCAAGCCCAGCGATTGTCATCCGAACGCTCCAGGAAGGTGCAGCCAAAGCGCGCGAGCTGGCGGCAGCAAAGATGGCAGTGGTGCGTGAGCGCTGCGGGCTCGGGCTCCCGCCGCTCGACTGACGAGGAAGCAGGTGGGCCGATGAGGGGGCTGCCGGCCGTCACAATCTATCGGTGGGAGGCTATCGAACCGGAGTACCCGCAGCCGGGTGTCATCCGCCAGACAGTGCATGGCGAACGGCAGACACTCGTGCGCTATCGCTACGCTCCGGGGGCGGTTTTCCCGACGCATGCGCATCCCGAAGAGCAGGTCACAGTTGTGCTGCGCGGGCGGCTTGCACTACGGCTGGATGGCTCGGAGATTGTCTGCGAGCCAGGTGATGTGGTGGTGATCCGTTCCGATGTCCCACATGGAGCCTACGTCGTCGGTGACGAAGAAGTCGAGACGTTGAACATGTTTGTGCCGCGGCGCGAGATGGCGCCGTGAAGCGAGGAAACGGGAGGGAGAGACGATGTCGGTCGAATCGATGGTCAAGAAGCTTCGTCGACAGGCAGCGAAGCGAGTGAACCAGCGACTCAAGCAACCGAAACACAGTGTGCCCCACCGGTATCCGTTCAAATACCGTCAGTCGAAGGAAGGGCGTGTGCCGCTCACGCCCGAGGATGCTGTGGCAATGTTGCGCTGGCGAGCTGCCCGCAAGGCGCATAAGCAGCAGGCAGGCAATGAGGAACAGAAGGCGGCCAAGGGGAAGCGGTAAAGCATATCCCAACGTCTAAGACAGAGTCTCCTCGACGCGGTCGATTCCTGGTGCGGAGGCGGTCGGGGCGTTGCTGCTGCGGAGCTCATGTGTCGCTGGGTGGTAACGCCCCGCGAGTTCGTCTTCGAGGACCCATGGGCGGATGCCCGAAAGGTAGGCGGCCCGTCCGAGCAGGTGTGCCGCAACTGGTGCTGTCAGTAAGAAAAAGAGGCTCGCCAGAAAGGCGTGCAGCAACGCCGAGATACTTCCGAGAGTGATCCCCGTGGCGGCCACGATAAGGAGGATGCCGAGCGTGCCGGCTTTGGCCGCCGCTTGCATACGTGTGTAGAAGTCCGGCATCCGAAGGAGCCCCACGGCAGCGATCAGCATCAGGAGTGCACCGCTGAAGGCGAGAAGTCCAGTTACCAGCACGATCATTCGCGAGTCCTCCGTTCGATCAGCGAGGCGAAGGCGACGGTGCTCAAGAAGGCGATCAGAGCAAGCACAATCGCGATGTCGACGATTGCGAGGAGCTCCAGAACTGCGCCGAGAAGCAACAGCAGCCCAACGACGAGCGATGCCATCAGGTCAAGTGCGATCACGCGGTCGGGAATCGTTGGTCCGCGGACAACACGGACCAAGGCCAGCAGGAGCGCACTGACCAAGACGACTATAGCGGCAACGAGGAGCGGTGATTCGACTGGAAGACCAACCAGCCGCTCAGTCATCGGAGTGCCTCCAGGAGGCGGGCTTCCATCCCGCGTTTGACCTCCCGGATAAACTGGTCACGATGATCAACATACATGGCGTGGACGTAGAGCACGCGCTTGTCGACGGAGACGTCGAGCGAGAGAGTGCCTGGTGGCAACGTCAGGAAGTTGGCGAGAAGTGTGATCTCGGTATCCGTTTGTGCATCGAGCGGCACAGCGATAATTCGCGGTTGGGCATGGAGTTGCGGGGTAAGAACGTCGTAGGCGATGCGCAGGCTACTCAGGATGAGTTCCCGGAGGAAGAAACCGGCAAGACGAAGCGCACGGCCGATCCGCAGGGCGTAGCTCGGCTTTCCCCACAATGGTTCGACGATCGTCACGACAACAAAGCCAAGGAGGAAGCCGAGCACCAGTTGCGGGAAAGTGAACTTCCCCACCGCCATTGTCCACACAAGGGCGAGAAGGACGTTCAACAGAAATCCGTGCATCGTCAGACTCCTCCGTTGATCGCCTGGACCGTGACGGTACCGAGAACCGCTGCCTGGTAGGCGGCTGGGTCGAGTAGCTGTGCTGCTGCTCGGGACGAGAGAGCCAGGAGTGGCTCGCCGGCAATACCCAAAAGGATGGTGACACTTGCGAGGACAACGATCGGAACGACGAGCCGCGCGGGGAATCGCCCTGTGTCGTGCAGGATCATCGAGTGGTCGGGTCGTGCTTTCCAGAAGGCTTCGTTCCAGATTTTCAGCATGGAGAGGAGCGTGAAGAGCCCAACGAGGACCGCGACGGCTGTCGCGAGGTACGCCTGTGCCGCCAGCCCAGCGCGGATGACGAGCAGCTTGGCAAGAAAACCGGATAGGGGTGGCACGCCCGCCAGCGAGAAAGCAGGAACGAGAAACAGGACTCCAAGCCAAGCGTGCGTTCGGAACAGTCCACCAAGTCGGTCAAGCGACCCGGTGCCGAAAGTGCGCTCCACCAATCCACTGAGTAAGAACAGGTTGGTCTTCACGACGATGTGGTGGATCAGATAGAAGACACTACTCGCCAGACCGAGTGGAGTGTATAAGGCGAGTCCAAAGATCATGTAACCGATCTGGCTTACGATGTGGAAGGACAAGATGCGGCGGACATCGTGCTGGGCAAGCGCGCCAAGCACGCCGGTCAGCATCGTCAGCGCCGCGCAAAAGAGCAGAAGCGTATGCGTCCAGCCCGGATCATGGACAAAGAGGAGGGTGAAGACCCGGATCAGGGCATAGACCCCCACTTTGGTGAGTAGGCCCGCAAAGAGCGCCGAGACTGGTACTGGCGGCGTATGGTAAGAGGCTGGTAGCCAGAAGAAGAGCGGGAAGACAGCTGCCTTGATCCCGAAGGCAATGCCAAGCAGCACTGCGACAATGTTGAGGATCTGCGGGTCAACATACGCCAACACACTACTCAGATGGGCAAAGTTGAGAGTACCTGCAATGCCATAGAGGATTCCGGTGGCACTAAGGAAGAACGTTGAGGCGAGGAGATTGAGCGAGACATACTTGATCCCACCCTCAACCTGGCCTTTCTCGGTGCCGAGCACGAGAAGGACGAACGAGGCCATCAACATGACCTCAAACCAGACATAGAGATTGAAGAGATCGCCGGTCAAAAAGGCACCGTTGACGCCAAGCAGCAAGGCAAAAACGAGCGGATAAAAGCCGGTTCGTTCACGTTCTGCGTCCATCCAACCGGTTGCATAGACGATTGTCGCCCAGGAGACGAGGGCACAGACGAGGAGTATGGCTGCACTAAAGAGATCAGCCACAAGGACGATCCCATATGGTGCAGGCCACTCTCCAATGGCCACGACCTGAATACCATCGTGCGTGACAACAAGAAGAGCGGCTGCGACGGTGAGCAGAATAGTTGCACCGGCGATGGCGATGATGCGGCTAGCCCTTCGATGCCGCCGCGCGGCGAAGAGCGCGAGACTAAGGGCCAGCGGGATAAGCAGGGGGAGTGTGACGAGGAGTTCCATCACTCACCGCCCGTCATCGGCAGACTGGGTGATTGTGGCTATCGGCACCAAGGGACGATGTGCCGCCTCTGTGACCTCACCCAAGCGATCCGTCGTTGTGAGGTCGTCCAGGTCATCGGTTGAGAGCGCGCGATAAGTGCGGTAGATCAACGCAACGGCAAAGACCAGGACACCAAAGCTAATGACGATGGCCGTCAAGATCAGTGCCTGAGGAAGAGGATCGGCATACGGAGCGGGAACGGTCGTTGCACCTTCTGGGACGAGCGGGGGACGGCCACGGATGAGCCCGCCAGCACTGAAGATGAGCAGGTTTGCACCGTTCCCGAGAAGGATGAGGCCGACTGCCAGCTTGACGATGCTGCGGCGCAGGAGCAAATATAGCGAGCAGCCGTAGAGTGTTCCCACCATGAGAGCGAAGAGCAGTTCCATTGTCACTCCTTTGCGAATTCGAAGAGCATCGTGAGCGTCGCTCCGATGACTGTGAGATAGACGCCAACATCGAAGAGCAGTGGAGTTCCGAGTTCGACCCTCGTGTCCCCGACCAGTGGAATGGCGATCCAGAGTCCGGTGAGGAAAGTCTTGTGTGCGAGGAAAGCGAGGGATCCGCTGACGAGCGCCAGCGTAATGCCCGCAACCACGAGTGTGGGCGGTGAAACACGGAGGATACGGCGCGCAGTTTCCAGACCATGGCCAAAAGTGAATAACGCGAAGGCCGTCGAGGCGATCAGACCACCGCTGAAGCCCCCACCAGGCTCGTGATGCCCACGCAGGAGCAAAAACAGACTGAAGAGAAGGAGAAGCGGGGAGATCCAGCGGACGGCGGTGCGCAGGATGATCGAAGGAAGCGTCGTCATCGCGAACGAGCCCCCTTCCCGATTGCCAGCAACGCGGTGACCCCGAGCGCGGCGAGCCCCAGCACCGTGATCTCGCCCAGTGTGTCGAGCGCGCGGAAGTCGACCAGGATCACATTCACGACGTTCCGACCGTGTGCAGCGAGATACGCTTGCTCAGCAAAGAAGACCGAAGTGCGTTCCGGATAGCGGAACAGATGGATCAGCAGTGCGAAACCGGCCATCATGAGGCCGAACGCCGTGGCGAGGAGCGCATCGCGGGCTCGTGCAGCAGTAGAGGAAAGGCGCGCGTACCGTGGTAACCGATAGAAGGCGAAGACGAGGAAGACAACCGTGAGCGTATCGACGAGGACTTGCGTGATGGCCAAGTCTGGGGCGCCATACCGTGCATAGAGGAGAGCAAGACTGAAGCCCAACGCGCCGAGCGCTGCTATCGCAGCGAGTCGCTCGGTGGCGCGCACAGCAACAAAGCTGCTCACGATGATAATGAGGGCAAGGATCGCGTCGACGACGTCGACTGAGGTCACACCGGGGAACGTGGCTGGTCGGGGAAAGGTTGCCCGGACAATGCTCGCGCTCACCAATAGGATGGCGGTGAGGATAATGATGGTGATGTAGACGCGCAGGTAGCCGTTCTGCAGGATGCGTGTCTGCATGATAGCGACCCGCGTGAGAGTGGCCATCAGTCCTCGATACCCGCGCTCGGGAGCGATGCGCCCAAGTCCCCGTGGCGGCTCACCAAGCGGCGTCGTCGCTGCGAGATGGTCCCCAAACTGGGCAAGTTGAGGCCATGTGAGCGCTAGCAGACCAGCGGTCACGAGTACAAGGACGCTCGTCCCGAGGACGAGCGTGAATCCGTGCCAAAGCGCGATTTCCACCACTAGCACCGCGCTCCCGCGCACGCTAGCGACGATTGCCGAGACTATCCGACCGAGGGGAGCGGAGAAGAATCCACCCGCGAGCGCCAGGAGTCCGAGTGCGGTGGGGCCAACAAGAAGTGACCAGTGAGGAG
Organism: bacterium HR28; assembly: GCA_002898255.1. Taxonomy (GTDB): domain Bacteria; phylum Chloroflexota; class Chloroflexia; order Thermomicrobiales; family Thermomicrobiaceae; genus Thermomicrobium. Next base: position 748,611 of record BEIE01000002.1, read on the forward strand.
CATGTGGGTAGAGGATTTCTGGCGGACGAGCAAAGAGGGGCCGAAGCAGTAGCCAGGCCACGGTGGCTTGTCCAACGGCAGCGACGACGAGTAGGGCAAAGAGTAGGCTGGGCATCACGTTCAACCCAACCTCAAGGGTTGCCTCCTTCGCGATGAAGCCGAGTGTTGGTGGGAGTCCCACTGCTGCGGCGACCACAAGTAGCGTCGCCAGTGTGAGCGTAGGCAACCTGCACCAGAGGCCGCCAAGCGCGTCGAGTGTTCGCCGCTCGGTGCTGTGTTCGATTATCCCGGCGATCAAGAACGCCCCACCCTTATAGAGGGCATGCGCGAGAAGGAACATGGCGAACGCTTTGCTGCCTGCTTCACCAAGACCAAGCAGAATCACCAGCATCCCGAGTGCGCTAACCGTGCTGTAGGCAAGGAGGCGCTTCAGGTCACGCTGGAGCACAGCAAGTGCTGCACCGACGAGGGCGGTGACGATTCCAAGCGTAAGGAGTGACGGCTGCCACCACGGATGCCGGCCGAACTCTGGAGCGATCCGCGCGAGGAGGTATATTCCGGCCTTGACCATCGTCGCCGAGTGTAGGTAAGCGCTAACTGGCGTCGGCGCCTCCATGGCGTTGGGAAGCCAAAAGTGAAAAGGGAACTGGGCTGACTTGGTGGCTGCGCCGAGGAGAATGAGCAAGAACGCGGCGGTGGTGAGTGCGTCAGTGGGTTGCGCCGTGCCAGCAGAGAGAAGCGTACGGAGACTGAAGCTGCCGCGCTGCTCAGCGAGGAGCAACAAACCGACCAGGAGTAAAAGACCTCCAGCCGCAGTGACAATGAAGGCCTGCTGGGCGTTCGCGCGGGCCTGAGGGCGCTCATCGGCAAAGCCGATGAGGAAGAATGACGAGACACTGGTCAGTTCCCAGAAAATGAACAACGCAACAATATCGTCGGCCAAGACGAGTCCGAGCATCGCCGTCTGGAACAGAAGGAGCGAGACCCAGAAGCGTGCGAGCCGTGGGTGGTCTTCAAGGTATCCCACCGTGTAAATCGCGATGAGTGTCCCGATGCCAGTGATGAGGAGCGCGAAAACAAGTGCCAGCCCATCAAGACGCAAAGTGAACGCGCTACCGAGTGTCGGGAGGAAGGGAAGTTCCTCAATCCGTTCGTCGCCGCTGGTGATGCGAGGAATCAGGCTGAAGAACCAAAGGAAGCTCGCCAGAGAGACGAGTGCAGCGAGATAGCCGAAACGGCGTCCGAAATGTGAGATCAACCACGGTGCGGCGATGGTCAGAAGCCCCAGGATCGCGAGGCTGACGGTCATCATCCGCCCCTCTAAACTGAGCATTCCCAGTCGGCACTCTACGGGAGCACTTCTGCATCGCCAGGTTGGAGTGCCCCCGCGGGACGGCCGAGTTCGGCTCGGTCGCCTCGCGGAAACCTCCAGCGACGGCGGGCCGCTGGCGCGGCTTGGGCCAGTGTACCGACACGTGGTCGGGTTCGGCAAGAGCTGGCTCGCGTGTGGGGACCGCTGGGTGTCAGAGAAAGCCCCATGTGGACCAAACGGTAGGCATGGTGTGGTGAGCTTCGGAGAGGAGCGGGGCGTTCAGTATCTCGGGGCGGAGCTCGCTTCGGCGAGCCTGACCGTTTGCGGTTGCCAAGATCAGGGTGGAGATAAGGCATGCGCTTGAGGCGGGTCTGCGACGCTTGGGTTGCCGTGGAACAAGAGAACCAGGGGCGCAGCAGTCAGAGGACATCCCGGCTGCTGTTGGGAGAGCATTCCGCTCAGGAGTAGGGGAGCGTTTTTCTGGAGCTGGCAGCGGCACTGTCCTCCATTGCCTTGTCGTGCGCCCTTCCACAGGCACGCGGATGACAGCAGAGGCACATGAAGGGGAGAGACTTCGGCTCTGCAGAGCACCCCGCGGAGCTCCCGACAGGTACACTCTGGCGTGAATGCCAAGCGGCCGGCAGAGAGGAGGCAGGTTTGCTCCGACAGATCGATCATCTGGTCGTGCTGGTCGAGGATCTCGAGGCTGCGATTCAGGCATATCACGAGGCTGGGTTCACGGTCGTGCGGGGCGGTGAGCACCCAACAGGCACGCACAATGCCTTGATCGGGTTCGCGGATGGCTCGTACCTGGAGCTCATCGCCTTTCGCGAACCGAATCCGGAGCACCGCTGGTACCGCTACCTCGAGTTGGGTGGAGGGGTTGTCGACCTCTGCCTGCTAAGTGACGACCTTGGAAGCGATGTAGAGCAAATTGGGGCACGTGGCGTAACGCTACGCATCAGCGAGGGGAGCCGGCGGCGGCCCGATGGGGTGACGATTGCCTGGAAAGGGGCGACACCACCGGATGAACTCACCGGTCTCGTTCCATTCCTCATTGAGGATGTGACACCACGCAGCGAACGCGTACCGCATGGGCAGCAGGCTGAGCATGCAAACGGAACGCGCGGTCTCGCAGAGGTTCTCATCGCGGTACCGGATCTGTCTCACGCGGTCGAGCTCTGGCGAGCGGTGACTGCGACGGATGGTGAACTGGTGCACGATGCCGAACTCGGTATAGCAGTGCACCGCTTCGTAGTGGGCCCGCATCGCATCGGGCTCGCTGCCGGCGGAAACCCGCTGCTCGTCGAGCGCTTGGAGCGGCTCGGGCCGGGGCCGGTGCTCTCGCGCTTGTGGGCCTGGACCGATGCGGAGGTCGTGTTGGGCACCGCGCACTTCCAGCTACGGCGACTGGAGGTCTAGCGCTCTTCGCGTCCCACCCAGCGTGGGATCGCAATCGGTGGCCGATACGTCAACAGTGCTTCGACCGCCTCTTCGGGGTCGTCGGTCACAATCAGGAGTCCAGCGTGCTCCGGTGCGATAAAACCCTCCTCGACCGCGTGACGGACGCTGGCGAGCAAGTGCCGGTAGTAGTCGGCAGAGTTGAGGAGCACCACCGGTTTACTATGGATACCCAGCTGTGCCCACGTCACGATCTCGAAGAGTTCGTCGAGCGTCCCGAAGCCACCGGGAAGTGCGACGAACCCATCGGCGAGATCTGACATGAGTGCCTTGCGCTCGTGCATCGTGCGGACGATATGGAGGTGGGTGAGGTTCGGATGTGCAAATTCGCGTGCCATGAGGACCTCGGGAATGACGCCGATCACCTCACCACCTGCTTCGAGCGCTGCATCAGCGACGACACCCATGAGCCCAATGCTCCCGCCACCGTAGACGATCCCAATCCCACGCTCCGCAAGGAGCCGGGCGAGTCGCTCGGCATGCAAACGATAGATCGGCCGGTTGCCGAGACGGGAACCGCAAAAGATACAGATCCGTTCAGGAGGAGTGACCGTATTGGACATCGATCGTGCCGCCTTTCATCCAGCGGGGCGGGAAAGCCCCGGTTCGCAGAGTGTACCGCGTGAACGCCGTGGTGCGGGAGGGTGTGGGATCGAGTGTGGTGCGGCGTCGCAATGGCAAGAGACGGCGTTCGCTTCCTGCATACCCAAGGAATTGCTGGTGTGGCACATGCTTGAGCCCCTCACTCGATGTAGGTGACAACGCCACCGAGTACGGGAGGAACCTTAGTGGCCTCTCAGCCGCTTGGGTGTCCAGTGCTCACCCGAAGCACGCTGGATCTCATACTGCAACGAAGAGTGTTGCGAAACTCGGCGCCTACTCTGGGCATTGCCCGGTGCTGTGTCCACGATCGGTCGCTGCTCCCGACCGATCTGCTTCCATACGAGGAGACGATCACCCCGTTCGAGGCCAATACAGCCTTGTCGCCGCCGGACTTCATTCACTGGTTCGCTCGCTGGCGCAATCCGACCAAACAGAGCATGACCAGAGAGACGGGACGCAGATGAGCACAACGCGGGGTAGTACGCCTCGTGACTGTGTGTCCATGCGTTCCTCCAACACGGGATATCTCGTTCCGCCGTTTCGGTGCTTTGGAAGCACTTGTGGGGTGGTTACCTTATGGATAGAGGGTGGTATAGAAATCGATCAGAGCGTTGTCTACCAGCGGAGCGGGCGAGTGAATACAGTGACGGGCAAGTGCTTCGGCTCGTTCCAGTGGCAGAGGTGTACGATGCAGCTCCCGATCCACATGCTGCTGGTGATCGACGGATTGTCGGTCCGCGATGCTGTCAAGCGAGCACTCGACCAACGATCTTTCTTGATGCGGTCAACATCAAACCTCGCAGAGGCGGTGATTCTCCTGCAAGAGTGGCAGCCTCATATTGTCGTCGTCGATATGTGTTTCGCCGAGGGGAAAGTCCTTGTTCGCCTAGGTTATTCGTCAATGGGCGTCAACGTTCCCCCGGCCATTGCAATCGCGCCGCGTGATGATCCCGCTCTCAAAGTGGCTGCGCTGGAGGACGGCGCGGATGACGTGGTTGTCTTCCCTTTTCACCCCGAGGAGTTCCTCGCTCGAGTAATGGTGATCGTACGACGCACCTATCGCGAAGCTGCTGTGCTCACCCCGATTCTTCGAGTCGGTGACATCGAGATCGATACCTTTCGCCGTCAGGTCTGTGTAAATGGCGCCAAACTGCGGTTGACAGCGCTGGAACAGCGCTTGCTCTACTTGCTTGCCTCCCACGCGGGCCAAATCCTGACCCGCGACGAAATTCTCGACTCGATTTGGGGAGCCGACTATATTGCCGAAAGTAATGTTGTCGATCGACACATCCATAATCTTCGGGTCAAGCTCAAGATTGGCGGGTGTCGCTCTCATGCGATTGTGACGGTGCATGGTCGAGGGTACCGCCTCGCGGCGGCAGGTGTTACCGATATGCACTCATCGTCCCGCACTCAGGCGCGGATCCGGCGGGACCAGGGCTTCATAGGCGAACCAGGGTTCGCTGTTCAGGAAAGCGGGTGACGAACTTCCTTCCGGTGCGAATCGTCCTCCAGTGGATCGTGTCCCCCAATAACCGATCTTCTCTGACCGCGATAGTGAATATCCTGCCCTAAAAGGCGTGCCTCCAGTGAGGTGGTGCGTCTCTGTGATAGGTCAGTGTGGATTCATGAAGCAGAGTTCATGACCTTCTTTCATGAACTCTGCTTCATGACATTAGTGTTGAGTGTGATCATACTGTGGTAAAGGGCCGGAATCAGTAGACCGATGCATTGCGCGAGGAAGGGAGTCATCCATGATACGGTCGATCATCTCCGCCAGCCTCGGCTACCGCCTCTTGGTTCTCGTCGTTGCGGCACTGCTCGTGTTCCTTGGCTTGCGGCAAGTGCAAGAACTCGCGCTCGATGTGTTGCCGGAGTTCAAGCCGCCGATAGTGGAAATCCGGACAGAGGCGCTTGGGCTCTCAGCGACGGAGGTGGAAGAGATCCTCACCACACCCATCGAGAAAGACTTGCTGCCGGGGATGCCCTGGCTCGATACGTACTACTCCGAGTCGCTCCCCGGTCTCTCGCGTATTGTCCTCGTCTTCGAGCCAGGGACAGATCCGATGCACGCCCGGCAGCTGGTGCAGGAACGCCTGACTGCGGCGTTTGGCTTGCCGAACGCAGCCGACCGTCCGCCAGAGATGCTGCAGCCGCTGTCGTCGACGAATCGTGTCCTGATGGTTCGGCTCTCCTCCCAGGAGCTGAGCCCGATCGAGGTGTCGGTTCTCGCTCGCTGGACGATCCGGCCCCGCTTGCTCGCGGTACCAGGCGTGGCCAATGTCTCGATCTGGGGCCAGCGAGAGCGTCAGCTCCAAGTGCGGGTCGATCCGGAGGTCCTGCGCCAGCAAGGCATCACGCTTCAACAAGTTATCGAGACGACTGGAAACGCGCTTTGGGTCTCCCCACTGACGTTCGTTGAGGCCTCGACGCCTGGATCAGGCGGCTTCATCGATACACCTCAGCAACGATTGGGGATTTACCACCGATCGCCTATCAGAACGGCAGACGACCTGGCCCAAGTGATTCTCGAAGGGGAGCAAGGGCAGATCTCGACTGCTGATGGGCGACCGCTGCGCATCGGTGACGTAGCGGAGGTTGTGGAAGATCACCAATTGCTGATCGGTGACGCTATCGCCGAAGAAGGACCTGCAGGTCTCATTTTGATGATTGAGAAGTTGCCTGAGGCCAACACGTTAGAGGTGACGCGAGGGGTAGAGGAGGCGTTGGCGGAGTTGAAGCCGGGGCTGCCGGGGATCGAGATTGACTCGACGATTTTTCGGCCGGCTTCCTACATTGAGCTCTCGCTGGGCAATTTGAATCGCTCG
>BEIE01000003.1 GCA_002898255.1 bacterium HR28
CGGCGGGACGACCGGATAGACCCGCGCTCCCGTCGGATTGTTGTACAAAAGCTCCTGGATGTTCGGTGCTCGGTCGAGCACCTCTTGGAGGTTCCGCGCAGTTCCGTTCGCCATGGATACTGCCTCCCTGTCCAATCGGCGACTACTCGCACCGCACACGGATAGGGGGAACGTGACCGGCCTCCTTCTCAGCCGCCGCAGAGGCGGCGGCTTGCGGTATCCCGGACAGCGCTCCCCTGGAGTCGCTCCCCGTGCTGTCGGCAGTGTAATCTTTTAGGCATAATCTCGCAAGTTGCTCGTTCAGGAGTATGGAACAGCGACGTAAGGCCCGCTGCGGGATTGCTCGCTTGTGCTCGACAGTAGCGCAGGGAAACAGTGGTATGCTGGAAAGTGCACGTCGGCTGACGAGAGCCGGCAGGAGGGCGATGTGGCGACATTAGTCTGCCCGAAATGCTTAGGCCGAATGCAGACGGTGGAGCGGAACGGAGTCGTCTTCGAGCGTTGTGAGGAGTGCGGTGGGATCTTTCTCGACCGCGGTGAGCTGGAACAGCTCGTGCGTGCCGAGAGTATGTACTACCGAGCTGCCTCTTCGCGTTGGGCTTCCGAACGCGAAGATGAAGAAGAGTGGCATAGGAAGCGCAAGCCAAAGAAGTTTCGGCACTTCCTCGAGGAGATTTTGGATTTCGATTGAACAGTGAGCGATCGTCGGCATGGTGAAGAAGGCGGCGACCTCGGCACTCCGCCAGCGTGAGTTGTTGCGTGAGCGTCTCGCAGCAGTCGAGGCGGCCCCAGGGGTCTACTTGATGAAGGACGCTCGCGGGCAGGTCATCTACGTCGGGAAGGCGAGTTCGTTGCGGAGTCGCTTACGGTCGTATTTCGGCTCGCAGGCTGGCATGGATGCGAAAACGCGCGAACTCGTCGAACAGGTCGCCGACTTTGAGGTTATTCGTACCGATACACCGACCGAAGCATTGATCCTCGAAAACGAGCTGATTAAACGGTATCGCCCACGCTTCAACATCATGCTTCGCGATGACAAGACTTACCCATTTATCCGAATTACAAATGAGCCGTTCCCTCGAGTGATTGCGACGCGCCGGGTTGTCCACGACGGCAGTCGGTACTTTGGGCCCTATCCGAGTGCTGGGGCCGTCCACCGCACGCTCGATCTTTTGAAGCGGCTCTTCCCGTACCGCGCGTGCGACATCGAGATCACCGGTCAGGCAGCCCGTCCTTGCCTCTACTACCACATTGGGCGGTGTGTGGGACCGTGTATTGGCGCGGTCACTGCCGATGAGTACCGCGCAGTGATCGAAAATGTGGTGCTTTTCCTAGAAGGCCGGGCGGACGATGTGATCAGGCGGCTTCGCCAAGAAATGGAGGCGGCGGCCGAACGGTTGGAGTTCGAACGGGCAGCACGCCTGCGAGACGAGCTCCGGGCGATTGAGCACGTTCTCCAACAGCAGAAGGTCGTAACTGGTACCGATGAGTCGTTCGATGTGCTTGCGGTCGCCCAGAGCGCCGGCGGTGATGCCTGTGTGCAGGTTGGGTTCGTACGCAACGGCAAGTTGCTCGGCTCGGAGCATTACCTCATGACAGGGGCTCGAATCGACGACCCGCCGAGCGCGATCCTTACCTCGTTTGTCCAGCAGTATTACGCGCAAGCATCGAGTATTCCCCCCGAATTGGTGCTGCACTATCCGCTGGAGGAAATGGAGACGATCACCGAGTGGCTGAGCCAGCGCCGCGGTGGGCCGGTAGAGGTTGTTGTCCCAACCGAGGGGCTTCGTCGGGAACTGGTCGAAATGATCGCGAAGAGCGCTGTACAGAACCTCGAGCAGCATCGGGTGCGCTGGCTCAATGACGAGCAGCGCACAACGCTCGCGCTTGAGGAACTCGCCGAAGCGCTCGCACTGGATCGTCTCCCGCGGCGCATCGAATGCTTTGATGTCTCCCAACTCCAAGGGACAAACGTCGTGGCGAGCATGGTTGTGTTCGAACATGGTAAGCCTAAGAAGAGCGACTACCGGAAATTCCAGATTAAGACGGTGGAAGGGCAGGACGATTTCGCGGCGATTCACGAAGCGGTGCTTCGCAGATACCGCCGAGCTCTGAGCGCCGAACAGACGGAGGCATGGCAGGCTCTGCCGGATCTTGTGCTGATCGATGGTGGGAAGGGACAGCTCCACGCGGCGCGGGCAGCGCTGTCCGAGCTTGGTTTGGATCTTCCGATTGCTGCATTAGCCAAAGAGCATGAAGAACTGTACCTCCCTGATCGTAGTGAGCCGATCGTGTTGCCGCGAGACTCACAGGCATTGTTCCTGGTCCAGCGCGTTCGCGATGAGGCACATCGTTTCGCTGTGACTTTCCATCGGACACGCCGGACGCGGACCGCGTTGCGCTCGGCGCTGGACGATATTCCGGGGATCGGTCCACGCCGACGACGGGAGCTCTTGCGGCGCTTCGGGTCAGTGGAAGGAATCCGCCGGGCTAGCGTAGAAGAGATTGCCGCTGTACCTGGCATCAGCCGGGCCCTCGCCGAGCGGATCAAGAGCGAACTGGGAGAAGGAGGGAACTGAACAGTGCGAGTCATTCGCGCGGAGGAACCTGATGCCGTGGAGCAGGCGGCGCGCGTGTTGCGTGAGGGTGGCCTTGTGGTCTTCCCGACTGACACTGTGTACGGGGTGGGTGCGGCGGTGGATCGACCGGATGCCGTCGCGCGGCTATACGTGGTAAAGGGACGGCCGCTCGATCGACCAATTCCTGTTCTGATCGCGGACATGAAGCAACTGGAGCGGTTGGCGAGTGAGATTACGGAGGAGGTGCGGCTGCTCGCACGCCGCTTTTGGCCAGGAGCTCTCACAATTGTTGTTCCAGCCCAGTCGTGGTTACCAAGAGAAATCGTCCGTGACACTGGGGCGGTCGGTCTCCGTATGCCGGATCATCCCGTGGCGTTGGCAATTATTCGCGCCGCTGACGGGGCAGTCGCGACGACCTCGGCGAACCGCTCTGGCGAACGAGAAGCATGCACGGTCGACGATGCAATCGCAGCGCTCGGCGACGCAGTCGATCTCTACATCGATGGGGGACAGACTCCCGGTGGAGTTCCGTCGACAGTTGTGGCGTTGGAGCAGGGGACACTTCGCGTTTTCCGGCATGGAGCACTGCCGCCAGAGTTGATCGAGCGAGTGTTACAGGAACACCATCGTTGATCTCTTGACGTCGCCGAGCCATGTGGCCAGACTGCCCTCGGTCGAGTGGCCGAGATGCGAAGTGGTGAGGGGTGGTGTTGGCGATGGTCCTCGAGGAGTTGATGCTCTTAATGGGAGCGGCCGGGGTACTGGCCGCAAGCGGCGCGACACGACTGCGCCAGCACCATCGCGCGCTGCGCCGCATGGCTGCCACGTTGCAGTTGTCTGGCCAAGGCCCGCGAGTGCTTATCCTCTCGGCGTCGATTGGCGGTGGACACAATGCTGCAGCGGCGGTGCTCCGTGCAGAACTCGAGCAGGCCGGATACAGTGTTGCAGTACTCGACGGATTTGCCTCCGCTACCCCGTTACTAAGCCGTTATTTTGCGTGGTCGTACCCGGTGCAACTTCGGTATACCCCGTGGCTCTATGATTGGGAATTCTGGTCGTCGCACCGTCGCCTCTTCGCGAAGATGTGGCGGCGAATCTACGCGACAATGAGCGGGGAAGCCTTCCGGACATTGGTCGAGCTCTTACAGCCACAGCTTGTGATTTCGACCTATCCACTGGTCACTCAAGCGCTCGGTGTTCTTCGTCGAAAAGGAATACTGCAGATTCCCGCGGTTGCAGTTATCACCGATTATGGTGTCCACCGGTTGTGGACTGCGCCGGGCATAGACCTTCACCTCGTTCCTTCTCGGGTATCAGCCGCTCAGATCGACGAAGCGACTGGAAGTGTTCGGATCATGCGGCCATTGGTGCGCGCCGCGTTTCTGGAGCCCCGGGACCGCGAGTTGTTACGGCAGCGATACGGGTTTGCACCGAAGGAGTTTGTCGCACTCATCGTCGCTGGCGCGTGGGGCATCGGGCGTGTCGAGCTTATTGTCCGCGATGTGGTGGCCTGCGGTGTGCGTACCGTAGTCGTCTGTGGGCGAAACCGCGAGTTGGCGACGCGGCTGCAAAGGGAGTATGCCGGTCACCCGGCGGTCTGGATTCTGGGCTGGACGGACGAACTTCCCGAGCTGATGGCTGCTGCGGACTGTCTCGTGCAGAATGCAGGTGGTTTGACCTGCCTTGAAGCAATCGCGAGCCGGCTTCCAATCATCATGTATCGACCGATAACCGGGCATGGGGTCTTCAATGCGCTCACCATGGAGCGGGCGGGTGTGGCACGCTGGATTCGGAGCAGCGCTGAACTGCGAGACGTGTTGAGCCGGGCAGCCAACGGAAGCGTACCGCTTCCTGTACCGCGGATCGATGAGGAGGCCGTGCCAGCGATAGCGGCGATTCTCGAGTTGTTAGATGGACACACACAGCATTCTCGTCCGACAGTCGGCCAGTCGGAAATGGTGCTGAGTGGTGAGAAACACGTGATGCTCGGTTCGGACGGTCACCGATGGTGATGCGCCCGCTTGTCACTCGCATGATCGCGGGTAGCCTTCTCGGCGCTGCACTCCTCGCTGGATTGGCGTTCCTGGCGGCGAGGGAACGGCCACCGATCGGTGCGGTGCCGCTGTTGACTCCTGAGGGCCGCACGTTTTGGCTTGTCGCCCTGGCGGTGTGTGTTCTTGGAGCAGCTGTCTTCCAAGTGTTGGATCGAATTCCGCAGGTCGCGGCTGCGACCGCATCACGACGGGCAATTCGCTATGACCCCGTACCAGAGTGGCCGACAGGGTGGGTACTTCCGTTCGGAACGCTGGCTGCAGGCTCTTTACTCTTGTGTGCCTATAACACTGCGTTGGCCGGAATGGCGGTGGTATTGTTTGGCTTCATTGCACTTCTGGTCGGGCAGCTGGCTCGACTGGCTCTCTATAGTGCCGAGTCGAGGACACGGACAGTCGGACGTGTAGCCCATACCGTCCTACTGTACGGGCTTGCGTTCGTCGCCTTCGCGATGGTCTACGTGCACAAGTTGCGGAGCCTGTACTCTGCCACCGCGATCTTCCTGCTCGCTGGGATCTTCTTGCTTCAATTGACGGAAGGAGAAGACGTCCAGCTAGACCGACGCGTCCTCTACGCAATGGTGGGTGGGCTTGTATTAGCTGAAGCAACGTGGGTGCTCAATTACTGGCCGGCAACAGGGTGGTTGGGTGGAGCAACGCTCCTTGCTGTCTTCCATTTTTTGGCGGGTTTGGTGCTCGCGCGAAGTGAGCGAACGCTGACTTGGCGTACCGCTCTCGAGTACGGCACGATGGCCGCGATCGCCGTGGCCGTCATCGTGTGGGGAACACTCCGAACGCGAGGTGGCTTGTGAGCAGTGCGGACGAGGCGGAACTGTACGAGCTGTTGATGCGAATGGATGCCCTCGAGGAACTCCTCGAGGAACTCGAAGAGCGTGGACTTGCGTCGCTTGCGGATCTCCAGGAACAACTCGTTGCAGAACCGGATTACGAGGACCTATGGACGCTGGTTCAGGAACTTCGAGCACGTGGGATCAGTTCACCAGCGGATATCGAGCAGGAACTCGCGGAGTTAGAGCGGCAGATCGAGGAGTTGGGAGCCCCGGGTTCTGAATGGGCTCAACCAAATTAGCGAGTGGGCAAGGAAGATGGAAAGCCTCTTCGAGGCGCACCGGCGCGAACAACTGCGACAGGTTGCTCCGCTTGCAGAGCGGATGCGCCCACGCTCACTGGATGAGTTCGTGGGGCAAGAGCACCTGGTTGGTCCGGGATCCTTGCTGCGCACAATGATCGAGCAGGATCGGCTTGTCTCGCTCATCCTCTGGGGTCCACCCGGCTGCGGGAAGACGACGCTCGCGCGCATCATCGCGGAGCAGACACGGGCGTGGGTGGTCTCGCTTTCAGCTGTCAGTGCGACGGTCGCTGATGTTCGTCGAGCTGTCCAAGAAGCGAGCGAGCGACTGGCTCGCCACGGCCAACGAACGATCGTCTTCATTGACGAAATCCATCGTTTCAATCGGGCACAGCAAGACGGACTGTTGCCGGCTGTGGAAGACGGTACGATCGTGCTTATCGGCGCGACAACGGAGAATCCATCGTTCGAAGTGAATGCACCACTTCTCTCGCGTTGTCGTGTCGTCGTGCTCGAGCCGCTCTCGGACGAGGCCATTCGGACACTTGTGGAACGAGCGTTGGCTGATCGTGAGCGTGGTCTTGGAGGATTGAATCTTCGTATCGAACCGGCGGCTCTGGAGCTCCTTGTCAATTTGGCGAACGGTGACGCGCGGATGGCACTCAACACGCTCGAACTGGCGGCTGCTGGGGCACGGAATGGGATCATCACTCCTGACATCGTCCGTCGTGCCGCAATGCGGCGAGCGAGCGTGTATGATCGCGCGGGGGACGCCCACTACGATGCAATCTCAGCTCTGCACAAGTCGATCCGCGGTTCGGATCCAGACGCAGCCTTGTACTGGCTTGCCCGAATGCTCGAAAATGGTGAGGATCCCCTGTATATCGCGCGCCGCCTTGTGCGCGCGGCGAGTGAGGACATCGGGCTAGCAGATCCACAGGCACTTGTGGTTGCTGTTGCAGCCCAGCAGGCAGTGCACTTTGTCGGGATGCCCGAGGGTGCCTTGGCTCTGGCTGAAGCGGCGGTTTATCTGGCGCTCGCCCCGAAGAGCAACGCGGTGTACCGCGCGTATGAGGCGGCCTGCCGGGATGTCGCCGAGACACGGAACGATCCGGTGCCGCTCCACCTGCGGAATGCGCCGACAAAACTCCTGCGGGAACTTGGATGGGGAGCAGGCTACCAGTATCCCCATGACGAGCCGGATGCGATCGGGCGGCAAGAATACTTGCCGCCGCGTCTGCGTGGTCGTCGCTACTACGAGCCGACGGAGCGTGGTTGGGAATCCCGGTTGCGGGAACGGTTGGCGGCCATCCGCGCACGCCGCGAGGCTGAATCCCAGCGCTTCGGCTCAGGAGAGGGGCAGCAGTGAACGAGGCAGAAACGCCTGTTCGGCAAGGTCGCGCGAACGACGAGCTCCGGCCGGTGGAGATCGTCCCGGACTACATTCCGTATGCCGAGGGTTCGGCGCTGATCATGCTTGGCGGCACGCATGTGCTCTGCGCCGCGACGGTTGAGGAGCGCGTCCCAGGTTTTCTGGTTGGGAGCGGCCAGGGCTGGATCACCGCTGAGTATGGAATGCTGCCGAGAAGCGGACGCGAACGAATTCCACGCGAGCGGGCCGGTCCGGGCGGTCGGACCGCTGAGATCCAGCGATTGATCGGACGCTCTCTGCGTGCAGCGGTGGATCTTACGGCGCTCGGCGAGCGAACGATTATCATCGACTGCGACGTCATTCGGGCTGATGGTGGGACTCGGACAGCCGCCATTACTGGAGGGTGGGTGGCGTTGTATCTCGCGCTGGACCGGCTTGTCCGCGCGGGGCATCTGCCAGTACTACCGATCGTCCGACAAGTTGCGGCGGTCAGCGTTGGGATTGTGGGAGGCGAGCCGCGGCTCGACCTCGAGTATGCCGAGGATAGCCGCGCCGAAGTGGACATGAACGTCGTAATGACGGATCGCGGCGAGTTTGTCGAGTTGCAAGGCACCGCAGAAGGGCAGCCGTTCGGCCGGGAGCGTCTCGATCAGCTGCTGGAACTTGCCGAGCGAGGAATTAGCGAGTTGATGGTGGCACAGCGACGCGCACTCCGTCTCGATTGACTTCGTTAACTCTCGATTTCTAAGTGTTCCTTCGTGCTCGGAACCTGCCCGGCAATGCGCGGATCCAGTTCGGTGGCGCGGTCGAGTGCACGGGCGAGCGCCTTGAAGACAGCCTCGATCTGATGGTGTGCGTTCTGCCCGTAGAGTTTCACTAGATGGATCGTGATACGGGCCTCGCGGGCCAGCGTCTCCAAAAAATGGCGCACGAGGTCACACTCGAGCTGTCCGACGGCGCCGGCGGGAAAGGGGTCGCGGTGGATAAAGATGCCGCGGCCACTTAGATCGATGGCGATGTGCGCAAGCGCCTCGTCCATGGGCACAGCAGCGTCACCCATGCGTCGCAGGCCACGCCAGTCGCCGAGGGCCCGGCGCAGTGCTTGGCCAAGGCAAATTGCGACGTCCTCGACTGTGTGGTGTGCATCCACGTGCAAGTCACCACGCGCACGAACCGTGAGATCGAAGCGACCATGTCGCGCGAAGAGCGTTAGAAAGTGGTCAAGCGCGCCAATTCCGGTCTCGACACTGGCGTGCCCTGTCCCATCGACAGTCAGTTCCAGCGCAACGGCAGTCTCTGCAGTTGTGCGCTCGACACTCGCTCGTCGCTGTTCGGTCATACGTTCGTTCCTCCCACCTTTCATCGGAATTCGTCGAGCGCAGCCAGGATGCGATCAGTATGCTCAGGGGTACCGACCGTGATGCGGAGATAATCGCGAAGCCACTCGTCGTCGTAACGACGCACGACGATTGCCGAGCGGAGTAGATGCGCATGAAGCTCGTGTGCGCGCCCGTCGTGGATGCGGCAGAGGATGAAATTCCCGTGCGAGGGGAACGGTGTCAGGAACGGGTACCGTCGCAGTGCGCGATACAGCCGACCACGCTCGAGGCGGATCTGCATCACTCGCTGCATCAGCCAGGAGCGGTCTTCCAGCGCAGCCGCGACTGCTGCCTGCGCAGCGACGCTCACATTGAATGGTTGCTTGACCCGCCACAGCGCTGACGCGAGGCGAAGCGGAAAGATGCCGTACCCGATCCGCAAACCAGCCAGACCCGCCCACTTACTGAAGGTCCGTAAGATGACGAGATTGTCAAATTCGTCGGCGAATCGCTGCAGCGTCTGGCCAGCAAACTCGTAATAAGCCTCATCCAAGACGACGAGCGTCCCTGTGCGTAGGATCTGGGTGAGTTGCTGCGGTGTAACCAGGTTGCCGGTCGGATTATTAGGCGAGGCGAGGAAAATAAGCTTAGTACGGGAGGAGACAGCGGCTTCGATTGCGTCAACGTCGAGATCGAAGTTGGGCATACGCGGCACCGTCACGACGCGGGCGCCAAACAGTGGCGGTCGAGACAGATAGACACCGAAGCTTGGCACAGGAACGATAACCTCGTCGCCAGGTTCGATTGTCACCAGCAAAAGGAGATCGATCAGTTCGTCTGACCCATTGCCGAGCAAAATGCGCTCGACCGGAGCTCCGGTGTAGGCTGCGAGTGCGGCCCGTGCGCGTCGCTGATCGGGGTCGGGGTAGAGATGCAGGTCGGTGAGCGAGGCCAACGTCGCGATGACAGAAGGTGGTGGCCCGTAGGGATTCTCATTGGCGTCCAACT
This sequence comes from bacterium HR28, assembly GCA_002898255.1. GTDB lineage: Bacteria > Chloroflexota > Chloroflexia > Thermomicrobiales > Thermomicrobiaceae > Thermomicrobium. The sequence goes on from BEIE01000003.1 coordinate 9,420, forward strand.
TGGCGACGAATTCTGGTGGTACGCCCAAGCGTTCAGCAATCGCGTCACGGCTTTCTACTGGCAGATATTCGACCGCGTTCTCTGCGCTTGCTCTCAACTGCACCGACCTTTTCGCTTCCACACTTGCCTCCTCCGTCGCGACCATGCCTGGCCGGAAGAGTATCGTCGGGAGCCACGCGCTTGCCAAGCGGTGAGACGTGTGGTGCTCTCCACCGTGCTCGCCTTGGCGCTTGTCACATGGGCCACTGCCGGCGTGACTGCTGCTCCCGAGAGATCGGTGGGTGTAGCGGAGAGTACCGGAACACAGCTGACCGATACCCCTGGAGTCACAGCCCGTGCCACCTTCGTTGTCGATATCACAGCGGGAGGAGCGTTGTGGTCGGACAACGCGGACGTACCGCTTCCACCGGCAAGTACAACGAAGATCATCACCGCGCTGACCGCACGGCGCGTGCTTGCTCCGGATGAGTGGGTGATGATCGAGCCGAGTGACCTTGTGGATCCAGCGATTTACTCGAATGCTGGTCTTCAAGTCGGTGATCGACTTCGAGTTCGCGACCTGCTTGCCGCACTCCTGGTCGCCTCAGCCGGCGACGCAGCGCTGGCGTTAGCGCGTGTTGGCGGTGAGCGGGTCGCGACGGGTGGGGAGACTCCTCAAGCGGCGTTCGTGGCTGCGATGAACGAGGAAGCGCGTCGTATCGGGCTTCGTTCCTCATACTTTCTCACTCCGGACGGCCGCGATGTTCCTGGGCAAGTGGCGACTGCCCGTGACCTGGCGATCGCTGCCATGCATCTCCTGTCCGACCCGTTGCTTGCAGATCTCGTCGCAGCTCCGTCCATCGAGGTCGAAATCGACGGTCCCCAGGCAAGAAAGGTCACGCTGACGAATACGAACCAGCTTCTGACTGCGTCCGACGTGATCGGCGTAAAGACCGGTACGAGTCCGGCGGCGGGGCAATGCCTTGTCGCTGCCGTTCGCCGCGGTCATGACATCGTGGTGCTTGTGATTCTCGGAAGCCAGGATCGGTACCGAGATGCGCATGTGCTGCTCAGCTGGCTCGATCAGCACTATCGTTGGCTGACGCTCGATGGGAGCACCTTCCCCGAGCTTGCGGTGCTAAGGAGATTCCGCATCGTTCCGGCACTAACGCCGACTGTTGTGGTCCCAGCTGACCGTGCTCAGGAAGTTGAACTCGACGTCACCTATCGTCCCGCTGCGTGGGGAACGGTCGGTACGGTACGATTGCGCATTGGAATCGTCGACCTGGTCGCTGTACCGCTGGTTCGCGTCGACCAGCTCGGCTTCGTACCGATTAGCGAGCGAGCGTGAGCGATGGGTGAGCAGCGATTGCAACGCGTTCTGGCCGCACACGGTGTCGCCTCGCGGCGGAAAGCAGAAGAGTTGATTCGCGCCGGCCGCGTCACAGTCGACGGCGTGGTCGTGCGGGAGCTCGGGACCAAGGTCGATCCGCAGCGACAAGAGATCCGGGTTGACGGCAAGCCGCTTCGGCCAGAGCCGCGGCGGTACATCATGCTGCACAAGCCGGTTGGATACATCACGACCACTGCGGACGAATTTGGGCGAAAGACGGTTCTTGATCTCGTCCAAGTGCCAGAGCGCGTGGTCCCCGTGGGACGCTTAGACCGAGATTCTTCCGGGTTACTGCTGCTCACGAATGACGGGGACCTGATTTATCGCATCACGCATCCTCGGTACGAGCTGGAGAAGGAGTACGAAGTACTCGTCGACGGATTTCCCCCGGCCGACGTTGAGGAAGCGTTGCGTCGGGGGGTGCCGGTGGACGGGCGCCCGGTGGCGATCCGACGACTGGAGGCGATTCGTACCGAACCCGAGGGTACGGTCTATCGTGTGGTGATCCACGAGGGCCGAAATCGGATTATCCGGCGCGTCTTCGAGCGAGTGGGATATCCCGTCTTGCGGCTGCATCGGGTGCGCGTTGGCCCGCTCCGTCTTGGTGACTTGCCGCCAGGCCAGTGGCGTGACCTGACGCCGGGCGAACTTGCGGCCTTGCGCCGCGCGGTCGGCTTACCCGAAACTCCGAGTGAGCAGGTGCGAAGGGATCGGGAGCGTCGTGGTCGGGAAAGAATGCCAGTTCGTGGTGGCGATCGACGGTCCGGCCGGATCAGGAAAGAGCACCGTCGGCGCTGAGGTCGCGCGACGGCTGGGCGCGCTGTATTTCGACACGGGTGTCGTCTACCGGACACTCGCACTCGTCGCATCGGAGCAAGGGATTCCGCCGGACGACGCCGAGCGACTTGCTCAACTCGCGCAAACACTGTCTCTGCGGGTCGGTCCGCCATCGGTCGATGATGGCCGACTCTACGACGTGTGGCTCGATGGGCGTGATGTCACCTGGGCGATTCGATCACCCGAGATCGATCGTCTGGCGTCGCTGGTTTCTGCTCACCCACCGGTGCGGCAAGCGCTCCTTCGTCTCCAGCGGGAACTCGCGCGGAACGGTCGCGTGGTCATGGCTGGACGTGACATCGGTACGGTCGTCATGCCCGATGCACCGGTGAAAATCTGGCTCTACGCCTCTCTTGAGGAACGAGCTCGGCGACGGCAACGGGATCTCGCCAAGCGTGGTATCGTGCAGTCGCTCGACGAGCTTATCGCCGAGCTGGCCGAGCGTGATCGTCGGGACGCGACGCGTGCCGTCGCGCCGATGCGTCCAGCTGACGATGCGATTATCATCGATACAGACAACCGGTCGATTGAGGAAGTTGTCGAGGCGGTTCTGGCCATTGTCCGAGAGCGATGTGAGTGTACCGAGCATGGAGCAGATTCCCACAGCGTGGCGTCTGTCACGACGACGCAAAATTAAGACGCTTATCTTTCTCACGGCACGACTTTTTGTTGTGCCATTGTTGCGACTTCTGATCCGCTTTCGGATTGAGGGACTCCAACATGTGCCACGGATCGGGCCAGCGATCGTTGCGGCCAACCATCTCCACAATGCGGATCCTGTACTCATCATTGCTGCGTTCACGCGTCCAGTCCTGTTCATGGCAAAGAAGGAGCTCTTCGCTGTGCCCGTCGTCCGGTGGTTCGTGCGGCAGTCGGGGGCGTTCCCTGTGGATCGTGGGAGACCGGATCGACAGGCTTTGCGTCACGCGGAGCGGCTCCTGCACGAGGGGATGCTGGTGGGAATCTTTCCAGAAGGGACGCGAAGCATCACCGGTGAACTCCAGCCGCCTCATCCAGGGGTTGGTCTTTTGATCCGCCGCAACCCGTTCGTGCCGGTCCTGCCCGTCGCGATTTGGGGAACTGAAGTCTTGCCGTTCAATGGCGCGAAGGGACGAAAGCCCTTGCGTGGCTGGCCACGCGTGACGGTACGGATCGGGGCACCCATCACCGTCATGCTCCGAACCCCAGAGGGTCGGGAGCGATCCCCAGAGGAGATCGCGGACGATGTGATGCTGGCCATCGCGCGGTTGTTGCCAGAGGAGTACCGGGGGCTGTACCGCGAGCGCTTGCGAGACCGCAACATCGTCCGGGAACCTTCCACGGTTCAGTCGAGCTGAGCAGTGAGTTTGTCTATGACAGTTTTGGGGCCGTTTTGCGCGTGGTGGCATGGTGATCCGCTTTCACTGTTCAGTTCTCTCCCCGGTTGGGAAGTCATTCCCGACGCCGCGGATGAACTCCTCCAATCTCTCACCGATTCGGAAGCAAGCGAACTCCAGGATCGGCGCCGAAATGGCCACCGACCATACGTTGCGCTCCTCAACGGCAAGGCCGTCGCGTACGGCTGGGTCGCGACACGCACGGCGGAGATCGGCGCACTCGGTCTCTCACTCGTGCTGTCTCCCGGTGACCGCTACCTTTGGGACTTCTTCACGCACCCTGACTGGCGAGGGCGAGGAATTTATCCACGTTTGCTCCGGGCCGTCCTGGGAATGGAGAAAGACGGAGAACGTTTCTGGATCGGCTATGACGCGCCGAACGTTGCTTCAGCGCGGGGAATTGCCAAAGTCGGATTCCAGATCGTTGTCCAGATCGTGCGTCTGAACAATGGTTCGCTCGCCCTCGTGCCGGTGGGCCCACCAGAGCGTGTGGCTGCTGCGGCACGGGTGCTCGGCCTCCCGGTGCTCGATCGACCTAGCGACGGTTGCGGAACCAGCGGAGGGCGCTGATCGACCCCACGACGAGCGCGCCAAGGCTACCCAGGACGAAAGCAGTTCCCACCGGATCCGGACCAGGGAGCACAACCTTCCCGTCATCGTAACTGAGGAACAGCTGCCCCCACTTCGTCTGTAGGGCTTGCTTGACGCGTCGTCTGCCGTGCACTGGATACCAATAAACATTGTGATAGACGTTCGACGCGACGTACGACCAGGGAACAAGAGGGGAGCGCAAAAGCAGGTTCTCGAACGGCTTGAGAGGACCGTGGTAGATGAGCTTTTGTCCGCGACTTGCAAACGTGTCTCCAGCGACGAACCCCCAGGACTCATTGGAGATGTCCTCGCCAACAACCTCGATTTCGCGTGGGTCACCAACCCCCAGCCCACGTTCGTGGGCGATCCTGATAAACGGAATCGAGAGCGGGTCGAACCCCTGGAGTTTGGCGCTAATAGCGTCGATCGCGACCTGATCAGCACTGGCTAAGATGATGTCTTTCTCATGCGGCCGCATTGCGCGTGGTCCAGGGCCATCACCAGCAAAAGTTCCATCCATGACCGCAAAGATGCCCGGATGGATCTCTTGCTGAATCGTCAGGAGATCAACCAGCGTCTCGTGGATAACGGCATGTGTCCAGTGGCGCCGCTCGTTCAGAAGGCCACCGAACGCGTTCTTCATCGCACCAGTTATTGTGGTGAACACGTGAGTCTTGACTGTCGGTAGGTGAATAATGTTGCGACCGATGAACAGTTTGGGAATGCGGATTCCCTCTGGGAAGATCTTGTGGAGGACAAGGAGCTCACCCTTTGGCTCGTATGGTACCCACTCTACCTGTGGCTCGTAGAGGTGGATATTCTCCACTCCGTACTTATCTACGACGTACTTGTGCTTATTATTGCGCTCGCCTTTATACGCATCGACGACAACCGTGCGGTTGTGGGCCGCAATGAGATGACCGTAACCGTCAGCTTTCAGCCGCCGGATGACTCCTTCGAGTTGCCACGGAGTTGTCGAGCAGCCTGGATACCACGTATCCCAGGTGATGTTGATCTTCAGAATCGTCTCGCGGTCGCGGGGCAGGGCCTCACGGTATCCCGCCATCACCATTGCCCGCCCGATGTCAGCGAGAACCGTTTCTGGTGTCGTTCGTAGAACTGCGACTTTGCCTTTCCCAGGGAAGTCGGCCATCGGTCGCCTCCAATTCCGTTGAGGATGATGCTAGCACGGGTGAGCGTAGGCTGCTACTCGTCAGAAGATCCCTTGTCCGTACACCCTCCGGCTGCTAGGATGTGCCCAGTAGTCAGAGCGACGGAGAGTGATTCCTGACGCGGAGGAGTGCGTTGGTGGGGGTACGCGCATGCTTCGTGGTTGCCATGCTGTCCTGCTGGTTGATCATTCCAGTTGCCGGGGCCCAGGCGGCAATCGGAGAGCCACAGCTTGTGGCGGCATCCGCCATCGCGCTCGATGGAGAGACGGGGCGAGTGTTGTACGCGAAGGCCGCCGATGTCCCGCGTGCTCCAGCCAGTCTGACCAAGCTGGCGACAGCGCTGACCGCCGTTGATCTTGCCCCGCTTGATACGGTGCTGCATGTCCAGCCCCAGGATCTCGTCGGTGAAGCATCGATGGGGCTCCGTCCTGGCGACGAGCTCACACTTGAAACGGCCCTCTATGGCCTATTGCTTGCCTCGGGCAATGACGCCGCCATGGTGATTGCGCGCAACTTAAGTGCCCTGCCCGGGGAGAGCCCGGAAGCCTCGGTCGAACGGTTTGTCCGGCAGATGAATCTCGTCGCGCAGCGGCTCGGCATGCAGCGGACAACATTCCGCAACCCACACGGCCTTGATGAGGAGGGGCACGTCAGCACTGCACGGGATCTGGCGACGCTCACGCGTGCGGTGCTGCAACGCCCTGAGCTGCGGCGGATTTTGCAGACACCGTCCTATTCAAACGGACCCTATGTGGTCGAGACGACCAACCGGCTTGTCGGGCAATACCCGGGGTTGATTGGCGGGAAGACGGGTATCACTGACGCAGCTGGGTATTCCCTCATTGAGGCAGCAGAACGTGATGGGCATACCGTCATCGTCGTGATTCTTGGTAGCACCCGTGAGGCCTGGTACAACGATGCGGTTCAGCTACTCGACTATGCCTTTGACCAGCTGGCAAGTGGGGGGATCGGGAACGAGCCAGTAAACGAGCGAACTCTCGGAGTCGCCAGGACGGCCACAGCTGAGGGAGCGGATGCGATGGAACCGCGAGCGCTAATGGTGCACGTCCCAACGTCGGACTCGCGCTCCACGCAGCTCTGGATTTGGCCTGCCTCGGCACTGACTGCGGCTGCAGTGACCGGTGTCTTGTTGATGAGTCTCCCAGTCCTTGCGGCTATGGTGGTGGCTCGCCGCTCGTCCCCAACTGCAGCGCGAGCGCGCCGGCTGCACTCCCCGCGCGTCGCTCGACATGCCAGTCGTCCGCGGTCAGGAAATGGACGCGGCGGGACAGCCCGCGCCCTGCGGGGACAAACGAGTGCGGTCGAACCAGCGCGAGGAGCGGCTCTCGTCTCGTTCGACCCTGCAGTGGCTGTTGCACAACGGGGCGTTCGTGCAGGGCGACGTGGCGATATCGCGGTGGCCGAGGAAGAGTTTGTAAATGCTTTACGACTCAATCCAGCGTTCGACCTTACCCGGACACCGGAGTTCTGGACACTGTCCCCGCTGGGTGTGGTTGCGGCAGCGAGAGCCTATCGGAGAGTGGGCCGTGTCCGCGATGCACGGACGTTGTTGACTGTGGCCCAGTTAAGTTTCGGGAGGGTGCCGGTTATCCAGGCTGCCCTGAGCGAGCTCCCACCGCAGTGGGCGGTGATGGCACGCCTCCAAAACGATTCGTCGCACGTCCCGCATCCTTGATACGAGTCATATCAGGTGGTATACTCCGGGCGAGTGCAGGAGGAGAAGCACTCGGGAGGTTAGGATGCGCCGATCCGAACCGCTGTATGTGATCAGTGTCGCCGCACGGCTGCTCGAACTGCACCCGCAGACGCTGCGCAAGTATGAGCGCGAGGGATTTGTAACGCCGTCGCGCACGCGCGGAAATCTCCGTCTTTATTCAGCGGAAGATCTGGAGCGCTTGCGCCAGGTCAAATACCTCGTTGAGGAGCGTGGGGTCAACCTCGCGGGGGTTCAGCTTGCACTGGCACTGACGGAGCAGCTGCGGCGACTACGGGAACGCTGCCTGGCAATCTCCGAGCAGTATGACCGGATCTTCGACTCGGTCGTCGCTGATATCGATATGATGCTCGGCATGCTGGGAGCTCCACAAGAGCCGTGATGAGCTGCCCTCCTCCTGTCTCACAAGATAACTTCGGTACGCAGGATGGGGAATGATGGGGCGACCGCAGTTTACCGAGAAAGCACAGGAAGCTCTTCTCGTCGCTCAACGTTTGGCGACGGAACGGCAGCATAGCCAAATTGATGTTGAGCACCTGCTCTACGCGCTCGTGACCCAGGGCGATGGAGTTGTCCCGCAGGTCTTGCTGCGCATGCAGCTGGACCCGCGGCGTGTCGCGCACGAATTAGAGCGGGTGCTCGAGACATTGCCGCGTTTGCAGTATGCCGCGGAACCAACGATCGCACCGGGGCTGCGGCGTGCGTTGGAGCGTGCGCAGGTCGAGGCGCAGAATTTCGGTGACGAGTACATTAGCACGGAACATCTCTTCCTTGCCGCGTTGGAGGCAGTGCCTCGCTCGCCAGCGGTTCAGGCGCTTGCTCGTTTCGGTGTACAGCGAGAGCGCGTGTTGAGCGCACTGAGCCAGATCCGCGGTGCGCAGCGCGTAACGTCACCGACCCCAGAGTCAACCTATCAAGCGCTAGAGCGCTATGGTCGCGATCTCACCGCCCTAGCTCGCCAGGGCAAGCTCGATCCCGTGATCGGGCGCGACGATGAGATCCGCCGTGTCATCCAGGTGCTTTTGCGGCGCACAAAGAACAACCCGGTATTGATCGGCGAGCCAGGAGTCGGGAAGACGGCAATCGTCGAGGGTCTCGCACAGCGGATCGTTCGCGGTGATGTGCCGGAGGGGCTGCGCGACAAGCGGATTGTGCAGCTGGATCTGGCAGCGATGGTAGCTGGTGCGAAGTACCGCGGTGAATTTGAGGAGCGTCTGAAGGCTGTCCTGGACGAGATCCGGGCCGCGGAGGGTGAGATCATCGTCTTTATCGACGAAGTACATACGGTCGTTGGCGCTGGTGCGGCTGAGGGGGCAATGGATGCAGCCAACATGCTGAAGCCGATGCTGGCGCGTGGCGAACTCCACGCGATCGGCGCCACGACGCTCGACGAGTATCGCAAGCATATCGAGAAGGACCCGGCCCTGGAGCGTCGCTTCCAGCCGGTGTATGTCGATGAGCCGTCGGTGGAAGACACGATCAGCATCCTCCGAGGACTGCGCGAGCGCTACGAGCTTCACCATAAGGTGCGGATCCTCGATTCAGCGCTCGTGGCGGCAGCAGTGCTTTCGCATCGATACATCACGAACCGCTTCTTGCCTGACAAGGCGATCGACTTGGTTGATGAAGCGGCGGCGCGACTCCGTATGGAGATCACGAGTATGCCAGCGGAGCTCGACGAGCTCACCCGCCGGATCACACAGCTTGAAATCGAGCGTGAAGCGCTGCGGAAGGAGCGGGATGAGGCTTCGCGGCAGCGCTTGGCAGAGCTCGAACGAGAACTTGCCAACCTGCGCGAGCAGGAGCAGGTTCTTCGCTCGCAGTGGGAGCAGGAGCGGCAGGCGCTCGAACGGATCAACGCGCTCAAGGAGCAGATTGAGCAGACACGGATCGAGATCGAGCAGGCGTTGCGTGTCGCCGATTACACGCGCGCATCGGAGCTTCAGTACGGGCGACTCGTGGAACTGGAGCGCCAGCTGCGCGAGGAGGAGCGGCGACTGGCTGAGGTACAGCGTCAGGGCCGTCTGCTCAAGGAAGAGGTTGATGCCGATGATATCGCCGAGATCGTCAGCAAGTGGACCGGTATTCCGGTCGCGAAGCTGATGGAAGGCGAGATGGAGAAGCTCGTCCACATGGAAGAGCGACTCCACGAGCGGGTCGTTGGCCAGGATGAGGCGGTGCGTGCCGTTTCAAACGCCATCCGACGAGCGCGCGCTGGGCTGCAGGATCCGAATCGGCCGCTCGGCAGCTTCATCTTCCTCGGCCCGACTGGCGTCGGCAAGACAGAGCTCGCACGTGCGCTGGCTGAGTTCCTGTTCGACGACGAGCGCGCCATGGTACGGATCGATATGTCTGAGTACCAGGAGCGCCATACCGTCTCGCGCCTGATCGGTGCACCGCCTGGTTATGTTGGCTATGAGGAAGGTGGGCAACTGACGGAAGCCGTACGGCGGCGGCCGTACTCGGTGGTGCTCTTCGATGAGATTGAGAAGGCGCATCCCGAGGTCTTTAATGTCCTACTCCAGGTGCTGGACGATGGGCGTTTGACCGACGGACAGGGGCGGACGGTCGACTTCCGCAATACGGTCATCATCATGACCAGCAACTTGGGCTCAGAGTACATCCAGGCGCTCTTGCCACATCGCGAGCAGGAAGCGTATGAGCGTGTCATGGCAGCGGTGCGGGCACACTTCCGGCCGGAGTTCTTGAACCGGATCGACGAGATCATCATGTTCCGCCCGCTGACACGCGAGCAGCTCTCGCAGATCGTTGATATCCAGCTGCGACAGGTGCGACAGCGCTTGAAGCAGCGGAATATCACGCTCCAGGTCACACTCCGTGCGAAAGAGTGGCTCGCCGAGCGTGGCTACGATCCGGTGTATGGAGCACGGCCGCTGAAGCGCGTTATCCAGCGTGAGCTGCTGGACCGGCTGGCGAACCGGATCCTGCGTGGCGAGATCCGTGACGGTGATACCGTCATTGTGGATGTCGACGAGCACGGGAATCTCGAAGTGCGATCGCTCCTTGCCGAAGCCGAGGTGGTGGCGTGAAGACCAGGGGCAGCTCAATCTGAGCTGCCCCTGGCACAATCTTTGAGGAGGGAGCGATGGAGGGTACAGCGGAAGTTGCCAAGCTGATCCTCATGGTGCTGCTCGTCTTGCTCGTCCCCTTCCTCTTCATGTTGATCTTCGACTTGGCTACGCATCTCGGTGAACTTTTTGGACAGCGCCGTTCATGAGGGGGCCGCGGAGGCGATGGAATCGCTGCAGGCGTTCGGGCGAATGCTCATTATCTTTGGCTTACTGCTCGTCGCATTCGGTATTGTCCTACTCCTCGCTGGTCGCGTGCCTTTCCTCGGACGTCTCCCTGGGGACATCGTGTATCAGCGTGGGAACTTCACGATCTACATTCCGCTCATGACGATGCTCTTATTGAGTCTCATCCTAACCTTGCTCCTCAACCTGCTGTTCCGCCGCTAGCAGGTGTTACCCTGCGGGGCCGGAGAAAAGCCTACAGAGAATCTGTTGCAACGGACGTGGTTGCTGCTCCTGCACGGCTGCTCGGATGACGCGCTGCACTGACTCACCATGCGACGCGCCTAGCCTAAGTCAGGGCATCGCCGGACATTGCCTGCTCTCTGTGGGGGCTGGTGTTGCGAAGGTGACGCTGAGGCTGACAGTCACTTTTCGCCGTAGAAGCGGAACTTCTCTCTGAGTCATGACGGTGATGCGCGGCCCATCCGCCTCCGATGGGACGAGCTCCGGAGTCGGTCAGCGCGGGTGAAACTGGCATTCCATCACCGTTCGGAGGGAGTTCTTCCCGTCATCACGCTCAACTGGCGTGCCCGAAGGCTCTCCCGTGCTCGTGGACACGTTCACCTAAAGAGTTGCTGGTTCGGCATTACCAATCAGGTCACACTGGGTGGGACGAGTGGCTCTGTCCGGGACGTGGCAACCGGTGTGATGGACGCGAAAGAGCAGTGCGCCGCCGGCGGTGATCAGCTTGCCAGCGGCGCACTGTTCACGGTGTCGTTCAGCCCCACACAGCCTTCGCGGTGCGAGCTACCAGCTCCAGCTTCTGCCGCTGCACTTCTGGCGTGATGCGATTTCCTTCCCACGTGGAGGCAAAGCCGCACTGTGGACTCAATGCCAATCGATCGAGTGGGACGTACTTGGCTGCCTCCATGATGCGTCGAATCAGTTCGTCTTGACTCTCGAGCCGCATCTTCTTCGTCGTCACAAGTCCCAGGACGACGACGCGATCTTCCGGGACGAAGCGCAATGGCTCGAAGGTGCCTGATCGCTCGTCATCGTACTCCAAAAGGAAGCGGTGAAACTTGGTCTTTCGGAAGACCTTTTCTGCAATTGGATCGTAGCCACCCGAGGCATAGAACATGCTCTGGTTGTTGCCACGGCAAATGTGGAGTCCAAAGATGACGCCCTGCTTGTCGAAGCCGTCGAGGACGGCGTTATCGAGCTCAATCGTCTGATCGACAATGCGATCCGGATCCATACCGCGGATACGGTATCCTTCACGGATCTTTGGGTCCAAAAGCGCCGCGTACTGTGGGGCATCAATTTGGATGTAGGTGCAGCCGAGCCGGATCAGTTCTTCGATCTCGCGGCGGGTGATGTCGACCACATCGGCGAGGTAACTTTCCACCGTCGGGTAGGCACCAACCGACCGGTTCTTATCCCAGTACACCGCGGCCTGCATCGTGCTGATGAGTGTCACTTTGGCCACCCGGTTCGTGCGGGCACGAAGGTACGTAAACTCCTCGGCGCACATGTTTCGGCGCCAACGGAGTTTGTCCACAACGATCGGCCGCCGCACGAGATTCTCGTTCCCCTGCTCGTCGCGGAAGGTAATGGCCCAGCCGCCGAATTTGTCGAAGCCTTCCATCGCCTCGACCAGATGCCCGAAGAAGGCATAACGGCGCTGTTCGCCGTCGGTCACGACCTCGAGACCAGCCTCCTCTTGGAGGCGGATTGCTTCGTCGACTGCGCGGTCCTCGATCCGCTTAAACTCGGCGGCGGAGAGTTGTCCGGCCTCATACTGCTGGCGGGCCTCAACAAGATAGGATGGTCGGAGAAGGCTTCCGACGACGTCACTGCGATAGAACACGATCCCATCCTTTCGTCTGTTGCTCTCCTGCGCCAGTGTGGCGCTCGCCGAATAGGATAACTGACTCGGGTGAGTGCTGAACAGAAGGGGACGGCTCGCCTCCGGCATATCAGAAAGACGAGAGTGCACCCCAGTGATCAACATTGATCGGAAGGTGTGGGGACGAAACTGGGATCGGCCGTAGGGGATAGCCCGACGCTGACTGCAAGCGCCTGGAAAAGAGCATGAGCGATAGCGTGCCCGGGTGTTCAGCTATGGTGAACGTGCGTGTTGAAGGAGCTCAGGACGCCTGTTACCGTACCGAACAGACGAAGTTGTTTCATGTCTAAAGACAGGCGATGTAGGGAAGGTGCTCCATGAAGACGCGTGCGGCGGTTCTCTACGGCCCGACCCGATCGTTCAGTATCGAAGAGCTTGAGTTGGACGAGCCGAAGGAGGGCGAGGTCCTGGTCAAACTGGTGGCGACCGGACTCTGTCACTCCGACTGGCACTTCGCCAAAGGCGAGGCACCGGTGCGTTTCCCGATGGTCGTGGGCCATGAAGGTGCGGGGATCATCGAGAAGGTCGGACCCGGTGTCACCGACCTCAAGCCTGGCGACCATGTCGTCCTCTGCTACATCCCAGCTTGTGGCAAGTGCCGCTGGTGCTTGAGCGGGCTGGCCGCCATTTGTGATCGTGGCATTTTGATTGCTCAAGGGACGCAACTGGACGGCACGTTCCGCTTGCACAACCAAGCTGGTGAAGACATTGCCCAGTTTGCACTCGTTTCGGCGTTCAGTGAGTACACGGTCTGCCCGGTGGACTCGGTCATTAAGATCGATCCGGATCTCCCGTTGGATCGGGCGTGTCTTGTCGGCTGCGCGGTCCCCACCGGCTGGGGTGCAGCCGTCAACCGCGCCCGTGTCCGCCCTGGAGAGACGGTGGCGATCTTCGGCACTGGTGGAGTCGGGATGAACGCGGTGCAGGGTGCCGCCATGGCCGGGGCGGAGAAGGTGATCGCGATCGATCTGGTCGACTGGAAGTTGGAGAAGGCCAAGGAGTTTGGGGCCACACACACCATCAACCCCACGCGGGAGGATCCAGTCCAGCGGATCATGGACATTACCCACGGCGTCGGCGCCGACGCCACAATCTTGACGGTTTCGTTGGTGACTGCCGATGTGATTGGTACTGCGGTTCGGGCAACCCGCAAAGCGGGACGAACCGTGATTGTTGGGGCATCAGACCGACGGATGCAGCGTATGAACATTACTCCGGTCGATTTCATGCTACTCGCGAAGGAAATTGTCGGGACAATCTTCGGCCACAATGTGCCGCGTGTGGATATCCCGCGCTTGCTGAGTCTCTATCGCGACGGAAAGCTGAAGCTGGACGAGCTCGTGACGAAGCGTTATCGGCTGGACGAAATTAATCAGGCTTTCCTGGATCTCGAGGAAGGTCGGTTAATTCGGGGTGTTCTAGTCTTTGATTGAGGAGGACGCAAAGCGGTTATGGCCAACGTTGCGCGCTGTGGCCTGGAAGGTTGGCACGAGCGAGGCCAGATCGTGTTCGCTCATACCGTTTGCGTCTGACGGGATGTGCACGGTAAGACGAAGTGTCTCTTTTGGCCCCTGGGCAAGTGAGGTGAAGTGTCGGTGGCGGACGGAGCAACGGTAGCTGGACGAGGAGTCAGTCAGCTGGCGATGTGCCATACGTGAACTCGGGAGTTCTATCTGCGCTTCGGATCCCAAGTGGTGCTGCGTAGGATGGGCTGTATGGGACAGGCATTGAGATCCGGAGGACGAAGAACTCCCTTGACAGCGGGAGCTGTGAGGGCTATAGTGATCAACGCTATGGGTAGTGTGTCGCTTCAGCACCAGGTTTGGTTTGCGTACTACTTTACCCCGCCGGCGTTGCTGGCGGGGCGCCGGGTGTTGAAGCGCTGACCCCGTAGCCCGAAAAGCCAGTAACGCCGGCGAGCAGAGGTCGTCACCTCTGCTCGCTTCGTTTTATGGAGAACCATAAGGGAAGGGAGCTGAGGCGATGATTCTTCGGCTGCGGCCCGATGTTGATCCGCATCACCAGCAGGCACTGTTGGACGACTTACACCGTTGGGGTTTCACAGTCACGACACTGACGCGGGGCGGCCAACCGGTCTTTGCAGTGAATGGGCAGGGAATGCCGGCAGATGTTGCAGCGGAACTCGCAAGTTACCCGGGCGTCGAGGCAGTCGTGACTCCTTCTCAGCCATACCGTTTGGCGGCTCGCGCGAGTCGACCGCGAGGAACGATCGTACGAGTTGGTGACGTTGTCATCGGAAGTCATGAGCCGGTTATCATCGCCGGGCCCTGCACGGTTGAGAATCGAGAGCAGCTGCTCCGTACTGCAGAAGCGGTGCGGGAAGCAGGTGCATCGTTACTGCGAGGGGGCGCATTCAAGCCACGAACTTCCCCATACAGCTTCCAAGGCCTCGGCGAGCGTGGCTTGGAACTCCTAGCGGAGGCACGGGAGCGGACCGGACTACCGATCGTGACGGAGGTCTTGGATACCGAGCAGGTCGATCTTGTCGCTCAATATGCAGACATGCTCCAGATTGGCAGCCGGAACATGATGAACTTCGCACTTCTGCGGAAGGTGGCGGCAACTGGGAAACCGGTTCTCCTGAAGCGGGGTTTTGCCGCCACCATTGAGGAATGGCTGCTCGCTGCGGAATACCTCCTTGCTGGAGGGAACGATCAGGTGGTCCTCTGCGAGCGAGGGGTGCGGAGTTTCGAGCCAGCCACGCGATTCATGCTCGATCTCAATGCAGTCCCGCTGGTGCGCCAGTTGAGCCATCTGCCAGTGATTGTCGACCCGAGTCATGGGACGGGGCGGCGTGAACTGGTGCCTCCTATGTCGCTTGCAGCGATTGCTGCTGGAGCGCATGGCCTTCTCGTTGAGGTTCATGTCGAACCAGATGCCGCGCTCGTCGATGGTCGCCAGTCGATCGATCCCGCCACGCTTGCGAGCATCGTTCGGCGAGTGCGGGCGCTCAGCGAGCTCGCTGAGGAACTTGTGACTGCCTGAATCAGAGGTACGCCATTGCGGCCAGTCCAGAGCGCGCGGCCCGATGGGCGCTCTCGAGGGTCCGCACTACCCCGAGCGGATCGCGGGGCCCCCCACTGAACGCGTGCGAGGCGCGGGCGGTCCAGGCGATGAGAGTTCGCTCGACGATATCGAGCAACGCGCGGGCGGGTGCATCAGCCAGAGTCGAGCCACCTGCCTGTAAGTAGCTGGCTTGCACAACGGAGAGAAAAAGCGCGCGGACGGCGGAGTCAAATGGCGCAAGTTCAAAGAGTAGGCCCGCAAAGTCTGCGGCCGCGGGGCGAAGAGCGAGCTGCTCCCAACCGAAAGCGCAGCTCACCTCACCGCTCTCAACAAAGACAGTCGTCAGCGGAAAGTGTCCGAGCGTTGGTACAAGGGGTGCGCTGACATGTAATTGGTCGTCGATCCAGTCGAGGATGCCCTCGAGCGTGCCCCGCAACGAGTCTGGAGCGTCGCGTATTACCTCGCGGAGTGTCGCAATGCGGCTACGGTCGCGCTCAGCAGTACGCTCTGCGGTTGCCTCGATGCCGAGTGCGCTGGACGGGGTGCGATGCAGCTGTACCAAGAACCGGGCCAGGCTTACCGCGGCGGCACTGATCTGCCATGGAGCATCACACTCGCGCAAGACCTCGGTGAGTGCGGTTCCCGAAGGGAGCGAGCAGAGGAAGAGCACGTTTTCAGGGCCTTCAGCCACGCTGCGGATCGTTGGCGTCGGTAATCCGGCAGACGTCGCGATGGCGTACGAGGTTGTGGGAGTGGAGTACTCCAATGTTCGGGGAACGAGAAGTGCCAGCAGAGAAAGGGTACTCCGACTCTTGTCGGAGCGGTCACGGAAGATGACGTGCCAGGCGTTCCGTCGGAATGAGGGCAGCGGGCGAAATTCTGTAAGTATCACCTGCTGCGCGGGGATGAGACGAGCGAGGGCGGCGTCCAAAAGTTCGGGGTGCGGGAACGTGTGTGACTCCATAATAGACTCCTCGTAATTCAACGACACGAATCGGCTTCACTGCCGAGGATAACCTGTTCACGCATACTTTCCCACCGACTCGTTACAATGACGCGGCGGTGGAAGAGATGGAGTTTTGAGAAAGGAAACGCGGAGATCTCGTTGCGCGTCCTGGTTGTTTCGCCATTATTGCCCTACCCAGTGAGAACGGGGGGAGCGCTGCGTATCTGGCAGCTACTCCGCGCTCTCGCGTTGGAGCATGATGTCACGCTACTGGCCAGTACTCCACCCGCGGTACAGTGGGATGAGGCTTGCGAGGCACTAGCTCCGATTCGTCTCCTCCGGGTACCAAGCGCCTGGACTCCGGGTGAGGGACCAACGCTCGCGAAGCGAGTTCGTCAACTGCGCTCGCTTTTCTCGCGGCGATCCGCCTTTTACTGGACGTTCGCGTGGCCGCTTGCTCCTGTCGTCCGGAAACTAGGGGAGCATGCATTCGATGTGGTGCAGGTGGAATATGGACCTTTAGGCCTGTTGCCATTTTCACCGGAGATGCCGCTTGTCCTCGACGCGCACAACGTGGAGTACCGGGTGCTGGAGCGTATTGCTGGGCAAGCCTCCGTGTGGCGCCGACTGTGGCTACGCCTGGAGACTGCTCGTGTTCGGCGGGATGAGCGGGCGGCTTGGCGACGAGCGACGTGGTGTCTTGCCACGTCCCGTGTCGATGCACAAGAGATTGCTGCGGTCAGCGAAGCACGCGTAGCGGTCGTGCCGAACGGCGTCGAGTTGGACCGTTATCCATTGCAACCCCCTGAACTTGCGGAGCCAGATCATGTGCTTTTTGTCGGGAGCTTTCGGTACTGGCCGAACGTGGACGGAATACGCTGGTTCGCCGAACAGGTCTGGCCGCGCATCGTCCGGTGTCGGCCAGCGGCGCGGCTAAGCCTAGTCGGCTTCGATCCTCCTGCGGAGGTGCGGCGTCTCGAAAGGATACCCGGGGTTGTGGTCGTCGGAACCGTGCCGGACGTACGGCCCTGGCTCGCCCGGGCGAGTGTCGTCGTCGTGCCGCTGCGCGCGGGAAGCGGGACGCGCCTGAAACTCCTGGAGGCGCTCGCAGTGGGGAAAGCTGTGGTCTCCACGCGGCTTGGGGCCGAGGGGGTGGAGTGCGAACATGGGCGCCATCTCCTCCTCGCGGACGAGCCGCAGGCATTCGCCGAGAGTGTCTTGTCCTTGCTGGCTTCTCCGGAACAGCGGCTGGCGCTCGGTAGGGCGGGGCGGCGGCTTGTTGTGGAGGAGTACGCTTGGGAGCGGATTGCCGAGAAACTTCTCGCTGTCTACCGCCGCCTTGCGAGCGAAAATGGTGGTTCCGGCACGTAGATCCACCCCTCTCGACTGGCTTCAGCCGGTAGGTTTGACGGCGGAGGGTTCCGCATCGTCACGAGCCAGGCGGTCACGGCAGCCACGATGCTATCGAGTGCATCACCCCCAGGTTGCGCGATTACAGTAGCGGAGAGAGCCGGCGAGAGCGTGACACCAAGGCCCTGGAGGCCCCTGAGGATCTGCTCCCGGGTAGCTTGTGCGTAAGCCGTCCTTCCCTTGTAACCACGGTGTGGCAGAGCGAGTGCGCGGAGTGATACCGCAGGGCATACCTCCATCAGATAGGGCCGATCCGCGGCACGTGGGTGAAACGGGGCGACCGCGACCACGCGTTGCTCAACGAGGGGGTGGAGAACTTCTCTTAACCACGCATCAGTCTAGCGAAAAAGGCGCAGGTTGGTCGGTGCAAAGGGAGCGTGTACGAGGCGATCCGTGAGTCGCTTGCGCTCGCGGCCAGAGATGTCTCGCCCGGCGCGTCGGAGGGCATCAGGATCGGGAAAACGACGGGGATACGTGCACAACCAGTCCTCCCAGGTTGTATCCACGAGCGGAAGCGGCAAACTGAAGCAGGCATCACAGCCAATGACGCTTGGTCCGCTCCGTGCGATGAAGGAAACAAGTGCTGTCGGAACCGGCTGGGATGGATATTCGAGTAACGTCCGCACTGGTCGGCATTCTGCCACCGCGAGTTGGTCGTGATCTCCGGAAGCGACAGTGACCCAAGTTCGATCGGCAGCGTCTCGGGCAGCACTAAAGTCGATACCGATGAAGCGCGTGTGCGGTTCTACTTCCATGCGCGTTCTTCGAGTTCTCGCTCCAATGCGGCAGCGAGACGGGCAAAGGCGGGAGGGTGCTGTCGCGCGAGAATAGCCCGGACAAGAGGCAAGAGTTCCAGGTCGACTGCTTCCGCGAGCCGGAGAACTGGTCCACTTGGCCGCTCGATCCACCTGCCTCCAAAGGCCAACCGAATAGTCTCGCCGACGTAGGCGGCAAGCGGCTGCGCGAGCTCTGTGAGGTCCTGTGGACGCTCGCCGCCATAGACCTCGGCGAGATGCAACCACTCGTCGAGGAGGTCATCGAGCACGGCAAGCGAGTCCAGCGAGAAATCGAGTTCCTGACCTGTTGCTTCGCGAACTCGCTCGGCAAACTCTCGTGCCAGGCGAGACCGATCCTGTGTCATCACTCTCCCTGAGGCCAGTGTACCGCATGTTGGAAGGGATCTGACTGGACGAGTACGTAAAGACACAACGGCCTTGCAGAGATTCTCGCTTTTGAGGGCGGGGTATGCGAACTCCCTTGGCGCTTGTCTGGATATCCCCCGTGATTGGCGACGTAGGGACCTGGCTGTAGGGTCAATTGTGTAGCGATGGCATCGGATAACACAGAAGAGGTGACAGTGGAGCCGCTCGTGCTCTATCCTGCGCCTGGAGAAGGACAAGAGGAGAAAGGAGTTGACGGTGCTGCATCCGGAGCGAAGCGTCCTTTCCGTTCCCGGTTCACGGCCAGAACTCTTCGAGAAAGCGTTGCGTTCTGAAGCGGATCTCGTTTTTCTCGATCTTGAAGATTCGGTCGCGGAGACTGCAAAGGCGGAGGCGCGCCGTCATGTCGCGCGGGCCTTGCAGGAACTGGATTGGCTGGGACGTCCACGAGCTGTGCGGATTAACCCACTGGACTCACCACACTGCTATCGTGATCTGGTCGAACTTGTCGAATCGGCTGGCAATCGCCTCAACATCATCATTCTGCCCAAGGTTGACCACCCCGACGAGGTCCGTGCGGTTTGCCTACTGTTGAACCAGCTGGAAACTGCGGGTGGTATTGGGCATCGCATCGAGTTAGAAGTTCAGCTTGAAACGGCGAGTGGGATTCTGCATGCGGCAGCGATTGCCGCAGCGAGCGATCGGCTGCGCAGTCTCGTTTTCGGTCCGGGCGACTACGCAGCCTCGGTCGGAATGCCGATGACTGCGATCGGAATGACCGATCGCTGGGACGAGGTTTACGGTGGTTCCCGGCTCCACTATCCGATGCACCAATTGCTCGTCGCCGCGCGGGCTTATGGACTCCGGGCGATCGATGGTCCCTACGCCGATTATCGGGATCTTGACGGATTGCGCCGTGCTGCTCTTCAGGCGAGGGCGCTCGGGTATGACGGCAAGTGGTGCATCCATCCAGCGCAGATCTCGGTCGTAAACGAGGTGTTCACACCGACAGAAGATGAAATCGCGTGGGCAAAGGAAGTGCTGCGTGCCTATCACGAAGCTGAGCAGCAGCGCCGTGGCGCGACGGCAATTGGGACGACGATGATCGATGCGGCGAGCTTGCGGATGGCCGAGAGCACGTTGGCACGTGCTCGCGCGGCAGGTCTGGGGTTCTGACCCTGACACATCAAGCCTTTGTGCGACTATAGGGCAAGGAGCAGCTAGCAGACTGACTCAACTTTTGCCCGATTTCCAAGCGTGAGGGCGCCTGCTGCTCAAGGGTGGCTCCGGGCGATGCGGTACCTTGCATTGCGCTTTCAGCTCATTTAATGGGCGATTGCCGGGGTTCGCGGTTCATGGTAGGGTAACGCTCGGCTAGAGCACACCGCGAAGCGGTCGTGCAGGTAGGGTATGCCCATGCACGGGCGGGAGGCGGGTCGTGTCTTTCGACCTGCGGCTCTGGTTGCTTGTTCTGGTGAGCGCACTGCTGCTGGTAACCATCGAGTTGACAGAAGACTATTTAGAACGGAGTTGGCCGCGCGTCCGTCGGCCAGCTGACGGATGGGCTTCGTCGGAGGGGGTGCGGCAACTTTGGACGGTAGTAGGGGCGCTGGTTTTTCCAGGTATTGTTTTGCTCCTCTTGAATCTTGCGGTGCTCGTCTGGCGTGACCTGTCGCTGGCGCCGGTACTTGTGCTTGGCGGAATGTTAATTGGCCTCGGCTGGGCCGGATACCTCCTACTGATCAGTCAAATCGGCGGGCTAGATGATTATCTCGAAGGGATTGGAGCAACACTTCCGCTCGCACTGATGGCTGTACTACTTGTCGGCGATCTCCTCCTCCTGATTGCTTTACTTAGCTCGTTACCGGACGTCTCTCTGCGGCGATTGTTGCCTTAAGCTCTGGAACTGAGGTCGCGTGTCCGTTCTCCTCTGAGCGATATCCATTTTCGCGAACATAGTACGTCATGCTCTGGAGCATGCTGATCGGGTCGATTTCGCGTACTGTGACATCGGGGGGAACGTGTAGCACGACGGGAGCATAGTTGAGGATGGCTCGCACTCCTCCTGCCACAAGACGGTTGGCGACTTCTTGCGCCGCTTCTGCCGGAACAGCGATGATGCCGATGCGGATGCCGAGTTCTCTGATGACTCGTTCGATCTCGGTCTCGGGCAGGACAACTATTCCATTGACGACCTGACCGACGTGCTCAGGATTCTTGGCGAAGATCGCCGCGATCCGGAAGCCGTTCGGCTCGAAGCCGCGATAATGGGCGATGGCTTGGCCAAGATTTCCATATCCAACGAGCGCCACGTCCCAGAGCCGATCGAGTTGCAGGACACCTTCGAGTTCGCGGATTAGTGCCTCGACCGAATAGCCGTAGCCCTGCTTGCCGAAACGGCCAAAGTAGGAGAGGTCGCGTCGGATCTGTGCTGCAGTCGAGCCGAGTTGCTGGGCGAGCTCTTCCGACGAGATGGTTCGCCAGCCTTCACGTTGCAGCTGGCGGAGAGTCCGCAAGTACAGTGGTAGGCGTCTGATGACGATATCAGGAACCGCTCCGTTGCGCACCGCTCGCTCGCCTTCCCTCGGTCGAGTTCATCCCAAATCCATGCTCACGATGAGTCGTGTGGCGCAACTGTACCAATTCTGTGAGGAACGCGGCAACTCAACCGCGGAACCAGTTCGCGATAGGCAATCGGCGATCGCGGCCGAATGCACGCGGCGTAAGCTTGACCCCTGGCGGGGCTTGACGCCGCTTGTATTCCGCTCGATCGACCATTGCGATGACACGATCGACAATCTCGGGATCAAACCCTTCACGGATCAGTTCTTCTCGCCCCATGTCGTGCTCGACGTAAAGTTCGAGCAATGGGTCGAGGATCTCGAACGGCGGCAGGGTGTCGACATCTTTCTGATTGGGGCGGAGTTCCGCGGAAGGGGGCTTCGTGAACACGCGCTCGGGAATGACAGGCGAAATACTGTTGCGATACCGTGCCAGTTCGTAGACGAGAAGCTTCGGAACGTCTTTGAGTACGCCGAATCCCCCAGCCATGTCGCCATACAATGTGGCGTAACCACAGGCCATCTCAGACTTGTTGCCGGTTGTCAGGACAATAGGGCCAAAGCGATTGGAATAGGTCATCAGGATGGTGCCACGGATACGGGCCTGGAGATTCTCGTCGGCGACATCGGGTTCTTCGGGTTGGTTACCCAACGGTGCAAGCACCTCGCGGAAGACGCGGTGTACGGGCTCGATGGGAATGACGATAAAGCGGATTCCCAGATTCCGGGCGAGCGCTTCAGCATCCTCGATGCTGTGCCGCGAAGAATACCGGCTCGGCATCGAAAGACCGGTCACATTCTCCGGCCCAAGGGCGTCTGCTGCGATGCAGGCCGTCAATGATGAGTCGATCCCACCCGAGAGGCCGATGACCGCGGTACGGAAACCCGTCTTGCGGACATAGTCACGGACGCCGGTAACCAGTGCTTGGTAAATCTCGGCGGTTCCCTCAAGGGGTATCCGTTGTCGGCGGACATGCTCCGGCAGCGGTGGTAGCTGTCCATCTGGCACCGGCAGCGGGATCTCACGGTCGATGACAGGTAGCGTGGGATGCGGCTCGGAACGTGCAAGCCACCGTCGTCGGGGATCGTGGAGCCAACTGGAAAGCACACGTGTGACAGGCAGATCGACGATAACAAGGTCCTCTTCGAACGAGGCACCTCGGGCGAGGACTGTCCCGTTCGGGTCAAGGACGATACTGTTCCCGTCGAAAACAAGCTCGTCCTGACCACCGACCATATTGACGTACGCGAGATAGCAGCCGCAATCCGAGGCGCGAGTTTGTAGCATAGTCTGACGCTGTTGCCACTTCCCACGGTGATATGGGGAACCGTTGATGTTGACCAGAAGGTCGATTCCCTGCGTCGCGAGGCTGCTGGCTGGTCCCACGGGGTACCAGATATCCTCGCAGATCGTCACGCCAAAGCGCAGATTCCCCCAGAGGAATCGATACGTCTGCGTCCCGCGAGCAAAATAGCGATCTTCGTCGAAGACACCATACGTCGGCAGGTGGTGCTTGGGCACGACGGCAACGAGCTCGCCGCGGGCGAGGACGGCCGCTCCGTTGTAGAGCATGCCGCCTTCCACCCAGGGGACGCCGACGATGAGCACTCGATCAGGAACGACATCGAGGAGTTGGAGGAGTGCACGGCGGGCTGCCTCGATGAAGCTCACCTTGAGGAGGAGGTCTTCTGGCGGATAGCCAGTGATGACAAGCTCTGGGAAGGCGATAATAGAGCTGCCGAGTTCTGCTGCCTGCCGTGCCAGGTCACGAATCAATCGGACGTTCCCAGGAAAGTCCCCAACCGTTGGATCGACTTGTGCCAGTGCAATCCGCCAGGTATCGCGTGTCACCTCGTCTGCCACCGTCGCTTCCTTCCCCCATCTTGGCGATTGTCGCTTGTCTCTCAGTGTAACAACGGTCAGCTGTGCTCGGTGCCGTACAATTTGGACCAGCATCCGGAACGAAGCGGCCCGAGCGGGCTCGGATGGATCGTTAGGACAATGTTGCTGCAACTCACAATCCGAAACATTGCAATCATCCGCGAAGTCCAATTGGAGTTCGGCCCGGGTTTCACTGCGCTGACCGGGGAGACAGGCGCTGGGAAGTCAATCCTCATCGATGCATTGGGGCTCGTGCTCGGAGCACGTGCCTCGAGTGATCTCGTGCGAAGCGGCGCGTCGCGCGCCTGGGTCGAGGCGATCTTCGATGTCTCTCAGCTCAGTGCGCCCGGGTTGGCCGCGACACTCGCTGAGTATGGAATCGTGCCGGAGGACGATCAATTGATCCTTTCCCGAGAAGTGCAAGCGAACGGGCGCAGTCTCGCTCGAGTGAACGGGCAGGCTGTGCCGGCGGGGGTGCTCGCGACGATCGGCGCAGCTCTGGTCGATATCCATGGGCAGAGTGACCATCTCTCGCTTCTCAAGACCGAACGGCAGCTCGAGCTCCTCGATCGGTTTGGCGGATTGCTCCCGCTGCGCAGTGAATTGGCACGGGCAGTTCGTGAGTTTCGCGCGACACTGCGCGAACTTGACCAGTTACGCGCCCAGGAGCGCGATCGAGCGCATCGCATCGACTTGCTGCGGTACCAGCTCCAAGAGATTACGGGTGCTCGGCTGCGGCCGGACGAAGAGGAAGAACTACAGCGAGAGCGAGCTCGTCTGCAGAATGCTGAGCGTCTCGCGATGCTCGCCCAAGAGGTCGTCACGAATTTGGACGGCGAAGACTACGCACCGTTGGACGCACTGCGGCGTGCAAGCTTGCGATTGGAGGAGCTTGCACGTCTGGATCCCGAACAGCAAGGGCTTGTTGGGCAGCTCCGAGAAGCGCTCTATAGCATTGAAGATGTCGTGCGAACGATGCGCGTGTACGCGGAGACGGTCGAGTCTGATCCCGATCGCCTGGCAGCGATTGAAGACCGACTTGAATTGCTCAGACGCCTCAAGCGCAAGTATGGCGGAACGGTCGAAGAGATCTTAAGCTACGCTGAGCGGGCGCGACGAGAGTTGGAGACGCTGGAATCGAGCGATGAGCGGATCGCTGAGCTGGAGGCGCGGGCCGAGGCGCTTGCGGCTGAGGTTGTTCAGCGGGCTGAGGAGTTGAGCCAGCGTCGGCGCAGAGCGGCTGTCGACTTGGAACGCGCGATGAGCGAGGCGATGCGGGCGCTGCGGCTTGGTCAAGGAATATTTACTGTGCTCTTTGACGATTCGGCTCGCCCGGAGTCGCTTGTCGAGCGTGCTGCGACCTGCAGCGAAAGCGGATGGGATCGGGCGGAATTTCTCATCGCGCCGAATCCCGGTCAGGAACCGCGGCCACTCGCGCGGATTGCTTCTGGTGGTGAGATGGCACGGTTGATGTTGGCCTTGAAATCGATCTTGTCCGAGGTGGATGAGACGCCGACACTGGTATTTGACGAAGTTGATGTGGGGATCGGAAGCCGGAGCGCACAAGTCGTGGGTGAACGGTTGTGGGAACTCGCCCAACGACATCAGGTCATTGTGATCAGCCACCTTCCACAGATCGCAGCGTTTGCGGATCGACACTATAAAATCACGAAGCATGTCGAGGAAGGAACGACGGAAACTCTTGTCCACGAGCTCCGTGGAGAAGCGCGCCTGGAGGAGCTGGCAGCGATGATGGATGGCGTGCCGATCACCCCAGAGTCGCTGGCGAATGCACGGGCGATGGTGGAGCGCGTGGAGCAACGGAAGGCGGCGCTCGCGGGCATCCGTGTCGGCTCGAACCGGTGAAGGTGCGGTCAGGGCCCGTATGGGCAAGTGAAGGAAGGTGCGTCGTGCAGCCGAATTTGCGTCTTTTGAAGCAGGTTCAAGAGCAGCTAGCAAAGGTTCAGGCTGAATTATCTGAATTGGTGGTCGAGGGCTCGGCTGGCGGCGGGGCGGTGCGCGTTGAAGTGGACGGGTTACGGCACGTGCGTCGTGTGAGACTTGATCCAGCAGTGGTCCAGACAGGTGATACGGAAATGCTGGAGGACCTCATTGCAGCGGCGGTAAACGACGCGCTGCGCCGCGTCGATGAGGCGGTCACGGCAAAGGTCGGTGCACTGGCGGGTGGGCTTGGTCTCCCGTTTCCCAGTGGATCTCTGTGAGGAAGAGCCATGAAGCTCGGGATCATGGTGGAGGGGCAAGAAGACGTTACCTGGGAGCGCTGGCTGCGCGTTGTGGATCTCGCTGAGGCCCTAGGTTTCGATTCCATTTGGCGCTCCGATCACCTCACTTCGGTCGTTGGTGCTTCAGAGCGAGCTTCGCTTGCACTTTGGCCGTCGTTGACCGCCGCTGCGCTTCGTACAAAGCGGATTCGCTTCGGACAGCTCGTCTCTCCGGTCACTTTTCGCCATCCCGTGGAACTCGCCCAGCATGCGGTCGCGCTCGACCATCTCTCTGGAGGACGCTACGTGCTAGGCATTGGTGCGGGATGGTTCGAACGGGAACATCGGGCGTTCGGGTTTGTTCTGCCGCCAGTCCGTGAGCGTTCAGAGCGCCTGCGCGAGGCGCTGGAGGTGATTCGGCTGCTGTGGAGTGGAGAGCCAATAACCTATCGTGGGCAATATTTCTGTCTTGAACAAGCTGTTCTCCGGCCACGGCCGCTTCGTCCGAGTGGTGTCCCCATCATGATTGGGGGAGGTGGAGAGCGTAAGACGCTACGCCTCGTAGCTCAGTTCGCTGACGAGTGGAATCCAGGATTCACCGATCCAGATGGATTCCGTCGAAAGGACGAGCGTCTTCGCGCCTACTGTTCGGAGTTGGGCCGTGATCCTGCGACTATCCGGCGAACCTTGATGGCAGGATACGTAATCGGCCGGACGGAGGTAGAGCTCCGGAAGCGAGCGATGCGGCTCCAAGAATATTTGACTGGGGAGCAACCACTGTACTTTACGCGACGTTACGAGGCAGATGAATTCTTAGCCGAGTTGCGCCGGCGTTCGTGGTTCGTCGGGCGGCCTGCGGAGATTGTCGATCAGCTGCGAACATGGGCTGCACTCGGCGTCGACCTGGTCATGCTACAGACGCTTGATCTCGACGATATCGACCAGATTGAACTGATCGCCCGCGAAGTCCTACCGCACGTGTGAGTTCGGAAAGTGCGTCCAGTGGTCAGGACAGGGTTTTTGCGCGTTTTATAAAGTTCTAAAATAGTGAGATGCCTGCGTTGGAATGGTGATGCTCGGGACGCGTCGGGGGTTGGGAAGAGGACAGTTTCATGCAGCTCGGTGTGATGGTGGCCATCCAGGAAGACGTAACTTGGGAAGGTTGGCTACGGGTTGTCAAGCATGCTGAGCGGCTAGGATTCGAGTCGGTCTGGACCTCCGATCACTTATGGACCGTCTTTCCAGGAGCTGCACGCCAATCGTTGGCGATGTGGCCGGCGCTCACAGCGGCGGCGCTGCTGACCTCGCGGGTGCGCATTGGGCAGCTTGTCTCACCGATCACCTATCGGCACCCTGTCGAACTCGCGCAAAATGCAGTCGCGCTGGATCACCTCTCGGGCGGACGGTACATCCTTGGGATCGGAGCAGGTTGGCAGGAGCGAGAGCATCGAGCGTTTGGATTTCAACTCCCGCCGCCTGGTACGCGGGTCGAGCGGCTACGGGAGACTCTGCAAATAATCCGGGCGTTGTGGCGTGGTGCGCCGGTGCACCACACAGGCCGCTTCTTCTCGCTGGACGGTGCGGTGCTTCGTCCGACTCCCCTCCGTGGTGAAGGGGTGCCGATTCTGATTGGAGGTGGAGGAGAACGGCGCACACTACGCGTGGTGGCCGAGTTTGCCGACGAATGGAACCCGGGATTCGTCGATCCGGAGTCGTATCTACGGAAGAATTCGATACTTGAAGAATTCTGCCGGGAATTGGGTCGGGATCCAGCGTCGATCCGCCGAACGCTCATGATTCCCTATGTTATCGGTCGCTCCCAAGCCGAGCTCCGAGAGAAGGCATTACGGTTCGCGCACTGGCGAGGAGAAGACCGAGATGGACTCGATCCAGAGCGAGTTCTTGAGGAGCTACGGCGGCGGTGGTGGCTCGTCGGCACACCGCGGGAGATCGCCAGCCAAATTCGGGGTTGGGCAGCATTGGGTATTCAGCGAATCATGCTGCATATGTTCGATCTGGACGATCTGGACGGCTTGGAGCTGATGGCGCGAGAAGTGCTCCCCGCTGTTAGTGGTTCATAGAGAGTGCCGGCGGCAGAAGTGGGCGCTCCGGCCTGATCGCACGGGGCAGGCACTCCTATACACGAGTCGGCTTCGGGAAGGGAGTAGCGAATGCGTATTGGCATCATGGTCGAGGGTCAGGAGGATGTTACGTGGGAGCGCTGGTTCCGCGTCGTAGCGCTTGCGGAGGAGTTCGGCTTTGATTCGCTGTGGCGTTCCGATCATCTCTTCTCGGTTATCGGCGTGGTCGAGCGCGAGACCCTCGCGCTCTGGCCATCACTCACCGCGGTGGCGCTGCGCACGAGTCGGATCACATTCGGACAACTCGTTTCACCGGTGAGTTTCCGGCATCCGGTCGAACTCGCTCAGCATGCGGTGGCACTCGACCATCTTTCCGGTGGGCGATACGTCCTCGGAGTGGGGGCCGGGTGGTACGGACGAGAGCACGAGGCATTCGGATTTCCGTTGCTCTCGGTGCGGGAACGGATGGAGCGCCTGGCTGAAGCACTCGAGGTGATCCGCCTGCTCTGGACGGGTGAGGTAGTTTCTTATCGAGGGACATACTACCAGCTTGAAGAGGCGCAGCTTCGTCCTCGGCCGTTACGTGAGACTGGCGTGCCCATCGTGATTGGTGGGAGAGGAGAGCGCCGTACTCTGCCGCTTGCAGCGAGGTATGCGGCCGAGTGGAACGTCACGAATGTCGGCGTGGAGGAGCACGCGCGCAAGATCGCCCTTTTGCACGAGCATTGCCGGGCGATCGGGCGAGATCCGGAGGCGGTTGTCTGTTCGTGGATGGTAGCGCACCTTAGCGGTCGCGATAGCTCGGAGCTGGAGGAACGAGCTCACCGGTTGCGGCGGTGGTTCCCCTTCTGGAATACGCTGAGCCCCGCAGAGGTGATCGCGGAGGCGAAGCGGCGTCATTGGCTCGTTGGTACGCCTGGGGAGGTTCTTGAGCAGATCCAGGCACGTGCCGCGATCGGTGTCCGCCGTATCATGCTCCAAACCTTCGATCTCGACGACGTCGATGCACTGCGCTTGATCGCTACGGAGATCGTGCCGGCTGTCGCCGAGTGAGGAAGAGCACCGCGGGGATCATCCCCCGCGGTGCTCAAGATCAGCGATGACTTGCAACGCGCAGTTTCGACCCGGTGCGCCGAAGACGGCTCCACCTGGCCAGGCCCCCGAGCCGCACAAGTAGAGCCGTTCGATAGCTGATTCATAGCCCGAAAAGCCTGGTGCAGGGCGAAAAGCGAACATCTGGTCGGGCGTAATTTCGCCGTGGAAAATGTTCCCACCGGTGATGCCGATGATCTCTTCGATATCGCGTGGCCCGAGGACGGCCATGTGGTCGATAGCGTCCCAGATGTTCGGAGCGTATTCGGCAAGGGTATCGATGATGTTCCGCCCGATTTCGTCCTTCCGCTCTTCCCAGGTACCTTCGGCCAGATCGTACGGGGCGTACTGCACGTAGAGCGACATGACATGCTTGCCTGGAGGGGCGAGGCCATCCTCCGTGGCGGATTGGATATAGCAATCCATGAACGGACGTGCCGAAGGACGTCCATGCTTGCAGTCCTCCCAGGCCCGCTCGAGATAATCGATCGATGGGTTGATCACGATGCCGCCCGTATGCTGCGGTCCAACCTGCGTACCAGGATAGCAACGGAAGTTAGGCAGTTGGTTGAGACCAAGCAGGACTTTCACCACTGACCCCTTGACTTTCATCCGCGCGATCGCTTCGCGGAACGACGCTGGCAGGTGGTGGGCGGGTACCATGCGGAGAAATGTTCGCTGCGGGTCAGCGTTGGAAAGAATCGCGCGGGCGGTGAAACGGCGGCCGTCGACAAGCCGCACACCTCGCGCTACGCCGTCGATAACGTCGATCTCCGCCACTTCGGCGTCCGTGAGGATGCTGACACCGTGGTCGCGACAAAAGCCGGCGAGGGCTTCGGCGATCGTACCCATCCCGCCGCGGACGAAACCCCAGGCTCCTTGATGGCCGTTGAGATTCCCAAGCAAATGGTGAAACTTCACATAGGCAGTGCCCGGTGACTTGGGACCGAGGTTTACACCGATGACCCCGCCCGTGCAGAGAGGGGCCTTGATTTCTTCACTTTCGAAGAAGAAATCAAGCACCTCAGCGATGCTCTTCATCAGGAGGGTACGGAGATCCGCGAGTCCTTCTGGCCCCTGGAACGCCTGCTCGAGTTCAGCAAGCGTGGGAGCAGGTCGCAGGAGGAAGGGACGGAAACGGGCGATCATGCGGTTCCACATTGCCCAGTAATCGTCCCAGCGTTCGGCGTCGCGACGCGAGAACTTCCGGAGCTCCTCGCGAGTGCGGCGTTCGTCCAGGAAAACCATGAGATAGCGGCCGTCTGGGAAGGGGACGAAGTATTGTGGATCAAAGGGACGCACCTCATAACCGTACTTTGGGAGCTCGAGATCACGTACCACTTCTGGGAGGAGTAAGCTGCAAACATACGAGCAAGTCGAGAGCCGGTATCCGGGAAAGTGCTCCTCGGTCACGGTCGCGCCGCCGATGATGGAACGCCGTTCGAGCACGAGTACGCGCTTCCCGGCCCGGGCCAGATAACCAGCTGCGATGAGGCCATTGTGGCCGGAGCCAATGACAATTGCGTCGTAGTCCGGTCTCGTCATCTTGCCCTCCTTGCCAATTGAGTGCCACCTCCAGCTACACGTCATCGTCGCTGACGACGGAGTGGTTTGCAAGAGCGCGGCGGCTCCGCGGTACTCCCTTGATGACGGCCAGCATGGAACGACTTCGGGACACTCCGTTCTCCATCCGCTCGTCCTTCAACGAGTGCGGTTGGAGTGGTTGGACGGTATAGGGGCCCTGGTGTGGCCACAGATGTGGCAGTGGGGCAACTATGCTGTGGCAAGCTGTGGATGTCTGGGGGACTGACTCTTTGCCTGCCAGCAGTCTACCTCCCTGACAGCGCTGAAGTTGTGCGGGGTGCGAGGGGGCGCACTGTGCGTACAAAAAGCAGTGCTGCCGTCGACACTGTTCGGGTCGAGAAAGGGCGTGAAACAGCGCACGAGGGGCTGGAATGGGACTGACACCGCGATGCGGTGAGGAATGCGTACTGTGTCACGGAGTCCGAAAGAATGCGACGCCCAGCCGTGAACGGCTGGGCGTCTGACGGAGGTGCGGTCCCTGAGGGTGAACTTATGGCTGCTGTTGGAGCTGACGGATGTAGCTGACCAGCGCCCAACGCTGCTCGGGAGTGAGCAACTTGCCGAACGCGGGCATGTTCGTTAGGCCACCTGGATATTGGGTCTGGTGCTGGGGTGAGGTGTAGCCATTGGTCAGGATCCAGTACAACTCTCCATCGGTGCGGGCGACGACTGCTGGATCCTTAAGGTTGGCTGGTGGTACTGCGCCCTGCACGAGTCCCCAGTAGACCGCGAGTGGCCCCTTACCGTCCCCCTGCGGACCATGGCAGGCAACACAGTTCACCTGGAAGAGCTGTTGCCCACGAGCCGCAGCTTGTGGATCATTAGCCAGGGGATTCTGGAGATTGCGCGCTTCTTCGAAGGTGTACTGCGGCTCCCCACCAGTGATCGGGACAACCCCAGCAGGGATGTCAAGTCGGGGTGGCTCCTGGGCACGGAACGATTTCTGGTAATGCATTTCGCTAAAAAAGTCGATAGGATAAGTGTTGCTCGAGACACAGGCACTGCCGAGAATGGTGAGCAGCGAGCCTGCCAGCACTCCGAGCAGGAAACGGCGGCTCAGACGTGAGCTGAAGAACTGCCACATCATTCTGTCTCCCTCTCACCCCGCTAGCCCCGTGCCGGCTGTTGCCCGGCCTTGCCACCCTCGGTGAGGATGTCCTCAGGATTTGCCTTGCGGAGCGCTTCGATGGCGCGTGCTTCGCGCTCCGGCGCGGTACGGACCAGGATACCGATGTATCCCTGAGTAATGCGCGGGTCGTAGAGTGCGCGACCGATCCAAGGGAGGCGCGATTCAAAGAGCACGCCGAGTACCGTGAAGATGAGGGCACCGAGCATCGTTCCCTCGTACATGATGATGATCATTGGAGGAATGGACAGGAGTGGTTTCCCTCCCGTCATGAGAGGGAAGGAGAGCTGCGTGCCGCCAGTGATGAGGAGACCCGCCGCGAAGCCGCAGGCAGCTCCGATCAGGGGGAAGACGAAGAGTCGGTGGATACCAGACTCTTCACCGAAGGTCCCCTCAGGGTACGGTGCATTGGAGAGCACCTCGAATTCGTTCCGGCTGAACCCAGCCTCGCGGAGCGCATCGGCTGCAGCCACTGCCGAATCGAGATCGCGGTAGAGTCCGAGAACTTCGCGAATTGCCATCGTCGCCTCGCTTTCCCTTGCCTGCCCGCCGACCTAGAACTCCCGCACGATCGCGTTGACCACGCGCTTACCCACTTGCAGCTGCTGTGCGAAGTGCTGTCCTTCTTTCTCCTCCCAAACCGAAATCGGTGGGAAGATCTTGGAGAACACGAGCAAGAGGAACCCGACGAGCGCGAAGGATCCAAGGACGATGCTGATCTCAACGATCGATGGCCGGTACCAGTTCCAATCGAAGGTCCATTCGTACTTTCGCATGAGCCCCGGCTTGATAAGCCAGTAGCGTTCGGCCCACATGCCGACGTTCACGAGGATCGAGGTCCAGAACATAATCTTCACGTTGCGGCGGAAGCGCTGAAAGATCCAGATAGGAACTGGGATGAAGTACCCGAAGATGAAGATGAGCGCTGTGAGGACATTAAACGGCCACTGGAAGAGGCGGAATTGCATGATTTCCAGTTCACGAGCCTCCTGCGGGTAGATTGCGAAGAAGATGTCGAGGAGGAAGAACCAGAGCCAGCCGGTCCCGACGGCGATGAGGAGCCGGCCGATCGCGTCGAAGTGCTCGAGCCGGATGTAATGATCGAACCGGAACAACCAGCGCATCAAAGCCATAAGCGTGACAACCGCGGAGACACCAGAGTGAATAGCTCCGATAACGAAGTACGGTGCGAAAACTGTGGCATGCCAGGTTGGAACCAGCGAAACAGCGAAGTCCCAGGACACGATGGAGTGGACGGAGACGAAAACCGGCAAGATGAGACCGGAAAGCAGGAATCCGGCAATCGTCTGCATCTTCCACTGGCGTTCGTTCCCACGCCACCCCAGTGCGAGGATGGTGTAAAGCACCTTGCGCCAGCCGGTGGTGCGGTCGCGGGCGAGTGCCATGTCGGGGATCATCGTCGTGTAGAGGAAAAGCGTCGAACCGGTGAGGTATGTCAAGATCGCGCTCGGATCCCAGACGAGTGGGCCGCGGACGTCCGGCCAGAGGTTGCGCCAGAAGTCGTAGGGGAAGACCCAGTAAAGGGTCCGCCAGGGACGGCCGGTGTGGATAACAGGGTGGAGCATCGCAGTCATGAGGCTAAATATCGTCATCACCTCGGCGGCGCGGGTGACCGGTCGGCGCCACTCTGCCTGGGTGAGGCGAAGAATTGCCGAAATCATCACGCCGGCGTGACTAATACCGATCCAGAACACGAAGTTGACGATCATGAAGCCCCACATGTTCGGGCGTTGGAGGCCAGTGACGCCGAGGCCCCAGTAGAACATCCAGCTCACTGCGAACACAAAGATGGCGAGTACGGCACCCAGGCCGATGAACCCGACCCACATCATCGGGGTCGTTGTGACAAGCGGTCGTAGGAGTTCTCGCGTAATTTCCTCTTCACCGAGCCGATGACGCTCTTGCATCGCAGTCCCCCAGCCTCGCTCTCCCGCACTCAACCGACGAGCTTCACTCCGGCTTACCGACGACAATCAACCGCGCATGCTTGAATGGCTTGTGTGCGCGGAGCCATAGACCACCGACCACCTCAGCAACCGAGGGGAAGGGCAAATACCGAACCGCCCAGAGGACCAGCATAAGGGCTCCAGCGAGCATCCCCACAAGAATCAGGAGATCGCTGATGCCTGGGACGTAGGCAGCAGGAATTTCGTGGAGTTCGTGCGCATTACCCATGAGGGCGCTGTCCGGCTGGGAAAAGGCAGCAGAAGTCAACCGGATCCGATCAATCAGGTTGCCGAGCAGCACGATTGTGGCAACCACGGTCGGGCCAGCGATACTCCGGCGAATTGGATTCCACATGAGGATCAAGAGCGGTAACGCAAAGTTCATAGCGAAGGAGAGCACGAAGGGCCAACGATAGGTTTCAGCCATAAGAAGCTTCAGGACACTGATCTCTCGCGGCGTGCGGCCATACCAGAAGATAATGAACTCCGACCACCAGAAGTAGAACCAGAGGAGTGAGAAGGCGAGCAGAAGCTTCCCAAGTGCCCAGAACTGCTCACGGCCGAGGTAGTCTGCTTGCCCGCCCCAGCGTCGCAAGACCGCCATCGTCACAATGGTCAAGGCGATACCAGCCTGAAAGGATGTGATGGTGAAGTACGCCGGAAAGACGGCGGTGAAATACCCTGGAATAAGCGCGATGATGAAGTCTGACGAGAGGACGGTCATGACTGGGACATAGATGAGCACATACAAGACACCGATATTGTTGACGACCTTCTCGTAGATGCGCCACTGGCGGTGCGAGCCGACCCAACCACGGCTTAGCCAGGCCGCCAGGCCCCGCTGTGCCGGCGCGCCGTGGTCTCGCACGATAGCGAGATCCGGCAAGCTACTGAACCAGGCGAAGAGATAGCCGGCGCCAGTGAGTGTGAGCATCAAAATGGCTCCCCAGAGCCACGGCGAGAGTGGCCAGCCGAACCAGATCGAGAGCCGGTCCTCGGTGCCGGGAAAGGTTGGAAGCAAGAGGAGATACAGCAAGAAGGGGATGATCAGTGTCACACCCCAGATCTCCGACGCCCGGTTGACTGGCCGGCGCCAGTGGCTGCGTGCCACCCGGAGTGCCGTGGAGAGAGCCGGCGCCGCGGCTGCGGTCGACATCAGGTACAGAAATGCCGCAGCCACGTACGTCCAGGCTTGTCGGTTTGCGAACCCCTGCCGCAGAGGGGCCGCCACGATCGCGACGATCCCGAGGACGAACAGGACTAGACAAATTAGGAGGGGTGTGCGTAGGCGCCGTCCGACCTCTCGGAGCCAGCCGAGCGCGCTCCCAAGGACGTCGGACGGTGTCAGCTCCCAAGTTCGCTGAAGTTCGTGTCCATGCGCGTGACCGTGCGTCGCCATAAGCTCTCACCCCGTTCTGCTCTGCCGCACATCAGTGCGCCTCTGCCGCTGTGGCAGTGGCCTCGACATCAACCTTCTTTAGGTAGTACACGTTCGGCTCCGTGCCGAGATCTTCGAGGAGCCGATAGACTCGGTGTTCTCGCTCGGCTTGCGCAAGGAGCTGGCTCACGGCGCTGTTCGGATCGTCCAGGTCGCCGAAGACGATCGCATTGGTGGGGCATGCCTGCGCGCATGCCGTTGTCACCTCATCGGTTCGCAGAGCACGCCCTTCCACTTTCGCCTTCTGCTCGGCTTTGACGATCCGGTGCACACAGAAGTTGCACTTCTCCATCACGCCACGGCTACGCACTGTCACGTCAGGATTGAGCTGGTTCTTAAGTGAGTCGGGCCACTTGGGCTCCCAGAAGTTGAAAAACCGGACATGCCAGTGGCAGTTGATTGAACAATAGCGAGTACCGATGCAGCGGTTATACACCTGCATGTTGATGCCTTCGGTTGTGTGATAGGTCGCATAAACCGGGCAGACCGGCTCACAGGGGGCGTTGGTGCACTGCATGCACGGCACCGGGATGTAGCGCGCCTTGACGTTGGGAAACTCGCCCTCCCAATAGCGCTCAAGGCGAATCCAGGCAATAGCACGGCGTTGGTGATAGACGTCTTCGGTATTGATGGGAACATTGTTCTCTGCCTGACAGGCGACGACGCAGGCGCCGCAGCCGATACATCGATCGAGGTCGATCACCATTCCCCAGCGTGGCATGCGTTCCGTCCCTCTCCCTTTGCCCGCTTGACGCGTTCACGCCGACGGAGCCATGACGCGCACGATCGGGAACTCCTCCAATTGGAACGCTGGCACCATACCCTCGAATCGAGCCAGTCGTGCGCGCCGTCCCGTCTTCTCGATCCGACAACGCGTCGCGCACCAGGCCAGCGTACCGGCATCGCTATCATTCTCAGGTGCGACCAGTGTGAGTGGGTTGACGCCTCGGCCTTCGGCATAGCGGCCGAGAGCGGTATGACCCTGCCCGAATGGGATCGCGACGAGGCCTGGTTGACCTGCCGGGTTGACGTACACCGGAAGCTCGACAGTTGCCTGCGGAGTGATCAGACGGACGACGTCGCCGGTCGAGAGGCCGAGTTCGTCGGCTGTCCGTTGAGCGACCTCCACCCAACTCTGCCAGACGTTGGTGCTAATCGGTTCCGGCAACGCTTGGAGCCACGGCAAATGCGCGAGCTCTCCGTAGCCGATCGAGGGGAGCGGGTAGGGAACAAGGAGATAGGGAAACTGAGCACTGTCCCCAGCGAAAGACGGCTCGCGAGGTTGCACAACGGGAGAGCTCGGCACGGTACCGCTGCCGCGTGACTGCTCGTCCCACCATCCACCTTGGGCTTGGAGGGTGACGAGGAATTGCTTGTCGTCCGCTGCCTGGATATTGCCCCTCCCAAGTCGGCGAAGCTGGAGAGCGAGCGTCTTTGTCGCCTCTTCTTGGGACGCCCAGGGGAGCGGCTGGCCAAGCTGCGTAGCCAGCTGGATGAGAACGTCACCGAAGGCGCGGGCATCGACGAACGGTTGGACGACGGGCTGTCGGACGGCAACCGCAGCAAAGCCAGGGCCTGGGTCGGGAACCTCGAGCCCCCACTGTTCCAGCCAGGCTTGGTCGGGTAGCACGATATCCGCGAGTTGCGTCGTTTCATCCACAAAGGGGGAGAAGCTCACGACGTGCTGAGCCGCGCGCAGGGCTTCCGCGGCACCGGTCGCTGGCGGAAGGGCGTAGACCGGGTTTGCACGGTAGACGAGAACCGTGCTAATTGCGCCCGACTGGATCTGTTGGAAGAGCTCAGCCCACTGTCTCTGCGTCAAGATTGCGTCGTCCATAATGCGGAGTTCGGGCAGCGGTGGCTCCGGATTCAGCAGCAGCCCTCCCGGCTGGTTCAATGAGTCGAGAAGAAGATTGAGACCCAGGGTAGCGACCAGGTTGAAGAGACCATTCGTCGATGCTGCAGCATTCGTTCCGGCGATGACGACTGCCGGCTCGTGCTCGACCAACGCGTGCGCCAGGTCACGGATCTGTTCCGCGGTCAGTCCGCTTGTCGTGGCGACCCGCTCAGGGCTGTAGTCGTTGGTTAATCGTGCCTCGTCGAGGCCGAGTGCGGCGAAGTATGGGGCGAATCGATCACGCGGCACGGCACCCTCGGTGAGGAGGACGTTGGCAATGGCGAGAGCAATGAGCCCCTCGGTGCCTGGCACGATAGGGAACCATCGGTCAGCGTTGGCTGCTGTCGCGGAAAGACGCGGCCCCACATGGTAATAGAGGCCACGCTGACCTGGACGTCCCTGCCGAAACTCTCCGTAGGCTCGTGCGAGTTGGACCGGCGCGATCCAACCGTGGAGAAACTCGGCGCCGAAGTTCAAAAGGAAGGACGCATTCGCGAGATCTGGGATCGGCAGCGTGCTGACGCCAAAGAGCCGGCGCACAACTGAACGCAGCACGACCAGCTCGTCAGGTTCCAAAATGGCGTGCCGTATTCCCGTCACACGCTGGAATGCCGCAATGATTGCCGCCTGCGAGCTGCTCGGCCGAGTGGTGATGAGAACAGCGCGCTCACCGCCCGCATCGCGAAGGATCTGGGCGACCTCCTGTAGTGCACTGTCCCAACTAATCGGCTGGAACTGCCCACTGCCGCGTGTGGCCGCACGCTGTGGTCCGGCGAGGCGATCCGGGTGATAGAGCTCCTGAACGAGCGCCTGAGCGCGCGCGTCGCTCTTACCGAGAACTCCAGGAAAGTCAGGGTTTCCGTCGACCTTCTTCGCGCGCCCCTCGAATACCCGGACGATGAGGCCGTACCCCCCCTGATCCGGCGGCGCGGCGGTCGCGAACCAGGCATCGCGACCGAAAGCCCAATCGTTCGGGGTATAGACCGGCTGTGCAATCTTGAATTCGGTTTCCGGCACACCGTCCCCAATGCGCCCACAGCCAGCGAAAAGGACGGCGCCCGTCGCGGAAGTTGCTGCGACCTTTAGGAAATCTCGTCGCCGCATGCC
Organism: bacterium HR28; assembly: GCA_002898255.1. GTDB lineage: Bacteria > Chloroflexota > Chloroflexia > Thermomicrobiales > Thermomicrobiaceae > Thermomicrobium. The sequence continues at coordinate 47,166 of BEIE01000003.1, forward strand.
CTTCTCCAACGTCTGCCTCCTCACACCGAGACAGTCTATGTCGAACTAGTAATGGCACACCGAACAGTCAGTCCGTGCTCCGTTCTGCTGGTGACACGTAATGCAGTCACCCATGCGGAGGTCACGTACCTGCTTGACCCCAGGCTTGCCCATGGCACCAACGTCGCCGTGGCACGTCGAGCACTGGAATCCGAAACTGAGATGTACCGAGTGGACGAAGTGGGTGTGGTCAGGAAGCTGGTGCACCTTGTTCCAGAGGATGGGCTGGTTCTGTTGGAATGCCGCGACGAGCTTTTCGAGTTCAGGGCGTCCTTGGGAGGGAATGATCTTGTGGCACTGCATGCAGAGTTCGAGGGCGGGAAGGGTCGCTTGAGCGGAGGTCGTTGCGTTGCGGTGGCAATAGGTACAGTCCAGTCCAATTGCTTGAACGTGGACTTGGTGTGGGAACTGGATCGGCTGTGCCTTGACCGGCTGAGCCGTTGGGGACAGGAAATACGTGCGTGCCAGTACCAGAGCGAGCGGAATCGCCATGACAACCAGCACGACCAACACGAACAAGATCAATCGGATGTACCGCATCCTCTCGGCTCCGTTCCTCAACCAAACCCGCCGACAACGCAGGCGATTCGGCACACCGTGGCTTAGATCCAGCGGTGCGGCCAGATCTCATACAGAACCTGGATCCCGTTGACAATGTTCACGAAAGCGTAGAGCGCGGCAAGAAAGAAGAGCGCGGCGAGAGCGAAGAGGATGGGACGAATAGCGCCGACCTTTGCTGGGAGATCACGGGTCGAAATCAACGAGGGGATGATGGCGTAGGCTACAAGCATATTCGCGGCGAACGCGACCACGCAGGCGAGAAAGGCCCAGAACCAGATCAGCGTTTGGCTGATCTGCTGCCATTGCTCTGCCGTCACATTTGCCGGTGTCATCTCCGCTCCTCCACGTCGCCCGAGCGGGGAGCTCGGCCTGTCCCTTCCCTCCAAAGACCACAGCGGATCTTTGTGGCGCGAGTATCCACCGTGGTCTTGCCGTCGTCGAGGCGCCGCATCTGTGAGCGCCTTCACAACCACACGTAGGATGCTCAGCAAGGCATCCTGTGTCAAGGGTGAAGTGTGTGTTTGTGCAGTGCAAGGTGTGAGGGGAAAAGTTCGATGCGCATTCCGTCGCAATCCTACGTCTCCCTTTGCCAGCGTTACCGACGTTGGCTCACCGCCGACCTTCGTCCCGAGCCAGGTGATTGGGTGGCTCCGAAAGATGGTCATCCCGACACGGTTCGACTGGTGATGGCGCCGACCGAGTCAATCCCTGAGCAGGAAGTTCTGGTTCCCAAGTTGGAGCGGCTGCTGGCCCAACTCGCGCAGGAGTGCGCCTCATTTGTCCTCGACTATTCGGCCGGCGAGTTCGCCTGTGTGGCGTTCGACGAGCATGGACGGACGCTTGCCAACGTGGTCGCTCCCGAACCCTCCAGTGCTGTCGCTCAAGCGTTGGTTTTCATCCGAGCAGAACGATCAGCGCATGAGCGCGGATCGTAGAGACGTGTATGGTCACGGCCACCGCGTTGACATCCGTTAGGGTCAACGCGGTGTGCTGTGTTCGTTGGCCCCGGTCGACCAGTCGAGCACGAAACCAGCGCGACGAAGGAGCGATACGAGCCGAGCTCGGTGCCGTGCCTCAAAGTCGACGACGAGCAAATCGAATTGACCGAGCGGGGCGACGTGCCACCGTGCGGCCTCTAAGGCTGCGCGAGCACGCTCGCGGTCCTCGCTGCTGCTGAAACGGAGGTGAAGTGCCGCACGAGCTAACGCCGGTCGGCTCTGTGCGAACCAGGTGAGGAGGGTGTCTCGCCAAACCGATGGCAGTGGGCGACCGTATGCTGCCTCGAGCGTGCGCAGCACCACATGGCCGAGCTCCTCGGGTGCTCGCGGCGCTGACTCACTCCGGACTGCCGCAACGACGTAGCGAGCGACCGACTGCGGGGTTACCTGCCAGCCGGGTTCTCGCTCTGTTTGGCGTAGGTCGCCAAGACGCAGAAGAAGCCAAGCGAGTTCCGGGGTGAGTGCCGCCAGTTCAATTGGCGGACAACCCTTGGCACTGAGGTTTGCGGTGACGGAATGTGCCGGAGGGTCAGTTCGGAGTCCGAGGAGCCAAGCGCCCCACGGCGTTACGCGAATGGCGAGTGTACCCGCCGTCGTCTGGCCGCGCGCAAGAACCCCCACCCAATCGAGCTCGCGCGCGAGGCGCTCGTGACGATATTCGGGCTTACCGGACAGCGGGCGATGACCGACGATCGCTGCCCACTCATACCAGGTATCGATTGCAAGGGAGCGAAGCGTCCTGAGAATGCGGTCTGCTTCGGCACGCTGTCCTGGATCCAACGTGAAGCGCCAGGCGCGGAGCAGTCGCCGTCCCTGTTCAGGGAACGAAAGTCGGAGCCAACTCGCATGTCGCGCCCGGTCGACCGTTCCCTCAGACCCAACCAGACCGAGTACGCGAACGATGCGCTGGAGAAACTCGACATATAAGGCTTGTTCGCTGGGCTCGTGCCGGAACCAGCGATGAGTGGCCGCTCGAGCACTGTCATCCTTGGTACTGGAGCCAGCTGAACCTGCTGCGCCGCTCTCCCGATGAACGCGTGCCAGGAGCGAAAGGAGATCGAGAAGAGTCACTATTGGCAGCCAGTGTGTCATCGACTCGGCAAGATCGATCGGCTGCGGGTGGGTGGGCCCGACGCGGACGCTGGTCAGTAATGACGGAAGGAGCAAAGAGAGTCGCCCACTTTCCTCTGTGCGCCAGACAAGTCCCCAACGAGCTAGTTCCGCGATGGTCCGCCGTAGTTCGCCGAATGACCAGTGTGGCTCGGCGAGCAGGACGGCGACGGGGAGCGGTCGCTGGTCACTGCTCAGACGGTCGAGAAGTTGCTGTGCACGCGGAGAGAGCGAGGTGCGGATATCGCGTTGTAGTGCAGGATCTGCGAGTCGCGTGGTGAGATAGGTGACAGCCTCCTCGCGAGTCGTCACGGTCGGCAGAACCCGCATCCCGTATCGTTCGGCAAGCTCCAAGAGTTCGTGGTCAGTGAGCCGGTCCAAGAGTTCACTGATACCGGCCTCGACGGAAAGTGGGTCGTCGCGTTCCTGTTGGAGCCGGGTGGCGAGGCGAGCAAGTTCGGTGGGCAGATAGAGCGTTGGTCCGTCCTCTGTCGATTGGCTCGCCACAATGGCAGCACTGTACAGTTTGCGAAGAATGGGGAGAACCACGGACTCGTCAGCACCAAGTTCCCTTGCCAAATCGGTAGGGCGGAGCGCGGTACGAAGGCGCGCCAGCAAAGCGACTGTCTTCCAGGCCAGGGGGCCGATTCGTTCCAGTCCAAGCGCAAGTTGCCAGGGATCGGTCAGCAATGGATAGAGCGAACCAACGAGATCAGATGCCCCACTCGTATTGGGCAGATCCCAGAATCGGGCCGCGGCAGTCAAGCTCTGCAGTGCGCGCTCGTGCAGGACGACCAGCAAAGGACGCATCGAGTCGCTCCGCTCATCGTTGTGGTCAAGAGCAACTGTAGGTTGCGGGGGCCGAAGCGGCAAGCTCCTCAGTCTTGACCCTCAACTGCAAAGTCGAGCGCTGGGGCCGAGGCTGGGGCGGCGACCGGGCGACGCCGGAGCTCGACAAGGAGGTGATGGTAGCGGAGGACAAGAATGAGTAGCCCCACCATGGTTCGGAAGCCGAGTCCCAAGGCGCGGTACGTGACCGCGATGGCAGTTGCTCGTGCAAAGCCGATGCCGACAACGTTGAGTAGGCCGACGAGGCTCAGTTCGCTTGTGCCAAACCCGTTCGGGATCGGTAGGAGCAGGTGAGCCAGCATAGTCATGCCATGGACATAGAGGGCTTCGTGGGGGCCGAGACCACGGAGCGTCATGGCATCTGCGAGCAGAAGGAGAATCGCCACAGCGATGAGGGAGGAGAAGATGCTTGCGGCGATACCAGGCCCCAGGGCGTGCGGACGGCAAAGCAGAAGCAGCGTCCTGCGTGCGTCCTCTTCCGCCGGAACGATGCGACGTGTCAGCCGCCGCTTGCCGAGTGCCTGAGTCAAGGCCGAGGCGATGCGTTCACTGCGGATCGCCGCTACAGCGAGGACTGCAACGAGGACACCTCCGACTGGAACAGTAAACTGCAGGCTCGACTGTGCGGTGAGAGCGATCCCGGTAGCTGCCACGAGAGAGACGGCGATGAGATCGCCAAGGCCTTGGGCGAGGAGTGGCGGTGTGGTATGTCGCAAGCGGACCTGGCCATCCCCATGTTCTTCGGCGAGACGTGCTGAAAGCAGTGCCCCACCAGGTACCGCACTGGCAGCCTGCGCGGCGAGATAGCTCGTGAGGCCATCGAAAAGCCGGATCGGAAGGCGGGCGGCCCGCAGATACCACGCCCAGCGTAATCCCTTAATCAGCTCGTTGGCCCCGAGCAGTGCCAGCAGCATGAATGCGACGGTGGGCGAAAGGCGGCTGAGTGTGGTCGTGATGACGTCCGGGTCTCTGAATGCCCAGACCGCACAACCGAAAGCGATAGCGAGCACTAGGAGAACGAGCATTCGGCGCATCTAGAACCTCACAGAGACGAGAAATAGCCCGAACTCGGGCGACGCCCAGCGTGTTGCGTCGTCCGCCCGGGCCGTTGTACGACCGTCCATCTGGTAGGGAAGCCGTTCTTCCGAGTGCCTATGCCCGAGGCGAAGGACTCGGCAGGAAGTATACGGAGCACCGCCGCGACCGGCAAGCCGCGTGCTCGCTCCTTCACTGTTCAACGTTTCACCAGCCACTAGCAACGATCAGCTCGGCAACAAGACGACCACGTGTGATCTCGTCTGGCTGCCCGATCCGATCGGGCCACCACTCAAGCCGGGCACGCTCGAAGAGCTGAGCCACGTACCAACGTCCATCAGGGAGATCGACTCGGAATTCCTCGGTGATGGGCAGGCCAAAGACCTCGCGGCCACCGTGAGCGAGCCAATACGCTTTGAAACCGTGGCTCAGTGAGTGTCCAGTCTCGTCAAAGTACAGGCGGTCATCGGAATCAGGGAACGGCTCGATTGGCTGCCATGCTTCGAACGGAGCAGGCGCATAGTATCCGATCGGAAGTTCCCGAACTGTGTTCGCAGCAACGTCGTAGATGAGCACTGCTCGCTCGAAATACTGGACGAAGCGCACTGAGCCATCAATCTGCACCTCGCGGAAGAACTCGCTCAGCGGCAGCCCATACCGTTGCCAGCCGCCCCCACGTTCCCAGGCCTCGAACAGAAAACGTGGTACGTTGTGACCGGTTTCCGGGAAATGCACATAACGAGTGGGATCCTGAGGGGGAACAGGATCAAGTGGCGGACGTTCTCCAGGATGGACGGTGACCGTGTCCTCATATCCGGTCGGTGGTGCAGGCAAGGGAGAGGGAGGATCGCCGACCATCCACAAGAACGTCACCGTGACCCAGTCAGACTGCGTCATGCCCAGTGCTGCGAATGCCCCATCGGCGATGTCCATACCAGCGGGACTGGCAACGACCCGCCCCCAGCCGTCCTTGCCACCGTTGTAGCCATCGAAGTACGCCGCCTGTGCTGCCGGGATGCCCTGGGGCAGGCCTTTCCATCGGCGGACCTCGGGTGGGTTCCAAAAGTCGTCGTCAACATTCCATGGACCCACGTCCCAGACTGGCAGGACGAGCCTTCGTCCACGATATTCCACCAGAACCTGGAACTCCTGGCCGCCATTACTGGAGAGTGCGCAGCTACAAGGGAGCGTAACAAAAAAGTCGTTTGGCTGTATCACGTGCCCGTTTGCCGTGCGCTCGCCTACTAAGCCAAGCCGGTGCGCGTAGATGCGGAATGTCGCCTTGCGCTGTAAGCTCGAACCCAGTCGAGCTTGCCCGCCAGCGGGCGCCAAATAGTCAGCAAGCGCCCAACCAGTGTAGCTTCCCCACTGGACGTTCCACCATTGATTTCCAGCACTGTCTCGTTGGGGACCAGCGAGAATCTGGACGGTCGTACCTTCCGGCATGACGACAAGCACTGCATAGTGATAGCCGGGGCCGGAGCGCAGGTTGAGTCCGTCTCCGTTTGTCCCGGCGACGCGAGCTGGCTGGCCGATACTGAGAAACACCTCGGCACGAGCCCGAACAGGAGGAAGCAGGAGAAGTGCGAGAATGAGCACGAGAGCAACCCTTGAGATCACCCGCGTCCGTTCGCGCACTGAGCCCACCTCCGCGTCCGAACGCCTCCATGAGCGGTTGCAGCCAATCTAGCAGACTCGACCGCGGTTGACAAGCTGATCGTTGTGATTCGGTGTTCCCCGCACCAACGCGTTGCCGCTCCGTGCGATACCGTGTCCGCGGCTGTGCCAATTGGGCAAGTGTCGTCGGTGCATTCTACGCCCCAAGACGAGCGAGTGCGTGCCGAAGCAGGCGGGGATGCACTCGGGCAACATCTGGCCACGTTACAGTGTGGGCAAGCACCTTACTGCACAGTGGTTTTGCGTGCTCCATGACTCTCGGGTCGAGACTCGGTCGCGCAGACCGCCATGAGGCGCGGAGTGACTACTGGCGCGCGACAGCTCGTTTGGTGTTCGTTACGGTATTGCGATGAGAGCTCGGGCTACAATCGGGAGCGTGTCAGGTACTGGGGAGCAGGGGGTATCCGTGACGACGCTCGATGGACGACTGAAACCGGAGGACTTGGATCGGTTGGAAGCGCTTGCGCGGCAGTTGCGCCGCGAGGTGCTCATCATGACGAGTGAGGCGGGTTCAGGGCACCCGACAAGTTCGTTTTCGGCGGTCGAAATCCTTGTCGCACTCTATTTTGGTGGGATTCTCCGCTACGATCCAGCGCAGCCGCACTGGCCGGATCGCGATCGCTTCATTCTTTCCAAGGGGCACGCCGCCCCGATTCTATACGCCGTTCTTGCCGAGGCGGGTTTCTTTCCGAAAGACCTCCTGCGGACACTGCGTCGGCTCGGTAGCCCGCTGGAAGGCCATCCAAACATGCGTCGACTTCCCGGGGTGGAAGCCTCGACCGGTAGCCTTGGCCAAGGGTTGTCGATCGGTCTGGGTCATGCCGTCGCGGCCCGGCTCGACGGTCGGGATTACCATGTGTTTGTCCTCCTCGGTGACGGTGAGATTGAGGAGGGACAAATCTGGGAAGCCGCGATGGCGGCTGCCCAATGGCGCGTGCACAACCTGGTCGCGATCGTCGACCACAACGGCTATCAGCAGACAGCTCCAGTCTCAGCAATCACTGATCCGCGGGGCTATGTCGATAAGTGGCGCGCGTTCGGGTGGCACGTCAGCGAGGTGGACGGACACGATCTCGCTGCCGTGCACGAAGCGTTGCGCTTCGCAAAGGCATACCGCGACGGCCCGGCCTGTATTATCGCCCATACTGTCAAGGGTAAGGGGGTCTCATTCCTCGAACGCGACTTCACTTGGCACGGTCGTGCCGTCCCGCGGGATCGGCTCGAAAGAGCACTGGAGGAGCTAGCATGAATCTCGGAACGCGAGCTGGACTTCGGCTGGGCAAGGCCACGCGTGACGCATTCGGAGAGGCGTTGCGCGAGCTCGGTCGGGAGTTTCCCGATCTTGTTGTTGTCGATGGTGACGTGAGCAATTCGACGCGGACAGAATATTTTGCCCAAGCATTTCCCGAGCGCTTCTTTAATGTCGGCATCGCTGAATCGAACCTTGTCGGAGTTGCCTCCGGTCTGGCAGCAAGCGGCAAGCGGGTGGTTGCTGCAAGCTTTGCCTGCTTTCTCCTCTGCAATGCATTTGATCAAATTCGTATGGGTGTCGCATTTCCGCGGCTCAACGTGAAGTTGGTCGGCAGTCATGCTGGCATCAGTATCGGCGAGGATGGCCCCTCACAGATGGGGATCGAAGACGTGGCACTTGCGCTCGCGCTGCCAGGCGTAGCGGTGTTGGTGCCAGCAGACGAGCATGCAACACGAGCAGCGACTCGAGCGATGCTCACCTGGGAGGGGCCGACCTATCTGCGACTGGGTCGTCCACCGGTACCAGTCATCTACGAGCCGTCGGTCGAGTTTGTCATCGGCCGCGCATTTCGCCTTCGCGAGGGAAACGACATCACACTAATCGCGAACGGTCTGATGGTGGCTGCTGCGCTTGATGCTGCCGAGGAGCTGGCGGCGCGCGGTGTACAGGCACGCGTGCTGGACATGGCCACTGTTCGCCCGCTCGACGTGAAAGCGGTCGTGGAGGCAGCCCGGGAGACGCGCGGAATCGTCGTGGCCGAGGAACATCTCCACTATGGTGGGCTGGGAAGTGTCGTGGCGATGACGGTGGCGCAGCATCATCCCTGTCCGATGGCATTCGTCGATCTCGACGATACGTATGCCGAGTCGGGTGCGCCGGACGAACTCCTTCGGGCCTATGGCTTGACGAGTGATCGGATCGTGGCCTCGGCTATCGAGCTTTTGGAACGGACGTGACGGTGCAAGCAGAGCGAGCGAAGGAACGCGCTGCGCAATATGCGGCCTCACTGGTCGAAGATGGCATGGTGGTTGGTCTTGGCTCCGGCTCGACGGCCGAGCTGGCGGTGCGCGCGCTCGGTGAGCGCGTTCGCACCGGGCTCCGCATCATCGGTGTACCGACGTCACGTCGGACGGCTGCTCTTGCGCGCCGTGTGGGGCTGAAACTGTGCGACCCAGAGTCCGTCGACCGGGTTGATCTGGCGATCGATGGGGCCGACGAAGTTGAAGAGCGGTCGTTGGCGCTCCTCAAGGGTCGCGGTGGCGCGCTTGTTCGCGAGAAGCTGGTGGCTCGAGCCGCTCAGCGTCTTGTCATCGTCGTTGACGAGACGAAGCTGGTGCCTTGCCTGGGCGCGCGCTCTCCTGTCCCCGTCGAGGTGGTGCCGTTCGGGTGGGTCTGGTGCGCGCACTGGCTGGAGGAACTCGGTGGGCAGCCGACGTTGCGTCGTCGACCGAATGGTCGTCCCTACCGCTCGGACAATGGAAACCTGATACTCGACGTGCAGTTCGGGCAAATTGAGGATCCTGAGCGGTTGGACGCACTGGTGAAGCGGCTGCCAGGTGTCGTCGACCATGGGCTCTTCCTCAACCTCGCGGATACGGTCGTGGTCGGCAGTGCGAGCGACGTACGGGTACTCCGACGGTCATCAAACTGAAATGATGGCCCGTCTCCCAAGAAAATTCGGCGGAGCTACTGCCCATGGAATTGCCTCGCCTGTGCCTGGGCTGGGTGGTGTGGCGTACCGCGGTGAGACACACAGGAGAGTGAGTCGCTGTCCTTACCCTCGCTCCATCACTAGGTCAGAGACCTGAGCCATCTTCTACCGCTCGCGGAGTCTGTGGCCCCCTTGGCGATCGGCGGCGGGAACGCTATAGTGTACGTACACACTGTCCGTGCACGTCCACGGGAGGAGGATGCCGTGTCGTGCAGCTTGGTGGAGTACTACGTCAAGCGCGAGCGTTGGCGACGGCGACAACAACTCGAGTTGGCGGCACCGGTCGAGCCCGAACCAGCAAGGTGGTTCGGCAGACGAGTCCGACAGGAAAAACCGCGGGCACGGCGTGCCGTAGCAGGAATTGTGGCGACGTTGACGGCCCTCGCGGCACAGCGCGTGAGTGCAGCGACATTCCATGTGGTACAGCCGGGAGAGACCCTGAGCGGGATCGCTGCTCGCTATGGTGTTCCCATTGCGGAACTGGTCGCAATGAATCAGATCGCAAATCCGGATGTCATCTGGGCTGGGAGTCGGCTCGTCATCCCGGAGCCAGAGCGTGTCAGCGCACGCATCCACCGCGTGCAACCGGGTGAGACGCTCTCGGCGATTGCACGACGGTATGGTGTCTCGGTCGCTGCACTGGTCGCGGCCAATCGCCTCGCTGATCCCAATCGGATCCTGGTCGGCCAGACACTGGTGATCCCAGAGCGGGAGGACACGGGTCAACCCGACGAGATGGTTGGACGTTACGTCGTGCAGCCGGGCGACACACTGATGGCGCTGGCGGCACGGTTTCGTGTACCAGTACGCGAGCTCGCAGAAGCGAACGGACTGTCCGATCCTAATCGGATCACGGTCGGGCAGGTGTTGGTCATCCCCCATCAGGAAGAGGGTTCCGTCCGATTGGAGGGCGTGCCGGCGTACCGTCAGTCGCTGCCGCTGAGCTGCGAAGCCGCGGCCTTGAGCATGGTGACGGCGTATTGGGGGCGTCCGATTTCGGAGTGGGTCTTCATCGAGAACATGCCGCGTCACCCGAATCCGCACCGTGGTTTCCGGGGTGATATGAATGGTCAATTTGGAGGCACGGACGATTACGGCATCTATGCTGAACCCTTGGTTCCCTTGCTGCAACGCTACGGCTTTCAGGCCGAGGCCGTCTACGCGCAGGGGAACACCGAGCTTCTGAAGAGCGAACTTCGCGCCGGACGTCCAGTCGTAGTCTGGATAACGAACATGGCATCCGTGCAACCGCAGCTTGTCGGGGAATTTGAGGGCGAGCAGTTCGTGCTCGTACCGCAGGAGCACGTGGTAGTCGTGTATGGCTACGACGAAGAGCGGGTCTACGTGGCGGATCCGGGCGATGGTCAGTATCGTGCCTTTGCGTGGGAGGATTTCGTCCGTTCATGGGATTACTTTGACGGCATGATGCTCCGGATCCAGCCAGCTCCGTGGGGCTAGGCGACGAGTCGCGCCGAGAGGAAGACGATCGCAAGCGTCAGCAGCAAGTTGAGTGCGGAGACGACAACAGAAAGACGGAGGAGGCGATGATACTGCTGGCGGTCCGCTGGCGCTCGCGATTGAGCAAGAGCGGCCAGACGTGGACCGAAGATTCGACCATGCACCAGTGTGAGCAGGAGCAGGAGAGCAACGAGGAGAATTTTCGTTGCCAGAATGCGCCCGTAGGTGTTCCTTGGTTCGAGCAGTGTGCTCCAGACGATGCCTCGGTGTTCACCCGTAAGCCAGCCCGTCACGATAAGGAGTACTAGACTCATCCAGGCGAGTGGAGAAAAGCGCCGCCCGAGCGCGGCGGTGAGTGTTGTCTGCTGGGGACGGTCGAGCTCACGGCGCAGTATGGGTCGAACGACGAGGATGAGAAAAAGTTGCCCACCAAGCCAGAATGCCATCGCCACAAGATGGATCCATCGAACGGTTGTCCACAGCCACTCGGTCATCGTCTAACCCCCAGTCGAGCTCCGCTGCGCATGCGTGTCGCGAAACGACACGAACTGTGATCCTATGGAGACCGACGTCGAGGAGCAAGAGCAACCGAGCCCCTTTCCTCCATAGCGAGTTCATCTCGCACGCAGGTAGAGTGACGCTGCCCTCAAAAAAGGCAACTTGCGATCTTCTCGGGTACTGCTGGCCCCCAGGTTCGAGAGGAAGCGGGCGTCAGCCCCGGGGAGCGTCTTACACAAGTCTGTCGCTCGGTGAGCGAGAGGAGCGGGCAAAGAGTTCATTGTATCAACGTTCTTAGCGAAAACGGGGCGAGAGGTGTCTGGTCTGTATGAGTGAGGAAGTTCATGCACTTGCCGTTGGGTGCCCTGCGCGACCAGTGGCTGGAGCCGAGAGGCGGTCGTCGCTACACCGAATCGCAGCGGAGTTCGAGCGACTGCTCCAGTCTGTTGCACATCAGGCTATAGAGCACATGTAACGGTGGGTTGCCATGTCCCAGAGAGGCAGCATCCTGTGGGTGTGTTCCTGCCTGATGATGGTGAATGGACCGTCCAAATCTCATTCGGAGGACGTAGAGATGGAAGAACAGGTGGAGCTTGAGACGGTAGGGTGGGGCAGAAGCAGACGGTAGGCATCTGCGAGCGAGATGCGATGACTGAAGAGCATCATGACCAGCAAGTGGGAAAATTTCTGTGGGAAAGTCCGTTCGTTCGTCAATACTGGACGGTCCTTGACTGGTTCGGCCGAGGGCGACTAGAGTTAGCTGAGACGCTGCGTATCCACTCGGGCTAGAGCTCGAGCCCGAGAAAAGAAAATATAGAGAGAGCGTGGGCGGTCGTGTAGCGGACGTGCTCGATGAAAGGGCGGCGGCGGTGCAGCAGGTTTCGAGCGGTCCCCTTCGGACCATCGGCATTCCCCGAGAACGGGCACCCCGGGAGCGACGGGTTGCAGCGACGCCTGAAACGGTGAAACGGTTCAGGCGACTCGGGTTTCAGGTCTTGGTTGAGCGGGAAGCAGGGCTGGCCGCGGGATTTACGGACGACGAGTACACCGAAGCGGGTGCGGAGCTCGTCGAAACAGGACCTGATATTTACCGGCGTGCCGACATCGTATTGAAGGTACAACGGCCGTTGCCGGAGGAAGTCGAGTTGCTCCGTCCGGGTCAAGTGGTCATCGGCTTCCTCCAGCCATTAATCGCACCGGAGCTCGTCGTTGCGCTGGCAGAACGAGGAGTCATCGCGGTCAGTATGGATACGATCCCGCGCATTACGCGGGCACAGCCGATGGACGCCTTGTCGTCCATGAGCACGGTTGCGGGGTACAAAGCTGTTTTGCTGGCGGCGAACGAGCTGCCGAAGTTTTTCCCACTGATGATGACGGCGGCGGGAACAATTCGCCCTGCCAAAGTGCTTGTCCTCGGAGCTGGCGTGGCAGGGCTGCAAGCGATCGCAACGGCACGGCGTCTGGGTGCGCTGGTCGAAGCGTTCGACACGCGGCCGGTGGTGAAAGAGCAAGTAGAGAGTCTTGGGGCGAAGTTCCTCGAACTCGGCGTGACGACCGAAGAGGTCGGAGGGTACGCGAAAGAACTAGCGGAAGAGCATCTGCGCCGAGAACAGGAGCTGATCCATAACCACTGTCTAGAAGCAGATGTTGTGATCACGACGGCGCTCGTTCCGGGGCGGCGTGCGCCATTACTGATCCGTGAGGAGACGGTGCGCCAGATGCGGCCACGGTCGGTGATCGTGGATCTTGCAGCGGAAATGGGAGGGAACTGCGAACTCACCGTACCTGGTGAGACGATCGTGCGCTATGGGGTCACGATCATGGGCCCGCTCAATCTCCCGAGCGAGATGGCGTACACAGCAAGCCAAATGTACGCGCGGAATGTGGCTGCCTTGCTCGAGCACCTCGCGCCGAAGGGCGAGTTCGCGTGGAACTTTGAGGATGAAATCACCCGCGGAGTTGTTCTGACCAAGGATGGTCAGATCCTGCACGGCCCAACGCTCGAGCGACTTAAGGAGGAAGTGCGGTGAATCAGGAACTGCTGCTCGGTCTCTATGTACTCATGCTCACTATTTTCCTAGGTTTTGAGGTTATTTCTCGTGTTCCCACGTTGCTTCACACACCATTGATGTCGGGAACGAACGCCATCCATGGAATTGTCTTGCTGGGTGGGATCCTTGTCGCGGGAACGGCTGATAACACGCTAACGCTCTTGCTTGGTCTCCTCGGTTGTCTCTTCGGAGCTGGCAACCTCTTCGGTGGAATTGTCGTCACCGATCGGATGCTCGAGATGTTCAAGAAGAAGGAGCCGGCGGCCACGAAGGCGGAAGCGCCGGCGCCGGCTGCGGTGCGTGAGAAGGAAGTGGTGGGGCAGCGGTGATCGAGAACCTGCGTGACGCGATCATCGATCTTGCGTATCTCGCCTGTGCGATTGTAATCATCCTTGGCCTCAAGCGGCTGAGTTCGCCGCGCACAGCGCGCTCCGGCAACCAACTCGTTGCGGCCGGACTCCTGGTTGCGGTTGCCGTGACATTACTCGATCCACACATTCATTGGCGACCCGCCAATATCGCGGTCATCCTTGTCGGTACCGTCGTGGGTGCCGCTGGGTCGATCTACTTGGCCCGCGTGGTTCCGATGACGGCCATGCCACAGATGGTGGCGCTTTTCAATGGCATGGGCGGCGCAACTGCTGCACTGGTTGCGGTTGCAGAGTTTCAACGTTTCGTCGCCAGTGGCGCAGTGACCAGCGGTGAGCGCGCATCCGTCGCCTTCGGAACCACCGTGGGAGCGATCGCTTTTACCGGGAGCGTGATCGCGTTCTTGAAACTGCAAGAGCTCATGACCGGGCGGCCGGTGCGCTTCCCGCTGCAGATTCCGGTCAATGTCGCGGTTGCGGCCGGGATCGTGGCAATGTGGATCTGGTTACTGGGGTTCGCTGGCTCGACCCCTAGCGTCTGGATCATGTTTGGTCTGGCGCTCCTCTTTGGCATCTTGCTTGTGCTCCCCGTTGGCGGTGCCGATATGCCGGTAGTCATCTCGGTTCTGAACTCGATGACTGGCCTGGCAGCTGCCGCCGCGGGGTTTGTCCTTGAGAACCAGATCCTCGTTGTTGCGGGTGCGCTGGTGGGCGCTTCGGGTTCGCTGCTCACCATCTTGATGAGCCGCGCCATGAACCGCTCGCTTGCAAATGTGCTCTTCGGAGCGTACCGTGCCCGTGCCGCCGGGGCGGCCGTTGGTGAAGCCAAACCGATTCGCGAAACCACGGTCGACGATGCAGCAGTGCTTCTCGCCTATGCAAACCTTGTCATCATTGTTCCCGGCTATGGGCTGGCCGTGGCACAGGCGCAGCATGAACTCGCTGAACTGGCCAACGAACTTGAAAAGCGTGGCGTTGAGGTGAAGTTCGCAATCCATCCGGTCGCTGGTCGTATGCCTGGGCACATGAATGTGCTGTTGGCTGAAGCCAACATCCCCTATGACAAGTTGTACGAAATGGAGCAAATCAACGAGGAGTTCCAGCGCGCAGATGTCGCGCTTGTTGTGGGCGCGAATGATGTTGTCAATCCAGCGGCGCGGACGGATCCCTCCAGCCCCCTCTACGGCATGCCAATCCTCAACGCCGATCAGGCGAAGAACGTTATCGTGTTGAAGCGGAGCATGCGGCCAGGCTTTGCAGGTGTAGAGAACGAGCTCTTCCATATGCCGCAGACGCGCATGCTGTTCGGAGACGCAAAGGAAACGCTCAAGCGTCTCGTGGAAGCGGTGAAAACTGTCTGACGTTGGAGTACTTGTGGAGGACGGCCCAGCGATACTGCCGGCTGGGCCGTCCTTGCCTCTCTGGTTGCCTGACTCTCCGATGTGTCAACACGGAAAAGCCCTCGCGAGAGTCGACGCAAAGAGGGTCGGCGGCCGGACAGGGCAGCAGGGGTCTTGCGTCTCGCCGCATGCTTCCAGCTGGCTCTGCGAAGAGGGGCGAGTCGTTAGTGCTTGGCTGATTTCCATGCCTCCGGGGAGTGGCGGCGGAAGAGTTATTGCCGACGAGTGCACACAAGTTCACCGTTTGTCACAAGGTTGCTCTCGCGGTCGTACCAGTGAACCCGGGCGAAGGAAAGGGGTGTTTGGCGATGAGTGGCGAGAACCGGTTGGAGCAGTTCCGAGCCTACCGAACTCGGATGAACCAGCGAATCAGCGAGTTGGGGCATCGGGAGATGAACCGCTTCTTCGCCTTGGATAGCGCGACGTATCGGGACGGAGCACTCGATGCCCGGACCAAGGAACTGCTGGGTCTAGTGGCTTCGCTCGTCCTGCGGTGCAACGATTGTGTCGATTATCACCTGGACCGTTGCGTGGAACTCGGATGGTCAGAGAGCGAACTCGCTGACGCTATGCAGGTGGCACTCATGGTAGGTGGAAGCATTGTGATCCCACATCTGCGTCACGCGGTGGAGACACTCGACCTTCTGCGTGCCGAGAAGGAGCAGCGTCTGTCCTGAAGGCCACGGGAAGCCGCAGTCCGCATGGTGACTGGCTATGCTTGTGCCCGTGGTTGTGGATCCCCCTCTCGTGGAGGCGAAGCGTGCAGACAACAAATGTTAACGAGAACCGGGCACGGCCACCGGCACCGCAAGGGCCCTGGATTCTGATCTCGCTGGCGCTCTTCCTCGCCGGACTTTTGATCGGGCAGGCATGGCGGGAACCACTGGCTCCGGCAACAACTGCTGCCGAGGTGCCGACGCCCGTCGCGATCTTCAGCGAGGCCTGGACGCTACTCCATGAGCACTATGTCGATCCGGCAGCGCTTGATGATAAGCGTCTTCTGGCTGGCGCGCTGCGAGGGCTTGCCGATGCAGTAGGGGACAATGGTCATACACGGTATCTCACTCCGGAGGAGCTTGCGCAACACAGCGAGCAGCTTGCTGGCGAATATGCTGGGGTCGGCATCGAGATCGAAGAGCGGGACGGGCTCATCATCGTCCGTGATGTCTTTGAAGGGTCACCTGCGCAGCGGGCCGGTATTGCGGTCGGCGATGTCCTCGTTGCTGTGGACGGACTCCCGGTCCAAGAGCTTGGTCTCGATGGTGTGGTGCAGCATGTGCGAGGGCAAGAAGGAACACCGGTGACACTGACACTCGAACGGCCGAGCGAAAGTGTGACGTTCGAAGTCACCCTCGTGCGTGCCAAGATTCGGGCGCCGTTGGTACGCTGGGCGCTTCTCCCGGAACAGGTTGGCTTCGTACGGATCAGTTCGTTCTCTAGCGGCGCGACGGATGAAGCGCGTGCGGCGCTTGAGCGACTTGAGCAGGTCGGTGTGCGTGCCCTCATCCTTGATCTCCGAGGGAATCCTGGGGGACTGGTGGATGAGGCGGTCAACGTGAGCGGACTGTTCTTGCCGCCAGATACGGTTGTCTTTCGATCACGTGATCGGACCGGTAATGAGACGACTTACCGGACGAAGCCGGACAGCCAGCCAACGATGCTCCCGCTCGTTGTCCTCGTGGACCGCGACTCTGCCTCAGCAGCGGAGATTGTCGCCGGAGCGCTCCAGGACTATGGTCGTGCCCGCATTGTCGGTGAACGCACGTTTGGCACAGGGACGGTGCTCATTGAATTCCGGTTGCAGGATGGTTCCGCACTCCTCATCGGTACCCAAATCTGGGTAACACCGAACGGTCGGGTCATTTGGCGGAACGGGATCGAACCCGACGTGCCGGTGACACTCGGGACGAACGAGATGCCTCTGGCTCCTCGGAACGGCCAGCACGTGACGCTGGATGATCTGCGCACCGATGCCCAACTGACCGCGGCGTGGCAGCTTTTGACCGGCGGAGATCCTGCGCAGACAGCGGTTGTGCATTCGGAGTGTATCGGATGTCGGTGAACGACTACCTACAAGTCGCTTGCCGTGGAGCACCACCTGCCGAGCTTGTGAGGGCCCGTCAACTCTTTGCGATCGGCGACTATTTCACCTGCCACGAGGTGCTAGAAGAGCTGTGGCGCGCCACGGAGGGGCCGCTCCGCGACCTCTATCGTGGGTTAATTCAGATCGCGGTGGGGCTGTATCACGCGCAGCGTGGCAATTTGGTCGGAGCTCGACAGGTGTTGACGCGTGGGCTTCGGCGTGTGGAAAAGTACCCGAATGGATGCCTCGGTATCGATCTCGAGGCGCTCTGTGTGGGGGCATCACGGTATCTCGCTTGGCTTGAGGCGGGCGCTCTGCCTCCAGCACCACCACTGCCGGTGTGGCGCTGGTGTGTTGGAATCTTCAATCAGGGAGACGAGGAGTCGAGGGGAGTGTGAGGTCGTGCGCATACCGGAACGACCGCAACGGGTCCTGGTAGTGATGGCTCATCCAGACGATGCTGAGTTCCTTTGTGCAGGGACGGTCGCGCGTTGGGCGAGTGAAGGAAGCGAGATCGTCTACCTGTTGGTGACGAGTGGTGACAAGGGCAGCAACGACCCAACGATGACGCCGGAACGGCTTATGACGATCCGCGAAGCTGAACAACGCGAGGCGGCTCGTCTCTTGGGCGTCCAGCATGTGGAGTTTCTGCGTTACCGAGATGCGGAAGTCGTGGCCGACCTCCGGTTGCGGCGCGATCTTGTCCGGGCTATTCGACGGTTTCGCCCCGATGCGGTTGTCTGCCAGGATCCGACCGCCCGGTACTTCGGCCAAGAGTACATTCAACATCCCGATCACATTGCCGTTGGTGAAGCAACACTCGCTGCGGTCTTTCCGAGTGCGCGTGATCGGCTGACGTTTCCGGAGCTCCTTGAGGAGGGGCTCGAGCCGCACGTCGTGCCGTATGTGTATCTCTCGGGTGCACGTGAGCCGGATGTGTTTGTGGACATCACGGCTTTCTTTGAGCGCAAAGTGGAGGCCTTGCGGGCGCATCGTAGTCAATTGGGTGACTGGGATCCGGAACCGATGCTCCGGCTGTGGGCGCAGGATACGGCCGCAGAAGCACGCCGTCGTGGCTGGCCGAATGCTGAGCAAATGCTCTTTGCTGAGGCATTCAAGTTTTTCGACATTCGATAAATCTGGGTGGAGTGGGTGACTTGCGGGTGTGGCTGTATCAAATGAGGAGTGTTGTGGTTGGGGATGATAATACCTGGCGTAGAAAGCCATACCAACGCACGAGTAAAGCTCCAGCGACGACCAGCCAGGCGACGAGCGCAAGGTAGGCGAAGCTGCGTGCGAGTGGGAGAAGGAACGGCACGTTGAGTGCCCGTGCGAGTGCGTCGGTGCAGGTGGAGTACATGCCAAGCGGGAAGACCATGCCCCAGTACTGGGGATCGTAGCGAAAGGCGAAACGCTTGTATCCATGTCGCCAGAACCCGAGGATAAATAGGAGGGGAATCCACCATGTGCCGATCGACCACGCCAGCCAAGTGCTCCCACGGAGGAATGGATCGAGGGCTCGCAGTGGAGGCCAGGCTGTTTCTTGCATGACGAGGCTGGCTCCGGCCAGAGTGGTGATGGCAACGGCGCCCATGTTAATCCAGTAAGGAGGGACAAGCGCATCGGGTCGAACCGGGAAAAACGTGAACCGGTACGCGATCAGTGTGATGAGCATGCCGTAGATGACTGCACCAGCAAGATGGAAAGAGACGGCAGCGAACAAGATCAGCTCGCGGTATGCCGGATGCGCCTGTGCGACTGGAGCGCCGAGAACTGTGAGTGACTGGGTTGCGACCGTGGCCAGTAGCCATCCACCATGAAGGCCGGCGTCAAGCGTGGGCTTGTGCTCACGAATGGTGACAGCGGTGAAGAATGTGTAAGTGGTGAGAATCCAGAAAAAAAGCGCAACAAACCAAAGGGTGGTTGCGATAAGTTCGTTGTTGGCCTGAGTCAGGTACTGTCGGCCGAGCACAGCACTGCCGGCGACAAGGGTAAAAAAACCCGGTCCTCGAACATGGTCGCAGGCGTCCTGATAAATGCGTTTCGGGTAGCGGACAATACGCCAGACAAACAGGAGCCAAAGCGCAGTATATGCTCCAATATTGAGGAGAAAAAGACCTTTCGCGATTTGAGCGTGGCCAGCCAGACCAATCGCAGTCGACACGATACCAGTCGCCATGACGAAAGCAAAGTACGCAGGATGGAGATTTGCCACTTCCTGCGAGAGCTGAAACAGTGTTGACCTTGGTTGCACCGTTACCGGTAGAGGCATAAGTAATCTGCATTCACACACCAGCTGAGGCGGCCTCTCGACTCACCCATTCATGGTAACGAGAGACGGGGCGGTAGTACGCGTCGCCCGCGCAGCTTCGGCAGAGGACCTGGTCGGCGATTCGGATCTCCCGCTGATCTAGGACCTCCTCGCCGCAAAGCGAGCAGGTGACACGCTCGCCAGCCCGGCCGAGGAGCATCTTTAGATCGATGGTCAAAGTCACCTCGTTCCACTCCAAGAGTTCGTCATCTGGCATGTGCTGATATCCGATGAGCTGAGCGTGCCAGCGGGAGGGTGCCCCAGGAGCATAGAGCCCTGCTCGCTCGCGGGCGAGATGGTGAGGCCGAATGCGTATGGCGCGTCCAGTCACCGTATCCACGAAAGTCGCGGCCACCTTCCCGTGGTCGACGATACGCATGGTGCGGCGGCCGATCCAGCAGTTGGCCCCAACGGCGACACCATCGGCCGCACACCCATACGTCTCGACGATCGCGAGCACACGCTTCTCACGCTGAGGAAGCTCGATACCAAGGAGCCGGCCGGCTAAGAGACTCATCCGCACGCCAAGGACCTGGCGGGGACAGAGCCGACCGTCATGGAGGCGAGCACTCGCTTCCAGAAGCGCTTCAAGTGTGACGGTCATCTTTCGCTCCTAGCGGGCAGGCGCGAAGCGACGGCGGATGTTCCAGATGACCACCTGGTACGGTCGCCAAAGATAGGTAATTGGGAAAACTACGACATGCACCAGTCGTGTGAAAGGGAAAATAGCCAGAAGTAGGAAGCCGCCAAGATAGTGAAGTTTGATGATCCACGGTAGCGAGGTCACATATTGGATAGCGGGTTGGAACTTTGCCAACGAGATCATCCAAGGTACGGCAGTGTACATATACCAGAGTGAGCCCCAACGATAGAAGAGTGCAACATAGACCCCGACGGCGAGCTGCAACATGAGGACAATGACCAGCAGCCAGTCGGGTAAGGTCGTCACCTTGCGGATGCGAGGATTTAGAAGGCGTCGCACGAATAAAACACCGAGCGTCACAACACTCGAAAGACCCAGTGCGGCGCCGAAGGCTTCGAGAGGGTAGAGTCGGCTTGGTGGAGCGATGAAGCGTGACCAGAAGCCCGTAAACATGCCCGCGATGTGTGCGGCAAGGATGATGAGGAGAGCATAGTGCCACGGAGCTGAGCCGAAGAAGAGTGCACGGTTCTCCAGGAATTGTGATGAGAAGCTAGAGAAGGAGAAGCGATCAAAGAAGTAGCGGTAGAGGCCGACCAAGACAGCCAGTGCAACTGAGACATAGGGGAATACGACGAACAGCAGGATATCGACCGTCCTCATCGGTGCCCATTCCCTTCTACTTGGCCAGTCTCATTCCACTCTTGCCACAGTGCCTCAAGCAAGAGTCGTGTCGCGACAAGCGCACACCGGTATGCCGTGCGTCCTGGGCTGGTTTTGACGCTTGGTTGTCCTTCGGTCATCGTCAGGAGGAAACCGCCGGTGAGAACTTCGCCCAGGCTATGTCCCTCCAATTCGTGACTCTCGTCGCCCAGCCCTGCTTCCTCAACGAGGAGCGATTCGAACTGGGGAACCTTCTCGCCCAGCATCCGCTTGAGGGCCGGTAGTAATCCCTCCTGAACAATAGTCATCGCCTCGAGCGGGTCGGCAAGTGCCGTGAACCGCAAGAGCAGTGAGAGCCGGTCTGGTACCTCGCTCATATCACTCGGAAGACCAAGAGCGGCGTAGCGCTCTTTCAAGGCGATGAGGAAATGACTGCGGCGATAGGTCTCGCCGAAAAGATGATAGCCAACATATGGATAAAAGACCGGATTAAGGTCGAAGATGGCGGTATAGACCTCCTCTAGCATCCCAGGACTGGTCTGAGTGACATAACTGCGGAAGGCGCGCAGGTAGGGCACGGCCGCAGGAGCAAGCGTCCCCGCCAGCTCCTCGAGCCGTGCCACCGTCGTCACGAGACCGGGGCGAGGATAGTCGAGAAGGTCAGCGAGCAAACTAAGGACCTCAGTTCGTCGTACGGCTCCACTCGTCCCCGCCACGGTTTACCACCTCCGCTCTGGCGCCTTGCGGAAGCCAAAGCCAACTTCGGCACGATAGGTCGGGTAGTTACGCCGCTCTGGATCAAGCTCCGGGAACTGATTCTCGACCGCCATCTCGCGGGCGAGCGGCGGGACAACGAACCGCTCCTCAAACGTTGGCAGGGAGGTGAGGCGCCAGATGGCCTCGCACTCATCGGGTGTGGTCTGGCCCAGCTGCAATGCTCGTTGAACGTCACCCGGCGTCACATCACCGACCTTCTTGAAACGCATATAAATGCGCACTGCGATGAGCTTGTGATAGACCTCGCGGATAATCTGTTCGTTTCCAGCGGAGAAGAGGCTGGCCAGGTACTTGATTGGTGTGCGGTTCTTCTCCAACGCCGCCAGCATCGGTGCGAGACCCTCTTGTCCGGCATCCACCGTCTCATAGACACCATTGCGCTGCACTGCCTGAACTGGCTGCATTGGCGGTACATAGAAGAGCATCGGCAAGGTTCGGAACTCAGGATGCAGTGGCAGGGCCAGCTTCCAGAGCTTGAAGAATTTATAAACTGGTGAACGTTGAGCATACTCAATCATTAGATCGGTAATCCCGTTTGCCTTCGCATTGCGAATTACTTCGGGATCAAACGGGTCAAGAATAACGCTGCGCTGAGCTTCGACCAAGTATTCATCTGGCTGCGAAATGGCCCACGTGATGCGGTCAGCATCATAGAGGATCAGGCCGAGGTAACGGATCCGTCCGACGCAGGCATGGAAGCACGCTGGCGGCTGACCGGTCTCCAACCGGGGATAGCAGAGGATACATTTCTCCGACTTCCCGGTGAACCAGTTGAAGTAGACCTTCTTATAGGGGCAGCCAGAAATGCACATTCGCCAAGCGCGGCACTTCTCCTGGCTAATGAGTACGATTCCGTCTTCGCCACGCTTGTAGATGGCGCCAGCCGGGCAGGCTGCAACACAGCCTGGGTTCAAGCAGTGATTGCAAATACGTGGTAGATAGAAGAAGACCAGGTTACCCAATTCCTGCATCGAGCGTCGCTCTTCGGGCGAGAGGTTCTTGAGATTGGGATCGTTGTCCGCGTAGACTGGTGAACCGCCGAGATCGTCGTCCCAGTTTGGTCCTGCTTCGACCGTATCGATGTACTCGCCGGTCACCATGGAAATTGGTCGTGCCGTTGGCTGGTCATCACTGAGGGGCGCATTGAACAGATTCTCATAGTCATAGGTCCACGGCTCATAGTAGTCGTCGATGCGTGGGAGATATGGGTTGTAAAAGATGTTGGTGAGCGTTCCCAGCTTGCCCTGTAGCTTCAGGCGCACCTTACCGGTCCTGGGATCACGCTCCCATCCACCGCGGTACTTCTCTTGGTCCTCCCAGAGCGTCGGGAAGCCAGTACCGGGCTTCGTTTCGACGTTGTTCCACCAGTGATACTCTGTTCCCTTTCGATCGGTCCAGATGTTCTTACAGGCGATGGAGCACGTATGGCACCCGATGCACTTGTCGAGGTGGAAGACCATCGAGACTTGTGCGCGGACGTCCATAAGATCCTCCTCTCTTTGCTACGTTTTGTCAGTTGTTGCTTGCCTGTCCATGACCCCGCTGTTGCTACTCATATCAGTCCTGCCCTGTAGCCTTCCCTGGCTCGTCAAGAGTTCGAGTGGTGTAGACCCAGGCTGGAACATCGGTAAGGCGAGCCGCTTTGGCCGACCGGACCGTACCGGACGAGTGGACTGTGCAGGCGTGCGCCTTGTCTGCTCCTGTACCCGCTGTTGTTCGAAAAGGCGCACCTCTCGCGCTTGGAAGACGGGTAGTTGCCGGCGCTTCTTGCCGTCTGAGCGCGTTTTGGGACCTGGCGGAGGCACGACCGGGCTCGGTTGCACTGAGGCAGGCTGCTGAAGCAACTGAGCAAGCGCGGCTTCGGGGTCTGGGCGATGTCGGGTGGGACGGCGAGCCAGGCCACGAGTGAGCTCGTGGAGCTCCTCCGGTGTTGGGTCGTGCACATCGACCACATGCACCTCAAATTCCAGCGTTTGCCCGGCCAGTGGATGGTTCGCATCCAGAATGGCGATGCCGTTCTCCTCGTCGATCTCGGTGACAACGAGTGTTTCCCGTCGACCGTCCTCTGTCTCCGCTTGCAACACCATCCCAGCATCGAGTGGCCCCAGTTGCCGAAGTTCTTCGAGAGGAACCCGATGCTGCAGTGAACGTTTGCGTTCTCCGTAACCGAGCTCGGGCGGAACAACGACGGTGAAGCGCTCGCCGAGGTGGCGCCCAGCGAGTGCCTGCTCGAGTCCTGGAACCAGCTGCCCGGCTCCGTGCAAGTATTCGAGTGGTGGGTCGCCAAGCATCGGCGAGCGCATATATCGCACGACCCCGTTCACCTTGAGCACATAGTAGATGGCGACAACCTTGCCAGGCTCGATCACCATTCGAGCTTCTCCATCTTGCGCACGACCACAAAGGTGTCGCGCGTGGTGACACCGATCGGACCCCAATAGTTCATCGAGTAGGTGAACTGCGCGTAGCCACCAGCGAGTTGGACCGGATTCAGGCGTGTCCGCGTTGCACTGTTGTGGGCGCCACCGCGCCGACCGCGTTCCTGCGACTTCGGGATATAGACCGTGCGCTCAACGGCATGGTAGTACAGGCAAGTACCAGGCTGGACCCGTCGGCTGACGCAGGCCCGCGTGACGATCACACCGTTGTCGTTGTAGACCTCGACCCAGTCATTGTCCCTGATGCCGATCCGCTCGGCGTCCTTGTCGTTGATCCACACCGGATCCATAGCGCGCGAGAGGGTCAGCATGCGATGGTTGTCCTTATAGGTGGAATGGATGTTCCACTTCCCGTGCGGAGTGATGTAGTTCAAGATCAGACACTTGTCGTCGACGCGGCTAGCAATGATGTCGCCCAGCTTGCGCCAGTCGAGCTTCGGCTTGTAGGTCGGCAACTGTTCACCAAAGTCGAGATACCACTCGTGGTCAAGGTAGAAGTGCTGCCGACCAGTGAGCGTGCGCCACGGCACGAGGCGCTCGACGTTGTAGCACCAGGCTGAGTAGGCACGTCCCTCAAGCGGGAGCCCTGTCCAGCATGGGCTGGGCAGTGTGCGGCGCGGCTGGCGTGTGATGTCGCCGAAGCACATGCGTACACCGCGATACGGTTCGGCCAGATCAGCCAGTGGTACTCCGGTGTGCTCTTCTTCGCTCTTATAGGCGGTGTAAGAGACTTCACCATTGCACTCCGGCGCGAGGTACATGAGGACGTTGGCCACATCGAGTGGATCTTCGAGAGCGGGATACTTCTCACCATTCCACTGGACGCAGCGCAGCTTCCAGGGGTCGGGTGTGCCTCCAACGGGGTGCTCGAGGAGGTCGTCGTAGAACTTCTGGATCGGTATGTGGACGCCGTTACCAGAGATACCATCCTGGCGGATCAGCCGGCCCAGGGAGATGAATCGGTTGTAGAGGTCCACATAGTTACGCTCAACCACCCGAAGGTGCGGCATGGTCTTGCCAGGAATCGGCTCACATTCACCTTCGGCCCAGTCGCGGACCGATGGCTGGGCGATCTCGTCTGGCGTGTCATGCCAGAGCGGCGTCATGACGATGTCTTTGACCGGCCGTGGGAAGACGAGTGGCGCGAGCTCGCTGACTTTCTTAGCGAAGCTCTTGAAGATATCCCAGTCCGTGCGTGCCTCCCACACCGGTGGCACAGCCTCACCCAGCGGGTGGATGTAAGAGTGGAGGTCAGTGGTATTCAGATCGTTCTTCTCGTACCAGAACGCGGTGGGTAGGACGATATCGGAGTAGAGCGCTGACGAATCCATGCGGAAGTTGATGTCGACCACGAGATCATACTTGCCGCGCGGGGCTGGTTCGCGGAAACGGATGATCTTGGCGTAGGATTTGGCTCGCTCTGGCGCAATCGCATTGTCGTGCGTCCCGAGGTAGTGGCGGAGGAAGAACTCATGGCCCTTGGCGCTGGAGGCGATGGCGTTGCCCCGCCAGATGAACCAGACGCGTGGCCAGTTCTCAGGCGCGTCTGGATCTTCGACGGCAAAGCGCAGCTGCCCGCTCTTGAGCTGCTGGACGACCCAGTTGACGATCTCCTCGTTCGTCTTCGCACCAGCGCGTTCAGCCTCGGCTACCACCTCAAAGGGGTTCTTATTGAACTGCGGATAGAAGGGCATCCAGCCCATGCGGACAGCACGGACAACGTTATCCGCAGCCAGCTCATGGGCCCAGCGCGTCTTCTTGGGCAGCGCTACGAATTCTGACTGAGCCGTGTCGTACCGCCACTGGCAGCTATTGATGTAGTGCCAGAGTGGTGCCTGCTGGCGCCGCGGTGGTTTCAGCCAATCGAGGGCAAACGCGATGCTGGTCCATGGGGCGACAAGGGTCAACTTCTCCTGGCCCACATAGTGGTTCATCCCACCGCCATTGCGACCACAGCAGCCGCAGAGCAGGAGCGCAGTGATGGCCAGGCGGTAGATGAGGTTGTTATGGAACCAATGGTTGACACTTGCACCAATAATGATCATCGAGCGTCCACGGGTCACTTCGGCGTTGTAGGCGAACTCGCGGGCAAAGCGTGTCACCGTCTCCCGACCGATGCCGCTGTACTTCTCTTGCCAGGCTGGGGTGAAAGGCAGGTCATCGTCGTAGCTCTTCGGGTAGTCGCCTGGTAGGCCACGGGAGACACCAAAGTTGGCCATGAGAAGGTCGAACACGGTCGTTACCAGGATCTCGCCGTCGGCAAGCTGCAAGCGCTTGGCTGGCACACCACGCCGGAGAACGGCACCCGTCGCGAAGTCATCGAACTCAACGGGGACGACCACATCATGGGTGTCCAAGAAGGAGAGTCGTGGGTCAATCGGGCTATTATCGAGCCCGTCCTCGAGCTTGAGGTTCCACTTCCCCTTCTCTTTGCTCCAGCGGAAGCCAACTGTCCCCTTGGGCATCCGTGGCTCACCACTGAGCTCGTCGAACATCAGGAACTTCCAGTCACCGTTCTCCACGTCGCGATAACGGGCGAGCCGATTGGCGCGGACAAACCTGCCAGGGCGGAACGCGTCGGGGCCGGCAGCACGCAGCTCAACCAAGAAGGGAAGATCGGTATATCGCTTGACATAGTCGACGAAGTATGGCACCTGGCGATCGACGTAGAACTCCTTGAGGATCACGTGGTCAACTGCCGCCCACAGCGCAGCATCCTGACCGGCCTTAATCGGGATCCACCAGTCAGCGTACTTGGCCACTTGGCTGAAGTCTGGGGCGATCACGACAAACTTTGCCCCCTCGTGACGGGCCTCGGAAATGAAGTGGACGTCTGGAGTGCGCGTCATATTGAGATTGGAGCCCATCGAGACGATGAACTTGCCGTTGTACCAGTCGGCGCTCTCACAGACGTCAGTCTGGTCGCCCCAGACTTCGGGGAAGGCATTGGGCAGGTCAGCGTACCAGTCGTAGAAGCTCAGGTTGAAACCGCCGAAGAGTTGGAGGAAGCGTGAACCGCCTGCATAGGAGATATAAGACATGGCCGGAATGGGTGAGAAGCCAACGACGCGGTCGGGCCCCCAGCGCTTGGCTGTATAGAGGCAGGCTGCGGCAATGATCTCCAGCACTTCGTCCCAGGTGGTGCGACGGAATCCGCCCTTGCCGCGCGCCCACTGGATACGGGACCGCTTCTGCTCGTCCTCGACGATCGAGGCCCAGGCCTCAATAGGATTGGCGAAGCGCTGACGTGCCTCACGCCAGTAGTCGAGCAGCACTCCCCGCGCATAGGGGTACTTAACCCGGATCGGACTATAGACGTACCAGGACGCGGAGATTCCCCGCTGGCAGCCCCGTGGCTCGTAGGGTGGCAGGTTCTCACCAATCAGTGGGTAGTCGGTTTGCTGCATCTCCCACGTGACGACGCCGTCTTTGACGTAGACCTGCCAGGAGCAGCCACCCGTGCAGTTGACGCCGTGAGTACTGCGAACAATCCGGTCATGTGCCCAGCGGTTACGATAGAACTCCTCCCAGAGTCGTGCCTTCGGTTTGGTGAGATCTTGGATCCAGCCCATGATGCCCTCCTTTGCGGCCGAGACTCGCTCGGTCATCTCAGCGCAACATCACTGTTCAGCTCCGTCGCCCCCAGGTCGCGTATGCCTGTTCGTAGAGTGGCCGCCGCACCTCAATGAGTCGCTTGCGCCAAATCAGAGCGGCAATGACCCAGAACAGGACTGTGCCGAGTGCAGCAATTCCAAGAAGAATCAGCAAGACGCCGGTCGGACGTTTGGCAAGCGCTGCTTGCTCCAAAAACGCGATGATGTCGGCCTTCTCCTGGTCTGTTAGCGGGTGCGGCGTCCAAACCGCCCGCATTGTTGGCCGACCACCGAAATTAGGAGGAGTGAGAATGTCCGCAATAACGGGAATAGCTTGTGGATTTTGGCCAACGGCTGCACCAAGGGGCGTGAGATCAGGTCCGAGTTGTCCGCCACCAAGCGCACCGATCCCACCGATAGAGTGACAGGCTTGACATGGTGGTCCACCGTTCTCAAAGCGCAGTACTCCGGTGAATAGTTCTTTGCCCCGGATCGGATCCCCCGGTGGCAGTGGCGTGCTCGCTTGTGCGCCTGTCGAGGTCTGGGCAGTAGCCATCGCTCCACCTAAGGTCAGCATGAGCACGGTGAAGACGATGGCTAGCAGCAATCCGAAGCGCCATGCCGGGGATCCGCGCTTGGGCGTCTTTTCAAGCATCTCGACACCCCTTTCGTGTCCAGCGAAGGCCGATGATCTCGTGGGTCGTTCTCTCACACTTGCGTTATGTGCAAGCCACTTCCAGAGAACTTCCACAAAGGCTTTCGATGCATTACGGTTCGTGAACTTCGTTAATTGTGAGTATAGGTACCGTTCTTCCGGAAGCCTTCCACACTGTGTGGTTCGCACCGGAAAAGAAGGCACACCTATGCTTCAGGAGGGGGAGGGTGAACGACGGATGGCTTCCAAGAGTTGCTGCGTCTCAAGAGTCGGCTCAACGTTGAGGTGTTCGCGGAGGAGGCGAGCACATTCGGCATACTGCCGGACAGCTTCCGCACGCCGTCCGGCAGCCCATAGCGCATACATAAGCTCTCGATGCACCTCTTCCCGGAGGCGGTCGAGCTCGAGTGCACGGCGCAAGACCGCGATGCTGGCGTCCCAACGGCCGTCTTGCCCCCAGAATGTCGCGAGACGGCGGAGCGCGGCGATACAACCCTCTCGCAACCGTTCTCGAGCCGACCAACACCACTCTGCATACGGTTCTTCCTCAAGGAGATCTCCGCGGTAGAGTTCCACTGCGCGGGCATAAGCATCGGCAGCAGCGATCAAGTCTCCTGCTAC
Source organism: bacterium HR28 (assembly GCA_002898255.1). GTDB lineage: Bacteria > Chloroflexota > Chloroflexia > Thermomicrobiales > Thermomicrobiaceae > Thermomicrobium. The sequence goes on from BEIE01000003.1 coordinate 75,954, forward strand.
TTCCGCCCGTTTTCCTCGCTCCAGTGCCTTTTCGAACTCGGCAAGATCGAGCCAGACGTAAGGGTGAAGGACAAGCTGGTATCGTTCTCCATCGCGAACAATTGTGCGACTTCGCCGCGCATTTTCTGCCGGATCGAGAAGTCTGCGGAGTTCATGCACAAGTACATAAAACTGGGTGGTCCGACTAGCGCAGGCGTCTTCTGGCCAAAGCCATTCGATCAACATGTCCCGGGGAACAAAGCGGTCGTGATGGATTGCAAGGATTTTAAGAAGTTGCAGGACTCGCCGCCGGGGGACAGCTGTAGGATCGATCACTTTGCCGTCAATGGTGAGTTCGAAGGAGCCGAAGCAGCGGATAGTGATTGACGGTGCCTCTACTGAAGAGGTGGTGGACGGAACCAGAGTCTCACTTTCAGAGTACGAACCCCTGGCAACAAAGAGAGCGAGTGCCTCAGCGAGCGCAGAGCCTGCCAGTTCGGCAAGGGCGACGCTCTCAAGCGGGAAGGCCTGGTGCTCCGGAGTCTGGGCGCAACGGAGAACTCCGATCGCCTGACTTCCAATAAGAATCGGTACACAGCACCAATACCCGGTCCCGGTTGCGGCTGTCCGGCAGGGAGCTGGATACTCGGAGGAGTTTCCAAGAAGCATAACGCTGCGCCGCTGAGTACAAGCTGGGCAGCGTCCAAAGTCAGCCCGGCCAACTGTCGAACAGCCTGGGATTGACCGGTGCGGGAGACTCGTGAAGCGGGGTAAGGATAGCTGGGGAGCAAAGTAGAGTTCAACCTGCCGTGCTCCAAGCTGTTGCCGTGTCTCACGAAGGAACGTTGTAAATGGGTCCACCTTCCTCTGTCGCGAGCCAAGAATGGTCGTGATGGCTGACTCTAGCCCGTTTTCTCGCCACGCAGTGAATGTGCTCGAGATGCGCAGGCCGAGCAGTGTCGCTGCCGTGCTGACAAGCGATGAGAATTGAGAAGGATCGGGAATAGTTCGAAAAGCTAAACCTAGGACACCCATCGGCCCGGACGAGCCGGGAATGGGGACACCATAGTAACACTGAAAGCCAGCTTCCTTGACCGCGGTGCGCAAGAATCTTGTGTCGTCTGGCAATGGTGCAGAGCAAAGTGAGGATCGTCGTACCCATACGGTTCCGGGAACACCCTGTCCCGGCCGAAAGCGGATGATCTGTGCAAAGGCGTCCTGTGCCTCGCCCAGGTGAAAGGTGAGCACAAGTTCACGGAATTCCGGTTCAGCGAGCAGAACCTCTCCCGCCTCAGCGCCTGTTTCGCGTAGTAGGAAGTCAAGGGTATCTTCAATTGCTCGTCGGAGTGACTCTGTTGTAATGTCGATCGCCAGTCGGTGAAGGGAACTAACCGCTTTCAACGGATCATCTTGACAGACTGCATCTTCCACCATCATCTGAGGTGACTCATGGCCTGTGGCGTCGAGCGTTGATGTCGGCGGTGTCTGGGGACAACCTTGTGCTTGGAGACGATCGATTCCTGCATCTGGTCGGGGGGTTGCTGACCGTCCCTGAACCTCGGATGATTCACGCAGCATCGCAAAGCCTCCCGATCCAAAGTGGGACGGGCCCCACTCTGAGTTTGTCTGTCTGGTGCTTTTTAGTATAACGTCTGATTCCGACACGTGTCAAGCATATCCTTAGGATCACGGTAAGATTGTCTGGGTAGTCCAACCTTCTCGGCTTACTCTTCTCTTGTTCCATGGAACAACTGGCATCTGTGAAAAGAGGCTTCCGAGGAGCTTTCTCTCGTCAGGCTGCCCGTCGTGCGCGAAGCAGAACGAGAAGCTGTACAGCCAGAGCGAGCCCCATAGAGACGAGCAGCACGAACGCCGCAACAGCGTTGACGACGGGAGAGATCAGGAAGCGAATCCGGCTGTAGATCTCGAGCGGCAACGTAATCACACCGCTTCCCGTAACGAAGAAGGTGAGCACGAACTCGTCAAAGGACAGCGTGAACGCGAGGAGAAACCCAGCGACCAGTTCGGGGAAGATAAGCGGGAAAGTAACACGCCAAAACGTTCGCCAGGGTGATGCACCAAGGTCTTGCGATGCTTCTTCGAGCCGTCGGTCAAACCCGCTGAAGGCGCTCAGAACAATAGCCAGGGCATAAGGAAATGCATGAACAATGTGGGCGATGAGTACGCTTGGAAATCCTAGCGGGACACCAATGCGTTTGAACCAGAAGACCAGCGCAATGCCTGTCACAATGCCAGGAACGACGACCGGCAAGTAGAAGCCGGCTTGGAGAAGACGACGCCAGCGCGAGGGGAGCCGAACGAGCCCGAGCGCGGTGAGCGTCGCGAAGAGAATGGTCAGGAAAGCTGTGGTGGTGGCGACGAGCAGGGAGGTCCGCAAGGCACGCAGGAGATCACCATCACGCAAAAGTTCGTGGTACCAGGCCACTGTGAACCCGGTCGGTGGGAAGCTGGTTAGTCCGCTCGCGTTAAAGGATGCGATCACGACGACGATGATTGGAGCGAATAAATACGCATAGACGAGTGCGGTCATCGTGTAGAGGACGAGGTGGCTCCAAGACCTTGTACGGTGTGGTTGGAGAGTCACGTGTGTGGCGGATCGCTCAGCCATAGAAGCGCTCCATGTCGACCAAGCGGAAGAGAAGAACCAACGCGAGGAGGACTACTGCCGTGATCACTATGGCCAAGGCCGCTCCAAATGGCCAGTTAAACGCCTCGCCGAACTGGTCGGCGATCAGGTTGCCAATCATGAGATCGCCGGTACCGCCGAGAAGCTGAGGCGTGACGAACGAGCCGAACACAGCGACGAAGAAAAGTGCCGCTCCGGCCACGAGACCCGGGAGGGTCAGCGGCAGTGTCACCCGCCAGAATGTTCGCCAGGGGCGGGCTCCGAGATCTGACGAGGCCTCAAGGAGACGCCGATCGAGCGAGCGACAGGCCGCGTAGATCGGGAGGATGATCAGGGGCAGATAGACGTGCACGAATCCGACGATCACTGCTGCTCGGGTATACAGGAGACCGAGCTCCACCTGCCCAGGAACGAGCAAAGAGACCAAGCTGTCCAGGAAACCACCCTTCTGGAGGAAGCCGATCCAGCCGTACGTACGGACGATGTAACTGGTCCAGAAGGGAACAAGAACAAACAGGAGGAAGAGCGGCTGTCGCCGTCGCGGAACGAGAGTGCCGAGCGTATATCCGATTGGGTAGGCGATGAGTAGTGCGGCAAGGGTACTGACACTGGCGATCTCAAGTGAGCGAAGGAAGACGCGGCGATAGACTGGCGAGCTGACGATCCGTGTGTAGTTGGCGAGTGTCAAGTCCGGTCGGATGAGGCCGGTGACCGGATCCGTTGAATAGACGCTATAGCCGGCGACCAGGAAGACAGGAAGAACGAGAAACAACAGAAGAAGCAGCAATGCCGGGGTAACGAAAACCAGCCCGGTCAGCAGACCGGAATGCTGAATGTGGCGGAGATGTCGAACCTGCCAAATGGACATTGCATCACTCTGTTACAACGTGTAGCCGCGACGGGTCAACCCCGATAGCGACAGTTTCTCCCACCGAGAAGACGCGCAAGCCAGAACCGGTTGGGACGTCAACCAGAATACTGACCTCGCCGTGCATCTGGACGCGGTAGGTGATCGTCGATCCCTTATAGACACGTTCCACGATCGTTCCTTGCCACTCAGCCGATTCGTCTTCTGCTGATCGGAGCGTCAACCAGTGAGGACGTACCACAAGGGCGACGGGTAAGCCCGCTGTGAGACCACGCACCGGAACCGTCAGACGACGCCCAGCGATCTCCAGGCATGCGCTGGTTGCATCAGCAGCACGAACAACGGCCGGAAGCACGTTGGCCGCCCCGAGAAACTCAGCAACGAAACGTGTGCGCGGTCGCTCGTACAACTCCTCTGGTGTCCCGAGTTGCTCGATACGTCCGTGATTCATAACAGCCACACGGTCGGACATGGTGAGCGCTTCCTCTTGGTCATGCGTCACGTAGATAAACGTGATGCCGACCTGTGTTTGGAGGCGCTTCAGCTCGAGTTGCATCTGCCGCCGCAGTTTCAAATCGAGCGCCCCAAGTGGCTCATCGAGCAAGAGGACAGCTGGCTCGATCACGAGCGACCGGGCGAGAGCAACTCGCTGCTGTTGTCCGCCGGAGAGCTGGCGTGGATAGCGATTCTCGAGCCCTTGGAGTGCCACAAGTTCGAGCATTTCGCGGACACGCCTCTGGATCGTCGTGCGGTCAACGCGACGTTCCCGCAAGCCATAAGCGATATTCTCGGCGACGGTAAGATGCGGGAACAGCGCGTAGTTCTGAAACACCATCGAGGTTGGACGCCGGTACGGCGGGGTCCTCCCCATGGGCTGACCGCGGATGACGATCTCGCCACTGTCGGGGTGTTCGAAGCCGCCGATCAGGCGAAGCGTGGTGGTCTTGCCGCAGCCGGACGGTCCGAGCAAGGTTAAGAATGTGCCACGTTCGACGGCGAGGTCGACGCGGTCGACGGCGACGACCTCGCCGAAAGACTTCGTGACAGCGATCAGCTCGACGTCGTAACTCGCCGTCATGGCTGTATCAGTGGCGCGTTCGTTCCGCTCATGCCAGCTTAATCTCGTTCCAGAGTTCCGAGGCTTTCTGAAGTACTGCAGCAGGAGCAAGGTCGCCAAGGATCAACTTGGCACCGGCCGGTGGTTCGAAGCGAGCGCGCTCCTCGGGTGGCAACTCCTCGCGAGCTGCCGCATTGACGGCATCGTAACGCATGCTCCGTAGCTGCAGAAGCTGGATGTCCGGTCGCAAGAGGAAGTCAATGAATTTGTGTGCGTTTTCGACGTTCTTCGCTGTTTTCGGGATAGCGAAGGTGTCGATGAAGATCAGCACACCTTCCTTGGGAACAGTCCAGCCAACAGGTGCGCCAAGGTCTTGTGCCATGCGCACACGTCCGTCAGTGAGCTGGCCAACCACCGCTTCCTTATTGACAAAGAGTTCCATCCCGTTCTGGTAATCCTTCCAATACTTGCGAACCAAGGGCTTCTGCTCGAGAAGCTTCTGTCGGATTTCGTCCCAACGAGTCGGTTGAATCGGGTCGTCTCCGATCATAAGTGCAGCGTAAGCGATCCGAGAGTACGCGTTGTCATGAAGGGCGATCTGGCCTGCGTAGGATTGGTCCCACGTGACTGCCCAGGAGTCAGGTGGTACCGAGAAGACGTCAGTGCGGTAGGCCAGGGCGTAGAAGACACGATCAAAAGGAACCGCGTAGGTCTTACCGTCTTTCACGTAGTAGTCGAGGTTCTGATACTCTGGCATTAAGTTCCGATAGTTCGGGATCGCCGTCAAATCCAGCGGAGTGAGCAGATCCGCTGCCATGGCTCGCATGACATAGCTCGTGGATGGGATGAAAACGTCCCACGATTCACCTGCTTGGAGCTTAGCCCACCACTCATCATTCGACGCATAGGCACCAAGATAGGTTACTTTGATCCCAGTCTCCTGCTCGAAGGCTGGGATAGCTTGCTCCTTGATCCATTTCTGGTACCAGCTGTAGACAATCAGTTCGCCACCCGAACCGGTGATGACCGTCGGCGCTCCACTGGTCGCGGGGGTAGAAGTACCACCCGCGGTGCTGCTCTCGCTCGCCGTGGGCGTCGGACGAGTGGTCTCCTGTCCACAAGCGGAGAGCAGTGACCCGCTGACGAGACCGACCGAAATCCCCACCAACGCGCGTAAGAGCTGCCGCCGCGAGACCAATGTGCCGCTCGTCGCAGCTCGGTGTATCTCATTCATCTGTTCTCCCTCCTTCCTCACGTCGAACTTGGGTCGGAACCACCGGCGAAGTTTCTCCAAAGGAGGCAAGGAGCTTTGTACGGGCATCTAGCAGGTGGTCGCGGATCGCTGCTTCTGCACGTTCCGGCTCTCCACTTGCTAGGACCGCGAGAAGGTGAGAATGCTCCTGCACAAGCAGTTGCGGATCCGGGTAGATTGATCCAAGCAAGATGACTGTGCGCGCGATCAGCGTCTCAAGCTGACGAAGCAACTGGGCGGTGATCGGTCGCCGGCTTGCCACAGCGATAGCAGCGTGAAAGGCGGCATCGGCCTGCACGAGAGAGGCCCAATCACCGCGGCTTGCAGCGCCATCCATTCGCCTGAGGATGTCGTCGAGTTCCCGCCCGAGTTCCTCCGTAAACGCTTGTGCGACCGTGCGGAAGACCGGTGGCTCGAGTGCCAGACGCAGATCAAAGAGTTCCTCGACCATCGTCGCCGTCAGAGGTTGTACGACATAGCCGTGTCGTGGACGGACGCTAACGAACCCCTCGTGTGCGAGGCGCTGCAGCGCTTCGCGCACTGGTGCGCGACTGACACCAAGTTCGCGAGCCAGCTGCTCCTCGATGAGGCGCTGACCTGGCGGGAGTTGGCCGAGCAGAATAGCCTCACGCAATTGCTCTTCCACGCGTTGTGACAATGTTGAGGTCGAGATCGCTCGTAGTCGACGCACGGTCGGTGGATCTCCCGGTCATGAATGCCGTGGCCCGTCGATCGTCGACAGTCGACGGACCACGGCCAGCGTACGTGCCGACGCATTCGCCGTCAAGAGGAGCGATGGGACAACCAAGTAAGGCGCGACCTTGCGGTTCCAGGAGGATCCGACCGAAACGATGCTGATTCGCCTCGTCAGCGCCCTACGTCCGTGAGCAGTGCACAGTGCGGAACCGAACCCCTTTTGTCCGCGTTTTCTCTGGAGACGGAAGACGTAACGGATCGATGTATCTGGTACCTTGGTGATAGCAGATGGTTGACGGCAGAGAGGCGAGTGGCCGCCCTGTTGGTAGAAGTCGAGGACTCCCGCGCCCGACGGAAGGCGCGACGAAAGAGTAGTACTGGTATCGGTTCCGGAGGCCTCGTGATCATGGGCGCTTCTCATAAGCCGATTGGCCAGATCTCAGGGCTCTCAGTGAGAGCCATCAGCGGTGTGAGATTCGCCGGCGCTTATAGAGGCGTCCTGCTATACTCCAGCGTCGGCGCGCCGCGAGGCGTGAGGAGGGGACGAACGAACGAGTGCGACGCGTCGTCATTGGTGTTCTGATCAGCATCGTATTTCTCTATCTCGCGCTGCGTGGCCAGGACTTCGCGGCACTTTTCGCTGCGCTTCGGGCGGCCAATTATTGGTGGCTAATCCCTGCGATCCTTGTGTACTTCTTGGCAACTGCCATACGGGCGATACGCTGGTCGGTGCTGCTTCGCCCTGTGTGTCGAGCATCCTGGCGGGATCTTTTCCCAATCGTGGCCATCGGATACATGGCGAACAATATCTTGCCCTTCCGGACCGGTGAGGTCGTCCGGGCGTATGCGCTCTCACAGCGTTTTCGGACGAGCAAGACAGCAACGCTTGCCACCATTGTCATCGAGCGCTTACTCGATGGCTTGACGATGCTTGCTTTTATCCTCGTCGCCTCGGTTGCAGTGGCACTGAACTCAGCGCTGCGGCACGTCGCGCTAGTTGCGGCTGGAATCTTCCTACCCACGCTGGCCCTCGCGCTTGTCGCTGCGCGATCGGGGCGCACCGTGGAGCTCGTTGAGCGAACCACCAAACTGATTCCGCTGCGGTTTCGCCCTCGGGTTGACCGGATGTTCCGCTCCGGTTTCGACGGTATCGGTGCACTTCGACACGGACCGACGCTCAGGACAGCAGCCGTGCTTTCGATTGTTGCGTGGTTGGCCGAAGCGGCGATGTACGGGTTGATTGCTCGCGGTTTCGGACTGGACCTCTCGGCAGCGCTTGTGCTGCTCGCCACGGCGGTTGCGAACCTCGCCACTCTCATTCCATCATCTCCTGGGTATGTGGGACCGTTCGAAGCCGGAATCCTCCTAGCACTCTCCGGGCTTGCTGGACTGCCGCGTGCGGCGGTTTTCTCCTATGCCATCGTATTGCATGGGGCTCTCTACCTCCCGATCACGCTCGTCGGTCTTGCCTTCTGGTGGCAGCATCAGCTGAGCTGGTCGGTCATTCGCCGGACTCGGGTGGAGGAGGCTCCAGGATCGTGAATGCGTGGCAGGCCCTCATCCTTGGGGTGGTGCAGGGACTGACAGAGTTTCTGCCTATCAGCAGCTCGGCGCATCTGATTATCGTGCCATGGGTGCTTGGTTGGTCCGAGCCGGGACTCGCCTTCAACGTTGCACTCCATTTGGGTACCTTGGTTGCCGTGTTGGCGTACTTCTGGAGAGATTTTCTCTACCTGGCGCAAGGTTGGATGCGCGATACTTTGGCGGGCTCATTCCTTCGTTCGTCAGAGAGTCGTCTGGGGTGGGCGATTCTTCTTGGCTCGGTTCCTGCCGGTGTTGCGGGCTTTCTCGGTAATGACGCCATCGACCAGTTCTTCCATGCTGGGGGTGGGGGTGAAACAGCCATTGCATTGAGTGCCATTCTCCTCATTCTTCTGGGTGGGTTACTCTGGTTGGCCGAACGGCGGGCAAACCACTGCCGGACACTCTCCCAGCTCTCCCTTCGTGATGGACTACTCGTTGGGCTTGCTCAGATGTTTGCCCTGCTTCCTGGTGTCTCTCGATCGGGAAGTACGATCACTGCTGGCCTTTTCCTCGGCTTCGAACGTGCTGCAGCAGCGCGTTTCTCATTTCTTCTTGGTACTCCGGCCATCGCCGGAGCTGGTCTGCTTGAGGGGATTCATCTCCTTCAGACCGGGTTGCCTCGGGAGGAACTCGTTCCATTTGTGGTCGGGATGCTCAGTGCTGGGCTGACAGGATTTGCTGCGATCTGGTTTCTTCTGCGCTTTTTGCAGCGCTACAGCACTGGTGTGTTTGTTGCCTATCGGTTCATTCTCGGAGGAGCCATTTTGCTCTGGATCGTGTTGCGCTGAACTCGCGGATCACCCGGGTAGCAGGAACCGCAGTGATCCTTTCAGCCTTGATCCAAGGTAGCTAAGGACACCTGTGGTGTCCCTAATTGCGCTTCACGGGCTCTGGGGTGGCGTGAAGAGACACTGTTTTGAGTGATCATCAGCGTTGCCAGCCTTGATGCACCTCGGACAGCGACCAGGACGCGGAATCTTTGAATGGATAGCGGTGTGTGTCCGCCGTCGGCTGCGCAGTCGACGGGCTCTCACTTCTCGGTCGCAGGTTCGAGAGGAGCCAGTTTACCAGAAAACCGATCGTGAGAAATGTGGCCGCGAGGAGTGCAGTGTGATGCGGCTATCGTCAAGGCTTCATCTGAACTCCACCATTTCTTCTTCCAACCGCGCCAAACCTAGCTCTCATCAAAAGGACATACACCACCAGCGGTAGGTCTCTTGTACCGCTGGGTGAGATGTCAAGAACACGGCTCAAGGACGCGAGACGAACGTCAGCGCGCGAATGTTCATGGGTGTAGTCTCGAGAATGCGCTCGCGTGGTACCAGGTAACCGGTAGCTGCGTGTACTAGGCGATTGGACTCCCCAGCTCAGCCGCATCATCGGGTTGAAGCAATATCACCCGGCCGTCTGGTTGGATAGCCCCAAGCACCAGGACTTCGGAAGGAAACCCAGCAACGCGACGTACCGGGAGATTGACAACGGCGACGACCAAACGGCCGAGCAAGTCTTCTGGTTCATACCAGGGGCGGATGGCTGCTGAGGAACGCTTAATTCCCAAGGGACCGAAGTCAATGGTGAGCTTATAGGACGGCTTACGGGCCTCAGGGAAAGGCTCGACACCGATGATGCGGCCGACGCGCATGTCTACCTGCTGGAAGATTGTGATATCGATTTGGGGACGTGCCTCCATCGCTCCTCCTTCCACCGCGATCCGAAGCGTACCATTCAGGTGAATGGCTTCGCGTTTGGGAGATGGTGTTGTACGATGGCTGGCACGACTGATCCGCAGGGAGAGCTTTTCGATGTGCTCACTCCTGAAGGGGAGCGAACCGGACTCACCGTAACACGAGGTGTTGCCCATCGGTCGGGTTTATGGCATGCGGCGTTCCATCTCTGGGTTGCCTGGCGCGAGGGCGCGGAGATATTCGTTCTGCTCCAGCGCCGGAGTCTGACCAAGGACACCATGGCCGGTCGGATTGACGTGAGTGTCGGCGGCCATTTTCGCGCTGGGGAATACGATCCACAACGCCTTCGGCAAGGGGCTGACCGCGAGCCAGTCCTGCGGGAACTCTACGAAGAGCTCGGACTCCAAGCTGACCCGCGTGATTTGCGTTGGGTTGGAACTCGCTGGTCACAGCATCAGGAGCAGAACACAGAGGATTATGAGATTCAGGAGCTCTTCCTGTGGCTCTTACCTGCGCCACCACACACGCTCATGCCCGATCCGCAGGAGGTGGCGCAGGTGTTGGCTGTCCCATTGGCTGTGCTCGCTGACCTGCTCACTGGTGCCCTCCCAAGCGCTGAAGCACGTGTGCTCTGGGATGGAACGGGGAGGATGCCCGCGGACTCGAAGACCGTGGTAACCTTGGCCGACCTTGTGCCAGGGCGACGAGCATACTGGCGGGCAATGCTCAAGCTGATTGAGTCGGCGGTCCTGGGTCGACCACTGGCGGTACTGACGCTCCGCAGTCGTGGAGCGGACGAGGAGTAACGCTCATGAATGAGCAACTGCGGGATCGTTTTCGCGGCTGCCTCTTGGGCCTCGCCGTCGGAGATGCACTCGGTGCAACGGTCGAATTCATGAGTTCCGCCGAGATTCAGCAGCGCTTTGGAGTCCACCGGGACATCATCGGTGGTGGTTGGCTGCGCCTGAAGCCTGGTGAGCATACGGACGACACAGACATGACCCTCTGCGTCGCACGCAGCATTGTCGCGTGCGGGAGGGTTGAACCGGCCGACATCGCGCAACGCTTCGTCGCCTGGCTCGCGACCGGCCCCAAAGACGTGGGAGGGACGGTGCGACAGGCCCTGGACCTGATTGCCCGTGGGGTCACGTGGCGCGAAGCCGGCCAACGTGTCTGGGAGCAACGTGGAGAGCACGGTGCCGGGAATGGCTCGCTCATGCGCACCGCACCTATTGCGCTCTTCCATGCCTGGCGGCCCGATGAACTGATCGCAGACAGCTTGGCGGTCTCTCAGATCACGCATGCGCATCCTGTTGCCTCCTGGTCCTGTGTGGCGCTTGGTCAAGCAATTGCTGCTGCCCTGAGGTCACGGGTGGGTACCCCAACCGTCTCGCTTTTGGAACAGGCGGCGGTCGTAGCGGAACCGCGTGTCGCCGAGGCGGTGCGCGAGGCAATGCTCCGGTGGCCAGAGGAACTTCCGTCAAAAGGGTTCGTGCTGCATACCCTCCAGCTTGCCCTGACTGCCGTCTATCGGACAAACTCCTTCGAGGATGCTGTTGTCCGCGTGGTGAACCGCGGTGGAGACGCCGATACGGCCGGTGCGGTGACCGGGGCCTTGGCCGGGGCGCTGTATGGCGCCAAAGCGATTCCCGAGCGCTGGCTTACAGTCCTGCGAGCGCGCGAGGAGCTGGAGCATTTGGCTGACCAGCTCCTCGCTCTCGCGCTTCCGAGAGAGATAGGAACAAGTGCTCAGTCGATATAGTCGTAGGCAATATATGTGAGGAACTCGGTGAATTCGTCAGCGAGTACGAGCCGATCAAGGATCTCCCGAGCTTCGCGGAGGCGCCCATTTTGCTCACCGCCAAGCTTGGCAAGTTCTTCGTCACGGATTTGGGCGTAGAGTTCGGACGTGACCGGGCGCCCATCCGCCAGCAGTGCGCCATGATAACGCCACTGCCAGAGTTGTGCGCGTGAGATCTCGGCGGTCGCGGTGTCCTCCATCAGGTTAAAGATTGCGGCCGCGCCCTGTCCACGCAGCCAGTTGTCAAGATACTGGAGAGCCACGCTCACGTTGTTGCGGAGGCCGCCTTCGGTGATCTGACCGCCAGGGACACGCACATCGAGGAGATCGCGCGCCGTGACGCGGACGTCCTCGCGAAGGCGATCCTTCTGGTGCGGTTTTTCGCCGAGCACGCGATCGAAGACCTCCATGGCGATAGGAACCAGGTCAGGGTGGGCGACCCAAGTTCCGTCGAAGCCATCATTGGCCTCGCGTTCCTTGTCCTCGCGGACCTTGGCCAAGGCGACTTCATTCACTTGTGGATCGCGGCGGCTGGGGATGAAGGCGGCCATTCCACCGATGGCATGAGCACCCCGCCGGTGACAGGTACGGACCAGCAGTTCGGTATAGGCGCGCATAAAGGGGACTGTCATCGTCACCTGGGCACGATCCGGAAGCAGGAATTCGCGGTGGCGTCGGAACTTCTTGATCACGCTGAAGATGTAGTCCCATCGGCCAGCGTTGAGTCCTGCGGCGTGGTCACGGAGTTCCCAGAGAATCTCGTCCATTTCAAAGGCAGCCAGGATTGTTTCGATCAGGACGGTCGCGCGAATCGTGCCACGCGGTATACCAAGGCGGTCTTGGGCGAAGTTAAAGACATCGTTCCAGAGGCGCGCTTCGAGATGGCTCTCAAGTTTTGGTAGGTAGAAGTAGGGGCCGGTGCCTCGTTCCAGGAGTTCGTGGGCGTTATGGAAGAAGTAGAGACCGAAGTCGAAGAGGCTGGCTGAAATCGGCTCGCCGTCGACCAAGACATGTCGCTCGACGAGATGCCAGCCGCGTGGGCGGACGAGGAGCGTGGCGGTTCGTTCAGCAAGGCGGTAGATCCGTCCATCAGGACTCTCAAAGCTGATCGTCCGACGGACGGCATCACGGAGATTGATTTGCCCTTGGATGACATTCGCCCAGGTTGGTGAGAGAGCGTCCTCAAAGTCGGCCATAAAGACGCGGGCACCGGAGTTGAGCGCGTTGATCATCATTTTCCGGTCCACGGGACCGGTGATCTCGACCCGTCGATCCTGCAGATCAGGCGGAGCCGGTGCGACCTGCCATTCACTGTCCCGGATGTGGGCCGTCTCGGGAAGGAAGTCAGGAAAGTGCCCAGCATCGATCGCCTGCTGGCGCTCGACCCGCCGCTGCAGAAGTTCAAGGCGGCGGGGGTTGAATTCACGGTGGAGCGCGGCGACGAAGTCGAGTGCTGGCTCGGTGAGGATTTCGGCGAACTCGGCAGTTACCGGGCCGACGATACGGATTTCTCCTCCCATCAGGTTGCCTCCCTCACCTGATCACCGCACGACACGCTCGCGGTTAGTGTAACGAAATGACGCCGGGATGCGGAGAGAGCTCTCTCCACATCCCGGCGTCAGCGGTTGCTTCAGACCACAGCTTCTTCAGGAAGTTCTTCCTCGAATTGAGTACCGAGGCGTGGTGCGTCGTACGCCTGACCGAGCAGATGGTGATACGGGACACCGGAGAAGAAGTGATGGCTGCGTGTGGGGAAGTCGGTGCCTGGTGCCCATTCACGGCGCTGCAAGTCGATATAGGCCTGCTCCTGGCGAGCAGCGAGGTCTTGCAAGAGTTCGCTGAAGCCAAGTCCCATGGCGTGCTGGGCAGCCAGAGTGATGAAGATGAAGCGGACGCCCATCTCGCCGAGTTCGCGGAAGCTGATCGGGTTAGGATCAGTGAACCACTTGAAGGACGAGGACCAGTTGAAGGCGAAGCGAGCGTCGGGGAAGCGCTTGCGCACCTCTTCCACGAAAGTCTCGAGGGGACGGCGGTCCGAGGTGGGGAATTCACACCAGATAAGATCAGGCACACCACTGTCAAGATAGCGTAGGGCTCGCTCTATAGCGAGCGGGAGGCCACGGATTGATTCCGGTGCGTCAACTGCTGAGACACCGTCAGTGCGAGCAATGATGACGAAGTCAGGATTGCCGAGATCATCGGCCACTGCGCGCATCATCTTGAGCTTGCCGACCATTTCCTGGGCGGGAATGAGTGCCTTGCCGCCGATGTGCCCGCAGCGCTTTGGCATCACCTGGTCTTCGATGTGCGCTCCCGCCACGCCAGCAGTGACATAGAGTTCGGTCGTGCGCTGGACGTTGAACATGTTCCCATATCCAGTGTCCATATCGGCGACCACTGGGGGGATATGCAGGTGCTTGGGCGGAATACCCTTCTCAGGGTCACCGACAGCCATCGTCAGTTGGAACTTGCGGAGCGCTGAGACGATCCGACGGGCAGCGTCGGCAATTTCCACACTTGAGTAGAGGTCCATGTCGGTTGTACCGAGGTGACCGATAGCAAATGAGTAGCCGCTGAAGTAGACAGCGGGAAAGCCGTAGTACATCACAAGCTGTGCCCCGTGCGGATCGAACACGCCGGGTGCGAAGACGAATGGCAGCGTTTCGAGAAGTTGGCGCAGGCGCGTGCTTGGGTGCACCCAACGAGAAGCGGGCACCCGGTATCCGGGTGGCAGCAATGGGGTCTCACGGAGTTCTTCAGGATTGGCGACCGGTTGGGGCAACGACCACATGGCGATCCTCCCTTCTTTTTGCTTCACACTGACGGACAAGAAGTGTTGCCGCGACCGCAGTGACGCGTAGGCGGCGAGCGAGCTGGGCGCGAGACGTGTTGTGACTGGGGATCAGCGTGATACTACAGAGGAATAGGCTTTGGTGCGGTAGGCTGAGGCGACTAGGTGCGTGATCTTCCGTGCGCTGATCTGCCTGGGCATACGATCCCTCCCTCGGATCGATAACTCCTGACGGAGCGGCTCCGTCACTTCACAGCATACCGATATGGGCATATAATTCGCAATAGCACTTCGTGATGTGTTGCATAGGGGGAATCTATATGGACGTGAGTTTACGGCAGCTGCAGGTGTTCCGAGCTGTGGCGCGCCACCGCAGCTTCTCGCGTGCTGCTGAGGAGCTCGTGATCAGCCAACCGGCTGTCTCGGCCCAGATCAAGGCGCTGGAACAGATCCTGAGTGTCCCGCTCTTCCAGCGTACCGGGCGAGGGGTCGAGTTAACCGAAGCGGGACGCCAACTCCTCCCGTACGCCGAGCGGATGCTCGATCTTTTGGACGAAGCGTTGAGTGCGGTACGCGAGCTGCGTTGCGCCCAGCGTGGTCAAGTACGGGTGGCTGCCAGTACAACAGCGGGCATCTACGTCGTCCCCAAGGCGCTCGGTGCCTTTCACCGTGCCTATCCTGGTGTGGAACTCTCGCTTGACGTGCTCAATCGCTTTGCCGTTCACCAACGGCTGCTCGCCGGGGACGCCGATCTCGCTATTATGGGACTGATCGAGGATCCACAAGACCTGGAAATCGCTCAGTTCCTGCCGAACGAACTTGTTGTCATTGCCTCGCCTCGCCATCCACTGGCGCGCCGTCATCAAATTCCGCTCGAGGAGATTGCCCGCGAGCCGTTCCTCGTGCGGGAGATCGGCTCCGGAACGCGAGCCGATACCGAACGCATCTTTGCTGAAGCGGGTTTCCCGATTCGCGTGGCGATGGAGCTCCGGAGCAACGGTGCCATTAAGCAAGCTGTCGCTGCGGATCTTGGCGTAGCCGTTATGCCACGTGATGCGATTGGGCTCGAACTCGAGACTGGACGCCTCGTCATTCTTGATGTTCAGGGGTTTCCAGTGCGCCGCTGGTGGTCACTCGTGCGACGCGCCGGACGCCCGGTCTCGGCTGCGGCGGATGCTCTGTGGCACTTCCTCCTACAGTACCGTTTGCAGGTGCACTGACTCTCAAGTCAGGTTCGGTAACGGTGGGTGCTCGAGTCCGAGGAGATCCATGAGGAGCACGGCGTTGCGTGGCCCTTGATTTCCGTAATTGGTATTGAAGAAGACGTGCACCTCCTGCGCTTCAGCAGCAGCCCGGAGCAGCTTTGGCCGCCACTCTTCGAGTTCCTCCTGGCGGTACTCCCAGTTGAAGCGCTCGCCTGTCTTGCCCGTGAAACGGTACCAAGTCTCGGCATTTCGACCGTGGAAACGAACGACCGCGAGGCGGGGATTGGTCACAGCATAGATCGGTGGAACACAGCCGACTCCGATCTGTGGCTCGTCGACCATCGTGTAGCTCAAGCCCGCCTCCCTGAGCAGTTCCAAAGTCTGGTGGGCATGGCGCTCATCTAACCAGTCGCGTCGCCGGAACTCGACCGAGATTGACAGGCCAGGGAAGAGTTCTGGCAACAGGCGTAGATACTCCCGGTGTTCCTCGGTATTGCGATACGACGGCGGAAACTGGAACGTGATCGCTCCCAACTTCCCCGCAGCGATCAGCGGCTCGATCGCGTCAAGGAAGCGAGCAGCGATCTCGCTATCCGGAACCGGCGCTTCCCCGCCAGGCTGTTCGGGTGTCGCGGTAAGCTGGCGCGGCGGCTTCACATCGAAGACAAACTCAGGGGGAGTGCGCTCAACCCAGCCTTGTACCACTCGGCGCGATGGGATGGCATAGTATGTCGAATTCACCTCAACGATGGGGAAGTAGCGGGCGTAAAAGCGCAACCGCTCGCGGTCAGGGATATTCGGCGGATAGAATCCCTCGTGGTCAGTCCAGGACGACGTCCCGACGAGGATGCGGCTCATTCTTGCCTCCAGGCACGATCCTATCACACAGGTGACATGGCAGCAGAGTGCCTGATGGTTTACGCTTCGGCCAGGAATAGTGCGAGACGGGAAGGGGGAACCCGATGCCAATTCTCTCGCCAGCAGACCAGGAATACCTGCGCCAGGTGTTCGCCGAACGCCTGCGGGATCCTGTAACAATCGTCCTTTTCACGCAGCGTGTTACCCAGATTCGTATTCCAGGGTATGAATGCGCAACCTGCCGTGAGACGAACCAACTTCTCGAAGAAGTGGCTGCGCTCTCCGACAAGATTACGTTGGAGATGCACGACCTCCTGCAAGATGCCGAGTTGGCTCAGCAGGCTGGTGTCGAGGAGATCCCGGCGATCATTTTGAAGGGCCACAATAAGGGGACGGTGCGATTCATCGGCGTCCCCGCTGGCTATGAGTTCGCAACGCTGATCGAGGATATTATCGAGGTTTCGCGTGGTACCACCGAACTCAGTCCCTTGAGCCGTGAGACGCTTGCCAAGCTTGCCCAACCGGTTCATATCAAGGTCTTTGTCACCCCCACCTGACCATACTGTCCAAGTGTCGCCAGGTTGGCGCACATGATGGCAATTGAAAGTGACAAGGTCACTGCCGACGTCGTCGAAGTGAGCGAGTTCCCGCATATTGCACAGCGCTATCGGATCTTCGCAGTGCCCAAGGTCGTCATCAATGAGTCGCTAGAGTTCGAGGGAGCTCGACCGGAAGCCGCCTTTGTTGCGATGGTTGAGTCGGTGGCAGGTCGACAGGACGAGGAGACACCGCAAGGCTGACAGACGCTCTGATGCGACAGTCTCAATGGGACGCGGTCGTCGTCGGCTCTGGTCCGAACGGACTGGCGGCGGCGATTGCGCTTGCGCGCAACCAGCGGCGCGTGCTCGTCCTTGAGGGGCAGGAACGGATCGGAGGAGGACTGCGAACAGATCCCAGCATCGTGCCCGGCTGCCGACACGATCACTGTGCGACGGTGGTGCCACTCGCAGCGGCCTCGCCATTCTTCCGTGCGATCGGTCTTCCAGAACGCTTAGTCTGGGTTCGTTCTCCTGCGGCGCTTGCTCATCCGTTCGATGACGGAAGCGCGGTCCTGCTCTGGCAAGATCTGGAGCGCACCGCGGACGAGCTCGGGGAGGATCGAGGAAGGTATCGCGCACTTTTTCAACCCTTACTCGAGCGTGGCGATGCGCTGCTCGCGACGCTGCTTTCTCCTGCTCCCGGAGTAATACGTTTTCCAGAATTTCCGGTACCTTGGAGCGCACTCCTGCACTTCGCTCGGGAGGGCACGCGCTCGGCAATCCATTTGTGCCAGCAGTTTCGAACCGAACAGGCACGGGCATTGCTTGCCGGCCTCGCTGCGCACAGCACGCTGCCGCTCGAACGTGTGCCCTCAGCCGCCTTTGCCCTGGTGCTCGCGCTGTGCGCGCATCTGGTCGGTTGGCCATTGCTGCGAGGCGGCACAGCGCAACTTGCCGCTCGTTTGATCGACGAACTCGCTGCCTGGGGTGGAAGACTTCAGAGCGGGTATCCAGTACATCGACTTACGGAGATCCCCCCGGCTCGCGCAGTGCTACTCGACCTGGTTCCGAAAAATGCGCTTGCGCTCGTCGGTCAGCGCTGGCCCCGCTGGTATCGCCAGCAGCTGGCGCGTTTCCGGCATGGCCCTGGTGTCTTCAAGATCGACTGGCTGCTCCGAGACGAGATTCCCTGGCGGGCCACAGCGTGCGCTCTTGCCGCGACCGTTCATCTTGGTGGGACAGCGGAGGAAATCGCTGCGGCAGAACGAGCGGTAGTGAATGGCCGAATGCCGGAGCGACCGTTCGTGATTCTCGTTCAGCCAAGCCAATTTGACCAGAGCCGCACGTTGGCCGGGGTGGCTGTTGCCTGGGGATACTGTCACGTGCCGAACGGCTGGCAGGGAGACGCGACGGACGTGATCGAGCGCCAGGTGGAACGGTTCGCTCCCGGGTTCCGCTCGCGGATTCTCGCTCGTCGGGCATGGGGCCCGCACGATTTGGAGATGAGGAATCCGAACCTTGTAGGTGGTGATCTTGGGGCCGGTTGGCCGACGCTCCGTCAGTTGTTTGCGCGTCCCTCCTGGTGGCCGTGGCCACCATATCGGACTCCCGACCCGGCGCTGTTTTTCTGTAGCGCGTCGACGCCACCCGGTGGTGGAGTCCATGGTCTGTGCGGGTACTGGGCCGCGCGGTGGGTGGGTCGTTGGCTCCAGCGCCTGGATCGAGTGGATCGGCTGAAATCGACTTGATGGGGCCTGTTACAGCGCGTCGATCCCGCGTCTTGTCGGCCAGGGGAATCATCTCGAGGACCACCTCTGTGGGAGAAGTGCCGAGTGAGTTGACGAACGACGCAGCGCGCCGTAGACTGGGCAGTGCAAGACCTTCGGGGCAGGGTGAGGCGCGAAGCGCCAATTCCCGACCGGCGGTAAAGCCCGCGAGCGGCCAATGGCCGCAGGATCCGGTGAGGCGCCAACGGCGCCAATTCCGGGGCCGACGGTATAGTCCGGATGGGAGAAGGTCGTTGTTCCGGTCGTTCGCACCGGTCTCTCAGCGACTTCGACCGATCCTGAACCCGGGGGCTCTGCCACCCGGGTTCTTCGTCATGGGGCGAGGGACGTGAGCGACGCGTACGCCTGCGATGTCGATCAGCAGTGGATGCGGCGAGCAATCGCCTGGGCCTGGCGTGCACAAGGACGTGTTGCCCCGAACCCGGCGGTCGGGGCGGTCCTGGTTCGCGACGGTGTTGTAGTCGGCGAAGGTTGCACGCAGCCGCCCGGCGGGCCGCATGCAGAGATTGTCGCCATTCGTCAAGCGGGCGAGCGGGCGCGTGGAGCAACCCTTTACGTCACACTGGAACCCTGCGCCCACTACGGGCGGACTCCACCTTGTGTCGATGCGATCCTGCAAGCGGGCATTGCACGTGTGGTTGTAGCGGTTATTGATCCCTATCCAGAAGTTGCTGGGCGGGGTATAGCACGGCTCCGCGAGGCCGGTATCGTGGTCACCCTGGGGGTGGAAGCGCAGGCAGCGGCCGAGGTCAATGCTGGATATTTCAAGCGATTGCGGTATGGTTTACCGGACATCACCTTGAAGTACGCAATGTCGCTCGATGGGCATATTGCGACGCGCAGCGGTCATTCGCGCTGGATCACCGGTCCTGAAGCACGCCGATACGCACACCAGCTGCGGGATCGCCACGACGCGATTCTGGTCGGAGTGGGAACGGTTCTTGCAGACGATCCGGAATTGACAACACGTCTCGATCCGGAGGATGCCGGCGACGGTGGTCCGCACCATCCGCTACGCGTTGTGCTCGATACGCACGCGCGGACGCCGCCGACAGCTCGCTTACTTGCTCCCGATCTCCCTGGTCGTACCCTGATCGTCACAACGGAAGCAGCCCCACCGGAACGAGTTGGAGCGCTGTGGCGCGCGGGGGCGGAGCTTGTCTTCGTTCCACAGCGCTGTGGCCGCGTTGATCTCCCGGCTGCACTGCGCGTTCTTGCCGAGCGCGGGATTAATCGAGTGCTTGTCGAGGGGGGTAGTCGCGTGCTCGGCGCGTTTTTCGACGAGGAGCTCGCCGATAGTGTGGTGGCCTTTATCGCGCCAGTGCTTATTGGCGGGGCGAACGCACCGGTCCCGCTGGCTGGGCAGGGCGTCGAAACGATGGAACAGGCTGTCCGGTTACGAGAAATGCAAGTGCGTCAGGTTGGTACGGACGTCGTCATTGAAGGAAGACTCCGACCGCTCGAGATTCCGGAGGGCGTGTGATGTTCACCGGTATTGTCGAGGAAATTGGTGAGGTTGTGGCGGTGCAGTCGCTCCCGGGGGGAGGGGCTCGGCTTCGCGTCCGCTGTCGGACCGTCCTGGAGGGTACTCGTGTCGGCGACAGCATCGCAGTCGAGGGTGTTTGCCTGACCGTCACGGAACTTGCCGGGGACAGCTTCCTGGTGGAGCTCCAGCCGGTGACGCTCCGCCGCTCCGCGCTCGGGTCGCTTCGGGTCGGGGATCCTGTGAATCTCGAGCGAGCCGTTCCGGTCGGTGGGCGATTCGGTGGGCACTATGTGCAAGGTCACGTTGATGCGGTTGGACGAGTGGTGCGGATGGAGCATGATGGTCCGGCGCTCGTCGTACGGATCGCTGCACCGGCGGACGTGATGCGCTACGTGGTGGAGCGAGGCTTTATCGCGGTCGATGGGGCAAGCCTGACGGTGCAGCGACGGACAGATCATGAGTTTGAGGTCTCGCTTGTCGCCTATACCCAAGAACACATCACGTTGCCGCGGAAGCGACCGGGTGCTCCGGTGAATCTGGAGGTCGATATCGTGGCCAAATATGTCGAACAGTTCCTGCGCCTCGGCGCCGCCGACGGCCTGTCGCTGGAAGCGCTCCGCCGAGCTGGATTCGTCTCGTGAAGAGAGGGAGGCGCACGGTGACGCGATTCGAGCGTGTGGAGCGCGCGATCGAGGCGTTCCGCTCTGGGCGGTTTGTCATCATCGTCGACGATGCTGAACGGGAAAACGAAGGCGATCTCGCGATCGCGGCGCAGTTCTGTACGCCAGAAGCGGTGAATTTCATGGCGCGCGAAGCCCGCGGCCTGATCTGCGTGCCCATGGCTGCCGAATGGGCGGACCGTTTGGGACTACCATTGATGGTGCCGCCCACAGTGAATGGCTCGCGTTTCGGGACTGCTTTTACGGTGTCCGTCGAGGCCCGTGAAGGAGTAACGACCGGGATCTCGGCGTTTGATCGGGCCACAACGATCCGAAAGTTGGCTGATCCGTCCGCGACAGCTGCCGATTTCGTCATGCCCGGCCATGTGTTCCCACTAAGGGCGCGGCCGGGTGGTGTCCTAGAACGCGACGGGCAGACAGAAGCATCAGTCGATCTGGCACGCCTGGCAGGGTTGTACCCCGTCGCAGTTGTGTGCGAAATCATGAGTGCAGACGGCACGATGGCGCGTTTACCCGAGCTGGAGCGGTTTTCCGCTCTGCACGATATTCCTCTGGTCCACGTAGCTGATCTCATTGCTTACCGCCTGGTGCACGAACGGGTCGCCCGGTGTGTCGCTGAGACGACACTGCCCACGCGATTCGGAATGTTTCGCCTGCGGGCGTACCAGCGTTTGGGTGGTGAAGAGATCGATCTCGCGCTCGTTTTGGGTGAAGTGAATAGTGAGGAGCCGATCCTCGTTCGTCTGCACTCGGAGTGCTTGACAGGGGACGTGTTTGGATCACAGCGGTGCGATTGTGGTCCGCAGCTTGAGACGGCGATGAAGCGGATCGCCATGGAAGGGCGTGGGGTGATCGTCTACCTGCGCCAGGAAGGGCGAGGGATTGGACTGCTCAATAAACTCCGGGCGTATCACCTACAAGATCAGGGGTTGGATACAGTTGAAGCGAATCTTCAGCTTGGTTTCCCGGCCGACCTCAGGAATTACCGGGAAGCGGCGATTATCCTGCGCGATCTTGGTATCCAACGTGTCCGTCTGATGACCAACAATCCGCGCAAGGTCACTGCACTCGAAGAACTCGGATTTACAGTGGTGGAACGGGTCCCCATCGAGCTACCGCCGACCGAGCACAATCACCGTTACCTGCGTACGAAGCGTGACAAGCTTGGTCATCTGGTCCTTCTGCAAGAACTCGCCAGCATCGGGGTCGAAACAGAGCGAGGAGGCACAGCATGATGGAATCTGATCGGCGAGGTGTTCGGACGATCGAGGGGACGTTGAATGGGCGAGGCCGGCGGTTTGCGATTGTTGTAAGCCGATTCAATGAGTTCATTTCGTCCCAGCTCTTGCGTGGTGCACTCGATGCGCTGGTACGGCATGAAGTCGATCCACGAGCGATTGACATTGTCTGGGTGCCTGGGGCGTTCGAGCTTCCCGTGACGGCCAAGCGCCTGGCACAAATGAACCGGTACCATGCAGTGATCTGTCTCGGCGCAGTCATCCGTGGAGCAACGCCACACTTTGACTACGTCGCGGGCGAGGTCGCCAAAGGGATCGCGCAGGTTGCGCTCCAAACAGGTGTCCCAGTGATTTTTGGTGTGCTGACAACGGACACCATCGAACAGGCAGTGGAGCGAGCAGGGACGAAGCTTGGCAACAAGGGTGCCGAAGCTGCTGTGACGGCGATCGAGATGGCGAGCCTCTTCGCCGAGCTGGAACGCCTCACTGTACCCTCGCTGGAAGCTTGAGCAAGCCTAGGGCCAAGTGACGCACACCACAAGAGTGCTCGCGTCGGTGCTGCCTAAGAGGGAGCTTTTGCTGCCGCACAGCGAAACTTTGCGGAGACCATCAGCCTGGTCTGTGAACGGGTATGCAATAGTTGGTCCATTCGCAGGACACAAAATTTCTAATCCTGCGGTTCCGTTGGCTGACGTCAACCGTTGTGTCGCTGCCTATTTCCCCGCACGGGTGTGGAAGAATTGCGCGCTCTTCCTTCGGGTGACGCTCTTTGTGAGTGACGCGCCGCGCGTGCAAGTACCGAGTGAGCGCAAGGCCGGTCCAGAGGATCACGCTCCAGGTCACGCAGGGGCTCGATTGTGGGGTCACGGACAGGAGGAGTAACCATCCGACAAATGAGCTCGAAGCGTGTTGCGCGACTGCAGGGACACGGGAGGACGGGTTGAGGGTTTTGCGGTCGGTGTTCCTTTGCGATGATCCGGCTCCTGCGGTTCAAGGGAAGACAAAGGAGATACCAAAAGATCTGCCGGTGTGTAGGAGTCGTTAGTGCTTGCTCCTCCTTGCGCGGTGTCGGAACTTCCGCCAAGCTGAACAGGAATGTTCGGGCTCGAGGAAGGGAAGGGAATGAGTCGCGTCGTCACGCTTCGGTCGCTCGTTCTGCTCTGCGTGCTGGTGTTCCAGATCCCAGTTTCTCCTGGTGTGCGAGCCGAGCCGTCGGTTGTGGCTCGGCACTGGGTAATCATGGAGGCAGTCGACGGAACAGTTGTCGCAGAGCACGCGGCGCGCCAGCCGGTTGCGATCGCCAGCTTAACGAAAGTGATGACGGCTCTCGTAGCCTTAGAGCACGGCTCACTCGACCTGCAGGTGACGATTGTGCCAGAAGACTTGATTGGTGAGTCCTCTGCTGGACTGGTTGCGGGACAAACCGTGACGCTTCGCACACTGCTTTACGGGTTGCTGCTACGTAGTGGGAACGATGCAGCTATGGCGATCGCGAGGGGAGTCGGTGGGAGTCCAAAGGCGGAAGATCCGTTAGCCCGGCAGCGATTCGTGAGCTGGATGAATGCGAAGGCGGCCGAACTCGGCCTCCACAATACCCACTTTGTGAACCCGCACGGATTGGATGAACCGGGGCATGTGAGCAGTGCACTCGATCTGGCTCGGCTCACGCGCGTTGCGCTTGCAGATTCTCGTTTTGTAGAGATTTTTGGCGCACGCGAGTACCGCGGTGAGGGCTTTATGTGGCGTCACACGAATAAACTCCCTGAACGTTATCCCGGTGTCGTTGGGGGCAAGACTGGATGGACTGATGAGGCTGGACTGTGCCTCATCGAGGTCGCCGAGCGGGCGGGCCACACGCTCATCGTTGTGCTCACTGGTTCCACATTCGAGTCGTGGTACGACGATGCAGCGAAGCTGCTTGACTTTGGCTGGACAGTGGTGGATCCACTCGATGGGCCAGATGATGCTGCGCGGCTGTTTCAATGGTGGTGGCGGCGGACCGACGATCCAATTGCCCAGGATCTCGTGCAGCGGACGTGGCTCTGGGGGCCGCCACTTGGCCCGGTGGAATGGGAGCCGTACGTTGAGGCCCCTGGTGGCCGTCGGCTCGTGCAGTACTTCGAGAAGGGGCGGATGGAGCTGACGCATCCAGACCAAGTGGTTGACGGGCGTTGGCGCGTGACTGGTGGACGGCTCGCATGGGAGCTCATGACTGGCTGGCAACAGGTCGGGGACAGGACCCTACGGCGCCGCAACCCGGCACGGATCGCGGTAGCAGGTGATCCAGGAAACGGCATTACGTATGCCTTGCTGGGCTCGATGATGCAGGCTGCAGCAGGCCGCCCAGGCGAGGTGGTGACAGCTCGCTTAGACACTGATGGGACCGTGTGGGCTGAACCGGAACTCGCTCGCTACGCTGTACGATACGGTGAGCCATTTCCGGAGACAGGCCATGGAGTCGCCTCGGTGTTTGCCGCATGGTTTGAGCAACGGGGGCCGGTCTGGGCGGGTAACCACCTGCGGGAAGAATCCCTCTTCTCACCCTGGGTCGCACTGGTGGGATTTCCGGTGACTGAACCGTACTGGGTTCGTGTCCGGGTGAACGGGGTAGAGCAAGATGTGCTGATCCAGTGTTTTGAACGGCGCTGCCTGACGTACACGCCGTCCAATCCCCGGGGTTGGGAGGTTGAGATGGGTAACATCGGCTTGCACTACTGGCAGTGGACACAGACGGGCGCGGTGGGGACGCTCGCGGCCTCCGCACGCCTTTCGTGAATAGGATCACTCAATGCGGCTGGCAACGCTTGCAGGCGAATACTGGCAGAATATCCGACAATTCACACCTGCAGCGCGAAGTGCGCTCGTGATCTTCGGTGCCCTCGGTGTTGCCTATGGTGTGTTCACGACTCTCTTCACGGTCTATCTACTGGCCATCGGGTTTGACGAACGGTTCATCGGGGTCTTGACGGCGGTGGGAACACTCTCCGGTGCCCTGGCGAGCCTACCAGCGGGGATCATCTACGACCGGTACGGGCCTCGTCTTGTCCTTTTGCTCGGCCTGACGATGACAGCACTTGGTGTGGCAGTTGAGTGTCTCCTGACTCAGGCGAGTCTCCTTCTCATCGGCGGTGCGTTGGCGGCCGTTGGGGTGTCCTTGCTCCTGATCGCCCAAGCACCGCTGCTTGCCGCGGTTTCCAGCGAGCAGGAACGGACACACCTGTATAGCGCGGCAGCTGCGCTTGGCATTCTCGCGAGTGTTATCGGTAACGCGTATGCGGGATTCCTCCCGGATGTGCTCGTCCGTTGGCAGGAGGATGCTGCGTTACGCTATCGCCTGACGCTCCTGACCGGTTGTCTGCCAGCGATTGCCGCTTTCTGGTTTGTGCCTCGCCTGAAACTCTCGGCGGGTGTGGGTGAGCGGCCACGGATTCGTGTGCGGGAGTGTCTCGACCATTCAGCTGTTCGCCGACTCATCTTCACTGGGGTGCTGCTTGCGGCAGGGGGTGGTCTTGTTCTTCCGTTCTTGAACGTCTTTTTTGTCTCCGAATACGGCGTGGGAAGCCGTGAAGTGGCGGTGGTGCGGACAGTGGGCATCGTAGCGACGGCGGCTGGCGCACTCGCCGCGCCGCTGCTCGCTACGCGCTTCGGTCTTGTCCTGGGGATCGTGATCGGGCGAGCGTCGTCCGCGCCGTGGCTCCTCGCCGCTGGTCTGGCACCGACCTGGTGGCTTGCCGCAGCAGCCTATGCTCTGCGGACGTTCTGCGTCTACTGCTCCGATCCGCTGCACACAGACTACTCGATGCGCATCGTGCCCGCGTCGCTTCGAGCGACAGTCAATAGTCTTACGTTCCTGAGCTGGAACGTCTCGCTAGCTGCAGCTGGATGGGCTGGTGGGCAGGTCGCGAGTGTCTGGGGCTATCCATCCCTGTTCAGCTGGGGAACCGCGCTTACTCTAGTGGCGGCAGTGACCTTTTGGCTTGTCTTCCGCTCCTATTCCATGCCTTCGTTCTCTACGGCATCTGATTCGAGATAGGACACTGCGCTCACTGACGCGTGGAGTTCCCAAAAGCGTTCAGCGAGGCGGCCCTGACCAACAGTAAGCGCGTAGGTTCGGAGGGCTTCTTCGACATCGCCCAGCTCGCGGAAGATGAAAGCGACCTGACTCTCGTAGCACGAGATAGCCTCGAGTCGACGGCGAAACAACTCCTCACTGAGAAAAACGAGCCACGGAGGAGCTGACGCGTATTGCTGAGTTAGCTCAGAGCAGTGCTCTTGACCGATTGGGCTAGCCGCATATGGCAGATCTTCATAAGCCCAGACAGGGTAGCCGCGAGCGGCCACTCCCAACCCGACCATGCGAGCGATTTGGTGGTCGACGTGACCACCAATGGCTAGGGGCAGAAAGAGTGTCACCTGTCCGCCCTGTTGTTCGATCACGTCTTCGACCATTGCACGGAGTGTCTCGACCAGGGAAAGATCGTCCGGATGGATAGGGCCGAAGAGTTCGGAGTCGGAAGTGTAGCGTGCGTCGCGGTAGATTGCGTCAGGAATATCAAACCAGAGAGCTCGGGCACCGAGCACCTTTGCGGCGGCGAGTTCCTCTTTGCGGTGCAGCTGGACGACAGCAGCATCGTCCAGTCCTCGCCAACGATGCTGTTGTCGTGCAAAGGCACTGAGCGGCTCACGTGGTTCTCCACCGAAGAGCGTGACCACGAGCGGTTGGAGACCAAGTTCAGCGAACAGGCAGACTGTTCCGCCGCAAGAGAGTGCGACGTCATCGAAGTGGGGCGCAAGAAAAATCGGGTTCTGCACCTTTTCAGGCGTAACGGACCCGTGCATCGCCAACCCGCCGCGTGACGCGACGCTGATCAAGGTACTCGAGGAGCGCTTGGGCGTATTTGCGACTGGTACCGAGTTCGTCTCGGACCTGGGCCAAAGTAACGCTCCCATGCGCATCAATGAGTGCGAGAACGCGCTGTTGGATGGCTTCCCAGGCTTCCGGTGCAAAAACGACGTCGTCGGTGATACGAACAACCCGGCCCAGGTCAGCGAGCGCCTGCACAAGCTCACTTTCCAGTCCATATTCCGCTGGTGCTGGTGGAGTGAATGGTGCGCGTCGGAGGGCTGCCTCATAGGCGCGGGCACGGCTCTCCTGCTCTGCATCAAGCCGGATGCGGTGCTCCGGAAGTCGCAAGATCTCGTCCTCTTCTACGAGTTGGCCAGCGTTGGCTAGGCGGAGAACAACGTAATCAAACGCACGTTGGGTAAGGCCGAGGCGACTGCGCGCCATTTCGCGGGGTAGACCGCGCCGCAGGGGGAAGCGTGAGTGGTAATCCTGGACCAACTCCAGGAGTCGGGCACAGAGTCGCTCTGCTGTCTCGCGCCGGACCAGGGGTGTCGTCGGGCTCAGTGGACCGTCACCGCCGTCAAGAACAAGCACGTGCCCTGCCGCAATGACTCGTTGGATCGCCTCTGTGGCCGTCGATTCGTCGAGACTTGCGCGCTGCAAAAGTTCGCGCCACTCGAGAACTTGGTCGCCTTCAAGCACCTGGAGGAGAATCGTTTCTGGATCACCTGAGGCGAGTGCCTCCAGCGCCCGGATGACCTCTGGTCGGAAACGACGGTGTCGACGGGGTGCCGTGTCCACAATGATTCCACCGCCGAGCGTCGAACTGGGGGAGGGACGTCGAATAATGAACCGGTCACCGCGGGTTGCGACGATCGGTTCCTGAAGACGTAACTGCACCCAGCCACTCTGCCCAGGTTCGAGACGTTCGGCATCGAGCAATGTCACGCGGGCGAGCGTCTCGCTCGTTCCCACAAAGAAGTCGACCTCGTCGTTCTGCTCCAGTGGAGCGGGAGCGTCCGGTACCATGCGAAGCCGCGCGTCAAGCAACGTCGTCGGCTTCAGCCATCCCGGAACGGTGAGCACGTCACCGCGCTCAATTTCATCGACCTCAACGCCGCTCAGATTGACAGCTGTCCGAGAGCCTGGCAATGCCCGCTCAACCCGCGTCCGATGGCTTTGTAGCCCGCGCACCCTGGCACGCAGGCCACGAGGGAGAATTTCAACCTCCTGCCCTACTTCGAGTTCACCGTCCCGCAGAGTACCAGTGACGACTGTTCCGAAGCCGGACATGGTGAAGACGCGATCAATCGCGAGGCGAGGTCGTCCACGACCGGGATGTGGGGGCACGTGGTCGAGTACGCGATCGATTGCGTCGACGAGCTCTGTGAGTCCCTGGCCAGTAGTTGCTGCAACGGGGATGATCCGTGCTCCTTCCAGCGTCGTCCCCCGCAGGAGTTCCTCGACCTCAGCTTGGACGAGCTCGAGCCAGTCTTCATCGACGAGATCTCGCTTCGTGAGCGCGACGACACCGTGCCGGATCTCCAAGAGGTCAATAATCGCCAAGTGTTCCCGAGTCTGTGGCATTGGCCCCTCGTCGGCTGCCACGACCAATAACGCGGCGTCGAAGCCGCCCACCCCGGCAAGCATGTTCTTGATAAACCGCTCGTGACCGGGCACGTCAACAATGCTCAACCGCCGACCGCTCGGAAGTGTCATCCAGGCGAAGCCGAGGTCGATGGTCATCTCTCGCTCTTTTTCTTCGCGGAGACGATCCGGATCGATCCCGGTCAGCGCCTTGACCAGTGTCGATTTCCCGTGGTCAACGTGTCCAGCGGTTCCGATAACGAATGTCTGTCGCGTCATGATTCAGCTCGGCCTCCCGCCCTCGTTCGCGCTGTCAAGTGTAGTCTCTGGTTGGGAAAACCGGATCCATGGAAAGGGGATCAGCATGACGGTTGACCGAGTCATCATTCCGTGCCAGCACCGACGTACCGCCCTGGAGGCCCATGCTCCTCCCGCGGCGCGTGTTTCGTCGGGAGCGATCGTGGAGTTTCAGACAAGTGATGAACCATACGAACTTCTCGCTCGCGGTATTCCGCCGGAGGCTCTATCCCTCGAGCGGTTCAACCAGGTGACGGGACCGCTCGCAATCATTGGTGCGCGACCGGGCCAGGTGCTCCGGATCGATATCCTGGACATCATCATTGAGCGTGCCTGGCTCGTCTCCCTACGGGGATTTGGACCATTGGGTCATCTCATAGAAGAGTCTCGGTGTGAAGCGGTTACCCTCCTCGACGGGACGTTGACGATCTCAGAGCGCCTGCGGATACCGGTGCAGCCGAGCATCGGGTGTATCGGATTAGCCCCGGCGCGGGGAGTGAGTTCAACGTTCCGGCCAGTGTGGCCGTGGGGTGGAAATCTTGACCTTGTGGAGCTCGGCCCTGGGAGCACAATCTGGCTTCCGGTGCAGCGACCAGAGGCGTACCTCTACATTGGGGATGTCCATGCGGCCATTGGCGCCGGCGAGCCAGCACATGTTGGCATCGAGGCTGCGGCGCGAGTCATTGTGCGCACGACTGTCGACCCTGAGGTCCGTTGCCGTGCCCCGCGGATTCGCACAGGGCATACCTTGCTCCTCGTGGGCGTTGGACCGACCTTCAGCGCTGCACAGCAGCACGCGCTGCAGCAGGCGATGGAGGTGCTTCGAACGGAGTTCGCCCTTACCCAGCGAGAGGCCTACGCCTACGCCTGTGCCTGTCTATCCTATCGATTTGGCGGCCCGGCAGGGCCGGTCGTACTTGCGGAGCTCCCACTGCAGCTGCTCAGTCACTCGTCCGGTATGCGCACCCCCAGTTGATCAGCCAGTTCGCGTGGTGTGGTTACGGGGCGCTGGCAGACAAATTGCCGGCAGACATACGCAGTGGGGCGCTGGTCGACTAAGGTCCGGTCGGCAAGGAGTGGGATACTCCGAGCCGCCTCTTCATCCTCGGGGTGGCGCAGCGCGAGTACCCGGTTCGGGATGTAATTTCCGTAGACGACACGCAACAAGGCGCGTGTCTCTGGTAGTGTTGGATCCCCAATGATGGCAATCTCGTGCGGATTGCCCAGTGCAAAGTCCATGGCGAGCAACAGTTGGCCACAGGCAATCGGATGCTCGACGGCGATTGGGGCATAGCGCTCGAGAATTGCTACTGCCCGGTCGGTGTACCGCCGTTCACCCAGTAATGTGCCAAGCCGTAAAAGTGCTTCCGCTGCACTTCCATTGCCGCTTGGTGTGCTCTGGTCAACGAACGTCTTCGGCCGAACGATGAGCTTCTCTCCATCAGCTGGTGTATCAAAGAAATCGCCTGCCTCCGGATCGAGGAAGCGTTCGAGCATCAGGTCGGTGAGCAAGCGGGCCCAGTCGACCCATCTTGGGTCGAAGGTTGCCTCGTAGAGCGAGAGCAGGCCGTTGACGAGGTTCGCGTAGTCATCGAGAAAGCCGGAGAACCGAGCCTCACCGTCCTCCCAAACGTGAAACAGTGTACGTCCGTCCCAGAGATTTTCTTGGATGAATTGTGCAGCCCGTTCGGCAGTTGCCAGTAAGTCGGGTCGATCGAACGCAGTGCCTGCTTCGGCGAAGGCGCGGATCGCCAGTCCATTCCAGGAGACGATCACCTTCTCATCGCGTGCAGGCCAGGGGCGCTGGCTGCGCGCTTCGTAGAGCAGGGCTCGGGCTCTGGCGATGCGGTGGGCCAACTCGTCTGGGGAAAGGCCGAATTCCGTGGCGACGAGCGCTGGATCGTCCGGCACGTGTAGGATCGATCGGCCTTCGAAATTCCCCTGTGGCGTGACGCCGAAATACCGGCAAACGAGCGTTGCCTCCTCAGGGCCGACAACTGCTTCGATCTCTTCTGGTGTCCAAAGGTAGAAGGCACCCTCTCCTTCCCCGGTGTCCGCGTCCTGCGCAGAGAAGAATCCACCGTGCGAACCGTGCATTTCGCGTAAAAGATAGGCGAACGTTTCTTCAGCGACTTGCCGACAAATAGCGGCGCCTGACGCCAGGTAGGCAAGCGTGTAGATACGGGCGAGGAGAGCGTTGTCGTAGAGCATCTTTTCAAAATGGGGAACGAGCCAAGCGTCGTCGACAGCGTAGCGGTGGAAACCGCCGCCAATTTGGTCGTGGATTCCTCCGCGAGCCATCGCGGTTAACGTCTGTAAAACCATTTCCAATGCGCGCGGTGCTCCGGCACGGCGGTAGGTTCGTAGCAGGAATTCAAGCTGCATCGGCGAGGGGAATTTGGGGGCGGTGCCGAAGCCACCATGCTCGCGATCGTAGTGTGGGACGAGATTGCGCGCGGCCTCGTCAAGGAACTGCTCCCGAAGGGCCGTCGGTGAGAGTGGTGGCCTCGTCTGCTGTTGCAAGTACGCGACCAGATCATCGGCAGCTCGCTCGACTTCTTCCCGGCGCTGCCGATAGGCCTGAGCGACGGCGACCAGTACCCGCGGCCAGGCTGGAAGTTGTCCCCGGTCCTCTGGTGGGAAGTACGTGCCTCCATAGAACGGTTTGCCGTCCGGGGTCAGAAAGATATTCAATGGCCAACCGCCGGAGCCGGTCATCGCCTGCAGTGCGTTCATGTACAGTTCGTCCAGATCCGGTCGTTCCTCACGATCGACCTTGATATTGACAAAGAGTTCATTTTGCAACTGAGCGATCTCGGGATTCTCGAAGCACTCGTGTTCCATGACATGGCACCAGTGGCAAGACGAGTAGCCGATGCTCAAGAGAATCGGCTTGTCTTGCTCCCGTGCGACGCGAAACGCTTCTTCTCCCCACGGATACCAGTCGACTGGGTTATCTGCATGCTGGCGGAGGTAGAGACTCTTTTCGTGGGCGAGGCGGTTCGGCATAGTCGACCTCGCTTTCGACGCTTCGGGGCACAGCCCCACTCAACGACCGGAGACTTCCGGTTCTCGCAAGGATACCTGTTCAGGCTGTCGATCACCATTGCCTGAGTGGTGGATCGGTGACCTCGTCTTGTCGGGGGCCGGAGCGCTCAGACACTGCCCGTTTCGAGCCGAGGGGGGCTGGAAGACAGCGGCAGTCCTCAGAGCGCCTCGATGCTGGTGTGCGGGGACTAACTCCGCGTGATGCAAAAGACCCGTTGAAGGTTCTGTACGTCTGCCTTCTGGGGAGAGCGCGACAAGGGTGGTGCTCAGCCTGTTATGGCTTAACGAGGTTCGAGGGGCCAACGTCGAGCAGTGAAGGCGATGTGTGCTGTGATCTAGAGGAGGCGCTGGAAGGCCTGGCCAGGTGAGGGGCACCAGCGGGTGCGCAAATGCAGCTCACAAGTCAGTCTGCCATCGGACACCGTATCGTGGAGCGTCTGTCAATCCTAGTCTGCGAGGCGGGCTGTCCATACTGCGCTGTTGACGCTGAGTGCGAGGCGTGTTAGGCTCAGCGCATGTGCGGTTCTCGAGAAGAGACCGTGCAGGGGAAAGGGGGTGATGCCCGGAATGAGTAGTCACGAACTTCCGGGCGTCACCGTGGAGGTGGTCGGGTAACCGGCTCCCTCACGGGGGCGCCCACGCGAACCACCGAGCCGGCCTCATCAGGCCGGCTCGGTGTTTTCTCGGGTATCCTTGCCGCGGTGTAGGCGCAAAGGCGTGCAGGAGTAAGGAGCATCGGACGATGGTCAGCGAAGAGACGTACATTCGCCGGATCGAGGAGTACCGGAAGCGTCGCGACGAGTTTTTCCGAAACAATCCGAATTCTCCGTTGCTTCCGGAGCAGCGGGAGCGGTTCCAGGGACTCCGCTACTATCCGGTCAAACCTGAGTATCGGTTCGTCGTCGAACTTGATCGTGAAGGTGTGAGTCAGGAGCGAGTTGTGCTCGGGACAACAACGGGTGAGCCGAAGGAATTCATTGTTGCTGGCCGTGCACACCTCGTGATCGAAGGTCAACCGGTTACCTTGACGGTCTACCGTGAAGTGGGCCGTGGGAGATACTTCCTGCCGTTTCGCGATGCGACAGCCGGAACGGAAACCTACTCGGTCGGGCGCTATCTCGATCCGCAGGAGACGCCAGACGGGAAGCTAGTTATCGATTTCAACATGGCATACAACCCATACTGTGCCTACAACGATCGCTGGACTTGTCCCATTCCGCCGCGGGAGAACATTGTCGACGTGCCGATCCGCGCCGGGGAGATGGCGTATCCAGATTATGTATCCGTCACGGAAGTCGAGAAACCGAAAGGGCCGATGCCGTTGATCGGAGGGTGACGTGGGGATCGAGGTCGTCACGTCGAGCGAGCCACTCGATCAGCTGGCTGGCAGCGTGGTGATCCCCATCGTTCCAGATGGCGAGGTGGAAGGATCGCTCGAGTTTCTCGAAGCATCCCTCCGCGCCTGGATTGGGCGGTCAGCACGCGCTGTTGGGGTCACTGGCCGTGTGGGACAAGGAGCCGTCCTCCCGCCGTGTGAAGGGATGGCTGCGGAGCGACTGATCGCCGTCGGTCTGGGTGGGTCGACTCAGCGAACGCTGACTGACGTCCGCAAAGCGGCGGCACTCGCCGTGAAACTGGCTGCCGAGGCCGGCGGGCGAAGTCTCGTTTGGCCACTGGTTCCGGTTCCAGGTATGAAGGGCGCAACAGTCGCGCAAGTGCTTGTCGAAGGCGCCGTGCTCGCGAGCTACCGGTTTTCTCGCTATCGGAGCGTCGAGGGCGGCGCGCGCATCGAACGTCTCACGATTGTCGCTGGGGCCGATATCGACACCGGTATCCGGTATGGCCGGCTGGTGGGTGACGCGGTCACGTTTGCTCGAGACCTCACAAACGAGCCAGGGAACATACTCGATCCGGAACGACTCAGCGGCATCGCATGGGAGGTCGCGCAAGAGGTCGGACTGGAATGCGCGATATACGACCGTGCGCTATTGGAGGAACTCGGTGCTGGGGCGATTCTGGCTGTCGGGCAGGGAAGCCGTCGAGAACCGCGTCTTGTCCACTTGATTTACCGTCCGGAGGGGGAGGTGCGAGGGCGCCTTGCCCTCGTTGGCAAAGCGGTGACTTTCGATTCTGGAGGACTCAGTTTAAAGCCGGCCGAGGGCATGGAGCGGATGAAAGGTGACATGGCGGGTGGGGCCGCTGTGCTCGCCGTCCTGCGTGCGCTTCCGGCACTGAAGTTACCCTTGGAAGTTCACGGGGTTGTGGCAGCCGCTGAGAATCTACCGGATGGAAATGCCTTCCGGCCGGGCGACATCCTCCGCACTTTAAGCGGGAAGACGGTTGAGGTGATCAGTACCGATGCGGAGGGGCGCTTACTGCTCGCTGATGCGTTAACCTTCGCTGTGCGGCAAGGAGTGGAGCTCCTCATCGACATTGCGACGCTGACAGGAGCCTGTGCAGTCGCGCTCGGCAGGGGAGGAAGCGGCGTCTTTGCAAGCGACGAACATGCACGGGACTTGCTACTCCAGGCGGCTGCGGACGTGGGTGAGCGCGTGTGGCCACTACCTTTGTGGGAAGAGTATCGCGAACAACTGCGCAGCGAGCATGCTGACCTCAAAAACACCGCTGGTCGCTGGGGTGCAGCGATCAATGCAGCTCTCTTCCTTCGCGAGTTCACCGAGGGGCGTCCGTGGCTGCACCTGGACATTGCCGGGCCGGCGTGGGCGGAGCAGGGGGGACTGTTTGGACCCGCCGGTGCGACGGGGCATGGTGTGCGAACGCTGATCCGCTTCCTTGAGCTGTGGGCTGGACGCGACGAAGGTAGGCAAGCATGAGCCGCGCGTTCGCTCGTCGATTCGAGGTCGCGACGACTGGCCGAGACCAGATGCTGGATGTGACCCGCCAGGTCCGTGAGGTGATCCAGGCGAGTGGTATTCGCGACGGATTGGTCTGTGTCTTCGTCGCTCACTCGACGGCCGCTGTCTCCGTCTCCGAGTACGAACCGGGGCTGGTGCAGGATATCCGGTTAACCGCAGAGCGCCTTGCGCCACAGCACGCTGACTATGCGCACAACCGGCTCAATGCAGATGATAACGCGCATAGTCACCTCCGGTCGCTCGTCATTGGCCCCTCGGTGACCGTGCCTTTGGTCGATGGTGCCCTCACGTTGGGCACGTGGCAGCGGATTGTTCTCTTGGACTTCGACACGCATCCGCGGACGCGAACTGTTTGGGTGCAGGTGCTTGGTGAGTGAGCGGTTACGAACCACGATCGCGGAGATCCTCACGCGATTCCGGGCGGAACGGGACTGGTCGTTGCGCGAGTTGGCGGAACGGAGCGGCCTCTCCATTGCGTACCTGAGCGAACTGGAGCGTGGGCGGAAGCTCCCCACGCTCGAAGTGCTGGACCGTCTCGCAGCCGCCTTCGGGATGACGACGGCGGAATTCTTTGGCGCGCTTGCCGGGCAGCTCGGACGAATGGAGGCCGTGTCGGAGGGGTGTGACCTTTGGCGGGGGCTTGAGGCTGAAGATCGTCAAGAACTCTTACGGTACGCCGACTACTTGCGGTGGCGGCGCGCGCGACTTGGAAGGGGGAGCAGTGGGAGCAGCGATGAGGCGTGAGGAAATTCTTGTCGACACCGATTGGTTGGCCGAACGCCTGCTCGATCCCCGTATACGGGTCGTAGATTGTCGATACTACTTTGACGGGCGTGACGGGCGTGCCGAGTATCGTAAAGGGCATATCCCTGGAGCCCGCTATCTCGACTGGACCGATGTGACGGTCGATCCGAACGATCCGATCGCCTATCGACTCGCCGCACCGGAACACGTGGCACGACGACTGGGTGACCTCGGAATCGGCGACGAGCACCTGATTGTCGGGTATGACGATGAGGGCGGACATTTTGTGGCTCGCCTGTGGTTGACGCTGACCACCTACGGATGCGGTGACCGTCTTCGCATCCTCGATGGTGGTTGGACACGGTGGGTGATGGAGGGGAGACCAGTCAGTGTTGAGGAGCCGGTCTGGCCGAGGTCGCGGTTCACCCTGCCGGGGCGAGATCCAGATCCTGCGTTGATCGTCGATGCAGATACGGTGCACCGAGCTATCGCTGAAGGGACGGCTGTTGTCCTTGATGTCCGCCGGCTTAGCGAGTACACGGGAGAGGAAGTCCGGGCGCGACGTGGTGGCCACGTCCCTGGTGCCCGTCACTGGTTCTGGCAGCAGAGCTTGGACTGGGATGGACAGCGGACCTTCCTACCGGCGGCGGAGATTCTGAGACGGGCACAGCGCGTCGGGCTTACACCTGAATCGGTGGCCATCACCTATTGTCACGGTGGAGTACGGGCTGCCCACGCGGCGCTCGCGCTGCGCCTTGCCGGTATCCGCAATGTACGAGTCTATGTGGGAAGTTGGGCCGAGTGGGGGAACCGAGACGACTTACCCGTCGCCTTGGGCCTTCCCGCTCCTCAGTTGTGCTCATAGCGGCTTTTCGGCAAGTACGCGCTCGACGATGCCGAGCCGGCGTCGTTGGATGTCCAATACCCGGAAGCCACATTGTGGCACGAGTTCGAGCGGTTCGCGCGTGAGGTGGTCACAGGCGAAGCGAATGCTCAACGGATCAATGAGATGCTGCACGGCGGCGATGGCCCGGTGGGGACTTCGAACATGTTCGACGAGGACAAGACGACCACCAGGTCGAAGAACCCGGTAGGCTTCGGCAAGTGCTTGGCGGTGATCGGGAATTGTGCATAGGCTGAGAATCGAGATAACGACGTCTATGGACTCGTCACGGATCGGCAGCGCTTGCGCATCGGCCCGGACGAGGAGGACGGGTAGCTGCCGACCCCTGGCTCGCTGGCGTGCGTACTGGAGCATGCCGGCACTGAGCTCCACACCAATAACCGCGACGCCCTCAGGATAGAAAGGGAGTGTGCGACCCGTGCCGATGGCGATCTCGAGCGTACGACCGTGGGCCTGTGCCGCTGCCCATGCCCGCCAGTCACCGAGTAGCCATCCTTCGAGGCGATCCATCGCCGAGTCGTAGTGCTCAGCCAAGCGGTCGTAATGGCGCGCTAGTTTTGACAAAACAGAATGGTGACTCATGGGCGACTCCTCCCACGCTGGAGTGTAACTGGTCACCTAGGGCAGAAACCGGTAGTCTTGAAGTGGATCGGAGGAGGTCACAAGGGGCGATGTGGTTAATCGTGCCGCTGATCTTCGTCTTATCCTGGCGAACAACGCGTCGCTTTGGGCAGGCATTCAATGAGACAGTGGCCTGGGTTGTCGGATACTTTGCGACCGCTGGGGTTCTTTGGTTGACAGATTTCGGTGGCCTCGATCTGGTGGATACTCGGCCGAATAGCCCTGGGGCGCTCATCGCCGTCATGGGCGGATTTGTGGGTATGTTTGTGAGTCGCTGGCGTTGGAAACGGCGGGGCGGACATCGCGAGCCGCGCCGGGACTGGCTTAAGGAACTCGCCCGCGGTGCTGGACGATTAAGCGCGACGCGGGGAACCCGAGGAGTTCCTACTGCGCCAGCACGGGGTGGCCAGGTGACGACGGATGATTTCGTGACGGCCACCGGGCGGATGCTCGGGCGTGTTGCCGCGCAGGTGTTCGTTCCAGAACTCCGCCGACGGAATCGGTGGCTACGCGCGCTACGCGCGCTTGTGGCGGAACCAAAACGAGAGCGAAGGTGATGATCTGCTGGGAGGGGACGAATGGTGGAAGAACTCCGACTGCCGACGCGTGACGAGGCGTGGCGTCTGGTGACCGAGTTTACGACCCAGCCGCATCTCCTGCGGCACATGCGCGCCGTTGAGGCAGCCATGCGAGCGTACGCGCGGCGGTTCGGTGAGAACGAGGAACTTTGGGGTCTGGTCGGCCTCTTACACGACTTTGATTACGAGCGGTACCCCAACATCAGCACCGAGGGGCATCCGGTCGTCGGCGCTCGGATTCTGCGCGAACGAGGCTACCCGGAAGTTGTAGTGCGGGCTATTCTCGCCCACGCCAGCGAAGTTACTGGGATCGAGCCGGAAACGCTCCTCGAGAAAACGCTGGTTGCAGTCGACGAGCTGACGGGTTTTCTTGTGGCTGTCGCATTAGTGCGACCGACGAAGAGTATTTTAGACGTCGAGGTTTCGAGTGTAAAGAAGAAGTGGAAGGCAAAGGAGTTTGCCGCGGCAGTCAACCGGCAGGAGATTGAGCGGGCTGCGGCAGCGCTGGGGGTCTCGCTAGACGAGCATATCCGAATCGTTCTCGATGCGATGAAGGAGATCGCCGAGGAACTCGGGCTTGAGCGGAAACCGGTGGAAGCTGCGTGAGAGCGTGGACAAGTGAGGAGGCGAGGCGGGCCAGCGGCCCGCCTCGCCTCTTGGCAAGTGTCATCAAGCGGTCTTGATCTCTGTCCAGAGGCGGTCGTACTTCAGTGCGCCCTCTTCCCCGACGTCCTTAATCCACTGGAGGCGCTTCCACACCTCAGGTGGCGGATAGACTCCCGGGTTCTGGAGCACAGCTTCGTCGATATAGCCTTGCTCGCGGGCTGCCTTGTTGGGACTGCCGTACATGATGTAGTTGGCATTCCGCCCAGCGATATCTGGGCGATTAAGGAAATCGATGAAGGCCATCGCCGTGTACTTGTGTGGTGCTGTCTTGGGGACACAGAGATTGTCTTGCCAAACCGTGCACCCCTCGATCGGAATGACATAACGCAGACTTGGCTTTTCTTGTTCACTCATGAGTGCATCGCCTGTCCAAATGTGCGCGATAAGTGCTTCGCCGGCAACCAGCAGGTCGTCATTGTTCTGGCTCGAATAGGCGAGGACATGTGGCTTCTGCGCGAGCAGAAGCTCTTTGGCCTTAGCGAGTGCCTCGTCGCTTGTCTCGTTGATCTCGTACCCAAGGTACATAAGGGCTGCGCCGATGACCTCACGCTGGTCGTCAAGCATCACAATTTTCTTGCGCACCTCGGGACGCGGTTGGAAGACCTCCTTCCAGCTCGTGAGATCTTCACCGAGGACGCTTGTGTCATAGCTGTATCCGGACGTGCCCCACATATATGGGACGCTATAGGTATTGTCGGGATCGTAGTACGGTTTGAGGTTCTCCGGATCGATGTTCGCGATCGTCTTGATGACCGAGTAGTCGAGTGGCTCGAGCATTCCCAGGTTGATCATGATGCTGACCATATAGTCGGAGGGGACAATCACGTCGTAACCTGTCGCGCCGCCTTGTAGCTTTGCCAGGAGATCCTCGTTTGAAGCGTATGTGTCCATTGTTACCTTAACGCCATAGGTCTCCTGGAACTCCGTGAGAATGTCGGGATCGATGTACTCCGACCAGTTGTAGAAGTTCAACTCTTTGTCAAGTTTCGTCCGGTCGATGTACTCGGGGATAGCTCCAGCTGCTGGCGTTCCTTGCTCGCCAGGAGTGGTTGGAGCCGCAGGGGTCGCGCCGCTCGGTGCGGTGGGCGTTTCGGCAGTACGGGCACAGGCTACCAGCGTTCCTATTGCGGGGACGCTCAAACTCAGGAGGCCGAGGCGACGCAGGAGTTCGCGCCGCGAAAGCCGTCCTTGGTGGTGGTCGCGGAGCCAGCGCTGGACGAGATCTTCAGGTCTCATGAGCATGTCCTCCTCACGTTACGCCGTCCGACGCCGTTGCAGGAGCAAAGAACCGAGCACGAGCACAATAGAGGCGAGCAGCATGACCGTGGACAGTGCGTTGACGTCCGGGGTAATACCCCGACGCACCCGCCCATAAATTTCGAGCGGCAGGGTGGTAGAGCCAACGCCAGCATTAAAGAAGGTGATCACGAAGTCGTCGATCGACAGCGTAAATGCGAGCAGTGCGCCAGCAATAATCCCCGGCATGAGGAGCGGCAGGGTAATGTACCGGAACGTCTGCCAGTCGGTAGCGCCAAGATCTTGGGCGGCTTGCTCGAGTGTCCGGTCGAAGTCGGCGAGACGCGCCCGGACGACGACTGCCACAAAGGGGAAAGAAAAGGCGATATGGGCGATGGTGATGGTACCGAGACCGAAGTTGAGCTGGAGTCCGAAGAGTCGATCCAACCACGTGAAGGCCAGATTGAAAAATACCAGGAGGGCAATGGCCATAACGATTTCGGGCACGATGATTGGCAGGTACATTGCCCCCTCGTACAGGCGCTTGACTCGGAAGCGCGTGCGTTCTAGGGCCATGGCTGCGAGTGTGCCAATGACTGTGGAAACGAGTGTCGAGACGAGCGCAACTATCAGGGAGTTCTGCGCAGCGATCCGGACGCGTTCGTCATGCAGCATTCGGACGTACCAATCGAGCGTGAATCCCATCCAAACCTGCATCTGACGAGACGCATTGAAGCTGAAAATTGACATCACAACAATTGGTGCATAAAGGAAGACAAAGGCGAGAACTACGTTGAGGTAGAGAGCGAGCCAACCGAACGAGACTCGCCACCGACGTTTGGGCAAGACAAGCGCGGATGGCATGGTTGCTTCCGAGGTCATACGCGTCGTCCCTCTCCAAGTCGGAAGTAGAGCATTGTCGCGGCAAGGACGATAGCCATGAGCACAAAGGAGACAGCGGATCCAAACGGCCAATGGCGGACGGTGAGGAACTGTTGATTGATCAGGTTGGCGATCATGACAACTTTGCCGCCACCGAGCAAGTCAGGCGTGACAAAGGCTCCGACCGAGGGGATGAATACGAGGATCGAGCCGGCAAGGACTCCAGGCAGCGTCAACGGCAGGAGCACGCGCCAAAAGACATGCCAAGTGTTCGCACCAAGGTCTTGCGCGGCTTCAACGAGCGTGAAGTCGAATTTCTCAATTGAAGCGTAGATGGGGAGAATCATGAACGGAAGGTAGCCATAGACCAACCCCAGCACGACAGCAAATGGGGTGAAAAGCATCGGGAGCGGGCGCTCGATCACACCTAACCAGAGAAGCGCATTGTTGATCAAGCCGTCAGCTCGGAGCAGTAGCATAATGGCATACGTCCGTACAAGAAAGTTTGTCCAGAACGGAATGAGGACCAAGACGAGCAGAGCGTTCCGCCACCGTCGCGGGGCACGTGCGATGACATATGCAAACGGGTATCCGATGACGAGGCAAATGATGGTTGACAGCAATGCAAGCCAGACTGACACGAGGAAGACTCGGATATAAAGCCAGTCGAAGAAGCGCGTGTAGTTCTCTATCGTAAAGGCCCACGCGACCGTTCCATACGGACCGCGGTGCGCAAAGCTATAAGCGAAGACAATCGCGATGGGTAGGAGAAAGAAGAGCAATAACCACAGACCGCCGGGACCGGCGAGGAGAAGAGCACGTAATCCCTCACGCTGACGGATCACTTCAACGATGCGTTCACGCCATTTGAGAATCTGCTGATCAGGACGAACACGTTCGGCGACGACCATCGGGTGTCCTCTTCTACTCGGTCAAGACGCGGGCCGCGTCGGGTGCCCAGTCCAGGCTGACCGGCGTACCCACAGGGAGTAACTGACCGCCGTCGAGTCGGTTGCGGTCGTTCTGGCTGCGAACGCGTACCACCGTCTCGTCGGTGATCCGCACGACATAGAAGGTGTCGGTCCCAATGTAGATCACCTCTTCGACGCGTCCTCGCACCAGTCCGTTCGCTTCCGGTGCTTCTGCAGGCGCAATGCGGATCTTTTCTGGACGAACAGCGACGGTCACCTCGGTCCCACGTGCGGGGGGCTGGTCGCAGCGGACTGAGATGGGGAATCCGCCATCGAGCGCGACGGTCACCTCTCCTGGTCCCACCTCTGTGACGCGACCGCGCAAAAAGTTGGACTCGCCAATGAAGTCCGCAACAAAGCGAGAAGACGGACGCTCATAAATCTCTACCGGGGTTCCAACCTGCAAGACCCGGCCGGCGTTCATCACCGCGATACGGTCGGACATGGTGAGGGCCTCTTCCTGGTCATGGGTGACATAGATGAACGTAATGCCGACCGTCATTTGGAGATGCTTGAGTTCAAGCTGCATTTCTTTACGCAACTTCAGATCCAGTGCGCCGAGCGGCTCGTCGAGGAGCAGCACGCGCGGACGATTGACGAGTGCGCGGGCCAGTGCAACTCGTTGCTGCTGTCCACCCGAAAGTTGCCGGGGATACCGTTCCTCAAAGCCCTGAAGTCGTACCAACTGCAGTGCTTCTCGTACCCGACGGGCGATTTCGTCTCGAGGAATACGTTTCATACGCAGTCCGAAAGCGACATTGTCATAGACCGTCATATGCGGGAACAGCGCGTAGTTCTGAAAGACCGTATTCACGTTCCGTCGGAACGGCGGGGTGTTGCCCATCGGGCGGCCTTCGATGAGAACCTCGCCGGAGGTCGGATGCTCGAAGCCGGCGATCATGCGAAGTGTTGTTGTCTTCCCGCAGCCGGACGGGCCAAGCAAGGAAAAGAATTCCCCTTGGTGAATCTGCAGAGAGACCCGATCAACGGCAACGACGCCATTGTCAAAAACTTTTGTCAACTCGACCAATTCGACATCGATGGGGCGCTCCAATGGTCGCATCCCTCCCATGCCGGTCTCGCCTTGTGTGGCTGAACGGGTCAGCCCGACAGTCAATTCTATACCGGACGTGCTCATTGTCGACAAGCCGCCTCGGCTTCTGTAGCTGTTCTCTCGACACGTTTCGGCCAACACGTCTGCTGGGTAACGATGTCGGCTGCCGGATACCAGCGTTCGCGTGCCTGACCGACGAGATACAGTGATCCGGTCACGAGCACCTGGTCTTCGGGGGTTGCGAGGGCGAGCGCAGTTTCGATCGCACCATCAACTTCGGGAATGGCCAAGGCGGTGCAACCATGGGATGCAAAGATTGCTGCGAGCGAGTCTGGATCTGCTGCCTCGCGCAGAATTGCGCGTGGCGCTGTCGTGATCGCGATATCAACCTGCCGGGCGAGCCGTGCAGCCATCGCGGGAGCGTCGTGACCATCGAGAACTCCGAAGACGACGATACGTCGCCCCGGCTGAGGTAACCGATCCAGCGCGGTGAGCAGCGCTTCAAGCTTTTGCGGGTTGTGTGCTCCGTCGAGCACGACTGTCGGAGCGCGCTGCACAATCTCGAATCGGCCTGGAAAACGGGCCGTCGCAAGACCATGTGCGATCGCCTCATCGGACAGGTGCGCAGCGAGTTTGGGCGAGAGCGCTCGAACTGCTGCAACAGCCAGGGCGGCATTTGTCGCCTGAAAGTCACCGTCAAGACCTAGCAGGAACTTGCGCTGGTGTAGCGTGTCGACGAGGAAGCTCCTACCCTCCTCCAACACATGGTCAAAATCGCGTCCTCGCATGAGAACGCGTAACGGAGCGCCGACCGCGGTGGCTTCGGCCTGGAGAACACTGAGGAGCTCCGGCTCAGTGACACCGGTGATGGCGGGACGACCGGGTTTGATGATGCCGGCCTTATGCCAGGCGATGTCACGGATAGTTGGACCGAGTGTCCGAATATGATCTAGTCCGACCGTGGTAATCACCGAGACCGCAGGCTGCACAACGTTGGTCAGGTCGAACCGACCGCCGACGCCGACCTCCACCACAGCGATGTCCACACGCTCGGCTCGGAAAGCGTTGAAGACGAGAGCAGTCCAGAACTCACCGTACGTGAGCGGTTGGCCGCCACGAGCGATCCAAGAGCGCGCGGCTTCGTCAAGTTCAGCGACCAGGTCGGCGAACCGCTCAGCGGCGATCAGCTGGCGGCCGATCTGAAGCTTCTCGGTCTCAACCTGTAGATAGGGGGAAACATGCAGGCCGACGCGGTAGCCAGCGCTGTCCAAGATACTGGCAATGAACGCTGCGGTCGACCCCTTGCCGGACGTTCCCGTAACGTGGATAACCGG
This sequence comes from bacterium HR28, assembly GCA_002898255.1. Taxonomy (GTDB): domain Bacteria; phylum Chloroflexota; class Chloroflexia; order Thermomicrobiales; family Thermomicrobiaceae; genus Thermomicrobium. Next base: position 119,751 of record BEIE01000003.1, read on the forward strand.
ATAGGCGCAATGTGGGTCGTTCAGGAAGCTGAGAAATGCGCGCAATCGCTCAAGTCTTCGTTGCGCCCGCAGCCGTACGACCTCTGGCGGCGTACCTGGGGGCGGACCCGGCGGTGCTTGGATCAAGGCGCGCAAATAGGAGACAGCCCAACGATAACGGGCATCCAGACGGGTAAGGTCGTGCATGTGGTGATGACTCCTCTGTACCGCATACACTAGCGCCCCAGTGGCGGCGCGATTCTACCAGGTGGTGAGGCCGACGGTGGCGCTCCTCGATGTGCGTACCCTACCACCCTGGCGATTATTCGCCGGCAGTGCCGTGTTGGCGAGTGTGCTCTTCGGGTTTGCGGTCGGGACATGGCTCTTTGTCGCACCGCTGCTCGCCGTTTCTCCAGAGCGTCAGCTCGAACTCGTTCGCCTGCACGGCCACGTGCAACTGTACGGCTTTGCGATCACACTGACCATTGGTGTGGCCTATTGGTTTCTGCCCCGCCTGTGGGGAATGGCGCATACGACCATGATGCATCCAACCCGGAGCTGGGTGCTTCTCTTTGGTGGGATGGCGATCCGCACTCTTGGTGTTCTCCTGGGCCAGTATGAACTCGCCCTTTTGGGAGCTGTCATGGAGTCGGTTGGTGGAGCTTCAGTCGCCATCGATTTTGCTCGACTCGTCGCACAGCGGCCAGCAAGTGGTAAAGAGCGCGATCCAGCGGTGCTGGTGGCGATCGGTTTCACTGCAATGGCCTTGCCATTGGGACTGGGAGCCGATACGCTCGGGATTGCTGGCGCGTCGTCGGTAGGGACCCAGCTCGGCATTCTTCTAGGGTTCTATGGTGTTCTGGTACCTGTAGCGCTGGCGATGTCAGGCCGATTATTCCCGCTGTATTTTCGGACTCATATACCGAACCGACGAGGCCTAGCTGTGACCATCCTCCTGAATTTGCTGGGGCTGGTTCTGCGATGTTTAGGAGTGGTCATTGGACAAGAAGGGAGCGTACGATTAGGAGGCGCGGTGCAGGGATTGGGGATGCTGGGGGCGATTGTTGCCTTGCGCTTGCTGGAACCTCGGCGAGCGCTGACGGGGGTTGCACGTGTGCTGTGGCATGATCCGACAGCGTGGATGGCCGCCATCGCCTATGGCTGGTTCGCGGTGGCCGCCGTCTGGCTCATGGGCACTGCTGTGGCCGAGAGCGGGAGGGCCGTGACACTCGAGTGGCACCTCGTAGGAGTGGGCTACCTACTCACATTGATCTTTGCGGTTGGCTCACACTTGCTTCCTGGTTTTGCGGGGCAACGACCGCGTGCACCCCGTGCCGGCTGGCTGCTCCTGGTAGTGGCGCTCGGAATGACAAGTTTGCGGTTGCTGGCTGCTCTCACCTCAGGTGGCCTGTCGTCTATTGCTGGTAGTCTCGCTGGTCTGCTCGGAATGGGTGCGATGGCGGTGTTCGCGTGGCATGTCGGTCTTCTTGCATCGCGCGGGAGGCGCCCACACGGTCGGGAACCGACGTGTTAGGATACGCTGTAGTTACGAAAGTCTCAGGTGCCTGCGGGCACGGATAGGGGTCGGCAGTCAATGAGTGAATTGACACGGGAACAGATTCTCGAAGCGTTGCGACCGGTACAGGATCCGGAGCTCCACCGTAGCCTGGTCGAGCTCGGGATGATCAAAGATATTGCTATTGAAGGGGCGAATGTGCGTGTCCAGGTTGAGTTGACAACGCCAGCCTGCCCCTTGCGCGAGCGCATTCGGAGTGACGTGGAGGAAGCGCTGCGTGGCCTTCCCGGGATCAAGCAGGTCGACGTCCAGTTCTCAGCTCGTGTGCGTGCGGCCGGCACAGGTCTTCCTGACCGTCAGCCGATTCCTGGTGTGAAGAACACGATCGCTGTGGCCAGCGGCAAGGGAGGCGTCGGAAAGTCGACGGTCGCGGTGAATCTCGCCGTGGCGCTTGCGGAAGAGGGCGCAGCTGTCGGTCTTCTCGACGCTGACGTGTACGGGCCGAGCATTCCCTTGATGCTGGGGGCGGAAGAGCAGCCGGGCCTGGCGGACAACAAGATCATTCCGGGACGGGCGTATGGGCTCGCGGTGATGTCGGTAGGATACATCTTAGATCCAGAGAAGGCACTGATCTGGCGAGGTCCGCTGGTATCCCAACTTATTCGTCAATTCCTCAGTGACGTCCAGTGGGGCGAGCTCGATTACCTCGTTATCGATCTTCCACCTGGTACCGGTGACGTTCAACTAACGTTGGTTCAGACGATTCCGCTTTCGGGAGCGATTATCGTAACGACGCCGCAGGACGTTGCCCTCGCGGATGCAGTCAAGGGGCTCCAGATGTTCCGCGAAGTGAAGACGCCGGTGCTGGGGATCATCGAGAATATGAGCTACTTTGTCTGTCCGCATTGCGGACACGTCGCAGAGATTTTCGGATCGGGTGGTGGTGAGCGCGTGGCGAACAAGTACGGCGTTCCGCTGCTCGGCCAGATCCCGATCGATCCCGCGGTCCGTGAAGGCGGTGACACAGGCGTTCCAGTTGTGGTTGGACATCCCCAATCGGCGACGGCGCAGGCGTTCCGGGAAGCGGCCCGTCAGGCAGCAGCACGACTTGCGGTGGAAGCGGCCAAGAAACCGCGAAAACCGACTCTCCTGTTGCGTCCGAACCGCTAAGGGAGTTGGGTTATCTGTTCGGGTGTGATACAGCGTGCTAGGATCCGGACTGGGAAGGGGAGGGTATGCGCTGCCACCACTGCGGTGATCAGGTACCTGAGGGAGCTCGCTTTTGCCCTTGGTGTGGCGCGCGAATCAGCAACGGTACTGGGCCGGTTCGCCGACGCGTCGTCATCACCGGTGTTGGGGCAGTGACGCCACTTGGGCTGAGTGCCGAAGAGACGTGGCAGCGTGTGCTGCGTGGTGAATCGGGAGTACGTCGCATTGAGCGGTTCGATCCCAGTGAACTTCCTGTGCAGATTGCTGCGGAGGTACGAGGCTTCACGCTCGGTGACTGGGTCGATCCGAAAACCGCTCGGCAAATGGCGATGTTCAGTCAGTATGCCCTCGAAGCTGGGGGGCAGGCGCTGCGAGACGCAGGACTCAACAGCAACGACCTCGATCCAGCGCGGGCTGCGGTCGTGATCGGTACCGGGGGCGGCGGAATGGCGACCATCCTGGAGACGCAGGAGCTCGCCCAACGCCGGGGGCTGATGCGGATTTCGCCGCATTTCATGACCACGTTCCCGCACAACATGCCGGCCTATCACCTGGCGCAGGCATTCCGCTTCCTTGGGCCAAGCCTCACGGTTTCGACGGCCTGTGCGACCGGTGCGCAAGCGATTGGTGAGGCGGCCGAGATGATCCGTTCCGGCGCGGCAGATGTTGCGTTGGCCGGCGGAACCGAGTACTGTGTCTTCCCGCTTTTCATCGCCAGTTTTGCGGTGCAGCGGGCGGCCTCGACTTGGAATGATCGGCCAGAGGCGGCGAGCCGGCCCTTCGATGCCCAGCGCCATGGCTTCGTCGTCGGTGAGGGAGCAGGGATCGTTGTCTTGGAGGCGCTTGACCATGCGCTCGCACGCGGTGCCCGGATCTACGCCGAATTACTGGGGTACGCCTCCAGTAACGACGGCTTCCACCCGATTGCGCCGGATCCCGAGGGGAGCGGGGCAGCACGGGCAATTCGTGCAGCGCTTGCGGATGCGGGCGTAACGCCCGAAGCCGTGGACTACATCAATGCCCATGCGGCTTCAACGCCCCTGGGTGATCGGGCGGAAACGGTCGCGATCAAGGCGGTCTTTGGGGAGCACGCTTATCGCATTCCCATTAGCTCGACAAAGTCGATGATTGGGCATCTGATGGGTGCCGCGGGGGCTGTTGAGTCGATTATGACGATCCTCAGTATTCGCGACGGGATGGTGCATCCAACTCGCAATTACGAATTCCCAGATCCTGAGTGTGACCTGGATTACGTGCCAGAGGGAGCGCGCCGGCATCGCGTGCGCGTCGCACTCAAGAACTCGTTCGGGTTGGGTGGGCAAAACTGCTGCCTCGTATTTGCGGCATGGGAGGATGAACAGCGCGCCGAGCGGCAAGGAGGATGAGATGCCGAAACGGTACGCGCCGGTGAGTGGGCTTGAGAGCCCACGGTTCGCAGGCATTCGGACGTTCGCGCGCCTGCCATACGTTCGTGACCTTGATGGAGTCGACGTCGCGATTGTCGGGGCGCCTTTCGATACTGGCGTGACCTATCGTGTAGGAGCGCGGTTTGGCCCAGCAGCAGTACGCGAGATGTCCGCGATGTTGCGTACCTATCACCCTTCGCTGGATGTCGATGTTTACGAGGTGCTCTCGGTGATCGATTACGGAGACCTTCCGGTTGTGCCGGGATACATCGAGGACAGCTACGAGCGTATCGAGAGCGGCTTACGGCCACTCTTAGAGCGAGACATTGTTCCGCTTGTGATTGGTGGAGATCATTCTATTACCCTGGCCGAGCTCCGGGCCGTGGCTCGGCGATATGGTCCAGTGGGGTTCGTTCAGTTCGATTCGCATACCGATACGTGGGACGAATACTGGGGGAAGAAGTACACCCATGGAACACCGTTCCGGCGGGCCGTGGAAGAGGGGTTGATCGATACGCGGCGGGCGATCCAGGTGGGTATGCGGGGGTCACTTTATGGCCCCGAAGATCTGGATCAATCCCGTGCGCTCGGTTTCGAGGTGTGGACCACCGACGACATGCGTCGCACCGGCCTTGGGGCCGTCAGTGAAGCGATCCGCCGTCGCCTGGGACGTGGACCAGTCTTCGTCAGTTTCGACATCGACTTTCTTGATCCGGTCTACGCGCCAGGTACTGGAACGCCGGAAGTCGGTGGATTTACGACGCGGGAAGCACAGGAGCTCCTACGAGGTCTTGTCGGTGTAGACATTGTGGCGGCGGATGTCGTCGAAGTTCTACCGGCGCACGACGTGAGCGGTGTTACGGCACTCGCAGCAGCGAATGTCCTGTTCGAGCTGCTGGCTGTGCTCGCAGTGAACCGGCGCACATCCGGTGTGATCTGACGACAATATGGGTGTGGAGGACGCAACTGGCCTTGCAAGGAGCTGGATCGGAAGAGCCGCAGATGAGCGATTCAGCGAGCATCCATAATCCCGGGCCGTGGCAGCCCCGTTTCAGTGGGATGCGCACCTTTGCCCGTTTTCCCTATTCGCGAAGCCTTGACAGGGTGGATGTCGCGATCGTTGGCATTCCGTTCGATACTGGTGTCACGTATCGGCCGGGTGCGCGATTTGGGCCAGCGGCCGTGCGCGAGCACTCGTCACGCATCGAACAGTATCATCCAGTGCTTGGTGTGGATGTTTTGGCAGAGCTCTCGGTCATCGATTACGGCGATCTTCCTGTGGTTGCCGGATATACCGAGCGAAGCTTCCAGCTCATCGAAGAAGGGATAGGCTCACTCGTTGAGTCTGGAGTGATCCCGATTGGTATTGGTGGTGACCATTCGATCTCGCTGCCGGAGCTTCGTGCCGTCGCGCGACGGTATGGACCGGTGGCGCTGGTGCATTTCGACTCGCATGTAGACACCTGGGATACCATTTGGGAGACGAAGTACAACCACGGCACGCCATTTCGTCGGGCAGTGGAGGAGGGATTGGTCGACCCGGGCCGCTCGATCCAAATTGGTATCCGTGGGTCTCTCGGGGGACAGGATGAATTGGATCAATCGCGCGAACTCGGCTTTGAGGTCTGGACTGCCCGCGAAGTGCGGCGTGCGGGACTCGCGCGGATGTGTGAGGCAATCCATCGACGAGTGGGTGCGTCTCCGGTCTTCTTGAGCTTTGATATCGATTTCCTCGACCCTGTCTTCGCGCCGGGCACAGGAACCCCAGAGGTGGGAGGTTTTGCGACCTGGGAAGCGCAGGAACTCCTCTGGGGGCTGGTGGGGCTGGACATTGTGGCAGCGGATCTGGTTGAGGTCTTGCCAGACCGCGATCCTGCCGACGTGACCGCGCTCAATGCAGCAAACCTTATCTTTGATATGGTCGCGGTCATTGCCGCGACGAGAAGGGAGAGAGGCAATGGCGCAGCCGATAGCGCCCAGTGAGCACATCTTGTTTGGCCGCGTGCCGAAGCGAGCAGCACAGGTGCGGCCAACGGTGCCGATCGCTTTTCCCCTCAAGGAGGGGCAGCTTTTACAGATCACCGATGTCCAAGGAAAGCAGGTCGCGGACATGGTCGCCTTCAACTTCCACGATGTCCGCGAGTATCTTTCGACGTCGCACACGCGTGCGATCAACAACTCGCTCGTTCTGACCCAGGGGATGATCCTCTACAGCAATCGTCGCAATCCGATGCTCGTGCTCCTGGAAGATACGGTTGGTCGCCACGACATTCTCTTCCCGGCGTGTGATCGGCGGCGATACCTGGACGACTATGGCATACCCGACCATCCAAACTGTAAAGACAACTTCTTGAGTGTTCTTGGGGAGTATGGTATCCAGGAGGATGATATCCCCGATCCCGTCAACTGGTTCATGAATGTCGGTATCGTCGCCAAGGGACGTTTCGAGATTCGGGAACCACTCTCGGAGCGCAATGACTATGTGTTACTTCGAGCACTTATGGATCTTATTGTCGCAGTTTCCGCGTGCCCGCAGGATCAGAATCCGTGTAATGCTTTCAATCCGACCGATATTCTTGTTCGGATCTACGATTAGCCGGTGTCAGGCGATGAAATAGCGAACGGTGAGGGGGAGTTCCTCGGCGGGCGGAATGGAGACGGTCTGGCCGTCAATCGCGACTTCCAGGGTCTTCGGATCCACGCGAACACGAGGTGAGGCTGTATTGTAGTACATCGCGCCTTTAAAGATCTGGCGGGTGTTACGCACAGCGACCGGACGACGTTGCAGTCCGTACCGAACGAACGCTCCAGTTTCAAGAGCAACAGGTGCAACAAATGCGACGGCCAAAGCCGCCGGAGCGCGGCCGAGCCCGCCAAACATTGCTCGATAGATCAACGGCTGACTCCAGCGGGTAGAACCCATACCGTCACCGACTGGAGCCCAGACCACAAACCCGCCTTTGATGACTGCAGCCGGCTTGGCACCAAAGAAGGCCGGATGCCAGAGCACAATGTCAGCAAGTTTTCCGGGCTCTAAACTACCGACCTCATGGTCGAGGCCGTGGGTGATGGCAGGGTTGATCGTGTACTTTGCCAGATACTGCAGGATTCGCGGATTGTCATCACCAGTACCGGTCGTTGGGTCAAAGCCACCTCCGCGGACCTCTTTCATGCGGTGTGCAAGCTGCCAGGTGCGACTGATGACTTCGCCGATGCGTCCCATACCCTGCGAATCGGAGGACATGATCGAAATGGCGCCCAGATCATGCAGGATGTCCTCGGCGGCGATCGTCGTTGCCCGCACTCGGTCATGGGCAGCAGCGACGTCGGTTGGGATATCTCGTGACAGCCGGTGCACCGCGACGATCATGTCGAACAGTTCAGCGGTGCTGTTTCGAGAGTATGGGATCGTCGGACTTGTGGAGGAGCCGATAATGTTCGGCTCGGACACAATCTCCAGGACGTTTGGTGCATGTCCACCGCCGGAACCCTCGACGTGGTAGGCGTGGATGGAGCGGCCATTGATCGCCGCGATCGTCTCACGAAGTGATCCCGCTTCGTTCAGCCCATCGGTGTGGAGCGCGACCTGGACTCCGGCTTGGTCGGCAACAGTAAGGCACGTATCGATGACCGCAGGGAACGCGCCGACATCTTCGTGGATCTTGAATCCGGCGCACCCGGATTCAAGGTGCTCGACGAGTTGTGCGTGGTCGGAAGATCCCCGTCCAAGCACGGCGAGATTAAGCGGAATTGCTTCAAAAGCCTCAAAGAGATGCCGTAGATTCGTTGCTGGGTTGACCCCAAGATCCCACACGCCGCCGGAACCCTGGGCAACGAGCGTGGTGATACCAGCGCTCAGCGCCGCTGGTATCACGCTGGTCGAAGAGAGGTGGACATGCGCGTCGATTGCACCAGGAGTGGCGATCAGTCCTTCGCCAGGGATTATCCCCGTGGCATTGCTGATCAGCAGTTCCACGTCGTCCATGACGTCCGGGTTCCCGGCGCGACCGATTGCAACGATGCGGCCGTCCTTGATACCGATGTTGCTCTTGAAGATGCCAAGCACTGGATCCATGACGATGACGTTGGTGATCACAAGATCGAGCTTGCTTGGTCCATGGTCCCGGCCAGTCAGCATGCCGTCACGGACCGGTCTCCCAAAACCGACGAGCGGCTCAAATCCGGGTAGGGTATCGTCTCGTTCAATTCGGGCAAACAAATTTGTGTCAGCCAAGCGGACTCGGTCGCCGGCCGTCGGTCCGTACCACGAGGCGTACTGCCTTCGGGTGACGCGGATCGGCACAGTCCGACTCCTTTCACTCCTCTGGTTGGTGACAAAAGCCGCGGTTTACAAGTTCTTTCAGCAACGTGTCGAGGTCAGCCGTATCCACTGGTCCGTTAACGAGGCCCTGGAATCCACGGACAATGCGTCGTCCCCTGATCGGGACAAGTGGGACCTCAAGAGTCTGGCCGGGCTCGATCCGGATAGCCCAACCCACGGGAATATCAGGGCGCATGCCAAACGCCTTCCGGCGGTCGAAACAGAGGTCGGGATTCGCTTCGAAGACATGGAAGTGGGCAGTGAGGTGCACCGGGACGGCGCCGCGATTGGTGATGCGGACAACAGTGACGGGTAGGCCAGCGTTGATCTCGACTTCCCCTTCGCCGGGGACGAGACCACCAGGCGGGATGACAATGTCCCTCATCGGATCGGATTCCTTACAGTCACGAGACGTGTGCCGTCCGGGAAGAGTGCGTCGATATACAGAACATTGAGCATTTCAGGGACGCCTGGGAGGACGTCATCACGGGTAAGGAGCGAACAGGCGTGAGCAACAACCTCCTCGTATGGGCGCCCGGCGCGGGCCTCCTCGTACACCTCATCACAGATAATGGCTGCGGCCTCCGCATAGTTGAGCTTGATACCCCGCGCACGGCGACGGCGAGCGAGTTCGGCGAGTGTGAAGACGGTGAGACGATCCAGTTCCTTCGGTGTGAGGTACATCATGGCCTCCGCGTGGGTCGGGGAGTAGGCTCGGCGGTTTCACTGCCGGCTGGCGAAACATCGCCAGTCATATCCAAGAGTAGTTCGAGGCGTGTTCGGTAGGGGATGCGGTATTGGCGGAGAAGATTGACAACGTTCACGCTGCGGTAACCCGACGGCAATTTGGGGTCTGGGTGGGTGGAAATGGCAAGTCGGACCGGAAGATAACGTCCAAGACGACCAGCCCGAATCGCTTCGGCCAGGAGATCGAGATCGGCACGCCCGGGGACATCCTCAATCCAGAGGTCGGGCGGTCCGGAAAAGGGATTCCGGTCCAACCAGATGTAGAGCCTCTGCTCGGCCATGAGGCACTTCCCCGCCAAACGACCAGCGTGCATCGGGCAGCGGTGGTCAGGACGTGAAAGGAATCCAGGTCTCGGCCGCAGGCAGTCGGCTGCTGTCCCGCTCGTCAGATGCTGGCTGGAGGCGGAGCAGTGCTTCCAGGTCGGATCGCCGATAGAGGCGCTCACGGCGGATACCGCGGCGATAGCTCCGAAGCCGGCCGCGGCTCGCATAGGCATAGAGTGTTTCGCGCTTGACGCCGAGCAGCGCCGCCGCTTCTGCTGCCGTTAGATACTCCACACCATCGATCTCAATCATCGATCGCTCCCGTGAATACTCCGCGAAGTCGCAGTATAACACGCATTCTTCGGTGTGTCCATCGATTCTCGATTGAGCCGCGGAGCGTGCAGTCATTCCTGCCTTGCCGAGTGTGGCCAGCGGCTCGATCAGAAAGGGGGCCTAAGCAGGCAAAAGTGAGATCGGCTGGAGCGTTGCCCACTGAGTCACAGAGAGGGATTTACGGTATTCGGGTCTTTGGACCCAGGGTGGACCGCGTCCGCAGAAGATGCGCCTCGTTGTGTCTCTTCTTGTACCGGGAGGGCGGTGGAAAGTCGACTGCGTGACGGTGAGGAGGAGAGCACAGCTCTAGACTGAGGGCGAGCCCAAGTCTGTACCGCCGCAGGGACGAATTGCCCCAGATCCTCGTGTTGGCTGTTGAGGAGCCGCCTGCGAGTGGTCTCTTTCCACCCAAATATGAAGCGACGAATGGCTGATGAGCGGAGGAGAGAAGGCCGGTCGCTGATTTGGTTTCGTCTGGCTCGCCACAAAACAAGAAGGTGGCTCAGGACGCTCTGCCGTATGCCGGTAGCTCACAGACAGCATCACGCTGGCTTCGTTGACCGATCCGGTACTCGCGGCGATGCGGCGGTGCGCAGCGTTCGGGGATGCACCTGCTGGATAGAAAGTCTGGACTGACGAGGAACCTTGGGTGGGTAACAGCTCTGCAACGATTGGAGACTTTGTGAATGGTTTCTTGTCATCCTGGGGACTTTATACTTCTCGTCAGTCGGATCGTGGGGCACGAAGGAACAATGTAAAAGGAGGCATGTTCTGTGAAGTATCTTTTGACATGGTGGCCACGACCTGCTGGAACAGCAGCCGACTACGAGCAAATGCAGCAGCGAATCCTTGAACTCTTCCAAAAGTGGCAAGTTCCCGAGACACTCGTGTTCCACCAATTTCTCGTCCGAGTCGGCGAGTTCGGTGGTTATGCAGTGATCGAAACCGATGATTTGCCGGCCTTACACGAAGCGGCAACCGTGTTCGCCGGCTTCCAATTCCGACTTGAACCGGTGCTCGACATCATGGACGCAGTGTCTGCAGAGTTGCAAGCTCTCGCCTGGCGGGATTCGGTCGTCTGACACCTTCGTCTCTCACTATCGGACCCTTCGTATCTCACGGTCCGAATCATGTCAATCTAGGACGAGCCTGCTACACAAAAAGCACTAGATGTAGTGGCCGGAGTTCCAAGGCCAATGTGCACGAGCAAACGATGTGTGGTAGAATAACTAGGTGTGCCGGCACGGTGTTTCGTGCCAATCCGGGTGCACCGAAGGGGTGTGAGGTCAGGTGGCGAAGTCGGTTCATGTCGAGCTGCGCGAGAACGAGAGCTTCGACGCGCTTCTGAAGCGGTTCACCAAGGAGCTCCAGAAGGCTGGGGTGCTGCGTGATTACCGCGCAAAGCGGCACTACGTCAGCAAGTCGGAGCAGCGCCGGGCAAAGATCCGCAAGGCGGAGCATCGGCGCCGCCGCAAGCTCGCGAAGCTCGCCAAGAAGGGCCAGCTTGGGCTCTGAGTGTGCGACGCGCAACGGGCACTGCTGACCACAGGCAGGAACGCTCGCTCTTTGCAGTCCTGATCAAACAAACGTGGCTGTTGCCGGTGGCGACGGCCACGTTCGTTCTTTTTGTCGGCGGACCGATCGTTGCTGTCCTGCTCTTTTCGGTTACGCCTTGGCTGATTGTGCCTTTCTTGCTCCCATCCTTCATTGTGACCTGGCTCGGGCTCGTTGTTGCTCTCGCGGACCTGCTGCAACGTCCAGCGCGCTTGTTTCCCGGTGGGCGGACGCTCTGGCTGATCATGATCGCGCTCTTCAACGTCGTCGCGTTCTTGCCTTATTGGCTTTTCGTAGCTCGGCGGCCGAGACTTTCCGGTCAACCAGAGTTCTCGGTTGATTCCAGTGAGCGTAGTGCTTGCTGGAGATCGCGAACGAGCTCCTGAACCTCTGCTGCCGGCGCTAGCGTATCGACAGCAGTCTGGAGTTCCTCGAAGAGACGATCGACGCGATCACGGTGCTCGGGAGCGACCGCCTTACGGATTGTCTCCCATTGCGCCCGAGCCCGTTGGACTGCTGTCTGTGCAGCAGCGTACTCCTCCGGTTCTAGCACCTGTCCATTGCGGACAACTTGATCCGTGTAGAGGGACACCTGCAAGACGTCGAGCTCTGCCTGGATCCGCTCAACCGCGCCAGTGACCTCGGGATGGGGAACAGGACTCCCGCGCGACGACGCCCAGAAAATCGCTGCAATGGCGAGTACCATGATGCCGACCGCAATCGCAGCGACACGAAGCCAGCCCGCTCTCCGGCTCTGTGGACGGACGACTACCATCAGCTTCCTCACACACGTACTGGATGACCAATGAGTAGGCAGCCGGGTTCATCAGCATCTGCCGGTGCCTGGACGGTGAGTGCACGGTCAAAGAGGAGACAGCGAGAGCCGACAATGGCACAGGCACATCCCCCAGTTGGGGCCGAGAGCGAAAGTTCTGCAGCGCTACGAAGCGCGCGGCACCAGCCATCTGCAGCGCGGAAGCAGATTGTACCGGTACTATCGACCACGACGAGTGGCCGGCGCTCACGCCGGAAGGGACCGATCCCACTACGCACGACGGCCGTGAAGACGCGGTAGAATGCGTTTTCAAACTGGAGTTCGACGCAGTGCGACGGAACCCCTAGGGCTTGTGCCGCCAGTTCCAGGGCCTCGGCGCGACTGATCCGTATCTCGGTAGAACTCGTCGATGGCTCCTGAAAGGCCGTGGCGCGAATACGTGAGGCCTGCCTTTCCGGTATCGGCTCGACGACGACTTGCACGCTGCGTCGATCTGCACCGAGAGCAACGAGACGGCGCTCGACACGCTCGATGGCAGCGAGGAGCTCGGATCCGGAACGGATATGCACCTCCTCGATCACATTCAGCGGCGTGGTCGCCGCGCCGATCGAGGCCATGACCTCGGCGTGTTGCGCGATCATGAGGGGAAGTTGGAGTCTTTGGGCCAGTGCCGGTGCAAGCACACCAGCACCGCCCCCAAGGCCGATCAGTTGTGGCTCCCGCAGCTCATAGTCCTGTATCAGTTCACGTGCCAGCGGGACGAGTGTATCGACCGCGCGTACCAAGACTTCCCGTGCAGTCTCGTCCACCGTGCGTCCGAGCAGGTCAGCGAGCGGTTGGAACGCGGCGCGGGCGCGCTCACGGTCACCAAAGGCGTAGTCGTGCGGCGCGAGCAATCCGAGTGCATTCGCCGCATCCGTCAGTGTTAAAGCGGCAGTTCGCCCGTTCCGATCGCGGACCACAACGTAATCGGGAGTGTCTCCCGGTTGCGGTGCGATCGTGGTGATCATAAAGGGTGGCTCGAGATCGCTGGTGAAACTGACATAGGGTAGGCCAGCAATGTGAGCGCTCCGTGGACCAATGCCGATGATTCGGCCCCGCTCGACGCGGATCAGTGAACCGCCGCCGAGCCCTGCGACATGGACGTCGACAGAGCGCAGGCAGGTTGGGTGTTGCATAATGCGCACGTAGCGCAGCGCTGGGCGGCCATCGCGAATCACGCCCAGGTTCGTACTTGTGCCACCGACCTCGACAAAGAGTGCATCGACGGTCGGATGTCCCCGTAGCGCGCCTGCGACACTTGCGGCTGGGCCAGACAGCATGCTTGCTGCTGGAAGTTCAGCAAGTTGATCGATCGGGGCAACGCTCAGGTCGCCCGTCAAGATCATAGCGGGGGCGAGGATTCCGGCTTCGCGCAATGCCGCGCGTACCCACTGTGTTGTTTCACGCATGCGCGGCAGAATACTCGCGTTGATCGCTGCCGTCACCGTACGAACTTCCAGACCATAGAGGCCGGTCAGCTGATGGCCCGCTGTGGCAGGAAGACCGAGTTCGCCGGCTATGGCAAGCGCGAGACGCTCCGGCTCTGGGTCTTCGACGGCGTAGGCAGCCGAAATCGCAACGGCACCAACTCCAGATCGGTGCAGCGTCTCGAGTGTAGCCCGCACCGTGTCAGGGCTAGCTGCCTCGCGATCAAGGTAGGTGTAATGGAGTGTGAGTGTGCGTCCGGGCGCGAGTTCAATCTGTTCCAGACGCGTGCGCTGTTGTGTCTGCCGCCGCTCAGCGCGTGGGCCGATCGCGAGAATCCCGACCGGTACAACGTCCCCTTCGAGCAGTGCATTGACCGCTTGGGTTGTGCTGAGCGTGACCACGCGGATCGTTTCCGGCGGGATACCAGCTTGGTCGATCAGCGTCTGCAAGGCCTGGACAGCTCCGGCCGCGACACCGTGTTTGGCGCGATGCGTGGTTGGGACGGTAACGTGGGTGAGCAGCTCGCCGGTCTCCTGATGGAGCGCAACCGCCTTCGTGAACGTACCGCCGACATCGATGCCGATGCGGATCACGCGATCCCCCTCCCTCGATCAGTTGCACTGAGCGCACGTCTTGCTGGTGCTGATCGGTACCAGGACCAACCGGCCCAGCCCCACGCGATCAGATAGGCAGCGGCGAGTGTCGCCTGTGTCAGGAGAACCTCTCGGGTCGGATGGAGGCCCATAAGGTCAAGGAGACTGCGATTCAGATTGGGTAGCTGGATAACTGAGATCGGGAGATAGCCGATCATTTGAAGTTCCCACACAGCGTGACCCAAGATTGCGAGGGACAAGATCATAATGATCAGAATTGCAATGGAGAGGAAGGCACGCAAGGGGAGCCGTCTTCCAAGACCGATGATCGCCCATCCCAAGGCCACCAGAACAACCGCAGCCAAGAGGATACCCAGCAGAACCCAAAACTCCAGTCGTCGAGCCATGAGCACGAGCGACTGGTACAGCACCGCTGTCTCCGCGCCTTCACGGTAAACGGCGGTGAAGCCCAGGAGCGCGACCGCTGATGCCTTACCTGTTGCGATCGCCTCCCACGCGTGCCCTCGGAGGTATTCCATCCAACGGCGGGTGTCAATCCGGCGCAATAGCCAGAGGCTGATCGAGATCATCAGCACCACCGCCAAGAGTGACATTCCAATCTCTAAGAGTTCTCGACCGACCGGAACCACCTGCAGGACCACAACGAGAGCCAGCCAGGTGAAGAGACTGGCAGGGATCGCAAGAGTGACTCCGATCCAGAGGGGACGGCGAAGACGCGGCTGATGGGTGCCCAAATAGCCAAGCAAGGCGGCGATAACGAGAATCGCTTCGATCCCTTCGCGAAACAGAATAGAAAAGGAGGCAAGCCCGACGAAGAGGGGTGCAGCAAGACCAGGACCTCCGACGAGCCGCTCGACCTCCACAAGCCCGCTCTCGATGTCCAGGAGAAGCCGTTCGATTTCGGAAGATGGTGCCCCGCGTTCGATGAGTTGCCGCCATTGAGCGAACTTGACTTCCATCGCGAACGTAAAGTTGGGATCGGCAACTCGGAGTGGGATTTCGACAAGCTCAAAATGGTCAAGGTATGCCTGCCGGGCAAGACGAAGAGCGGGCTCGCGGTCTCCTGCCTGGTAGGCGTTCTGGCTGTCCTGCATTAATTGGCGAATCGCCGTCAATTCTTGCTGCACGGTGACACTCGGCGAAGGAGATTCGGCGACAGCGCGCGGTGCGGCGAGCGTAACCAGTACGGTGAGTAGCGTGACGAACCATCCAAGCCTTGCCAATTGGCGCCGCGGAGCGACGGTCACCGGAGCACCTCCTCAACCTCCTCGAGCGCGCTCTCCACGTTGCGGATGAGCTGCTCGACTTCGCCCGCCGGGCGCCCTGCGCGGATCGCGTCGCGGATCGCCTTGAAGTCCCTTTCGAGCTGTTCGACGAGTTCGCGATGCCCGCGCTCCAGCAATGCTGGTTCGAGTGCTTCGAACCCCTCCAGGTAAGCGTTGGCCGCTTCTTCGTAGGCTCGGTCAGTATCGCCGGCGCGGTAGGCCTGTAACGCGGCTGCGAGCATGTCGCGAATCTTGGCGAGCTGCTCTTCGGTTGACGATGTCGCTGAAGCACTGATGCCGAAGGCATCGCGCAGTTCACTTGCCAGGTGTTGCAGTCGCTCGCGGGCCGTATCAGCTTCGGGAATCTTCGCTCCCGGAGTATCGGAGAACTGTGCGAAGGTCGTCTGAGCCAGTGCCTCCAGGTCTTCCTGTGCTTCAGTTATTGCACCTTGCCCACTTGCTGGTGCGGTCGAGAGCACGATTGGAAGCTCGCTACGCAAAACGTGAAAGAATCCCCAGGAGTCCTGAAACTCCTCGACATTCACGATCCGCCCGTTCTCAACACCCTCAGAGAACTCGGTGGCGATAGACTCTGCCAGAAGCGCCAGTGCTGCAGCACGCGTCACACTTGGTTCTGGAGATTCATCGACGATAGTTCGGATCACATTTTGGACCGCTTGGCGTGCTGTGTCATTTCGTGATGCGGCGTCATTGGCCTGCTGCTTCGCCGCCTCCAGGTAGTCATCCAGCGCTCCGCGGACGCTGGCGAGGTTACGAGCCGTAAGGGCCGCTTCGACGCTAGCCCAGTATTCGGCGGTCGGATGAGCCGCATGCGCTTGGACGAGTGTCCAGTTCCCTCGCTCGAGGTTGGCCCGGCTGGCTTCTAAGTGACCCAGCATCTCATAGAGCGTGGCGACGAGCTCGCTTTCATCCTCACGCGAAGTCGCTGTATGACTGAGGTCGGGCGAGGCTGTTGGAGCAGTCGTGACCGGTGACTGGCTTGCTGGTTGGGTGCTAGGAACTGTCTCGTCGGATGAGATACAAGCCGCGAGAACAAGCGCCAAAATTCCACAAACAAGCATCGACCGAATGGGGATCCTTGTCACACCCACGCCTTCGTCCCTTCCTTTGGAACGCGTCCTCTCCGCTCTGCAGTTCCCCGATCCGGTCGCCGGCGACCAAATCCGAGTAAATCACTCGGGATTCATTCTAGAGAGCGACCAGGGGCATGTCAAGCACCCTCTGGTGCGACGGAGTTCAGTGCCAGTTGAGGTGTGGCCTTCTGGGTCAGGCGATCGCGAGTCGTTGGCGCGGATGAGGATGTCTCCATGCAATGACCTTGTGATGCTACTGGCACTTCCTCAGCATCGTTCGGCACGGGGCTGCGGTGGCGAGTGCTCGAAAGGTATCTGGAGCTCGGCGCATGTGCGTGTGTTTGAAAAGAAGGGTGGGCGAGAAGGACGAGTGGCTGGGCAGGTAGACGCCGTTACGTAACGTCAACGTCCGCGGCGAGGAGTCTTGGAGCCAACGAGGCTCCCAAGTATTCCGCGTCTGCGTATCCACCTGTCCTCTTCACCGCTTGTGATATGGTGTCGTTGGCATCACGTGCTTCAGGGCCTCTATCGGGCAATTCACGGTCAGCGGCGTGCGGTCATCCTTCTCAGGACAACGGTTGCAGCGCGCGGAACGTGCCCACGGGAACGTGCCCACGGCTATCCTCACGCGGTTTTGAACCAGCGCGACGCCTCAGACCGGCCAGGACTCCATGCGCCAGGCAGCGTCCCAGAACATCCATTCGTACCGTGACGTGGTCACAAAGTGCGCGCGGACGGCCGCGCGACGTCCCTCGGGGAGATCCGCCGCTGCTTCGTCGGTCACGTCGATGACCGCCCGCACGACCTGGGCATACTCCTCGGACGCATAGGTCGCGATCCAGCGCTGATAGAGTGGATTCGGAGAGCCCGCTTTCTCCAGGTGTTTTCCCACTTCCCAGTAGATCCAGTAGCACGGCAGGACTGCTCCAAGGAGCTCCTCGAAGGGGCGATCATAGGCAATGCGAAGGAGATACGAGGTGTAGGCTAAGTTTGTGGGCGCATATGGAGTTGCAGCGATCTCTTCCGGCGAGAGTCCCCATTCGCGGAAGAAACTGTCATGGAGCGAGCGTTCCACGACCAACGCAACTTTGGCGTGATCCGCAAAGAGTTCACACCAAGGATCGCGCGGTGACTTGGCTGCTGCGAGAGCCAGACAGCGTGCATAGTCCCGTAAGTACAGGGCGTCTTGAACAACATAATAGCGAAATGCATCTTCAGGAAGTGTGCCATCCGTCAGGCCGCGAACGAAAGGATGCGCGAGGATGGCTGCGAAGATGTCGGCGATTGAGTTCCAGAGTTCTTCAGTAAAGCGAGGCATCGATGACTCCTTCCCGTTCAGATCGGCCATGTCGTGCCGGTATAGACCATGTCCCAAAACAGGTACTCATAGCGTGCTGTAGCGAGGAAGGCTCGGCGAAGTGCCGGATACTCGGCGCTGCTCGACCAGCGGACAAGCTGTGCTCCGAGCCAATCGACCCACGCGGCGAACTGTGGGCTTGTCCAGTTCTCGATCCAGCGTGCGTAGGGTTCCGCGAGGCCGAGTGCTTGCCGGACAGTGGACCAGGCGTCGTAGTACGCCTTTTCAGCTCCCCACAGGACCGCGAGCGTCTCCCCGAGCGAGCCGGTCGCCGCAGTAGCGAGAAGGAAGCTGGTATAACCGAGGCACACCGGAGTAGGCTCGACCTCGAGCTGCAGCCCTCGTTGACGAGCGTAATCCTCGAAGATGGTGAGTTCGTTGCGGAAGGCAACAGCTGCATCCAGGAGGCCGCGGCGGAGTTCTTCGTCCGGTGCGCGGGCGATGAGTAGTGCGAGGAAACGCAGACCGTCCTGGACGAACCGGTAGTCTTGCTGCACCCAAAAGTCGAAGCGTTCACGGGGAAGACGACCGGTGGCAAGTTCACGGAGAAACGGATGTGCTGTCATGGCCTCCCAGATGGGGCGCGCTTCGGTTAAGAGCTCATCGAGGAGGGTGGTGGACATCATCTCACCTCCGAACGACCCGTCTCGAATGGGCTGGCGATTCTGGGTGGGGGTGACTTGCGGAACTGCGGCCTCCCTTCGCTGGTATTACCCAGATCAGGTCGTTACCGGTCGGCGGCGGGATCCTCAGCCGCCCTCTCAGCCCGGTTCACCCGAGCTCCCGGGGCACGCCATCGCCTCCACGGTAGTCGTGTGACGCCAGCGTGTCAAGGGGCGAATCGACCTTTGGAGAGCGAGACTACGACGCTTGTCACCAGGGGTGGCTTGAGTCCGCGCGGACGAGCCTCGCATCAGAGCGGCACGTGAGGAATGCTTGTTCCGTACCTAGTCGTGTTGGCGGTTGAGCGTATGTGTTGATCTTGGCTCCCCGGTTCCTTTGACAGCTCGATCTCGGTCTACCGGACAAACCGGAACTCTGATTTCCCTTCAGTCTTGGCTCGTACCAGGTCCCGGGCGGCCAAGCGAAGGTGGAAAACGAGGCCAGATGAGGGCCGCTTGGCAAGCTTCCTAGGCTGGTATACGCCGTGATGGCCTTAAGCCTCAGGTATCCAGATGAGTGACGCCGACTGACACAAGTTGCACAAAAGCTGCCGTTGCGTCAGAACGAGCTGCGGACCGCATGAGTGCTCGAAAGGGCGAGAAAGCAGGGCATAGAGGGCCGGTCGTTATACTAGGAGCAAGCACTGTGCCCAGGAAGCGTTGCTGAGCACAGGGCGGGCACGCGACAGGGGGGACGCATGAAGGGGGTCGTCCTCGCAGGGGGCTTGGGAACGCGGCTCTATCCATTGACGTTCGCGACGAACAAGCACCTCTTGCCCGTCTACGACCAGCCGATGATCTACTACCCGATTCAAACCCTGGTGAAGGCTGGTATTGACGAGATCATGGTAGTAACAGGTGGGCCGCATGCGGGGGACTTTCTCCGTGTCTTGCGTAACGGGCGCCATCTTGGCGTCCGTCACCTTGAATATGCATACCAGGAAGAAGAACGTGGGATTGCGGACGCCTTGAGTCTTTGTGAGGAGTTCGCTGACGGTGAGCATATCTGCGTTATTTTAGGCGATAATACGACTGATGCGGATATCCGCCCAGCAGTCGAGAGTTTTACCGGCGGCGCGTTAATCTTCCTCGCGCGAGTTCCTGACCCACATCGCTTCGGTTGTCCGGTGTTCGATCCGGATGATCCGACGCGGATCGTTCGGATTGAGGAGAAGCCGAAGGAACCGAAGAGCCCGTATGCGGTCACCGGGCTGTACCTTTACGACAGTCGGGTCTTCGATTTCATCCGGGAACTGGAACCCTCGCCGCGCGGTGAGCTCGAGATCACCGACGTGAACAATCGTTACCTGGAGCTCGGATTGTTGCGGTGGGTGGAGCTCAAGGGATTCTGGAGCGATGCCGGAACATTTGAGAGCTTGCATCGCGCCAACCGCTACTGGGCAGAACGACGTGGATACCGCGATCCTGAGACCACCGCGTGTCAGCCGACGCTCGCTGGAGGGCATAGCACACATTGACGACACGGAGGCACGATGTTTAAACGCGAAGCGGAACGAGCAGCAGAACTGATCAACACAGCCTTGGAAGCCCTTGGGTACGGTCGACGTGCGCTGGAGATGCGGCCGATTCCGTTCCCAGGCGTGTGGGGCACGTCGACGACCGTGTGTTACCAGATTGCCAACGAGCAACTTGCTGAGGAACTTGAGGCGGCAACGGTTGGTCTTTCTAAGAAGGAAGCCAAGCGCCTAGTCCAAGAGCGCGTGCGTGAACGGGCTCAGGCGATTGCCGAGGAGCTCGCGACCTGGCTTTCGGCCCGCGGTGACTTTGCGCGGGTGGAGGCGGTCAACGGGTACTTGAATATCGTGTATGACACCGCTCGTTTCGCCAATGAGGTTCTGCGGGCAGTCTTGGCCGCTGGACCGGACTACGGACGAGGAGCTCCGCGTGGCGAACGAGTCATGGTGGAGTATTCCCAGCCCAATACACACAAAGCATTCCACGTGGGGCACCTCCGGAACGTCTGTCTTGGAAACGCACTGAGCCGGATTTTACGCTTTGCTGGCTTCGATGTCCTCGAAGCGAACTACATTGGTGACATCGGCCTGCATGTTATTAAGTGCTTGTGGTGTTATCTGCGCTTCCATCGCGGAGAGGAGCCGCCCCGTGAGCAGCGAGGACGCTGGCTCGGTGAGATTTACGCCGAGGCTGATCGGCGGCTGAGCTATCGGCAAGACGTCGTCGAGCTGCTTAACGAACTTGCGCAGGCGGACCCTGTTTTCGTGCAAGCTATCGACCGGATGCTGAAGGAACTTTGGCGCGAGCATAAGGTTGGGGAGGACATTGCGTATCTTCTGGGCCAGATTGCACACGGGCGGGAGATTAAGCCAGACGCGTTCTACGATGAACAAACGATCGTGAAGTTCTGGCCGATCGTCGGTCGGCAGTTGGAGCATGAGTTGGCGGAGGCGCGTGCTGCTGCGGAGCAAGACCGCGAGGACAAGACAATCCAGCGCGTTCGCCAGCTCGAAGAGTGGTATGAGCGCTGGCGTCGGCTGGCGGCGACGTTAGACTGGTGGCCACACGTTCCGCAATGGGAGCGCGAGGTTCGAGAGACGTTCCAGCGCTGGGAACGCAAAGATCCGGAGTTCGTCCAGCTCTGGGAAGAGACCCGTGCCTGGAGTATGGAGGAGTTCTATCGGATCTACGACGAGCTGGACGTCCACTTTGATGTGTGGTTCTTCGAGAGTGAAGTCGAGGAGGAAGGGCGGCAAATCGTCCGCGAGCTCCTGGAGCGCGGGATTGCTGAGATCAGCGATGGTCTGCCAGTCGTCAAGATCGACGAGAAGCTTGGGTTGGAGAAGGAAACGTACCGGACGCTGCCCATCCTACGCTCGGATGGCACAACGCTCTATTCCACGAAAGATCTCGCTCTGACAAAACGGAAATTCGAGCAATACCATGTAGATCGGGCGATCTGGGTGGTGGACGTCCGACAGACGTTGTACCTGCAGCAGATCTTCAAAGTGATGGAACTGTGGGGTTTCCAGCAGGCGTCGAAGTGCTACCACCTGGCATATGAAACCGTCATGCTGCCAAGCGGTGCGATGAGCAGCCGGTTGGGCAACGTGGTGCTGTACGAGGACGTGGCGCGTCAAGTCCTTGAGCGGGCGCTGGAGATCATCGAGGAGAAGAACCCGAGCCTCCCGCCGGACACGAAAGCTGCAGTCGCGCGCCAGGTCGGGTTGGGGAGCCTGAAGTACGGGATGCTTTCACGTGACAACAACCGCGTGATCGTTTTCGACATCGAGGAAGCACTGTCATTTGAGGGGCATGCCGCGCCGTACATCCAGTACGCGCACGCTCGGGCGTGCCGGATTCTGGAGAAGGTCGATGCGCTTCCGGAAGGACCGTATGCCCTTGAGGATCTGACGCGGGAGGAGATAGACCTTATCGAGCAAATCGCACTCTTCCCGGACGAGGTGCAGCGCGCGGCGGACGAATACAAGCCACTTGTCATCGCGAACTTCGTCTACGAGCTCGCGAAGCGCTTTAATGAGTTCTATCGCGTTTGCCCGGTGTTACAGGCACCGGAGCCGCAACGCTCGGCTCGGCTCGCGATGGTGGCGGCCGTGCGACAGACGCTTGCCAACGGCCTCGCGCTGCTTGGTATCGCTGCCCCAGAAGTGATGTGACCCGAGGCTCTATGAAGACGCTGTCGGGGTGGGGATCGGCTCGAGCGTCGGCTCCGGAGTAGCCGTTGGCCCGGGGGTTGGCTCCTGGGTTGGGAGCGCAGTCGGCTCGACAGTTGGCGTCGGGAGTGTGGGAGTAGGCTCGGGCGTTGGGGTCTCGAGCATCACGGGTGTTGGTGTCGGCTCGGGTTCGGGTGTCGGGGATTCAATCAATTCAGGTGGTGGCGTCTCAACTGGTTCGGCGAGTTCGGGCGCGACTGGCTGTGCAGGCACGCCGGGCGTAGTTGCGCGGACCTGTGGTCGCGGCTGCCCTTCACGTGGTGGGAACATCTCGTCGAGGATTGCCTGAATTGCGTTCCAATCCGGTATGAGATAGAAGGGCTGTCCAGGCTCCCAATAGCTCGTTGTTGCTGGGAGGAGTGTGTAGGAGCGGATACGATCTCGTGGGATTTCTGTACCCAGCTTCGCCAGCGCGAGCACCTGCGCCGGGCTTAGGTCCGTTCGGACCGTATCGCCAAGCGAGTCAACAAGTTGCGGTGCCTTGCGGATGAGATCGAGTCGGAGACCTTGCTCTCGGAGGGCACGCAGCACCTGTTGCTGGCGATAGCCTCGTGCGAAATCGTTGTCGTCGTGACGAGTGCGCACGTAGCGAAGGGCGGTGCGTCCATCCATGCGCTGAAGGCCGGGTGCGAAGTAGATGCGCGTGTAGTTGTAGTCCTCTCCCGGATACTCGTCATCCTTAATCGGTGCGGGAACGTCGACCACGACACCGCCTATTGTATCGACGATCCGGACGAAGCCCTCGAAGTCGACCTCAGCGTAGTAGTGGATAGGGATCCCAAAGTTATATTCGATGGTTGCGCGAACGAGTCCTGGTCCGGTGATAGGGGAGTTTGCACCGAGGGCATAAGCAGCGTTGATCTTTTCTTGGCCGTAGCCAGGGATGGTTACCAGAAGATCGCGCGGAATGGAGAGCATGCCAACGTCCTTAGTGAGCGGATCGATCGTGACAATGATGATAGTATCGGATCGGGGAACGTCTTCCGCTTCACGGCGGTCAACGCCGAGTAAGAGCACATTGATACGATCTTTCTTATCCCAGTTTGGGAGCTGGATCGCGGGGTCATCGGCGGTGAGCAGAACGACTTCTGGCGTACCCTGCTCATTGATGACCACCGTTGCACGTGGCACTGGTGTGACGAAGACTCGCTGGTAAGCTCGCCAGCTAGCCCAAGCAAGAGGGCCGAAATAGGCGAGCAGGCCTGCGGTCAAGACGAGCACGAGTGTGACGGCCAGAAGACGCAGCGGTGAGCGACGAGACCGCGTCGGTGGCGGAGTACTGTCCGGAAATGCTGCCTCGTGATCAGCGTATCCGTGGCGAGCAGCCCGGAGTTCACGGGCC
Source organism: bacterium HR28 (assembly GCA_002898255.1). Lineage (GTDB taxonomy): Bacteria > Chloroflexota > Chloroflexia > Thermomicrobiales > Thermomicrobiaceae > Thermomicrobium. The sequence continues at coordinate 143,369 of BEIE01000003.1, forward strand.
GTAAGGCGGACGAAGGGCTGGGCCGGTGTTCCTTCTGGTGGTTCGGTCGTCGACATTGCGTTCCCTTCCGGGTCTTGGGGCGCCGGCGCGCCGCGGAGGAGTATAACAACGTACGGCTACTCGGCAGCAGCAGGCGGACAGCGGTTGACGACTCGTGTCCAGCGACATCATACTCACGTCCGTACGTCGGTTCTGCGACGTGGTGGGTGTTAAACAGGGGGCGAGCATGATCCTTTCCGATCGGGATATCATCGCGGCGCTCAAGAGTGGACGTATCAAGATCACCCCGGAGCCCGATCTGGAGACACAGCTCGGAGCTTGCTCGATTGACCTGCGCCTCGGGAACACTTTCATGGTCTTCGAGCATTCCCGGTTCTCGTATATCGATCCGCGGCAGCCGCAGTCAATTGGAGATGCGATGCGGACGATCGTGGTTCCCGATGGCGAACCGTTCATCATGCAGGCAGGTGACTTTGCTTTAGCCTCGACACTCGAGTACATCGAGCTCGCTGACGATCTGGTTGGACGGTTGGAGGGACGGTCCAGCATCGCTCGTCTCGGCATCACGGTGCATAGCACCGCGGCGTTGTTCGAGCCAGGGTGGGCCGGGACGGCGACCATGGAGCTCTCTAACCTGGGACGGATGGCCGTGGCGCTCTATCCCGGCATGCGGATCTGTTCGTTCACGTTCGAGCAGTTGACATCGCCCGCGATGGTTCCCTATCGCCTGAAGCGCGGGAACAAGTACGCCGGGCAGACCGATCCCAAGCCGAGCCGCTTGGCCGAAGAACTCAGCTTAGAGCGCCTGCGCGGGTGAGTAGGGCGATTCATGGCTCCTTCGCTGGCGTCGGTGTGACTCCAGCGTGGTGGTCTTCGTATCGCGCCAGCACAAAGAGTAGTGAGGAGAGGCGATTCAAGTAGGCGAGGAGCTGCTCGTTGTGCACATCACCGTCATGGTAGAGGCGCGCAACGAGCCGCTCGGCACGGCGCACCACTGTGCGTGCGAAGTCAAGCGTCGCACCTTGTAGCGTGTCGCCAGGCAAGACGAAGTGTCGGCCGATCGGGACGAGCGCGCCGATACGATCGATCGTTTCCTCTAGTCTTCGCACGTGCTCCTCGGTAATGTGGTATTTCTGCTGTTCGACTCCTGGAGCGAAGGCAAGCTCGGCCATCATGAGATAGAGATCGCGCTGGACACGGACGAGTGCCTGTTTCGTCTCCTCGGTCTGCGCGACAGCACGTGCGATCCCGATTGCGGAGGTTGCCTCATCAAGCGTTCCGAACGTCTCGGGGCGAGGTGCGTACTTTGGCACGCGCCCGCCGAGGAGATCGGTGTATCCCTGGTCACCCTTTCCTGTGTAGAGCATTACCGTCCCTCCTCTCAGTCCGGACGTGCGAATTGGCGTGCAGCCAGCACGATGAGGAAGATGCCCAAGATGAGGACGATTACTGCATCTAACAAGGGGTGTAACGGATGGCCGAAGAGGGTGACCCCGAGTTGGTCGATGACTGGCTGAGGCACACCGGCCGAACTGAGCACGACACGACGAATGGCGTCGATGCCATACGTGACCGGATCGATCCGCGTCAGCACGGTAAGCCATGTGGGCAGGTTGTTGAGTGGATACAGTGCCCCGGAGAGGAACAAGAGCGGCGTGACAAGGAAATTCATGACCAAGCCAAATCCCTCTGTCGAGCGCATCCGAGCGGCAATCACAAGCCCAATGCTGGAAAGCGAGAATGCAAGAAGAAAGAGCAGGGGGATAAGCAGCAGGATCGTCCCAAGCTGCAAACGAACGCCGATGAGGGGAGCCAGCAGAAGGAGCAAGAGCCCCTGCAGCATCGAGGTCGTACTTCCACCGAGGGCCTTACCGACAACGATGGCCCAGCGAGGGATCGGCGCGACAAGCAGTTCCTTCAGGAAGCCAAACTCGCGGTCCCAAACGACTGAAACCGCGCTGAAAATGGAGGAGAAGAGGACAGACATGCCAATGATACCGGGGTAGAGGAACTGAAGATAGTCCGGTCCAACGGTTGCTCCACCAAGCGTTCCCATCCAGGGCGAGAGGCCAGCGCCGAAGATGATGAGGAAGAGCAGCGGTTGGGCAAGACCCCCTGCGATGCGCGTGCGGTCACGCCAGTAGCGAAGAAGGTCACGCTGCCAGAGTGTGAAGATACCGATGAGCGCACGCATCACTGCTGAAGGTGGTCGCAGTCTTTCCACAACCTCGATAGTTGCCACAGAATCCCCCGTGCGTCAGTGTCGTACTCGCATCCGCTCTCGCATGAGGTCGAGATCGGAGGCTTCCTCATCACGTATCTGCCGGCCGGTCAGCGCGAGGAAGACGTCGTCCAGACTCGGACGACGCAAGCTGACGGAACGGATTGGAACGGTGAGTTGCCGGACGAGCTGGGGAATCAGCTCGTCGCCACGTTCGGCCTCGATTCGCACTGTACCGTCGACGACCATCGGAACGAGGCCAAAGCGTTCCTTGAGCTCTTGTACCGCTCGCGTATTGTCTTCAGTGGACAGCAGGATGATATCGCGCCCCACACGAGCTTTGAGGCGTTCCGGGGCATCAAGCGCGATGATACGACCGTGATCGATGATTGCGACCCGGTCACACTGTTCGGCTTCTTCGAGGTAGTGAGTGGTCAGGAAGAGCGTCACACCAGTTTGGCGACGAAGTTCGGCGAGATACACCCAAATTTGGCGCCGTGTCTGGGGATCCAGACCGAGCGTCGGTTCGTCGAGAAACAGGATCTCTGGCGCGTGAAGGAGACCACGAACAATCTCCAGGCGGCGTTTCATGCCGCCGGAAAACGTGCGGACAAGCGAATTCCGTCTTTCCCAAAGCTCGACCATCCGTAGGAGTTCCTCAGCCCGCGGACGCCAGGAGGTGCTGGGGATGCCATAGACGCGTGCGTGCAGTGCGAGGTTTTCCCATGCGGTCAACTGCGTGTCAAGACTCGGATCTTGGAAGATGATTCCGATGCGCTGCCGCACCAAATGCGGCTCCCGTACCACATCGTGGCCCGCGACGCGAACCGAACCGGCGGTTGGCCGGGCAAGTGTACAGAGCACGTTGATTGTCGTCGTCTTGCCAGCGCCGTTTGGTCCCAGGAAGCCGAAGAACTCCCCACGATCCACGGTGAAGTCGATCCCGTCGACAGCAGTGATTGCGCCGTACCGCTTGACCAAACCTCTGACCTCGATCGTCGCGGGCATGGTTTTTGTTCTCCCGGTCATCGAAGGGCGTGCAGAGCACTCCCGGTAGTGTACCGTTTCCGCCTCTCGAGGATCCATAACTCGGTGGAGTGCAATTGACTCGTGAAAAATATCCGTGGATCCGAGCATTTGTCACGCCAATGTAACCTATTCTGTCAACATGTCGCAGATTCGTCCTCTGGCTCCGGCATAGACTACAGGAGGAGGGTATTTATGCGTTGGTCGTTCTTTGCTGCCTGGCTCGCACTCTTGGTCGTCGGTGGAGCCAGCGCCATGGTGTTCTGGTCGAGTTTTAACCGAGTTGTTGGGGGGTTCGGGACAGGACGAGACTGGGTGGGGCTGGTGCTGGGTATCGGTGGGGTGTTCGTGACGCTGCTCCTTGCGAGGTGGGTGCTGATGCAGGTGAGCGGACGCGAGGAGGTGAAGCGGGAGCGACCAGAGAGCGACGAAGAGGAGGCAGGGGACCGACTAGGGAGGAGCGAGGAACATGTCGAGAGTGGAACAGCGCGGTGAGCGGCCGGAAGAGCATCCGGTGGGGACTCTCTTCCTGACACTCCTGATGCTGATCGTGATTGTCGGCATTTGGCTGACAGTCTATTTCGACATGCTGGGGAGGGGGTAGGGCATGCGCATCGAGGCCTACGAACGGTTTTTCATGATCCTCGCAGCGCTTTTGCTCGTCCTCGGCATTGTCGGTATCGCGATAGGGGCACTGGTTGCGGGAGTTCATGTTCCCTCCCCCGCGGGACGAGTCGATCCCAGGACGCTTACAACGACACCGCCGTTTGATCAACCAGGCCTCCGTGATCTCGGGGGCGGCAAGTACGAGGCTGTCGTCATCGCGCGTGCCTGGCAGTTCCAACCGAACCAGATCGAGGTTCCGGTTGGCTCGACCGTCACCTTTACTCTGGCAACTCCAGACGTGATCCACGGCTTCGTCCTGACCGGAACAAACGCCAACGTCATGGTGATTCCGGGGCAGATCGCGCAAGTGACGGCGCGATTCGATCGACCTGGCGAGTACTTGTGGGTCTGCCACGAGTATTGTGGCTTCGGACATCACCAGATGTTCGGGAAGGTGGTGGTGCGATGAGCGCAACAGCCCGTCCACAGACGCTCGCCGGTGGAGGAGCGATTGCCCGAGAGGGGATGTTCTTGGCGGAGCAGCTGTGGCCGATTAAAGGACAGCTGGTGCTGGCGCTTATCGGGCTAGCCATCGGCGGAATCATGGGATTGATGCAGGCGCTCGACCGCATCGGCATCGTGATGTACAAGGCGATGCTGATGCAGACGTATTATCAGGGATTGACCATCCATGGAGTGCTCCTGGCATTTCTCTTCACCTTTAGCTTCAGCAATGCGTTCGTCTCGCTGTTAGCAATCCGGGGTTTCGAGCGACCACTCGCCAGCACGTTCCTCGTTCAGGGTGCCTTCTGGACGATGCTGGTGGGGACACTGCTCGCTGCATATGCAATCCTAACAAACCAGGCGACGGTTCTTTTTACCTTCTATGCGCCGCTGCGTGCGAGTTCGCTCTTCTATCTCGGGGCAGCGCTGCTGGTCATTTCCACCCTACTCACGGCGCTCAATCTTGTGCTGACACGTCGCGCCTGGCAACAGGAGCATCCTGGTGAGCGGACACCGTTACTCGGCTTTGTCGGTGTCGTGACCTACGTGATGTGGGCGTTAGCCACCGTCGGTGTGGTCGTGCTGGTTGTGTTCTTCCTCCTCCCGTGGTCGCTTGGATGGTTGAAGACAACCGATCCGCAGTTCAACCGTATCCTGTTTTGGTATACGGGGCACCCGATCGTCTATTTTTGGCTGATGCCAGCGTACATCTCCTGGTACTTGCTTGTTCCTCGCCAGGTCGGCGGACGAGTCTTCAGCGATAGTCTCGTCCGGTTGGCGTTCATCCTACTCCTCGTCTTTTCGGTTCCGACCGGTCTCCACCACCAGTACGTCGATCCGGGTATTCCGACGGTGATGAAGGTCGTGCATCTCTTTACAACCTTTTCGGTTGTCTTCCCCAGTCTGATGACAGCATTTACCGTCATGGCAGCACTCGAGGATGGCGGGCGAGCGCGCGGTGGCCGCGGACTCTTGGGATGGATTTGGAAGCTCCCTTGGGGTGATCCGAGTGTGACGGCACAGCTCCTTGCCATGTTGGTTTTCATCCTCGGTGGAGCGACCGGTATTGTGAATGCCAGCTACAACTTGAATAACGTCGTTCACAACACCTCGTTCGTCCCTGGCCACTTCCACATGACGGTTGGGACCGCGGTCGCCCTCTCGTTCATCGGTATCAGTTACTGGTTGATCCCCTACCTCACTGGTCGTGAGCTTATGGGGCGACGCCTTGCGCTCGCCCAGGCCTGGCTGTGGTTTGTGGGAGTCCTTCTGTTCGCACGGGGGCAGATTGCTGCCGGTCTCCTTGGTGAGCCACGACGCTCGTCAATCGGTGAGGCCCCCTATCGGGATCTCATCCATGCAGGTTTGGACAACTGGTTGACTGCGATCGGCGGGACACTGATGGTGATCAGTGGTCTGCTCTACTTTATTGTCGTACTGTGGACGGTTTTCGGTGGTCGGCGACTGACCCAGCCGCTGGAAATCCCAATTGCCGAAATGCGCTTCGGTGCGAGAGAAACGTCGCCGCTGCTCGACCGGCTAGGATTCTGGTTCTTGATCGCGGTTGTCTTGGTGGCCATCGCCTATATCCCGTTGATTCTCCTCTACTTGCCGCTCCAAAGTGTGTCACCGCCAATCAAGGTGTACTGAAGCAGAAAGACCATCGAGGAGAAGAAAAGGGGCGAGGGTACACCCTCGCCCCCACATGTTATTTCGGCCGACGCTTCTCGCGAGTACTGGCATCAGCTACGTCGTCCCGCCATCACGATACCCCAGATGCTTGGCATCTCGCCGACAGGTACCTCGATGAGGATGGGGCGTGGGTCTCGCACAGCATCGGTGACGACATCGCGAAGTGCCTCTGGCGTGCCGACGCGTACTCCTTCAATCCCAAAACTCTGCGCCAGCATAACGAAGTCAGGATTGTACAGATCCGATGCAATGAAGCGACCACCGAAACGCTCCTTCTGGATCCGTCGGACGTTGCCATAGGCGTTATCGTTGAACACGACGGTGATCACGTCGAGCCGATGCTGGACCATGGTGGCGAGCTCGGGCAGGTTATAGAAGAATCCGCCATCACCGTTCAGTGACAGCACTGGCCGATCCGGGTGTCCTGCCTTGGCTCCAAGAGCTGTGGCAAAGCCGAAGCCCAAGGTGCCCTGATAGCCCGACGTGAGGAAGGTGCGCGGCCGGTAGACCGGAAACGCATTCCAAGTCCAGTAGCCAACTTGGGTGCTCTCACTGACCAGGATACCCTCTTCGGGGAGTGCTTCTCGCAAGGCCATGGCGTAGGAGGCTTGTGGTTGCACCTCCCAGAGAAGATCGAAGATGCGCTCTTTCAGGGCGCGGAGCTCGGCACGCCGTGATTCTCGCCGGCGGTTATAGAGCGGTAGCCGGTTGAGCAAAGCGGCGAGTCCACGCTTTGCATCGGCAACAATCCCGATCGTCGGTGGGAAGTTGCGTCCGATCTCCTCAGGGTCGATGTCGAGTTGAATGACTGCTTGCTGACGTGGTCCCCAGTCGGACGTTGCGGGCTGCAAAAAGCGCGTACCGACAACGAGGATGACATCGGCCTGTGGAGTCAGCTCACGAGCTGCCACCATGTTCTGTGCGAGGTCGTGTCGGTCGTCGAGGGCCCCTTTCCCGTCCATTGTGAGGACGACGGGTGCTTCAAGAAGTTCAGCGACTGCTCGAAGTTCATCCCACGCTTCGGCGACAAGCACGCCGCCTCCAGCGAAGATCAGTGGGTGCTGTGCTTGTCCAAGTAGTCGGGCAGCCTCTTCGACGAGTTCCGGGTCAGGTTCTGGTAACTCAGGACGAGCGGGAGGGAGGAGTTCGACTTCAGCAGTCTTCTGCAGCACGTCAGGTGGAATTTCCAACGCGACCGGTCGAGGCCGTCCGGACTTCAGTTGAACGCACGCTTCATGCACAAGACTCGGAACTGCGTCGGGGCGAAGAGCTCTTGCGGCCCACTTGGTGACAGAGCGGAGCGCTTCAAGCTGGTGCGGGATCTCGTGCAGCAAGCCGCGGCCTTTGTCGATCTGATCAGACGGGATCTGACCGGTGAGGCAGAGGACGCGCGAGTTACAGGCGTAAGCGGTTGCAAGACCCGCCATCGCGTTCAGTACGCCTGGACCAGGTACGACGAGGCAGACCCCGAGCTTGCCAGTCGAGCGTGCATAACCATCTGCCATGTAGCTCGTTGCTTGTTCGTGGCGAGTGTGGATGACTCGGATGTGGTCGCGTGCCTCGTAGAGTGCATCGAATGCCCAGTCGAGCTGCACACCAGGAAGACCGAAGACTACCTCGACGCCCTCTCGAAGCAACTGCGCAACGAGCGCCTGGCCACCAGTAAGTACTGGCATTCCCGAACTCCTCTCTGACAGGCGACGCGAATCGTGCGTGGCGACTTCGCTCCCGCGCAGGCTGGGCGCACCGCTGCGCTCACGGTTCGGCGTTCGCTGCCGGATAGAACCCAGCTGTGGCTCGCATTGCCACACCGGTTCATTGTAAAGCACGGTTCCCCAATGCACATATCGCGCCTCGAGCGATGCCTACCGAGGCGGAAGGAACAGAAACAAATAACCATGACTCATCGCTGATTCGGCAACCAGTTGACGCGACCAAGAAAATCGAGGAGTCTTGCATTGAAGGCTTCTGGATTGTCTACGGGAGCACCGTGACCAGCATGTGGGATTTCGGCGATTTCAGCCTGTGGGACGAGTTCAGAGAGTGCGAAGACCGTGCGACGATACGCCGGTTGTGTATTCGCTCCATACACCAGCAATGTGGGTCGGTTAAGAGCGGCCAATGGGACGGGACCAGGATCGAATGCGAGGACTGCGTCGATCCATGTGGGGGCGCTAAAGACATTGCGTCTCCATTCCTCGAGACGTCGCTGGCCCGCCTTTTGCATCCAGTCCTCACCGAGTCGCGGAACCAGGAAATGCGCGAGCGCATCGTCAACCTTTCCTGCGGCAAGGAGCGAGCGCGTGAGTTCGGCAGACCGACGTAAGCGCTCACGTTCGTCTTCGCCCGCAAGCGCAGGCAATGAGGGTTCAACCAGGACAAGGGCGTGGACACGTTGGAGGCGCATCAGGGCTAAGGCGAGAGCGATCGTCGCTCCTAAAGAGTTACCGAGTACAACTGCTTGGTCCACCTGTTCAGCATCCAGGACGCTGAGGACATCAAGCGCGGCTTCTTCGATCGTCTGCCGTGGCATTGGGGGAGGACTCATCCCGTGGCCCCGGAGATGCGGGAGCAGCCACAGGAAACGCGGGAGACGTAACACTTGATGGATCCAATTCGACGTCCCGACCAGGATGCCATGCAGTGCCAGGAGTGGCGGACCATCGGCAGCGACCCGCCGCTCGTAAGCGAGCTTTGTGCCGTTCGGTGTCGTCGCCCAGCGGAGCTCGGTGACGCTCACCACGCTTATCCTTCGAGCAGCAGCCGCTCCGGATCCTCAATCAACTCCTTGACACGAACCAGGAAGAGCACTGCCTCGCGCCCGTCAACGATGCGATGGTCGTAAGTGAGCGCGACGTACATCATCGGCCGGATCACGATCTCGCCGTTCACGACTACAGGTCGTTCCTCGATTTTGTGCATCCCGAGAATACCGACCTGCGGCGGATTCAGGATCGGTGTCGACAGAAGAGAGCCGAAGACCCCTCCGTTGGTGATCGTGAACGTACCGCCGCTCAGTTCCTCCAGCGTCAGCCGACGCTCTCGTGCCTTGCGGGCGAGTTCCTCGATCTCGCGCTCAATCTCGGCGAACGACTTCCGGTCGGCGTCGCGTACCACAGGAACTACGAGGCCCTCGTCAGTCGCGACAGCGATACCAATGTCGTAGTAGTACTTGACGACAATCTCGTCACCTTGGATTTCAGCGTTGAGCAACGGGAACGCCTTCAGTGCCCCGACGACAGCCTTCGTGAAGAACGACATAAAACCGAGACTGACACCGTAGCGTTCGCGGAACTGCTGTCGCCAGCGGTTGCGCAGTGCGATCACCGCGCTCATGTCAATCTCGTTGAAGGTCGTGAGCATGGCGGCCGTGTGCTGAGCCTCGACCAACCGCCGGGCGATCGTCTTGCGCCGCTGGCTCATACGGATCCGTTCCTCGCGGCGACCCGCTGGCGCAATTAGGAGCGGCGGCAGTTCAGGGGCAGCTGGCGGCGGGGCCGGTGGAGGAGTTACTGGTGCGGCTGACGGAGCTGTTGGAGCTGCGGGTGCCGCCGCACCATCAGCGGCGCGCGGGGCTGCCTGTCGCTGGGCCACGTACCGGAGCACGTCCTCGCGGGTCACTCGTCCTCCTTCGCCACTTGGTGGCACCTCTGCGAGGTCGATCCCATACTCCTCCGCGAGCCGGCGGACAGCTGGCGTGGCACGAACCATCGGTGCTGCACCCGGCGTAACGGGTGCGGGAGCAGACGGTGGTGCGGTCGGAACTTCGGCTGCCGCCGTGGGACTCGGCGCGGCGGTGGCGACTGCGGCACCGGCTGTGGGCGCTGCGGCCTCGGCTGCTTCGGCGATCAGTGCAATGACTTCGCCGACCGTGACGGTTTCGCCCTCCCGTTTCAGGATGCGCTCTAGTACTCCAGCCTGGTCAGCAGTGACCTCAACATTGACTTTTTCTGTCTCAAGTTCGACGAGTACGTCACCGACCGCGACCGGTTCACCCTCGCGCTTCCGCCAAGCGCCGATGACGGCCTCGACGATCGACTCCCCCATCTGCGGCACACGCACTTCGATCGCCATCGTCCACCCTCATGTTCGACTTAGGCCGGTAGAGCTGGCTCGGGAACGCCAGCGAAGGCCTCCGCAACGATCCGTGCCTGCTCCTGCTCGTGCATTTCAGCAAGTCCCTCGGCCGGACTTGCACGCTCCGGTCGGCCAATGTAACGCAGTGTCCGGTCGCCGAGCAGTGGCTGCAAGCGCGGCTGCACGAACGTCCATGCTCCCATGTTCTTGGGTTCTTCCTGGAGCCACACCACATCGCGCGCATTGGGGTAGCGTGCGATGACTGTTGCGAGCTCCTCTTCAGGAAACGGATAGAGTTCCTCGACGCGGACGATTGCGACATGTCGTGCTTCGGAGAACAACGGGCTTGTCACGAGATCGACGTAGACCTTACCGCTGCAGAAGATCAACCGCGTTACATCGCTGCGGCGATCAGCAGCGGTCGGGTCGTCGAGAACCGGATGGAACGCCCCCTCGGCGAGTTCGCGCACTGGAGACATCGCCTTTGGATGCCGAAGCAAGCTCTTCGGCGTCATCACGATCAGAGGACGCGGATCAAGGGTTCGCAGGGCTGCCTGACGTCGGAGAAGGTGGAAGTACTGGGCTGCCGTGGTGCAGTTGGCAATCCGCACATTGTCCTCGGCAGCGAGCTGGAGGAACCGCTCCAGGCGGGCGCTCGAGTGCTCAGGGCCCTGTCCCTCATAGCCGTGGGGAAGGAGCAGCACCAACGCGGATCGTTGCCGCCACTTCGCCCAACCACTGACGATGAACTGGTCGATAATGACTTGGGCGACGTTCGCGAAGTCACCGAACTGTGCCTCCCAGAGGACGAGCGCTTCAGGTGCCTGTACGCTGTAGCCGTACTCGAAACCGAGCGGTCCGGCTTCGGAGAGTGGACTGTTGTAGACGGCGAAACTGGCCCGCGCAGCAGGCATTGTCTGCAACGGGATTACCCGTTCTCCGGTCTCGAAATCGTAGAAGGCGACATGACGCTGGCTGAATGTTCCGCGAATGGTGTCCTGCCCCGTCAACCGGATTGGAACACCCTCGGCGAGAAGTGAGGCGAATGCGAGAAGTTCGGCGTGGGCCCAATCAATTGCCTCTTCACGTTCGACGGCCTCAAGTCGTCGCTGGAGCTGGCGGCGTAGCTTGGGGTTCAAGTTGAAGCCAGCAGGCAGCGTGTGTGCCTGACGATTGAACTCTTTGAGCTGTTCGAGTGGTACGGCAGTTGGCACGACGATGGCACTACGCCCGTTGTTGGATGCCCCGTTACCGTGCCGCGGGCCAGTGGCCTGGCTGAGCAGCTTTTGCCGGATCTCCTGCAGCTGTGCAAAGTAGCGCTGCTCGAGTGCAGCCACCTCCTCCTCGGTCACGATTCCTTGGGCGATGAGTTGACGTGCCCAAAGCTCGCGAACCGTGGGGTGCTGACCAATTTGGCGATACATCACTGGCTGAGTGAAGGTTGGCTCGTCGCCCTCGTTGTGCCCCCAGCGGCGATACCCGATGAGATCGATGAGGACATCCTTGTGGAAACGTTGACGGTAGGCAAAGGCCAACCGCGCCGCGGTCAAGCAGGCTTCGGGATCGTCGGCGTTGACGTGGAAGACAGGGATCTCGAACCCGCGGGCTGGATCAGAAGCGTAGAACGTGGAGCGTCCTTCCTGTGGCTCGGTTGTGTACCCAAGTTGATTATTGACGATGATGTGGAGTGTCCCGCCGGTTGAGTAGCCGGGAATACCGCTCATATTGAGCGTTTCAGCGACGATACCCTCGCCTGGGAACGCCGCGTCACCGTGGATGAGGATGGGAAGACAGGCGTCCACGTCTTGAACGGGGAAGCCCGGCTCGGTGCGGCGATCCTGGAGGGCGCGTGCCATCCCTTCTACGACCGGATTGACAAATTCGAGATGGCTGGGATTGTTGGCGAGGATGACCTGGAGTTCCCCGGAGGCGCGCACGCCTCCCATGTGGTACTTGACATCACCGGTGTAGCCAAGGGTGCCGCCCTCCGTCAGCGACGCTGGCTCCCGGTGGTCCAATCCCATGAATTCAGCGAGGATTTGCTCGTACGGCTTCCCTAATACGTGGGCGAGGACGTTCAGGCGACCACGGTGGGCCATGCCCATCGCGACCTTCGGGATGCCCGTTTCAGCGACTTGCCGCAAGATCTCATCGAGGATCGGCACCAGCATATCGGTGCCCTCGATCGAAAAGCGCTTTTGACCAACGAACGTGCGGTGGAGGTAGCGCTCAAACACTTCGACAGCGGTCAGCCGTTCGAGCAAGGCGCGCTTGGCTGCGGGATCCAAGCGAACGCGGAACCGTTCCGATTCGATCGCTTCCTCGAGCCACTCACGCTCGGTCCGATCCTGAAGGTGACCGTAGTCGTAGCCGATGGTCCCGCAGTAGATCTGCCGTAGCCGTTCGATCGCCTCTGCTGCATTGCGCGCCCCACGAGCAGCTGGTCCACCGACCAGCGTTGCCGGAAGTTGCGCAAGATCTTCTGGAGTTAGCCCGTGATAGGCAGGTTCGAGCGCCGGATCTCCTGGCGGTGGACTGCCCAATGGATCGAGCCGAGCCGCACGGTGTCCGCGGTGACGAATGCGCTGTGCGAGCTGGACGACCGCAGCGACCTTTGAAAAATCGAACGCCGGCCCTGCGACTGCAGCGGCCGGCGCCGGAGCTCCGAGCTGCTCAAGGCGAGGTCCCCACTGCTCAAAGAATGCGCGCCAGCTCGGCTCGACCGACGCCGGATCTCGTCGATAGTCTTCATAGAGTTCAAGGATGTAGCCAAGATTCAGTCCCGTCAGTCGCTCGAGTGCCTCCTGAACGTCCACCATGGCACCCACCCACCTCGCGTGCTGTCGCTCCGGCATCGTTCCCTCGGTGGAAGGGTCGCTCGATTGGGGGAACCCTTCCCCACCGAAGCTGCGGATGCCGCATACCAATGATACCCCTAGAACTCGCGCGACGGTGTAGCATTGTTCAATTTTCTTGCACGATCCATAAGGAGGACTTTTGGCCGGGTCAGCCCGTGTCACCGGCATCGAGAGAGGAGCCCGCTGCAATGGCTTGCACTCGTTCGGGGGTATAGATGACTGCCGGGTGAACTGCATGCACCATCGCGGCGACACGGAGCTTGGCAAGCTTCGGATCCACTCGGGTGCGCGCCTCGAACTGCTCCCACACGTCCTCTGGCACCCGACTCCGCAATTGGAACGTTGTGAAGTCATACATCGGACGAAGATCCTGATCACGCTTTAGCGCATAACGAGCGAGTGCCTGGTCGAGCGCACGATCTTCCGGATCGCTCCGCGCGAGTTCCTGAGCGAGGAGCCAAGCGCTTCGCGCTGCGTCACCCATCCCCTGGACCGTGTGCGGGTCTTTGTGACACCCTGCGTCGCCAACCAATGCCCAACCGGGGTCGCTCGCTTGCCGGAGAAAGTTAGGAAGTTGCCCGGTTCCACGAATCGGTGCAACCTGTCGTGCGGTCGTCACTCTCTCCCAGGCGTCAGGGATACGACGGAGTCCGTTGAAGAAGTGGCGGCGGACGTCGGTGCGAAATGCAGCGAAGGCACGGTGCTCGACGCCATACCCGACCAGCGTCAGTCCGCCATCACATGGGAAGAGGAAGGCCGCAGCATACTCAGCACCCAACTCGGGATAGTCACCGCGGAACGCCAGTGCTGCTGGTTCCGGGTCGATCGGCACCCCGACAAAGTATGTGTAATACCATGCAAAAAGTGGCGGCACGCGACTTTCTATACCGGCGCCGACAGAGCGCGCGATGAAAGAGTTGCGTCCGTCGGCCCCGATAACCAGTGGTGCACGTGCCGTCCAGCGCTGGCGACCATCATCGATGACCACGCCGCTGATACGTGCCTGCGAGCGAACCACCTCTTTCACCGTCGCCTGTGTCAGCAGGGTCACGCCGGCACGCGAACGGAGTTGTTCAACCAGGAGGGTATCCAGTACCTCGCGGCGGATGCACAGTGCGAAATCGAATCCGTCATGCTGAGGAAACCGTGCTGCGACGTAAGGGAAACGCAACCAACGAAGACGTGGTGCATCGACAGCCAGGATCGGCTCGACCAAGTCCAGTTCACGCAGCACGCGGAGTGTGTCCGAGAAGAAGAGATGGGTCGACAGCGTCGAGCTCGGGAAGCGTGCTCGGTCAACGATGAGGACGTTCCAACCAAGTCGGGCAAGAGCCGCGGCAGTGATGGTACCAGCGATCCGTGCTCCAACGATGATCGCATCGAATCGCCCAAGTTCTTTCATTGGTGGTAATCCAATTCCCAGAGCCCTGCAGTCACTCGGGTGTTCATCCGCCGCAAAAAGGTTCCGCTTCGCGAACGACCGACAGGCTGCGGCATGCTTCCTTGATCAGTATGCAGTAGGATTGCTGACCTCGTTGCGGGGCCGTACACTCAGCGCGGCTACGGAAGCCTGTGCGGGTTGTTCCGTAGGCCCCGGAAAGGACGTTGGAACGGTGGACGTGCCGAGTTCAACTCGGGCGAACGACGGTGTCGCTGGCTGACCTCTGAGGGCGCAGTGGCGGCCCTCCGGGGCGGCCGGGGCAACCTGCCGCGACGAACGGAGGGACGCTGGTGCGCCGGTTTTGCTTTCGGCCTCCACAAGTCATTCTCACGATCAGTCGTTGCAATGGAAAAGGAGTCGGCCTACGCCCTGAAGGGTGGCAGCCGGCGTCGACTTCTGCCTCGCTGAGCTTGCGGCCGGGCGAAGTATTCAGTGGTCGAGGGGAAGACGCATGAGCGCAGAGGTTGAGTTCCGGATGCTTCTGACTGATGCGCTCCAGAAGCGAGATCGAGAGATGCTCGAGGATCTCCTCTGGCAGCTTGCCGAGCAACGTCGACTCCACGCTGTGCTGCGGGAGTTGGAGCCTGGGGAGCTGGCGCGTTTAGCCGAGGTATTAGGGGACGAGACGTTCGGGGAGTTCTTGGCGGAGCTGGAGCCGAGCGATGCGGCGGAAATCCTAGAGCGGCTGAGTTCAGCGGAGGCAGCGGACGTCCTGGAAGCGATGGCGCCGGACGATGCGGCGGACGTGCTCTCGCGGTTGGATCCGGCGGAGGCGCGGCAGATTCTGGTGGAGATGGAGCCGGTTGAGGCGAAGGAGCTGGAGGAGCTGCTGAGTTACCCGCCGGAGACAGCGGGCGGGCGGATGACGCCGGCGTTTGTGGCGCTGCTGCCGGACGTGCGCGTCGATCAGGCAATCGCGGCGTTGCGGAAGGTCGCGGAGGAAGTTGAGACGATTTACTACGCGTATGTCGTGGACGAGGAGAACCGGTTATTGGGCGTCGTGTCGATGCGGGAGTTAGTGCTGAGTCCGCCGTACCGGACGGTGGGAGAGATCATGGAGCGAGACATTGTCAAAGTGCGGGCGACGGCGGACCAGGAGGAGGCGGCGCGGCTGTTAGTGGAGGAGGGGTTACTGGCGCTTCCCGTTGTGGACGAAGAGGACCGGCTCCTCGGGATCATCACGGTTGACGATGTAGCAGACATCTTAGAGCGAGAGGTGACAGAGGATATCGAGCGGTTGGGTGGGTCGCAGCCGCTGGAAATCCCTTACACCCGGGCGACACCGGTGTACTTATGGCGGCGACGCGTCGGCTGGCTCTTGCTCCTCTTTGTCGCTGAAATGTATACGGGAACGGTCTTGAGACATTTCGAGCAAGAACTGGAGGAAGCAATTGCCCTAGCCTTTTTCGTTCCCTTGTTGATCGGGACGGGAGGGAATGCCGGATCACAGGTGGTGACGACGCTTGTCCGTGCGATGGCGGTCGAGGGGATTGGGCTACGGGATTTCGTGCGGATTTTCCCAAAGGAATTTATTGCTGGACTTTTAGCGGGAGCTGTCATGGGCGCAGCTGGTTTCTTGCGAGCGGAGATCCTTGGCGTCGATCCAGCGATTTCATTGACGGTGGGTGTCGCACTCTTTTGTATCGTCCTGTGGGCCGTGACAGTGGCGACATTGCTGCCCTTGCTGCTGAAGCGGCTCGGCATTGATCCTGCGGTCGTGTCCTCGCCCTTCATCGCCACGCTCGTCGATGGGACGGGTCTCGTGATCTACTTTAATGTCGCGCGACTGATCTTACACCTGTACTGACAGTTCCGAAGAAAGAGGGGAATGACCGCCGAGACGATCACTATTTTGCAGACTGAGCGCTGCAGTGGTAGACGAGAGGTTCTGCAGAGTGTCGGATCGGGGTTGACAGAATAAGGTTGGTTCGATGACATGCTGCGGGGGTTGGAGCCGCGGGATATTCACGGGAAGGTGGTTGAGATAAGGCATATCGGAAGGCGATAGCCAAGAGGGTATGAGAGTTCAGGGTATCCACGGCGATGTGGGTAAGCTGGATTTCCAGTTGAGTGCGCGCGGACGAGGAGTTCCGTAGCAGTGCGTGGCCGGGTTGCCGATGGTCGCCGCCATGGGCATCAGCCTTTCTCCAGGCGAAACAGCCCTGGTCTTATACTGGCAAAGTCATTGGCAGTGGGCCGCACTTTCGTCTCCATCATCCATCGGGTGGTCATTGCTTCGGGCTGGCTGCTGGTTATCCTCCGGCGGCTGTGTCTGAACCCGGGGCCGTCTCGACACCATACTGTGGCGGAATAGGTAGGACAAACTGTTTGTCCTCAGCTCGTCTCGCTCTGGAAAGCGGTGGGTCTCTCGTATGGTGTCTGTGAAAGGAGAGAAGGGGTGGCGATCTACGAGCTCGGGCATGAGTGGTACATGATCGACTTGGGCTTTCAGGGGGTGCCTCAAGTCATTGCTGCCTACGTTTTTCGTGGAAGTGATGGGGTCACAATCGTCGATACCGGACCGAGTACAACGATTCCAAACTTGCTGGCGGGCTTGGCCGAACTCGGGGTGAGCGATGACGCAGTCTATCAGCTCGTCCTAACGCATATTCACCTCGACCATGGAGGAGCAGCTGGGAGCTTACTCCAGCGATTCCCGCGTGCACGGGTGTTCGTGCATCCTGTCGGTGCTCCGCATCTTGTCGATCCCAGCCGGCTCTGGGCGAGCGCAGCGCGGATCTACGGTGATCGGATGGAGCAGCTGTGGGGCGAGGTACGGCCGTGCCCGAAGGACCGCGTCGTTGTTCTGGAAGACGGCGAGACGATCAGCTTGGGCGATCGGCAACTTCTGGCACTTGCGACGCCTGGTCATGCCTCGCATCACCATGCCTACTTGGACACGGCGACGGGCTACGTCTTCGCTGGTGACGTTGCGGGCATCCGGATTGGTGGACTGCCCTTCGTGTTCCCACCGACGCCACCCCCCGATATCGACCTCGGCCTGTGGCGACGCAGTATCGAGCGACTCCGTGCGTTGCGGCCGACCCGGCTATGCCTGGGACATTTCGGTACCGTCCATGACTGTGATTGGCATTTTGACGACCTGCTTGCCCGACTTTTCCTGTGGGCTGGTTGGATTGGGGCGCAACTTGAGCTCGGTGCGGATCCTGCAGTTATCGCTGAGCGGCTGCAGGCACTCACCGACGAGGAGCTCCGGCTGGTGAGTGGTGAGAGTACGCCTTTGCCAGCCTACCACTGGGCATCGGGGAGCTACCGGATGACGGTCGACGGGTATGTCCGGTATTTCCGATTACATCGGCCTTTTGCCAGCGGGTTGTGAGGCGTCTCAAGTGATGCTATACCGGGGCGGGCGCTCCGGTGGATGGAGGCACCGGGGAAGGGATGGTATCAATGGAAACCTCGGTGCTTCGCAAGCGAGCCTATCGATTAATCCTACTCCTGGGGTTGGTGAGTCTCTTCGGGGACATCACCTATGAGGGGGTGCGTGGTATCACCGGGCCGTACTTGGCTCTCCTGGGAGCGAGCGCGACCGCGGTCGGCGTAGTGGCAGGGCTCGGAGAGTTCCTTGGGTATGCCTTCCGAACTGTGGCAGGGTACATTGCCGATCGTTTTCGTTCTTACTGGCTGTTGACGGTGGTGGGGTACGCTCTCGTAGGAGCCTTGCCACTGCTTGCATTGACACAGCGTTGGGAGTTAGCGGCTGTCCTTATTGTCTTGGAGCGACTTGGAAAGGCGCTGCGCACGCCATCGCGTGACGCAATCCTGTCGCATGCTGCCAGTCAGGTCGGACGTGGCAAAGGATTCGCCCTTCACGAAGCGCTCGACCAGGTTGGTGCATTGATCGGCCCATTACTGTTCGCTGCGGCACTGACGGTGGATGGTGCCGCCGGATACCGGCTCGGGTTCGCACTATTGACCGTTCCAGCTACAGCGGCAGTTCTGACCCTTCTGGTCGCCTGGCGCCAAGAGCCGTCTCCGGAGTACTTGGAACGACCGGGCAGCTTGCGGGCGCCGCCCGGTGGGTACAGACGATTGGGCGGGGCGTTCTGGCGGTACAGTGTCTTCACAGCGCTAGCAACATTGGGCTTCGCACCGTTTGCCCTCCTTGCGTACCACGTTGACAGAACTAACACGGTCGGACCGGCGGTGATACCGCTCCTCTACGCGCTGGCGATGGGGATTGACGGGGTGGTCGCTCTGTTCGCTGGGTGGATGTATGACCGGTATGGGCTTGTGACGCTTGCGGCCGTACCGGTCTGTGCTGCTTTGGCGGCGGTCGCGGCATTTCAAGTGAGCGTCCTTGCGGTGGTCACAGGCGTGCTCCTGTGGGGTGTGGTAATGGGACTAGTCGAGACAACGATGCGTGCTGCAGTGGGAGAATTGTCGGCTTCTGAAACGCGTGGACTGGCGTATGGAATTTTTAACACGATCTTTGGCCTATCCTGGCTGGTTGGTGGCGTTCTGCTTGGAGCACTATACCAGCAGTACAGCAGGCTTGGTGTTATCGTGGCGGCCGTTTTCTTTGAGGTGCTCGCGTTTCTCGCGTTCTTCGGTCTGGAGGTTGCCCGTGCCCATCGACTTCATCGTGAGAAGATCGCTCACTAAGTGCTGGGTCAGAAATCCAGGTGATGTCCGGAAAACGGAGCTCCGGATCTTGAGGCGAGTGCTCGCCTTGCCGTTGGTACGAAGTTCACTGGTACAACGAAGAGTTGCCCCCGTTCCCCTGGAGACGGTCGGCCCCTGTCTCGGCTGATGCGATCGCTCCACAGCGGAGAAGTGGCTGATCGCCGCCAAAAGACGGAGCACGAGGGCTGAAGAGGCTGCTTGTGGAGACACATCGCATGTCGGAGTCCTGCCAAGTGATGAGGGACATTCGGTTGCGTGCAAGACCCTCGAGTGCTCGACCGATTCAGCGACAGGTGATCGTGAGCCGCAGAGTCGCGCCAGCAAAAGGCTGATCACAGAATGGTCGAGAGGATCGTCCAAGATGTCGCGATACCTTCTGGATACGAAATCTGGAGCCAAGCGAATCCCCGGTGACGGCCTGTTACCTCATGGTGTGCGACGCGAGGCGCCGCGTGAGCGTTCGCGATGCGTAGCAAGCCAATCGAGGAGTTCGGGTAATGGTCGCGTGTTCAAAATATGGCGTGCTTCCGCCCAGCCGCGACGCGCAGTTGCAACGGACCAACGCATATTCTCCAGCTGACGCGTTGAATGGGCGTCACTCGTGCACGCGATCATGATTCCACGAGTGATCGCGCGTTGTACCCAGATGTCAGGAAGGTCAAGGCGGTCGGGTTGACCATTGACCTCGATGGCGACGCCATACTCAGCTGCAGCATCGAGCACAGCATCAAGATCGATCTCATAGGGAAGGCGTGAGTTGAGCAGGCGTCCTGTAGGGTGACCAAGAATATCGACATGCGGGTTGGCAAGAGCGCGGATCACCCGTTCGGTCATGCGCTCGATGGGCATATCGAACGCGCTGTGGACCGAGACGATGACGACGTCAAGTTCAGCCAGGACCTCATCTGGATAATCGAGTGTCCCATCCGACTGGATATTGACTTCGGCCCCCTGAAGGATGCGGAAGGGAGCCACACGCTCATTCACCTCGCGGATCAGTTCTCGCTGTGCTCGCAGGCGCTCGACGGTGAGGCCGCGTGCAACGGTCAGTGACGGTGAGTGATCAGAGATGACGAGATATTCGTATCCGCGCGCTATGGCAGCCTGCACCATCCGTTCGAGTGAGTCGTGCCCGTCGCTCCAATCAGTATGTGCATGAAGGTCACCGCGAATCTCCTGTTGCTCGACAAGTTTCGGCAAGCGATGCTCCCGAGCTGCTTGGATCTCCCCGCGGTTTTCACGAAGTTCTGGAGGAATCCAGTCCATATCGAGTAGGCGGTAAATTTCCTCTTCGGTACGGCTGGCCAGGCGTGTTCCATTCTCATCGAAGAGTCCATATTCAGAAAGCTTCCAACCGCGTTCCTGTACATAGGTGCGTAGAGCGATGTTGTGTTCCTTGGAGCCAGTGAAGTAGAGGAGTGCCGAACCGTATTCGTCTGGAGCAACGACGCGGAGGTCGACCTGCAGATCCTCGCGGGTGAGGATAGAAGGACGCGTCGGCCCGACCGCCAATACTTCCTTGACGATAGGAAGATGGATGAACGCATCGACGACTGCTTCTGGGTCATCCGTCCCTACGAGGATATCGATATCGCCAATCGTTTCTTTCATCCGGCGCAGGCTTCCGGCGGGGTCGATCGCTTTCACTGCTGGTATTCCACGCAGTGCAGCGACGACGTCTTCGGCGACTGGTAAGGCGATGCCGAGTAGGAGCCGCTTGGTTCGCTGCATCAAACGCGCCGCCTCACGCGCGATCCGCTCCTCGAGCTTCTCGCCGAAGCCGGGTAAATCGCGGAGCTTGTGTTCTTGTGCGGCTTGTAGCAATTCCTGGATAGTTGTGATGCCCAGTTTCTCGTACAGAAGGTGCGCGCGGGCCGGACCAATTCCCGGCACCTCCAAGAGGTCGACAGCCTGAATAGGTACTTCTCGTTTCAATTCCTCGTAATATTGAAGCTTTCCCGTTTGCAGATACTCCTCGATCTTGGCAGCAAGTGCTTTCCCAACACCAGGGATTTCGTCCAGCCTACCCTGTCTAGCTAACTCCTCGATGTCGACGTCCAGAGCACGGATGTTTTGGGCAGCGGTTGTATAGGCGCGGATACGGTACGGATTTTCATTCTTGAGCATCAGGAGTTCAGCGATGTTCTCCAAGAGAAGGGCGACCTCTTCATTGCGCCGCATCGCCGTCACTCCTTCGACTCGGCAGCTTCTGTCGCTATTTCCTCGATCCAGGCGCGGAGAAACCGAACTGTGGCGTGGACAATCGCACGAACCTCATCCGGAAGAAGCCCAGTTATGGCAGCGATCTCGTCGTCGCTCCAGCGATCCAGTGCCGCAAGAAGATAAATCTCGCGCCAACGTTCTGGCAAACGGTCGAGTAAGTGATCGAGCACGCGGCGTGCTTCAGGATCGTCGATCACCTCGTCCGGAAGAGGAAGATCAGGATCGGCGAGTGCTGATTCCAGCCGCGCAATGGTAGGTTGCGGGACGGGGGGCAGCGTGGAAACCGCGGTCGCAGCCGGCATCGGATGGTGGTGCAGACTGTGCTGCGCCAGTGCGGCGCGGTGCACCGTATCGCGTGCAAGGTGCCGTAACCAGGCAAAGCGGTCGCGCGGCAGCTGGGGCAGGAGGCGAAGTTCTTCGAGCGCGCGCTGATACGTCGCAAAGGCGAGTTCCTCTGGATCAAGTTCACCCTGTGTGATCAAGCCAGCCTCAATCTCCCGCCCGAGAGCACGCAGGATTGTGCGTAGCACTGGGAGGTAGAGGTCGAGCCCCTCCTTGTACAGCCACCGCTCGCGCTCTTCGATCTCTTCGACCGACAGATGAGGTGGGCGTGGTTTGGGAGCTACAGCCGCATGCAGCCGTTCAGTGAACTGCCGTCGGAACTTTTCATATGGAGTCGCCTCCAGTCGACGACGCAAAGCGTGAAAGTACGGGTCCTGGAAGACCATCGTTCTGCTCCCTCCCCTGGGGCCAGTCGACGCTTTCCAGCATACTGATTCCTGTGCGTGGTGTCATGAGGCCTTGCGCATGCATTGTCGGTCATGTGCTGTGGCAGAAGGGAACGGCCTTGTTTGATCGTATGTAACCATGAGTGGGCAGCTCTCGAGGAGCGGCGAAGTAGGCGACTGAACAAGCGGAATCCCACGCAGCGGTATTCCCGTAAAAAGTATCAAGGCGTCCAGCCGCGCCTGGCGAGCAGTTCGGCTCCGATGCGCCCGAATGCGAAGGCTGCTGCAGAATCACTGGATGCTCGGTACTCGAAGCGAGCACGCTCGAAGTACTGCACAATCGTCCCATCCGGGGTCATGAAGGGTTCGCTAATGGGAAGCCCAAATCGGCGGAGCGCTGACACCTCGCTGGACTCGGTCACGCTCGTGCTAAACCCGTGACGGAGCCAAAAATCGAGGAAGGCGTCACAGATCCGGTGTGCAGTCTCCTCAAAGTAGCGGCAGTTGCCACCTGTCATGCTGTCCAGCGTTCCTGAAACCGGGCGGAATGCTCGCGAGGAGAGAAGATCGGTCACTTCAGCCAGTTCGACACCAATACGATCCAAAACGACTCCGTCAATTGCAGCAGGAGAACCCGGTTGCCAGGAGAAGCGCGCACGCTCGAAATATTGGACAGTGCGGAATTGTCCCGATGTTGGATCGAATTCCTCGAACTCTTCTGAGATAGGATAGCCGAACGACTCGATCCCACCGAAACGTTCCCAGAATGCACGGAAGCCATTGGCGAGGTAGTGGCCTGTCTCAGGGAAATAGCGCCAGCGTGGATCTTCAGCTTCCGGCGCCGCACGCCGCGCAGTAGGTAAGAGATCCGAAATCGGTGCCCCCCACAGTGTCACACGATCTTCTGCGGTGCGTTGTAGCCAGAGGAGCCAGCCACCGCCAGAGGCGAGCCTGACAATTCCGCTGGCATTTGGGAGCGCGACGAAACGACTGGCTGTTATCAGGTCGAAGCCGATTACTGCGTCGATTCCCACCTCTGATGGAGAAGGCCCAACCCAGAACGTATACCGGTCGTCAGACGTAACGAGCTCGCGACTCGACGGGGATTTGCCGATCGTCAAATCTCCGGTGGATTGATCAAGAGCGGCCACTCGCAATGCGTCGTCGATGATGAGCAATCTCCCCTCGGTGATGTGGAGTACTGGTGGTTCGCCTGTTCCCTGCAGCAGGGTTCTGGGGGAATCAGATCCCGCGACATGCTGCATTCGTATGACCCAGTGGCCATCCTCAGAAGTTTCCCGCCAGACGAGTCGCCCGGCGGAAAGCTGGAGATCACTCAGGCGATGGCCGGGTGGTGCGAGGTAAGTGACGCTGACATCCATCGTGGGAGTCGCCACGTTGGCGACGAAAAGTCGATCATTGCCGTTGCGTGAATTCCAAGCGACCCAGTGTCCCCAGGCGCGCGGGAATTGCTCGTCGGCAGAATTGGCCAAAATAACCTGTTTACCTGTCGAAATTCGATATGCCACCACGCGGCCGGGGCAATTCGGGCATGGGCGTTCTTGCCAGACGACGAGATCGGGTGCCAGAGCCACCTGGTGCAGCTCTCCATCCGTAGTGGCAAGTGTGATCTCTTGTCCGTCCAGAAGGGAGCGAACTCGCAGCGTCGAGCGGTCTCCCTCGTCGATGATAAGAGCGACAAGTCGTCCATCAGTGGCCAGATCTGTGACCAGTTCGTAGGTGCCTAGGAGCACGGGGTTGGTAATGGCGTCGGAACCAGCGTACCAGGAGAAGTTCAGCGTAGTGATAGCAACGGCGATCGCCACGAGGGCAAGCAGAGCACGAATGCTCTGCAAGTCGGACCAGCAAGAGACCGTCCGCTGAGTGCGGGGACGCTTTGCCGAATCAGTCGTGTTGAGGCGTTCCGGTGGCTGAAGCGAGCGCAGGATGGGTGTGCGTGTGGGTTCCAAACGATCACCCCCTGCCCAGAGTGTTCGGTCTCTCAGGATGACGTACAAGAGAACAGAAGGACTAGCCCAAGAGTGTCCTAGCGCCCTAGCCAATCGGTACCCAGAGCGGTCCGATCGATCTGAGGGCAGGGCAACCGGTGCTCCATGTAATCATGCGTCCGGGAGAACGTGCGTCCCGCAGCGGCCCTCCAGGGCATCCCGAGCATGATCAAGCGCGGCAATGATTGCTCGACGACTTGCACCACGACTGACGAAACGGATTGCCGCCTCGACTTTCGGTCCCATGGAGCCGGAAGCAAAGTGCCCCTCGGCTTGGTAGCGCCGAAGTTCACTGACGGTGACCTGCTCAAGCGGGCTCGCGTTTGGCGTACCGTAGTTCAGCATGACGTGGGGGACGTCAGTAAGAATGAGAAGCGCGTCTGCTCCGAGTTCATGAGCGAGCAGTGCAGCAGCGAGATCTTTGTCAATAACGGCCTCGACACCGTCGTAGCGCCCGTCGGGCCGTCGAACGACGGGAATACCCCCGCCGCCGCAAGCGACAACAATGGCGCCGGCCGCAATCAAGAGTTCGATCGCTGGTCGATCGACGATGGCAATCGGGTCAGGAGAAGGAACTACGCGCCGCCAGCCCCGCGTTCCCTGGGGCTTCCACACCTGCCCAGTAGCAGCCATGATCTCTCGCGCTCGTTCCTCAGGGTAGTAAAGGCCGATCGGCTTCGTCGGCTCCTGCCAGGCGGGGTCGTCTGGACTCACTTCGGTTCGGGTCACGAGCGTAGCCACGACTCGTTCGACCCCGCGCTGTCGAAGCTCGGCCCCGAGAGCTTGTTGGATCATGAAGCCGATAGTCGCCTGGGTCTGCGCGACACACCAGTGCAAAGGAACCGGCGGGACCACGTCGCGGGCGAGCTCGTTTTTGACGAGCAGATTGCCAACTTGCGGGCCGTTGCCGTGCGTGATAATCAGCTCGTATCCCGCGAGAACTAACTCGGCAAGCTGGCGACATGTGAGATCAACATTCGCTTGTTGCTCTTCGGCCGTGCCGCGCTGACCCGCCTGGATGATGGCGTTCCCGCCGAGCGCGACGACAACACGTCTCATACCGTCCTCCTCGTCTGAGATGTCGGTACGGCACCGCGCTGGACGAGGTACTGTTGTTCAAATGTGCGGTAGGCTTCCGTGAAGCAGCGAACCGGTGGCCGTACAATCCCAGCACCAACTTGGCCGATTCCCGGCTCGCGATGTGCGATGCCAGTATCGATTACCGGAAGAATGCCGCTGCGGATGACCGCACGCAGATCGATTCCTACAGGAGTGCCGCGGAAGTCGAGCGCAGGGATGCGGAAAACCTCGTGCTCGGCGACAGTGATCTCGTACATCTCGAGCGTCGCTCGCACTGCGTCAGCTGGTGTTCCACCGATAAATTGGACGATGGCTGGTGCACCGGCCAGCGCGAAACCGCCAAAGCCAGCGGTCTCGGTAATTGCACTATCGCCGATGTCGGGGTTCGCGTCGTCTGGGCCGAATCCCGGGAAGTAGAGTCCGCGCGGGACGTTTGCCGGACCGGTAAACCACCGATTACCCAAACCGGAGATGCGGATGCCGAACTCCGTGCCGTTCCGTGAGAGGGTGGTGACGAGTGAGCTGCCTGGTATGCCGTGTGCTGCATCCGCCATCACCTTGGCGGCGACCATCGCAAGATTCACAAAAAAGTGGTCGTTGGAGTGGATGAAGCGAAGTACAGCAGCGATATCGCTTGCTGGAGCATCGCACTCTACAAGATGGGGAGCGATCTCACGATAGAACAGTGAGGTGGCAGCCTTGTTGCGGTTGTGGCACTCATCTCCCATCTGTAGAGCCTGAGCGATGATGTTGCGGAGATCGATACCACCGCTACGCTGCAAGGCCTGGCCGATCAGAGGCGCCAGAACATGGCTAATCCAACGCAGTCGGTCAATTACCTCGGGGGCGTAGGCGCCCATCCGCATCACTTTCCCGATGCCTTCATTGAAGTTGGTGTAGGCGCGATTCTCGCCAGCGGCGTTGACCGCGATGTAGACCGGCATTGACGGCGAGATCACGCCGGCCATTGGGCCGACCGCGCTATGCTCATGGTTCGGTGCGAGCTCTACGAAGCCTGACTCGAGCTTGCGGACTGCCTCTTCAGGAGTACTGGCGAATCCTTCGAAGAGCATGGCGCCAATGAGTGCGCCGCGCAGCGGGCCAGAGGCATGCTGCCAGTCGATAGGTGGTCCGGCGTGTAGGAACGTCCGATCACTCATTCCGGGAATGACGTCCCGCGCCTGAGCCACCCCGATGACGACCGGCTGGGCGCGCATCATGCGCGTCACCGCCTCCTGGTTTGCGGCAGCGATGGTTGGATCGTTAAACAACGGGAGCGCCTGCTGGTTCGGTTCGACGAGCGGAGGCTTCCATTCTACCGGGTGCACATGGCCACCTTGGTCGCGCATAGCGCGGGCGAAGAGTTCCAACCCGACGTTCACGACCTCCGGGGTGTTTTGCAGTAACTCGCGGATCTTCTCGCTCATCTTGCCTTTCCTCCCCTGCGTTTACGCGACTAGTTGCGCGGCGAGCTCCGCAGCCCAGGCATTGCTGGGGACGACGATCGCGCCAGCTGCTTCGAGAGCCCGGCGTTGACGCTCATAGTCCTGGGGATCGCTGCGTGTCCCCACGAGCGCGACGATAACGGGGAGCGATCGTCCTTCGCGTTCTGCACTGCGCCGTGCTTCCTGAATAGCTGGAGCGAGGTCTGCTGCTGGATCAGCAGCAGCTCCGTAGCCCAGTACGACGTCGAGAACGATCCCTGCCACGGTAGGATCAGCTGCCTCACGGAACAAGCGCTCTATCCGGATGGTCTGATCAATCATGGGATGTGGGCGCCCGACCGTGAACTCGTCCGATCCAAGATCGACAAAGGTGTGATCCTGGCTTCGATGTGGATCAGTGAGTCGGAGATCCGCACGGAGCGGCACGTTGGAGCGGATGTCACCAATGCGGGGTGCCAGGATCTGCATCGCCTCGTCGCAGAGCGTACCGCCGCTGTAAAGACCGCGGAGAAACCGCTGCCCTGGCCCGAGTGCCGCACGCTGGGCTGCCAGGCGAGCAGCGAGTTCGTTGCGGCCAGGGAGCTCCAACTCGTCCAGCGGACGCCCAGTCGCAAGGTGCACTGCGAGCCGCGCGGCTTCGGTGAGATTCCCAGCCAGCCGGACGTTCTCGACCGATTCGGGTGGCTGCCCGATGAAGCAGACGACCACTGGCTTCCCGCAGTGTGCGGCGTGCTGTAGGACGCGTTGGGCGACCTGTGGAGCGGGGGGTTTAGACACGAGGACAAGTACTTCGGTTGCTGGATCAGCTGCCAGTGCGTCGATACCAGCGAGCATCGTCACTCCACCAACGTGCTCGTCAAGGTCTCGCCCGCCGGTGCCGATACCGTGACTGACGCCGCTACCAAACCAGTCGACAAGGCTGGCGACTTGCTGCAGTCCAGTACCAGCCGCAGCGACGATCCCAATGGGTCCACGGCGAACGGCGTTCATAAAGCCAAGGCCGAGCCCACTAATGAAGGCAGTGCCACAGTCAGGGCCCATCAGCAGAAGACCAAGTTCCTGTGCCAAACGCTTGAGTCGCACCTCTTCGCTGAGCGGGACGTTATCGCTGAAAAGGAAGACGTGCCGTCCGGATCGCAGCGCTTCCTCAGCCTCGATCGGGGCATAAGGTCCCGGGACAGAAATGGCGACGATGCGAGCCTGCGGAGCGGCGCGGAGCGCACTCCGTAGCGTTCTCGGGACGGTGACGGTGTCCATTGGCTGGCGAACCGGGGTTGCCGCGCGGAGTCGTTGCAATGCCTGTTCGATAGCTGCAGTCGCTGTCGCCTCGTCGGTGGCTCGGACCGCAATCACAAGGTCGTTGGGGGATACCTCTTCGAGGCGTGCCTCCCACATGCCCGAATCGCGAAGGAGTTCGAGGTTCGCACTTGTCCCCATCAAGAGAGCAGCGAGTTCCACACCAGGCTGCCGATTGACCGTCGCTGCTACAGCCATCAGCGCGACGGAATCGAAATAAGCGTTGGGTTCAACGTGAACGCGTACGACCATCCTGGCCCCCCTTATGCCGATCCGAGAAAAAAGCGACCCGGCCAACCCGGGGCTACGTCTCCAGGGCTGGCCGTGAAACAAACGACCTCTGGCTTGTGGTTCCGAACGGACTGGGAGTTCGCTCCCCTCAGTTGACGCGCTTTCCTCGGCCGCGTTGACAGCCTCGACCGATTCAGACTATACTCCTGCCGTCGTCCGAGAGCAAGAGGAGCTCGTGAGGAGCTCCTCTCGGCTTTTTCGGCAAGTGATGTTTCGCGGCGTGAGCAAGCCATCGGCGGGGAGTCGGTGGCATGGAGTTTTGCTTTTTCCGCGATCTGAAGCTTCTACGTGTTGGGGGCGACTCGGGACACGGTTTGCCAGGAGGCCGCTTGGGGGCGCTGATCTACTGCGGTCTGAACGAGTTCACCAGCCACTCAGCCAGTCCTGCGGTTCGAAAGCGCTGGTCCGCCTTTGTTATCCAGGAGCAGACACAGGGCCCGGCTCACCCCGTACGCGGTTGCCCAACCAGACGACGAACCGATTGTCAGAATACGCTTAACCAGTCGGTCGATCCAGCGCGCGTTCGCCTCGCACAACGCGTGTGCCAAGGCTGCGAGTTCGCGGGCAAATTCACCATATCCTGCCTGACGAAGCCAGGCGGCGCTCCGTGCGGTTGTCGCTGGAGCGGCGGTCTGGGCCAGCAGCGCGCGGAGTGCCAGCCAGTCGTGGTGCTGAGCCGGCTCCTGTGCCAATATGGTCAAGGCCAGACAATAGCCGAGAAGAAGATCATCACCGAGGGGTGTGAGCCCCGGTCCGAGTCCCGCGAGGCGGCGTGTGTGAGTGATGACCTTGCTCTGGTGACCGTTGGTCAGGGCACAGGTGAGCTCGTCGAAAATCGACAGAGCAGAGTGGAGGATGAGTCCGAGACTCGGGTCCTCCTGTGGGGGTGTGATGCGCAGATCCTCGACCATTTGGCAAGCGGCTGCGCGGAGCTCTTGCCTACAAGAACGGCTAAGACGGGGTTTTGGGTTCCAGCGGCGACATCGCGGGGAGATCGACAGCCGTCTTGCGTCTGGGAACGCCAATGCACCATTCCCGATGCGGATTTCATTGACCTGGTTGAAAAGTGCTCGAAGGTCCATGGGGGTCGCAATTCGAATGCCGTCAGGGGGCAGCGAGGCGCCAGGGACGACCAAGGAAACCCAGTGAGCAGTGTCGGTGAGATACGCTGCCCGCGGATAGGTGGCCGCGACCATGAATGTCCGCGGTGTACCGTTCACCAGGGGCCAGACAGGACTCGCGACCAGATCGACTTGGGGCAGCATTGGAGGGTTCTCCCTTCGCCGGGAGAGTGTACAGCGCTGGTTCGGAGCGGAACCGATTCGGTTACGATGAGGGCGTGAGTGGAGGGTATGCGCGATGAAGCCACCGCGCTTTCGGTATTACGCGCCTCACAGTTTGGAGGAGGCACTGGCCGTCCTGGCTGAAACGGCTGACGAAGCCAAACCGCTCGCCGGTGGCCAGAGCTTGATCCCGATGTTGAACATGCGCCTGGCACGGCCGAGCCTTCTCATTGATCTGAACGGACTGCACGAGCTGTCCGGGATTGAGCTCGACAGCGGTGCAATCGTGGTGCGGGCGATGACACGGCATCGTACTGTAGAACGGTCGCCGCTCGTCGCTGAACACGCACCGCTCTTAGCCGAGGCGATTCGCTGGGTGGGGCATCTCCCGATCCGGACGCGAGGAACGGTCGGTGGCAGCGTCGCGCATGCGGATCCCGCCGCCGAGCTCCCTGGAGTGCTGGTCGCACTCGATGGAACGGTCCAGCTCACCAGCCAGCGCGGGCAACGCCTGGTGCCGGCGCAGGACTTCTTTGTCGATCTGTTAACGACGGCTGCCGAGCCAGATGAGCTCGTGACGGAGGTGCGCTTTCCATTCCTCCCGGCGCGCACTGGAACAGCGTGGCTGGAAGTAGCGCGTCGGCATGGCGACTATGCACTGGTCGGTGTGGGAGCAGTGGTGAGCCTCGCTGAGGATTTCACGACCATCACCGAGGCGCGCTTGAGCTTCATCGGTGTTGGTGGACGGCCGGTACGAGCTCGTCTTGCTGAGTCTGCACTGCGTGGTCAGCCGGTGGCTGCAGAGACCTGGCGAGCGGCTGCGGCAACGGTGCGTGGTGAGATCGATCCAGCGGGCGATATCCACGCCTCGGCGGAGTACCGGCGATACGTGGCTGGTGTGTTAGCGGAGCGGGCGCTGGCCCTGGCGGCCGAACGCGCACGGGAGGGAGCGCGGCGATGACAGCTGTGGGGACGGAGCATCGAGTGATCCGTGTCGTGGTGAATGGCGTCCCGTATGAGCGTGAGGTTGAAGCGCGTTTGCTTTTGTCGGACTTCTTGCGCCACGAACTCGGTTTGACCGGGACCCATGTCGGTTGTGAGCATGGGGTCTGTGGCGCCTGCACCGTCCTGTTTGATGGAGAGCCGGTACGCAGTTGCTTGCTGCTGGCAGTGCAAGCGGACGGGCATGTGATCGAGACGGTTGAGGGGCTCGCGCCGAGCGAGGCAGAGCTCCACCCACTGCAGCGTGCATTCTGGGAAAAACATGGTCTGCAGTGCGGGTACTGTACGTCGGGGATGCTCATGGTGCTGAAAGCCTTCCTCGCTGAACATCCCAATCCGACCGAAGAGGAGATCCGCGAGGCGATCTCTGGGAATCTCTGCCGCTGCACCGGCTACCAGAATATCGTCGAAGCGGCGCTCTACGCGGCACAGCTCATGCGACAGTCCTGAGGGTAGGAGGCTATCCCATGCCGACCCGAATCTTTGGAGAACCGATCAAGCGTGCGGAAGATCCACGGCTGCTCACTGGTCGCGGCCGGTACACGGATGACATCGACCTTCCTGGGCAGCTGCACGTGGCGTTCCTGCGTAGCCCGCTGGCTCATGCGCGGATCCGGTCAATTGATGTCAGCGCAGCGCGCGACATGCCCGGTGTCGTCGCAGTGTGGACTTACGCCGATATTGGGCCGTGCCAGCGGCGCATGCCGTTGCTGATCCCACATCCGGATCTCACACATCCATACACACGCTATGCATTGGCCAAGGACGAGGTGAACCACGTCGGTGAGCCGGTCGCGATGGTGATTGCGGAGAGTCGCTATCTCGCCGAGGACGCGGTGGAGGCGATCGTGGTCGAATGGGAGGAGCTTCCGCCGGTCGTGGACATCGAGCGTGCCGTCCAGCCTGATGCGCCGCTGGTCCACGAGGAGCTGGGAACCAACGTTGCGGCGCACTACGTGGGCATTGTCGGCGACCCGGAGGGTGCTTTTTCCCGTGCGGCGCATGTTTTCCGGGAGCGACTGATCATCGAGCGCAGCGCTGGGATGCCGATCGAGACCCGGGCCATCGTCGCCGTGTGGAATGACGTGGAGGGGGTGCTCGAAGTCTGGGACACAACCCAGGCGCCGATCGTGATCCGAAATGCGCTGGCAGCACTCTTTGGGCTCGCGCCGACGCAGGTACGGGTGGTTGCGCCGGACGTCGGGGGCGGGTTTGGCTGCAAGATCATGGTTTATCCAGAAGAAGTGCTGGTTCCCTACGCTGCCCTCGCCTTGCGGCGCCCCATCAAGTGGACAGAGGATCGGTTAGAGCACTTTGTGGGCACCAATCATGAGCGCCTGCAGATCCACGACGCGGAGATCGCAGTAGACGCTGAGGGGCGCATACTGGGGATTCGTGATCGTTTCCTGCACGACGCGGGGGCCTACACGCCATATGGGATCATTGTCCCGATCATCACGGCCTGCCAACTCCCCGGTCCGTACAAGGTACCCAACTATCACGTCGAGTTCCGCGCTGTGTATTCCAATACCGTACCGGTGAGTCCTTATCGTGGTGCCGGGCGCCCCCACGCTGCCTTTGTGATGGAACGCCTTTTGGATCGCGTGGCTGACGAACTGGGGTTGGATCGGGCAGAGGTACGGCGACGCAACTTCATCCAACCGCATGAGTTTCCGTACGATGTCGGCCTTATCTTCCAAGACGGGGCGCCGACTCGGTACGACAGTGGCAATTACCCGGGAATGCTGGACCTCTTGCTCCAGCAGATGGACTATGACCGGCTGGTTCGTGAGGAGCTGCCGCGTCTACGCGCAGAAGGCCGCTGTGTGGGAGTTGGGATCGCCTGCTATGTCGAAGGCACCGGGATCGGCCCATACGAAGGTGCGACGGTCCGCGTTGAACCGACGGGTCAGGTATACGTGGCGACCGGCATGCCGCAGCAGGGGCAGGCGCATAAGACGGTACTCGCTCAAATCGTCGCCGAGGAGCTCCAGGTGCCGGTGGAATCGGTGCAGGTGTTCGAAGGGGACACGGCGCACTTCCAGTTCGGTTCAGGCACCTATGCGAGCCGCAGCGCTGTGGTCTGCGGGAGTGCGGTAGCCCTTGCAGCGCGCAAGGTGCGCGAACAGGGGTTGCAACTTGCTGCCGAGGAGCTGGAGGTTGCGGTAGAGGACCTTGTGGTCGAAGATGGACGAGTCTATGTGCGCGGTGCGCCGGAGCGGGGCTTTACCTGGGCACAGCTCGCACAGCTTGCGAATCCGTTGCGGTACGCCTATGCCGGAGATCTGGTCGTGCGACCACGCCCTTGGACCGGACCAACCCTCCCGCCCGGCAAGCAGCCGACACTCGAGGCGACCGAGTACTACTCGCCGCCACATGCGACCTGGGCGAGCGGCGCAGTCGGCCTCCTTGTGGAAGTCGATATCGAGACGGGCCAATTGTTTTTCCGCAAGCTGTGGGTCGTGCACGACTGCGGCAAGATGATCAATCCGATGGTCGTCGAGGGGCAGGTGCACGGTGGGATCGCCCAAGGTATCGGCGGAGCTTTTTATGAGAAGCTGTATTACGATGAGAATGGACAGCTCCTCAATGCCAGCTTCATGGATTTCCTGATCCCGACCGCGATGGAAATCCCGCGGATGGAGGTGGCTCATCAAGAGACGCCCTCTCCCCTCAACCCACTCGGGGTGAAAGGGGTTGGTGAGGCAGGGGCGATTCCAATGCCCGCGGTCGTCGCAGCGGCGGTCGAAGACGCGCTGCGACCGTTCGGCGTGCGGATCACCCGGATGCCGCTCGATCCCGACCAGCTCTGGCGCATGACGCATCCCGAGTCACCGTGATGGCAGGGCAACACATCCTGTGCGCTGATCGGGATCCCAGTCGTCCCGTCGGCAGGGTTGTTAGAGCACGGATGAGCTATCGCTTGCGGAGGATTCAGAACCGGTTTTCGGTGAAGGGAAGGGATGAGTGCCATGGGTACCGTGAAGCTCTATGACCTCTCACAGCCGCTCAATCAGGAGGTCTCGTTCTGGCCGTTCTATCCGCCGTTCGAGGTGAAGTACATCAAGCGTAAGGCGGAGCACGGTGTCAACGCCCAGTACATCATGACCTCCAACCACATGGGGACGCACCTTGACGCGCCGCGGCATTTCATCACGGGTGGCAAGACGATCGATCAGATTCCTCTCGAGTGGCTCTACGGTCCGGGGGTCATCGTCGATCTCTCGGACGTGCTGGACGAGCTCGATATCTTCACGCCGGAGATGATTGAGGAGCGGGTAGAAGTCCGCGAGGGTGATATTCTGTTCATCCACACCGGCTGGCACCGGTATGCTCAGTTCGGTGAGCAGCCGGACGAAGAAAAGTACCTACTCCGCCATCCTGGCCCGCATCCCTCGATCGTCGACTGGCTGATCGCGAAGAAGATCAAAATTTGGGGTGTAGACATGGTCTCAACCGACCACCCGATGAATCTGCCGATTGGTCGGTTCCTGGGGCGTGGTGGTCTTGAGCAATGGAAGCGGGTGCGTGCGATCTGCGAGCGGAAGTTTGGCGAGAAGCTCAACGAGCTCTTTCCCGAGGAGCACTACCAGTTGACACACAATGCGCTCTTCCCGCATGACTGCATTCATGTCGAGAATCTTGGTGGGGAGATCGGCCGGAAGGAGCTCCACAACCGGCGACTGACGCTTGGCGTTTTCCCCTGGTTGTTCAAGGGTGGTGAGGCAGCGTTCTGTCGTGCCGTTGCCTTTGTTGAAGAGTGAGAGAAGCGGGGCTCACGCCTTGGGCTTTCCCTCCCTCAACAGCGGTGTCGCCCTGGGGAAGGGATGAAGGACCTTCGGGAACGGTTTACCAGCCGTTCCCGAAAGTGAAATCGGGGAAAGGACGTCATACCGATGGTGGTTGATCTCGCGCGCTGCCGCGTGTTGGATCTCTCCCAAGACTGGGATATTCACACGCCGGGTTTTGCCCTTTACGAGGGACCGACGGTCAAGTGGATCAAGCGAGTGGCGTTCGAGCGAGCTGGTGGACAGTGGATCTCCTCGACCCTGCACGTGGGGACCCACCTGGACGCTCCGCTGCACTTTATTACTGGGGGTGAGGACATCGCCTCAATCCCGCTGAGCAAGCTGGTGGGTTGGGCGTGCATCGTCGATCTGACACGCTACGGCATTGGTGACTACGACATTTATGGGCCGGAACACTTTGAACAGTGGGAGCGAGATACCGGCATCACCATCCAACCGGGTGATATTTTGGTGATCCACACGGGGTATCACCATTACTACCCGAGTGACTGGGCCACTGATCCTGCACTTCGGCAGCCAGACGAGACACGATATTTCATCAAGCATCCGGGACCGACGCGTGCTTTTGCCGAGTGGGTGCTCGAGCGCAAGATCGCTTGGCTGGCTGTTGACTGTGCATCGGCAGATCACCCGTTCAACACAGTGATTCGGAAAATCCGGGCAGATCTGATACCGGAGCTCGAAGCGAAACATGGGAAACGGATCGACGAGCTCTTGCCCGAACGAGACTACCAAGTGATGCACTTTCATCTTTTCCCCCACGGCGTCATCCACATTGAGAACGCGGGGGGTGAAATCGACAAGGTGCTGGATCGACGCATTATGGTGGGCTGTTTCCCGTGGCGCTTTAAAGGCGGCGAGGCCGCGTTCTGCCGCTTTGTAGCCTTTGTGCCGGAGGATGAGTTGTAGCCGTGCGGGCCATGGTCCTCGAACGACCAGGACAGCCACTCGTTCTGCGCGAGCTTCCCATTCCCGAGCCTGGTGTGGGGCAGGTGCTCCTCCGCGTTCGTGCCTGTGGTGTCTGTCGCACTGATCTGCATATTGTTGATGGAGAACTCCCGAACCCGAAGCTCCCGTTAATCCTCGGACACCAGATCGTCGGGGAAGTGGTTCAGAAGGGGCCCGGTGCCGAGCGCTACCAGATTGGGCAGCGCGTCGGTGTGCCGTGGCTTGGGTGGACGTGCGGTGAGTGCCGATTCTGCCAGAGCGGGCGCGAGAACTTGTGTGATCGCGCCCGCTTCACTGGCTACACACTCGACGGGGGCTATGCTGAGTACGCAGTCGCCGACGAGCGCTATTGTTTCCCAATTCCGGATGGCTATCCCGATGAGCAAGCGGCACCGCTTCTCTGTGCTGGGCTGATCGGCTACCGTGCGCTGCGCTTCACTGCTGGGGCACGCCGACTTGGCTTTTACGGCTTTGGTGCAGCGGCCCATATCCTGACCCAAGTAGCAGTTTGGCAAGGGCG
This sequence comes from bacterium HR28, assembly GCA_002898255.1. Classification (GTDB taxonomy): domain Bacteria; phylum Chloroflexota; class Chloroflexia; order Thermomicrobiales; family Thermomicrobiaceae; genus Thermomicrobium. The sequence continues at coordinate 179,075 of BEIE01000003.1, forward strand.
CGCCGTCTATGCCTTTACGCGACCGGGTGATGTCGAGGGACAAGCGTTTGCTCGCTCTCTCGGTGCTGTGTGGGCTGGCGGATCGGACGAACTCCCACCCGAGCCGCTTGAGGCTGCACTGATCTTCGCGCCAGTCGGGGCGTTGGTTCCCCAAGCGCTGCGGGCAGTGGAGAAGGGTGGCGTGGTCGTCTGTGCCGGGATCCACATGAGCGATATCCCGTCGTTCCCGTACGCGTTGCTCTGGGAAGAGCGTGTCGTCCGATCGGTCGCCAACCTGACGCGGCAGGACGGTGAAGAGTTCCTCCAGCTGGCCCCGGAAGTCCCCGTGCGCACCCAAGTACAGCTGTATCCGTTGTCAGAAGCAAACCAAGCACTCGAGGATCTCCGCACCGGACGCGTGCGGGGAGCGGCGGTGCTCGTTATTACCCAGTCGTAGGAGTTCGTCGCGTCCAGCGCTTCCAGAGTGCATCGACGAGAGCGACAGCCGGTGCTGCCAGTGCGGCGAGGAGCCAACCGATCGGGGGTGGCGGGGCGTGATGAATGATGCGTGCCACTGGCGAAACAAAGAGTGTCGCAAGGAGGAGCGTGAAGCTCCCGAAAATGGCGAGGACGATAGCAGGATTGCCCCGGAGCCCCGTGCGCCAGATGGGGAGTGTCTCGCTGCGGTTGGCCAGGGCGTTCGCCGCCTGCCCGAAGACCACCGTCGCGAAGGCTGTACCCGAAGCGGTGAAGAGTGCCACGAGAGACGGTAGTTCTGCCCCTGGCCGCCAGCCGAAGTGAGCTAAAACGACGAAGAAGGCGAGTAGCTCCATCGCCGCTTCTGTTGGTCCAAGTGTCAGGAAGGCGCGTGTCAAGAGTTTCCGGTCGATGAGATGTTGGCGTGGCGGTGGAGTGCGCAAGGTGTCGGGAGCTGGCGGTTCGACGCCGAGTGCTAAGGCTGGGAGGGCATCAGTACCGAGATCTAACAGGAGCACCTGCAGCACACCGAGAGCAAGTGGGAGGCGCCCGCCGCTGAGTGCCCAGATGACAAATGGGGCGAGTTCCGCCACGTTGTCCGTGAGGTGGTAAGTCAGGAAACGGCGAATATTGTTGTATGTTGCTCGTCCTTGCTCGATCGCTGCGACGATCGTGGCAAAGTTGTCATCGAGCAAGACAAGGTCGGCTGCCTCACGAGCGACATCCGTGCCGGTTTGTCCCATCGCAACGCCGACATCGGCTTCGTGTAATGCTGGCGCATCGTTCACACCATCACCGGTCATCGCCACCACATGGCCACGAGCGCGCAACGCCCGTGCTATGCGGAGCTTGTCTTCTGGGGCGACCCGCGCCAGAACGACCTCGTCGCGATCAATCAGAGCTCCGAGAACGGCCTCATCCGCCGGCAACTGGTCGCCAGTCAACACAAGAGGGCGGTCGCCGACTAATCCGACACGCTTGGCGACCGCGACTGCGGTGGCTGGGTGGTCGCCGGTCACCATAATCACCCGAATCCCCGCGGCACGACAGCGAGCGATCGCCTCCGCTGCCTCTGGTCGTGGTGGATCGAGGAAACCGATGAGGCCGAGGACCTCGAGGTCCTGTTCGAGCTGATCAGGATCAGTGACCCGGGTCGCCTCCTCAGGGGCGAGTTGTTTTGTTGCTACTGCGATGATGCGAAGTCCCTCAGCTGCGAGAGCCTGCGCCGCAGTCTCGGCGTCACTGGCGCGTCGACACCGGGGCAGAACAGTTTCCGGTGCCCCCTTGACGACGAGTTGACCATTTACGATCACACTCATGCGTCGTCGGTGCGGATCGAAGGGGAACACATGCTGTGGCGCTGAGCCGGCTTTCAGATGATCGACATCGATCCCCAGTCGCTGAGCCAGAACCCAGACGGCAGCGTCGAGCGGGTCACCCTCAGGCACCCAGCGCCCGCCACGATTCACCGCCCGTCCCTCGGAGCAGAGTGCCGCCGCAGCAGCGAGCCGACGGACCGCAGCCGCAGCGCCGTCGACGACTTCAACAGAACCACTTGGTGTATAGCCCTGCCCTTCGATACGCGCGCTGCCGTGCGGAGTCCAAACAGCCACAGCGGTCAACTCGTTCCGGGTCAAAGTACCCGTCTTGTCGGTACAGATGACAGTGGTGAGCCCTAACGTCTCAACCGCCTCCAGATGGCGGACGAGCGCCTGCCGCTGTGCCATTCGTTGGGCAGCGATCGCCAGGGAGAGGGTAATAGTCGGCAGGAGTCCCTCCGGCACGAGCGCCACAGTCACTCCAAGCGTGAAAAGAAAGGCGTCGACCAGCGGCAGTCCAGCGAGGAGGGCGACGAGGAAGAAGATCGCTCCCACGCTCAGTGCAGCGACACTGATGACTCGGACCAAACGGTCGAGTTCGCGTGCCAACGGGGTTGGTCCGGCGCGGGGGGCTTGCGTGAGATGAGCGATGCCGGCGAGACGAGTACGCGTCCCCGTAGCAATCACGACGCCGACGGCCAGCCCACGCACGACAAACGTACCGGCGAAGGCCATCTCGCCAGCTGCTGGGTTTGCAGGGACGCTTTCGCCGGTGAAGGTCGAGACATCAAGTGCGAAATCCTCCACTTCAGCTAGGACGATGTCGGCCGGAACTCGGTCGCCGGCCTGCAGAATGACGACGTCACCTGGGACGAGTTCGCGGGCCTCGACCGTGACGGTCTGGCCGTCCCGGCGGACGGTAATGCGGCTCGGTAGGAGCGATCGCAGCCGTGCCGCAGCCCGTTCCGCACGATATTCCTGGAAGAAGGCAAAAAGGCCATTGAGGAGGATGATCGCCACAATCGCGGTCGCGAGTTCGGGCATTCCTGCGACGAAAGCGAGGGCCGCGGCGACCCACAACAGAATCGCGAAGAAGTGCGTGAGCTGACTCAACGCAAGACGCCAGAGCGATACAGGACGCGGCGGAGGCAACTCGTTGGGACCGTAGAGGCGGAGACGCGCACGTGCCTCCTCGCTTGAGAGGCCCGTTGTGAGATCGGAGGTTTCGGGGTGTGTGTCTTGCAGAGGAGCCTGGTGAGCGTCCATCGTCACAAGCAGAGTATAGCCGGAGGGAATTCGTGCGGGCAGGCATGGCCAAGGGCTCGGGGAGGCTGTGTGGTGACGTCGTGCCTTGACTCAGGCAGCGACCGGCGCTTGTGGTTCGTTGGCGCAGGTGAAGGTCGGTGAGAGACGGTACGGGCGGGCAGAGCGCCAAGTGCAGGCGTGGAGGCTTGGTGATTTTGGCGAGATCCTTCGCCTCGCCGAGTAGGAACCAAGCGAACTTTCACCGAAGAGCACTTTGGGCTCGAGGAAAAGGACGGCGAGCGCAGCGTGCCAGTGTGACAGGGCGGCGAACGAATTGCGGTATGGCGATGGGAGCAAAGTGGCGAGCTTGCAGCAAAGGAGACGCATCGGTATACTCCTTGTGTGTCAAGCCTGGGCCCACGTAGCTCAGGAGGCAGAGCACAATCTTGGTAAGATTGAGGTCCCGGGTTCGAGTCCCGGCGTGGGCTCCGAAGGCCGGTGTAGCTCAGCGGTAGAGCAGCTGTTTCGTAAACAGCAGGTCGTCGGTTCGAATCCGACCACCGGCTCCATTTTCCATCTCCAAGCGCCTTCGGTACGCTTTGGTCCCTCCGCGTCCGCATCCAGCGGGCGTTGGCCTTCGGATGCACCCAAATAGTCTAGGGCGACATGAAAATGGGAAGGCGATGCCACCGTATCCTCGTAACGTCGCATATCCACTCTCAGGGAAAGGCACAGGCCATGGTGGGCACGCGACTACTATCCGGGATACTGCCTGAGGTACGTGTCTAGCCTGGCCCTCGGTACGTCCTGCCACGACCCCCTGTGTGTTCGAAGCGAGGGTATCACGGTGGTAAGAGGGAGCGCGATGGGGAGGGGAGCACGGTACAGCTGGTCGAGCGTCGTTGCGTTCGTGCTCCTCGGGCTGATCGTCGGCGGCTGCCGGGCGCCGTCCATTTTGCCAAGTGCAACACCACGCTCAGCGGCGCCAGGGCCTTACCCGAGTGCTGTGATGACACCGTCTCCGACTCCGGTTGTGGCCAGCACGCCGCCGTCGACGATGGGAACGCCAGTAGTGACACCGCAGTCAGATTCTTGGGTCGGAGCAATAACGCCTACCGCGACGCTACCCGCAGTGACTCCATCAGCATCGCCAGGCGCCATCGTGACACCGGCTGCCTCAGCGCAGGTGGAGGTGAGCATTACACCGCTCACTACTGATTGCCAGGCAGCGGAGCCGCCGTCTCCGCAAGTGCCAAGTGACGCCACAAATGTCGTAGTGCGTACAAAAGGGTGCGTGCGACTCACCATTGCTCCGGGGCTCAGCTACTTCTTCGATACGCTTGCACTCGTGGCCAATCCTCCTGCCTGTGCTGCTGCCTTTGCCACGTTCAGCTGGGCCGTGTTGAGCCCGAGCGGCGCTGGGGTGGTGCTAAAGACCGGTCATCAAGGCGTCTGGAACCAGGTAGGCAGTGGCCCGACTGGCACTGCTGGCGGATACTGCGGTGCGATTGAACTTCACAATCCAAATACGCAGAGTGTGACGCTCGATCTTGCTTATGTGCTCGTTGAAGCCTCGTAGATGGCTTTGTTGCTAGCAAGAGCCGGTGTAGCCGACAGAGGTTCTACAGGGTCTGGTGTTTGGTAGGAATACGAGACTATTGCGTGAGATGCGGAGCGACACGGGAGAGACCGAGACTGAGATAAAGGTTTGCCATCATTGAGTTTCCTGCGACAAGCGAGAGGAAACTCAAAGCATCTCTACGCCTGAGTACAAACTGTCACCATTCTCGATGGCGAAGACGTTGGCATTTCATGCACAGCAGGTCGTCGAGTCGAATCCGACCGCCGGCTCGCGCGAAAGCTCACCATAATGCTTCATCCCCGGATTTCGTCAGGCTTTACGTGGGAGCGCTTATTTTCTGTCCACAGTCGCGTGAAGGAGTCCGCCGGGCTCGCAGGTAGCTGGGTGAGGGCGGCGGTCACGATGCATAGTGTTGTACTGTCACCGTCGCGCCAGATCGAGGATCGTGCTCACCAACGGGAGATCACACCCTCTGGTGCTGTGCGAGTCGTCCAGCCTTGGAATGGAGATTGAGACAACAGGTGAGAGAGACTGTGGCTAGTTGCTCCGTTCGTGTGTAGACCTGGTGAACGTTAGACGCACAGCGCAGAGCTATGGGCGAACCGCAAAGAGAGGTTGGCATTCAAAGCGCCGTTTGGTTGTTACCCCATACTGTCGGACCCCCCGCGTCGTGCACTACGATCCGGCCAGGTAGAGGGAACGGAGGTGCGCCGTGCGTGGGTTGTGGAGCGCTTGGCACGCGAACCGCCGGGAAGCGGAGATGATGCACGGATGAAGCTGAGGAGCGTGAGCATTTGTCTCAACTACAGAAGGAAGTCAGCTCTCTCCGAAGGCCATCGTCGGAGGGCATCGTCGTCTGTGTTGACCGGCGCCAGCATCTTCACAACTGCGCGTCTGTGCCTCAAAGTGGCGCGAAAGATAATCTACGGAGAGAATACGGGAGACGCGCTGATCTATACTCGTTCCTAGGTTTCTCACCGTGCCAGCGCTGTTATCCACAGATGGTATGATGTCGCTTTCGTCGCAAGGAGATGCAGCGAAGAAACCTCAGAAGGAGCGAGAAAGCGCTCGAGGTGAGTACTCCGCGCCCACGATTTTCTTGGCCTGGCTGCCTCCGCTGTCATTTCTGTTCCTTTTCTCTTCGCGAACACGCCGTGTAGCGAAGTGGTCACTTTTGGCGTGGTTGCATTTGCTCGTGGCTTTGACGCTCTGGTTCTTCGTTGCCGGCTTATTGCGATCCAGGACACCAACAGAGGCTCGCCTGGTTGATCTCATCTTTTTCTGGTTCTTCCTCTGGGTCATTGTTGCGACGACGGGCGTGCTCATGCTTCCGATCTGGTTTCTTCTTCGGCGTCGACCGGCTCAGTCTGTCCAATGGACCCACGCTCGGTGTCTTGCGGTGCGTGACCAGAACACGGCGCTGGAGTTGCTTCGTCACGAATGGGAGCGGCTTGGCGTCTCATTTCGCACTGTGGGTTCAGCCATGATCGCTGTGTGGCCACTCATCGAGCGGAAAGAGAAGGGGGACAGGCTGCTTCTTGAGGGAGCGCTAGCCGTCGTCCCCGGATGCTCGGAAGTAGCCGGACTCTCCTGTGTGGCGCTGCGATCGGTCACACAGCGATCTCGCCTGGCCGCATTTTTCTGGCACCGCCAGGTTGAACGGTTTTTCAAGGCTGTGGCTGAACTCTGCGAGGCAGATGAGATGGCCTCCAGTAGGACACCACTGACCAAAGAGGTGGAGGAAGCCTTGGCAGTGGCGGCAACATCAGTAGCCTGGTTCGAGCGGGGTCTGGATCGCGCAACACTGTTGCGGCTAATCGCGGTGGCTGCTGTGGCGACCATACTTTCGACCATCTTGGCATTCCAGCTCACCACAGAGAGCGGTGCAGTGGCGGGCGTTCTTGGTCTCCTGGGAGGACTCTACGCATTCGCGGTCATGGCGTTCGGCTGGTGGACCTACGTACGGGAACGTGTCCGGGAGGCTTTTCGGTCTGGTGCGCCTGTGTCGCCGTCGTGGAGTGAGGGTTGGCGGTCGCTCCGGCTCCTGGCGCTGTTGGCCGTCATATGCGCGCTCGTCTGGGTCGTCGGACTAACGCTCTTTCTCGAGCACGCTCGACGCATCGAAAGTGACCTTGCACTTCGAGCACTGACTGCACTGGTCCTCCTCAGTGTCTTGGCCGGTCTCGTGATCGGAGCCGGTTACGGGCTTTCCCACGGACGCAAGGCGGCACGGTAGGGATGGCGCACGGCGAGGCGACCGAGAGTCGCCAGCAGACGATGACCCGCATTTCTCACCTGGCGTCAGAATCAGAAAAGGATCGGTTCCGGTGCTAGCCCAACCAATCGGCAACGTTGGCAGTGTCACACGTTGCCGACGAGCCGGATCACCCCATTTGAGCACAACCGGCCCGGTGAGAGGGCGCCCAGGCATACGGCGTCGCGGAGACTCGGTACACTTGATCAAAATAAGACGGGAATGGTACGGCAACGCGGTCTCGGCGCTGCCGCGTACACAGTGGCTTGTGGCGGTGCTCTTCTTGGAAAACGGTGAGAACGGTCCACATACTCGCTGGAGAGTGTGAGAGAGTCTCACTCGACGAATGGATCTTGGCTCACAAGACTCGCATCAGCTTTGCCCCCACTGCTGGGTGGCTCTCTTGCAATCAGAGCTTGGTGGTGTGCGATGATGGGTGATGCCACGTTGCCCATGATGACCCTCCGCGAGCAGATTCGCAGTTGGCTCGCGGAGGACATTGGTCACGGGGACATCACAACGTCGCTCGTCGTCGATCCGGCCACGTTCGGTGTTGCCAAGATCGTTGCCCGGGAGTCAGGTGTCCTCTGTGGCCTGCCGGTGGCAATGACGGTCTTTCAGGAGCTCGATACCACCCTGTCTTGGGAGGCATGTGCTCCTGAAGGTTCTCGAATCGTGCCTGGCCAGACGGTGGCGCGGCTCACCGGGCGGCTGAGCAGTATCTTGAGCGCCGAGCGGTTGGCGCTGAATCTTCTGCAGCGCCTCTCAGGGATCGCGACGCTGACTCGCGCCTTTGTGGAGGCGGTAGAAGGCACCGGCGTGGCCATTCTCGATACCAGAAAGACGACGCCGGGGATGCGTGTCCTCGAGAAATACGCAGTCCGTGTCGGTGGCGGTCGGAATCACCGCTTCGGTCTCTTCGATGGGATTCTGATCAAGGACAACCACATCCGCGCTGCCGGTAGCGTGACCGAGGCCGTACGACGAGCCAAGGCTGCGGCCCCGCATCCGCTCGTCATAGAGGTCGAGGTCACCACGCTGGAAGAATTAGAAGAGGCGCTCGCGGCTGGTGCCGATTGGGTCCTGCTCGACAACATGGATCTGGACACGATGCGGGAGGCGGTACGGCGGGTCGCCGGGCGTGCAAAGATCGAGGCCTCAGGCGGTGTCACACTCGAGCGGGTACGAGACATTGCCGAGACGGGGGTGGACGCGATTTCGGTCGGTGCGCTCACGCACTCTGCGCGGGCTTTGGACTTGAGCTTGGAGATCGTTTCGATCCAATCACGGTAATGGAGGTAGCGACAGGTATGGAGCAACAGGAACTTGTACAAGAAATCCTGCGCCTGAAGGAAGAACGCCAGGCGGTCATCTTGGCCCACAGCTATCAGCGGCCGGAAGTGCAGGATATCGCCGACTTCGTTGGTGACTCGTTGGGGCTCTCGCGCGAAGCGACACGGACTGATGCGCGCGTCATCGTCTTCTGTGGCGTGCATTTCATGGCGGAGACGGCCGCGATCCTCAATCCGGACAAAACAGTGCTCTTGCCTGACCTCGAGGCCGGCTGCTCCTTGGCGGAAACCATCACTCCCGAAGACGTCCGTGCCTGGCGTGAGCAGCATCCCGATGGGATTGTCGTAGCCTATGTCAATACCAGCGCGGCAGTCAAGGCGCTGGCCGATATCTGCTGCACGAGTGCCAACGCGGTCGAGGTCGTGGCGAGCCTGCCGGCAGACCGGCCCATCTTCTTCGTTCCCGATATGTTCCTCGGCGCACATGTCGAACGGCTGACTGGGCGAAAACTGCACGTGTGGTTGGGCGAGTGCCATGTGCATGCGGGGATCCGAAGCGAGGATCTTGAAGCCCAGCTGGCAGCACATCCGGATGCCGAATTTCTCATCCATCCGGAGTGCGGCTGTAGCTCAACCTGTATCTTCCTGCGGCCGGATGCCAAACTGCTCTCGACCGAGGGGATGGTCCGCTATGCTGCCCAGTCGCCGGCGCAGGAGTTCGTGGTGGCGACCGAAGTGGGGATCTTGCACCGGCTACACAAGAAGGCACCTGGCAAGCGGTTCATCCCGGTGCGGGAAGACGCGATCTGCCAGTACATGAAGCGCGTGACACTCGAGAAGGTGTACGAGTCACTGCGTGACCTCAAGCATGTCATCACCGTGCCAGAAGAGATCGCGCAGCCGGCCCGCCGAGCGCTGGAGGCGATGCTGGCGCTGGGGTGATATGCAACAGCGGTGCATGCAGTCTTCAGCGAGAGCTCAGCCTCAGTCCCAACCGCCAAAGGGGTGACGGGACAAAATATTTGGGCGCGTGCCCGGGAAGCTGCAAGGACGATATCTGGTCCGGCATCCGAAAATTTATTGTCAACCCTCGGAGATGGTCCTGCGTGCGCCAGCGGGGTCGAAGATGCAGGCGACGGCTGCTTGACTCGAGCGCTCCCCGCCGGCTGAGGATTCGCCAAGCTGCGCGCTCCCACCGCGCGTTCTTTGGGCGGAAGGCGATGGAGGCGCGCCGCTGAAATCTGTGCTCCTGCGCAGATTCCGAAGCCGTCTCGTTGAGGAGCGGGGTACACGACGTGGCCCTCAGTACGACACGCGTGAGCGTACGGGATCGCTTTTTCCTCCTCGGCATTCCCAGAGCTCGACAAGCGGAGGCACTCTAGCGAGCGTCGACTACACCATGTGTTTCCAGTTCGCCCACTCGTTTCATGAGGCGTTTGGGGCTGGGTGAGTGTCGACCCAGCCCCTGCGTCCGAAACCGGCGATATTGTCGCCTGACCCTGCAGCCGGTGCGTCCTCGGTTGTCCGCACGTCCATTCGAGTGAGATCCCCAAGCACCTTGGCGCTTACTCATCACCGCCGGACGATTGAGGACGGCGGGATAGCACCGCGATTCCGCACCGAATTCACACTGGGGCGCCTCGAACGCTGCTCGATGCCTGGCTTGCTGCCGCGATTCCTACCGCGCCGCCTCGACAAACCGATTGGTGAACGCGGTGTTGGGGTCAACCTCGCCACGGAGAAGACCGCGGGCTTGCATCCAGGCGGCATAGTCGGTCCAGCGCTTCGCCTCCTGCCAGCCGAAGATTGGAACCCCCTCTGTCCAGAGCGGCGCAAGCCGTCGGATCCCTTCCTCTTCTAACGCGCGGTTGGTATCGGGGTACTCACGGACGAGGAGGTCAACCGCGGCGACGAGATCCGCCTGCGCGTCCTGGTATCCACGGATCATAGCGCGGACAAAGCGCTGCACGCGCTCAGCGTGGTCCCGCAGTTCCTGCTCGCTTGTGACCATCACGAGCTCGTAGAAGTCTGGGACACCCCACTGCTCAACACGCAGAATAACCGGCCGTTCTCCTTGCTGCTCGATCAGGATCGACTCGTGCACCCAATAGGCTCCGATGACCGCATCAACTTGCCGACTGAGGAGAGCTCGGACGAGCTCGAAGCCGACGTTGACGAGTGTGACGTCGTCTAGTCGTGCGCCGTCAAACTCGAGCATGGTTGCGAGTAGGGCCTCATCGCTGGGCAATCCAGGATAGCCAACCTTCTTCCCGGCCAGGTCGCGAGGGCGAGCGATCCCACTCCCTTCGAGTGCCATGACGGAATTGAGAGGATGCTGCACCAACGCGGCAATCGAGACGACCGGGATCCCTTCGGCTCGTGCCAGCAGGACGTCCGTCTGATAGCTAATGCCGAACGTGTTTCTGCCAGTGGCGACCAACTTTAAGACGTCCTCCGGATTCGCTGGCACTTCCAACGTCACATCCAGTCCGACGTCACGGAAATGCCCGCGTTCGCGTGCCATGAGGAGCCCAGTATGGTTCGACCACGGGTACCAATCCAGTGCGACGCTGACCGCTTCGAGCGAGGTGGTCACCGGCGTGGTCGCACCCGGAGACGTTCCGCTGGCGGTCGGTGATGCCGGCGTCGCAGTCGGCGCCGGCGCTTGACGGCAAGCGCTGATGAAAGCAAGACCGGCGAGTCCAAGGAACGCCCGCCGCGTCATCTTTTGCGCTGGAACCATCTGCAACTCCTCCTCTCCTTCTCACGTTTCCGTTCTCGCTGACCTACGCCAGGGAAGCGCAATGCGCTCGACTACACCCACGATCCAGAAGAGACCGATGCTGACGACCGCGCTGACGAGCACAGCAGCAAACACCCGATCGGTGTGGAACTGCGAGGCAGCACGAATCATCAAATAGCCGAGTCCTGCCGATGAGCCGACCCATTCACCGATCAAGGCGCCAATGACACTGACCGCGGCGGCGACGCGGAGACCGGAAAAGAAAGCCGGTAGCGCGCCCGGAATGCGGACCACGCGGAGCGTCTGCCAGGATGTTCCCCCAAAACTCCGCACGAGATCGACAAATTCCGGATCGACGCCGCGCAAGCCATCCACCAAGTTCACGGCAATCGGGAAAAAGCAGACGAGAACCACGACGATCACTTTGGGGGTGAGGCCGTAGCCGAACCAAATCAGGAGGATCGGCGCAAGCGCGACAATCGGCACGGCCTGCGAGGCGACGACGAGCGGGTAGACCGAGCGCTCGACGAGTCGGGAGCTGACAATGCCGATGGCGAGCACGATGGCGAGCAAAACAGAGAAGGTGAGTCCTAACCCGACCTCCTCCAGCGTCACCGTCAGGTGGCGCAGGAGGAGCCGCTGATCGCGGATCAGGGCTTGCACAACTGCACTTGGCGGTGGGAGGACCCAGCGTGGTATCTGAAACACGCGGGTGGCCAGTTCCCAGCCCAACATCACTGAGACCAGGATGAGCAGGGGCACGATGCGGTCGCGAGTGAGCAAGCGGTCACGTGCCATCGAACTGCACCTCCATGGTGGAGCGGGCTCGGAGCTCGGCCAGGACCTCGGCCTTGAGTCGGACAAAACGCGGGTCGGTGACGATCTCATAGGGACGTGGACGCGGGAGATCGACCACGATTTCACGTACGATCCTGCCGGGGCGTGGACTGAGCACCAGCACGCGATCGCTCAGTAAGAGCGCCTCCTCGACGTCGTGGGTGACCAGGATCACCGTGCGATCCAGCTCTTCCCAGAGGGTGAGGAGCCACTCCTGCAGACTCGCCCGCGTGAGCGCGTCGAGTGCGCCGAACGGCTCATCCAAGAGGAGGAGCGGGCGGTCAGCCAGGAGCGTGCGCAAGAAGGCGACGCGCTGACGCATGCCGCCTGAGAGCTGAGCGGGGTAGGCATGCGTGAACTCAGCGAGCCCAAAACGCTCAAGCCAGGGGAGGGCACGTGCCGCCGCTTCCCGGCGGGGTATGCCGCGGAGCTCCAGCGGCAAGATGGCGTTGTCAAGAACAGTCCGCCAGGGGAGAAGCAGGTCGCGCTGATGCATGTAGGCGACGCGGCCGAGTCGCTCAGGTGCCGGTTCGCCGTCGAGCCAGACCTCGCCGCTGGTCGGTTGCTCAATACCGGCGATCACGTTGAGCAGCGTGCTCTTGCCGCATCCCGAGGGACCGACGAGACCAACGAACTCCCGGTCGGCAACGCGCAGATCGAGCGGTCCGAGCACGGTGAGTGCCTGCCGCCCGCGGTAGAACGTCTTGGTGACGTGGCGGAGCTCGACCCGCCAGTGGAGCGGAGCACTCTTCACCGGGGTCCTCCTGCCGCGCGTCGCCGATGTGGGCATCGGCATCGCCAGGAGCAGAGGCTCCGCGTGCAGGACCGGCAGGCGTCACGGTTCGGTTGGTGAAGTGAAGGAGAGGTGAGATCAGACGGGGTGATACTTGCGCTCATCACTACGGCCTTCCCTCCGCTGGCATTACCCAGGTCAGGTTCCACGGTCGGTGGCAGACGTTTCGGCCACCCTCTCAGCCCGGCTTCCCCGAGCTCCCGCGGCCGTCTCCTCTTTTCTGTGACGGGACGGTAGCAGAAGGGGTGAGCGTTGTCAAGCGAAGAACGCGGGCTTGAGGCCTCGGCCGTCTTCGGTGCCGGCGAAGGGCACTGCGCAACTCGAGATGTCCCTTCCCATAGAGGGCCATGGCGAGCGTTCCGCAACGTGGCAGTTGCGCTCGGCATTGAGACGCCATGCCTACTCTCAAGCGGTGGTTGGTGGCAAACCGTCGGTCCCCTCACGTGATCGGGCGATGGCGATGTGGTGTCGCTGTCCCCTGTTGCCGTCGACGCGGGAACACCTCTGTTCCCGTGCCGCGCTCAAAGTGGGGACAGGAGATTCACTGAGGAGGTGCGGCGATGCGGCGACTCCGTCTGTTACTCGTGATGCTCCTTGTCGTTGCAGTGCAAGGTATCGTGCCGGTTCAGGCGCAGCAGGAAGAGTTTGGGCATTATGAGTTCCGGAAGACGTGGGAACGGACCGATCTGCCGGTGCAGGCCGGAAGAGCGGCGCGGACCTGGATGTGGGGGCCAGGGCCGTTCACTCCGGCGCTCTGGGAGCGCTATGTGGAGGCCGAAGGTGGAGCACGCTCCGTCCAGTACTTTGACAAGACGCGGATGGAGCTGAACGAGCGTGAGCCGTACGACTCGCCATGGCGCGTCACCAATGGGCTTCTCGCCAAAGAGCTGGTCACCGGCCGGCGGCAATACGGTGATAACACGTTCCAGGACTACGGCCCTGCCCAGATTCCGGTCGCCGGCGACCCAGACGATCCAAATGCGCCGACCTATGCAAGCTTCAGTGCCCTCCTGAACGCTCCACCAGTTCCAACTGGACAGGTCATCACGGCCACCATCGACCGGAACGGCTCGGTTGGGCAGGATCCCGAGCTGGCGCGATATGGAGTGACCGCTGCAGTTCTGGTGCCAGAGACACAGCACACCGTCGCCTCACCGTTTTGGGCGTTCATGAACAGCCAGGGGCTCATTGCTGAGTCCGGTTTCTTCCGGGAGGGGCCGCTGTTTCCCAATCCCTTCTACGCAACTGGCTTCCCGATCACAGAAGCCTATTGGACGACGGTCCGCGTGGGTGGTCAGCCGAAGCGGGTCCTGGTCCAGGTGTTCGAGCGGCGGGTACTGACCTACACGCCGGACAATCCGCCTGGCTGGCAGGTAGAGGCGGGGAATGTGGGGCAGCACTACTATCGCTGGCGCTACGAACTTGCGCCCGATCGGGGGAGCCGCAATAACCCAATCCCGCTTGGCGAGACAGCGGTGCTCTATGGGAATTGGGAGGTCCGCGTCGTCGGGGTCATCCCCAACGCGACCGAACTCGTTCTGCGCGAGAACATGTTCAACGATCCGCCGGCCCCAGGACACCAGTTCTTCCTTGCGACTGTCGAGGCCACCTATCGTGGTCAGGGCTCAGCCCGCTTTGACGGAAGCTTCCGGCTGCGCGCCGTCGGGCCAGCCAACGTCTCGTACAGCACCTTCGAGCACAGCTGTGGGGTGATCCCGGACAGGATTAGCGACCGCGAGGTATTTACCGGCGGAACAATCCGCGGCAACGTCTGTTGGGAGGTACTCTCGTCCGATGCGGCGAACCTTCTGATGTACGATTACCCGTTCCTGGCTGAAAGGTATGTGACAACATTCTTCCGCCTGACTCCCTAAATCCTGCATGGGGACGCTCGCCACGTGAGGATTCGACTGGGCGCGTGCGGTGTTGGGACGATGAGGGGCTGGATAAGGAGTACACTGGCTTGTGCCTCTACTCGGTGGTCTGCGCGTGATCTATGATCTCGTTACCATGCTGGGTGCCCTCGTCGCGAGCTACATGCTGGCCTCCTACTGAGTGGTCAGAGTGTGGCAGGAAGAGGTGGTCGACCAAACGGGAGCGCGAGCGCGATGCGGACGATCTTCGAGACCTGTGTCCCACGGCCGGAAGTGCTCCGCGGGGAGCTCCGTGATGACCTGTTCGCTGCCAGTCTGGCAAGTGTGGTTCTGGGGACGGCCGAACCGGTCTACGGAGACCCAGAACGCTTCTTCAGCCAGACCTATCCCACCAGACAACTCAGAACGTTCTTGCGCGAGGCACTCGGTCGCCTGACCGGGAGCGACCCGTCAGCCAATGCGGTACTCCTTCTTGAGACCCCGTTCGGCGGAGGGAAGACGCACGCGCTCATTGCGCTCTACCATGCTGCGCGCGGTGAACCGGCGGCAGCAACAATCGTTGGTGACGTGCCGCTGCCGTTACCCGGTACGGTCGGCGTGGCGGCGGTGGTTGGTACGGATCTCGATCCGACACATGGTGTACGGCACCATGATGTGACCACCTATACCTTGTGGGGAGAACTTGCCTACCAGCTTGGGGGCCGAACCGCATATCTCCTCGTGGAGGAGTCTGACCATCGCACCAAGACAGCGCCTGGCCGCGTGACACTCGAGCAGCTGGTCGGCGAGCGGCCAGTCTTGATCTTGCTGGATGAGCTGGCGCGCTATCTCGTCGTGGCCGAGGCAGTCCCGTCCCCGACAGGGAAGGGGACGCTGGCCGACCAGACGATCGCGTTCCTGCACGCACTGCTGGAGTTTGCTGCAGCACGGCGGAATGTCTTGGTCGTACTCACGATGGCGTCCTCGACGGATGCCTTTGCTGAAGGGACTGAACGTCTCCGTGAGGCGCTCTCAGTGATTGCCCGGAGTGCCCGGTTGCTGACCCCGGCCGAGCCAGAAGAGATCCCGGCCATCGTGGTCCATCGCCTCTTCGAGCGCGTCGACCGTGCTGCGGCCAAGGAGACAGCGCAGGCCTATCTGGAGGCCCTTCGTCGTTGGGCGGAGCAAAAGGTGGCATTGCCACCAGCAGTGACGATGGCCGAGTATGCCGAGCGAATTGAGCGGAGCTATCCGTTCCATCCGGAGCTTGTCCATGTCCTGGATACCCGGGTCGGTTCGATCCCGAACTTTCAGCGGACACGTGGAGCCCTGCGGCTCCTGGCGCGCGTGGTGCGGCGACTATGGAACCGACAACCACCACAGATGTGGCTGATCCATCCAGGTGACGTCGATCTCGGTGATCCTGACATCTTGGAAGACTTGACCAACCGCCTTGATCGGCCGGCCTTCAAGCAGGTCGCCGAAGCGGATATCGCCTCCCGTGACCCCAAGGCACCGGCCCACGCCGAAGTGATCGATGCGCACCACGGGGGAATGCGTCCAGCGGGACGGCTGGCAACGACGATCTTCCTGCACTCGCTGGCGCTCACAGGCGTCGTCGGGATCGACCCACCCTCGCTCCTTGCTGCGACGCTCCGTCCTGATGACCAACCGGACACGCTTGCCCGCGTGCTCGACGAACTTCGAAGATACTGTTGGTTCTTAGCGACGAGTGATCAGAGTCGACAGGACCGTAATGAACAGCAGAGTAAAGAGCATAAACGATACTGGTTTGCCACTGAGCCGCAGCTACAAAAGATCATCGAGGAGGAACGAGCGCGCGTCCCGGTGACCCTCGCCAAGGAACTCGTCTGCGAGCGGATTGAGACGATTTTCCAGCGGAGCGTGCTTGTCCCGGTCTTCTTCCCCAGCGATCCGGCCGAGCTGAGTGATGATGCCGAACACCCCAAACTGGTGATCCTCCACTTCGATGCGGTGACGACGACGGCAGACGAAGAGACGGTGCCAGCGCTCGTGCGGACGCTCTTTGAGCGTGCCGGTCAGAACAGCTTCCGCACCTACCGCAACAACGTGGTCTTTCTGGTCGCGGACCGGGGGGCGGTCGAACCGCTAGTGGAGCGGGCACGGACGCTGCTGGCGATGGAGCGCTTGCTCCAGAGTCAGAATGGTCTCCTGGACGAGGGGAAGCGACAGGAGCTGACACAGCGCAGGGACGAGGAGGCGTTGCAGCTGCGCGTGGCGATCATGCGTGCCTACCGCTTCCTCTATTACCCACAAGGCGATGCGGCGATCAACAGCCTGCCACTGCAACGCGAGATGCTACCAGTCCGGGAGCAAGGGACGGTCGCGGGCAATCAGACGACGGTGGTGGAGCAGCGTTTGCGCGACCTGGAGAAGCTCCGACGAGCGGACGAGGGCAAAGGACTTCCTGCGCCTGCCTTGGTGCGGCAGCGAGCCTTTGGCAATCAAGAGTACCTCTCCACACTCGAGCTGCGGCGTGCCTTTGCTCGGTACACTGGCCTTCCCATCCTAGCGGACGCAGCAAATGCGCTGCGCGAGATCGTCCGACTGGGGATCCGGGCAAAGGTCTGGGTCTACTACGATGCGGCCGCGCGCGAAGCCTATGATGCTGATTCGGGCCGAGAACCGAGCATACGGATAGCTGAGGATACGTTCGTCTACGTGCCGGAGGCGGCGGCACGGGCAGGGCTTCCCTTCGTGCGCCCCGTGGCGCCTTCACCACCACCGCTCCCTGCGCGTTGCCCGGTCTGTGGTGAACCGATAGCGCAGTGCCGCTGCAGCCAAGAGATTGTGCCGCCACGCCCGGAGCGAACTGAGGAACTGATCAGTCTCGACGGTACTCTTGGCCAGGTGTCCAAGGGGCTTCTCGATGTCGTGCGGGACAAGCAGCTTGAGCGACTGCGGGACGTGACGCTGCGACTCGAGACCGCAGAGGCGAGCGAAGTGCGGGCGTTTGGGCTCTGGGTCGCTCAGCTCCGTTCCTTGGGACAACTGCAGCCGGAGCTCGAAGCGTCGTTGACAGCCACACTCGCGCAGGGTGGTGACCTTCGCCTCACCTTCACCGGCCCGCCTGAGCAGTATGTGCGCTATCGGAGCCTCTTTGAGACGCCGCTGCGCGATGCCCGCGACCTGGATGCTCGCTTCCTCCTTCGCGTCACGAATCTGGTGGCGAAGGATGTGCAGCAGCTGGTGCTGCTTGGGGAAGACGAACTCGCCGCCGAGTTGGGGAAAGTGCGGCTGACAGCGCAAGGGTATCGGGAGCACGCGTGATGATGGGAAATGGCACCGGACGTTGGTTCGAGCTCGCACTGCGACAGCGCCGCACCGGGCGCGAGCTGGTCTTGTGGCAGTGGGAGCGGCGGGTCGAGAACGGGCGCGTCGTCGGGCGACCGAAGCGCCAGCGGGTGGGTGTGCTGGCGGGACGGCCGCTGGCGGTTGCCGAGAACGACCTACAGCACTTGCTCGGTCGGGCAGGGGTGCAGGAACTGGAGCGCAGTGGGCGCCTGGAGCTGACGGAGCCACTCGGGGCGCGGTTGGGCGTACTGTTCCTGGCACTCCGTCCACTGCGTCGAGTGGAGCGGATGGTGCGGCTGGTCGAGGGAATACGTCAGTTAGCGGACGAAGAGGCTTACTACTGGTACGCCCAGTGCACCGCGCCGGGACGTGCTGCCAAAGGACGACGTGCCTTGCGAATCCTCCTGGCGGGCGAGTGACGTCGCCCGGTGAGGGACAGCGGTACCACGCGAAAGGATTGACCGGAGAGCCCGGGAGCGAGCGCTGCGCTGCACGCGATCCGCTGCATGCCAGAGGCTCCGCGGTGTGCGGGCCTGTGCCTTTTGCCGCTGATTCAGGGGTCCATTGACCGGCCTACCCTGGACGGGTAGATTGGTGCGTGGTCCGGCCATCCGGGTTTGCGCGGACGAAGGATCCAAGCTCTGACGTTTCCTACGAGCTGCCGCAGTAGCTGCCGGCGTCGTCGCTGCTGGAGCCTCGGAGCACGTTGGAAGTTTGCGGGGAGAGGGGTGCGGTCCTGATGACACAGACGATGTTGCGCACGACACTCCTCATCGAGGAGTGGCTGCCGATCCAGGAGTTGGGGATTGAGGCGCAACGGGAACGCGGGGCGAGTAGCTCCTTGCCGCCGCTCTACTTCCTCCACGTCTGGTGGGCGCGGCGACCGCTGGTGGTCAGCCGTGCAGCGGTGTTGGCCAGCCTACTGCCGGCTTGGCGGCCCGACTGGCCGGAGGCGCTGCGGCAGCGCTTCCCCACTCGCGAGGCCTACCACGCCTGGTTCCGCTGGCTGCTAGGGATCCGGGGAGACATCACCGATGCCTGGAGCGCGATCCAGCGGGCAAGGGCAGCTGGGGAGCGTATCGAGAACCCATTCACACATGGAAGGGCGTTCACACTAGGTATTTCTGAAGGAGACGCGGAAGATCTTCTGGATATTCTTCGCATAACGTGGCAGAGCGTGGACATCAGTGTCTTAGATCCGACTGCTGGAGGTGGGTCTATTCCGCTTGAGGCGCTACGGTTAGGCTTGACTGTGCATGCCAACGAGTTGAATGCGGTGGCCAGCGTCATCCTTGCAGCAACGCTCGACTATCCGGCACGGTTCGGTGAGGAATTCTCCCGTGATCTGGAGCGATACGGACGAGAACTCAGTAATCGTGTCCGCAGCGCGATCAGGCGCTTTTATCCTAATTCCACTCCGAGCGAAGAGCCACTCACCTACCTCTGGGCGCGGACGGTCCCATGTCCGCAGACCGGCAAGCCGATCCCTCTCTCCCCCAATTGGTGGCTCCAGCGCGACGACCGTGCCCGCGTCGCCGTTCGCCTCCTCTGTCAGCCCAACTGGCCGGAGTGCCGTTTCGAGATCGTGCGTGGCGCGGAGGCAGAGCGCGTCGCTGAGCAGGGGACGATCCGCCGCGGCGTCGCCGTCTCCCCATGGACGGGTCAAGTGGTCGACGGCGACTACATCAAGCGTGAGGCTCAGGCGGGTCGCATGGGTCAGCAGCTCTATGCTGTCGTCGTCAAGACACCGCAGGGGATCGACTTTCGTCCGCCGACCGAAGCCGATCTTGCTGCCGTTCAGGCGGCGGAGGCCGAGCTGGCGCGCCGCCTCCCCGGCTGGCTCGCCCGCGACCTGGTGCCCGATGAGGAGATTCCGGAGGTCAGCAATTACAACCGCGGTCACCGCCTGTACGGCATGACTCACTGGCGCGACCTCTTTGCTCCCCGCCAGCTTCTGGCGCTCGGCACGACCGTCGAGGCCCTGCGCGCCCTCGAGCCGGAGATCCGCGCTCAGCTCCCGCCGGGCCGCGCCCGGGCCGTCCTGACCTATCTGGCGCTGGCAGTGGATAAGTTGGCGGACTACAACTCGCGGATGAGCCGCCTCGATGTCACACGTGTGGTTGTGAAGAACACCTTTGACCGCCACGACTTCAGCATGAAGTGGAGCCATGCCGAGATGGCGGTGGTGGCGGCGGGCAAGGGGCTCGACTGGGCCATCGACCAGGTGGTCGACGCCTACCGTGGCATCGCCCGACTGGCCCAACCAGCCCGGCTCCCGCTCTGGCAGCGCAGCGGCGCCTCGCCAGTCGAGCGGCTGCGTGTGACCCAGGGCGATGCCCGTGACCTCCGGCATCTCCCGGACGGCTCGGTCCACCTGGTCTGCATCGACCCGCCCTACTATGACAACGTCCAGTACGCGGAGCTTTCCGACTTTTTCTACGTGTGGCTCAAGCGCACGGTGGGGCATCTTTACCCGGACTGGTTCGCTGCGCCGCTGACCGATAAGGAGGACGAGGCGGTGGCCAACCCGGCGCGGTTCGCCGCACTGGGACGGCGCGGCCGGGCACAGGAACTGGCACGGCGAGACTACGAGCGCAAGATGACAGCGATCTTCCGGGAGTGTGCCCGCGTCCTGCGCTCGGACGGCGTCCTCACCGTGATGTTCACCCACAAGCAGGTCGATGCCTGGGACGCCCTGGCGCAGGCGCTGATCGATGCGGGCTTCCAGGTCACTGCGTCCTGGCCAGTCCACACCGAGTCCGAACACAGCCTGCACCAGGCCAGGAGGAACGCGGCACGTTCGACGATCCTGCTGAGTTGCCGCAAGCGCCCACCGGGCGATGGGGCGGTCTGGTGGGACGATATCAAGGCGGAACTGCGGCAGCGGGTGCGGACCCGAGCGCAGGAGTTGGCAGCGTGGGGACTGCACGGGATCGACCTGGTGCTGGCGACCTATGGGACAGCACTCAGCGTGATCTCGGCGCGCTGGCCGGTGTTGACGAGCCAAGCCGACGAGCACGGGCAACCTATCCCTCTCCGGGCGGAGTCGGCGCTCGATGCGGCGCGGGAAGAAGTGCTCGGGCTCGTGCGCGAGCGGCTCCTGCACGGGCAGCGGGTGCAGTTTGATCCGGTGAGCGACTGGTACCTCATGACCTGGGAAATGCTCAAAGCACGGGAGTTCCCGTTCGACGAGGCGCGCAAGCTGGCGCTGGCCACCGGCGTGGAGCTGGAGCGCGAGATTCTCACCGGCGCGCGGCTGGTTCAGAGGGCTGGTGACGCAGTGAAGCTCCTCACCCCCAAGGAGCGCTGGCAGCGCAAGGCGGTGACGGTCGATGGGGTACCGACACGTCTCGTGGACGGGCTGCACGTGGCGCTGGTCATTGCGGAGGAGGACGGTGTCGGAGCCGCAGAGCGGTACCTGGAATGGGTCGGACTCCGGCAGCAGAACGACTTCCGGGCCTATGTCGCCGCGCTCCTGGAGGCGATCCCGCGGCTACGCGGGACTGACGGGCGCTTGCAGCTCCCAGAAGCGGAGTGGCTGGAGGTGTTGCGCGCCTACTGCTACCCGGACATCACACCGCCACCAGAGCCGGAACGGAAGCACGTCTATGACCAAGCACGTCTGGCGCTGGGCGAGGACGGAGCGGACGCGGGGGACGATGACGTCAGTGAGGAGTAGTCAGTGGGCCGAGCTGGTACGGTCGGTGCAGTGCGGCCTTCCATGACGCGCTCCTACCGAAGCCGGAGCAGCGGCTGGTGATGCTGTGCTCGGAGTCGGGTGGCGTCATTGCCTCCGGCGGCGTGACGACGTCCGCTGCGGCGGACGCGGTTCTGGTACGGATCGGAGGCCCTTCAGGGGCTGCCGTGAGGAGGGAAGTGTGGCCCGTCGTCGGTGCCAGCAGGACAGGCAGCCGTGTCCTGCTGGCACGAGGCGCTGGGGATACGGCTGGTCGTGACGCCCGAGGGCTCTGGAGCGGCCCAGCGCGTTGCAGGTGGACGGCCGACTTTTACGACGGCGCGCGCTGCACCGCAGGGGCGCGCTCATCGTGTGCACGGTGGGGGGCGCGGGATAAGAGGGGAGGCGGTCACCCGCGGCGCCAAGGGATAGCGCGCCGACGCGGCAAACGCTGCTGCAAGACAGCTTGGTGTGGTGTACACGGTGCGCCAGGGCAGCGCGGCCGATCTCCTGAAGCGATACCGCGACGCTTCCAACGCCAAGGGAGGCTGTTTAGGGGTGTTCCCTGACTCGTTGGAAGCGTGGGGTAGGAGGCGTACTGGCAAGGGTCGTGACCGATTTGCCGGGGAAGGGTGGTCCAGCACGTTCCGTCC
The DNA here is from genome assembly GCA_002898255.1 of bacterium HR28. Classification (GTDB taxonomy): domain Bacteria; phylum Chloroflexota; class Chloroflexia; order Thermomicrobiales; family Thermomicrobiaceae; genus Thermomicrobium. Next base: position 201,114 of record BEIE01000003.1, read on the forward strand.
GCCCAGGGTTCGGTGGTGCCGAGGTGTCCGTTCGAGGGCGGACCGGTGCCGATTGACTATACTTCTGTTCTGTCGGTGAGGGTGAGGCATGCCAGGCGAGTACGCTGGCGACGCTCCAGGCTTGCGCGGTTATCTTTTCGCCCATCGCTACGGTGAGGGGGACGATCGGCTCCACCGCTTCTACTTGCCGGCGCTCGAACGGAGTGTGCGGTACGACCGTGCGACCGGATTCTTTTCCAGTTCGGCGCTCGCGGTGGCGGCGGCTGGGGTGGCGCGTCTGATCGCGAATGGTGGTCGCATGCGCCTCCTGGTTGGGGCAGCGCTCAGTCCGGAGGATGTGCAGGCGATTGTCCACGGGGCCGACCTTCGCGCGGTGGTACAGGAGCGGCTGCTGCAGGGGCTAGTGACGGTCGAGACGCTCCTGGAGCGGGAGCGACTGGCGGCCCTGGCGTGGCTGGTGGCTGAGGGGCGACTCGAGCTCCGGGTGGTGCTTCCGCTTGGGTGGGATGGGCAACCGCTGGCAGCGGCGGAGGCAGCACCGTACTTCCACGCGAAATACGGCGTGTTCACTGATGCGGCCGGCGACCGGGTTGCGTTTGTAGGGAGCGTGAACGAGACGGCCGCGGGCTGGGTGCAGAACTACGAGGAGCTTTCGGTCTACTTTTCGTGGGACGAGTCTCGTCGGTACCTTGAGGACATTGCCGCGCGGTTCGAGCGACTCTGGCAGGGGGAAGAGCATCGCTGGCGGACGTTGACCTTGCCGGAGGCCGTGCAGCAGAAACTCCTGCAGTACCGACCCGACGAGCCACCGCTCTACGATCCGCTGGAGCGGGTGCAGGTTCCGGTCTCGGAAGTGTGCGAGGAGACTGGAGACTATCAGACCGGACCGGACGTGAGCGGGGCGATCGCGCGCTTCTTGCTTGATGTACCGCGGCTGGTCGGTGCCCGTTGGGTCGGACTGGCCACAGCGCCGGTCGTGCCGTGGCCGCATCAGCGGCGGGTTGTGGAGCGACTGGTCGAGCACTTTCCTGAACGGTTCCTCTTAGCCGACGAAGTGGGATTGGGGAAGACGATTGAGGCCGCACTGGCGTTGCGCGAACTCTTGCTCAGCGGGCGGGTGCAGCGAGTCTTGTTGCTCGTGCCAGGGGGACTGGTGCGGCAATGGCAGGAGGAGCTCCTGGACAAAGCTGCACTGGCCGTGCCGCGCTTTGATGCAGGGAAGCTCTGGGACGCGCAGGGTGGCAGTTCCCCAATTGGAGCCAAGGAGCTGCTTGAGACGCAACCGGTGCTTCTCCTCTCGAGCCACCTTGCGAAGCGGCGTGAATGGGCCGAGCAGCTTCTCCAGGCGCAGCCCTGGGACCTGGTGATTGTCGACGAGGCGCACCATGCACGCCGCGACGCTGAGGGGCGGCCCAACCGTTTGTTGTCCCTGTTGCGAGCGCTAAGTGAACGGACACGTGGGCTCTGGCTGCTCTCGGCGACGCCGATGCAGCTCCACCCAAGCGAACTCTGGGAGCTGCTCTCCCTCCTGGGCCTGCCGGGACAGTGGGGTGCAGGACCAGACGACTTTGTACGCTACTTTGCTCAGCTGCGTGGTTCGGATGGGGGAGCGCCGGACTGGGATTTCCTGCTCACCTTGGCGCGCGAGGAGCTCGCGGTGCGCGGTGGGCTAGATGGCCAGTTTGTCGGAAGCACGCGGGAACGGCTGGGGCTGGCCCGTTGGCAGCGGATCGAGCGACTCTTAAGCATGGACTCGGCGAGTGACCCGCGGTCGCTAGACCGGGATTCCCAGGCGGCACTTTATGCTGCGTTACGCCAGCACACACCAGTACGCCGACTGATGCTGCGCCACACGCGGTCATTACTCCGCAGATACCGGGAGGAGGGGCTGCTGAACGAACCGCTTGCTGAACGCGATCCTACGGTGGTGTGGGTCACGTTGACAGACCCGGAGCGCGAGCTCTATGACCGGATTGAGGAGTACATCACGGAGTTTTACGCACGGTACGAGGCTGAGCGGCCCGGACTCGGCTTCGTGATGACTATCTACCGGCGTCGGCTCACCTCGAGCTTCGCAGCGGTGCGGCTCAGCCTGGAGCGGCGGTTGGCGTTCCTCGAAAGGCGCAGTGACGATGTCGGTCTGACGGAAGAAGACGTGACCGAGGAAGAGCTTGACCGCGACGTGCAGGAGCAGGTGGGCGATATCGATCGTTGGGCAACTGAGGACGAGATCCGTTACCTGCGGAGATTCCTCGAGGATCTCCAGCGCCTCCGCCGCGACTCGAAGCGCGAGCACTTGCTCGTGTTGCTCGAGCGCCTATTCGCCGAATCGGAGACCATTGCGGTCTTCACCGAGTACTACGATACGCTGCTGGATCTCCGTGAGCACCTGGTACCGATCTACGGAAGTCAGGTTGCTTGCTATTCCGGTCGTGGGGGCGAGGTCTGGCAGGACGGGAAGTGGCAACCGATCAGTCGGTCGGAGCTGGCGGCGTTGTTCCGTGAGGGGAGAAGAGTGCGGCTGCTGCTCTGCACCGATGCGGCGAGTGAAGGGCTGAACCTGCAGACCTGCGGCGTCCTGGTGAACTACGACCTGCCGTGGAACCCCATGCGGGTTGAGCAGCGGATCGGCCGCTTTGATCGGATCGGCCAGCGATATCCGGTGGTCCGGATCGTGCACCTGCTCTATCGAGATACGGTCGAAGCAGAGGTCTACCGTCGCCTGGGAGAGCGGATCGATTGGTTCCGGAACGTGGTCGGTGAACTGCAGCCGATCCTGACACGGGTCAGCGAAGACATTCGGCGGCTCGCGCTTGCACCGCAGAGCGCGCGCCGTCGCGAGTTGGAGCACCTGCTGGAGGAACTGGAGCGAGAACTCGCGCAACGCCAGGAGCAGGAGCTCCTGCAGACACTGCTCGAGCCGGATGCGGCAGCGTATGAGGCCACAGGAGGGTTACCGCCGGTCACGCTTTCTGAGCTAGAGGAAACGTTGTTCGAAATCCCGGCTATTGCTGGTGTCTTCCGCCGTCACCCACGGATCGAGCGGGTGTACCGCATCAGCGACGAGGCGCGTCACACGACCGTGACACTTGACCGTCGGACATACGACGAGCGTCGTGAGGAGTTGCAGTTTCTGACCTACGGGACGGAGGTGCTTGGGAAGCTTCTGGAACGTGCTGCTGGCGAACTTCCACCGCATCTCCTGCGGCTCGCGGACGAGTCGGGACGGGTCGGGTACTACTGGCTGGACGGTGACCGGGCGGTGCCGATCATGACACTGCGGGAATTTCGTGAGGCCGTGACGTCGTCGGGCGTACCGACGGAGACTGCCGTCCGCGCGGCCGAGCAGAACTTTGCTGCGCGCTGCGCGGCCGAGCGTGAGCGTGAAGCGGCACGCGAGGCGCAGATGCGGTCAGTACGGCGGAGTGCGCTTGAGGCCCAGGCGCGAGCGGTTCTGCGGGAGGCGACGGCGATCGAAGCGGTGCTGGGGCGCGGTGGGTCGGTCCAGGCGCTGGCCAGCCGAGGGTATCCGTGGGCACCGCTCGTACGTTTGGTTGGGATGGACGCAGAGGATGCGCGCACCGTGCGCCAGCTGGTACCGTTGCTGCGGCAGCGGTCACGCGAGCAGCTTGACGGGCGACTCGGCTACCTGACTCAGGTTGCCGGGGAGCTCGTGGAACGGCTTGTCGCCCTGGGCGCCTGAAACACCGTGACGGCAGTGTGGCGAGGTGGGCCCCGGGTAGGGGTGATGCCTGAGTGCTGGCTCATGCACCGATAGGCATGTGTCGTTGTGTCCGCAGAACGTGCAAAGCTTGGTCGGAAGACCACAACGTGGTTGCTCAGATGTGCGATACTGGTGGTCACCCTGACCACGGAGGGATGACGTGGCTGCGGTGGCGCAAGAGGTGCGGCGGTCAGAGCGGGCCTGGCCGGCCAGAGTGGAGGCCCAGTGCGTGCTTCGGTGAGCAGAGTCAGCGTCGACAACCGCATAGTGCTCACTGGAGTGCATGCGGGGACGATCTCTGCCGTCTGGCAGTGACGGGCTCGCCTTGAGCGGAAGGGACAGTCCATGACGACGTACCGTGAAGTTCTAGGACCGGTCCTTTCCCCCGCAGCACTGACGCTGCTCGAGCGGTTGACACCGCTGATCTGCGCGCTGTATGAGATCGAACTCCTGCTCGAGATGGAAGTGCCGCCGGTTGAGCACCAACGGCTGCGTGAGCGAGTGACCGGCCGGCTGGAGCGGATTGTGGCTATCCTTCCGCCAGACGTACCTCCAACGGCCAACGAGGTATTCACCGCCATCGAGGTGCTCGTGACGGACGTGCTCGGTCGAGAGCTCCGGGTAGGTGAAGAGATTGCTCGGCTTGAGGTGCTGTCTGAGGCCTTCCGCAATGATCCGCTGCTCTATCAGCTCGCGCGCGGACAGGTGAATTGACCGGCGCGTGCGCCGCTTGTGGGCTCCGTCAGCATGGCAAGGTACCCCGACAAGGAAAGGGACAAGAGTTGGTGATCGGTCATTGCCGCCCGCTGGGGTCTGACTGCGGCGTTGGCGCGTAGTGGCGGAACTTCTCTTGGCTAGGAGAACCTGTTGGGACGTCGCGGCGATATTGCTGTGTGGCGTTGGAGGACGGAACGAGGATCAACGGGAGCGATACCGATGGGTTGCGAGAACGTCAACGGGTGTGCCCCGGATAGAGGAAAGCATGCCAATGATCGCGAGACTCGGACGGTTGCGCTACCGCTGAGATCGCCAGCAACAGAGAACGTGGCAAGGATCTCTGGTGTGCCGCTCGCTGTGTGCGATGTTGCATAGCAGCCAGCAGAAGTGCTCAATCGGCGTTCTCTTTGGAATTGATCGCGTCGCGTTGCATCTGGCCCCCCGAACCCGTGCTTTCCTCAGTCGTGGCGAGGTCGATCTTCATATCCGGGTTGGGCTCACGGTCGTCGGGATCGGGGCTCTCGAGCCCAAGCGTCCATTGGAGGACGGCGAGTGGACTGTGCTGTGATGCCACTTGCACCAGTTGTCGCTCCGTGGCGCGGTGCAGAAAAGCGTGGGGGGCCGACAAGAGAGCTTGTCGGCCCCCAGCGATTGGCTAGCCTGCGCGCTGCTCCACTGATTGACGGGATCCAGCCGGTCAGATTGTCTCACCGAGCACGGAAGTCGATGCGCATGCCGTTCTTATAGTGCTCGGGGAGGTTGCAGAGCAAGACATAATGTCCGGCTGCGAGGTCGAGTGTCATCTCAGCACTTTTGCCGGGTGGCAGTTCGTCCGGCTCAATCTCACCGAGCACTTGGCCGGCCTGTTCCTCTTCCGCCTTCTGCTCCTTCTCGTTGTACGGCAGCTGGTCGGCGGCGAGCTCGGTTTTTAGCACAATCAGCTCGTGCTCCAACTGCCCAACGTTCTTGGCGACGAACCGGACTTTCCCGGCCGGGACCTCGCTCTTATCCGGTTTGATCGAGTACTCGGTGAGATCGACGTTGACCGTCGTCACCGATTCTCCCGTGCGACGCTGGCATGCCAGGAGCACAAACAACACCGTGGCCGCGAGGAAACCTCGCCGCGTTCCTACAAACACCATTTCCCACCTCCTCCACAAGCGTCACGACGATGCGGAACCGACGCAGGTGGAGGCGGCCGCGGGTAGGAGCATCGCGAAATGAATCGCTCCCCATCCATGAGCGGAGAGGCTCTCTCCAGCACGCGAACAGGTGAAGGTCTCTATTCGTGAGAGCGATCTTCTCACGCCGCGAGGGAGAGCGCAAGAAGGTGTTGTCCGGTCAGCTGCAGACCCGGCTCGGTGACAGCGGTTATGCCGGGGCGCCATGCGGAGACGGATTCCCAGGGAGAGGCTGGATGTTGTGCGGGAACACTGCGCGAGTGCTGACCTGGCGATTGCCGCGCAGTGCACTCGAGCTCGATACCAGCTGAGAAGCATGGAGTCTGGCACTTTCGTGCTGCTGTGGTCAGCGAGGCGAGCATCGGTGTTGGAGGATCGGCCTTGCTGTCGGGCACGGCGTACGGCCGAGAAGTCGGTGCTCCACTCTGAGAGGGCTACAGTGCGCTATCACAACTTCAGCCGACCCCTGCCAGGGTGATGAGATCGAGAGCGGCGTCTCTCTGCGAGACAGGCACTGCCGAATCACTCGTCCCGATAACGCAGCGTCACGGTGCGGTGCACTGGGCCGATCTCAGTTGCTGGAAAGATGGTGCGGGCCATCGGGAGCCAGGTCTCGGGGTCGGTGAGTGAGGGACTGAAGTGAGTCAACCAGAGTCGCTCCACCTGCGCCGCACGGGCGAGCTCAGCGGCCTCATGGAACAGCATGTGGCCACGTTCGACCGCACGCGGGAGCATTTCCGGATCACCATACATGCCTTCGCAGATGAGGAGGTCGGCGCCGTGGACGAAGGACGGGAGCTCCGGCGTCGGACGGGTGTCGGTAACGAAGGCGACGGTAATGCCGCGGCGCGGTGGACCAAGGACATCGTCTGGTGTGATCACGCGGCCATCGATCTCAACGGATTCGCCATACTGGAGGCGTCGCCAGTACAGAACAGGGACGCCGAGCGCACGCGCTCGCTCCGGATCGAAGCGGCGTCCGCGCGGCCGGTGGAGGGTGTAGGCCAGGCAAGGAACGCGATGCGCGACGGGGAGGGCGCGAAGATGGAGTCCTCCCGGCAGGTCGAGTTCAGCTGGACCGGGGAGTTCGAGGACTTCGACCGAAAATGGAAGCACAGGGACGATCGTACGCAGTGCGGCGACGATACGTCTTGTTCCCTGTGGGCCGATAATGCGCACCGTTTCCTCGCGCTCGGCAAAGGCGAGGGAGAACAAGACGCCAGGAAGTCCAGCGACGTGGTCGGCGTGGAGGTGAGTGAGCAGAATGGTGTCAAGATCACGGAAGCTCCAGCCGGTGTAGCGCCAGGAGATCTGGGTCCCTTCGCCGCAGTCGACGAGGATCGTGTGGCCCTCGCAGCGTATCAGGAGCGCTGAGAGCCAGCGCTCTGGCAACGGCATCATGCCTCCGGTACCGAGTAGGCAGACGTCGATCACGCCCAAGCACTCCGTGCCACTATGCACGCCGGTGGCGAATCGTACCACGTTGGGCGGTACTTCCCTGCATGCTACGATGCTCGCCGGGATGGGAGATCGTGATCAGGAGGTGTGTGGTGACACAGTTTGTGACCGGGCGACCGACGACACTTGCGACCGAAGGGATGGTCGCCACGCCGCATTATTTGGCGACACTCGCAGGCGTGCGTGTCCTTCAGCAGGGCGGTAACGCGGTCGATGCGGCGGTGGCGGCGAACGCAGTCTTGACAGTTGTCTATCCGCATATGTGCTCGGTGGGTGGTGACGCTTTTTTCCTCATCTGGGAACCACGCGAGAGCCGGTTGCTGGCGCTCAACGGGAGCGGTCGGGCGCCGGCGGGGATCTCGGCGGAGGAGCTCCGGGCCCGTGGCTACCGTGAGATCCCACCAAAAGGGCCGTGGGGCGTCACGGTACCGGGGGCGGTCGATGCCTGGGCAACCGTGCTTGAACGCTGCGGCACGCGTTCGCTTGGGGAACTCCTTGAACCAGCGATCGCCTACGCGGAGCGCGGGTTCCCGGTGAGTCCCCAAGTCGCTCGGGCGATCGCAGCGGAGGCAGAAATATTCCGCCGACAGGAGGCTGCGGCGCGCCAGTTCGTGCCGAACGGACGTCCTCCTGTTCCTGGGGAGGTACTCCGCCAGCCGGAACTCGCAGCCAGCCTGCGACTGATCGCGACAGAAGGTCCGGACGCGTTTTACCGCGGGCGGATCGCAGAGCAGATCGTGGCGACGCTCCGTGCAGCCGGTGGCGTGATGGCGCTGGATGATTTGGCCGCGCATCGGTCCGACTGGGTCGAGCCTCTTCGGACCCGGTACCGGGAGGTGGAGGTGGTTGAGCTTCCACCGAACACGCAAGGTTTGACGGCATTAGAGCTCCTGAATATCGTCGAAGGCTTCCCGGTAAGCGAGTTGGGCTGGGGAAACCCGCAGCTGGTGCATCTCTTCCTGGAGGCCAAGAAGCTCGCTTTTGCGGACCGCGACCGGTATCTCGGGGATCCGGCGTTTGTCGATGTCCCGGTCAGCCGGTTGCTCGATAAGTCCTACGCGGCGGAGCTCCGGGCACGGATCGATCCCGAGCGGGCAGCGATTCCGCCAGCACCGAGCTGGGACACAGACACGATCTACCTCTGCGTGGTCGACCGCGAGGGACGAGCGGTCTCGTTGATCCAGAGCCTCTATAACTCATTTGGTAGCGGATTGGTTGCTGGCGGAATTGTGTTGCAGAACCGTGGGGCTTGCTTCGTGTTGGACGAACGCTCACCCAATGTGCTGGCCCCGCGCAAGCGGCCACTCCACACGCTGATCCCCGCGATGCTGCTCCGTGAGGGGCGACCCTGGGTAGTCTTCGGGACGATGGGCGGGCACAGTCAGCCGGTCATCCACCTCCAGCTGGTGACCGGAATCGTCGACTTCGGCTTCGAGCCACAGGAAGCGGTGGAAGCGGCGCGCTGGGTCTCGCGACGCGAGCCGGGGGAGGCGGGTGAGACCGTGTATGTGGAACCGCTGCTCGCGGAGCGGGTAGCAGAAGAGTTGAGACGGCGTGGGCACCGGATTGAGGTCACGGAGCCGTGGTCGTCGCTCATGGGGCACGCGCACCTGATTGTGATCGGTGAAGACGGGGTGCTGCGTGGCGGCTCGGATCCGCGAGCGGAAGGGTGTGCGCTCGGGTGGTGATGGTCACTCGAGCGGTAAATGTCCATTATCGTGCGGGCAGACATGCCCCTCAGGACCGATGACCGCCCCGCAGCGGGGACAGCGCGGGCGTCCGGCTGCGATGACGCGGGCGATCTGATGGGCGAGCGCCTTGGCAGCGGGAAGTGTGGCGCGGCCAGCGAAGATTGGGTCCTCGTCTTCATCCTGCTCGATGTCGTGGGCGAAGATGGCGATCCGCTGGCGCTCCTCATCGTATCCGATGGCCATCTTCCCCACGACGTATTCCGGAATATCGGGCGGCAACGGTGCCGTACGTGCCGCTGGGCGTTCGGGGATACGGGACTGCACATACCCAGCGAGCCGAAGTTGCTCAAGGAGTTGCTCAATAGCAAGACCGAGTGCCTGGAGCTGTTCCTTCTCCATCCAAAGTGAGACGAGATCGAGACCAACGCCAGCGATTAAGCGGAAGCGACGCTGCCCAGGTTCGCCAATTGCTTCCGCTTCAAGCACAGTGAGCTCCTGGTATTCGTGTCTACCGACCATCATCTACTCCGCCTCACGGCCGATCGTCGCTATGAGGATACACCAGCGGGCGCCGGCTCCGGCCGACGCCCGCACGGTGAGGTGGGGGATGGGTGTGGCAGGGGAGGGAGGACGTTTGCAACGGATCGGCTGGTTCAACTCGCCACGCTTGACGAGCGGAACCGCTTCTACTATACACGTAGGAGCGGACTTCGTCAAGTAAAACGTTTCGGAAGTTCCCTGGATACCAGGAGCCGGTCATGGCAAAGCGTAGCGGCTCGAGTCGGGTAACCATCCGCGACGTTGCGCGAGTCGCGGGCGTGGGAGTCGCGACCGTTTCGCGAGTGCTCAACGGGGATCCGGCAGTGGCGGCAGCGACGCGCGAGCGGGTGCATGCCGTGATGGCGCAGCTTGGTTACCAGCCGTTGCGGACTGCGCGCGCACTGTCGCGGCGCCGGACAGACGCATTACTTGTTGTCCTGCCACTCTTGACGCGCTTCTTCTACGTGGAAATCTTACGTGGCATCGAGGAGGCTCTCCTGGAGACAAACTACGCCTTCATTCTGCGCACGCTCGAGCGTCCCGCGGATGGATCTCGGGCCATAGCATCGGTACGACGCGATCTGGTCGACGGGGCTCTCCTGGTTTCGATGGCAGTGACACCGGTCTGGCTCGCTCGTCTGGAGCGCGAGCGTTTGCCGGCGGTCGTCGCCGATGCCGATCCGGCGGTCCCGCTGTCGCGGATTGTGGTCGATCATGCAGAAGGGGCGCGATTGGCCGTGACGCATCTGGCGCGTTTGGGCCACCAAAGGATTGCGGTGATCGATCGACCTGACGATCCGTTTGCTGAGAAACGGATAAGTCGGCGCCTGCTCGGCTATCGACAAGCACTACAAGAGCTCGGTCTCGAGCTGCGAGCGGAATATGAACGCGTGACCCCATTCAGCGTCGAGGGCGGTATCACGGGACTGCACTCCTTGATGCAGTTACCCGTTCCACCGACCGCGATCTTTGTCGGGAGTGATACGCAGGCCTGGGGCGTGTTACGTGCCGCACGGCAGCTGGGGCTCGACGTACCCAGGGATCTCGCGGTGGTCGGCTACCACGACATTGAGATCGCCGAACTCCTGGGGCTGACGACCGTACGCGTTCCGATGCGGGCGATCGGACGCCGGGCGGCGCAGCTTCTTTTGGAGCATCTCAGCGGGCGACTCGCCCCCGGCGAACTGGCGGTCGAGTGGGTAACGCCGGAACTTGTTGTGCGCCGGTCTTGCGGGGCGCAAGGGACGGACGCTGGTGTGGAAAGCGCCAGCGAGTAAGATCCCCAGAGAAACGGTGAGGGGGTGGAGTGCACAGGCACACGTGGGTGGGGCTTCTTCTTGCGGTGATCAGTTTAGTTGTCGCCTGCCGCGGTCCTGTCATCTACCCGACGCCAACCGCGGTGCGGGGGACGCTTTCAGGCCACAGTTCGCCGTCTCAGGCTCCACAGGAACCGACGGTGGTGAACACGCCCTCGGTAGCAGTCTCTGGGGCTGAGACGTTCGTCTATGGTTTCAACGTTGCCTGGCGAGGGGATGAGGATGGTGCCGCTTTCAACCAGAGAACAGCGGACATGGTGCGGCTTGCGGGATTTCGATGGATCCGATTCCAGGTGCGCTGGGAGGCGCTTGAGCCACGGCCGGGTGAGTGGGACTTTCGACCTTTGGATCGGGTGCTGCCAATTTACGAAGCAGCTGGACTCTCCGTCCTCGCCTCAGTGGTTGCGGCACCGGCGTGGGCGCGCGATCCTGAGGGGGGAATTGTGAAAGATCCTGCGACGTTCCGTGAGGCGATGTACCGCCTAGCCTCACGCTATCGTGGCCGGATTCACGCCTGGGAGATTTGGAACGAACAAAACCTGGCGCACGAGCTCCACGGTCCAGTGCGGGTCGAACCGTACTGTGCCCTCCTGCGTGCAGGATACGAGGGAGTAAAGGCGGGCGATCCCGATGCACTCGTCGTGTTCGGGGGGCTTACGCCAACTGGTGTCAACGATCCGAACATCGCCATGGACGATGTTGCCTACCTCGAAGCGTTTTATGCGTTCGAAGGTGGAGCCTGCACGCGCTACTTTGATGTGCTCGGTGCGCACGCCAACGCGACGCTCAACCCGCCAGACACGCTTTGGCCAGAAAATCCGGGCCCCGGTCCAGGGTGGCGGGACCACCCGAGCTTTTACTTCCGGCGCGTCGAGCAGCTGCGGGCAGTGATGGAGCGGCACGGCGATACGCGGCCGATCTGGATTACCGAGTTTGGGTGGACGACGGCAAATCCAGCGCCGGGCTACGAGTACGGCCAGTACTTGAGCGAGGAGCAGCAGGCGGAATATCTTGTGCGCGCCTTCGAGATCGCACGAACACGCTGGCCTTGGGTGACCGGCATGTTTGTCTGGAACCTGAACTTCTCGACGATCGTCGATCCCGAGGACGAGAAGGGACCTTGGTCAGTCTTGAATGCGGACTGGTCGCCGCGTCCAGCCTATCGTGCGCTCCAGGCGATGCCGAAGGAGCCCTAGGAACAACCGCCGCTTGCGAAGAGACGAGCCACTTCGTCCACGGCAAATGTGGGAAGCGGGCGTTCACCCTCCGTGCTGACAACGACGCGGCGCGAGGGATCGGGATCAAGCCAACCAAGCTGCGTCGCAGGGATACCGGCCTGGCGGAGGGTCTCCAGAGCGAGCGCGCTGCTGTCTGGTGTGACGACTGCGAGGAGCGCACCAGAGGCGATGAGGCCTAAGGGATCGAGGCCGAGCGCGGCGCAGAGAGTCCGGGTCTCTGGGTAGACGAAGATGGCCCGCTCCTCGACGACCAGGCCGGTGCCGCAGGCGATGGCAACCTCGTGCAACCCGGTGGCCAGTCCACCCTCGGTTGGATCGTGCAGATATCGCAGGGCCGGACCGAGTGTCCGCTGGAGCAACTGAGCGGCAGCGACAACGCTGATGCCTGGTTCGAACAAGAAGCGCTGGCAACGGGAAACGAGCTCCGGGTCAAGGATCCGGCTCAGCGTCTCCGCACACTCACGGGCGAGGAGCGCTGTCCCCTCAATCGCAATCCCCCGTACCAGGAGGACGGCATCACCTGGATGAGCACGCTCTGGGGTGAGCAATTGATCCTCGCTTAAAAGACCGACCATCGTTCCAGCGACGATGGGGCGGTCGAGACCAGCGGTTATCTCGGTATGGCCACCGACAAGTGTCACCCCAAGGTGCTGGGCGGCGTGCGCGAGGTCGTCAAGGATACGTTGGGCAAGTGAGGGTGTTGCACCTTCCGGTAGGAGGACACTCGCCAGGAACCAGCGGGGTGTTGCCCCAAGGCAGGCCACATCGTTGGCATTGACGTTCAGGGCGTACCACCCGATGGCATCGGTTGCGAAGGTAATCGGGTCACTTTTGAGGACGAGGAGCTCGCTGCCGGCGCGTACCACCGCTGCGTCGCGGCCAATGCCGGGACCAACGACGACACTCGGATCGCGGGGTAACCGCCCAAGAAAGGCGGCGAGGAGCTCTGCTGGTAGCTTGCCAACAGGGAGCGGAGCTTCAGCCATGCGCCTGCTCCTCGTCCGGCTGAGCGAAACTGATCCCAATATCGCGCGCTGTTGCCAGCAGTGGATGGTTGAGCGGGACAAGGCGTGGACCGCGGGCGACTTCAGCCAAGGGTACGCGAACGATGCCCCAGGTTGCCTGGCCACTTGGGTGTCCTCGGACAGCCACCATCACTCCATGGTCACCTTGAGCAAGTGTCTCGACCGCGGCAGCGCCGAGTGCAGTGGCAAGTGTGCGGTCAGGAGGTGTAGGAGTGCCGCCGCGTTGCAGGTGACCGAGGACGACAGCGCGCACTTCCGTGGGGAGCAGGGCGCTGAGCTGCTGTTGAAGGACGACGGAAATGCCGCCGTACTTGCGCTGATAGGGGAGTGGACCGAGTCGCTCGTAGACAGCTTCGCCACCAATCGGTTTGGCGCCTTCCGCAACGGCGACGATCGTGAAGTGGCGTCCACGCTTCCGTCTGGCCTCCACAACTGCGACGATTCGTTCCAGGGAGAAGGGGAGCTCTGGCAGCAGGATGACATCTGCACCACCCGCGACACCGGCGTGGAGCGCGATCCAGCCGGCATCGCGCCCCATGAGTTCGACGAGCATGACACGGTGGTGACTCTCGGCGGTGGTATGGAGCCGATCGATGGCTTCCGTGGCCGTGCAGACTGCGGTGTCAAACCCGATGGTCACGGCGGTCCCGCGCACATCGTTGTCGATCGTTTTGGGTACTCCGACGACGCGGAGCCCGAGCTGGTGTAGCCGATGGGCAATGGTGAGGCTTCCTTCGCCCCCAATGACCACGAGGGCGTCGACGTCCCACTGCTCGAGTGTGGCGAGCAGTGTTCTGCTGTGGTCACGTGGCTCGGTGTCACCGAGTTCGGGATGCTGAAAGTGGAAGGGGTCAGCGCGGTTGGAGGCGCCGAGGATCGTGCCACCGCGGACGAGGAGCCCTCGTACATCATCAAGGCCGAGCTCGCGTGCGCGGCCGAGGATTGCGCCCTCGTAGCCGTCAGCAAAGCCGACAACCTGCCACCCATAGCGGAGAATAGCTGTCTTGACCACGGCGCGGATGGCTGCATTCAGCCCTGGTGCATCGCCACCGCCAGTGAGTACGCCAATACGGCGGATTCTCGTGGTCATTGTGCGCTCCCTGTTCGCCTGCGTCTCGCCAGAGCATGGGTATACTCTGCGTCGAGGCCGAGACGGTGTGCCCCGACGAAGCCCCAGCGCATTCTACGCGAGTGCGGTGCAGGACTGTGCGGTGTGGTTCCCGCGCGAGGGAGAACGAACGATGACGACGGAGCGGAAATACGTTGAGGAGCTGATCGAGCAGGAAGATGATTTCGACCGCTGGTATGTCGAGGTAATTCAGAAGGCTGAGCTCGCAGACGAGTCACCAGTGCGCGGCACACGGGTCATCCGCCCGTATGGCTTTGCGCTCTGGGAGAACATGCAGGCGGAACTCGACCGGCGAATCAAAGCGACCGGTGTCCAGAACGCTTATTTCCCGCTTTTCATCCCGAAGAGTTATCTCGAGCGTGAGGCCCAGCACATCCAGGGCTTCGCGCCGGAAGTTGCGTGGGTAACAAAGGGCGGCGACAAGGAACTGGAAGAACCGCTGGCGGTACGGCCAACTTCCGAATCGATCATCTGCCCTATGTTCGCGCGCTGGGTGCAGTCGTATCGAGATCTTCCCATTCTGATTAACCAATGGTGCAGCGTCGTTCGCTGGGAGGAGCGCCCACGGGCGTTTTTGCGGACGCTCGAGTTCCTTTGGCAGGAAGGGCATACCGTGCATGCGACGCTCGAAGAGGCGGAGGAGCGTGCACGGCTCATGCTCGAGGTCTACCGGGACTTTGTGGAGACCGAGCTTGCAATCCCGGTGATTCCGGGACAGAAGACAGAATCGGAGAAATTCGCTGGGGCACTGCGCACCTACACCATCGAGGCCATGATGGGTGGCAAGCACTGGGCATTGCAGTCGGCGACCTCGCACAATCTCGGTGACCATTTTGGGAAGGTCTTTGAGATAACGTTCCTGGATCGTGAGGGAAAGCGCCGATTTGCCTTCAATACAAGCTGGGGGCTTTCTCACCGCACGATCGGTGCGATGGTGATGGTGCATGGGGATGATCGTGGGCTCAAGCTCCCGCCGCGCGTCGCACCGATCCAGGTGGTCATCGTGCCAATCTGGCGGAAGGACGAGGAACGCCGGCAGGTAGAGGAAGCGGTTGAGCGAGTGCGGACGATGCTCCGGCGAGTCGTGCGCGTCCATGCGGATTTGCGTGACGACAAGACGCCCGGTTGGAAGTTCAACGACTGGGACCTCAAAGGCGTACCGATCCGCCTTGAGATCGGGCCACGCGATGTGGCCAATGATCAGGTCACGCTCGTCCGGCGCGATGTGCTGGGGCAGAGGCAGACAGTGCCGGTGACGAACGTCGTCGAAGCAGTGCAACAAGAACTGGATTCAATTCAGGCTAGTCTGTACCGCGCAGCGCGCGAAATGCTGGAGCGCCATACCGAAGATGTGCGGGACTACGAACGGCTCAAGGAGCGTGTGGCGAGTAACGCCGGATTCAATCGCGCCTTCTGGTGCGGGAGCGCCGAGTGTGAAGCGCGGGTCAAGGCGGAGACCAAGGCGACGATCCGTTGCATCCCGTTCGAGCAGCCGACAGAGTATGAGCCCTGCCTCGTGTGCGGAGCTACGGGGCGCTACCAAGTGATCTGGGCCCGAGCATACTGAGGCGGTGCATCGGTCCAAAAGACTGCTGTGGGCCGGGGTAACCCGGCCCGTATCGTCTCTATCATGTACGTCGTTCAGCGGAAGGGGTGGGATTCGAACCCACGAGGGGCTTACGCCCCCACACGGTTTCCAGCCGTGCGCACTCGGCCACTATGCGACCCTTCCGTGCGAGTGCCTGGCGATGTGCGCCACTAACAGAGTCTACTCGGAGAAGCGACTCTCCGGCAACGTGAAGCACGTCCGTAGCTAGCTCGCCTATGAAAACCACAGTCGGCATGACACTGATACAAGACTGCTCTGGCGAAAAGGGACGGATGCGGTTGGTCAAGCGCTCGCCTGAGCAGTAGGTGCGAGCGACTGGACGAGAGGATCAACCGAGTTGCTCAAGAAGCAGAAATGACCAAAGGTTTGCCTTATAAAGGGCTTCCACCTGGGAACTCTGTCTCGTGGTGTCACCGACTGTGGGCGCAAGAGTTTGCTCTGATGGAAGGCATCAGGTGCGAAACCGGGCTCGACAGCGAAAAAAGCTGCGGGATGACAATGAGCTGTCGGCCACGTTTGCCCCCGAATGTGTTCGGGAGCTTTTGGAACCCGTTTCAGCGGTGATCACCCGACGGAGACACTGTGTGTCGGGATCAGAATGGATTTGGTGGCCAGGCGAGCGAAGAAAACGCTGGAAGGTGCTCGGGCGTTTGTAGGGTGGTGTTGCACGAGTGGGAGCGGCTGGGATGCCGGTCTCCGCCGACGGAGAGCATTCCTCGCATCGGACATGCGCTTGACAGCCGTATCGGTCAGTTTTTACGCTACGGCTGGCTGATAGACCACCTGAGTTGCGAAGGGCGGGACAGGAGGCGATGTGGCGGCGATCGGCCAGGCGGGCACTTTTGCTGTTGCTCCTTCTCGCAGCACTGATCGTGGCCGGGTGTGTTCCGCGAGGGAGTGGCAGTGCCGGGAGTGATGAGGCAACACGAACAGTAACCAACGAGGGAGCCGTGACTGCCACTCCCAGTGTGGGCGCATCGATGGCACAGGCGAGTGCGCAACTTTCCCAGTCGGGTGTCGTCGTGGTCGAACTATGGTGGGGCGGTCCAACCCAGGAATTTGTGCTCGTTTTGATCGATCCGAACGGTGAAGAAATCGAGATCGGACGCTATCAGGCTCAGGAGCAACAATGGTTGCCGGTACCAGTGAACCTACCGCGTGTCGCAGGGGAGCGACTCCAGGCGGGAACCTGGCGGGTGCGTTGGATGGAAGCTTCCCAACGTCGCGTCGTGGCCGAGGCCACTCTGAACGTCACCACACAAGACGTGCAACGCTGGCGTGCTGCCAGCACACCTCGCCCGGAGTCGACGCCGCTTGCGGAACAGCAGGCGACGCCAGTCGGTTCGCCTACTGCGCAGCGACCCACGCCGACGCCAGTGCCGCCCGCTTGGGCTGCGTCCTGGCCGAGTCAGCCGATCCAGCCACAGGACTGCTTCACGGGTGCGCGAAATGTTGTCGAGGTGGGGATTCGCAATTCGACCGGGCGGCCGGGACAGAGCTGGCGGATGATCGTGCAGGTGATCAATCCGGCCGGCGATGTTGCGGAGTTGGGGCCGATTACTGTCGAGGCGGACCGCGCAACACAGACGCAGTTCGACCTCTGCGAGTATGGTGGAACGTCGGCGCTGGTGGGAACCTGGAGGGTGCGCTGGGTCGATGCTGGTAACCGCAGCGTTGTGTACCAAGAAGTGACGTTTGAAGTGTTGCCAGTTTCCGGCGGTAGCCCGGCTCCCCCACCACCGCAAGGGAGTGTAGACAGCGATGGTGACGGCTTCGTGGATGATGAGGAACTCAATTTCGGCTCCGACCCACACAATCCTGATACTGATGGCGATGGCCTGCTCGACGGATTCGAGGTCTGGCAGTACGGCACTGACCCGACCGTCATCGACACCGATTGGGACGGAACGTACGATGGCGCCGAATACCAACTCGGCACCGATCCGTGGGATCCGTGTGATCCAAATCCCGACGCTGACGCCTGCACACTCTGAAAGGGAGCGCGGTCCTCTGCCAGCTATTCAGTGATCAAGAAGACCAGGCGCTGCGGAGTGCTTGCCTGCGTCAGCGGGCTCTCACGCTTCGGTCGACGTGCTGCAGTTGCAAGACATCGCACGTGCGGCGCGTCCGGCTCTTTTGCATCTTCTTCGAAGAGAAAAGCCGTGTGCTGGTTACGGCGGGCGCTCGGTGAGGAGAGTCGCGGCTGTGCGGGCTCGCCACCGTATCGTTTTCAGAACGTGAGCTACTCTGTGAAGACATGTAGCCACTTCAGGCTTTATGCGAGCGAAGTCGTACCGAGTGGCCCTGGCGCAGGAGAGCCCGTCTATTCGAGCGCGGTCGGACAGCTCACTCGTAGCCCGGCCGTTGGGAGCAGTTCGCTCGCTCACTCGGATTCGGCAGCGCCTGCGATACCGGTAGCCGGAGCCGATTTTGGCCTGTAACCCGGAGCAGTACTCAAAGTGACGGAGAGGGGTGAAAAAAGAAAGGGCGGACCCAACACAGTGGTCCGCGTGTATGCCGAGTATTGCCGGCCGAGGGGGTGGGATTCGAACCCACGAGGCGCTCGTCGCGCCTACCGCTTTTCGAGAGCGGCACCTTCAACCACTCGGACACCCCTCGGCGTGGTAGAAGGTGCGAACACTGAGACTCGAGAACCGGTACGCCCGGAGGGACTCGAACCCCCGACCTTTAGGTCCGCAACCTAACGCTCTATCCACTGAGCTACGGGCGCACGTCATTCATTGTTGCTACTGGTGGTTGTTCCACCAGCACGGGACAGTATAGCACGTCACTGCTTTGGGCGGCAAGTCCTGGATGGGCAGAGCACAGAGCAAGCAGCGCTAGTTCCTTCCACGGTGGGTCTCTCTGATCCGAAGCCCCGCTGGCGCGCACCCTCATGTGTACACCGACGAGCCATTTGGCGAACCATTCCTCGGGTGACGGATGAGGTTCTGTTGTCCCAACAATGCTGGAGGTAAGTTGGCTAGCGAGACAACGCTTGTTGCATTGCGTCTCGGAAACGCCGGAGTTCCTGGCCTGGTGCCTGTCCGCTGTGAAAGAGGGCAGAGCCCGTCACCACAATGTCGGCACCAGCACGAACGACCGCTTCGATGTTGGAGAGTTTGACACCTCCATCGACGGACAGAAGGCAGCGTAACCCGGCTTCGTCGACCATCCGGCGGAGTCTTTCCAGCTTTCGGAGGGCGCTGGGGATGAGCGATTGGCCACCGAAGCCGGGATCGACCGTCATAACCAGTACTAAATCCACGAACGGTAGAATCTCCTCGATAGCCGCCAGAGGAGTTGCCGGATTCAAAGCCACCCCAGCGAGCACACCCAGTTCGTGGATCATTTGCACCGTGCGGTGGAGATGGATGCTCGCTTCCACGTGGACGGTAATCGCCGTCGCTCCAGCCTCAGCAAAGGCGGCGAGGTAACGCTCAGGCTCGACGATCATCAGATGCACGTCGAGGGGCAGCGTCGTCACCTGCCGGAGAGCAGTGACAACAGGGAGCCCAAAGCTGATATTCGGAACGAACCGGCCGTCCATCACGTCGAGATGGATCGCGTCCGCCCCGGCTTCCTCGAGCTCTCGGACGATCTCGCCGAGCCGCGCGAAGTCGGCGTTCAAGATCGACGGCGACAACATCGGGCGGCGGTGGCCGAACGTCGTCGTCATGGAAGCTTTCCCTTCGCTGCGGTCTTGAAGCGACGGGAACCCCCGTCGCGTGCGCTGCTGAGTGTACCGGTTGAGTAATCAGCTATGCTTGCTCTCGTGATGTGCGAGAGGGGTCGTACTGATGCGCCGCACATGGTATCGCATAGGGGACGAACCGATTCCGGAAGGAGCGGTGCTGCGGCGTGACGTCGTGGTCCACGCTGACGGGCGTCAACAGTTTCGGCGCGGAGTTCCGCTCACGGAAGTTCTGACCCGGGGAGTACTTCCAAGCGGTACGCGTTTGCCGATCGCGGCTCCGGAGGAGGGAGAACTCGAGCAGCATGTGGCTTCACAGCGCATCGCGGAAGCGATTGCCGGTCCGGGAACGATTTTGGATGCGCCGCACCAGGGGCAAGTGAACGTCCGGGCTGCGCAGCTCGGGGTTGTCCGCGTCGATACACGGCGACTGGAGCGGCTGGTACGCAGCGGACATGCGCTCGTTGCAACGGTTCTCGACGGACGCGTTGCCGATGCCGGGGAAGTCATCGCGATCGCGAAGGCGCCAGCGCTCTTTGTGCCCGAGCGGGCGCTGGCACGCGCACTGGCGGCCCTGGGACATGTGCCACTCGTGCGAGTGGCGCCGTTCCGCCGGCGGCGTGTTGCGTTACTGGCTGGTGAGCGCGTCCGTCCAGCTGCAGTCGATGTTGCGGTGCGTGCACTCAGTGAAAAGCTCCAGCGTCTTGGGGCAGTGCTCGAGCGGGTTGAACGCCTGGCACATGATGAACCAGCGACGATCGCCGAGCGGATCACCGCATGGCGGCAGACCGGGACTGAGTTTGTCCTGACCGCCGGCTCGATCATGCTCGATCCGGACGATCCGTTCCTGCGAGCGCTCCGTCGCCTAGGAGCTCGGATGACGGTGCGCGGTGCACCGGTGGATCCTGGCACAATGTTTTGGGTTGCCTATCTTGATGGTCTGCCGGTGTTCGGTTTGGCAAGCTGCGAGATGTATGGGCGCATTTCGGTCTTCGACCTTGCGCTTCCTTATGCACTGGCCGACGAACGCCTGGATCGCGCGCTCTTTGCGCAACTGGCGCACGGCGGCCTCCTTGCAGATACGCAGCTGGCGCGAATGCCTCAAGCGTGGCGCCGTCAAGAGGAGGGCGCAGGCTGAACGAGGCGTATACTCGCTAAGGAGCGACGAGGCTGAGAAATGTTGAGCAAACTGCAACGATTCGAGGACTTCGTCGAGCGGTTGATGGAAGGCACGGTCGGCCGCATTTTTCGGACGACGGTGCAGCCGGCCGAGATCGCTCGACGACTCGAGCGCGCGATGGATGCGCAACAGCTGGCAACACCTGAGGGCCCGATTGTGCCCAACGATTACCTTGTGCGGCTGCATCCCGAAGACTTTGTGCAGTTCGCAGACTTCGCCGACTCGCTCTCGCTCCAGCTCGAGGAGTGGCTCCTGGATGTCGCGGAGGAGCGTGACTACGGGTTCGTCGATCAAGTCCGCGTGCGGCTTATTGGTGATCCATCAGTGCCGCGGCGCCAAGTCCAGGTAGAGGCGCAGATTGCTCAGTTACCGTACGACGAGTTTGCGAGCCGGCAAGCTTGGCAGCGGACTGAGGTGTATCGGGTTCTGCATGATACAGGAAATGTGCCGCGGGCCTTCTTGCGCGTTCTCGAAGGGCCGCTGGCTGGCCAGACGTTCCTGATCCGGAAGAAGGTCACGACGATTGGACGTGCACTGGACAACGATATTGTGCTGGAAGTGTTGGACGTGTCACGGCGGCATGCACGGATTGAGTATGTCGAAGGACATTTCGAGGTGATCGATCAGGGCTCGACGAACGGAACACTGGTGAACGGCCGAGCGGTGGAGCGAGCCCCACTCTCCAACGGTGACCGGCTCACGCTTGGCACGGTCGCGCTCGAGTTCACGACAGCAGGAGCTTGAGTCGACGCCGATGGAGTGGCTGACTCAACTTCCGTTCGAGTGGTTTGTTCTCCTCTTGCGTCTGGTTTTCGCGTTTCTCCTCTACTTTTTCATTTTCCTCATCGCGCGGATCACAATCCGGGAACTCGCCGCGATAGCGGAGACGACAGGTGAGGCGGGTGGCCCACCTGGTCACCTGATTGTGCAGTCGCCTGGTGCCAGTGGACTGCGGCCGGGGACGCGGCTCCCGCTCGACCCGGTGACAGTAATTGGGCGGCATCCGTCCTGCACGATCCGCTTGGATGACGCATTCGTCTCGACCGAGCACGCGCAGCTAACATGGGAACACGGTCGCTGGTGGATCACTGATCTGAAGAGCACAAACGGCACGCGGGTGAACGGACGACCGGTGACCGCCCCGACCGGCTTACGGTATGGTGACGTCATTGAGCTAGGCGATGTACGACTCGTGCTGGTGCCGTGAAGGAACTCCTGCGAATGGACCGGCACTACTGTCGAGATTGGGGCTAGATGGTCACTTTTGTCGGTAGTAAGCCGCGAAGCGCTACCGAAGGGGGATGATCGGTAGGTGTGCCCAGCTGTGGCCGGATGCTAGGATGAGGACAATCGAGGGTGGAGGGGGAGCGGTTGACCAGGGGGACCGCTCTCCTGTCTGGTCGATCGGCACGGGGGCGACGAGCGCGCTACCGCCGCGTGGTGCACGCGCCAAGGGAAGGGGGTTCGGTGAAGTTTCTGCGACTTCTTGTTGTCGGCTGGCTCGTGTTCAGCCTGCTGCCGATGGGAGCAACGTCCAATGTCGCACGAGCAGCAGCGCCGAGCGCGCCGGAGGACCTCGAGATGCCGCGGTACTTTCCCGAAACGGGATTTTGGGTGCAGGGGCCGTTCCGGCGTTTTTGGGAGACGCATGGCGGTCTCTTTATCTTTGGCTACCCGATCACCGGCGTGTTCCAGCAGGACGGTTTCTGGAGGCAGTACTTCGAACGGGCGGTGTTCGAGTATCACCCGGAGAAGGCTGGGACCGAGGACGAAGTGCAACTCGTCCGGGTCGGTGCCTGGCGTGTGAGTGGCCGAGAGAACGAAGATCCATTTCGGCCAATCGGCTGGTTCCCAGACACTCGTGAGCGGAGGTATTTCCCGGAGACCCAACACTCGCTGGCCTACGGGTTCAAGAACTACTGGGATCGTAACGGTGGATGGCGTGTGTTTGGATTGCCGCTGTCCGAGGAGTTCACGGAGCAGAATCCAGCTCCCCCAGCGGGTGATGGGAATGTGTATACTGTTCAGTACTTCGAGCGGGCGCGGTTCGAGTACCATCCGGAGAACAGGGGAACACCGTACGAGGTACTCTTGGGGCTGCTTGGACGCGAGTACCTACAGGCGCGTGGAGCTCCGCCGGAGGCGCTTGCCCGGCAGGATCCGGCACTACCGCCGTATGACCCAATCCGGAAGAGGCAATACGGTCCACATGTTGGGTATGGTTTCAATATCGCCTGGCGGGGTGATAACGACGGCGATGGGTTTAACCAGCGGACTATGGATCTGGTGAAGGGTGCGGGATTCTCCTGGGTGCGTATCCAGGCGATCTGGCGTGATATAGAACCGCGGCAAGGGCGGTACGATACGCATGCGTTGGATCGGATCCTCGATACGACGAGCAAGAACGGAATAAAGGTCGTTGTAAGTGTGGTCAAAGCGCCGACCTGGGCTGACCCAAACGGAGGCATTCCGGCCGATCCAGCGCCATTCGGTAAGCTCATGGAGTTCCTGGCTCGGCGTTATGCGGGGAAAGTCCAGGCGTGGGAGATTTGGAACGAACAGAATCTGGCTCTCGAGACCGGTGGGCATGTCGACGTGGGACGCTACGTTGCACTCCTCAAGGCGGGCTATCAGGGAGTGAAGCGGGGTGATCCCAAGGCGATCGTCTTATTCGGAGGACTTACACCGACGGGCGTGATTGATCCCTCTATCGCGATCGACGACGTCGAGTATCTCCGGCGGGCGTACGCCTACAATAACGGCGAGATCAAGCAGTATTTTGATCACCTCGCAACGCATCCGGGCGGGACACTGAATCCGCCGGACACGCTCTGGCCGGAGCGGCCTGGACCGGGGCCGGGATGGCTTGATCATCCCAGCTTCTATTTCCGCCGAGCTGAGCAGCTGCGGCAGGTGATGGTCGAGAATGGCGACGCGGCCAAACAGGTCTGGCTGACCGAGTTCGGGTGGTCGACGGCGAATCAGGCGCCAGGCTACGAATATGGGAATTTCATCAGCGAGCAACAGCAAGCCCAGTATCTCGTGCGGGCGTTCCAGATTGCCCGAACGCAGTGGCCATGGGTCGGCGTCATGTTGGTGTGGAACCTGAACTTCAGCACGATTACCCAGCCGAGCGACGAGAAGTATCCGTGGTCGGTGGTCTCGGCTGATTGGAGTCCGCGCCCAGCCTATCGGGCTTTGCAGGAGATGCCGAAGTGAACGAGCGTGCGGCGAAAGTCCAGGGAGCGGGAGTGCTGCCGATCCGCGGCAGCCTCTCGCTCGTTTTACCGGCGTACAACGAAGCCGAGAACCTCGAAGCAGTGGTGCGACGGTCGCTAGAGGTACTGCCTTCCCTCGTCGAAGCGTTCGAGATCGTAATCGTCGACGATGGGAGCCGCGACGGAACTGGTGAGATTGCCGAGCGGTTGGCGCGGGACGATCCTCGGGTGCGTGTTGTCCATCACCCGGTGAACCGCGGATACGGTGCAGCACTGCGCTCGGGTTTCGCGGCAGCCCA
Source organism: bacterium HR28 (assembly GCA_002898255.1). Taxonomy (GTDB): domain Bacteria; phylum Chloroflexota; class Chloroflexia; order Thermomicrobiales; family Thermomicrobiaceae; genus Thermomicrobium. The sequence goes on from BEIE01000003.1 coordinate 225,133, forward strand.
GGGTGACTTGATCATGTTCATGGATGCGGATCAGCAGTTTGATCCGGCCGACCTTGCGCACCTTGCTCCGTTCGTCCCCCATGCGGACATTGTGGCCGGCTATCGTGTGCGGCGGCGCGATCCGTGGCAGCGGCTCGTCTATGCGGCGATCTTCAATGTCGCGATGCGGTTGCTCTTCGGTATCGCAGTGCGCGACATTGACTGCGCCTTCAAGGTTCTTCGGGGTGACCTCGTGCGCGCGATCGATCTGCGGATGAACGGCGCGCTTGTCAATACGGAGCTCCTGGCCAAGGCACAGCGAGCCGGTGCGACAATCGTCGAGGTCGGTGTACGGCACTATCCACGACTGAGCGGCGAGCCTTCTGGCGGCAGTCTCCGCGTGATCTTGCGCGCCATGCGCGAAGTGGCGCAGCTCTGGTGGCAGCTGCTCTGGTACCAGCCGCCGCGCGGTGTTGGGCGTGGACGGCCGCAACCACGCTCGAGCCAAGTGATGCGCGCGGTAGTGCTGGTCACGCTGGTTTTGTCAGCATCCTGGTGGCTAGTGCGGCGATTCTTCCAGGGCAACCGCTAGGCGCGCTGCATGCGAAATTGCTCAAGCCGCGCGAGCAGTTCCGCGCTGGTGAGTCCGGTAATGCGGAGACGTTTGCGGCGCTGATGCTCACCAGCAACGATCACAATGCGTCGGATCGGAATATCCAGGGCATCGGCAAGCGTCCGCACGAGTGCCGCGTTTGCCTCGCCTTCGATTGGTGGAGCTGTCACACGGACAAGGAGCGTGTCGTCACGTATCCCGGCGATTTCCGAGCGGCTCGCACGAGGCCGAACGGTAACCCAGAACTCGATACTGCCATCCGGACGGTCAACGGGCGTGAAGGTCACAGCGTGCGATCCCTCTCTCCTGTATGAAGCAGAAGTGGCTCGGGCAACGTGCGATTGAAGCTTCCCGAACGATAACCCTCGAGATCCAGGGTGATGAACTCATATCCCAGGGCACGCAAACGGGTGACAATCTCCTGCCGGAGTTCGATTGCCCGCGGCAGATCTTCTGGCTGGAGCTCGAGACGAGCGATTTGTTCATGATGACGGACCCGGAAAGCGCGGAAGCCGAGCTCCCGTAATGCGCGCTCCGCTGCGGCAACCTGCCGCAGCTTCTCGACAGTGATCTGGGTACCGTACGGAAAGCGAGAGGAGAGGCAGGCATAGGCCGGCTTGTCCCATGTCCGAAGCCCGAAGATCCGGCTCAGTTCCCGGATTTCCTGTTTGGTGAGGCCGACCTCGGCGAGCGGGTGAAGCACCCCGAGTTGCTGCGCAGCACGCAAGCCTGGTCGATAGTCGCGGAGATCGTCGGCGTTCGTACCGTCGACGATCGCGGCGTATCCCTCGGCGCGGGCGAGTTCTCGCAACTTGCCGTAAAGCTCATTCTTGCAGAAGAAGCAGCGCTGGTGGGAATTCATTGTGTATCGAGGATCGGTCAGTTCTTCGGTCCGTACCATGACGTGTCGGACGCCGAGTTCCCTTGCAAGCTGGCGAGCTTCTTCAATCTCTTCTTCGGGATACGTTTCCGAGAGTCCAGTCGCTGCGATCACGTGGTCACCAAGGGCTTGTCGTGCGGCATACAGGAGGAAAGTAGAATCGACACCTGCGCTGAATGCGACCACGACTGAACCAAGACTGCGAAGTCGCTCCAGCAATCGGTCATACTTGGCGCGGAGTTCGTTGTGCATCGTCTGCTCCGATCGCAGTCGTCTTCGACACCGTTCGGCAAGGGTAGCACAGATGACCGGCAGACAGGTGAACTCAGGGTCAGTCGCCACGGTGGCGATGCAGGGTTCAGCACTCTGGCGGCGCTTGCTCGTAGGGTTGGGGCTCGGCATCGTTGTCGTAGCGGCGCTTGCCGTCGTGGCTGATGTGCGTATGGTCTTGCCGACACTGGCTGGATTCTCCTGGGAAATTCTCCCCGTCGTCTTGTTATTAACAGCCGGGAATTATGCATGCCGTTTCCTCAAGTGGCAGTTATATCTGCGCTGGGTTGAGGTGACAGACTTTCCGTGGCGTTGGAGCCTTGCGGTTTTTCTCTCCGGGTTCGCAATGTCGATTACGCCGGGGAAAGTTGGTGAGTGGCTCAAGGCATATCTTGTGTCACGCCTCGGCGGTGGAGCCATGGCACCGCTTGTTCCGGTCGTTGCTGCGGAACGGCTCACCGATGGGATTGCAATGCTGGTGCTCGGACTGGCAAGCGCCGCGGTTGGATCAGGGTGGGGATGGGAACCGCTTGGTATCCTCGCGGTGATCGTTCTCCTCGGTCTTTGGCTCCTGCAAGAGGAGCGCGTGGTGCGACCGCTGCTTCGGTTCGCAGGGCGGGCACCGGTGATCCGAAAGAGGGCTGATGCTGTAGAGGCAGTCTACGACGCGGCGCGTGCGATTGTCTCCTGGCGGAGGCTCGTCCTGGTCAGCGGGCTGAGTGTGTTCTCATGGTCTCTGGAGTGTATTGGCCTCTTTCTGATCCTAGTCGGATTGGGACTACGACCAGAGCCGGAACTCCTCGCCATCGCGACCTTCGTGCTATCGACAGCGTCAATTGCGGGTGCTCTATCGCTGCTGCCAGGGGGGCTGGGAGCGGCCGAAGCGGGGATTACAGGGCTACTGATCTTCTTGCGCCCGGATGTTTCCACAGCTGTGGCTGCAACGGCAACAGTGCTCATCCGAATAGGAACGCTCTGGTTCGGGGTGTTTCTCGGAGCTCTCGCGCTCCTTTGGATACAGCAGCGGGTACTGCGCTCAACCGAGCAAAGTTGTGCTGAGCGGGAACGAGTGGGTACGTGACGGCAGACAGCTCACGGTCGACCTGAGGAAAGATCGACCGTGAGCTGTCGTACCTGCTTGTTCAATTCAGTTCGTCCTCGTCGAGGATCTGCTTGAGCCGATCACCGATCCGATATTGGCCTGGTGGCGTGCTCGAGCGTTGGGCCTGAGGCCGTTGCGGTCGACTCGGGCCCCGCTGCTCCGGTTTGCGCGGAGGTGGAGTGGGCCGGCGCTCGGGCTGCTGCACTGGTGCGCTGGGACGCTGTGGCGGGCGCTGGTTGCCGCGACTGTCAGTGGGTGGTGCGGCTGCAGCGCGCTCCGCGGCCTCCTTTTCGAGGAGCGCTTTCCGGGAAAGGTTGATTTTGCCATCCGGCCGGACACCGATAACCATCACGTTGATCTCTTGGCCAACTTTCAGCACGTCCTCAACAGAGCGGATACGACCAGGCGCAATCTCCGAGATATGGAGGAAACCGTCTTTGCCCGGCAGGATCTCGACGAAGGCGCCGGAGGGGATAATGGTAACCACGCGTCCATAGAAGATCTCTCCGACCTCCGGAACCCGCGTGAGGCGCTCGATTTCTCGCACTGCTCGCCGCGCGCTGTCTTCGTTCATCGCGGTTATAAAGACCGTTCCGTCTTCTTCGATCGAGATCTTGCTGCCGGTCTGTTCCTGGATTGCACGGATGACGCGACCGCCCGGGCCGATGACCTCGCCGATCTGCTCTGGCTTGATCTTGATGCGAAGGACACGCGGAGCATACGGCGACATCTCGGGGCGCGGAGCATCGATGACCTCACACATCTTGTCGAGGATGAAGAGTCGTCCTCGGCGTGCCTGTTCCAGGGCATCACGCATGATCTGGGGGGTAATACCCATCACCTTGATGTCCATTTGGATGGCGGTGATCCCATCGCGTGTTCCAGCGACTTTGAAGTCCATGTCCCCGAGGGCGTCCTCGATGCCCTGGATATCCGTGAGGATGGTGTATCGTCCCGTCTCTGGGTCGGTCACCAGGCCCATAGCGACACCAGCGACCGGTTTGCGAATTGGCACGCCGGCATCCATAAGGGCCAAGCTCGAACCGCAGACGCTTGCCATCGACGTTGAGCCGTTTGAGCTGAGTACCTCAGATACGAGGCGCATTGTGTAGGGGAAGTCTTCCTCGCTCGGCAAGACAGCAAGCAACGCTCGCTCAGCAAGGGCACCGTGGCCGATGTCACGTCGGCTTGGCCCGCGCAGCCGGCGGATCTCACCAGTGCTGAAAGGCGGGAAGTTGTAGTGGTGCATGTATCGCTTCGTCTCTTCGATACCCAGGGTGTCGAGGAACTGTTCTTCTTCTTTCGTGCCGAGCGTACAGACGGAAAGCACTTGTGTCTGTCCGCGCGTGAAAATGGCTGAGCCGTGCGGTCGAGGCAAAACCCCCACCTGGATCCAGATTTCGCGGATCTCGTCCGGTCGGCGACCGTCTGGACGTTCGCCACGTTCCAGGATCGTGCGGCGAACGAGCTCCTTCACCAACGCATCGAAGAGTTCGCCAACTTCCTTCGCCGTTGGCTGTGCGGGAGCGGTGATACCCTGGAGCTGAACTTCTGCTGGAGCGAAGTGGGCGATCACCTCTTCGCGCAAGGCTGCTGTCGCTTGCAAGCGGAGTGTCTTATCAGGGTTAAATACCGCTTCGCGCAACCGGTCGCCGAGGTATTCCGCGATCTGCCGCTTGAGTTCCACGTTCTCCTGTGGAGGCACGAACTCGCGCTTTGGCTTTCCGGCAATCGCTTGGAGTTCGAGTTGCATTGCGACGATGCGCTTGATCTCTTCATGGGCAAGGACGACCGCTTCGATAAACCGATCCTCAGAGATCTCGTCTGCCTGACCCTCCACCATAAGGATCGCGTCGGCGGTTCCAGCCACGACGATGTCCATAGTGCTTTCGAGCAGCTGGTGACTTGTTGGGTTGATGACGAGTTCACCGTTCAGCTCGCCGACGCGTACTGCGCCGACGGGGCCGTACCATGGAATATCAGAGAGTGTCAGCGCAGCTGATGCACCGATGATCGAAAGGACATCTGGCTCGTTCTCTTGATCTGCGGAGAGAACCGTCGAAATGACCTGGACTTCATTACGGTAGCCCTTGGGGAAGAGAGGCCGGATTGGCCGGTCAGTCAGCCGGGCAGCGAGGATTGCAGATTCCGATGGCCGTCCCTCACGGCGGAAGAAGCCTCCGGGGATCTTCCCGGCTGCGTACATCTTTTCCTCGTACTCGACAGTGAGCGGAAAGAAATCAATCCCCTCGACTGGCTGCTTGGCGCCGACGACGGTCGTCAGTACGACCGTTTCGCCGTAGCGAACGAGCACCGCACCATCGGCCTGTTCTGCAACACGACCGGTTTCTATGGTGAGGATGCGTCCTGCGATCTCGATGGAGCGCTCGTGGATGATCGGTGGCATGGCTCCGTCACTCCTCCATTTCTTGAGTTTGCTCGCTCATTCAGTGGCACAACCCGTACAGTGAAACGGCCCAGGGTACTCGTTCCCTGGGCCGTGCGCTCGGCGCGCGAAAGGGCTGATGCTGGGTACGCTGAACTACCCGGCGAGCAATGACAACGCCGGGACGATTGTGATCGACACCGCGGTTATCCGCGGAGCCCGAGTCGTTGGATGAGTGCTTGGTACCGTTGGGCATCGGTCCGCTTCAGATAACGCAGCAGCCTTCGCCGCTGCCCGACAAGCTTCATCAGACCACGGCGCGAATGGTAGTCGTGCTTATGCTCGCGCAGGTGCTCTGTGAGAATGTTGATGCGTTCCGTCAGAAGGGCCACCTGGACCTCTGTAGATCCGGTGTCCTGTTCGTGCTGGCGGAACTGCTCGATGATCGCGGCTTTCTGCGCCTTATACAACGCCATCGCTTCGCGAATCCCCCGATCGCTGTGCGCTCCCTGCGCCACACATCCACAACACCAGCAGTATAGCAGAGAGAACGTACCGGTGCCGCAAAAAGAGCGCTCCGGGAAAATCCCCGGAGCGCTCTTGAACCCCTCCTGCGTCAGGATGGGATCTGGCGTTGCTTGAGCCAGGGCATCATGGCGCGGAGACGCTCGCCGACCTCCTCAATCGGATGCTGGAGGTGTTCCTGGCGGAGTCGGTAGAAGTTCGGCCGGCCGGCCTCATTTTCCGCGATCCACTGTTGTGCGAAACGACCTGTCTGGATGTCCTGAAGGATCTGGTGCATGGTTTCCCGGACGTGGTCGTCGATAATCTTCGGACCACTCACGTAGTCGCCGTACTCGGCGGTATCACTCACGGAGTAGCGCATGAACTTGAGACCGCCTTCGTAGATCAGGTCGACGATCAGCTTGAGTTCGTTCAGCACTTCGAAATAGGCGATCTCAGGCTGATAACCGGCCTCGACCAGCGTCTCGAAACCGGCCTGGATGAGATGGCTCACACCCCCGCAGAGCACGGCTTGTTCGCCAAAGAGGTCGGTCTCGGTTTCCTCCTTGAATGTTGTCTCAATCACCCCAGCCTTCGTGCAGCCGAGTCCCTTGGCGTAGGCCAACGCGATCTGTTTGGCTTGGCCACTCGCGTCCTGATGCACCGCCAAGAGTGCCGGGACACCGATCCCCTGGACGTAGAGATCACGCAAGATGTGCCCTGGACTCTTGGGCGCTACCATGGCTACGTCGATATCAGCCGGGGGCACGATGCGCCCATAGTGGATGTTGAAGCCGTGGGCGAACATGAGGAGCTTACCTGGCCGGAGCTCAGGAGCTACGCTCTCCTCGTACACGCCTTTCTGGACGTGGTCAGGCATGAGCATGGAGATGATGTCCGCGCGGGCTGCTGCTTCACGCGGTGTCAAGACTTCAAAGCCGTCGGCTTGGGCTCGTTCCCGGCTGCGGCTGCCCTCGTGTAGACCCACAACGACCTGCACACCGCTATCACGAAGGTTCTGGGCATGGGCATGCCCCTGGCTCCCGTAGCCGAGAATCGCCACCGTTTTGCCGGCCAGGAACTGCAGATCGGCATCTTTATCGTAATAGATCGTCGCCATCGGTTGTCATACCCTCCGTTCGAATCAGTTCTCCGTACACGCGTTTCATGCTACAACGGGCTGCGGAACCGTCGCAACTACTCGCGTACCGCGTGCCATCGCAATGACGCCGGAGCGTGCCAGTTCCTTGATTCCGTAGGAGCGGACCATCGTGATCAAGGAATCGATCTTGTCTGGCGGCCCCGTCACCTCGATGATGAGCGAATCTGGGGTTGCATCGACGATGCGTGCCTGATAGACATCGGTGACCAACCGCATGATGTCACTACGATTCCGATCAGTTGCGGTCACCTTGATGAGCGCAAGCTCCCGCTGGATGAGGTTCTCGTCAGTCACATCCGTGATCTTGATGACCTCAAGAATTTTGTACAACTGCTTGACAAGTTGTTCGATCTTCCGATCGTCACCCTGCGCGACGAGTGTGATGCGCGAGAGCCCGGGTGTTTCCGAATGACCAACCGCGATCGAATCGATGTTAAAACCGCGCTGGCGGAAGAGACTGACGATCCGATTCATCACTCCTGGCTTGTCTTCGACCAGCACGACGAGTGTATGACTTCGCACGCTCACCATTCCCCCTCAACCTGGTACTCGTCAATCATGTCCCGGAACGTTCCACCGGACGGGATCATCGGGAACACGTTCTCTTCCTGATTCACAACGAACTCGATGAGTGCGGGTCCGCGGAAAGAACGGGCCCACAGGATGGCCTCGTCGACCTCGCCCGGACGTGTGACCCGCCGTGCTGCCATCCGGTAGGCCTGACCCAGCAGGACATAGTCCGGGCTCGAGATCGGCGTCTCCGAATAGTTTCGGTTGTGGAAGAGCTGCTGCCACTGCCGGACCATGCCGAGGTAGCCATTGTTGATGATCGCCACTTTGACGTTGAGTTGTTCGTCGACGATCGTCGCGAACTCGTTCAAGGTCATTTGCACACCACCGTCGCCGACGACCGCCCACACCTCGGCCTCGGGGCGCCCGATCGCAGCTCCCATCGCGGAGGGGACGCCGAAGCCCATGGCACCCAGGCCGCCGGAACTGATCCACTGCTTCGGGATGTCGCACTTGTACAGCTGGGCCGTCCACATTTGATGCTGGCCCACATCGGTCGTGACGATCGCTTTCCCCTCCGTGAGCGCGTGGAGCCGCGCGATGACGTACTGCGGCTGGAGGATGCCATTCGGTCCGGATGGCTCGGTGCGGATTGGCCGGTACCAGCTTCGGATCAGGCTCAGCCAGTCGTCATGCTCCAGCGGTTCAAGTTCTTCGAGCAGGAGGCGCAGCGCTTCGCGTGCATCGCCGACAACCGGCACTTCTGTCTTGAGCACCTTGCCGATCTCTGCCGGATCGATGTCGATGTGGATGATCTTCGCATTGGGCGCGAACTCGCTCGGTCGGCCTGTCACTCGATCGTCGAAGCGCATCCCGATCCCAATGATCAGGTCTGCCTCGTGGATGGCGCGATTTGCGTGGGCATGCCCATGCATTCCGACCATTCCGAGGCACAGCGGGTGAGAAGCTGGAAAGCCACTAATGCCCAGGAGCGTCAGGCCGACCGGAATTTGCGTGCGTTCGGCAAAGCGCACGAGCTCCTCTGTCGCTCCGCTTATGAGGATGCCGTGACCAGCCAAGATGAGGGGACGCTTGGCTTGGCGAATAAGTTCGGCCGCGCGTCGGATTTGCCGTCGGTGCGGCACGATAGTGGGGCGATAGCCAGGGAGATGAAGTTCCTGGCGTGGGGCAAGGTAACCCTTAGCGAGCTGGACGTCTTTGGGGATGTCGATGAGTACAGGTCCCGGGCGACCAGAGCGAGCAAGGTAGAAAGCCTTCTGAATTGCAGGGCCGATCTCCTCCACGCTGCGGATCACCATGTTGTATTTGGTGATCGGCAATGTGATACCGGTGATGTCAGTTTCCTGGAAGGCGTCCATTCCAATCACGCTTTGCGGGACCTGGCCGGTAATGGCGACGATGGGGATCGAGTCCATCATGGCATTGGCGATCCCCGTGACCAGATTGGTCGCCCCAGGGCCAGAGGTGGCCATGCAAACTCCCACCTTACCGGTCGCACGCGCATAACCGTCCGCGGCGAACGCAGCGGACTGCTCGTGTCGAACCAGGACGTGGTGGATCGGATAGTGCGGTAACGCGTCATACACTGGGAGAATTGCACCGCCGGGATAGCCAAAAATGACCTCCACCCCTTCACGCACCAGGGCCTGTAAAACGAGGTGCGCTCCCAGCTGTGGTTCGCGCTGCGGTTCCTCACTGACTTGCTGTCGCTCACGTGTCTCAATTGCCATTCCGCCTGACCTCCCTTCATGACCCCTGGATATATCGCGAGCCTCCCGCTGGGGAGGCTCGCGATGCGCTTCGTCTTTGTTCAGTGTCTTGGTCCGCGCTCGCTCAGCCTCCCGCCAGCGGCAGGCCCGTAAGGATGAGAATTACTACTACGAGGCTGAGGAAGCACGTCCAGGCTGAGGTGGCGGGCACACCCTCAGAACCAGCTAGTCGCTGGTCGCTTTCTCTCAAACCTTGTGGCCGCCGCCTCGTTTCCATGGAACTCCACCCGGGACTGCTCTTTGTCCCTATCGCAGCCTACCAGAGGAGTCGCCTCGTGTCAAGCGTTGAGTGGGCTGAAAGATGAACAAGACATGGATTTCCCCAACAACCGGCAGAGACAACAAGTGCGTTCCGGGGGAGCGAGGATCACGGGAACCTCCTCGGTTACCGTTGAGCGAACTGTCTCTGATAAAGGATAAATGGTGAGCTGAAACTGTCCGCTTGTGCGCTGGACTTGCGTTCAGATGCACGGAGTCTTAGCATTCAGTGCTATGAAAAGGCACTTTCTCGCCGCTCTGATGCGGCGGATTGGCGCCAGACCACACTGGTGTCACCCCAAAGCGGTTAGAGCATCCGTCCTGGTTGACGACGGGCGGCTTGCCGAAACGTTTCCACGTCTTTGCGAGCAAGACGGGCGATCTCCCGAGTCAATTCCTCGATGCGATCCAAAACACTGGCAAGGTACTCATCGGGAGTGCCTGCTTCCACACCAGCGGTCGGATCCAAAGGATCTCGCCAAATTGCGACGGAACCCGTTTCGCTGTCGACGCGGAGGAGAGGGGCGAACGCGCTCGCATGCTCTTTGCGGTCGAGCCACCAAAGCCAGCCGACCCGAGGACGCAAATGTTCCTCGACCAAGTCGAGGACTGCGCTCTCCGCTTGAACTGCGACAAACCGAGCGCGCAGGTTACGCCAGGTGACTCGTTCCGCGGGGAGAGGCTGCGGGAGGAGCAGATTGAAGCCATGCAAGGCTGCAGTGAGCGTCTTCAGTGCCTGGTCAATGACTGCGCAGGTCGCTGACTCGGCGAGCGAAGGCCGGTGTGTTCGCAGTGCATCGACGACGAGCGTCAGTTGATCGCGGGCGCCCGCCAAGCGTAAGGCAATTTGCGTCTCATTCGGCAGCTTGAGAATGGCCGGATCGTCTGTCACGAATCTCAGCTCCTACTCACACATGCTCAGTATGTCCGAGAGCCGTGCGGGATACAAGAGATTCTGACCGTACCCTATCATCGAGGTTCTGCCTGCACCGGGTACGTGACGCGCGATCCAGCCTGCGCCAGATGGAAACGTCCTTCACTCATCCAGATGGTCAAACGAGAGGAGGTTCTGGATGCGCACGAAAGTGCCGTGAAATCCAGTGATCCCTCTTCACGCTGTTGTGTTTCTGGCGCTGTAGAGAGATGGATCGGTGCATGACGGAAGCGCCTGTTCCCTTGGCTGCGTACAGGCGCTTCTTCCGAGAGCAATTCGATCTCGTTCCAATACCAGAATGTCAACACTCTTGACGAGGCGGAACAACTTGCCTACGATGAAAGTGCTGCGGGTCAGGTCGACGAATGACGGTTAGCAGTGCCCGAGTTTATTGGGCAGTGAGGGTGGAGCTATGGGTAAGCGGCTCGTACTCGTCGTCGACGACGACCCGTCGATCCAACGACTCCTGCGCGCAGCGCTTACCTTGCGAGGGTACAGCGTTGTGGTCGCAGGAACCGCGAAAGGCGCGCTCGAGGCGCTGGATCGGCATGAACCCGATCTTGTGCTTTTGGACATTATCCTCCCGGACCGCAGCGGATTTGAGGTCCTTCAGGATATCCGCGCGCGAAGCACGATTCCAATCATCTTGATCAGTGCACGGGTCGCCCCGGAAGACCGTGTCTTGGGACTGGAACTAGGGGCCGACGATTATGTGACGAAGCCGTTTCACCTCGACGAACTTCTGGCCCGGATCGCTGCGGTTCTTCGTAGGGCATGCCGCAACACACCACAGCAGACGGTTCTTCACTATGATCACGTGACGATCGATCTCCAGAATCGGCGCGTCTACGTCGATGGCCAGGAAGTTCGCCTCAGTCGAACGGAGTGGGCACTCCTCGAGCAGCTCGCGCGGAATCCCGGCCGTGTCATGCGGCATGCTGAGCTCCTCAGCCACGTGTGGGGACCGGAGTTCGTGCGCGAGACGTACTATCTGCGTACGTGGGTCAGTCGCCTGCGTTCGAAGCTCCGAGACGAGGAGCCACATCGAGTCATCGTGACCCGACCCGGACTTGGATATCAGCTGGCCGAACCCCCAGCAGTATCCGCTTGAGGCCCGCAGGCGTTGTGCCGGGACAGCCCACATGCGGGACCGTCTCGGTACGCCGTCCCTCTTCACGATAAAAGAGCGATGGCCGCATACCAGGTGGGGGTACGGGATGGGAGGAAGTCGCCGAGATCATCAAGAGTGGCGCCTTCTCCGGCAAATTGTTGTTCAACTGCCAGAGGCGGTCGTGGTGGCGGTTCGGGAACCGGAATCGGTCATCCTTGTAAACCGGCAGGTTTCTCAGTTGCTCGGGTGGAACGTTGTACCGCCGCTTTCGCTGCGACGCTTTGTGACAGCAAACACACGCCGGACACTCGACGGACGGCCGCTCTCACTCGAGGAGATCCCGCTTGTCCGTGCGCTCCGATACGGCGAGGTCATTCGCCAGCGTGAGATCCTGCTCGAGCGTTCTGATGGTCGCTCGGTGACGTGTCTCGTGAATGCGGCCCCGCTGTTCCTGAACCGCCGCAAACAGTTCGGTGCTATCGCGGTTTTTCAGGACATCACCAGCCGTGCAAGCGAGCAGCGTCTGCGCGAGGAACTCTTTACCTTTGTCTCGCATGAACTGCGTACTCCCTTGACGGTCGTCGAAGGGATTGCTCAGCTTCTCGTGACTAATTGGGAAGAGCTGAGTGTCGAGGAACGCGCGACACTGCTACGAGATCTCCTGACTGCCACTCGTTCCTTGCGGGACATGCTCGAGCGCATGCTCCAACTGGCGGAACTGCAGAAGGCAGGTACACAGCAGATGAGAATTTCCACTCTGGTTACCGATCTTGTGTCCGCAGTGCTACGGGAACTGGCCGACGAGCTTGCGCCGTTTCGAGTGGAGGTTCAGGTCCCTCCTGATTTGACGGTCGATATCGTCCCCTTGCACGTGGTGCAAGCCTTGCGGAGCGTCATCCACAACGCTGCCAAATACAGCCCTCCCGGGGAGCGGATCGAGATCGGGGCGTATCGGGAAGGTGCAGAGGTTCGTATCCAGATCCGGGATTATGGGCCAGGCGTCGAGCCCGAACTCTATTCGCGTCTCTTCCAGCCGTTCCAACGTGGACGTTCTCACGGGAAACCCGGACTCGGTCTTGGCCTCTACCAGGCCAAGTTGCTTGTCGAAGCCAACGGGGGTCGCATCTGGCACGAAGCACCAGGAGGGCAAGGCGCTGTATTCGTCTTGGCGTTCCCCGAGCGATCAAGCAGCACAACCGACCAGAGTGACGCCCCGATCCCGCACCACGTCGGATGAGAGTCGCTGGAGGAGGCGGTGACGTAGCTCGGACAGGGCATCCGACGCGCACCGGCCACAACCAGTGAGAAACACATACCCCTGTGTTGTTGCCACCAGACCGACTGCGACCCACTGGCTGGGAGCAGGTTGCGTGACGTAGTATCGGAGCGTCCACGGACCAACAACGTCCTCGCGCCACTCCTCAGTGCGCTGGTGCGATTGCAACCGGGTTTCCATTGGACACTCCCTCCCGCGGGGAATCTCCCGCTGCTTCTAGAGTAGTCCGTTGGGCGGCTTCTCGTGTTACAGCATCGTGACAGAAGATGAGCAGTCGGTTGCCAAGGAATCGGTGCAGTGTGCACAGTCGCAAGCGGCGCGTTGCGGGAGGAGACGCGAGGGCTCATACTTGGGCCTAAGGACGAGAGGAAGGTGGCTTGAGGCCGTGGTTGCCCGTGCGCGAGTTCGTGAGACTACGCTCCTTGTCGGGGCTGCAACCGATCCTGGTCCCGTTCGAGAGCAGAACGAAGATGCGGTCCTCGTGGTCGACCCGACCAGTCCGGAGGCGCAAGAGAACGGTGTTCTCTTAGCTGTCGCCGATGGGATGGGGGGCTATCGCGGAGGAGAAGTTGCTGCGCAGATGGCCGTGGAAACGCTCCGTGAGCACTTCTTTGCGTCACCAGTTCCGCCCACGGAGGTCGCGAAACGGCTCGAGGAGGCGTTTCGTTTGGCGAACGAGCGGATCTTCCGCGAATGGGAGCCACACGGTGAGACCAACTTGATGGGGACAACCTTGGTCGCGGCAGTGATCCGCGGCGAGAACCTGACCGTGGCAAATGTCGGTGACAGTCGTGCCTATCTAATTCGTGCTCGTCGCCCAACGCAGATTACTCGCGACCATTCGTTGGTCGCTGAACAGGTGGAAGCGGGCCTGTTGACACAAGAAGAGGCGCGGGGGAGTGCCTATCGGAACGTCATTACGCGTGCGCTTGGTTATCGACCGAAAGTGGACGTCGATGTCTTCGAGCTCCGTTTGATGAGTGACGACCGCATTGTCCTCACGTCGGATGGTGTTCACGATGTCCTGAGTGACGAGGAACTCGCAGCAATCGCGCTGTCTGCGGAACCAGAGCGGGCAGCGCGGATGTTGGTCGAGCGCGCGCTCGAACAGGGCAGTCAGGACAACGCCTCCGCCATTGTTGCGTGGCTCAAGCCGGCGACGACCACAGTCGAGGCGGAGGCGGAACGTCACGAGGCTGGCAATCGTTGGATTGTCGCATTGATCGTCATTGGCTTACTCGTGTTCATTGCAATCGTCGGGGTGATCCTGAGCCTGGGTTACGGTGGATGAGAACCATTATTGATGCTCACGTGCATATCTTTCCTCCCGAAATCGTCCAGCGACGGGCCGAATTCTGCCAGCGAGATCGATGGTTCGCCGAACTGTATTCGGATCCTCGCGCGCGTCTCGCAACGGCAGAGGATCTTGTCGCTTCGATGAACGAGGCTGGAATTACGGTCTCCATTGCTGCCGGCTTTCCCTGGTCGGACCCTGGACTCTGCGCGTATCACAATGAGTACCTGGCCGAGGTTGCACAACGGAGCGCTGGCCGTATCGCATGGCTAGCAACAGTTGTGCCGCATCAGCGGCAGGCAGCAAGTGAAGCGGAGCGCTGTTTCCAACGCGGAGCGAGCGGAGTTGGAGAACTCAATGCGGATGCTCAGGGGTTCGCCTGGGATGAACCTGAGGCACTCAGTGACCTCGTTGAAAGCTGTATTGCCGCACGCCGTCCTATTATGGCGCACGTGAGCGAGCCACTCGGTCACCACTATGCTGGCAAGGGAACCGCATGGCCACAGCGTTTTGTGCGATTCCTCGAGCGCTTTCCTGACGTGACAGTGGTGGCGGCACATTGGGGCGGTGGACTCCCCTTCTATGAGTTGATGCCTGAAGTGGCAAGGGCGACAAGCAACGTCGTCTACGATTCTGCGGCGAGCACGTACTTGTACCGGTTTCGCGTGTTCCGCCTGGTTGTCGATCTCGTTGGCCCGCAGCGTGTGCTGTTTGCGAGCGACTATCCGGTATTGCGGCAGAAACGCTTCCTGGGGCGCGTACAGAGTGAAGGCAGTCTAACCGAGTCGGAGCTCCGAGCAGTGCTGGCCGAGAATGCCCAGCGCATCTACGGCTTACAGCTGCCGCTCGTCGAGGAGCGCGACACGTGATTCGAGGTCTCCGCGGCACACTGGTGAGTAAGCGACCGGGTGAAGTGCTCGTCGATGTTCAAGGTGTCATCTTCCGCGTGCAGACATCGGCGACGACCTTGCAGGAGCTTGGTGACCCTGGGGAACCGATCTCGCTGGTGACCCACCTGATGGTTCGCGAAGAGGAACTTGCTCTCTACGGTTTTGCGACGGAAACCGAGCTGGAACTCTTTCTCTCGTTGCTCGGGGTGAGCGGGGTGGGACCACGAGGGGCGTTGAGCGTCTTGTCTCTGGCGCCGCCGGAACGGATTGCGGAGTGGATCCGCGAGGAACAGGTAGACCAACTCGCGCGTGCGCCAGGAGTCGGACGTAAGACGGCAAGCCGGATCGTGTTAGAGCTCCGTGGACGACTTCCGTCACTGGTTCCATCGAGCGGAGTGGACGAGCTCGACCGCGAGCTTCTGGCGGCACTCCAAGCGCTCGGCTATACCGCCCAGGAGGCACGCATGGCTGCAGCACAGCCGGACGTCCGAGCTGCAGAAACACTTGAACAGCGAATCCTCGCTGCGCTTCGCCACCTGGCTCCATCTTGACGATTATTGGGGTGGTACTCGTTCCAGTCGCTGTTCGATCGCAGCGGCATGTGCTGGTAGGCCTTCAGCCTGAGCCAGTTGCATGGCGGGAACACCCAGTCGCTCCAGCGCCTCGGGCGAGACAGCAATCACACTCGTGACTTTGAGGAACGTCTCGACCGTCACCGGCGAGGCGAACCGAGCGGTCGCCCCCGTCGGCATGACGTGGCTCGGCCCAGCTGTGTAGTCGCCGATCACCTCAGGCGAGGTTTCACCGAGGAACACGCCGCCAGCGTTGCGGACGCGATCGAGATAGCGCCAGGGTTCCCGTATTGACAGACACAGGTGTTCCGGCGCAAAGAGGTTCGCCAGTTCAAAAGCCTGCTCCAAATCGGGGACGATGACGATCGCTCCGTTGCGTTCGAGCGCACTCCGCGCGATGTCGGCCGATTCGAGACGTGCAAGCTGTCGCTCAATTTCGTCGATCGTCGCGCGAGCGAGACGAGGATCGGTAGTGATCAGAATAGCGCTGGCGAGCGGGTCGTGCTCGGCTTGCGCCAGGAGATCGGCTGCGCAGAGTGCGGGATGGGCAGAGTCATCAGCGATGACCAGGGTCTCTGTGGGGCCGGGAAGCTGGTCGATCCCAACCTCGCCGTAAACGAGCCGCTTGGCGAGCACAACAAAGAGGTTTCCTGGGCCAGCGACGATGTCCACTTTGGGAATCGACTCGGTCCCGAAGGCCATCGCGGCGATCGCTTGTGCACCTCCGAGCCTGTAGACAGAACGAATGCCAAGGAGATGTGCTGCCGCGGCGACGATCGGTGCGATCCGCCCATCCCGTCCTGGTGGGGTGCAGACGATGAGCTCACGAACGCCAGCGAGCTGTGCCGGGATAGCAGTCATAAGCAACGAGGAAGGAAGCGGCGCTCGGCCACCTGGAACATAGATGCCAACACGATCGACAGGGCGAACAAGCTGTCCAAACGCACCATCGCGATCGAACTCGATCCAGGAACGCCGAAGCGTCCGCTGGTGGAAGCGCTCGATACGGTCGCGCGCGAAGCGAAGTGCTGTGAGCACATCCGCTGGCACTGTGGCAGCGGCCCTGACAAGTTCATCCTCCGGTACACGAAAGTCCTCGACGAGGATGCCGTCGAAGGCGAGCGTGAATCGTCGGAGAGCATTGTCCCTCTCTTCACGCACAGCTGTGATGATCCGCTCGACGACCTGAAGCGGTGAGAGCTCCGCACCGAACACGGAGCGAATGCGTTCGCGTACTGGATCAGGGAGCTCGCTTGGCAGCTGACGCGGACGTCCCAAGAAGGCCCGCGCAGCATGGAGATCCTCGAAAAGCCGGATCACGCCCGTCATGCTCCCTCCTCCAGAGCTCGACAAAGCCGCTCGAACGCGAACGACCGGGAATCGAACACGTAGTCAGGCGACGTAACGGTGATGCCAGTACTGCCAGCCAGCCGCAAGTGATCCACCGCTTCCAGCAAGAGGTGAGCAGGAACGATGATCGTGACCTCATACCATCCAGAGCGAGTGTCTCCCGATTTCGGGTAGACGCGGGCGACCGTCGGCCCGAGTTCACCAGTGGTCGCAACATGAGCAGTGACATGGCGGACGACGTCCTCTTCGTCGTGGCCGCGGATGTTCGCCGTGATGAGGCGATAACGCCGTGAGCGAAGGCGAGCCTCGATGAGCTCGATCACGATGCGGGCGCGCTCGAGCTTCTCAGGCGTGTGGCAGAGCGATTTCCGGCTGGCGATGAGACACGCCTGAGCGCGGAGGATGACGCCACCTTCCAAAACGCGGAGCCGGTTCTCGCGGAGCGTGACACCGGTCTCGGTCAGATCAGCAATGAGATCAGCATATCCGAGGGCTGGCGCGACCTCTAGTGCGCCATGCCCTTCAACGAGCGTAAAGTAATGGACGCCATTGCGAAGCAAGAACTCCCTTGTGAGATTAGGGAACTTTGTTGCAACCCGTAACGTGCGGCCACGGCGTTTCCACTCGACTGCAAGATCAGCCAGGTCGGCGATCGTCGTCACGTCGAGCCAACTCTCCGGCACGGCCAACACCAGCTCGCAACGGCGAAATCCGAGATCCTCCATGACCACGAGGACGTCTGGATCGTCTCCTGCCAACTCGGCAACGAGGTCGTACCCGGTGATGCCGAGGTCAGCCCCGCCGGTCGCAACCTGCTGCACTATGTCAGCAGTGCGCTGGAACAGCACCTCGATCCCATCAATACCCGACAGTCGGCCGACGTACTGCCGGGGATTGGGGCGCCAGACACTGAGCCCGGCACCTTCCAAGAAGCGGAGGGTCGCTTCCTCATAAGCACCTTTTGAAGCGATAGCGAGCCGCAACGGTTCACTCATCGGTCTCTCGTTCCTCATTCGAGCGAAGGTCCCAATGCTGGACGGAGCCGGAAACGTCAACGACGAGCAACTGGATGAATCCACGTCGACGAGCGTAGCGGCGATTCGCGGAGACCGAACGCTGCCGCACGTCGAGTTCAACAACTGCTCCTTGTGCACGAAGTGCTTCCGCGACCTGTTCGGCTCGTGCGAGCGCCTCTGGCTGGGCTGCTGCCACGAGCAGGCGCGGTGCTGCCGGGACGTCCGGAAGGGACGCCAGATCAGCGATACGTTCCAGCCCACCAGAGAAACCACACGCGGGTAAGGGAGCCCGTGCGCCCAACAGTTGGGCGAGATCGTCGTATCGTCCGCCGCCGCAGAGTTGACGGCCGAGATCGTTCTCAGGATAGACCTCAAAGAGGATGCCGGTGTAGTAGTGGAGACCACGTGCCATACCTGGGCTGAGAACGATCTGCTGTGAGGCGACGCCGTACGCGGCAAGAAGCTCGAGCAAATCATCGATCTGACGCAGTGGGGTTGCATCGAGCTCGTAGCGTGCGATGACCCGATGGAGCTCGGGAAGGACATCATCAGGTGGGCCGGAAATGGAAGCAAGTTCTCGGACGAAAGCGAAAGCATGACGGAGTGCCTGTTGATCCGCGCTCCGCTCGAGTTTCGCCAGGACACCACGGACGATCTCGTCTGGTGCGCGGGAGCTGTTAGACGTTTGAATGCCAACTTCTTGGAGGAGTGTAAGGACGAGTCGCTCGAGTTCCTCGGGCTGCAAGGGGTGTAGCTTCTCCCGTAATTCCCTTGTCAGCTGGGCGACGTGGGCACTGCCGGTGAGCGCAGGGAGTTCCGCCTCGAGATCGACGTCTTGTCCTTTGCGCAGCCGTTCCATTGTCCAGAGAAGCCAGTCCCGCGCACGTTGACGGAGCGGTAAGCGCTGGAGAAAGTCGAGAACAATTCCGACATGCCCGAGCACGATCCGCGGGGCAATCCCGAGCGACTGGAGAATCTCGACTGCGAGATGGATCACTTCAGCGTCACCACTCGCGCCGGGTGCCCCGAGGAGTTCGCACCCCACCTCAGTGAACTGGCGCGTGCGACCCGCTTGGGGACGCTCGTACCGGAATACCGGCCCGGCATAAGCGAAACGTAGCGGGAGTGGATCATTCTGCCGGGCATCGACGTAATAGCGCAAGACCGACGCCGTGTGCTCTGGCCGCAACGCAATATCGCGATTCCGAAAGGAAAAAGCATAGAGTTGGGCGATACGTTCTGGGCCGGCCTTGCGGAGAAAAAGCTCGGTCGGTTCGAGGATCGGGGTCTCAATCACCTCGTACCCGTGGCGTTCGAGGATATGAAGGATACGCCGGAGAACGGCCTGGCGTCGTCGGAAAAGTGCTGGCCCCACATCCTGCATACCGCGCAGGCGTTCGAGGGGAGGAAGACTCTCAGGCGTTGAGTTCGATGTCACCGGCGGAACTCTCCCTTGACCCGTCGACGGACTTGCTGCTCGATCCGTTCGCGCACCCGCTGCAGTTCCGCGTCGCTGAGTGCTCGATCAGGTGCCGAGAGGATCACACGGAAGGCCAGACTCTTCTTGCCGGGCGGTATGGCCGGACCGCGGTAGACATCAAAGAGTCGGATTGCCGCCGCGAGTGGCCCCGCCCCAGCCCGGATGGCGGCAGCAACGTCAGCCGCTGGAGTTGCCTCGTCCACGACGATCGCGAAATCCTGTTCAATCGGCTGATAGCGAGAAATTGGACGGATAGTGACAGGCTCCAGACCGAGTTCGATCAACGAGGGAATATCGAACTCGGCGACGACCACTCTGTGGTGCTGAGCGATACCGAACCGCTCGGCGATGGTGACGAGCACTTCCCCTAGAATACCGACGGGCATGCCGCGGTACACCAGTTCTGCGCTCCGGCCCGGTTGAAGCGTCGGATGGACAATCGGGCGAAAGACGAGATCCTGCGCACCGAGGCGTGGCAAAAGTGTCTCCAGGATGCCCTTGAGGTCGAAGAAGTCAACAGGGCGCTCCTCGTGGTACAGATCGCGCGGTGCATGCAGGCCAGCGAGAAGGCAACCGACGGCGCGGCGCTCGTCAGGTAACTCGTCGCGTCCGCGCGGCAGGTACACCTTGCCAGTTTCGAAGACGGCCACAGCATCGTTGAACTTGAGTTGCTCCGCCGCGTTTCGGAGTAAGGTCGGGATAAGGGATGGACGCATGATCGACCACTCCGGGCGGATGGGGTTACGCGCCCGCACGAACTCCTGGCTCGGTCGCTGGTAGAAACCGAGCCGTTCTGGCACCGAGTCCCCACCTGGAGAGAGTACCAGGAGTGTCTCGTCATCAACCATCGGATAGGTGATGATCTCGTGGAGCCCAGCGGCAACGAGGCCGTTTTGAATCTGCCTGATGAGGCGCAATTCTGGATCGATCTCGACCGGAACGGTCTGTCCAACCGGGAGACGTTCGGGCAACGAGTCATACCCGATGACCCGGGCGACTTCCTCGACCAGATCCGCAGGGATGGTCACGTCGCTGCGATAGGTCGGTACCTCGACGATCCAGATCGATCGGTCGTCCCGCCGGTGCGTCTCGGTCACGAAGCCGAGTCGCTGGAAGACCTGAAGCACCTCGTGATCCGGATAGTCGACGCCGAGCAAACGCGGGATTTCATTGCGCGGCAGCTCGATACGACGTGGCAACCGGGGAGACGGATAGTGGTCGACGAAAGCAACCACACGGCAGGTGGGAATCAACTCGGTGAGCAAACGCACAGCGCGTTGGGCTGCTGGCCAGCAGAGGTTGGGATCGAGTCCACGCTCAAAGCGTGCAGATGCCTCGGTGCGGAGGCGCTGCGCGCGAGCGGTCCGCCGGATGCTCAACATGTGAAAGTTCGCGGTTTCCAGAAGAACACTTGTCGTCTCTTCGGTGATTTCGCTGTCGAGTCCCCCCATGACACCGGCAATGCCGACTGGTCGCTCGGCGTCGGCAATGACAAGTGTGTCAGGCGTCAGTACGCGTCGGATGTGATCGAGCGTTTCGATCTCCTCTCCTGGGCGGGCACGCCGCACGACGATACGCCCTTCGCGCAAGCGTGCGCGATCAAAGGCGTGCTGTGGTTGTCCCCATTCCACCATCACATAATTTGTCACATCAACGACGTTGTTTATCGGTCGGATACCGACAAGCTGGAGTCGCCGACGGATCCACCACGGCGAAGGCTCGACGCGGATACCCTCGAGCGCTACACCAACGAAGCGGGCGCAGAGGTCGGTCGCCTCGATTGTTGCGAGGATCGGATCAACTGGAGCCTCGAGTGTGGCAAGTGCCGGGAGTTGGAAGGGGGCTCCGGTCAGTGCAGCTACCTCGCGTGCCACGCCCACGATCGAGAACGCGTCGACACGGTTGGGCGTGATTGCGAGCTCGAGGACCTCGTCGCCCAGATATTCACGAAGCGGCATGCCGACGGGAGCATCGGGATCGAGAACCATGATCCCCTCGTGCTCTTCGGACAGGCCAAGTTCCTTCTCGGAGCACACCATGCCTTCCGACCGCACGCCACGGATGGTCGCCGGCTTGAGGGTAGTCAATTTCGGTTCGGCGCTGTGGCCATCATAAAGTGTGGCTCCGGCGAGTGCCAATGCCACCTTCTGCCCCACCGCAATGTTCGGTGCGCCAGTGACAACGGTCAGACGGTGTGCTCCGGCATTAACCGTGGCCAAAACCAGCCGATCGGCATTGGGATGGGGCTCGATACGCTCTACCACACCGACATAGATGTTGTCCCAGTGTGCCCCGATACGCTCGATCGATTCGACCTCGAGTCCGGCCAGCGTCAGTCGCTCCGCGAGTTCGTCGGCCGAGAGGTCGGTCGCGACGAGTTCGCGCAGCCACCGCATCGGCACTTTCATCGGTGTTCGCCCACCTTCCGTGTTGGTCGTTGCTCAGACCGGTATCCGATCGAACTGCTGTAGGAAACGCAGGTCGCCTTGATAGAAATAGCGAATGTCTGGGACGCCGTACTTGAGCATGACGAGTCGCTCCACGCCCATACCAAAGGCCCAACCAGAGTAGCGCTCAGGGTCATACCCCACGTTGCGCAAGACCTGCGGATGCACCATTCCGGCACCCAGGATCTCAATCCAGCCGCTGTTTCCGCAGACACGACAACCTTCCCCGCGACAGAACATGCAGTCGATGGCGAAATCGACCCCAGGCTCGACGAAGGGGAAGAAATCACAGCGGAAGCGAACGCGACGTTCGCGCCCAAAAAGCTGACGCGCGAACTCCGCAAGGGTGCCTTTGAGATCCGCCATCGTGATGTGCTCGTCAACTGCGAGCCCCTCGATTTGATGGAAATGCCATTCATGCGTCGCGTCAACCGCTTCGTATCGGTAACAGCGTCCAGGAACGACCACCCGGATGGGCGGCTGGCGTCGTTCCATGACCCGGATCTGCATTGGCGAAGTATGTGGTCGCAGAACGATCTCCTTTTGGTCAGATTCGATGAAGATCGTATCCCAGACGTCTCGGGCAGGATGCTCCGGTGGAATGTTGAGAGCGTCGAACGCGTAATATCCGTACTCGACCTCTGGCCCCTCGACGACTTGGAATCCGAGATGCGCGAAGATGTCGGTGACTTCCCGAATCATCTGTGTCACAGGATGGAGTGTACCGATATGCGGCGCACGTCCGGGAAGTGTCACATCGACTGCCTCAGATGCGATCCGCGCAGCGAGTTCGAGTTCGCGGATTTCTCGCTCTCGCTGTTCGTAGGCTCGCTGGAGCTCCTCCTTCAGAGCGTTTGCGGCGCGTCCAAAGGCGGGCCGCTCCTCCGGCGGGAGTGAACCCAACTGGCGAAGCAGAGCCGTTACTTCACCGCGACGCCCGAGATATCGAGCATGCCACTCTGTCAGGGCGTCCTGCGTTGTTGCGGCGTGGAGTTCCTCGAGTGCCCGTTGGCGGAGTGCCTCGATCCGTTCGCTGCTCACTCACTCGCCTCCTGCGATAGGGGCGTTCTCGTTCGACTCTCAGTGGCGCGTCCTTCGGGACGCGGCCTGAGCATAAGGATGCGCGATCGGAGGTGTCAAGCAACAACTCCCCGGCATCGAGACTTCGCAATATCTTGTGACTGGTGGTAGACGAGGAGACCGAAGCCCCGGCCGGCCCTGCTGCCGAGGGCCCAAGACCTGTCCAACAGAAACCGGTAGCGTAGCTTCCGGAATAGGTTTTGGAGCACGTTGATTCCGAGTCCAATACTCCCGTAGTAGCCGGTCCTCGGAAAGGCTCACAGCACAACCCCGCGGTGTTTTACGCTCCCCTGCACGCTGGCACAGTCCAGCGGTGGTCCCTGCTGCCCGACGGGCTCCTGCATCCCACAAGGCTTCTCGTGCTCCCCAGCGTGTGATGTTCGTCCACTCCACGCCCGGGCACACCCCGCGAGACGCGAGTCCGGGCTGGCGAATCTGAGCTCGAGAGACGACCCATGGTCAGCACTTTCGGCAAAGTCACGGCTCCAGGAGCTTCAGCCGGCCAGGGTGCAGAGCGCGCAGCGCTCCCGCTCGGGCAACGACCCCGTTGCTCCCGAGCGGCATCCTTGTGCTCTGCCCAATTCCCGGGTGATTCCTTTGATCGACCTGGAGTTTCTTTTTTCGCCCGCCGGCTGAGTGACCGGCAGCGTCCGGGATCTCGCTTCCGAGGGCAACTGACTGGCCGGTCTGGGGACGCGAGTGAGAAGGGGAACGGCGATCTCGGTCGTCACCTTGTCTTCGGCTGCGAGGTGACAGAGCGCTAGTTGAATCGATCGCGCTGAGTGGCGCTGACCAGCAGTAGTGCGGCCATGTCCAACGTGCGGTCCCGCCGGGCTGCCTCAATACGACAAGTCCGCGCGGTGCGGCTAGCTGAGAACCAGCCCTTGCATGTGTGCGGGAGCAGAGGCAGGGCGACCAGGCAATAAAGCATCTGGGAGCTTTCGCGGGAGGAATTGGGATGTGATGACAGAGAAAGCTTGTCGGTGGAAGTCTGGGTTCGCCACTGGTCTTTGGGGAGACGTTGGCCATTGCTGAGTGCTGAACGCTGCGCGGTCACGAAGGGAAGTGGCGGCCGGTCTACTCGTGGAATTGCGGATGGGGATGAAGATGGATGAAGATGGGCATCTCCAGTATGTAGCGAATGGGATCAGGCGCTTGCAGAACACCACTGCCTAAACGCCTTCCGTCCGACACAAAACCGCAGATCCCGTAACACCTCGCAAGCCTTGTGCTGCACTGCCCGGTGGCTCTCGAAGGCACGTATAATGCTCTCATCGCGCAGCTTGTGCGTCAGTGTCACAAGACTCGCATTGGACTATGTGGTGTCGCTGCCAGGCTACCTGACCACGCTCGTCGGACGCGAGCAGGAGATCGCAGAGGTCGTCGACCTACTGCAGCGCTCCGAGACGAGACTAGTGACCCTAACCGGGCCCGGCGGCGTTGGTAAGACGCGTCTGGCGGCTGCAGTCGCCGAGCGATTGCGTATCGCGCTGGAGCGTGAGGTCGTTTTTGTTGAGCTTGCATCCCTGCGCGATCCCGGACTGGTGCTGACCGCCATCGCCGAGGCGATGGGCTTACAAGACCTCGGCTCCATTCCTGTCAAAGAGCGATTAGCTCTGACGCTGCGGGATCGCCAGCTTCTGCTCCTGCTCGACAACTTCGAGCACCTCGTCTCCGCGGCGCGAGACATCGGGGCGCTCCTGCTTGCTGGCCCACAGCTCCAGATCCTGGTGACTAGCCGGCTGCCACTGCGCCTCAGTGGCGAGCGTATTTACCACGTCCCTCCTCTGGCGCTCCCGGCCGACCTGGACGCTCCAACAGAGGTGGTTATGGCTTCGCCGGCCGTCCAGCTCTTCCTCGAACGCGCCCGTGCCAGTGATCCAGCCATCGCGCTCACCCCGGATATCGCGCCGCTCGCGGCACGGATCTGTGCTCGCCTGGACGGGCTGCCGCTGGCACTCGAGCTAGCCGCGGCACGCACGAGACTGCTCCAGCTCCCGGCACTCCTGGCCCGCCTGGAGCGAAGTCTCCAGCTGCTCACCGGTGGCGCCCGCGACCTCCCTGATCGGCAACGCACCCTCCGCCAGACCATCGCCTGGAGCCATGACCTGCTCGACGAGCGCGAGCGAATCCTCTTCCGGAGACTAGCACCGTTCGCTGGCGGCTTTACGATCGAGGCGATTGAGACGGTGTGTAACTTCGATGGGCGGCTTGGCCCTGACGTGCTGGACGCGCTCATGAGCCTGCTCGATCTCAGCCTGGTGCAGCGCGTCCCGGGAACCGAGCAGAGGCCACGTTTCCGGCTCCTCGAGACGATCCGCGAGTTCGCCGCCGAGCAGCTCGTTGAGAGTGACGAGGAGCCGCTTGTCCGCCACCGACATGCGACGTACTTCCTCGCGCTGGCGGAGCGGGGAGAGTGCGCGCTGCACAGCATTGAGGACCGCGGTTGGCTGGATGAGTTAGAGGTAGAGCACGACAACTACCGGGCTGTGTTCGTCTGGACCCAGGCGGCTGCTCCGGGCAACCGAGCTGAAGCGGCTCAGCTCTCTTTACGGCTGTCCCTTGCGCTCTGGTGGTTCTGGGTCTACCGTGGGCACCGATCAGAGGGGTACGCTCGCCTCACCGAGTCGCTCACGCAAGTGCACGCTCTCGGGATTCTCGACGACCGAACGCACGCTGTCGCTCTCCTCGATCTTGGCATGCTGGACTTCGAGCAAGGCGACTACGACGCAGCCGAAGCGAGGCTGGCAGAGAGCGCCCGGCTGGCCGGTGAGCACGGCGACAGGCACACGTTCTGCCTCGCGCTGCAGTACCACGGGCTTTCGGCACTCTACCGCGGCCACTATACCGATGCACGAGCGCTGCTCCAGGAGAGTGTCGCCGTTGCTCGCACCCTGGGACAACCGTGGTATGTTGCGGTGACGATCTTCGCGCTGGCGGAGGCGACCTGGCCTATCGATCCGCAGGCGGCGACGGTGCTGTACCAGGAGAGTGCGACGGTGCTCCGCTCTCTCGGGGCCTGCTGGGGACTCTCGCTGCCACTCACGAGCCTAGCGCGACAGGCGCTTGACGAGGGACGGTACGAGGACGCGCGTGTGCTCTGTGAAGAGGGACTGGTGCTTCGCCGGGCCGTCGGTCACCAGTGGTGGATCGCTATGTCGCTCTGTAGCCTAGGCGAGGTCGCCCGGTGCGAGGGAAATTATGCCCTCGCCGAAACGTACTTTTCCGAGGCGCGGGCGATCTACCGTACCCTAGGCCGGACCCATAACCTCGCCTGGTCGCTACGCGGCCTCGGCTATGCTGTGCTTGCCAGGGGCGATCTCTACCATGCCCATGAGTTACTGCGCGAGGGTCTGATGCTGGAACGAGAACTAGGTGCCACACCCTCGCTGGCAGCTTGTCTCAGCGGCCTGGCAGGCCTTGCTGGAATCGGTGGTGACCCCTGGCGGGCGGCGCGACTGTTCGGTGCCGCCGAGGCGCTGCTCGAGCGCATTGGCGCCAAGTTAGAACCGGCAGATCGGCTCGATCAGGGCCGGCTAATCGCCCAGGTCTCTACCTGCCTGTCGGCCAGTGCCTGGTCGGAGGCGTGGCAGGAAGGGCGCTCGCTCCCACTAGACCTGGCGATCGCGGAGGCGCTGGCGGTACCAGCGCCTGAGCTGGCGTCCACCGAGCCCGTCGAACGTCCCCGTGTGCATCGGCCTCGCCAGGGTCTGCGCCACGGGTCACTGACACCGCGCGAGCAAGAAGTGGCCAGATTAGTCGCGCGCGGGCTGTCGAATCGAGAGATCGCCACCCAGCTTTTCATCACCGAGAAGACAGTAGCGAACCACATCGAGCACATCATGACCAAGCTCAATCTCCGCTCCCGAACTCAGATCGCTGTCTGGGCGGTGCAGCACGGGCTCGGTCCAGAGCCGGTGGCCTGACGCTTTCAGCGGAGAGTCCATCGCTCAGGAGCAACCGCCTGCTTTCCCCTTTGCCTCACGCTGGATACCCGGCCGTACAGGCTGGATCCTCTGGTCACCCATGGTGCCGAAGAACCACGAAGGAAGGGCGGCCCGCCTTCTGGCACGCCAGCGGGTCTTCCCCACCGTGCTCTGCCTGGAGCGCTTGTCAGTGCTGGGGTGACCGCGCTCGCTGTAGGGAATTCTCCCTATGTTCCTCAAAATGCGTGGGGAAAGACGCCACAGAATTGGGTATCCCTCCGGATGTTCTGTTCTGCTGACCGCCCTACGCTGGGACTGATCGGCGAAGGCCGGTTTTCGGTGGACAGACAAGATCAGGAGGTGACATGATGCCGTAGGGGACCCGTGGAGTTCCGACCAAGCGCTTGACGCGTGTACACACAGGGAGGCTGGTCATGATGTTGCGAAAGGGACTGCTTTTCATCCTGGCGACGCTGGCTTTCAGTTTTGTCGCGGTACCTGCCCTGGCGGCCCCCGGCTCGACTGACCCGACGGTCAACCGACAGCTCGCGGCGGTGCGCGCCGCGACGGCGAAGTACCACGACCCAGCCGCGGCGCTCGCTGACGGCTACCTGCCGACCGAGTTCTGTGTCGCCTCCCCGAACGGCGGCATGGGCATGCACTACGTGAACCCCAGTCGCGTCGGCAAGCTCGACCCGCTGCGACCGGACGTCCTCCTGTATGAGCCAACACCCGGCGGTCCTCGACTCGTCGCGGTGGAGTATCTCCAGTTTGCTTTAGTACAGCTCCCCGAGTCAGCAGACTGGACGCTGTGGTTCTTACAGGACCCACCTCCGGAAGGGTCGACGTTCGCGCCGGCACCATCGCTTTTCGGGCAGCACTTTGACGGGCCGATGCCGGGCCACGAGCCGGGCATGCCCTGGCACTACGACCTCCACGTGTGGCTGTGGCAGGCCAATCCTGCCGGGGTGTTTTCGATGTGGAACCGGAATGTGCATTGCCCGAGTTAGCGAGTGAGCGGATATCCCTGCCGATAGCGCAGCGGCTACCAGCGCTGAAGGCAACGTGAACGAAAGGAAGCGGGCAATCATGACGCACGATACCACGCTCTCTCGCCTGACCGAAGTTGACCTACGGCCGCTCGAGCAGCGGCTGCGCGGACCACTCTTGCGGCCGGGCATGCCTGCCTATGATTCCGCGCGACTGCTCATGAACCGCGCGGTGACGCGCCGGCCGGCGGCGATCGCCCAGGTCGCCGACACCCAGGACGTGGTCGAACTCGTACGCTTCGCACGCAACCATGGCCTGCCGCTGGGCGTACGCAGCGGCGGTCACAGTCCGGCTGGCTACGGTATGGTCGACGACGCTCTGATCGTCGATCTCTCCGGTATGAAACGTATAACGATCGACCCCACCTCGCGCCTCGCGCGTGTTGAGGCGGGGGTCACTTCGGGCGAGTTCGCTGCAGTTGCCCAGCCGCACGGGCTGGCGATCTCCACAGGCGATACCTCGTCCGTCGGCTTCGGCGGCCTAGTGACAGGCGGCGGTATCGGATTCATGGTTCGCAGGTATGGCCTCGCTATTGACAATCTGGTTGCGGTCAAGGTCGTCACTGCCTCCGGCAAGCTGGTGACTGCTAGCGAGCTGGAGCATCCGGATCTCTTTTGGGCTATCCGTGGCGGCGGTGGCAACTTCGGGATTGTGACCGAGTTCACGCTGCGCTTGGCAGAGGTCAGGCAAATCATCGGGGGCGGCCTGGTGTTGCCGGCCAACCGCGAGGTGATCCGGGGCTACCTAGACTACGTGGTGGACGCTCCTGACGATCTCACCACTCTCGCTAAGCTCATGCATGCACCGCCTACTCCCTATATCCCGGAGGCGCGATTTGGCGAACTGGTGCTCTGGATCCTCGTGACCTGGACAGGCAGCAAGGCGGAAGGCCGACGGGCGCTCGCGCCGCTGCGGGCACTCGCCGAGCCAGTCGCGGACGCGATTGGCCTGATACCCTATCCGGCGATGTTCAACTACACGGCGCACCAGGCGATACCTATCTGTCACTTCATCCGTCACACGTTCGCGCACCAGGTGGGCGACGCCGTCATCGATGCCGCGCTCGACGCGGTTGATCACGCGAGCTCGCCGTTCAACATGGTGGAGTTTCGGGGACTTGGCGGAGCTATGGCACGCGTCGCCGCTGAGGCGACAGCCTTTGCTCATCGTGAGAAGCGTTATCTGGTCAGTGGGCTGGCCCTCTGGATGGACGAGACCGAGGATGCGACACCACATCGTTCGTGGATAGATGCACTATGGTCAGCGATCAGGGCTGAGGGTGCAGGCGCGTATGTCAACTTCCTGGAGGATGAGGGGCAGGAACGGATACGCGAGGCCTACCCGTCGGCGACTCTGGCCCGGCTGACTGAGGTCAAGCGCACCTATGACCCATACAACATGTTCCGTTTCAATCAGAACATCATTCCGGCTGTGCGCGGCTAAGTGCCAGACAACCGTAGAAGGATTCTGCGCAGCACGTGGGGGTGGTTACTCCGCCCCCACTCGGGTCTGTGAAATCCCGTGTGGTGCCGTTAGAGGGAGCCATACTCAGGCTGAGGCGCGAGGAGGATTGTCTTGGCCACCTCAAACATCGACTCAAGGTTGTCCATGCTGATCTCATGCGGGCATGGTGGTGAGGACATCTCGCAAGCGGCAAACGGCACCAGCCGCTTGCTGGGCATCGCCGACTGAGTTCCTGCTGCCCACAATACTGCAGACTCCGAAATGCTGAAAAGTCTTGTTTCGATATAGCGCTACGCAGTATGGCTCAGCTGTCGGGCGAGCGCTCGCGCCATGGTTCGAGCGATTCCGGAGTTTTGTCCTGATCGGTACACTTCGCCCGGTCGAGTCTGGGACGTGGTTCGAGGAGGAAGAACCGATGAGCCAGACGACGGTCGTTGCTGTCCGTGGACGGGAGATCCTGGATTCCCGGGGTAACCCGACAGTTGAGGTGGAGGTTCGCTTGGCTTGTGGGGCAGTGGGGCGTGCAGCGGTGCCTTCGGGGGCATCCACCGGACGTCACGAGGCGGTGGAACTCCGCGATGGCGAGACGCGTTACGGGGGCAAAGGAGTACGCAAGGCGGTTGGACATGTGAACGGTCCAATTGCTGAGGCAATCAGTGGGATGGACGCACTCGATCAGCGCGCCATTGACCGAACACTTATCGAACTCGACGGGACACCCAACAAGGGGCGTCTTGGTGCGAATGCGATTCTCGGCGTCTCGCTCGCGGTTGCCCGTGCTGCCGCGGCAGCGCTCGGACTCCCGCTCTACCGCTATCTGGGTGGCCCTGATGCTCATGTCCTTCCCACGCCAATGCTGAACATTCTGAATGGTGGCAAACACGCGGCCGGATCAGGTGTCGACATGCAGGAGTTTATGGTCGTTCCGGTCGGTGCCCCCTCGTTCGCTGAGGCGATCCGCTGGGGAGCCGAGATCTATCATGCGCTCCGCAAGGTACTGGCTGAGCGAGGCGCTGCGACGACAGTCGGAGATGAGGGAGGATACGCGCCGCGCCTTGAGAGCAACCGTCAGGCAGTAGAGGTTGTCCTGAGCGCTATTGAGCGGGCGGGATTTCGCCCTGGGGAGGATGTCGTTCTGGCACTCGATCCAGCGATGACCGAACTTTACCAGGATGGAGCCTACACTCTCCCTGGTGAGGGACGAACGTTGTCGCCGGACGAGATGATCGACTTTTGGAGTGACTGGGTCGAGCGCTATCCGATTGTTTCCCTCGAAGATGCGCTCGCCGAGGACGACTGGGATCACTGGCGGATTCTAACTGAGCGTCTTGGGAGTAGAGTGCAGCTCGTCGGGGACGATCTGTTTGTCACAAATCCGCAGCGTGTCCGCCATGGTATCTCGTTTGGTGTCGCGAATGCGGTTTTGGTGAAGCTGAACCAGATTGGAACGTTAAGCGAGACACTGGAGACAATCCGCCTGGCCCGGTCGCACGGCTATGCGACCATCATTTCGCACCGGAGCGGGGAAACTGCTGATAGTTTTATCGCCGATCTTGCGGTCGCGGTAAATGCAGGACAGATCAAGACGGGTGCGCCGGCTCGGATGGATCGTGTCGAAAAGTACAACCAACTTCTGCGGATTGAAGAGGAGCTCGGCGCCTCGGCTGTGTACGCCGGATGGAACGGTTTTCCGGCCGGTTTGCGGCGGCTTGGATGACAGTCGGGTCGCCTTATGACCGGGGAACTCACATCGGGTCGTCCACTCAGCGGGTTTTGCTGACCGCAAGATCCCTCTCAGATCCACGTCGGGGAACTCGCTGTGGGGCCAACGTGGGAGCGGCGAGCAGGGCGAGGAGATCTGCCGCCGCTCCCCTTCATGGCTACGTGGCGGATCGGTAACTTATGAGTCTTGTCAGGCCGTCGCAGCCACCGTCGTGTTCCTGCGACGGCCTTTCGGGGTCAGTGGATGGATAGCGGTTACCCAGCTTACCGTTGGATCAAGCTCTGCCCGGTCATCTCCTCCGGTTGTTCAAGGCCCATGAGCTGCAAAATCGTTGGGGCGACGTCGGCGAGACGACCGCTGCTCCGTAATGTCACGCGACGATAAGGACTCTGCTCAGGTGCGACGAGGACGAAAGGAACTGGATTCTTGGTATGTGCAGTCCACACCTCGTTCGTTCCGGGTACCAGCATCTCGTCAGCATTGCCATGGTCGGCGGTGACGATGAGATATCCATCAACTGATCGCACTGCATCCTCGATCCGGCCAACACACTGGTCGACACACTCGACGGCTTTGACTGCTGCCTCAAAGACACCGGTATGCCCGACCATGTCTGGGTTGGCATAGTTGATGAGGACAAAGGCATACTTCCCGCTCCGGATCGCCTCAACAGCCACGTCGGTGACTTCGGGGGCACTCATCTCCGGCTTAAGGTCATATGTCGGTACTTTGGGCGATGGGACCAAGACACGTTCCTCGCCAGGGAAGGGTTCTTCTCGTCCTCCATTGAAGAAGTACGTCACGTGGGCATATTTCTCGGTCTCTGCGGTATGGAACTGTCGGAGTCCAGCCTCCGACAGGACGCGCGCCAACGGTGTCCGAACGATATCCGGTGCAAAGGCAACCAGAACTGGGAAATGCGGCTCGTACTCGGCCATGGTGACCATTAAGATATCGCGCGGCCATCGGCAGCGTTCGAAAGCACGGAAATCCGGATCGGTCAGGGCGGATGTCAACTGTCGCGCTCGATCGGCGCGGAAATTGAAGAAGATGACCGCGTCGCCGTCCTGGACCGTCGCTCGGGGGCGTCCGGTGGAGTCGACGATTACGGTGGGAACAATGAATTCGTCGGTAACACCCGCGGCGTAACTTTGTTCAATCGCTTGCAGAGGGTTAAGAGCGGTGCGGCCCTGCCCACACACAATCGCGTTGTAGGCCTGCTGCGTCCGATCCCAGCGTTTGTCCCGATCCATGGCGTAATAGCGACCACTGATGGAGGCGATAAAGCCGGTTTTGAGACGTTCCATCGTGCTCAGGAGTTCGCGCAGATGCTCGATACCCGAGGTCGGGGAGGTGTCACGGCCATCGGTGAACGCATGCACCGCGACACGAGGGACGCCGGCGCGCGCTGCGAGCTCGAGCAAGGCGTAGAGGTGACGCTGGTGGCTATGGACGCCGCCGTCCCCAATGAGTCCGAGCAGATGGAGTGTTCTGCCTGGCTGGCGAGCTCGGTCCATCGCCTTGAGGAAGGCTTCGTTTTCGAAGAAGGAGCCATCCTCAATGGCAAGGTCAATACGGGTGATGAGCTGATAGACAACTCGGCCTGCTCCGAGGTTGAGGTGACCGACTTCCGAATTACCCATCTGGTCGTCAGGAAGTCCGACGTCGAGTCCCCAGCAGCGCAACGTCGTCATAGGGTAGGTGGCTTGTAGGCGATCCATGACTGGAGTGTGCGCTGCGCGAATGGCATTACCAGGATAGTCTGGCCCAATGGCCCAGCCGTCCAAAACGACCAGGCAAACGAATGGTTGTGGCTCCACTGCTTGTCCACTCCCTCCCGCGCTCAAACACTACTGCTCTGCTCATAGTAGACAGCGAAAGCTGCTCACGGCAAACAGCACAAAATGCGACTCCAGCAGTACAATGCCAACCAGCGTCGTACGAACGGCCGGAGAGGAGTCGAAGGGACGATGCGGAGCGAACGGATCACGCATGGGATCGACCGCGCACCAGCGCGCGCGATGCTACGAGCTGTCGGGTTCCGCGACGAGGACTTCGAGAAGCCGATCGTTGCTATCGCCAATACGTGGACCGACGCGATGCCATGTAACTATCACTTGCGCGAACTTGCGCAGCACCTCCGGGAGGGGATCCGTGAAGCGGGAGGGGTGCCCGTCGAGTTCAACACAATTGCAGTGAACGACGCGATCTCGATGGGGACTGAGGCGATGAAAGCCTCGCTGATTAGCCGCGAGGTAATCGCCGACTCGATCGAGCTCATGGCGTTTGGGTACCAGTTCGACGCGATCGTCGCTCTCGTCTCCTGCGATAAAACGATCCCAGGTGGAGCAATGGGGGTGATCCGAGCTGGCGTTCCGGGCATGGTACTGTACGGCGGCTCGATCGCGCCTGGCCATTGGCGTGACCGAGAGCTGACGATCGTTGAGGTCTTCGAGGCAGTCGGCGCATACGCGGCTGGGAAGATTACGCTCGAGGAGCTCCAGGAGATCGAGCGCCGAGCGATTCCGGGGCCCGGCGCTTGTGGTGGCCAGTACACGGCGAACACGATGGCAATGGCCTTAGAAGTCCTAGGGCTTTCTCCGATGGGCTACAACGCGATTCCGGCGGTGGCGCCGGAAAAGGCTGAAGCAACGCGTGAGGCCGGTCGCCGTTTCATGGAGGTTGTGCGAGCGAACCGGACGCCGCGTGACTTCATCACCAAGACGTCGCTCCGGAATGCGATCGCGGCGGTGGCGGCGACGGGTGGCTCAACAAATGCGGTGCTTCATCTCATGGCGATTGCTCACGAGCTAGGAATCCCGCTGAGTATTGACGAGTTCGATGAGATTAGCCGGCGTACACCGGTGATCGCTGATCTCAAGCCTTGGGGCAAGTATGTGGCATGGAGCCTCTACAAGGCCGGGGGTACAAAGCTGGTCGTGAAGCGGTTGCTCGAGGCTGGACTTGTCGATGGAGACCAGCGACTTGTTACAGGTGAGACGCTTGCCGAGGCAGTAGCGGATGCCCAGGAGGCGCCTGGCCAGCCAGTAGTCTACCATCCGTCCAATCCGTTGAAGCCGCACGGTGGACTCGTGATTCTGCGAGGGTCACTGGCTCCGGAAGGTGCCGTCCTCAAGGTCGCCGGAACGGAGCAGATGTATTTCCGCGGTACCGCGCGCGTCTTCGATGCCGAAGAACAGGCGATGCAAGCCGTGCTGAACCGGCAAATTAAACCTGGAGACGTGGTGGTCATCCGATATGAGGGGCCAAAGGGCGGTCCCGGCATGCGGGAAATGCTCGGTATCACTGCAGCGATTGTCGGCGAAGGGCTCGGACCACACGTTGCCTTGGTCACGGACGGGCGGTTCTCTGGCGGCACCAAGGGTCTCATGATTGGGCATGTGGCACCAGAAGCCCCGGTGGGTGGTCCCATTGCCTTCGTGCGAGATGGGGACACGATCGTCATCGATGTGGAAAACCGACGCATTGATCTCGAGGTATCGGATGCTGAACTCGCCGAGCGGCGAGCAAACTGGTCGCCGCCAGCTCCACGCTTCACGAATGGCGTCTTTGCCCGGTACGCGGCGCTCGTGAGTTCGGCGTCCGAGGGGGCAGTCCTCCGCACGCCACGCTGGCAGTAATCACACCCGCGGAAGACCCGGTGACGGCGGATACTGCATGAAAAGGGGTCGGGGATGGTGATTTACTCCCGACCCTCGATGTGCTTGTCAGGGGAACGAGACGAACTCCAGTACCTGACGGAGGAGTTCGTCTCGTTCGTGAGCGGAGTTGGCACGGACAGTAATGTGGCCAAGCTTGCGCCGCGGCCGGGGTTCTTTGCCATAGAGATGGACGTGCGTGTTGGGCAAGGCAAGTATGGGCTCGATGGGTGGGACGACACCAAGAAGGTTGATCATTGCGCTGTGACCTCGGGGTGTAGTCGAACCGAGCGGCCAGCCGAGAATGGCACGCAAATGCTGCTCAAACTGACTTGTCTCTGCGCCCTCGATGGTCCAGTGTCCACTGTTGTGCACACGCGGAGCCATCTCATTGGCGAGCAGCCGGTCGCCGACAACAAAGAACTCAACCGCCAAAACCCCGACATACTCCAGCCGGTTCAGGATCGCTTCGACGTATTGCTGGGCCAACGTCTGCAGTGCCGTGCTTGCACGTGGAGCGGGAGCCCGGGAGATGGCCAAGATCCCTTCCACGTGACGGTTTTCGACTAAGGGGTAGAAGGTGATTTCGCCCCGGCGCGAGCGGACACCTAGTAACGAGACTTCGTACTCGAATGGCACAAACTCTTCCAGCAAGCAGGGTACTCGGCCGAGCCGTTCCCAAGCCAGAGCCAGCTCTTCTGCGGTGTGAATCTGCGCCTGTCCTCGACCGTCGTAGCCAAGACGACGCGTCTTGAGTAGTGCAGGGAGCGGGACGGCGCCCAACGCCTGGGCGAAATCGTCCGGACCAGAGACCGGTGCGTACCGTGGCACCGGAATACCGCATTCCTCGAAGAGTCGCTTTTCTTCAAGCCGATCTTGGGAACGAATCAGGGCCTCGGGGGGTGGTGAGACAGGAAGGCGGGCAGCGAGGAACTCCGCCGTCGATCCCGGAACGTTCTCGAACTCGTAGGTGACAAGATCCAGACCCGCTGCAAAGCGTTCCAGCGCGAGCCGATCGTCGTATGGAGCCACGACAAGTTCGGCAACCTGACCCAGCGGTGCATTAGCATTTGGATCGAGACCACGGAACCGCAGTCCGAGCGGATAGCCGGCAAGAGCAAGCATGCGCCCGAGTTGACCACCTCCGAGGATCCCGATCAACAAGCGTGCCCTCCTATTCCGGCTGACGCGGATCTGGTCGTTCAAGAACAAACTGTGTCTGTTGTTCACGGTAGCGACGGAGCGCCTCGCGGATTTCCGGGTACTTATTTCCGAGAATCGCTGCTGCCAAGAGGGCTGCATTGATGGCTCCGGCGCGCCCAATCGCTAGCGTGCCAACCGGTACACCGGCTGGCATCTGAACGATCGAGAGTAGCGAATCCAGCCCATGCAGTGCTTGACTCTGTACCGGTACGCCTAACACCGGAAGGACGGTCTTGGACGCAGTCATTCCGGGGAGATGCGCAGCACCTCCGGCACCTGCGATGATCACCTCGAGACCGCGACGCTCGGCACTCGCTGCATACTCGAACATCAGGTCAGGCGTGCGATGTGCTGAAACCACACGGACTTCGTAGGGGATGCCCAGTGCTTCAAGTGTTTCCGCCGCATGACTCATTGTTTCCCAGTCTGAGCGCGAGCCCATGATGATGCCGACGAGCGGCTGGCTCGGCGTCGTGCTCATCGCTCTTGCTCCTGTGATTCAGTCTTCGCCCTGTGCTCTTGTGAAGCCCGGCTCGCCGTCCAACTCATGGAGCAACTGTACCCGGCTCCAGCGATAGCGTGCACTAACGCGACTGAGGAGCTCGGTGACCGTCCTTGTCGTCACTTCGCCGTTGCGAGTGAGGAAACGGCAGCGCCAATGGTCGACATAATCGATCCGGGTGCCTACATCCGGATAGACTTGCAATCCGCGGCTCGAAATCAGGTGGAGGCGCAGTGGCAAATCAGCCACGAGCGCTTCCAGATTCGGGCCGAGAACCTCCGGTGGTTCCGTGCCCTCGATGATGAGGTCGAGACCAACGACCCGGCGCTGACCCGGACGAATGGGATCCAACTCGGGGCGCTGGGGCGGAATGCGGATCTCTTTGTGTGGTCGAGAGTGCCAGGTTTTTGAACGCCGACCGAGATTGGCAATGATTGCATCGGTGAACGCGGTGGTGGAAACCGCCCGCTCATCTCCCACGACGTCGCGAGTGAGCGCCTTGCCCTCTTCGAGTGTCACCACGAGCGCCTGTTCGATCGTTTCAGCAGCCTGAAACTCGTCGAGGTAACGTAGCATCATCACCGCAGTCAGGATCATCGCCGTTGGATTAATGACATTCTTTCCGGCGTACTTCGGGGCAGTGCCGTGGACTGGCTCGAAGATCGCAACCTCATGACCGTAATTTCCGGAGGGGGCGAAGCCGAGTCCCCCTACGAGCCCAGACGCGAGATCAGAGATGATGTCACCGTTGAGGTTCGTGGTCACGATCACTTCGAACTGTTCGGGTGCCTTGACGAGTTGGTGCGCGCAGTTATCGATGATGAGGTGATTCGCTTCGATATCCGGATACTCGCGGGCGATCTCCTCAAAGATGTGTTGGAACCAGCCCTCCGTCAGCTTCAGGATGTTCGATTTCGTCGCGCAGGTGACTTTCTTCCGACCTTCCGCCCGAGCGAGTTCGAAGGCGAAGCGGATCACCTTCTCACTACCCTTGTATGAGATCAACTTGTGGGCGATTGTCACACCAGGAGTTTCCCGGTATTCGATTGCAGCGTAGAGATCTTCAATATTCTCTCGGACAACTACAAGATCGATATTGCGTCCACGGTAGGGGGTGGGAATAGACGGGAACTCACGGACCGGGCGAACGTTAGCGAACGCTTCGAAGAGCTTGCGCAAGGTGACGTTGGCGCTCTTCTCACCGTAACCCACTGGTGTTTCAAGCGGCCCCTTAAGTACGACACGTGTCCGCTTAATGGACTCAATGGTGTCGTCAGGGACGCCG
Organism: bacterium HR28; assembly: GCA_002898255.1. GTDB lineage: Bacteria > Chloroflexota > Chloroflexia > Thermomicrobiales > Thermomicrobiaceae > Thermomicrobium. Next base: position 262,849 of record BEIE01000003.1, read on the forward strand.
CTCGCAATCCCTTCACGGAAGACGCTTGCGCCAGCTCGCCGGACCTCCCACTCGATAGGGGCACCGACTGCTTCGATGATCCGGCAGGCACTCTCAACGATCTCCGGCCCAATGCCGTCACCCGGAATCAGCGTTACCAGTTTTTTGCCGGTCGGCGTGACGACGTACTTCATTCTTGCTTCGCTTCCTCCCATGGACACCTCTCGGCAGCAGGCTCACACAGCCCGAGCCCGCACGATACCCAAGTACGACTACCGTTGTCAAGCTGGTGTTTATGGGTTCACTGTGTATCGGTTATGAACCGTCGTTGCCTCATGAAGTCACATCGCGTGCGGCCGAAGTAGCCACAGTAAGGCGGCCCGTTCTCACGTCATCGCAGACGAGGTCAGCGACCACATTACCCAAACGAACGCTGTAATTGGTTCCACGATCTTCAGGATAGATCTGAGCCGTGTTTGCCACATAGACCCCCGGCAACGGAGTGCGATGGTCCGGGATTTGGGCACGATAACGGACGGTGACAATCGGCTGAGCAGCTCGCTCGCGGAAGACCCAATAGTCTTCGATCCAGTCAGCCGAGAAAGCAGGATTGACCTTGGGAAGATGCTGGATCGCAGCAGCCAAAACCTCCTCGTCGCGCAGCGCGAGGTACGGATGCGTCTGTTCGACATATTTGCTGACATAGATAAGGTGTCGGCCCTGGTAATAAGACGCGGGAACGAAGTTCGTATGTTCAATGATGCCAGTGTAGGGGAGATCGGGATCACCGATGTTCAGCCAGTATATATCGCTGAGCTGTCGATGGGTTTGGAGAAGCAGGGTGACGGCTGCCTGGTAGACTGTTCCCAAAAGTTTCACCCGATAGATCTCAGGAAGTTGCGGAAACAGCTTTGCGATCAACGGGGACGGGACGGTAGCGACAATCACATCAACCGGCATCGCACGGCCGGTACTCTCGCGGACGACCCACGCGTCCCCGCTTCGTTCGACTGCATCGACTCCAACGCCGGCAAGGACAGTACCGCCTCGTTCGCGGATCGCGTCAGCCAGCCGATCGATGAGGACATTGAAGCTGCCCATGATGTAGCCCAGGCGCTCGCGCTCGAACAATGAGCGGCGAGATTGGGTGCGGAGAAAGATCTTGTTCCAAAACCAGACCATCGCGACATCGCCAGCACGTGGACCGAACTTGGCGCGGAGTTGAGCTCCCCATACGCGGTCAAAGGCACGAGCACCGACCCACCGCCGAAGCCATTCTTCTGCGGTGACCTCTTCAAAGCGTCGCCAATCGCGGACGTGTTGCAGGTAAAACGTGACGAGGCCGATGCGGAGTCGATCGTGGAACGGGACAACTCCGAGACGAAGAACATCGAGAGCGCTCGAAAGAGGATAAATCCGTCCAGCGGCATAGAACCCAACACGGGAGGGCAACCAGACCAGCCGATCGGCAATGCCGAGTTCCTTAATCAGGGCTACGATGTCGTGGTCGCTCATGAAGAGGTGATGGTAGAAGTACTCGAGTGCCGTGCCGAGAAGCGGGAAAGCTGCCGCCTGCCCACCGAGCTGGCGTTGGCGTTCCCAGAGGATCACCTCATGTCCTCGGCTGGCAAGGCGATACGCAGCCGTCAACCCGGCGATTCCGCCACCAATGACGCCGATGCGTAGCCGGATGGACATAAGACGGCTCCTCAGGCGGGTGCGTGTTGTCGTCGAAGGCGTGCGAACAGGCGATGGAGCTCCCGGTTCTCCCACACGACCACGATCTGACTGGCGTTGAAGATTGAGGAGTAGGTTCCGCTGACGATACCGATCAACAAGGCGAGGACGAAGTTACGGATCGTCTCACCGCCGAGTAGGTACAAAGCCAAGAGCGTAAAGACGACTGTGAGGGACGTATTGAGCGAGCGAACGAGCGTTTGCACGAGGCTATAGTTCACAATCTGCTCGAAGGTTGGTGCCGCGCGGCGAGCCAGATTCTCACGGATCCGGTCGAAAACGACGATCGTGTCGTGCACCGAGAATCCGATCACGGTGAGAAGCGCGGTCACGAACAGTGCATCCACTTCAACCCCGCGCAACCAACCGAGGATTGAGAAGATACCCACCACAACAGCAACGTCATGCAGCATGGCGATGATGGCCGCGATGCCGTAGAGGAATGGGTTGTTCGTATTACGGAAGGCCCAAGCAATGTAGGCGAGTATGCCAATGGTGGTCAGGGCGACAGCAATGATCGCTCGGTTGCGGATCGCGGTACCCAGAGTCGGTCCCACGGATTCTAATCGGAGTTCAGTGAAGTCGCCGAAAGCATTTCGCAGGGCTTGAGCCAGCTGATCCTTCTCAGGCGAACCCTCTTTCAGTTCGCGCATCCGGATCAACACGACATTGTTGTCCGCAGTCTGCACAATGGCGTCATCGACGCCGTTTTGGACCAACACTTGTCGAACCTCGCCTGGCTGAACAGGGCGGCTCATCTGGAGTTCCCAGAGCGAGCCACCGGTAAAGTCGATGCTGAGTCGCAGGCCGTGAACTGCCAGAGAAATCATCCCCGGCACGATGACGAGGATCGAAAGGAGAAACCAGTAATAGCGTTTCCCAACGAGATCGAGCATTGTCCGCTTCCTCTCAATCACCAGGGGCTGGTGCCGTTGCGACTTGGGATGGAGAGATTCCATACCACCGGACGTCACGGAAGATGCGGCGAGTGAGCAGGATGCGCAACAGCGTCCGTGTGACGACGATTGCGGTAAACATGCTGACCGCAACACCGATGAAGAGTGTCAGCGCGAAGCCCTGGATAATCGTCGCACCCACATAGCGGCCGAACCAAAAGAGGATCATGCAGGAGATCATCGTCGAGATGTTGGAGTCACGAATGGATGGCCACGCGTGGTTGAAGCCCTCCTCAATGGCACGGGCGATCGGTCGACCAAGCCGGAGCTCTTCTCGGATACGGGCGAAGATCAAGACGTTGGCGTCGACAGCCATGCCGATCGAGAGGATGAAGCCAGCGATCCCAGGCAGCGTCAGCACCACCGGGATGAGCTTGAAGAGCGCGAAGACATATGCCGTGTAGAGGAGGAGCGCGATAACTGAGATGAAACCGGGCAGTCGATAGTAGAGGATCATGAAAAGCGCGACCAAACTAAGTCCGACAAGCCCGGCAATGATGCTCTTTTGGATGGAGTCCTGGCCGAGGGTGGGACCTACTGTCCGGCTCTGCACAACTTCCAGTGGCACAGCGAGCGCGCCTGATTTGAGTTGCAGCGCCAGATCGCGCACTTCCTGGGCACTGAGCCCTTGAATAATGCCGCGGTCACGGATCGCATCTCGGATCGTGGCGGTGTTGATCACCTGCTTATCGACCACAATCGACATCGGCTGACCAATGTGCGTACTGGTGTATTGATAGAATCGATCAGCTGCCTCGGGTTTGAGCTCAAAGCCGACGACGAGATTGCCGAACTGATCAGTCGTTGGATAGGCGTCCTTGAGGTCGGCACCGGTAACAATCGTCTCGTACACCGGTCCACTCGGTGTGGGTGTCGGTGTTGGAGTTGCCTCCGGAGTAGCTACCGGAGTCTCGCCAGCCGCTGAAGCGACACTTGTGGGGGTAGCACCCGTCGTCGCTGTTGCAGATGTCGTCTCCGTTGGTGTGGGCGTCGCTGCTGCTTCGTTAGCCGGGCCGGCAGTGGTGTTGACAATAGTGCCGACCGGCAAGAACTGTCCTTGCGTGTCGATGATCTCCAAGAGGGCCGTCCGCTGGAGCACCCGAACCGCTCGTTCCGGATCTTGAAAGCCAGGCAGCTCTACGAGGATTTGGTTGTTCCCTCGTGTCTGGATGACCGGTTCACTCACTCCAAGGCCGTTCACTCGCCGCTCAATGGTGTCACGTGTACCTTGCAAAACCTCTTGCGTCACTTGGACGCCAGCAGGAGGACGTGCCTCCAGGACGAGCTGGATGCCGCCTTGCAGGTCAAGTCCCTGCCGAACGGTAATGTTCTCTTTCCAGCCAAACGGATCCAGCGGGCGCCCCGGAAGATCGACCCAGATTGCAGCCAGGCTCAAGAGGATAATGACGATCAGCGTTTGCCAAGGTCGGATCCGCACCGTCTTCCCTCGCTTCCTCGCTCCGCGTCCGAGCGGTGCCGCGGGGATTATACTCCCGCACTCCGGGCACTCCCCTCAGCGGTCAGGGGAGCAGGGACGCGGTACAGTTGATGCCGATAAATGTATTCCTCGACGATCGTAGGAACCTGATAGCGGATTGTTCGCCCCTCAGCGACCCGCCGGCGAATGTCGCTCGCGGCGATTTGGATGAGCGGGACAGGGACGAGGATAACACGGTCGCGTGCTGCAGGAACCTTCTCGAAGACTGTTTCCAGATCGACCTGGACGCCGGGCCGTAGTGCGACTCCAAGGAGCGCCTGAGCAGCGACACGATTCGGGTCGTGCCATGTTGGGAGATCGTGCAGGGAGTCCTCACCCATCAGAAAGATGAGTTCATCCTCAGGGTACTGACGTTTGAGGATCTCTAAGCTGTCAGCTGTGTAGCAGGGCCCGGGTCGCCGGACATCGACGTACGAGATGGCGAAGTGAGGATTTCCCTGAATCGCGAGCTCGAGCATTGCCAAACGATGGGGAACGGGCGTGATAACACGGCCGATCTTGTGGGGTGGTTGGCCGGCCGGGAGAAAGAGCACACGCTCAAGCCCAAGTTCCTCCATGAGTACCTCGGCAACGATCAAGTGACCGTGATGGATCGGATCGAACGTTCCACCGAAGATACCGACACGGGCCACCTTCTGCTCCTCCTCGGTGCCTGCGCTCCGTATCGCGGCAATCGTACACTGAGCGTGGATGAAGGCGGCGCTCATGGGGTGGATGAGTCAGCACGAGACGATCGAAGATGCACGGTGGGAACCTCCACGGAGTTCGACCGCGATCAGCCAGACTCGGCCAGCGCGGCAGATGCCGGCTGGTCTCCGCCTGGATGTAGGGTGGCTGATCGCAACCCGCGTGTTGGTGGCAAGCCTCTACCTTGCGGCAGCCGCATGGCCGCAACGGTTAACGCTACTGGTGCTTGTCGCCGGTGTTGCTTGCGTGTGCTTGCTTGCCGCCTCGCCGTGGTTCCGGTTGCCTTTGCGTTTGCGAACCGCGAGTGCTGTCGAAGCAATGACGATTGGCCTCGTTACGCCGTTTGCGGCAGTCCAGGCGTATGTCGCCTCTTCAGGTGCGACGATGACCACAGGGGAACTTCTCCTCGCTCTCGAGACTGGGACAGCGATCACCGCCACAATGATTGCGGGGGCTGCTCTCGTCGAACGACGAAGTGACATTTGGAGCCCGCTCGCACGCTCGCTGGTTCTCTGGCCACTCCTTGTGGTGCCCGTCAGCGTGTTGCCGAGCGCACAGGATGGTAGTACCAGGTCGCTCTCACTTGCGCTCGGTGGTGGTTTTCTCGCTGCGGCATTAGTGACAGTTGTTGCACGTCTTGCGCCCGCGGCAGCGGCCCGCTGGGTGATTGCCGCGGGAACACTCGCCTATGGCGCGATCATTCTCTTCAATAATGGCGCTACCAGCCTCTGGAACCGTCCGCTGTTCGCTTCTGTGCTCTGGATGCTCGAGGTTGGCGTTGCCAGCTTGCTTTTCTCTGTTACCGCTCGGCAATGGTGCCTACGAGTCCTCCAGGCCATCTGGTTCACTGCCTTCCTTGCCCGACCGCGTCGGTGATAGTGCTTCACTGGTCAGGCCGACAGCGATGGAAGCGATTTCGTCGTTGTCCTGGAGGCGCATCAGAGCGACGCCTTGTGTGCTCCGTCCCAAACGCGGAATCTGGCGGACTGGTATCACAATGAGCCGGCCCCGACGGCTGACTAGTACTGCAGTATCATCCTCACGTGCGACGGTAGCTGCTGCCACGTGTCCAGTGCGAGCGGTCACCTTCATCGCGATGACTCCACTTCCGCCACGGCCCTGGACACGAAATTCCTCTAGCGCCGTTCGCTTCCCGTAACCGTGGCGGGAGACAATGAGGAGATCTGCGTCCGGAGAGACCACCTCCGCCGCAACAACGTAGTCGTTGTCATCGAGGCGAATGCCGATTACTCCCCCGGCTTGCCGACCAACGGGGCGGACCTCGTCTTCAGGGAAACGGATTGCTTGCCCGAGTGCTGTCACGAGGATCACTTCATTGGATCCAGTTGTGGGTCGTACCCAAACGAGCTCGTCACCTGCATCCAGCGACATAGCGATGAGCCCGCTCGCGCGGACGTTGGAAAACTCGTCGAGCCTGACCCGCTTGACCCGTCCCTGACGGGTGCAGAAGAAGAGGAACGTCGCTGCGCCAAAATCTCGTACTGGTAAGAGAGTCGTTACCTCTTCACCGGGCTGAAGGTTCAGGAAATTGACGATGGGAAGACCCCGGGCAGTTCGTCCCGCGTCAGGAATCTCGTAAGCCGGAAGTTGGAAGACTCGACCGCGATTGGTGAAGAAGAGCAACGAATCGTGCGTGCTCGCCAGCACCACGTGCTGGATGTAGTCCTCGTCCCGCACCGTCATGCCGTTCACACCGCGTCCGCCACGGTGCTGTACGCGGTAGTGGCCGTTGGTGCTCCGCTTGATGTAGCCACGAGCGGTGAGCGTGACGAGGACATCAACTTTAGGCACAAGGTCTTCGTCACTCAGCTCGCCACTGACGTCCTGAATCTGTGTACGGCGGCGATCTCCGTATCGCTCCTTGAGTTCCAGGAGCTCGCGTCGAATCACAGCGAGAATCTTCGCTGGATCGGCGAGGAGGGCCCGCAATTCAGTGATCCGGGTGAGGAGTTCCTGATACTCCTCCTCAATCTTCTGGCGTTCTAGCGCTGCCAGCCGCCGCAACTGCATATCGAGAATGGCGTTCGCCTGGATCTCGGTCAGGCCGAATCGATTCATCAACTGCTGCCGTGCATCATCGGCTGAGCGAGCGCTCCGGATTGTAGCGATCACTTCATCGAGGTGATCCAACGCAATTTTGAGCCCTTCCAGGACATGTGCACGGCGCTCGGCTTGGCGCAGTTCGAATTCTGTGCGGCGGCGGACCACTTGTTGGCGATGCTCGAGATATAGCTGCAACATGCGCTTGAGGGTCAGCACCCGCGGTAGGGTCCCGTCCACCAGCGCCAGCATGTTGACGCCAAAGGTCGTCTGGAGCTGCGTATGTTTGAAGAGATTGTTCAAGACGGCCCGCGGCTGCGCATCACGCTTCAGTTCAATGACGATGCGCATGCCGTCGCGATCAGACTCGTCCCGAAGATCATGAATGCCTTCCAGTCGCCCTGCCTTGACGAGCTCGGCAATCTTTTCGATCAACGCAGCCTTATTGACCTGGTATGGCAGCTCGGTGACGATGATGCTTGTGCGACCGCGCCCGCTTTCTTCAATGTGTGCTCGGGCGCGGACGACGATGCGTCCGCGGCCAGTCGCATAAGCTGCCAGAATGCCCTCGCGGCCGAGGATGATGCCGCCCGTCGGGAAATCTGGGCCGGGAAGGCGCTCAACAAGCTCCTCGACCGTGGCGTCTGGATGATCAATCAGGTAGACGAGGGCATCGACCACCTCGCCGAGATTGTGTGGTGGGATGTTTGTCGCCATCCCGACTGCAATGCCGCTGGCACCATTGATTAAGAGATTCGGGAGCCGGGCAGGGAGCACAGCCGGTTCGCGCGTGCTGTCGTCATAGTTCGGAACGAAGTCGACAGTTTGCTTCTCGATATCGGCGAGCAGTTCCTCTGCGATGGGGGCCAAGCGGGCCTCGGTGTAACGCATTGCGGCTGCGCCATCACCGTCGATGGAGCCAAAGTTACCCTGCCCATCGATGAGCGGGTAGCGCATGGTGAAGGGTTGGACCATACGCACCAGCGCGTCGTAGACAGCGCTGTCACCGTGCGGGTGGTATGACTTGAGTACCTCGCCAACGATACCGGCGCTCTTGCGGTACTTGGCATTCGGGCGTAGGCCCATCTCGTGCATGCCGTACAGAATGCGACGCTGGACGGGTTTCAGACCATCCCGCACATCAGGAAGCGCTCGTTGCACGATAACGCTCATCGCGTAATCGAGATACGAGCGCTTCATCTCCTCTTCAATACTGACGATCTGCACACGTCCGATCTGACTTTCGCTCATGGCTCCGTCGTCCGTTCGCTTTCCCCTCCAATCCTACCAGATCGCTGGGTTTCCCCGATGATTAGAACGAATATTCGCTTGGTCACGAGGAATGTGAGGGGGCACGAACCCCCTTAGTTCGATGGGAAAGGTCGATTAAGTGGGGTTGGGGGGATCCGAAGGGGACGGGGCTATCCTGGTCGATCCGTCTGTCCCGACAGGGGGAGACACCAGGTGATCAGGTGCTGGTACCGTACCCAGGGCCTCGGCGAGGGGAGTTCGGCACTTCTCAACTGCCCAAACAGGCTGTAGCACGGCCCATTGTCCGGGATCGGTGCGGATCATTCGTTCTAAGCAACGTGCGACCTGCTGCAGGTTTTCAACAAGGTCCCGCTCAGGATCACCGGTGTGCACGAGCTGCAAGGGCGGATCGACAACAACAAGCGAGCGACGAGGTGTTAGGCGGATAGTAAACGCAGGAAGGAGCGTTGCACCCGTGCGCTGAGCTAGTGCCACCGGGCCGATCGGTAGTGGTGCCGGAGCATCGAAGAAGCGGACAAGGCGACTGTGACCAGTAACATCGCGGTCGCCAGCAACGAGCAGAACACCGTTGCGGCGAAGCAAGCGGAGAATTGCAGGAACAGCTTCTGGGCCCGATGGTAAGACGCGAACCCCAGTTGCACTGCGCAAGCGACAGAGATAGGCAAAGAGCTGTGGCGGCTGCACCCGTTCGACGACGATTGCTGTTTCTAATCCCAGTTCTGCCGGGTACTGTGCAACAACGTTGAAATTTCCTAGGTGTGCCGAGATGACAATCACACCGCGGCCGCGAGATAAGGCTTCTTCGACGTGTGTCCACCCGCGAACTTCGATGAGTTCACGCAAGCGATGGCGATCGACCGACCGGATGCGTACCAGGTCGTAGTAGTTCATGACGGCTGTGATGAAGACCCGAGCCGCGTGCCAAAGACGCCAACGGCGGGAGCACTGCGGACAAACGTGCCGCAGGTTGTCAAGGACGTGGCGACGAGCCCGGCGGTGGCCAAGGAAGACAGCAACACCGATGATCCGACAAAGCCAGTAGCCAACGCGTGCTGGAACCAGCGGCGTAAGGAGTGCTCCAATACGGAGTGCCCAGAGAAGGCTCATCGACCCTCCCGGAATTCGGGTAATACTTCCTCGGCTGGCTGGTCCCACCATGCACGCCAGCCCCACCATTGATTTGTGTAGTCGCGGAGTGCGTGCTCGATCGCTTCGGCGAGCGCCGTGACAGGGTGATCACCAGCGAGTTGGATCAGATCCAGCAACACGGACCGCCAGCCAGGACGGAAGATCAGTATAGCGAACCAATGCGGGAAGCGGGCGCCAGCTGGGAGGAAGAGGAGTGCCGTGCCGCGAAAGAGCGGGACGGCTGTAGGGATCTTGTCTTCGCCGGGATGGTCGACATGCCAAACCGCAAGTGGTGGCCGGGTTGATGGCGTCACAAGACGCAACGTTCGCGCGAGGAGCTCGGTTGCCCCCATGTCGATAGTCAAGACAGTGGAAGCGCAGTCACGTTGGAATGCCCAGACGGCCGCTTCATCGCGAAAGACGATCCGTGGGATGAACTCCTCGTCACGCCAACGGAGCATGCGCCCGGTTGCGTGCTTTGCACGACGGTGCTGGGCCAGGAGAGATCGGGCGAACCGGTCGACCAGAGGACTTGTCGAAGGTTCATGGAGTACGTAAGAGAGGTTGAGGTGGAGAGCCCGGAGCACATCGGGGTCCGGCGTGCCTGATAGCCGATTCGGGAGAACAAAGAGGGGCCGGCGCATGACGCGCCCGCCCCTCTTGTCACCCTCGCAGACACCCATCGTTTCAGGTGCTTTCGCTCGCTGCCAGTCGCTCGCGCTGTGCTACCGTCTCGCGGATGAAGGCTTCGACCATCTCCCGCGCTTCCTCGTCCCGATATTGGACGGGTGGAGACTTCATGAAGTACGCGCTGGGACCGATTAGTGCTCCACTGATCCCGGCGTCGAGCGCAAGCTTGGCACAACGGATCGCATCGATCACGACGCCGGCCGAGTTTGGGGAGTCCCAGACCTCGAGTTTCAACTCAAGATTGATCGGCACATCACCGAATGTTGTTCCTTCGATACGGATGTGGCACCACTTGCGGTCCTTCAACCATGGAATGTAGTCGCTCGGACCGACATGGACGTTTTCTTCCGGCAACGGATAGTCGAGGATACTTGTAACAGCATTCGTCTTCGAGATCTTCTTCGATTCAAGTCGTTCGCGCTCAAGCATGTTCAAGAAGTCAGTATTGCCCCCGAAATTGATCTGGTACATCCGGTCGATGCGCACACCGCGATCCGCGAAGAGCCGAGCGAGAACGCGGTGCACAATCGTTGCGCCGACCTGGCTCTTGATGTCGTCTCCGATAACCGGCAATCCACGCTCGCGGAAGCGGCGCTGCCAATACTCCTCCCGGGCGATGAACACCGGGATGCAGTTCACGAATGCGCACCCAGCATCCAGTACCTGTTCAACATACCATTTGGTTGCCATCTCGCTGCCGACCGGCAGGAAATTTACGACAACGTCGGTCTTTGTCTCCTTCAAAATACCAACGATGTCTGCTGTTGGTCCGGGAGCTTTGGTGATCACCTGCGAAAGGTATTTCCCAAGACCGTCATGTGTCATGCCACGATAGACCGGTGCGCCAAGATAGGGAACATCGGTGAACTTGTACGTGTTGTTGGGCGGCGCGAAGATCGCTTCCGAGAGATCCTTCCCGACTTTGTTGATGTCAATGTCGAACCCGGCGGTGAACTCGATGTCGCCGACGTGATAGCCACCCAGATCGACATGCATCAGCCCAGGAACGAACTGGTTGGGATCAGCATTGCGGTAATAATGCACACCTTGAACGAGCGCTGAAGCACAGTTTCCAACACCGATGATGGCGACGCGAATCTTTCGATCTCCCACGGCAGCGTACGTTCCTCTCCTCAAGAAGCCGGTACCAACAGAGAAGACGGAGCCACCAGCTCCTGCGGCGATTGTAGAGGTACCAAGAGAGACCGTCAACGGCATAACGTAAGCAACAGGGGAGCAGTATGGTGATCGCACCGACGATCGGTCGAGGGGGCAAACTTCGCCCGCGCGCCAAAACGTGCCCGACTCTCTCCGATCTCCCGTGTCGTGACGGGTGTCATTAGAAAAACCCCACAAGAAGCCGTAGGCTGGGAGTGTCGGTATGTAATGCGACCCTTGTCATCCTTGGCGACTCCAGCCAAGCTGCACCGAGTTCAGCAGTGGGCGAGCAGTTTCAGAGCCGTCTCCGTGACCAGCTCAGGCGTAAGCAGGGTGAGGCATGTCCGAAGGCTACAGCCTTCCGGGCGCCCTACCCGATAGCCAACATAACAACAGGGCGAGCAAGGCAGTCGCACGGTCAGCGCAAGTACGGGACCGGTGACATGGAGAGTTTGAAGCGGGTTTGCGATCGACGATCCCAATGGTCGCCAAGCCTCCACATTGGTCGGCCCGAAAAGCGCCAGGGTGGGGCGACCAAGAGCCGCAGCAAGGTGAACCACGCCACAGTCACTTCCAAGTACAAGGCTCGCCTGCTCCAGAACTGCTGCCAGCGTCGCAATCTCTGTGCGCCCCATCAGGTCATGGACGCCCTCGATGTTGAGGAGGGGAGCTGCGTCGGTTTTTTCGTTAGCAGTGCCGGTCACCACGATACCCAACTGGCGGCGAGCGAGTTCGCGTGCCACAACAGCGAACCGCTCGGCTGGCCATCGGCGCGCAGGTGCGAAGGGCCCGACTCCCGGATGGATCACGACGAATGGGCGAGGGACAGGTTCAAGCAGCCGCTGCGCCTGCGATCGTGCCTCCTCAGGAATCTGCAAGTACGGTGGCTCGGGTGCTTCTAAGGCTCCCAATGCCTGTGCAATCTCCAGTGCGTACTGCCATTCGGGTACTGCCCCAAATCCCCGATCGACGACGCGATGGGTCAGAAAGTGACCAGTGCCGTTGTCAATCCCCGCGCGAACGGGGCTGCCGGTGGCAGCAAGGACTATCCGGTAGAGCAGGCGTCCTGGCCATGTTGTCAGGTGGTGCAGCAGGATGACAGCATCGTACTGCCGGCGCCGAAGCGTGACGGCTAGTTCGAGGAGATGGAGTAACCCCCCACGACGCAACCGCGACTTTTCCAGAACGTAAATATGATTTATGACCGGGCAAAGACCATAGAGTTCAGCTCCCACTCGCGAAGTCAAGACATCAATGGTTATGTCCGGGTAGGCACTGCGCAAGACACGCAGTGCTGGAAGGGTAAGGACGGCGTCGCCCAAATCAGCGATCTTCACGACAAGAATGCGTCGAAATCGTGCTGGCATGAGGCGCTCCGAGAGCGGCGGTAAGGACGGCAAGCGTCTCTTCCGCCGTGCGTTCCCAACTGAACTGGGCGGCGTGCGCGCGACCAGCCACGCTCAGTGAGATTCGCAGGTCGGGTTGGCGCGCCGCGGAGATAGCTTCGGCGATATTCGCGGGATCCAGCGGATCGCACACGAGCGCCGGTCCGGCGATCTCATTGAGCGCACCACGCTGGCTGGCGACGACCGGGGTGCCACAAGCCATGGCTTCGAGCACTGGTAAACCGAATCCCTCGTAGAGTGAAGGGAAGACGAAAACCTCAGCGGCGCTGTACAACGCTGGCAAATCACGATCGTCTACGTGCCCAAGCCAGCGGATCCGCTCGCGAAACGGGCTTTCGGCGATTGCCCGCTCTATTGGCTCCGCGAGCCAGCCACGCTTGCCGACAAGAACGAGCTCGAGTGCGGAATCGTGCCGGGCAAGGAGTTCGAAAGCCTGCACGAGCCGCACAAGGTTTTTCCGTGGCTGGAGGGTCCCGACGTGCAAGAGATAGGGGCGCTGCAATCCATAGCGGTGACGAACAGGCGCACATTCTTGCGGTGAACGAGGGAAGAACTGCGCGTCAACACCGTGCGGAATCACGGCGATGCGCTCTGGTGCCACGCGGTAGAACCGAATGAGGTCGTTCGCGGTTGCTTGTGAGATCGCGATGACCCGACGGGCCCGACGGACACTCCACCAGGTTCCCAGTTCGAGATAGAGCCGTTGTCGGAGGGGATGTGCTTGGGGTTCGTAGCGGTAGCCGAGATCATGCACGGTTACGACCGCTGGAACCGGACACCAGAGTGGGAGAACATGTGCCGGGACGAACAAAAGCGCCACTGGGTGACGCACGAGCTCGAAGGCAAGACGAACATGCGTCCAGAGGCGTGGGAAGGGAATGACGCTGATTTCGGCGCGGTCGATGGGGAACGGAAGCTCACTCCAAGTGTTCCGATAGAGCCGAAAGCGATACGGACCCGGTCGTTGAAGGAGATGCTCAATCACGCGGCGGGCGTAGCGCTCAGTCCCCGTTATGCCCTCCGCCCGAACGCGGCTGGCGTCAATGCCAATAATCGGCTCTGTCATCCAGAAAGGCCTTTCGAGAGGCAATCTTGCACCACGGCCACGACACGCTCGACACTCAATGCCATCATACAGCCGACACCACACGGACGAATCGGGCCAATGTCTCCGCAACGCGGGCACTCGAGCGGCGAGCGGACCACACGGTGGCGAGTGGCAGGCCCCCATGGGCCAAATCGCTCGGGCCGTGTTGGGCCGAAGAGGTGAACAGTAGGTGCTCCGACGGCGACAGCCAGGTGCAGTGGTCCTGTGTCCGGCCCAACGACTAGAGAAGCAGCGCGTAGGAGTTCGGCCAGTTCTGCAAGCGAGAGATCACCAGCCAGGACCAGCGGGGTGGCGCGTGCTGTCTTCGCGATGGCTTCTAACATCTGTTGTTCACTCCGGGAGCCGGTGAGGATAACAGCCAAACCGAGGTCGGCCAGCGCATCAACCAAGGCAGCCCAACGCTGCTCAGGCCAGCATTTGGCAGCGGCACCGGATCCTGGATGAACGACGGCGAAGGGGGCGTGGATACCCTGAGCGACGAGCCGTGCCCACACACGGCTCTGTGCTGCTCGGTCGACAGGCCAAACGACTGGATGATCATTCGCGGTGGGCTGGGACTCCGGGGGATCATACCCCAGGAGGCGCAAAAGCGCGCGGACGAGCTCGATGTTGCGTGCAGCGACGTGCTCGCTCCGCAGGGGCACAGGGTGGGTAAGAAAGGGACGCAGAGTAGGATGATCGGCTCCAACACGGATCGGAATCCCCGCGAGATACCCAAGCCATGCTCCCCACCAGTGGTCGTCACGAAGGACGACCAGCGCAAGTGGGGCGTGTCGACGGAGCCGAGCAGCCTCATGAACGAGCAATCGATATGGCTGGGTGAAGTCGGTCGATGGTCGCCGCGTGAAACCAGGAAACACCACGGGCAAAACACGGTCGACCACACGCGTGATTGCGAACAGCTCTGCTGTCCAGGGGCCAGCAAGCAACGTTGTCGTGAGTCCCGGTGCGACCTGGCGTACCAGGCGCAGGGCAGGCAAGGTCAGGATTGCATCTCCAAGGTGGTCTGGCCGAACCAGTATCACTTCGCGCCGTACACTGGGTGCGCAGATCGGCACGGGAATTGCCTGCCCGACCCAACGAACGGCGGTGCGTGCTAGGTCACGGAACATCTGGTGCTCCCGCTGCGCCGAGAAGTGCGGCACAGGCTTGGGCGACCTCGTTCACCGTCACGTTCCGAATATCCAGTGTGTCTGGAATGGAGAAGGGGCGGCGTAAATCTCGTGCCTCGTGTAGCGTCCAACTCGCTGGTGGAGCACAGACGAGGCTGCGGGGCCCAAGCGGTCGGTAGAGTAGAGGACTCGTCGGCCCGAATATCGACACCGTCGCGGTCCCAACAGCAGCAGCGAGGTGACCGATTCCGCTGTCGTTCCCGACGAAAAGATCTGCCAGGGAGAGTAGTGCGGCGAGTTCTGACCATGTTAACCGGTTCGACCAATCGAGCAGAGGACTCCTGGCTGCATGGAGTACCCCACTTACTGCCTCGGCATCACTCGAACCGCCGACGAGCACGATGGTGGCACCAAACTCAGAATGCAACCGATCTGCCAGTGCAGCAAACCGCTCTGGCGGCCAGCGCTTCGCCAGGAACGTGCTGCCGGGGTTGACCGCGCCTCCTGGATGGATGACGACGAGTGGACGAGTGACGGAGCCTAGACGCGCTGCGACACTCGCGCGTACGTCCGGCGGAACGGCATACTCCGGTTCGAGGCCCTGTGGGGAAACGCCAAGCATCTCGGCGACCGCCAGGTAGAGCTCCGTCTCGTGCTGGCTCGGCCGTGGGCGCACGCGATGGGTGTAGAGAATTCCGCGTCCAGCTACGTTGACACCAGCGCGCTTTGGAATGCGGCTCAGGTAAAGAAGTAGCGCAACACGTGGAGAGCGATCGAGCCCGAGGCCCCAGTCGTAGCGCTCACGAGCTAGTTGTTGGGCGAGCCGGGCAATTGCAGGCAACGTGGCCTGCTCTGGATACGGGATGAGACGACGGATGGCTGGATGACCGTCAAAGGCGGGTGCTGCCCAACGGGTCACGACGACGTCGATCGCTGCGTCGGGGAAAGCCGTACGCAGGGCGCGCAGAACTGGTGTCGCCATGAGAGCGTCACCCAGGCAACAGGGTTTGACGACTAGGATGCGTCGCATTCTTCAACGCGCTGTCCGAGCAGCGTCGGGATCGAGGATCGCGAACAGGATTTCACCTTCGGCGGCGAGTTCGCCGTCGACCGTAGCGCGACCAGTACCCGTTCCGATGTTCCGGCGGAGCTTCCCGATTTGGACTTCGAGGCGCAGTGTGTCGCCGGGGCGCACGGGGCGCTTGAAGCGGACGCGGTCGATACCAGCGAAGAACGCCATCTTTCCACGGAAGTCTTCATGACCAAGGAGCGCGACTGCTCCGACCTGGGCCAGGGCTTCGACGATCAGTACTCCCGGCATCACTGGGTTGCCGGGAAAGTGACCGACGAAAAACGGTTCGTTCACCGTGACATTTTTAATGCCAACAGCCCGTTGGCCCCATTCGACTTCAATGATCCGATCCACAAGGAGGAAGGGGTAACGGTGCGGAATGATTTCTTGGATCTGCCATGCCTCGAGCATCATCCACTCCTCGACCAGCTTCAGGCGAGTGCACTGGCATGGCGCCAGACAAGCTGGCGACGCGCCGGGCCGATGCCGATCATCGTGATCGGAACACCAATGAGTTCTTCAATCCTTTCGACGTAACGCTGGGCGGCGGGTGGCAGATCGGCGAACGACGCAGCGTGACTGGTGTCCGTCTGCCATCCGGGCAGGATCTCGTAGACCGGCTCTACGGCCATGTATTGGTCGAGTTGGGCGGGTGGGGCAGTGAGTTCGCGATCGCCGAGGCGGTATCCAACGCAGACACGAATTTCGGGTAGTGGATCGAGCATGTCCAGCTTCGTCAGTGCTGCTTCGGTCATCCCGTTCAGGCGCGCCGTGTACCGTGCCGCGACCGCATCGAACCAACCAACACGGCGTGGTCGACCAGTGGTTGTCCCGTACTCACGTCCTCGCTCACGCAGCAGCTGGCCAGTCTCGTCGGTCAGCTCTGTAGGGAACGGACCAGCACCGACGCGTGTGGTGTACGCCTTGAAGACACCGACCACTCGCTCGACTTGTGTGGGGGCGATGCCAGCTCCTTGGCAAGCGCCCGCAGCCGTCGGAGAGCTGGATGTGACGTATGGGTACGTTCCGTAATCGAGGTCGAGCATGGTGCCTTGCGCAGCTTCAACAATGACGTGCTTGCCCGCAGCAAGCGCGTCTTGTACGAAGACTTCAGCGGCAATAACGAACGGAGCGAGTGCTTCACCCCAGGTGCGCGCTTCGTTCAGAAGTTCGTCAAGATCCAGCGGCTGCTGATGATAGAGGTGCACGAAGAGCGTATTCTTCTCAGGAAGCAAAATCTCGAGCTTTTGCCGTAAGAGTGCCTCGGATCCCGGTAGCAGATCGGCGACACGGATGCCACGTCGTGCCACCTTATCGGTGAAGGCTGGACCGTTGCCGCGGAGCGTTGTCCCGATACCAGCTGCACCGCGACGCTGCTCCTCGTACAGGTCCAGAAGTGGATGGTACGGCATGATAACGTGTGCCCGGTCGCTCAAGTAGAGCTGGCCGAGTTGTGCATGGCGCTCGCGCAGCGCGGCGATCTCGCGAAGGAGGTCGGGGGGAGAGACAGCTACTCCCGCACCGATGATGCAGGTGCAATGTGGATAAAGGATTCCGGATGGGATCACGTGAAGCTTGTAGATGCCCTCGTCGGTGACGACTGTGTGCCCGGCATTCGTTGAACCGTTCGGGCGGATGACGATATCAGCGGTGGCGGCCAGGGCATCGGTGATTTTCCCCTTGCCCTCGTCACCCCACTGGCCACCCAGCACGATGGTCACTGGCATCGATCCGACTCCTTGTTCTGGTCCTGACAAGTGGGCAAGCTGCCCTGTGAACTATAGCACTACGGGCGTATTCAGGCGCGGATGCGCGCTTCCCGGAGGTCGCGCAGCCGCTCGAACAGGCGACGCTCCTCCTCGGTCAGATCGGTTGGGAGCACAACCTTGACCTTGACAAGCAAGTCGCCACGCTCGCCGGTCCGAAGAGAAGGCATCCCCTTTCCGCGCAGCCGGAAAACCTGTCCATTCTGGGTACCAGGCGGGATCCGCAGGACGACAGGACGATCGAGTGTGGGTACCGTCACTTCGCCACCGAGAATCGCGGTGTAGAGCGGCACCTCGACTTCGGTGCGTACATTGTCACCCTCCAGTGTGAACTGCGGATCATGAACGAGATGCACCCGGAGATAGAGGTCGCCTGGCGGCCCGCCATTGATGCCTGGCCCACCTTGCCCAGCGATGCGGATTCGTGAGCCTTCCCGTACACCCGCTGGGATCTTCACTTCCAGCGTCTTGGTGCGTGTGACATACCCGCTTCCGCCACAGACCCGGCAGATGCCACGCCCATTCAGACCGGTACCGTGGCAGGCTGTGCAGCGCTCGTCGATCTTCACATCGATCCGCCGAGTTGCACCGTGGTAAGCCTCACGGAGCGTCACCTCGATTGGATGCTCGTAGTCCTGCCCGCGCTCTGGGCGTGCGCGCATCCGGACGCGCTCCGTACCGGTGGTGAAAAGATCCCCGAAATCCCCAAAAAGCAAGTCGAAGAAGTCCGAGAAATCACTGCTGCGTCGGTGCCGACGCTGCTGTGCCCGCTCTCGGGTGCCGAAGAACCACTCGGCAAAGTCGGTGGCTCCACCTTGCGCACCTGCGGCTTGCTGGTAGCGCTCCCAATCAGCGCCGAAGCGATCGTACTTGGCTCGCTTTTCGGGATCCCGCAAAACCTCGTACGCCTCGTTGATCTCCTTGAACTTTTCCTCAGCCTCTGGCGACTTGTTGACGTCAGGGTGATACTTGCGCGCGAGACGCAAATAGGCCTTGCGGATCGTCTCCTGATCCGCGTCGCGCGGCACACCAAGGATCTTGTAGTAGTCCTTGAACTCCATCGTTACCCATCACCTCGAAATCACCCGCGCTCCGACTGGAGTATAACTCTTGAGCCGACTTGTAGCAACCCTGGTGAGATTCAGCGGCGCAGGGCCGTGCATCAACCAGGGAGCGGTTGTGATGTGAATGATGCACTGGACTGCCCAAGGCGCGATCGAACTTGCGCCCAGAGGTGAACAGTGAAGAGGAGCCAATGGACCTGAGCGCCGCTTGTGATGAGGATGCTGGCAGCGATGCCAGGGAAGCACAGAAGAATTGCTAACTGGGAGCCAAATTGCACGGCGATCGCGATCCCAAGGGCGTACCCGAAACTCACAACCCAGACAACCAGAAGATCACGGATGGCTTTCCCAATCTCGTTCAGAATCGGACGGAGAGCAAAGGCCTCAGCAAGACTGCCGCTCAATACCAAGCGCGTCAGTGGGATAGGAAGGAGAATACTACCGAGTGCGGCAACAAGTGGAACAAGGCAGAGCAAACCGACAAGCGAGACAGCAAGCGAGGGGATGGTGAGGCGTGGTTCGTCAAAGAACAAGGGAACGAGTGCGAGGGCGCTACAGAACAAGAGTACATAGACGGGAGAGAACCAAACGATAGCGACGAGTGTTGCCTTAAAGCCGAGTACCAGATCCTGGCTCCACTGGTTCCAGGCGGGGAGTTCAGTGTCATCACCAGACAGGACAGCCTTTAAGTACCGCAGAGCCCAGCCGAAGACCAGTAAATACCCGATGAGCGGTATGAAAAGCAGAAGAGCGCCAATAATCCCCTTTTCGAGCCACTGCCTGTCGCGGAATGGAGCTGTGAAGGCGCGCGCGATGTCCACATTCGGTTCCTTAAGCCATGCTCAAAGCGTCCCAGTTGGGCCACCCAGCGACACGCTTTGTCGTGTCTTGCAACGACACCCTCCTTGGTGGTCGCGTTGTTGCACCAAGGCTAACAATTCTCCGTGCACACTGACAAGAGATGGCTCTCCGGCCAATTCTGTCTCGTCTTGGCAGGCGGATCATGCAGTTGGCATCACGGGTGATGGGGCTGCCGCACTCTCCCCACCAGCTGCCAAACGACGTCGTACCTGGCCATACAGGTGCGCCTGCACAAACAAGGCATAGAGAAGTGTCGCGAGGATTCCCACAACGCAGAGGAGGACACCAAACAGAGCCAAAATGCCGAGCAAAATTGAGACGATGAGGACAATCAGGAGGTTAACAACGCTCCGGCCAGTCTCGTTGAAGATTTCAGACAGAGCGAATGCTGCAGCGAACCGATCTGTCACTGCGAAGCGTGTGATAAAGACCGGCGCGATGAAAGCGAACATTAAGCCGAGTATGAACGAGAGACAGTTCGCACACACGGTTAGGAGCGTCCGGATCGTCTCCGCTTCTGTGCCGCGCCCAGCCGCGGCTCCCAGAAGTCCAAACGCGAACTGGATACAGAAACCAACGATCAAAACCGGAAGATACCAAATGAACTGAATGACGTATCCCTTAAAGCCCCGTACAAAATCACCACCGAAGTCGTCCCATTCTGGTAACGGCACGTCGACGCCAAGCGCAGTCTGTCGCATGATACGGAGCATGTACCCGTAGAGGATTAGCCAGCCGACAATCGGGATGACCAACATCACGAGGGCAATGAGGGCTTTCTTGACCCACTGGGGATCTTGAAAAACATAAGAGAATGCGCGACCGAGATCCATGCCCCCGTCCCTTCCCAACCCAGCAGAAAACTCCTCTCGAAAAGCATTCTAATGGGAGTACTGTGCGCGGTCAATCCTCTCCCGTAATGGCGGCGCTCAGATCGAACAGGAAAGTGCCTGCAACAGAACTCTCTCCCTCGTTCACGGGACCTTGTGTCGGCACGTGCTCTACCGACAGCTGGCCGAGGAATTCACGGCGAAAGGGCCTTCGCTCCGATGACTTGCAGGGAGTTTCCGCTACCGTAGCCAAATGTTTAAGGCTGACGACCAAGACACGCAGAAGAGTGCGGAGAGCATGTAATGCACATGCTGAGGAGAAACAGGGGGAACGGAAAGCGTGGAACCGACTGCGGGCGTAGGCGCCATCGTGACGGCCGACGCACGTACTCCTCTCAAATGACTCCGACGCACAGCCACGTTAGACCGTCGTTGCGGAACTTTGGAGCCCAGCAACCAAGCGGGCCACGCGCTCGAGGATGTGACAGAGGGTCGTCTTCTTACTCCAGCCGTCGGATGACGAGCAAGAGTTTCCCTTGAATCTCAACGTTGTCGATGGTCGTATAGATGGGCTGCATCGCGGCGTTGGCTGGCTGGAGCCGTACGATGTTGCCTTCCCGATAGAAGCGTTTGAGCGTCGTCTCTTGCTCGCGCTTCAGCCATGCTGCGACAGTATCGCCGTTCTCCGCGGTCGCTTGACGGCGGAGTACGACGATATCACCGTCGTCGATAAGCGCGTCAATCATGGAAAGACCTTTGACGCGCAATGCAAAAAGATCTCGTGTTGCATGTCCCACGAGGCTCGCGCCGAGCTCCACAAATTCGGTCGCGCTCTCTGTTTCGACTGGCTCGAGAACCGGCAATGGTTGACCTGCAGCAATTGTGCCAATGAGTGGCACGCGGACCACATCGTCGTGCTTCGTAGTCCGTCGCTCGAGCAGCTCAATGCCGCGCGAAATATTGCGGTTCCGACGGATGAAACGGAGATACTCGAGTACGTTCAGGTTATAATCAACAACACTGGTGGACGAGATGCCGAGACCGGCTTGGATCTCGCGCACCGTCGGCGGATAGCCGCGTTCGTCCACGAAGGTTCGGATAAATTCGAGGATATCCTGCTGGCGCTTCGTGAGTCGCTTGCCCATCGGTTCCCGTCGCCTTCCGTCGTCGAACCGTCGGTGCCAGTATAGGTGCGAACATCCGTTCGTGTCAAGTGGCGCGGTCGGCGAGATTCTGGAAGAGTTTGATGGCTATCGTTGATCTCTTCGTCTTTACGCTGTTTCTAGCGCTCTACACACTGGCCTTCCTCAGTGGGATCGGACGGGCGCTTGCTGCCCTTATAACCTGGTTCGGTGTGATGGTGGCAGCGGCATTCTTTACCCGTCCACTCGCGGGGGGACTGCGCGAGCTCATACCGGCGATGTCCCGTTGGGCAAGCGAGCTCTTGGCACTCCTGCTGGTCGTCGTTTCGGTCGGGTTGCTCGGCATCTGGGGTAGCATTTGGTCCCTACGTGCCGCACCAGTCGCGACATGGCGTTGGCAAGGACGAGGGAGCGGGCCAATCAGTCTCTTGCTGCAGGCGCTACTCGCGATGGTATTTGCTGGTGCGGTCACGGTGTCAGTCGTCATGATCATGACGAACACCATTGGGCAGCTGCCCCGTGACGCGTTTGGAGTACGACTGCGGTCCGAGATAGAGCGTGCCCGTCTGGTGCCGCTAATCAGCGACGCGGAACCTTGGGTGCAGCGTGTCGTCATTGACTGGGTGCCGGGAGAACCGCCTTCTCTCCTCGGAGGAGCGTGAGGCGAGTATGACAAGTGATCTGCTACGTCTTCTTGAGTTCGACAAGATACGCTCGATGCTGGCGACCTACTGCCACTACTCGGTCGCTCGTGAGCGAGCCCTCGAGCTTACGCCGACGGCTGATCCAGAGCAGGTGCGGTATCTCCTCGAAGTGACACGCGAGGCCGTGCGGTTGCTCAGCGAACGTCCTGGCTTTACGGTCGGGGGATTTCGTGATCTTCGACCGCTCGTGGAAACAGCTCGACGTGGGGTGGCTCTGGCACCAACGGACCTCCGGACGATCCTGGATACGCTTGAAGCGGCGCAAGCGCTGCGTCGTCAGTTCGCGAGTTCGGAACGCTGGGCAGAACGGTATCCAGCGCTGGCTGAGTTTGTGGATGCACTGGTCGACTTGCCAGCCCTGCGAAGCGACCTTGCGCGCAGCATTGGCCCGCGTGGCGAGATCCTGGATACCGCTTCGCCCGAGTTGGCTGCGATTCGACGACAGCTCAAAGAAGCCCACGATCGGTTACTGGAGCGGCTACGCCGCCTGGTCGCAGAGCGGCAGGACGCAGTGCAGGAGGCGTATATCACGGTACGGGAGGGACGTTATGTGATCCCCGTACGGGCAGATCGTCGTTCGGCCGTGCCAGGCATTACACACGACGTGTCGGGCAGTGGCCAGACTTTGTTCGTTGAGCCGCTCGAGGTGATCGAACTCAACAATCGCTGGCGGGAGCTGCAAGCGGCTGAGGCGCATGAGATCGAGCGCATCCTACGAGTGCTGAGTGCTCGTGTCGCGGAGGAGGCGGCGTCCCTACTGCGCACGGTAGAAGCAGGTGCGGCGCTCGATCTGGCGCTGGCAAAGGCGAGGTTCGCCTTGGACCTGGATGCGAGTGAACCAGAGCTCTTGCAAGCAACAGAGCCCGCCAACGCCACTGGGCACCCGCGACTGCGCATCCGTTTGCGGCGGGCGCGTCATCCGTTGCTTGATCAGCGGACGGCGGTTCCGATCGACATAGAGCTCGGCGAGCGCTATCGGATCCTGGTCATCACTGGGCCAAATGCTGGTGGGAAGACGGTCGCTCTCAAGACGGTCGGGCTGCTCGTACTTATGGCGCAGGCGGGTCTCTTCATTCCAGCGGCGCCAGGAAGCGGACTGAGTGTCTTCCCGGCAATCTTTGTCGATATTGGTGACGAGCAGAGTATCGAGCAGAACCTCTCGACCTTCTCGTCGCATTTACGGCGTATCGTGGCGACGTTGAAACAGGCTGATGCGTCAAGTCTCGTCTTGTTAGACGAACTGGCGGCCGGGACGGATCCACAGGAAGGAGCCGCGCTTGCTCGCGCGATCCTAGAGCGCCTCCTTGCGATCGGGGTGCTCGGTGTTGTGACAACACACTATCCAGAACTCAAGGCGTTTGCAGCAGGGACACCAGGGCTGGAAAACGCGAGTGTCGAGTTCGATCCCGTCACGTTGACACCAACCTATCGCCTGATCATCGGGCTTCCTGGGCGTTCCCATGCACTCCAGATTGCTCATCGGCTCGGTTTGCCGGAGACGGTCATCGAGCGAGCGCGCGAGCTGCTCGGTGCAGGAAGTCCACAGCTTGATCTCTTGATCGCTGAGATTCAGCGGCGGCTCGCAGAGGCTGGGGCGCAAGCGGCAGCAGCGGCCCGTGCTCGTCAGGAGGCTGAGGCGCTTCGCAAGGAGGCTGAACGGCTTCTGGCCGAAGCAGAACTCGAAAAGCAGCAGGCACTGACTGCAGCGCGCGCTGAAGTGGAGAGCGAACTTCGTCGGGCTCGTGAGCTCGTACGGAAGCTTGAGCGGCTGGCTGAATCACCGACGTATCCTCCGCCGCAAGTTGTCGAGTCCAGTCTCCGCGCGCTCGAGGAGGCGCGACGACGCGTCCGGAGCTTCGGTGCTAGCCGAAATGGCCCCTCGGGTCCAGCTGTAGCCGTCGGTGATCGAGTTGAGATCCCTACTCTAGGGCTTGAGGGTGAGGTGGTCGAGGTTATTGCCGAAAGTGATGAGGTCGAGGTCCGGGTGGGACAATTCCGCGTTCGGCAACCGCTGTCAGCGGTGCGGCGCCTTGGAGCGCGTCCTGTTGAGGCGACATGGCAACCTCCGTATACGGTAGTCACACAGACAACACCGACGGTGGAACCGGAACTCCATCTTCGCGGACTGCATGTAGAAGAGGCATTGGTACGGCTCGATCGATACCTGGATCGGGCAGTGCGGGCTGGACTTCCGTGGGTGCGGATTGTGCATGGCAAAGGAACTGGCGCGCTACGGCAGGCGGTACATGACTTCCTTCGGAATCATCCGTTGGTCGAGCGCTGGGAACTTGCTGGACCTTACGAAGGGGGTCATGGGGTAACGGTGGTTTATCTTCGAGGGTAGGGAGCAGCGTGGCGACATCACGCGGAGATGATGAGCTTGTCGAGCTCGCGGTGGCCCCGAACGAGGTGGTAGCCGCGCTCTGGCGCGGTGTGCTGGAAGAGGCGGGTATTCCGGTCCTTGTCAAGGTGCTCGGGCTTGGCCACGCGTATTGGTCGACATTTGCGGCCGAGCATGCGCTCTACGTTCGGCGGCGAGACAGTGCCCGTGCTCGGGAGCTCTTGGAAGCATTAGAGACGGAACCTTGAGAACCCCTCGGTTACCGCGCAGATGCAGAGGCAGGAGCCGCTGGCGCGCCGAGGAGAACCGTAGCGCGTCGTGTTTCGATTTCTTGCAAGACGCGTTGGATAGCGTCCCAAAGCGTGCACGCCAAGCGCGATGTCACAAGCCGTACTTGGTTCGGGGTGACATAGACCCCTGGCCCGATCATTCGTCGCAAGCGTTCGGGATCAAGCCGGGTTCCTACTACTGGTCGGATAAACACTTCGCCGTCGCGCTCCACGATCGACGCTAGTCCGAGGCGGTTGGCCCAGAGACGAAGGTGGGCAAGATCAACAAGGCGCTGGACTGATTCCGGAAGCGGACCAAAGCGATCGCGGAGTTCGAGAACCAGATCGTCAAGCTGTGCGGTCGTGCGGATCGCCGCGAAACGCTGGTAGAGACTCATACGGACCGCCTCATCACCACAGTAGTCGGTCGGAATTGTCGCCTCGACCGGCAGATCGACTGTCACGCTGGGCGCGTCTTCGATCGGCCGGCCCTCACGAACCTCCTGGACAGCGCGCGCCAGGAGCTGCGTATAGAGTTCGAGCCCGACCGCAGCGATGTGTCCACTCTGTTCGGGACCGAGAATGTTACCAGCGCCTCGGATCTCGAGATCGCGAAGGGCGATCTGCAGCCCAGCGCCCAGTTCGGTCGCTTCCTGGATCGCCTCCAGACGTGCCTGAGCCTCGCTGGAGAGAGGCCGGCGATCATCGTAGAGGAGGTAAGCATAGGCTCGCTGGTGGCGACGTCCTACTCGACCTCGGAGCTGATAAAGCTGTGTCAGGCCTAACTGGTGTGCTTGGTCAATGATAATTGTGTTAACCGAGGGAATATCGACACCGGACTCGATGATCGCAGTGCACACTAGGACGTCGAATTCTCGTTCGATGAACGCTAAGATAATCCGTTCCAGTTCAGCTTCCGGCATTTGCCCGTGCGCGACAGCGAACCGAGCCTCGGGAACAAGTGCTCGGAGCCGGTCCGCAAACGCGTTGATAGATTGCACCCGGTTGTGGACTACATAGACCTGTCCGCCACGCGCGAGCTCGCGCAAGATCGCTTCCCGGATGATGGCATCGCGAGCAGGTGTGACAAAGGTACGCACCGGTGTGCGCTCGATCGGCGGTGTCGCGATGATGGAGAGGTCTCGCACTCCCGAGAGGGCGAGATACAGGGTGCGGGGAATCGGCGTCGCTGTCATGGTCAGCACATCGACGTTCGTGCGCAAGCGCTTGAAGTGCTCCTTCTGTGCGACGCCGAAACGATGTTCCTCATCGATGATGACGAGCCCGAGGCGCTTGAACTCAACATCACGTTGGAGCAGGCGATGTGTGCCAATAACGATATCTACTGAGCCCGTGCGGAGACCGGCTATGATCTCTCGTTGCTCGGCCTTCGTGCACAGACGGGAGAGCATTTCCACTCGAACCGGATACGGTGCAAGACGTTCGCGGAAGGTGTTGTAGTGCTGCAGAGCAAGCACCGTCGTCGGCACGAGGATCGCTACTTGGTATCCATTGTTTACCGCCTTGAATGCCGCGCGAAGTGCCACTTCGGTCTTGCCAAATCCGACATCGCCACAGAGTAGCCGGTCCATCGGGCGTGGGCGCTCCATATCCGCTTTGACTTCTTGGATTGCTCGCCACTGGTCTGGCGTTTCCTCGTACGGGAACGATTCCTCGAGTTCTCGATCCCATGCCGTATCTGGACCGAACGCGATACCAGATGTCGCCTCGCGCGCTGCGTAGAGCTGGAGCAGTTCGAATGCGAGCTCGCGCACAGCCTCGTGGACGCGCCGTTTCACGCGTGCCCACTCTGGAGATCCGAGGCGCGTCAACTTCGGCTCAACATCAAACGCCTCGTAGAGTGTGATCCGATCCAGCTGGTCGACTGGAAGATAGAGCCGATCGTTGTCGGCGTATTCCAAGAGAAGATACTCGCGATGGACACCGTTAATAACCAGACTGACTAACCCGCCGTATCGGGCGATCCCGTGGTCAACGTGAACGACGTACACGCCAGGGGTGAGTTTGCTCAGGAGGTCAGTCGAGGTCGGACGGTGACCGCGACGGCGCGGGCTCGGCAGGCGGGTGAGCCCATACAGTTCACGATCGGTCAGGATCAACACCTTCGCCTCTCGGTGTGCCCATCCACCCGGCAAGCGACCACGGGCAACGGTAACGGCCGCGTCCGACACTTCAGGACGTGAGGTTAGTGCCCATTCGGTCAGCCGTTGGAGAATTCGGTCGGGTTGTTCCGTCACGATGCCGATCGTATAGCCCTCCGCACGATATGGCTCCAGGAGGGCTGGAAGCGTGTCAAGGCGACCAGTGACGGTTGGAACTCCTGTGGTAAAGCCAAGATCCGATGACTCAGCAGAACATCCGCTGGGTTCACTGGTCGCACCAAGCCAAAGGACAGGGCGATCGGCGAGCGCGCGCAGGATCAACGCCGAGGCGTGGTATGGGTGGGGCAGGCCACGAGGAAGTTCGCCACTCAGCTCGCTGGTGTCACGGAATTCCTCGGCTTGTCGCTCGAACTGCTCGAGTGCGAGCTGTACTGCACCAGGATCAAGGATGACGACCGGCCGGTCTGGGGCGTGGTAGTCGAGAATTGTTGCGGCATCAGAGAGAAGAAATGGGAGGGCGAACTCCGGGGGTGGTACAAGTTCCCCGCGCTCGAGTCGGTCGAGTAGACGTGTCCATTCTGCTAGGACCTCCGGGCGGAGGGAGCGTGTGTCAACTTCTCGGAGCTTTGCAGCTGCCAGGCGGTAGGTGCTGATTGGTACATCGCTGATGGGCAGGACCGTGATCGTTTCCAGTCGGTCCGTGGTGCGTTGCGTGGCGGGATCGAAACGACGAATGGCTTCGATCTCGTCACCAAAGAACTCGACACGGATTGCGGCCTCACTACCAGGAGGCCAAAAATCGATGATGCCGCCGCGCCGACTGAATGAGGCCGGATGTTGCACGAGCGGAGCCGCAGCGTAACCGCTTTCGGTGAGAAACTCCAGCAGCAGCATTGGTCGGAGCTCTCGACCGACCTTTAGTGTCAGGCTACGAGCGTCTACGGTTGCTGGTCTAGGAAGAAGCTGGGTGAGGCCACGGGCAGGAACGATGAATACCCCTGACGTCGCGTTACGTAGCTGGGCAAGGAACCAGGTACGGTCAGCGGCAAGCGAACGATCTTGGGTGAAGATATCGTAGGGGAGCGTCTCCGGAGCCTGCCAAGAGATGACGGGGAACTCCGGAAGAAGCTGAGCGATGGCATACGCTAGATCGTCCGCATGATTTTGCCGCGGGACGACGACGAGAAGAGGCTCGCCGCTGCGCAAGGCCAATGCTGCGATGAGCGCTGGCCGAGCTGCAGGGGGGACCGCATCAGCTACCACGCACCGGCGCACCCGCAAGGTGGAAGTAAGGCTGACTATGGAAGGAGCAGAGATTAGCTTCCCAAGGACGTCGGTCTGGATCATCTCGGCAATCGACAGTGCGTTGTAGGACAATACCGAACACCCCGCCCCGCATCACGGGGAGGGGTAAAAAGGGATACCATCCAACGATACCACATTGAGGATAGGGTGAAGATGCGATTCCGCGACATGCCGGCGCGTTTTGGCCTTTTGGTTGGGGCGGCGCTGGGTATGCTGATCGGGTTCAATATTGCGCGTCACTGGTCTTCTGAGGAGGACCTCATTCTTCGCATCGAGCCGATATCGACCCCGTCGGTCATCATCGTCTATGTGACCGGAGCGGTTGAGCGACCCGGACTCTACACCGTGCCGAGCGATGCAAGGGTGGCCCAAGCCGTTGAGCTAGCTGGTCCACGTGTCGAGGCGGATCTCGCGAAGATTCCGATGGCCGAGCGCTTGCGGGACGGGCAGACGGTGGAGGTGCCGGTCCGACAACGGCCCGATGTGCAAGTGACACCGGGTGCCACAGGTGAGGGTATGCCGAGCCAGGCTGGCCCTGTTCCTCAAGAAGAGAAGATAGACGTGAACCGTGCCACCGTCGCGGAGCTGGAGCGCTTGCCAGGGGTAGGGCCAGCGCTCGCCCAGCGTATCGTGGCGTACCGCGAAGAACATGGACCGTTTCGATCGATTGAGGAGCTCGCCGAGGTGCCCGGAATCTCCGCACGAATGGTTGCCGAATGGGCCGACCTGGTCACAGTCGGGAGCTCTACCGAATGACCGGTGCGTGGCTCGGACTCGGCTTCGTGCTCGGCGTCTTAGCGGACCAAAGCAATCCGCTCAAGTCCCTCGTCTTCGTGATCAGCCTGGTGATGAGTTGCTGGCTGATCGGGCGCCACGGCTGGCATCTGGTTCGCATTGTTGGTGTTCTCCTTGTCGGTTTCGTGTTCGGGGTTGTTCGCTATCAAGTACTTCCCGTTCCGCCAGCGGAAGGGACAAGCGCGAGTGGAGTGGTGCTCACTGTGGCTGGCGATGGCTCCGAAACACTGGAGGTCGTCATTCTCCGTGATGATGGGCAGCTTGTGGGCCTTACTGTGAACGATCCCATAGCGGTGCAGGTTGGTGAACGTGTTGTCTGGGAGGGAGTCTATCGTCCGGGGCGGAGCACTGTCGCTGGAGTAGAGGTCGCCGGGCAGTACGAGATTCAGTCCTTCGACGCCGAGCAGGAACGAGCTCTTTGGCCTCTCTTGGCGTTGCGCAACTGGGTACGGCAAGCCGTTCTCCGTGTGGTGCCGGAACCAAGCGGCTCCCTTGCCTTAGGGGTCATGACTGGCGACGACCGTGGGCTGGCGGGACCGACCCGAGACGTGCTTCGTCGGTCAGGGCTATCACACCTCACCGCCGTAAGCGGCTGGAACGTCGCCGTTGTCACGGCGGTGATAGAAGGGTTCCTTGCTCGGCTTAGTCCCTGGTGGTGGCTGCGTTGGGCTGGTACCGGGACGGCAGTCTGGGGTTATGCAGCACTGACAGGACTAGAGCCGCCGGTCCAACGAGCAGCCACGATGGCGACACTTTATCTTCTTGCGCGCTGGCGCGGCTGGCCGCGGGAGCCGATTTCGGCGCTAGGCTGGGCAGTCGTGGGATTGTTGTTCGTTCGTCCGGAATTGGCGCGCTCACTGGCTTTCCAGCTCTCAGCGATTGCGACGGCTACGCTGAGTGCGATGCGACTCGGTGAGGCAAAGGAGAGGCAGTGGAAGGAGTTCCTACTCGTCCCGGTCGCGGTGCAACTTGCCGTAACGCCGCTTCTCCTGTTGCGCTTCGGAACATTCTCACTCATTGCACCGCTCGCGAATGCGCTGGTGGAGCCCGTCATGCCATGGTTGTTGGTCGCCGGGCTGCTGGCGCTTTTGGCAGCGTTGATGGGTTCGCTGGGTATAGTGTTAGCCTTTCCGGCGTGGGCTTTGGGTCGATGGATTGTGTTGGTTGCTGAGTGGTTACTGCGAATTCCCGGAGTGAGTGGGGTGATGATCGAACCCCCGGTATGGATCGTCGTATGGCTGTATGTACTTGCTGCTGGCTCGTGGCTCGCGTGGATTGACAGGGGCAGAAGTGACACGTAAAATTGCGGCTGGTACCGGCGCGGTGGCGCAAGCCGGTGTAGCTCAATTGGCAGAGCAGCGGTTTTGTAAACCGCGGGTTGTGGGTTCGAGTCCCACCATCGGCTCTACCGGAGTGCAGTGGGGGGATGCCCGAGTGGCCAAAGGGGCCTGGCTGTAAACTAGGTGCGTAAGCTGCGGGGGTTCGAATCCCTCTCCCCCCACCCAAAGCCGCGTTTGCGCGGATGGGCCCACGACGTCGAGGCGTGGGCTCTTTGGTGTGAAGGGCTGTACGAGGCGAGGAGGGGCCAGAGGATGAGCAAGCCGCGGTTTGAGCGGACGAAGCCGCACGTGAACGTAGGGACGATTGGGCACGTTGATCATGGGAAGACGACGTTGACGGCGGCGATCACGAAGGTGTTGAGCTTTAAGGGGCTGGCGAACTTCAAGCCGTATGAGCAGATTGACAAGGCGCCGGAGGAGCGGGCGCGGGGGATTACGATTGCGATTAGCCACGTGGAGTATGAGACGGAGAAGCGGCACTACGCGCATGTC
>BEIE01000004.1 GCA_002898255.1 bacterium HR28
CGGCGGGACGACCGGATAGACCCGCGCTCCCGTCGGATTGTTGTACAAAAGCTCCTGGATGTTCGGTGCTCGGTCGAGCACCTCTTGGAGGTTCCGCGCCATCGTAGTACCCTCCTTCTGTCACTCGAACCACATCTCACACGTTGCGAAGTGACCCCGTTGTGCCCCTTCAGTCTTAAGGGATGACCGACGCTGGATTAGGAAACTCCCAGGATATTCCCGTTCTCATCGATATCAATGGCGCCGGCTCGTGGGTTTCGTCCCAGACCTGGCATAGTCTGGATATCACCGAGGAGCACGACCACATATCCGGCTCCCGCGAACAACCGGAGTTCGCGCACCTCGACGGTGAACCCTTCGGGGCGACCAAGGAGATTTGGATCGGCGCTGAGCGAGGTTGGCGTCTTAGCCATGCAAATTGGCAGCCGATCATAGCCGAGTCGCCGAAGGTCCTCAAGTTGGCGTCGAGCTGTCGCTGTAAAGTGGACACCCCCTGCACCGTAGAGTGTGCGCGCCACTGCCTCAACCTTCCGCTCGAGTGGCCACTCGAGGTCGTAGATGGGTTGGAAGGACGGCTCGGTATTGGCTGCGCGGAGGACAGCGCGTGCCAGCTCTACGCCACCCTCGCCACCACGCGTGTAGACCTCGACCACGGCAGCATCGTGAGCTCCCGCATCGATTGCCGTTTTACCGAGTAGCTCGAGTTCCCGCGGTGAGTCGGTCGGAAAGCGGTTGATCGCGACAACCGCTGGCACGCCGAACGTGCGAAGGTTCTCAATGTGCTTGACCAGATTCGGCAAACCGGCTTCGAGTGCGGCGAGATCCTCACCACCCTCTTCAATTTCGCGGACGCTTTTCCCTCCTTGCACTTTGAGTGCGCGGACCGAGGCAACGAGTACAGCAGCGTGCGGAGCGAGGCCGCTGGAGCGGCACTTAATGTGGAAGAACTTTTCGGCGCCAAGGTCAGTGCCGAAACCTGCCTCCGTCACGACCACGTCACCAAGGCGTGTCGCGAGGATGTCTGCTACGACCGACGAAGTACCGGTGGCGATATTGCCGAAGGGACCAGCATGTACAAAAGCAGCCGTTCCCTCGCTCGTCTGGACCAGGTTCGGCTTGAGGGCATCGACGAGGAGGGCGGCCATAGCTCCCGCGCCTCCTAGTTCCTCAGCAGTGACTGGTTTCCCATCCCATGTACGACCGACGACGATGCGGCCGAGCCGTTCGCGCAAGTCACGATAGTCCCGGGCAAGAGCAAGAATAGCCATCACCTCTGAAGCGGGCGTGATGTCAAAGCGAGAGACGCGGACAGTCCGATTTGTCTCGCCGAGACCGATGATAAGCTGGCGAAGTGCCCGATCGTTCAAGTCGATGACGCGAGGCCAAGTGATGCTGCGCGGGTCGATCGGTAGACGGTCTTGATAAAGGGCGTTGTCCACCAAGGCAGCGAGGAGATTGTGGGCGACAGTCACAGCGTGGTTGTCGCCCGTAAAGTGGAGGGCGAGATCGGGGAACGGGTGGAGCTGTGCGGCTCCACCGCCCGCTCCGGCTCCTTTAGTGCCGAAAACTGGTCCCATCGACGACTGGCGGACGGTCACGATCGAACGGAGACCCAGCCGCCCAAAGGCCTGGCCAAGACCGACCGAGACCGTTGTCTTCCCCTCGCCGAAGGGGGTAGGAGTGATTCCAGTGACCAGAACGTAGCGGGCGCGAGCTGTACTGAGGCGACGAAGCACGTCGAGCCGAATCTTTGCCTTGAAGGGACCGTACAGTTCTAGTTCCTCGGGGAGGAGACCGAGTTCTTCGGCGATCTCACTGACCGGCCGCAGCTGCTTCAGCTGCGTTCCGCTCATGCGGTCGCTCCTTCCTGTCCACAACCCAAACTCTCACGGCGAGCAAGAACCCAGTGTACAACACTATCAACGCTGTTGAAGCTGCTCCAGTGAACACCAACGATGCCAGCATGAGCTGCGGCTGGCCGTCGCGCGAGTCCGTCCAAAAGGTCACCAGGGTCGTACCGAAGGCCCCCGGTGAGGAGGCGTCCGACCAATCCGCGTTGCTTCTCAAGGTATCGGAGCGAGGTGCCGAGACCGAGGCTCATTCCGATGCGGATCAAACGGTCGAGCCGCAGTGTCCCTGGTAGGCAGAGGTAGACGGGAAGAGTGAATCCGCGAGCACGTGACCGCACGAGCCAATTCAGCAATGCGTCGGGATCGAAGACGAGCTGGGTAATCGCATAGTGTGCGTAGGCTTGCTTGGCGAGAAGATCAGCTTCCAGCACATCATTCGGAATGTGCGGATGACCTTCCGGGTAAGCTGTGATGCCGATGCGTGTTGGGGGCGGCTCAAGTTCGACCAGTGTTTGGAGGAGTGCCAGCGAGTTGGGAAACTCACCGGCTGGACGCTCTTGGTCACCACCGACAACGAAGACTTCGTCAATACCGGCGGAGGTGTACTGGTGCCACAACTGAGCAAGCTGGGAACGATCACGGAGTGCACGCGCAGCGAGGTGAGGCACGACGCGATAGCCTTCACGCCGCAAGGCGAGGGCTGTCTGGAGCGTGCCTTCGACTCCATGGGCTGGTGAACTCGTGACGGTAAGAGTCGCGTCTCGGGGAACAATGGAGGAAACCTTGGAGAGATCGACGTTCGGGAGAACCTCGATACGGAGCTCGCGGAGGAGACTACAGAGAAATCGTGTGTCGATCTGTGCTTCTGTACTCACGAGGGAGCTGGGCGAATCAGTCATGACCCAACCCTTTCACTCCTTGCGTTCCTCACTGGCTGATCCTCCCGTCGCTGGCTACACATTCGTCTAGCGGACTGCCCACTCACACGGTGACTCGCCTCGAGGCGTCATTTCATCTCTATAGTAATGGGTCTCGTGTCTTTTCGCAAGCCCTAAACTGATCGTCGGGATGACAGATCGGCTTGATAGGCTGGAATCGCTTGGCAGGATGGCGACTGATCCGAGTGAAGGTGCACCATTCCCGGCGCCGGAGACTCCTCTTTAGACTTGCCGATCTGGGTGACGGTCGGAGATACTTGGAGTGAGGGTGGATCGGGCCCGGTGGCCCGCACGGTCTTCAAAACCGGTGGGCGGGGTGACGAGCCTCGCCGGTGGGTTCGACTCCCATGCGCCCTCGCCAAGGTTTCCCCATCCCCATGCGGAAACCGTGAGCGGAATCCCTTCCCTGCTCCCCGATATGAGGGGGTTCCATGGGCACAAACCAGCAGCAGCAGGCGGCCTCAACGGTGTTCCCCACCGGTGGGGGTGGGCCAAGTCACCGGCTCCTTACGGAGCCGTTGAACCGACTCCTTCCTCCCGGGGTGCGTCAGAAGGGGAACCGCTTCGAAGGGCGCGTCAAGGTCAATGGTAAGCAGTACACAGTTTCCGGAGCGACACCTGAGGAGGCGTACCTTGCCCTCCAGCAGTTGAAAGCGAGGTTGAACCAACGATTCCGAAACGAATCGGTAACTGATCACCGGCTCTGTGAGGAACTGGTGAATGGTCGAGGTTGGCAGCCGCGTGAGCCACTCACCGTGGAGCAGCTGCTGGAGCAGTGGATGCGTGCTCATCCCGAGTGGAAGCCACGCACCCGCTACGATTACCAGGTCCTCGCGGCTCGCTGGGTGCTGCCACTCCTGGGTAGCTGCTCCCTCTCGCAACTGCAGCCGAGGCAGCTCGAGGAGATGCTCGCCTCTATGCCCACGCGGCAGGCAGCCAAGGTCTATGCCATGCTGAGGGCGGCCTTCAATGCAGCCTACCGCTGGGGCCTCATCGAGGAGAACCTCGTGGAGCGCGTATCCCCACCGCGCTACCGGGCCCCGAGGAAAGCCCTGCCGCCGTTGGAACAGGTAGCGCAGGCACTTGCAGAGAGCCGCCACCACTCCTGGTGGCCCTGGTTTGCCCTCGCTGTATCTACCGGGCTCAGGCCTGGTGAGCAGGCAGCCCTGCGCTGGGAAGACTGGTCGCCGGAGGAGAACGTGCTCTGGGTGCGGCGCAGTGGCCAGTACATCGACGGCACCTGGATCGAGACGCCGCCCAAGACGTATGCTGGAAACCGGCGGATCACTCTTCCCACGCTGGCGCAAGCAGCCCTGCAGGTCCAGCGAGAGCGGGTACGAGAGGGCGTCGCCCTCGTGTTCCCCAACCATGCTGGGAAGCCCTACTCGGCTTGGGGCATCAACGATGGCCTCAAACGGTTCTGCCGCGAGTCCGGCCTTCCACCTCTCACCCCACACCAGCTCCGCCACTACCATGCTTCCCTGCTGATCCAGCAAGGGGTGCCCCTCACCCTCATCTCCCGCCGCCTGGGGCACGCCTCGCCAGAGGTCACGGCACGCGTCTATGCCCACTGGCTGGGCGACGACGACAGCATCGCCGCTGACGCCGTCAGCACAGCGCTCCCGGTTCCTTAACGACACCGATTCCGTCAGGAATCGGTGCACTGTAGCAGACCCGGGAACCAGCCGCTCCTCACCAACGGTTCCGATAGGAACCGGTGGCTCACCGACTTTACCCAGAGGGGTACCCAAAATACCCATACCCCCTATGCGGCACCAAACGGCTGCTGCTGGTAGCTCGGTGTTGCAGGAGATGTGGGGTGGTGATTTTGGAATACCCCCTGGGGGTATCGGGCCAGTACCTCCCTATCCCCCTCGCTTCCTCGAGTCCCCCGCCTCACGCGCAGAGCCTCAGCGATTCCGTTAGGAATCGGTGACTGCTCAGGCACCGCCCCGTTTGTCTTCAGGGTAAAGCCTCGCCACCTGCACCGACAATCGGTCTCCATTCTGCACCGGCAGGACCTCTTTCCCTCCCACACGGAGCCATTGTCTCCTCGGCACACACCGTTTTCGTACCAGCGCGCCACCACGGCTACCGAACCTGGTGCCGTATTTCGCGTGGCCACGAGGATTGTTTGCGGCGTCTGTGCGGTTGGAAGAAGACTGGTGCAGATGGTATTGACATCCGGAACCATCTGTGCTATAACGGTACCAGAAGGCAAGAGGGCGATCCCGGAAGCACCGGAGCAGCCCAGGCACCTTGACAACGGAGCAGGAGACACCGGGACGTCGCGACGACGCCCTGGACCACTGGAGCCGCTACCGAGGTTGCACAGCACATCGCCACCAGCGCCAACGATTTCGTCAGGCATCGGTGGCCCGCCTCGGTAGCGTGGGGACAGGAGCTGTTTCGGGGGTGCGACTCCCCTGGTCCCCGATGGAGCCGGTTCCAGTGCCAGAAGGAGGGACACCATGGTTGCGCAGCCGTTGCTCCAGCGCGGTATCCGGATCTTCTACCACCAACTCGTGGTAGAGGTTCTCGCCGAGGCCATATCGGCAGCCTGGAAGCGGATCTCAGGTGAAGTCCTCGACCCCACCGATGCACGCCACCTGGCCTCTATCGCTCTCCGTGAAGAGCACGACCAGGCCTGGGTGGTCGTGGGTTCAGCCTTCCGCGCCGCTGAGACCCAGGACTACCACGACGAGGAGCTTCTGGATCTCGACGCCGAGATCCTCACCTATCGCCTCGTCGACAAGGGCTACCTCGGCTGAAGGAGGTGCCGAGACAGGATTCGAGAACGCAGCACAAACGAGATCTCTCAACGGATCCACCGAGAGCCAGTGACGCCGCCCCCTCCCCAGCGCTGGCCCAGGACTCTCGGCATCCTGGGCCAGGTCGAATGGGACCACTGAGGCCCCAGGGAGACTGGAAGGGGGGGGGGTCACCGGGACGGTACCGCAACGAACCCCAGTAGAGGCAGTACCGGAAACTGCTGCCACCTCTACTGGGAGACGAGAGGGCAGCATCGCGTCGTCGGTCTCAGTGAAAAGAATCGAGGGGCACCATGGCACGGAAAGGGACGATGCAGCAGTTCCCGGTTCTCCAGAGCATTCTCGCGGATGCACTGGGAACCAAGCGCTCTCGGCGTCCTCGCCTCCCTGGTTATCGCCAGCAGCATGCAGCGACGGTTGCCATCGAGGCGCTCTTCGACTACCTCGCCGACGTATCTCGTGCTGGTCACCCAGAGGAAGCCAAGAGCGCATCCTCTCACTACCAGCAGCTCCGCTCCCTCGATGAAGAAGCGCTGCTACGGTCCATCCAGTCCCTGCTACCGCTCCTCATCGAGAAGCACCCTCGCGGAGCGCAGATCTACAACACCGTCTGGAAGCACGCGCCGCATCGGTTGGGAGTTGCCTATGGTAAGTACCTCGTTACCGCGTCTCCCGAAGTCGTCGTCGATGAACTCTTCCAAACCTACGCCGAGATCATGACCAGTTAAGCACATTCCCACCCATAGTACGGATTGATCCAATCCGTACCATACCGACCCTCCTTCCCCAGCGACCCCAGGGGTCACCCCCTGGGGTGTCGAATGCCGCCTGGTGTTCGGGTGGCAGGGAGACTGGAAAGGAGGACGGAAGTGCTCGAGAAGGGCCGCTACCTCATCGTCGCTCCTGACCCCTGTGGCGACGGTTACGTTGCCACCGAGGTCGAGCCCACCGCAGCCGAGGTCGCCATGCGGATCCTGACCTCGTGCTTCCTCACCCGGCACTACCGCCGCTTCGCTTTGGCGAAGGGAGCGACACCAGAGGAAGCGGTCACGAACTGGTTCCAGAACCGGCGAGAGCAGAAGTGAAAGGAGATGGGTGCCATGACGAACCGTCACGCTGCTGCAGCTGAGCGCCTGTACCAGGCTGCTTATGACCTAGTTCTCGAACACCTGGATGACATCGACGAGGACGATGCCCACTTCGTGGCAGCCCAGCTTCTCTACGAGTGGGGAGCCGAACTCCTGGACCAGGACCGCGACTGGAAGCAGGCTGTCGAGAGCGCCCTGAAGCGCGTCCTCTCCTACGCGAAGCGCAATGGATACCGCGCACCCTTTAACCCCTTCGACGAGGAGGACTGGGACTATCTCGTCTGGTGCGTGATGGACGACCTCGAGAAGGTGGGCAACGCATCATGAACACCGTCTGCACCATCTACCGCCTGGGACCGACGCACTGGTACGGGATCCTGAGGCTGGACCGCGAGAAGGCAGTGGTCATCTCGGGGACCAGCCTCGGGTCCCTGATCCTCCGAGCTTTCGAGGCGGTTGCTGAGGGTTCAGCGAACCGAAGGGAGCGATCCATGCAGGAAGTGATCACCTATCTGGAGCAGGTTTCGGTACCGGAGGGTGCACGGTACTGGATCCAGTCAGCGATCCGGCACCTCCGCGAGGGGGATGGAGACCCTGAGCCGCGGCTCATCCTCGCAGCAGCCTGCTGCCTCCGCGAGGCAGCGTACCTCCTGAAGGAACAGCAGACGAAGCGCTGGCTGGAGTCGATGGTCACCTATCTGGAGCGAGAGGCCTTCCGCTGATGGAGGTGTGTGATGGGGACGACACGCGGGGACGTGCTCCGCAACAGAATCATCGAGATTCACAACATGGTTCCTGATGTGCTCATCGGGGAGCAACCAGCGGAAGATCTCTGGTCCCTCCTGGACTCGTGGTTCGAGGCGCTCACCGAGGAGGCCACCATGCTCTCGCAAGCGCTTCCGGGAGAGGGGACCGTACCCCGCTACCTGGAGACGCTGCGCGAGTCCCTGAGATGGGAAATCGAGGCGAACCGCGCCCTCTTCCCAGCCATCCAGAATCGGGATCCAGACCAGAGCACCGTGCACGAGGTCGCCTCTATCCTCGGTCTCGTCACAGCAGATCTCCTGGACAAACTCTTCCGCCGCCTCGTGATCCTCGCGGAACTCGTGGGAGCCCTCGATGGGTCCATCACGCTCCCCGATGAGGCGATTATCGCCTACTACGAGTTCCTCGGCGCGATGATTCCGGAACCGAGTGAGGAACTGGATGCCTGAAAGGAGGTACCAGCATGGCGCGGCCCGTGAAGAGCATACGCTTCCTCGAAGGTCTTGACATCACTTTCAAGGCAGAGCCGGTCTCGGTGGCGACCTACGGGGAAGGGGGCGGGGCCACCGCCGTCTACCGCTACCGCATCCACGCCAGCGATACCAAGGGAGAGTATCCCGGGATCCGCGGGATTCTCACGATGGCGGCCCGTATGGACACCGGTATTCGCTTCGCCTGGGAGCAGGTGACCTGGAGCGACGGTGAGGCCCTCGGGGATTCCGACGCCTGGGATGCCCTGGCGCTTCTGCTCCGGCATATCGCGGCGCAACTCCTCTACCAGCACGCCTGGGTCGCCGTGAAGGCCGGTCTCGTCAAGGTGGAAGAGGAGGCCTTCCATGCGTGAGCCGTCTCCCTTCTTGCTCCCTCTCCCCACGTACCCATCGCCAGGAACACTCGAAGGGATCCTCCAGATGGTGGCGTCGGTGCGTGCCCTCGGCTACTGCGCATCCGGCGCCATCGTCGTGGACGACATCCCGTGCCCGCGTGGGGTCCTGGAGCACCCCTGTTATCGCGAGGCTCTCCACGCACTCGAAATGCTCTGGAGAGAGAAGCCGAAGCGCGAGACAGCGAAAGCATTCGCCGAGAAGCGCTTCGCAGCCATATCCGGTGGGAGGGAACGCGTCGATATCGAACCGATACGGCATGCCCTTCCCGGGTCCCTGGTGGTCCACAACCACCCACCGCGACACCGCTATCGCGGGGACCTGGGACCTTCGCCACAGGACCTGCAGGTTCTCCGTCTCCACCGGGCAGCGGGCTTGCTTCTCTCCTCCCCGGGTGCAGTCTGGATCATCGCTTTCGACGGGAACGATGGTCCCGAGGATCTGGAGGTGCTGGAGTATGCCATCGTCGCCGGGGGGAGACTCGCGGAGTCCCAACGCTGGAACAGCCTGCGGAAACTCGCTGCCGTGGTTCTCACCCTCATCGGCTGCTCCTGGGTCAGGATACCGGAGCAGCATTTCGTCTCTCTAGTTCGAAAGGAGGTTGCATGAGCATCGTGAGAAGCAAGAGCTTGTCGAGAAGACGGATACCAGTGTGGATCGACGCCGCACTGGCCGAGGATCTCGAGAGAGTCACCATTCCAGGAACACACCCAGCAACGCTGCTCCGACTCCTCTTGCGCGCAGCCATCCGCGAGGTCGAGGAGATCCAGCTCTCGGAAGGTGTGCGACGTCTGGCCCCTCTGGTCTGGACTGCCGTCGCACCCAGGAGACGCAGACCATCCGTGATCGAGAGACTCCCGCGCATCGTCGATGAACACCTGGAAGCTATCGGCGCATCGTATGCGACCCGCGCCAAGGTCTATGCGCTGCTCTTGCCGCTCTCTCCCCTGCAGCGCCTCCTGCTCATCGCCGAGGGAGCGAGGGTGACCCAGTGCGCTCTCGGTGGCACGGGGGAGCAGCAGTGGGGAAGCGAGGACAGCGAGGAGGGAGAGCATGAAGAAGCTGGTGCCGACGTTGGAGCATAGCCTCCCGGCCACCGTCGACTGGAGGAGCGTCGCGGAAACCGTCTCTGGATGCCTCGAGGACCCTCCCTACCCCCCGGAGCAGTTCTGGGCCATCGGTCCCGATGGTTCGCTCCGTGGGCACTACCGTGGC
This sequence comes from bacterium HR28, assembly GCA_002898255.1. GTDB lineage: Bacteria > Chloroflexota > Chloroflexia > Thermomicrobiales > Thermomicrobiaceae > Thermomicrobium. The sequence goes on from BEIE01000004.1 coordinate 9,512, forward strand.
GGCGACGACTCAGTGACGGTACCCTTCCCCGAACTCGGGAAGTTGTACCAGGCCATCTTCCTCCACTCGCACCCACCAGGGGTACCACCGACGCTCCACGATACCTATCACGCCGTCATCGCAGCATCGCCGCTTCTCGTGGTCGTCGAGGGAGGAAGGGCACACCTCGTTAGGGTCTGGCACCGCCAGGCACCTGGCCTCGTCGGCGCCAAACTCTCCGCGTCCTCGAACTTGGAACGAGGGGTCCGGATGGTCAGAGGCAAATACGACATCGTCCCTCTTCTCGCCGTGGAAGAGGCGATACGGTCACTGGAGGAGCGTTGGCAAGCGTTTCTGGAGGAGGAATGACATGTATCTCTGCGGCAGATGTCATGGAACGGGAGTTTACCAGGACAATCACTGCCCCATCTGCGGTGGGTGGGGCGTCCTTCCCGGTATCCATAAAACCTGCTCGCGCTGCCAGGGGAGGGGAGCGGACCCTCGTGGCTATACCTGCCAGCTCTGTTACGGCAAAGGGTGGGTAGCCGCGACGGTCCAGTACGAGAACCCCAGGATCCTCAGGATCCCGGTATCCACACTCGCAGCCGTCTGGCTCTCGGTACGCGCCGGAGAACCATCTCCTGTCTCGGAGCAGAGTACCGGTATCGCCGCTGGCATCCTCCTCGCCCTCCAGGAGCAGCGCGAAAGAGAAGGGTTCGAGGAGGGAGCGCAGATCCGCAGGATCTTCTCCGAGGGAGGGTGGATCGTCGTCGCACCCGACGGGATCTGGCACCTGGTCGAGGGAAAGAATCCGACGAGGATCCTCGCCTTCCCCGCCCTCGGTTCGCAAGGCGCGTGAAAGGAGGGACGCCATGACGCTGCCACCGTTTGCCCGAATCTTGCGCGAGTACCGTGAGAAACATGACGTTTCCCAGTACCGCCTCGCGAAGGCTGTCGGTGTGGACCACTCGTATATCAGCCGTCTCGAGTCTGGGCAACGCCGCCCCAGCTACGACATCGTCCTGTCCATCGCGAGGGCGCTGGATCTGCAGGGGGAGGAGAAGAAGACCCTCTTCGCAGCGGCGGGTTTTCTCCCTCCCGAGGAACTCGAGGCGTTGTTCTCCTGGCAGCGACTCGCGCAACCGGAGAGGGAGGGTGAACGTTGAAAAGCGAGAGCGTTCTCGACAGAGAGGAGTCGTGACGATGGTCTCTCATGCACCGACGCTGGAGGAGATCCTGCGCGAAGCCGTCTGCTACGACGAGGAAGAGGAGGGGTGGCTCTGCGAGATCCCCTGGGAGGAGGATCTCTGGGCACGCGGGAAAACGCGAGAGGAGGCCCTCGAAGGTCTTGCCGCCTGCATCCGAGAGTGGCTCGAGGAAGAGGGGTGGGGCGAGGAAGCAGAAGGAGACGAGGATATCCAGCCTCTCCAAGAACCCTGGACACCAGGTCTCTTCGGTATCCCCTGGCGCTGGATCCTGATCCCGTCGCTCCTTCTGGTCTCTCTCCTGGTCACTCTGGTGGTCCTCGCGGGCCACCCACCACAGTACGGATTGGAACGATCCGTACCACAGGCAGAGACACCAGTACCGACGGCGACCTTCCGGTCACAACAACCATCGCTTCCGGCACCGACTATCCAGGTGGCGCCAGTGGAGAGCCCGCAGGGGGAACGGTACCAGGAGCTGGAGCAGATGCGGGAGATGGAGCAGCACCTCCGCCAACTCGAAACGCGCCTGGCCCTCTGCTCCGACCCCGATACTGGTTCCTTTGCCCGGGCATACTTCTGCCACTGACCCGCAACAAAAGAAAAAGGGGTCAGGCTCATGGCCTGACCCCTTTCCGTTTCTCCCGTTGCCGCGGTGGTCACCGAGAAGGTCCGCGACCTTCATCCAGCGGCGGGAACTCGATGACGCCGAAACTCGCTGGTGTCCCTGCCACTGGAGCTGCCCCCTCGTCGCTCCCGCGCTTCACGTAACGCACCGTGAGGCTGGCAACCGCTGCGAGGGCGAGTCCTGCACCCAGCGCCTGCTGCAGGCTCGCGGGTGCGAACTGTGCTACCGCTGCCACGGCGACGCCCACCACCAGTGCCACCAGCGGGGTGAAGCGCCCACGCAGCCGTGGCACCGCCTCGATGATGGTTTGCACCAGGAATACGACGAGAACGACGGCCTGGAACCCGCCGAGGAGGATTCCGCTGACGTCGACCTCCATCTCACGCTGCCTCCTTTCTTCCCTCGAGATGCGCGAGCAGGCGATGACCTGCCTCCACGACGGCGCGGAGATCCGCGGATGCCTGCTCCAAGAGAGCCACAAAGCCGCTCAGCTCCTGAGCCAGATGCTCGTGCTCCTGCTCCTGCGTCTCGTTGCGCGCCTGGAGGAGCTTCTCCAGCTCCTCTCTCGCATCCAATAGCTCCGCTCCCACTCTCCCGAGAACCACGTGGTAATCCTCAGGCTTCCCGATGTCGGGTCGGTGCTCGAAGCGCGCCCTCTCGAAGTATTGGACGGTCACGCCGTTTTCCTGGAACTCCTCGGTGATGGGCCATCCGAAGAGGGGGAGGCCACCGCGCTCCTCCCAGAAGCGCCGGAAGCCACCACCCAAGTGACACCCGAAGGGACCCACCTGGATCACCGCCATGGGATCATCGTGTACCAGCTGCTGCCCGAGGAAGCCCTGCACCAGCTGCAAGAAACGCTCCCAGGGGAAGAAGGGTCCGGGATCCGTGTGCCTGCCGGATCCGCCGCCGTAGCGCGGATCGGTGGGGTCAGGAACATCCACATGCCCAGCGATACCCGGAACACCCGCGAGAATGCCCTGGCGGTCTACCTTGCGCACCGGAATCTGGTGTCGCCGACAGAGGTCGGCAACCAGCTCCGCTGTCGCCTGCAGAACCTCCCCCTCCACGGGTGGATTCTGCCGCGAGTATCCCACCATCTCGATGTTGAGGCTGGCTCGATTCACACCATAGTTCCCGGCAGTCCACGCCGTGTCTCCCTCAGGAACCAGGCGCACTACCCGCACCGGCTGCGAGGAACCGTCTCTCCCCACCACGTAGTGCGCCGAGGCCTGGCTCTGGGGGTTGCGCAGCCAGTTGACCGAAGATGTGAAGCCACCCTCCGTCGTGTGCAGCAGGATCCACAGAATCCGTTTCCCTCCGCGACCCTGGTCGCGATTGGGAGAGAGCATCTCCTCGATCTCGAGTGCCATACTGCCCTCCTGATAACGCTGCATGAAGGCGAGAACCGACGCGATGTAGGCAGCAGGATCGTTCCCATCGCTCCGCGGAGCCCAGATGGGGATGATCTCCTCCACCGTTACCGCACCTGCCCTCGCATAGGGATAACGTGGATCCACCAGTCGGTGCGCAGCATCGCGGAAGCCCTCGGTCCAGGAGGGGTAGCGGATGAATCGCCCCTTCTCCGTCTCCACCGGCTCCCCCACACCCGTCGAGCTGCTCCTGGTGTTTCCAGGGTTCTTGGTTCCGTACTCGGCGACGATGCCGAGGGTACCGAAGCGAGACTCGTGCCAGAAGATGGCCAGGAGGAACAAGGGGTCGACTCCCTCGGAGACGATAGCATCGTAGCCCTGCTCCGCCTCCACTGCTGCCGGTGACCCGAAGGAGACGAGGAGACTCCGGAAGCGCCCTTTGGATATCCTGGGAGAGACACCGACGACTCTCACGAATCCGCATCCTCCCTCGTGAAGCGCGCTCTCCTCGCGCCCAGCAGCAGTTGGGGACGGAGGTAGTAGCGGCGCTGCTCGCTCAGGAGCATCCTGCGCTCCAGTTCTCGCACCTTCCGTTGCGCTGCTGCGATCTCCTGCCACTGCCGGTCACATGCCTCCCTCGGACTGCCGATGGAGAGGAGACCGCGCAAGATTCCCGTCATGACTCCCTCCTCTCCAGGCGCTGGATGGCTTTCTCCGCGAGGCTGGTGGTGGAGAGAGCGATCTCCCTCCAGGCATCGCGCTCCCTCGCCACCTCCTCGTAGTGCCGACCAAAAACCCACCACCCGCGTGCACCAGCTATCAGGATCAAGAGCAGCAGGGTGATGGTTCCGAGATCCGACAGCGCCGACAAGAGTTCCGGATTCAGGATCTCCACACCCACCCCCTTTCCCCCAGTCTCGTTATCCGAGGAAGACGATTTGCAAGCGGTTGAAGGTCCCTGCCGTTCCCTCGCTGTAGGTGGAGCGCGAGGTGCTGCACCAGATCACGACGTCGATGGTGTCGTTGACGGCACAGGGAAGCAGGATCTGACCAGACGCAAGCACGTAGTCGCTAGTGTCGATGTTCTGGTCATAGACGTAGTACTCCGTGCCGCCCTTCCGTACCCGCAACGACACCCTTCCGCCGCCGGTTGCCGCATTCAACAGAACCGAAACGCTGACGAGATAGAGGCCAGCGAGACCGACAGTGTAAAAGTTCGACGTGCTGTTCCAGTTTCCGGGACCGGTTTGGCTCACGGCATTCGGGAAACTCACCACCGTCGTCGTGTTCGCGGCGATGCTCTGCGAAGTGGTCTTCCCGCGGAACAGGAAGGGGCGGTTCCCGATGGTCACGTACCCCGAGACGGAGAGGTTCCCGCTGATGGACCCCCCGCTGGTGAGCAGGAAGCTGGATGCGTGGTAGCCATCCACGAGGTCAGCGTTGAGACTGTTGCAGAGCGTCCCATTGGACACCGGGACCTGGTTGCTGGAATTCCCCGCATGGTACCCATCCAGAAGATCCGCATGGAGGCCCGATCCCGCGCCTTGCGGTGAGACCGTTATCGTAACCGTCTTGGTACTCGTGTTCGCTGCGAGGCTGATGTTGCTCCCGGCGGAGAGGTTCAGCGTATCCGTCGTCGTGGATGCAGCAATCGTGGTGCTTCCGACGGCGACATTCGAGAACGCATTCTGGTTCTGGAGAGCAGAAGCGTGGTACCCATCCAGAAGGTCGGCGTGAAGGCCAGAGCCCGAGCCCTGCGGTGAGACCGCTATCGTCACTTGCTTCGTCGCAGCGTCGGGGGTCAATGTCACATTGCTGCCAGCAGCCAGCTTGACGGTATCACCAGGAACCGTCGCGGCAACGTTGGTGCTCCCGACTTGAACGACACCGTAGCTGTTGACGCTGCTCCCACCCGACGCCGCAATCGTGACCTTCTTGTTGGCGGCGTCGGGTGTCAGGGTCACGTTGGAGCCAGCCACCAGCTCGATGGTATCCGTTTTCTGCGTCGCGGCGATGGTTATGCTACCCACCTTGACGCCGGAGAAGGCGTTTTGATTCACCTCGGCGCCTGGCTGGATACCATCGAGCTTTGCCTTATCGCCTGCACTCAGGAAGCCCGACGTCGTCGTCGTCGCATCCGGATGCGTGTGCGACGCCGGGGCAAATGCGCTGGCATGCTGTCCATCCAGGAGGTCAGCGTCGAGACCAGAGCCGGAGCCCTGGGGTCCCACCGCGATGGTCACTTTGTCGTTGGCTGCATCCGGTGTCAACGTGACGTGAGCCCCAGCAGCCAGCTCCAGGACATCCGCTGGTGCATCGGCAACCAGATTCGTCGCCCCTACCTTCACCGTCGCGAAGGTGTTTTGCGGCGGGTGCGTGTGAGACGCCGGGGCGAAATCGCTGGCATGCTTGCCGTCGAGAAGATCCGCATCCAGACCAGATCCCGCACCGTCGTTCCCAGCGTGCCAGATCTGGTACGCAGTCTCGCTCCCTGCACTGGATCCTGCTGGGCTCTGGAGGAAGCGGAGATTCGATCCCGAGAGCTGCAGCTCCTCCGTCTGCATGTTGTAGACCAGAATATTCCGCGCATCAGGCCAACTTCCGCGCTGATGGCGCAGAAAGAGGTTCGCATTCCCTCCACCACCCGCCTGCGCATTCTCCAGGAAGAAGCGGATGTCCCTCTGGGCGGAGACAGGGGCACCATGGTAGAACTCGATACCAGCGGTGCTGTACTGACTCGTCGCGCTGGTTCTGACCTGCAGGATGCTGCTCCCGGCGGTACCCGTATCGATGGTGAGGGTACCGCTCATGGTATCCCCGGTCTTCTTCACGTAAGTGCCATCGTGATGATGTCCCGCTGCTGCGAAGGCACTCGCGTGCTGTCCATCGAGAAGGTCAGCGTCGAGACCCGAGCCGGAGCCCTGAGGGGTGATATCCGCGGGAGCATGTGTATGCGCGGGTACGGTGATCTGCCGTGCTACCCAGCGCCCCTGTGCTGCGTCCCAGAGCAGGAGCGATCCATCTGGAGGGTCGCCAGGGATCTCCACGTCTAGAAGCTGGCGAAGGCGCGTGCCGCGTGGTATCACCCGGCGAAACGTCTCCTCGGCCATCGGTACCTCCACTCAGCGAAAGGTCACCCAATCATTGCCGACGCAGCGAGGGACAGACAGCGACCCTCGAGAGAGGCGTCAATGCATGACCCACGTGGTTCCATTCCAGCGCTTCACGGGGTGCCAGACCCACTGTGTGCCGTCCCACCGCTTCACCGGGTGTTTAACCCAGTTGGCTCCGTCCCAGCGCTTGACGCCGCTCCCGCGGTTGTAGACGAGGTAGGCCCCGATCCTTCCCGCATGTGCAGAGCCGCCGGAGGCAGCGCTGACGCCACTCGTGGACGTCTTGTGATAGTGCGTTCCGCCGCTTCCGTAACTCCAGACCGCCTGTGCATTGGGATCTCGCCACCACCCGACGTAGTACTCCCATCCAGCCTGGGTAACCATCGGCTCGAAGCTGATCTCCGTCCACGCCTGTCCGCCGGTACTGTCGCTCCCCGTCGGGAAGGCAACGGAGACGGAGCGGAGAAGGTTTCCCTGGTAGTCCCAGACGCAGATCTTCCCGGTGATAGGTCCACCGCGGCCACCGACGTAGACCCCCGCCCCGGTAATGACGCCAGCCTCTGGCATGACGATCTTCTCGGACCAGACTTGGTTCTCGAAGTTGATCCCGGTCCACTCCCAGGAGGACCAGGGACCACTATAGCCAGCCTGCGGCATCACTTCCCCCTATCCGAGAACGGTGCTGGTGTCGATCCAGAGGTCACCGGGACGTGCATCCGTGGGAACAGTGCTCTGCACGTAGATCCTGCCGCCGGTATACCCACTGGCGCTCCGGTAGAGGACGATATCGTCACCGTTACCAGTGGCACCGATTCTCCCTAGGAGGCGCCCCCCACCTGGTGGAACCCAGATGCGAGCCATCTCGTTCCCCGAGGAATCCAGGAAGACGATATCCCCAGGGTCCGTCGCTGCACTGCTCCCGGCGCGGAGATACAAGTTCTTCCCCGAGCCGATAGTGAGGTCACCCGTCATGGTTCCACCGGCGACGTTGAGGTAGTCGGGATGCGAGTGTGTCGCCGATGCGAAGCTGCTCGCGTGGTACCCGTCCAAAAGGTCAGCGTTCAGTGAGGAGCAGACGGTCCCATTGGAGACCGCAACCTGGTTGCCCGCATTCCCCGCATGGTAGCCATCGAGAAGGTCCGCATTGAGCCCGGATGCGTTGACCGCAATCGTGACCGTCTTGGTGCTGGTGTTCGCCGAGAGGCTGATATTGCTCCCGGCAGAGAGTTGCAGCGTATCGGTCTTCGCGCTGGCAGCGATGGTCGTTGCACCCACTGTCACATTGGAGAAGGCGTTCTGGTTGACCTCCGCGCCGGATTGGATTCCGTCCAGTTTGCTCTTGTCAGCAGCGCTCATGAAACCAGCGGCAGTCGTCGTCGCATTCGCGTGGACGTGGCTTGCCGAAGCGAAAGCACTCGCGTGCTGTCCATCCAGGAGGTCAGCGTCGAGACCAGAGCCGGAGCCCTGGTTCAGTGTGATGGTGACGCGCTTGGCAGCGCTGTCGGGTGTCAGCGTGAGTTGCGTCGTCGAGCTGGCGAGGGTCAGGGTATCGTTTCCAGTCGTCGCTGCGACATCGGTGGTTCCGATTCTGACCTTGCCGTAGTTGATGAGACCAGACGACGACGAGAGCGAGTCCAGCTTCTGTTTATCCAGTGCACTCATGAAGCCAGCACTGGATGTCGTCGCTACGGGGTGCGTATGGTCCGCTGTCGCTGCCCCGATAGCTTCTGGCGTGATGGGGTCAGGTCCCGTCGATGCATGGCGGCTGGCGTGGTTGGCGAGAGCGGACAACGTGATGGGAACAGCGTCGGACCAGTTCGCAGTTCCCAGTATCTCCTTGAGGCGCTTGACGATCCAGGAAAGGACCTGGGTCAGGCTCCCGCTATTCGCGTAGGGAGTAGCGGTACCTTGATCCAGAGTACGGTTCCCGATCTTGGTATCGCTGACGGCGCCATCAGCGATCTTTGCAGTCACCACCGCTCCATCGGCGATCTTACTGGCATTGACTGCGCCGTCGGCAATCTTGGCAGTCGTGACTGCAGCATCGGCGATCTTGACAGCAGTCACGCCACCATCGGCGATCTTGGGAGTGGTAACGGATCCGTCGGCGAGGGGTGAGGAGCCGCCTGGCCCGAAGAGCGACAGAACCTGGAAGCGCACACCGCTCTTGATCCAGCGGACCTGACTGGTCGCAGGGTCGAACAGTTCGATATCATAGCGACCCGTCGGAGAGGGGAGTGCCGCGGTATCCACCGGCAGCTCCCAGTAACCCGTGCCGGAAGCGCTGCTGGTCTCGACGAAACTTGCGCCCAAGCTCCCATCCGCGTTCACGGGATAAGCGCGCACCCGCACACCGCCCAATGGGCTTCCTTCTCGGAATGCATACCCGCTGAAGACCAGAACCGCCATCGTCCCTCCTCCCGCAAGCACGCGACGATTCACCGGTTCCTGAGGGAACCGTTGAGGCGACGGTGCCATCGACGTCAGCGGATGGCATCACACCGCTGCGCGTAACTTCGAATGGTCATGCCCGAGAACCGCTTCCTTGACGTAGTAGATGGGGTCGCGGAGCGCGTCATCCTCATCGATGAAGATGACCTGAATCCCGCGCTCCGCGAAGTAGAGGAGGCGGAAGAGGTCGCGCTCTTGCCTCTCCGACCCTAACGTGTAGTGCCAGTAAAGACCGCTGACCTCGATAGCGATGCGCAAATCAGGTAAGAGAAAGTCGACCTGGGAGTCGAAGCCGCGTCCCACTCCCGGCAGCTGTGCGTGGACGAAGAAATCGTCTTCCGGGTGGTACCCCAGCTGGAGGAGAGCCCAAAAGACGGCCCACTCGGGCTTGGTCCCACCCGGATACTGCTCGAGCCACCAGAGAGGTGGCTCTCCCGCTGGTTCCTGAACACGGAATTGCTCGAGGCCACGCATCCCTCGCGGGATGATGGTCGCCTCGCTTCTCCCAAAGCCACGCGGCTCCCGAGGGAGACCAGGGAGGCGCGGGATCGTGCCGCGACGCGGGAGTTTCAAGCGGATCTTCGCCATCTTCAGGACTCCAGCTCGATGAGAGAAACCGAGTACCGCCCCTCTCGTCGCGGTCCCTGGACTTCGCTGGCGACGAGTTCCGTGATGAAGACGCGCTTCTCGATGACTCCCCCCTCGTCGTGATACCGGAAGGTTCCAGCTACTCGCGACGTTGCCGCCTCCTCGAGACGCCGGATCAATTCATGCGCCGGTACTCCCACCGTTTCCCGACAATAGGGGTCGGTCAGCTGGAGGACCACCTCCCATCCCCAGAGGAGACGCGGTACACGGAGGTAGGTGAGGACACAACTCCGGAGCAGCGGCGCTACCGAGGGGTCAACTCCGCGACGCATCGCGATGAGGAGACGGGCAGCACGGAAGTGGTGACCCTCGGTGCCACCGATCCTGAAGCGCTGCTTCCCAGTAGCGGTAACGCTCCCCACGTACTCCCACTGCTCGCGATAATCCCAGCCCACGTAGACGGAGACCTCGCAACCATCGGGTACCACTGCGTCCACATCGATCCCGAGGGCGAGCTTGTCCAGCTCCGACCACCCCATATCCCACCAGGCCGTGATGAGCGCTCCTTCGGGTGCGTACCGCTGCGTCGGATTCTGCAAAGGATTGTGAAGACCGACGGGAAGGTCGACGGACCAGACACCCAACGAGTCGCTGCCCCAGAGGCGATAGGTTCCGTTCCCCGAGAGCGCTGCGACGTCACCCATCTCGGAGACCCCGCTCCGCTGCGTCAAGAGGTGGAAGGCGATACCTGGGCTCATGAGGATGGCACCCGTCACGGAGACCCCTGGGAAGAGAGCCGTCTCTATCGGCAGCCCCGTATCGATATGGGATGTGCTGCCGCCGCTCTGCTGCGCTACCGCGATGACAGCGAACCAGAGGCCATGTCCAGCGACGACCTGCTGCACCCGTCCCGAGAGGTGAGCAGGGAGGCCGTCATCCTTGTCCGGTCCCACAACGGTCACGGCATTCGTGTTGTACTTGTAGATGGACAATCCAACCGGAACATACAACTCGCCGCGCCAGACTGCTGCCCTCCCGACCTGATCCGTCTCGGGATACTGGAGACCAGTGGGATAGAAGCGCTGTGCGGCGAAGTCATACGCATAGAGACCATCCCTCGCTACCGCATGCAGCACGATATCGCCAGCAGCATCGAAGTAGGGGATGAGCTGCCGCGTGTACCCCGGCGGAGCCGGGAACTTCCCCGCCATCTGCCAGGAGGATCCATCCGTCGGATCGATGGTCCACAGCATCCGATTCTGCATGTCGATCCGGAAGAGCTTGTCGTCCCAGACACCGAGAGCGAAGCCACCGGCACCAGGTACGTGGGTCCAGCTATCGAGGTCCGCATCGTATACCGAGGTACCAGTCGTGGTCAGGACCACAATCCTGCCGTCGTAGATGGCGACGTCACTGAACGCACCCAAAACGGAGCCCAGATCGCTCCAGGATTGCGTCTCCTCCTCCCAACGGTACAGCGTCTCCGCTGCGAGAGCATAGATCCGGTCCGCGAAGCTGAGGAACCGTTGCACCACTGGGATCGTGCCGCGGCTCTCGACCAGCGGCGGGAGCGTCAGATACCGGTAGCGACCATCCAAGCTGCCGAACCAGTACCGATCCAGGTGTCGCGTCGGTTCCGCGAAGAGCACCCCGAGGCCACCGGTAAAGTCGCTGGAGACCCATTCCGATTCCACGACGTGGTCGCTGCGGCGATAGTCTCCCGTCACCACCTTCTGCGGGAACGGCGTGATGGCCCGGCGAACCAGGGGGCGCTGTGCGAGTGGGTAGTTGACGCCATAGAGGGAGATCACACCCTCGCGGGTCCGCTCCATCTCTCCCTCCTCCCTCGTTTACGGCAGAACCGCGACGGCACCGTGGGGCACCCTGCCCACCAGGCGGTGGAGCGATCCATCCGCTACCTGGAGTGCGACCATCAGGCGACGCAAGTGCTCCTCGACGTCGATGCCAGGACCGCGGCTCCGGGCTGCATGCAAGAAGACCGAAGCAAGGCTCACCAGCGAGAGCGGCTCGACGGGAAGGTGCGAGTGCGGCTGCACAGGTGGAGTCAGTGGGCCGAAGCCTCGCAGGAGAACCTCGGTCAGTGCAGAGGGAACGAGCAGCTTCCGTCCCGGAGCAGGAGACCACGCATCGTCGGGAACGAGGCCACCCTCGGTATGCACCTCGTAGATATGCGTGAAGCCAGCTGGAATGGCAGCGAGCCCGTTCTCGGAACCGGGACTGGTGGTCACCGGTATCCCAGGAGCATCCAGGCGAACACGCGCCAGATTGGCGTACTCGATGACGGCAGACCGGATGGCACGCAGGACCTCGGAGGGGGAAAGTCCCAGCAAGAGGTACCGCGTTCCCGGTACAACCGGAGCCGGAAAGGGGGAGACCAGGGTAAGCTCTCCCCCACTCGAAGACGCAACGACGCGGCTCACCAAACCATTGGCGACATCGTCATCAGGGTGGATGACGACGCTCTGTTGCACCCAGGTATCGGTCCCCCCAGGAAGCGTCGCATCGACGAGAACGGTTCCATCGGGGGACACCTCGCTGATCTCTCCCTCGATGACCGGAGCATGTTGCGACGCGACCTGGGCGAGGAGGTCATAGAGGGAGAGCATTGGAACCGGACTCGGGTTGCCGACGAAGGTGGGGATGATCCGTTGCACGCTTCCCCGCGTGAACGTCACCTCCCAGATCCCGGGAACCGTCACGCGACTCGCGGGAATCGTTACCGCAAAACGGTTCCCTCCGAGGGGTACCGCCGACAGACCCGATACCACCTCCCCGAGGGAGTCCTTCGCCGTCACCGTGACGCTACCGGAACCCGGAAGGTCGGCGACCACGGTGAGGTCGCTCCCGATGAATCCCTCCATGACCCCTTCTCCTCCGCTAGCTTGCCTTCTTCCCCTTCTCCTGGTGCACGTGCTCGGGATCCTCCTCCTCCACGACGTGGGTCAGGTAGTCGTCGAGGAAGGTGATCTTGCTCTCGTCGTAGAGAGCGCGGATCTCAGGCTTGAGCGTCGTCCACTGGAGACGCGTGAAGCCAGTGGCCTGGTCCCGTCCACGGTACAGACCACGCTCCCCGAAGGCCAGGAGCAGATCGATAGCCACGCGCCTCGGAACGCGCCGCCCCTCGGGGCCGAAGGTCCATTCGCGCCCCTGGTAGCGAATGACCAGTGGCTTCCCCGATGCGGGTGCGATGCGGACACGTCCATCGCCCAGGTGATCCGCATCGAGCCAGGCGCGCAAGAGTTGGGTTCGCTCCGGTTCCTCCGTGTGGAAAAGGATGTCATCGAGCTTGCGGTCACCGAGCACACCCGTATCGGGGACACTGACGCCCCGCGAGATGAGGACTGGTTCTTCCTGCCGGATCCTGACACTCATGTTGCCTCCCTTGCCAATACACACAGATCGCGCAACTCGCCCTCGGTGACTGCTTCTCCATCCCGTGCCGGTGCTATCTGACACGGGAGGTACTGCGGGTCTTCATGAATCCCCTCCCAGTACGCTGGATCGTTGGGCGAGGCAGAGTAATTGAGAGGACGCATCACGATGACCGGACTCGTGAAGACCCGCACCGCCCTCTTCCCACAAGGGCAAAGACGTTCCGCGGTGACCTCCGACATCGACATCCTCACCAGGTAGCGATGACCACCAGCGCACCGGAAGACATACTGCGGCATCGTTCACCCCCGTATCCCGGAGAAGATGGGGCCCGGGGTGAGCGAGAGCGCGCTCACCCCAGGCCCTCAGGATTATGTGGTCTCGAGGTCGCGGATGACCCCCTGCCGCCCAGGGTGGCGACAAATGAGGTTGGCGTAGGTCTTGATCACATACTCCTCGCGGTCCGTGTTGACCGGGACCTGCTCTGTCTCGAAGGGCAGGAGCACCTCGTAGCTCCAGTCACGCTTGTCGACCCAGAACATCGCACCGGGTGCCATCCGTGGGATCACCATGACTGGGATCGAGTCGTACTCCAGCGCCTCGAAGCCACCGTCGGCCTTCGTCACGTTGACCCAGCGACGGCGGTCTTCCAGGAGGTTCCCGTACTGGTCGAAGTGGACGCGAGAGGTAAGGATATAACTGATCTCCGCCTCGCGCTCCGGCTTCTCCAGCTCGGCTCGCATCTGCTGGAAGAGGCCCATCGTCAGTGCACGCGGCGTCCCGCCGTTGTCGAGGACGACGCTCCGCCACCACGTCGCCGTCGTCCTATCGATAGTGGCGTAGACACCATCGGCTCTGACGATGTCGCCAAGGCAGTCCATCTCGGCACGTGCATACTCGTCGGACACCGTGTTGGGATTGATCCCGAGGAGATGTCCGTCGATCTTGTACAGAAGGTCGATGGATGCCCGGCGAGCCTCTTCAGCGAGGACGCGAACCAACGCTGCCTCATCCGACTTCGTGGCAGCGATAGCCAGACCAGAGGCACCGTAGGTGATCCGCGCCATCTTGTAGGGTTTGCGGGCACGTTCATATGCCTGCTTCCCCGCGTCTCCGATGGGATCGTCTTCCTTGTAGAAGACCGCACTGTTGTTGCGGTCATAGTGGACGATCCACTGCGCCTCGTGACCAGTCCCGCTCTTGGTGCCGAAGAGCTTGACCAAGGTCACTTTCTCGCCGAGAGCGCGGACAAACGGCTTCTCGAAGTGTTCGCGGAAGATCTTGGCCAGATCCGTGAGTGCACCTGCCGAGGTGTAAACTCGCGGCGACGCCATCTTCCCGTCCCTCCATCACACTGAACGCTGGTTCAGCGTCCTTGGAGCGCCCTCACGATGGCTTCGACAGCCTCATCGAAGGTTTCTGGCTCGCGTGGACCGGCGCCACCAGAGACCCCCTCGAAACGATCCGCCTGCGTCTCGCGGCGCTGCCTCTTGGCAGCCTGCCGACGGATCTGCGCCAGCTCACGCGCTACCATCTCCATCGCGTAGGGATCGTTGATCTGGTAAAGGCGCTCCGCAGGAACGCCGTACCGCTGCGATAACGTCATGACAACCAAGTGTTTGGCGAGTTCCTGGAGCTGCTGCTCCGTATACGACAGCTGTGCAGCTTTTTGCTGCATCAGCATGTCTGCATAGAGCTGTTGCGCGACCTGTGGACGCTCCTCCTCGGGAACCTGCTCCAGTTGCTGCTGGAGCAGGATCTGCTGGAGTTGCGCCTCGAGGCGCGCTCTCTCGAGTTCCAGGGCCCTCCGCGCCTCCACCTCCTTCTGGATACGCGCCTGGAGGCCCTTGAACCGTCGTTCCCACTCCTCAGCACGCTTCCGGTACGCCTCGGGATCAGCAGCCTCCTCCTCTCCCTCCGGAGCTGCCGCTTCCTCCGGCGTATCGGGAGCAACCGTTCCAGCGAGATTCCCCTCCCCGCGGTGAAGCTCCTCGGCGCTTTCCTCGGGTGAGAGGTCTCCGGTGACGGTGGGGAACGTGAACTCTTCCATCGTCGTCCCTCCTCGTGTCTTCTCCGGCGGTGAGCGGGAGGGGGCGCTCCCCCTCCCCCTTCCACCGTCTCTCGTCACTGTTCGCTCTGATACCAGTAGGCCTCAGGGCTGCGCGGAGCCCACAATGGTTGCCTCTGCGCCCACTCGATGTAAGCGCGGAGTTCTGGATCTCCGCGGATCACCTGGTCTTGGATCCCCGGCGGGAGCATCAGGAGAGCCTGGACCTTGGCTACCAACGCTTCCGGACCGGGACGCCAGGAGAGCGGCGTATAGGCAGCGGCGATGTTCCCTTCTCGGGCCAGGCGGCTCATGGTCCCTGGTGGAAGATCTCCGGTGGGCGGGAGCTGTGCCCTCGCGCTCCGGATCCTCTCCTCCGTCTCCGGCAGGAACTTCACCGGAACGGGGAGCGTCATCCCGACCAGCTCCTGTCCCAGGAGCTGGCGACGGACATCCGCCCATGCTCGCTGGAAGATAGGAGACGATGGGTCGCGCATCGCGGCGACATACGCAGGATGCGCTGCCCTCCCCGTCTCCTCCACCGAGAGTTCCAGGATCCGCTTCTGCACCAGGTAATCGGTATAGTCAGAACCCGTCAACGTCGGTCCCTTGCCACGGAGGCGACGGGTCCCTTCGCGGATCGGCTGCTCCACGTCGATTCCCGTGACCTGGGACACCAGACCCGAGTGCCGCAGTACCCGCATCGGTTCCCAGTCCTCGCCGAGGGCGCCGGATATCCCCAGCGGGATCTCTGCCCACGGAGCGAGTCCCAAACCGAAGCGACTCGCCTGCTCCTGGATCTTGGCCAGGAGCGGTGCATCGTCAGGGATATACCGGTACTTGAGCTGGTCAGCGATGGAGAGCGCAACCAGCGGGTTGGCATACGCCGTGCCGGGACCGAAGAGGAAGCCCAGAACCGGAACCGGCATGGTATCGGAGAAGCGCGGCGGGAGTCCCAGACGCTTCCGTTCATCCTCGCTGATCTGGTGGTAGCTCTCCCAGGCTCGGAGGAGCCAGGGATGTTGCCCCAGCGTCTCGAGGTAGAACGGGATGTTGCGCGTGGCCCAGAAGTGGAAGGGTGCCCAGGCGCGAATGCCCAGCCATCTCTCGATATTGCGCTCATCGCCGTAGTCGAAGAAGAGGCGACGAGCTAACTGCTCTCCGCGGCTCGAGGCCTCCGCCTGGACCCTGCTCCAAGCAGCCGCCAATTCCGCTGCCTGCTCAGGAGTCCCTCCGACGCTCCGAACCGCCTTCTCCAGCTGCTCTACCGAGAAGGTGACACCATGCTCGGTAGCGTCGAGCATCCTGATGAGGCGGTTCCCGCGCTGGCGTCCCAGAGTCTGGCGCACCAAACTATCGAATGCTGGTCTGGCCTCTTTGAGGCTCCGTACCGTCTCGCTGACCCAGGCAGCGCTGCGGAAGCTGGACTCGATTGCTTGCGCCATCCTCCGGTTGAATTGCACGACCCGTTCTGCTCCTGCCCCCAGGCGGCGCGAGACCCTCCCGAGAAGGGTTCCCAGAGCCGTCTCCGCTTGTGGCGAGGCGAACTCCTCCCAGACGGTAGCTTGTGGGCGCCAGAGAGCCGACTCGGGAATCGGGATCCCGAGTCTCTCAGCGACGGTGAAGGCACTCCTGCCCACCAGCGGGTTCACGCCGTAGAGCGCTGCCTTCACCGTCGAGTCAAGGATATTCTGTGCATGGTAGCGCGGTGTGAGCAGCGCTTGCTCCCGCCAGGCACGCAACGGCAGGACTTGAGAGATCCGCGAGAGTGCACGCACTACCGCTGGATCACGACCCACGCCGAGTTTCTTGGCCATCTCGTCGGCATAGGCATCGACCAGAGCTTCCTTCCTGGCCTCGCGGAGGCTCTTCCCCAAGATCGCCTCGCTGGCCTCCTTCGGGTCGATACCGACGAGTTCCAGAAAACCATCGATGGCGCGGCGCCCATTCTCGTCGGCGAAGCGGCGCAGCTCTACCACGTCGCGGAGCGTCGCGGTCTCCCTGGCGATATCCGGTGCCAGTGGCTCCTTCTCGGCAATCGCTTGTGCGATGGAGAGGAGCGCCTGTTTCGCCTCCTGGAAGCGACGCTCCGCCTCCTGTACCCGCTGGAGAGCACCCGCTTCCTTGAGAGCCCGGACCAGGTCATCCGACAGCGTGCTCCCGTACCAGCTCCGCGCCAGAGCACCCTGGACGGATGCCCGGAGGCGCCGGTTCCGCGGCAGAAGCTTGTCGATGACCCTCTGCGCCGCCGGGAAACGAACACCAAAGGCTGCCCAGGTCTCTCCGAGGTCGCGGAGCAGTTGTGCCGTCCTGTTCCGCGCCTCCGCCTCGGTCCCGGCACGCAGAATCGCTGCGACGCGAGGACGCAGGTGCGGAAACCAGAGACTGGTGGCAACCAGCGGCCCCTTCTCGCCACCGAAGGAGCGCTCCAACGCTGCCGCGATGGTATCGAGGTGGGGAGCAGCGATCCGCTCCTCGGCAGCGATTTGGGAGAGGACATCCTGGAAACCCTCGCCAGCGAGGGGGCGGATCGTCGGCCCAGGTTTCCCGGAGGCGATTCTCACAGCTTCCGCTGCCCCCTCGTCGCTGACCTCCTGCGTGAGACGACCCCGGAAGCGCGCCTTGACCTCGAGACCATCCCCGGGATCCAGAATCCCCGCCTTCTGGAGCATCCACTCCAGGTGCCCGAGTTCCCGCCGGGAGAGGCTCCGTAGCCTCCCGTCGGAACCCACTCTCCCGAAGATCTGCTCCACTCCGGGTCCCCAGTCGTTCCCCGCTAGAATGTAGCGAGTCGCCTTGTCGAAGAGGGCACCCTTCATCCGCGGGTTGAAATCCAGCGGCCCACGTCCCTGGGCATCGAAGAGGGGACGACCAGCGACCACGGGGTTCGGGTCACCCTGCTGGTACGAGAGGCGCGCCGTCTTGCGGATCTCCCTGAGCCTCCCACGGATCTCCTCCTCACTTGCACGCCGAGCCGTCTCCCCATCCTGTTGTGCACGCTGCTCCCGAGGCGCCGCCTCCTCCTGGAAGCGCTGCCCCTGCAGCGAGGCCTCCCGCTGGCGCTGAACCGCCTCCTGGGCAGCGGCATCGGATCCGCGGATCTGCTCTTCCGTCGCCGGGAGCGCCGTTCCCGGCTCCACCGTGAAATCCCGTGGCCAGGTGCCGTCGTCGAGGCGCACCGAGAACTTGACGACCCCTTCTGGTGTATCGACCTCGGTGAAGTAGAGACGCTCCGGTCCCTGGATCGAAGTCTCTCCGGTGGCCTGGACCACGTGCCCACGATGGGGTCCCGTGGTGTAGACCAGTCCTTTGCGCCCAACGAGAATCGACTCCTGGTCGTACTTGGCACCCAGCTCCAGCGCATCGGCCTCCCGCATCCCCGGTACCAGGAAGGAGTGTTCGACGACACCCTCCTCGGAGTAGCGCCCTCGCACCGGAATCGGTTCATAGCCGCGGCTCCGGAGTTCTTCGAGGAGCTGCTGACGACGTCGAGACAGCTCCTCTTCCGGTAACCCCATCTTGTCCGATGTGAGAACCACGTAGTCTCCGCTCTGGAGGATTTCCCGCAACCTCCGCGGCACCGGTGCAGACGGGAGCGAGAGGCCCTGCAAGAGCTGTCGCGCCACCTCTGGAGTCAGATCCTCGCGAGGGAGGCCACGCCGATAGGCGACCTCGGCGATTCTCCTGTAGCGCTGCAACGGCTCCCGGAGCGGCTCCGGTACCTCTCCGGTGGCCAGGAGCTTCTCCACACCTCTGGCAAAAGCCTCCTCGGTCTCGCGTGCCTCGGTGGCGAAGATCCCGACACCCTCACCGACGTAGCGGAGCAAGTGCGCCAGTTCATGCGGGAGCGTCGTGATGTCGGCACGCGGCGTGAGGTAGATGACGGGACCACCAGGGCCCAGCTCCAGGTATCCGCGCACCCGCTCCAGACCCTGTCGGAGCCTCGGGTACAGTGCATCGATGATCCTGGAGGCGTCGTCGCTCCGCAGGATCCCGGTCTCGGCGACTCGCTGCAGCGTCTCCCGGATCTGAGGATCTCGCGCAACGATGGCAGACGGCATCGCGAGATCCCAGTTGTCGAGGAGTTTGCGGATGCCGCTGCTGTCACCCTGTACCAGTGCGCGGACTACCTCGCCGAGACCTCGTCTCACCCCCTCTCCCTCGATCCTGATGATCTGCCAGAGCCCAGCCTGCAGGCTCGCGAGATTGGGATACAGGCGTCGCAGGACGGGATCCTGTCGGACACGAGACCAGAGTTCCCGCAAGAGCACACGCTCCGCGACGGCGCGTAGAGGATTGGCAGACTTTTCTGCTTCCTTGACCGCTTCCTCGTAGGGAGCACCAGAGAGGAGCGCGATATCGCGCCGGATCCAGCGGTCCAATGCCGCAGCTTCGATTTCCTTCTCCGCCTCCTCGAGGAAACGCAGAACCTCCTCCTCGGGAACGCCAGCCTGACGCATCGCTACCGCCTTGTCGAAAGCATCCGCATACTGGCTGACGACCCAGGTGTAGTTCAGGAGCTTGTCGAGGTAGGGAGATGGTTGCCCCGGCTTCGGGACGAGACGGTTGAGGTCAGGGAAGCGTTGCCAGACCGGTCTCGTATAGTCGCTGACGTCGGCGAATGCCGAGTCAGGGAAGAGGCCAGGGAAACCGATGAGCAGAAAGCGCCGGAACTCGTCATAGCCGCTTTTGAGGATGCCTCCCGGGTGCCGACCTTGTGCCATCTGCTCGAGCCAACTGGCGACGGCTCGCAGATTGGCTAGTGGACTCGCGTCCTTGCCTCCCGCTGCCCAGGCAGCGAGGACGACGTCGCGGATATCGCGCTGCTCCAGAAGGTGGCGCACCAGCTTGGCTGCTTCCTCGTCGAGGAGATAGCCATCCGCATCCACACGCGTCACGTCGATACCGAGGCGAGCAGCAGTCCCTGGATCCAAGCGGCTGACATGTGTCAGTCCCAGGACACGCGCCGTATCCAGGAGCGGGTTGACTGGTCTCTCCGGAGCCACGAACTTCGTGACACCCTCCAGGCGCTTCTCGCTCCTGCGAGGTCGGAAGGGAACCTCCCCCACTCTCTGCATCGCCTCGCGGAAGACGCTTTCCGGTATCGCCTCCTGAGGACGGAAGCTGTAGCCCATCTCCTTGAGTACCGCATTGAGGCGGTCAGCCTCGTCTTGAGAGAGGTAGACGGCTCGGCGGTACTGTGGGTCGACGTTGAGGGGGTCGACCAGCTTTGTGACGGCATCCTCAGGCAGCCCTACACCACGCGGGAAGAGACGCGAGAAGAGTGCTCCTGCATCACGGTACCAGGCGGCAGCCTCCCTCGCCATCTTCTCGCCCATCGCCGCAGTACCGGCGCGCAGGCGTGTCAACCACTGGTCGACGGCATCCGGTGGATGCCCCAGTCGCTGGAGGGCAGTCGCGAGCAACTCCTCATCCGGGTGCTCCGGTACGTAGTGCGGATCCTCCAGCATCTTCCGCGTCACGTCCTCGAGTGTCTGGAGGAGGCGCTTCCCGTCCCCTCCTGGATCCTCGAAGGATGGGCGGATCCGCATCATCCCGTAGACCTCATCGAGGTCGCGGAACTTCTCAGGATTCTGCGCATAGATCCCCACCGCAACGGCGTCGAGGATCCTGTGCAAGGTATCGCGAGCCTCGCCTGGAAACTCTCTGGTGAGCAAGGTGTCATCGAGTTCGAGATGTGCGCGCATCCGCTCCGATGGGCGCAGCGTTACGCGGTTCCCCTCGCGCACCTCCTGCATGAGACCGCGCTCCAGAAGCTCCCGCTTCACCTCGATGAGCGGATCCTTGGCCTCTGGGCGGAGCGGAGCCTCACGCGAGAGTGCATCCCAGGCACGGGTCAAGCTCACACCATCGAGGCTGCGAACCACTTCCCGGACCTGCTCACGCGGCAGCCCCGCGAGGCGCTCTGCCCATTCCACGCGTGCTGCCCTGGCGATATCGCCCTCGGGCTGCAACAGATCCGGGATGCCGCGACTCTCCGCCTCTTCCAGTGCCCTCTTGAAGATGGACACCTTCTCGCGAAGCTGCGCCGCCGCTGACTTCTGAAAGAGCGGCTTCCCAGTGACCTTCTCGAGGACCCTCGCTCCCTTGCGGAGGCCCGTCAAGGGAACCGTCACTGGGAGAGCCTGGATCCGCCCCAGGATCTCATCCGTCGCGACGGCGACGTCGAAGGCTTTGGCCAGAGCCGGAGAGGCCTCGAGTGCCCTGGCAACGCGAGGAACCTTCCCGAGCTTGCCCACGAGTCCGACGCCGACGAGATTGAGGGGGTCAAGGAGTATCTCCGAGGCCAACTTCAACCACGGATGACCCTCCATGGCGATATTCCAGGCCTCGGTGTAGCTCTCCGCCTCCTTGACACGCGGGTTCGGCGAGACCTGCTTGACGTACCACCCGAGAGCAGGTCGCGTCACATATTTATTCCCGACATCGAGGATCCACCCCGCTGCATGCAGCGCTGCACGCAAGGGGTTGGCCCCGCTGTCGCTGGTCTCGCGAGGGACGGTAACTCCCTGCTGAGGCGGTGCGACGAAGGCCGGAAGAGCAGCAGCAGGGGCAGGTTGTCTCAGCAATGGCTGCTGAGGGATTGGCCGCTGTGGCGTCTGTTGCGGCAGCGCCACCTGCTCACCGCTTTCCGTATCTCCCTGACCACCTCGAACTCGAGACAAGGCCTCCTGGAAGAGGCGACGTTCCAGATCTCCCATCGCCCCTCCTTTCGTTGTTTTCTCACGGTGTCGCGTCTTCAGAAGACGAGGTAGTTGCGCGGGTTCACGAGCTTCCCGCTGGCGTCACGCATCTCGATGTGGACATGCGGTCCCGTCGAGTACCCCGTGCTGCCGGAGAGACCGAGGAAGGTACCAGGCTCCACGCGCTGCCCCGGTCTCACGGCGACGGAGGAGAGGTGCCCGAGAAGCAAGAGCTTCCCATCAGGAAGCCGGATGGTCACCGAATTCCCGTACCCACCGTTCCACCCAGCCTGAACGACGGTTCCCGAGAAGGGGCTGTAGAGGCTGGTTCCCAACGGTGTTCCGATATCGAGACCACTATGGTATCCCGAGGAGTACATCCGTGGATTGTAGTTCCCGTACTCCTGCGTCACGGGAAACCGTTGCCCACCGAAGATCGCCCATAAGCTCCCAGCCCTGGTGGCGACACCGGAACTCCCGGTACCGCGCAGCCTCGCCAGGGTATTGCGGAACAGCTGGACGTACTGGTATCCCGAGGTCCCCACCGCATCGCGAGCACCAGTGATGTTCCCGCTGGCATCGATGGCACCGAAGTAGGCGGCAGCAGCCTTGTCCCAGGAACCGTAGCGCCGATACAGCTCCGAGAGGAAGTCCGCTGCCGTGAAGATGTTGGTCCGCGGATCCCAGAGGTTCCCACCGTACTTGGACGCTCTCCCCGCATGGTAGTTCGGCATGATCTGCATCAAGCCCACTGCACCCTGTGGAGAGCGCGCATTGGGATTGCCACCGCTCTCGATAGCCATGATTGCCGCGAGGACATCCCAGGGAACGCCGAACTGCCGCTCCGCTTCTTCGAGTAAAGGTTTCCAGCGCAGGACGCCACTCACGTCCTTGCCCTTTGCTGGATCCCCTAGCGGAAGCACCGTCTTCTTGAGGAGACGGTTGTCCTCACCCGAGGCCATCCTGAGATACCCCCAGATGTCACGCGCCTCACGTTTCCGCGCACCGTAGAGCTGGGCATAGTCTCTGGCGACTTTCCCGAAAGGTCTCGGGGAAGACCAATGTAACGACGCAACGATTCCGTTAGGAGTCGGCGATATGCGGGTCCCCTCCGCCGCGGTAGCGAGGACGCTCTGGTTCAGCGGCAGTGCACCCGCGAAAAAGGGCAGAGAAGGTGGTGTATTCGAAACCCACGGGGTTTCGCGCACCAGGGGAAGCCACCCGAGAAACCCTCGTACCGGTGGCATCGCTACCCCCTCGTGTCATCAGCTACCGAAGTAGCGGTCAACGAATCCTGTATTGACGAGGAACTCGATAAAGCTCACTCCCTGCCCATTGGTCGACGCCATGTAGCGGATGTAGTCATCGAGCTTCTGCTGGAGATCCTGGCGCGCTATCCGTTGCCAAGTCGGCGTGAACCAAAGCGAACCAACGGTTCGCAGGAGATCTTCGACCAGGTTGAACTGGTCAGTAAAGTCACCGAACTGCTCACCGGGCACGAAGTTCCTGAGAGCCTGTCCGACGGCACGCCGCGAGAACGGTGTCCCCGAGAGTCCACTCGCCTGACCGAGGAGCAAGTTTGGGACTTGTTGCGCGACACTCAGGAAACCAGCCAGTTGCGAATCCTGGTCTCCCGTGGATGGATTCGTGAGGTCGTAGAGTTGCCGCAGACCCTCAGCGATCTGCGTGGCGTACTGCGTGAAGGGGTTCGTGATGTGTGTCGAGAACCCCATCTCGGCCAGACGCTGGGTAACCGCAGCTGTCGGGTACTCGTAGAAGAACCTCTGCTGGAACAGGCTCCCCGTCGTCGGCCCAAAGATGGGTGCACCTCTCGGGTTGACGGAGAATTGTGACCCGAAGAGCGGCCTACCAGCCTGGCTCTGTTGGTTGAACGCGGACAGCTGCTGCTGTCGTGCCTGCTGCCCACGCTGGAGTGCCTGTGGATCATAGGGATATGACCAGAACGATGCTGCGTCGAAGAGCGTCGCCATGGTACCTCCTCGCTAGCTGAATGCGAACCAGCGCAGTGGCCGCTGGTATCGCGACGGGTCTTCTCCGCGGAGCGCCGGTGTCAGCATGGACAGGAACCAGTTCGGGTTGAGCGTACTGAGGTACTCTACCCAGTCAGGAGCCTCTGGACCCTCGAGAGCGCTCCGCACCTGGTACCCTCGGTAGATGGTCTCGAAGAGGCGCTCTAGTCCACTGCGCTGGGTCAGGCTCGGATTGAGATTCCGCAACCAAAGCTCATAGGCGGCTTGCGGCTCTTGCTCCAGGTAGGCTCGGGTATAGATGGAGTAGAGGGGAACCTGACCAGCCCACTCCGCCGCCGACAGGCGCGGTATCCTCACGGCGTAGTTGGCCACGCTCTCACCTCCCTCCCTAGAACGGTCTGCCCGGCATCGTGGCTCCCGGTGGGATCAAGCGCTGGCTCTCTGGGAAAACCTGTTCGCGGATACCAGGTGGCAGCATCGTCGGCAGGAGACGCCTGCTACCCGCCACTATCGACTGGTAACGGTTCACCAGGTCACGGAACTGCTGCGGGCTCGCCTGCTCGAAGGAAACCCCTGGAGACCCGAAGAGAGCCTGCGACATCGGTGGTAGAGCAGCACCTCCCGGTGTCGTCGCCAATGCCTCCCGGAGAATCGGGAGAGCTTGTTCCAGCACCCCCTCGGTGCCGAGCACCCGCTGGTTCTCCAGGAGCCAGCGGATGAAGGGCGACGAAAGCAAACGGCTCTGCTGCGCGATGTTGTAGAGAGCTAACCGAGCATCGGCTGGCGAGTAGATCGGACCCACTGGTGTCATCGGCATCGTCTGCCCCTCTCGTGTCGTCGTCGTCGAAGGGAACCGCTGCAAAACCTCCATACCCTAACGGGTAAACGGGTCAGGACCCCTTTACCCTAACGGGTAAACGGGTCGTATCCGTTTATCCAGAGGAATTCCGCAAAATCCTGTATCTGGCCATACCGTCGCCAATCACGCTCCAACTCCTGAAGCTCCTGCTTCTTCTGCCGCAACGCTTCTTCGCTGAAGCCGTACCGTCGGAGCATCGGCTCGAATCCCTGCTCCCAATACAGCTCCGCTACCGACGCACCAGGAGTCTCGGCTGCCCGGCGAGCAGCCATCCGCAGGGCCTGTCCTCGCTCCGTCACGACGCCGAGGACATCGAGGAGGTCTTGCTGGCGCTGATAGACGGAAAGCCAGTCCGGAGTCTGCTTGCTCACGGTTCCAGTACTCTGGACAGCGCTGGTCCCCGTGTTTCCGGAGCGATAGAGGCCCTGCAGAACAAAGGTCGGCTGCGCACCCGCTGCCCGCATCGCCTCGATGCTCGGGTAGTACCCGAGGAGCACCTGATCCGGTATCCTCTCCCCCGCTGCGAGGGCAGCCGTTGCCTGCCCGACATTGGGCAGCGACGGTCCCAGCAAGGAACGGTCAGCGTTGGCGATGACCTCAGCAGGCGCCAGGAAGTACGTCGGCTCCAGTCCCATCTTCTGGAGGTCGGCAATCGTCGGCGCTATCCCTGCCAGGATCTGATCAGGAACCGGCGTCACGGGAATCCGCTCCGAGGGGAGGGGAGAGGGAGCGCTCCTCGTCGCCGACGCCGAAGAGGCGGATCCGCGTCGTTGACTTCCCTGCTGTTGCTGCATCGTGTAGGTGGGCTGGAGGCCACGCTCTCGCAACTCCTGGAGCGTCGCAGCTTGCCCAGTCAGGATCTGGTCCGGTACCGGCATCGCCGCGAGTGTCTCCCCCGAGGTGGCAGGCGGAGGGTTCTCTACCCTCTGGACCGGAGGGAGCCGACCCATAGTCCGCTGCGCCTCGACGAACACGGGATCCTGCCAGGGATCATAGGGACGGAATTCGCTGAGTCTCCCCGGTTGACCCGTAAAGAAGGAGTAGAGCAGTGCACCGGGAACTTGACCAGCGATGGCAGCTCCCTGGATCGCTGCCGAAGCACCTTGGTGGACGCGGCCTGCTAGCGATATTGCACCAGCATTCATCTGTTCCGCGAGCCACTTGAGCCAGTTCCCGATACCCCTCGCCGTTATCGGGGCCGTGATCTCTGCCATCAGCTACCACCTCCACCCTCAGACCAGACCCGGAATCTCACCCGCTCCCGGTAGCGGCTCGACCCCTGGTACCCCCGGCGGAGCCTCCTCTCCCTGC
The DNA here is from genome assembly GCA_002898255.1 of bacterium HR28. Lineage (GTDB taxonomy): Bacteria > Chloroflexota > Chloroflexia > Thermomicrobiales > Thermomicrobiaceae > Thermomicrobium. The sequence continues at coordinate 35,154 of BEIE01000004.1, forward strand.
CCGCCGGATACCGAGGCCTGTGAGTGCTGCAGCAGGTTCATCAGCGTCGCCAACTGCGGCGGCAGAGCCTGCGGCGGCATCCCCGGAGGGGCAGCCTGCGGAGGGGGCGCACCACCAGGTCGTTCCGGAGCAGAAGTGCGCTTCTGCTCCTCCTGTTGCTCCTTGCGCAGCTTCGCCTGGCGCCACAACTCGTAGAGGACGGGGTCTGTCCTGGCCAGAGCCCATGGCACCAGAACCTCTCGTGTCACCTCGGGATCGAGGTAGGCCAGATCCGCGAGGACTCGTTCATTCTCGCGTTGCGGGTTCTCGATACCGAGGAATTCATCCCGCGCCGTTTCGAGGGAGATCAACTTCTTGTCTGTCAGGAGAGCAGCGAGCTGCGCCATCTGGACGCGGTCACGCGGTGCAACCTTGCGGAAGCGGACCACAGTGCGCGTCCCCACCGCAGCGATGAGGTCAGGTGTGATCGCCTGACCGGAGACCAGCCTCCCCGTCAAGGGATCGCGCACCAGGTACCCTACCGGACCATCGTGGAGATCCCGGATCAACTCCAGAGCGCGCTGGTTCACCTGCTCGATCACCTGCTCGAGCACCCTGGTGAGGGGGTGTAACGTATCCATCGCTGCATCGGTCTGCAGCGTCAACGCGAACCCTGACCCTTGGCCAACACCCCAGAGGACTCCGGGAAGGCCACCCTTCTCGACGTCATCGAGGAGCGCTTGCATCACTGGAGCCGCATTGGCCGGGTTGGGCGTGACCTGCAAAACTTCGACGCGCTCTCTATCGAAGTAGAGGAAGTTGGTGGCACCAGCCGAGAGCCGGATGGGTTGTGGGTTGTCTGGTCTGGCCGGATCGTAATAGTAGACCGTCGGAGGGTTGGCGACACGAGCCACCTCTGTCGCCAGCTGAGAGACGAGACGGTTCAGCTGGCGATAAGCTCGTTTGATGCCATGAAAGATGCTGACGCCGACCTCCTGCGTCCAGTGCGTCTGGTCATGCGTCGTCGCCCTCACTGGGGCGCCGAGTCCCGTCGCGACGACCCAGGGCACGAAGCCGTATCCATGCTCCGTCGGAGGTTTGACCTCGATGCCATCCACTTCGAGATAGTGCCACCAGTCGTCGTAGTAGGCCACCACCTCGACGACCTCGTCCTCGTCCCTCCCCGAGAGGCGCTTCTCCGCCTCGGGCCACTCATCGAGGATCTCTCCCACCGTCGCCCAGTAGCGGTGCACCACGTAGCGGAGACCGCTGGAGCCGAGCTGGGGGTAGACCTGGCGAGGGTCGCAGACATGGAGGTCCACCGGGATCTCGCCTGGTGGAGCATCCGCATTGTAGGAGATGCGGATCGTTACCCACCCACGGAGACAGAGGAAGTGCGCGATATCGCGCAGCAGAGGACCGTGCAGAGCCTGCATCCAGCGTCGGTCCCAAACTTCCCAGGCATAGCGGAGGAAGTCCTCGATAGCCTGTGCCGCCTCTTTGAGGCGGTTCTCCGGCGGAACCGCGTCGATAGACGGCGGTTGCTTGGAGAGGATCGAGGAGGCCTTCTCCACCATGACCCAAGGGATATTGCGGATGACGACCTCTCCCTCACCCTCTGGAATCTCGGCCATCCGGTAGAGCGAGAGGTCTTCATCCATCCTCCGGTCACGCAGAGACCAGAACTCGGTGGCACGTTGCACGAGGTTCGCTATCTGCTCACGCGAAGGTCGTCGCCGCTTCGGTTGCTTCGGAGCCGCGGTGACACCGGGCTCCAAGAGGTCCTGAACCTCAGCCACACCCTCGGCGATGCGCCAGAGTCCTTGCGCGTTCTCTTCCTGCGGAGGGAAAACCATATGCCCTCCTTCCTTCACCAGGCGTCATACGCCATGCGCCGGATCACAGGTTCTGGACGCTCCAGACGCCGGAACGGTGGCAGGTTGACGAAAAAGTACTCGACGGCGCTCCTGAGATGGGAGGTTCCATCGTGGATCGGCCTCCCTCTCTCGTCCTTCCGGGCACGGCTCATCGCCTCGTCGACGATGGAGGCATCGACGGCTCCGCCGGGGTTCACATTGACGACGACGCGCCGGATCCCGATTTCGGTCATCTGCTTGCGGGTCAGATAATCACGGGCCTTCTGGTTGGTGAAGACATAGATACCATGCTGCTTCAGGATATCGAGAACCGAGAGGCCCGTTCCCGCATGACGGTTCCCCCCTGCCGGATCCCCGAAATGGATAGGACGAGACCACTTTCGGTGTGCCAGAATCTTCGCCTTCTCGTCTTCCGTGTAGAGATGTTCTTGCGCTGGCTCCAGCTCCCCCGTCACGAAGGGGATGAACCAGTCCACGGGAGTATCGCGTCTCTGCAATGCATCCAGGCAGACGATCTCGTCGCGCTCCTGGTCGACCTGCCACCAGATGATGCAGGTCGTGTCGAGGCCGAAGTCCCAGCTGCAATAGAGTAAGGCATTCGGGTCGTAGTCGCGCTTCTCGCGCCTCACACCTTGCCAACCTGGGTAGACGAGATCCCCCTGGTCCACGTAGGGATCCATCTCCAGCTCCTGCAAGACTTCTTCGCGTGTCTTGCGCTCCAGCTGCCGCTGGTACCACTCGTCGTCCTTCTTGGGATGGAGACGCCAGTGGAGCTGGATACGGGGGACCTGCTGCGATTCCCAAAGACGCCAGAAGAGATTGTCCGCACCATTGACGGTGGAGACGGCGATACGGCAACGTGTCGCCTCGGAGGCGGAACGCCAGGCCCTCTCCTGCGTGTTCTTCTCCCAGTGCGCCAGCTCATCAATGAAGATAACGGAGAAGCGACCTTGTCTCCCGAAGTTCCCTTGACTGCTCTCCCCTTTGATCGCGGACCCGTTCTCGGGATTGAGCAGCTTCATGTGAAAGCGGTGCCTCCGCGGAGAGAACCCCTGCGGCTTGAGCCATGATGGCAAACGCTCCAACATGTAGTCGATTCTCCCGAAATGGGAGTCGATGAGGCGGTTATCCACCAGGTCCTCGGTACGGGACCCGATGAGCGCCTGGAAACCGCTGTCGAAGAGCCAGTGCCACAGGAGCCAGGCCATCGCGACCCAGCTCGCGCCCATATCGCGGCTCTTGAGGACGATCCCGTCTTCCTGGTTGCGGTACCGCTCCTCGTACCAGCGGATGAGATCCACCTGGTAGTCCCAGAGGATGAATGGGATGTGTGGGCTCTTGTCGCTCTCCAGCTCGCGAGGGTCGAAGGTCCACAGCGCGAAGTTGCAGAACCAGGCGGGATCCTCACGGCAGCGACGCCGGATCTCCTCTCGGAGCATTGGATCCCGTTGCGCCTGGACGGTCAAGAGGGCGCGCTCCTTGAGGCTCGGCGGGTGATCAGGGATCACGACCCTGCCTCGTGGAGACGTGCCAGCCATCGCGCCCACTCCTCTTCCGATGCATCATCCGGCGGTATCGCTGCCATGATCTCCGCTTCTCGGTTCTGCTCCTTCTCGGTCTCCTGGAGGATCTCCCGCGTCATCGTCGTCGTCGAGAGCCTGACGATACCGACGCGGTCCAGCCAAGCTTCGATAGCTTTGAGCTTGATCTCCTGCCGCCCCTCCTTGAGAAGCGTCGCGAACTCCTCGATGATCGTCGGCGCAAGGAGCGCCAGCTCCTCAAGAACACGTGTCCGCAGCGTCGACAGGTTCCGGAGTTCCCGTTCCTGCTGTTCACTATCGTAGGCCTGTGCCTGCTCGTACCACCGATCCTCCTTGGACCAGCGGTAGAGAAGCTCTTTGTTCGTCGTGGGAATATCCCTCCGGAGACCCAGGCTTCCATCGGGGTCACGACGACGCCGAGAAACGTATTCGCGCCAGAGACCCTCCACGCTCCGGCGCGGACCCATCGCGAGGAAGTCGATGAGGGCCTTCTGACGCCGGAGGTACTCCTTGGTTCCGGGATTCGCACCGTAAATCTGGATCGTCACATCTCATCCTCCCCCTCACTCCGGTTGGTCGCGATTTTGGCACCCTGCACGAGAGCCTCCTCGACCAATTGCTGGATCTGACTCTTCGGCGTGAACTCCTGGTGGTAGTAACCCAGCAACAGCGCGCCGGGAACCACGTCGCCCCAGATCAGCGCTGGTCCGGGACGGCTCTCTTTCGCTTCCCGCGCTTCAGGATCAGCAACCTGGTGGAGCGGCACGATGCTCCGCAGAACCTCTCCATCCAGAGCCCAGAAGGTCAGCGGGAGAATGAGGCGATACGGCTGGCGCGGGAGAGCGTAGACCGCAAACCACCCTGCAGCAGGAAAGAGCTTCACGGCACACCTCGCAAGATCCTGATACAATCGGTACCAGGGAAGGGAAGAGCTCTCGTACCGCTTGCGGGAGACGCGAGAAAGGAGAGGGACCATGGCGAAAGAGCAGCGGGGAAAGCGCGTTCCACCAGAGGTCGCCGAGTTCGGGAAGATCCTCCGCCAGCTCCGTGAGCATTACGGTCTCTCCCAACACGAACTGGCCAGGCGTTCCGGTGTTCCCTACCACACGATCCATCGCCTCGAGGCGGGCCAGATCCCCAAACCCAGCTTCGACGATCTCGCCAGGCTGGCTCGGTTCTTCGGCATCGACCTGGAGGCGATGGGTGTCCTTCTCGGTCTCTGGGGTCCGGAGGAGATCCCCGCTGCTCTCGATCCCGAGCTGCACCAGTACTTGGAACAGCTACGACGTGTCGCGAGCAAGTTGTCTCCGGAGGAGCAGCATACCCTCGCCATCCAGTTGCGGCCTCTCGTCTCCTACTGGTCGCCGGAGAAGACGGCGCTTCCTGACTGGCTCCTCGAGTTGATCACTCCGCGCAAGGAGAGACTGTAACGGAACCCCGCTGGTACCGCAACCTACCATGGGGCAGCCGGGGCAGGATTCGAACCTGCGTCGCAAGGGGTTAACAACCCCTTGCTCTACCACTGAGCTACCCGGCTCCGTCACTTCCGGCGACGTGGGTACTTGATGTTCACCAGCTCGGTCCGCCCACCTTCGGGACCCTTGCCTCGCATGACCGCGAAAGTGAGAACGGTTCCATCATCGAGCTTCTTGCTCCGGTAGCGGAGGACCTGTTTCTTGGGCGGATCCTTGTAATCCTCGACGATGTAATTCTTCGACTTCTCGATTTTTATCGGCTTCCGCTTCGTCGCCACAGCGCCACCCCTCTCTTCCTAGCGCGGTGCTGCCAAGATCAGTTGCAAGACCCTGCTCGCGGTCTGGTTCACGGGAGAGGAACTGGTTCCGCTTCTGATCCTGAGGTAGCGGATACCCGCAAAGCGCCGAGGATCGATTTGGATGTACCAGGATGGAGCAACAGACAGAATGACCTCGTTTCCCGCCGCATCGTAAAGGTCGAACCAAGCGGTTCCGTTGATGGATGCCTGGAAGGTGATGGCCGTTCCATCCCAGGTGCTCGGCATCAGGATGCCGACCAGGGTCAATCCATCGAGGTCGATACCGGGGCTGAGGCTGGATCCCGAGGAGAGTGTGACGCTGCGCACCTCGGGATAGAACGCTGCGTACTCCAGATCAACGCGAGGACGCCCCATCAAAGCCCTCCAATCGGTCTCCTTGTGGTCGGTAACCGACCCACTGCTGCGACAGTTCCTCCCATGCACGGCGGCAATCGTCGGTATCAAACCCCATCACCCAGACACCAATCTGCGGTTCCGGGGTACCGATGAAATACGGTGTGCCGGGAATCGCTTCGAAAACCCAACCATCAGGTTCCACCCAGGAGACCGGCAGCTCTATCGTCATCGCAACCTCCTTTCCCGCAGAACCGTCAGAGCAGGTACCACACGAGGGCGACAAACGAGAGAAGGAGGAAGAGGAACGCCTGCACGAGGACCAGCCTCTCGACGGTATCGAGGTAGGGGCGGTTCTCTAGGAGGAGCATCACGACACAGAAGATGAGCGACGAGAGACCGCATGTCCCCAAGAACAGCAGCAGCAACGGGCTCATGAGTCGCTCCACCCCAGGTCTTCATCCAGATCCGCGTACAGGAACCCTTCATCGGAGCCGAGTGCGGCAAAGGTCCAGCAGGACGCAGTGAGGAGGACCAGGTTGGCATCGTCGATCACCCTGCAGAGGTGCTGGAACCTCTCCTCGTTCAGCTCTGGTAGCGAGGCGCAGAGGATAGGGTGCTGGTCAGACGGCTTCTCGGGATCCTCGTACCAGCGGAGAGAAAGCCTCGCATCCGGGAACCAGTTCAGGATCAGGTTCGCCGCACCGCGGAGGTGTACTGGAAGATCCGGACATTCAGAGAGGGTGCGCAGCAACTCCTCTCCCCCCTCGACCTCGATACCGAAACGCAGAAGATCTCTCACTGCCGGTTCTGCCGCGTTGCAGCAGCTTTCTTGTGCGCTCACTTCTTCTTCTTCCGGCCCTTCCGCGCTAGCTCATCGAAGGACTTGCCATACTTCCGACGGCCAATCCAGGCCGCCAAAGCCTCGGGGTCCTTGACCCCTTTTCGCTTCAGCTGCTCCGTCAGCCGCTTGAAGCGCTCACCGCTGCCCAAGGGTGGCTTCTTGGTCATGGCGTTCCTCCTTCAGGTGTCCACACCGAACTTCCAGGACTCCGCTGGTTGCTCCAGCTCTGTGATGCGCGAGCTGACCAGGATACGGATGTCGTCCAGCGTCATGAGCAAGCAACGCAGCACGTATGCCTGCTCTCGCCCCTCTCGTTGCCGCGCACTCGCGAGGTACAGCGCGAACTCGCGTGCCAGAGCGTCCAGCTCTTCCTCCCACTGGTCACGTACCATGTGCACCACCGTGCCCTCTTTCGCATGGAGCCGGCAATGCTCTTGCAAGTCGGTACCGTGCAGGAGCATTCCGGCGATCCATGACCATTCCCCTTGTGAACAGACCGCCGTCTCGCTACACTACCGCCAGGCAGTCGCGAACAATTGCCTTTTCGAGAACGGGAGGGAACATGATGGTCACGTCTCGCAGAGGAGAGGCAGGGGTCGTCGCGTTACAAGTCCGTCGCAAGCAGCCCAAACGGCTCCCTCGCCTCGCCAGCTCGCGCCTGCTCCCTATCGCTCTCATCATCGTCTCTTTCGCCGCCCTCTTCGCTCCCGGGACAGCCGCGCAGGAGTTCGTGTCCGCGCCGCCGCAGCCGGAGGGACTCAGCGAGGAGGTCGGGGAGATCGGGTGGGGAGTCACCCCCGGAGCCATCTGTGGGCCATGGTTGCGCCCACCCCATGACCCCATGGCACTCTTTCTCCCTCTCGTTGCCTACGACGTGCCCGTCGCCGTCGGTCTGGAGACGGGCTGGGTCTTCGGGAGCGGAGGCTTTGTCCGGATCGAGCCGTATCGTGAGGGATACGCGCAGCTCGAGTGCCCAGTGAGCCTGGTCGAGGCACGCTATGTGGTCTACTTCGACAAAGGGCGCGTTGAACTCCCCTACGGGACCCTCGATACGGGCTGGATTCCTGTTGGCCGGCGCCAGATTCCTGTGAGGGACGACGTTCATGACGTCGCAGAATACCGGAGTGTCTGGGATCCGGAGCATCCGGCGTGGTGGATCGTAACGACTGGGAATCTAGCGCTGGAACTCCTCAGTGGGCAAGTCGAGGTCGGCATGAATCTGTACGTGAAGCGTGAGCCTGCAGCGATCTCCGTCGTCGGCGAGAGCGGGACCGGTATCACGTATGCGGCACTCGGAAAGGTGATGGATGTCAGATGGCCACCATATTGGTCCAACGAAAATCCTGTCATCACCCGGACCCTCGATCCCACCGGAACCATCGGGGAGGATCCCTCTTTGGAGCGCTACGGCGTCACCATCGTCTTCCCCCCTTTCTTCGGCCTGTCCGTGCCGTACTTGCCCCACGGTGTTGCCAGTGTCTTCTGGGACTACCTCCAGCGACCAGGGTGGGTCGCGACGGACATCCACTACGCGGGAGACTTCGATTTCACCCCGCATGGGAGTGACTATCGCTGGCGGTACACGCTGAAGGAAGGCGACCAGCGTCTCCCCTGGCTCTGGTTGGTTGGTGTACCGATCACCGATCCCTACTGGGTTCGGGCCACCATCGATGGTGTGGAACGCTGGATCCTCGTCCAGTGCTTCGAGAGACGGTGCATGAGCTACACGCCGGACAACCCGGAGGGCTGGCGCGTCGAGTTCACCAATACCGGTGCGCACTACTACACCTGGCGCTATGGTCAAGCTCCGAGGTGGGCGGGAGTGCCGTGGGTAACGCAAATACGGGCCTACTCGCTGGGTGACTGAGAGGGCGGCCTCACCTGGTGCGCACCGCTACACGAGACCGGAGCAGTCCATCCCGGAGCAAGAGGATGGTGCACTGGAGGGACCTTTTGGCCCCTCCAGTGTGAACCCCTCACCGCCTCACGTCACCGCTTACTCGCGTAATCGTTGACGAGTTACCCGGTTCCTGCTCCCTCTCAGGGCTGCATCCGGTAGACCTCCAAGACGCCACCGACTTTTCCATCGACATGCACGTTGAATTCGGACTCCGCAGCGTGGCTCCGCGGGATGCCCGCGCCGAGGCGGATCAGCGGTGCATCCCAAGGCTCCGTGGTGGTCGTCGTGCAACCAGAGCTGGATCCCGGAGCGAGACCATTCGGGTGCTCGTAGCGCAGGACGCCTCTCTCGAAGTACTGTACCAGGTAGTAGCAAACATTGGTGCCGATAGTCACCTTCTCAGAAAAGTGAGTCGATATCGGTCTCCCGAGGAGGGCAATCCGCTCCTGATCCGAGATACCAGCATCGCCGCGCTGCCGCCCCATGCGCGACACGTGATCAGTCCAGAAATGCCCACACACCTGGAAACCGCTCACGCTGTCGTAGTGCGGGCAGGCCGTCGAATCGCGGACTACCACTGCGCTGTCGAAGGGATTCCGCTTCAGGGTTCCGTTGACGTTTCGGATGTAGCAGTTTCCAGGACCGGTGCCGCTGTCGCAGCGCAGGATCACCCGGAAGCGGCCAATCGTCTTGCCGGTGTCCTTGCACACCGTCGAGCCCGTCGATGCACAGAGATAGCCAACCTGGATCGCCCTGAGAAAACCGAACTCTTCGTTAGAGCTCTGCGTCTCGCTCAGGGCGCCCCGCTCCGTCACCAGCATCCAGCGGTTGAGCGAGGGGTTGAACCACCAGCCAAGACGGTTGCCGTAGACGTAGATGGAACCACCGACGGACTCTGCTCCATCGGCAACGTAGTTATACACGCTGCACCCAGTTCCGGAGTAGAGACAGGCAGGATTGAAGCTGGCGCCGCTCTCCGGTATCCGCGCAAAGACGGTGTCGAGAAGAGCACGATCCAGGATGTATACGTTCCGGGAGAACCCCTTGCGGTAATCGCTGACGCGATTATTCGGATCCGCAGAGGCCTGGAACGGCCTCACAGGAGTGCTGAGGTTGTTACACTCCGCCTGCGTCACGACATCCGGGGAATTTTGCTGATACCAGCACCCAAGGGTGAAGAGAAGACCGAAAGCAATGTTGTTATTGGGATCCAAGAGCATCTCCCGGAGAGAATACCCCTTGACGATGCCGGGCTGACGCGTGCCACCGCTTCCCTCACCGACGATGTTTGGGAGGCCCCAGCCGGTGAGATCCTGGACCGTTCCCACCCCCGTCTCGCCGACGTAGACGGTCTTGCTCCCCACCTTCTGCTTCAGGTACCGCATCGTTTGAACAGAGTCGATTGGATAGGACAGTGAACCGTTGTAGAAGCGCTGATACGCATACACGTTGATCGAGAAGGCATCGAATCCGCTGAGGACACCCGGGCTACTGAACACAGCATCGATTTGGCTCTGCCGGGTGCTGTAGCTTGTGTCGGGAAAGCCAGAGACCGTTCCAGCAGCGAGGAAGACTCGACTCGCGTTGGACCCGAAGTTCTGATTGATCCAGGTCCGCATCTGCGGAGCCAGATTGGCAAGGGTGTTCGAGTAGTCCCGAAGCTCTGCGATGATGTCAGTACGCAAACCATCGCAGTTCGCGTCGTACTCGAGGTCAGGCTCATTCCCGAGCTGGATGTAGACTACAACGCCAGTATCGGAGCCGAGGTAGGAATTCAGGCGCTGCACCAGTGTCGCTGTCGTCGTGTTGTAGGGACGCGACATCATCAGGCGACCCGTGATGAAGTTATAGGTCAGGGGAGAATGAGTAGGATCCGTATCACACGGCGCATGTGCTCCGACGCGCACCACGAAGGTGCGGATCCCGTTCTGGTAGAGCTTATCGATGTCATCAGCGCGGAGATAGTTCGACTGAAAGTCACCCCAGACGCTGGCAACTTTTACGCCATAGGACCGGATGATGCCCATCTGGGTGTCGATGTGGCGGACATCGCCGGAAGGTACTTGACGCGACGCGTTGCCGAGAAACGGGGCAGTCAGGCCGATCTGGGTCGTCGCTGCTGCCTTTACCGCGGGAACCTCGCGCTGCGGAAGCGGCAAGAGGGCCAGTGCCGAGAGTGCAACGACAGCAGCCAGCAAGAGCGCCGAGAAACGGGCCAGACGAGACGGCACGCTAGAACTCCTTTCGCAACCTCGCAGCCGGAACCGTTTGCCGCGGGTTTCAGTGGGGGCAGGTGCGAGCACCCTCAAGGGGCGCAAACAGCGCCAGGGGGTCGAAGACACTGGACCCAGAAACGGGTGAGGGTGCTGATCCCACCTGCTTCGTATCGGGAGCGTGGGAATCCCGGCACCGGAAAGGCTCACCGACGGCTCCTGGCGGAGCCGTCAGCAACTGCCGCTTGCTGGCACAAGCAGCGGCATCAGTGCGTTTGGTGGCGCGATGGTGCTAAGGCGGTGGATTCGCTCCGGAGCAAGGGGAGGGCGGTGCCGGGATTTTCGGCTCCCATTAATATATGCACGAGCCCGCGTTCCCGGGAGCCTTCGGAGCCGGGTTTCCGTAGTCAGAATTCCGCATCATGAAGCCAAAAACTGGGCGTTGACAGTCGCGTTCCCGGGGAGATTTGCGTCGAGACGCGGAAATCACCTCAGCGCCGCGGGTGTCGGGAGATCTCGAGGGGTGTAATTTTGATTACACCTGGCAACGGGGTCGTCGCTACCGTTCCGCGGTGAGCAGAAGTTACCTAAGTTTCGACAGCGTTTACGCTGTCGATGTCCAGGGCTCCTGCCGGAGCCCTGTCCCAAGAGGGGAAAGCTCTGTGGTGGTGCTGCTTCGGTAGCTGCTCCTGAGAGCTACCGTTTCCTGGCTCCTTCTGGGATTCCTCTGGGCCCATCGGAAACCATCTGGTAACAATGGGTATCGAGGATACCGGAGCTACCAGGATCCCTCTGGTCCGAAAGATCCTGGAGATGCCGATTGGTCCCAGAGGTTTCCTGGATTCCCATCGGTTCCTCTGGTTTCATCGGTCTCTATGGATCCCTCTGGTTCCCTGGATACCAATGGAGCCATTTCTTCGGAGAAAACCCATATGGGTACCAATGGGATCCCAAGGATCCCTAGATACCGATGGAATCCTAAGGGGTCATTGGTGGTTCCTAACGTATCTCAAGATACGTTAGGAACCACCAATGACCCCTGGTAGCTACTGGAATCCTAAGGCTACCTGGATACCGATGAACCCATATGGGTTACAAGGGTCCTGGATACCAGTAGCCCCAATGGAATCCTAGGATTCCTGGATACCGGTAGCTCTCATGGAGCCTCCAGGATTCCTGGATACCGAGGGTTCCTCGACGCCCTCTTGGCCAATCGTCTCCAGCAGGCACCGGATTGCAAAGCAGCAGCTGCTCTCGTCTCCCGTGGCAGCTGTGGTTTTCCGGCGATTCCGTTTGCGACCCCTTGACATCTGGTTCCATCGGTGGGTATAATGCAACCGATGGTGTTACGGCGGTGCCAAACGTACCGAGGAGGGTGCAGATGGAAGAGCGAACTCGGCGAGAGAACCGGAGCCTCCCGAGCATCCAGATTCGGACCAGGGGGCAGGTACAGCAGGTCTACCGGTACCGGGATGTCCTGAACCTCGCCTACCAGTACGGCCTGGTGGCTTTCGAGCAAGCAGCTCCCATCCAGGTGGTGATGGTTCCCTCGCAACGGGATCCGGAGCGGATGGTTCCGATGTTTATCAGCGAGGTGTACGCCATCTTCCGCAATGCCGATGGTTCGCTGGTTCGCTTCCATGGGGTTGGCGATTGCAGCTACGAGAATGCGCAGCCGAATGTGGCAGCAGCGGGACCACGAATGGCTCATACCAGGGCGAAGGCTCGGGCTCTCGCGGATGCTCTGAATCTGGATGCCAACCTGAGCGAGGAGTTCGACCTGAGTGACGAGGGAGCGACGGTTGCTGCTGACTCCGTGAGCCGTGGTTCCGGAGCGAGCAAGCAGGTTCCTGCTGAACCGCGCTGCTCTCGTTGCGGGTCTCCGATGAGCCAGCGGAGTGCTGAGTACTCGATGCGGATCCGTGGTGATCTGGTCTGCTATCGATGTGCAAAGGGGTCCTGAGGTGCGTGACCCTGTGCTCGAGGCTCTCCAGCTGATCGAGGTTCTGCACGCTCACGAGGACGGGATCCGCACCCTCGACCCCAAGGGCTACCGGCGGACCCTTCGTGACCTGGAGCGTGCACTCCGCGAGGCTTTCCCGAGCTACCAGGACAGGATCCCGGAAATCGTCGCGGCTCTGCAGGGTGGCAAGAAGCCGCTTCCGCCGCGCTGGTGGGAGGGAGGTTGGCAGATGACGACGCCGTCTCCGGAGGAGATCCTCCTCTCGGTGTTCCTGGGGCAACGGGATCCTCGCTACCTTCCCGAGGATGCGTTGGACCCCCTGGCTGATGCCTACCGCGAGTACCTGCGTGGTTCTGAACTCCCTTCGCCGGAATCGCCGGTGCTCTTCGGGCTCAGTCTCGTTGTGGACGCGTTGCTCTGGGGCTTCCACCGGTTCCGGCTCTACCGCAACGGCAGGCTGGTGGGAATGCGCGAGCTGCTGCGCGAGAGGTTCGCTGCCGACGAAGCGCTGGTGGATGGTCTCGCGCTGCTCTCCCGGCGCTGCGAGGAGATGGGCTGGGAGCAGCGTTTGGCTGCCTTTCTCGCCCTCCCGGGGGCAGCACAGCTCCTGGATCAGATCCTGACGCTCTATGGCGATCTCCTGGTAGCCAAGGGCGTCGAGAGGACACCGGTCCTCCCACCAGCACCGGTTCCTGAGCGCGAGACGCCCTGGTTTCGCCGCAGACTCCTCCAGGTCTACGCAACGGTTGGTCACGTTGGTTTTGCAGCCCGCGCCCTCAGGATCCGGAAGGCGCGGGCATCCGCGCTGATTCGCGAGATGGAGGCGAAGGATGGCAAAGAAGCGGCAGCTTGAGGGTTCACCGATTGCTGGCACAGCCGTCGAGGGTGCAGGAGCGACGTTGTTTCCGGAGCTGGAGGGTGAGGAGTTACCGAGTGCCGTTGCCATCGGCGCTGGTGCAGCGTCTGCTGGTGCGGAGAGCGATGATCCCAAGCGGGATCTCCTCGAAGCGTTTCTCCCGGATATTTTCACGTCGGACCACGTTGACTGGCTCTGGGATTCCTTGAGCATCCTCGGTCAGTTCGCCCCAGAGGAGTTGCAGCGCCTCCAGGTGGCGACGCTTCTGCTCATTCTGGAGCGACAGTACATGATCCTCGAGGAACTCAAGCGCCTCCGCTGGGAGGGCAAGGCGCATCGCAGCGAGAGCGGTCCAAAGTTCCAGCGCAACGGGGGGCAATCGCGCTCCTCGGAGGGCTTCGACGCCACCTACTTCCGAGAGCGGATCCTGCGGGAGTTGGGTGAGGAACCAGACGACCAGACGCTGGAGGTGCTCCTCGCTCTCGCTGGCGAGCCGGGAAGACTGGACCGCGCCATCACGTCGACGAAGCGGTATGTGGAGCAGCACCAGGTGGCGAAGCCGTTGGGGTTTCTCGTCGCGAAGTTGCGGAGTTGGCGCGAGGAAGACCGCTCCCGCCAGCACCTCCGGTAGCGGCGATAGGCGGTGAGGGTCCGGTCTGAGGGCGAGGAGGCTTCCGTGGGCGTTTGGCGCGTCGCGAAGGGGATTCTGGAGCAGGAAGAACGCTGGGTAGCGTCTCCATGCCAGCCACGCGGTGTTCCGACGGGTCTCGCTGGTCTGGATGCCCTGACCCACGGACTCCGTCCTCGTGAGGTGACGCTCCTCGCGGCGAGAACGAGTCACGGGAAGTCGGCTTTGGCACTGACCATCGCAATCAACGTCCTGAAGTGGGAGATTTTGCAGAGCCTGCGTGAGGGGAAGCGTCCTGGACGGGTGCTCTACCTTTCGCCGGAGATGCACCCTGAGCAGCTCCTCATGCGTCTCGCCTCTGCCGAGAGCCGGGTGGATCTCGAGGTCATCCAGGATGGCATCGCGCTCCCGGAGCAGCGGCGGCGATGGAGAGAAGCGCTGGCGTCGCTGGAACCCCTCGACCCGTATCTGATCATCGAGGGTGGATATGGGATGGATATCGACGACGTCGAGTCCTCAGTCAGGAGTCTCCACGCGGAGCACCCACTGGTTCTGGTGGTGATCGACTACCTCCAGCGTTTGAGCTACGGCGTCGTCGATGACGACTACCGACGCCTCTCGCTGATTTCACAGACCATCAAAGATCTCGCTAACGAGACGGGGATTCCGTTTCTCGTGGTCTCGCAGCTCAATCGGCAGATCGAAAAGGACCGGCACCAGGGCGACAGGATGCCTGATCTCTCGGATTTGCGTGGATCCGGAAGACTCGAGGAGGATGCAGACAACGTCTGGATCCTCTGGCGTCCACCGAAGTTGTCGACTGAGAGCGCGTCGGCACCGCAAAGCGCCAAACTCCTGGTTGCCAAGGCCAGGAGCGGCAAGGTCGGCGAAGTGGACCTCTGGTTCTACCCGCGGATCGTCTCCTTCGTCGACTCCGGTTCCGGGAAGGTTCGCGCCGATGGTGGGCTGTCTCTCCACTCTGTCGCGGGTGAGCCGCTGCCGACTCTCGTGGAACTGGCGCTGATGATGCAGCAGGGGAGGATGGGCAGCGAGGCGCACTCTCGGGAGGGAGGGGTGGACGGTGGCTTCCAGTCACCGATGACTGGTGGAATCGGTGAGTCGTGTGCTGTCGAGGAGTCCACTGCTGCTCCGGTGGCAGGTGGCGGGATACCTCAGGGAACCGTTGCTGCTCCGGGTGACGCATCGTCCAGTCACCGGCCCTCTCAGGAATCGCTGGTGATCCGAGAGGAGCCGGTGGTGGATCGTGCAACAGGAAACCGCGGCGACATTCTGAAGAGACTCGATGTTCTCGCGGCGGCGTTTGCATCCTGGGGCAGCGAGGAGACACCGAAGCTCGGCGGAGCCGTCGGCGAGCCAACGGTTGCTGGCGGGTCCGTTGGCCGCCTGGAGGGCAGTGTTCGCCGCTTGCGGGAAAAGGGGGTGGCGGGTCGCCGCTTGCTGGTGCAGTCGTTTGGCGATTCCACGGAGACGACGCCGCGTCTCGTCCTCTGGAACTGGTTTCCAGAAGATGGCGGTGGTGCATCGGTGCCTGAGGAAAGGCGGGAGAGCGGCGGGAGGAGGGGGCCGCCGAGGGGGCGGAGGCGAGGTGCGGATTTCGAGAAGCGCCTGGCCAGACGCCTCGGAGGCTATCGCTGGCCTGGTCTGGATGGCGATATCGAGATACCGCAAGGATGGCGCATCGAGTGCAAGTACCGTGAGGGCCTGGTGCTTGACAGCCGCAGTGAACTGAGGTATTGGTTAGAACAGTTGTACGGGTACGCCAAGCGATGGGGACCGGAGAAGCGCTGGGCACTGGCTCTCACTGGTGGACGTGGATACCGGAAAGGGGCGGTCTACGTCCTGATGCCGCTGGAGTTCTGGTGGGAGCTGGTATGCGCTACGTGAGACTGCCAGATGAGGATCTCGAAGCGCTCCGGAGAATGGCGGCTGACATCGAGGAGTCGAAACGGCGGTACCCCACTGTGGATTGGGGCGTGGACAGCCTCGAGTCCCGGTTCCTCTCCCTCTGCGCGGAGCGCTGTGTCGCCGTGCTGCTGGGCTGCGAGCACGAGGTCGCGGTGCTGCCAGCTGGCGACGGCGGGGTGGACCTGGTTCTCCCGCGGGAGACACGTTTCGGCAGAACCGTCGAAGTCAAGTTTCGGAGGTCGCGGAAGACGGATCTGGCGACGGCATCCCTGCGTTTCTGGGAGGAGCTGGTCGCGGACATCTACGTTCTCGTCTGGCCAGCTTGCGAACAGGGGTGGGAGCCGAACCAGGGATTCACCGTCGTGGGCTTCGCGACCAAGCGCCAGTTCCACGAGAGGATCCTCGCCAGGCCGCCGATCCGCATGAAGGGAGAGAAGTGGGAGATACCCTGGCAGGATCTCCGGCCCATCGAGGTACTGATACAGGAGGTTCGCGATGAAGCCACGCATCGGGATCGCCGGGAAGTCGGGATCAGGGAAGACGACGTTGGCCGAGGCTCTGGCAGTGCTCTACGACCTGCCGCGTGACAGTTTCGCTGCGCCGATCCGTTGGGCTCTCCAGGAGCTGGGAGTGCGTCCACCGTATCCGCGAATGCTGATGCAGCGCTTGGGGCAGTCTCTCCGCGAGTACGACGAGGACCATTTCGTGAAACTCCTGGAGGAGCGCAACCCTGGTCTCCAGGCCAGCGGTCTCGTGATCGACGATGTTCGCTATCCCAATGAGTTCTGCTGGTTGCGCGAGAAGGGGTTCATTCTGGTCTACCTCGAGGGGAGCTTCCGTCCACTGGAGGGTGAAGAGGCGGCACACGAATCCGAGATTGCTCTCTCCCGCGATGCCTATCCCTTCGACTTGGTCCTGCCAGCTGGGACCTCCGTAATCCAGCGCGTGGCGGCAGTGGCACGGGTGCTCCGCTCCGGATCGGTAACCGTGGCGTGAGGTGGTTCGATGTGGAGCTACGCACTAGTGGAGACGCTACCGGAACTACCACCGGGGATACTGTCTCTGGATATCGAGACCACTGGTCTCGACTATCACCGCGACTCCGTCGTCGTCATCACCGTTGCCAGCCCAGAACAGGCGTGGGTGGTGGATTGCCGGAGGATCCCCCGGGAGGCAGTGGCGTCGTGGCTGCATCGGCTCTTTCGAGAGCGCAAGGTCATCATCCACAATACGCTCTTCGATGTGGCGTTCCTCGCTACCGCGTATGGGATCGCCGAACCGGCTGCAGGTTCCATCTGGGACACCAAACTGGTGGAAGCGGTTCTCGAGGGGGGGAGGGACGAGGGGTGGCGCGACTTTTCGTTGCGCCATCTTTCCGAGAAGTATCTCGGCCTCTCCCTCGACAAAATGTGGCAGTCCAGTTTCGCGGCAGACGGCGACCTCAGCGAAGAGCAGGTTCGCTACGCCGCCTATGATGCGCTGGTTCTCCACGGGATCCAGAGGGAGCAGGAGCGACGTCTCCGCAGTACACCTTCGCTTCTCCGTGTCGTTGCCCTGGAACACCATGCTGTTCGGGGATTCTGGGAGATGCAACGCCGTGGCGTGGGGGTGGATCTCGCGGTCCTGGAGCAGGAGCGGCAGCGCTGGGAGCGGGAAGCATCCGCGCTCCGGCAACGGCTGCAGGGGCGCCTGACCCGTCGCATCATCGGTGCGCGAGAGGCCAAGCTCGCGGAGGCCGAGGAGAGGCTCCGGCTCTGGAATGAGGCTCTGGAGGCAGAACTGGCTCGGCACGAGAGCGTGTGGCGTGCCGGTGTCGCGGATCCATCCTGGGTCGAATCTCTCCGACGCAATTGGCTGGGGTACCAGGTAACCGAGAAGGTAACCGTCGATGATGCGGAGATCCTGAGCTGGCTGGATCCCGAGAGGGGCCTCCGTCGGTACCTGCAGCGAGTCGGGCAACGTTTCCGGCGCGAGAATCCCAGGCCACCGCGGCCACGAGTCGATATCCTAGCTCCCATCAATCTCCTCTCCGCACAGCAGCTTCTCGAGGCCCTCAACGCGGAACTCCAGGAGGCGGGGATCCCTCCCATCGCCAATACCGAGGCGAAGGTGTTGCGGGGCCTTTTGGGGATGGACGAGGATCTGGACAGTAACGTCCTGCGCCCTCTCCTGCGCTACAAGGAACTCGAGAAACTCCTCGACTTTGTAGAGCAGATACGAGAGCACACGAGGGAGGGGAGACTCTACCCCGACTGGCAACCAATCGGGGCCGCCACTGGAAGGGCATCCTGCCGCAATCCCAACCTTATGGCGCAGCCGAAGGCGGCGGGATTCCGGAGGGCATTCGTCGCCAGGGATGGGCATGTCCTGGTGACCGCAGACTACTCCCAAATCGAACTTCGCATCATGGCAGCACTGTCTGGTGATCCGGAGATGACTCGAGCCTTCATCGACGGCCTGGATCTGCATCGCCTTACTGCCTCGCGGATTTTCGGCATCGCAGAGGAGGAGGTGACGGAGAAACAGCGGAAGATCGGAAAGCAGGTGAATTTCGGAACGCTCTATGGGATGGGTCCTCGCCGCCTGGTCGCGGAGTTGGCTGCCCAGGGTATCAGGATTTCTCTCGAGGATGCGCAGGCAGCTCTCGATGGATGGAGACGCACCTTCTCCGCAGCCGCTGCGTTGATCCGGGAGTGGGGAGAGAGGGCTCTCCGCGACGGTTACGTGGAGACGGCATTGGGGAGGCGCAGGAACTTCGCGGAACCATCCGATGGCTCCGAGGCCGCTGCGGTAGCCAGGAGAGGTGGGAACCTGCCGATCCAGGGTACAGCCGCCGACATCATGAAGCTCGCGATGGGAGAGCTAGCCGGTACGGGGCTGGTTTTACAGGTCCACGACGAGTTGGTCGTCGAGGTTCCAGAGGAGGATGCCGAGGAAGCGGCATGGCGGATCCAGGAGACGATGCGCCGCTGCGCCGAGGCAGTCCTGGGTGGTTTCCCGGTGCAGGTGGATGTAGCCGTTGGGGCAACTTGGGCGGAGGAAGCGGAATGAAGCCGCAGGTAGCTTTACCGAAGAGGGTCCGCGTCGGTGGAGTCTGGTATCGCGTCGTCCTGGAAGAAGAGCTAGTGGGCGACGATGGGATCGAGCTTCTGGGGCAACACGACTACGGGAGATTGGTCCTGCGCCTCTCTCGGGCAACGGCACCGGAGCTTCTGCCCTTCGTGCTCCTCCATGAGGTTCTCCACGCCTGTGTGACCGTTTGTGGTGCCGACTCGCACCAGGAGGAACAGATCGTCGCCGGACTCTCACATACCCTGCTGCAGGTGCTGCGCGAGAACCCCGGCCTGGTGCGCTACTTGCTGTCGTCGACGAAGGAGGAGAGGAGTGGCACGTCATCGGTTCGGCGGATCGATGGAGGGTCGGTACCGGCAGCGATGTCGGATGGGGAGGAAACCGGTGGATCCTCTTGAGATTCTCGAGAAGATCCGCTGGGAGATCCTGGAGGCCAACAGTGCCGCGGATCATCTCTGGGAACGGTTGTCGCATCTCAGCGAGGCGTTGGAGCTCGTGGGACCTCTGGAGCATGCCATCGAGGATGCCATCCGTTCCACGGCGATGGATATCCGCCTGTGGGAGGGCAACGAGGGTGACCTCGAGTGGGAGGTGGCGTGATGGTTGTCCTGGTCCGCTGTCCCTATCACGACGATTCGACGCCGTCTTTGGCTCTCTACGGTGATCACGCCTACTGCTTTGGTGGCTGTGGCCTGGTGCCGCTGGAGTGGCTGCCTGAGGGGTACCTCGACTACGCCAAGCGAGAGGCGGAGAGGGAACGGCGTGAGGGGAAGCCGAAGGGACTCCCGCCGGAACAGCTTCGAGTGCTGGTCGAGGTCTGGCACTGGCAGCTCCTCGAGGGTCCACGACGGCACCGGCTCTCCTGGCTGGAGAAGCGGGGGCTGGACGAGGTTGCGGTCAGGCGCTTCAAGCTGGGGCACAGTGGGGCTTGGTTTGTGATCCCGGTGCTCTCCGGCGGCGAGGTGCAGGGGGTGCGCTTCCGCCGGGACGACCTGTACGCCGAGGAGGAGGCCCCCAAGTACCGGAGTCCCAAAGGGCAGAGCAGCCTCCTCTACCGGCCCAACCCTGGTGGATGGCCGCTGGTGGTGACCGAGGGAGAATTCGACGCGATGGTGCTCGCGCTCACTGGCTGCGATGCAGTAACAGCGACTGCTGGTGCAGGGAGCGTGGTGGCTCTGCTGGAGCGCGAGGGGATCCTGGGGCGATACCGGAGGCGGGGGCAGCGCCTGCATGTTGCGGTGGATCAGGACGCGGCTGGTGAGGAAGCTGTCCGGCAGATCCTCCGGCGAGGTGTCAGCGTCTGTCGCTGGCGCTGGGAGGGCGGGAAGGACGTCTCGGAAGCCCTCGCTGGTCTCCCTCGCTGGCAGTGGAAGGGGTGGGTGCGGAAACGACTGCGGGATGGGTTGATCCTCGAAGCTGCGCGAGGCCTGGATGGGGAGGGAGATCGTGCCTGCCGTCGGTTGGTGGCTTGACGATGGAGAGCTGGTGTCGTTTGCCGATGCGCGAGAGAAAGCGTTGCGGGAGGGAAGTTTCCGGGGATGGATCCTTCCGGTCTTGGTGGCGATGGAGGAACAGGTGCGCGAGGAGCGCGGTCTCTGGGTCTCTCCATCGCAGGCTCTGGTCTGCCCGAGGTTGCGGGTGTTGCAGCTGACGGAGCCCTATTACGTGAGGCCAGAGTGGGTCTGGGCTGCGATGAGTGGGAGCGCGATTCACCGGAGGTTGGCAGATGTGCGGCTGGAGGGAGCGCTCCAGGAGATTCCTTTGCGAGGGAGCGTGGAGGTCCGCCTCGACGGGAAGGAGGTGGCGTTTCCGGTTCAAGGGACCGCTGATCTCTACTTGCCTGGGGAGCGGAGGCTCATCGACATTAAGACGACGGGGAAGCGGATCCTGGAGCCGTTAGCGGAGCACGAGTTACAGGTCAATATCTACGCCTGGTTGCTCCGCGAGAACGGGTATCCAGTAGAGCATGCGGAACTCTGGTACGTGCAGCAGGGGCTCAGGAACGGAAGGGTGCAGCGACGGTTAGTGCGGGTAGAGATCCTGCCTCACGAGGAGGTAACGGCTCTGCTGGAGGCGATAGCGGAGCCACTGGCTCGCTACGTCGAGGAGGGGGTGCTGCCGGGGTGCCGTTGCACGCAGAAAGCATTCGTGTATCCGGAGCTTTGCAGCCGGTTTCCGTGAGAGCGAGGAGGAAAAGACATGACTCGGTCAAGGAAGCGGATCTATCGCGAGGCTGACACGCTTCCAGCCGAGGAGGTCAAGGAGCTGCTCGTGGAGTGGCGGAAACAGCAGAACCTGGTGATCAGTGGCCTCCTGGAGTATTGGCGAAAGGCGAGCCCAGCCCAGAAGCAGAGCCTGCCCTGGTACTGGGAGGCGGAGGACGGGATCAACGTCACGGTGCTACGGCACCGGGATGGGCAGGTGCTGCTGCGGATTGCTCGGATTCCTTCCGGCGATCCGGTGCTGCTGTGGGCGCTCTCTGCTGGCACCCTCGACGGACTCGAGGAGACGCTGAGGGAGCTGCGCGAGAGTTGGATAGGGGGGCGGTGAGGCGGTTCCAGCTGGAGCAGAGCGGGGCTTGGCTCAGGATCCCGGTTCTCTCCGGCAAGGTGGCTCAGGGAGTCAGGTTCCGTCGCGGCGACCTCTCTGCAGAAGAAGAAGAGGAGACGACCAAGTACCGGAATCCCATGGAACGATGCAGGCTCTCGCCGAGTAGCTCGCCCAGCGAGAGCCTGCTGTCCAGAAAGGGTGATCGGTCACCAGTGATAAGGGTCATACCCCCGCCACCAAGGGAGGATCCAGCCGTTTCCTGGCTGCTTATGATAACGCCAAGTGAAGTAGTGCCTGCCGATGTTCCCCATCTCGACCTGCCAGCCAGGAGGGTTCGATGGCGTATAGGTCAGGCACCGCCTCTCGAAGCACTGGACCAGCACCCACTGCTCCTGCCCCGCGACCTTGGCCCTGGTCCAGTAGGGCTCGGTGATGGGCCAGCCCACCAGCCAGAGCCAGGGGAAGCGGCGCGGAACCTGGTACAGCGTGTATTGAAAGAAAGTAATCGGTCTCGCTACTGGATACCCGATAGAGCGGGCTCCGATGATCTCCCGCGCCTGCCACCCAGGCTGCTGGAAGAAGTCCCAGAAGACGCTAGCCACCGTGTGCCAGGTGGGAGCCCCGATGTCAACGTAGGTCACGCCATAGGTACCGAGGCTAGCGTCATCCCCTACCTCTCCCTGACTGTCGATGGTCTGGATTACCGGCCAGCCTGCGGGGAGGGGGTGATACCTCATGACCTTCCCCAGGGCCGCGTAGGTGACCCCGCCGCCGTCGGGGTCTCCGGCGACGGGAATCGAGGCTGGCTCTCGTTGGAGGAAGATGTGGTCGCCCATCTGAAGCTGGCCGGTCAGGAGTTCCCAGGCCAGGTTCCCGGAGGTCAGAGCCCACAGGGAGATGGAGGAATCCGGGTCCCACCCAGCGCGATAGAGGAACAGCGGTATCTTTTGCCCATCGACTTCGACTTCGACTTCCTTGTTACCGATAGGGAGCCAGAACTCTTCAGCAGGGACGTGACCGAGTTCAATCCGTCCCTTGTCGAAGTACATGACCCATCGCATCCCCTGGGTGGTCCGTGGCCCAATGCAGTTCCAGTAGCCCAGTAGGCTTGCGTCGTGGTAGGGCTCAACGAAGATGACTCCAAAGCGGGCTCCGAAGAGCCAGCTTTCCTCCTTGTTGTCTACTACCGGTATGTCGAAGGTGAAGGCCGGGAGGGAGAGGGCGGTGCCCTGTTCCATGGTTCCTTGAGGCTCTCTAGGATGAGGAACCCTTCCACCTAGTCGCCCACATGCCTGGTCGGCTACCGCGCCAAGCCCAAGCTCTGGCGGCGGCTCTGCGCCCTGGGCTCCGAGGGGCAGGAATCCGAGCCCGCTCAGCGTCAGCGTGAGCGCAACGAGGAGCTGGAGTCCGCGAACTCTCGCCGGTAGCATCTGTCCCACCTTTCTGCTGCTTCCATCCCTCAATAATAACGACCCCGAGCTATCAGCGGTTGCGGGGCTATTGTCAGAATGGCAAGGGTTGGGAAACTGGAAAATCGGCGGGGTGGGGACTACTCCCGGCCACGGATCCGGCCCAGGAAAGGAGCGGGGGTAGGGGTGGGGGGTCGGAAGCTCAGACGGCGCTGGCCTCGCCTGCGGCGCTGGAAGCGGTGCCTCAGACGGCGGCGGCCTCGCCCAACTTCACCCATCAGAGGGCAGCGACTTGGTACAAGCTGTCAAAACGTAGGTAATCAACGATGCAGGGGGAGAGGGGGCAGGGTGGGGCGAGCAGGCTGGCTGAGCGGGAGCTGGCAGCGAGGCGAGAGCAAGTCACCGTCTCCTTACGGAGACGTTGACATGCGTGCTATGGATGGCGCTAGCGAGGGGTGGGAGGGAGACAAGCCACCGGCTCCTTCGGAGCCGTTGACGAGTCACCGTCTCTTTACGGAGACGGTGAGGCAGCTCGCGATGCTGGCAGACCGTAGCGGCGCTATACTGTGGGTGCAGGTTGGATGACTGAGCGCTGGGGAGCGAGGGGGAAGGAGACCCGATGGCGGGAAACCAGGGCACGGATTGCTCCAATCCGTACTGCGTGGCAGGCGCCGAGTCACCGTCTCCTCCGGAGACGTTGACAAGCCACCGGATCCTTACGGATCCGTTGGCAAGCCACCGGATCCTTGGGGAGCCGTTGGCAAGCCACCGGATCCTTGGGGAGCCGTTGGAGTGCACGGTCTTCAAAACCGGTGGGCGGGGTGACGAGCCTCGCCGGTGGGTTCGACTCCCATGCGCCCTCGTTCCGCAATACGAAGCCGAAAATCGCTGCACGCTTGACCGCGCCTGCGTTCAATCTCTCTCGCTCGCAATGGCGCTGCGAGCAGCTTTGCTGGCAACGCGATTTCGTCTCTCATGCGCCCTCATCCGTCGTGTGGTGGCACCGATATGTGAGCCGCAGGACGGCCGACTGGCCGAAGAGTACCAGGCTTCCTCGTCGCGTCGGTCGAGAGGGTGCCAAGCAGACCAGTTTCTTCAGTGCAAATACTGTGACAAAATCGCCGTCAATCTCTTTTTTTTCCACAAGATGGGGCTATGGTAAGGGAGGGCGACTCACGTTGCGTTCCATGGGGAAGAGTATTCTTAGAACATACGTTGTGGCTGTGTTGGCTTTGCCCTTGACGAGTACATGAACGAGAAGCAGGTCGGCAGGGCAGCGGTGCTGCCCGTCTATTCCTGTTCTCGTTGAGTGTTCTATGAGTGTAGTTCGTCTCTCGCTTCCCTTGCTCCAGGATCCGCTGTCTCCCTCGCCCGCGGAGGTAAGGCGTCTCCACTCGCCGTTTGTGACTCCTGCTCGTCGGTGCCCTCTCGGCAAGATCCAAAAAGGCCTGCAACAGCGCGCCGCCACAAACG
Organism: bacterium HR28; assembly: GCA_002898255.1. Classification (GTDB taxonomy): domain Bacteria; phylum Chloroflexota; class Chloroflexia; order Thermomicrobiales; family Thermomicrobiaceae; genus Thermomicrobium. The sequence goes on from BEIE01000004.1 coordinate 59,513, forward strand.
GCACCAGGTGACCTCATCTGATCGCTTATCTAGGACCGCTGCCAGCGCCTTCGGCTCCTGTTAGGGTTTGGGCACTGATGATCCACCAGTGCCGCGTCGTCGGTAGGCTTCTTCGAGGAGCTGGATGAGATCGGCGTCGGTGAAGAGCAGCGTTTCAGGTGCCAACGACAAACTCTCCTCATCTCGGCCTGGCGCGGCTACATACCCTTTGACGAGAAAGCCTTCAGGAGTTTCGATGACGGCGATACGTGTGAAGCGATGCTGATCGAGATAATGCCCGAGGGCACGGAGCGTATCCTCGTACCGTGTCCGATATCGGCCCGTGTGATCGCGCATCCTCGACAAGTCCTCCAATGCATGATCAGCGAAGCTTATGGAACTCGACGAAACTGGGATGGTGTTCCTCACTGTCAACCAGTACATCGAGGACTGCTGGTTGGCCAGCATCATTGGCCCGTCGCGCTCGTTCGAGAGCGGGTGCTAGTTCTTCAGGGTGCTCAACGCGCTCGGCGTAGCAGCCGGCAGCTCGTGCCACGGCCGCGAAATCGAAAGTGGCGGCGAATTCAGTGGCGATGACTCGACCACCGAGCTGCGTACGCTGTGTCCAGCGCGGCCAACCGAGTGCGTGATCATTGAAGATGACCCATGTCACACGAAGGTGGTGTTCGACAGCTGTTGGGAGTTCATGCATCCCCATTTGGAATGCACCGTCACCGGTCGTGCAGACAACGTACCACTCTGGTTTTGCCAAGGCAGCACCAATCGCTCCACAAACACCAAGTCCCATCGCGGTCTGTTCCGCTGGTGGCACGACAGCACCGCGGTCTCGAACGCGATAGTACGGCCAATAGTAGGCCCACAGGTCCTGGGCTCCGTTCTCCAATACCAAAATGGTTTTCTGGTCAAAAATGCGATTGATGGTGGCAACGATGCGCTTCCCGCGTATCGGCTGCTGACTGGTCATCGCGTCCGCCTCTGCAGCTGCGATGGCAGCGCGCTGTCGCTCGGTCAGCTCTCGCACACGAGCCTCGTCGCGTAGGAATCCTTCTCGTTCGAGCGCCTCAAGCAGCGCAAGGAGCGCGAGTTTCGCGTCTGCCTGAATGGCGACGTCCGGTATCCAGTTCCGGCCGAGCTCCTCGGCCGCGATATCGATTTGCACGAAGTGTGCGCCGCTCGGAAAATAGGTCCAGGCACCCGACTGGAACTCCTCCATCCGTGATCCGACGGTGATGAGGAGATCTGACTCTTCCCAAATCGCCTTGGCGTACTCAGTGCGGTAGAGACCGACGAGACCTGCGAAGAGCGGGTGATCTTCTTGGATGATTCCGCGACCTGCTGGCGTGACTTGGACCGGGATCCCCAGGCGTTCAACAAAGGCTTGCACTACGTCGTAAGCACCTGACGCTATGGCACCGCCGCCGCAGACCAGGAGCGGGCGCTTCGCTGAGCGAAGCAAGCGCACTACTTGGGCGATCCGTTCGGGATCTGGGGCGGGGCGTACAGCGCGATCCGCTGGAGTATAGGGTGGCATAGTGACGCGTTCGAGCGCACGGTCGGCGGGAATCTCCAGATACACTGGGCCAGGCTGTCCGGTGGTGGCCAGCGTGAGCGCGCGACGAAGATACCAACCGATACGGTCAGGCCGCTCGACCGTCACCGCCCATTTGGTGATGGGTCGGAAAATGCTGACTTGATCTGCCTCTTGAAATGCTCCCATACCGTACGTTCGAGTTGGTGCTCGGACACCAAGCGCAAGCACAGGGACACAACCCGACCAGGCTTCGAGGATGCCGGGGACGAGGTTCGCTATCCCGGGGCCGGGGCAGCCAAAGCAACAACCGACTGTGCCGGAGACGCGTGCAAAAGCGTAGGCCATAAACGCGCCAGCTGTTTCGTGCCGAGTCAATATGGGGCGGACGGCGGCTGAGTCGTAGAGGGCGTCGTACAAGTGTTTCGGCGAACCGGGTAGACCGAAAACGTAGCGGATCCCTTCGCGTTCGAAAACTGCAACGAGTTCTTCCCACGCTGTACGTTCCATTGCGATCCCCCGCGTGTCAGAATACTCGACGTGATGGTTTTGCGAAAGGTGACGTTGGTTGTGCAGCGCAACGACGGCTAGAATGGAACGGTTGTGATAGGATCGTGCAGTCGAGCGGAAGCCATGGAACAACGCTCAGTGCCAGCGCCGTTGTCGCTTCTCCAGCGTGTGACATTGGAGCTCGAGTATTTGACGCGGGGTGAACGGCTGCGAGAATTGCGCCATCGCGTTACGTTGCTCGAGTTTGCACAGCAAGAACTCCGTGCGACCATTCAGCAGCGCCTTGGTGCGTTACAGCGGGAAGTTGAGGACCTGCGCGCGGAAGTTCAGATCCTCGAGGTCCGACTGAGTCGCTTGCTACGCGTGTCCAGACCGCTTTCCGACGAAGAACTTGATTCCACGACGGCGGATAGCAAGGACGCCGCATGGCGTGAGGATTGGCGGCGACAGCACGGTTCCCGTGGAAATGGATGTTCCGAGGAGTTTCTGTCTCCCAACGGTCACGAGGCCGAATTGCTTCGGCGGCTCTATCGGATGCTGGCCCGTCTGTTACACCCAGATTTGGCGCGTGACGATCACGATCGTCTCCAGCGTGAACATCTCATGCGCCTTGTGAACCAGGCTTGGGAGCGCCGTGATGTCGAACAGTTACAGCGGCTGGTGGCCGTCTGGTCTGCTGCTGAAGAGCCGAACTATTCGTCCGATCTGGACGATCTGCGTCGCTGTCTCGCGCAGCGGGAAGTCGAGGAGATGCAACTGGCCCGCCGGTTGCGTGAACTGGAACGCTCCGACCTGGGGCAGCTTCTCAAACGCGGTCCCCAAAGTGTGGAACGCTATCTCCAGCGGCAAGAGGAGCTTCTCCGGCATGACATCGCGGTCTTGCGTTTGCGACGGCGGCGATTACTCCGCCTGATCGAGGAACGAAGACGCGAACTTGCTCTTCGCGCGGGATTACAGTACTGAGTGCCTCATATGCTGACTACCGACCTCGAACATCCAACCTTGCCGACCGGCTCGCTGCTAGGGGCACTGAAATACCCTCCCCTCCAGCGCTGGAGTGACCGGGGTGGGGCAAGCCGGATCATTGGAGATGCCTGGGCGCGGTACGTTGTCGGGTACCTAGAGCCGCTGGTCGGGGGTCCAATCGATCTTTGGGAAGGTCGAGGGACGCTCCGCGCGCTCATTCCGCTCGACCTCGATTCGTCGCTCAAAGGGACGCTCCCACGCCGCGTCCGAATACCGGATCTTCTGCTCGTCATTGAGGAACCCGCGGGGATGTTTGTGCGGGCCTTGGACGCGAAGTTTGACATCTCGGTGGCAGAAGCCGAGCAGGTGAGCATACAGAACCTGGAGCGTTTACTCGCTGGATCGGAGTCTATCGCACGCCGCGTAATGACGGTGAGTCGTTGTGGCCGTCTGATGACGGGCGAAGGGGGTGTCGCTGCGCCAGAGCATTGGTCAACGCGAGCCCTCCTCCCCAAGCTCGACGGCCGAGATGCGCGACTGCATCGTAGGCAGGTGCTCTGTCTACCAGTGCGTCCACCCGACCTATTTCGGACAGTTCCTGAAGCACAATTGGTCGGGCAGTTGGCGCGGCTCGATCGACTGCCAGTGTCCCCGGCGCAGGACTTAGCGGTTGCGACGTACTACCTGCGGCTGGTTTGTGCCTGCCGGTGGTGCTACACAGAAGAGCGGAAGCCGTTGCTCGACGTAGGGGAGTTTCGCGTCGTCGACGACGAATTCGCTGCGGCTCTCGCGGAACGGATCGCCGGTGCCTCCAGTGCATTCCAGGTAGTCGAGGTGTGGACACAGCAGGTGGAGCCGATCCAGCGAGCACGGCGTGAGCTAGAACCGTTCTTAGAGCCACCGGTGTCGAAGGAGGAGGTCAAGACGCTTCTGGCCTGTTACGGCAACCTCGGCGGAGCGTCGGGACTTAGGGGTGTCTTGCGAACGTTACGCGAACGGTATCGGATTCGTTTAGTCGAGCAGGTGGGAGTCATTCCTGCGTCGCAAGCGGCGGAATCGGTCGCTCAACGCGCTCGAGAACTCGCTACGCTTCAAAGAGAACTACGCTCCTGGGCACTGGAGGAACTTCGGCGCATTGTTATTGAGAGCCGTGCTGCACCTTTGCCAGGAACGAGCCAGGTATCTCACACATGAATGATTTCGGTCTGATAGTCAAGGAGATATCCCTCCGACAAATGTTCTTCGATGTACTGCAGGACGTGACGGAGCATCTCATCGGCGTGTTGCGCTGAGGTTGACACACAAGCGATGCCAAGTTCGGCGAACTGCCACTGTGAATGACCATCGACCTCGGCGATGGAGACATTAAAGCGATGTTGGACTTGGTGGATGATTGACTTGATGACCTTCCGCTTCTCCTTTAAGGAGTGCGCGCTTGGAATTTCTATAGCAAGACGAGAAATGCCGACGACCATACTCTGAGCTCCAACACGCCGTTCTAGATGACGTTCCGCTCCTGGATGAGTTGACCTCGCCGGAAGCGGGCCGGACTGAAGGCACGAATGTCAACCGATGTGGCTACACCGTCGAGTAGGAGCTCCGCCATGCAGCGACCAACTGCCGGCCCGTGCATGAATCCGTGTCCACTGAATCCGGCAGCGACTGCCAAGCCAGCGATCTCCTCGATGCGGCCAATGAGTGGGTTGGCGTCCGGCGTAACCTCGTAGAATCCTGCCCAGCCACGGCGGATACGAGCCTGCTCGAAAACAGGGGCCCGGCGGCAAAGCGCCTCGACCGTACGGGCCATCCATTCGGGATCCACAGTCTTGTTAAATCCCGGAGGCTCATTCGGATTGGACATGCCGAACAGGAATCCTTCACCCTCTGGGTGGAAGTAGAGTGACGATTCGAACTCGATGGTCATTGGAACGGTCTTGGGGACGAGTTCGAAGGGTTCTGTTACAAAGCACATTCGACGATACGGTACAACTGGAAGCTCGAGCCCCGCCAGTTTTCCGACTTCACCAGTGTACGGCCCGGCACAGATGATGGCTGTGCCACAGGCGATCTCTCCCTCAGGGGTGAGAACGGCCTGCAGGCGATCACCGACAATCCGGAACCCAGTCACCGGACAGTGCTCGCGAAACTCGACGCCGAGTTCACGGGCCGCTGTAGCGAAGCCCATCGTCGCCGTATAGGGATCACACCAGCCGTCACGTGGGCAAAAGGTACCGCCAAGGAGGTCGTCTGTACGGACTGCTGGCTGGAGCTCGGCGATCTCCTGCGGCTCCACCCATCGCGCAGGTACCCCTAACGATGTCTGGAGGGCGAGCGAGGCGCGGAACGCATTGACGTCCTCGGGACGAGTCAACAGAAAAAGGTAGCCGTATTGATGGAGGCCGATATCGACGCCGAAACGCTCAGTGAAATGTTCCCAGTACTCGAAGCTGAGGAGGGACAGACGAATGTTCGTCTCGGTCGAAAACTGCAGGCGAATACCACCCGCGGCGTCAGCGGTTGCGCCCCGCGCAATCTCGTCACGTTCCAGCACAACAATGTGTCCAGCTCGTCGTTCCGCGAGGTGATAGGCGACGCTGCACCCCATGATCCCCGCGCCAATAATGACGAAATCAGCTCGTTCCACTGCCGCCCCTCCGGCCACTGGATCAGCCCATGACGAAGTATAGAAGACCGACCTCGTGTGGTCGCCGATCGAGTGGTACGATGCGAGTGCCGGAACAGGCGTGGGTGGGAAGCGAGGTTCCTTATGGGTGATACGATCGACACGGTCTATGCCCGAGAGATCATGACCCCCAATGTCATCGCTGTCCATCCGGACACGACCCTCGATGAGATCGCCCAAACGCTTGTCGCACACCGTATTACGGGAGTTCCGGTCGTCGATGACGACGGGCGCGTTCTGGGCATCGTGTCCGAGTTCGATTTGATCGCCAAGCGTGGACGCACAGCAGCTGACGTGATGACAAGAGATGTCATCGCGGTGGCGGAGAATACCCCGGCCGAAACGATCGCTGACCTCATCGTACAGCAACGTGTGCGACGTGTTCCCGTCTTGCGCGAGGGCCGGCTCGTGGGCATCATCACACGGGCTGACTTGGTACGGCTGTTTGCGATGACCCGTTGGAGCTGTCTCAATTGCGGCTACTTTGAGCGTGGGATCCATCGACCTGAGATCTGTAGCGCCTGTGGGCACCGTGAGTTCACGCTGCAAAGAGAGCCACCTGGGATGTGAGGATCGAAGGCGATGTTCGATGTTGTGATCATTGGCGCTGGCCTTGTCGGTCTGGCGACAGCCCGTGAAGTTGCGCTCCGCCGTCCCCGACTCAAGATCGCGGTCTTCGACAAGGAGTCGCGGGTTGCCGCGCATCAATCGGGCCACAACAGCGGAGTGATTCATTCTGGTCTGTATTATCGACCGGGCTCATTGAAAGCACGGGCCTGCGTCGCCGGAGCTGCCAGGCTCATAACGTATTGCGAGGAGCGCGGCATTCCCTATCGTATGGTGGGGAAACTCGTTGTTGCCACGACACCTGACGAGGTACCGCGCCTCCTGGAACTCTACCGGAGAGGGCAGGCGAACGGCGTCGAGGGGTTGCAACTTCTGGCTGCTGAAGAAATTCGGGAACGGGAGCCCGCGGTGACGGGCGTACGCGCGATCTGGTCGCCCCGGACCGGTATCGTCGACTTCATTCGTGTCGCGGAGGCGTTGGCCGAGGATGTGAGAAATGCAGATGGAGAACTCTTTTTTCGCCACACCGTGCTGAGCTTCCGCTCGCGGAATGGGGTGATAGGCCTGGAAACGACCGGTGGGCACTATGAGGCGCGCTTCGTGATCGTGTGCGCTGGTCTCTACAGTGACCGGTTGGCACGCGCAAGTGGAGGATCTCCTGATCCGGTGATTGTGCCGTTCCGCGGGGACTATTACCTGCTCCGGCCGGAGCGGGCGTGTCTTGTACGTACGAATGTCTATCCGGTGCCCGATCCACGCTTTCCATTCCTTGGGGTGCACTTTACTCCACGCCTTGATGGTTCAGTGCTCCTCGGACCAAATGCCGTTCTGGCGTTTGCCCGTGAAGGGTATCAGCGAACTGACTTCTGCTGGCGAGACTTGGTAGAGACGCTGTCCTATCCTGGTTTTCGTGCGCTGGCGCGACAGTACTGGCGTGTCGGAATTACCGAGTTCTGGCGTGATGTCAGCAAGCGCGCCTTCTTGAAGGAGCTCCGTCGTTTTGTCCCGGAACTTGAGGAAGACGATCTCCTGCCGGGCCCGTCCGGCGTACGTGCTCAAGCCCTGTCACGCGATGGGAAGTTGATCGATGACTTTGTTCTCGAGCGACAACGAGGAATCGTGCATGTACGGAATGCGCCCTCGCCAGCGGCAACATCCTGTCTGGAAATTGCTCGTCTAATCGTCGATACTCTCGAAACGGACCTTCCGTCGTGAGCGCGAGTTAGGAGTGCTGTTCACTCACCGAAGGAATGGATCCTGCGCGGGCATGCGCAGCTGGATGGTGACGAAATTGCTGCACGAAATATGCGATGGCTGCGGTGCAGAAGAGCGTATAGAGTGCAAAGACAGGCACGTAGCCGAAGGTGACGATCAGGCGACCGCCGAGAAAGCTGGCGGCGGCGAAGCCGATGTTCCACGCGGCACTCCGGAAGCTAAAGGCGTTCGCCCGCGCTCTCGAAGGGAGCGTTTCGGCTACCAGCATAGAGTCGATCGGCCAAGCCATTGAGATCGAAATCATGCGGATAACGTGTGCAGCGATGGCAAGCGGGATTGCTTGAAGCAACATGAGACTGGCGAAGACCGGCACTGGTGCGAATCGGATAATGGTGACCGCGCGGAGCGGGCCACAGATGCGGGCGATCGCCGGGCCGACAAGACCAAAGAGTGCGCCGACAAGGCTGGCTACTGCGTAAATGACACCGATCGTGCGAGCGGAAAGCCCGAGGGTATCAAGATACACGTTGTAGAACGGAACCACTGCTCCGTTGCCGATACTCAAGAGTCCGCCAGCAATCACAAACGCAGTGAGATACCGACGGATCTCGACCCATGAATTGGACTTCGGGTCGTGTATGTGCAGTGTGCTTGTTGCCTGGGGTGGGCGATCGCGAGCTTCTCGCATGAGGAGAAGCGGCACTATCGCGACAGCACAAACACCAATGCCCGCGAGCAACGCCGCACGGTAGGACAGAGCACCCGGAACGGGAAGGCCAATGACCGTACCAAGTGCGGAGGGAAGCCATCCAGCCAAAAGACTGCCGATAGTCGACGATACGGAAGTGAGAGACAGGGCGACTGCAGCAACGGTGGCCCGGTGAACGGTCGGAGCATGGTCGATGACAAATGGCATAAGCGGCACAAAGAGGAATGTTGTGGCCATACCCTGGAGAATTGCACTAGCCAGGACGACGGCAGGCTGGGTGGCCAGTGCCAGGATCGTCGAGGCGGCCAAGTAAGCTCCGGTACCGTAGGTCAAACACCACCAGGAGCCGCGCTGGTGAAGCAGTCGGCCTAAGCCGAGTGCGGAGAGTGCAAGAGCTCCTGTCGATGCTGCGTTGACCAGACCAATGAAGTCCTCGCGATATCCAAGTTGGATGAGGTAGAGGTTGTACAGTAGGGTGAAAGCGCCGATCGCGACGTTCGAAAAGAGCGCATACACGAAAAAGAGGCGGATGTCGCGGGGTAAAGCACGGAGCGATCTCGCGTATCGGATGAGACCTTGGAAAAGCGGCACTGCTGAGCGTCCCTCCCATGCCGAAGGGAGTATACGATGGTGGCACCTTGCAGCGATGATGACCACATGGCAACACCACCGCGCACGAGCGATATCCATCGGCTCCTCGAGCGATCGCTTGCAGTTCTGCGCCTATTTCCCGCTGGTGTCATCACTGATTTCGATGGAACATTAAGTCCCATCGTGGCGCATCCCGAAACCGCTCAACCGCATCCCCTCGCAGCCCAAGCGTTACGCCTGCTTGTGAGACGCCTGGAATTGGTCGCCGTCGTGTCTGGACGTCGGGCGCTCGATGTGGCCACTCGGTTGAACATCCCAGAACTCGTAATCGTTGGAAATCACGGAGCCGAGTATTTGGTTGAAGGGCAGCTCACCATTGCTGCAGAGATCATCCCCTGGCTCCCAAGCGTCCAGGAGGCAGCCCGCGTCTTACGTGCGGAACTGTGTGACTTTGTGATTGAGGAAAAAGGGGCGACGCTGACGGTCCATCTACGCGGTATCGACGCGAATGAACAGCGCCAACGGGCGGGAAAGGTCGTGGAGCAGATTGCGACGCGTTATGGTCTGCTTGTTCGTCGTGGCCGGGAAGTTCTGGAGCTCCGACCGAACGTGCCGATCGATAAAGGGACTGCCGTTGACGCGCTTGTCACAAGGTACGGGTTGCGGGGCGTTCTCTTTGCCGGTGATGACGTGACGGACCTCGATGCCATGCGATATCTACGGGAACGTAGGTCGGCTGGGGGTATTGACACAATCCTGATCGGTGTTTGGAGCGAAGAGGCGCCAGAAACACTTGGTCATCTCGCCGATGCCTTGGTGAGCGGAGTGGAAGAGTTCGCTCAGTTCTTGTACGCGATGGCACAACGTCTCAGTGAAGACTAGAGTTCATCCAGAGGCCAGATTGGCCGTGGGAGCTGACGAAAGGTAAAGAAGGAAAGATCAGTTGTGGAGATGCCAGGAGTTAACGCCTGAATGACCTCTCTCGGGAAAGAATTGGACTTCCAGAGTCGACTGTCATGACACCAGGCAAACACGTCCAGCGCGGACTTCAACACGAGGACGGAAGCACGATGGGGAGAGAGGCCGAGTGAAAAGAGCAGTTCCGGGTCATCGAAAGGTATCGGGTGTGAGGTGACAATCACATCAACGCGGGCATGATAGCGCCCTTCGAGTTCGAGCCAAACCGAGGGACCTGCGTCGACCGGTTGTTCTGGGGCCAATGGGGAGCGTCTCCGGTAGAAACCGGCTCCGATCCGGCGCACCACGCCTCGGACTGGGATGGGATATCCGTGACGATGATCGTGCTTCCCGCCGAGTTCGAGCTCGATTGTGGCCCCAGGACCAGCACGGTGGGCAATCTCGACAGCCTCGGGATCGACAATGCCGGACACAATTGTTCCCCGTGCTCCTAAGTCCAACGCTGCCCAAAGGGCGGCTGTACCCTCTCCTGGTGCTCCAGCCTCAGGCGCGTCACCAGTGTCAAGGATGACGACTGGGTGGTCCGGAGCGGTCATGGCTCGATGGATTGCCTCCTCGATGGTCAGAGTGGGCCAATGAATAGAGTGGCGGAGTTCGAGTAATTCTTGCCCGAGCTCATGCGCAATGGCGTGGCCAAGTTTCTGGTCGCCATTGGTAACGACTATGATGCTGGCTCCGGCGTAAGTCACGTCGGCGTACGGAAAACCGCCCAAAACACTCACTGCGAGAACGTTTGAGTGCGCTTCCCATGTGGCGAGCTTCCTAAACAACCTATCGAATGGAGGAATATCGGTTCGCTGCACGGCAAGGGGAAAAATGAGCGGGAGGCGAAGTACAGCAAGGGAGGGCTGGATGCGTCCGCTTGCCCATTGTCTCAGGAGATCCAACGCACGTTCGAGCCTCTGAGAGCGGTCGCGTGGAGGCCAGCGGTGCGGACCAAGAATCAACGGCGTGACGTTAGCGATGTCCGGTGGCAACTGCGCAACATGATCAACCAATACAGCGATAGGTAGAGTGGGATTATGTTGGCGGAGGTGTTGCAGGAGAAGTAAATCGCCACTCATGCCATCCACGACGAGGGTACCGGAGGTATGGAGGAGAAGGGCATCGATCGGCTTGGTGCGGTCCAAGGTCTCATCGAATTGCTGAAGAAACGCGAGAAATTCAGCAGTCGAGACGGAACCTCCGGCAGATTGAACTTCGCACAAGGTGGCGAGCTCTAGGCCGAGTCGTTGGGCGAGGGGCTCGAGCATGCTGCGCAGCCAATTCAGCGCTGGTTTGGGATCTTCTCCCCATCGGGCGGAGAGTTTTCCTGGTGTCATGGCAAACGTATTACTTCGGTAAGCGAGCCAAGCGATTCCGATGCGCATCCGGCACCCCGATCGTTCGTACTTGCGTCCTTGTCTTGTGGTTCAGCGGCGTGTCGCGCTGCTCCGATCAGCTATGATAGGACGCGTTGTAGAGGTTTGCCGAACGTGAGGGCTGGGTGCACCGGAAGGTGACGAAAGATGCCAAGTCTTTCCCGATTGATGGGCGAAGGGGGTCAGTTGGTTTCCTGCCCGCGCTGTGAGGCGCAGTTGGGAGGGGACGAGGTCTACGAGCGATATCGCGTGTGTTCACATTGTGGCTACCATTTCACCCTCTCGGCTGAGGAGCGGATCCGGCTACTGGTTGATCCTGGCACGTTTGAGGAGTTCAATCGGCATCTGGTGTCCATGGATCCGCTTGTCTTTTCGGATCGCCTTCCCTATCGCAAGCGTATCCTGCAGGCGCGTGAAGAGACGGGCCTGCGTGAGGCGGTAATCACCGGTATCGGCCGAATCCGGGGACACGAGGTCGTCCTCGCAGTACTCGACTTTCGGTTTCTCGGTGGCAGTATGGGGTCGGTTGTTGGCGAGAAGATCACGCTGGCGTTCGAACGCGCGGCGGAGCGCCGGTTGCCAATTGTCACCGTCTCTGCATCGGGCGGCGCACGTATGCAGGAGGGCGTCCTTAGTCTGGTGCAGATGGCGAAGACCACTGCAGCAGCGAAGCGTGCGCACGACTCCAGCGTGCCGTTCATCTCAGTGCTGACCCATCCGACAACTGGCGGCATTTATGCGTCGTTTGCGAATCAGGGCGATATCATCCTTGCGGAACCTGGGGCGCTGATCGGCTTTGCCGGACCACGAGTGGTGAAGGAAACGGCGGGGCACGAGCCGCTTCGCTCGCACTCGGCCGAATTCTTATTCGAGCACGGATTTGTTGATCAGATTGTAGATCGTCGACGGCTGCGCGACACGATTGGTTTGATTCTGCGGCTTGTACGGGCGGAGAGTGAGCTCGTGTCCCGACCGGTGATCCGGCGTGCGGTGTCGGACGATGCTCCGGTGCGCCGTGCATGGGAGGTCGTGCAGCTGGCGAGGCATCCGGAACGACCGACAACGCTGGATTTGATCCGACGGATCAGTCCGCAATTTGTGGAACTCCACGGTGATCGCCTCTACGGGGATGACCCGGCGATCGTGGGGGGAATCGGAGAGATTGCTGGGCAGGGGGTTGTCCTGATCGGGCACGAGCGGGGGCATGGGGATCCGGCACGACGAAACGGTCAGGCGCTGCCGGAAGGGTATCGAAAAGCGATGCGTCTAATGGATCTGGCGGCTCGGCTACGGCTGCCGGTCATCACGCTAATCGATACTCCTGGGGTCTATCTGGGTGAGGGGGCTGAAGAGCGGGGAATTGCCTCGGCCTTGAGTCAGTGTCTTGCGATGATGAGCGTACTACCTGTTCCGACGATTGCTGTGATCATCGGCGAGGGAGGCAGTGGCGGAGCGATCGCGCTCGCGGTGGCAGATCGGGTGCTCATGCTAGAGAACGCGATCTACAGTGTGATATCGCCAGAGGGGGCGGCGGCAATTCTCTACCGAGACGCATCACGTGCGCCAGAAGTTGCGGAGTCACTGAAACTGACGGCGCCGGATTTGTTGCGGTTGGAAGTTATCGATGGGATCGTGCCGGAGCCAGAGGGAGGGGCACACCGGGATCCAGACTACGCAGCGGTGCTGCTGCTGGATGCGATCGTTGAGTCGCTGGACGAGCTTCACGACATATCCCCGGAACGACTCGTCCGGGACCGGTATCGGAAGTTCCGCCGTATGGGACAGACGAACACCTATTTCCGAGAACTTGTGGCGCAAGAGGTAGCGGAGCTGAGCGGATTAATCGGTCGCACGTTGGGAGGCTTGCGCGAACGCCTACCGTTCGGACGAGAAGAGGAGGCTGTGGGACAAGGATCGCCGGGCGCCCGCGACTGAATGTCTGTGGTCTTGCAGCGTGCATGAATCGAGAAGCGATCTGAGGACGGGTACTCGTGCAGCGTGCCTGTTCTGGTTCGTTGACGCTGCAAGAAGCGATCGTCTAGGATAGCGGTAGTACGCCGTCACGGGCGCTATCGATTAGTATCAGTTCCTCGTTCAGGCGCTGACGGTGCGTGCAGAGATCTTTCCGGCACCTCGTCTTGCGAAAGCGTGCAGCCGGTGAGGCGGTGGAGTCATGGTGACGGTGAAGGAGAGCACTACACCAGGAGCCGCGCAGACCTTGGGAGCTCGCTTGCAGTTAATCGAGCTGACAAAGGTCTACGGAGAGGTCATTGCCGCTGACCGCGTGACACTAGATATCGCGCCGGGAGAGTTCATCACGCTGTTGGGCCCCTCGGGGTCCGGGAAGACAACGACGCTGATGATGGTGGCGGGATTTGTGATTCCCACCTCGGGGCAAATTCTCGTGAATGGAGAAGATATCGCGTTCCGACCGCCTCACAAGCGGAACATTGGCATGGTTTTCCAGAACTATGCACTCTTCCCGCACATGACAGTGGCTGAGAACATTGCTTTTCCTTTAAAGATGCGGAAATGGCGACGCGACGAGATAGAGCGGGCAGTGAAAGAGGCGCTGCAACTTGTTCGCTTACCGGGTTTCGAGGAGCGGTACCCGCGGCAGCTTTCTGGTGGTCAGCAGCAACGCGTTGCCCTTGCACGAGCGCTTGTCTTTCGGCCGCCGGTGCTGCTGATGGATGAGCCGTTGGGAGCACTCGATAAGAAGCTTCGCGAAGAGATGCAGCTCGAAATCAAGCACATCCAGGAATCCCTGAATATCACCACGATTTACGTGACTCATGATCAAGAAGAGGCACTCACAATGTCTGACCGCATCGCGGTCATGCGGGATGGTCGGATCGAGCAGGTTGGGACGCCGCGCGAACTCTACGAAAGACCAGTCAGCGAGTTCGTGGCCAACTTCATTGGGGAGTCGAACTTCCTCGAAGGGCGGTTCGAACGACGTGACGGGCGAGGTTATCTCGTCACAGACGACGGCTGGCGCATTGCGGTGCAGTCGGGAGACGATGTCAGCGCAGGTGAACGGGTGACGATCGCATTGCGCCCGGAACGGATCGTCCTCGGCGAGGAGCGGGGTGACAACCGCGTTGAGGCGACCATCGAAGAGATTATCTACGTTGGGGAGGCGACGAAGTTCCGCGTCCGCGTGCATGGCGAGCGGATTCTGAGCGTCAAGCAGCCGAGCCGTCTGGAGACGATGCGCTGGCAACGCGGTGATCGTGTGCTCCTCAGTTGGCGGGCTGAAGACGCGGTGCTGTTGCGCGCAAGAAAGTGAGGGCATCATATGAGCCAGGAGCTGCCGCGCGACGCTGATGTGGTGGTGATTGGGACAGGTGCTTTTGGCCTCTCAGTCACGACGCAGTTGGCGCGGCTTGGAGTCCGACGTGTTGTGGCGCTGGATCGTTTCGAAATCGCATCACAGACCTCGCCGCGGGCAGCGGGTCTTTTTAAGTTGGTGCAAGCTGACGAGCTCCGGACACGTCTGGCGCGGCTGGCGGTGGATACGGTGCGGAACTTCGAAGTCGAGTTCGGTGTGCCAGTTCCGTTCGTCCATTCTGGAAGCTTGATGATCGCGCGCACTGACCGCCACAGTCGCCTGATTGAGGAAGAGGTGGCTGCGGCGCAGCGATGGGGGGTCGAGGTCGAACTCATCTCTCCCCAGGAAGCGAGTCGTCTTGCACCCTATCTCGAGCCGGAGGAGATCCGTCAGGCAGCCTACGTACCGGGAGACATCTATATCGAGGAACCTGTGAGCTTATTGGAGGCATATCACACGGCGGCAGCGTGCTTGGGGGCAACGGTCGTCGGTGGCGTGCCGGTGACGGGAATTGTCGTGCGGAACGGGGCTGTACACGCTGTCGAGACGCCGCTCGGCCACATTCGGACAGAAACTGTGGTGGATGCAGCTGGCGCATGGGTTCGCCAGGTGAGTCAGTTGGCTGGGGCCGATTTAGCTGTACTACCAATGCGTCATCAGTTGGCAATTACGCACCCAATCCCGGGTATTGAGGCGACCTACCCGATCACGCGTGTCTTCGATGCAGCCGTTTACGTGCGGCCTTGCCGGGGTGGCTTAATGTGGGGAGGATTCGAGTCAGATCCACTTCCGCTGGATCCGGCGAACCGTGGGCAAGATTTTCGCATTGAGCATGTGCCACTTGAGTTTGGTGTGCTAGAGCGCTTCGCCCAGTTAGTACGTGGTGTCATACCGTCCTTACACGACGCAGCAGTGCAGGAGCACCGTGGTGGGCTCTTCACGATGACACCGGATGGGCGTTTTGTGGCCGGGCCGGTGCCGGAGGTCCGCGGGCTCTGGGTATTGAGCGGATGCAACGGCAGTGGATTTTCTTTCTCCCCGGCCTTGGGGCGGCTGTTAGCAGAATGGATTGTTAGTGGCGCCCCTTCCATCGATCTGAGTCCCCTTGCGCCTGGGCGGTTTGTTGGCCCGATCGATGCGGGGGCATTGGTGGAGGCGGCGATCTTGCAGTACACGCGCTATTACGAGCCTCTGGAGAGCTGAATTCGGCTGCACGACCGAGGTCCTCAGTAAGGAGCGAGAGCATGCCAGCACCGCTCTACGAGGCGAAGAAAACGGCATTTCGCTGGATCGAGGAGAACGCTGACTGGCTTTCGGAGTTTGATCTCGAAATCTGGCGATATGCGGAGCCGGCCTGGCGAGAGTACAAGTCCGCCCGGGCATATGTGGAACTCTTACGTCGTCATGGTTTTGACGTTGAAGTTGGTTCCGGGGGGATGCCCACAGCATTCGTTGCCAGTTGGGGCGAGGGACGACCGGTTCTCGGTGCTTACGCAGAGTATGACGCCGTGCCTGGGAATTCTCAGGAGCCCGTTCCGTATCGGAAGCCGCGTGAAGGGATGCATCCCTGGGCAGCGGGACACACAGATCCACACTCGATGCTCGGCGTGGCAGCACTGACTGGGGTGCTGGCGGCGAAGTACGCGATGGAGAAGCATGGTCTGCGCGCCACGCTACGGTTCTTTGGGGAACCTGCGGAAAAAGTGTGCGGGTCCAAGCCGGTGCATGCAGCGAAAGGGTACTACGACGGATTCGATGCTTTTATCGCTTATCATCCGTCCTATTACCCCAAGGGCACGAACACCGTGGCATGGGAGACTCACTGTGGCTCATATTGGAGCTGCGTTTTCACCTTCGAATGTGTAGAGCCGGAAAAGTGGATCGACCGTAGTTTATTCCCGGATGTGGGCGGGGCACATGCAGCAGCGCGGTGTCCTGGGGCGATCGATGCGTTGTGCCTCATGTACACGATGACCAAGTATACGAAAGAAGCGATGTTTCCACATACTGGGTCCTGGAGCCTGAACGAATTCATTCTGGTCGCAGGGGATGCGACGGCAGATAATTTACCTCCCCGGTTTGCACAGATCCAATATGCGTGGCGCTCACCAACGCTGGGAATTCAGGAGCAAATCTATCGGGTTCTTGTCAACAACGCGAAGCGCGCAGCGGAAGCGACCGGTTGTCGTGCGTCGGTACGCTGGGTGACGAAGACCCGCGTGGGGTTACCAAATCTAACAGTATCTCGAGTTGCCTACGACAATCTGGAGCTCGTGGGCCCGCCGCGTTACAGCGAGGCAGCGCGGGCATTCGCGCGGGAGATCCAACGGAATCTTGGCCTGGAGCCGATGGAGGACCCGTTCATCGACGACGTGGAGCGAGTGATCCCACCGGAGGAGTACGAGGCGAAGATCCGTTCGGCCCTGCCTGAATGGCAACGTAACTTCACGTCAGACGATTACGTGGAATACACGTGGCATGCGCCGACAGTCCGGCTGTACACTGCGCGGCCGCGTTTGCGTCCGCCGACACCGGACTATGCTTATCCGGCCTGGGCGGACAATGCACTTGGGGGGCGGCCAGAGATCGTTGATCCGGGGATGTTCGTGGCTGGGAAAGTGATTGCGGCAACGATTCTCGACCTTGTTACCTATCCTGCCTTGCTGGAGCAAGCGTGGGTCGAGTTCCGGGAGCGGACCGGAGGCGGAATTGGCGGACAACACTGGGTGGCACCGTTGCTTCCGGCTGATTTTGCGCCGCCGATTGATTTGCGTTGGCCAGAATATATTACGACGGTTCGCGGCGAGGAATGGTGGATTCCCACGCCGAACCTGGATGCATATCACCCCTTGTAACGCCGTTGGTGGCATAGTTGTGGTAAAGGGTGGCACGTGAGGAAGGAGGGAGATCCATGGCCACCGAATGGGAACAGTTGCTCCGACGACTCGAGCGGGAGGGGCGCCTGCGTCGTCGCCAGTTCCTGCGGGCGCTGCTTGCCTCTGGTCTGACTGTGGCGGGTGCTAGTGGATTGGTTGCCTGTGCTGGCGGACAACAGGCTACACCGACGACGGCACCGGCGGCCGGTCAAACGCCAGCCGCAGCGAGTCCAACGGCGGCAGCCGGCGGTGAACTCAAAGTTGCAGGGTACGACAATCCGAATAAGTGGAAAGGGAAAACGCTTGTCTTCGCCGGGTTTGGCGGAGCAATGCAGGATGCACAACGCAAAGCGGTACTTGAGCCGTTTGCACGCTTGACTGGCGCGACGATCGTGGAGGACACGACGGATATCGGCAAACTCAAGGCGATGGTTGATGCCGGTGCCGTCGAATGGACGGTTGCTCAGCAAGGAACGTTCGAAAGCCGTGTCCTCGGGAAGCAGGGGTATCTCGAGCCGATTGACTACTCAGTGGTCGATAAGACGAACTTCTTTGAGGATGTTGCTGGAGAATTTGACGTTGCAGTGATTTACTGGTCACTCATTCTTGCTTATCGAACCGACAAATTCGGGAACAATCCGCCGCAGGGCTGGAAGGACTTCTGGGATGTGCAAAAGTTCCCCGGCCCACGAGCGATGGATAAGGTCGACGGTCCGGTGGGCAATCTTGAGTTTGCACTGATGGCGGACGGTGTTCCGAAGGATCAGGTGTATCAGGTTCTGCGAACCGCGGAGGGTGTGGAACGAGCTTTCAAGAAGCTGGATGAGATTAAGCCGCACGTGACCGTCTGGTGGGAAGCGGGGGCGCAGCCGGCTCAGTTGTTGACCGACGGTGAAGTGGATATGGCCCAGGCGTGGAATGGTCGAATCGACGCTGCCCAGCGCCAGGGCGCCCCAATTGCCATCCAGTGGAATGAGGGGCTGTTGCGGACCGACTCCTTCATCATCCCCAAAGGGGTGAAGGAGAAGGAACTGGCAATGGACTTCATCAACTTCGCAACTCGCCCCGAGGTGCAGGCTGAACTTTCGAAGTACATTCCCTACAGCCCGACGAACGCCAAGGCGTTCGATCTCATGACGGAGGAATTGAAGGCGCGCCTGCCAAGTGCGCCGGCACAGAAGGAGAAGCAGCTGCTTGCGGATGCATCGTTCTGGCTGGAAAACCTGGATCGGCTGACTGAGCAATTTAATGACTGGTTGACCAAGTAGTTGTTGTGGTGGCGTCCGGAGGGACAAATGTCCCTCCGGACGCTTGTCAAAACAGCATGGTTGACGGTACTGTTGACAGCAGCGAAAGCCAGCAAGCGTGAAGGATAACGCCTATGACCACCGGTGAGGTCCTGGCTGGGCGAGCGTATCGGGAGAGCACCACGAGCCGCCGACTAGAATTTCGGCGCCAACTGGGGTACTTTCTTTTGCTACTCCCCACATTGCTCTTGCTCCTTGTGCTCTTTGTCTACCCGATCGTTCGCCTGATTGTGACGAGCGTCTATGACGGAAACCACTTCACGCTGGAGCATTACCGGCGCATCGTCGAAGTTGACCTCTACCTTCGTGTTTTGCAGACAACCTTTACCATCGCCTTGCAGGTGACTCTGCTCTGTCTGATTCTGGGTTATCCACTCGCGTATTTTCTCGCGACCCTACGCGCGCGAACGGCTCGTTTGCTCATGATCCTTGTGCTGATTCCGTTCTGGACAAGCATTCTTGTGCGCACGTATGCCTGGATGGTGCTCCTCCAGAGACAGGGTGTCTTCAATCGTTGGCTTCTGGAGCTAGGGTTGATCGACGAACCGCTCCGGATGATGTACAACCGCATCGGGGTCCTCGTGGGTATGACTCATGTTCTCCTGCCTTTCATGGTCCTCCCAGCCTATGCGGTCATGCGCGGAATCGATCGGAATCTGTTGCGGGCGGCTTATAATCTCGGAGCTTCACCCTTCCAAGCCTTTCTTATGGTGTTTCTCCCGTTGAGTCTGCCGGGGGTGGCGGCGGGAAGTTTGCTCGTCTTTATCCTCGCGCTTGGGTTCTTCATCACGCCTGCATTGATGGGCGGGCGAACTGACATGATGATCGCGCAGTTAATCGAGACACAAATCCGTACGCAACTCAACTTTCCGTTCGCTGCTGCCTTGGCGGCAGTACTCCTCGTCATCACGCTTGTGATCTTCGCGATTTACAATCGCTTGCTCGGGCTCGATAAGATGTTCGGGGGTGGCTACTAATGGCTGAGACCGCTGCACCATTGCAGCGAGCAGCTGTCGCGACACAGCCGGCGAGGCGCAGGTGGTCGATTCCGTGGTCTCGTGTCATTTTGGGCCTCTTCAGCGCACTTGTCCTTTTGTACCTGGTAGCACCCGTGGCTATCGTTATCCCGATGTCTTTCAGCGCAGCAAAGTACTTATCGTTCCCGCCGCCGGGACTTTCGTTACAGTGGTATCAGAATTTCTTTGCTCGCGCGGACTGGACATCCGCGACGATCCAGAGCATTCGGGTTGCCTTCACAGTCATGATCCTTGCGACGGTGCTGGGGGTTGCAGCATCGCTCGCGCTCGTGCGAGGCTCCTTTCCTGGAAAAGACATCGTCAACCTGATCATTGTCTCACCACTCGTTGTTCCGGCCATTATCGTTGCCATCGCAATTTATGGGATTTATGTGCGTCTGTATCTCGTGCAGACGTTTTGGGGACTGGTGCTAGCGCATACGGTGCTTGCCGTGCCCTATGTTGTCGTCAACGTATCGGCGACGCTGCGGGGCTTCGACATTCGCCTCGAGCAGGCGGCCCAGAGTCTTGGGGCAAATGCTTGGCAAACTTTCCGGTATGTGACCTTGCCGATGATTAGCCCGGGAATCTTTGCCGGTGCTGTGTTTGCCTTCATTGCGTCGTTCGACGAATTAATCGTTGCGTTGTTCATTGCTGGTGCCCGCGGTCGTACCTTACCAATGCGCATGTTCGAAGGGTTGCGCATGGAGATCGATCCAACGATCGCGGCGGTTTCTTCGATGCTGATCACGTTCTCGGTGCTGGTTTTGGCCTCGGCTGAGTTTGCCCGTCGGCGTAGCCGCGGAGATTGACACGAAGCGAGCGGTGGGAGGGCTCTGGTGCAGCCAATCGAGCGCCCTTCAGCGCAGCCGACCGGGAAGCGGTGGTTGCGCCGTGGCCTCGTCGCGCTCGCCCTGATCACTGTTGCTTGGATCGGATGGTCGGCACGCAGTGCCCTCTTGCCGTTTATTGTCGGGGCTATTTTCGTCTATCTCCTAGCTCCCCTCGTGGGGATCTACGAACGGCTACTCCCGTTCCGGGCCCGTTTCCCAGGTCTGACGCGGACAGTCGCCATACTGGCGACATATGTCACTGCGGCAGCGATCATCGCCGGCGTGGCTATGCTTTTCGTCCCACCGCTGGTGCGACAGACGAGCGAGTTTATTCAGGCTGCGCCCGGCTACTGGCAAGCGGTGAATGAATACGTGAACGGATGGTTGGCTGAGTACGAAGCGAATGTGCCACCGGGTGTCCGTGCACAGATTGAAGGGGCTTTAGGAAGTCTGTGGTCGATGGCACTTGCGGCCCTCCAGCGTGCGATGCGCTTGACATTCGGAGCCGTGGGCGCAGCGATCGGGTTCTTTTCGGCAGTAGTTCTCGTACCGTTCTGGATGTATTACGTGCTAAAGGACAGTAGTCGGGCGCTACAGTGGTTCTACGGGTTGTGGCCGGAGAGTTGGCGGCCGGACGTGCAAGCTATCGTCCGTATTGTCGATCGAACGCTGGCCGCATACATTCGTGGCCAACTCTTTCTCGGATTGATCATCGGCATTGCGGTTGGAGTTGCTATGTGGGCGATCGGGTTGACGCAACCGATCGTTCTTGGGCTGATCGCAGGGGTACTGGAACTTGTGCCGATTCTCGGACCGATCTTGACGTTCATCGTGATTGCACTTGTTGCGTTGGCCACCGATCCCAGCAAGCTGGTATGGGTAGGCCTTGCTTTCATCATCATCCAGCAGCTTGAGAACAATCTCCTGGTGCCGCGGGTTCACGGCTATGTGGTGGAAATGAACCCAGCAGTCGTGATGGTGCTTGTGGTGACCGGCGGGGCACTTTGGGGCATACCCGGTATGGTCATCGCGGTTCCGCTGGCGGCAGTGTTCCGCGACGTTTTCCGGTACCTCTACCGGCGGTGGAGCGATCCCGGGCCAGCAACGACCGTTCAACCGGAGTTTGCCTCGGTCGGCGAATCTTCGCACGCCAACGAGTCCTGAACACCCGGCACAAGATCGAGATATGGCTGAAGATCCTCGGTTAATCCAAGTGGCTCGGGTTTTGAGCGCAGCTGCGGAAAGAGAATGACTTCGCGAATCGTTTGCCGATTCGTGAAAAGCATGACGAGCCGATCAATCCCCAGGCCGAAGCCACCGGTTGGAGGCATGCCGTACATGAGTGCATTGATGAAGTCCTCGTCGATCGGCATCGCTTCTTCATCACCGCGCGCACGATCGCGGGCCTGCTCGAGAAAGCGGTAAAACTGGTCAAGCGGATCGTTGAGCTCGGTGTAGGCGTTGGCCAATTCAAGGCCCCCAACAAAGAGTTGGAATCGCTCAACCAGGCGTGGATCTTCAGGCTTCCGCTTGGCAAGAGGCGAAAGAGCCACAGGGTAATCGTACACAAAGGTGGGTTGAATCAGTTCGGGACGGACAAAGGTTTTCAGAAGTTCATCGAGGATTCGTGGCCAAACCGTGTCAGGACGGACGTCGGCTCCAAGGTCGCGCGCGAGGCGATAAAGGGTTGGTTGGTCAGTGACCGCCAGAAAATCGATCCCGGTGTAGCGCAGGAGGGCCTCACGTAAGCTCATCCGCGTCCAGGGTGGCGTGAGGTCGATCGTATGCGAACCCCAGGGAAGGAGGAGCGTGCCGAGCGCCTCCTGAGCCGCGAAGACAATGAGTTCTTCGCACATCTGCATGATGTCTCGATAATCGGCATATGCGACATAGAACTCTAGCATCGTGAATTCAGGATTGTGTCGGGCATCAATTCCCTCATTGCGAAAATCCTTGCATATCTCATAGACGCGATCGTAGCCACCAACAATGAGGCGCTTCAGGTAGAGTTCGTCGGAGATGCGCAAATAGAATGTTTGATCTAACGCATGGTAGTAGGTCGTGAAGGGACGGGCGGCAGCGCCACCATAGATGGGTTGAAGCGTGGGTGTCTCGACCTCTAAGAAGCCTCGTTCGTCTAAGTACCGCCGGATAGCCCGAATGACTTGTGCCCGCGTCACGAAGACTTGGCGTGTTGAGGGATTCGTCATCAGATCGACGTAACGCTGGCGATATCGGGTCTCGACATCGGTCAGACCGTGCCACTTGTCTGGTGGTGGGTTGATCGCCTTGCTGAGGAGCCGTAGCGCAGTCACTTGGAGCGAAATCTCACCGGTTCGCGTGCGGAAGAGATGCCCGTCGGCTTCAACAAAGTCGTTGAGATCGATGTAGCGCTTGAACCATGCCAGCTGCTCGGCACCAACCGTATCGCGGCGGAGGAAGAGCTGGATCGATCCTGAGCCGTCACGAATGTGGCTGAAAACCGTGCCACCCATGTCACGAATCGAAACGACCCGACCTGCCACCGTCACCGGCTCGGGGTCTGGTTCGCCACCAAGGTGCGGTTCGAGCTCAGCGAATCGTGCTACCGCATCGGCGGCGGTCAGGGTTCGCGATGATCGAGGCGGGTAAGGATCTATACCCTGTGCGCGGAGCTCGCGGATCTTCTCGAGACGCGCTCGCTGCTGATCGTTAAGCGGCATGCGTCCTCCCTGCTCGTCGAGAACGCCACGTGGCAGCACGAGAGCGCCGCGGTGCGGCACCGTCGGCGCTCCCCAATTGTTCCATGATTACTCGATCCGCTGAATCGTAAGCCGCATCTCGCCGCCAGGAGCCTTCACAACCACGGTCGTCCCGGCGCGCTTGCCCAGCAGAGCAGCACCGACCGGGGACTCGATGGAGATCCGGCCTTGCGCGGCATTCGCTTCCTCGGGGCTCACAATGACCCAGGTTTCGGTTACACCCTCGTCATCGATCACGGTCACCCGTGAGCCAAGGCGCACTTCGTCCCCAGGGCCGGTATGAGCCACCATCTGGGCGCGGCGCAAAATATGCTCGATTTCGCGAATACGAGCCTCTGTGAGCACGAGTTCCTCTTTCGTATCCTCGTACTCGCTATTGTCGGAAATATCACCCTCGTTGCTGAGTTGCTGCAGCCGCTCGAGCAACGCTGGGAGCTTGACGTGACGAAGTTGCTCAAGCTCCTGCTCTAGTGCTGCCTTGCCTTCGGGGGTGAGCACAATTGGTCGCTCACGAACCATCTTCGACACCTCGCCTGTCGTTCGTTCGCCTCTCCAGCCACTTCCCCTGGAGAGGGAGCATACCGGGAGGACGGCCGACCAGGCACCGGCGCGTGTGGAGGATCGCCTCAAACGGTATCTGGTCTTCACGTAACACAAGAGTGGCCGCGGTTGTGCACCGCGCCACTTCACCGATTCCCGTACTCCCTCGGTGGGTGAGAAGGGACTCGAACCCCTGACCTCGCGGATGTGAACCGCGCGCTCTAACCGGCTGAGCTACTCACCCTTACCCGCACGCAGTATAGCAAACGAGCGCGCGGTTCAGCAACTACATGCTCACTCGACAAAGGCAATACAGTCGACTTCGACCAGCGCACCAGCTGGTAGTCGTGCTGCTTGCACGGTCGTGCGTGGGGGCGGATTCTCACCAAAGTAACGGGCGTAGACTCGATTGAAAGCCGGGAAATCCTCTAAATTTGCCAGGAAACAGGTCGTCCGCACGACCTGTGTGAGTGAGCTCCCAGCTGCTTCGAGTATGGCTTTAAGATTCTCCAGCACGCGCTCCGTCTGCTCTTCAATTCCCCCTTCGACAAGTTTTCCTGTCGCCGGATCGAGGGGAATCTGTCCCGCTGTAAAGATGAACTGACCGACCCGCACGGCCTGGACGTATGGGCCAATGGGCCGTGGTGCGCGGTCCGTTTCGATCACCTGTCGCGTCATACCGTTATTCCCTCCTCGCCCTAAGGCCACCACCATCGACGGACCCTACCATGCATGTCGCCGCCTGACAACCTTGGACCGGTACGGCAGGCGTCCCCTCTGGTACACTCTTGGCCGGTTCGGTGTCCGGACACTTCTGGCATGGGGGGACCGTGAGCATCGCCGAAGTTGTCCGCGAGGTCGTCCAGACACAGGTGCGGTGGGGATCACTGCGTCGCATCCTCATCGGGGTGAGCGCCGCGCTGGCAACGGCTCTGCTCCTCGCTGCTACTGCGCTCCTGAGCTATGGCTTGGCACAGGGGGACCGAATCTACCCAGGGGTGCGTGTCGCCGGAGTCGATGTTGGAGGACTTCGGAGCGAGGAGGCTACGCAGCGTGTTGATGAAGCGCTGCGAGCGATTCGTGAAACGGAGCTCGTGCTTGTTTTCCAAGGGCGCAAGGTGACTGTCCCAATCGAGGAACTGCAACCGAGTTGGGAAACAGCCAGTGCTGTGAGCCGTGCTCACCAACTCGGTCGTAGCGGTAACTTATGGAATGACTCCCTCACATGGGTTCGTGCACGGCTTGGACAAGAGAACGTGCTGGTTCCAGTTACGTTCGATCCCAAACCGGTGGAACGGGCATTGGCGCAACTCGCCGAAGTCGCAGCAACGCCACCCAGCGACGCGTATTTCGTGGCCGATAAAGACGGGAAAGTGCGCATCGTGCCCGAACAACAAGGCACCGGAATCGATGTCGGGGTGGCGCTCAGCGCCGTCGAGCGATCGCTCGCCGCAGGGCGCAGTGGAATCATCGAACTGGAGCCGGTTCCACTCGAACCGTCCCTCCACAGGACGGACTTGGAGACCGTTCTTCCGGATGTACAGCGTCTTCTCGAAGGGCCGGTGACGCTGACGGTCGAGGGCGAGCCGCGCTGGATGGTTACTCCACAGGATCTCGCGACGCTCGTGGTCGTGGAACGGCGGGAAGAAAGGCTTGAGGTGCGGCTCGAGCGTACGAAGGTCGAGCGCTATCTGTGTGAGATCGCTGATGTGGTGGTCGCACCGGCAAGCGATGCACAGGTGCGTTGGAACGGTACGAGTTTTGTGGTCGTACCGGCCCAGTCGGGAGCAGTCCTTGACGTGTCTGCGACTGTCGACGAGTTCTTAGTCCGACTTGCGCGGGGCGAGCGGACGGTCCCAGCCCGCGCGCGTCGGGTGGATCCCCTGGTAACGAATGCAATGGCCGAGCAGGCGAGAGCAATCGCCGCTGCTGTCCTCGAGCGAGGGTTCGTGCTGACATGGCCAGAGGGGGAACATGCCCTACGCGGCGATGTGTTGGCGAATCTGCTTGCCTTCGCACCCCGCCAAGAAGGTGGGCGAGTTGTGTCCCTGGATGTGGTTCTGAATCGCGACACTGCAAGAGGGCTGCTGGAATCTCTGGCGCCAAACGTCCGGCGCGAGGCGCGCGATGCGGTTCTCCGTTACATCGATGGACGCGTGCGTGTTGTGACCCCGGAGCAGGAAGGAAGAGAAATCGATATCGACGCGACCCTTGAGGCAATGGATCGTGCGCTCCGCGCAGGTCAGACGACGGTTGCTCTCTCGTTGCGGAAGATTGCTCCCAAGATCACCGCTGCGTCTGCGGCGCAAATCGTCATCCGGGAACGGATATCCTCCGGTGCAACGTACTACGGCGACTCGGCTCCGAATCGACGGCACAACGTGGAACTCGCGGTTCAGCGTGTGAATGGGGCACTCGTGCCGCCTGGTGAGATCTTTTCGTTCAATCAGACAGTCGGCCCGATCAACCTTGATAGCGGGTACAAGGTCGGGTACGGAATCGTTGCGACGAACGGCCGCGTGCAAACGGTCCCATCGGTTGGTGGGGGCGTCTGTCAAGTATCGACGACTTTGTTCCACGCGGCTTTCTGGGGCGGGTTCCCGATTGTGGAACGGAACTGGCATCTTTACTGGATTCCGCTATATGGTCAACCACCGAGTGGGCTCATTGGGCTCGATGCCACAGTTGATACCGACTACGGGCTGGATTTCAAGTTCCGAAACGCAACGAACGACTGGATCGCGATTGTGGCCTGGGCGGACGGCGCGTGGGTGCACTTTGAGATCTGGGGTACGAAGCCGAACTGGCGAGTCGAAGTGGAGGATCCCGTCGTAACAAATGTGGTTAAGGCTGACCCGACGCCTGTTTTCCGAGAGTCTCCTGATCTTGCGCCGGGTGAACAGGTCGTTGTGGAACGTGCGCGCGATGGCTTCACAGTCACTATTCGTCGGCGTGTCTACGAGGGAGAGCGCTTGATCGACGACTTGACATTGCGGAGCACTTATCAGCCATCGCAAAACGTGACACTGGTAGGGCCACAGCCATCGCCAACCCCGACTCAAACGCCAGAGGGAGCGTCGAATCAATCGACGCCTGAACCTGAGCCGACATTGCCAAATAGTCCTGAATCAACGGCAACACCGACTCCCTGATGAGCTGACGAGTGACTCGCGAGGCGCGGAAGTGGAGACAATCATGAGTGAACGCTCGGCACGAGTCATCGGACTGCTTGTCGGACTTTCTCTGGGGCAGTGGGTCGGGCGACGGGCACGGGATCGCGTTGCAACTTGGGAACCGCCGGGACTGATCGATTGGGGACGTGCTCGAGAGCTCGCGGTGCGCTTCGCGGGAGAAGTGCGACTAAGCGCGAAAGAGAGAGAAGAAGCCACCGCGACCTACCGGCGGTTGATTGAAGAGTTGGCACCGGCGATTGCTAGCTTTGTAGGAGCTCCTGTTCCGCCAGGAATTCACCGTGTCTATGCCTTTGATCGCATCGACTGGATCGATGCGAATCTTGAGGGTTTTGCGGAGATCCTGCGACCACTAGAGACACTGGTGTCTCTCCCACAGCATCCGCTGGCCCGGGTGGGGGCCCTGGCGTGGGCGTATGCTGGGAGATCGGCCGCGACCGTGGAAATCGGTATGGCGCTGGGTTTTCTCTCCCGCCGCGTACTGGGCCAGTACGATATTACTGTTCTCGGGCGTGAACCGGTCACAACGGGGAAACTGTACTTTGTCGAGCCGAATGTACGGTGGCTCATTCGGACATGGCGGCTGCCCGAAACCGATTTCCGCCGATGGCTCGTGCTTCATGAGGTGACGCACGCCTTCGAGTTCGAAACGTACCCTTGGCTACGCGAACACGTTAATGGACTCCTGCGCGAGTGGGTGGAGGCCCTTCGTCTGGACGGAAATCTGGGACGGCGATTCATCGAGGCCGTACGCTCCGCAACTCGAGGTGAAGTAGGCCATGAAGTTACGTGGATCGAACTCCTGATGTCGCCCGGGCAACGTCGCCTCTTTCGAGCGCTGCAGGCGGTGATGGCAGTCATAGAGGGGTACAGTAATTTTGTCATGCGGCAGGTAGGACGACATCTGGTCAGCGAGTACGAGGTCATCGAGCGGAAGTTTGAAGAACGTGAGCGAATGCGCACGCCCGCCGAGCAACTTGTACTCCGCCTGACGGGGTTGGACATCAAGCTTGAACAGTATCGACGAGGGGAGATATTCTGTCGCACCATCGCCGAGCGCTATGGGCGAGACGCTCTTAACCTTCTCTGGCGTGGACCGGATTGCTTGCCGAGTTACACGGAGCTTTCCGATCCCGATGCATGGTTCCAGCGGGTAAGACGGAGCAGCGATCAGCATGACGCTGGACCTAACGAAAATCGTCAGTGAATTGCGACGCGCGGTTGCGGTTGCCGTTGCCCATGCGCAGAGCGGGGCAGACGAATTTGTCGATCTGCTTCGTCGATTCGACGATGCAGAAGTCCTGCAGCGAGTTGAGGAAGCTCGAACATCCTGGCTTCTTGCAGTCGCGCTCGAGCGGTATTTTGCGCGCTATGGTGTTCCCGAGTTCCACTCGCTGAACTACAGCTGTGTCGCGACTGACGGGTCGATCGTTGCTAGTGATCGGCATGGGCCACTGCACTACGCGATCGTGAATATCGGGTATTGTGTTCTGGAGTACGGTCCCCATCCCCGAGCGCGACTTGGTGCGGAACCGACGGTGCTTTGGAAAGACGAGGATCTGTGGATCACGGACGGTGCGCGCCGAATTCCGGTCACCGGAGCTGCTCTCGCCGCGCGACGCGCGGTTATGGAGTTGGAGACCGGTTTGCGTCTGTGTGGTGACGTGCAGTCGCCAGTGGCGGTCTTGCAGGATGGGACACTCATTCCCTGGGGGCTAGAAGGTCAAACGGGGCCAGTTGTCGCATGGGCCCTTGAACGCTTCGCGACCGTTCTCCAGGAGTACCGCCAGCGAAAGATTCCAGTCGCTGGAGTAATCAGCTACCCAGGGTCGAGGGATGTCGTGAATGTGCTTCGCGTCGCGGCGTGCGACTACCCGCAACTCGGACGTGCGGTAGACTGCGACGACTGTCTTGCCCGTGTCCAGCGGGGGGAGCGACACCAGGCATGCAGGATTGTCCCTGACGTGACGGATCGCTGGCTTTTTGGACGATTTGAGGGGATACAGTTGAGTCCCGGCGAACGCAGTGCCTGTTACCGCAGCCGGTCGACGATTTTGCGCCAGCTTCCGGAGGAGGACCAGATTGTGTTTTTCTACCTCCACACCGGCTCAGAGATTGCGCGTGTGGAGATTCCACTTTGGATTGCTGCCGATCAACGCCTCCTGGAAGCGATTCACGGAATCATTTGGGATCAGTGCTGTCGGGCGCGTGGCTACCCGCTCGCCCTGCAAGAAGCTCATGAGCAGGCAGTTGTTCATCGGGAAGAACGCCTTCAAATTGAGGCTATCGTCGACCAGCTCTTCGCTGATGCAGGTCTGATCCAGGAGCGTTCAGCGAAGGAGCGAAGCAAGCGTGTGCGCTTTGCATAAGTCTCGTCGTATTGGCGAAGTCGTTGAGACCTCGACGGTGCAATTTGCTGTCGAGTGCGATGAACTCGATGTGGTGCCTGAGCTGGGATCGTTCGTACGGGTTGGTGGGACAGGCGTCGATGCCATCTACGGGATTGTGGCATATGCGGAAACCACGGCGGTTGATCCTGGACGGCGTGTCGTTCGCCGTGGATCAGCGCAACTTCAAGATCGCGCACTCTACGAAGCAAATCCGGAACTGCGCTTCGTCCTCCGCTCACTGTTCTTGGCGGTGGCCATGGCATACGAGCACTCTGGGAATCTCATGTTCTTGGTGCCGCCGTTTCCGCCACCCCTCCATTACAGCGTGGAACTCGTGCCAGAGGGTGACGTGGGGCGATTGACGGATGCATGTGCGTATTTCGCGCTTCTTTTCGATTTCACAGGTCCGGTGCCTGCCGAACAACTCCTTGCAGCGCACCTCTACTACGTGTACCGCAAGCGCGGCCAAGATTGGGATTGGCTCGAACGAGCGGCCAAGGAGATAGCGCGGCTCTCGAAACGGGACTATGAGCGCTCACTCCGCGTGCTTGGCACGCTGGAGGCGGTCCTGCAGCGTGAACTCCACCGTTAGTGGCGAAAATGCCGCTCTCCGGTGAAGACCATCGCTATACCCGCGCGTTCTGCTGCTGCGATGACTTCTCCATCGCGGCGTGATCCCCCTGGTTGGATGATTGCGGTGATGCCAGCAGCGGCTGCAACCTCGATGCTGTCGGGGAAAGGGAAGAAAGCATCGCTGGCCAGCACTGCACCGCGGGCTCGCTCTCCAGCTCGCCAAATGGCTAAACGAACGGCATCCACGCGATTTGGTTGACCACCACCGATTCCGACTGTTTGCCCGTCACGCGCAA
Source organism: bacterium HR28 (assembly GCA_002898255.1). Classification (GTDB taxonomy): domain Bacteria; phylum Chloroflexota; class Chloroflexia; order Thermomicrobiales; family Thermomicrobiaceae; genus Thermomicrobium. The sequence goes on from BEIE01000004.1 coordinate 89,718, forward strand.
TGACGACGCCGTTGGAGAGGACGAACGGCACGATGGTCCAGGCGAACGAGAGATCCCGCCACTCAGTCTCATTCGGATGCCGCGTTGTCACGACCTGCCAGGACTCTTGCAGGCGAACAGGTCTGTCTGGTGACTGCACGAGTGCGATGTCGCCAGCACTTCGGACCACATAAGGGGGATCGACCCACGGAGGAGCGAAAATCAGGCGGAGGGCCTTTCGTCGTCGCAGTACTTCTTCGGCCTCGCGATCGATTGACGGGGCCACGATAAGGTCGAAGAGATGTTGAGCGAGTGCTCGGGCCGTTGGGATATCGACCGGACGATTCAAGGCCACAATACCGCCGAAGGCAGAAACCGGATCCGCGTCGAAGGCACGAGCGAATGCTGCCTCGATTGTCTCGGCAACAGCGACACCACAGGGAGCAGCGTGCTTGACAATCACCACTGCTGGCTCAGCGAAGCGGTTGACAAGCTGCCAGGCGGCCGAGGCATCGAGGACGTTATTGTATGAGAGTTCGACTTCGCCGACCGTGCGCCAGCGATTGATTTGCGAGGGGAAGCCTGCGACCTGGTATAAGGCGGCCGTCTGATGGGGGTTTTCCCCGTAACGAAGCGCCCGAATCCTGCGCAACGGTAGCGGTAGGAGGTCGGGGAAGGGCTCAGTTCGCAAGTAGGCTGCAATCTGCGCGTCGTAGGTAGCAAGGTGTGCGAAAGCTTTCGCAGCGAGTTCGCGGCGGAGAGCGTATGGGACGGATCGGGGTCCACCTCGCGCGAGCTCGTGGAGAATGCGCTCGTAGTCGGCGGGGTCGACGACAGGAAGAACCCAATGGAAGTTTTTGGCTGCGGCGCGAAGCAAGGTTGGTCCGCCGACGTCGATCAGTTCGATCGCTTCGCCTTCCGGTGTCTCGGAGGTCACCGCTCGATCGAAGGGGTACAAGTTGACAACAACTAGTTCAATTGGCTCAAACCCGTACCGTGCGAGCTGTTCGAGGTCCTCCGGGTGATCGTGACGGGCAAGAATTGCAGCATGGATGGCTGGATGCAACGTTTTCACACGGCCGCCCAAGAGATCCGGAAACCCGGTGAGCTCGGAGATTTCGCGAACCGGGACGCCGTGTTCGCGCAGAACCCGTGCTGTTCCGCCTGTAGAGAGAAGTTCCCATCCAAGGGCGACGAGTTGCTGGCCCAACTCTCCGATGCCGGACTTCTCATAGACCGAAAGGAGTGCGCGCATTGAACCTCCCTCGTCATACCGATTCGATACGCTGAGGCAGAATCAGAACGTCCTTCCCGAAGACAGTTCGGAAGAGACCTGCGCGAGCCTGTGCCTTCTCGACTTCCAGTGTGGGGTATATGTTCGACACTGCGTAGATGGTGATGTACCCATCGGAAAACTCGATGAGGACGTCCTTGACGAATTGCTGATGGCTCGCATCAAGTCCCTCGGCAATACGAAGAATCGCTGCCAGTTGTTCGACGAGGTGGCGGAATCGGGGTGGTAAACGCTGGAACTGTGGATGGCGAAGTGAGGGTTCGGCAGCGCGATGATACCGTGCGATATTCGCAATAGCCAGCTGTTCGGTACGGTCAAATCCCTTGAGGGGAATTGCCATGATTCGATCGAAACTGTATCGGTGGTGCTCTGGAAGCGAACGGAATTGCCCGCAATCATGCCAGAGTGCGGCTGCAGCCAGGAGATCACGGCCCTCTGGCGGAAGGTGAAAACGGTCTCGGAGCTGATCGAAGAGCCGGAGCGCGAGAAAAGCAACGTGCTCGCTATGCTCGGGATCGGGTGTCTCGATCGACGCAGCTGCCCGTGCCCGCTCGAGTGATGGATCGGCGCGAGTCATACGGTCCGCCTCCACTTGGGGGCAAGTATGCCTGAGCGAGCGTTGTTGGGATTAAAGTCGGTCGACAACAAGCTTAATGATGGCGCGGAGTGTTTCGATGACGCCGATAGACCGTACCGCGATAGCTGGAAAACGAGGGGCGCGCATTGGGTTGAGATAGCGATCGAGTATTGGAACTGGTAACGCGTTCGGGAGATCCAGCTTGTTGTATTGGAGCACCAAGGGAAAGTCGAGTGGACGCTTACCCTGCTTTGCTAGGTTCTGTGCGAGTTCCCGCAGGCTCTGGAGATTTTCTGCCAATCGCTCCCGCTGCGCATCTGCCACGAAGACGACTCCATCAGCACCACTAAGGACCGCAATCCGAGTCTGCCGATAGAGTGTTTGTCCCGGAACGGTGTACAACTGGAGACGGAGCCGATACCCATGCACTGTGCCGACATCCAGAGGCAAAAAATCGAAGAACAAAGTTCGCTCGCGTTCTGTTTCGATCGAAATCAGCTCGCTTTTGGCATGGTCCGGGAGCGATTGGTGAATGACTTGTAAATTGGTTGTTTTTCCGCTCAGCCCGGGTCCGTAGTAGACGATCTTCCCGTGAATTTCTCGAGCCGCAATGTCAATCAGTGCCATAGCTATTCACCACCGAGTCGCGGCGGTGGTTCTCGGTCGAACTGTATTAGCCAGCTCTACGATCTCAGGAACCACTCGTCAAGACCAGTTCTGGGTCTGTTCCGAGGCGCACAAGAACGCGCGGCGTATCTCCTTCGGTAACTTGTCCGATGATCCATCCTTCTCCGATCGCTTGCTGAAGTTCGCGAATGAACGGCGCCTCCCCAATGACGACGAAGCCGATTCCCATGTTAAACACACGATACATTTCGATGAGAGGTACTTGACCCCGTTGTTGGAGCTCAAGGAAAAGCGGGGGGACAGTCCATGTTGTGGCGTCGATCTCCACACGGCGACCTTGAGGAACGATGCGGGCGATGTTTTCGACTAACCCTCCGCCAGTGATGTGAGCAAGCCCATGCAGGCCTGGGTGACCCAACCAGGGGCGTAAGAGCGGATAGTAGCATCGGTGAGGCTCGAGCAGGAGCTCGCCCAGCGAATGCTGAGACCATACCGGGATCTCAGAGAGTATCTGCCGGTCGCGTTCGCGTTCTCCGGTCAAACCTAGGCAGGCTCGCGCGAGCGTGTAGCCGTTCGTGTGTAACCCACTACTCGGCAACCCGAGGACAAGATCTCCAGCTGCGATGTGACGCCCGTCAATGATTCGATCAGTCGACACCACACCGACCATGCAACCGGCGAGGTCGTAGGTTCCTGATTGGTAGATGCCGGGGAGCTGCGCTGTTTCCCCCCCAATGAGCGAGCAGTGCAAAGCTCGACAAGCATCGGTCATACCGTGGACGAGCTCCTCCAGGATACTCTCCTCGAGGCTGGCAGCAGCGAAGTAGTCCAGGAAGAACAGCGGCTGCGCCCCGCAGGCAAGCAGGTCGTTTGCGCTGTGATGCACGAGATCAACACCGATGCCGTAGTGGCGACCCAGTGTTGCAGCAATAAGCACTTTTGTACCGACACTATCAATCGTCGCGACCAGCGCGAGGGTACCGTTGCTTCCGGGGGCAGCAAAGAAGCCGCCAAAAAACCCGAGCGGTCGGAGAACATCCGGACCGAATGTGCTCTCTACTGCGCGAGTGATACGTTCTTTAACAGTTTTCGCCCGTGCGAGATCGACCCCACTACGGGCGTAAGACAGCGGTTCCATGAGGGCTCCTCGTCATGCTGACACGGATGGCGTGGCCTCGCTGGTCAGGGTACCAAGACGACGAACGGCTAGCCGCAGGCGTCCGAGGTTTGCACTGCCAGCTGCAACGAGAACCAATGCTGTGTCCTGGTCGAGTGGTGCGACAAGCACGAGATGGCGATCAAACTCAATGATTGCCTGGCGGGGCGTACTTGCGAACTCTTGTCCCAGTGCCTCCAGCATCAAAAGCCCACTCACGGCATTTGCAGCAATCGCCTCGGCGTCAATTTCAGTTCCACTCGCTGTTGCTGCATCCACGACTAAACCGTCGGTGGTGACGACGAGGGCGGCCTCAAGACCGTAGTCCTTTTGCAACTTTTGGACGAGTTCACTGAATGTCACGTCCAACTCCTGTTCCTCTGTGCCGATCGCCTCAGCTCTCATTATCGACTGCTGGCGGCGAAGGTGCGACGGGAATTTCGTCCCAACTCTTCATCCGCACTGTCAAGGTGTTTCATGCGTGCGCAGTCGCGGTACAACATAGCGGTCGAGCCGAGGTAGAAGCGCGACTGGGACCCGAGCATCAACGATGATGTCGTTGGCACTGTATCGCCGCTCGGCAATTGTACCCCGCTCCTCGATAAGTGCCAGGAGATTTGTTTCGCGGTACGGGATACGCAATCGAACCGAGACAGGTGTCGTGATTTCCCGTAGCGTTGCGGCAATGCGTTGCCGCAGTGCGTCCAATCCCTGACCGGTAACTGCCGAGACAAGGAGCGCGTTCGGGGGAAGCCCGAGCTCTTGGGCAAGCTGCTCGGGATCGACGTCCGGTGTCAGTAAATCGATCTTGTTCAACACAGTAATCGTTGGGTAACCATCTGCCCCGAGTTCCCGTAACACCCTACGGACGGTCGCTGCCTGTTCGGCGGCTTTGGGATGTGTGACATCTACAACATGCAGGAGCAAGTGAGCATCCAGAATCTCTTCGAGGGTGGCCCGAAATGCAGCGACAAGAGATGTTGGAAGCTTATGGATAAATCCGACGGTATCGGTCAAGAGAGCAATTTGCCCGTCTGGCAGGGCAAGCCGGCGAGTGGTGGGATCCAAGGTCGCGAACAGCTTGTCCTCGGCAAGGACGGAAGCGCCAGTCAGTGCATTGAGGAGCGTTGACTTCCCGGCGTTGGTGTAGCCGACGAGCGACACAACAGGTAGGCGCTCTTGCCGACGCCGCTGGCGATATCGCTCACGATGCCGCCGCACATCTTCGAGCTGGCGACGGATCCAAGCGATCCGCTCTCGGGCGCGCCGGCGGTCAATTTCCAGCTGTGTCTCACCAGGCCCGCGCAATCCGACTCCACCAACAGCCTGGCGGGACAAGTGAGTCCACATGCGGGTCAGGCGCGGCAAACGGTACTCCAACTGCGCCAACTCTACTTGTAAGCGACCTTCGCGGGTCTGTGCGCGCCGAGCAAAGATGTCGAGGATGAGCGCCGTACGATCGAGGACTTTCACCTGCAATGCATCCTCGAGGTGCCGGAGCTGCGCTGGACTCAGCTCGTCGTCCGCCAGGAGGACGGAAAAGTCGAGCTCACGACGAAGAGCGGCGATCTCGGCCAGCTTGCCCGGTCCGACGTAATGTCGTGGGTGGGGATGAGGCAAATGCTGCGTTACTGCGCCAACAACCTGGAGTCCGGCAGTTTCAGCCAGCTGAGCGAGTTCCGCGAGAGAGGATGCAGGATCCCAACCGTCTCGTCGCCAATGGACGCAGACGAGGAGTGCGCGCTCAACAGCCGTGGAGCGATTTGTCTCGTGCGTGGTGCTCCTCCTGTGAATGTTGAGAGTTTTGATTCGGTCCGAGGTGGGTGGTCGAGCAATCTTGCGCATAGTGTTGAGTAGAAAGGCCACCGTCCAACACGACGGTGGCTCGTGGCTGGGGAGTAGGGATTCGAACCCCAACTAGCTGATCCAGAGTCAGCCGTCCTACCGTTAGACGACTCCCCAACGACCGCGATGAAGTGTAATCGATCTGCACAACGCATGTCAAGGCTTGCAGCCGCACCCAGTGTGCGCTAGGGTTGGGGCAGGAGACGGCGCAGGATGGGAGGTGCCGTGATGCAAGTGGGATACGATCGACCGCTGTATATCCTGGCCTTCGACCATCGGAGTTCTTTTGAGGAGATGGCAGCAAAGGCCGGAATAGGCGAAGAAGAGCGGGCGGAGAAGATCCGTCAGGCGAAGCAGGTGATCTTCGAAGGGTTCGAAGTCGCGATCGCGCAGGGAGCTCCACGTGAGTCAGCGGGGATCCTCGTTGACGAGCAATACGGAGCTGAGGTGGCTCGCCGAGCGCGGGAGCGTGGTTACCTGTTCGCCATGCCGGTCGAGAAGAGTGGGCAAAAGGTTTTCGACTTTGAGTATGGAGAGCAGTTTGGCGAGCACATCCTGGCCTTCGACCCGACGTTTACCAAGGCGCTCGTCCGGTACAACCCGGATGATCCCTCCGATACGAAGAAGATACAACTTGAGCGTCTCAAGCGGCTCCACGATTGGCTCCGGGAGCGGGAGCGGCGATTCCTGCTTGAGCTGCTTGTGCCGGCGACGAAGGGGCAGCTTGAGCAGGTAGGCGGAGATACCGAGCGCTATGACCGAGAGATCCGTCCAGAGCTCACGCTGCAGGCCATCGACGAGTTTTATGCGGCAGGTGTTGTACCGGACATCTGGAAGATCGAGGGACTCGATCGGCGGGAAGACTGCGAGCGTATGGCAGCAAAGGTGCGGAGCGGTGGTCGCGACGCAGTGAGTTGCGTTGTGCTCGGTCGCGGTGCTGATCCGGCGCGGGTGGACCATTGGTTGCGCATGGGGGCAGGGGTGCCGGGGTACATAGGATTTGCGATCGGCCGTACGCTGTGGTGGGAGGGTGTGCAGGGCTTTTTGAACGGAACGCTGACGCGAGAAGCTGCTGCGGAGAAGATCGCCGCGAATTATCGCCGCGCAATTGATCTCTTTGTGGAGGCTTCCCAGGCCGTCGTCAGATGAGATATAGCAAGGTTGAATCGCGAGCGGCACGAGCATCGAGCCACTCGATGCTCGTGCCGCTCTAACAGGAGAAGTGAAAGCAATAAAAACCGGCTCAATTGAGCCGGTTTCTCATTCTGTTTCGGTGCCGAGGGGCGGGATCGAACCGCCGACACCGTGATTTTCAGTCACGTGCTCTACCAACTGAGCTACCTCGGCTCATGCTGCCTTACGGCACTCGTGGGCGATAGAGGACTCGAACCTCTGACTTCCACGGTGTAAACGTGGCGCTCTACCAGCTGAGCTAATCGCCCGCGAAGTGGTGCCGAGGAAGGGATTTGAACCCCCACGCCCTTTCGGGCACTACCCCCTCAAGGTAGCGCGTCTGCCTATTCCGCCACCTCGGCACGTCCCTGCCGCCTCGGCAGCACCATAGAGTATAGGCAGCAGCTGGGTGCGCTGTCAAGGGTCGGTGTGCAGGACTCGGAACCTTTGCACCAAACTGGACGCTGGTTCCAACGAGTACCGCGTCACCAACTCTGTGCCCTTGTCTTGGCCCAATGAGCTACGGGCTTCGTGGGACAAGGCCGTCGCCGAGGCGCGACTGCACGCCATCACGTGCGGTCTAGCGAGAACCGAGCCCAACCGCGCCGATGATCCGCACCCAACAGTCTTGACACTGTCCAAACGAGTCTGCTATGTTGGACAGTGTCAAGAAAGGATCGTCCTTCGGTGAGTCACGATCTCCCTGAGGAGCGGATGAGCCAGCTCGTGGCGCGACTGCGTAGAGCAGGACTGCGTGCCACTCGACCGCGGATCCTCGTGCTCGATGTGTTGGATCGAGCTGGCGGGCATCTGGCCGCGGATGAAGTGTTGGCTCGCCTGCGTGCCCGCGGTTTCCGACTCTCCCGTGCGACCGTCTATAACGTCATTCATTCTTTGGTGTCGTCGGGACTTGTGATGATTGCGGACACAGGGCCGGGACGAATGCTCCTGGAGCCAGCGAGGGTGTGGCACCATCACTTTGTCTGTCGAGAATGCGGTAGTGTTATCGACGTCCCGTGCGCCGTCGGAGCGAAGCCTTGTCTGCAGCCCGATCTCCCTGGTGCTGAGGTCGATGAAGCCCAGGTGATTTGGCGCGGCCGATGTCCACGCTGTGTCATGCGCTCAGCAACGGGAGGTGGTAGCCATGCGGAGACGACTTCCTCCGGGGCGAGCACCACCGTGATCGACCGACGAGAGTTTGGGCGACCTGGTCTGATGTCGGAGAGGCACTAAAACAAGGGAGGGAGTGCCATGTACCTGCGCATCGATCGGCTGCAGATCGAGTTGCCACAACCAAAGGAGCCGGATCCGAATGCCGCGGCGGCGGTTCAGGAGCTCCTCGGCGGGCGGTTCGGCGAGATGTCGACGCTCATGAACTATACCTATCAATCCTTCAACTTCCGGGGGCGCGACAAGCTGCGCCCGTATTACGATCTCATCGCGAACATCGCGACGGAAGAACTTGGGCACATTGAGCTGGTCGCGGCGACGGTCAATCTTATGCTCACTGGTACGACCAAGCCGGGTGCTCCGGAGACTGCACCGCTGGCACCTGCAGTGAATCTGCGCAACACGCACCACTTTATCGCCACTGCACAGACAGCTTTCGTTGGGAACTCAATGGGGGCGTTCTGGCACGGTGACTACGTTTTCTCCAGCGGTAATCTGGTGCTCGATCTGTTGCATAACTTTTTCCTTGAGTGTGGAGCTCGCTTGCACAAGATCCGCGTCTATGAGATGACAACGAATCCGGTCGCGCGTGAGATGATTGGTTATCTGCTGGTCCGCGGTGGCGTCCATGCCACAGCGTACGCTAAGGCGCTTGAGACACTGACGGGCGTGCAGGTGACGAAACTGCTGCCGATCCCGAACATCGAGAATAGTAAGTTCCCGGAAGCCCGGAAGTACGAGAACATGGGAGTGCACCGACGCCTCTACCGGTTCAGTCCTGAGGATTACAAGGAGATCGCCCGGATCTGGCGAGGACCCTCGCCAACTGGAGATGGCGAGCTCGAGGTGGTCGATGGGCCGCCCGCAGGAGGACCGGTGCCCGACTTGCCAGAGGTTCCGGAAGAGTTTGCACCAGGCCTTGCCCCAGAGGAGATCGCCGAGCTCGCGAAGAAGCTGGCCGCAAGCTAACAGGGCAAACTCCTCGCTGCTCACCACGAGTTGGGGACCGGCGGGTGCCGGTCCCCCTCTTTCCCGCGGAAACCTGTTTTAGGGGGCGGCTCACGACGCAGTCACATCGTTTTCCTCCTCAGGGTAAATCACGCGGAGATGCAATTCTCGGAGTTGCTTCTCGTCTAGGGGTGAGGGGGCTCCGAGCATGAGATCTTGCGCCCGCTGGTTCTTCGGGAACGCAATCACCTCGCGGAGCGAAGACTCTCCAGCGAGGATCATGACGGTTCGATCCAAGCCCGGTGCCATTCCACCGTGCGGTGGCGCACCATACTCAAAAGCTCGCAAGAGATGTCCGAACCGTCGCTCAATCTCTGCATCGTCGTACCCCATAATGGCGAAGATCTTGTTCTGTACCTCCCGGCGGTGGATTCGAATACTCCCGGTTCCGAGTTCGTAGCCATCCGCAACCAGATCATAGGCCTTGGCACGCACTCGTCCGGGATCAGTGTCGAGGAGCGGAACGTCCTGGTCCAAAGGACTCGTGAACGGGTGATGCATAGCTTCCCAGCGCTGTTCTTCCTCGTTCCACTCGAAAAGTGGTGGATCGACAACCCAGCAGAAGGCATGAACACTCTCGTTGATCAGCTTTCGTTCGCGCCCGACATGATTTCGGAGTCGGCCGAGCACATTGGCTGCTACACTCTCGACGTCTGCCACAAGCAAGACAAGGTCGCCGGGGCCGGCTCCCAGGCGCTGGGCAGTTGCCGCGATTTCCTCTGGCTGCAGGAACTTGGCGACAGGGGAGCGGGCACTCAAACGGCCCTCTTCCTGATGCAGTGCCAGCCAGACGAGTCCCTTTGCCCCGAAGGTTCGTGCCACCTCTGTCAACTGATCAAGCTGAGAGCGCGAGGCATCGGCGAAGCCGGGTACGGCGAAGCCACGGACCACACCCCCGTTTTCTAGGGCTGTGCGGAACACGCCAAACGAGGTTCCTCGGAACACATCGGAGACGTCTTCAATTTCCAGGCCAAACCGCAAGTCTGGCTTGTCGCTTCCATAGCGGAGCATCGCTTCCGAATAGGTGAGCCGGGGAAACGGCTTTGCGAGGAGCGGCTTTGAAGCAAAACGCTCGAAGAGCTCCGTGTAGAGACCCTCAACGAGTTCGATGACATCTTCGACATCCACGAAGGACATCTCGAGGTCAATTTGAGTGAACTCGGGTTGCCGGTCGGCGCGCAGATCCTCGTCGCGCATACAGCGGGCGATCTGGTAATAACGATCGAAGCCTGCGACCATTAACAGTTGCTTGAGCTGCTGTGGGGACTGAGGTAAGGCATAGAAATGCCCTGGGAAGATACGACTGGGAACAACGTAGTCTCGAGCACCCTCCGGCGTGCTCTTAATGAGCATTGGTGTCTCAATCTCGACGAAATCACGCTCCTCGAGGTACTGGCGAATGAAGCGCACCACTTGGTGGCGAAGCAAGAGGTTACGCTGGAGGCGCGCTCGCCGCAGATCGAGGTAGCGGAACTCGAGGCGTAACGACTCGTCAACATCTGTCTCTTCCGCGATCGGGAAAGGTGGCGTCTTCGCTGGGTTAAGAATCTCAATCCGGTCCGCGAGGACTTCAATTTCCCCTGTAGCGAGAGCTGGGTTGACGGTTCCCTCCGGTCGAGCGACAACCTGGCCAGTCACGGACAGGACATACTCGGTCCTGACGCGCTCGGCCATCGCGTGCGCTTCGCTTGAGTGCGCCGGATTGGCCACCACCTGGGTGATCCCGTACCGATCGCGGAGATCAAGGAAGATCAACCCACCATGATCGCGCCGGCGATGGACCCAGCCTTTTAGCGTAACTGTGCGACCAACGTGTTCGCGGCGGAGTTCCCCGCACGTAGTGTAACGGCGAGTTCCGGCCCGCTGCGTCGAAGTCAGCCCATCGGTCATGCTCTTGCTCCCTTCCGGGCGCGATGAATCGTGCCCCTAAAGCCTTTCCAGATCTGTCAGCCATCGGATTGATATGCGGATGCTTCACCGAAATGGGTTCGTTCGAGTTCCAGCGTCCACATACGAAGCGCTGCCTCTGCATCGAGCGCCTGCTCAGAGGCAGCCAGCACGCTGCTCACGAGTTGCTGCAGGATTGTGTCGGCCGTTGTCTCCGGTGTCGTCCCTGCCACGTGTTGTCGTAGGGCTTCATAGCGTTCCGGATAAAGTCGTCGGAGCCGTTCGACCAGTTCTTGCGCTCGTGCAAGCGCCGGTAGTGTGAGCGGGACAACGTGACGTGGTGGCTCCTCTTCCTCCCGTTCAGCTGCCTTAATCTGTTCCCATCGTGTCAAAACGACGCCCACCGATTCGGCTTTTGTTTCTCCGAAGACATGCGGATGACGACGCACGAGCTTCTCGATCACTGCAGCGACGATGTCCTCGTAGACAAAGGTGCCTCGCTCCTCGGCCAGCTGTGCATGCATGATGACCTGCAAGAGGACATCTCCAAGTTCCTCACACAGCGCCTCGTCATCCTCACGATCAATCGCCTCCAACACCTCGTACGTCTCTTCCAGGAGGTGCCGTCGGAGGCTCTGATGTGTCTGTTCACGGTCCCAGGGGCATCCCCCTGGGGCGCGGAGTCGCGCCACGACCTGCTGCAGTGCCTCGGTCACACGCGCGTCAAGTGGATCGACCGGGGGGAGATAGACGGCGGTCGAGGCGTCGTAGTGATAATGGTCCAGCTCGTGCAACGGAACGTGCAGTACCAGCGGTGAGCTGGTACCTGCCTGGCGCACGATGCTGACAGTGACGGTTGGAGGATACAGGCGCTCCAGTGCCAGCTTGACCTGGGAGGCAAGCGGCCGATCATAGAGCTGGCCCAACAGGGCTGGTCGCAGTGGAGAGAGAGGAGACCGGCCGGCTGCGAAGGGCGCTGCTTCCAGACAGCTCACCAGTTCAAGCGCATCGACGATTTGCAGATTTGTTGCCAAGGCGTCGATGCCCAAAATCGGCAAGACTGCGTCGACAAAGCTTAGACCGGGCACGATTGAGTACTCAATCCCGTGCTGGGGTGCATCAACGAGGAGACGGCGCACCGTCGCTTCGCCGACAAGGGGGTGACCAGGTACAGCATAAACAAGCGGAGCTCGGCGAGCCTCCTCGATAACACGACCTACAATCCGGTCATAGACCTCCTCAAAGGAGCTTGCTGCTTCGTAGAGGTCGTCGCACGACATCCAGCGGTCTGCATTGGGGAAGGACTGGGCAACTGGGTGGAGACGGGTGCGGACCAAGACGCGTGCCTCGGAAAGGGCAGCGGCAGCAGCAGCTGTAAGATGCTCAGGCGCGCCCGGCCCTAGGCCGACAATTGTGAGGCGTGCACGTGCAGACATGTCGTCACCGTGAGGAGTGGGTTGATGAATCGCCGCCGAGGCTGAGAACAGCGAGGAAGGCCTCCTGCGGGATCTCGACACTGCCGATCCGCTTCATGCGGGCCTTTCCTTCCTTTTGCTTTTCCAGTAGCTTGCGCTTCCGGGTGACATCGCCTCCGTAGCACTTGGCGAGCACATTCTTCCGAATGGCCCGGATCGTCTCGCGCGCGATGACTCGACTGCCGATCGCAGCCTGGATCGGTACGTCGAACAGCTGTCGCGGAATTAAAGAGCGAAGCTTCTCGACCAGCTCTCGCCCACGGGCGTAGGCCTGATCACGGTGGCAAATGAGCGACAGGGCGTCGACACGCCGCCCATGGACGAGGATGTCCAGCTTGACCAGATCGCCGGCCCGGTAACCGATCGGTTGGTAATCCATCGATGCATAGCCCTGAGAGCGCGACTTAAGCTGATCGTAGAAGTCGACAATGAGTTCGGCCAGTGGCACGTCGACGGTCAAACGGACTCGGTCTTCACCAAAGTACTCCATTTCGACGAGCTGACCGCGCCGGCTGGTGACGAGATCCATGAGTCCGCCGATATACCGGCTGGGTGTCAAGATCGTGGCTCGTGCCCAAGGCTCACGGATCTCTTCGATCTCGCCCGCTGGCGGCATCTCGGCCGGGGAATCAATGAGTACGGTCGTGCCATCCCGTTTCACGATCTCGTATTGCACGCTAGGTGCCGTCGCCAGCAGCTCCAGCTCGTACTCGCGCTCGAGTCGTTCTTGAATGATCTCCATGTGAAGAAGTCCCAGGAAGCCGCAGCGGAAACCGAAGCCGAGTGCTTCGGATGATTCTGGTTCGAAAACCAAAGCCGCATCGTTGAGCCGAAGCTTCTCCAGAGCGTCGCGCAGCGCCTCGTAGTCGTCGCTGTTCACGGGATAGAAGCTGGCGAAGACCATCGGCTTGACTGGGCGGTAACCAGGCAGTGGTTCGCGAGCTGGGCGTTGAGCGTGCGTGACGGTGTCTCCGACCTGGCAGTCACGCACAACCTTGAGCCCAGTCGCCACATAGCCCACTTCCCCAGCAGCCAAAGCTGCAACTGGTGTCATAAGCGGCCGGAACTGACCGAGTTCTAAGGCCTCCCCATTCGCGCCGCTCGCCATCATGAGAATCGGCTCACCGGTGTGCAAAGTTCCGTCGACTACACGAATGTAGGCAACGACCCCCTTATACGGATCATAGTGGGAGTCAAAGATCAGTGCCCGGAGAGGTGCTTCGCGATTGCCGCGCGGCGGTGGTACACGACGCACGATCGCTTCGAGGATTTCTTCGACGCCAATCCCCTCCTTTGCGGAGGTGAAGATGATCTCGTCCGGTAACAAACCGAATTGATCCATCAAGTCTTGGGCAACGCGTTCTGGCATTGCGTTCGGAAGATCGATTTTGTTGACTACACCGATAATCGTAAGCCCGAGATCGATGGCCAGCATACCGTGGGCGAGTGTCTGGGCCTCGATCCCCTGTGTTGCATCGACGACCAAAAGCGCACCCTCGCAGGCAGCCAGGCTGCGAGAAACTTCCGCTGAAAAGTCCACATGTCCCGGGGTGTCGATCAGGTTCAAGACGTAAGTCTCCCCGTCACGCGCTCGATACTGCATCCGAACCGCGCGTGCCTTGATGGTGATACCTTTCTCGCGTTCGAGGTCCATGGAGTCGAGCACTTGCTCGACCATCTCCCGGTCGCTGATCGTCTGTGTGAACTCAAGGAGACGGTCAGCGAGCGTCGACTTCCCGTGGTCGACGTGCGCGATGATACTGAAGTTGCGAATTCGTTCCTGTTCCGTCATCGCCCGCTCGTCGTCCCATCTACCGCAGCATCACCGTCCAAGTATAGCTGCCACGATTTGCCTCATCGGCCGGCGAAGCATTCGCTTGAAGGTGGCGGCGAGGCGTGTGATGTCAGGTTGACCAAAGACAAGAGCAATGAGCACATAGGCCGCGAGGACGGCTGCCACTGTGTATCCAAAGGCGAAGAATTGTGCGAACGACCGTCCGCGCGTGGGATCCGTTGCCAGCGCTAGGGGAGTTGCAAACCAGAGAGTGGCTATGGTGAGCGTTGCGAGGGCTGGAAGTGCTCGCGCTAATCCTCTGAGTGTCTCGCTTAGGTTCAGGCGTACCCGTCGGTGCACAAGGAGACCGAGGACACCCATTTCGACTGTCGTTGCCAGTGCGAGACTAAGGGCCAAGCCACGATGACCGAGGACTCCGATGAGTGTGAGACTGAGCACAAGATTTGTCCCAACTGCGACGAGCGCGGCGATGACGGGCGAGCGGCTGTCCTTAAAAGCGTAGGACAGGCGTGTGAGGAGTTCCACGATTGCATAAGCGAGGAGCCCGGGTGCGAACCAGCGGAGGGCCTCCGAGACCAGGTATGTCGAGGTGGCGGTGAAGGCACCGAACTGGAAAAGTGTTTGCACGATGCTGCGCGAGAATCCGCCAAAGAGTACTGTCATTGGGATCGTAATGAGAACCAGCACACGCAACGTCTGGCCAACTGTCTGTTGGAGCTGGTGGTAGTCTCCCGCTGACCGATAGCGTGTCAGGGTAGGAAAGAGAACTGTGGCGACGCTGAGCGCGAAAATACCGTGTGGAAGGAGAAATATTTGGTAGGCATACTGCAATGAGGCAATGTACTGGTGGCCGATTCGCGAGGCAAGGTTGGTGGTAATCAGGAGATTTGCCTGCATGGCAGCTTGAGCAAGCAGGCGTGGTCCAAGGAGAGATAGGACATCGCGGAGGCCGGTGACAGAGCGGTCAAAGGATAGGCGAAACTGCCACCCGGTCCGGTAGAGCGCCCAAAGTTGCAGAGCCGCATAACCCGCGGCACCCACGATGACGCCGATAGCCAGGCCGTAGACACCGGCGAAAGGGGCGAGGGCGACCGTTCCGGCGATGATACCTAGGTTATAGAGGAGCGGTGCAACTGCTGGTTCCGTAAAGCGGGATTCCGACTCGAGCATAGCCTTGGCGGCGGCTCCGATTCCGAGGCACAACGGTGAGAGCATAAGCAGGCGAGTGAGATCCGCTGCCAGCGCACGGCTTTCGGGGCTGAGCCCTGGTGCAACGAGAGAACCGATCAAGCTATCTGCGGTGATCAGCACAGTTAGAGAGGCGAGCAGAAACATGGCGACCGTCATGCTCAGGAGCGTGTTGGCTAGTCGCCAAGCCGAGTGACGCTGCCCCTTCGTCAGAAGTTCAGCATAGACCGGAATGAATGCCGAACCGAAAGCACCGCTCATCACCACGAGGAAGATGAGATCAGGGATCCGGAAGGCTGCAACATAGGCATCGTAGTCCGGTGAGGTCCCGAATCTTGCCGCGATGAGGATGTCGCGTAGTAGACCGAGGAGGCGGCTTGCGACAAACAGCGCGGCGACAACGAGCGTCGCGCGAGCGAGATGCTGCCTTTTCTGCTGCTCGACCGTCATGGAGCCTCCTGTGACTCCCGCGGTATCTTACTGGGAGCTCCGTCGTACCGGTGACCGGGAATGCTGGAGCGGCAGCGAAATCCTTTTCATGCTAGACTTTGGAGCCAGGACAACGCGTGCAGGTTCGAGAAACCAAGGGGGTAAGGAGCCTTGCCGAACACGAAGTCTGCTGCGAAAGCTCTCCGTCGATCGGAGCGGCGACGTATCCGTAACCGGATGTGGCGCTCTGCGGCACGCACATTCATCAAGAAGGCGCGAAAACTCATGGAAGCCGGCGACCTCGAAGCTGCAGCGCGAGCAATTGGCGATGCGATCTCGACGCTCGATCGCGCAGCAGCGAAAGGGGTTATCCACAAGAACAATGCTGCTCGCCGGAAGTCTCGCCTGATGAAGCGCTTCAACGCTCTGGTGAAGGCACGCCTGCAGCAACAACAGCAGCAACAGACATCCTGAGCAGCAAAGTTAACGCTTTGGCGATCCGGGCGACGGCCGCGCTTGTTGCCCAAAGGACAGAAGAGCGGCAACGAGCGCGGCCTCCATGTCGGGCACAATACCACGCTTAAAACCCGCGTCGATCGTGCGCAGCATCGCGAGCGCCTCGCGGGCCTGTTCAATAGTTCGCTGGCTTCGCTGCCGCCGTAGCTGCGCAATCCTCCTCGCCGCTACGCCTGTCACTGCTGCAACTACGTCGGGCGAGAGGTCTGGTTGCGTCAGCGCCGCAACCAGACCTTCGAAGTAGCCAGCGAGTTGGCCGAGCAACAATTCCGGCGGGTTTCCTGTGTCGAGGGCGCGCTCCAGCTCACGAACGATGACGTCGGACTGTCCTCGTTGCACAGCGTCGATTAGTGCCCATTCGAGCGGCGGTTCATCCGGACTCACGAACGTGCGCACGTCGGCCACGCGAATGACGGTAGCCGGATACACCGCAACAGCGAGCTTCGCCAGTTCTGTATTGATCCGGGTGAGATCCACTGAGTTTGTCTCGCTTCGATCAGAATTAATCTCGGCGTGACGATCCTGCAGTGCCGTTGGCGCAAGGGCAAGGACAAACTCTTCCGCTGCGTCAGGTTCAATCTCTACACCGTAAGAGCGCGCTCTCTCGCGAACCCAACGAACCATCTCCTTCCCGGATGGGACAATGCAGCTAATAAATTGAACGGAGGCTCCGAGGTGTGTCGTGAGTCGTTGGATCACTTCTTGGGGAAGGAGTGGCTCAATGGTTATGAGGTGGCAGGATTCTGGGAGAGTCCGGATTAAGTCCAGGAGCTCTTGGTCCAAAGTATTAACACGCAGAGCGTCTGATAGCAGTCCTTCAGCCACGATGAGTCGACGCTCCGCAAAGAATGCAGGAGTGCGTGCTGCTGCGGCGATTGAAGCAAGCGGGGTGCCAGGAGGAAAACGTGTCGTCGCGAATCCGCTCGGATCTTCGCGATTCGTGAGAGACGCTAGTGTCTCTCGCCGGAGAAGTTCGCTGTTGCCGTAGAGGACAGTGAGCATATTCGCCTCCGGCGTCCCACCCTGTCATCAGTGTATCGTTTCGCACGGGACACCAGCACGGAGTCGGTCTCTTGGTACGGGCCCGGAACACCGCGTTAGGATTGGTAATCCTCGTGTTTGCCAGTGTCCTTCCCCTCGCGGAAGGGGAAGTCCACGGAAGTGCGCCGTTCGCTTTGCCTTTCGCGGAACCTCCGGGAGTCTCAACCTGGTTTGTGAGTCAGTGGTACGGCAACACAGTGACCGCCTACCGCAATCGGGCCGTCCTTTACCGGGCTGGTCAAGGCCTGCATTTCGGTGTGGATTTTGCTGCCCGATGTGGCACGATCGTGCGAGCCATCGGAGACGGTATCGTCGTCGCAGTCGATGGGCCATATGGTGCGGCGCCTCACAACGTCGTTATCGCGCATCCAAACGGGTATCGATCGCTTTACGGACACCTTCTGGAGCGCTCTCCGCTTCAGGTGGGACAGCGTGTACAGCAAGGCGATCCGGTTGGCAAAGTTGGGGATCCCGCGAGCCCGAACTGTGATCGAGCGCCCCATCTCCATCTGGAAATTCGCGATGCCAGTATGAGACGGGCATTCAACCCTGTGTCCCTGATCGAGGCAGACTGGCGTCGGCTGACACTCGGGTTGACGCTTCCAGGGCAACGGTTCGTGTTGCCCTACGAAAGCCCAATGCAATGGCGGACGCCTTGGGATCAGCCGGACGTGACCTTTGGAGGGATACTCCTGAATGAGTGGCAGGACACCTGGCCACGGTGAGCGCGTGCTCTGGCGGTACTTCCTACCGATTCTTGCCGCCACATTGTTTGGGGTACTAGTGAGCTGTCGTTTCCAAGGCATAGGACCTGCCGCGCATCCGACGGCGCTATACTCCGCAACTGCTCTCCCTTCCAGTACTCCCGCTTCGTTGGACGGGATGGTGTCGACACCGACACCAACTAGCCGGAGAGAGCTACTGACGCGCACGGTGCCGAAAGAGGCGTTGGGGGATTGGACAGCTTCTCCTACAGTACAGCCCACTGCTGAGGATCGCAGTGAGATCGTTGCTGCAGAGTGCTGTGGTGTCTTTGCCTGGGCTGGTGTCGATTGGCTGCTGGTCTACGATGTCGAGCCGCGACCTGGTGGGTGGCTAGTAAACGTGGTATCAGGGGAGCGGCGTTGGATTGCTCCACGATTTGGTGTTCCTGGTGCGGACGTCATTGCAGTCCCTGATCCGATTTCAGGGCGAACCACTCTGTTCAGATGGGATGGTTCAAGCGGTGGGACGATTGAGAACGGAGGAGCCATCGTCTACCCTGATGCGACCGGTCGCTGGATAGCTTGGTCTGTCGCGGAAGAATATGCAGTTCCGAGCTCGGCCGTCAGCCGTATCTCACGGGTCATGGTGTTGGATCGTGCAAGTGGTGAGACGCATTTCGTTGGACGTTTACGCGTGAGCGCGCTCGCATGGTCGGGTGTGGGCTCGGAGCTCCTCGTGGTAGGCGAAACTCCAGAGGACTCACAGGCCGGGCTCTGGGTGGCGACACCGCCGAGCAGTGGTCTGCATCTTGTGAAGGAAGGTCGATTTTTTGTCAATCTGCGACCAGTCCCGGGAACTCGCAGTGTGCTTGTGACTCAAGTATTGTCTGGCGAACCGAAGGACGATGGCGTGTGGCTGATCGATCTCGACAGAGGAGCCCTACAGCATTTGCCGATCGAGACAAATTACCGGGTGGCGCAGAAGTCTGTATGGGTGCTTCAGTGGGGCGAGGAACACGATCGACTGATCGGCTATTCCCTTCCGGACCTGGAGGTGTGTGCATCAGCTGAGCTTGGCGATCAGGTTCTGTCCGACGTGTGGGAGATTGCCCCCGACGGTCGCTGGGTAGCGTACTGGCGGACGAGTGACCAACGTGTGGTAGTCGAGCCACTACCAGGTTGCCACGCTGGCAGTCAAGGCTGAAGGCGCGACGAACTGAAACGCGGGAGGAGCGGGCGGAGCAGGGCCAGTTCTTCGCTGCGAATCGTGCCGGTGAGGCGAAGTGCGATGGTGTAGAGCACGATTGCGCAGGGGATCGATAGCCAGAGGAGGTGCGGCACTACAAGACTTCCAAGGTATGCAACTGTGAAGGCGAGAAACGGTCTTAAGAGAAGGCTTTTCCAGTCGATTGCTCCCAGTCCCCGCTCTAGGGAGCCTCGTAGGAACAAGAAGAGCACGAGTTCGGTCAGGACGGTGACAACTGCAGCGGCACGATAACCGAAGAGTGGTACACCGATGAGATTCGCGGCGACATTGAATGCCGTCGCCACGGCATATGCCGGAGCGATTTCGCGTTGGCGATTAGCTGCAATCACTGCGTACTGCGCAATACCGTTCAGGTAATGTAGTGGCGTGAACCAAATGAGAATGCGCAAAGTGTCCGCCGCGTCTGGTAGGAAGGCTTTCCCGCCGAGAATCCTGATGAAGAGGGGTGCGGCGAAGAGTGTCACCAAGACGATCAGCCAGGCAATAACGACAAGGAATTTTGCTCCGAGTTCGAAGGTCCGACGGAGGTCGGATCCAGATTGGCGGGACAACAACGGAAAGATTGCGAGCACGAAGTAGGACGGAAGTAAGGGAAGAAGATTGGGGAGCTTGTAGGCTGCATCGTAGATGCCGAGTGCACGTGTTCCTGCAAAGCCTTGGATCACGAACGTGTCAATACGGAAGAAAACCGTGATGAGCAGCCCGTTGAGCAATAGCGGCCAGGCAGTTTGGGCGAGCTCCTTCGCTTCGGTTGCAGACAACCCCCAAGCGATCCGAACGTTCTGGCGCTGGACGGCGAGGTGGAGCGCCACAGCGTTGCAGAGCGCGGCGAAGACAGCTGCGCTAGCGATACCGGGAACACCGAGCCCATGACCGAGTAAGAGCAATCCGACGGAGAAGCGAATCAGGTTGGTGAAGACGGTGAGTACTGCTGGCAAGTGCAAACGCTCAACGCCTGTAAAGACCGAATTGATTGCTTCGCCGTAGCTTGCGGGAACAATCGAAATGGTCAAGAGCAGGATTGCCAGAGCGCTGGCACGGGAGAGATCGAGCCAGTGTCCACCGAGCACGAGAAATGAGATCAGGAGGGGGAGAAGAAGGGCAAGCATGGAGAGACGGAAAAGTGTCGTTGAACCGATGAGACGTCCAGCAGACTCGGGATTTTTGGCGACTTCCCGTGCGACGAGGATTGAGAGGCCAAAGTCCGAGATTGTCTTGAGGTAGAGCCAGGTGACGGTCGCAATCGCGTACTGGCCATTCCCTTCGACGCCAAGAATCCGGAGGGCAATAGCCGCGAACACGAGGTCCACGAAACGGTTAAGAAGTTGTGCGGCGAGAGGGGTTGCGGAGTTGGCGAGAATTCGCCGAGCCTGATTATCGGCAAGGCGGTCGATGGTCGTCGATCCGATGGAAGCGATGCCGAATAGCCCGACGAAACTGACCCCCAAGGTGCCGATCAGTAACCATTGAATGGAGTCCGAGCCGAGTGTCCACTCTGTACCGAGCATTGCTCACCGTCAGACGACTGATCCGTTTCGTGCGCGGCGGGTGCTCATGCTCCGTTCGCTTCCAGCGACATGATGGGTCTTGTTCCATGTGTCAGCTCCGACGTGCAAACTGACGATACACCTCGAGATGTTGCTCAGCCGACTGTCGCCAGGTAAATGACCGTGCGCGCTCTCTCGCAGCTCGACTTAGACGTTCGCGCAATGAACCATTCATGAGCACGGTCAGAATTGCCTCTGCGAGTTCGTGCGGTGCGTCGATTGGGACGAAGAGGGCTGCGTCTCCGGCCACCTCGCGATGTGCAGGAAGATCAGTCGCGATCACTGGAGCAGCACAGGCCATTGCCTCGAGTAAGGGAAGGTTGAAACCTTCGTAGTACGACGCAGTGACAAAGGCTGCTGCGCCGCTGTAGAGCGTTGCCAAGGTTCTATCTCCTATGCTACGGAACCGTACTAGCCGCCCACGCCGTTCAGCTTCCAACAGAGCCGCTTCGATCGGTTCTGCGAGCCAACCAGTCGATCCTACGACGACGAGTTGAAGGTCAGGCAGCTGGGTTGCCGCGAGTTCGATCGCTCGGATGAGAACTGGGTAGCCCTTACGTGGTTCGATCGTGCCGACTGCAATGACATAGGGATCGCGCAGACCGAAACTGGCAAGAACTGGCCGGCGTTCCTCCATCGGAATTGGCGTGAACAGGGATGAGACACCATGCGGGATGGCAAAGATGCGGTTCGGAGCAATGTGGTACAAGCGCAGCAGATCCTGGCGAACGGCCTCACTCACGGTGATGATGGCGTCGACTTCTCGGAGCATCCGTGGCACGGTGTTGGACAGAAAGCGCACTAACCGAGGATGCCCGAGTTCCGGAACCAGGAGGAAACTCAAGTCGTGGATCGTCACGAGGCGTGGAGCGCGTGCCGGGGGCACAAGAAAGTTGGGACCATGAACAAGGTCAACCTCACCCGTGACAAGTTCGACGGGAAGCGGAAAACGGAGACGATGCCAAAGACGCGTGAGCCAGGTTTCTGACAGGGGAAGAGCACGGTTGGTGGTCGTCGCGGGAGGGGTGCCATAGCAGTGACCAGAGGGACGACCATACCAGAGCACAAGGTCGTGACCAAGGAGACTCGCAAGTTCGCGTACCAGTTCGCGGACGTAGCGTCCGATACCAGCTGGTTGCGCGATACCAGCTGAGAAGTCGAGGGCTACCTTGACCATATCAGCTCCCGCGTAGGTGGTCAATTAACCAAGGAACGCCGGCCACCGGAAATACACTCCAGTAGGCGACAAATCGATCGAGAAGCGCCAGCGCGATGGCCTGTTCGATGGGGATGCCCAACAGGGCAAGCGTGCTCGCGATACCGAGCTCGACAGCTCCCACTCCAGCTGGCGTAAGCGGGACAGTGGTCAAGAGGGCTGCCACGAGTGCGACGAGGAGCGTAAGAGGGGGGCTCAAATAAAGATCCAGGGCGCGGGACTCGGCGTAGACGCGTAGCCCCTCCAACAGCCAAAGGGGGAGGGTCGAAATACCCAGGGCGATACCAGTGCGTCGATCGACCAAGAGCCCCGAGGCAAGTGTTTGTGCTGGGCGTTGTAGGAATGCTGGAAGTATGCCGAGAAAACGCCCGAGGCGGCGTAATGCGAAGAGGCCGGCAACCAAAGCGATGCTCGTGAATACAGCAACGAGTTGCAGCAGAAGAATTGGTCGCCCTGGATCGGTACCGAGCGCTAGTACGGCGACGAGGGGAAAAAGAGCGGCGAGGAAGAGGAAATCTGCTGTGCGTTCGACGAGGACTGTGCCGACGATGGTTCCGAGCGAAGTCTGGAGCCGTCGGTGAGCGAGGTAGCTACGGTAGAGTTCGCCGACCTTCGCGGGAAGGGCGCAGTTGAGGAGCCAGCCGTAGAGGTAAGGCCGCAGGAGGTGATAGGAGCGGATCGAGCGGGCGTGCGTCGGGAGTTGGGAGAGGAGGCGATGCCAACGCCAGGCACGAAGGGGGAAAGAGCCATAGTAGGCAGCGAAAGCCATTGCGACATATCCCCAGTGAGCTTGCCCAAGCAGCTCAACCACCCGACGAAGGTCAGCACCACTCCGCCACCACGCCACAGCAGCTAGCCCTATCAAAGCGATGAGGCCAGTGGAGATCCGCAGCACTGTAGGCCAGGAACGTGCGCTAATCCAAGCTGGGTTGGTAGCTTCGCCTCTCGACAGGCGGACCTCTGACTGCTCGGTACTCACCGATCGCCTCCAAATCGAGTCCACCCGGCTGCTGCTCGCCACACCAGCCCCCACAGCGCGAACAGGTGAACGCTAAGATGCAATTCATGTAGATTCTCGACGAGGTTATGGACCATAACAGCTGCTGTCGCTGCGAGAGCCCCAAGCGCCAGAAGGCGATCATAGGAGGAGCGCCCGCGACGAAGTGTCCCGACGAGCATCGTCAGCCCAGTGGTCAGTACTGCGGCATATGCCAAGAGTCCGGGTATTCCCAACTCCGCAAGGACGTGAAGATAGTAATTATGCGCATGGCCGCGAGCGATCCGGAATAACGGGTGAGGTGAATACTCTGGAAAGGCGACACCGAAGTTGCCTGCTCCGACGCCTGTCCATGGATGATCCAAGAACATGCCCCATGCGGCTTGCCAGTGGACCATCCGTTCCACGACAGCCCAATTTTCGCTCGTGAGCTGTACGTCTCGTACGTCAAACGGTCGACTTTGCGTAATGAGCTGCTGTGCTCGCTCACGAACCGCAGCAGGGAGTTCTTGCCATCCACCGGCGAACGCTACCGTGGCCACCAGCAGAGCCGCAACCAGACTCAATCGGCGTACCGTTCGCGGAGCAAACAGAACGAAAACACCGATGCCTGCTAAGGTTCCAACCCAGGCGCCGCGTGAAAAACTGAGAACAATCCCAACAAAGCTTGCGAAGGCTCCGATTCCGAACCAAGCCGCCGTAATAGCGGTAATGAGCATTCGCCTTCGTGTCGCCACACTGGAAACGAGATCGCGAAGACGTTCCCGTCGATAGCGCCGCAGTAGTCCACCCGCATGCCGTACGGCCCACAAGCTCAGTGCAGCCAGCCACAGACCGGTCATCTCAAGATACCCAGCAAAGGGATTAGGCTGGCCAAATGTTCCATAAGCCCGATAAATACCACTCGCCACTGCGAAGCTGGGTGGTGCCAGACCGAGCGCGCTCTGCAACGTTCCGAAGCCAACTTCGGCTACTGCCGCCGCACTGATCCCGAAACCTAGGACAATGACCGCTCTTCTCGTTGTAACGAGGTGAATGGTGGCAAGGAAAGCAAGGAGTGCCGCCGTCCACCGGTAGATCGTCGCCACGCCGAAGAGCAAGTTCTGCGCGGCAGCAAGTGAAGCAATCTGGACAAGAAGAAAGAACGTCAAGGCAACCGCAATTGCTGGATAGTGCACAAGTCGACGCCGCACGAGGAGGACGATCGGCAACAAGAACATGGCTGTGGCAAGCATGAGCTGTGTGGCCGTGATCCCGATGCCGGCTAACGGCAGCTGGACGACATCCTGTACCGGAACTGAGAGGACAAGCGTGATTGGGATCGCAGCTGGCCAGATGAGCAGGATTAGACCGACAAGCGAGCCAATAACCATAGCGATGCCGAGCGGCGCTGGAACCACCACCAGAACAAGCGCTGCGAGGATCCCTGCCAGCGCAAGCCCTAAGTCCAGCATGCGGAGTCGATAGGAGCGAATCGCTTCATTCATCAGCCGAGGCCGTTGCTGCGAGCACGTTACGGAAATACCGGATCGTCTCGCCCATGCCCTCTTCGAGTGACACGCGTGGCTCCCAGCCCAAGATCGTCTGGGCGCGTGTGATGTCTGGGCAACGCCGTACCGGGTCATCTGGGCGAGGTGGCCGGAACACAAGAGGAACCGATCTGCCAATCAGGCGTTGGACAAGCTCAGCCAGTTCCAACACTGTTCGCTCATCAGGGTTCCCTAAATTGAAGACTGCGCCAGCTAGCTGATCGCGTTCCATGACGAGGCGAAGTCCACGAACCATGTCCGATACGTAGCACAGCGAACGGGTTTGCAAGCCATCGCCAAAGATTTCGAGTGGCTGACCAGTCAGGGCACGAACAATGAAGTTAGGAACCACGCGACCATCGTCGGGATCCATTCGCGGCCCATAAGTGTTGAAGATTCGTGCGATCCGGGCATCGACCCCATACTCCCGGACGAATTCCATAGTCAAGGCTTCGCCAAAGCGTTTCCCCTCGTCATAACAACTCCGCGGCCCAACAGGATTGACGTTTCCAAAGTAATCTTCGGGCTGCGGATGAACAAGAGGATCCCCATAGACCTCAGAAGTCGACGCAAAGAGGAAGCGTGCGCCAGTTCGGCGTGCCAGTTCGAGAAGTCGTAACGTGCCGAGCGAATTCACTAACAAGGTTTGAATCGGATAACGCCGGTAGCCGACTGGGCTCGCCGGGCTTGCCAAGTGATATATGGCATCGACCTCGAACTCCGCTCCCTCCGTGACATCCTGTTGGATGAACTGGAAACGGGGGTGGGCCAGTAGGTGTTGGATGTTCTCGACCCGTCCGGTCAAGAGGTTGTCGACAGCGATGACTTCGAACCCGTCTTCCAGTAATGCCTCGCAGAGATGCGACCCAATGAAACCTGCGCCGCCTGTCACCAGCACTCGCACGGCTTCCCTCCAGTCTCCATTGCCGCGCTGCGTGCGGTGCGCGGCGCATCTAGTATGACAGCCGCGAGCCAAAACGAGAGCGACAGCTCAGGAGTGAAAAAGCCCCGATCAACTAGACCGTGCACCAATCCCCCCAGCAGGCTTATACCGACCGCGAAGTCCAGTGGCCACACCAGACGCTGGCGAGCTGTTTTGACGACCAACCAGACGGCGCTCGCCAAAAGAAAGATCCCGTTCGTCCCGAACGTCACCCAAGCATCCAGGAAGAGATTATGCGGATGACTGGTAAAGCGCTCGGGCCACGCCGCGGGATCGATGTAGCGCGGTGCATATTGATAGAGAAACTGATCGAGTCCAACTCCTGTCAATGGGCGATCACCAATCATCGCTAAGGTGCTTTTCCAAATCGCGAGCCGCAGTGCCTCTCCATCAGCCCAGAGCCCAGCGCGGAGACGTTCAGGGAAAGCAACGACTGCAAAGAGCCCAACCAAGAAGCCAGCAAGGAAAAGCCCGTAAAACCATCGGCGATGGTGCAGCGTCCAAAGCACGGCCGCCGTGCCCAGGAGAAGGGCGAGCATGGCTCCACGCGAGAACGTGAGCGCCGTCGCCAGGCCGATGACAGCACTCGAGCACCCCCAGACATAGCGGGCACGACCTGTGCTTGCTAAGCCGATTGCGAGCGCTAGCAGCGCTGGCCGTTCAAGCGCCAATGCAGCAGCGTTCGGATGCGGATAGAACCCGGTCAAGCGACGAACTCCCTCAACCGTTAGCCCCCCACCAGAAAACCATTGCGTGACGCAGACTATCGCTGCAAGCACCGATGCACCGATCCATGCTCCAAGCAGTTTGTGCCATCCGTCAGGGCGCTTCAAAAGCCAGAGCGCCGCCACGTAGTACGCGATCGGCTCCACGATGACCCACCGCCACTCGCGAAGGCTCTCGCGCACATGTGACGGATCAGCAACAATACCTAATGAGGCGGTTCCCACTACGACCAAGGCTAGTGCAAGCGGCGCGAATGCAGCGCGCGAGGCCAGCTCTACAGCCCTCGAGAGAGAATGTCGCAACGAGCGAGCCCTCAGACAGCTCCAAACTTCTCGTAGCGCGACGCTACCGACGGCACAGACCAGTGCCAGTTCCAGCACAGAAAAAGAAGCGCCACCTATCACAGCATGAAGCGGCGCGAACGGTATGGTTGCCGGAACAGCGAGAAGCGCTGCTCGTGGGCGCCACACGGCTGCGATCACCATTGCGCCCAGCAGGCCAACAGCAATACCGAACGGCAGTCCGGTGGCGAGGACAGCAAGCAAGATAAGAAGAAGGCAAGTCAGAAGGTCGGTGGAGTCTACCCATCTAGGCCTAATTCGCCTCCCCCGAGAGAATGCGCGCTGAACAGGCGATGAGCGTTCGATCATGACTCAGTTCCAAGTTTCCACCAGCCCAGGGCCGTTACCAGCGCGTTCCACCAGGCATGGAGAGATGCCCCCAGCCCCAAAAGTCCCAGACCAAGTGGCGGCAACCAAGCCCACCAAATACCCGGACGGCCGTGGACAATAATCGCGGCGAGGGCCAGTTCGGCTGAGTCCTCGTTGCGAATTTCGGCCACGTGAACGCCAGGGGCAAGGCTCTTTCCGAGAGTGAGTGTCTCAACTCGGGCGGAGGACCTCTCAAGGTTGAGGACCGTGGACACCTCGCGAGATGCCGAGTCATTTCTGGTGCCTTCGCGTATCCGTACCGAGATGCTTCCAGCATCTGGTCCCGCGCGCACGACGATACCCAATTCCGTCCCCACAAACTCGAAGCGAAGCCTGTCGCCAGCAACGCGGGTCGCCACGAATGACTCGGTTCCGATAGTCTGCACTACCCAGTCACCTACGAATTCGACGCGTGAGTCCGGCAGTTGTGTCACTCCTGGGCGAAGGAGCGATGGTGCATCCACCGAGGAGGGGACGTTGGTGGTGACTCGCGCAAGGACACTCAACCACCAGGTGAGCATCCCAAGCAAGAGCAGAACACGGAGCGTCGCACTCCAAAATGGCCAGCTCCGCGAGTGGGTATCATCACGTTCCGGGAACGAAGTGCTATCCTGCAGCTGCACGAGACGCGTCACCTCCGCGCGGTAGTGTAACGCGCGATCGGTCACAAGGCGCTGGGCTGAGGCGAAGGGAATAAGAGGGGCGTCATGAGGGCAGAACTGGGTGTTCTCGGCGGAAGTGGCTTATACCGGATGGACGATTTAGAGGACGTGGAAGAGGTCGAACTGGACACGCCCTTCGGGCAACCAAGCGACGTGATCACGCTCGGTACGCTGCGCGGTATGCGTGTTGCCTTCCTGCCACGGCATGGTCGGAACCATCAACATAGTCCGAGCCGGGTACCAGCTCGTGCGAACTTCTGGGCGTTCAAGCAGCTTGGTGTTCGTTGGGTTGTCTCGGTGAGTGCTGTCGGAAGTCTGCGTGAAACGATCCGGCCGCTCGACTTCGTTGTTCCCGACCAGGTGGTCGATCGGACGGTACGTCGAGCGCGATCCTTCTTTGACGAAGTTGGCCCCGTCGTGCACGTGGCACTGGACGAACCCTTCTGCCCCGAGCTCCGCGGAGCATTGATTCAAGCTGCTATTGAGGCAGGCCCGAACGTCCATGACCGTGGAACCTACATATGTATCGAGGGACCGCAGTTCTCTACCAAGGCAGAGTCGAAACTGTATCGCTCATGGGGGCTTGATGTCATCGGCATGACTGCCATGCCGGAGGCTCGGTTGGCACGGGAAGCGGAACTCTGCTTTGCAGTTCTAGCGCTCGTGACGGACTACGATGTGTGGCACAGTGAAGAGGAGCCAGTGAACGTCGCTGTCGTGATCCAGCGTTTGCAGCAGAACGTCGATGCAGCACAGCGCACATTACGTGCATTAGTGGAGCGTCTGAGAGAACTCCCCGGTCAGTGTTCCTGCGGATCCGCGCTCGAACACGCGATTGTGACGCGACCAGAAGCAGTGTCCCGAGAGATCCGGGAGCGTTTCGCACTGCTGCTCGGAAAGTACCTACCGGCGTAGTCGGATGACGAGACGCGGGTTTTCTCTGCGCTGGCTCGAATTGCAGCTGCTTGTCATTCCTGCTGCAGTGTCACTGATTGGGCTATTGACGATCTCGCTGGCCCGCGTCGGAAGCACCCGCTGGTCGTGGGGGGATCTGACTGTCAGCCTTGTCTTCATTGTCGCGGTGTTCGCGACAAGTTTCTGGCTGACCCTCCTCAAGGTTCAGGGGGATCAGATCCTCCTGCCGATCGTGGTCATGCTGGCTTGCCTGGGTCTACTCTTGAGCCAACGTCTCGGTCCCAGCCTGCCAGAAGGTGGGGTATGGGCGTCACTCAGTGAGCGTCAACTCGTGTATTTGGTCATGGGACTTGCGCTCATGTGGGTAACTGTCGGACTCGTACGCCACTTCTTTTGGCTGAAGCGGTTGAAGTACACGTGGGCTGTTCTGGCATCCTTTTTGACCTTCTTCACAATGGCCTTTGGAACGGATCTTGGATCGGGAGCTCGACTTTGGCTGGATCTCGGGCCCATCACGGTTCAACCAGGCGAAGTTGTCAAGGTTCTCCTCGTCTTGTTCCTTGCGGGTTACCTCGACGATTATCGAGAGCTGATCACCAGTAGCTACCGCGTCGGCCCGTTCTCACTGCCCCCGCTTCCGTATCTCATTCCGCTCGTTGGGATGTGGGGCATCGCCGTACTTGCTGTGATCCTCCAGAACGACTTGGGTAACGCGCTGCTTCTCTTCGGTATTTTCCTGGTCATGCTGTATGTCGCTTCGGGGCGACTGCTCTACGTCGTGGGAGGTCTTGCTGCCTTCGCGGCAGCGTTTGTCGTCGCATTGCGTCTCGTCCCGCGCGTCGCGCAGCGGGTTGATATCTGGCTCGATCCGTGGAGCGATCCAACTGGCATCGGCATGCAGCCAGTACAAGCGGATCTTGCATTCGCACACGGCCATATCCTTGGTACCGGTTGGGGATTTGGTTTCCCGCAAGCGATTCCAGTCGTCGCCACGGACTATGCATTCGCGGCACTCGGTGAGGAGCTCGGTAGCCTAGGCACAGTGGCGGTAATCGGCCTGTATCTCGCTCTGGTGATGCGTGGTCTACTGGTTGGGAGCCGTATCCGGAATAGCTACGTCCGACTCCTTAGTGTCGGCTTGGTGAGCGTCTTAGGACTACAAACATTGATCATTCTGGCGGGTACTGTGCGACTCTTGCCCCTCACCGGTATCACGCTGCCTTTTATTAGCGCTGGAGGGAGCTCCCTTGTCACCAACTTTCTCCTTGTAGGGCTGCTGATACGTGCGAGCGAGTTCTCGAGAGGGTAACTCGAAGGTGCGCGGAGTATTGCAAGTTGCCGCGATCCTCGCATCCATCCTTATCATCGCCTACGGCGTGCTGATTACCGAGGACCGAGCCGATCCGCGTTGGCTTGGCATGCTCGTCGTCGTTGGTGGACTCTGGATCATCGCATTGTGGCCAAGACGAGGGTATCAGCTTGCGCGAAGCGCTCGTCCCCTTGTTCATCTCGCTCTGGTTCTCGCGGTTGGGTTTGGGCTCGTGACGATTCAAGTGCTGCGTGCCCAACTGCTCGACCGGGACCGGATTCTCGCGAAAGCGTCTGACCCCGCTGCCGGCGTCGTTGATCTACGGCGCTATATTGCCGAGCGCCAGATCGAGCGGGGACGCATTCTCCTCTCGGATGGAACGGTGATTGCGCGCGATGGTACTGACAAGCGCGGCATTCGTTACCGAGTGTACGAAGGTCCCTCATCCTATCTGGCCGGATACTACTCGCCAGGGTTGTATGGGGCTGCCGGAATCGAGCGTGCATTTGACCGCGAGCTCTCAGGCAGCAGCACGAGTGGATGGAATGCGTGGCTCGACGGCATCTTGCACCGCACGCGGCGGGGTAATGACGTTGTCCTTTCCGTCGATCCCCGATTGCAGGAACTCGGCCAAACCATGCTTGGCGAACGCGCAGGAGCCGCGGTGCTCCTAGACGCTGATAGTGGTGCCGTCCTCGCGTTTGTGTCCAGTCCGACCTTCGATCCGAATCAGCTGAGTGTGCCTCTGGGGGCACCTACGGAAGATGTGGAACGCGCTCGTGCCTATCTCGAAATGTTGCAGAAGGATGGTCGCGGGCCATTACTGCTGCGGCCAATTCAAGGGCTCTACGTGCCCGGTTCGATTTTCAAGACAGTGACCGCTGCGGCTGCCTTACAGTCTGGTATTGCCACACCGACTTCGGTCTACCGGGACGACGGCGCGCTGGCCGTGGACTCACGGGTCATCATTGAGCAGAATCGGCCGGATCCTACACGCGTGAGCTTTACACTCCAAGAGGCGTACGGGTACTCGTTGAACGTCGTCTTTGCGCAAGTTGGTCTGGAGTTGGGTGCTCAGCGACTCGAGGAGATGGCGCGGGCAGTCGGTTTCGAAGAGAGGATCCCTTTCGATCTGCCGGTTGCACCAAGCCAGATTGCTCAAACGCCTGATTTTCTCACAAGTCGCGCTGGCATCGCAGAAACAGCGTTTGGGCAAGGGCAGCTCCTCGTTACGCCACTACAGATGGCTCTGCTGACCGCTGCCGTTGTGCGCGATGGGACCATACCTGAGCCGTACCTGGTTCGCGAAATACGCAGTCCAGATGGTGGTCTCATCTGGAGTCGGCAACCGAAGGAATGGCGCCGCGCTTTCAGTGGTGAGACGGCAGCAGCGCTCCGCGACTTGATGGTGTGGTCGGTGGAGCATGGGTATGCACGGCCCGCTCGCATCGATGGGGTGACGGTGGGAGGTAAGACAGGCACGGCGGAAGTTGGTGATCGTGCTCCGCATGCCTGGTTCATTGGCTTCGCGGAACGGGCAGGCAAACGCGTCGTGGTGGCAGTTGTGGTCGAACACGGTGGCTCCGGCGTGCAAGCTGCCCTCCCCATTGGGAGAGCGCTACTCGAGGCAGCCGTGCAAGGCTCGTGAACCGTACAGACGGCGGGGAATCAGGTATACTTGTTCGGGTTGGGCGACAGGGGGCACGATGCCGGTCTTCTTGAGCCGTCGAGCATTTGAGGAGCTCGTGCGGGAAGCGCTCGACTTGTTGCCCGAACCGATCTGGGAAGCGCTCGACAACGTCGCCATCGTTGTCGAACGTGAGCCACGAGTGCGACACCGGCGAGTGGCCGGTGTTCGTGGCGGAACCTTATTTGGGCTATATGAAGGCGTTCCATTGCCAGCTCGGACGAGTGGCTACGGCATGGTGGCACCGGACGTCATCACGCTCTTTCAAGGGCCATTGTGCCGTGCTGCACGTGATCGAACCGAACTCATGCGTCTCGTTCGTGAGACAGTGCTGCATGAACTGGCCCATCACTTTGGGATTGACGATCACCGGTTGCAGGAACTCGGTCGATATTGAGCTGGAGGCACTGTGGGCTCTGCTCCCTCGCGACCGCTTCGCGAGCCGGTACCGGCGGGTGTCATTGAAACGTTAGGTACGGCCTTCACCCTGCTCAATCGCCGGCCCTATCTCATGCTTGTCCTGGTTGCGCTCGACTGTCTGCAGTGGCTGGGCCCCAGAATTTCCGGAGGTGAACTCTTCCGGCTCGTAGGCAACTACTTGACTGCCGCGGGAGCTATGCCGACTGACCAACGGACTGCTCTTCAAGGGCTTGGTGCGGATTTCGATCTGCTCTTGTTGTTGACGACGCTGATCCCGAGTCTCGTCGCGGTTCTGGGGCCGCAGACGTTCGCCGTACCGTTCCGTCCGCCAGTGGTCGAACCGGTACCACTGGTCGCAAGTATTGTATTGGTCGGTCTTTTCGTTTTCGGCGTCGTGCTTGGGATGTGTTACTGGACGATCTTGGGTGCCGTGGTGCGAGGTGAGCGCCTGCGGCTAGCCGCGCTGCTACGAACTGGACTGCGGAATTCGGTCATGATGTTGACCTATTTCGGGATCCTGGTTCTGGGGCTTATGGGCATCACGGTGATTGCCAGTCTCACACTGGCGGTGGCCACTGTTGTGGGGCTCGGTGTTCCGGTTCTGAGCCTCGCGACGCCTATTTTCCTCATCGCGGGTCTCGTATTCTATCTTGGTACCTTCTTCGTCGAAGATGCTATTGTGCTGAGTGGTGCCGGACCTTTCCGCGCAGTGCAGTACAGTATTGGTATTTTGCGAGTTGCTTTCTGGCCGACGCTGCGTTTCATCGGTGCTGTCTCGATGATCCAGCTAGGCCTTCCTTTGGCACTTCGCGTGTTCACGGGGAATGTCCTCGCAATCCCCTTCGCATTGGTCAGTTACGCATACGTCGCGACGGCCTTGGTCCTGGCGAGCCTTCTCTTCTATCGAGAACGAGTCATTCTCGTCCTGCGGGGTCAAGCTGTCCGCGCGAGTCGAACAGAGGTTGAGGAACGGTGATGACAAAGACGAACGTTCGGTACGACGCGAGTGCGATTCAGGTCCTCGAGGGCCTTGAGGCAGTTCGTCGGCGTCCGGGCATGTACATCGGCAGCACGGACGTCCGGGGCCTCCACCATCTGGTGTACGAGATCGTCGACAACAGTGTCGACGAAGCATTGGCGGGCTTCTGTGACCGGATCGATATCACTATTCATCGTGACGGTGCTGTACGGGTGCGGGACAATGGAAGAGGGATCCCGGTCGACATTCACCCGAAGGTTGGGAAGTCTGCCCTCGAAGTCATTATGACCACTCTGCACGCCGGCGGGAAGTTCGGGGGTGGGGGCTACAAGGTCTCGGGCGGGCTGCACGGCGTTGGCGCATCGGTGGTCAACGCGCTGTCGGAATGGCTCGAAGTGACGGTCCGTCGGGACGGCAAGATTTATCGTCAGCGATACGAGCGCGGTGTTCCGGTCACTCCAGTGGAGCTGATCGGTGAGACTGATGTGGAGGATCACGGCACGGAAACCGTTTTCCTGCCGGACCGGCAGATCTTCCGCACCCTCGAGTATCAAAACGAAGTACTACTCCAGCGCTTCCGGGAGATTGCATACCTGACAAGCGGACTGACGATCCACTTCGAAGACGAGCGCTCGGACACGGAGATGACGTTTTACTTCGAGGGTGGAATTGTCTCCTTCGTGCGCCATCTCAACAGGACGAAAGAGGTGCTGCACCCGCAGCCGTTCTATGTGAAGCGGGAGCAGAACGGATGTCTGGTTGAGGTGGCCATTCAGTACACCGACGGGTTTGCTGAGTCCACGCATGCCTTCGCCAACAACATCAACACGATCGATGGTGGAACCCATGTGACGGGCTTCAAGGCCGCGCTTACGCGCGCGATCAACGAGTATGCGCGCCGTCACGGTCTCCTTAAGGAAGGTGATCCGAACCTCAGTGGCGAGGACGTGCGGGAAGGACTCACAGCGATCGTCTCGGTAATGTTAGCGGAACCGCAATTCGAGGGGCAGACGAAGACGAAGCTCGGGAATGCTGAGGTTGCGGGTATCGTCCAATCGATCGTATACGAGTCGTTTACCAGCTATCTTGAAGAGAACCCCCAGATTGCGCGCCGAATTATCGAGAAGTGTTTGACGGCCGCGCGGGCACGTGAAGCAGCGCGCAAGGCACGGGAGCTCGTGCAACGGAAGGGCGCGCTGGACACGTTCAGCCTACCGGGTAAGCTCGCTGACTGCACCGAACGCGATCCAGCGAAGGCGGAACTGTACATTGTTGAGGGTGATTCCGCAGGCGGTTCTGCAAAGCAGGGACGCGATCGCCGGTTCCAGGCTGTTCTTCCCTTGCGGGGCAAGATCTTGAACGTTGAGAAAGCCCGACTGGATCGCATGCTCCACAATGAAGAGATTCGGGCGTTGATCACCGCTCTCGGCACAGGGATTGGTGATCAATACGATCGATCCAAGCTCCGGTACCACCGGATTATCTTGATGACGGATGCTGATGTCGATGGTGCACACATCCGTACACTGCTTTTGACGTTCTTCTTCCGATACCTCGAAGGGCTGATCGTGGACGGACACCTGTACATTGCTCAACCACCGCTCTATCGGTTGCAGAGCGGCAAAGAGGTCTATTACGTGTATTCCGACGAGGAGCGCGACGCTATTTTGAATCGTGGTGACGGCAAGACCTGGGACATCCAGCGGTACAAGGGTTTGGGTGAGATGAACCCCGAGCAGCTTTGGGAGACGACAATGGATCCGGCGCGACGGACGCTGCTTCGGGTAACAATTGAGGACGCAGTCAAGGCTGATGAGACGTTCAACATGCTGATGGGCTCAGCGGTGCCGCCGCGCAAGCGGTTCATCCAAGCCCATGCCCGCGAGGTACGGAACTTGGACATCTAAAATGCCGAGGCGGAAAACCCGCCTCGGCTGACCAATGGATTCCGAGAACGCTCAGCGCCCCGCGACTGCACGCTTGAGCTGTGTTCCTGGGCGAAAGCTTGGGCTTCGCCGGGCCGGAATCTCGATCGGCTCGCTTGTCCGCGGGTTTCGGCCCCGCCGGCGTGCGCGCTCGCTTACGCGGAAAGTTCCAAAGCCGGCAATGCTAACCTCTTCCCCCTTTGCAAGTGTGTCCTGGATCGTCTGGAAAACAGCGTTCACGATTGGAGCGACCTGGCTCTGCCGAGCGTTGGTTCGCTCTGCCACTGCTCGAATGAGATCGCTCTTACGCATGGCTCGAACCCCCTTCGTCGGCCTTCCCAATCCCTAGATCTCTTCTCGAGATCACCGTCACTATAGCATGAATCGCGAATTTTGCAAGAGGTTGAGGCTACTCGCGGGTAGTGGCTTTGCGCGTTGCCATCCGCCGCTGTCGGGCCGCCTCGAACAACATAACCGATCCAGCAACTGCTGCGTTGAGAGACTCCAAGCCACCGCGCAACGGAATGGCGACGTGGTGTGTGGCGAGTTGTCTCAGCTGCGGGCTTACTCCGTGTGCTTCGCTGCCGATAACGAGAGCAGAGGCACGGGTCCAGTCGAGTTGATCGTAGGCCAGGCTAGCGCGCGGGTCACCGACAACAAGCTGCTCAACGCGATGAATCCAAGCCTCCTTATCGCCGGCTAATTCCTCAATTGGCAGACGGAAGTGTGACCCCGCGGCGGCCCGGACCACCTTGGCATTGAATGGATCCACCGTTCCCGGCGTCAGAAAAGCGGCATGTGCTCCGGCGCCGAGCGCGGAACGCAGGAGAGTACCCAAGTTCCCCGGATCTTGCAGTCGGTCGACGACAAGGAGAAGTAACGCTTCGCGCTCTGGGATACGGATCTCTAGGGAGGGGAATGGAAAAACTGCAATCACTGCCTGCGGCGTGACGGTATCCGCGACATATTGCAGAATCTCGTCGCTCACCGCTACGATCGAGATCCCGCGCTTCCTGGCCTCCTCAACAATCTGCTGCTCCTCGGCGCCAGCACGGTGAGGAGAAAAGTAGAGGAGCTTTGGCCAAAAACCAGCTGCGATCGCATCCGCGATTGTGCGTGGCCCTTCTACAAGGAAAGCCCGTTCTCTCTCTCGCACGCGGCGCTCACGGAGAGAACGGGCATAAGCCACGAGCGGATGTCGACGACTTGTCACCAATCGCGTCACAGGGCTTGACGTGCCACCTCAACCAAGCGGCTGAACGCTGCGGGATCGTGGACAGCAAGATCAGCCAGCATCTTGCGATCGATCTCGACCCCTGCCTGCTTCAGGCCATGCATGAAGTCCCGGTAGGGAAGCCCGTGCTGACGAGCAGCGGCATTGATACGGACGATCCAAAGGCGGCGAAAATCCCGCTTGCGGGCACGGCGGTCGCGATACTGGTATCGTAGAGCTTTGAGGACCGCTTCATTCGCATGCCGGTACAGCTTGCTCCGCCCGAGCTGATATCCTTTCGCTAGCTCCAGAATCTTCTTGTGTCGTCGGTGTTTGGTCACTCCGCGTTTGACGCGAACCATCGTTCTCCCTCTCAGGCCTCAGCAGTTGTTACCATGCGTACGGCAGGAGCGGTTTTACTCGGTGCACGTCCGAGGGGTGCACCGGTACCATCTTATCGAAGGAGCGGCGGACTCGCGGCGCTTTCTTCAGGCGATTGTGATTCCGGGCACTGCGCATCCGCAGGACCTTGCCGGTACCGGTAATCTTGAAGCGTTTTGCTGCAGCCTTTTTCGTCTTCATCTTGGGCATGCTCAGCTCTCCTGCTCTCGTTCGTCAGCACTTCCTGTCCGCGCCGTCTCACCCCGACCCGGGGCCAGGAACATAACCAGGGTCCTTCCCTCAAGGTGTGGGGCCTGCTCGACCATCGCTCTTGGGCCCAGGAGCTCGAGCACCTTCTGGAGTACCCGTTCGCCGAGTTCCTGGTAGACGATTTCCCGACCACGGAACAGTACGGTCACTTTGACTTTTGCGCCATCCGCCAGGAATTGCTGAATTTGGCGGACTTTCGTCTCGAGATCGTGCATGTCGATCCGGGGCCGTAGCCGGATCTCCTTGACCTCGATCGTCTTCTGGCGCTTCCGTGACTCCCGCTCGCGGCGACTCTCCTCATACCGGTACTTGCCGTAATCCATAATGCGGCACACCGGCGGAGTCGCATTCGGCTGAACCTCGACGAGATCCAACCCTCGTTCCCGCGCGAGCCGGAGTGCTTCTTCTGTGCGGAAAATTCCTAAATGCTGTCCGGTTTCGTCGATCAAGCGGACTTCCGGAACGCGGATCCGCTCGTTCACTCGTAGAGGTCGTGTCGTACTGATCGTGCCCCTCCTCACCCAGAGGTTAGAGCCGTTCTCCGCATGACCACGCTCTGCGTGGCATACCCGATGGTAACACGCCTCACCGATTCGGTCAATGAGGTAGCGAAGACGAAGGACGGGCGTAAATCACAACGTCACCCTGCACAAAGGCGGGTTGCCAACCGAGCTGTTCTAGAGTATCCGAAAGTCGGTCAGCTTGTGGCGCTCCCAACAGCGCACAATTCGCTCCCAAGCCGGACCGCTCTAGCGTCCCGATATACACGTACGTGACATCGTAGTGATCAAGCACCTCCTTAACATGTTCTACCGAGGGGGATTCGAAAATTTCCCGAAGCGCTGCCTTACGCTCCTCAAGCGCTACAAGTTGCTCCAAGCTGCCTCGTCTCCACTGGTATTCGTGCCCGTCCCATCCCAGAACCGTTGGTCGTCCAGTTGCCATCGACACGCGACTGTGGGGGATCTCCATCGTCATCC
The DNA here is from genome assembly GCA_002898255.1 of bacterium HR28. Lineage (GTDB taxonomy): Bacteria > Chloroflexota > Chloroflexia > Thermomicrobiales > Thermomicrobiaceae > Thermomicrobium. The sequence continues at coordinate 127,258 of BEIE01000004.1, forward strand.
CGTAGGAGCAGCCAGGAGCCTCGAGCACAACAGCGTCTGCCGCGGCGTTTCCTCGCACCCACTGGATGCCAGCAGCTTCGTCAGGATGCGCTTGACGAAGATACTCGAGCCCATCAAGCCCCTGCGCTTGAGCAAAGCCATCTGTCCATTTCCAGATCGAGAGCGGAGGATACAGCGCACCAGCCAGGAGTGCAAGGACAACGAGGCCAAGCGACACTGGTCTGAGAAATCCCCGGGAGCGCAAGATGTGCAAGAGAAGAGCAGGCAGTGCTACTGCCTGGAGTGCCCACGCATCAAAGTAGACTTTGAAGACGGTGTTCATGCGATCGCCGAAGACATCGCGAAGATAGAAAAATTCAACCGCGAGAATGCCACTCCACGCTGCAACCAGAAAAGGCAGAGCCCGTGACCAGTTCTCCGGGGAACTCTCACGTTGCCAGAGTAGCCACCCGGCCACGAGGAGCGGTATTCCGATGAGAACAAGGGCCGGAGTCTTGCTCGCCAGCGCCAAGATTGCCACGAAACCTGCGATGGCAACGGTAATCCCAGCACGCGGACGGTGTGTCGCTGGTAGCCCCAACAGCAGCACACCGACCGCCAGTGCTCCTGGCACCAGCAAAGTGCCGTGCGCGCGAAGCAGCTCGCCAAAGGAGCTCCTCTCCCACACGACGATACCGACGGTACGGACAAGCCGGCTAAGAAGCGGTATCCGTGCAAGTGTTGGCGGCACATCTTGTGGCAGGAGACCATAGGAAGGGATGTACGTCACCTGGAACGGGAGCGCAACGACCACAGCGACGCAGCCGAGCAGACCAATATGGAGTGCGGTGCGGGAAACCGTTGGCCACCAGCGGATCGCTGCGACCAGAACCACTGTCAGTGCCGCCAAAGGGAGCGCCCAGGTGTTCGTGATCCAGAGACAGCCCAGCAATACACCGGCCAGAACTAGTGCTGCTACGGATCGCGTGCCGGTCGTCACAACGGAGAGGCTTCCGAGGAAAGCGCCAAGCAGCGGTAATGCCAGAAGATGGGGGTGAAGATCACCCAAGACAAACGAAAAGGCTGGGAACTCGTTGATTGTCGGACGCGGAGGCCCCGCCCAGGGAAAGCCTGTGTCGACGATCACTCGAGAGGCGTTCCAGCCCGGACCGGTCCACCACGAGGCAGTAAGAGTGTCGTGGGGATTGCGAAGCAGGGCCCAGGCCGTCTGCCAATTACCGACGCCAACAAGGAGAAAGATTGCAAGGATCGCTGCTGACCAGCGGAAAGAGCCACCCGATTGGGCAGCTGCGAGATGACCAGCTGCCGCGCAAATGCTCACGATCGCGCTGGCGAACAAGGAGGCAAGTGCTAGATTAAACGCCACTTCCGGCGCGATGCCCAGGATCTTCGCCAGCCCTGCCATCTCGACATAACCAAAGATGTAGTAATTGACCGGTTTGTTCGCAAACCAAGGATCCGGAGGGGGAAGGTGTGAGGAAACGATTGTGCTTGACAGAATAGCGAGTTCCATCGGTTTCTCAGTGTAGCGAATGGCTGGATTAAAGCTGCGGAACACGGCATACCCTGCAAAGGCTCCGGTATGCAGAAGGAGGAACGGCCAACCCCGGCCAGTGCCACGGCCTAGTGCGGCCAACTCACGAGTCAGGAGTGCGGTACTCCAGCAGCCAACCGCGAGCAGACTGAAGCTAACAAGAAGTGTGGTCGGAGTGAAGGGAAGACGGAGGAGGGTACTAAGCCACCAAACGGGTAGGGCGATCAGCGCTGGGCCGACTGCCAAAGAAATGCCAATGGCAAGCTTCTCGTCACCGCAAGCACTCCGTATGGCAGGGAAGACAGCAAGCGCACATGACAGCCAAGCAGCCTGCCAGAGCACTGCCACGGCGATCTCGTTCATCCGCCCCCTTCATCCCTTCACCGGTGGGAGCACCTCGTAGATAACTGTCTCGCCGAAAACAGCCACACGCCTCAGAGTCGACCCTTCGAGAGCTTGGAAGGCTGCGATACCTTCCGGCGAAGCGTACAGCTCATCTGGTTGCGTCGCACCGGCAAATCCTGGTTGGACGCGCCAACGCTTCTCGACTTGACCGACGATGACATAGCGCACTCCGTACGCGTACAAAAGCTGCCGTTTCCGTTGCAGGTCTGTGGTCGTGTACAGCTCGCGTACCTCGCGCAGTCTTCGATCGACGGCATCCCCAAGCGGGGAGAGCCCTATGACGCCGTGATCCATCGGTACAATCGCCGTACGCTGCTGCCGCTCGTGGCGGTCCCAGCCCAGGATAGTAGGAAAACCAGTTGCACTCGAGATCCGGGACCCGTTGCCTCGATAGGGCCCGATCGACGCCTCCAAGATCACCGGGTTGCCCCGAGCATGCTCGCGTAGCCACTGGATGACCTGCCAGTCCTCGGTGGTGTCAATTACTTCACCGCGACTGTTCGTATAAGTTCCTCCGATCATCCAGGCATATCCGTTGAGGCTGCCAGGAGTTGGGGTCGACGGAAGGCGTAATGCTAATCGTGCAGGAGTTCCGAGAAGCGGGTAGAGGGCGGCAAGAGAAGCAAGCACCACGAGCGCTCCAACCATGATAGGCCGAGCTGATGGTTGAAAAGCATTCGCCGGTCGTGCCAGAGCCCAGAGAAACGCTGCCCAGCCGCTCAATGCGAGCAGTGGCCAGGCCTCGAAGTAGAACTTAAATACTGTGTTCATGCGTTCCCATGGCGATCCATAGAGATCGTCGACAACAATGAAGAGTTCCGCCAAAGCGATCACTCCAAGAGCGATAAGCCAAAGAGTTGGAATCGCTACTTCTGGACGCCGTTGGTGCAGGAGAACCCATACAGCAACCGCACCAGCTGGAGCGAGCATGAGCGCTGCGGTCAGATGTGTCGCGCCGAGCAGTCCGACTGCTGCCCCAGTTGCCACGGCGAAAGCAAGAGCCTCATGTGTCGAGGTGTCGAAGCGAAGAGAGGACGCGCTGAGTGTCACCGTCACCAGCACGAGTACGAGGAGTGCAGGGAGCCAACGGTCCTCGTTGTAGAGAAGGACTGAGGAGATACCCCCGCTTCTCATGAGCGTGCCGATTCCGTAGCCTGCTGCGGCAGTCCCCATGGCCGTGATGCCCAGGAACCAGTGCCGTGTGTTTGGCCAACGGCTGTTCGCCAGGAGTGCCACTATCGACAGCAGGAGGAGCAGACCGAAGTGCATCAGGAATTGCGCGACCGGGCTCCCTACCATGGTTGGGCGTATGGTGGTTACCGGACTCATGAACCGTTCGTAGAAGGGTTGGAAGGCCAGCCGGGCCAACGTGATCGACACGATCCCTACCGCTAGCGCAAGGAAAACTCCATGGCGGCCTGGGGATCGGAGGCTAGCATAGGAGAGGATAAGCAGGAGGAGCGCAATGAGTGGAAAATCCCAGCTGTTCGTCACGGCGGCCGTGCCACCGAGCAATACGGCACAACCGATTCGAAGCCATCGTGTTCCTGCATCTTCCTCCTCACCATGCGCAGCCAGAGCGAGACCAATCACTGCCAGCCAGAAGGGTAACGCCAGCATGTGCGGATGAAGATCGGCATAGAGGAACGAGAAGTAGGGAAATTCAGTGATGGTGTTGGCAATGGCACGCGAACTCTGCCAAAAATCGATGGCCAGCGAGCCACGAGCAAGGATCTGGAAGGCTGGATCGATATTTCCCGAGAAGAGTACCCAACCTACTGCTCCTATGCTGCCAGCCAGAATCCAGCCACTTGGCGCTACCCGTTTTTGTTCCTCACCCCACGAGGCACGAGCTACGATCCGCCGGGTTAGTTCCATGCCAAGCGATGCGACAACACCGGCTACTAGCGCCGCAAAGGTCGCCAGTGTCAGTTGGAAGGCTCGTTCGGGGAGAAGACCGGTCAGCTTCCAGAGCAATGCTGACAAGAAGAAGCCGTAATAGTAATAGTTCTGAACTCCGTCGGCGAACCAAGGATCATACGGGGGGAACCAGCGACTCCGGGCTACCGCATTGGCATAGGCAAGCTCCATCGGCTTTTCACCACCGAAAAATGGATGCCAAAGATCGGGGTATCGCCAGCGTAACCAGAGGAAGAAAATGAACGTTAGCCAAAACAGGAATTCGTTAAGAATCCAATAGCGTGCGCTTGCTCGCCAGTCGATCCTGCGGAGCTGTGGCCAGCCGAGAATCCACGACAACACAGCGGCCAGAATGATGACCGGTAATAGCCAGGGAAGCTCGAACGGGACAAGACGCCAGCTCGCAGCTAACCACACTGGATAGGCGAGCAGTGCCAGGCCAAGCGGTCGGGCAAGCCCCAAACCCCGGTCGGGCAGCTGTCCCGCGACACGTGCCGCAAGCGGCAAGCCGGCGAGGCCGGTTACGACCAGGATGACCACCCACCAAAGAAGTGCCAACGCGTCGTGCTGTAGCCAGCGCTCACTCCAGCCGACATCACGGGCCACTTCCACGGTGCTTGCCGGTAGACCCAGCAGCTGCTTGTATGCCTCCGGTCGTCCGCGCTGTGGCACATACGGCTGTTGGAGTGCCCAGGCGAAGAGGGTGCGGAGCTCTTCGATGGTAAGCGTCCGCGTCTTACGGTAGATTCGCACGTGTGGATGATCGTAGACGGTGAAGCTTTCGTCCGCTGCGTAGTCATCGAGGCTAAGTGGTCCGAGGCGTGACTCCTGTTTTCCCTCATAGACCAGCTCGAAACCGAGTTCGCCCGAAGCGAGCAGCCGGTAATACTCGCTGATGACCGGATAGCGCCACGGGAGTCGTGGAATGGATCCTGCCAGGCGATCTGACGACAGTACGAGATAGTCGACTTGAGCGAGGGATTCTGCAAGATATTGGAGTGCATCCTCTGGCGCACGGTCGTCGTACCAGTTTAACGTGACGAACCGATACTGCTGGTCTGGATGCTGGTCTGGGAATGCCAATGGCAGCCGATCATCCCAGTGTTCGACGCCGAGTGTGGCACCGCTTGGAACGTGAGCATAAATCCATTCCGAGGCACTGACTCGCGTGTGCGGTTGCGCGTAGATGGTGCTAAACGCGAATGCCCATATCCCAGTACCAGCCAAAAGGATGCCAATAAGTACAGCAGCAAACGTTCGGCGAATACGCTGCTGCGCCCACCGTACCTGCTCGATCAGGTTGCCACTCACGAGAATGGCAAGCGGCCCCACAAGGGGTAGAGAGTAGCGCAAGTACTTCGTCTCTGCAGTCCAGGCGGTGAGTATGTAGGCAGCGATCCAGGCGAGCGTCAGTACCCTCACGAGCCTGGCGTCGGAATCACTAGTAGCCACCGCTCCCTGAACAGCGCTCCACGCCCGGATCGCTTTGCAGATGTTTATGACTTCCTTTAGGACGATGAAGATTGCGAACGTTGCGAATGCTGGCCCAAGACCCCAGCGCCAGAGCTGCACAATGTGGTAGACGATCGGCACGGTGTCAACGTATTGCCGGGTGTACGGAACATCGAGCTCTCCGCGAGCAATCTGCCATTCGCGCAGGATGTCTTGGAGTGTTGACCTCGGGTCGAGGACGGTGTATGGCTCGAATACCGCAAAGGCAATGATCGCTGCCACTGCGACGGTGCCCCAGGGAGCTCTGAAGAGCACGGCGCGAAAGAGTGTGCTCATGCGCCACGGCTTTGGAACATGCCTCGCTGCGCTCCACACGAGGGCAACTGCTATTGGAACTGCCAGCGGCCACATGCTCGCTTTGCAGGCGAGTGCGGCTGCGTACGCGACTCCGGTGGCGATACCCCAACCGCGAGTTCCGGTGCGTGCGAGTTGGAGAGCGGCCCATAGCGTGATCGTGCTAAACGTCGATGCCCACGGGTCGACGACGAAGAAATGCGCCTGTTGGATAGCGATCACGCTCATCGCGAGGAGGGCACCAGTTGTAAGAGCGGCGCCCGTTCCGAATGCACGCCGCGCGATCGCCATGGCGAAGAGGATGCCGATCAGATCGACCAAGGCGCTAGACAGGCGTCCCCGAAAGGCGAGCGTGCGATACGGATCGAGACTTCCGAGGGATAACAGACCAAGCAACGAACGAACGCGATCCACTAGCCAACTTGTCGCCTCCAGCGTATAAAGCGGCAGCGCCCCATACGCAAACGCTTGTGGACGACCATCGGCCCCCGCCGATCGTGGGTTCCATGGGCTCCCCGTGGGATCAAGAAGCTCGGAGAACTCCCTCGGGGTGTGGATGCGGTCGACTGCGACCATCAGCTGGAAACGCTCATCGGGATGCAAGAGATGCCATTGATCCCAACTAATCCCATAGAGGCGAAGGGTAAGAGCGAGGACGATGACCGCGATGAACCCCGCGGCTTGGAGCACCGCCAGTCTGCGCCTCTTCTGTCCTACCGTTTGAGGAGTGGTGACCGTCAGCTGTTGAGCCATCGCTCCCGCTCCTGACCGGGCAATGATGCCCGAGCACGGCCGGTCATGGTAGGGTTCGATGTGAGGAGTGTCGACCGATCAATCGGAGCGCTACACGACATGGCGGAGTCGATTCGTATTCTATTTCTTGGTACACCTGATTTTGCCGTACCATCGCTCCGCGCACTCGTTGCCCAACCCGATATGGAGATTGTTCTAGTGGTGACACAGCCGGATCGCCCCGCTGGCCGGGGCCGTGCGTTGCAGCCACCGCCGGTAAAGATGGCCGCGCTCGAGTTGGGCTTGCCTATATGGCAACCAACGTCCTTGCGTGGGGCCGAAGTGGAAGAGCGCTTTCGCGTGGTCTCTCCGGCAGTCGGCGTTGTGGTCGCCTATGGGGAATTGATTCCCCGTCGGCTCTTGGAGCTCGTACCGCATGGCTTTCTGAACGTGCACCCATCGTTGCTACCCCGCTATCGCGGAGCAAGTCCGATTCAGACCGCGCTACTCAATGGGGACGAGATGACGGGTGTGACGGTCATCCTTCTTACGCCTGAGCTGGACGCAGGTCCGATTGTTCGACAAGTTGCGGTGCCAATTTTGCCGGAGGACACTGGTCAGACCCTCAGCAGTCGGCTCGCCGCGCTTGCTGCCGAGATTCTCCCTGAGACGGTTCGCGATTGGGTCAAGGGGAAAATAGCTGCTGTCCCTCAAGACGAACAGCAAGCGACCTATACTCGGCCCTTGAGCAAAGAGGACGGGAGAGTCGACTGGTTCCTACCGGCGGAGCGGATCGAGCGGGCGATCCGTGCACTGCAGCCATGGCCCGGTGCCTGGACACTGATCCGTGGACGTCGCTTGATTCTGCTTCGCGCACATCTCACCCAGAACGAGCAGCGGCTCGCACCTGGCTGCCTTGCCCCGACAAGTACCGAGTTACTTGTTGGGACCGGGAGCTGCCCCCTGGCCTTGGACATTGTGCAGCCAGAAGGAAAGAAGCCTATGACGGGCCTCGACTGGTGGCGCGGAGCTCGTCTCGCGCCAGGGAGCTGCTTCGATGCGTGAAGAAGAGAATTCAACGCATACGCGGCGACCACGCCGGTGGGCTCTCCGCGCGACCATTTCGCCGGAAGAGCTGGAGCGCCTAGCACAGCTTCAACAGCAGCTCGCGCAACGGATCCTCGAGTGTCCTTTGCCCGGCCCACCTCGACTGATCGCTGGCGCAGACCTACATGTTCGTGGCGAGCATGCAGTGGCTATTGCGGTGAATTTCGAACTTCTTGAGCTTCCTGACAACGATGAGGATATTCGTCCGTTGCCGCTCCAGGAGGTCGAGCGAGCCATCGTGCAGACAGTCGTCACTTTCCCATACATTCCGGGCTACCTAAGTTTTCGGGAAGCACCGGCCATTGTCGAAGCGATACGGGCGTTGCGGCGAACACCGGATCTGCTCCTGATCGATGGACAAGGACGGGCACATCCGCGTGGCTGCGGACTCGCCAGTCATGTTGGGGTCCTGCTTGATTTACCCACAATCGGTGCAGCGAAGTCCCGTCTGTACGGCCGATATAGCGAGCCGGCCAATGTACGGGGTGCGTGGACACCTGTCATCGGCGATCACCAAGTGATCGGTGCCGCGGTGCGGACACGCGTGGACACCAAGCCGATTATCGTCTCCGTTGGGCATCGCATCACGTTGCAGGAGGCGATCGCGTGGGTTCTTCGGCTCAGTCGCTATCGTATCCCGGAGCCAACTCGTTGGGCTCATCGCTATGCAAAGGACGCCGCCGCACACCTGGACGAAGAAAGTGCACCGGGGATGTGAGTAGGAAGTGTCGTGCGGAGTACAACTCCGTAGCTCTATCCAGGTTCGGGTGATTCCCGTTGTGAGCCCCATGCGGGAGGTGGACCAACCAGAAAGGTCGTGACAGAAACGTTGGCGCCGGGGACAGAACGGACACTTCGTTTTGTCGCCGCACCTTGGTTTTCGCGATCCGCACACACGAGAGTGGATCTTGTGACCGGTTACTACCGGGGGTCTTCTCACAACCGCGCCGCCACGCTGTCTCGGGAGTCGCATGCAGTTCTTTCACAGCCACGGCAGCGGTCTATCTCGGAACATCCTAGGTCGATGGGCAATGAACGGAACAAGGCCGGTCTATCGGTGTGCGACAGCGCAGAACTACCGTGTACGTGCCGAACTACGCGTGCTGCTTGACCCGGGTGGCCAGTCTGTATGGGCGTGGTCGCGAGATTCCAGGCGGTGGAGTCGGCTCTCAGAATATACGCATAAGGGTTCTAACCCCAAGTTTGTGTTGGTTCGTCCTGGCCGACGCTGGTCGAACGCGTACGGATGCGGGGATGCACGATCCGGCGGTGTTGGTTCGAACCTGTACGTACAGGTTCGGTATAATCGGTTTGGTGACCATGTCGTGACCACCCAGGGGGTGCAAGCGATGGAAGCGCCGCGCATCGTGCCGGTCCGGGTCGCTCGACTGGATGGCGAGCGGGCACGCGAACGCGTGCTCGCCGCCGAGCCGAACCGAGTGGTCGAGACCGGCGACGAGGGGTCGATCATTGCCTGGTGGGACGATGGGGGGATGGCCATCATCAGCCCCAACCCTGAATTTCCCCCGGAGGCGCAACTGATCGATGGAACGGGGCGGATCCTCTGCGCGTGCGAGAACCGCCCCCCATGGACAGCCGCGTTCGAATCGAGCCCGCTACTCGCCTGGGTCTCCGCGGTTTCCTGGTTGCCTGACCACGACCCGTACCCGCCGGCCCTCCTGGTCTCCGGCACAGCTGAGTCTCTCCGGTGGGCGCTCGAGGCCTGGTTCGATCACGTTGCGCAGATCCCTGGTCTCCTGGCCTCGTCTGGGGAGACGCGCATGCTCTGGACTCGACCCACCGCCTTCCCCTTCCCGGTTGCACATCCTGGCCAGGATCCGCTCCCCGAACACGCCCTCATCGCCTCGTGCTGGCTCCTCGTGGACGGTGCGCGTGTCACCGGGGACCCCGTGGCCGCGTTGCTCCGCGTCCGCGTGCGTCAACTCGCATCCGACCGTTGGTGCGTGACGGTCGCGACCGCCGTTCCAGCCCTGCGCGAAGGGGTCATCGACTGGTTGTCGGCGCTCCTCGGCCAAGTCGAAGTCATCAACCCATCGGTGCTCCTCGGCTTCGCGTTGCCAGACGAACGCCAGTGCACACTCCTGACCCCGACGGAACGGCAACTCCGGCAACTCTATTACCACGGCCTCAGCGATAACGAAATCGCCCAAGCTGTCCACAAGGATCGGGGCACCGTGTCCAATATCCTGAGCGACCTCCGCCGCCGCCACCTCATCAGCACCCGCCGCCCGCGCTGATACCCCACCCAACTGCACCCGCTCACGGCACCGGCCGAGCGGCCGGTGCCGTGCTGTCTACGCACCCGCCGCCCCCCGCGTGAAACCGGCGTGAACCGGGCAGGAACGGCGCGTGAAGCTGCGTGAAGCGCGCATGAGAAACTCGTGAAGGAGCCGTGAAAGAATATGAAGCGCCATGATTGACCGACACGATCCATCACGGGCTATACTTGTCCGCCGAAAGGAGGGTGCAGCCATGCCGAAGCAAGACAAGCCGATCTACACCGTCAAGCTCCTCGATGCTGCGCGGCTCGCCGGTGTCGGGCGCTGGGCGGCCTACCGCGCGGCCAAGACCGGCGAGCTCTTGCCGGGTGTGCCGGTCGTCGCGGTCGGTCGGCGCCTGGTCGTGCCGGTCGCCCCGCTGGCGCGGGCGCTCGGAGTCGAGGCTGAGGAGCTGCGCGAGTCGATACGGGGGTCGACAAAATGAAGACACGCCCGCACCGCCGGGAACTCGCCCCAGTGGCACAGGCGCCTGGCGACCACCTCATCACGTCCGAGCTTGTGCGCCGCTTTGTTGCGTGGGAAAGGGTGGCGCCATGACGAAGCTGGGTCGCACCGCCCTCCGGTACGCGAAAATGCTCCGCTGGCCCATCGTACCGCTCCACTGGGTCGACGATGCTGGCCACTGCTCCTGCGGCGATCCAGCGTGCCGCGCGGCCGGCAAACACCCGCTCATCGCCGACTGGCCGCGGCGCGCGACGAATGATCCGGCGACGCTCGCCCGCTGGTGGCAAAAATGGCCCCTGGCCAACCTCGGCGTCGCGCTCGGCGATGGCCACGTCGTCCTCGACGTCGACCCCCGGCATGGCGGCGATGAGGCACTCGCCGATCTCGAGGCCACGCACGAGCCGCTGCCGCCAACGCCAACCGTCCTGACCGGCGGTGGTGGGACCCACTACCACTTCGCCGCTCCGCCGGACACGCCGACCGTGACGCTCGCGCCCGGTCTCGAACTCAAGGCCGCGGGGGCACAAGTCGTCCTGCCACCGAGTCGGAGCGCGGCCGGGCTCTACCAGTGGGATGCCGGCGCTCATGTCGCCGATCTCCCGCTTGCGCCGCTGCCCGACTGGCTGCTGGCACTGGCGCACCAGGTGCGGCGGAGCCCTGGTCAGAGGAGTACGGAACTCCCGCCGGTGATCACCGAAGGGGCGCGCAACCGCTGGCTCGCCTCGCTTGCCGGGACACTGCGCCGCCGCGGCTGCAGCGAAGCGGAAATCCTTGCGTGTCTCCGGATCCTCAACGTCTCACGCTGCCAGCCGCCGCTGGACGAGCGCGAGCTGGCCAAGATCGCACGGTCCATCGCGCGCTACGCACCGGCGTGTCCGCCAGATGCACCGGCCCCCCGCAGCCGCCGGCGCATCATCCACCTGGGAGTGATCCATGCGGAGTGACATCGTCGAAATCGTCGTGCATGGTGTGACGTATCGCATCGAAGAGCCAATCGTCCGTGATGGCCTCCGTGCCACCGTTACCGCGCTGGTCGATGGCCAGGCTCTCGCCACTGACCGGCTCAACCTCGACCGCGAGCGGGATCGCCGCCGCTTCGCCGAACGTGCCGGCAACCCGGCGCTCGCCGATGACCTGCTCCTCGTCCGTGAGCGCGTGCTGGAGTACCTCGCCGGGCCACCACCCGCCGCGAGCGAGGCAAATAAGACACTTGACGGCGAGGTGCTCGCCGCCGCCCTGGCGTTGCTGGACGACCCACAGCTGCTCGACCGGGTTCGCGAGACGGTGGCCGCGCTCGGTTGGACGCCGCCCCCGGGCGGCGAACACCTGCCGGCGCTGGTGTACCTGGTCCTCAGCAGCCGCTTGCTGGAGCGGCCGGTGAACTTGCTCGTCGAGGGCCCGAGCGGCGCGGGCAAGACGCTGCTCGTCGCGACGGTTGCCCAGCTCTTCCCGGCAGACGCGATCGTTGCGCTCACCGGCATGTCGGAGCGCGGCCTGCTCTACCTGGGCGGCAACCTCAGCCACCGGATGCTGCTCGTCACCGAGGCGGCTGGCCTGCATCGCGACGGCATCGGTGCGGCGATCATGCGCTCGGTCACCTGGGAAGGTCGCGTGCGCTACCCGACCGTCGAGAAGGACGAGAGCGGCCGGCTGGTGAGCCGCGTGATCGAACTCGCGGGGCCAACCGGACTCGTCACGACGACTACCCGCGGCGTCGAAGAGGAACTGGCCACGCGACTCCTAGCCGTCAGCGTGCCGGAAAGTCCTGAGGCGACGCGAGCGGTGCTCCGCGCCATCGGCCGGACAGCCAACGGGAGTGCGCCAGAACAGCCGGATCTCGCGCCCTGGCACGCACTGCAGCGGTGGCTCGAGCACGAGGGGGTACGGAGCGTCACCATCCCGTTCGCGGAGCGGCTCGCCGAACTCGTGCCGGCTGACCTCGTGCGCATGCGGCGCGATTTCCCGCAGCTCCTGACCCTGATCCGCGCCCATGCGCTCCTCCACCAGCGCCAGCGCGAGCGCGATGCCCATGGCCGGATCATCGCCACGCTTGCAGACTACGCAGCAGTCCACCGGCTGGTCGCGCCGCTGTACGGCGTCATCGCCGCCGGCGGGGTGACCGAGGGGGTCCGCATGGTGGTCAGCGCGGTCGCCGAGCTGTGCCTCGAGCCGGACGATACGGTGTCGCTCACCCGGCTCGTGCAGCTGCTCGGTCGCGACAAATCGCGCATCAGCCGGCACGTCCGCCGCGCGATCGAGCTCGGCTTCTTGGTCAACCTGGAGCCCGTCAAAGGCCGGCCGGCCAAGCTGCGCCCCGGCGACCCGCTGCCGCCACCGGTGAGCGCGCTCCCCGACCCAGAAAACCTTGCGCTCCCCCTGGAGCGCAACACCGCAACACTCGCGGGAGATCGCGATCACGACGCGGAAAACACCGTTGCACCTGGGGGAGCAACACCCCCGCAACACCCGCAACACCCGCCACGGCCGGACGAGGGAAGCGTTGCGGGTGTTGCGCCACCGTTGCGCCCCGGGGAGCAACGGTCTTTTGGCGATGCTGATGCGGAAATCGCCGACCGTTGCGGTGTTGCGGGTAGGGGGCAACAGTGCATGTTTTGCCCCTGCGGTGGCGTACTCGGGCCGACGGACCGCGCAGGTTGGCTGCGCTGCGAGCGGTGTGGACAGTGGATGCGCGCCGACGATCCAGCATTGCGGCGCGGGAAGGGAGGTGGCTAATGGCAGTGGGACGGCCGACTGCGGACGACCTCGCTTACGGTCGCCGGGTGCTCTCCCGCTGGGGTCAGGTGGTCCCGTACCGGCTGAACCGGCGTGAGGCCGAGGCCTACGAGCGTGCGAAGGAGCTCGGGTACCTCGTACTGCCGACCAGGCGCGTGCACCTCCGCAACGTCTGGTGGCGCTGGTGCGAGGAACATGGGCACCCGTACGTGATCGTGACGCCGCAACAGAAGCACGCCCAGGTGCACTACGACCTGCTGTGCATCGATGCGCAGCTGAGCAGTACCGGCGTCGTCGCGCTCCTCGACCTCGTCGCTGAGCTGGTGGAGCCGTACTGGCGAGCGCACCCGCGGCTGCTGCGCCGCTACGCGGACTGGGACTACATCGGTGAGGTCACCGGGACGATCCACCTGCCGCTCGCTGATGCCGACGCGTTCACGGCGCGCGTCGTCTCGCTCCTGCGCGAGCCGGGGGCCCTCTGGTACAGCACGGCGGACTGGGATGAGCGCGAGCGGCGGCAGTTGGAGTACCGCGACGCGGTCCGCCGCTGGCGGAAGGAGCGACAGGGATGACCGCCCGACGAGCGGCAGTTGGCGGAGTCCACGGAGCAGGACGTGTCACGGAGACACGGAGCCAACACGTCCGAGCTAGCGCGGACACACCAGCGATCCCGCCGGAGCACGTGGCGCACCGGCAGGCGTTCGAGGCCTTCGTGCTCGAGCACGCCGAGCCACGGCACCGCGACGTGCTCCGCTTCCTGTACGAGCGCTGGCACGAGTACAACGAGCGCTTCTTCACTGGCCAGCTCGTCGTGCCGTACATCCTGCTCGCGGAGCCGAAGATGCCGAGCGCACTCGGCGACTGCGCTCCGGTGTCTGGGTTCGGCGCACGCTCGCAGATCCGCATCCGTCCCTCGATCGTCTTCGGCGGTCACCCGCTGGTCCGGAGCGGTGCCGCCTTCGCCGAAGGCCGGCTGCGCTTCGCGGCCGATGTGCTGTTGCACGAGATGGTCCACCAGTACCACCAGGAAGTCACCGGCGTCACGGAAGACTCGTACTCTGGCCACGGACCGGTGTTCCGCGACGAATGCAACCGGATCGGCGCGCTGCTCGGCCTGCCGCCGGTGCGGACCTGTAAGGCACGTGGTCGCGACCGGGACCTACCGTCCTGCAGCCACTGGCCGCACAACGTCCGGCCGCCGGACTACTACCTGGGCGCCGTGGTGGAGCGCAGCCGGCGACGGCTCGAGCTGTCAGCCGCGACGATCGCCGCCGCACTGGCTGCGGACGCGGAGTTGCGGTTGGCCGTCGCGAGGAAACGGGCCGAGCGCGGCATCGCCTGGCCAGATGTGTCCGAGCTAGCACGGACGCATATCGAAAGGGGTGTGGAGTCGTGACCGCGCACCCCTTCGGCCGCCGCGTGCTCGAGCGGCAGTCGTCGATACGGCGCGTCTCCGCTGAACGCTCGTTTCCTGATGGGGGGGAAGAGCGATGACGACTGAACCTACAATGAAACAGTGGACCCTCCTCGCCGAGCTGGCTCGCTCGGTGCTCGCGCTGGCGCGTGCCGAGGCCGCCTGGACCCGCGCGCTCGTGCAGGTGCAGGACGCCGAAGCCGCACTCGACCGTTCGTGGCCCGGCTGGCGGGACTGGCTCCGCGCCTGGCTCGCCGAGAAAGCAGAACCCGACAGGGTGCGCCAATGCCTGCCAATGTTGTGAGACACAAGCGACGGCTCTTCGTGCTCGCGTTGCTCTCTGGTGCGACGATCGAGGAGGCGTCGATGCGTGCTGGCGTCTCGACCCGCACCGGTTCCCGCTGGGCGAACGACCCCATGATCCGCGCGATGATCGATGCGGAACTGGCGCGGATCGAAGAGCACATCATCGACCAGCTCGTTGCCGGAGCGGGGGAGGGAGTGGCGGTCCTGCGGCGGTTGCTCGGCAGCAGCGACGAGCGGCTGGCGCTCCGTGCTGCCGACCGGCTGGTCCAGCACTACCTCACGTGGGTGACGGGACAGCGGCGTTCCGGCGTTGACGAGCAGGAACTCGAACACGTGGTGCAGCTGATCGAACGAGCGGTGACGCAGGCGTTGCGCGATGTCGGACTCGGTGACCGGGAAAGGGAGGTGCGTGAGCGGTTGGCCGCGATACTCCAGCGAGGAGTGGATACCTGAGTCAGAGCCGAGGGGGTTCGTGATGCAGGAGATCGAACGCGTATTCCAAGAAGCGGAACAGGTCGTCGAGCAGCTGGAAGGGAAGCTGCGGCAGCTCGAATCAGGGGTGGACCCGACCGGTCGCCGGTACCACCCGGATGACCTCGAAGCTGAGCGGCAGCGGGTCCTCGCCGAGGCCGAGCAGCGCATGGCGAGGCTCGAGCAGCGGCTCGGCGAGGCGCTCGATCGCGCCGTCGAAAAAGGGGACTTTCTCCTGCGCGAGTGGGGCCTGCGCGGTGCTGATGCGCTCGACTTCCGGTTGCGGGTCGACCGAGCGATCGCCACGCACGGCGATCCCCAGCGGGTCCTGCGGCGGGAACTTGCGCGGGCCGTGCAGGACCGCGACCGCGGGCGCATCGCCTGGCTCGTCCGCGAGTGCGACGCCTATCTCGATGCGGACCGTGCGCGCGCGTTCGTGGCCGATGCGCTCGAGGTGCTCGGCACGGTGGTGTCGGGTCCGGACCGCTAGCTCATCGCGCTCTACCGCCAGCTCCGCACGCCGGAGGGTCGTTCGCGCCTCGAAACCCGCCTGGCACCGGCGATCGGTCGGGTCCGGCGCCTCAAGAGCGGCCGGCAAGGGATGACTGTGCGGGAATTCTTGCAGTTGATCGAGAGTGGTTGAGGGCACGGGTGGGTACTGGCGGAGACACGAACCGGCCGCCGGGACTCTCCCAGCGGCCGGTCCAGGCTCGGTCGTCGCAGCGGTCACTCGACGGCTTCGATCGCCTGCTCGAGCGCGCGCAGTTGTTCGGCGTCGTCACCGTAGAAGGTCCGCTCCGCCTCGAAGAGCGCCACGCACGTCGCGGCCAACTCGCGCCGTGTGCTGTCCGGCGCGAGAAGCGGAAGCAGGAAGAGCCGTGCGTCTGGGTACCCCAAGGCGCCGAAGTACTCGTACGTCTCGAGCAAGCGGAGCGCGAGTGCCAGGTCCGGGTCGAGCGCATCGACGTAGGCGGCGACCGTCTCGAGCGTGGCGCGTGCGAGGCGCGGCTCGAGCTCGATCATGGTCCGGACGGCGTCACCCCAGGCAGCAGCCAACCGGTCCGCGTGCGTCATCGCTGGTTCCCTTCCGTATCGCGCTCGGCGGCGGTCAGGCGGAGGAACCGCTCGAGCGCCTTCGGGCTCGCTGCGCTCGCGAACGTGTTGACGAAGACCGCTCGCACCAAGCTGTTCTGGCGCGCGAGCAGGACTTGGTAGTCGGCGACGATCGTGGCGGCCTGTGCGTCGTCCATGGCGCCGTTGAGCAACGTCGCCAGGTTGCGTGCTGCCTGTTGCGCTGCGGTGATGTCCCAGGTCACCATCGTTCTGCTCCTTTCCTTTCGTGACGCGATCAGACGGGCATGCGGTACAGCTGCGACAGGGCCACGGCCATGGACCGCACCACGGGTTCGATCTCGTCCGGCGAGAACGGCAGCGGTTGCGACACGGCCAGGATCTGACCCGCCGGACCGTAGATGAGCCAGGCCGTGTCCTCGCCGTCGGTGAGGATGTGCGCGACGACGTTTCCGACCAGCATCTCGGAAGCGACATGGAACGTGTGCGGCTTTTTGCGTGTCATCGTCGGTGCTCCTTCTCGTCGTCCTGGGTCAAGGGTCTTCACGGGGTTCCCTTGGCGGTGCGCGGATCATCGGTCGGCTCCTTCCCCCTCACTGCTCGAGCCAGGCCAGGAGCTGCTCAGCGTAGGCCAGGAGTTCCGACGCCGGCACGGCACTGCCGTGCAGGACGTCCGCCGCCGCGCGCAGCGCCGACATCCGGAGCATCCGGCGCTCGCGCTCACCAGGGGTTGGAGCGGCCGGTGCAGGTGCCGCGTCGTCGGCGAACGCGACGCTGGTGATGCGCGGGTACTCCGCGCTGCCGTTCACCGTCGCCTGGTAGGTCTGGCCGACGACGAGCGCGTCCGCCACGTCTGGGTCCCAGACGAAGTAGCTCCGCTTCTCACCAGCGACCTTGACCCGCCAGTAGCGCTTGCCCTCGCTCGAGGTCCGTTCCTCGATGTGCTCGACCGTGACCCGCCGTTCCTGTGCCATGGTTCCGCTCCTTTCCGCTCGCTCACACACCGCGTCTCACCAGAGTGCCGACACCGTCCCGTCACCCTCGCGGACGAAGCGTCCGTCGTCGGTCGCCTCGGCCTCGGCTTCGCAGGCCGGGCAGCGGCCGCCGTCCAGTCCGCCGCCGCAGGTGTCGCAGCGTTCCGTATCCTCGAGCGGCTGGAAGCGGCCGCGTGGCTCGAGCGGGTGCAGGAGCAGGCAGCGGCGGCAGCGCGTGCCCGTAAGGTCGTCGTCCGTCTCTTCGACCGCACCACACACGTCGCACTGGTAGCGGCGGCGGGGCTTTGCGCCCCGGCCGCCGTCCTGGTGCCGCTCGCGGAAGAGTTCGGCCGCCAAGAGGTGCTTGCAGGTGCCGACCTCGCGGCCGCGGTACTGGTAGTCCTTGCAGTCGCAGGTGTGGCGGGCCAGGTCGACCAGGTGCGCCCGGTTCTCGCCATTGACGACGATGGAGCGGTCGGCCGACTCGGCCAGCGGGAAGACCTTGCCCTGCTCGACCAGTTCGACCGCCTTCTGGTAGCGCTCCGCGATCGCCTTCGCCTGTGCTGCCGTGATCATCGTCCGACTCCTTTCGTGATGTTCCGTGACGTTCCGTCAGCGTTTGTATCGTATCATATCGTTCCGTGTCGTGTCAAGCTGTCATGCCTACTCAGCGCGTGTCGTGTATCATCGGCGCCGGAGGTGAGGCGTGATGGCACAGGATCGCTGGTTGACGGTCGAGCAGGTCGCCGAGCGGTTGCAGGTCTCGCCGGTGACGGTCCGCCGCTGGCTGCGCGAGGGGCTCCTGGCGGGCAGTCGCTTGCCCGGCAAGGCGGGTTGGCGCATCAGCGAGCAGGACGTCGAGCGGTTTCTCGCCGAACGAGCGGGACAGCGGAGTGCGGAGCAGCATGGCTGAGCGGCGCGGCCGCAGCTACTCCAAGCGCGTCTGGGTCCTCGATCCGGCGACCGGCCAGCGCAAGCAGGTGCGCATCACGGCGCGCACGAAGAAGGAGCTGGCCGAGAAGGAAGCCAAGCTCCGGCTCGGCGACGCCCCGCTCGCACCAGCGAGCCTCACCGTCGCCGACTTCCTCGCGCACTACCTCGCCGTCGCGCGCCTCAGCGAGGCGACCCGCCGGAGCTACCAGCAGGCCGCCAAGCGGTTCGTCCTGCCGCTCCTCGGCGGACTCAAACTCCGCCAGGTCACTGGCTTCCACGTCCAGCAGGTGTTCCAGGCCGCTAGCGGGTCGAGCTACGCGCAGCAGGTCGGAGCGCTGGTGCGCGGCCTGTTCCGGTTGGCCGTCCGCGAGGGGCTCTTGCCGCGCTCACCGGCCGACGGGCTGGAAGGACCGGCGCCGGCCCGCACCGAGCGGACAGCCCGCGCCTGGACGCTGGACGAACTCCGCCGCTTCCTCGCCGTCGCTGCCCAGCACCGCTACGGCCGGTTCTTCTTCGTCCTGGCGACGACCGGCCTGCGGGTGAGCGAGGCCTGCAACCTGCGCTGGAGCGACGTCGACCTGGCGGCTGCCGCGCTCTTCGTGCGCCGGTCCAAGTCGGCAGCCGGTCGCCGGCGCATCGCGCTCGACCCGGCAACGATCCAGGTGCTCGCCGCCCAGCAGGCCGAGCAGGCGCGGCGCCGACAGCTCCTCGGACCGGCCTGGCAGGAGCACGATGCCGTCTTCGATCGCGGCGACGGCACGCCGCTCGCCGTGCGCACCGTGCAGGCCGTCATGCAGACGCTGGTCGCACGGGCCGGGCTGACCGGTACGCCGCACACGCTCCGCCACACCCACGCCACGCTGCTCCTCGAACGGGGGGTCCCGGTCCATCTCGTCCAGCAGCGGCTCGGCCACAGCACGAGCCGCATCACGCTCGATGCCTACGCCCACGCCTTGCCACCCGCCGAGCGGCTGCTCGTCACCGAACTGGCCACCCTGGCCGAACACGAAGTTGGTGACCATTTGGTGACCATCCGGGCCCTGAACGCAGAATAGAACGGCGTCGCGACAGGGAATTCTCCTGAGTATGCGCATAAGGGTTCTTATGCGTATTTCCAAACGACGTCGCCGGCGCGGGCAACTTATCCCCGAGCGGCGTCACTGGTGACGCCGCTGCAGCGTTGCGCTGCCTCGTCCTCGCCACTGGTGTTTGTGCGACTGTGATTAGTCGCACGTTCGCAAGACGCCATTAGTCGTTGGCACACGAGGACGCTCATCATTGGTTTCTGGCATTGAGCTCGGCGCCTCAGGTTGACTCAGCAACATCGCATTTATGGTGAGGAGGTGCACTGTTTCACCTGCGTTTAGCGACGATCGCGGACGACTGTCAACGATTATGCTACGGTGGCCTCCGCAGAGAAAGCTCAGAGGCGTGTCGGACATCCAATAGGCCGTAACTGCAGTCGATTCTTCACGGCTGACCGTGTCCCAAGGGATCGGCTTCTCTCTCCGTTGTCGCTGAGTGCAGTTGCGGTGTCTGCAGGTGGCTCCGCTCCACATGGCGGTTATCGCGTTGCTCGTCATTGCGGCATCGCCTACACTGCGCGGGGACGGACTGCGTCCTGTTTCACGCATGACGACGGTGGGTACGGAAACTGGAGTGAGCCAAAGATGCTGCTTACAGGTGCCGAGCTGCTTGTCAAAGCCTTGGAACGACACCAGGTCGACCTCGTCTTTAGTATCCCTGGAGTACACACGTTGGATATTTACGCCGCGTTAGAAAGGAGTTCTCTCCGCACGATCCTTCCCCGGCACGAGCAAGGTGCAGGCTACATGGCTGATGGATACGCCCGAGCCAGCGGCCGCGTTGGGGTCGCTCTCACCATCTCTGGTCCAGGACTCACAAATATCTTGACGCCGGTGGCGCAAGCGTTTGCCGATAGTGTTTCTATCCTCGTGATCAGCACTTGTCTTGAGCGACATGATCTCGGTCGAATGCATGGAGAACTCCATGCGATGCCTGATCAGCTGGCTGTAATCCGCCCCGTGGTCAAGTGGGCCTACCGCGTGATGAGTGCAAGCGAGATCGAACCGGCGGTCGCTGCTGCCTTTGACCAGCTGTGGAATGGCCGGCCACGTCCCGTCTATCTTGAAGTTCCACTGGATGTGTTGCGCGAACAAGCGCCTTCGTGTGACCAATACACTGCACGCCGTCAGCCGCGTGCGCCGAACCCAGCCGATGTCGATCGTGCCGCCGAACTGCTCGCGGCAGCGAGACGGGCGGTGATCTTGGCCGGTGGCGGGGCGGTCGGCGAGGAGGTGAGTCCACTGCTGGCGGAACTGGCGAGCGAGATCCGGGCGCCAGTGTTCATGACCGTCACGGGCAAGGGGGCCATTCCTGAGGATCATCCCTTTGCGGTCGGCTCGTGGGGATACCGATGGACAAGCGACAATCCAGCTGCCGACCTCTTTCGCAGTTCTGACGTTGTTCTTGCCCTTGGCACGGGACTCGGTACGCGGACGACTGCCGGAGGCACACTGCCCCTTCCACGGACTCTGATCCACGTCGATATCGATCCAATGGAGTTCAGTAGCTCGTATTGTCCGACACTAGCTGTTGCAGCTGATGTCGGCAAGTTTGTTGCTGCCTTACTCGAGCGGATTCGAGGGAATTTACGCCCCAGTGAGGGCTGGGATCCAGAAACCATAGCAAAGACACGCGAATCCTTGCGTAGTTTCTCGCAGGATACCTACGATCGGTACAAATCCTGGGTGCAGGCACTGCGAAGCGCCCTCCCTCGTGAAACCTTCACCGCTCACGACATGACGATGGTCTGCTACGCCGGTGTTCGGTACTTTCCGGTCTATCTCCCGAGAACCTACACCTTCCCACGCGGCTTCGGTACGCTCGGCTCGGCGCTGCCGATGGCAATTGGGGCGAAGTTCGCGCGCCCCGAGCGGCCAGCGGTGGCCATTTGCGGTGATGGTGGGATTCAATTCACGATCCAAGAGCTGGGCACGGTAGCACAGTACCGTCTCCCAGTGATCGTTGTCGTCTTTGATGATCACACCCACACTGCTGTGAAGCGGGCAATGCTTGGGCGAGAGGTGAGACCGCGCGATGTTGATCTGATCAATCCCGATTTTGTCGCACTGGCACGTGCCTATGAAATCGAATCGGTGCGAGTCACGGAGCCGGAAGAACTCGCCCAGGCGTTGTCGCGTGCCATCGAGCGACCAACTCCGACGCTCGTGCATGTCATTTTGCGTGATGAGCCATGAGAATCCAGCCCTACCGTTTCGTGACACTGACACAACTGGGTATCCCGCACGGAATGACGCGACGTGACCCTTCCCTGCCAGGACACGGGGCGGTGAGCTGGAACGCAGGCTGTGACGTGGCCCTGCAGAACCGTCGCCACTGGTGGAAGCAACTGGGACTCCCGCTGGAGTCAACAGTGTTCGGTCGGCAAGTCCATGGAGCTCGGGTCGCGGTCGTGATGAGAAAGGACGGTGGCCGAGGAGCACTGGAGCCTAGCACAGCCATACCAGATACTGATGCCCTGGTCACCGCGGAGCGTGGCCTGCCACTGGTCGTCCAGTGCGCTGACTGCGTGCCGATCCTGCTCTACGCGCCGGACGTACCGGCTGTCGCCGCGGTCCACGCTGGCTGGCGTGGAACAACGCAGTTGATTGTCCTTCGAGCAATCGAGGTGCTGGTGGAGAATTTTGGCGCACAGCCCAGTAAGCTCAGAGCAGCGCTCGGGCCATCGATCGGTCCTTGTTGCTACGAGGTTGGTGACGAGGTTGTCGAGCAGTGGCTCACGACGGCTCCGGCAGATGGCCAACGGGCTGTTTCCCGCCGCGAAACGCGGTACGTTTTCGATCTCTGGGAAGCGAACCGCCTTCTCTTGCTTGAGGCAGGGGTTCTCCCACAGCACATTGAGCTAGCTGGCATCTGTACACGGTGCCATGCGAGCGATTGGTTTTCCTATCGCGCTGCTGGCCCTCGTTCCGGAGCGCAGGCTGCTGTCATCGCACTTCCTGTGGATCAAGTGGGGTAAGGATGATCGAGCGAGACCGTCTGGCTGCGAATCTGGAACAAGTACGACGCAGAATCGCACAGGCTGCCGAGCGAGCTGGGCGCGATCCGGCCACCGTGAAGATTGTGGCCGTGACTAAAGGTGTGCCTCGCGCCACAGTACAGCTTGCTTACGATCTCGGACTGCGTGCCTTTGGTGAGAACCGTGTGCAAGAGGCGCTGCAGAAGTTCGGGACAGATCCGCTTCCCCCTGAAACCGAGCTACACCTAATCGGCTATCTGCAGACGAACAAGGTTCGGCACGCGGTGAAGCTCTTCTCCATGATTCAGTCTGTTGATCGCCTCTCACTGGTTGAGGAACTCGAGCGACGAACAGAAGGCCAAGGACGGCGGATCCCGGTACTCGTTCAAGTCAACGTGGCGCGTGAGCCGCAGAAACATGGTTGCGATCCTCTTGAAGCAGCCGAAGTCGTTCGCGCCGTACTCGAGGCTCCTCACTTGGAACTCCGCGGCCTTATGACAATAGCTCCGCTGACATCGTGCGAGTCCGAAATCCGGCGAGTATTTGCAGCTTTGCGCACCCTGCGCGACCAACTCGAGGATCACTTCTCTTACCCGCTTCCGGAGCTCTCGATGGGCATGACAAACGACTTCGAGATCGCCGTCGAGGAAGGGGCAACGATGGTTCGTATCGGACGAGCGTTGTTCGGAGCATAGGGCTATGGAAGTGTTCTGTTTCGGGAGTGGGAGCCGGGGGAACGCATTTGTCGTCCGGACGCGCCGGACAGTGCTGTTGATCGATGCGGGTTTTCCCCCGAGTGTACTCCGTACCCAGCTGGCCAGGTGTGGTATTCGTGATCAGGAGCTCTCAGCTATTGTGATCACTCACGAACACCATGATCACGTGCGAGGACTCTCCGGACTCCTCCGCTGGCACTCCTGCCCGGTCTTCGCAACACGGGGGACGTTTGCTGCACTCGAACTAGACGGAGCCCGCCGCGTACAGATCAGAGCTCATCGATGGGTAGAGGTTGGCGATCTTGCGCTTTGCCCCATCGCTGTTTGGCACGATGCTAATGAGCCTATCGGTCTCCGCATCGCCTCGCGGGAAGCAGAAATTGCGCTTTTTACCGATCTCGGCTTGCCCACACCTGAAGTCATCGAGAGTGTTCGAAAGGCTACCTTGGCTGTCATCGAGGCGAACCATGATCGAACTCTGCTCGAAAAAGGACCCTATCCAGAATGGCTCAAGCGGCGGATTGCCTCGCCATATGGGCATTTGAGCAACGATGAGGCAGCACGCGTGACTCGCGAGTGCGGGCCGTCTACCCAAGCCGTCTGGTTGGCGCACCTTTCGGAAGAGACGAACCGGCCGGAGCTTGCGGAAGCAGCAGTCCGTGAACGACTCGTCTCTCGTCATGTGCTTCCCATCGTTCCCTTGACCCAGCGGGGCTTCCATCGGTGGTGCTCTGATGCTACAGAGTTCGGCGGATGAGTTTCCGTGTGATCTCTGCTGAGATGAATTGAACAGGGACGAGGTAGTGTCTAGCTGGCACAGGGCGGATTCTGAACATCGTGCGGACACCTTGTCTCCGACTGTCAGTTGACGTCCACCAACGGTTTCCGTACAATGGGTACGTACACCGGTAGTTGGTTTGCTGGGCGAGAGGAGGCCCCGTGGACTCCCAGACACTGGTATACCAGAGGGTGATCGACGAGGCGCTACGGCTCCTCTACACGCATCACTACCGGCTCTTATCTCGCCTGCTCCCCCGAGCCCTGGAGCAGTTGAATCTGAGTGAAGAGGCGCTCATGGCAGAGCTCCGTGAGAGCCCACTGGGTCAAGTGCTCCAGCGGTTGGCCGCGGTTGCGCAGGGGAAGCTCGTCGAGCAGCGTGAGCGGATTCTGGAAAACATTGAGCTAGTGCTGCAGCTGCTCTTTTGGGCGCCCGGAGCCGAGGACTACTCCGTGCCTCGGAGCTTCTGGGAGAGCGACCTTGGTCGGCTGCTCTCCCAGGCCAAGTTCCGCGCCTACGAGCCGAGTGAGCTCGTCAGCATCGGGAAGGCGGCGCAAGACCTCGGCGTGACTCGGCCAACGATCTACCGCTGGATGGACGAGCGCAAGCTCGAGTACGTCCGCGACGAGCATTCGGGACGGACTTTCATCATTCGGCGAGACGTCGAACTGCTGCGTCGGCAGCTGCAAGAATCAGCCTAAACGCTCTGTCGGTTCACCTTCGGCTGGCGAGTAGCGTCGGCAACTCACCACGCTCTTCAAGCGTCATCAGCCAGATGAGGTCTGAGCGAGACACGATACCGAGAAGTTTCCCCTCGTCGTCGACGACTGGAACCGGGTTGACACGCCGGCGATACATCAGCGTTGCCAGCGCTTCGATCGTCTCGTCAGGACCGATCGTGACCGCCGGCGACGACATGATCTCGGCAGCTCGGGTGGCCAGGATCTTGCGCAGCTGCGTTTCATCACCGGTGCCGGGAAGCTTGAAGAAGGCATCCAAAAAGGGAACATAGAGCGGTGCATTAAAACTCGCCTCGCGCGCGATCAAGTCAAACTCTGTCACGATTCCTACCACACGCCGCTCTGCGTCAATGACCGGCACCCCCGAAATCGCGTGTTCCCATAGGAGCCTGGCAATTTCCCCGACGGAGGTATCCGGGCCGATCGCGATGACGTCTCGCGTCATCAGTGCCCGGACACGAAGCTCTTGGATCATTCTCGCGCTCCTCTCATCAATTGGTCGAACGAAGGCATGCTTAGCTCTCATCCGCTCCTTCAAGGGAAAGCCGCATTCCTGACACCACATACTGCTCTGGAGACCATCGTGGATCATACAGGTTTCGGAGAATCCTCGGCAAAGCAGCTATAATATCGGAGGCCAACAGCGAAAGCGTCCCCTTCGCCGCAATCGCAGCCAGCGCGGCTTGCCCCGCAATGAAGACGCCAGCCCCAGCGGCGTCTCTTGGCTCCAAACCCTGGGCAGCCAAGCCAGCGATCACTCCAGCAAGCACATCACCAGTCCCGGCTGAGGCGAGTCCTGGGTGAACCTGCGGTGCAAGGAGGAGCGTACCATCTGGGCAGGCGACCGACGTGTGCCCGTACTTTAAAACAACATGTTGGCCGAACGTGCGCGCTGCTTCGGCCGCCATACCCCAGGGATCCTCAAGAATCGTCGAAACCTCAACCCCAAGTAAGCGAGCAAGCTCGCCAGGGTGTGGCGTCAGGATCAGTCGAGCTTCTCGCAGTTCTTCCCACCACGTACCGGACTTGGCCAGCCAGTTGAGTCCATCCGCATCGATGACTGCATAGCCAGTGAACCGCTGCAGGGGCAGCTCCTCGCTCGTGGGGGCGAAGCCAAGCGAACCGCGTCGTTGCCGCCCGATCCCGAGGAGAAACCGTACGAGTTCTTCTGCTGGACGATCTTGTCCCAGCCCCGGGCCAAGAAGCAGCGTGCGATACCGCGGCAGGGCTTCTCGGACGAGATCTGCCCAGCGCTGACCAGCACCAACATCGCCATCTGGCGCCGGAATGAATGTGACCTCGGCTTGGGCAGCCGCAATCGCAGGTATCAGAGAGCGCGGCACCGCAAGTGTCACAAGACCGGCTCCGACGCGGAGCGCAGCAGTCGCGGCGAGACGGGGCGCCCCGTAGTAGCCCGGAGCGCCGCCGACGACGATTACCGCACCGACGGCCCACTTGTGCGTGTCCGCCTCACGCCGAGGGAGCCAGGTACGAACGTCCGCCTCGGTGAGTACGGCAACACTTCCAGGAACGATCGGCGGCCGTGGCAATCCAATATCGACCAAACGAATGAGGCCAGTGTACCGCAACGCTGGTGCCAGATACGCGCCAAGCTTCGGGAGTCCCAGCATGACGGTCAGGTCAGCTCGGAATGCTCGCCGATCGGCTGCGCCCGTGTCACTGTCGATACCTGACGGTACGTCGATTGCGACCAGCAGGGTGCCCCGTTGTCGCCGTGCTTCACTCGCCGCTTCGAATGCGCTCGCTACTGGATCGGGAAGCTCTGCCCTGCCGCCGATCCCAAACACAGCGTCAACGATAACGTCAGCTCGCGAGAGAGCTTGCTCCAGTTGTTCGTTCGTAAGCCACTCACACCGGGCGAGCCACTCCGCTTCCACGGGAACATCACCCGGTTCAGAGCGATTCCAGGCCCAGATCTTGCAGTCCCACCCGCGAGCCGCCAGGTGCCCGGCGGCAACGAGACCATCGCCGCCGTTGTTGCCCGGGCCAACGAAGAAGAGTGCGCGCCGAGATTTTCTGTCGCTGCTGCCAACAAGTTCGTCGATCACCTCGGCGACCGCTCGGCCAGCGCGTGCCATTAGTTCAGCGAGCGATGTGCCCTGGGTGACCGCTTCTTCCTCAGCTCGCCGAACTTCTGCCACGCGGCAAAGCTTTTCCATCGCTGGTGCTCCTCCCGATCAATGTATTCGATCTCCAGAATGCGAAGGTGCGAACACGGCGACAACGACCGCGATAGCGAGATCTCGCGCGTGAGTAAGCGACACCGCAATGTGCTGGAGTCCCAGAAGCTGTGCCCGCTCGGCGGCCGTCGCGTACAGGCGAACAACTGGCTTCCCACGCCGGTTTGGGAGCACCTCGATATCTCGCCACCGCACACCGCGTACACCCGTCCCGAGGGCCTTCATTACCGCCTCTTTTGCGGCAAAACGTGCAGCCAGTTCGCTCACTCGCCCTGCATAGCGGATTCGCTCAGCCTCGGTATAGATACGCGAGAGGAAACGTTCCCCGAAACGAGACAGCGCCCGTTCGATACGCCAGATCTCGATCGCATCGATGCCCACCTCGACGGGGCCAGCTGCATCGGGGTCCCAGATCGGCTCAATGACCACGTCCGACTCCCATGTAAATGAAACCGAGGCTCCGCACCTCAGCAGGCTCATAAATGTTGCGGCCGTCGAGAATGATCGGTGTGCGCATCAGCTCGCGTACTCGTCGGAGGTCGGCTTGCTTGAACTCGTTCCACGGCGTGGCGATAAGTAACGCATCAGCCCCTGTGACTGCTGTATACGGATCCGGAACATACCGTGCTTCTGGAACCTCACGGGCCGCATTCGCCATCGCTGCTGGGTCATAGGCAGTTACCACTGCTCCTCGCTGGAGGAGCATTCGCAGGACGTCGAGCGCCGGTGACTCGCGCACGTCGTCGGTATCTTGTTTAAATGCGAGGCCCCAAAGTGCAATGGGACGTCCGTGCAAGTCTCCGAGGAGTTCCTGTAACTTCCTGACGAAACGCCGTCGCTGATCCTGATTGATCTCGAGGACAGCATGGAGCAGCTGTGGATGGCACCCGACTTCCTCAGCCATGTAGGCTAATGCGCGGACATCTTTAGGAAAACAGCTCCCACCGAATCCAAGGCCAGCCTCCAGAAACAAGGGGCCGATCCGTGGGTCGTACCCCATCCCTTGCGCGACAACCTTCACGTCGGCGCCTACCTGCTCGCAGATCTGCGCGATCTCGTTGATGAAACTGATCCGGGTGGCGAGAATAGCATTTGATGCGTACTTGATCATCTCTGCGGTTCGCCGATCGGTAATTAAGATTGGGGCATTGAGGACTCGATAGAGTTCCGCGACTCGCTCCGCTGCCTCACGATCCTCTGCTCCGAGCACAATTCGGCTCGGATGGAAGACATCATGGACGGCTGAGCCTTCTCGCAAGAACTCCGGATTGCTCACAACCGCGAACGTCGCATCAGGCGGTTTCACCTGCTCAATTAGCGTCGAGACGAAATCACCTGAGCCGATCGGCATGGTGCTCTTGTTGACAATGATTGTGTGTCCCCGCAGGTGACGCCCGATCGCCTCAGCCGCTGCACGCACTGCACGCATGTCGGCATCGCCATCGACTGTTGAGGGAGTCCCTACGCAGATAAAGACGAATTCCGAGTCCGGAATTGCTTCTGCGTAGTCAGTCGTAAAGTGCAATCGTCCTGCTTCGAGATTGCGCCGTATCAATTCGTTGAGACCAGGTTCGTAGATAGGAACGATCCCCTCCCGCAACTTGGCGACCTTCTCCGCGTCGATATCGACGCCTCGGACGGAATTCCCGAGATCGGCGAACGCTCCTCCATACACAAGCCCCACGTATCCAAGTCCCACAATTGCGATCGTCGCCACGGTCGCTCCTCTTCCCTCACCTTAGCGTCGAATACTGAAGTCCGGGTAGCTACCAGTCGGCTCAACCCAGGTACACTCAACCCGCTCTACCCATGCGCCCGGAGGCCCGACGCGGACACGATCTTGTAGGCGCTCCAAGGCAGAACGCGGGCCCTCGGCCCACAACTCCACCGATCTCCCATCGGGGCGGTTACGCACCCAACCGACCAGTCCCAGTCGTTCCGCTTCGTCCACCACGAAGAAGCGGAATCCAACGCCCTGCACGCGACCATACACGACACAATGCAGAGCAGCGCGTTCGCTCATTCTTCCCCCTCGAGCAGCACGGCCTCTTCCCGTGCATTTTCTGTCGACTGGTATGCAGCAAGGAATTGCTCCCACGCCGCGGCGAAGGTGCCCTCAGCGATTGCTGCTCGCATTTTCTGCATAAGATTTTGGATAAACCGTAAATTGTGAATCGTGGCCAGTCGATAGGCAAGGAGTTCCTTCGCCCGGAAAAGATGGTGGAGATACGCAGCACTGAAATGACGACAGGTATAGCAGTCACACGTCTCGTCCACGGGGGCGGTCAGAAACTTGAAACGTGCTGAGGTAATGTCAATGCGGCCGCTCGACGTGAAGAGTGCGCCATGGCGGGCGAGCCGTGTTGGCAATACGCAATCGAAGAGATCGACGCCAAGTGCGACCGCTCGCCACAGATCTTCCGGTGCGCCAACGCCCATCAAGTACCGCGGACGATCTTCCGGGAGGGCCTGTAGGCTCGCTGCAAGCATCGCTTCCAACAGCGGTTTCGGCTCACCGACGCTCAAGCCACCAATTGCGAACCCGTCTACTGGAAGCGCGGCGATCGTCGCCGCGCTCTGCTGGCGGCGCGTCGCGTCGAAACCTCCTTGGGCGATGCCGAAGAGCAATGGGCGCTCTTCCGCGGACATATTCGCTGTCCGCTCCTGGAATCGCTCGATGCTCCGACGTAACCACCGGTGCGTCCGCTCCATCGCGTCGCGTTGCCGCTGCTCAGGTTCCCCGTATCCTACGACGTCATCCAGCGGCATCACAATGTCGGAGCCGAAGATGAACTGAAGATCGATCACAGATTCCGGCGTGAGTTCGCAGAGTGATCCGTCGATGTGAGAGCGAAAGATCACCCCGCGTTCCGTCACCTGCCGCAACTTCGCCAGACTGTAGACTTGGAACCCTCCCGAGTCCGTCAGGATTGGTCCGTCCCACCCCATGAAAATGTGTAGCCCACCGACCGCCTCGAGCACCTGGGGACCAGGACGCAGGAAAAGGTGATAGGTGTTTGCAAGGATAATCTCGCTGCCAGTGGCCCGGATCTCCTCCGGAGTCAGCGATTTGACAGTCGCTTGGGTTCCGACCGGCATGAACGCCGGAGTGTGCACGATACCGCGACGCGTCCTGAGCAGCCCAAGGCGGGCATAAGTGGTGCTCTCACGTCTCACGATCATAAACGATTGCATCGTCGTTGACCCTCCTCGCCTCGGTGCTGACCGCAGCGAGGCTGTGCGTGAACGGGTATACCATGACAACCCAGTCAGGCGGAGAGGTGTATGCATCAGCGCTCGAGAAAGTTACTCGCTCGTCTGCTCGAACTTTTCTATGGCCCCCTCGCCTCACTGTACCCGCTGCTCACGCATGTGCTCTTTGGTGGAGCATGGGCCGATTGGCAACGATCGGTTGAGACGTGGCTCGTTTCGGCAGCACGCATCGTTGAGCTGGGTTGCGGCCCAGGTGATCTTGCCGCATGGTTGGCCAGACCGGGACGAGTGGTGGTTGCTGTGGACCTTTCGCGACAGATGACGCGGATCGCCCGCCGCCGAACGGCCGGTTTGCGAGAAGTCTGCATTGTCCAGGCGGATGCTGGGGCTCTTCCCGTGCGCGACTCGAGTGTCGACGCTGTGATCACGACATTTCCGACCACGTTCTTCCTCGAGGAGACAACGAACGAAGAGATCGCACGCGTCCTACGCCCCGGTGGCCTGTACGTCGCGGTCGTCGCCGTTCGGCCCACGTGGTGGCCGCTCTGGATGCGCCCTTGGTATCCCGTCCTACAGCGTCTCCTTGGCCCGTTGCCCGCAACCGGTTGTGAAACGATGCCACAACCACGGGACAATGTCAGACTCAAGGGAGAGTGGGTGCGCGCGGAGCTTCCGAACGGTGTGCTTTGTCTCTGGGTTGCGCGGAAAGTGCAGGAATAAGAGCCGATTGACCCGCTCAGCGCTCCCAGTGACTCTCAGTAGCGCTGGATGACGACGGTGTATCGTTCAGGAGATCGTCCAAGTCAACGAGATCAGCTAAGGGGTCTTCTTTCGTCGGCTCGCGCCGGCCGTTAGCGGCAGTGAAGTTTGTTGCAGTTGAGAGAACTGGCGACGGGGGAGGAACCGACGCTGCCGCAGGGGCTGTAGCTGGAGCAGGTGCCTGGTCAGCGACAACAGCTTGTGCGGCTTGCTGCGTCGTCGTCGCGACTTCACTCAATGCGGCACGCGTCTCTTGCTGAACCAAGAGCACGGAAGTCGTCACTTCAGCAGTACTCGTCTGAACCTCGCGGAACGCTTGTTCGAACTCACTTGTCAGTTCGCGTGTTGCGTTGCGGAACTCGCGCACAGCACGCCCGATTCCTGCAGCGATCTCGGGCAACTTGCCAGGCCCGAACAGAATGAGCGCGAGCATCATAATCACGAGGATTTCCCCAATTCCCATTCTAAAGAAGTCCATGGCTCTTCCTCATTCGTTAGCGCATGCGCCCCGGACCAAGCATCGACGTCCCAGATGCTGAGGCATCGAGCTACGGTGGAGAGTATAACAGCCCCGGGAATAGTGGCTCGGGGGATGCGTGAGCGCTCAGGGAAGCATTGCGATTGACGGGCGTCTGCTCGCCTACCGCCGCGGGGGGATCAGCCGCTACATCCGCTGCCTGGCGGCGGCGATCGCCTCGAGTGAAGCGAATGTGTGCGCCACAAGTGGCTTTACATTCTCCCTCATCGCCAACCGTCCGATCGTCGATTCCCCGCTGCCACTTCTCCGTGTCTGGACTCCACCTCACCATCCGCTTGAGGAGTGGACGCTTGGGTGGGAACTCGCTCGACAACCGGTCTCTCTTGTCCATGCGACCGATTTTGTTCTCCCCCGCCTGCCGAAGCGGATTCGTGGCGTCGTGACCATCCACGATCTCGCTTTCCTTGATGCCCCCGGTGAGCTCGCTCCCGACGCACATCGGTACTATGCACGCACTCTACCCGGTTTACGGCGCGCAGACCGGATCATCGCCGTTTCGCATGCAACTGCCCGGCGAATCGCCGAATTCGTTCCGGACGTGGCTCCTCGCATTCGCGTAATCCATCATGGCGTTGAAGAACGGTGGTTCCATCCACACTCCGATCCGATCCGACAACTCTCTTCAGTGCTCGGGCATGAAACGGGCTTTCCCTTCACTTCACGTCCAATCGTTCTGGCTGTGGGTACGGTGGAGCCTCGCAAACGGTATGACCTTCTTCTGGATGCTTTTCTGGCGCTTCATCGCTGGCTTGAAGGTGCTCCATTCCTTGTGATCGTCGGTCAAGAAGGTTGGAATGCAGCCACGACAATAATGAGAGTGCGCAGACTCCAGGAACAAGGTATTTTACAATGGCTTGCTGATGCACACGATGACCTTTTGCATGCTCTCTATTCTGTCGCAACAGTACTAGTCGTGGCTAGCCGCGACGAGGGCTTCTGTCTACCGGCGCTGGAGGCACTCGCCGGAGGCTTACCCGTGGTAGCCTTCGCAGTTGGTGCCCTGCCGGAGGTGGCCGGAGACGCTGCCCTGCTTGTGCACGACCAGACTTCCGAGGCGCTGGCTGAAGCATGCAGGACTCTCCTACAGAACGATAGCTTACGGCAAGACTACGCAAGGCGAGGTCGCGCACGCGCACGGCAGTTCTCCTGGACTCGTGCAGCGGAACAAACCCTTACGGTGTATCGGGAGGCACTCGAGGATGGTAGATGACCAGTGGCTTGCTGTCGGCCTCGGGAATCCGGGGCCGAGGTATGCCGACACGAGGCACAACGTCGGATTCTGGGTAATCGACGCGTTAGCAAGAGAATTTAGGATTCCCGGCTACGAGCGTCGTTTTGACGGAGAGTTTGCCTCGATTCATACCGATCGAGGTCAATTGCTCCTGCTGAAGCCACTGACGTTTATGAACTTGAGCGGTCGAGCTGTGCGAAAAGCGGTTCAGTGGTACAAGCTTCCTTTGGATCGCGTACTGATCATCCATGATGATATGGATCTTCCGCTCGGCGTGATCAGGCTACGACAAGGCGGAAGCGCGGCAGGTCATCATGGCGTCGAGTCGGTGATCAGTGAGCTTGGGAGCGACCGGTTTGCACGGCTTCGTGTCGGTATTGGGCGTCCAGCGGTCAAAGACGAGGGCCGCTCCTATGTCTTGAGTCCATTTACTGCAGCAGAACGGCCGCTCGCTGAGCGTGTTACGCTCGTTGCAGCACAGGCTGTGCTCGTTTGGCATCGTGAAGGATTGACCGCTGCGATGAATCGGTTCAACGGACTCCGTATTCGTCTCGACGAGTGCTCGCTTGCTGACTGAACGATGTGAAAGCGACAATTGCCGCAGGGCGTCTCGCACTTGGCAGCCTGAGGCTGGTACGAGACGCGGACACAACGACAGAGAGGTAGCGTCGCTGCTGCAATTTGGTGGTAGCAAAACAGTCGGTTGCCAAGACCTCGTATTCGCCCGACCCGTGGATGGGTTCTTCCTTCCGGTCGGATACGAGGAAGCGGAATCGAGAAACGGGGGAACGCAATGGGTGCGGAGCCAGGGCAGAATGGGCGCGGATACATGATGCTTTTAGTCGGGGACGAGCGTCGCACTTCGGATGCTGCGCTCGGCATCGCGTTGCGCGGTGCCGGACATGGTTTGCGCGTGCATATCATCGAGTTTCTTAAGACCGGACGTGAGCGCGGTGAGGTTGCCGCCGTCTCGTTCCTCACAGGCGTCACACTCTCCCAATATGGGATGATCGACGTGCGCACGCGTCCGGAAGAATTCCGCGGTCCGGCTATCTCGCCGGAACGGTTGCAGGCGGCACTCCGTGAGGCCCGTGACCACGTGCTGCGCCGGGTCACCAATATTCTCATTCTGGATGGCCTGCTAACACTGGTCGACGAAGGTATGGTAGAGGATAAGGCGATTCTGGAGCTCGTCGAACGGGCTGCTCCCTGGACCGATATCGTGTTGACCGGACGTGCGGCGAGTCCAGCCCTGCACGATGCAGCGGATAGCGTCACGCTGATGCAAACAATCAAAGTTCGGGAACACGAACCACTACGTCGAGGCCTGCACTACTGACAAGGAGGCTTTGGACGATGCGTCGCCGACCGATTCGCGTTCTCATCGCCAAGCCTGGTTTGGACGGACATGATCGCGGGGCAAAGGTACTCGCCCGTGCACTTCGGGATGCTGGAATGGAAGTCATTTACACGGGTTTATTCCAGACGCCCGAGTCGATCGCGCAGACCGCTGTCGATGAAGATGTCGACGTGGTGGGGTTAAGCATCTTGTCTGGTGCCCACAACCAGCTTGTGCCAGAAGTGATCCGCGCGTTGCGCGAACACGGAAAGGGTGAGGCACTGATACTTGTCGGTGGCATTATCCCTCAGGACGACATCCCCTTTCTGAAAGCGCAAGGAGTGGCGGAAGTCTTTGGCCCGGGAACGTCGCTGGCTGAGATTGTGCGGTACATCGAATCGCATGTTCCAGACGTCGTGCCCAACGGGTAAATCGGCGATGGTTGCGCAGTGGGACACCCTGCTCGAGCGTGTACGTTTGCGAGATCGGTCAGCACTTGCTCGCGCGATCTCGTTGCTGGAGCGGAATCCCGAACTCGGGCATGACCTCGATATCGAGCGATCGCGACAAGCCCTAGTCGTGGCTGTCGCCGGTCCGCCAGGGGCTGGGAAGAGTACCCTTCTGGGAGCGCTCGCGAGTGAAATGACGCGCCGCGATGCGACTGTCGCGATCCTGGCTTTTGATCCGATCAGTCCGCGGTCTGGTGGCGCGATCCTGGGCGATCGTATCCGGATGTTAGAGTCGGCGCATCACCCTCGGGTCTTCGTTCGTTCTTTGGCGGCGCGTGATCCCTACGGAGCGGGTACTCCACAACTACCGGCCTTACTCGCGCTCCTCGATGCATACGGTTTCGATTTCATCTTCCTGGAATCGGTCGGCGCCGGTCAGGAAGCTTCTCCGCTTGTTCAGGTTGCGGATGTCGTTCTCCTTGTCCTCGTTCCTGGGTTGGGAGACAGTATCCAGACACTAAAGGCCGGCGTCCTGGAGTTGGCTGACCTCGTGGTCGTCAATAAGGCTGACCGACCGGGAGCCGAAGATGTGGTCCGTGATCTTTCGGCCTATTACCGACTCATCGCCGAGTCACCGGAGTCTGCTCCCCCAATTCTCCGAGCGATCGCTTCTGCAGGCGAAGGGGTGACTGAGATTGCAGAGGCTCTGATTGAGCTCCGTGACCGACGCGCCGCTACAGGAGTACCGGAGCAACACCGGGAGGAGCAGGCAGCGCGATCGTGGGAAGTGCGTGTCCGACACCGCTGTTATCTCTTGATTACGGAACTCCTCAACGAGTTCTTGGCGGAGGCGCGCGGGACGGGGCGCTGGCGAGCGCTGGAGGCGCGATTCTATCGTGAGCTTGCACAGCGCCTTCAGGTGTTGGCCGAGTCAATGAGAGCAGATTCAGACTGACGCCGTAGTGCAGCGCAGCGGTTGGCGATCTTGGCAGCCGCCGCGCCAGCGCCGACTCCGTTGTCAATATTGACGACGACAAGGCCGGGAGCGCAGGTCTGCAGCATACTCTGCAACGCTGCTACTCCGCCACCGCCAAAACCGTAGCCGGTGGGTGTTGGCAAGCCAATCACGGGAACGTCCACGAGGCCTGCCACGACGCTCGGCAAAACTCCATCCATTCCTGCGGCGACAATGAGTACGTCGGCATCCCACGCGACGATCAGCTCCTCAAGCGCCGGCACTAGTCGATGCAGACCGGCGACACCGACGTCATGCACGACACGCACGGTACAACCAAGTTCCTCCGCGACGAATTGAGCCTCTTCTGCTGCCGGGCGGTCCGAAGCACCAGCCGTCAGAATTCCAACCCGTCCCCCGCTGGGTGTCGGAACAGCGCCCTCGTGCCACAGCACGACGGTACGACCTGACTCGGTGTACCGTGCCTGGACGTCCGGAAAGGCGGCGAGCAAATGATCGCGTTGATGTGCTGCCAATCGGCTAATCAAGACGCGGCCTCGCCGTTCAAGTAATAGCGTGACACTTGCGACGAGTTGCTCGTGCGTTTTCCCTTCGGCAAGGACGATCTCTGGAATACCCGTGCGGATCTCTCGCTCCGGATCCACCCACACTCCAGGATTCGAGCGAGCGCTCAGCATTTCGCCGGAGAGTGCTGCTCGCAGTGTACGGAAGGGGTCGCGTCGTGAGCGTTCGTTCATCGATCCGATTCCATCTCGCCTAACACACTCGAAATGAGTGACTCCGGGTCGAGCGAAGTCACTCCATCACGCCGCAAGAGTAGCAGGAATTCGATGTTCCCTTCCGCCCCCCTGATCGGTGACCGTACGAGACCTTCCACGCTGAAGCCGAGCTCCAGCGCTGTCGCGATGACACGTTCTAGCACTTCGCGGTGGACAGCGGGGTCACGGACGATACCACCCTTCCCTACTTTCCCCTTTCCTGCTTCGAACTGCGGCTTGACGAGCGCGATGACGCGACCGCCTGGCCGCAGGACACGTCGGGCAGCGGGGAGTACGAGTCGCAGAGAAATGAACGAAACATCGATTGTCACCAGATCGATTGGTTCAGGGAGGGATTCAAGATAACGCACATTGGTGCGTTCCATGACGACGACGCGTGGATCCTGCCGAAGTCGGTAGTGTAACTGGCCGTACCCGACATCAATGGCGTAGACACGGCGTGCCCCATGCTGGAGGAGCGCGTCTGTGAACCCGCCTGTGGATGCTCCAAAATCGGCGCAGACAAGGCCATTGACGTCGATGGCAAACATGCGTAAGGCGTATTCGAGCTTTTCGCCGCCACGACTCACGTAGCGCGGCTCTTGGGTCAGCCGGAGGTCGGCATCAGGCGGTAAGAGCTCTCCTGGCTTCTCGACACGGCGATCGCCGTGCCAGACACGGCCAGCCATGATGAGTGCACGTGCCTGGCTTCGTGTCGTCGCCAACCCTCGCGTCAGAAGGAGCTCGTCAGCCCGGACCCGGCGCTTGCTCATGGCTCTCTTTGATCCACGGAGAGCGGAGATGATGCAGGTGGCAGAGAGCGATTGCGAGGGCGTCAGCTGCATCATCCGGTTGGGGAATCGAGGGTAGTTGCAAGAGTAAACGAACCATTTCTTGCATTTGGCGCTTTCCTGCGCGTCCGTAGCCACCGATGGCCTGTTTCACTTGCGCTGGGGTGT
This sequence comes from bacterium HR28, assembly GCA_002898255.1. Taxonomy (GTDB): domain Bacteria; phylum Chloroflexota; class Chloroflexia; order Thermomicrobiales; family Thermomicrobiaceae; genus Thermomicrobium. The sequence continues at coordinate 164,128 of BEIE01000004.1, forward strand.
ACTCGACGACCGGGATGCTGAGTTGGCCACAGAGCAGCAAGACGACTCCGCGAGCTTGGCCGACTGCGAGCGCAGTCGTCACATTCCGTGCGAAGAAGAGCTGTTCCAGGGCGACAACATCAGGTTGCCATTGTTGAAGCAATCGACGAAGCTCCTCGTATAGGGACACCAATCGTCGTTCTGGTCTGAGATGTGCGGCTGTGCTCACCACCCCATAGGTCAGAGCTCGGGGAGTCTCGGGGTCAGTGACGATCCCGTATCCCAGGAGAGCCATTCCCGGATCGATACCGAGTACACGCAACGGGTCACGAACCTCTCTTCGTAGAACTGCCGTTTCCGACATTTCGAACACGGATATGGGTGTGCTTCGTCGACAATCGCTTGAAATGATAGCAAAAACGCAGTATACTTTCGGGCGGAGTGTACGCTGGATCGCCGCGTCGACAAGCGGAAAGGACAGCGGGTGAAAGGCGAACGAGACTCGCCAGAACCACTCGCCAGCGACCGGCCCTCGTTGTCTTCTTCGCTCTGCAGGGCGTGTTGAGCAGGTGCCGACCGGTGAGTGGGGGTCTGATCATGGATTCGATGGATCTGCATGCTCTGGATGGGATGACCGAATCGCTCTTTGGTCCCGATGAGACCCTTCCTTCTCTGGCTGATCTTGACGATTCCTCACTCGATGACAGCTTGAGTGTCCTCGAGAGTGAAACCAGTCTCGCACCCCCACGCACCTCGCTTCTCCACCGCCGACTACGTGATCAACATGAGCGTCTCGACCTCGAAGATGGCATCGGAATCAGTGACACGGTGCGGTTGTATCTCCAGGAGATCGGTGAGACGGCTCTTCTCACGCCACAGGAAGAGGTTTGGCTCGCACAACGGATCGAACGCGGGAAGATCGCTCAGGCTCGCCTCGAGCGAGGGGACTATGCGTCCGAGGAAGAGCGACAGGCGCTCCTCCATGACAAAGAGGATGGCGAGCGTGCACGTGCTCACCTTATCCAAGCGAACTTGCGTCTGGTTGTCAGCGTTGCGAAGAAATACATCGGCCGTGGTTTGTCCTTCTTGGATCTGATCCAGGAAGGCAATATTGGCCTCATGAAGGCGACCGAAAAGTTCGATTACAAGCGCGGGTACAAGTTTTCCACGTATGCAACTTGGTGGATTCGACAAGCGATCACCCGAGCCATCTCCGATCAGAGCCGGACAATCCGTCTCCCAGTGCACGTTGGCGAAACGATTAATCGCATCAAGAAGATGAGCCATCGGCTTCAGCAAATCTTGGAGCGTGAGCCAACTCAGCTCGAGGTCGCTCGAGCGCTCGACATGCCAGAAGAAAAGATTCGTCAAATCCTGGAAGCAGCACGTCTCCCGGTTTCCCTCGAAGCTCCGATCGGACAAGACGGTGATGCGTTCTTGGGTGATTTCATTGAAGACGAGACGCAGCCACCGCCCATTGAGGTGGCATCGCAGCAGTTACTCCGGCAGCAGCTGGAGGAGGCGCTGAGCCGCCTTACGGAGCGCGAGCGCCGTATTATCGTGCTCCGCTACGGCTTGGAGGACGGTCAGTTCCGGACACTCGAAGAGGTCGGTCGAGAGTTCGGTATCACACGCGAGCGCATCCGGCAAATCGAGGCCAAGGCCCTCCGGAAGCTCCGCCACCCAAGCTGCAGCCGGATGCTCCGTGGCTATCTCGACTGAATCTCTCCTTGCCCAGGGGCTTGTCGGCTTTCTACCCTGTCTCATTACCTGTCGGATCACGACAGGTGGAATAGGGTGGACGCCCAGAGGCGGAGGCCGTTTTTCCATGTTCGTTATGCATGAGTCGCCTCTGGTGGCGTCTCTGAGCTTCTCTTCTCACCCTCGTGAAGGGAGATCTGGAGAGCGGCTGTTTGCCGCTCCAGTCTCGGGCAAGGCACCAGCTGAGAACCACAACACGGTCGTGATGGGCATACTCAGCGCTACGAGCACACCTGGACTTCCGATTGTCCTGCCGACTAATTGGGATACTGACCAAGAATCAACACAGCATTATGCCCACCGAACCCGAAAGCGTTCGTCATGACGTAGCGTAGGGACGCTGCGCGCGGTTGGTTGGGAACATAATCGAGGTCACACTCCGGGTCAGGTTCGCGCAGATGCCATGTCGGCGGAATCATTTGGTGCTGGAGTGCTAAGACGCAGATGGCCGCTTCCAGTGCACCTGCTGCACCGAGCAAGTGACCAGTAAGGGCCTTTGTCGAACTCACTGGCGGCACTGCCTGCCGAGAGCCGAACAGCTGTTTTATCGCAGCGGTCTCCACCGTGTCGTTGAGAGGTGTACTTGTGCCGTGCGCGTTAATGTAGTCGATGTCTCGCGTCATAAGTCCTGCATCGTCCAATGCAGACTTCATGGCAGCGACTGCACCGGATCCATCCACGCAAGGTTGGACGATGTGGTAGGCGTCGGCAGTCGTACCGTAGCCGAGGACCTCCGCGAGGATCGGTGCTCCGCGCTGCCGAGCATAGTCCTCCGACTCCAAGACGAGCACCGCCGCACCTTCAGCGATGACGAAGCCATCGCGTGTGCGATCGAACGGGCGGCTTGCTGTCTCTGGCTCGTCGTTCCGTCGTGAAAGTGCTTGCAGTGCGGCAAACCCGGCGATGACCGTGCGTGTGAGAGGGGCCTCGCTACCGCCTGCAAGCGCAATGTCGGCGCGTTCCTCTCGGATCATCCGAGCAGCCTCGCCGATCGCATTCGCACCACTGGCGCAGGCTGACAACGTAGCGAAGTTCGGTCCCCGGGCTCCGGTGAGAATCGCGACGTATCCTGCGGCCATGTCGGCAAGAAACATCGGAATCAGGAATGGACTCACCCGTGCGGGCCCACGCGCCTGGAGTGTTTCAACGCCTGCCTCGAACGTCTCGACGCCACCCAGTGCTGACCCAATCACGACGGCAGTGCGTTCGGCGACTGCCGGAGTCAATTCAAGCCGGGCTGCTTGGAGTGCCTGCATGGCCGCTACGACTGCGAACTGGATGAAGCGGTCGGTCCGTCGCGCTTCTTTTGGGGGAAGAAAGCGTTCGGCCTCAAATTCCTTCACCTCTCCTGCGACGCGACTCGGCAGATCTGTCGTATCGATTCTCGTGAGTATTCTCGTTCCTGATCGACCCTCCATGAGGGACGTCCAAACACTGACTGCGTCGTTCCCGATAGGGGTGACGAAGCCAAGACCGGTCACCACGACGCGTCGGCGCACCTTGTTATCCTTTCCGATGCAGTTCGTCCCAATTGAGCGAACGGGGTGGGCGTTCACCTCGCAGTGCGGCGACCAGGTTTTCAGCAGCGAGCTGAGCCATCCGTGCTCGTGTGACCTCACTAGCGCTCGCGATGTGCGGGGTGACGATGACGTTGGGGCACTGCAAGAGTGGATGGTCGGCCGGCAGCGGCTCCGGATCCGTGACGTCAAGTCCGGCACCCCACAAGCGTCGGTCACGAAGTGCTGCCACGAGGGCGTCTGTATCCACGACTGCTCCTCGCGCTGTGTTGATCAGCATGGCGTTCGGTTTCATGAGAGCCAATTCACGAGCCCCAATGAGTTTCCTGGTCTCAGGCGTTAGCGGCACGTGTAGTGTAACGATATCACTCTCAGCCAGCAGCTGATCGAGCGGCAGAAAGGTTGCTCGTAGTTGCTGTTCGATCTCGGGCGGTCGTTGCTCCCGGTCGGTATAGACCACGCGCATCCCGAAACCGCTCGCACGACGTGCGACAGCCTGGCCGATGCGACCGAAACCAACAATTCCCAGTGTCGCTCCTGCTACATCTTGCCCTAGGAAGCCGAGCGGCTCCCAAGTTCGCCACTGGCCGCGATGGACAGCCTCTGCGGCTTCACATACGCGCCGTGCGACGGCAAGAATGAGTGCCCAGGTGAAGTCTGCCGTCGTCTCCGTCAGAACATCTGGCGTGATACAGACGACGACACCGCGAGCGGTGCACGCCTCAACATCGATGTTGTCAAAGCCGACGGCCATGTTACTGACGGCTTTGATTGATGGTAAGGCATCGAGGAGTTTCGCGTCGATTCGTTCGGTGAGAAGGGTGAGGAGACCATCAGCATCTTTGGCAAATTCGAGGAGTTCTTCACGCGTCGGTGGTAATGGTCCAGGCCAGATACTGACCTCGTATCCTGCGCGCTGGAGTACCTCGATTCCCGTTTCGGGGATTCGTCTGGTGACGACTACTCGCACGCTCGTCTCCTTCTTCGCGTTTGCCACTTTCGGCCTCTCTATCGTCCGACATACGATCGGACTGATCGCATTCTATCGCCTCCTGCCGCTCGTGATGGCAAGAGACGCTCGCAGTTTGTGCTCAGACGTACCACTGATGCTGGTGATGGCGAACCTTCGCGGGTGGGGTCGGCTCTAGGAGTGGTTGTGCCAAGCGGATACTGATCACCGGCGTGACATCAGCAGCGGGAAAGGAAAGGATGACCGGCCACTTTGCCGGCACTCCATCTCCTGATGTGGTCATTCTGTCGGCAGATCGAGATTGCACTTGTTAAGAGATGGCGATATTGCCGAGGCTCGCGGCGCGGTGTGACCAAGTTGCTTTGATACAGGATGCCTTCCCTGGTGCAAGACGCCAACTTGACTCGTACCATGGGCCGGAAGTGGACTGAGACTTATCCCCAGTAAGGAGCTCGAGCCGCTCCAAACTTGGAGCGTTCCTTCCAGTGACCGATTGGTGGGGAAGAGAGCGTCTCTTCCTCACCTCCGCTGTGAGCGCAAGATCGTCCGCAAGTTGTCTCCGGAAGGTCGGTCAAATCGGTTCCGTCGAATCCCAAAAAAGAAAGACCACCCGCAGGATGTCAGCGAGGTGATCCCTTTGCTGTCGAAGTCTAACCTGAGATATCGGCTCCCCGAGCAGGATTCGAACCTGCAACCTTGCGGTTAACAGCCGCCTGCTCTACCGTTGAGCTATCGGGGACCGCTCTTCAATTGTCGCACTCGGATTCTGCCACAGGTCTTGGCAGTTCGTCAAGGGTTTCTTTGTGGGGGAGGTGTGCCACTTTGTGGTACCGCCGGCTGCCCGTTGGCTCATACTGGGATATGTCGTGCGGAACCATTGTGCGCGTCTCCCCTTCACTTCGCCTCCGCCGGCTTACTTTCTGCACTGCCCCTCCTCTCTGCCTCCCCCTACTCAAGCTTTCCCTTGTCCTCACATCTCCCTATCTTCCCGCTTACTCACATCGCCGTGTTACACTGCGGCCGACAAGGATCGAGTCGGTGATGTCGTGGAAGGACTCCTAGACATGCGCATCCTGACGCGGCATGATGTCTATCGCCTCGTCCCAATGTCAGTTGCCATCGAGCTTGTCGCACGCGCATTCCGCGATCTCTCTCTCGGTCAAGCACACGCACCGCTCCGCACGCCAATCGAAATACCCGATCATCACGGGACAACACTTTTCATGCCGGCCTATGTTCCTTCCTCCGGTGGACTCGGCCTTAAGGTAGTTTCCGTTTTCCCAGAGAATCCCTCACGCTATAAGAAACCTACCATCCATGCGGCGGTTCTCACCGTCTCCCTAGAAACGGGTGAACCTACTGCACTCTTAGACGGCACCTACCTTACCGCGCTGCGCACCGGTGCAGCGTCCGGTGTGGCCACGCAGCTATTGGCGCGTCCTGACTCGCGCCGACTTCTCGTCATCGGTGCAGGCGCTCAAGGACCGACACAAGCGTGGGCAGTTCTCACTGTTCGCCCAATTGAAACAATCTATGTCTATGACCGAGTTCCGGAAGCGAGTGCGACCTTCGCACAGCGCCTGCGCGAACTGGCACCAGATCATCAGGCCGAGGTGATTCCGATCGACGACATCGCACCAGTTCTTCCGACGGTTGATGTCATTTGCACCGCCACAACTGCACGCGAGCCTTTGTTTCACGATGCCCACGTTCCCGCTGGCGTTCACATCAATGCGATCGGCGCGTTCACGCCCGAGATGCAGGAGATTCCACCGGAAACGGTTGCTCGGGCCTACGTGGTGGTCGATTCCGTCGCTGCCGCGTTGGCCGAAGCTGGAGATCTCATTAAACCACTGCGTGCTGGGTTAATCGACGAATCCCATATCCAGACAGAACTTGGTGAAATCGTCGCCGGTTTAAAGCCGGCCAGAACGTCCCGTGAGCAAATCACCTTGTTCAAGTCGGTCGGCAATGCTGTACAAGACCTCGCTGTCGCAGCTGAGGCAGTCCGGCGTGCTCAGGCTGAAGGATACGGACAAGAGATCGAGCTCTGATCCACTCTTCACTCATCCAGCACGGAGTCACAACAATGCCTGAGGATCTGTGTGATCCTCAGGCTTCTCACCCGTGGTCTTCTAAGCATTATCGCTCTTAGGACGCTATCGGTGCTGCGGCTGTCATGGGGCACACCCCAGCGCGACAGCGTCGCTCGGTGATGTGCTCAATGAATTCCTCGCGGAAGCGCTCCAACATTCCCAGGAGCGGCATTGGTGCGACCTGCCCAAGGCCACACAGCGAGAGATCGATAATGTGCTTACTCGCGTATTGGATCACATCAAGATCCTCGGGTCTGCCGAATCCATGCCTGATCCGGTCGAGGATCTCCACCAGGGCAGGGGTTCCTAAGCGACATGGGGTGCATTTTCCGCACGACTCATATCGGCTGAATGCCACCAGGTATCGCGCGAAGTCAACCGCGCAGACGGTGTCGTCGAAGACCACAAACCCACCCGATCCCAGCATCGCACCAAGGGGGGTCAACGCATCGAAGTCCACAGGAACATCAAGTTCTTCCTCCCGCAGTGGTCCGGCTGAGACACCACCAGTTTGGACACCCTTGAACCGATAGCCGTCACGCAGACCGCCGAATACCTCGAATATCAGCTGGCGCATCGGCATCCCGAGCTCGATCTCAGCGACCCCAAGATACCGAACAGGTCCTTGCATCGTTACAAGTTTCGTTCCCGTACTCTCCTTGGTCCCGAGCGCAGCATACCAAGAACCGCCGTTGCGGATGATTGCCGGGATCGACGCAAACGTCTCGGTATTATTCAGCACCGTTGGTCGCTTCCAAAGTCCTTCCTCCACGGAGCGGGGCGGCTTGGTACGTGGTTGGCCACGTTGCCCCATGATGGCGTACATGAGCGCAGATCCTTCACCACAGATGTACGCTCCACCCCCTGTTCGGACACGGACGTGGCACGAGAAGCCGCTCCCGAGGATGTTATCCCCGAGAAGCCCCAGCTCGTACGCTTGCTCAACCGCCTTCTGAAATCGCCGCAAGGCTAGTGCATGCTCACCACCGATGTAGTTGTATCCATGCGGCGTCTCCAGAGCGTAGCAACCAATCAAGAGGCCTTCAAGGACAAGATGCGGATTCGTCTCAAGCAGTCGACGATCTTTAAAGACGTTCGGTTCACCCTCGTGGCTGTTGACCACCACATATTTCGGCCATGCTGGTGTACGGCGCCCGCTTTCCCACTTGATACCCGTCGGGAAACCTGCCCCACCGCGACCACGGAGGTTGGACGTCTTCACCTCGTTGACGACCTCTTCCGGCGTCATCTCGAACAATGCCTTCAGAAAAGCCCGGTATCCCCCTGTCGCAATGTAGTCATCGATCGATTCTGGGTCGATGATGCCGGCCTGTTCAAGCAGCAGGCGTCGCTGAGAACGGAGGAACGGGTGGTCTCGCAGAGCAGGAATACCCTGCCAGCTTTCTCCCGCACGGACGCCAAGGGCCCACTCCGGACGCAGCTCACCTCGCCGGAGCGCGTCGAGGAGGTCGGGAACCCGGTCGGTTGTCACCCACCCATACACGATCGGTGGCTGACCCGGTAGTTTGATTTCGACAAAAGGTTCGGCGAAGCACCATCCGGCGCAACCGACTCGTCGGAGCACAGCAGGGATATGTCCATCCGAAAGCAGCAGCTCAAGGTGGCGGTACGTTTCTAGCGCCCCCTTGGCGATACTGCACTCGCTAATGCCGACCGAGATCACCCATCGATCACCAGACCAGAGCGTCTCCCACCGCTGCTCCGCCTGTGCTGCATATTGCTCAAACGCCGCTCGGTCACTCAGTCGACCCATCGGCTGCCTCCGTCTGCGCTTCGCCCTGTAATTCCGCGATGAGGGCTTGTAGTCGCTCCAGGTTCAGGCGGCCCACATACTCGTGATGATCCAGTTGGGCGAACGGAGCCAAGTCACAGACCCCAAGACACCCGTTGAAGACGTGAACCGTGAGTGCGCCATCAGGAGTTGTCCCCTGTCCAGTGATCCCATAGCGCTCCTGTAGAAACTCGACCAATCTACCTGCTCCGGCGACATAGCATGCCGCGCCGTGACAAATCCACAGAAAATGCCTCCCTGGCGGTTCTGTCCGAAAGTCAGCATAGAACGTCAAGAGTCCATAGATCCGGTTGGTAGTCACTCCGAGATGTTCTGCAATCAATTGCGCGGCCTCCGGCGGAACCCAACCGAAGAGTCGCTGGGCTTCCTGGCAAGCCCCCACCACAAGTTCTTGCGCTTCGCGGTAGTCGCGCGGCCGAAACCGCTCTTCCAGTACCCGCCGCAACGGTTCCAGGTCTACTCTCTGCCCTGACTTCGTCGGCTCCATCGGCATTTCCCTCCCAGCGACCACGCCCTGGCCGCCAGTATACCGCGCTGCACCGCGCACTCTGCCGCAGCTATACTGTGACACGAATGACACAAGGAGTAGTCGAGTGTTTTGGCTTGATCGGCTGGTTGAGGAACGAATCCGTACCGCGCAGGAGCAGGGGGCCTTTCGTAATCTCCCTGGCGAGGGGCGACCTTTGCCTGACGACCATGAACCTTCTACCGAAGCATGGGCTGCTCACCGTTTACTGAAAAAGCATGGCCTACTTCCTGATTGGCTTCAGCTTCGCAAAGAGATCTACAGCGAACGTCAACTCGTTCGCCAGGCTTGGGACGAGTACTGGCGCGCTGTCGACGAACTCGATCCCGCTGATCCGGCACATGCCGCAATTCTTCGTCGCCTTGCCTGGCGCTACCGTGAACTCGCCCGCGCCTTGAATCGCAAGATCGATCAGCACAATCTCCGCTGCCCGTCGATGGCTCACGAACTCGTGCGGTTTCCTGAGGACATGATCGAACGCGAATGGCGCCGACGCGGTGTTACTCCCCCGGAGTGAGGAGCACTTTACTCCTCGCGCGCTCCACGCCCCCAGCGATCGTACCCAAAGAGGCGCTGGAAATCTCCGTCAAAGTGCTCGAGGAACTCACGGATTTCCTCAACGTCCCGTTCGGTAACCGGCTCGTCTCGCCGCACGGGTGCCAGGTCAGCTAACTGTTCCTCACCGATCACCGCTGCGATTAAGCTTGACGCTCCACAATACTGACAGGTCAAGCGAAATGCCCAGGTCGATCGTGAACGCCCCAGCGCCTGCAGATCTTCAGCTCTGAAGCGCTCCCCACAAACGGCACACCGTTCGACCAGATTCAGCACAATTGCGCGAACACGTTCCCAACGTGGATCCATGCCGTCCTACTTCTTGTCCAAATCATCTAGGTCAAGCGACTCGATCACTTCACGGAATACCGAGAGATCAGCCTCAGAGATCGACTCCTCGGATTCGACCCGTTCGATCTCCGGTGGCTCCAACTCGCCTTCGCTCTCCGTTTCTTCTTCGCTTTCGAGGCGGACCCCTGCTCGCTCCATCACCGACTCGTCCACGTAGATCGGCACTTTGGCCCGCACCGCCAGCGCGATGGCATCACTGGGTCGACTGTCGATCTCGATCCTGCGCCCATTCACCGCGAGCACGATCCGCGCATAGAAGATCTCCTGAGAGAGATCGGTAACCGCAACCTCGCGGATCTCCGCACCGAGTTCGCTAATGACCGTCCGCAAGAGGTCGTACGGTAGCGGGCGAGCCGGGGTCATCCCCTGTATCGCCATCGCGATCGCCTCGGCTTCGAACGGGCCGATCCAGATCGGCAGGTGCCGGTCTCCATGGACTTCCTTCAGCAGGACGACTCGATGCTGCGTCACCAAACTGACTCGAATGCTATCGACTACCGTCTCGATCATACCCTGCACCTTCCTCTGGCACGCTCAGATTTTCGTACAGGGCGTCCTCCGGCCACACCCGCCCATTGTCCCGCTCGCGTCAACTCGATTCTACACCCATCCTCATCTCACTCCAAGGCGTAGGCCGGGGCACCGAGGAGTTTTGCTTCGTCCGGCGGCCAGTAGGTCAGCCACGCCTTTCCAATGATGCTAGACATCGGTATAGCCCCGAAAATTCGGGAGTCACTAGAGTTATTCCGATTGTCCCCCATCACAAACACATGACCAGGTTCCACGACATACTCGTGGTTCAATGTCATCCCACGCCAAACCGTTGGTTCGACGAGGTATGGTTCGATCAGCCGTTTCCCGTTGATGAACACCGCCCCGTCACGAATCTCCACGTGCTCCCCGGGTAAGGCGATGATCCGCTTCACGTATGGCTCACTCCCGCCATTCGGCGGACGAAACACAACGATATCGCCGCGCTGTGGTTGCCCGAATGGGTACCACACCCACCCTTCGTCCACGTCCACCCCCGGAATGGCATCCAGCCATCGCCCTAGCGGAATCGCCACATACGCGCGGCGATTCACAATCAACATTTCGCCATTGTGCAGGGTCGGCTCCATACTCGACCCGTCGACACGGTAATTCAGGATGACACCACGAATCGCGACGAAGAGAACCAGGGCGATCAGCAGCGTCTCAGCAATATCCCAAATCAGTGATCGCCGCCGCGCTGGATGAGCCATCTCATTTTCCCGCAACTGATCAGATTTACCGGCGATATGGTTCATCGATTCTCGTCCTATCTCCGCTCTCTCCAGCGCTCGCCCGGGCGCCGATTATATCCTGTGGGTGAGTTGGAATCACTGCCATGGAGGGCGAGCTCACAATTATGAACCTGCAGAGCGGCATGATTCTTGCAAGACGGTACCGGATCCTCCGCGAGCTCGGCCGTGGCGGCATGAGCACGGTGTTTTTGGCTCGCGATGAACATTTCCCACATGTCCAACGTCTCTGTGCCCTTAAGATCATACGCGCCAGTGAGGATCCCACGCTTGCCGAGCTTCAGCGCATCGCCTTTGAACGAGAAGCCAGCCTTTTGGCTACGCTCCGCCACCCTGCGATCCCGCAAGTCTACGACTTCTTTTACGAAGACGGCCGCTGCTGCCTCGTCCTCGAATACATCGATGGTGAGGATCTGGAACGCTATCTTGCACGTCTTGGTAGCCCCATTCCCGAGCCGCTTCTCATCGAGTGGACACTCGAACTCCTTGATGTGCTCGAGTACTTGCACTCTCAACATCCTCAACCGATCGTCTTTCGTGACCTCAAGCCTTCTAACATCATGCGACGGCAAGATGGCTCGCTTTGCCTGATCGATTTCGGGATCGCTCGCCTCTTTCAGCCGCAAACCCGCGGCACCATGATCGGGACCGAGGGCTATGCTCCCCCCGAGCAATATCGCGGCGTCTCCGATCCGCGCAGTGATCTCTACGCGCTCGGCGCAACACTCTATCATCTCGCAACAGGTATTGACCCCCGCGACCAGCCGCCCTTCTCACTGACCGAACGTCCTCCTCGATCCGTCAATCCTGCGCTCTCCTCCTCGTTCGAGGCCATCATCTTGCGAGCACTCGCCTACGATCCAGCCGAGCGGTTTCCCAGCGCCTCTGCGATGGCACAGGCAGTCCGCGCACTCCGTGAACCGCTCGCCGATCCACCTCATCCCCGTCCACCGTCACTAACCCGACCGGCTCTTGGTGCTGAGGGATCGTTCCGTATTCGCTGGAGCTTTCGCACCAGTGACGAGGTTCGCGGATCCCCACTGCTCACTGACGATCTCGTGGTATTCGGCTCCTACGACGGAACACTTTATGCTCTCGACGCTCGAACCGGTTACCTCCGTTGGCGCTTCCCGACCGGAAGAGGCATTGCAACGACACCTTGCGACCTTGGTGGCGCGATCGTTTTCGGTTCCGATGACGGGGCCATCTACTGCCTCGAGCGTAACGAGGGAGCCTTCCTCTGGCGATACCGTACTGCTGGCCCAGTCCGCGCGTCGCCAACGGCGGCTGGGGAATTCGTTGCAATCGGCAGTGATGACGGCTTCCTTTACGTTCTCGCTTCGAACTCGGGGGGATTGATCTGGCGCTGGCAAGCTGGTGGCCCGGTGCGTGCGACGCCGCTCGTTGTCAGTGACCGCGTCGTGATCGCTGCCGACGACGGAACTATTACCCTCCGCGTCCTCAGCGACGGTCAACTCCTCTGGCGCTCTCGCCTCTTGGCTCCCATCTGGAGTCGTCCTGTTCTCGACGGAACGAACCTTATCGTTGCCTCTCTCGACGGAACGGTCATGTGTCTGCCTCTCGAGGGGGGTGATCCGCTCTGGGTGAAGCATTTCGACGATGCGTTCGTCGCGAGCGCTGTACTCTGGGGGAAACTGCTTATCCTAGCCGGAAATGCTGGCCATATCTTCGCTTGTTATCCGCAGTCAGGTGAAGTAGTCTGGGAACTTGATGTCGAGGGGCGTATCGCCAGCACACCAGTCCCGTACCGCGCTACACTCCTGGTTGCCACTGGAACCGGAAAGCTGCTCTCCATCACTCAGAACGGCGAGATTATCCGAACCGACGACCTTGGCACCCCTATCGTCGCAACTCCCGCTATTGATGGGTCACTCGTGTATATCGGCGCGCTTGACGGTCGACTCTATGCCCTGGACTTGACGGAGAGAGAGGAGCCATCGGCATGCTACGCGTGATCGTTCACGTTCTGAACGATGATCCATTTGTTGCCGAAATTGATGGTCTTCCCGATCCACGGGACAGCTATCTCGTGCTCCGTAATCCGCGACGACGCGATGGCAAGCGGCTCCCGACCATCGCCGATGGCGTCACGACGATTCTCTATCCCTGGCACCGAATTACCTTCATCGAACTCCTCGATACAGAACGCTCCCCCGCTGGGGAAGGGCTTCTCACGATTTTCCGTGACGACCCGGCTAGTTCCCGCTGAAAGACGGAATTCTTAACTTCGCTGCTCTTCTGCAGGGACGTCAGCTGAGACCTCCTTCGTTGCCGCACGAAATTCGCGGATCGTTCGTCCAATCGCGCCACCAATTTCCGGCAGCCGTCCTGCACCGAATACGATCACGACAATCAGCAGGACGAGCAGCAGTTCTTGCCAACCGAACGATGGCAGCAAAAGAGGGAACATCGAAAACCTCCTGTCAAGGACATCCGCACATTGGAATGCAGTATACCCGGCACACCCTGCTCCAGACTAGCGCTCGACGCGATACCAGCGTGGGAGTTGTCGGAAGTGGTCCTCCGGAGCGACCAGCGGTGACGCATCTACCCCACCAATACGATCGCTCACGACGAAGCAGTAACGAGGATAGTAGAGAACGATAGCAGGAACGTACTCCGCAAAAAGTCGCTGGAACTCGACATAGAGCGAACGACGTTCTGAACGGTCAAGCGAGCGACGAGCCTGCTCCAGTAAGATGTCTACTGTCCTGCTCCGAAAACTGGTGATGTTCGCTCCCCCTTCGGATTGGGTTGAGTGCCACAATTCGAACATGTCCGGATCGCCTGATGTCGACATCCAACCAAAAACTGCTGCTGTAAACTCCCGATCTAGGAGTTGCCGCTCCAGCGATGGTGCAGCGATCGGCTGGACGGTGACACTCAGGCCGACTTCAGCAAGCTGTTGCGCCACAGCCTGTGCGACGGCAACCCGCTGCGGGTCGTCCACATTGACCAGTAGTGTGAAGCGAAAGCTTAATCCTTCCTTGTCCACTATTCCATCGCCATCCCGATCTTCCCATCCGGCGTCGCGCAGGAGCCTGACAGCTGCAGCCGGATCATACCGGTAGTCTTGTTCCTGATACGCCCACGACGCCGGCGGAATCGGTCCATTCCCTGGTTCTGCCTGACCCCCCAAAACGTCGCGAATCAGCCGTTCCCGATCAATCGCAAGCGACAGTGCTTGGCGCACTCGTACATCGGTGAAGAACTGTGCCTGGCCGTTCAAGAACAACGCGGTGAATCCAGCAAGCGACGGAGCATAAATGCGAGCATGCTTCCCCAAAAGTTGACCATCCTGGATAGCCTTCCACGGAACAGGCTCAAGTGCGTCCAGCTCCCCCTCCCTGAAAGCAGTAAGTGCCTCTTCAGCGGACTCGAACAACCGAATCGTCACACGCTCGAATATCGGCTGCGGCCGCTGGTAGCCGTCAAACCGAACCAACTCGATCGTTCCCGTTCGGAGATCGGCCCGTTCCAGCCGATATGGCCCCGAGCCGATCGGATGCACGGAGAACGAGCTCCTCGAAAGGTCTGTAGGCAACGTCCCCTCAAGCAAATGCTCTGGAACGATTGGTAGAGCTAAGTATGTTGGGAAAGGGGCATAGGGTTCTGCCAGACGGAACCGCACCGTGCGTGCGTCGATGACTGCGACCTGAACACTGCGCCAAAAGTCAGCCAGTGTTGGATCACCGGGGAAATCCGGTGCCTGTATCAGCCGCACCGTAAAGAGCACGTCCCGCGCTGTTACCGGCTGCCCATCATGCCAAAGAGCGTCATCACGCAAGTGAACCGTGTACTCAAGCCCATCTTCGCTCGCTTCCCACCGATCAGCCAAGGCTGGCTGGGGGATACCGCTACCATCGACCCACACAAGTCCCTCGAACAACAAGACAGACACGGCCCTCTCAGCTGTTGACCGCATAATGAGCGGATTGAGCGTCTCGATCCGCCCAATGAGTCCTTGGCGGAACGTGCCACCGCTTACAGCGGCGACCGAAACCGTCGGTTGCCTCGTGCCTTCGTCCGGTGTCGGAACTGACGATCCTGAACTTGCCTCCCCGGTCGGCTGGAAGCGGAAAACCGCCAGACCGGCACTCAACGCGATGAGAATAATCGAGGTTACCAGCCACACCGGCCACCGACGTGCCCATGAGCGTCGCACCGTCGGATGTCGTGGCGGTGATCCGAGCAACGCTCTGGCCCTCCGCTTTCCAGTCTTTACAGGAGCCACTGCCCAATGATCGACAGCACCACAAAGACGATTGCCACGCCGATGGTGAGCTGGAAGAGCGTTCTTTCGAGCCCTCGCCTGGTTCGATAGATTGCTGAGGTATCACCACCGAACGCACCGCTGAAGCCTGATGCCTTGGTTTGCAGGAGGATGACCATCATAAGGAGAAGCGAAACGAGGATTATTGCGATATAGAAAGCCGTTTCCATTGAGTGACCGCCTCCTATTCCGAGCGTGCTTCCACACTCCGCGTTGCTTCGACGATGCCACAAAACTGCGTCGCATCCAAACTCGCTCCGCCAACAAGAGCTCCATCGATATCCGGTGCCTTGAAGAATCCAAGCGCATTCTCCGCCGTGACGCTTCCCCCATAAAGAATCCGGAGCTCCTTGCCAACATCTCCAAAGTGCAAGACAAACCAACGACGGATCCACTCTGCCACTGACTGGGCATCCGAGGGAGTCGCCGGTTTCCCGGTTCCGATCGCCCACACAGGTTCGTACGCGATAACAATGCGCTCGCACTCTGCCGGAGACACAGACTCACAGGCCGATCGGAGCTGCCGCTCAACCACGTGGAGCGTCGCTCCGGCTTCGCGTTCCTCCAAGCTCTCACCGACACAAAGAATCGGTCGAAGCCCATAACGAAGTGCGACACGCAGTTTTGCTGCGACGACCTCGTCCGTTTCACCGAAGAGGCGACGACGCTCACTGTGCCCGACGATAACATACCGGCAGAACGGGGCAATCATGCGAGCAGAAACCTCCCCGGTATAGGCCCCTTGGTCATATGCGCTGCACGTTTGAGCACCGAGAGCAATCGAACTCCCACGCAACCGTTCTGCCAACGGAACGATCCATGGAAACGGTGGGATCAGGACAACCTCGACATTAGGGAGAGAGGGACAGCGTCGCTGGATCGCCTCTGCAAGCTCCAGCGCCTCCTCATAGGTTGTGTGCATCTTCCAGTTACCAGCGATGAGCCACTGTCGCTCCCCTGCCGTCACTCGCCGCCCTCCATGAGCACCGCAACGCCTGGAAGTTCCCGCCCTTCCAGGTATTCAAGCGTGGCCCCACCACCGGTCGAAAGATGATCGACCCGGTCAGCCAACCCGAGCTCCTTGAGCGCTGCTACCGAATCGCCACCTCCGACCAACGTAAAACCGGGGCATGCTGCCACCGCTTCGGCCACACCGCGCGTTCCCTCCCGGAACTCGGGGACCTCGTAGACGCCCATTGGACCATTCCAGACGAGGAGCTGCGCGGTAGCGATGACCGCTGCAAAGTGACGGACAGTCTCTGGTCCGATGTCGTAGATCGCCTGATCGGCAGGCATCTCCGCTACGCGAATAATCTGGCGCGCATCGACTGCACTGAGGGAAGGCGCAACGACGACATCCACTGGGAGTTCCACGCGAACGCCGTGCTTCGCTGCAAGAGCGAACAATCGCCTCGCCTCTTCAACCTTGTCTTCTTCGACAAGTGATCGGCCGACTTCGAACCCCTGTGCGCGCAGAAACGTATTCGCCATACCACCCCCGAGCAACAATGCATCGGCTCGGGGAAGCAAGTTCTCGATGACACCGATCTTGTCTGAGACCTTCGCTCCGCCGAGTACGAGCACAAACGGCCGCTCGGTGCTGTGCAGGACGCGCTCGAGTGCTGCTACCTCGCGCTCCATGAGAAACCCAGCAGCACTCGGTAACAGCTTCGCCACACCCACGACGGACGCATGGGCACGATGCGCAGCCCCGAACGCGTCATTCACGTAGCACTCCGCCAAGCTGGCAAGCGCAGCCGCAAACTCGGGGTCGTTCTGTTCCTCTCGCGGATCGAACCGTAGATTTTCCAGCAGGCCGACCTCACCAGGCTGGAGTCGCCGCGCCATTTCCTGCGCCTCTGGTCCAACGATGTCGCGGACATAGCGAACCGATTGCCCCAATACTGTGCTCAGTGCCGCAGCGACTGGAGCAAGGCGGAGTTCTTCCCGTACTTGCCCCTTCGGTCGTCCCAGATGCGTGCAGAGAATGATGCGCGCTCGCCGATCGAGAAGCCATCGGATAGTCTCGACCGTCGCACGAATCCGCGTATCGTCGGCGACCTGTCCATTCTCGAGCGGGACGTTGTAATCGACCCGCACCAGCACTCGACGTTCTGTCACGTCCAGATCGCGTAGTGTCCGCATTCGTCTCGCCATTGTGGTCGACCAGCCCTCCACAGACTTACTCTTCCAGAAGACAACCGACCATCATGTAGTAAGCGAGATCGGCCACGCGGCACGAGTAGCCCCACTCGTTGTCGTACCACGCCACCACTTTCGCGAGATTTCCGTCCAGCACCATCGTGCTCAAGCCATCCACGATGGCTGAACGTGAGTCGCCGCGGAAATCACTCGAGACGAGCGGTTCCTCCGTGTAGCCCAGAATTCCACTGAGCTCGTTCTCCGCAGCCTCTCGAAACGCTGCATTGATCTCTTCTGCGGTTGTCGAACGGGCCAGTTCCACCACAAAGTCGATCACTGACACCGTGGCGACCGGTACGCGCATGGCAAAACCATCGAACTTCCCTTTCAGCTCAGGGAGCACCAACGCGACCGCGCGTGCCGCTCCAGTCGTCGTTGGGACAATATTGGTCGCCGCAGCACGTGCCCGGCGAAGATCGCGATGTGGCGCATCAAGCAGCTGCTGATCATTCGTATACGCATGCACGGTCGTCATTAGGCCGCGCACAATACCGAAGCGCTCGTGAAGCACTTTGGCCACCGGTGCAAGGCAGTTCGTTGTACAGGATGCATTAGAGACAATGTGATGCCGAGCGGGGTCATACTGATCCTCGTTTACGCCGAGCACGATCGTGATATCCTCTCCCTTCGCCGGGGCGGTGATAATCACTTTCTTGGCACCAGCCTCAAGGTGTGCCCGCGCCTTGGCCGCATCCGTGAAGAGCCCAGTCGATTCGATGACGAGCTCAACCTCATACTCTCGCCAGGGAATCTTCCCGGGCTCACGCTCAGCGAAGACACGAATCTCATGGCCATCTATGATGATCGAATTCTCGGTCGCCGTGACCTCACCGTCCCACGAGCCATAGGTCGAGTCCCACTTGAAAAGATGAGCTAGGGTAGCAGGAGTCGTGAGATCATTGACCGCAACCACCTCGAGCTCATCGTCATAACCTTCGAGAATGGCCTTGAGGACCTGTCTTCCGATACGACCGAAACCGTTGATACCCACACGGACTGCCACAGGACTACCCTCCCTCTCCGCTGATGCGGCTCCGACACTTACTCCCTCTGTCCAATCCCGACCGGAAAGCTTGTCGAGTAATCTCCTCGGGCTGGTTGTACGGTGCGCCCTCGTCCAAGGGGAAGCTCGCCCCGCTTCGCCGCTCGTGCCAACTCAAGCAGTGCATCGGCCAGCTTGCTCGGATCGTGACGCCAAGGTTGTTCCGGGTTGATCACATCCCGCAAGATGACCATCACGGAGTCCTTGACACGATCGAGTCCGTCCAAACTCACACCGGTAACCCCACTCGCCGCTAACCGATGAGTCGGCTCGAGGTTCTGATTGACAAGGAGGCAGTCCACCAGACACCCCCCAGCATGCCGGTGCAACGCCTCCAAGTGGTCGATCGCCCGAAAACCATCCGTCTCGCCTCGCTGCGTCGTAACGTTGCAGACAAAGACCTTGAGAGCCGACGACAAGCGGATCGCCTGGACAACCCCTTCAACCAGGAGATTTGGAATCACCGACGTGAACAAGCTTCCAGGCCCCAGAACAATCAGATCCGCCGAGAGGATGGCCAGCAACGCTGGTTCATAGGCGGCGGGACGCTCGGGATCCAAGAAGACCCGCTGGATTCGACCTCGCGCTTGGGCGATCGCCGATTCGCCTCGGACGATTCGGCCGTCGCTGAACTCCGCACAAACCGTGATGTTTTCGAGCGTGGACGGCATCACCTGGCCACGAACAGCAAGCACCCGAGAGGATTCGGCAACTGCTCGCTCAAAACTCCCAGTGATCTGCGTCATTGCAGCGATGAACAAGTTGCCGAAGCTATGCCCATCTAACGATGAGCCAACTTCCGGGAACCGATACTGAAACAGGTCGCTCATCAGAGGTTCAGCGTCAGCCAATGCGACGAGACAGTTCCGAATATCGCCCGGTGGTGGAATGTTGAAGTCCTGTCGCAGTCGGCCAGAACTCCCGCCGTCGTCACCTGTGGTGACGATTGCTGTGATTGCAACATTGTGCGCTTTCAGTCCACGTAAAAGCGTAGAGAGACCGGTGCCACCACCAATCGCGACCACACGGAACTCGGGTGCCTCCGGCCCGAAACGATGCGCGTGAATAATCTCAGCGAGTCCACGTCGATCGGCGCGCTGATCAAGAAACGGCGCGAGGAGCGAGCGAGACAATTGCCAGAACCCAACCACGGTCATGAGGCTACCGAGCGTGACCATCAGAAGTTCCCGATAGGGGTGGGGAATAAATTGGAGCGTGACTGCCTGAACAAAGCCGGAAACCCGCTGCGGAAAATCATAATTGCGGTAGATCCAGGCCAAACCCATGGCGAGCCCGAGGCTCGTCGTCACCACCCCGAGCGCAAGCAGCACGATCCACCGCTTGACAAACATCCCTGGGCGCAACCAGGTCCGGAGCTTCATCGGTCCCCCGTTTCCCGTCCCGCAGCCCCGCCCCAGTATAACAGTGGCGGTCACTCTGATCGGGAAGGCCCGTCAAGTCCTGGCTCTGTCTTGCAACAACGCGAATCGGCTGCTATACTGTCTATGGTAAACGGAGCGCCCCGGACAAGTGGGCAATGCCCACTTTAATTTTTGCCCCGGTCGGCAGCCCACCGCCCGGGACCCCGGAGCGCGAAACGAAGGGGGGCGATCAACAATGAAGAGCGATCTCTACACTGCTATTGCACAGATCGCAGCAGAGCGCGGTATTCCGCGCGAAGCGGTCATGGAGTCCGTCCAGCAGGCCCTGCGGACAGTGTATAAGAAGGCTACTGGTTCGGACGAGGAAGTTGAGATCGAACTTGACGTGAACACGGGTCGGATTCGCATCTTCGCGCCGAAGCGCGTCGTCGAAACTGTACGCGATCCGCTGACCGAGATTTCAATCGAGGATGCACGCAAGATCGATCCGCGCGCAATTGTAGGGGATATTGTCCGCGTCGAGCGGCAGCCCACCAACTTTGGCCGGATCGCAGCACAAACGGCGAAGCAGGTGATCCTGCAGCGGATCCGCGACTTCGAGCGCGAAACGATTTACAACGAGTTCATCGACCGAGTTGGGGAGGTCCTGACTGGTACTGTCCAGCGAGTCGATCCGCGTGCCGTGATCTTGAGCTTCGGCAAGGCCGAGGCGATCATGCCCGCCCGCGAGCAGATTCCGGGTGAACGCTATCGCCCTGGCCAGCGCCTCAAGGTGTACCTTGTTGAGGTCACCAAGGACGCCAAGGGACCGCAGCTCTTGGTCTCGCGCACGCATCCGAACCTGATTAAGCGCCTGCTCGAGCTGGAGGTACCAGAAGTGGCAAGCGGCGCGGTTGAGGTGATGGCAATCGCCCGCGAGCCAGGTCAGCGCTCCAAGGTCGCTGTGGCTGCTCGGCAGGACAAGGTCGACCCCGTCGGGGCTTGTGTTGGCGTTCGTGGCGTGCGGATCCAGAGCATCGTCACCGAGCTTTCGGGCGAGAAGATCGACGTGATCGAGTGGTCCTCGGACATCCGCACATTCATCGCGAACGCACTCAGCCCGGCGAAGCCGATCACAGTGATCCTGAACGAGGATGAGAAGGTCGCACGGGTCGTTGTCCCGCCCGAGCAGATGTCGCAGGCCATTGGTAAGGATGGGCAGAACGCACGGCTCGCATACAAGTTGACTGGTTGGCGGATCGACATCAAGGATCCAGACTCGTTGAAGGGCGAGGAAGCCTTGCTCGTCCGCGCTGCGACGAGCTTGCCCGAGCTGCCGCCTGACCTCATGGCACTCGGTCGCCAGCCGCGCCTCGTCCGAGCAGATGGTACCTTCAGCATCCGCGAGCGGGAGTTCGGTCCGCTGCCCAGCGATCTCATCATGAAGAGTGTCGATGTCGAAATCGTCAACGGCGTGGTGAACGTATACTACGACCGTGAACTCCGCGCCCGGTACGATTTCGAGACTGGCCGTGAGCTACCATTGACTGATGACGAAACGGCCAACGTTCGTTGACACCCGTTTCGCAGGGGGTCGTGACGATGAGCGAGCGTCCCGACCGAACGAAAGGGCGTGGACCGCGCCTCAAGCATCTGCCGGTACGCACATGTGTCGCGTGCCGCGCCCGTGACTTGAAGCGCACATTCGTTCGTATCGTCCGGACACCGGACGGGACGCTCGCCATCGATCCGACTGGCAAGCGGAGCGGCCGCGGCGCCTATCTCTGCCGACGGTTCAGCTGTTGGGAGCGCGCTGCTACGACGGACGTGCTGGAACGCGCGCTCCGCGTGCCGGTACCACCGGAATTCCGGGCAGAACTCTTACGCTGGGCCGATCTCCACATTCGCCGCGAGGAGCCGCCCGCGAACGAGACATCACTTGAACAGGAGGAACAACCATGAGTACGAAAGCAAAGAAGCAAGCTCCCACAAGGCCTGAGCGCTCGACACCAACAACGCAGCGCAGCGGTAGCGGCATCGCCACGGTCAAGGGGCCGATCGAGATCGGTAGTGTCATCACGGTCGGCGAACTCGCTGAGGCGATTGGCGTCAGCGCAGTCGAATTGATCAAGGCACTCATGCGGCGACGTGTCATGGCGAGCATTAACCAGCAGATCGACTTTGAAACCGCCGCAGCGGTCGCCGCCGACTTCGGCGTCGAGCTCGTTGAACGGACTCCCGAAGCCGTCCAACAGGAGAAGAGCTTGGCCGAGATCGTCCGGCTGAGCGCACAGGAGCCCGGCGCCGTGCCGCGTCCTCCTGTTGTCACAATCATGGGGCACGTCGACCACGGGAAGACGAAGCTGCTCGACGCCATTCGGCACACAAATGTCGCCGAGGGTGAGGCCGGCGGGATCACTCAGCACATTGGCGCGTACCAAGTCGAGGTCCAGGGCCGCAAGATTACTTTCCTCGACACCCCTGGCCACGAGGCTTTCACCGCCATGCGCGCCCGCGGTGCACAGGTCACGGACATCGCGGTCTTGGTCGTTGCAGCCGACGACGGGGTGATGCCGCAGACACGAGAAGCAGTCGCTCACGCCCGTGCGGCGAATGTGCCGATCATCGTCGCGATCAACAAGATCGATCTACCCACGGCCAACCCTGCCCGCGTCAAGCAGCAGCTGGCAGAAATCGGCGTCATCCCGGAGGAGTACGGCGGTGACGTGCCTGTCGTCGAAGTGTCGGCGAAACAGCGACTTGGCATCGAGGATCTGCTGGAAATGATCTTGCTGGTCGCTGATTTGCACGAGCTCAAGGCTAACCCAAACCGACCAGCTATCGGCGTGATCATCGAGGCCAAGATCGATCAGAAGCGGGGTCCCGTCGCGACGGTCTTGGTCCAGACGGGTACCCTCAAGCTCAACGATATCGTGGTCGCTGGTGCGACGTGGGGACGTGTCCGCGCCATGTTCGACGACCGCGGCCGAAAGGTACGTCGCGCCGAACCCTCCATGCCAGTCGAGATTCTCGGCCTCGAGGAAGTGCCGGAGGCAGGCGACTACCTCCAGGTCGTCGAGGATGAGCGTACCGCCAAGGAAATCGCCGCGCAGCGCGCACTCAAGCGCCGTGCTGAGGCGTTTGCTGAGACGCGCGTCATCAAGCTCGACGAGTTCCACAAGGGGCTCCAGGTCGGCGAGACGCGCGAACTGCGCCTCATCCTGAAGGCGGACGTTCAGGGAAGCCTGGAGGCGATCCAAAACGCTCTGGCTAAGCTGAACGATGAGCTCGAAGGTGTCGGTATCACTGTTCTCCATGCCGCCACCGGTGCCATCTCGGAGTCGGACGTCATGCTTGCCGCGACGACCGGCGCGATCGTCATTGGCTTCAACGTCCGTCCTGACGTTGCCGCCCGGCGTGCAGCGGAAGCGACCGGTGTAGACATTCGATACTACGATGTCATCTACCATCTACTAGAGGATGTTCGTGGTGCCGTCACCGGATTGCTCGCACCTGAAACGCGAGAAGTCGTTGACGGTGTCGCCGAAGTACGAGAAACGTTCCGCCTCCCGAACCGAGCGGTCGCAGCCGGTCTCTACGTTGTGAGTGGTAAGGCTGTACGCAATGCTCGCGTCCGGGTCATCCGGGACGGCAAGGTGATCCACGAGGGCACGGTCGCCTCGTTGCGCCGATTCAAAGAAGATGTCCGGGAAGTCGCCGCGGGCTACGAGTGTGGCTTGACCATTGACGGCTTCAACGATATCCGCGTCGGCGATCAGATCGAGTTCTATCACATCGAACAGGTCCCGCGCGGGCGCTGATGACGCGCCCGCGCAACCGGCCGCGCGGAAGGGAGGGCAAGCGATGCCCAGTTATCGCCAAGCGCGACTAGCAGAGTTCCTGCGTGACGAGATCAGTGCCATCATCCAACGTGAACTCCGCGATCCCCGCCTCGGTTTCGTCAGCGTCACACGCGTCGAACTCAGCCCCGACCTCCGTCATGCGCGTGTTTTTGTCTCCGTGTACGGCAGTCACGAAGAACAAGAGGCGGCATTGCAGGCACTCCAGGGTGCCGCCGGCTTCATCCGTCGGTTGATCGCCCCTCATCTGCACACAAGACACATTCCTGAACTGCATTTCAAGCTTGATCGGTCGCTCGAACACGCGGAGCAGGTCGCGCGCCTGCTGTATCAGATTCAGCGAGAACGACAAACTGACACGGCAGGAACGAGTAAAGACGATGACCACTCGTGAACCGAACCACAGTACGGGCTTCGAGGGTCGCGCCGCCTGGCAACTGCTCGCCAGCGCGCGCACGGTGTTGATCGCCACGCACGCAAATCCCGATGCCGACGCGGTCGCATCGATTTTGGCTCTTCGTTTAGCCCTCGCTGAAGTGGTCTCTAATGTGATCTGTTTGACGGGAGATGGTCTAGTCCCCTCAAGCTTGACTTTTCTCCCAGCCGCCGACCTACTGATCCGTGACCCTGCAACGGTGCACGAGACACCCGACTGTATTGCGCTCCTCGATTGCGCTGATCCAAGTCGGCTCGGACCCTTCTTTCACTTGCATTCCAACTGGTTCGAGGGCCAAATACCAATGGTGAACATTGACCATCACATTACGAATACGCGTTTCGGACACGTCGACCTCATCGATCCGAACGCGGCTTCAACGACCGAAATATTAGCGCAATGGTTCCTGACAGTTGGTGTCACCATCACGCCCGATATTGCTACCTGCTTGCTTACGGGACTCTATGGGGACACGCTGAGTTTTCAGACGACAAGCACCAGCGTCCGCGCACTCGAACTCGCTGCTCTCCTTCTGCGCCTTGGCGCCCGTCATGAAGAGATTGTCAATAACCTCTTTCGGCGGAAACCGGTTTCCACGATCCGCTTGTGGGGCGCTGCATTGAGTCGAATCCGTGTCGAACCGCCGTTGATTTGGACCGAAATTACGCGGGACATGCTCCACGAGACTGGCGCGACGCCTGTTGAGGGAGAAGGAATCGTTAATTTTCTCAGCGGAGCTGAGGGCACAGTGGTGTCGCTGCTCTTTTACGAACAGCCCGAAGGTTGGCGGGTGAGTCTGCGCTCCGCTGACTCCTTGGTTGACGTTGCCCAACTGTGCCAGCGGTACGGTGGCGGTGGACATCCCCGTGCTGCTGGTTGTCGTTTGCCGCCTGGAGAAGCCGCTCGCCGCGCATTCCTCAACGACCTTCGTGCAATGGTCACGGAACTTCTGGCAACCCGGCCACACTCGAGGTAAGGAGCAGTGCACGGTATTTTGCTCGTCGACAAGCCACGAGGTTGGACTTCACACGACGTCGTAAACTGGGTTCGTAAGCGACTCCGTACCCGCTGGGTCGGTCATGGCGGAACGCTCGATCCTGCTGCCGAGGGACTCCTCCTTATCGCGGTTGGGATCGCGACGCGGCTCATCCAGTATGCGATCGACGCAGACAAGTCATATGTTGCCCATATTGTGCTCGGGGTTTCGACCACGACCGACGACCTGGAGGGCGAGCCATCTCAGGCCTCACCGGCGAGCCAACCGCCAAGTCTGGCTCAGCTCCATACTGCTCTTGAGCGGTTCCGGGGCTCGTTCGAGCAACGTCCCCCTTCCTATTCTGCGGTCAAGATCGGAGGCACCCCGGCATATCGTCGAGCTCGGGAACAGATACCCACCGAGCTCCGTCCCCGGACGGTCTTTGTCCGCGACTTGCAATGCCTCCACTACGACTATCCGGACCTTATCGTCTCCATTGATTGCAGCAAGGGTTTTTACGTCCGTTCCTTGGCACGCGACCTGGGAGCACTCCTCGGCACGGGGGGATACCTGCACGGGCTCGTTCGAACGCGTATCGGCACGTTCACACTTAGTGAGGCCTGGTCGCTCCCGGAACTGGAGCGCTGCCTTACTCGTGAAACATGGCCTCTCCTCGCACAACATCCCGACATGCTCGTCTCGTCTCTTCCGGTTCTGCTTATACCGGAGCAGCAAATAACGGCGTGGTATCATGGCGCACCGGTGCGGTCTTCAGAGACCGCGCTCCCAGAGACCCTCGCACGGGCATATGCGCCCGACGGCACTTGGGTCGGAATCGCTCGGTACGACGCGAATCAGGCATGCTGGCGTCCCGTACTCGTTCATCACGAACGACGCTGACTGAGGAGACGAATCGCGCAATGCGAATCGTTACTGACTGGGACGACGTCCCGTCTCAACCACATGTTGTGACAATTGGAAATTTCGATGGGGTTCACCGTGGACACCGTCATCTCCTTGAGACGGTTCGCAACCATGCCATCCATCATGGTGTCGCGAGTCTGGTCATCACCTTCGACCCGTTGCCAGCCGAGGTGCTTGCTCCTGATCACGCCCCGCTGCGACTGACGCTTACTGAACAACGTCTACGACTCCTTCTGGCCTGCGGGATCGATCGGATCCTGCTGATTCGATTCGATCGCCAGTTCGCTTCTCTCACGCCTCGAGAGTTTATCGATTTGCTTGTCGCAGCGACCCATCCCACCGAAATCATTGTTGGTGACGACTTCCACTTTGGCCGTGGCCGGAGCGGAAATCCGAGCGTCCTCCGCGAACTCGCTTCCGAGTTCGGCTTCTCCGTGTCCGTCGTGACCAGAGTTGAAGACGGATCGACGCCAATCTCCTCCACACGCATCCGTCAAGCAATCACCGAAGGCAATGTGAGCCTGGCCGCAG
This sequence comes from bacterium HR28, assembly GCA_002898255.1. Lineage (GTDB taxonomy): Bacteria > Chloroflexota > Chloroflexia > Thermomicrobiales > Thermomicrobiaceae > Thermomicrobium. The sequence goes on from BEIE01000004.1 coordinate 190,605, forward strand.
AACTTTTGGGACGGCCACATGCCCTCGTTGGCGAGATCGTTGCTGGTTCTGGCCGGGGGTCACAGCTTGGGTTCCCAACAGCGAATCTCGCAGTGTTTGATCGTCTCCTCCCGCCAGCTCACGGCATCTACGCCGCTGTGGCCTGGACGCGTCAGACCTGGTATCCAGCACTGGCGTATATTGGAGATCGCCCGACCTTTCCTGGCGCGGGCTACGCCGTAGAAACGTACTTGCTTGCGGAGTCAGTCCCGAATCTCCGCGGTGAAACGTTGACGATCTACTTTATTGATCGGTTGCGCCCGGATCGTGCCTTCACGAATGTCCAGGAACTGATCGATCAAATGCAACAGGATGAGCAGCAAGCTCGCCAGCGACTAGAATCGGTCATGTCGAGCTGGCCCCCGCCACTCGTCGCTGCTCTCCACGCACCCTTGGAAGGAGTTCACTTGACCCATGGTTCACCGGAGCGAGCGTGAGGTTCTGGTCGACCGTCTCCTCACACGTGGTACTGTCGATGTCGTCGTTCGCGAACGGCTCCGTGCCCGTCTGCTCGGTGATCGGCCGCTTCGCGTAAAGTTGGGCGTCGATCCCACACGCCCCGACATCCACCTCGGTCATTATGTCTGTTTCCGCAAGCTCCGAGAATTCCAGGCACTCGGCCACCAGGTCGTGGTCATTATTGGTGACTGGACTGCTCGCATTGGGGATCCTTCCGGCCGCTCGGCTCAGCGCCCGATGCTGACAGCGGAAGAGGTTGCTGCCAACGCACAGACGTATCTTGACCAATTCTTCAAGGTCGTCGACGTGAGCCGAGCCGAGATCGTTTGGCAAAGTACCTGGTTTGGGACATTCACGCTGGAGGACGTCATCCGACTGGCGAGCAAATACACGGTAGCCAAGCTTCTTACTCGAGAGGACTTCGCGCGACGCTATGAGCAGGGATCGCCAATCAGCATCACCGAGCTCCTATACCCGCTCCTGCAGGCCTACGACTCTGTTGCGATCCAAGCCGACGTCGAGATCGGTGGAACCGACCAGTTATTCAACCTCCTGGTCGGGCGTGACATTATGCGCGAATACGGGCTTGAGCCGCAGGATGTGCTCACGGTTCCGCTGCTCGTCGGCACCGACGGTACCCTCAAGATGAGTAAGAGTTATGGAAATTATATCGCGGTCAATGAACCTCCCGAGGAGATGTTCGGCAAAATCATGTCAATCCCCGATCACGTGCTCGGCGACTACCTCCGTCTCCTCACCGATCTCCCGGATGAGGAAATCGACGACATGCTCGCACGGATGGCTGCCGGCACGCTGAATCCGCGTGACGTCAAAGAACGCCTCGCGACAATCATTGTCAGCGATCTGCACTCACCCGAAGCCGCTGCTCGTGCGCGCGACTATTTCCATCGAGTACACCGACTCCGCGAACTTCCCGAGGAACTCCCAGAGATTGCGGTCCCAACGAGAGCTCGCGTCATCGACTACATCGTCCGCGCTGGCTTCGCGCGAACGAACAACGAAGCACGCCGCCTCGTCCTCCAAGGCGGCGTGCGTCTGGATGGACAACGGGTCGACGATCCCGAAGCGGTGCTCGAACTGCATGAACCGATCGTACTCCAGGTGGGCAAGCGACGTTTTGCCCGCCTTGTACCCATGTTGCCGAAAGGTTGAACAACCCTGCGACTCAGAACACGATGATGCTCCGGGCGACACTTCCAGCAAGCATCGCTTCGAATCCCTGATTGATCTCCTCAAGACGCAGGCGGCGTGAGATCAATTCATCCAGCTTGAGTCGCCCGAGCCGATACAGCTCTAATAGCCGCGGGATATCGCGCGGCAGGTTCGCTGTACCGTAAACGGTACCTTTAATCGTCTTTTCGGAGCGCAGCAGATCGAGCGGATCAAGAGGAATCGTCGTCCCCATAGGGGTCAGCCCGACAACGACCATCGTTCCGCCCTTGCGCGTCGCGGCATATGCTTGCTGAATCGTCTCTGCTCGACCAATGACCTCGAAAGCGTAATCCGCGCCGCGTCCCTCGGTCAGCGACCGCACAGCTTCGAGGAGATCTTGTTCCTTCGGATTCACCGTATGTGTCGCCCCGAGTTGGCGAGCCCATTCTAATTTCTGTGGCACGATATCGGCGGCGATGATTGGTCCAGCACCGACGAGTGCTGCCCCTTGGACGACGTTGAGCCCAACTCCTCCACAGCCGATGACCAGGACACTTTCTCCGGGCCGCACTCCAGCTGCAAACAGCACTGCCCCGACCCCAGTGGTTACACCACACCCCACCAACGCGGCCCGATCAAGCGGAACATCGGCCGGCAACTTCAGGAGACCTTGCTCCGGTACGACCGTATACTCGGCGAAGCACGATACCCCGAGAATGTGATGAACATCCTGCCCATCGCGATGGAACCGTGTTGTCCCATCGAACATACGACCAGTTCGCCGGATCGGATTACTGAAGTCGCAGAGGGCCGGACGACCGTTGAGACAGTAGAAACACTGCCCGCAGAAAGCGCGGAACACAAAGAGAACCGGATCGCCGGGTCGGAACCGCGTCACTCCTGGCCCAACTGCTTCAACGACGCCAGCTCCCTCATGCCCAGGCACCGCTGGAAGAACGGCTTCCAGATCACCCTGAATGTAGTGCAGGTCACTGTGGCAGACTCCCGCCGCTACCACGCGAACCAAGACTTCGCCTTCTTTAGGTGGATCAATGTCCACCTCCCAGATCTCTAGCGGCTTCTTTACTTCTGTCAGTACGGCAGCACGAGCGCGCATAACGGTACTCCCTCCGCGTATGATCCTGGTTTCGCAGTATCCCCCACATAGTGTTGAGGAGTCAACAGTGTCACGTGGAGGAGTACCAATTACGGCGCAAACCATTGTGAGGCCAGGATGGTGCCGCGCGCTCTGCCCAGTCGTACTCGCCTGGACTATGTGACGCGGGATTAAAGCCTCGTTTCGCACTAGATGCATCCGTACACCCGGCTATTCAGCACATTGCTGAGGCGAACTGGACACCAAAACCGTTGAGGGGGTTAATTTTCTTGAGACGACGTCCTGCTTGCCTCGGTGCCTTCCAATAGACAAAGAGGTTTGATAAAAACAACACTTACAGATTCCAAAGTGCAGTAGCTTGGAGCTATTCGCTTCTTTGTCCGACGATCGAAAGGTCTCTTGATTAGAGAGCCGGTGAACGAATCCCAGACGTGGTCACCGCCAACTCTTTACGATTCCCGTGCAGAAACAAGCCCCCTGACCATCGAGGAGAGGTCAGGGGGGACAAGCGAAGAGCCGGATTCTTGGGGAAGATCCACACTGCAATAAAAAAGAGCGGGAGACGGGACTCGAACCCGCGACAACCGGCTTGGAAGGCCGGCACTCTACCAACTGAGTTACTCCCGCACGGTCGGGGTGAGAGGACTCGAACCTCCGGCCTCAGCGTCCCAAACGCCGCGCGCTACCAACTGCGCCACACCCCGATCCGTTTCCAGTGCCATAGTATAGCACGATCACTTACCCCGCTGTCCACCTTTGTTTCCAGTGCCTCGCCCGTGACTCACCCGCTCCCCTCGACCAGTTCCTAGTGGCACAGCAAAGTCAAAACCGACTTCTCCCCAGTTCACGTCCACGATCGGTCCCCACGGTAACCACACCGCTCCCTGGCCTTTTCTTGAGTTCAATCTCCTATCGCGGATCCTCTCAAGGGAAGCCCTTCCACTGGTATCGGTCAATCTTCCATCGCTATCGCAGCCGCCGAAATGCCGAGACACCTACCAGACTCGATCCCCACAAGGAAAGCGCTACCCGCGCCGCTGACCCCCATTCCGCGGTCGCGGCACTTCGTAGGGTACCGGAATGTATTGCACGGATGGTCGCCGCTGCATCGCCTGGGGATATAGCTCCATCAGCTGATAGACCTCTTCCGGAATACCGACTCTTACCGGAAGGCCCAACTGCTGGGCTTCCTCCACATCGATAGGATAATCGTGCGTCCATTGCCCGCACGTCAGAGCATCTGCAATTCGTTGTGCCTCCGTTTCTGGCATCCCGTTTGCCTTCAGAATGTTCCGTACCGTCGCGTTCACTTGACGCATGGCCTTCTCGCTTATGTCGGCAAGGATAAGCGTTTCATCCTCGATTTCCGTGATCGGCTTCTCACGGATCACACGCAGCACCGATGCCGCTGGAAACTGGCCTATTTGCGGATCCACCGGGCCCAGCACTGCATTCTCGTCCATTACTATCTCGTCAGCCGCGAGAGCGATGAGCGTTCCACCCGACATCGCATAGTGCGGGACGAACACCGTCACTTTCCCGCGATGGCGCACGAGTGCCGAGGCGATCTGCTCCGCGGCGAGCACTAGCCCTCCAGGGGTATGAATAATAAAGTCGATCGGCATCTCATCCGGTGTCAGCCGAATAGCACGCAGGACTGCCTCTGCGTCATCGATATCGATGTAGCGAGCCAAAGGAATCCCCAGAAACGACACCGCTTCTTGCCGGTGAATGAGCGTGATCACTCGTGTCCCACGACGCTGCTCAAGCTGATGGATCAGCCGCAAGCGATTCATCTCGAGCAGACGCCGTTGTAGCACCGGCGACAACACGGAAAACAGAAGAAAGATCCAAAACAACAAGCCCGTAAGATCCATCTCCATCTCCTCGTATTCTTGAACCGCTGCTCGATTGCCCAGCTCCTGTCACGCACCTATACTAGCGGCAGGTACGCACCTCGGAAAGGAGCACGTGATGGGCCTGATCTCCCGTATGACGACCTTCGTCAAAGTGAAGCTCAGTCGCCTCCTTGACCGTGCCGAGGACCCTCGCGAGACACTCGATTATGCCTACGAAAGGCAGCTCCAGCTCCTCCAAGAGGTTCGCCGCGGTATCGTCGATGTCACGACCTCCAAGCGTCGTCTGGAACTCCAACGTGCCAAGCTTCAGGAGTCGCTTGACCGCCTTACTGAGCAGGCACGGCAGGCCCTGAGCATGGGTCGCGAAGACCTGGCACGTCTCGCGTTGGAGCGCAAGGCGATCGCTCAACAGCAGGTCACCGATTTGGACCGACAGATCCAAACGCTTGAGCAAGAACAGGCCAAACTTGAACAGGCAGAGATGCGCCTCCGTGCTAAGGTGGAGGCTTTCCGAACACGGAAGGAAGTCATCAAAGCACAGTACTCCGCTGCTGAAGCTCAAGTCCGTATTAATGAAGCCATCACTGGTGTCTCAGAGGAGATGGCCGATGTTGGCCTGGCAATCGAACGAGCTGAGCAGAAGACCGAGCAGATGCAGGCACGGGCATCAGCAATCGACGAACTCCTCGCTTCAGGAGCCCTCGAGGATCTAACCGGAACTCGTCAGGACGTCGTCGAACGCGAGTTGGCCCGAATTAGTGTGACTGAGTCAGTTGAAGCGGAACTTGCCGCATTGCGCGCGCAGTTGGGACAGGGCGAGTCACCCAAGCAGCTGCCCGAGGGAGGACAGCAGTGATCGTGCGCATTCTCACCGAGGGACAATATCGGGTTGAGAGCAGCCTCTACGACCAGTTGAATGCACTCGATAACGCAATCGTCGAGGCCGTCGCGGCCGGTGACGAAGCCCGTTTCCAGTCGTTGCTGACAGAACTGCTCGATACGGTGCGCCGTCACGGCATTCCCGTGTCACCCGATGAATTTGTTGAGTCCGACGTTATCTTACCGCCCCCGGACACCACACTGGAAGAGGCCCGCCATCTCTTCGCTGGGGACGGTCTGCTACCAGGGTGACCAAGACTCATTTGCAAATAGTTAATGAAGGCAGGTTGTAGCGCTTGACTCATCTCGGTTTGTCGTGGCTCGACATTCGCATTGGTCACGGAGCTCGGGCTCTTTTACCAGAGCCGACCGCGACCACTCCGTCGGCAGTCGCAGTTGGCGAGATTGGCGGATGAACGGGCATCGCCGCTCGGGGATCCATGCTCCCTCGTGCGGCGACCATCTACACGGGAATATCCCAGAGCGCGTACCAGAGTTCTGGACGACGTTCCACCGGGAGCTCGCGTTCAAGCAGCGCGACGAGACGGAGTTCCTGCGTCTCGTCGCGCCGACGACCTTCTCGAGGGGCAAAGGGCGTAAACTTCCCGAGCTTGAACTGGTAGATCCAGTAGAATGGCTGTCCCTCGCGGTCATCAAAGCGGAACACTGCCGCCAGCAACTGCTCGCCGAAACCGTGCTCTGTCAGGATCTGGCTCGCCCCCTGGATTGTTGTCACAAGATCCTCGAAGTCGGGATCTTCAAGGATCACCCAGCGATACCGATAGGAGTCCGTCCAGATGCGATATCTACTGTTGGTTTCCTTTACAGCGATCTGGAGCACCCCGTCCAGTTCTTCTTGTGCCCGTTCAAAATAGACCGACTCCATCGGCTTGAAGACAAGGCCAGCAATCGGTCGCGGGACAAATCCCAGTTGCGCTTCCATCGTAATCGCAGCAGTACTGATGGCGATAAGCCCCTCGACCCGCGGCGGCACCGGCCGAGCTGCCCGCCCGAACAGAATGTCAAACAGGCGCTTCACGCAAGTCCCTCGAGTTGCCGTTGCAGTTGCTCCAGCCGACGCACACGCTCACTCACAGGAGGATGCGTTGAAAAGAGCGCGAGAAGACTCTCGGCCCGGAGCGGGGGAATAATGAAAAACGCCGCCATCTCCTGGACTTCTCGGAGATCACGACTTGGGATCCGACTGATCTGACCACTGATCTTCAACAGTGCCGAAGCGAGCGTCAGTGGTCGACCAGTGAGGATGCCAGCCATTCGATCTGCCACGAATTCCCGGTATCGGGAGAGCGCCAGCAACAAAAGCTGCCCAAGGATCCACACCAGCAGCGACACCATGAACGCGATTGCTAGCCCACTACCGCGACGGTTCCGGTCGGAGCTCCCTCCACCACTCCAGAAGAGCATGCGGAAAACAAGCTGGGCCACAACGACGAAAAAGCCCGCGATCGTCATCACGAGGACATCACGATTGCGTACATGCGCAATTTCATGGGCGATCACTGCCTCAAGCTCCTCGTCATCGAGGAGATCCAACAGGCCTCGCGTGACCACCACAGTGGACGAGCGAAGTCCTTTTCCAATCGCGAATGCATTCGGCATCGGCGTCTCGATGATGCCGACGCGAATGCGCGGGATACCAGCCAAGGCCGCAACCCGTTCCACCATCTCCTGTAAGCGTGGTTGCTCCCCAGGCTTCAGAATCCGCGCTCCAACACTCGCCAGTGCTAACGGTTCGGACAGTACAACCTGAAGGAAGGCAAACACCGCGGCGAACACCAGGACCGCCACTGTATCGATACCACTAGCAATCAGTGCAGTGAGGAACAAAATGTACAGAAGCCCTAGTCCGAACAAAACGAGCACCATTCGAATGGTCAATTCCGGATCACGAGCCCAACGCTCGACTCGGCGCATGGAATACACCACGACCCGCCTCCTGCCGGCCAACTCGCCGTGAAGATTATACTGCCGAGAAGCCGGACACCGGCTGAGTTTCTTGGTAACGGAGGAATGAGACGTTGGTCACACCACGGCTCTCTATTCCACGACGTATCCTCGCCCATCGCCGGCGACTCACTGAAATCGCCAGTGTCCTGTCGAAACACGGGCTAGGCTGGATCCTTGACCAGCTCGGGGTTCCACTGCAGACACGCGTACGTCGCGCTGCTCTCGCTCATCCTGTTCCGCCACCGGTGCGACTGCGACGTGCGCTCGAGGAACTCGGGCCGACCTTCATCAAGATCGGACAAATCCTTTCGACACGCGATGATCTCCTGCCTCCCGCTTACATCGAGCAACTGGCATTGCTCCGCGATCGCGTTCCTCCGGTTCCGGTCGAACAGATCATCGCGGAAATTGAGCGCAGTTTCGGGCGGCCACTCAATGAACTCTATGCATATTTCGACCCTGTGCCGATCGCCTCGGCTTCGATTGGTCAGGTACATGCTGCAACGCTCCCGACCGGCACCTCAGTGATCGTCAAGGTGCGCAAACCCGGTATCGCCGAACTCATTGAAGAAGATCTCGCGATCCTCCGAGATATCGCTGAGGTCGCAAGTCGACGCAGCCAGTTGGCCCGCCAGTACGACCTTGTCGGCCTCGTCGACGAGTTCGCGTGGACAATTCGCAGCGAGCTCGATTATCGCCGTGAGGGACGGAACGCCGATCGTTTTCGGATGCTGCTGCGCAATCAACCGGACATCGTTATCCCGCGTGTCTTCTGGCACCGCACGACCGAGACGGTGCTGACAATGCGCCGCATCGACGGCATTCCGATCGACCATATCGAGGAACTGGATCGCGCTGGAATCGACCGATCCGCCCTCGCGGTTCGCGCAGCACGCTTCATCCTCGAGTGCGTGCTGGTTCACGGGTTCTTTCACGCTGATCCACATCCGGGAAATTTCGCTGTTCTCGCGGATGGTCGTCTAGTCGTGTACGACTTCGGCATGGTCGGTCGCCTCGATCCAGCCTATCGCACAGAATTGCTCGATCTTCTTATCGCAGTCCTGCGTGGTGACCTTGATGCGGTCATCGATGCTCTTGGTCGATTAGGAATTGTGCGCCACGAGACCGACCGCCCAGCTCTGCGCCGGGAACTTCAGCACCTCGTTGACCGCTACTTTGGCCTCTCGCTCGGCGAATATCGGTTCGGGGAAATCGTCGACGACTTCTACCGTTTCATGCGTCGCTGGCGTCTCACGCTTCCGCCAGAACTGAGTCTCCTTGCCAAGACGCTCTCAATGCATGAGGGCGTCGGCCAACGCCTCGATCCAAGCTTCCGCCCCTTTGAAATCGCCGAACCGTACGTACGCAGGCTTATCATCGAGCGCTATCTACCCGCTTCATGGCTCCCGCAAGTCGCCCGCATGCTTGAAGATGGCGCACGCCGGGCAGTTGAATTCCCCCGTCGCGTCGACCGACTCTTACGCCGGATTGAACAGGCTGAGCTCGAGGTCACGATGCATTTAGCAGAACTTCCTGATGTCACACATCGCTTGAGCGCGCTAGTGAATCGACTTATCGTCGCCATCCTCCTCGCAGCCGCAGCGATTAGTTTCAGCCTCCTCCTCAACGTCTGGCACCCCGACTGGTTCGTGCGCTGGGCAGGGCCGCTCCTCGCGTTCGGTTTGGTCGGCATCGTTATTGCAACTGTTATCCTTGCCTGGCAGTTCTGGCGTGGAGGTTAGCTCTTTCCCGAGTCTGTTGACTCGTCAGGATACTCTTGCGAGTCTGTCTGGAGCGTTTCTTCTTCGAGCCGCTCCAAAACACGTTCAGGATCTTCGCCACGCTCGAGATCCTGGACTGCGCGCTCCAATGAAGGATCGAGCGGCTCGCCTGTCTGAACACTCATCTCGCGCATCCAACGCGCAAGTTCCCGTGGGTCTTCTGTATCAGGAAAGTCCGGGACATCAGATTCGTCTTCGTCCTCCCACGTCTCTTCTGCGCTGTCAAACATGTCCTCCATGCCATTATCCCCATCGGCGATCTCGGACCGCGCTGGTTCCGTGACGGTTCGGTGCACGAAAACGCGCGAAAGCAGCCGTTCCACGTCGCGCGCTCCGCAGTGCGGGCACGGTCCTGGATCGCGTACAGCCGAGATAGACCGGAAGAGCTTGGTGAAACGCCGACGGCAGGATCGACATCGGTACTCGTACAGTGGCATTGGCTCACCCCGCCATCCGCTTGCTCTACAATGCAAATTGTTATGATGGTTTCGCCTTCTCGTGACTCTGCTGCACTGTCGAAAGTGGTTTCAACCGTGCAAGCCAAGAGAGAACAACCAGTCCGGCGACCCCCGCGATCACCAATGTCACGAACTTGTAAACCGGGGCCGGCATCAATAAGGCCATTCCCCCGAATACTAAGGAAATAACAACGAACGCTACTGCGATCCGCTGCTGAGACCAACCAAGGTCAAGCAACCGGTGGTGCAAATGACCACGATCTGCCTCAAGAGGTGAGCGCCCATTCCACAGTCGGTAAACGATCAGCCATGCCACGTCGAGAATCGGAACCCACAGGACAAGGAGTGCCGTAGCGATCTTCGCCCCACCAATAATGCTCAAGATAGCGAGGGTATAGCCGAGGAGCATTGCACCAGAGTCACCCATCATAATCCGTGCCGGATGCCAGTTGAAGATGAGAAACCCCAAAACACTACCCGCCAATGACGCCGCGAGAAGCGAGATCGTGAACTGTGGGTTCCCAGCGGGACGGAAAAAGGTATGCACGAACATAACGAGTGCAGCGATAACTGTCACAGATCCCGCCAGACCGTCTAACCCATCCAGAAAGTTGACAGTATTCATCATGCCCACGATCCAAAAAACCGTGAAGGGAATCGCGATGGCAAGCGGTAGCACAACCACACCGCCAAACGGACTATTGAACTGTTCGATCACTAGACCATGCTCTGGTCCTCGCAGACGCGGCAGGATTGCGACGGCAGCTCCTGCGAGTTGCCAAGCAAGCTTTGCAAGTGGGGAAAGCCCCAGGAGATCGTCGTAGAGGTGTGCAGCGAGGATCAATGTCGCACCTAACACCAGGAGGAGAATTCGTTCGACCTCGATTGGGAAGCGTTCTACCGGAAGTACGAACGTTAAGGCAAGTCCGCTCAGAAACCCGATAAAAATCGCCACTCCCCCGATTCGTGGGATCGGCTTCGTATGCACCCACCGCGCTTCGGTTGGATAGGCCAGCAGATCGAAATGCTGAGCCACGCGGATGACGCGCGGAATGATTGCGGCACTAACTACCGCCGCAACGCCCGCCGTCATGACCGCGATGAGTGCTCGCTCAAAGGTCATCGTCACCCTCAGTCACGGCCGGTTCCTCAACCGCCGGCTTCATCGATTGCTGATATCACCTCTATCGTAACGCCTGGGACCGGAAAATGCGCAACGAGCTCCGCAACCTGTGCTCGAACACGCGCCTTCACCTCATCATCGTCTGGAGCTCGAAGCACCTGCGCGATCAGTTGACCAGTCAAGCGCATCTCCTCCGGACCAAAGCCACGCGTGGTCATTGCCGGCGTCCCAATGCGGATACCACTCGTCTGCGTCGGCGGCTTCGGGTCGTTGGGAATCGCGTTCTTATTCACTGTGATCCCCACTTCGTCCAGGGCTCGTTCCGCCTTACGGCCGCTGATCCCCAATGGCCGCAAATCGACGAGCAGCAGATGATTGTCCGTTCCTCCCGAAACGAGTCGCAATCCCTCCTCCTGGAGCGTCTCTGCCAGGACCTGAGCGTTCTCTAGTACGCGCGTGATGTAGGCCCGAAAAGACGGTTTCAGCGCTTCTCCGAACGCGACAGCCTTTCCTGCGATCACATGCATCAATGGCCCGCCCTGCGTTCCGGGGAAAACCGCCTTGTCGATCGCCTCTGCCCAGTCTGCATCACACAGAATCATGCCGCCGCGGGGTCCGCGTAGCGTCTTGTGCGTCGTCGTCGTGACCACCTGGGCAGCCCCCACTGGCGTCGGATGCATTCCAACCGCCACCATCCCAGCGATATGGGCGATATCGGCCATCAAGACGGCCCCGACGTCGTCCGCGATCTCGCGGAAACGTGCGAAATCAATGATCCGTGGGTAAGCACTCGCCCCAGCAATAATCAGTCGTGGCTTCACTTCCTGGGCAATCCGCCACACGGCATCGTAGTCGATCCGTTCGGTATCGGGATTCACCCCGTAAAAGTACGCATCAAACCACTGCCCAGAAACGTTCACCTTCGCCCCGTGCGAAAGGTGTCCCCCGTGCTGCAAACTCATCCCGAGTATCCGATCACCGGGTCGTAGCACTGCGAACATCGCGGCCATATTGGCCTGCGCCCCTGAGTGTGGTTGGACGTTCACGTGCTCGGCCCCGAAGAGCTGCTTCGCCCGCGCGATCGCCAGCTCCTCAACGCGATCGACGCACTCGCAACCACCGTAGTACCGCCGCCCGGGATACCCCTCGGCATATTTGTTCGTGAGAACCGATCCAACAGCAGCCAGTACAGCTGGGCTCGTAAAGTTTTCGGACGCAATCAGCTCAATGGTTCGACTCTGCCGACGCTCCTCACAGGCGATCGCTTCTGCGACGTCCGGGTCCCACTCCCAGAGACGCTTGTCCATTCCGGTTGCTCCCCCTTCCCGATCCTTCTCGCAAACCATCTACCGGCGACTCGATCCGCCCCGTTCCCATGCTGGCGCTGATCGCTCGCGTGCTCGAAACACCAACTCAATCGGCGTCCCGAGGAAGCCATACCGCTCCCGAATGCGGTTCTCCAGATACCGCTTGTAGGAGAAATGCACCAGCTGCGGGCGATTGCAGAAGAACACAAAGGTTGGCGGATTCACTGCCGCCTGTGTCACGTAGTAGAACTTGACCCACTTACCAGGCTTCGTCGGTGGCGGATGATGCGCTACTGCCTCACGGAGCAGTTGATTCAGTTCGGCAGTAGGAATCCGCCGCGATCGCTCTGCCACAACAACAAGTGCTAAATCGACGACTTGCTCCACATTCTTCCCGGTGAGTGCAGAAACGAAGACCAGCGGTGCCCAGGGCATAAAGTGAAAGACCGCACGCGCGTCCTCTTCGAACGCTTCCCGCGCACCCTCCATGTGCTCGAACAGATCCCACTTATTGACCGCAACGACGATCCCCTTTTTCGCGTCGATCACCTTTCCCGCGACCGCTTGATCCTGGTGCGTAAAAGGTTCAGTCGCATCGATCACGAGGACCGCGACGTCGGCCCGCTCGATCGCTCGTTCCGCACGCAAGACGCTGTACCGCTCGATACCGCGCTCAATACGACCTGGTCTCCGAATACCAGCCGTGTCGATCAGGACAATTGGTTGCCCCTTCCAGACGAGTTCCGTGTCAACCGTATCCCGCGTGGTTCCTGGGATCGGAGACACTATCTGTCGCGGCTGACCGAGGATCGCATTCAGGAGCGCCGATTTCCCAACGTTCGGCCGTCCAACAATAGCGATTTTCGGCGCTTCGGGCTCGAGTGTCTCCACTTCTTCTCTGCGTGGCAATCGCTCGGCAATAGCCTCAAGGAGATCAGGAATCCCCTTCCCATGCAGCGCCGAGATTGGAATAGGCTCACCAAGGCCGAATTCATAGAACTGTAAAGCGTTGAGCTCACGCTCGCGTGATTCGGCTTTGTTCGCGGCCAGGACGATCGGTTTGTCTGTACGGCGAAGAAACTCAGCCACTTCCCAATCCCCCGCTGTTGGGCCAGCAGCAGCATCAACGACGAAAACGATGACGTCTGCCTCCCTGACCGCCATCTCTGCCTGGGCCTTGGTGGCCTCAAGGAGTTCACGCTCGCTCGAACGAGCGATCTCTTCATCGGTCAACAAGCCGCCGGTATCGAAGAGCCCGAAACGTAGTCCGTTCCAATCAACAACACCGTAGATGCGATCACGTGTCGTGCCGGGCACCTCTTCAACGACGGCTCGCCGCTGCCGCAGCAGCCGGTTGAACAGCGTTGATTTGCCGACATTTGGACGACCGACAATTGCGACCTGGGGAAGTGCCATTGGAAGCTTTCTCCTGCACGCAAAACCCGGATGCACCTCACTTGCATCCGGGTTCCATTGTGCCCCAGCAGTGGGTTCCGTGCCGACTCACCCGGTCAAGTCTCGCAGGGCTTCTACAAGACGATCGATGTGTTCCTTGGTCGTGAGCTCCGTCGCACACAAGAGCATGAGGTCATCTTGTTCCGGAACCAACTCACCGACCGCCAGCCCACCTATGATGCCTCGCTGCAACAGAAATTCATTGATTGCACGGGGATCTTGTGGACAGCGCACTACGAACTCGTTGAAGAAGGGTCCTTCACCGACCAGTGACCAACCGGGCAACTCGGCGATCCGCTGAGCGAGATAATGCGCCTTGTGGTAGCACAGCTTAGCAATTTTCTGTAGCCCCTGCTTTCCGAGGGCCGAAAGATAAACCGTGGCAGCAAGTGCCATCAGTCCCTGGTTCGTGCAGATATTCGAAGTCGCCTTCTCGCGGCGAATGTGCTGCTCCCGGGTCTGCAACACCATCACAAAGCCGCGTTTGCCCTCACGATCTACGGTGGCTCCAATGAGCCGACCGGGAAGATGTCGCACGAGCTCCATGCGCGCCGCGAGCAGTCCGAGTCCTGGCCCGCCGAACGACTGCGGAATCCCCAGGCATTGCCCCTCACCAGTCACGACATCGGCACCGAGTTCGCCAGGAGGCCGCAACAACCCCAACGCGATCGGATAGGTTGACACGACGAACCGCGCCCCGACGGCATGGGCTGTCTCGGCAAGTGCCGCCAGATCCTCGATGCGGCCGTAAAAATTCGGGTATTGTACGACGACACAGGCAGTCGATTCGTCTACGAAACGTTCCAGGTCCTGTGGCGTTGTCCGAAGCGAATCCGGGATAGGAACCTCCCGAACTTCGACCGGTAACCCTCGGGTGTACGTCCTGAGAACGCCTCGGTAATACGGGTGCACCGTCCCCGCCACCACAATTGCCGTTCGTCCCCGAGGCGGAGAGACACAAAGTAAGGCCCCCTCCGCAAGTGCAGTGGCCCCGTCGTACATGGACGCGTTGGCGACATCCATTCCAGTCAGAAGGCACACCAGTGACTGGAACTCGTAGATTGACTGCAGCGTCCCTTGCGAGACTTCGGGTTGATACGGCGTATAGGCGGTATAAAACTCCCCTCGCCACAGAATCTGGTGGACGACTGCCGGAACGTAGTGGTTATAGGAGCCCGCACCGAGGAACGTTGGTGTTGCCACAGTCGACCAATTCCGAAGAGAAAGCTCCAGGAGTTCCCGAAAGATGTCCGCCTCTGCCACTGGCGGCGGCAATCGGAGCTCTGGGAAACGGTAAGACGCAGGAATACCCTCGAACAGTTCCTCGATCCGGTCCACCCCGATTGTCTGCAGCATAATTGCCCGGTCTTCGGGGGTGTGCGGCGAGAAAACCATCCCCCGGCCCTCCTCACCGATCAGCACCAATCACGCCGTCGCCGCAGTCTCCGCGAGATACTTCCGGTACTCCTCGGCGTCCATCAGTTGATTGAGCTCATCGGGCGTGCTCATCCTGATCTTGACCAGCCATGCGTCGTCATACGGGCTTTTGTTGACCAACTCTGGTGTGTCGACCACTGCTTTGTTCGCTTCAACCACTTCGCCGGAGACCGGTGCATAGATATCGGACGCCGCTTTAACCGATTCGATCACACCCATCGAATCGCCCTGCTTCACCGTCGTGCCTGGCTCCGGCAACTCAAGATAGGTGATGTCTCCCAGTTCTGCTTGCGCAAAGTCGGTAACTCCGACTACCGCAATATCCCCTTCGACACGCACCCACTCGTGCGTTCGCGTGTAACGGAGACCATCACGTACGTCCGCCATTGATCACCCCTTTCCCTAGGACCCAACCCCTTCGCCTATCCTCTGCCGTGGACGGCGATAGAACGGGGTCTTTACCTGAAGCGCACGCACCGGTTTACCCCTAATAACAACGTCGAACTCCCGGCCGATCCCTGCAGCAGAACTTTCGATCAGTGCTAAACCGATCGCCTTCCCGAGTGAGGGCGAGCTTGTTCCACTCGTGACAGTCCCAATCCGTCTGCCCGCAAGCTGAACCTCGTACCCATGCCGCGGAATACCGCCGCGTTCGACAAGCTCGAACCCGACCAGCTTTCGCGGAACGCCTTCTTGCAGCTGCCTCTCCAGCGCCTCGCGTCCGATAAAGGCCCCCTTGTGGAGCTTGACGACCCAGCCGAGTTGTGCCTCAAGTGGTGTAATCTCGGGTGAGAGTTCGTTTCCGTATAGCGGCAGGCACGCCTCCAACCGAAGCGTGTCACGAGCTCCTAAGCCGACCGGAACCAGGCCATCTGCTCGGCCGATCTCAAGCAGACGATCCCACAATCTCACGGTCGCTTCAATCGGGAAATACAGCTCAAAGCCGTCCTCACCGGTGTACCCGGTTCGCGCAACAAGCGCCGGCACACCAGCGACCTTCGTTTGAACAGCGTCGAACGGACGAACGGTCGACAGGTCACCCTCCGTGACACGCTGCAAAATCCGTTCAGCAAGCGGGCCTTGGATCGCTAACATACCCGTTGTGGCCGAAATATCCTCGACTTCGACAACCCACTCGGGATGATCGGCACGCCGCTCGAGCAGCCACTGAAAGTCCTTGTCGGTATTTGCGGCGTTGACAACTACCAGATACTCTTCGCGATCTGGGCGCAAATAGATCATGATGTCGTCGACCACGCCGCCATTCGGATACAGTAGCATCGAGTATTGAGCACGTCCCGGTTTTAAGGAGCCGACGTCGTTCGGGGTAACAAACTGGAGAAACGGGAGTGCATCACGCCCCCGAACCGCCAGCTGTCCCATGTGTCCCAGATCGAATAAACCAGCTCGACTCCGCACCGCGAGGTGCTCCGCCACGATCCCCTCGTATTGCACCGGCATCAGCCAACCAGCGAACTCGATAAATCGCGCACCGAGCGCTCGGTGCTGCTCGATCAGAGGGGTAACCTTCGGAGCCACCGGCCCACAACTCCCTTCGCGTCGCGACCACAGCGCCGAGTGTATGGGTCCCACGCGAGCCGGGTCAAGCCCCTTCCACGTGCGTGTACGCCTCGAATTGTTACGACCGTGCTCCGGCGAGCTCCTGCGTCCGGCTTCGCCGTCGCAACAGGCGTTCAGGAGGAACAGGTACCGGGTAGCGGCCGGTGAGGCAGGCAGCGCAGAATCGCTCGCGCGGGAGGCCAATTGCCCGGAAGAGCCCGTCCAGGGACAAGTAGCCGATCGAGTCGGCACCGATCGCCCGTCCGATCTCTTCCACTGAGAGGTGCGCAGCAATGAGTTCGTCCCGTGTCGCCATGTCCACTCCGAGGTAGCACGGCCAGCGAATGGGCGGAGAGTGCACACGCATATGCACCTCGCGTGCACCGTTCTGCCGGAGCAGTTCCACAATCGGTCGGCTCGTTGTCCCTCGCACAATCGTGTCGTCGATCAAGACGACGCGCTTGCCTTCCAGGACCTCCGGTAAGGCGTTGAACTTGAGCTTCACGCCCTGTTCGCGTAATCGCTGATCCGGCTGGATAAACGTACGCCCAATATACCGGTTCTTGATGAGGGCCTCCGCATAGGGGATACCAGAAGCAAGCGAATACCCAATCGCCGCCGGAACCGCTGAATCGGGGAGCGGGACCACGAGGTCCGCATCCGCCGGATGCTCCCGCCACAGCTCCGCCCCCATGCGCTGACGAACGACATGCAGACGCTGCCCCATGATCGCGCTGTCCGGCCGTGCGAAGTAGATGAACTCGAAGACGCACATCGCTTGCTCAGCTTGCATAGCAGGGTCGGGATGAGCCGAGACCCCTCGCTCGTCAATCACCACTATCTCGCCCGGCTCGATCTCCCGCACGAACTCCGCCCCAATAGTCGCGAGCGCGCATGTCTCTGAGGCAATCACCCATCCTCCATCGAGTCGTCCAAGACAAAGTGGCCGAATCCCCAGCGGATCACGCACCGCGATCAAGGACTCGCGGGTCAAAATGGCGAGGCTGTAAGCCCCCACCATCCGACTCATTGCACTCCGGATTCGCTCCACCCAATCACGACCAGGAGATCGCAGGATCATCCATGCCAGTACTTCGGTGTCCGTGGTGCTTTCCAGCGGCACCCCGGCTGCCAAGAGTTCCTGCCGGAGCTCCTCGCCGTTGACAAGATTGCCGTTGTGCGAGACGGCAATTGCCTCGTCCCCTTGTCTCACCAAGAACGGACCCGCGTTCACCGGGACACTACTTCCCGTCGTCGAGTAGCGTGTGTGCCCGATCGCGATATGTCCAGGCAGGCGCTGCAGGTCATCCTCGGTGAAGGCGCTACTGACCAACCCCATCCGGCGATGGATGGAGAGTGAACGCCCATCGCTGGTCGCGATGCCAGCACTTTCCTGCCCGCGATGCTGCAACGCATACAAACCAAAAAAGGTTAGCCGAGCCACATCTTCGCCCGGTGCGAAGACACCGAACACTCCACAGGCTTCGCGTGGACCACCGATCTCACCCACGCAGCACCTCACTGATCTCGAGCACTATTCACGTATGGAGTCTACCATGGAGGAGTACGGACGCTCCTCCTCATTCTCCACGCAGTCCATCCCTCCAGACCGCTGCCAAATCATCGAGGGTACAGTCCACAATCCCTTCCACGATGAACCGGTCACCTCCGGTATGCCCGAGTTCACAGACTGGCACGCCATAGGCGTGCGCCAACGTGAGTACCGCACCTTCTGCACCAGGAGCAACTTGGACGACGATCCGCGACCCTGCCTCCCCAAAGAGCGTCCGGTCGAGCCGTCCGTTTACCGCAACGAGCTCGTCCACCCTGAATCTGCCCCCGATCCCGCCTACTATGCAGCTTTCGGCCAGTGCCACCAGCAGACCACCCTCGCTGCAGTCGTGCGCCGCGAGTGCGATCCCGCGTTGAATCGCCTCTCGAATCAGCGCCTGAACACGCCGCTCGAGCTCCAAATCCAGGTTTGGTGGCGCGCCTGCAACGATTCCATGGAGCTGAGCAAGATACTCACTTGCCCCCAGCGTCGCACTCTGTGGTCCTAACAGGAAGACCTTTCCCTCTCCAGCGAAGCCCAGGCCGACATGCCGATGGACATCGCTCAGCTTCCCCACAACCCCGACAACCGGCGTCGGTGGGATAGAACGGCCCTCCGTCTCGTTGTAGAGGCTCACGTTCCCGCTCACCACCGGTACCCCGAGGACAGTACACGCCTCAGCCATACCCTCAATCGCCTGCACGAGCTGGTAATACACCTCCGGGCGTTCCGGATTGCCGAAATTTAGGCAATCCGTGATGGCAAGCGGTTCAGCACCGACGCAACTTACGTTGCGTGTTGCTTCCGCGACAGCATGCTGTGCGCCAAGCCGCGGCTCGAGCAGGCAATAGCGCGGGTTGCAATCGGTTTTGAGCGCGATCCCGAAGCGATGCCCTTTAACGCGCAACACCGCCGCGTCCCCCTGACCGGGCGGTAGCACGGTATTGGTCAGAATCGTATGGTCGTATGTTCGGTAGATTGGGCGACGAGAAGCGATGTTGGGTGAGCGGAGCAGGGCAAGCAATGCCCGCAGCACGTCGTTGGCAGAAAGATCCGGCAATGTATCTGGATCGAACGCTCGACGCGCGCGAATGGCCTCCGATTCATACGCCTCGCGGATATAGGTTGGACAAGCCTCCGTCAACAGACGCACCGGAAGTTCAGCCACCGGGTTGCCTGCGTCCAATACACGAAGCATGCCGTCGTCGGTCACGCGCCCGATTACCACTGCATGCAGTTCCCAGTGTCGGAAGATCTCCAACACCCGCTCCAGCCCCTCAGGCCGGACCACCAGGAGCATCCGCTCTTGGCTCTCCGAGAGCATCACCTCGTACGGCGTCATCCCAGTCTCACGCCGCGGAACCGCCGCGACGTCGAGCTCGATGCCCGTACCACCACGCGCTGCGAGCTCGGCACTGGCGCTTGTGAGACCGGCGGCCCCCAGATCCTGCATCGCCACGACAGCCCCGGTCTGCAACACTTCGAGGCACGCCTCAAGCAGAAGCTTTTCCAGAAACGGATTTCCTACCTGCACTACGCCCCGGTGTGAACGCTCGGGATCTTCAACCGAGGCGAATGCCGCCCCGTGAATGCCGTCTCGTCCAGTATCCGCCCCGACCAAGACAACCAGATTCCCCGGACCAGATGCCCGCGCCCGTACAAGCGCACTGCGTTCAGCGATTCCCACGCACATCGCGTTAACAAGAGGATTCTGACGGTATTCCGGCATAAAAAAGACGTCCCCGGCGACGGTCGGGATGCCCAAGCAGTTCCCGTACCAGCCGATTCCCCCCACGACCCCGTGAAACAGATACTGCTGTCGTGATTCCTCGAGTGGGCCGAAACGGAGAGAATCAGCCAGTGCGATCGGCCTGGCCCCCATCGCGAAAATGTCCCGAACAATTCCGCCAACCCCTGTCGCGGCCCCTTGGAAGGGCTCTACCGCGCTCGGATGGTTATGGGACTCGATCTTCAGAACCACCACGAGCCCGTCACCGAGATCCACCGCACCTGCATTCTCCCCCGGTCCTTGCACAACCTGCGGCCCACTGGTTGGGAGCCGCCGCAAAAGCGGGCGGGAGTGCTTGTAGCCGCAGTGCTCGCTCCAGAGTGCGCCGATCATGCCGAGCTCGACGAGGTTCGGCTCTCGTCCGAGCAACTCGACAGCTCGTCGGTACTCGTCCTCGGTCAAGGCAACTTCGCGCAACAGTTCCGGTGTAACAGGCATCGTTTCCTACTGACCTCCTGTCAGTGTCCTCCTCGCCCCCGCACAACCTCGAGTCCTACGGCCAAGACCGAAGCGAGGATCTGCAGGCCATCGTCACCACCAATCAAGCGGTCGAATGCTCGCTCGGGATGTGGCATCAGTCCTACCACGTTCCCGCGAACATTGCATACTCCTGCGATATTGGCAACTGAGCCGTTCGGATTCGCCTCGGGCGTGGCGTTTCCCTTCGCATCGACATAGCGAAAGACGATCTGTCCGGCCCGCTCGAGTTCTGCGAGCGTCTTCTCGTCGACGTAGTACCGTCCTTCCCCATGCGCAATCGGGAGACGCAGGAGTGTTCCTGGCGCAAGCTGACTCGTCCAGGGGGTGCGCGTCTGCTCCACACGGACCCAAACCCAGTCGCAGACGAATTCCAGTGAGGCATTGCGCAACAGTGCTCCCGGCAGGAGATGCGCCTCAGTCAGAATCTGGAATCCGTTGCAAATGCCAAGCACTGGCTTACCAGCTTCCGCTTCGCGCGCGACCGCTTGCATTACTGGCGCAAAGCGTGCGATCGCTCCAGCCCGTAAGTAGTCACCGTAAGAGAAGCCCCCAGGAATCACAATGCAATCATAGTTTGAAAGATCAGTCTCGGTATGCCACACAAGCTCCGCCGGCTGCCCGAGCCCCAGTCGCACAGCCATAAGCGCATCATGGTCACCGTTGCTTCCAGGGAACGTTACGATGCCAAAGCGCATCCCGCTGCCTCCTCCGTGCGACTAGGCCGGCTCAATAATGAAGCGATAGTGTTCAACGACCGGGTTCGCAAGTAGCTGCTCGCACATCGCCGCCACACGCCGCTCCGCAGTCTCAACATCTGGTGCTCGCAGCCAGACTTGGACGTACCGGCCCACGCGAACGTCTTCGACTTCCTCATAGCCAAGTCTGCGCAATCCATCACGAACCGCCAGTCCCTGAGGGTCATTGACGCCTGGTCGCAACGACACGAAGACCTCGGCTCGCCAACGCGCCGTCTCGCTCACCACATCCCCCTCATCGTTCCCATACGTCGAGATAGGGTACCGGCCGTCCTGTAAGTCGCCGATACGCCTCACGATACTTTTCCGCTGTCTTTTCCACTACGTCGGGCGGCAAGGCTGGCGCAGGAGGTTGCTTGTTCCAGCCACTCGCCAGGAGCCAGTCACGCACAAACTGTTTATCGAACGATGGTTGTGGTCGACCCGGCTGGTACTGTTCTGCGTCCCAGAAACGCGAGCTGTCCGGTGTCAGGAGCTCGTCGATG
This sequence comes from bacterium HR28, assembly GCA_002898255.1. Classification (GTDB taxonomy): domain Bacteria; phylum Chloroflexota; class Chloroflexia; order Thermomicrobiales; family Thermomicrobiaceae; genus Thermomicrobium. The sequence goes on from BEIE01000004.1 coordinate 212,281, forward strand.
ACGGCAAGCTCACCGTCGATCCAGCCGAATTCGAGCTTGGTGTCAGCAATGATCACGCCGCGCTCCCGCGCATACCGCTCGGCCGCAACGTAGATCTCCAGAGTTCGCTCCCTCAGTCGCTCTGCAAGTTCCTCCCCAACCCGCCTCACCAGCTCATCGAACGTGATGTTCTCATCGTGACCCGTGTCCGATTTGATTGCCGGAGTAAACAGCGGCTCAGGCAACCGCTCGCTTTCCCGCAGCCCACTCGGCAAACGAACACCGGCAACCATCCCGCTGGTTCGGTACTCCGCCCATGCCGAGCCAGCAAGATACCCGCGCGCCACGCATTCAACCGGTATCCGCTCCGCCTTGCGGACCAACATCGAACGGCCTTGGAGAATCCCACGGTACGCGGAAAACTGCTCCGGTAGTTCGGTCGTCAGGTAATGAGAGGGAACACGTTCAGCGAACCATTCGAACCAGAAGGCCGAGAGCTGTGTTAGCACGATCCCTTTTCCGGGAATCCCATTTGGGAGCACAACGTCAAACGCAGAAAGACGATCAGTTGCGACCAGCAACAACTTATCACCCAGATCGAACAGCTCGCGCACCTTGCCCCGGCGGAAGAGCGGGATGCCTGGGAGTTCGACGCTCAAGACAACCGGCACCTCCATCATGCTGTCTCTGCTCCCACCTTGTGCTCCACTGGCAACCCGACTCGCTGGAACGCCACGTCAACATACCGCAGGTACGGCTCCAAGTTGAAGATTTCCTCGATGCGCGCCGGGGAAAGGAGCGCTTGCACCTCGGCATCAGCCAGAAGAAGTTCCCGGAGAGAGATCTCGCGCTCCCACGCTTCGCGTGCCAACCGCTGCACCAGGCGATATGCGCGCTGCCGATCCATCCCAGCCTGCACAAGTGCGAGCATCGCACGTTGCGAGAAGATCGCACCGTGCGTCGCATCCACATTCCTCCGCATTCGCTCTGGATACACAACCCAATCACGTACGATATGGGTCATCGAGGCCAACATAAAATCTAGCACGATACAGGCGTCCGGCAGAATTACCCGCTCGACCGAGCTATGACTGATATCCCGCTCATGCCACAGCACAACATTTTCGAACGCCGCATGCACGTAACTGCGCAACAACCGGGCCAGACCAGTCATCCGCTCGCTCTCGTGCGGGTTCCGCTTGTGCGGCATGGCTGAGGAGCCCATGTTGCTCGGATCAAACGGCTCCTCGAGCTCCCGCACTTCAGTCCGCTGGAGGTGACGAATCTCCGTTGCAAACCGATCCAGTGTCGCCCCGATCCCCGCGAGCGTTGCCACGAATGCCGCGTGCCGATCCCGCCCTACAACCTGCGTCGATACAGGATCGACGCGAAGCCCGAGTCGGGCGAGTACTGCCTCCTCGACCTCGGGTGGAACGTGTGCATGTGTGCCCACCGCACCGGAAATCTTTCCAACGCGCACTTCCTCACGCGCACGCTGCAACCGCTCGCGCTGTCGTTGCAGCTCGGCATACCATCCGGCGAGCTTGAATCCGAAGGTAATCGGCTCGGCATGGACGCCGTGCGTCCGCCCGATCATCACGGTCCGGCGATGCCGAACAGCCTGCTCACCGACGACCGCGATAAGCTGGTCTAAATCTCTTAACAACAGATCGCTCGCTTCGACCAATTGCAGGGCCAGTGCAGTGTCGATCACGTCGGAACTGGTCAACCCGAGGTGGAAGTAGCGCCCTGCCTCTTCCCCAATCGACTCAACTGTCGCCCGAATGAAGGCGATGACATCGTGATCAACTTCCGCCTCGATCTCCCGCATGCGGGCCAAATCACAGCGGGCGGTGCGGATGCGCTCCAGCATCTCCGGAGGAACAACACCGCGTTCGGCCCACGCCTCTGCCACCGCAATTTCGACCCGCAGCCACAGCTCGATCTTGTGCTCTTCACTCCAAATGCGACCCATCTCGGGTCGCGTGTATCGTGGAATCATCCTCTCGCTTCCCTGCTCGACCGCGGGAACACCCAAACATGAGGTTTGAAACAGTATGAGGGTCCCAGTCCGGTCTTCGTACAGTCCGTAACGGGCCTCCACTCGCCCGATCGAAAGTATACCGCCGCACGCAGAAGGCCCGATTCGTGAGGTTTGCAGCGCGCCACTCCACTATGGTACAGTCGGCGCGTTCGGGAGGCGGAATGAGCGGGGTGTCGGTACGGATGAGTAGCGCCTGGACTCGCTGGTGGAGGGAGCGAGTCGACGAGGTGGAGGCTCGATCGAAAGATTCGGCGGATGGCCTCCCGGCTGGCACGGTCGTCACGGTGAGAGCAAAACCGGCGGGCGACTGCCGGGACAAAGGCTCACCGAGGTGCACCCGCTCGTAGACACCACTCATCGACAGCATATCCGCCTCACGAACGACAAGACGGTCGAGCGGATGCGGTGACCGAACCCGCACCCGCCCGCGATTGGTTGCGCTTTTCTCGGCGCACGTCCGAGGGAGGTCTTGCTGCGCATGTGTGGGATCTTTGGCTTCGTCTCGACTCGCGAACTACCAGTAGCGCTGGTAGTCGACGCGTTGCGCACCCTGGAGTACCGCGGGTACGACTCTTGGGGCATCGCCTACGCGACGTCTGAACGAGGTGGCGAACGCCTCGCAGTCTTTAAGCAGGCAGGTCGTCTTCCGCAAACGCTACCACCACTGCCTACCTCACCTATTGCACTCGGTCATACACGCTGGGCTACCCATGGCGGGGTCACAGACGAAAATGCACATCCACATCTCGATTGCAGCGCAACGCTGGCGATCGTTCACAACGGCATTATCGAGAACTACCGACCGCTCCGCGAAGCACTTGAACAGGTCGGTCATCACTTTCGCAGTGGCACCGACAGTGAAATCTTCGCACACCTCTTAGAAGATTCACTGCAGCGCGCTCGCAGAGTGAGTGAGAGTACGTTCAGCGAACCGCCAGGTCTCTTGGTCGAAGCTGTTCGCCAGGCTTTCGCCCAAATTCGAGGATTGAATGCTTTTATCGTCTTGCACCTCCCGTCTCGCCAACTTGTGGCGGTCAAATCCACGTCGCCGCTTGTCATCGGCATCGGCAGGGAGGGGGTCTTTGTCTCGTCGGACGCCGTGGCACTCGTCGGCCACGCTGAACAGATCTATTACCTGCGCGACGACGAAGTCGCACTGCTTTCCCCACAAGGACCTCGCTTGTTCGATCGGTGCACCGGGGAATTGCGTCAACCGCAGTGGGAACCGCTCACGCTTCGACCCGCGGATACGTCATTGGGTGGGTTCCCACACTACCTAATCAAGGAGATCCATGAGCAACCGCATGTCATCGAGCGGATCCTACGCGAACGACTCGATGGTGCCCGTCAGCTCGCCGAGTTGATCCGGCGCTCATACGGAACCTTCCTCGTCGGCTGCGGCACCGCTGGGTATGCAGCACTGTGTGGAAGTTATCTCTTCTCCCGCATCGCTCGCCGCCACGTCAACGCAGTGATTGCTTCCGAGTTCAAGTACCAGGAGCATTTCCTCACCGACCGATCGCTTGTCATTGCGCTTACCCAAAGCGGAGAAACCGTAGACGTTATCGAGGCCGTTCAAGCAGCCAAGCGGCGCGGCGCAACAGTGGCTGCGCTGGTCAACGTCACCGGTTCCACTGTTGCCCGGCTTGCTGACTTCACGGTTCCACTCTCGGCTGGCCCTGAACAAAGCGTGCTCTCTACCAAGGCATATACCGCGAAGTTGGCGATCCTACTTCTCGTTGCCCACATCCTGAACGGAAGCGAACATGTTGGTATTGACGTGCTCTGGCGCGCCATCGACGGTATGGAGCTCGCACTTGCTCCGGCAACCCTGGATCGTATCCGGGCAGTTGCTGAGCAGCTGGTCAATGCCGAACACTGTTATGTGATAGGGCGCGGCCTGTCGTACCCGACAGCCTTAGAGGCCGCACTGAAAATTAAAGAAGTGACGTATATTCACGCCGAAGGCTTCGCTGGTGGTGAGCTGAAGCACGGTGTCATCGCCCTGATCCAGGACGGGAGCCCATGCCTCGTTTTCTCACCACTGGATGAGACGAGACCGGACATCCTTTCGGGCGCAATGGAAGTCCGCAGCCGCGGCGGCTGGGTCGTCGGTATTTCGCCGGAACCCGACGAAGCATTTCACGTTCACATCCCAATCGCCGATGTCGGCGATGCCTCCCCCCTCGTCGCAATCGTCCCGGCACAACTCCTCGCCTACGAACTCGCTGTGCGACGTGGGCTGGATCCGGACAAGCCACGCAATCTCGCGAAAAGCGTCACCGTCAAGTGAGGTGCAGCGTGCTCCTGGTCGACACGCACTGTCACCTCGATCTCCCCGTTTTCGACGACGATCGGGCAGCAGTACTCGAGCGCGCCCGTGCCGTTGGCGTTCAAGGCTTCGTCCTCATCGGCTTCTCACCTGCGTTTTGGGAACGCGCACTCGCGCTCGCCGAAACGACTCCTGGAATGGTCGTGGCACTCGGCGTTCACCCGAACGAAGCTGATCAGTTCGACAACCATACGGAACAGCGCCTTCGCGCACTCGCCAGGCACCCACTCGTCCGTGCGATTGGTGAAATCGGTCTGGATTATTATTGGAAGACGGTTGATCCTCAAATACAACAGCGCGCCTTCCGTCGCCAACTGGATCTGGCGCGCGAGCTGGAACTTCCTGTCATCTTGCATCAACGTGAGGCAGAACGTGAACTTCTCACTCTGTTAGAAGTCTCCGATCCGCCGCATAGTGGCGTCATGCATTGTTTCACCGGTGGGCCGGATTTGGCGCACGCCTTCGTGGCTCTCGGGTTCCACCTTGGTATCGGCGGTATCGTGACCTTTCGTAACGCACGCCCTCTCAGGCAAGCAGTCCGCGACATACCTCGCGAACGACTCCTGCTTGAAACCGATTCGCCCTACCTAGCGTCGGTTCCGCACCGTGGTCAGCGGAATGAACCAGCCTTTTTGCGTTACGTCTCATCAACCGTCGCCGCAGAACGCGGCGAGAGCGAAGAAGACGTTGCAGCACAAACCACTCAGAACGCGCAGTACCTGTTTCGACTTTCGCTTCCGGGGTACTCGCATGACGCTGACACGAAGACCGCAAAAGCGTCTGAAGCCAGGTATGAGGAGAACCACCGATGACGACTCACCGTATTGTGGTCGCGACTGCGAATCCTGGGAAACTGCGCGAGTTACGGGCCCTGCTACCCCCATGCTTTGAGGCCGTCACCGCCGCAGAACTCGGAATTCGGCTACCGCCTGAGACGGGTGACACTTTCGCTGAAAATGCGCTCATCAAGGCTCGGGCAGCCGCGCACGCGAGCGGGCTTGTCGCTCTGGCTGACGACTCCGGCCTGGAGGTCGATGCGCTCGGCGGTCGACCAGGAGTCCATTCAGCGCACTATGCCGGCGAAGGAGCCACTGATCGAGACAACATCCAACGGCTCTTGAGCGAGCTACGTGGAGTCCCGCGGGAACGACGTACCGCCCGCTTTCGCGCGGTCATTGCGTTGGTGGCGCCAGACGGCCGGGAAGCACTAGCTGAGGGTGTCGTCGAAGGTCATATCATCGAGGAGCCAAGGGGAGAATCCGGTTTCGGATACGATCCGATCTTCCAGCCTCTCGGCTCCGAGCACACCTTCGCCGAAATGTCTGCCGAAGAAAAGAACCGATGGAGCCATCGAGCCCAAGCCATGCAACGAGCACTACTTATCCTACAGGACTGGTTCACGTGCTCTACCGAGAAATCGTCGATAAACGATGAAAGTAGGTCGTGACGATCTGCGGGGCCCACAATGAAGGACACAGGGAAACCAAACCACGGTCGTAGTCCACTCCCCCTCGTTGCCATCACGGGGACACGTGGCAAGTCCACGGTCGCCTGGCTGCTCTACCAAATGGCGCGAGCACGCCAACTCGCCACTGGTCTGTGGTGCACGAGTGGCGTATTCATGAACGGCCACCAACTCGAAGGAGAACTCCACCCATGGACAGCGATCGTGCGCGCCCTCGCGGCGGGTGAGCTCGATCTTGCGATTCAGGAACTGGAGGCACCGGTCGTCGCCTCGGTCGGACTGCCTGAGGCGAGCTACGGATATGCGGCAATCACCACACTCTGTGGCAACGACGACGGTTGTCTCTTAGCGTCGGAGACGCGTTATGCCGCGCGCGCACACGAGATTGTGGCTCGAGCAGTGCACCCCATGGGCACCCTCGTCCTGAATGCTGACGACCCTGCAGTTCTCGAACTCGCGGAGCGCTCCGATGCCCGAATCGTCCTCTTTGGCCTTCATCCAGAAAACCCGGCGATTCGACGTTGTCGTGAGACTGGTGCCCCGGCCATCTGGTGCCGAGAGGGGGTCATTGTCGCCAATCGGGCGCTGTGGGAGATCGGTACTCGTGCAGCTTTCCAGAGTTCACTTCGGAGCGAAAAGAGCATGTTATCGGTCGCAGCGAAGACGGCAGAAAACCATGGAGAAGCCCGGTCAGTTGACCCTCAGGAATGGGACAATGGCGCGGAAATTCCGCTTCTGGATGCTCGCGACGCACCCTGCACCTTGGGCGGTACGCTGACATTCCAGATTCAGAACGTCATGTGCGCCGCTGCTCTCGCTCTTGCACTCGGCGTCCCCCTCACGACCATCCGTGCGGTGGCGCGTACCTTTCTCCCAAACCCAACCGTCTTACCCGGGGCATGCAACCTCTTTACGTTGCAGGGACGAGACGTGCTCATCGACAGCGCACGCTACCCCTGGATGCTGCGTCCCCTCATTCGGGGCATTCGCCAGAGGAACCCCCGGAACACTTTCGTGATCGTTCATGACTTTCCCTGGCTGACCACTCAGGAGTTGCACGAGGTAGGTCGAATCCTCGGGAAGATCCGTGGCCTCATCATCGTTTATGGCCCGGCATCTGAGGACCGCCTGCATGCGCTTCGCGAGGGAATTGTTCAGAACCCGATGCCGCCCGTCGTTGCCATGCAACCAAGCCTGGCTCACGCGCTTCGCTACGCGCTCAGTCTCTCGCGCAACGGTGATCTCTGCCTGATCCTCGCAGACAATGCTCTGGACGCAATTACGACACTTGAGCGATTCGAATTCGAGATCGCCTAACACAGAGCTCACGCCGCATCACGCAGTCGATTCCCGATCGTTTCCTCGATCCAGACTGCTCCCTGGCCTAACGCAGACTCGAGGACCCGCACAAAATCTTCGCACCAATCGACGCGGAGCCGTGTCGCCAGGACTACCTCGCGATTTCCCAATGGAAGATGAATCCGCAGCTCATCGTCACCTGGAAACTGAGCCAAAAGCTCGCGCAACTCGTGCATCCGCGCGATATCATGGTCCGCATTGGTACTTAGAGGAAATCGCAGATGGACAATCCGTGTCGGGCTGCTGATGGTCCGTAAGATCTCGCGGGGATCCTGGATGGCCTGAGCAACCAGTTGGAGCTCGTCGTTCCGTTCCTCGACCTTCGCCTGGATCGCCAGGACAGCTTCATCTGAAATCAGGTCGCGATGCGCCTCGTACAAATCAGGGAATACAACGACCTCGATTGTGCCGGATCGATCCTCCACCTGCAGAACTGCCATGATCCGCCCAGTGCGCGTCGGGAGTTTTCGGAAACTGCTGACCAGCACCAGCAGTTCCACAGTCTGCCCCACTGATTCTTCGTCGAGTTCCGCAATCTGCACGATCCCCCGCTCGCGGACAAGCGGCATAAACTCGTCCAACGGGTGGGCACTCAAGTAGACCCCAAGGAGCTCCCGTTCCCATCCCAAGAGCGTCCGCTGGGGAATGTCCGGCGGCTCAACATCAGGTCGCGCGAACTGCAGCGGTGCTAGCTGCTCCGCCCCAACCACTGAGAACAGATCCATTTGTCCACGTTTGAGCGCCTTCTGCCGCGCCTGAGCAGCCTGTATCGCGCCGTCCAGCTGCGCAAGCAAAATTTTTCGGTCACCAAGACAGTCAAGAGCGCCACATTTGATCAGGCTTTCGACTGCTCGCCGATTCACCACCGACCAGTCAACAGTTTCACAGAAATGCTCAAAGCTCTGGAATCGTCGCTCGGGCTGCTGCGCTCGGGCGGCCAAGATGGCCTCGATTGCTGCCTCACCCACATGCTTCACCATGGCTAGCCCGAACCGGATTCCTCGGCGTCCATCTGCCAGGGTCTCAACGGTGAACGTCGCTTCGCTCTTGTTGATGTCTGGCGGAAGAACCGGGATCCCCAGTTTCTGACATTCTGCGAGTGCTGCGGCAATGCGCTTCACCGTGCCGGACGGATGACTGGGAGCGTTCCGCAAGACGGCGGTCATGTACTCCACTGGGTAATTTGCCTTCAAATACGCTGTCTGATAGGAGACGACCGCATAACAGGTAGCATGCGCCTTATTGAAGGCGTACCCCGCAAAGGGCTCGATCAGGTTAAAGATCCGCTCAGCATCCTCTTCGCTGTACCCATTAGCTTTCGCTCCAGCGATAAAGCGCTCACGCTCGGCACGCATCTTTTCGGGGATCTTCTTCCCCATCGCCTTCCGCATGATGTCCGCTTCACCGAGCGTGTAGCCAGCGAACTTGCGTGCGATCAGGAGCACTTGATCTTGGTAAACAATCACCCCGTAAGTCTCGTCCAAAATCTCCGCAAGGTCCGGATGTGGATACTGGATTGGCTCCAAACCATGCTTCGCCCGGCAGTACGTGGGGATATGTTGCATCGGGCCGGGACGATAGAGCGCGATCATCGCTGCAAGCTCGGCAACTGACGCTGGGCGCAATTCTCGGATGTAGCGCCGCATCCCGGCACTTTCCAACTGGAAGACGCCGAACGTCTGCCCTTCGCTCAGCAGCTGGAACGTTTTGGGATCGTCCATGGGAATCCGTTTCAGATCGATGTTGATCCCCTGCGTCTGCCGAATCAGCTCGACCGCGTCTGCCAGAATCGTCAGGTTCGCCAGGCCGAGAAAATCCATCTTCAGGAGACCAATCTCAGCAACGGTCTCCATCGGAAACTGAGTCGTCGGTAGTGCCCCTTCCTCCGCACGAGCCGGTCGCTGTAACGGCACATGCTCAACGAGTGGCGACGCCGAGATGACGACGCCAGCTGCATGCGTCCCAGCATGGCGCGCGATTCCTTCTAACTTGCGAGCGTTGTCGATCAGTTCCCGCGACCGTGCGTCGCTCTCGTAGAGTTGCCGGAGTTCGGGGTTCTCCTGCAGTGCCCGATCGAGGGTCATATTGACCCCATTCGGGATAAGGCGAGCAATCCGATCAACCTCGGCATGTGGCCAACCCATCGCACGTCCAACGTCGCGGATTGCCGCCTTCGCCCCCATCGTACCAAAGGTGATGATCTGCGCTACATGTTCAGGTCCGTACTTCCGGGCAACATACTCGATCACCTCGTGGCGCCGATCGTCGGCGAAGTCCATATCGATGTCCGGCATCTCGCGCCGCTCCGGATTCAGGAACCGCTCGAACACCAGACGATTGGCGAGCGGATCGACGTCGGTGATGCCGAGTGCATACAGGACAATGCTCGCTGCAGCACTGCCACGAACCCCATAGAGGATGCCGCGCTGTTTGGCAAACTCCGCGAAGTCACGGACAATAAGCATGTAACTTGAGAATCCTGTTTGCCGGATGACATCCAGCTCATACTCGAGACGCCGCTGAATCTCCTCGGTCACGACCGGGTATCGCTGCCGGATTCCTTCCCAGCACAGCTTCGCGAGATATTCGTCCGCTGTCATCCCGTCAGGAATACCCGGATCCGGAAGATGGAGGCGCCCAAACTCAAGTTCAACCTGGCAGCGTTCCGCAATGCGGACGGTATTCCAGAGCGCTTCCGGAACTTCTTCACCAAAAAGTTGCCACATCTCCTCGGCGCTCTTGAAGTAGAGCTGATCCGATTGCACACGCATCCGCTTCGGATCGCTCAAGGTCGAATTCGTCTGAATGCAGATAAGCAGATCCTGGATTGCCGCATCTTCTCGGTCGAGGTAATGCACATCATTCGTCACAACGAGGGGGAGCTCAAGTTCGCGAGCCAACTCGACAAGTTCGGCGTTGACGCGGCGCTGCTCTGGTAATCCGTGATCCTGAAGCTCAACAAAGAACCGGTCAGTCCCAAACAGATCGCGTAACCGATAGGCCCAGTCTCGTGCCGCGTCCCGGTCGCCGGCGAGAAGATTCTGTGCCAGTGGCCCACCCAGACAGGCGGAGGTGACGATCAACCCCTCTGCATGCTCGGCAAGCATCGCGAGATCGATCCGCGGCTTGTAATAGAAGCCCTCCAGGCTCGCGCGCGTCGCCAATTTCAAAAGGTTCTTGTATCCTCGGTCGTTTTCCGCGAGAAGCAACAAGTGGTAGATCGTCTTGTCACGATCCTGCACCGTGCGTGGAGCCAGATAGGCCTCCATCCCAATGATCGGGTGAAGCCCCTCGGCCTTGGCTGCCTTGTACCAATCAATGATCCCGTAGAGTACGCCGTGATCAGAAATAGCAATGTGTTCCATACCAAATTCGCGTGCACGCGCGACGTACTCCGGAATCCGTCCCAATCCGTCAAGCAACGAAAACTCTGTATGGAGGTGAAGATGCACGAACGGCCGTGACACGCGCCCCCCTCGCCGGACTCTGTTGCCGGTACTCGTCTCGCCGATCACCGCCGCCGAGACCGTCCCGGGACGGTCCTTGTCTACCTTCAAGGGTACCCGACAGGGAACAGACTCGTTCTCTTACGCCCGATCCCCTTCTGTTACCAGGCACCACCTGGCGCAGTCTGCCCCGACCACCGGGTGCCCCACCCTGTATCGCTCGGATACCCACTCGACACGTCCTGGTCAGATCCAATCCCAACCAACGCTCTCTTCACCTGCCGCACGACCAGCGCAAGCAACTGGCGAAGATCTTCCCGTATCGCGTCGGGCACGTCCTGACGCTGCAGCAGTTCCACCACCTCGCTCAAAACGGGTTCGTGCCCGAACAGATGCTCCGCTTGCTCAGGAAGAAAACCAGCAGCAGCGAGGAGAGAGTCACGATCAGCCGGCGAGAGTTCGAGCGCCTCCGCCAACCGCACGATCGCTTCTCGTGTCGGAGCACGCCGCCCGCTCTCCAAGCGCGAGACGTAGCTATGATCGAAGCCCGCGCGTTGCGCGAGGCGGCTCTGTGAGAGCCGTGCCGCCTCCCGGTACCGCTTCAGTAACTGCCCAAAGAACGTCACCGGTTCGGTTGCCATCGCACCCCACCTTTCTGCTCCGAGCGAATTCGCTGCCAGCGAACAATGCCTCTCAGACACCTCCATCCTAGCGTAGCCGTGCCTCCTCGTCAACCCCTTTCCACCTTGTCCACATGCCCGTGCCCATAAGGCACAACTGGGGTGGAGCGCTGGAACGCGGCCCGCGGAAGTAACAGTGAAGCGACACCGAATCGACACAAACTTCATCGCTATACTCGCTGCGGTCAAGCGAACGGTGGTTGGCCACCGACACTCGGGAGGAGCGTGAGGATGCTCGAAGTCGACGATCGAATCGCGAGCTGGAGCGTGCAGGAGCTCATCGACCGCATGCGTCGCCCACGCTATCGCTGTGGCGGAGGCGTGGCGGCGTGCGTTGCCCTGGCCCAGGCTGCGGCACTCGCAGACCTGGTACGGCGTGCGGTCCGTCGCTCTCTCGACAATGGACTAGAACAAGAGATGGCTCACGTTTTTGGTTCGATCGCAGAACGTGCGCTTGCCCGAGCCGACCTCGATCGTGCCGCGTTGCACGAGTTGCTTTCGACGCTGCGTTCAAACCCGGCGAGCTCCGAATCTCAGCCGGTTATTGAGCACGCTACACTCGTCCCACTTGGGACAGCTGACCTCGGCCTCGAGCTCCTGGAGATGCTCGCACGCCTCGCACCGGCGGTCCCTGCCTTTGCCGCATCAGATCTTGAGGCAGCACGAGCACTGTGCCGCTCAGGCATCCAAGCCGCACTCGCAATGGCCCGCGCGAATTTGCCCTTGCTCACCGCACCGCGCGCAGCGGAATTAGAACAGGAGATTGAGCGGCGAGCAGCTATTCTCCAAGAGTCAACTCGTTAAAGTGCCCGCTCTCTTGACCAACTCCAATGAGCGAGAGCTGTGGAATGAACCACCTCCATTGGTGTGAGACGAGTAGAAATGCGAGGAGGCCCTTATGCCTGCCCAACTGCTGACCGGCACACCCGTTGTCGAGCAACTGCATGCCCGGATCCGTTCCATCCTCCAAAATTTGCCGCTTGATGCTCCCCGCCCGACGCTGGCACTTCTTGTTCCACGCGACCCTTCCGCACAGGCCTACGCTCGTGCTATACGCAAGCAATTCTCCAATCTTCTCCTCGAGGTGCGTGCTTTTGCACTGGAGGATCAGCTGGAGGAATCCGATTTCCTCCGATTGCTCAAGCAACTCGACTCGGACACGAGCGTCACGGGTATCCTCGCCCTCCAACCACTGCCACCGCGCATTTCCAGAAGCACGCTCTCGCAAGCGATGCCTCCAGCCAAGGACGTCGATGGGGTGTCCTATGAGCAACAAGGACGGCTTGCCCTCGGAACCCCCACTATCGCGCCAAGCACGCCGCTTGGAGGGATGCTCCTACTTCGGCACTACGGGATCACTGTAACGGGTCGCCACGCCGTCGTGATCGGTCGGAGCCCCATTGTTGGACGTCCGCTGGCACTCTTGCTCCTCATGGCAGATGCGACGGTCACGATCTGCCACACTCGTACCCTTGATCTCGCTAGATTCACGCGGCAAGCCGACCTCCTTTTCGCTGCGGCTGGACGCCCCGGTCTCGTCACTCCCGATATGGTGAAGCCAGGCGCCGTCGTTGTTGACTTTGGCGTGAGCGTTATCGACGGGCGCTTGGTCGGCGATGTCGACCCGGCAGTCGCCGAGGTCGCGAGTGCGCTCACCCCCGTGCCTGGAGGGACGGGCCCAGTGACCACAGCTGTCTTGGCCTGTAATCTCCTTCGCCTTGCTGGTCTCTGGCCAGAAGAACAGTTATTCTGACCCGGGCCACTGGCACTCCACCCACGTAACACCGAGACTCGCCTTCGTCGAGTCTCGGCACTCTCCTTCCCAATCCGTCTGTCTTATCACCCGACACCGCACCGTATCGGGCCGCCTGGGGCAAAGGGTGGCGTGAAGATCACCTGCCCCGTTGCGCAAGCCAGTCTTGGTTGTTCCTCTCCATCACAAACGCGGTTCTACGGCGTGTCCATGTCTTGGAAAGCTGGATCTCCGCGGCGTCGCATTCCGCGCATAGGATTCGTATCCTGATTAACCAGGACTCTGCGCGAGCGCGGCCGCTTCGGTCATGGGATTCACACTATTCTTCGAGGAGCATCCGCACTGGCGAGAACGCAAGTCAAGGAACTGGACACCAAACCATGGATGCGGCAACAGCGGAGGTGCTCAGAGCCTTTCTCCTTTGGCTTCCAGGTGGGACGTTTGCGCCCTTCCTTGTGAGCCGGTTGACCGGGGCTGACAACCGACTCGCTGTCATCGAAAGTGCGATCTTCGCACTCTGCGGCCTCCTCGTCTATCCGACACTCCTAGGGCTCCTGACCGCTCGCTTCGTGGCATGGGAAACGGGTGCTGCGTCGGTCGAACTTCTCTTTGCTGGAGGGTTTGTGCTTGCAGCACTCACTCTTGTCGCGATACGGCGAGCGACACACCGGATCAAACGAGGCGCTCACACCCGCCGCTGGACACATTTCCGTTGAGCTGTGCGGGATTACAAACGCTGGTAATCCTCGAGAGGAATCACGAACACGGTGGCAGCCGCAGTCTGCACCTGACCCGCCGGGGATTCTTGCCGCACACGGGTCCGGGCATGCGCACGAATGACTTCCATGACGGCGTCAACATCCGCGTCATCAACACCGATAAGCAGCGTGGTATTTCCACGCCGCAGAAAACCACCCGTGCTTGCCAAGCGGGTGGCGCGGAACTGACGCTCCAACAGTGCCTCGATAATAGCATCCGCGTCTTCGTTCTGAACGACCGCAATGATCAGCTTCATTCTGCTTACCGGCCTTCTTCCCGTATCACATAGTCGACGGCAGTATAACGAGGACGCTCCCCAGTTTCAATCAGGGCACCCCTCTAGCCTTAGCGCCGACCGCGCCGTCCTTAATTCAAGGACGATCTCCGGTGAGGCGATCACCCGAGATACCGAAAGATCGGTGCGTTCGTCCATATTCTTCGCTCTCGTCCCCGACGAACACGACGTTCCGCGATAACGAGGCAAAACGGTCGCAGTTCCTCCTACCGCCGGGTGAACACTGGTGCTCGAGAGCCCCTTATGAGCCACGATGGCGTCTTCCTCGGGCAGCGATTCGCTTGACCACGCACAACTGCACCACAATGACTGATCATCTCAGGCTCGCAGTAGCTCCCATTAGCGACACTCCAAGGATAGACATCGACTGTGAAACCTACTCGACCGTAATGTCGGTTTAGGCTCGATTGCGCTTTTGTACCTTCACATGGAGCTGGAGTAGAGATCTAAGGGTGTCAAGGCTCGTCGTCCGGCTGTCGCCGCGACTGCTTACGTGGGGGTTGCCCTGCCCGCTGTGCGTCGAGATAACTCTGCAGCATTAATGCTGCTGCGACCGCATCCACAAGCTGCCGCCGCCGACCGCGGCGCACTCCCGCTTCGGTCAGGAGACGTTCGGCTGCTGAACTCGTCAGACGCTCGTCCCAGAACACAATTGGACACTGGACATGTGGCCGTAGTGATTCCACGAACCGGCGTGTCTCCGCAGCCTGCGTTCCCTCCTGCCCGCGCATCGTCACCGGCAAACCTACCACGATCACCGACGGAGCATATCGCTTGATGAGGGCAACCAGTCCCTCTAAACCCTCACGGTCTAGGTCAATCGTCACCAGTGGGCTGGCGATGAGACCCAATTCATCGCTGATCGCGACGCCAACGCGACGTCCGCCAATATCGAGCCCAAGCGCGCGGCCTGGACGGCCGCTTGACTCACTCACGAAACACCACCTCAATCCGCGACGAGCGATCCGGCATGCGACTCGGCCACCAAGACGGTCGGAGTTCGATACTCACCGCAGCGACACCCGGTATCGCTCGTATTCGCGCAATAGCATCTTCGACACTCTTCCCAGTGAGTTCGTTCCGCACAGTCTCGAGCTCGCGCTCAGAGGGGACAATCCGTATCTTCGCCGTGGCTCTCACACGCCAACGATTGGAACCGAGTGACTCCGGTTCGCCAAAGGTCAACGTGTTCCCGAGAATCACATCATCTGGGCTCGTCGCCTGCGCTAGCCGTCGTGCCGCCTCTTCTTGCGCTGCTTGGTGGACAGTCGCCGGATTATAGGCAAAGGCACTAACCCTCATACTCCCACGTGCCGAAACGCGTTCGGTCTCTGCATTGACTTGATGGGAAAATTCCACTACTGGTGGGGCGCTTTGGATAGTTCCATCGACGAGCACCTCTCCCTCCTGCAATGCAGCGTGGAGCTCCTCGGGCACTTGACGGGCAAGTGATTGCTCGACAGCTGCGCGCAAGCGGGCCAGATCCTCCTCTGTCACGAAGTGCACAGTGCGCATCGTTCCACCGCTGATCGGCTCAACATTGCGATAGAGAAGTCCCGTCCCCAGCTGACCACTCACAACTCCTACTGCAGCATTCCCGTCAGGGCCCGGAGTAGTCGCGACGACCGGGAGATCAGCCACCCCGAAGGCTTGACTACCGAATGGATCGGCTGCGGGAACCGTGACATCCGTCGTAATTCGATAGCGAATGCCATTTGTTCCTACGAGTTCAGTGCCAGCTGGTATTCGCACCGATTCGATTGCTGCATTGACGGCTCGCACCTTGCCACTCGCGAATCCCTCCGGCACTTGCTTTTCGCCGCTCGCTGGCAATTCTGCCTCCGCTTGTACGACAACACTAACCGCCCGGGTCGGCGCGACCCAATCAACGCCGTCTCCAGCGATGATCCCGTAGGTGAGCACCAAGCTGCGCTCTTCGATAACCGGCGCGATTCGGATCGTCGCCGAGGGCAGCGCAACCACAGCACCGGCAAGCGCGGCGATTGCCGCAAGAACCAGACTGGTCGCCACGACCAGCCAAAATGCGCGTCTTGAACCGTTAAATCGTGGTCTGCGCCGTCGAGAAAGGCGCACGTCGACCTGGGTCGAGGCACGGTCCTCCTGCGTCACTCCAGGCAGATGCTGTTGCCGCTCTCCCTGCGCTCGCGGCGATGCGATCCGCCGCAGGAGTTGCTGTGGCCTCCGAACCACGTGCGAAGTCGGCGCGTACGTCGCAAGGTCAGCCGTCTGGTCGAAATGCCGCGTCGCTTCGCCCGACATGGATCCCAGGGACCCGTGCGCAGCTGCGGGCGTGCAACCCCGACGCATCTGCTCCACCTGCTCCCCACCTACTCCACCAGTCGGTCGCCACACCGTTTCACCTCCAGAGCCAAACCTGCTTTCTGAGGTGCGGCGAGCGACGGGCCGTTGGGGAGCCTCCGTCAGCTTGCCGCCTCGCCGCGGAGCTGTCGCTCGACCTCGGCACGAGCCGCTGCAAGTGCTTCGTCGAGGCGCGACGCGTCAGCTCCTCCGCCTTGTGCCATATCGGCGCGACCTCCGCCTCGACCGCCCAGAAGCGGAGCAACAACCTGTACGACGCGCCCTGCATGGACACCACGCTGCACCGCGTCGCGTGTCGCCATCGCCAGAATGGTTGGTCGGTTATCGATCGCAGTGCCCAGAATGATCACGCCGGATCCGATACGCTCGCGCAATCGGTCGCCCAAGCGACGCAGCACATCGAGCGAAGGCACCTCAATCCGAGCGCTCACGACGCGAAAACCATCGACCCGATGGGCATGCTCGACGAGCGGGGCAGCTCGCTCCAGAGCCAGATCCGCAGACAACCGTGCTATCTCCCGTTCTTGGTCGCGAAGCTGCTGCTGCAGACGCTCGACCTGCTCCGGAAGACGCTCGACCGGAACATGAAGCAGCTGTGCGGTCTGGGACGCCACATCGACAATCTGCCGCGCAGCACGGACTGCGGCCGGCCCGGTGAGCGCTTCGATGCGGCGAATACCGCTTGCCACGCTCGTCTCATCAGTAATGAGGAAATACCCGATTTCACCAGTGCGGCTCACATGGGTTCCCCCACAGAGCTCCTTGCTGAAGGCGTCGATCGACACCACACGGACGATCTCGCCGTACTTTTCACCGAAGAGCGCAATTGCCCCTTCTGAGAGTGCCTCTCGTAGCGGTTGGTACCGTACCTCGACCGGCAAGTCCCGCACGATCTGTTCATTGACAAGTTCCTCAATCGTGCGGAGCTGGTCTGGCTGAACGGCCTCATGGTGTGCAAAGTCGAAGCGCAGTCGGTCGGGAGCCACAAGTGATCCTGCTTGCAGTGCATGCTCCCCAAGGACGCGGCGCAGCGCCGCGTGAAGCAGATGCGTAGCGGTGTGATTTCGCCGGATCGCCGCTCGCCGCTCTGCATCGACGAGAGCGACGACTCGCTGACCAACGCGGAGATAACCTTCTCGCACCTGCCCCCGGTGCACAATCAACTCGGGAGTTGGTCGTTGCGTATCCTCGACAACGAAAACGCCGGTATCGGTCCGAAGTTCGCCGGTATCACCGACCTGTCCTCCGGCCTCGCCGTAGAATGGGGTCCGATCGAGGACAATCTCGACCTGGTCACCCGCCTCTGCTTCCTCACGTGTCTGGTCGATTCCGATAATACCAACGACCGTCGCTTCGGCCTGAAGCTGCTCATAACCCAGAAACTCCGTTGGCCGCTCTGAGAAGCGCGCGTAGAGACCAGCACGCTGGCGCTGGGTATCCGCGAAGCGTCCCACGCTCGCCCGGCTCAGCTCTCGCTGGCGTTCGAGCGCTCGCTCGAACCCTGCACGGTCGACCTCCAAGCCCGCCTCCCGGGCCAGCTCCTCCGTTAACTCAAGCGGGAAGCCGTAGGTGTCGTACAAACGGAAGGCCTCGTCGCCCGGGATGACTCGCTCCCCTGAGCGCTGGAGTTGATCCACCAGTGCTTCAAAGCGAGCCAGGCCTGTAGCAAGAGTTCGCTGGAAGTGCTCCTCCTCGTGGTCAATCACCCGGTGAATACGCTCCCGCTGTTCGACTAGATTCGGATAGTACGGGGAGAACAGCTCGATAACGATGTCGGCCAATTGACCAAGGAACGGGCGCTCGATCCCAAGGAGACGCCCATGGCGCACGGCTCGGCGCAGGACACGCCGCAGCACGTAACCGCGTCCCTCGTTACTCGGGAAAACTCCATCTCCAACGAGGAACGTCACCCCCCGCGCGTGATCAGCAATGACGCGCAACGATCGGTCAATTCGTGCATCTTCCTTGTATCGGACACCAGCGATCGTCGCTGCTTCGGTCAAGATCGGGTAGAAGAGGTCGGTCTCAAACACCGAACCGACACCCTGCATAATGAGCGAGATGCGCTCCAACCCCATCCCCGTGTCAATGTTCTTTCGTGGAAGCGGGCGTTGCGTTCCGTCGAGTTCCTTATAGAACTCCATGAACACGAGATTCCAGGTTTCCAAAAAACGCCCGCAGTCACATC
Organism: bacterium HR28; assembly: GCA_002898255.1. Taxonomy (GTDB): domain Bacteria; phylum Chloroflexota; class Chloroflexia; order Thermomicrobiales; family Thermomicrobiaceae; genus Thermomicrobium. The sequence continues at coordinate 230,921 of BEIE01000004.1, forward strand.
CTGGACCACAAGTTGGCTTGCCACAGCCATACTCCGGTCCCCGGTCGTAATGGATCTCTGAATCGGGGCCGTTGGGTCCGGTCGCACCAACCGGCCCCCACCAGTTGTCCTCAAGCTTGAAAATCCGCTCCTCTGGCACGCCGATCTCGTCACGCCAGTATCGATACGAGAAGTCGTCGTCCGGATGGACGGTCGGATACCACCGCTCAGCTGGTACCCCGAGCCACTTCGTGAGGAACTCCCAAGCCCAGCTAATCGCCTCCGCTTTGAAGTAGTCCCCGATAGAAAAGTTGCCCAACATCTCGAAGAAAGTGAGATGACTCTCGTCGCCAACCTCATCGATGTCGACTGTCCGGAAACACTTCTGGATCGACGTCAACCGGGTATGGGGGGGACGCTCCAGGCCCAAGAAGTACGGCACCATCTGTTGCATACCGGCGGTGGTCAGTAGCACCGTCGGGTCAGTTGGGATCAGCGAGGAGCTCGGAACTTGTACGTGTCCGCGCTCGGCAAAGAATTCGATGAACGCCCGGCGGATTTCGCTGCTCTTCATCTTGATCGAACTCCCTACCCTGCGGCTTCCTGTAAGCCGATTCTGTCGTCCTTGCCCCGATGCTCGCTCGAGCAACCCGATTCTACCGGAGAGCAGCGCCCGCCTCCATTCCCGAGTGTACGTACACTAGTATGGTCCGTACACCAGGCAACGTCAAGACGCCGCTTCCTCTAAGTGACTGCTTCTCAGCTTGCCACTTTCTCACTATCCAGCCCACTGCTAGCCAGAGCGCAAAAGCTGGCACCGCTCCCCGACCATCGAGGCAATCTCGCTTTCGTACGGCCGCGAGTGTACTTTCGTTCTGCACCGGCGGCAGAAGTCCCCGATCCGAGTATTCTCGGATGCACCGACTAAGCGACTGTTTCAAGCCTTTTTGCCCGCTCTCCTCAGGAACGAACTCCGCTCACTGCCCGGCCACAGTCGCCGGCCCATTCACTCTACCGTCACCCTGGCGGCCGAGTCACCTTACAAGCTGCTGTGGACAGCCTCGTCGCCCCGCTGGGCACGCGGTGGAGAGAGCAAGCGCTCAAAGCAGCCGTGTCGGGCCTTTTCCAGACAGCACTTTGGGGAAGGAGACGAGAGTTGCCTCTCTCCAATCGGGTCTGCGCACGGTACGCTGTTATCCGGCACGCGTAGGGTGCTCATGATATGGCAGAAGCAGGGCAAGGACGGACAAACACGTGGAACGCGAGACGATTTTTCTGCTGTTTCTTGTCGTCGCCGGTATTGCAATCGTTTTTGGCCTGGTGGCTGCGCGCTTTCGACAGCCGGTCGTCATGGGTTACCTCCTTGCCGGGCTTTTGATCGGTCGCTTTTCGCAGCACCTCGAGCCGAGTGTGTTGCAGGCCTTCGCCGATTTCGGCGTTACTTTCCTGATGTTCTCCTTGGGTATCCAGTTCTCCTTTCGCGAGCTGCTCGAAATGCGCCAAACTGTCTTACGCGGCGGGCTTCTCCAGATGGGCTTAACCCTTATCGTCGCCTTCCTTATCTATCGAGCGATCGGGCTCACGCCGGCACAGGCGTTCGTCCTCGCCGAGCTGTCAGCGATCTCGAGTTCCATCGTCGGGTTCACACTTATGGAACTCCGCGGCACCCTGGCACAGCCAGCAGCTCGGCCGACAGCAGCAATCCTTCTTGCCCAAGACGTGGCAGTTGTTCCGCTTGTTGCAGTCATTCCTGCCCTTGCCGGCAGTGGTATCGCTGACATCCTCCCGTCGCTTGGACGATCGCTTTTCCTCGCCGCTCTTGCACTCGTGGTCATTACGGTGCTTGGGATCCGTATTGTCCCGTGGATACTGTTCCAAATCGCACGAGTAGGAACGCGAGAGCTCTTTCTGCTAAGCGTGGTTCTCCTGGCAATCGGAACTGCTGTGGGCAGCGAATTGTCGGGCCTTTCTTTCGCCCTCGGCGCGTTCCTCGCCGGGATCGTCGTCTCCGAGTCGGAGTTTTCCTATCAGGTACTCGGCGGTGTGATGCCACTCCGGGACATCTTCGGCGTCATGTTCTTCGCCGGCCTTGGCCTTCTCGCCGATCCAGCGAAACTTTTGGACGCTTGGCCACTCGCGTTGGCAATCCTCCTCACCGTCACGGTGATCAAGGGCTTCCTTGCCGCACTCGTGGTGACGTTGCTCGGCTACGCGCCGAGCGTCGCGCTGCGCTCCGGGGTATTTCTAGCACAGATCGGAGAGTTTTCGTTCGTGCTCGGCCTGTTATCTCTGCAAGTTGGCATTCTCGACGAGACGATCTACAACGCGGTGATCGGCGCTGCAATCGGTTCGCTCTTGTTCAACACGATCCTCTTAAGTCTCGCCGAGCGCGCACGGGGAGTACTTGAGGTACCGTTGCGTTTCGTTGCACGGCCACCAGCCTTACAGGAGGCCCAATCCGGCACGCCGAGCCAGACCCTCCGGGGGCACGTCGTCATCGCTGGTTACGGCAGGGCAGGTCGCGAAGTCGGTCGCGTACTCCAACGGCGTCGTTTCCGTTTCGTCGTGATCGAGCGTGACCCGGTTCTTGTGCGGGAACTCCGCCAGCGAGGTATCACGGCAATCTTCGGTGATGTGGCGAACGAACAGGTCCTTCTCGCTGCGAACATTCCCACCGCGCGCGTCTTCGTCGTCGCTGTGCCGGACGCCTTTGCTGCTGAAGCAGCCGTTCGACTCGCACGAGCTCTGAACCCGACACTCGATATTATTGCCCGAGCCGATCGGCGGGCCTTCGTCGCTCGGTTGGTCGAAGCGGGTGCGACGGAAGTTGTCCATCCGAGCTTTGAGGCAGGCCTCGAAATGGTTCGCCACACGCTACACCGCTTCGGTATGAGCATCCAGGAAATCCAAGCCATTATCGCAGCGCGCCGCGTGGACTACTACGAAGAACAAGCCCGCCTCGGTGAGTGAATCAGTGCCACTCCCAAGAAAGCTTGAGTGCACACCGCAGGCAGAAAGACACTCCATACCGTCAGTTCATTTCCTCAGACGAGCAGAGCCCTGAACACCAAGAAAGCGGGGCGATTCTCCTTCTGGAACAGACAAGATCAGAGACGAGCCCGTCGATTCAGGCGCATATAACGCTCCGCACTTGCACTACTAGAAGTCGCCCCTGCCGATAACCAGCGTATCGATTCGGCGTAGAGCCACCGACTGACCGCAGGCAAGGCCTCGGTTGTGCTACTCCCGCCGCTAAGAGGACACAACAGAAACGGGCGGGCCTCCCACCCCTTGCTGGTGTGGTCTGCGTCATGCTATACTGTCGGACGCGAGCGAGGATCGCTCGTCGGGCCGAAGTGGCGGAACTGGCAGACGCGCTACGTTCAGGGCGTAGTGGGGGCAACCCCGTGGGAGTTCAAATCTCCCCTTCGGCACCGCCGGTCCGGTGACGGGTGACCGTCACCGTGAGCGATGTCGGGCAGGGCGGTCGCTGGCGTCCGGAGAGACGCCAGAGGAAAGTCCGAGCTGCAGAGAGCAGGGTGCCTGGTGTCAAACCAGGGCAGCGGTGACCGGCGCCGCTGACAGTCCAGATCGGCACGTCGACGATTGGTCGACGTGAGAGCAACAGAGACGATGACCGGGTTTGTCCCGGGGTGAAAAGGGCAATCCTCCCCGCAGCAATCTCCGAACGGGCCGTTACCAGGTTGCTCGCCGAGGCCCGAGGTTGAGAGCAGTCGCGGAGGTGACGAAGCGACCGTCCGTGGTAATCCACGGGCGAGAGAGATGACCGCCAAGAACAGAACTCGGCTTACTCGCCCGGCATCGCTCATTTCTCCATTTTTCTTGTGGTGCCTCTAGCTCAATTGGCAGAGCGCTGGACTGTGGATCCAGTGGTTACGGGTTCGAGCCCCGTGAGGCACCCCCACTCCCCGGTCAACGACCGGGGTTTTTCTTCGAGGGAGATATGAGGAACCGCACGAGGATTTCTCGGTGGTGGAGCCCGCTGCTTATTCTCAGCGTGCTGGTCGCCGCCACCGCAACCGTGTTTAGCCGCACTTGCGTCCTGTCAGGCGCTGAGAGCAACACGGTGGAGGCTGTCCCGGGACGCATTCCACTTGAGGCGGAACTGCACGCGACACTCACCGCCTCCCCAGACGACCGCACTGCGCTCCTCGCCCTTGCCGACCTCTATGCTCACACTGGTCGCCTTTCGGAGGCGATACCGCTCTTCCAACGCGTCGTCGCGGCTGCACCTGCCGATGTGACTGCTCGGCTGAGCTTCGCCCAGGCACTCCTCGCTGCTGGATATACCGCAGATGCAGCCGCTCAACTCCACGCTGCTCTCGCCTTCGCTCCGAACCATCCACAAATTCTGTTCCTGCTCGGCCAGGCAGCAGAACAAAGTACTCCTCCTGACTACGAGGCTGCTCGTGCGTGGTATGAGAAAGCCGCCGCCGGTGACGGTCCATACGCACGACTCGCTCGCGAGCGTTTATCCGCCCTGTCCAGTCCATAAGACTGGTAAGATCGTCGCCAGAAAGGAGTCGCATGGCCTCAATGGTCGAGCAGCAACCGCTCATCGATCCTGAATTCCTCGAGATTCTCGCCTGCCCGGCGTGCCATGCCAGCCTGGAACTCCATGGCGATCGTTTGATCTGCACTGGCTGTGGTCGCCGTTACCGAATCGAGGACGGTATTCCGATCTTGCTCGTCGACGAAGCAGAACTGCCACCCGAGCCCGGTCGGTGATGCGAACGCGTGTTCGCACTATGGTACACTCTGTCCGGACGAGGTGGGTACGATGAGCGAGCCGCGGATCGTTTCACCGCGACCGAACGCGAATGAGCAGCATCTTGAGGAGACGCTGCGACCGCGGCGTTTGGCCGAGTACATCGGCCAGGATCGCGTAAAGGAAAGTCTCACGATCGCTATCCGCGCCGCGCAGGAGCGCGGTGAGCCGCTCGACCACTTACTCTTCTATGGTCCACCGGGTCTCGGGAAGACGACTCTCGCTGGCATCATTGCCGCGGAAATGGGCGTGAATCTCCGTATCACCAGTGGTCCAGCGATCGAGCGTCCGGGTGATCTCGTTTCCATCTTGACGAACCTCCGTCCTGGAGACGTGTTGTTTATCGACGAAATCCACCGCCTGAATCGTCTCGTCGAGGAAGTGCTCTATCCGGCGATGGAAGACTTCGCAGTCGACTTGGTGATTGGAAAGGGTCCGGCCGCTCGTAGCGTCCGCCTCTCTCTCCCGCCGTTCACCCTTGTCGGTGCTACCACCCGCTTGGCGTTGCTGACCTCACCGCTCCGCGACCGGTTTGGCGCTACGTATCGCCTTGATTTTTATGATCTCCCAGCCCTGCGTGCGATCGTCGAGCGAGCAGCACGTATCCTCCATGTGCCCATCACACCGGACGGAGCAGCTGAAATCGCCCGACGCGGGCGAGGCACACCACGCATTGCGATCCGCCTCCTCAAGCGCGTTCGCGACTATGCGCAGGTGATGAGCGATGGAACCATCACGGCCGAACTCGCTCGACTGGCGCTGGACCGCATGGCGATTGATGAACTCGGACTCGACGATGTCGATCGGCTGCTTCTGAGAACGATTGTCGAAAAGTTCGATGGCGGGCCGGTTGGCATCCAAACGCTGGCAGCGGCAACGAGCGAGGAACCAGATACGATCGAAAGCGTCTACGAACCGTATCTCATTCAACTCGGCTTCCTGCAGCGAACCGCACGGGGGCGGGTGGCGACGCGGCGCGCCTACGAACACCTCGGTGTGCCCTATCCCGCCGAACGAGCCATTCTGCAGGTGCCACTGCAGGGGCTGAACGATGGAGACCTCGTTGAGCCCGATGCCTGAGGAGATTTCACTCTCACTCCACGAGTTCGATTACGAACTTCCTGAAGAACTGATCGCGCAGGAACCGATCGAGCCACGCGATGCCGCACGGCTCATGGTCCTACGACGTGCGACTCGGACTATCGAGCATCGAATCTTTCGTGAACTACCGTCGCTACTCGATCCCGGTGACCTCTTAGTGGTAAATGACTCGCGGGTTCTACCAGCTCGTCTCTTCGGCCAACGGCGGACCGGAGGAAAAGTGGAAATCCTTCTCGTCCAGCCACTGGAAGGAACGACACTCTGGCTCGCGCTGGGCCGTCCCGCACGCAAGCTCCGACCAGGAGAAACCATCCTTGTGTTACCGCATGAAGAATCCTTCGCACCGCAACCACTCCGGATCCTGGAGCGAAGGGCAAGAGGACAGGTTGTGGTGGAACTCAGCCCAGCAATTGCCGAGCACCTTGAACTCTTCGGGCATGTGCCGCTTCCGCCATATATTCGGGCCCCGCTCCGCGATCCGGAACGCTATCAGACGGTCTACGCGACACATCCAGGCTCGGTTGCAGCTCCGACTGCCGGTCTTCACTTCACCGAGCGCCTACTCACTGAATTACGCCAACGTGGAATCACTATCGCGCCACTTACTCTTCACGTTGGCATCGGAACTTTTAAGCCGATCGAGGTCGAGGACGTTCGTCAGCACAAGATGCACGCTGAATGGTACCGCGTCCCGGCTGAGACCGTTGCACTTATTCAAGAAGCACGCCGAGCCGGTCGCCGGATAGTTGCGGTCGGCACCACCGCCGCTCGCACGTTGGAATCGATCGCGGACTCACTTGATCAGGGGGCGGTCAGCGAGCTCACCGGATGGACTGACTTGTATATCTATCCCGGCTACCGCTGGCGCGTCGTCAACGCGCTGATCACGAATTTCCATCTCCCCCGGAGTACCTTGATCCTCCTAGTTGCGAGCTTTGCGGGCCGCGAATTTATACTCGAGGCCTACCGTGAAGCCGTTCGTCAGCGCTACCGCTTCTATAGCTTCGGCGACGCGATGCTCATCCTGTGATCAGCGGTGATACCTGGCCAGCTCCTCAAGCGCCGAAACGAGTCTGTCCAGATCATCCTCCGAGGTGAAGTACGCACAGGACACTCGGACGCCATTGGGAACCTGCACCCGTCTTTGCACGATTCGATACTCTTCCCAAAGCACACGACTCAAGCGCTCTCCGTTCCAGCCGGTGAGTCCGAGTGTCACCAGTCCGGAACCGTCCTCTTGGCTGGTCGCCGAATACCAACGAATTGAAGGATGATGTTCGAGACGCTCCCGGAGCGTAGCGACCAGGCGCGCCTGGTGCTGTGCAATTGCCTCCCAACCAAGGCCCGCAAGATACTCAATTGCGGCACCCAGCCCGATGACACGCGCCAAGTCACGTGTGCCATACTCGAACCGACGAGCATCACCCCGAAGTACCAGTTGGTCCCGTCAAATTGGAACGAGTGACGGTCAAAAGGAGGAACAACCGCACCGTCGCCGACGAGTGGTGGCTCAAGAAGATCGAGGTTGTCTTGTCTGACGTACAGGAACCCCGTTCCCTGCGGGCCGTGGAGCCATTTGTGTCCGTTCCCCGCTGCGAAGTCGACTCCCAGACCTGCTAGATTCACCGGAAACTGTCCGATTGACTGAGCCGTATCGAGCAAGACGCGCGCCCCCTCTGCTTGTGCCATCTGCGTCATGTCCTCGATCGGCAACCGCACACCTGTCTCGCAGGAAACATGGCTGACGACGACAAGACGCGGACGAGTGCGCATGAGCGCTGCGCCAAACGCTTCTTGTGTCTCCTCCTTCTCAGTGCCAACTCGAAACCGCTCGACAACGACGCCGCGACGCCGGCAGGCTAAAGTCAGGGGCAGGAGCACGGCCGGATGCTCCTGATCGCTCGTCAAGATGCGGTCACCAGCTTCAAAGGGAAAACTCGCCAGCACAAGCGCGATGCCGTCTGTCGTGTTCCCCGTGAATGCAAGCTCCTCACTGCGCACACCGAGGAGTTCGGCGAGCTCTGAACGTACACCCTCGCTAGCCTCTTGAAACTCCTCAAGGACCAGATGACCGAAGCGCTGTGCACGCTCCACTGCCTCACGGTACCGCGCGAGAACCGGCTCCGCCATAAGCCCGAGCGTCCCTGTATTCAGGTATGTGAATGATCTCAATGTTGGAAGCTGGGCGCGAACGGACGCGAGGTCATACATGTTGCATCCGATCCCCCACTCGGAACAGAAACCCCTGGGCCACGTGGCCCAGGGGTAACGAAGCACGAGCCAGCCATTTCTGCAAGTGGTCTGCGTCGTGACTTAGGCTGCTTCGTGAGCACTCCGGCGCTGACGCAGCGTTTCAATGAGCGCCGAGGCATCTTGCCGCGCGAGCTCCTCGAGTCCCGCCCCGAACTGTTCGCGAGCCTGCGCCTCAAGTTCCTCTTCCGTCATACCAAGACGCCGCGCCATATCACGCAGATACTCGAGCTGCCGAGGCGTAGCTCGTCCACCGAGTGCTCGGCGCCCACTCAAGCGCGCCGCATCGACTGGCGCGTCCACGACACGCTGCTCCACTGCACCAAACTCGAAGTCGGGGCAGAACTGCGTGCCATACCCCAACGCCGCCAGAGCTCGACCCAGCGCCTTCGTCTCGGCTTTCTCCAAATAATCTGCGAAATCCTCGGCCGACTCACTGCCCCACCCCGTGGCCGAACCGCCACCCGGCACCTTGACCCGGGCTCGGAAAACGGCGACGCCGTCACGATGCTCCACGAGTTCCGTCTCAATTTCTCCGTCGGGGTGGTCTGTTCGGAACCACAACAATCGCCACTTGACCTCAAGGTAGTCGTTGCCGTTGACTTTCGTCAAGAACTTCGAGGGGTCGAATCCTTGTCGTTCGGTCCGTTCGCTGGCCATAACTCGATCCTCTCCAGAAACACGAACATCTGTGCTAATGCTACACCTACAGGATGCCGGTGTCAAATACCGCGCCGTCCCTGGTTCGCTCCGTGTGCAACGCACCTGGGCTGCCCACTCTGGCAAGTGAAAGGTCACAAGTTCTCTAACTAACCCACGATCGCTCTGCTCGGCACGAAAACGCTCCAACCACACCTGTTGTGGCAGTCGTGTTCCAAGCGCGGTGGACAACTCGAGCGATGCTAAGTCCACCAATGATACGATAAACGCAGGCCCTGCGAACCCTTGCTCTGGAAACGCCCGTCGCCCTGTTATAATTGGCCCTGGCTGGTGTACGAACACCCGGGGAGGAGTCTTCCGTGCAGTTGAGGTGCCAGCAGGCCGAGCTCGAGCGAGCGTTGCATCAGGTCTCTCGTGCTGTCGCCCGCCGGTCGACGCTACCAGTACTGAGCAATGTCCTCCTCGTCGCAGATGAAGGAACTCTGCGGGTCACAGCGACTAATCTCGAGATCGCCCTCAGTGTCACGCTACCCGCTGATGTGTTGGAACCCGGGCAACTGAGTGTGCGGGCGGACGTCTTCAGTGACTTTATCGGGAGCCTGCCGCGACAAGAGGTAACTCTCACGGTCTCTCCGGGCAATACCGATCTGCGTGTTACATGTGGCACATCGAAGGCTCGCATCCCTGGCATTCCGGCCGAGGACTTTCCGACCATTGCACGAATTGGCGAGCAGCCACCCACCGCCACAGTGAGCACCGAAGCACTCCGTGAGGCAATTGGTCAAGTGGTCTTCGCAGCAGCGACCGACGACAGTCGTCCTGTACTGGCCGGTGTTCTTCTCGAATTTCGGGGACAGGAGCTGACACTGGCTGCTGCTGATGGCTTCCGTCTCTCTGTGCGAACGCTTTCTCTCCCTCAACCAGCAGCGACTGATCTCGCCATCATCGTACCAGCGAAGGCACTCGGCGAACTTGCGCGAGTTGTGGCAGATGGAGAAGAGATGGTTCACCTCCTTGTGACCCCAAATCGCAGCCAAGTCCTCGCCCGGAGCGGACGGCTCGAGTTCCTTTCCCGCTTAATCGACGGCAGCTTCCCCGAATTCCGGCAGATCATCCCCAAACAGTGGCGGACACGTGTGACCGTGGATCGAGAGGCGTTCCTCGCTGCTGCTCGCCGGGCTAAGATCTTCGCCCAGTCAAACAATGAGGTCGTCAAGCTTCAGTTCCTCCCCGGAGATTCTGAACTCGATCCCGGATCGATGGTCATCTCCGCTCAAGCGGCCGATGCCGGAGATACCGAGGACGTGCTTCCCGCCCGCGTCGATGGCCCGGAGGCGACCATCGCGTTCAACGGACGCTATCTGACCGACGTGTTGTCCGTGGCCAAATCAACGGAAATCGCGATCGAGATGACCTCACCCAACGCCGCAGGGGTCTTCCGGCCGGTAGGCGACGAGTCGTTCGTCCATGTTGTTATGCCTATGGTCATCGGTACCGCGTGACGGCTGTATTGCTCCTGGACAGCCAATCCTTCGTTTCAACTCGCAGAAGCCGCTACCGGCGAGGTTGTAGGTTATGCAGATAACGAAGCTGGAGCTGGAAGAGTTCCGTTGCTTCCGGCATCTAGAGCTCGCGTGGGTTCCAGCTGGTCTCCGTCTTGTTGGGGCAAACGGCACCGGAAAAACAAGCCTCGTCGAGGCACTCTATCTACTGGCAACCACGAAGTCTTTTCGGGCTCCCGCCGACCGGTATCTGATTCACCGCGCGAGCGGTCAAGACCTCGGCGTTCCGCCGTATGCACGTATCGCCGGTCATATAGAGACGCGGACGGGACGCCATACGCTGGAGATTGGGCTTCTCTTCGACGCAACCAACTCTACTGTCAGTAAGCGCTATCGCCGTGACGGCCGACCGGTTCGAGCAATGGATTTCGTTGGCACATTCCGCGTTGTTCTTTTCTCGCCAGAGGATATCGAACTCATCACCGGTAGTCCTCAGGTGCGCCGACGTTTCTTAGACATCGTGCTGTCAACGATCGACTCCACGTACCTCCGCGCGCTGGCGCAGTACACACGGATCCTCGAGCAACGCAACAGCCTGCTCAAGCAACTGAGCGGGCACGACGACCACACCATTGAGGAACAGCTCGCGTTTTGGGACGATCAACTTGTCACCTACGGAACCTATCTCATTGTCGCCCGCATCCGCTTCCTCTTTGGTTGGTCGAACGATCTCACCGAGAGTTTCGCTCGTCTCAGTGCTCGAACGCTCACCTTGACAACGCGATACGTGTCAACGATTCCACTACCCGACCCGATCGCCGACGAACTGTCGCAGCTCCCGCTTGCCGAGGCACAGGCATCAGTCAGCCTGCGCTATCGGCAGGTTCTGGCACGCAGTCGGAATGACGAACTCCGGCGCGGCAGTACGGTCTTCGGCCCGCACCGGGACGATGTCCAATGGATGCTCGACGGAGAGCTGCTCGCCGCCGTCGGCTCGCGTGGCATCCAACGACTCGCTGTTATCGCTGCGAAACTCGCTGAGATCGCCGCCATCTATCGAGCCACCGAGGACTGGCCCGTCCTCTTGCTCGACGACGCGCTCTCAGAACTTGATGGCCAGCATCGCAACCGGCTGCTGGCTGCCCTCGCCACGTTGCCAGCGCAAAAGGTTCTCACTGCAGCCGAGCCCTCCACCCTTCGACATCCAACGATTGACTCATTGCCGCTTGCCCGTCTCGTCGACGGTACGGTTGCCTTCGACGAGCCCGCTACAGACGAACGTCACGCCTGATTTAACCAGTGGTCGGCTGTTCCACGACCATTGCAATTCCCATTCCACCGCCAATACAGAGTGCTGCTGCGCCGAAGCGACCACCCGTCCGGCGGAGGGCATGTACAAGCGTGACGAGAATCCGTGCGCCACTCGCCCCGATCGGGTGACCCAGCGCGATAGCACCACCGTGGATGTTCAACTTCGCTGGATCGAGTCCGAGCTCTCGTTGAACAGCAAGCACCTGCACCGCGAACGCTTCGTTGATCTCGTACAGATCCAAATCACTAACGCGGAGATCCAGTCGAGCCAGTGCTCGGCGAAGGGCCGGGATTGGGCCGAGTCCCATGACCCGAGGAGGTACCCCCGCCCACGCCCAGGAGCGAATAATGGCAAGCGGCTGGAGACCACTCCTGCGTGCGCGCTCTTCCGACATCACGACAAGTGCCGCTGCACCATCATTGATTCCTGAGGCATTTCCCGCTGTTACGGTACCCTCGGGATCGAATGCTGGTCGCAACCGGGCAAGTGTCTCAAGCGTTGTATCCGGCCGGAGGTGTTCGTCGCGTTCGATCCGATCGATTCCCTGCTTGCTTTCCACCTCGACCGGAACCACCTCGTCAGCAAAAACTCCAGTCTCCCACGCACGAGCAGCTCGCCGTTGGCTTTCTAGCGCAAAGCGATCCTGCTCCTCGCGGCCGATGCCATATTCCCGCGCGATGTTCTCTGCGGTGATCCCCATGTGGCAGTCGTGAAAGGCATCCGTTAAGCCGTCAGCGAGCATCGAGTCATAAAGTGTTCCGTGCCCAAGCCGATAGCCGAACCGGGCTCCAGTAAGGAGATACGGTGCTTGTGACATACTCTCCATTCCACCTGCGACCACCACTTCTGCTTCACCTAGTGCGATCGCTTGAGCTGCCATGGCGACTGCACGGAGCCCAGATCCGCAGACCATGTTGATGGTCATCGCTGGGACTGCATCCGGCAGCCCAGCCGTGATCGCTGCTCGCCGAGCCGGGTTCATTCCCTGCCCAGCTTGTAACACATTCCCCATGAGCACCTCGTCGACGGCTGATGGTTGGAGCGCCGCACGACGCACCGCCTCGGCGATGACGATTGCTCCAAGTCGCCAAGCAGGAACGTCTTTCAATCCTCCACCAAACCGCCCGATCGGCGTTCGCACTGCACTGACGATCACTGGGGTCGGCATCTTCCACCTCGCTTCCCGAGAGCGAAAACGATAGCGGCGGGGTCGAACGACCCCGCCGCAATTTTCTCATCCTGGTCAGGTCCCTACGCTTGCTCGCCGTGCTCGGCAATCCACGTCCGCTTGATTTCCTCGACCACCGCTGGGTCGGTCAGCGTTGTGGTGTCACCGAGCACACGCCCCTCGGCGATGTCACGCAAGAGTCGCCGCATGATCTTCGCACTGCGCGTCTTGGGCAGATCCGCCACGAAGATCACGCGCTCTGGTCGGGCAATTGCACCGATCGTCTCGGCAACATGGCGTCGGAGCTCTTCAGCGAGCTCGTCACTTGGGGTGTACCCCGCACGCACGCTGACGAAGGCGACAGGAACCTGGCCTTTGATCTCATGACTCACACCGATCACCGCCGCCTCAGCGACAGCCGGGTGCGCGACAAGGGCACTCTCCAACTCCATCGTCCCCAGGCGATGACCAGCGACATTGAGCACATCGTCAACACGCCCAAGGATCCAGTAGTACCCGTCCTCGTCGCGCTTCGCTCCGTCTCCAGTCACGTAGATCGACGGCCCGTACTTCGAGAAGTAGGTGTTCACGTAGCGCTCGGGATCACCCCAAAGTGTGCGGGAAATGGCCGGCCAGGGTCGGCGGATGACCAGATACCCACCCTGCCCCGTTGGCACTGGATTCCCTGCGTCGTCAAGGATATCGGGTTCAATACCAGGGAATGGCAACGTCGCCGAGCCAGGCTTCGTCGTCGTCAGTCCGGGCAGCGGTGTGATGAGGATCATCCCCGTCTCGGTCTGCCACCACGTATCGACGATCGGGCAGCGCCCACCGCCGATATGTTCGTGGTACCACATCCAAGCCTCAGGGTTGATCGGCTCACCAACCGTCCCCAGCAAGCGCAGGCTGGAGAGATCGTGGCGTGCCGGATACTCCGGCCCCCAGCGCATGAACTGCCGGATTGCAGTCGGCGATGTGTAAAGAATGGTCACGTGCCGTCGCTCGACGATATCCCAGAAGCGATCCTTGTCCGGCCAGTCGGGAGACCCCTCGTACATGACGACCGTCGCACCGTTTGCGAGCGGACCGTAGACAATGTAGCTATGGCCGGTGACCCACCCAATGTCAGCCGTGCACCAGTAAATGTCGTCGTCCTTGATATCGAAGATCCACTTTGTCGTAATGTAGACGCCCGTGAGGTAACCGCCAGTCGTGTGGAGTTGGCCCTTGGGCTTCCCTGTTGTCCCTGAGGTGTACAAGATGTAGAGTGGATGCTCGCTGTCCACGGACTCGGGGGGACAGTAGCGCTCCCGCACACCAGCCAGCACTTCATGCCACCACAGATCACGTCCAGGCTGCATCGAAACCGGCTGCGATTCGCCGATGCGCCGGACCACCAGCACCTTTTCGATGGAGGGGCAGCGCTCGAGAGCACGATCGGCTGTTTCCTTGAGCGGAACAACCCGCCCACGGCGGTAACCACCGTCAGCAGTGATCAAGAGCTTCGCCTGGCAGTCGTTGATGCGATCTGCGAGCGCTTCCGCACTGAATCCGGCAAACACCACCGAATGTGGCGCGCCGATACGGGCGCAGGCCAACATCGCGATCGGCAACTCCGGAATCATGGGCAGGTAGATGGCAACCCGATCACCCTTCTCAATTCCCAGGTGTCGCAGCGCCAGCGCTACCCGATTGACCTCGCGGTAGAGATCCTGATATGTAAGGACACGTTCGTCGCCTGGCTCACCTTCCCAAATAATTGCCGCCTTGGTTCGTCGGCCCGCTGCTAAATGCCGATCCACGCAGTTCACTGAGGCATTGAGACGACCGCCGACAAACCATTTGACCCACGGCGGATTCCATTCCATGACGGTGTGCCAAGGCTCGTCCCATTGGAGCTCCCGAGCGATCGAAGCCCAAAACCCTTCAGGATCGCGACGAGCACGTTCATACACGCTCGGATCCCGCATATTGGCCTGGGCGACAAACTCCGGAGGCGGAGGGAAACGCCGCGTCTCAACCAACAAACCCTCGATGGCTCCAGCTGCCCTCATCCCAACTTCGTCCGGCATTTGCGCCTCCTTTCTTCGAGCCGCTCCAAGGAGCCACCGTGCTGCTCGCTGGGTTTACTCTCTAGTGTAATCAGCTGATCAGCAGTGAACAAGCGTCTTGACGCCGCTCCATGGAACCGGTACCATCGAGCGCACGATCATTGAAGCTTGCGGGAACCGGTGCTATTCTGTCAGACAACGACATTCCGCGCGAAACGGGTCGCCAATGTTCGTGACACGTTTCACCAAGGTGAGTAGAATACCCGAGAGCTGTCGGCCCTCGGGCCGAGGTGTCGTGCGGTGTGCTGCGGGGAAGGGGCGGAACGAGTGAAGGACATGCGTCCGATCAGTGGCTGGCGACGGTGGATGTCCGTCCTTCCGCTCGCCGGACTCGCTTGGCTCTCCAGCGGCTGCGGCGTTATCGGAGGCAAAATCGCCTCGACGTCGGATCCAGCTGGTGACCAAGCTCGCCACATATGGGACCTCTTCATGGTGCCAGTCTGGTGGCTGACCGTGGCCGTTTTCATTCTGGTAACCGGCTGGCTCCTGGTCAACATTTTCCGATTCCGTCGGAAGCCGGGAGACACTCGCATCCCACCCCAGGTACATGGTCACCCACGCCTCGAAATCGCCTGGACACTCATCCCGGCAGTTATCTTGGCCCTCATTGCGATTCCTTCTACTCGACTCATTTTCCAACTGAACCGCAATCCCGGAGCTGACACTAACGCACTACGGGTGCAGGTGATCGGCCATCAGTGGTGGTGGGAGTTCCGCTATCCCGAATACGGCATTGTGACCGCGGGAGACTTGCATCTTGTCGTTGACCGCCCTGTCGTCCTCACGATCACGTCGCAGGATGTCATCCATTCGTTCTGGCCGCCTCGCCTGGCGGGCAAGGTTGATGCAGTGCCTGGACGCGAGAACACAATGGTCTTCACTCCGGAGGAAACAGGAGTCTTTTACGGACAGTGCGCAGAGCTCTGTGGCGCCCAGCACGCGCACATGCAGTTCCGTGTCGTCGTCCAGACCCAGCAAGAGTTCGATGCCTGGGTGCAAAAGCACCGCCAGCCAGCTCCGGATCCGGCTCCGGGGACACTCGCCGCCACCGGAAAGGAACTCTTTGAGGGCCCCGCCGGATGCGCTGGCTGCCACAGCGTGAACCCGACGTACGACCCGTCTACCCCGATCAACAAGACTCTCATGGTTGGGCCGAACCTTGCCTACTTTGCTGAACGGCAGACGCTTGCCGCATTCCTCCCGAACACGGTGGAGAATCTCCACCAGTGGATTGCCAATACGGAACAGGTCAAGCCGTACTCGATCATGGCGGAAAAGTGGTGGAAGATCCGCGCGCAACAAAATCAGTTGCTGACCGACGAGCAAGTGAACGCCATCGTCGAGTACCTGCGGTCCCAACAGTGATGGGCACACAACAGTGTGCAGTGGCACGGGAAAAGCAGCAGTCGAGGGGCAAATTCGGCGAAGCAGTACACTTGACCTCAATCGGAAGCGAGCTGATAACCGAGACGGTGCAGGAGGACACCGATGGCTGAGGCGGCGATTCGACTGGAACAAGCAGGATACCGGCGCTCGGCACTTGTCGAGTGGTTAACGACCGTTGACCACAAGAAGATCGGCATTCTCTACTACTGGACGTCGATTGTCTACCTGTTACTCGCAGGCTTTCTTGCGCTCCTCATGCGTATTCAGCTCGCACAGCCAGATATGCACTTCCTTGGCCCCAAGACTTATAACGAAGTTATGACTATGCATGGTACCATGATGATCTTCGCAGTGGCGATGCCACTTAACGCAGCCTTCTTCAATATCGCCGTCCCGTTAATGATTGGAGCACGTGACGTCGCGTTTCCCCGCCTCAACGCCTTCTCTTATTGGTCTTTCCTCTTCGGCTCGCTCCTGATGTGGTCGAGCTTCCTCTTCGGGCACGCCCCTGACGCTGGTTGGTTCGGGTATGCCAACCTCTCCAGCAGCCGCCTCTATTCAGCTGGACCGGGTCTTGACTTCTGGGATCTCGGTCTCCAGGTCTTGGGTATCAGCTCGATCGCGGGTGCACTCAACTTCTTCGTCACCATCGTGAACATGCGTGCACCCGGTATGTCGCTCATGCGCATGCCAGTTTACGTCTGGATGGTCCTCATCACTGCGATCCTCATTCTTCTAGCTTTCCCCTCCCTTACTGTTGGACTCTTCATGATCATGTTCGATCGCTACTTCAATACAAACTTCTTCAACCCGCTGCACGGCGGCGACCCGGTTATCTGGCAGCACCTCTTCTGGATCTTCGGACACCCTGAGGTCTACATCCTTGTCCTTCCGCCGATGGGCATTATCTCAGAGGTGCTTCCGACGTTCTCGCGCAAGCCTCTCTTCGGTGCACCCTTCGTCATCTTCGCTGGAATTGCCATCGCCTTCCTCAGCTTCTTCGTCTGGGCTCACCACATGTTCACCGTCGGGCTGGGCCCGGTGCCGAATGCGCTCTTCGCCGCTTCAACAATGCTCATTGGGATCCCCACAGGAGTGAAGGTGTTTAACTGGCTCGCCACCATGTGGGGTGGTTCCCTCGACTTTAAGACGCCGATGAAGTTCGCCTCGGCCGCCGTCTGGATGCTCATGATGGGTGGGGTCACCGGCGTTATGCATGCGACCGTCCCACTCGATTACCAGCAGCAAGACTCGTACTTCGTTGTGGCGCACTTCCACTATGTCATCTTCGGCGTCATCGTGAGTGGTTTGCTCGCCGGAACCTATTACTGGTTCCCCAAGATGTACGGCCGTCTTCTCGACGAACGTCTCGGCACATGGCATTTCTGGCTTACCTTCATTGGCACCAATCTCACTTTCTTCCCGATGCACTTCGTTGGACTCGATGGAATGCCGCGTCGATACTTCACCTATTCCGCCGAAACGGGCTGGGGCACGTGGAATCTCGTCATCACGATCGGCGCGTTCATCTTGGGCTTGGCCCAAGTACTGCTCCTGATCAATGTCGTAAAGACCATGCGCCAGCCAGCTACGGCACCCGCCGATCCTTGGGACGGCCGAACATTAGAGTGGACGATCCCCTCACCGCCACCGGCCTATAACTTCGCGGTCATTCCGACGGTTCGTGGACGCGATGCGTACTGGATTGAAAAGTACGGCGACGGTCACCACGTACCAGCCGCGACTGACACAACGCAACGTCGTGAGGTGCACGAGCCACGCCACGACAATCCGGGACACGGTCCATTGCCGCCCGGTGTGCACCTGCCCAAGCCATCCTGGTGGCCGCTCATCGTCTCTGCTGGTTTGACGGCCATGGCGGCTGGGATGATCATGCACGGCACTGAAACGCTTGGGCCGCTTGGCTTTCCGATTGTCGGCCTCGGTGCATTCGTCGTCTTCTTCGGACTCCTTGGTTGGCACTTTGAGCCAGCGATCGAGCATGAAGAAGCGCATGTCGCCTGATGCAAGAACGGAAGTCATCTGGGGCGGGAAGTGAACCCTTCCCGCCCAAACAAAGCTCGCAGCAGGAGGCGGTTGTCATGAGCAGAAAGGAAGGGGTCACGGAGTGAGCCACGCAACTGGCCACACACTTCCGGCCGGAGAGCATACGGTTACCGGCATCTCCCATAACCGGTTGCTCATGTGGACCTTCCTCGCAAGCGACTGCATGTTCTTCGGGTCGCTCATCTGGGTCTACTTCGCCTATCGCGGGCGCTACTTTGAAGGACCGTACCCACGCGAAGTACTCGATATTCCGTACACGTCGGTCTCCGCCGCTGTTCTCCTTCTCTCCAGCTTTGCGATCGTCATGGCGTTGACAGCACTTGAGCGGGCTGACATGCGGGGCTTCCGCGGTTGGCTACTGGGAACGATTCTCCTCGGCGCCCTCTTCCTCGGCGGACAGTATTACGAGTTCACCACGTTCTACCACGAAGGTCTTACCCTCACATCCAACCTCTTTGGCACAACGTTCTTCGTTCTCACCGGCTTTCACGGTACTCACGTATTCATTGGCATCGTCTGGCTCTTGGTTCAGTGGTTGCTCTCGCTTTTCGGAAAGTTAACACCGGCCCACGTTGAGCGTTTCTTCGTGACGACACTCTACTGGCACTTCGTCGACATCGTGTGGATTATCATCTTCATGCTCGTGTACCTTATGCCGTACTAGTTGCTTCTCGTTACGACTTGGTGAGGCGACCATACTGGTGAAAGGAGTAGGTGATGCACGAACACCCGACTGCACACGCCCAACCCGGGCCAGCGACGTGGGTTCGAGTCCTCGTTCTGTTGACTATCGCGACTATTCTTGAGGTGCTTACATACGTTTTCGAGTCGACGCTCGGCGTCCTTACCGCCCCAATCCTCATGATCTTCGCGGCCGTCAAGTTCGTGCTCGTTGTTGCCTATTACATGCACCTCAAGTTTGATAATCGGATATTGACCGGCATTTTTGCATGGGGCATGCTCATCGCCATCAGCATCTTCGCTGCGATGGCAGCAATCTACCACATCTACGGGCAGCCCCTGCTCACCCCGTAGTGACGGCGCGATGTCAAGTCCCTTGTCAGACTCCGGCCATGATGGCACCATCTGGCCGGAGTATCGTGTGTGCGGACGTTCTTGTCCACTACGCTCGATCCGTTCTCGTCCGTCGCAGACGCGACGCGGTATACGAGCGACGACGATGCGAGTGAGGGAGGGGTGACAGGACGATGGAGAACACCGCGCTCTATCTCGCCCTCGGTGCAGCTATTCTTGCGGTTCTCTATGGTGTCGCATTAATCCGCTGGGTGTTAGCACAACCACGTGGCGACGAGCGTATGCAAGCTATTGCGCTTGCCATCCAAGAAGGCGCCCAAGCCTATATGCGGCGCCAGTATAGCCTTGTCGCCATCGTTGCAGTGGTTGTGGCTTTGATACTCGGCCTCGCGGTCGATTGGACAACCGCGATCGGCTTCCTCGTCGGTGCCATCGCCTCGGGTCTGGCTGGCTTCATTGGTATGTCGATCGCTGTCCGGGCCAACGTTCGCACTGCTGAAGCTGCAAAGCGCGGGCTTGAGCGTGCATTGGCAGTCGCCTTTCGAGGCGGCGCTGTCACCGGTCTCCTCGTAGCGGGCCTTGGTCTGCTCGCAGTCACCGCTTTCTATCTCGTGACGCGCAGCGTCACTGGCCTTGTTGGCCTCGGATTCGGCGGTAGCTTAATCTCAGTCTTCGCGCGGATTGGCGGTGGCATCTACACCAAGGCAGCCGATGTCGGAGCCGACCTGGTTGGGAAAGTTGAGGCCGGGATCCCGGAAGATGATCCCCGTAATCCGGCCGTTATCGCGGACAACGTCGGTGACAATGTTGGCGACTGCGCCGGAATGGCTGCCGACCTGTTCGAGACATATGCGGTGACTGCTATCGCTGCCATGCTTCTTGGCCATCTGGTCTTTGGAACCGAAGTTGCTATCGTCTACCCACTGGCGCTCGGTGCTGTCTCAATCCTTACGTCCATCATCGGAACGTTCTTCGTACGGCTTGATGCGAGCCGCTCGATCATGCGTGCCCTGTACAAGGGTGTTATCGCTGCCATGTTGCTTGCGGCCATCCTGTTCTTCCCAGTCACCGCCTGGCTCATGGGCGACAATCCAGTTATCACTGACGGACCTGTCTCACTTTTCGGAGTGACGTTCACGCTTTCTGCGACCGCAAAGTTGTGGCTCAGCGCACTCGTCGGACTCGTTGTGACCATTGGTATGGTCGTTTTCACTGAATACTTCACCTCAGAGAAGTACAGTCCGGTGAAGCGCATCGCCGCAGCCTCCGAGACCGGGCATGCGACCAACATTATTAGCGGCTTGGCGGTCTCGATGCAGGCAACCTTCCCGCCAATCGTCCTGATCGCTCTCGCGATTTACGTCGCCTACAACCTCACCACAAGTCCAGGGTCTGCTTACAGCGGCCTCTACGGTCTCGCAGTTGCCGCAATGGCGATGCTCTCAATGACCGGCATGATTGTCGCGGTCGACTCGTTTGGCCCGATCACCGACAACGCTGGCGGTATCGCCGAGATGGCGGAACTCCCCGACGAGGTCCGTGCAGTCACCGATCCACTCGACGCCGTCGGCAATACCACCAAGGCCGTGACGAAAGCTTATGCGATCGGTTCTGCTGGGTTGGCTGCACTCGTTCTCTTTGCATCCTACTACCTTGAACTCTCTCAGCAACTCGTTTTCGAACTGTCGAATCCTCGTGTCGTCATTGGCATTTTCATCGGCGCCGCCCTCCCGTACTTCTTTGCGAGCTTCCTCATGGAAGCCGTCGGGAAGGCGGGCGGTGCCGTCGTTCAGGAGGTTCGTCGCCAGTTCCGCGAGATTCCAGGGCTGCTCGAGGGTCGCGCCCGACCAGAATATGGGCGGGCTGTGGACATCGTGACGCGCGAAGCGCTTCGGCAGATGCTCGCCCCCGTCCTCATCGCGGTACTGACCCCAATCGTCATCGCTGCGATGCTCGGCAAGGAGGCTCTTGGTGGGCTCCTGATCGGCTCTATTGTGACTGGCCTCTTCGTAGCCATTTCTATGACGACGGGTGGCGCCGCTTGGGATAACGCGAAGAAGTTCATTGAATCGGGTGCCCACGGCGGCAAAGGGAGCTTTGCTCACCAAGCGGCCGTTACCGGGGACACGGTCGGTGATCCGTACAAGGACACAGCTGGACCAGCTATTAACCCTATGATCAAGGTGGTCAACATCGTTGCGCTGCTCATTGTCAAGGCGTTTGGCTGGGGCTGACGAACCAAGATTCCGACATTGGGCCGCTTCCGGAATCATTTCCGGAAGCGGCCGCGCTTTCTCTTTCACCAGCGTTCTGTAACCAACGGATGCGCAGCAATGGCCTGTTCGAGCTCACTGCGAAACGGCAGGGACGGCTGCGCTCCCGGCCGCTGTACAGTGAGTGCCCCTGCCCAGACCGCACGCACGAGGGTTCCCTCCCAGGATTCGCCCTCAAGGAGAGAAACCGCGAGCGCCGCAGTGAAGGCATCACCAGCAGCCGTCGTATCGACCACAGGTACGTGAGGCGCCCGACACTGGAGACGCTCGTGCTTGGTCACGAGGACAGCACCCTCACCACCCAATGTCACAACTACGATAGGCACATGTTCTACGAGTCGAGTAGCCACTAGTTCGATCGGCTCCTCGCTGCCTACGCCAGCAGCTTGGCGCGCCTTGAGTGCGTTCACGACAAGGACATCGCACGAGTGCAGGAGCTCCAAAGCAACGTCGCTCCATGGGGTCGCATTGAGCACGCGACGCGCTCCAGTTTCCCGAGCCATAGAGAGCGCCGCTTCGACCGCCGGGAGCGGAATTTCCAGCTGTGTTACAACCACATCCTGTGAACAGAGCTCCAGCTCCCGCATCGCTCGTCGCACGCTTTCGCCATCAAGCGCTGCATTCGCTCCTGCGGCCACGACGATACGGTTCTCACCTTCTGCATTGCGCTCAATGAGCGCCAACCCGCCGAGCCCTGTAACACGTGCGAGGAAGCGAAGGTTGATCCCTTCTCGCTCCAGTTCGTTGTAGCGGTGCTCGCTGAACAGATCGTTCCCAATGGCAGCGATAAGCGCGACGTGAGCCCCCAGCCGAGCCGCAGCAACCGCCTGGTTGGCACCCTTGCCGCCTCCGATCACGCTCATCCCAGTCGCTAGCAGGGTTTCACCAGGCGCAGCGAAGCGCGGCACCACCAGCACAATGTCAGTGTTCACGCTGCCGACGACCAGGCAGCGACCTGGCATCTGTGAACTCCGCTTCCTCCCGCAAGCGTAGACGAAACGCTGCTCGTACAAGACGGGGCCGAAGGACCTCGCGCCACAACCGACTTGCGAGACGGAGCTCTTCCTCGCGCACAGGCCGTCGACCATACTGCTCGCGGCTGTACAGCTGCGCGATTGTTTCGGCAGCTCGACGCGTTCCTGGTACGAAACGTCCTACCTCCCAGGCAAATTCCAGCGGCGTAAGCGACTGCGCTGGTCGGAGGCCGGCGATTCTTGCCAAACGCTGGAGTCGAACAAAGAGACGTGCAGCAGGAGGAAGCCTCCAGGTACCCCACAGCCACCATGCCGTCGCGATTACACTCGCACTGGCAAGCAACACCAGAAATCCAATGAGCATTGTCTTCGCCCAGCTCTGCTTGGAAGTCGAAGCAGACGCCGCACTCCCTACCGCACCTGCTCCTTCTGGTCGATCCAACTCTGGAAGACGCAGACCAAACCGCTCATCAGTCGGGAGGTTTGCGCCAAGGATCGGATCCATCGGCAAGAGATCGCTTTGCCCTGGAATCGCACCACGAGGAATCGGCGGTCGCGATGCGGTCGGCTCGAATGGAATCCAGCCGTATCCGGGGAAGAACACCTCGACCCAGGCGTGAGCATTACGATCTCGATAGAGGAAGCCCCCCAAATCGCTATCGAAGTCAGCAGGGTAGTATCCGACCGCCACGCGAGCCGGTATTCCTACGGCACGCAGCAAGACCGCCATTGCGGAGGCGTAGAACGTGCAATACCCCTCAGGTCGCACAAAGAGCACTGTATCAACAGCATCAACCCCACCAGGGTACGGTGCTGCCTCGTTGTAGGAAATGCGCTCGCGCACGAACGCTTCTATGGTGCTGGCGACATCGTACGCATTCGACTTTCCTGCCGCAAGCGCGTAGGCGAGCTGTCGCGTGCGCTCTGTCACAGTCTCTGGGAGCTGCGTGTAGCGCTGATAGAGATCACGTGGATAGACCCCATAAAGCGTTGTCACGACATCAGCACCGTCGGAGGACTGAGCGCTCTCCTCGCCCGCTGCCCGTAGCTGCTCTGGCGTTGCGCGACTCACCGCGGTGACGAAATCGTACGCCAGCCCACGACTCATCCCATTTGCGGGATAGACCGCTTCTAGGTCAGCGTAGTCTGGCAAACGACCACGATACGCCAAGCGAGTAATCCGGAATCCTCCCTGGCCAGTCGTCTCCCACCAGAACGTCACCTCGATGCCTCGAGCAGCAAGGTGGCTGATTTGCGTATCGAGCTGCGGAAGCACAGGAGAACCAGCCATAAACCACCAGAACCACGGTCGCCCAGCGTACGGATCCGGCGTCGGAGTCGGTTCGCGCGGCGACCGCTCCTCAGCTGGTGTAAATTCGACGTCGCGCAAGAGCTCGACCAGCGGCCGCAGCTCGAGCGGTATCTGCTCTGGTGCAGTACTGCCTAGATCGATCGTCCGCCACTCCGTGCTGTCGGTCCAACCATACAGTGCTCGCACTGGGATACTGAAGGAGACTGGATCACCTGTATACGCCAACGCAGCGCCACGCGACTGCAAGACTTCAACATGATAGCGAACGGTCTCGCGCTCTTTCGTTACTGAGTCGGCCTTCGGAAGCTCTTCATCATTGGCGAACTCCATCAAGGGCGCAGGCTCCGAATTGGCAACGTTCTCAGTTGGGGTCGATAGCGTTTCGTCCGAAGCGTTCGCTGTGTCCGGAACAGCACTCGACCGCCATCCACGTCCGGTATAGGTGTCATAGGTACGAACGGTCAAGTATGCGGCATTGTTGGCGACGACCAGGAGCACCGGCTCGTCGCTCAGGCGAAGCGGCCCACCGATGTCGAAACGGTCGCCGAAACTGGCAAACCCGCCAACTCCGCCTCGTCCTCCCCCTGGACCTCGCACTGACGGAAACCATTGGGCGAGGGTATCTCGGAGCTCGGTCCACGGCCGATTCGTCGGTTGGAGGGCAGCCGCAGCACGACTAGAGTGTGTGCTGAACGGGACAATCCAGCCGAAAAGGAGTACCGCCACCGAAAGCCACGAGAGCACCCACAAAGACTGCCACGCCACTGAGGAGGCGAAAACCAAGCCGCTCCGCTGCCAGCGTTGCATCCGCTGAGCAAACGAGACTCGTCCCACGATGAGGAGATCCAGGATCACTGTAAGGGCAACCAGGAAGGCCGAGACGTTCCGTGAGTAACCTGCGTTGATGAGTACGACCGTCGTTGGGAGAAGAACACTGACCCACGCGTGGTCATGTCGAACGACGAGCCACGTCGCGATATAGCCAATCGCGAAGTGCGTCACTGCAATCAAGAGCAAGAAGAGATACAAATCTTCAGCCTTTTCTCCCTGACGGATGGCCAGATACCAACGTTCCCACCGTACCCAGAGAAATGCGAGCTTCTCTCGCCATCCCCCGAGCTGATCGCTTAAAAGTCCTTGCAAGAGCCAAAGAACTCCTGTCCCGCCGAGCACAAGCGCCAGCGGGTGTGCGACCCAATCGGGAAGATTCATCGGCCGCGCCAGCACATAGGCGACAAGCGTGCCAAGGAGAACCGCTCGTACCGCAACGACAAGCCCATCGGACCAATCGGCCCGATAGGTCGAAAAGCCCGCCAAAAGGTTCAATGCAACGAGGGAACCAAGGGCGAACCAACCAACGTCCGGAGTCAAGCGTTTTCCAACGACTCGCAGCATCGTCTTCTCCTAGCGGCTCGGCGCCATCAGTCCTGTGGGCATCGCCAAAACACGACGAAGATCATCCCCATTCTTGACGAGTACGAACGGGACGCCGAGCGCTGTCAGTTCACTCACCACGATTAAGGAACTGGCCTCACCGCCGAACGTACTCGGCTCCACAACAACCGCAAGGCTGCGAATCGAACGAGCCATGAGCTCCGCAAGCGCCCGCACCCATGCTTCATCGGTTGACGGCGTGACCACAATAAGCGCGCTCTGGCGACCAAATCGTGCCTGTTCACCAAGAAGAACCGCTTGTAACGACGTCGTTCCATCAGCTCGGAAAACGGCAAGAAATTCCAGAATCTTCAGTAGGTGCCGTGCACCGCGATCTGCGGGGAGCACGACCGGGGTCGCTCCCTGCGCGATCAGTCCAACTGCGCGATTTTGATCGAGAAAATAGCGTGCGAGCGAGGCGGTGATCGTCACCGCGTACTCTTCCGTCGAGTCTAGGAAAAGCTCTGTCTTGCTCGCTGCTGCAGTGTCTGCCAGTCGTCCATTGCCGTGGACATGATGTCGTCCTTCCCCATCAAGCACCAACCACACATCTGTACTCGGATCGAGTTCAAACTCCTTGACCATCAACTGTCCGGTGCGTGCCGACGCGCTCCACGCAATGCGATTAAAGCTGTCGCCTGGTTGGTATTGGCGGACACCCGCAACGTTTGGGGTGACGTATGGGGTTCGCTTCTGGAGCGCATTACCACCCGGCAACTCACCCGCGGGCAGACGCACAGTCGTCAAATCAACCAGGGCAGGGTACACCACGAGCTCGTGCGTTGCCGGTACCACCAAGCGCCGCTCAAACAGACCGAACGGGTCGCTTGTACGAAGAACCATCGGTCCGAGACGGAACCGTCCCCGACGGGTGCACCATGTCTTGGCCCGCCAGCTAATCACAGTATGCCCAGGAAGGCTGACAACGCGGCTCAAACAGTGCCCCGGGAGATCCGAGTGATCGATCACTTCCACCCAAAGTTTGCTAAACCTGCTTCGGTTCTCGAGTTCAACCTGCTCGATCAGGAGGTCTCCTACATGCGCGCGGTCGCTGGCTGTCCGCCGGGTGACAACCAGACCAGAAAGCGCTGCCCGACTCCAGACAAAGGCGAGGACGAGCAGGCCGAGAAGGACAAAGAAGAGCTTATCGAATACGACCCACCGATTCAGTTGTGACAGGAAGACAATTACACCGGCGAGTACTGCGACTCGTATCCAGCCCATCATGATCCACCGAACGGTAGGCGTCGGCGCGTCGTCGATTCAGCACTAGCCCCGCCGAGCGGCCGCGCTCCAGGAACTGGTACAACAGCAAGCACCTCACGTACGATCGCTCGGGCATCGACGTTCCGCATCCGCGCAGCTGGATTCACAATGATGCGATGCGCAAGCGTTGGTTCGGCGAGTTCCTTCACATCGTCGGGGATGACGTAGTCGCGCCCTTGCATTGCTGCCCAGGCACGGGAGGCGTTGTACAGGGCAAGTGACCCACGCGGACCAGCCCCAAGATAGACATCTTCGTGTCGCCGCGTCGCCTCAACCAGCGACACGATGTACTCCTTAAGCAGATCGTCCACGTAGACCTGCCGAATCTGTTCCTGTGCAGCGCGCAGCTCGTCGAGGGTTGCAACCTGCCCAAGTCGCTCGAGTGGGTGTTCGTAGTGCTGGCGACTCAACATTTCAACTTCTCCACGTCGGCTTGGATATCCCAACGAGATCCGAATCAAAAAACGGTCCAGTTGCGCTTCTGGAAGCGGGAAAGTACCCTCGTACTCGATCGGATTCTCGGTCGCCAACACGACGAAGGGATCCGGCAATGGATGGGTCACTCCATCCACTGTCACCTGCCCTTCTTCCATCGCCTCGAGCAAGGCCGACTGAGTCTTCGGCGTGGCACGGTTGATCTCATCAGCCAAGACGATGTGCGCGACCACCGGCCCTGGGCGGTATTCAAAGCGTCCCGTCTGTTGGTTGAACACATTCACACCCGTGATATCCGACGGCAGGAGATCCGGCGTGAACTGAATCCGTTTGAATGTTGAGCCGATACTCCGCGCGATTGCCTTAGCGAGTACCGTTTTGCCCACCCCGGGGACGTCCTCAATCAGCACGTGGCCCCGGCAGAGCAGAGCGACCAGCACCATCCGAACTTCACGGCTCTTCCCAACGATCACGCGTTCGACGTTCTCCGCGATCCGCTCAGAAAGGGCCTGTACCATCTGTACCGTCGTCATTATCATCCCGTCCTAACGTCCAATCAGGTCGATGGTGGTCGAGAAGCTGCAGCAACGATGTTCTCGTGCAACGAAGCTTCGTGCACCCCACTCCGCCAGCCCACGGAAGCACGCGTATTATAGCAACCGTCAGCAGGGCCATGCGCCGACCCTCCACCTTCAAGACTACCGAGCCTCTCTGAGAGTTCTCTGAGACAACGCGACCTTGCCGTTCTATAATCGCCGCGATGAGGAGAGGACGCTATGCCGAGCCGATCCACTCGCCCGCGTCTTGTTTTGGTCGACGGTCATGGTCTTGCTTATCGTGCATATCATGCCCTACCCCCGACGTTAGCGACGAGCAGCGGTGAGCCGACGCACGTCGTTTTCGGTTTTACCAGCATGCTGCTGGAAGTTTTGAACGATTTCGAACCAGACTACGTCATTGTCTGTTTTGACAGTGGGAAAAGTTTTCGACATGAGCTATACGAGCAATACAAGGCCCATCGACCGGAAACCCCTGATGACCTCCGCCATCAGCTCGAGCGAATCCGTCAACTCCTCGCTGCGTTCCGAATTCCGATCGTTGTACGTGAGGGATACGAGGCGGATGATCTCATCGGAACGTTGGCTAAACAGGCGATCGAGCGTGAGCTTGAAGTTTTCGTAGTCACCGGAGACACCGATCTGCTTCAGCTCGTCGATGACCACGTGCGGGTCATCCTCCCAGGTCGTCAACGCTTCGGAGAGTATCGCGTCTACGATCGTCAAGCCGTGCTCGACCGCTACGGCTTCCCGCCTGAGCGCTTGCCGGAATTCAAGGCTCTCGTCGGTGATCCTTCTGACAATATTCCAGGAGTTCCAGGAATTGGCGAGAAAACGGCGACCCGGCTCATCCAACAGTTCCCTTCGCTTGAAGCGATGTTAGAGCGGCTGGACGAAATCGATCCGCCCCGAATTCGTGAGGCCTTGCGTGCGGCACAAGAGACGGTATTGACCAGCCGACAGCTCGCCACCATTGTGCGAGACGCGGATGTCGAACTCGATCTCGACCAGGCACAGTTCGGGTATTTCGACCGTGACGAGGTGCTCGCCCTGTTTCGCGAGTTGGAGTTCCGCAGCCTTGTGCCGCGCCTACCCCAACCGCGGAAACCGGTTACTTTAAGCAAACCGAGTCCGTCGCAGCGACGCGCCATTCTCACTGAGGAGGAACTCGAGGAACTCGTTCGTGAACTCGAACAATCCCCCGCATTCGCACTCGATGTCGAGACGACTGCCTTGCACCCAATGTATGCCGAACTCGTGGGCCTAGCCATTGCAACGAGTCCAGTTCGGAGCTACTACATTCCCCTGGGCCATACCACCGGGGATGCGCAACTCCGACGAGATGCAGTCGCGCGCGCTCTCGCCCGCTTTTTCCAGACAGAGGGCATGCAACGGTACACGCACAACGGCAAGTACGATGCCCTCGTCCTGGAACGAGCGGGCTTTCCCCGGCCACGCATCGATTTTGACACGATGATCGCTGCGTACCTACTCGGCGAGAACGCGGTGGGGCTTAAAGAACTCGCCTTCACCAAGCTCGGCTGGGAGATGGAAGCCATCACTGAACTCATTGGACGCGGTAAGAAGCAGCTCACAATGGACCGTGCCGAGATCGCCCGCGTCACTCAATATGCTTGCGCAGATGTCGAGGCGACCTATCGGCTGGTCGATGTCCTGCGTCCGCAACTCGAAGCCCAGAACCAGATGCGCCTTTTCAGTGAGATTGAGCTTCCCCTCATTGACGTGCTCATCGACATGGAGCGTGCGGGTATTGCGATCGATGTCCCCTATTTGCAGCGCCTTTCCACCGAGCTGGATAGTCAGCTCCGAACGCTCGAACGCCGCATTTACGACCTTGCTGGTCGTCCTTTTAATATCAACTCGCCTCAACAGTTGAGCACAATCCTCTTTGAGGAACTTCGTCTTCCCCGTGGAAAACGAACCAAGACCGGTTACTCAGTTTCGCAGGAAGTCTTGGAGAACCTACGCGAAGCCCACCCGATCGTCGACGCGATCCTTGAGTATCGCCAACTCTTGAAACTAAAGTCCACATACGTAGATGCGCTACCGCGCCAAGTGCATCCCGAAACTGGGCGCGTACACACCATTTTTCATCAAACAGTCGCAGCAACCGGGCGACTGAGTTCGTCCGACCCGAACCTTCAGAACATACCTGTCCGTGGCGAACTGGGTCTTGCAGTCCGCCGTGCGTTTGTTGCCGACAATCGTCCGGGTTACCGCATTGCCGACGAGCCGATTCTGCTTCTCTCTGCCGATTACTCGCAGATTGAGCTGCGGCTGATGGCCCATTTCAGCCAAGATCCTGCGCTTCTGCGCGCTTTTGCTGAAGGGAAGGACATCCACGCTGCCACGGCATCTGAAGTCTTCGGTGTCCCTCTTGATGCAGTCACACCAGAGATGCGTCGGATCGCGAAGGTGGTCAACTTTGGAATTATGTACGGTATGCAGGCTTATGGACTCGCCCGCGATACCGGCATGAGCAGGCAAGAAGCCCAACGGTTCATCGATGCCTACTTTCGCCGCTTTCCCGGTGTCGCACGATACCTTGAGGAGACCAAGCGAAGTGCGGCAGAAATGGGCTACGTTGAAACGCTCTTCGGCCGTCGCCGCTACATTCCTGAGATCAATTCCTCCAACCCCGCTCGCCGTCAGGCAGCCGAGCGGATGGCTGTCAATATGCCGTTGCAGGGCACTGCTGCCGATATCATGAAGCTGGCAATGATCCGTGTCCACCGAGCGCTTGCCGAGCGTCACTTCCGCGCCCGCATGCTCCTCCAAGTACACGACGAACTCGTTTTGGAAGTTCCCGAATCGGAGTTGACCTCGGTAGCTGAACTGGTCACATCCTTGATGAGTAACGTCGTCGCGTTGACGGTTCCGCTCGAGGTGGAAGCGAAGGCCGGACCAAACTGGGCCGACCTTGAGCCGATCCGTGTAAAACTCCCCCACTAGAACTTGCTCAACCTCAGAGGATCGACTACAATTCCGCCCGGATAATTGACGACGGGTCGCACAGGAGGGGTGGTCGATGCCGATCTACGAGTACGAGTGCACGAGTTGTGGCCACCGATTTGAAATGAAGCAACGTTTCTCCGATGAACCAGTTGCATCTTGTCCAGAATGTGGGAATTCAGTTCGGCGATTACTCTATCCGGCCGGGATCATCTTCAAGGGTTCCGGTTTTTACATCACTGATTACAAGCGCAATAACTCCTCAAACGGGAAGAGCGAGACCAAGTCTGAAACTGCCTCGTCCGCATCGAAGAACGACTGAGCGAGATCACTGTGGAACGCGGGCGACGTTCCAATCGCCCGCGTTTTTTCTCCTTTCGGCCTCTTCGGGTATCCTCGAGTGAGCTGAATAGAGCGGGTGGACGCGAGAGAGGACAGCCTCAATGGGATTGCGTGTGACAAATACGCTCACTCGAGAAAAGGAGCCCTTCGAAACTCTCGAACCAGGCCACGTTCGCATGTATGTCTGCGGCCCCACCGTCTATGCGGATGCCCACATCGGGCATGCTATGTCAGCTATCGTTTTTGATATGATCCGCCGCTACCTGGAATACTTGGGGTATCGAGTCACCTTCGCCATGAATTTTACCGATGTTGATGACAAAATTATTCAGCGTGCTGCCACACTCGGTATCCCTCCCAACGAACTCGCCGAACAGCTCATCGATGCGTGGCTCGACGAAACCGCCGCTCTGAACATTAAACCCGCCACGATCTACCCTCGTGCCACGCAGGAAATTCCCACGATCATCGAGATGGTTCGAGGATTAATCGCGAAAGGCCATGCCTACGTCATCGACGGTGACGTCTACTATCGCGTCTTATCCTTCCCAGAATACGGAAAGCTCTCGCATCGCACGCTCGATGAGATGCTGGCCGGTGCACGGGTCGAGATCGACCCCCGCAAGGAGCACCCGATGGACTTCGCCCTCTGGAAGGCTGCGAAACCCGGTGAACCAGCTTGGGACAGCCCCTGGGGACCCGGCCGTCCTGGTTGGCATATCGAGTGCAGCGCAATGATCTATCGGCACCTCGGAGAGCAAATTGATATCCACGGCGGTGGAGCCGACCTGATCTTCCCCCACCACGAGAACGAGATCGCACAGTCCGAGGCTTTCACCGGCAAAAAGCCGTTTGTCCGTTACTGGCTGCACAACGGTCTTCTGCAGCTCGGTGGCGAGAAAATGAGCAAATCGATTGGGAATCTCATCACTATCCGCGAGCTGCTGGAACGCAACGGAGCAGGACCTTTCCGCCTCCTCGTACTGAGTTCGCACTACCGAAGTCCTCTCACCTTCACGGAGGAGGCTTTTGCGGCTGCGTCGCGCGGTTTTGATCGTCTCCGTCAAGCCGTACGCGGCGCAGAGATCGATACCGTTCCTCCTCGGCCCGAACACGACCTGGCAGCACTCGCCGACAGCACCCGCCACGGCTTCCGCGAGGCGATGGATGACGACTTCAATACCCCGGTAGCCTTAGCACGCCTCTTCGAGCTCGCTCGAGCGATTAATCGCGCGCGGGCCGCGGGGGAGCCAGCCGCCGCTATTCGGTATGCACAGGCCACGTTGCTTGAACTGACAACGGTTCTCGGCTTTCGCTTCGATGAGGGAGGAACGGAGCAACGCGCCGCTGAACCCTTCATTGAACTCCTCCTCGAAGTTCGTGCCCGTCTCCGTGCCGAACGGAACTGGGAGTTGGCTGACCTCATTCGCGGACGGTTGGGTGACCTCGGTGTCATCGTCGAGGATACGCCGTCCGGTACCACCTGGCGGTGGGCATGAGGCCGCTGCAGCGTGGTCGAATAAGCGAGTATCTCTACGGACGCAATGCTGTCAGCGAAGCACTGCGCGGTCGGCGCCGTCATCGACGCCTCTATGTGGCCGCGGGGATTGAAGAACATGCGCGTGTGGCAGCGATCATTCAAGCCGCACGCGAAAACAGACTTCCGGTCAGCATCGTTCCACGTGACCAATTAGATCGGATGGTCGGTTCTGTCAATCACCAAGGTGTTGTCCTCGAGACGAGCCCTTATCCGTATGTCGACCTCAATGCCCTCGCTGATCCCTCTCCAGAGAGTATCGTGCTTGTGCTCGACCATTTAGAGGACCCACAGAACGTCGCAACACTGCTCCGAACTGCAGAGGCTGTTGGAGTGCGCGGCGTAATACTGCCGGAACGGCGAGCCGCGGGTATCACTCCTGCGGTTGTCAACGCATCCGCGGGCGCTGTCGAGCACCTTCAGATTGCCCTGGTCACGAATCTGGCCCGTACCGTCGATGAACTCCGCGAACGAGGCTACTGGATCATCGCCCTGGAACCAGGGGCAGCCGCGCAGTCACTCTTTGTCGCGCCCCTTCCAACGCCGCTCGTGCTCTTGGTAGGTTCAGAAGGGCGTGGGCTATCGCCGATTCTCGTCCGTCGGGCAGATGTCCAAGTCGTCATTCCGATGTTCGGACGGGTCACTTCGCTCAATGCAGCAGTCGCAGGCTCGATCGCTCTGTACGAGGTCGTGCGACGGCTATTGTCCGGCGAAGAAAGAGGCACAGGGTAAAGGGCGGTGCAGCTTCCCATCCTCCAGGCGATCGAATCAGGCAGCCTCGTCGAGCAGCGAGTCTCGCTTTCGTCCGGCGCGTCGCGGTCCTCGCCGATTCTTGAACGAGGTGAGGACCCGGGTTCCATCGCGGTCCAGGACAATCACGAGTCCATGAAGATGCTCGACCCAACTTCCTAGACGGCGATACCGTGCAACCTCGTGTCTGCCGAAAAATACTACTAAGCAACCCGGGCCTTGATAGAAGCGCCCGTGTGCCGCGGCAAATTCCAGGTATTCACGGCGAATCGCACGTTCAGCACACCGCCGCTGGGCGTGCTCAGTGAGTCGAAGCATCGTGCTCGCGATGACTCTCCTCCTTTCCGAACGCCGCCGCACCGCCCTTTGGTCCCTGTGGTCACTTATCCTACCAGTCCCTCCTACGCCTGTCAATTCATCGGATTCCAAACCACTGTCAGCCGATTCGCCTACACACTGCTTGTCAGCGTTGATCGTGCCCCTCTGTCACGGTTCTCACTCGCCACGCGCGCCGTTGTAGGTGAAAGAAGGTGAAAAAACGAAATCTCGACGGCAACTCCACCATTCCACACCAGCACCGGTAGGAGAGACGCTTGCCGTTCCCACCAAAGAGGGAGCCGATCCACGCCGTTGAGACAATTGCCGGTCTGCATACTCTCTCAGTACCAGAACACCCTTTTTCTGCACCGATAGTCACGCTCGCCGAAATCCCTTGCATGGAGCCGCTCTCCGCGCTCAGAGCATCACAGTTCGCTGCTGAGGCAGTGCCTGTGCCGGTGCGTCAAAATTGCGATGACCGTGCGCCACTCGGTATAGTTGACGACGACGTGATACACTGGGTGTACGGACACCCACGTGATTGGAATCGACGCACAGGGGAGAAGCGATGAAGGTCATTCTGCTCCGCGATGTTCCCAATCTCGGGAAAGCAGGAACGATTCAAGTCGTCTCGGAGGGGTTCGCACGGAACTACCTGATCCCTCAGCGGCTGGCAGAGCCAGCGACGCCCGACCGCCTGGCGATCGCTGAAGCACGTCTTGCCGCGCAACGGCGCAAGATGGAGCGGGCCGAACAAGCACTCCGGGACCTCGCTCAGCGGCTGGAGGGCCTCCGTGTTGTCATTCCAGCCCGTGTCGGTGAGAGTGGACGCCTCTACGGGTCGATCACCGGCCGTGATATCGCCGAGCGGCTGAGCCAGCTTGTGGGCCAAGAAATTGACCGTCGAGCGGTGGAACTCGAAGAACCAATTCGCTCTCTGGGCGAGCACCGCGTCCCGGTCCACCTCGTTGGGCGACTGCGCCCAACCGTAATCGTCGAGGTCGTCCCGGAGGAGTCTGGCGAAACTAACGCCTAATCGGAGGGGAAGATGACGAGCACGGCTGCTGAGGCGATCGAACGGTTACCGCCACACAACATCGAGGCCGAGCAAGCCGTGCTTGGAAGCCTATTAATTGACCGCGACGCGATTATCCGCGTCGCATCATTTCTCCGGGCAGACGACTTCTATCGGGGTAGCCATAGTGTTATCTATCAAGCGATTCTCGATCTCTACAATCGGCGCATACCAGCCGACTTCGTGACCGTTGTCGACGAACTCGAACGTACTGGACGACTAGACGATGCGGGCGGAGTTGCGTACCTCACGGAGCTCCTGAGTGTCGTGCCGAGCGCCGTCCATGTGGAGTACTACGCCCGCATCGTCGAACGGACCGCGACGCTCCGGCGCCTCATTAGCGCTGGCACTGAGATTGTCCGACTCGGGTTCGACGAGCGGATCGATGCGGACGAGGCAATTGAACGCGCCGAGCGCCTCATCTTCGACGTCTCACAGCGCCGGGCGAGCCGCGACTTTGTTTCAGTCGGTCAGGTTCTCGAGCAGTTCTTCGAGAAACTTGATTATATCCAGCAACACCGCGGCGAGGTGATTGGTGTTCCCACTGGGTTTGCAGACCTTGACAAGCTCACAGGAGGACTCCAACGATCCGATTTGATCATTCTGGCTGCTCGCCCTTCGGTCGGCAAAACCTCCTTCCAGCTCAGTATCGCTCACCATGCTGCTGTCAAAGCCGGTAAGGTCGTCGCCATCTTCAGCCTAGAGATGTCGGCCGAGCAGCTGGTACAGCGGCTGCTCGCCATGGAAACCGGCGTGGATACCCACCGGTTGCGCCTTGGCTATATCGATGAACACGAGTGGGACGCCATCTCGCGCGCATTCGGTCGGCTGGCTGAGGCGAAGATCTTCATCGACGACACCCCGGGTATTAGTGTCATGGAGTTACGCAGCAAGGCACGGCGCTTGATGGCCGAGCATGGCCTCGACCTGATCATTGTGGACTACTTACAGCTGATGCATGCTCGCCGCGCCGAGAATCGCGTGCAGGAGATCTCTGAAATCTCGCGTGGCCTCAAGGCCTTGGCTCGGGAGCTCAATGTTCCGGTTCTCGCTCTGTCCCAGCTCTCTCGAGCGGTGGAGACACGGACTGACCACCGACCACTCCTCAGTGACCTGCGTGAAAGCGGGAGCCTCGAGCAAGACGCGGACGTTGTGATCTTCATTTATCGCGACGAGATCTACAATCCCGACACCGATCGTCGTGGTATTGCCGAAATCATCGTCGCCAAGCACCGTAACGGCCCAACCGATACAGTTCATCTTCGCTTCTTCGAGCGTACAGCCCGTTTCGCAGATCTTGAACTCTACCGCGAGCCAGGTGCCTGAACGAGGGAGCAGCATGGAGAGCGAACGCGCACCCGCCCTGCCTTACTGTCTTCCCATCGATCTCGCTGAAAGGCTTGTGAGCCAAGCACGGGATCTTCCCGCCGTGAAAGTTGTGCTCACCGTCGCCCGGCTCGCGAGCCAGCAGGGCGCAACGGCGGTTCCGGTCGCTGCGTTGTATGCTGATTCCGCACTTCGGCATGGCCTGCGTCCAGGCGGGACAGACCGGGATCCGGAGCCCGAGATTACACATGCAATCAATGTTGCAGTGGCACGAGGCTTCCTCGTACGTCTTCGCAGCTCCACATCGTCTGGCTCGATGACTGAGTGGGTTGCTCTTGCGACCCCGCAGACGATCGCACTGGCTCAGCGTGATCCGATGGGGCTCTTTCCCGCCTCACAGCGCCAGGTGCAGCGGGTCACTGTTGAACGCCCTAATATCTTCGCGTTGTACGAGCAGAATATTGGCCCTTTGACGCCACTTATTGCCGAGCAGCTGGCCGAGGCGCTCGAGCGGTATCCCATGGGCTGGGTTGAGGCTGCGATCGTCGAAGCGGTACACTACGGGCGCCGGAATTGGCGATACATCCAACGGATCCTCGAGCGTTGGGCGACCGAAGGACGGGACCATGAAGCCCATCCGCGAGATCAACGCGCTCGCCGACTCGATCCAGACAAATATCTCCGGGGAAAGTACGCACCGCTCTTCAGCAACCCCGAATGACACACCGCTTTCGTCCGCGCTCGGCCAGGGGGTGGGAGACGTTTGCCCCATTTGCAAGGGAGCAGGATACCTTCGCCTCGACGTACCGGTGGGGCATCCCAACTTTGGTCGCATTATCCCGTGTGAATGCAAGATTCGGGAACGTGAGGCAAAGCTGTTGCGGCAATACCTCGAGTTGAGCGGCCTCGAGCAACTCGAGGATTGGACCTTCGAGACCTTCGACCCAACCGTCCCCGGAGTCGGTGACGCCTATCGCCTCGCCCTCGATTACGCTCGCAATCCGGACGGATGGCTACTACTGATGGGAGGATATGGATGCGGGAAGACGCACCTGGCAGCCGCAATTGCGAACTACGTTTTGCGTCATCAGCGTCTCTTCCCGCTGTTCACAGTGGTACCAGACCTTCTCGACTATCTTCGTGCGACGTTCGCTCCTGACCGGACAGAGAGTTACGATAATCGCTTCGAACAGGTGCGTAATGCAGGGCTGCTGGTACTCGACGACCTCGGCACGGAGCACACAACCCCCTGGGCCGCAGAGAAACTCTTCCAGATCATTAATTACCGTTACAATCAGCGCAAGCCAACTGTCATCACCACGAACCGCGATCTCGACGATTTGGATGAACGGATCCGTTCCCGTCTGTGCGACCGTGCAATCTGTCGCGCTGTCTTCATCCGCGCGGGGGACTATCGCCTGCGACGTTCTAAACTCTCGCCATGAAGGGCCTCGATCGCAAGGGCATTGTTGTCGTTCTTTATTCAGTGAAGGATGCGTGCACGAGAGCACTCCAACTCTTAGTCGAGCGCAAGAGCGATGCGGATGGATAGATGACGACACCACTGAAAGCGGCAATACTCCGCCACTGGGAACTCGATCGCTCTCTCTTTCCGGCCCTGGCCGAGATTCACAGCTTGGGGATCCGCGGTGCACGCGGAACTGTTCTCGATGCACTGTTGGAAGCCGTTGCGACACTCCGGGATTTTCCGTCACTTTATGTGACGCTCGTAGAGTTCAGCATTCTTGAGGAACGAAACGCTGACGCGCGTCTACTCTGGAGGACGATCGAACGCCGAATAGCAACTGATCCATCGTGGATGAGCAAAACGGAATCGTCTTTACTTGCGTGGTTGATCGCTCCGGATCAGGCTCCGCCGCTCGATGAACTGGGGAAGGAGCTCCTTGCTGGCCCGGCCCCATTGCGCCGAGCCTTCTTGCCACTCATTCTCCAAGAGTTGCGTGCATCGGGCCACTCGGCCACATCTCACTATCTCGTTGTCCGCTGGCTTGCTGAGTATCCCTCCGAACCCGACGCCTGGTGGAGCGGCATCGCACACGCGCTCCAAACGCACGACCATGCGCTCCTTGCTCGACTACTGACCGCACAATCTCTGCCGCGCGAGCCCGAAACAACGTGGCAATGGACAATCGCTCTCCAGCTCGCCCTCCGTGCCCCAGAGCCACACTGCTGGACCATCGTCAATCAGGTAATCGACCACGTTCGGAAAGGAGGATTCTCCGCCCGAGAACTGCATTCATTCCTCGAAGAGGCTCTTTCCGAATACGATGTGCTCCGGCATCCAAGGGCGCTCCTTATCTCACTCCTTCTTTCTGGTATGCTCGGCGAAGCACCAAATCGTACGCGGGAACTGCTTTCACTCTCGACACTCGAGTCGCCAGTTGAACGCGGCCTCGCCGCCGCACTCGCAGTCCAATGGCTCGAACCGACCGAGCTTTCACCAGCACTTATAGCGATGCTGGAGGAGCTTTTAGAAGGTATCCAAGCCGGTCAAGAGTTCGCTCGTATCGTTCAAAAGCTGGAAACGGGGGTACGCCCGCTGACACTTTGCGAATATGCTCTCCGCGTAGGCAATCCTGTGTTGACCCAGCGTGCCCTCGCAGTGCTCGTCGACCTCCAGCCGGCGCTTTCGGAATTCCTCAGCCTCGCTTCGCGGTTGGATATCGCTGGCTCGACGGAAGCAGCAATTGAGGTTCTTCGTGTGGCCGCGCGGCAGTGTCGTCAACGCCATGACCGAGTTGGTCTCGTGCGCGCCCTGCGTGCGCTGGTACAGCTTGATCCACGCGAACGTGCGGCGCTTGAGTTCGTGGTAAGTGCTGACACGCGCTCGGGTCGATTCGCCCAAGCGATCGACACCTTGCTCGCTACCGCAAATCGCGCGGCACAAACCGGTGACCAATCGCTTCAGCGAGAATTGCTTGAGCGGGCTGCCACAGTGGCTGAACTGGCTGATGACCGTCCTCGACTAGCGTTGATTGCCGAATTGCTTGCAGAGAGCGACGCGGGGAGTGTGGATCGCCACTTGGCGGCAGCCACTGCCTTACTCCGTGCTGGTCAGGGAGAGCGCGCGCGTGCCCAGCTGTGGGCAGCTATCCGAATCGCTCTCGAGCAGCGTCGACTAGACGAGGCACTCGTAGCGGCTGAACAGCTGGCAGCGCTCGACCCGAATGACGAAGCCGCTGCAGCACAACTTAACGATTTACGCGCTTTGCGTCGCCGCATTGGAGAGCAGCGTTCAGTGATGACCTCGTCCGAGACAAACTGACAGTCTCCACCCCCACAATGTGCTCCGAGCTCCGCCAGCGGCAAAACCGCGCGCAATGTTAGAATTTGCCTAGCACGCTTGTGTGGCGAGCTGCAGGGGCGGGCATCATGACAGAACTGCCGTGGATCTTCACCCGCATCGACCTGCGGGCAATGGTTGATATACTGTCTGTCGCTTTAATTTTCTATTGGCTCTTATGGGTAATCCAGGGAACGCGCGCTGCCCAGCTCGTCCGTGGACTTGCGATTTTCGTTGTTGCCGTGGTCGGTGCCGCTCACCTCTTGCAACTGCAGGCACTCAACTGGTTGCTCAGCCAGGCACTTCCCGCGCTCATCGTGGCGATTCCGGTTGTCTTCCAGCCTGAGCTCCGCCGCGCACTGGAACGGCTTGGACATACCGGGGCATGGTTGCGCACACCCCTCAGCGGCCACGAACCGCAAACCGAGGAGACGATCGAGGAGATCACTCGCGCCGTCGTTCAGCTCGCCCGTCTCCGCTACGGTGCCCTGATTGTGATCGAACGCGAGACAGGATTGCAAGATTACGCTGATCGGGGCATACCGCTCGATGCGACACTGACGCAACAGCTGCTTGTCAACATCTTCTTTCCCAACTCGCCGCTGCACGACGGAGCAGTCATTATCCGAGGGAACCGCATCCTCGCTGCTGGTTGTGTGTTACCGCTAAGCGAGAATCTCACCGATCTTCAACTCGGTACTCGACACCGTGCTGGGGTTGGCATCACAGAAGAGTCAGACGCCATCGCGATCATTGTCTCTGAAGAGACTGGCCAGATTTCGCTCGCCGTGAACGGCCGTCTCTACCGGAACCTCGATGCGGAACGTCTGCGCCGCGCGTTGCGGGCACTACTCCACGTCGATCAATCCGGGCGTCGGCGTTTGCCGGCTGTCCTAAGCCGAACAGAGCCCATCGAGGTAACGACCAAGGAGACAGGGAGTGGCTCGACTCGCGAGGATGCGCGAGCGTCTGCGTCGCGCCTGGGATAGCTTCCGACCGGCGCTGCGACGCGAAAACGTGGCACGTTTTGTGATCGCGCTCGCCCTGGCTTTCGGTCTGTGGGCCTGGGTCGAAGTGACAAACGATCCAGAAATTCAGCGGACTATCTCCAATATTCCCGTCATTCCTCAGAATCTCCCTGAGACGCTGGTCGTCACCAGCGATGTGCCCACAGTCACCGTCCGTATCCAGGGTGCTCAGAGTCAGGTGCAGGCGTTGGAAAGCGGTGCAATTCAGGCTACTGTGGATCTCCACGACGTCAACGCACCCGGGATTTACAGCCGGCGCGTTCGGGTCCAGCTCCCAAGCCGCCTCCGCCTTCGTGAAGTTATTCCTCCAGAGGTAACTATCCAGGTCGATCGGCGTGCGGAACGTTCTGGAGTCCCCGTCGAGATAATTCTTCCCAGCGAACTTCCTCCCAATCTCCAGATTCTCTCTAGCCGCTCCGAGCCTCAGACCGTGACGATCCGCGGTCCGGAACAGCGCGTCAATACGGTGGCGCGAGTGACGGCACCGGTGCAGATTAGTGGCCAGACCGAAAGCTTCCGAGACACTGTGACACTCGTCCCGGTGGACGCAAACGGGATTGCCGTACCAGACATCACCGTCGAGCCATCCACTGCGACCGTCATCGTGGAACTCCGGGTGCGTGGTCAAGTTCGTCGCGTGATCCCGACAATCGTTGGTGCAGATCGCTTGGCTCCAGGATACGAACTTGCGGGGCCGCCAACCGTCTTTCCTTCGGACGAGGTTGTCGTTGAGGGACCCGAATCGGCCTTAGCAGCGATACCGTACCTGACCACAACCCCGATCGATGTAACAGGCTGGAGCGAGTCACGCATCCTTTGGGATATCCCGATTGATACTTCGCGGCTCCCCGCTGGAGTGACTGTCGATCCCAAAACGGTCAACGTCTCAATTCAGGTCCGTCGCGCCGAAGAGACACGGACACTCCAAGGAATTCCGATCCTTGCAGTCAATGTGCGCCCAGGCACCATCGTCGAATTGTCACCAACAACTGCTGACTTGGAAGTCCGTGGCTCCAGTACAGTCCTCGAGCCGCTGAAGCCTGGTGACATCCTTGTCTTTGTCGACCTGGAGAATGCTGACGTCGGCATCTATCAGTTGCCGGTCCGTGTGACGCTACCCGCAGGTGTGCAGTACGAGCGCGTCACACCTGAGATTGTCCAGGTGACCGTCCGTACTCCTGCCACACCGGTACCATCCCCAACTCCGTGAGCCGTGTTCCGCACGGTTTAAGCAAACTGATCGCACAGGAACGTGCAGTGAATGAGAGTCGTCTGCTGATGACTCATCCCCAAAGTGCCGAGGATCGACTTCTGTAGCTTGTGCCTGCGCAAGCCCATATATCTTCAAAAGCACACGGAGCGAGTGATCTACCACGTCCGTTCTGTCCAATGAGACCTCGGTGCTGAACAGCCCCTGACACGCTAAGACGGGGCAAGGAAACCGGCGACACAAGCTGGCAGTAGATCACCTTGCACCGCTTCCGTTATTGGCATCGGCAGGGAAGGCGGAGTCCACAAAGAGAAAGTTACTATTGATCGCTGTTTGAGCAACGTCGCCGAAGATCGTATGCAACTGAGAAACCTCGGCCTCTCCTCGGCCTCTTGTCTAGAACATTGAGTCGCGGTACCGAGCAGCCATGCGTAAATCCAAAAGGCGAGACGGTTGAGTCTCGCCGGTGCCGAACTTACGTGAGACACCGTCGGCACATCTACCCACTACCCATCGGTACCAGGATTTGAGGAGTTGATAGTTTTCTTGTTATGGTTCGTGTGGGATCACCACCTGCCAGCGTACGAAGATGAACAACCGGGCATCACCAGACGCAAGCTGGTCATGTTGAGGCAGTTAGGAACGCGGCTCGTTCGAACGCCCAGCGCTTTCCAGTTGATGCGCCAGAAGGATAGCCTCGGCGATCTCTCGCATCGACTTTCGGCTGTCCATGCTGAGTCGCCGCATCCGCTGGAACGCTTCGGCCTCGCTAAGACCATGCACTTGCATGAGAATCCCTTTTGCACGCTCGATGAGCTTGCGAGCCTCAAGCGCTTCCTGGAGCTCTACAACTTGCCGTTCCAGGCGCTGGACTTCATGGAAACGAGCCAGCGCCAGTTCGATAACCGGCATAATTTCGCTTTCCCGAAACGGCTTGACAAGATAACCAGCGACGCCAGCGCGGCGGGCACGCTCGACCAGCTCACGCTCGCTGTATGCCGTGAGTAACACCACCGGAGCCAAACGCTCGCGATGCAGCGCCTCCGCGGCGTCAATGCCATCGACTTCAGGCATCTTAATGTCAAGAATTACGAGGTCAGGCTTCAGCTTGCGGGCTAACTCGACGGCCGTACGTCCATCGGCCGCCTCCCCAACCACGTCATAGCCGAGGGAGGTTAGGAGCTCCCGCAGATCGAGCCGAATGATCGGCTCGTCATCAGCGATCAAAATGCGAATCGGCGTCGACGATGACACCGCCATCGTACTCCGTAGCGAGAGGGCCGCACCTCGAGGTGCGGCCCCGAGAGTCGGGGCGAGAGGATTTGAACCTCCGACCTCCGGTACCCCATACCGGTGCGCTACCGGGCTGCGCCACGCCCCGAAGTTCGCTCGGAGTATAGCACAGAAAACGAGGAGGGCGCCAGCCTCC
Organism: bacterium HR28; assembly: GCA_002898255.1. Classification (GTDB taxonomy): domain Bacteria; phylum Chloroflexota; class Chloroflexia; order Thermomicrobiales; family Thermomicrobiaceae; genus Thermomicrobium. The sequence goes on from BEIE01000004.1 coordinate 273,824, forward strand.
GCACTGGCGCCCTCCACCAAGGCCGGATCTACTTGATTTCGACCTTGGCTCCCACCGCCTCGAGCTTCGCCTTAATCGACTCCGCTTCCTGCTTAGAGACACCTTGTTTCACAGGCTTCGGCGCTGCCTCCACCAAATCCTTTGCCTCTTTCAGGCCAAGCTGCGTCAGCTCGCGTACAACTTTGATCACCTGGATCTTGTTCGGTCCCACGTCGCTCAGGATTACGTCGAATTCGGTCTTCTCTTCCTCGGCCGGCGCTGCTGCCGCCGGAGCGGCAGCACCTGCGGGAGCCGCGGCCACTGCAACCGGCGCAGCGGTGACACCGAAGCGTTCCTCGAGTGCCTTCACTAGCTGCGACAACTCGAGAACTGTCATTTGCTCAATCGCTTGAATGATTTCCTCAAGCTTTTCCTGTCCAACTGCCATGTTGATCCTTCCTCCTATCGATACTCACTCGTACCGCACACGCTCTCAAGCGGCTTCCGCTGCTCCTTCGCCCTCCAGTTGCCGCACCCGTGCCTGAAGGACGTAGAGGAGCCCTCGAATCGGCCCACTGAGGACCGACACCAGACCGTACAAGGGAGCCTGCAGTCCGCCAACCACCTTCGCGAGCAACTCTTCTCGCGGCGGCAAGGTCGCCAACGCCTCGACGTCCGCTACGGCGAGCAGTTGCCCACCCAGCAAGGCCCCTTTAATTGTCAAAATGCGCGACTGGCGTGCGAATTCGACCGCAAGCTTCGCAGCGGTGACCGGATCCGCTGTGGTGTAGACCAGTGCTGTTGGTCCCTCCAAAAGTGGCGTGATGACCTGGTTGCCGGTTCGCTCCGCCGCAATGCGCGTTAAGGTGTTCTTGACCACGCGGAGATTGGCCTGATGCTCTTGCAACCGACGACGAAATGCCGTCAGCTCCGCCACATTGAGACCGCGATAGTCGGTGAGAATCGCGACACTTGCCGTGCGCAGAATGTCACTAATTTCTTCGATTTGACGAGCCTTTTCTGGTGTCGGCACGAGCACCTCCCTTCACAGAAACGCCCCCTGCGCATGCGCAGGGGGCGCAAACGGCCGCACCATTCGCCGTCACACGTCCTCCCCGCGCCTCGGCTGGATTTTTAAGCGCTGCGCGCCCCAGCGGTCATCGGCGCGGCGTCCACTGCCTCTCAGTGTATCACTTCACAAACGCGCGTGCCTCCTCAAGCGTCGTCGCGACATCCAGCGGAATACCCGGTCCCATCGTCGGTGCGATCGTCATCGAGCGGATGAACTGCCCTTTCACTGCTGGTGGTCGAGCACGCGCGATTGCATCCACAGCAACGTAAAGATTTTCTAGAAGCTGCTGTTCCGTGAAGCTCTTCCGACCGATCTGGATATGGATATTGCCGGTACGATCATTCCGGAATTCGACGCGTCCTCCCTTAATTTCTCGAATTACGGCAGGAAGGTCCTCAGGATTCCGCACCACGGTTCCCGTTCGAGGATTGGGCATAAGACCCCGACGCCCAAGGATACGCCCTAAGGGGCCGACCTTCCCCATCTGATCCGCCATCGCGATCGCCGCGTCGAACTCCAGCCATCCTCCTTCGATCTGCCGGATCAAATCGTCGACTCCTACATAGTCGGCGCCCGCTTCAGCCGCAATACGTGCAGCCTCACCAACTGCAAAGACCAGTACACGCGGCGTCCGCCCGGTCCCGTGCGGCAGTGTCACCGTCCCACGCACGTTCTGATCAGCCTGTCGCGGATCGATGTTGAGCTTGATATGAAGATCAACGCTCTCGTCAAAGTCAGCGTGTGCGACCTGTTTAACCAACGCAACCGCCTCTTTCGGCGGATACCGTCGCGTGACATCAATGAGCTTCAGTGCCTCGAGATATTTCTTTCCGTGCTTCGGCATACTCGCTAACCCCCCGTGGTCCTATCGGAGCATCAGCTCCTCCCACTGTTCCCACTCAGCCAACAACTTCAATTCCCATGCTGCGCGCGGTTCCCTCGATCATCCGCATCGCAGCTTCAAGATCTCGCGCGTTTAGATCCGGCATCTTGAGTTGCGCGATCTCGCGTATCTGCTCGCGCGTCACGCGCCCAACCTTTTGTCGCTTCGGATCAGAGGCGCCCTTCTCGATACCAGCCGCGCGACGCAAGAGGTCAGCAGCCGGCGGTGTCTTGAGGACGAACGTGAACGAACGATCCTCGTAAATCGTCACCACGACTGGAATAATCTGCCCAGCGAAGTGCGCCGTCTTCTCGTTGTACTCCTTTACAAAATTCATGATCGGCACACCATGCTGACCGAGAGCCGGTCCGACGGGCGGAGCTGGAGTCGCCTTCCCTGCCGGCAATTGGAGTTTCACCACCGCTTTAACCTTCTTTGCCACTGCTCTCGACCCTCCCACGTCCAGAACACAATGAACCGCAGCCGGCCTACCGCTCTAGCTGCGGTTCAGTTTCACGTTTCGCGCTCGACCTGCAGGAAGTCCAACGTCACTGGCGTCTCACGCCCAAAGAAGGACACCAGGACGCGAACCTTCCCCTTCTCGTTGTCGACTTCATCGACAACCCCACGGAAATCCGTGAAGGGGCCATCGATAATGCGCACCACGTCTCCCGGCAGCAACGTCATCCGAACCTTCGGCTGTTCAACCTTCGTACCACGGATGATCGCCTCTGCCTCGGCGCGATCCAACGGCACTGGGCGATTCCCGACTCCGACGAAACCTGTCACGCCGGGAGTATTCCGCACAACGTGCCAGGACTCGTCGTCGAGAATCATCCGTACCAGGACATACCCTGGGAAAACCTTACGCTGCACGGTGTGCCGTTGACCGCCGCGGATCTCGATCTCCTCCTGGGTGGGAATCACCACCTCGAAGACCTTGTCCGCGACGTCCATCGTCTCAACACGGTGCAGCAGGTTCTGACGCACTTTGTTCTCATACCCCGAGTAGGTATGTAGCACATACCACTCGCCTTGCTGCTCTGGTTGCTGTGCTGCACCGCGCTTCTGGGCCAGTCGTTCGCGAAGTGTCCGCGGCATATTCCTTACAACCCTCCAAGAAGATGCCAGAGTCGAACGAAGAGTGCGTCCACCGCCCCAAGGATGAGACCGAGCACCGTCGCCAGCCCAATCACCAGGAGCGTGAGCTTCCTCGTCGTCTCACGATCGGGCCAGGTAATCTTCCGCCACTCCGATCGGAGGTCAGCCACCAAGCGCCGCAGCGCAGCCAGTCTGCCAGACTTCGGCTTGGCTGCACGTTCCTGGGCCTTGGCTTTTCCACCTGCCCGGGCGGGGATCTGCGCTTTCGTCGTCATCTCGCCCGTCCTGTCATTACACCTGGCGCCCATTCCAACATGGAAAAGGGGCGAGCCGCCTGGCTCGACCCCTCAGCAACTCCGGCCGGGGCGGAAGACTCACCAGGTGGCTCGGCAGGGCCGGAGGGACTCGAACCCCCAACCTGCGGTTTTGGAGACCGCTGCTCTGCCAATTGAGCTACGACCCTATGTCGCCCCGGCCGGCCCCTACTCACCGCGTTTCGCGATGCACCTGGTGTCGGCGGCATCGCGGGCAATACTTCCGAAGCTCCAGCCGCCCCGGATCGTTCCGGCGATTCTTCTGGGTCACGTAATTGCGTTCCCGGCAGACCGTGCACTCCAATGTGATGATGATCCGGTCGGCCTTCGCTTTCTTTGCCATGATACCACATCTCCTGCCTTCGCTGCCAGTCCGCTACCTCACTTGATGATCTTGGTGACGACGCCGGCGCCGACGGTCCGGCCGCCCTCACGGATCGCAAAGCGCGACCCTTCCTCCAGCGCCACCGGCTTGTCC
>BEIE01000005.1 GCA_002898255.1 bacterium HR28
CCTCCACCATGGCATGAGCGGGGTGGCCGGTGCCGAGTTCTTCGGCGACTTCGCCGACGGCCCAGCCGTCAAGGCCGCTATCCTCGAGGCCGGCAAGGAGTTCGGTATCCGGCACGTGGGAAGCCGAGCATACGCAACCAACACATTGGAGTCCGGCTGGATTCCCAACCCGTTGCCGGCGATCTACACCAGCCCGGAACTGCGGGGCTATCGGGAGTGGCTCCCGGCCACGGCCTATGAGGCAGTAGGGTCGCTGGGTGGGAGCTTTGTCAGCCCCAACATCGAGGACTACTACTTGACTCCGTGGGATCTGGGGTATGGGCGCCTGATCAAGTTTGACCATGACTTCGTGGGGCGGGCGGCGCTGGAGCGCATGAAGGACCAGCCGCACCGTAAGAAGGTGACGCTGGTGTGGGACCCGGAGGAAGCGGCCCGCGTGGTGGGTAGCCTCTTTACCCAGCCCAAGGGCCAGCGCTACAAGTACTTCGATCTGCCGCTGGCGCAATATGCGACGTGGATGTATGACGCTGTCCTCAACGATGCCGGTGAAGTCGTCGGCTTCGCCATGTTCACTGGCTTCAGCTCCAACGAGGAGCGTGTGCTTTCCCTCGGCACGGTCGCCCCGGAGTACGCCAAGGAAGGGACGCGGCTGCGCATTGTGTGGGGCGAGCCGAATGGTGGATCGCGCAAGCCGTCGGTCGAGCGGCATGTGCAGACCGAGGTCTGGGTAACGGTTGGACCGGTTCCGTACGCAGAGCCCGCCCGCCGCTACCGCGAACAGTTGGCGCGCTCGCGGCAGTAAACAGCCTCTCCGTGGACTCGTCCGAGCTCCCCAGGGTGACCTGGGGAGCTTGTTCGCTTCTGGTACAGCAGACCAAGACGATGCTCATCCTGGCAGAAGCACTGCGGTGTCCGTACACTTCCATGGGAGAGGAACGGACACAGACAACCATGCCAACGATCCGCGAACAACTCGAAGAACATGAAGATGCTTGGCTCCATCCGGCTGCGACGCGCAGTCGTCAAGCCACACGGCAGCGATACGAGCCGGAGTGTCCTCTTCGCACTGCATTCCAGCGCGATCGCGATCGGATCATCCACTCGAAAGCATTCCGGCGGCTTAAGCACAAGACGCAGGTCTTTATCGCGCCGAGCGGTGACCACTTTCGGACACGTCTGACGCATACCCTGGAAGTGACGCAGATTGCCCGAACGATTGGTCGTGCGTTGCGGCTCAATGAGGATCTCATTGAGGCGATTGGTCTCGCCCACGACCTTGGCCATACGCCCTTCGGACACACGGGGGAACGAGCTCTCGCTGCCGTCTTCCCAGGTTTTCGCCACAATGAACAAAGCCTCCGCGTTGTCGATCGGCTGGAACGAGACGGTCACGGGCTGAATCTCACTGACCCAGTACGCGACGGGATCCTGCGACACTCTAAAACGATGGAGAGTCTCTCCAGTCCAGTGGCCGGCTGGCCCACGACCCTTGAGGGTCAGGTGGTCAAGATCAGTGATGGTATTGCCTATATCAACCACGATCTCGATGACGCACTCCGAGCGGGCCTCATCACCCTGGACGACGTTCCGCGTGAAATTCTGGATATCCTTGGTTGGACGCACGGCGAGCGTATCCACCGGCTCGTTGCAGACGTCATCGCGACCTCGGCACCACTGTTGGAGACATTCACTCCTGGACAGCCAGTGGTTCGTCTCTCTCCCGAACTCGAGGATGTGGCCAACCGGCTCCGCCGCTTCTTGTTCGAGCGTGTCTACGAGCCTCTCAACCAGCTTGAGTCAACGCGAAAGGCGGAACGACTCATCCAGTTCCTCTATGAACACTACGTTCGGCACCCAGAGGATATGCCAGAAGACTTCCGTCGGAACCTCACCGACGAGCCAGTGGAACGGATTGCTGCTGACTACGTCGCGAGCATGACTGACCGGTACGCTCTCGCCTGTTTTGAGGCGATCTACGTGCCTCGATTCTGGTCGTTCGTCGGGTGATGTCATGGGACGCGAAGACGTCGAGCGCGTACGCGAAGCGATCGACATCGTGGAACTCATCGGGAACTACCTGCCGCTCCAGAAAGCGGGCAAGAATTTCAAGGCTCTCTGTCCATTCCATCAGGAAAAGACACCGTCCTTCTACGTGTTTCCGGAAACGCAATCTTTCTACTGCTTCGGCTGCGGCGCCAGTGGCGACGCTATTACTTTTCTCATGCGTACCGAACACCTAAACTTCCGCGAGGCACTCGAACGCCTGGCCGAACGTGCTGGTATCACCCTCACTCCACTCCGGCCCGCTGACAGGGTGGAAGACGAGCGGCGCCAACGGTTAGTCGAGCTGAACCGGCTGGCAGCTGCATGGTTCTCACACGTGCTGTGGTCGACCGCGTTCGGTGAGCCGGCACGCGACTATCTCGCTCGACGTGGTGTCGACCGCGCGACAGCGGAGCGCTTCGGGCTCGGCTTCGCTCCTGAGGCCTCAACGGCTCTGCTGCGCTATCTCACGCGACACGGCGCGTCCCCCGAGGAACTCGTGGAAGCCGGCCTTGTCGTCCGGCGCGAGGATGGTTCGGTCAGCGATCGGTTCCGCAACCGGCTCATCTTCCCCATCCGCGACCAGCAGGGACACGTGCTCGGCTTTGGCGGTCGGACCCTGGGTGACGCCCACCCAAAGTACCTCAACTCGCCCCAAACCTTGCTTTTTGACAAAGGACGCGTCCTCTACGCGATCGACCTTGCAGAAGAGTCCATCCGTCAGCAGCGTACCGTCATCGTCGTCGAAGGGTATCTTGACGCCATTACCGCCCACCAGTTTGGTTACACCAATACTGTTGCCTCGTTAGGCACCGCACTGACTGAGCGACAAGCGCGACAACTTCGGAAGCTCGCCGACCGGATTTTGCTCGCACTCGATGCCGATACGGCTGGGCGCCAGGCCACGCTGCGCGGCCTCGAGCTGCTCCGCACCACGCTCGCCGACCAAGAACGGCCGGTCGCTGACCCGTGCCAGTTGATCCGCTTTGAGCGGACACTCGGCATCGAACTCTCGGTCATCGTGTTGCCCGAAGGCTATGACCCCGACGACCTCATTCGTACTGACCGCGCGCGATGGGACCATGCGCTCGCCCAACCTGTTCCCCTCGTTGATTACTATCTCGACGTTCTACTCGGTGAGCAACGACCGGCTGACTCCCGAGCTGCGACCGAGTTCCTTCAGCGTGTTGCTCCCGTGCTCACCGAACTCGGCGATCCCGTCCAGATTGACCTCTACACACGCTTCATTGCCCGCCGCCTTCAGCTGCCAGAGGAAACCGTTCGGCGTGCGCTCGCCACCTACCGGCGCCGCCCGCTGAGCGCGGTCAAGGCTCCGACAAATCCGTCTGCAGGCACTCGTCCACTTACTCCGGAACAGCAATTTGTGGCGCTCCTGCTCCGCTATCCCGAAGTAGCCCGCGGACTCGCCGCTGAACTTGACGATGAGACACTCCTCGATGCACAACATCGAGAACTTCTCGGGCTTGTGCTTGTTGGACGCACCCTCGAAGACGCGGATATTCCGGAAGAGCTGCGTCACTATGCGCAGACACTGCGTGAGCGAATTGCAGCACAACCGGAACTTCCGCTCCCTCTCGCCAGGCAGGCCATCCGCGACGCCTTTCGGCGGCTTCGTCGGGAACGCCATGACGAACGGTTGCGTTCACTCCTCAGCGAGGTGCGTGCGGCCGAGGAATCAGGCGATCGTGCAGCACTCCGAACAGCGCTCGAGCTCGTTGAGGCGCTGAAGCAACGCTTCCCGGAGTTCTACCCCGAGCCGAGCCCGTACTTCCGCGATACCCGGGATCCTGTCACGTAGGACGCAGAACCCGTCGCAGTGCCTGCACAAGCGCATCGTCTTGCTCAGGAAGGACAGTGCGAACATCCAGCAGGAGGCGATCGTCTTCAACCCTCCCGACGACTGGTGGCTGACCAATCCGCAAGCGACGCGCCAACTCCTCAACCGAAAGACCGGGCACCCTTCGCGCGATCGTCGCCGCCGGTATGGCGAGTGCCACGCTGGGCAACGTCTCTCCCGGCAGCGATCCGCCACCGACCGTCGCCTCAGTGCGGATGATTTCCCCCTCAATGATATCTGCTAACTGTTCGGCCCAGACTCGGCAACGCTGAGCGAGCACCTCAACCGGCGCGGCGATCATGCGCCAGACCGGGATCTTCTCGACTGCCTCGCCACGCAGGTAGTGGCGCAGTGTCGCAGCGGTCCCCGCAAGTGCCGTCTTATCGGCACGGACTGCACGGGCCAGCGGATGACGTTCGACGCGCTCGATCAACTCCTTTCGCCCCACGATGATCCCAGCCTGTGGGCCACCCAGTAACTTGTCCCCGGAAAAACAGACGAGGTCGGCACCGGCGGCGATTGCCTCCTGGACGGTCGGCTCGTGCGCTAGTCCAAAGGCAGCGGTATCGAGCAGGGCACCACTGCCGAGATCTTCGATCAACAAGAGCCCACGCGAATGCGCGAGTTCCGCGAGTTCCCGCAGTTCGGGCTGCGCCGTGAAGCCGATAATACGGAAATTGCTCCAGTGCACCGAGAGAATGGCTGCTGTCTCGTCGGTGATCGCCTCGGCATAGTCGCGGACATACGTCCGGTTCGTTGTACCGACCTCGACCAGACGGGCACCACTCTGCCGGAGCACATCGGGGATGCGGAACCCCCCGCCGATCTCCACAGCCTGACTGCGTGAGACCAGGACCGAACGACCCGCACAGAATGTGCTTAGGACGAGGAGCACCGCTGCTGCATTGTTGTTGACGACCAGCCCCGCCTCGGCTCCAGTGAGCAACGACAAGAGACGACTGAGTTCGGCCATGCGGCCGCCGCGGCGGCCAGATTCCAGCTCAATTTCCAGCGCTGTGTAGCGGCGGGCAGCCTCCAGCATTGCGAGCGCTGCCTCCTCGCTCACCGGAGCTCGCCCGAGATTCGTGTGGATAATGACACCAGTGGCATTGATTACCGGTTCGAGACGTGGCCGTGTAAGGCGCTGAAGCTCATGCCGCAGCCACCCGACAACATCCGGGGGAGGCTCACCCGCGAGGATGCGGCGACGCGCTGCAGCGAGCACCTCTTGGGCCACTTGGACAACTGCACGCTCACCGAGCGCCTCGGCAAACGGGTGGATCTCCGGGAGCTGCAGGAGTGTCGAGACAGCGGGAAGCGAACGAAGGTGCTGCTGCGGTTGAAGGTCGCGCGTCGAGCGCTCGTTCATTCCCGGGCTCCGTGGTGATACGAAAAAGGCCGGCAAAGCCGGCCACCCGTCGGGGAGAGAGGATTCGAACCTCCGACCTCCGCGTCCCGAACGCGGCGCGCTAACCGGGCTGCGCCACTCCCCGCTTATCCGGCGGCAGTATAGCATAGTGCACAGGAACTTGCCAAGGAAACCTAGCCTGACGTCCCGGCAGTCGGCTAGAATTGACTATGTGCTGGGTGACGCGCCCGCGTAGCTCAGGGGAAAGAGCCGGGGCGTCCTAAGCCCTGTGGTCGGGGGTTCGAGTCCCTCCGCGGGCGCCGAGTGTGTGGAGCCCGCCGCCACCGGCCACTGGTGTCGGTGGTTTTGTTTCGGGCGCCTGCCCTCGGGAGGAGGGATTCCAGGCGAGTGGAGACAGCGATCGAGCACCGCGATTTCTTCCCTCCAGTCGGCATCCGGCGGGTGGCGATGATTAGCCTGCATACGTCCCCGCTCGCCCAGCCAGGTATCGGAAGCGCCGGCGGAATGAACGTCTATATCCGCGAACTCAGCCGTCACCTGGCACAGCGTGGTGTTGAGGTCGACATCTTCACCCGACGCGATCATCCTGATCTCCCCCCTGTCGTCGAGCCAGTCCCAGGCGTCCGCGTCCTGACGCTTGACGCTGGCCCTGCAACGTCCCTCGCCAAGGAGCGGCTGTTCTGTTACGTACCGGAATTTGTTAGCGAGTTGGCATACCGCGTTTACGGTCAGCAACGTCCCTACGATGTAATCCATGCACATTACTGGCTGTCCGGATGGGCCGCACACCTCCTCCAGCGATACTGGTCCATTCCGTTCGTTCAGATGTTTCATACGCTGGCTGTGCTGAAGAATGCGGTTCGGGCCAGCCCGCCAGAATCCGTGCTGCGCCTCCAAGTCGAGCAAGGATTAGCGCGCATCGCCGACGCAGTCATCGCCGCGAATCCGGATGAGCGTGAGACGATTGTAAGCGAACTCGGTGCCCCTCCAGGACGACTCTGCACTGTTCCGCCGGGGGTGGACGCAGAACATTTCCGCCCGCTGGACCGCGCTGCAGCCCGAGCCCAAATGGGAATCGAACCGAATCGGCCGACCGCGCTTTTTGTCGGCCGAATTGACCCTGTCAAGGGCATCGATACGCTTCTGCGCGCGTGGCAACGTGTCCACGCAACACTTGCGAAAGAGCGGCCACTTCTCCTCTTCCTTGGTGGAACCTTTCAAAATGGTCTGTATGGACCCGAGCCCGATCGGGCCTTAGCTCGTGTCATCGCCGAAGCCGAGACTCTCGGCCTTTCCGAGTCCATCCGTTTTCTTGGCTCGCGACCGCAAAGCGAACTCCCTCTCTTCTACAACGCTGCTGACGTCTGTCTTATTCCGTCACGGTACGAATCGTTTGGCCTCGTTGCCGTTGAAGCGATGGCTTGCGGCACGCCGGTTATCGCGAGTCGTGTGGGGGGACTCCGTTTCAGCGTGGAACATGAGGTCTCGGGGCTGCATGTGCCCCCGGACGATCCGGATGCACTGGCCGCGGCAACGATCCGCACGCTCACCGATCACAGACTCCGCTCCCACCTCCAAGTTGGTGCACGGCAGGCCGCACTCCGCTACTCTTGGCACCGGGTCACGACCGCCGTCGTCAGGGTCTACGAACAGGTTGCACGCCGGGAAGCCTTACAGCCGTGTCCTGCGTGAGGGTGGAAAGGGTTGGCAATGGTCCAGTTCTCGGTCGCCGAGGAAATCTTCACTAAGTTCCCGGACTATCTCGTCGTTGTAGTCGTCGCTCATCATGTCGATAATCGCTGCCATGTTGAAACTGCTCGTACTATCTTGGCCGAGACCGTACGCACAACGCAGGAACGGCTTGGAGGCACCGATCCGAAGGAACTGCCAGCGATTGCAGTCTGGCGACAGGCCTTCCGGGTGCTCGGCTGGTCAGCGAGTACCTATCAGAGCTCGGTGGAATCTCTCCTGCGGCGGACACTCAAGGGGAATCCACCGCCGAGCATCAATCCCGCGGTTGATCTTGCCAATGCGGCCTCACTGCGCTTTCTGGTCCCGATCGGCGCTCATGATCTGGAGAGTGCCCCACAGGGACTCACTGTTCGACCAAGCCGGGCTGTGGATCGGTTTCTGCCGCTCAATGAGAGTGAGGCAGAGATCCCCGAGCCAGGTGAGTTCATCTATGCACACGCCGACGAAGTCCGCACCCGCCGCTGGGTCTGGCGACAGAGTCGACTTGGCCTTGTGACACCAGACTCACGCAGGATTTTCTTCCCAATCGACGCCTTCCGACACGTGACCGAGCAGGCGGCACACGAGGCGGCCGACTGGCTTGCCGAGCAACTCCGGACACTTCTCGGTGCGTCGATTTTGCGCGGAGTTGTCGATCGGGAGCACCCGGAGATCCACTTCAACGCAATCGAGCAGCCCTTGTGAGGAGAGATCCTGATTACACGGCACTTCCAGATCACACCGTAGATTCCGACGGCATCAGCGCTGCCGCTGTGTTGCTCGATGCCTCACCAAGCTCGGCTCAGATGCGGGTTTCTCCTCGACCACATGGGGAGTTGAAACGTTGGGCTGACCACCTGAGGGGCGTAACATGCCATTTGCCGATGCAGTGCTCCGTTGTCAACGCCTCACAACCCATCACCGCGTTCCTCTTGACAGTCAGACAGAAGACTGTTACGATCCAATCGAGGCAGGCTCAGTAGGTGAGACGGATACCGTGACAACGCCAAGACGAGCCTACGAACTTACAGAAGCATCCCCGACCAGGCGCTTCTTGCCTGTTGCTCCCCGTCGTGTCTATCCCCTGAAACGCCGTTCCCTCACTCACTAGCTCCGCTGTACAAGACGCTTGTCCACATCCAATTTGCCGGAAGCGGTGAGGCGTGCCTTTCCGGTGCCACATCGGATGGTCACGCGGTCATCGTGCAACGTGTTCGGAAAGACGGAGGGAACGGCATGCTCGAGGGAACGTTTGTTGCAGTCATTACCCCGTTTGTGGGTGAGATGCTCGATGAGCAAGCACTCGGTCGCCTCATTGATTGGCTTATCGCCGAGGGAGTTGACGGTCTTGTCCCATGCGGGACGACTGGTGAGACCCCGAGTTTGACCGATGACGAATGGCGACGCGTGGCCGAGTTGGTGATCGAGCGCACAGCGGGCCGGGTTCCGGTTATCGTCGGCACTGGAACCAACTCGACTGCCGTGAGCATTGCTCGTACGCGAATCGCACGGGAGCTCGGTGCCACCGCAGCGATGGTTGTCACGCCCTATTACAACAAGCCGCAGCAGGAAGGTCTCCTGCGGCACGTCGTCGCGATCGCTGACGCCGTCGATCTGCCATTGGTGGTCTACAACGTGCCCGGGCGGACCGGAGTCAACCTTGCCCCAGAGACGGCGCGCCGGATGGTGGAGCAGGCGCCGATCGTCGCCATCAAGGAGTCAAGCGGTTCGCTCGATCAAGTCAGTGAGCTAGTCCTTGCCGTGGGGGATCGCTGCGCGATTCTCAGTGGCGACGACTCGCTCACGCTCCCAATTCTCGCCGTGGGTGGTCGCGGTGTCATCTCCGTTATGGCCAACGTCGCCCCAGCCGCCACAGCTGCAATGGTCCGTGCTGCGCTGCGTGGGGAACTTGAACGCGCACGACGCCTCCACCACGAGCTTTTCCCCTTGGCTCGTGCGTTGTTCATGGAGACGAACCCAGTTCCCGTCAAGGCCGCGGCGGAGCTGCTTGGTCTGTGCCGCGCTGACGTTCGTCTACCACTAGCACCGCTGACCCCTGCAAATCGGGAGCGCCTCCGTGCCGTCCTCGCCTCCTGCCCGCACACAGCCGAGCGACTTACTCGCATCGTGGGGGAGGCTGCCTGATGCTGCGCCTTGCGCTTATCGGGATTACTGGACGTATGGGCCGGGTCGTTGCTGAACTCGCTGCCGCTGCACCAGACATCGAGCTCGTCGCTGGCCTGGTGAGTCCCAGCCGCGACCTGGCAGAGGCATCCCGCTTGCTTCCGCGCACCGTCCGACTCACGCATGACCTTTCCGAGCTCGTCTCAGGTGTTGACGTCGTTATCGATTTCAGCCGTCCAGAGGTGACGGCTGATGCGGCACTCGCTGCAGCTGACTCGGGCGTGGCCTTTGTAAGTGGCACGACCGGGCTTCGGGAATCGGAGTTCGCTGCCATACGTCAGGCTGCAACATCTATTCCAGTGGTACACGCAACGAATTTCAGCATCGGGACAGCTGTGCTCTTGCGGATCGTCCCGGAGGTCGCACGAGTACTCACTAGATGGGACTGTGAAGTAATGGAGAGACACCACCGGCAGAAGCGTGATGCACCATCCGGCACGGCGCTGACGCTGGCACGGGCCGTGGCCGCAGCACGAGCGGCCAACACCTCATTCGTGTACGGGCGAGGGCCCGGGACCGCCACGCGCCAGCCGGGAGAACTTGGGATCCACGCGATTCGTGCTGGGGGCGAAATCGGCCGACATACGCTGCTTTTCGCCTCCGACGAGGAAGGAATCGAGATCACCCATTGGGCACAGAGTCGGCGCGCTTATGCAGCTGGCGCGCTCGAGGCAGCCCGACGCCTCGTCGGCCGTCCCCCTGGTCTGTACCAGTTTACTGACCTACTGTTCGAGGTGTAATGTGCAACGTGACCCCGCCGACTCAAGGGTCGGCGGGGTATTCTCGTCCATGACCACATACTGTAGGATCGGGTGACGGCTTGGCAGTCGGCCTCACCGCACGAGGGGGCGAGATGACCACGATGCGATTCGGTATCCACGTTGGGCCACAGAACACGACGGTCGATGAGCTGCGCCGACTTTGGCGTTTTGCTGATGCACATGACTTCCACTGGTTCTCGGTCTGGGATCACTTCTACGCCCGCACGTCCGACCAGATACCACACTTCGAAAGCGTCGCTCTCCTCTCGGCTATCGCCTGTGAGACGCAGCGCATCCGCTTCGGGTGCATGGTCTTCGCGGTCCAATTTCGAAATATTGGGCTGCTTGCCAAGTCAATGGTCACCATCGACCACCTCAGCGGTGGACGACTCGAAGTCGGACTCGGCGCGGGATGGCACGAGCCGGAGTATCGGGCCTTCGGTTACCCGTTCCTCTCGGATCGTGAACGACTTGACCAGCTTGAGGAAGGTATACAGGCCCTGCGTGCCTTGCTCGAACAGGATGCGGTGACTTTTGAGGGACGGTGGATCCAGCTCCGCGAGGCCCGTGTGCTACCCAAGCCGCTCCAGACTCGACTCCCACTGTGGGTTGGTGGCGCCGGGGAACGTCGCACGGCACGCATTGCGGCACGGTACGCCGACGGCTGGAACATTCCGTACGTGAGTCCTGAGGGTTTTCGTCAGAAGCGGGCTGCACTCGAGCACTGGTGCGAGGTCGAGGGACGCGACCCGACCACAGTTCGCCTCGCGGTGCAGGTAGGGTTGTACATGGCTCCAGAAGATGACGACCAGGCTGTGGCACGTCTCCGTGCTCGTCTCGCAGAGCAAGTAGGGCCACAGGCCCTGGAACAGCCCGGGTGGCTTATTGGCGGCCCAAGCAAGATCACCGAAGAGCTCCAGGCCTATCGGGAAGCGGGGGCGGATTGGATCAACGTCACCGTACGGCCCCCGGTCGACTTTGAAGCTCTCCAAGCCTTCGTTGAACAAGTCATGCCTCACTTTAGTCGTGGCACATCGTCCCAGTAAATACGGTTGCCACGCGAGGGCAGGTGCAAGGCAGCAACGCGACATGACCCAAGGTCGTCGGGGTGTCACGAGCCGAGACCAACCGCCGCCTCAACCTACGCCCGAGCTCGCACAGGTTGGCGATTGTGTTCTCGGCCGACCATTCGGGTCCTAGAGGTCGCTCTTTGCCGACGCCCCGTACCATCAGCTCGTTCTGGCCCGGCCACAAAGACACACTCGTCGCCAAGCGGCCGAGCCGTAGCGCTGATCCGTAGAAGGCGTTCATACCTGTTCTAAGGCAGGCAGCCCCGCTGCACAGTTCCGTTCCCTCCTGGATCACGCAACTCCGCGTGGCGGCAGCACCATCAGCATTGCTCGTCAGTTCTGTCTGGCACGAGCTCGCGGTGACGCTGAAGCCCTTCCATCGGATAACACCGGGAAGACAGGGAACCAATTGGATCCTTGCTGCGCCAGAGCAACACGCCGTACCATTGCCAACGGGAGAGGTGTGGCGCGTCGGGGAGCAAGAGTTGTGGCGCAGAGAGTAAGCACACTCACGTTCCTCCTCATTCTGCTAGCCACAACCTGGTTTGCCGTGGCCAACCCGGCCACGTGTGCCTGCGGCGCGCATCTACCACATCCACATCCATGGTTCGAAGTACCCGGGCATCATCACAATCACGGTTCGACCGGGGTCCGAGCGCCGTTCTCTCGCGCCGACATCCCTGATGGGCCGACCCTGACTCTTCCAACACCACCGGTGCCGGTGGGCACAGCGGTGCCGGTGGTCGTCCTGATCGCGTTCCTCCTCATACTCCTTCTCACCTGCCAGCGCATCCGTGAGATGGTGCGGCGTCCTCCGTGCGGGAGAAGTGTTCTCCCGCCTGTTCCACCTCCAAGAATCGGCACCGTGTGCCGCCTAGGCGCTCGCCTTGCTCACGGTGTCTGATTCGGCAGTATTCCTAGGGATTAACGTAAGTGGTTCGCCGTTTCGCATTGGTCATCGTCCTGGTTGCTGCAGCACTCTCCATTATCTGGAGTGCGCTCGCCGCTCCGCGGGTACTCCCGCGGTTGCGGATCGCGCCGGGCTTTGGTCTCCAAGATGCTGCTGGACAGACTGTTTCCAGCGACTCGTTGAGGGGACAGACGCTCCTTGTCACCTTTGGGCCAGCGCACTGCGACGATCCCTGCCGAGAGTGGAGCCAACTGGTCGCCAGTGCCATGCCAGAACGGGGCACCGTTGAACGCGTTCAGCTCATTTGGATCGTCACTGAGCCAGCAACCCCAGAGGAACTCGCGCAGCTGCAAGCTTCACTTGTACCAGCATCAGTACCTTGGCGTGTCTTAGGAAGTGACGATGCACGGCAGCTAGAACTCGTTCTCGCTGGCTTCCGCGTGCCGCGCGTCCTCAGTACTGCCGGATCGTCCGTCGAGCCGATCCTGATCATTGTCGATCCAACCGGGATCGTGCGAGCTGAGTACCGGGTTGCCCCTCAACCCTCAACACTGGCGGCCGACATTACCGCACTCGAGCGGGAGATTCGCGAGAGCCGGGGCCTGCGGCGCTACCTGTACGAAGCGGCGCACCTCTTCACCTGCAACGTCGGAGGAGCCTGATTATGCCGGTACGACCATGGGTCCGACGCCTGCTTATCACCGAACTCGTCATACTCGCGCTTCTCGTAGTCGTCATAGGGTGGTTCTTTTGGCAATCACGACTGGCGAGGACGACCCTCAACGGCATGCTGCTCGATCCGCCGCAGGATGTTCCGGCGGTACGCCTTCTGGGAAGTGATGGACAGCTCCATGCGGTGACCGACTTCCGTGGCAAAGTGACCGTTGTCTTCTTTGGCTATACCCACTGCCCGGATGTTTGCCCAACGACCGCTTCGACCATCACCCGAGCCCGTGCTTTGCTTGGAGACCAGGCGAACCACGTCCAGTTCGTCTTCGTCTCGGTCGATCCCGAGCGGGATACGCCGGAACGGCTTGCCAGCTACTTGGCAAAGTACGATCCGTCCTATCTTGGGTTGACCGGTGACGAGGCAGCGATCCAGGAACTCGCAACCGCTTTTGGCGTCCACTACGCGAAGGTGGAATCCAGCTCTGCTCTCGGGTACGTGGTGGAGCACACCGCTTCGACCTTCGTCTTGGATCGTGAGGGCAGGTTGCGAGCCGTCCTCCCGTTCGGACTGACACCGGAGCAAGTGGCGAGCGACCTCCGCGCGCTGTTGAAGTGAATTCCTGGATGCAACGCTAGGCCAGAGCGCTTGCGAGGAGGTATTGCATGCCACGGCCATTTTCGCGACGTGCTTCATTGGTCATCCAGCTTACTTCCCTGCTGGGTCTGCTCCTTTCGGTAGCTTGTGGCGGTGTGCCGACACCGACAACAGTAGCGGTCCCGTCACCAACCCAGGCTATCGCCACTCAACCAACAGCCACTCCATCCCCCAGCCCGAGCCCGACGGTTGCTCCGACGCCCATAAGCACACCCACGTCAACGACGGCCACGCATCCCACACCGACGATGGGGCATGCGATGCCTGGGACACCAATGGCCATGGCGACACCACCTGGGCAAAACGAGTTCCGCGGTGACAGCCTCGTTATTCGCAATGTCTGGGCCCGGGCCGCGACCAAGAGTGATAACGTGAGCGCAGTCTTCATGCTCATAGAGAACACAGGCGATCAGCCCGATCGACTGCTCCACGCCCATTGCGGCGTTGCTGAGGCAGTCGAGATCCACGAGTCCAAGATGGAAGGTGGCATCATGAAGATGCAGCCGGTCGACGGAATCGACGTTCCAGCCCATGGCACCGTTGAGCTGAAACCGGGCGGACTCCACGTGATGCTGATTGGGCTGACACGAGATCTCAACCCAGGCGACACTATCGAGGTGGAACTGCACTTTGAGCACGCTGGTCACGTCATGGTCGAAGCAACAGTCACCAAGCCGTGAACCTCTCGTAAGATGATCCACACAGCCGGGAGGGATGAAGACGCTCCACCCCTCCTGGCTGTGTCGTCTAAGATCTGGACAGCAGTGCAGTGAGTCCGACACCAATCACAGCACCACCAATTGGCCCCACCACTGGTATCCAACCATACTTCCAATCGGGATCACCACGCCCGGGGATCGGTAACACCGTGTAGGCAAAACGAGGTGCGGCATCGCGCGCCGGATTTAGCGCAAAACCAGTGGTTCCACCCAAGGCGAGCCCAATGCTGAAAACAAGGCTACCGACCCACCACGGTGCAAGAGACATTGGGAGGACACCTCGTGCCAACAATGTAACCCCAAATGCCAGCACCGCTGTTCCGATCCCTTCCGCTAGAAGGTTAGCCGGCCAGCTCCGGATAGCTGGTGTTGTACAGAACACACTTCTCTGCACAGCAGCGTCTGATGTCACCTCCCAGTGCCTCCAAAATGCAATCCACACCAGCACTGCTCCGAGGAAGCCGCCGCTCATCTGGGCCAGTAGATACCCCGGTACTTGGTCAAGCGGGAAAAATCCCCAGATCGCTAACGCCAACGTCACGGCTGGATTGATATGCCCACCGCTGAACGAGAACGACACACCAACCGCGATCATAACCGCGAGTGCAGACCCAGCGGTGATTGTGAACCAGCTGCTTCCCTCACCGTGGGACCGTGCCAACCGAGCCGTGGCCACCGTCCCGTTGGTCAAGAGGACAAGAAGCAGCGTACCGCAAAACTCCGCGAGATACTGCTGCACCGCCTCTGCCCCTTTCGCCACCCTACCGAAGAATCCTCATACTTCCTTACCAGCTCCATCTCTACAGACACGCCTCAAACACACAGCCTACGTGCGTCCCAGGGCAACCTTGGTGAAGATTCTGTTGCCAGTGGAGAAAAGACCAGACAGCTAACGAGCTCGTATGTCAGGTTCGTGGCCCGCGGTGTTCCGGCAGACGCGGGAAAGCATCACAAAGCGACTGGCAACGCATCATCGTCTCAGTGGTGCCGTCGGCTCGCAGCACACTGGCAACAAATCCGCAGTTGCGCCCCCCTACCGTCCTCACTGAACCCCTTTACGGCAATCTCGCTTGGTGATGGTTTAGACTCTTGCAAACACCTATCCCGCTCTGCTCTGACGCTCCAAGACGCCTTCAAGGGTCGCGAGGGTTATACTCTCTCCAGTCGAAGGACCGAAGCCAGCAGAGCAATCATTCATTACCGAGCGCATCTGAGCTAGTCAAACTATCCTGCTCCTCGCCTCGTGCTGGCAGGCGGACAGGATGAAAGCCCATGGCGAGTCCTGCAGTCATTGATGTGAACGGCCTAGCTGCGCTCATCGCTGCTCTACAGCAAGAGGGCTATCGTGTCATCGGTCCGATCCAACGCGATGGCGCGATCATCTACGACGAGATCAGCCAGCTTAACGACCTCCCATTCGGGTGGGGAGACGAACAGGAAGCTGGCATGTATCGCGTCAGGCGGCGTGAAGACAATGCGGTCTTCGGCTATGCCGTTGGGCCGCACTCCTGGAAGCGCTTTCTCCATCCGTCTCCGGTTGTCCTCTGGCGAGCACGCCGTCGCGGAAACGAATGGATGATTGAAGAGCCCGTTGAAGACTCTCCACGCCTTGCGTTCCTTGGCGTCCGGTCCTGCGATCTGCACGCGATTGGTGTCCTCGATCGCGTGCTGCATCATGGGTCATACATCGATCCTATCTACGCTGAACGGCGCGAGAGCGCGTTCGTTATTGTTGTCCAATGCGCGCACTTCACACCCCGGACGTGCTTCTGTGCCTCAATGGGAACCGGGCCGAAGGCGACGCAAGGATTCGACCTCGCACTAACCGAACTCGTGGAGCCCGACGCACACCGCTTCGTTGTCGAGGTCGGATCAGCGCGCGGTGCTGCCATCCTGCAGCAGATACCACATCGTCCGGCTGAGCCAACCGACGTTACAGCAGCCGAACATGCAATTGCCCAGACTGCTGCCAGTATGGGTCGCCAGCTCCAGACTGCTGGATTACCAGCGGCCCTTTTGGCGAACCTCGAACATCCACATTGGGACAAGATTGCCCAACGTTGTCTCGCCTGTGGAAACTGTACGATGGTCTGTCCCACCTGCTTCTGTTTTTCGGTTGAGGATCGTCACGACTTGACCGGAACGGTTACTGAGCGCGTCCGGCGGCTTGACGTCTGCTTTACCACCTCCTTCACCTACACTGCCGGTAAACCGTTACGGCAGAGTATTCGCTCCCGCTATCGGCAGTGGTTGACCCACAAGCTCGCCACGTGGGTGGAGCAATTTGGGACCTTTGGCTGCGTTGGTTGCGGACGGTGCATCACCTGGTGTCCTGTTGGCATCGACCTGACAATCGAAGCTGCCGCGATTACTGGTCGTGAACAAACGACGGAAGGCGTGGTATGAGCGATCGCTCGGTCCTGGAGCTCCTAGCCACACATCCGTTCACCGCCGACCTTAGCGAGGATCAGCAGGCTCAGCTCGCAGCATGCGCGCGGATTGCGCACTTCGAACCAGATGAATACCTTCTGCGCGAGGGACAGCCAGCCACCGCCTTTTATCTCATTGTGAGCGGACTCGTCTCCATCGAGGTCTTTGTTCCAGGTCACGGGCCACGCCCGCTCCAGACCGTTGAAGGAGGAAGCGCCGTTGGGTGGTCGTGGATGCTTGCTCCCAGCCGCTGGGAGTTTGACGCCCGGGCCCTCGAACGAACGACCGCAGTGGTGTTCGATGCCGAGCGACTTCGGGCGCTGTTCCTTGAGGACTGCTGCTTGGGCCTGCGCCTTGTTCAGCGTCTCTTGTTTATTGTCACCGAACGTCTTAGAGCCGCTCGTCTGCAGTTGCTGGACCTCTACGGGCCGCCAAGGGAGCGCTGATGGTCAAACCAGCAATCGCCACCCCAGCTGCAACGAATCCCTTCTTTCCGCTTCCTTTCCTCGTGATTAGTCGGCGCCGCGAAACACGGGACACCGTGACCCTGCGTCTACGCCCACTGAGTGATGTGCGCCTCATCGCGCAGCCTGGGCAATTCATGATGCTCTCGGTCTACGGTGTCGGCGAAGTACCCATCTCGGTGAGCGGTTTACCACGCCGCCCGGGCGAACTCGAGCACACGATCCGCGCAGTTGGCTCGGTGACCCGCCACCTAGTCGCACTGCATCCCGGCGACCAAATCGGGGTACGAGGGCCGTTCGGGACTTCCTGGCCGCTCCAACTGGCCCACGGACAAGACGTTCTCTTGGTTGCCGGCGGACTTGGCTTTGCTCCCCTTCGTTCCGCATTGCTTGCTATTCTCCGTGAACGCTGGCGCTACCGGCAGGTGATTGTTTTGTACGGTGCGCGGAGCCCTGCCGACTTGCTGTACCGCCGTGACCTTAGCCGCTGGCTGCAACGGCCGGATCTCGTCCTCCGCATTACCGTCGATCACCCAGACCAATACTGGCGGGGACAGGTTGGGGTCGTTCCTAACCTAATTCGGCAGGTGACAGCCTTCTTTGAGCCCGCTAACACCGTTGCGATGATCTGTGGGCCGGAGATTATGATGCGCTTTACGATACGTGAACTCCAAAAGCACGGCATTCCGGATGAGCGCATCTTCCTCTCATTGGAACGGAACATGCAATGCGCGATTGGACTGTGTGGACACTGCCAGTTGGGCCCGTTCTTCCTCTGCAAAGACGGCCCAGTGTTGCCGTATAGTCGGCTCGCACCTTTCAGCGAGATTCGCGAGTTCTGAATGTTGGGGAGGGAGCTGTGCCTCGGCGACGCCGTAGACCCAAGTTGGCTGTCTGGAAATTTGCCAGTTGCGACGGTTGCCAGCTGACCCTGCTTGACTGTGAGGACGAACTTCTCCTGATGAGCGAACTCTTTGAGATCGCGTACTTTCTTGAGGCGTCAAGTGCCGTCGTACGCGGGCCGTACGATCTTTCCCTCGTTGAGGGAAGCATCACGACAGCGGAAGAGGTCGAGCGGATCCACGCGATACGGCGACAAAGTCGCATTCTGGTTGCGATGGGCGCTTGTGCGACTGCAGGCGGCATCCAGGCACTGCGCAACTTCGTGGACGTTGAGGACATGAAGCGCGTGGTGTACGCGTCTCCGGAGTATGTGCGGACCCTCGAACACTCCCTCCCAGCCTCAGCGTACGTCCCCGTCGATTACGAACTCCCAGGTTGTCCACCGAACAAAGTGCAGGTCCTGGAGTTCCTGACCGCGTTCCTACAAGGACGCCGACCGTCCATCCCAACACATAGTGTCTGCCTTGACTGCAAACGGCAGGGCATCGTCTGTGTCATGGTCGCAGAGGGAATTCCCTGTCTCGGTCCGGTCACACGAACCGGTTGCGGTGCCCTCTGCCCTCGTTACCGGCGTGGGTGCTACGGTTGCTTTGGTCCCATGGAGTCACCGAATACCGAAAGCCTGAGCGCGTGGTTCCTGATCCGATCAGGACTGGCACCCCAGCAGCTCGTTCCGCTATATCGTTCCTTCAACGCAGCGGCACCGGCTTTCGTGGAGGCGAGCCAACGTTACGCGGATCCCAAGAGCGTCCAAAAGGCCGCCGAGTCATTGGGGACGCACGCGTTTGACCAGCGGGAGCCTGCCAATGGCGAGGCATGAGCACCAGCGCACGATCCGCATCAGCGCACTCGCACGCGTGGAAGGAGAAGGCGCACTGTTCATTCGGGTACGGGACGGGCAGCCGATGGACGTTCGTCTCCAGATCTACGAGCCACCCCGCTTCTTCGAAGCCTTGCTCCGCGGCCGCCCGCACACTGACGCGCCCGATATCACAGCCCGCATCTGCGGTATCTGTCCAGTGGCGTACCAGATGAGCGCCTGTAATGCCCTGGAGAACCTGTTCGGGATCACGATTCCTCAGGAGATACGTCAGCTTCGACTTCTGCTCTACTATGCCGAGTGGATCCAGAGCCATACGTTGCACGTGGTCATGCTGCATGCTCCTGATTTCCTGGGCGTTGACAACGTCGTGCAAATGGCCCAGACCAATCGTGATCTTGTCCAGCGGGCATTGCAGCTCAAGAAAGCGGGCAACCAGCTGCTCGCCCTTATCGGCGGCCGTGAAATTCACCCGGTGAATATCCGCGTCGGCGGGTTCTACTCGGTGCCCAGGCCCGCTGAACTGCGCAAACTCCGCGATCCACTGCAGCGTGGACTGGAGACGGCTCTGGCACTGGCACGGTGGGTCGCTGGCTTTCCCTTTCCTGATTTTGAGCCAAAGTACGAGTTTGTTGCTCTACGTCATCCGACGGAATACGCCATTCTTGATGGTCACGTCGTGTCAAGCTATGGAGTCGATCTCCCGGTGAGTCGTTTCGAGGAACTTGTTGTAGAGCACCAGGTACCGCACTCGACAGCCCTCCACTACGAAATTGCCGGACGTGGCAGTTATCTCACTGGGCCGCTCGCTCGCTTCAATCTGAATTTCTCCCAACTCTCTCCTCTAGCCCAGGAAGTAGCCCGCGAGACGGGGCATGTTCCACCGTTACAGAATCCCTTTCGGAGCATCGTCGTTCGCTGCCTGGAGATCATTCATGCGCTTGAACAATCCCTGGCACTGATCGAGCGCTATGAGCCACCTGCTCGCCCCTGGGTCGATTACGAGGTACGATCCGGCATCGGCTTTGGAGCGAGTGAAGCGCCGCGTGGTCTCCTTTACCATCGCTATGAGGTTGGAGCAGATGGAAGCATTCGGGATGCACGAATTGTGCCACCGACAGCTCAGAACCAGAAACGAATTGAGGACGACTTACGACTCCTTGCTCCAAGCGTGATCCAACTACCCAAAGATCGTGCAACGCGTTTCTGCGAGCACGTGATTCGCAACTATGACCCTTGTATTTCCTGTGCCACACATTTCCTACGCCTTGACATCGTGGATGAGCATTCATGAGCAGGAATACGGTGCTGGTTGTTGGCGTCGGTCATGAGCTGCGCGGTGATGATGGGGTCGGTCCGTGGGTCGCCAAACATATAGCAGCGGCCAGCTGGCCAGGAGTGACAGCTGTCGTTCTCCAGTCGAGCGACCCGTCACTCCTGTTCAATATATGGAGAGGATTCTCTTTCGTCTATCTTATCGACGCAGTTCGAGCACCATATCCGGTAGGTACGATTCTTCGGTTGAACCTTTCCCACCGAATTCGAACTGCTCGCTTACAGACGACATCGACTCATACTATTGATCTTTCGGAAGTCATTGAACTTGCCAGAACACTCGGAGAACTTCCCTCACGCCTCGTTCTTTACGGGATAGTCAGCTACTCGTTTCAGCTAGGTATGGGACTCTCCCCTGAGGTTGAGGCAGCCGCACGAAAAGTAGTGACTCGCCTATGGCGGGCAGTGAAGCAGATTTGTCGGACAGCGCCTCAATGTAGTGTCAGCTATAATACGTTATGCGACACGAGATAAAAACGGAGGCAAAGGCGATAAGCTTGCTCATCCCACTGGACCATACCCCGGTAACAGACTACCGAGTGTCCGTGAACCTAATCATACACCAGCGCAGGCGTCAGCCCTCCTCACGGGATTTCCTCTTTGGCGCGATCATCTTCCGCCGGCAAGGTGAGGCTTCGATCCTCAGTTGCAGACACCTGCTGAAGAGGCTTGCCCAACTCACGACACAACTGAAACCTCACACCGATGCCTCGGACGAAGGCAGACGCAATCCCCTGCGCTCCGCACTGTGTCACCCAAGTAAGATAGAGCGCTAGCGAGAAGTACGGTCATAAGAATACAGATAACGCTTCTACCCTTACCCTTTTATTTTACTCAATTATCCACGCACAGAACTACTCGTCGCACTCAGTCCGGTTTCCTTGGGCAAGCAACAGTGCTTATACTTCTTTCCTGAGCCGCAGGGGCACGGATCGTTCCGGCCCACCTTCTGCTTCTTACGCGCTGGCCCCGCTCCATCACCACCCCGATTCGGTGTGCCAACCTGCACGACCGGCCGTGTCAAGGCTGGAGCCAGCTGCACGCGGTAAATGAGCCGGGCGACGTCATATTCGATATTCTCCAAGAGCTGCTGGAACATCCGGTAGCCTTCACGCTTATAGACCACGAGCGGATCGAGCTGGCCGTAGGCTTGCAGCCCGACCTCATGCCGCATGTGCTCCATTTCGGTCAAATGCTCGATCCACAGCCGATCCATCACTTGGAGCAGAACGAGACGCTCAATTGTCCGCATCGTCGCAGCGCCAAACTCGGCCTCGCGGCGCTCATACCGAGCGAGCGCCCGCTGCCACAGCATCTCGACAAGCTCGCTCTCGTCTCGCTCCTCCAAGTCGCGCGGCGTGAGACCGTCCGCATCGCCAACGATCCCCACAAACGTGCGCAGGATTTCCTCCGGATCTGGCTCATCGGCAGCCTCAAAGGCCTGCTTCACCGCCTTTTCGATCTGACGCCGCACCATGCCGAGGACATGCTCGCGCATGTCCTCGCCCATGACAATCTTCCGACGATCGGCGTAAATCACCTCACGATGCTTATTGATGACACTGTCATACTCGACGAGGTGCTTGCGCAAATCGAAGTTGTAGCCTTCAATCTTCTTCTGTGCCTCCTCGATCATCCGGCTGACTAAGGGATGTTCAATGGGATGGTCATCGTCCATCCCCAGTTTCTGGAGCAATCCCTCAATCCGATCGGTTCCAACACGGCGTAGCAACTCATCTTCCAGTGAGACGTAGAACCGGCTTGAACCAGGATCGCCTTGCCGCCCAGCACGCCCTCGCAGCTGGTTGTCGATTCGTCGTGCCTCATGGCGCTCGGTACCAATAACATGCAGGCCTCCCAGTTCAGCCACACCGGGGCCAAGGACGATGTCAGTTCCTCGACCGGCCATGTTGGTCGCAATCGTCACCGCACCACGCTGACCAGCCTTGGCAATAATCAGTGCCTCACGCTCATGGTGCTTTGCGTTCAGTACCTCGTGCGGAATCCCCTCACGCTTGAGCAGCTGGCTGAGGTACTCGCTCTTTTCAATCGACGTTGTACCCACCAGCACCGGGCGTCCAATCGCGTGCATCTCCTTAATCTCACGAACAACCGCCCGGAACTTCCCTTCTTCCGTCCGATAGACCACGTCCGGATAATCGACGCGAATCATCGGCTTGTGCGTGGGAATGACCACCACTTCCAGATTGTAAATCGTTTGAAACTCTTCCGCCTCTGTCGCCGCCGTTCCGGTCATTCCGGCCAGCTTCTCGTACATGCGGAAGTAGTTCTGGTAGGTGATCGTCGCCTGGGTCACCGTCTCCTGACGGACACGCAGACCCTCTTTCGCCTCAATCGCCTGGTGGAGCCCCTCGCTGTACCGTCGACCCGGCATCATGCGCCCCGTGAATTCGTCGACGATGATCACCTCACCATCGCGCACGATGTAGTCACGGTCGCGAAGATAGAGCTCCTTCGCCTTGAGCGCCTGCTCCAAGTAGTGCACAGCGTCAGAGTACCGGTCGTCGTAGAGACTATGACCTTCCGGAATGCCAAGCAGTCTCTCGACGCGGTCAATCCCCGCCTCAGTGAGCGTCACCGTCCGGTGCTTGAGATCCACCGTGTAATGCACGTCACGCCGCAGTTGCCGTGCAATTTGCGCGAACTGGTAGTAGCGGTCGACCGTGTCGCGCGCCGGTCCAGAGATGATCAGCGGCGTGCGAGCCTCGTCAATCAGGATGTTGTCGACCTCGTCGACAATGGCATAGTACAGCTCGCGCTGCACGATATCCTCGGGACGATACACCAGGTTGTCCCGAAGATAGTCGAAGCCAAACTCGTGGTTTGTCCCGTAGGTGATATCGGCAAGGTACGCTTCCCGCCGGCTGACCGGTCGCCAGTGATTTAGGCGATCGTCGGGACTCGGATCGGGCGCCATATAGGTCGGATCATAGATGCCAGCAAATTCGTGCGTGATCACACCGACCGAAACGCCCAGGAAATGATAGATCGGCCCCATCCAGCCACCGCCGACCCGAGACAAATAGTCGTTCGGCGTGACCAGATGGCAGCCTCGGCCAAGCAAGGCGTTCAAGTAGAGCGGCAAGGTCGCAACGAGGGTTTTCCCTTCGCCTGTCTTCATCTCGGCGATCTTGCCTTCGTGGAGCACAATGCCGGCCATAAGCTGCACGTCAAAGTGCCGCATGTTCAATGTGCGTCGTGCAGCTTCCCGAACGACTGCGAACGCCTCCACCAGGATGTCATCAAGCGTCTCACCGTATTCCAAACGTGCCTTAAACTCGTCCGTCTTTGCCCGGAGCTCGGCGTCACTGAGTCGCTGGATTTCAGGCTCCAGCGCGTTGATCTCGTCGACGATCCGACGCAGACGCTTCAGTTCGCGCTCGTTCGGGTCGCCCAAGATCTTCTTGAGCACGTTCCGCATGGACTCGTCTCCCAACGTCAGTCTCGCGCGGATGCATTCCTGGCACCCGTACCGGTCAAGTCTACCGCTCGCCCAAGCAGCCTGACGACCAGAACAGGTAGCATGAGGACGAGCAGAAAGGGGAGGGGAGGATGCCGGAAAACGGTTCGGTCCTTGATCGGTGGCTGCCACTTGCACATCGCAGCGAACTCATCGCGATAGGAATTGCCACGCATCTCGGATTCAACATCGTCGCGGCTGTCGCTTTTCGGCTCGCCGCACTGAGCAGCAGCTGGATCGCATTTCTTGCGTGGCAGGTCGCCGGAAATCTCGCCGGTTTCGTCACCGTACTCGCGCTAACCGTCCTCTTGCGCTTTCTCCCGCTTTCGATCGCCTACCCGATCACGACCGGGCTCTCTGTCATCGGAGTTCAGGTCATCGCGGCAAGCGTGCTTTTGCACGAACCACTCCCCCTTCGGGTGTGGCTGGGGACAGCGCTGATTGTGAGTGGCATCCTTCTCGTCGGAGGTCGCATCTGAAACTATGGCCAGACGTCACCATCGGACGACCGAAAGCGACTCTTCTTTCGCGGAACGAGTTTACGCTATCGTCCGCCGCATTCCGCCAGGTCGAGTAACGACCTACGGCCGTATCGCACGTGCGGCTGGCACAACTCGCTCCGCGCGGATGGTCGGCTGGCTCCTGCACCAAGCGCCACCAGATGTTGCAGCGGTCGCCCACCGTGTCGTCAACCGCAATGGGGAGCTGACTGGCGGTTGGGCCTGGGGCCATCCAGCCGTCATGCGCGCGCTGCTTGAAGAAGAGGGAGTGACTTTCATTGAGGAATTCCGCGTTGATCTCGAACGCCACTTGTGGGAGCCAGACGATGATCCCATCGACACCGAGGGAATGGCGTAGTGGATACCCCGACTGGCCGGCGACACCGTCGCCTTTGCCGCTATGTCTGTAGGGCGCGGCGCACCATTTCCCTCAGCCGCCACCGACGAAATGCACCACTTCCAGCGTGTCCCCGTCACGGAGCTCCCGCTGCTCGTACTGGTCGCGCGAGACAATCTCACCGTTGTGCTCGACTGCGACAAGCCGAGGGTCAACCCCACGCGCCCGCAGGAGCTCAGCGATTGTCCGCACTCCGTCCAGCTCCACCAGTTTCCCGTTTAATGTCACGCGAATCGCCATCGCCACGCACCTCGTCCATCGCCTGTCGGTACGCACGCACCGCTGCGATCGGATCGTCTGCTGCGAGGATTCCACGAATGACGGCAACGCCGTGCGCGCCCATCCTGACAACGGCTGGGACACGGTCAGGTGTGATGCCACCAATGGCAACCACCGGAACATGTGTGGCATGCACCACCTCACGCAAGGCGTCGAGCCCACGGGCAGCTGCGCCGGGCTTACTCGCCGTCTCGTACACATTCCCGTAGACAAGGTAATCACAACCCTCCGCGGCTGCTGCCCGCGCAGCCTCAACACTGTGCACCGAACGGCCAACGAGTCGTCCCCCGCCAAGCAATTCCCTGGCTGCCCGCACCGGCAATCCCTGCTCCGGCAGGTGCACCCCATCCGCCTGACAAAGGAGAGCGATATCGAGGCGGTCGTTCACGAGCAAGACGGCCGGCGGCACAATGCGGCGACGGAGCTCCGCAGCCACCTTCAGAAGCTCACCTGCCGGAACGCCCGGCGCCCGGAGATGGACAGCATCCACACCAGCCTGCAGAAGTCGCGGTAACCACTCACAGAGCTGCTCGAAGGAGCAAACCGCCGGATCGGTGATGAGATGAAGCCGGGGTACCGACCAGGGATTCATTGTCGCTCCGCCAACGCCTCGTCGACCACCTTGCGTAGCTGCGCCGCCGCGAGACGGACATCATCAGCACCCACTACTGCAGAAATCACTGCCACGCCGACCGCGCCGGCTCGAATCACCGCACCCGCGTTCTCGGCTGTGATGCCACCGATTCCGACGACCGGTATCCGTACCGCCGCGGCGATCCGCTGTACATGCTCAAGACCAACCGCTGGGCCTGCGTCCGGTTTTGTCACGGTCGGATACACCGGCCCTACACCCAGGTAGTCCGCGCCAGCCGCCTCAGCCTCTAGCGCCTGCTCCAAGGTCTCGGGTGAGAAGCCGACAACGAGTTGATCACCGACTAAGCGACGCGTCTCGGCGACTGGCAGATCAGTGACACCGACGTGCACGCCATCTGCCTCGAGGGCGAGTGCGAGGTCGACCCGGTCGTTGACCACGAAGAGCACCCTCTCACGGCTACAGAGTTCGCGCAGTTCCCGCCCCACGCGCAAGGCCTCGCTTAGCGGGCCGGTTTTCCAGCGGAGCTGAATCGCTGTTGCACCGCCAGCAATCGCTTGGCGCGCAATCTCACTTTCCGGTCGCCCACGTGCCAGAGTTCGGTCGGTGATCACGTAGAGTCGCAGGGCATCACGCAGTCGTGTGCCACGCCATGACACCATTACCCACTCCTAGCGCACCACACCTTCGAGCGGCGAACTGGCCGACGCGTACGGTTTCTTGGGGATACGGCCGGCCAGATAGCAGAGCCGTCCCGCCTCGATCGCCAATCGCATTGCCCGCGCCATCTTGACAGGATCACCGGCCTGCGCAATCGCCGTGTTGATCAGACAGGCATCGGCCCCGAGCTCCATTGCCAGTGCCGCATCAGACGGCGCCCCGATCCCGGCATCAACGATCACCGGGACGTTTGCCTGCTCCACAATAATTTGCAACCAACGAAAGTCTGGCAGCCCCTGCCCCGAGCCGATGGGGGAAGCCAATGGCATCACTGTCGCACAGCCGATTTCCTCTAGCTGCTTAGCTAGAACCGGATCCTGGTTGATATAGGGCAGAACGACAAACCCTTCCTTCACAAGGACCTTGGCTGCCTCCAGCGTGCCAATCGGGTCGGGCAAAAGATACTTGGGGTCTGGGATCACCTCGAGTTTGACCCAATTGGATAGTCCCATGGCGCGAGCCAGCCGCGCCACACGAATCGCCTCCTCCGCAGTTCGGCAGCCTGCGGTATTGGGGAGAATCTGGTATTTGGTCCAGTCGATCACTTCCAGGATACTCCGGCTCTTCGGATCGTCGAAGTCGATGCGCCGCAGCGCAACGGTTACCATCTCACAGCCAGAGGCCTCGAGCGCGGCCAGCATCTCCTCGTTCGAGCGCCATTTCCCCGTTCCGAGGATGAGGCGCGAGCGAAACTCACGATCGGCGATCTTGAGTGGCTTGTCCTCGACCGTCATCCGTGCCTGTCCCACCATCTCCGCCATCACGACACCTCCTGCTCCTGCACCACGGGAGACCACCAGGCATGGAAGTGGTGTACCGGTGACCGCCCCCGCCCAATGGCAAAGGCTGTTTCCAGTGCACGGTGCAGGTAGCGTTTGGCCTCCCACACGGCTGTCGCCACATCGAATCCCCGTGCCAGAAAGGCTGCAATAGCCGCTGAGAACGTACAGCCAGTACCATGAGTGTGCGGCGTCAACACACGTGGCAGCGCAAATCGTTCAAAGGTCTGTCCATCGAAGAGGAGATCAACCACCTCGTCGCCGTCGACGTGGCCGCCCTTGAGTACCACGTAACGGGGGCCAAAGGCATGAATAATCCTCGCTGCCTCGCGCATCTCGGCTTCGCTCCGCACCGATCGCCCGCACAGGACTTCGGCTTCCGGTGCGTTCGGCGTCACAATGTAGGCAAGCGGCAGGAGTGTCTGGCGCAGCGCAGCGACTGCATCTTCCCGGAGCAGGCGATCGCCACTCTTGGCCACCATCACCGGGTCCACGACGAGCCGCTCGATTCGGTGCCGCTGAACGCCTGCCGCAACCGTCTCGATGATCGCCGCCGAACTCAGCATCCCGGTCTTAGCGGCGTCAGCACCGATGTCCTCCATGACGGCATCGAGCTGTGCCGCAATGATCTCGGTTGGAATCTCATGCACAGCCGTAACACCCATCGTGTTCTGCGCTGTGATCGCAGTGATGACCGTAGACCCATAGACGCCAAGCGCGCTAAACGTCTTGAGGTCAGCTTGGATCCCCGCACCGGCACCCGAGTCAGAACCGGCGATCGTTAGTGCCTTGGGAACACGGACATCCTTTGCCATCGCCACCTCCCGCCAGCTGGAGCACTATCACGACGAGGGGGCGGAAACAGAATCCGCCGTCCCAACGGGGCGGCGGGTGGAGGAAGAGCTGAGGAGTGGTGCCGTCCCTGCGCTGGCATTACCCAGATCAGGTTCGGAGGGTTGGCCGACCGTCTGTCGACCTCTCAGCGCTTCCGCGCACCCCTGGCACCCGTCGGGCCAAGCCTAACATGGGCTGGTCACCATCGCAACCGACCTGCCACGGGGAGGAGTTCACCTTCCTTGGAGCGAGACAGACCAACTGCTGGTTGACGATGTGGTAGCGTCCACGGCTCCACAATGTTCCCCGCCGTTTGGTGGACAACAGCAGTGACGAACCAGCAGCGCGCCAAGCAGATGACGCAGCAGCCCGCGGGAGAACCCGATGCCAGGAGTCTCCACTCTTGGAGAGATCTGTGGGAGGCCCCCGGAGTGCTGACCGAACGTTTCCACCAAGAGCCCGGTATTGCCAGAGCACAGGAACACGGGGATACACAACGCATATGCTCCTGGGACTCGTCGGCCCGTCGCGGATCGTCAGCGCTCGGCCTGACGCGGATCGAAAGCATCACGCAGACCGTCGCCGACAAAGGTGAACGCGAGCGTAATTGAGGCGACAGCCAAGGTGGGGGCGATCAGCATCCACGGTTGGGATTCCCATGCCTTGGAGCCTTCCAGGATCATACTTCCCCAGCTTGTCGGGAATGGCGCATCAAGTCGGACAGTTGGTCGGATACCAATACCCAGATAGCTCAGGATAGCCTCAGAAATAATCGCACCCGGCACGATATAAGCGGCGACTACAATGACGGGACCAAGCGTGTTGGGCACGATGTGGCGAAGAATCACAGAGACACTGCTTGCGCCAATAGCACGGGCGGCCTCGACAAACTCCTTCTGTTTGACCGCCAGCACCTCGCCGCGTACCAGTCGTGCCACAGTGACCCAGCTGACCAACGAGAGGGTAATAAACAGGAGCACTAATCCGTTGAGAAGCTTCCCGATCCATGCGTCCTGGAATGCCACCTGCATGATGATAAAGAGCAAGAGGTCAGGGAACGCGTAGACGACATCGGTGAAGCGCATCAGGAGGTTGTCTACCCGTCCTCCCGCGTATCCAGCGACCAAGCCGATGAGCATACCGATCGACACGGTAAAGACCATTGGCACAAACCCCACGACCAGAGATACCCGAGTTCCGTAGACGAGTCTGCTAAAGACATCACGGCCGACCGAATCGGTACCGAGTGGGTATTCCCAACTCCCAGTACGCATAGGATTTGGGTCACGAATCCAGGCTGCCTGCCGAAAGACGCCGGCGTGTTGGACATCGCTCTGCACCGGGTTATGTGGCGCCACCAGGGGAGCAGCGACGGCAATGACCGCCAGGAAGAAGATGTAGGCTAATCCAATGAGTGCCAGACGGTTCTTGCGAAACCGTCGCCAGGCATCGCTCCAAAGGCTGCGTGGAGGCCGTCGCAGCAGGAGATCTCGATCCAATGCCTGTGCAGTGGCTGTTGTCGCTGCCATCGTGTGCTACCTCTCAAACACGAATCCGCGGATCGAGGAATCCATACATGACATCGACCCACAGGTTTGCCAGGGCAACGAAGAGTGCATACATGAGCGTTGTCCCCATAATCATCGAGTAGTCCCGTGCAGCGATGGCGACGACGTATTCCCGCCCCATCCCGGGCACATTGAAAATCGTCTCGATGATAAAAGACCCAGTTACCAGGGCCGCAACCGCCGGCCCCAACACGGTGATGACCGCAATAAGCGCGTTGCGCAGCATATGTCGTGTCACTACCTGGAACTCACTGAGACCCTTGGCACGCGCCGTCCGCACATAATCCTGCCGAATCACTTCCAACATGGACGATCGGGTCAGGCGTGTGAGGTAGGACATCGTTCCCAGACCAAGCACAATACCCGGAGCAAGATATGCCGTCGAGAAACCCCTCCATTCTTCTGGTTGCCGGATCGGCTTGATACCAAACGCTTGGCTCAAGA
The DNA here is from genome assembly GCA_002898255.1 of bacterium HR28. Taxonomy (GTDB): domain Bacteria; phylum Chloroflexota; class Chloroflexia; order Thermomicrobiales; family Thermomicrobiaceae; genus Thermomicrobium. The sequence goes on from BEIE01000005.1 coordinate 29,516, forward strand.
AAATGATGACCAAAACGCCAATAATGAAACTTGGAACCGAAACTCCAAGAGTCGCAACAGTCAGACTCACATAATCAATCCAGCTATTCTGCTTCAACGCACCGAGCACCCCCAAGGGCACACCGACGACAACAGCAAAAGCCGTTGCGACAAGCCCGACCTTCGCCGTGGTTGGAAACTTTCGCCAGAGGATACTCTGCACCGATTCTGTTCCCTTGGAACGGTAGGAGGGGCCAAGATCCAGCCGAACGAGGCCCCAGAGATACCGGAAATACTGACTGTCCAGGAAAGCTCCCAAAAGACGAACCGGGTTCCGCTCACCGGCCTGCCAGCGGGCGCGCACCTCTCCAACATTCACCCAGACTGGCTTGTCCAAGCCGAACTTCTGATTCAGCGCCTTCAGTGTTGCCGCCGCCACCGGTTTCTCGCGATCCCACGGACCTCCTGGTGCCTGGTGCATAAGGAAGAAAGTAATCGTCGTGACTGCCACGATAACCGGGATGAGCCACAAGATTCGGCGAATTACGAACGCGAGCAGCATCAGCAACCTCCACCGTGAAGAATCTGGGCCGGGGACTGTGTCCCCGGCCCGGCTGAGGCATTACCGTTGGATGTCAAGCGTCATCAGCGACGCGAACTCTCCTGGGAAGGCATCATCGCTTGGCGTTGGGTTATAACCTGTCACATACGGCTTGACAAGCCAAATATTGAGCGGATTGTAGAGGAATGGACCAGGAGCATCGTCAATCAAAATCTGGTGAGCCTGCTTATACAATTCGATGCGTTTCTGTGGATCAAGCTCTTGGTCTGCCTGCGTCACAATCTGGTCAAATTCCTCATTGCAGTACCCAAAGCGTTGAGCAAACGTGGCATCACACTTCCAGTACACGCTGAGCCAGTTCTGCGGATCAGGGTAGTCTTGAATCCACCCGGCCAGTGTCATCTGCGGATAGGTTGTCGGATCCTTCCGCATGGCGACAAGCGTCTTCCCATCGACTGGCTCAAGCGTGATGTTGACTCCCAGGATGTCCCGGTACTGCCCCGCGATCCACTCGACGCGCGGCCGTGCTGCCGGATCATCGCTGTTATAGGTCAACTTGATCTCTGGCAGCTTCTCCGGCCCACCATAGCTCGACTCGGCCAGCGCCTGCTTCGCCTTCTGTGGATCGAAGGCGTATTTATCGGTACCGATATGGCCAGGAATCCCGGGTGGAATCCACTCCAACGTCGGTGTGCAGTCGCCGTTCCGAATCTGCTCACAGTAGGTCTTGCGGTCAAACGCGTAGGCAAAGGCCTCACGCACCTTCTTATCAGTAAACGGCTCCTTGGTCAGATTAAAGGAGAGTTGAATCGTTGTGGCGGCCGGATAGGTCACCAGCTGCTTGGAGAGCTCCGGATCGCTCTTAATCGCCGGTAGTTGCGACGGATCCGGCGAGAACATGTCGATCTGCCCTGCTTTGTACGCCTCCAGTGCGACCGAACTCTCCTTTTGGTAGATAATCTCCACCGCATCGAGCTTCGGCTTTCCCTCCCAGTAGTTGGGATTCGCGACGAAGCGGATCCGTTGGTCCTCTACTACCTCAACCATCTGGAAGGGGCCGTTACCAATCTGCAGCTTGGGATCCTTCCACCAGTTTTCTCCACCCTGCTCAATGAGCTCCTTCCGGGCCGGATAGAAAACCCAGAGTGAAGCGATGGTTGGGAAATACGGTGCCGGATGCGTCAGCCGAACAATCAGTGTTCGGTCATCCGGCGCCTCGACGCCGAGATTCTTCCGAGCCTCTTCATACTTCGCCTGATCATTTGGATCGGTCTCGGCAAATTCCTGACAGCCGACAATGTCGAACAGGATCGACTGGTACTCCCCAGCCGTCTTCGGGTCACAGGTTCGCTCCACGGCGTAGCGGAATCGTTCGGCTGTCAGAGGAGTCCCATCACTGTATTTCAGCCCTGCGCGCAGGTGGAACGTGACTACAGTTCCATCCTGGTTAAACTCCCAGGACTCTGCCGCCGCCGGTATCGTGTTCAGGTTCTGGTCCAGCCGCGTTAACCCCTCATAGTTCATGTGGAGAACGGCAATCTCGTTCGAGAAGGAACTCTTCTGGGGGTCGAAGACATCCGGATACGTGTACTCGTGAATCCGCAGAACCTTCTCTCCTGTCGGGGTGGTAATAGCGGCAGTGGTCGGCGTAGCACCAGGGACTGGCGTCTGAGCCGCCGTCGTGGGAGTCGCCCCACTCGGTGCTGGGGTCGGCGTTGCTTGTGCCCGCGTGCAGGCGGCAAGAATAGGCACCGCCAACGCCAACACCGAGACGAGGTGCCAGAGTCGTTTCATTTTGTTGGGCCTCACCTCACACCTCACGTTTCCGCAAAAATCCCGGCTATCGACAACCGTCCACTTGAACCCCTGCGGAACCGCTTCGGTCTGCGGTGGGCCACGCGCTCGCTGCTCGAGCACTCTGCACCTCAGCCGCCAGTCGGCTGGGCGTACTCTACATCAAGTCACTGGTCGAGTCAATAGGCGATGCCGAATCGGTACCTCGTTTGCACCCATCTCTGGATCAGCTCGTTCCCTCCGGGGAGACGGTCCCGTCAGGCTTCTCGTCCGCTATACACCGCCTGCACGCTCAAGAGTTTGCGCGTTCCCAGCAGTCCACCTCTATACTTCGCGCCAAGCAGCCTCTGGCTGCTCGAATTGAAGGAGGGAAAGACGATGCCCGAGGACCTCCGGCGCCTACACTTGCGGTTTGCTTCCCGTGCGGTGCATGCCGGCGAACGGCCGGCGCCACGCGATGTGATCCCTACTGCTACCCCCATCTACTCGACATCGACCTTTCTCTATCGGGATATCGACCGGATGGACGCTGCACTCGGTGGTGCTGAGGGGGTCTTCGTTTACGGGCGGTACGGCAATCCCACCACAGAAGCATTGGAGATGGCGATCGCTGCGCTCGAAGAACAGGAGGCTGCCATCGCCTTCGGCTCGGGTATGGCTGCCTTGCACGCGACCATCCTCTCCTGTGTCGAGGCAGGCGATCGCATTGTCGCCTCACGCGACCTCTACGGTCAAACAATCACTTTGCTCCGTGCAGTTTTCGGCCCGCTCGGGGTAGAGACAACATTCGTCGACATCCTGGATCTGGATCAGGTTGAGAAGGAGCTCCAGCGCGGCCGCGTCCGTCTCGTCCTCTGCGAGACGATCTCTAACCCCCTGCTCCGCGTCACCGATCTCCCCGCCCTCGCCGAGCTCGCCCATCGCTATGGGGCACGGCTGGCCGTCGACAACACCTTCGCTACTCCCTATCTCGTCCGCCCAGGCGCTTTCGGCGCGGACTATGTCATCCATAGCGCCACCAAGTATCTCAGCGGCCATGGCGACGTTACCGCGGGTGTTGTGGCCACCACTGCGGACCGTCGGTGGGAGTTGAACGAGATCAACAAGACCGTCGGGGGCATCATCGGTCCTTTTGAGGCCTATCTCGTGCTCCGTGGACTCAAAACGCTCCCGCTACGAATGCGTCGGCAGTGTGAGAACGCCATCCGCGTCGCCAATTGGCTCGCCGAACACCCTGCAATCGAACGTGTTTACTTCCCGGGATTACCAACCCATCCGAGCCATGAAACGGCAGTACGCCTCTTCCCACCGGGTGAGTTCGGCGCGATGGTCGCCTTCGATATTCGTGGCGGCACACGAGACCGTATCTTCCGCTTCCTCCAGAGTCTGCAGCTCGTTATTCCAGCGACGACACTTGGCGATGTGTATTCCGAAGTGCTTTACCCGGTCATGGCCTCTCACCGTGGTCTCTCTCCTGAAGAGCGCCAGGCCATGGGTATCGGCGAAGGACTGGTTCGTCTTTCGGTTGGGATCGAAGACCCCGAGGACATCATCTCTGACCTTGAGCACGCACTGGCGCAGATCACGTAACCAGGGATCTCAGCCACTCATCGCAGCGTCGTTCGCACCTCAGGGCAGTCGGCCTGGCTGTCTACCGCATAGGAACCTACCCATACCACCTAGGACACAGTTGGGCTCTCTTCCCTAGCGTCCGACTGGCAAAACAGCAGCCCACACGGTGCGAACGGCAGGCAACCACAAAGACAGCAGGCCCATTTCGACGTCTTGGCACCGAATGAGAAAAGGCGAGAACGCACCTCTCCACCGCCCACTGTCACGTCCGAATTCGCGGACACTGCAGCGGCGAATACAACTGCCATGTTTCCCGATCCCCCACCGTGGCTGAAGTTGAACGGATGACCTCGCGACCCAGAAGGAGAAAGTCCCTACTTGTTCCTCTTCCCTCCTGGCACATCGGGCTTGACGTGTTGGAGCTCCCGCGGTACACAGCGCCCGACGGCATGGGACGAGGAGGCGATCGGAGCAGTGTGATGCGCCAGGAAAGCAAAGTCGAAACCATCCGTGCAGCGATGCCGGCTGTGCGTGAACACGTCTATCTCAATACGGGCACATTCGGACCGATGCCCAGCGTGGTGCTTGACACCATGCGGTCGGTCGCCGAACGGGAGTTTGCCGACGGGCGAATCACTCGCGAAAACTACGAGTACGCGACCGAACTTAAGGCGACGGCAAGACAGGAGGTCGCTCACCTCCTCGGTTGTCGCCCTGACCAGATCGCACTGACACGGCACACGACCGACGGCATCAATTTGGCGGTGATGGGTCGGAACTGGCAGCCGGGGGACGAAATTGTGACGACGGACATGGAACACCCCGGCGCCCAAGCGCCGATTTTCAACGTCGTACGACGCTTCGGTGTCACTGTCCGGACAGCACGCCTCGGGACCGGCGCCGGCGATGTCGTCAGCGCCATCGCACGTCTGATCGGTGCGCGGACCCGGATGGTCGTTCTCTCGCACCTCACGTGGAACACTGGTGCCGTGCTCCCAGTCAAGGAGATCGCCGAGCTCGCACACCGCGTCGGAGCGCTCGTCGTCATTGACGGTGCCCAGTCAGCTGGGTCTATCCCCGTGAACGTCAAGGAGCTCGGCGTCGACGTGTACGCCATTCCTGGACAAAAGTGGTTGTGCGGCCCGGAAGGCACCGGGGCAGTGTATTTCTCTGACGATGCACTCGATCAACTGCAGCTGACCATCGTCGGCTACGCCTCCCTGGTCCAAGGAGCACTTGAACCGATCGGCGGCTACTTCGTGCCCAAACCCACCGCTGAGCGCTTCGAGGTGGGCGGTATGCACATGCCCGCGATCGCCGGGCAGGTCGCTGCGCTCCGCTGGTTACGGGAAGACGTCGGTTACGACTGGATCTTCGGGCGCATCGCCACATTGGGTCACTATGCCTGGCAACGCCTCGCTGGACTGGAGGGCGTGGAGGTACTGACGCCCCCCGATCGGATGGCCGGGCTCGTGACTTTTACCGTGCGCGACTGCGACCCACAGCAACTTGTGGAGAAGCTGCTCGAACGGAACGTCATCGTTCGCTGGATTACTCATCCCTACAGCGTGCGTCTCTCCGCTGGCTTTTACAATACCGAAGACGATATCGAGCGCCTGGTCGAGGCGCTCCTCGCAGTCCGTTCTGAGCTTCTGGGGGCCAGGAGAACGACCGGATGAATCAGGATCAGCGCACAATACCCGTGTGGCCTGCTGGCCATCGCGCCGCACTCGTCGTCTCAATTGATGTCGACGGCGAATATGGCGTCATCACCCAGCACGGGGAGTCGGACTGGTACTGGCGTGCCCAAGCGAAGTACGATCTCGATGCCGGTCTCACACGTCTCCTAGAACTCCTCGCCGACTACGAGGTCAAAGCGACTTTTTGCTGGGTCGGTCTCGCCGCTGAAGAGCGCCCCGATGCCGTCCGTGCTGTCGCTGAGGCAGGACACGAGATCGCCACACATGGGTGGGATCACCGTCTGTACAGCCAAATGACGCGCGAAGAGCAACGTGAAGACTTGATCCGGACGCGTGACGTCCTGACCGAACTCTCGGGGACGACACCGGTGGGTCATAAATCCCCCTTCTGGCAGTCCACACCAGAGACTATTGCGCTGCTCCAAGAACTCGGCTTCCAGTGGAACATGGATCTGGCTCTCGGCGACCTTCCTGTACCAATGCGCCCCGATCCCGCACGCCATCCGGTCATCCAGTTGCCTCCGTCTCGCTGGTGGGACGACTATACCTTCTTCATCGAGCAGTCCCTTCCGCCCAGACTTGTCGCCGAATTCTGGCGTGAGGACTTCGAAGTTTTGCGCGCCGAGGGCAAGCTTATGTGCCTGACACTCCATCCCTGGATCTGTGGACGCCCAGGCCCCTCGCGCTCACTCGCACAGTTCCTCGACTTCGTGATCGCGCTTGGTGACGTGTGGATCGCCCGTGCCGACCATGTGGCCCTGTGGTGGCGAGAGCGGGAGCGTGATCTCGAGATGGGTTCTCCTGAGCTCTCGTGACACCCATCCATTTCCGCCGTGATCGTTTTCCATCCAGGACTCACCGATCCGGCATAGTCCAAAGAGGCGACGCGGCCAAGATGCACGCTGACGCTGCAGGCATGGAATATAAGCCCCGGCAGTTTCCGCGACGTGCTTGTTGCAACGCTCCTCCGCCGGGACGAGACAGGGCGCCCTAAGACCGATGGCGCTGCACACGCGTGCACCCCACTTTCGGTACACTCGGATCCGTCACAGCTCGACGGAAGTAATGAGGGGATACGATGGCGCAGTCGACCGTGACAGGACGAGGTAGTTCGCCACCGGTCATGCTACTTCTGCTCGCGCTCTCGCTCGTCTCAACCGCGTGTTCCGCTGCAGGGGCAGGACGTCCGACTCCGACGCCTACACTGACAGTTCCCAGTGATCCAGCGCCGGGGGACCTTACACTCGTGACCCCTACTCCTGAACCGTCCCCGACACCGGTACCTCCGGCCACTCCCACAGCAACACCTGAACCGACTCCCACACCGATACCCACTCCAACACCGCAGCCGACGCCCGTTCCAGACAACGTCTTTCTCGAGCCTATGTCGCACGAGTTCCAGACCTGGAACAACTGCGCAGCGGTGTCGGCTGCAATGGTCCTCTCCTACTTCGGCATCCAGCGCACGCAGGCACAGCTTGGCCCACTGCTCCGGCCAAACTCGGGTGATAAGCATGTCGAACCGCATCAACTCGTCGGGTTGCTCGAGCAGTTCGGTCTCCGGGCCCGTGTGCTGGAGGGAGGCTCTATTGAACGCATTGAGGAACTTGTGGCAGCAGGCTTTCCCGTCATTACTCCCCAGTGGCTCGACCACAAACCAGACGCGATCGGGCACTACCGGGTGGTCCGCGGCTTCGACCGCCGCCAAGGAGTTGTTTTTGTGAACGATTCCATGATCGGTGCCGGTGTTGCCATGCCGTATGCGGAGTTTGAGGAACTCTGGCGCGCCTTCGCTTTCCGGTACATTCCCGTCTACCGGCCAGAAGACGAGCCGCGGGTGCTTGCAATCCTCGGCGAGGACGCTGATCCACGTCGCAATGTTGAGCGCGCCAATCAGCTGATGCGTGAACTTGTTGCACAGCATCCTGACGACGCCTACCTGTGGTTCTCGCTTGGGACGACCGAGTATCTCCTCGGCAACATCGACGCCGCGCTTGCCGCCTACGAGCGTGCGGCTGCCATTGGTCTCCCACCCAAGATGCTCTGGTACCAGTTCTGGCCGGTTTCGGCTTACGTCGATGCCGGGCAGTATCAACGTGCCCTGGAGCTCGCTGCTGCGCAGATCGCGAGCGCTGGTGTCTTCGGTGAGATGCATTACGAGCGGGGACGCGCCTTCGAGGCACTGGGCCAAACAAACGCAGCGATCGCCGAGTATCGCAGGGCGCTCGACGACGACGCGAATCTTCAGGTCGCGCGTGATGCACTCGCTCGCCTCGGCGTGCAACCGTAGCGTTCGCGTGGCTCTCGTGTTACGCTGCCGCGCGGAAGAGAACGGAGCGCTCGGATGCCAGCCGATCTGATCCTCTATGGTGGGCAAGTCCTGACCGCGGTTCCCGGAGCACCACCAGCAAGTGCAGTCGCCATCCTGCAAAACCGGATCCTCGCCGTCGGTACCGACGATGCGGTGCAAGCTCTCGCTGGCGCTGCCACGGACCTTATCCCGCTTCGCGGACGTACGGTCGTCCCCGGTTTCAACGATGCTCATTGTCACCCGATCGCGCTCGGCCTCAGCTTACGCGAGGTCGACGCACGCACACCACCGAACCACAGCATTGTTGACATCGTGCGGCGAATTGCCGAACGCGCAGCTACCCAGCCGGCAGGAACGTGGATTATCGCGCGTGGATACGACCAGGCACACCTCACTGAACAACGCCACCCGACGCGCGACGACCTCGACCAAGCAACGCGGGAGCATCCTGTCCTCCTCATTCGCGCCTGTGGCCATATTGGTGTCGCGAACAGCCGGGCACTTGAGCTCGCCGGTATCGGGTCGGGAACCCCCGACCCGCCCGGAGGCACGATCGACCGTGCGGCCGACGGCACACCAACTGGTGTGCTCCGCGAGGCAGCACTCCAACTGGTGCGGGCGAAGCTCCCACCGCCGACGGTCGAAGAACTCGCGGCAGCAATCCGTCAAGCCGGGCGTACCTTTCTCGAGTATGGCGTGACCAGTGTCCAGGAGGCTGGGATTGGACGGGCAGAGGAGTTCCTGGCTTACCAGACGCTGGCAGCACGTGGTGAACTTCCAGTGCGTACCACGCTCATGATCCTCATTGATGCTCTCCTCGAGCCATGCCGCGAACTCGGTATCCGTACCGGCTTTGGCGATGCCTGGTTGCGAATCGGCCCCGCCAAACTGTTCCTGGACGGGAGCATCGGCGGACGAACTGCCCGCATGTCCCAGCCATACCTCGATCGCCCCGATACGTGCGGCCTCTGGATGGATGATCCGGAGGTAATGAAGCGCAAGATTGTCGAGGCCCATCGCGCGGGCTTCCAGTGCTGCGCCCATGCGATCGGCGACGCAGCCATTGAACTGCTTCTGGACGCCTTTGAAGAGGCACTTCGGCTTGAACCACGGCTGGACCACCGGCACCGCATCGAGCACTGCAGCATCCTACGTCCGGACCTTATCGACCGGATTGCACGCCTCGGCGCCATTCCGATCCCCGGCACGACATTCCTCCACGATTTCCAAGAGGTCTACCTCAGCGGTCTTGGTCGCGAGCGACTTCGCTACGCATATGCGCTCCGCACCTTCCTCGACCGCGGTATCGTCGCCGCTGCAAGTACTGACACGCCCGTTTGTTCCCCCAGTGCAATGCTCGGCATTCAGACCATGGTGACCCGGCGCAACGCCGCTGGACAGGTGTTGTGGCCAGAGGAATGCGTAACGCTCGACGAGGCGATCCGCGTCTACACGGTGAACGGTGCCTACGCGAGCTTCGAGGAACGCGCGAAGGGGACACTCGAACCTGGGAAGCTTGCCGATCTCGCAGTGCTGGAAACCGACCTGCACAGCGTTGCCCCAGAGGAGCTCAGCACCGTCCGCGTCGACTACACCATTGTTGACGGTCGTGTGGCCTACGTCCGGCCCGGTGCAGCTTGAGAGAGGGGATCGGCAATGACAGCCGAGCTCGTTCTGCGCAACGGCAACGTCATTACGTTGGATCCGGCGAGACCGCAGGCGACAGCCGTGAGTATCTGGCGTGGACGTCTTCTCTCCGTTGGGGATAACGATGAAATCGCACGAGATATGGGACCAAACACCAAGGTAGTCGATCTCGCAGGAGCGACGCTCCTACCAGGATTCATTGATGCGCACTGTCACCCGATCGGTCTCGGGCTCTCACTGGAGTGGGTTGACGCCTCGCCGGAGGCAGCTCCCACACTCGGGCACCTGCTGGAACGCTTGCGAGCGGCCGCACGGGAACTTCCGCCAGGTCAGTGGCTCTTGGCACGAGGGTACGACGATACACGCCTTGATGTACGCCGCCATCCCACCCGTTGGGACTTGGACACAGTGACCGGTGACCGGCCAGCACTGCTCATCCGCACGTGCGGGCATATGGCCGTCGCGAATAGCGCAGCGCTAGCTCTCGCCGGCATCACTCGTGACACGCCTGATCCAGAAGGTGGACGGATCGTCCGCGATGAGACCGGCGAGCCAACCGGTCTCCTCCAGGAGCGAGCCCAGGAACTCGTCCGTCGACGAGTTCCTGAGCCGACCATCACTGATCTCGAGCGTGCGTTGCACCGCGCGGGACAACGGTTCCTGTCTCTTGGGATCACTTCTGTGACCGAGGCTGGGATCAGTCGACCGGAAGAGCTCCAAGCCTATCAAAATCTCTGGAAGCGAGGTGAGTTGCCTGTTCGCTCACAGGTGATGCTGCTCATCGACCAGATGCTGGAGCCAGCCGAACGCCTGGGTCTCCGCTCCGGTCTCGGGGACGAGTGGCTGCGCATCAGCGCATTCAAGCTCTTGCAAGACGGAGCCGGCGGTGCTCGCACTGCGGCGATGAGTATTCCCTACCCCGACGAGCCGGACAATTACGGGATTGCTGTCTACACTCAGGAACAACTGGACGATGCGTTCACCCGCGTGGCGAAACTGGGCTGCCAGGCAGCAGCCCACGCAATCGGCGATCGTGCCATCGAAATGGTGTTGACCGCTTTTGAGCGAGCGCTCCAGCGCTACCCGATCCGAGACCACCGCTGGCGGATCGAACATTGCGGCATGCTGCGCCCTGACCTCCTCGACCGGATGGCCAGGCTCGGCGTCATTGCCGTACCGCAGCCAGCCTTTGGTTACTACCTTGGCGATTCCTACCGCCGCAACTTCAGCGACGATTGGCTTGCACTCGCCTATCCAACCCGCAGCTGGTTGGAACGCCGTATCCCGGTTGCTTTCAGTTCGGACGCACCAGTGATCCCGCCCGACCCCTGGGTCGGTATCCGGGCTGCCGTGTTGCGTCAGACGCGTACCGGACTGCCGTTCGGCCCGGAGCAGTCGGTCAGTTTGCTTGATGCGCTCCGGCTCTATACAGTCGGCGGGGCCTATGCAAGCTTCGACGAGCACCGCAAAGGTCGCATTGCGCCGGGCTATCTGGCCGATCTTGTCGCTATCGACCGTAATCCCTTTGCGGTCGATCCTGAGGAACTCCCGCAGATTCGCACGCTCTTCACCATTGTCGATGGCCGAATCGCTTGGGAAGCCTGAAACGCGGTATCCTGAGGGGGAACGGGACGAGAGTGCCACGAAGGGAGGGATGGCAGCGATGGCCGTCACGGTTCGCTATCTTGGGCACGCGGCGTTTGCACTCGAAGCGGACGGAAAGCAGGTCGTCATCGATCCTTTCCTTACCGGAAACCCGAAGGCTGCTGCTCGACCTGATGAGCTGCATCCAACCGCGATCCTGCTCACGCATGCGCACGCCGACCACGTTGGGGATGCGCTCGCCATCTCAAAGCGCACCAAAGCGCCAGTCATCGCCACGTTCGAGCTCGCCAGCTACCTGCAACAGCAGGGTGCAGAGGCAATTCCAGCCAACCACGGCGGGACGGTACGCTTTGACGGGGGATCGGTCAAACTGGTTCCGGCATGGCACACCTCAAGCTATGGGGAGCAGTTTCTCGCTCCGGGTGTCCCGGCTGGCCTCGTTGTCCGGATGGGCGGGAAGACACTCTACTTTGCTGGCGATACCTGTCTCTTCGGCGATATGGCGCTCATTGGCGAAGAAGGTCTTGACCTCGCTGCACTCCCAATTGGCGACCACTTCACTATGGGGCCGGCTGACGCGGTAAAGGCTGTGAAACTCCTCAAGCCGCAGGTCGTTATCCCGTGTCACTACAACACTTTCCCGCTGATCGAACAGGATCCGCATGCCTTTGCTAAGGCTGTCGAGGAACAGACGTCAGCGCGCTGCGTTGTGCTCCAACCGGGCGAACAGTTCGTTCTGGAGTAGCGTGGGGTCAGCTGTGCACCCGCAACGGCGTGCGCTCGAGTGGGCCCGATCAGTCCTCGCACTCCGTGGTGTTGTGTTCCTCGACACTGAGACGACCGGTGTCGGCCGGTTCGACGAGGTGATCGAGATCGCAGTACTCGATGTATCTGGGCGCGTGTTGCTGCAAAGTCTCGTTCAGCCCACGCGCCCGGTGCATCCGGAGGCTGCCCGAGTTCATGGCCTGACTGATGCCATCTTGGCCCACGCACCGTCATGGCCAGTGGTGTACCGCGAACTCCTCGCGGTACTCCGTTCGTTTCCACTGGTCATCACGTACAACGCGGATTTTGATCGGCGACTGATCGCGCAGACGTGTGCTCGGCAAGGGCTCCCTCCACCGCAGCCGGACTGGCACTGCGCGATGAGACGTTTCGCCGAGTATGCGGGACCTCCACCTTTAGATTCCTGGCGTCGTTATCACCGGCTGGCCGAGGCGCTAGAGCGCCTCGGCCTTTCCCATCCGGGTCATCATCGCGCCACCGCTGATGCCGAAGCCTGCCGAGAGCTGGTTCACGCGATGGCACGCGGTCTGCCACTCCGCTTTTGACGCGCCTGTCGCCTGATCGACGTACGATTGAGACGGGATCAGGCTCACGCAGGAGTACCCGGATGGGTGAGAAACCGATCGACACCGGTATTCCACCGTCTCGCGAGACACTAACGGCGGAAATGACACGAACAGCGTTCCAGCGCCGTGTTGTGACACATCTAAACCCGGACGAGGTGCTGGAGCGAGCGATCGCCTTTTTCAGCGCACGCGGCTATCGTGCCGGTCGCACCGGTCGACCGAACCAGGTCTATGTGATCGGAAAGCGCGAGGGGGTCCTTCCCCGCGTGACCGCGGAGATCCTCGTCCAGCCGAATGTCGGACGCCGCGGGGCAACCTTGGTGACGGTCAGCGGGTTCGGCCCGCAACTCCGTGAACATCTCGCAGCGTTCGTTCAGGAACTTCGCCGCGAACGCCGTACGTCCTAGCCGGAGACATCGCGTGGATTCTCGACTCGATCTCCGGTCACAATGCCGAACTGCTCATTCTCTTGTTCGACCATGTCGAGCCCAGCCTCGCGCCGTAAGCGGTCACGCAAGTACTTCGTCACTGCTGCCTTGAGCGTTCCCAGAGCCAGCGTCGCACAACGCGGACGAAGCTTGACCGCCTCCTCGCCGATCAAATCAGCCATGAGGTGGTAATCCGCTTCCAGCACTTGATCGAGCGTCCATCGTTCCTCATTGACGACGTCGAGCAGAATGTCAGCAGCAGCTTGGCTGATCGTACAGCCTTCGCCCTCGAACGACGCCTCAGCGATCAGGCGTCCCTCTGGGTCAACCTTGAGATAGATGGTCACGATGTCACCACAACCTGGGTTGCCACCGGGCATTGCGACATCGGCATCCACGAGCTGATGCCGGTGACGTGGGTGCCGGTAGTGTTCAACAAGCTGTTCCATCAGTTCTTGCTTGTCCATGCCGACCCCTTCGATGGTTGACGAATCCCGAGTGACGCGGTAAGGTATAGCACAGGTGAGAACGAGAATCATTCTCACATGGGAGTGAGTTACGAATCATGCTCCCGGCCGGATTCCGGATGACACCACAGCGGATGGCGATCCTCGCCGAGGTGCAAAATGCGGAGCGGCACTTGACCGCTGCCGAGATCTACGAACGGGTACGTCGGAAATATCCGACGATTGCCTACGGCACCGTCTACCGCACCTTGCACCTCTTGGCGAAGCACGGGTTGATCCAAGAGTTTCCGTTCGGCGACAACGCGAGCCTCTTTGACCGGCGAACCGATCGGCATGACCACGTGCATTGCGTGGTCTGCGGCGAACTCGTTGATGTCGAAGTTCCGATCGCGTTGCTCGCTCGGCAAGTCGCAGCCGAGCAAACAGGCTTCGAGATCCTCGATCACCAGACCGTCTTTACGGGGATCTGCCCGGCCTGTCAAGAAAAGCGGGATCGTGACGCGCAGCAGCCCCGCACCGCGGGACGCCGGTGAGACCGCGACACGCGCTGTGGGGTACACTGCGTGCACAATTTCGCAACGCCGTGGTAGAGTAAGTTGGTGTCGCGAGTTTTCTGGGACGTGGGCATGACGAAGGAGGGAACATCGAGTATGGCCGAGCACACGCCGCTGTTCATGATCGAGAACCTGCACGCGGGGATCGAAGGGAAGGAGATCCTCCGCGGGGTGAATTTGGTGATCGAGCGTGGTGAGATCCACGCACTGATGGGACCGAATGGCTCCGGCAAGAGCACCCTTGCCTATGTCATTGCCGGACACCCGAACTATGAAGTGTACGAAGGACGCATCCTCTATAAGGGCGAGAACGTTCTGGAGCTCCCACCGGACGAGCGAGCCCGGATGGGTATGTTCCTCGCCTTCCAGTATCCGACCGCCATTCCTGGGGTGACGATGGCGAATTTCCTGCGCCTCGCCGTCAATTCTGTTCGGAAGGCGCGCTACGGCGAGGACAAGGCGCTCACGCCTCGTGAGTTCCGTCGTCTCCTCCGTGAGAAACTGGAAATGCTGCGCATGGACGAAACGTTTGCCTCTCGGTACCTCAACGAGGGGTTCTCGGGTGGTGAGAAGAAGCGGGCAGAAATCTTGCAGATGGCCATGCTCGAGCCGGAATTCGCCGTGCTCGACGAGACCGACTCGGGGTTGGACATCGACGCCCTGCGCACTGTCGCTGACGGCGTGAATCAGCTCTTTAACCCGAACATGGCCCTCCTCGTCATCACCCACTACCAGCGCATCCTCAACTACATCCGGCCGCACTATGTCCATGTCATGTTAGACGGGAAGATTGCCATCTCGGGTGGGCCGGAACTGGCTGAGGAGCTTGAAGAGAAGGGCTACGACTGGGTTAAGGCCCAGTATGCCGAGGCCGCGTCCTGAAGGCGCCTCGCAGAAGGAGGACACACCATGGCTACACCAGAAGTCGAACTGAAGCGACTCGGAAGCGAATACGCTGAGAAGTACGGGTTCCGCGACCCGGAACAGTACGTCTTCAAGGCACGGAAGGGACTCGACCGCGAGGTCGTCGAACAGATCTCGTGGATAAAGAACGAGCCGGACTGGATGCGCGAGTTCCGCCTCAAGGCGCTCGAGTATTTCCTGCGCCGCCCCATGCCAACCTGGGGTGCCGACCTCTCGGAACTCAACTTCGACGAGATCGTCTACTACATTAAGCCGACTGAGCGGCAGGGCTCGAGTTGGGACGAACTCCCCGAGCACATCCGCCGGACGTTTGATCGCCTGGGGATTCCCGAGGCTGAGCGGAAGTTCCTGGCCGGCGTCGGGGCCCAGTACGAGTCAGAAGTCGTCTACCACTCGCTGCGCGAGGAACTCAAGCGTCTCGGCGTGATCTTCGTCGATATGGATACAGCGGTTCGCGAGTATCCCGACCTCGTGAAGCAGTACTTCGGCACTATTGTGCCACCGAACGATAACAAGTTCGCTGCGCTGAACTCAGCCGTCTGGTCGGGCGGCTCGTTCGTCTACGTGCCAGAGGGGGTCCGCGTCGAGGTCCCGCTACAGGCATACTTCCGCATCAACGCCGAGAATGTCGGCCAGTTCGAACGGACACTGATCATCGTCGAGCCGGGCGCCTACGTCCACTACGTCGAAGGATGCACGGCGCCGATCTACAGTGCAGCCTCACTGCACAGCGCCGTCGTCGAAATTATCGTCAAGGAAGGTGCCCGCTGCCGCTACACGACTATCCAGAACTGGTCGAAGAACGTGTACAACCTCGTGACCAAGCGTGCCGCGGCCTACCGCGATGCGACGATGGAATGGGTTGACGGGAACCTTGGCTCGAAGGTGACGATGAAGTACCCCGCAGTCTGGCTCATGGAGCCGGGGGCACGCGGCGAGGTGCTCTCGGTCGCCTTCGCCGGTGACGGGCAGCACCAAGATGCCGGCGGCAAGATGGTGCATGTGGCACCGTACACCTCGTCGCAGATCATCTCCAAGTCGATCTCCAAGGGAACCGGACGAGCGAGCTACCGCGGCCTGGTCAAGGTGCATCGCGGTGCGCATCACGTCCGAGCCAACGTGGTCTGCGACGCGCTTCTGCTCGACGAGCAGAGCCGTACGGATACCTACCCGTACATGGAGATCGAGGAAGAACAGGTGTCCATTGGTCACGAGGCGACAGTGAGCAAGGTCGCCGAGGAACAGCTCTTCTACCTGCAGAGCCGTGGTCTCACCGAGGCCGAGGCCATGAGCATGATCGTCAACGGATTCATCGAGCCGATCACGAAGGAACTCCCGCTCGAGTACGCCGTCGAGCTGAACCGCTTGATCGCACTCGAGATGGAGGGTTCGGTCGGATGACGCACCGGTGGCCCGGACCCGGTCCGGGCCACCATTCGCTATCGAGGGGAGTCTATGAGCACCAGGGTTATCGAACGGACACGCGGTTTCACGAGGGAAGCTGCAGTAGAGCTCTCTCATTTGCTTGGAGAACCAGAGTGGCTTCGCGAGCGCCGTCTCGCGGCGTGGGAGGTGTACGAGCGCACGCCGATGCCAAGCCGCACCGACGAGGAGTGGCGACGCACTGATATCCGCCGGTTGCCGATCGACGCGGTTTGGCCCTTCGCCGGACTGGGTCAGCGCGTCAGCAGCCCGGAAGCATTGCCGGCCGCGCTCTTCGAGACACTCGGTGACGCAGCACTCCGCTCTGGCCTCCTGGTACAGGTGGACGGATCAGTCGTCTACACGCAGCTAGAGGGCGAACTCGCCCAGCGCGGGGTGATCTTCACCGACCTGCTCACCGCAGCCCGCGAGGTCCCCGAGCTCGTCCAACGCTTCTTCATGACCGAGGCGGTCACGGTACAGGACAACAAGTTTGCAGCGCTCCATGGAGCATTCTGGAGCGGTGGGACCTTCCTCTATGTGCCGGAGGGTGTCGAGATCGCGTTGCCGCTCCGTAGCTTCGTTTGGGCTGAGACCCCCGGCGCGGCGATCTTTGCCCATACCCTGCTTATCGCCGAGCCCGGCGCAAGCGTGGTGCTTATCGATACGTGGGCCTCTCCGACTGTTGATGAGCCAGTGATTGCCTCCAACGTCGTGGAGCTCATCGTGCAGGAAGGAGCCCAGGTACGGTATATCCAGCTCCAGGACTGGGGCCGTAGCGTCTGGAATTTCACGACCCAGCGTGGCCTACTCCATCAGGACGCAGTGCTCAACACGTTGAACGTGAGCCTTGGATCACGCCTCAGCAAGGCCTTCATCGCGAGTAACCTTGTGGGTCCTGGTGCCACCGCTGAGATGCTCGGCCTCTACTTCGCCGACGACGCGCAGCATCTTGACCACCAGACGCGCCAGTGGCACGTCGCGCCATACGCCACCAGTGACCTTTTGTACAAGGGAGCGCTCAAGGATCGTGCCCGCACCGTCTTTAGTGGGTTGATCAAAGTTTTCCCCCACGCACAGCGCACCGATGCCTACCAAGCAAACCGCAACCTGATTCTCTCCTCGACGGCGCGTGCTGACACGATCCCAAACCTGGAGATTGGCGCCAACGATGTGCGCTGTACACACGGTGCGACGGTCGGCCAAGTCGAAGAGGAGTATATTTTCTACCTGATGAGTCGTGGCATCAGCCGACCGGAAGCGGTCAAGTTGATCGTCGATGGCTTCTTTGATGAGGTGATCGAGCGCGTACCGGTCAACGAAGTGCAAGAGACGGTCCGCGCGGCGATCGCACGGAAGATTGGGCTATGAGCACCAAAGCTGGAACACAGCCACTCGATGTCCATCGCATCCGGACCGACTTTCCTATCTTTCAGCGGACGGTCCGTGATGGGAAGCCACTCGTCTACCTTGACAGTGCAGCGACGTCCCAAAAGCCAGCGAGCGTCATTGAGGCGCTCGCTGGCTTCTATCGGACGAGCAATGCGAATATTCACCGCGGGATCTATGAGCTCAGCGAAGAAGCTTCGATCCTCTATGAAGAAGCACGAGCCAAAGTAGCTCGCTTCATCGGCGCATCCCGTCCTGACGAGGTCGTCTTCGTCCGCAACACGACTGAGGCAATCAATCTCGTCGCGCGGACATGGGGCGTGGCCAACCTCCAGGCTGGTGACGTCGTCGTGACGACGATCCTGGAGCATCACTCCAATATTGTCCCCTGGCACCAACTTGCCGCCGAGCGGGGTATTGTGGTCCGCTTCGTCGACATTGATGAGACGGGACGCCTCCGCCTCGATCAACTCGAGATGTTGTTGCGTACCGAGCCGGTGAAGCTGGTCGCTGTGACCCACGTCTCTAATGCGCTCGGCACGATCAATCCGGTCAGCGACATCGCACGCCTGGCGCACGAAGCAGGAGCCCTTGTCCTCGTCGACGGGGCACAGAGTGTCCCGCATCTGCCAGTCGACGTGCGAGCACTCGGCGCCGACTTCTTGGCGTTCTCCGGCCATAAGATGCTTGGGCCCTTTGGAATTGGTGTCCTTTGGGCTCGATACGAACTCCTAGCTTCCCTCCCGCCGTTCCTTGGTGGCGGTGGAATGATCCGCACCGTGACCACTGAGGGCTTCACACCGGGTGACGTTCCTGCCCGTTTCGAGGCGGGAACGCCGAGTGTGGCGGATGCTGTGGCACTTGGTGCTGCCGTTGACTATCTGGAAGCGATCGGCATGGCTGCCATCCGCCAGCATGAGGTCGCGCTCCTCGCCTATGCGCTACCGCGACTAGAGGAGATCCCAGGAATCCGTCTCTACGGGCCGGTCGGTGAGGATCGCGCCGGAGTCATTAGCTTCACGTTAGGTGATGTCCATCCGCACGATGTCGCAGCAGTGCTTGACCTGCACGGGATCGCTGTCCGGGCTGGCCATCACTGTACCCAACCGCTCATGCGTCGCCTTGGCGTCGTCGCGACGACCCGTGCGAGCTTCTACCTCTACAATTGGGAAGCAGATGTCGACCGCCTCGTCGAAGCGCTTCAGGAAGCACGCCGCGTCTTCGACGTCGCCGGGTGAGTCGAGCGGAGGGCGCCACAGTGTCCGACCTCTATCGCGAGCATATCCTCGACCATTACCAGCATCCACGGAACTACGGCACGTTGGAGCAGCCGGACCGATCCTTTGAGGACTCGAACCCTTTGTGCGGTGATCGGATCCGTATCGACCTCAAGTTGTCTGGCGACCGCATCGAAGATATCCGGTTCTCCGGTCGCGGCTGTGCAATCAGTCAGGCTGCGGCTTCCATCTTGACTGAGATGGTGAAAGGCAAGTCGCTCGAAGAGGTCAGAGCGCTCGGAGCTGAGGACCTCTTGGAGGAGCTTGGGGTTCCCATCAGCCCAGCCCGCCGCAAGTGTGCACTCCTGAGTCTCAAAGTTCTCAAAGCGGCAGCGTACGGGCTGAATGAGTGGCCGCGCTGACGCCGCAAAGGTTGGTAGTGATGTACGAGCAGTCTGACGTCTTGCGTCGACTCTTCATGCAAGGAGAATCCAAGGAGGAGGCAATGGCCAAATTCACGGAAGACGATGTCCGCGAGCGATTGAAGCAAGTGATCGATCCCGAACTGGGGATCGACGTCGTCAACCTGGGCCTCATTTACGGCATCGACTTAGTTGACCGCGAGGACGGCAAGACCGACGTCATTGTGACAATGACTTTGACGACGTTCGGCTGCCCGCTGGGGCCGATTCTGACGGAAGAGGTGAACTTCGCGCTGCGCGATCTTCCGGATCTTGGCAACGTGGAGATTAACCTTGTCTGGAGTCCTCCCTGGACGCCAGACATGATGAGCGAAGAGGCCAAGGACGCGCTGGGGATCTGGTGAGCGAGCGCCAGCACTTCCCAAGGCCGCTGGTCATCATTGGGCTGCTCAGTTGGCTCCTGCTTGCGGTCGCCTGCCGCGGACCAGCCGTCTACCCGACACCCACCACGGTCCAGATGTCCCCATCACCGACAGTACCAGCACTGCCGACGGCAACGGCGGTCGTTCCTTCACCAACGCTCACAACGCTTCCCAGCCCCACTCCAACGCCTTTACCACCTGCCACGGCCACTCCCACGCTCGCACCCACCCCTCCTCTCACCCCAACGCCAGTGCCACCGTCCCCGACGCCAGCGCTGAGTGGACCACGCGCCGCGATCATCACGCGGCTCCCAACCAGCGAGCCGGTTATCGCACTCACCTTCGACTGTGGTGCTGATCGTGGCTACGCCGAAGAGATTCTCGATGAACTCGCGCGTCACGGTATCCGCGCCACCTTTGGGATGACCGGAGCGTGGGCCCGCACAAATCCGGATCTCGTCGCCCGTATGCTGGAGGAGGGTCACGACCTGATCAACCACAGCGACATGCACCCTTCCTTCACCGGTCACTCGACTAGTAGCGCACCGCTAGCACCAGCAGAGAGGCTCGCCGAACTCCGCGGCGCAGAACAGGCGGTTGCTGCAGTGTCCGGCAGCCTCGAGACCATGCGACCGTTCTTCCGTCCACCCTACGGCGACTACGACGAGGAACTCCTAGAGCAGCTCCCGCAGGCCGGCTACACCATCGTCGTCATGTGGACAGTGGATTCTCTCGGCTGGCGTGGAATTCCCCCGGAAGACGTGGTCGAGCGTGTGAAGCGCGCCGCCGAACCAGGAGCGATCGTGTTGCTCCACGTCGGCGCACAATCGACCGATGCCGCTGCATTACCGGCCTTGATCGAGAACCTGCAACAAGCAGGGTACCGGTTCGTCACGATTCGTGACATCCTCGGCTGAACGATGCGGCCCATTGTCAGGGAAAGTTTGACTTCTGCGGTCGGCAAAGCGCGTGCGAGGGGACAGTTTGGCATACTTCGCCCGGGAGCTGAGAGTGCTCCAGCTCTCCGTGGGAATGGGCGGAGTGTTGGTGCAGGGAGGTTGAGGTCCCTGCCGAGTGAGGAGGCGGAGTTCATGGCGACACAGCAGAACGAGCGCTTGACACGACGCGGTCTTCTTCGTCGGGCTGGAGCTCTGGCCGTCGCCGTGCCGGCCGTCAGTGCCCTGCTCGCTGCCTGCGGTGGTGGTGGCGGCGGTGGCGGTGGGACGAGCGGTGGTGGCGGTGGGAAGATTACGATTGAGATGAGCGAATACAAGTTCAACCCAGCGACCATTACCGTTTCGCCCGGCGCCAGCGTGACGGTCACGCTCAAGAATGTGGGAACCCTGCAGCACGACTATCATATCGACGGGATCAACCAGACCTCACCGATGGTCGACCCGGGCAAGTCGGTCGACTGGACCTTCACTGCTCCCAGCCAGGCCGGTACTTACGACACCTGGTGCACAGTTCCCGGCCATAAGGAGCTGGGGATGGTTGGAAAGCTCGAGGTCAAGTAGCTTTCACAAAGGCAATTACGAGGACGTGATCGCAGCGGCTGGGGAAATCCCCAGCCGTCTTTGTATCCCTCAAGTGCAATCGCGGCGTGCGATGTGCTACGATGTCGCTAGCCACGCACGGGAGCGCGTCTGCCTCGGCACCGGTCGGCACCAGGACCGTATCGGGGATGCTCACCTCCAATTTCGGACAGGTCTGGCGAGACAAATCGACGAGAGAGGAGGGCCGCGATGGTACCCCACCAGGCCTGGACTCACCAGGACGGACAGCTTGACGCACAACTACCAAACGCGATCCGCGAACTCCTCGATCGCACGACTCTCGTGATCGTTTCCAACCGCGGTCCCGTCGAGTTTCACCAGACGTCCGATGGCGACTTCGTCACCAAGCGTGGCACCGGCGGCGTGATCACCGCCATGAGCGCCGCAGCACGCTATGCTGAGGCAATCTGGGTCGCCTGCGCGATGACCAGTGCAGACCGGTTGAAAGCCGACGAGATGCGTCGTCGGGGCGAACCGTTCCTCGACCTTCCTGATCTCCCGGGGTTCCGTCTTCGCTTCGTCGTGCCGGATCCCAGTGCGTACCAAGGCTATTACAACCGGATCGCAAACCCGCTCCTTTGGTTCCTTCAGCACTACCTGTGGGACACGCCACGCGCACCAGATATCGACTACCGCACGTGGCAAGCCTGGCACGAAGGGTACGTTGTGGTTAACCGCCTCTTCGCTGAGGAGGTGGTCGCCGCCGCCGCTGCCGCCCCGCGCGAGCCGATCGTCTTGCTGCAGGATTACCACCTGTATCTTGCGCCCGCCTTTATCCGTGAGCTCAGACCCGATCTTCTTCTCCATCATTTTGTGCACATCCCCTGGCCGGACCAGGATTACTGGCGCCTGCTGCCCTTGGCGATGCGGCGCGCGATCTGCGAAGGACTGCTTGCCAACGACATCGTTGGTTTTCAGACGCCACGACATGCCCGAAGCTTCCTGAACACCGTCGACGCGAACCTTCCCGACGCTGAAGTCGACTATCGCCGTCGTGAGGTGGCCTATCGTGGGCGCATCACACGGGTACGCGTCTATCCCATCTCGATCGATCCTGAACTTGTGCGCGCTGTCGCGAACAGCGAAGACGCTCGGCGTCACGAGGAGCATCTCCAGGCTTACCGCAACGAATTCACTATTGTCCGCGTCGATCGGGCCGAACCGAGTAAGAATGTTGTGCGCGGCTTCCTCGCCTATGATCGCCTCCTCGAGGCACATCCGGAACTGATCGGTCGTGTGAATTTCCTCGCCTTTCTCGTGCCGACCCGGATGGAAGTTGCCGAGTATATCAACTATCTGGACGAGATTAACGCGGTGGTTGGGCGGATCAACGCCAAGTACGCCAACGCGGCCGAAGTGGAAGGCATTCACTGGCAACCGGTCCATCTCTTTGTCGGTGACGACTACCCGCGCGCTCTGGCCGCGATGCGGTTCTACGACGTCCTCCTCGTCAATGCGATCTTCGACGGGATGAACTTGGTCGCCAAGGAAGGAGCACTCCTCAACGAGCGCAACGGCGTGCTTATCCTTTCTGAAGGCGCTGGGGCCTACCAGCAACTAGGCCAGTGGGCATTGACCGTCTCGCCCACTGACATCGAGGGAACAGCGGAAGCCCTGTGGCGTGGGCTGACGATGCCCGAAGCCGAGCGAGCGTGGCGCGCCGAGCAACTGCGGCGACACGTCCTCGAACACGACCTCCGTCGCTGGCTGATCGATCAGCTTCAGGACATCGCCGATCTCCGAGCTGAGCGCGCACCGCACCGTGTGACCGCACCCTCCTGACAGTTTCCACGCGCCCTGCCATCTGTTCTGGTACAACTCTCGGCGGTGGCAGAGTGGAGCGCGGGAGGGAGACCATGTTCGAGCGGATCGGTCACTTTTCTTATCGCTATCGGTGGGCTGTCCTCACCTTCTGGCTTCTCGCTGTGGTGGCCGCCTTGCCATTCCTTCCGCGGGTGAGCGGCGCACTTGAGGTAGGGGGTTTTTCGAGCCCACACACCGAGGCGGCTCGCACCCGTGAACTCCTGCGTGAGCGGATCCCCGGGTACAGTCCGAGTTCGCTCATTGTCCTTTTCTCCCACCCGACGCTCCGTCCTTCTGATCCTTCCTTCGTCGAACAAGCACAGCGCGCGCTCCGCAATGTGACTTCGGTGCCTCACGTGACCGGTATCCGCTGGTTCACGGAAAATCCGAGTCAGGTCGCTCCCGATGGCTCGCTTGCCTACGCGGTCATCGATCTCGATCTCCAACCTGAAGAAGCGCAGCGCGTCCTTGATGAGATCCAAGCCACGATTATTCCCACCGAGCTCCGTGTCCAGCTGGCTGGTGCCCCTGCCTTTTATGCTGACCTGGAACGCGTGACTGAGCGTGACCTTCGCCGAGCCGAGTTGATCGCTTTCCCATTTGCGCTCGCTGCACTCCTGTTCGTGTTCGGCAGCGTCGTCGCTGCGGCCGTGCCGCTCTTCATTGGGGGCGTAACGGTTGCGCTTGTCCTTGGTCTTGTCTACGCGCTGACGCGGGTGACTGAACTCTCGATCTTCACCTTGAATGTCGCTTCACTGCTTGGACTCGGCCTTTCTATCGATTACTCGCTCTTCCTCGTCAGCCGGTTCCGCGAGGAACTCGCTGCCAATGAACTCGAACATGCTGTCGCACGCACGACAGCCACTGCAGGTCGGGCGGTCTTCTTTTCGGGGCTGACGGTTTTGATCGGCCTTTCCGGGCTCGGTTTCTTCGAGTTCCTCTTCATGCGCTCTGTCGGTATCGCGGGCATTCTTGTCGTCCTCGTCGCGGTCAGCGCCAGCCTCACGCTGCTCCCTGCGATACTCGGTATTCTCGGCCGGCGGATCGATGCACTCCAGGTCATCCGCCGAGGGCCAGAAACCGGGCGCTTTTGGCATGGAATCACCGAGTTCGTCATGCAGCGTCCTCTGCAGGTCGCAATCCCCGTTATCGTCGTGCTTGTGGTCTTGGGGCTCCCGTTCCGGCACGTCGAGCTGAGTTCTCCCGACGCGACCATCTTGCCCACCTCAACACCCTCGCGGCAGGCACTTGAGGATTTCCGACGCGCCTTCGGGGACGGTGCCCTCTCCCCGATCGTTATCGCCGTCGAGACTGAGCGTCCGGTCAACGACCCGCAGACCCTCGCCGCTCTCTACGAGTTCACACGCCGACTTGCAGCCGATCCCCGCATGACCCGCATCACAAGCATTGTCACTATCGACCCGCGGATCACCTTGGCACAATACCAGATGCTCTACGCTGATCCCACACGCATCCCCGACCCGGTTCTGCGCCGAGCGTACGAGCAACTGGCAGGCGATCACCTCGCCGCAGTCTACGTCTATACCGACAGCCTTCCAGCAAGCGATCGTGCCAAGCAGTTGCTCCATGACATCCGACGGATGGATCCCGGCCCTGGACTTCGCCTCTGGGTCGATGGCGGCACGGCAGAGATCGTCGACGTCGTCGACCGGATGTACAGCGAGTTTCCCTATGCTGCCTTAACAGTCGTCCTTGCGACATACGTGGTGCTCTTTCTCCTCCTCCGATCCGTCTTCCTGCCGCTCAAAGCAATCATCCTCAACGTCCTCAGTCTCACCGCGAGTTACGGTGCCCTTGTCTTTGTGTTCCAGGATGGACACTTCAGCTCACTACTCCGCTTCTCACCACTCGGCTTCACCGAAGCTTCGCTCCCCATTGTGATGTTCTGTATCCTGTTCGGGGTCTCGATGGACTACGAGGTCTTTCTTCTCAGCCGGATGCGTGAGGCATGGGATCAGACTCGCGACAACCGTATCGCAGTGGCAACTGGGCTCGCCCGCAGCGGTCGGATCATTACCGGAGCCGCACTCATCCTTGTCGTCGTTGCCTCTGCATTCGTGACCGCTGACGTTGTGCTGATCAAGGCGCTCGGACTTGGCATTGCCTTGGCAATCGCCCTGGATGCGAGCATTGTGCGCACTTTGCTGGTACCTGCCACGATGCGACTCTTGGGACAATGGAACTGGTGGGTACCACGACAGATGGCACGTGCCCTCGAGGCAGTCCGAATGGGACACTAAATGCGGAGACGTGCATTTCTCAGTTGGCTGGCCCTCTCGTTCTCTGCCTGCGCTCGCGGTCAACAGCCACTGGCAGCTCCACAACCCACCGCCGAGCTCAGTCCACGCCCCGCGAGCCTGTTTCTCACACCTCCACCAGCGCCACAGCCGGTGGAGTTCCCACGAGACTTCGGTTCGCATGACGTGTTGACGGAGTGGTGGTACTACACTGGTCACCTCGCCAGCCCTCTTCACCAGCGCTTCGGTTTCGAGTTCGTTGTCTTTCAGGTCCAGCGCTTCGGCTATCCCGTTGTCTACGCCGCTCATGCCGCGGTCACAGTCGTCGATCGGCAGACATTCCACTGGGACGAGCGAGTCGTGGCGTTACCACAGCGTCAAGCGACATGGCCGCTGGAGCTCGTGATCGCCGATTGGAGGCTCTTTAGCGATGGCCAGCAGGACCGGCTTGAGGCACAAGCACGCGACTTCGCCTTCAGTCTCGAGCTCCAATCGCAGCGTTCGCCGATCCTCCATGACGGCGACGGCTACTTCTCCTGGGCACCAGAGACCGGATCGTACTACTACTCGCGGACGCGCCTTACGGTAAGCGGTACGCTTGAGGTCGAAGGCGAACGATTCTCGATTTCAGGACTTGCATGGAATGATCACCAGTGGGGGAACTTCCTCCTTGGTCCCGGCGGATGGGACTGGTTCGCTCTCCAGCTTGATGATGGTACCGACCTTATGCTCTGGCAGTCCCGTGACGCGACCCAGCGCATTCTCACCCAGAGTGGCACGCTTGTGCGTCCCGATGGCTCGGTGCGAGCACTCAGTGCCGAGCAGATCGGGATAACTGTGACTAGTTGGTGGAGGAGTCCATCCAGCGGCGCCGTTTACCCGAGCGGTTGGCATCTTGAGATCGTTTCCTCCGATTTGGTACTCACAGTGACCCCACTCGTCCTTGATCAGGAGCTCCAGGCCCTTCGTTCCACCGGCGTCATCTACTGGGAGGGTGCGGTCGAGGCCAACGGAACGCACAACGGACATCCGGTACGCGGGCAAGGGTATGTCGAGCTCACCGGATATGCCTCCCAAGCCCCCTAAATGATTTCTACATTCCGAAACCGATCATTCTGCAGTTGACAAGAGAACCGTCCTGCTTCAGGATGGGAACAGTTTTGGCCGAAGACATCGGATGAGCGCACGACCGTGTGCTTCATCGGTTAATTTGTTGTTCTGCTAGGAGGGAGGAAAGGAGGGAAGACGAGCCTCGAGTGGTTGTTGCACTCAAGGGAGGGAGAGCAATGCAATCCCAGCGGATCCGCAGGCTCGCAACCGTCTCGCTATCGCTCGCACTAGTCCTCAGTTCGCTTCTCCTCACCGCCGCGGTCTCGCGCTTCGACGACAGTTCGAGTATCGGTGCGCGTCTCCTCCCGTACAAACTGCTTCCCTCACCGCTCCAGTTCGACACCGAGTTGCGTCCCGGCCAATCAAATGGCCAGTTCAGCAAGGAGCAGATTACCCGCTTTCGCTGCACCGCGTCCGGTGATCCAGCGGAATGGGTCGATATCAGCTGTAACACACCCGAGTTTGGACAAGATTTCGCACCAGACAACGAGATTGCGATCGCAGTTGACCCCGACAACCCACAGCACCTCGTCGCCGGATCGAACGATTACTACTACCGCTTCAACAATGCTACCGGTGCGCGGCAAGCGATTGTCCCAACCGGTTTCTTCACCTCATTTGACGGTGGTGCAACGTGGATCGACGGACAGATTCCGCTTCGGACTGGCAATGGTGGCGGTGATCCCGTGCCCGCGTTTAATCGAAAGCACGGTGTTGTTCTCATGGCCCAACTGGAGAACGTACGCGGGCTCGGAGGGCCGTTTGTCGCGCAAGGAGACGTTTCTGTTAGCCGCTCGACCGATGGTGGCATCACGTGGAGTGAACCGATCACTGTCATGAAAGGGCAGGGGACCGGCATTGGGCCGGCACGCAGCGCACTCTTCTTCGATAAAGAGTGGCTTACTGTGGATAACAACCCCACGTCGCGATATTATGGACGGATCTACCTGACGGCAACGCTCTTTGTGAACGGCCCACAGGGCAGCTACACACGCTCCCCGATCGTTCTCAGTTACTCCGACGACGGGGGACTGACCTGGAGTCCGCCACAGGAGATCTCTGGACAGCACCCGAGCTGTTCCTACCAGACAACCGGTCCGGCGGGTGAATGCGATGAAGACCAGTTCTCGATTCCTGT
The DNA here is from genome assembly GCA_002898255.1 of bacterium HR28. Taxonomy (GTDB): domain Bacteria; phylum Chloroflexota; class Chloroflexia; order Thermomicrobiales; family Thermomicrobiaceae; genus Thermomicrobium. The sequence continues at coordinate 57,148 of BEIE01000005.1, forward strand.
CGTGGCATCCAACGGTACGGTATACGCCCATTTTCACAACTATCAGAACCAGAGCGCTTGGGAAGTCTCCTTCGACTTCGACGCACAGATCATGGTTGTGAAGTCGACCGACGGCGGGCAAACCTGGAGCGATCCAGTTCCAGCCGTTCAACTGGAGGACGGGCTCAGCGATATGCCGTGGTCCGTCATTGCACGTCAGACAATCTGGGGGCATCAGATCCGTTGGAACGCGGCAGGAAATATCGTCGTTGATCCAACAGATCCTACTCACCTCATCATTGTCTTTGCGGATCGCGGAACGCCAAATTCCGCAGCATCGGAGGGCTGCTTCCTCACAGATGGCACACTCAACATCGGTGATCCCCCCGACTACGACCCGTGTCAAGCGAAAAGTTCCTTCGATACTGATGTGTTCCGGGTCGTTTCCACTGACGGCGGAGTCCACTGGTCAGCACGTGAGCTCATCGACAACGCGTCAGGAGCACCACAGTGGTTCCCTTGGGCTGGAGTCCTCTCAGATGGCCGGTTGGTCGTGGCCTGGGACGAAGACACCACACCCGCCCCCGCAGACAGTTTTGTCCATGTTCTCTGGATCGAGGGTACAGGAAAGGAAATCCTTGGTCCACGTGAACAGGTCGACATCTCCGTCACGCACTGGGCTGGGCAGTACGTGCCACAGGCACGCTGGCCAGCAGCCTGTGGCCCGGCAGGGTATAGCGATTCCCCGATCACTGACGCTGCGGGCAAGGACTGCAATGTCTTCCACGGAGACTACACCGGCCTGGCTATCGGATCTGATGACAGTATCAACGTCGTCTGGACCGGTTTGAATGCACAAGCCACTTCTCCGCAACTCGATCCGTACACTGGCACACCCCACGATGGCTACCGGCAGGATGCGATGTTCGCACGACGTTCTCCCTAGCGCAGATAGGGGGCAGCGCTCATCGGGTTGCTGCCCCCTTGACTTTGCAGCATTCCATGCTCGCTGGCGCTTCCGTAGAGACGGTGGTGAAGGCCAACACGGTTCTGCAGTAACTCTTGGCGTCTCCAACAGATCGCTTGGCGCTTTCGGAACGCAAGAACGGCACTTCCCTGAGGGTTCGCCAGAGAGCAAGCGGCTGTCTTGACAACGTTGACGGAGAAGATTAGAATATCGGCCAACAATCGAGAGGCCGGCGCTCATCCAGAGCGGTGGAGGGAACGGCCCGAGGAAGCCCGGCAACCAGCGCAGGCCCCTGCGCCAGGTGCCAATGCCGGCGGAGCGAGAGCGCTCCGCACGATGAGCGCGGTCCTTGCAGTGATGCAAGCCCCTCCACCATGCTGTGGAGGGTTTTTCGTCATCCCTCCACGCGAAACGATGAGCCACTACCGAGCACGCGACGGGGAGCACTCGTTCCCCAAAGAGCGCGTGAAGAGAAGCGGAGGGAGAACTGTGACGACGACCGTGCCGTGTACATATCGTCTCGCACGCATCGCCACGCCTGAGCAGCCATTCGTCACCGAGCATGGCGATGTCTTGCCGGTCGTCGACATCGCCTATGAAACCTGGGGTGAACTCAGTCCTAACCGCGATAATGTCGTCCTGATCTGTCATGCCCTGACCGGGAGCAGTCACGTTGCCCCGCACGGTCCGGATGACCTCCCCGGTTGGTGGGATCCGATGGTGGGGCCTGGCCGGCCTATCGACACCGATCGATTTTTCGTGATCTGTGCGAATGTCCTCGGCAGCTGTTATGGCTCGACCGGTCCACGCTCGATCGATCCTCGTACTGGACGACGCTACAATCTTCGTTTCCCACTGATCACGGTCCGGGATATCGTACGCACTCAAGCGATGCTCCTCGACCAACTCGGAATTGACCATGTCTATGCGGTGATCGGTGGCTCACTGGGTGGTATGCAGGTGCTCGAGTGGGCCGCCATGTATCCTGAGCGCGTCGAGCGGATCGTGCCGATCGCAGTCGGGGGGCGCTTCTCCGATCAGGGGATTGCCTACAACGAAGTGCAGCGCCGCACCATCATGCTGGATCCCGATTGGCAAAACGGTGAATATGAGGATGGCCAGGGACCTCGTCTCGGCCTGGCCATTGCCCGGATGCTTGGCATGATCACCTACCAGTCCGACGAGCTCATGTCAGCACGCTTCCAGCGACGGACAGAGGCGCGGTACACTGCCTGGCCCGAGTTCCTGGGTCGCTATGACGTCGAGGGCTACCTCCACTACCAAGGCGACAAGCTTGTTCGGCGATTTGATGCCAATAGTTATCTCTATCTCACGCGGGCGATGGACTCTCACGATCTCGGACGCGGGCGGGGTGGGTACCATGCGGGACTTGCCTTGATCCGTGCCCGAACGCTGTGCATTGGGATCCGCTCCGATATCCTGTTCTGGCCAAGTCAGGTGCGGGGCCTCGCCGACGATCTCCGCGCACTTGGCGTCGATGCTCGATATTGGGAGCTTGATTCCCCGAACGGTCATGACGCGTTTCTCAAAGACTTTGATCAGATCGGCCCCGTGATCGCTGACTTTCTTAACGAACCGTAAGGACACGGACTGGCTACCCTGATCAGGGTAGCCGATCGAGACCCGCCCCGAGAGGCCGGACGATGCGGCCCGGCCTCTCGGTCGTCTCCTCATCCTAACCCGGCATCTTCCTCAGGCAGATGGTTCGAGTGTCGGCAGCAAAGCCGCACCGAACCGTACCGCGTCAATAATGTCAGCGATCAGCGCGCTGGCCGTTGGTGCTGGACCGGCTCCAGGACCGTAAAGGACGACCGTCCCGACCCGGTCACCGGTCAACTCGATCGCATTCAGGTTCAGGCGGACATGGGCCAGAAGGTCACTTCCCGGCACGAAGACCGGGTGGACGCGCAGGTGCCAACTCCCATCTAAGAGTTCCGCCTGGGCAATCAGCTTCATCGCCCCGCCACGTGCCCGCGCATCGAGAATTTGGTCTGGGGTTACCGTGGTGATGCCTCGCCGTTCGACGAAATCGGGTCGAATATGGCGCCCGGCAGCAAGTGACGCGAGAATGCTCAATTTGTAGGCCGCGTCGTACCCCTCGACGTCCGCCGTTGGATCCGGTTCGGCGTAGCCGAGCCGCTGTGCCTCCCGCAACGCTTCCTGATAGGGCATTCCTTCTTCCGCCATCACTGTGAGGATGAAATTGGTCGTTCCGTTCACAATGCCACGGATGCGGTAGATCCGGTTCACCGTGAGCAACTGCCGTAAGCTGGCCATCAAGGGGATTCCTGCACCCACACTCGCCTCAAAGAGCAGCGCCCGCTGATGTCGCCGTGCCGTGGCGACGAGCTCGGCAAAGTGCTTGCTTAACGCCTCCTTGTTCGCCGTCACGACGTGTTTACCTGCCGCCAAGGCACGTTTCATATAGGTCGCTGCCGGCTCTTCCCCACCCATCGCTTCCACGACGACCGCCACGGTGGGGTCTTCCAGAATCGGATCGATCGAAGTTGTCGCTGCCCACTCTGGCAACCCTGCCTGCACCACACGCTCCGGATGCCGAGCCATCCCCCACCGAACCTCAAGCGCAAGTCCAGTTCGCTGTGCCAGTGCTTCACGTTCTTCGACAATTGTGCGAAGAACCGCACTCCCAATTGTGCCTACCCCAAGTAGGGCAATCCCGACTGTCTGCATCATTGCGCTTCCTCTCGTTCCCGCTTGACCTTCGCCCGGCTGCCTGGTACAGTCACCCCAGGCGCTGACAGGGTAGGCGAGCCCGAGCGCCTCGCGCAACGGGAAGGACCACGAGAGATGAACGCCGTGCGCTCAGCCACGCGGACAACGACAGGGACTACCGCGACGCGCTGCGCCGGCGTGCGCTCGGGCAGCCCGTAATCGCGCGGTCGAACTCGAGCGAACGCCGGCAGGGGTTTAATCCTCTGCCGGTTTTGTCGTTTAGAGGACGTTAGAAGGGAGGACGCAGTGGCCGAACGGATCGATGTGGCGATCTTGGCAGCAACGGGTAGTGTCGGGCAACGCTTCGTCCAGCTCCTCGCCGGGCACCCCTGGTTCCGGATCGCGGAACTTGTGGCGAGTGATCGCTCCGCCGGCAAGCGCTATGCCGAAGCCGTCAACTGGCGGATCAGTGCGGCGCCCCCCGAAGAAGTTCGCGACCTCGTGGTGAAGCACATCGAGGAACCGATCCAGAGTCCCATTGTCTTCTCAGCCCTCCCTGGCGGTGTGGCGGGAGAGATCGAGGAAGCTCTTGCTGCCGAGGGGAAGAAGGTCTTCACCAACGCACGCGACCACCGGATGGATCCTGATGTCCCCTTGCTTATTCCAGAAGTGAATCCTGATCACGCACGCGCCATCGAGCGTCAACGGCAACTGCGCGGTTGGCGTGACGGCTTCATTGTGGCCAACCCGAACTGTTCAACGATTCATCTCGTCCTTGCGCTCAAACCCATCTATGACGCCTTTGGGATCGAGAAAGGGATCGTCACGACACTCCAGGCTGCTTCTGGTGCTGGTTACCCCGGTGTTCCCTCACTCGACCTCATTGACAACGTGGTGCCGTTCATCAGTGGTGAGGAGGAGAAGATCGAAGCGGAGTCTCGAAAGATTTTGGGAACCTGGGCTGATGGAGCCTTCCAAGACGCACCGCTCACCCTTAGCGCCCACTGCAACCGTGTCCCGGTTCGCGACGGGCACATGGAGACGGTCAGCTTGAAGCTCAGTCGCCCGGCAACGCCAAGCGAGATCGCTGAGGTCCTCCGCTCGTTCCGTGCCCGGCCACAGGAACTCGAGCTTCCGAGCGCACCACGGCAGCCGATTGTCGTGTTGGATCAGCCCGACCGGCCTCAACCCGTCCTCGACCGAGATGCCGAGCGCGGTATGGCGTCGGTCGTCGGTCGTATCCGCCCCTGCTCCGTGTTCGACGTCCGGTTCGTCGTGCTGGGGCACAATACAATCCGCGGTGCGGCAGGCGCATCAGTGCTCAATGCGGAACTCTTCTATCGAGAGGGCTGGCTCTGAGAACATCAGGGCAGCAGGCCACTCGAAATCGGGGGCCTGCTGCCCCTTCCCTACACGCGAACCGACTCCAATTCAGGAATCCGCGCCGCAATTTCTGGCCGCGTCACGAGCGGATAGGACAGGCTATCGGCGAGGGCAAGCCATGACGCCTCGATAATGTTGGTGGATGAGCCGACAGTGTTCCAACTCCCGTGCGCATCCCCAGAGCGAATCCAGACGCGCACCTTCGCACCCGTCCCATGGTGGTCGTCAAGCACGCGCACCTTGTAGTCCTCAAGTTCTACCGCGGCGATTTCCGGGTAGAACTCCTGCAAAGCCTTGCGCGTCGCTTGATCGAGCGCGTTCACTGGGCCGTTCCCCTCAGCGGCCGTGTGGAACACCTGATTCCCGATGCGCAACTTCACCATCGCCTCAGCCAGCATGCCGCGGCCATTGCGGTACTCGGTCAGGACCGTATAGTCAAGCACCTCGAACGGTGGCCGATAGTCCGGCAAGTTGCGCCGGATAAGAAGCTCAAGCGAGGCATCGGCATCCTCGAACCAGTACCCCTGGAACTCCAGCTCTTTAATCTGTTCCAGCACCCGCCGCACGACATCCGGCTTGTCTCCGAGCTCAATCCCAAAGCTGCGTGCCTTCACCACAATATTGCTGCGTCCGCTGAGCTCGCTGACCAGGACGTGCCGTGTGTTCCCAACGACTTCCGGCGGGATGTGCTCATAAGCCGAGGGATGTTTGGCGATCGCGTTGACATGCAGTCCCGCCTTGTGCGTGAAGGCAAACGCGCCCACGAACGGCAGCCGCGGATCGTGGGTGAGATTCGCTACCTCAGCGACGTAGCGCGACGTCTCGGTCAGCTTCTTCAGGTGCCCCGGTGGTAAGCACCGATAGCCCAACTTGTACTCGAGGATCGGAATCACCGAACAGAGATTCGCGTTGCCAATCCGCTCGCCCAACCCGTTCATTGTCCCCTGGACGTGTGTTACACCCTCAAGGACCGCTGCGATCGTATTCGCCACTGCCAACTCGCAGTCGTTGTGCGTGTGGATCCCTACTGTACAAGAAACCGTCTTGAGCGCATGACGCACTGCCCGCACCAGGGGTTCAGTCAACGTCCCGCCATTCGTATCGCAGAGCACCACTGCATCGGCTCCAGCGTCGCAAGCAGCACGGAGCACGGCGAGTGCGTAATCGGGATCCTCAGCATAGCCGTCGAAAAAGTGCTCGGCGTCAAAGATGACCTCGCGTCCTGCCTGTTTGAGGAAGGCCACCGATTCTGCCACCATACGGAGATTCTCTTCGAGCGTGGTGCCAAGGATTTGAAGGACTTGGAATCGTGACGCCTTCCCGACAATCGTCACGGTCGGCGTATCGGCCTCAACCAATAGACGCAAGTTCGCATCGTCTTCGACCGCGATGCCTGCACGCCGAGTGCTCCCAAAGGCCGCGATGCGCGCGTTCCGCCAGACCTCATGGCGTGCGCGCTCGAAGAACGCCATGTCCTTCGGATTTGAGCCCGGCCAGCCACCTTCGATGTAAGCGACACCGAGTTCGTCCAGAGCGCGAGCGATCTTCAACTTGTCCTCTGTCGTCAGCGAGACACCGGAGCCCTGCGTTCCGTCTCGCAGTGTCGTATCGTAGATTGCGACACGCCGCTCACCATTCTCGCTCATGTGACCTCCTCCTGTATTTCAAACGTTCGGCGGCCTCCCCGCGCTGGGGAGGCCGCCTTCTCGTTCTCTTTGACTCGTCGTGTCACACGCTTGCGGGCTCAATCCTCCCCAACGCCGCTAGCCCCGCCACGCGGGGCCGAATAATCGCAATAATCGCGATCGCAGCGTTCAGGTGCTGAGCCACTGTCAGCCCGCTCCTCACCGTACTGCCTGACAGCCTACTTCGAAAAGCACTCACTGTCAAGACCATCGTTCGCATATACTGTCTGCGTCGCCGGCCTCCGCGAAAGAACATCCGAACGGGACAAGCTGAAAAACGCCTCACCCGAGGGGAAATTCGATCGGCACATCAATAATAGTCGGAACATCCCGTCCCAGTGCAGCGACAATTTCCTCACTCAGGTGCTCAGGTGTCGTGACCCGCACCCCAGGAACGCCGTACGCCTCGGCCAGTTGAAGGAAACTCGGATTCACGAGATCGACCGCGATGAAACGCCCACCGTACGAGCGCGCCTGTTCGTCCTTTACCGCGGTGTAGCACGCATCGTTAAAGATGACGATGGGAATACCCACTCGGAATTGCACGGCTGTCGCAAGCTCCTGCATCGTGAACTGATAGCCCCCATCGCCAACCAGGGCGACCACCGGTGCATCTGGGCGAGCGATTTTCGCACCAATAGCGGCGGGCAGTGCGAAGCCAAGCGTCCCATAGCCAGTCGGAAACAGGTATGTGCGGGGGCGATAGACCGGGTAGTGTCGGTTACCGACGTAGGCCATCATGGTCATGTCGTTCACCAGAATCCCATCGCGTGGCAGCGCAGCACGGATCGCCTGGAGCCATCCGGCGTGCGAGGCACCCCACGCCTGGGTGAGCGCTTCCTGTTTCCGTGCACGGAGCTCCTCGACCGGCCAGCCCGCCCGGTAGATCCCACGCGACTGGACTGCTGCCAAGAGCGCTCGCGCTGTCGCCCGCGCGTCGGCGACGATCGGTAAGGTGGGGGAATACTGGCGTAAGATCTCTTGCGGATCGATATCGATGCGGATTCGTCGCTCCGGCAACGGCATCCGTCCGTTGCCGGTGTCTTGCGCTCCCAGTTTGGATCCGAAGATCAACACGAGATCCGCCTCGCGCAACAATCGGTCGACCGCATTACCCGGCTCCCAGAGATTCCCCAAGCACCGCGGGTGATCCTCAGGAACCGCTCCTTTCCCTTGGAGAGAAGTAACCACTGCAGCACCCAGTCGCTCCGCAAGCTCAACAAGCTCCCTTTCGGCCTCACTTGCAACTGCTCCACCGCCGCAATAGAAAACGATGCGTTCGGACTGCTCAATAGCCGCGACGGCCAAGTCGATCGCTGCGGAATCCGGTTCGGGTCGAGCAGGCATCGGTGGCCGCAACGAATCGAGTTCGACCTCGCCACTCCCATGCAAAACATCGAGCGGCACCTCGAGATGTGTCGGACGAGGTCGTCCACCCAGTGCCCGGGCGAACGCCTCCCGCAGGAGCTCGGGCACTTCCTGCACAGTCCGAGCCCGCTCGGCCCACGCAGTCAGTGCCCGCATGATGCCCAGCTGATCCTTGCAATCGTGCAAGTGGCCGAGCATCTTTCCTTGCCATGGCTGCTCGACGTTCGAAGCAATCACCACCACTGGCGAAGAGTCAGCATAGGCTTCTCCGACTGCGGTGGCGATGTTCGTTACCCCTGGACCAGTGATCACAATCGCCACGCCTGGTTTCCCAGAGACACGGGCATACCCATCAGCCATGAAGCCGGCACCCTGCTCGTGGCGTGCAAGCACATGCCGGATCGATGAAGAGAACAATGCATCGTAGATCTCGAGTGTGTGCACGCCGGGAATACCGAAGATAACCTCAACACCGAGCCGTTCCAGCGTCCGGACGACGGCCTCACCACCGCGAACTCGCATCGCCGCTTCTCCTCTGGCATCCCCGCCCACTACACAGCGCGGCGATTATACCGATCTCGACACGAGACTGTGCCTTCCCTTCCTGTCTCGTACGTGTCTACCACGTCAAAGAGGAGGCGAAAGGCGTCGTTAAGGGCTTATCTTACTCCACCCGTGATGTTCGTCAGATCAGCCGGTCCGGCAGCAGATCCGCGATTGGCTCGGAGCCGCAACCACATACCAGGGAATTTCGCACCAGCACGCTTCGGCTCTGGTCTACTCTTCTGACAACATTTCACGCGAGCGAGCCTCTGCACTTGTCCTGTCCCAGGCTCACCGGGATCTTGACAAGTTCGCCCGAGCAGCTCGTGGCACCCAACAGCTCCTCAGGATGTTACCGAAGTAAAGATGCTGTTTGTGCGCTACGTGCGATCCGCGTTCAAGTGCGACGGTTTTCCTCCGCCCAATCACACCGCGGCAAAGGTTTCCTGATGTCTCATCGAGCTAGCATAGGACTCTGAGCTCTTGTCACGAACGTTCCAACCTGACTAAGCCCGATGCTTGCCACCTTGCAAATGAGAGCGGGGACGTGTAGCATCCGACGGCTGAAGATACCCTGGGGAGGCGTGCGTTTATGCAGTCGCGTGTTCTCGTACACACAATTGTTTTTCTGTTCCTCATTGAAGCGCTACTCGCTCGGCCAGTTGCTACACCGTTCGCTCATTCCGGAAGTTCCTCCAGCGCTCTTCCCCGGCGAAGTCGCGCCTTGGTAACCACCGTTTCACGACGTGCCGTGACCGTACGGCAGCGACTCCGGGCAACACAAGCGGGAACGCTTCTTCCAACTTCCGAGGCAGTGGACCGAGCTCCCACAGTCACAAACACAATACCCACTTCTACCCCTTCTGAGCCTACGCCACCCACCTCAACCTCCACTCCAGCCCACTCTGCCTTTCGGGACCCAGTACCGATCCTTATGTACCACTACATCCGCCCGCGCCCTGGCAGCGATGATCCACTTGGCCAACGACTCTCGGTTGATCCGGCCACATTCCAAGCTCAGATGGATTGGCTGGCTCAACACGGCTTTACACCGATCACACTGTCCGAACTCGCCGCGCTGCGTGCCGGACTAACTCCAGCCCCACCCCATCCAATCGTTCTCACCTTCGATGATGGATACCGCGACTTCTACCAGAACGCTTTCCCAATCCTGCGCGCACATGGCTTCCATGCCACGGTCTTTGTCGTTACTGGCTTCGTGGGACAGGAACGCTACCTCACCTGGGACATGATCCGGGAACTGGACCGCTCTGGACTGGTCGAAATCGGTGCACATACCGTCCATCACCCGGATCTCACAACACTCGCGAATCCAGAGAGTGAGATCCGTGGTTGCAAGGACGCGCTAGAGCATGTCCTGGGGCACCCCGTGACCGCGTTTGCTTATCCAGCCGGGAAGTTTGACGCACGTGTCGAAACGGCCGTCCGTGCAGCTGGCTTCAGGCAGGCCGTCACCACCCAGCCTCGTTGGGCAACGTCAGGAGATGATCCGCTCGCCTTACCACGCCTCCGCGTCACGGGTGATCTCACACTAGCTCAGTTCGCGGCATTGCTCACCGGGTGAGTCCTAGCCTCTCACGCCTTCCGACCACGAGGCTCAAGGATGCGTACCTCGGCGAGATTCCCGACCAGCTGGGCCAACCGCTTGGCATCCTCCACCGATCCAACCACTGCTCCGTAGTGCATCGGTATCACGACCCGCGGCCTTAGCATGCGCACCGCCTCGGCCGCTTCTTCAGCCGTCATCACGTAGGTGCCGCTTACTGGTAAAAAGGCATACTCGACTGGGCCGAATTCCGCCATCTCGGGAATGGCATCGGTATCACCAGCAAAGTACCACGTTACCCCGCCTACTTGACAGATATAGCCAACATGCTCGAGTTCGCGCGGATGATACGGAACCCCAGGGCTGCGGAACTTGTTGAGGTTATATGCTGGAACCGCTCGAATATGGAGTTTCTCATAAGTCAATTCGCCTCCAGGCCTGATCACCTGCACCGGTGGAGCCAATTCGTTCGCGCTCGCTGCGGTCGGATTGGCCACCACGAAGGTTTTGCGAGGATCACGAATTTTCGCAATGTCTGGCGGCGAACAATGGTCAAAGTGATCGTGACTGATCAGAATCACATCCGCTATTGGCTCGCCATCCGGTATGCGGAACGGATCATGATAGATCCGCAGGCCGTCCACTTCGATGCGAAACGCAGACTGTGCATACCAGGTCACTTCGAACGCCATCTCCGTTCCCTCCCAACCCAACTCCTCGCGCGGTTTGGCACGAGTATGCTTCGGCGACGGCACCCCACGTCGAGCAACGCTCGAGCAGATGAGACTACTGTGGTGTTTGGCCCCGCACGAGGCCAAGAAGCGCGTCGAGCGCGTCCGTCGCGCTAATTCGATGTCGGAACGACCTCTCAGACAGTTTGCTCGATCTGACCTGCTGGGTGTGGAGTCAGAGGCCCGAGCAAGCGCTCAAGCGCCATAATGTGACTGCAGGTCCCGACGCCCAGTGCCTCAAACGAGTGACAGGTGCAGGTCCACGTGCCGCCTTCGAAGCGGACATCGTACACATCGTGATCACCGCGGAACCGCACGTGAAGCGAGCGAATCTCGGCGCGCTCCGGCTCTGCTGCGTACCGCCGGGCCTTTTCGATCTTCCCGATGAGGCTCGAGTTCATCGCCGTGACTCCTTTCACTTCCTCTTCGCTCAGACACCGATTCGTTGTTCTAAAAACGCTCAGGGCACCAGGACGCATGATCCTGGTGCCCTCTTCACGTCCCTCAGTTGTCGGACCTCCGTGCATAGCGGGGTCCTCTCTGCCTCATGGGAGTAGCTGCTCGGAGTATAGCGTAGCAGTAACCAGTCAGCAACAGAATCTAGACGAGCGCCGCCTCTACCCGCTGCAAGTCCTGCTCACCCGTGCTGTTTTCGGGCTTGTGGGCACCATGATGTGGCACGCTGTGATTGCCCGTACTGTTCGCTGTTTCGTCGCCTGGCACTGTAGAGAGAGGGCTACACACGCCGCCCCTTCGACACGCTACACTCGCTGCTGGGGGGATTATGACTGCGAGTATCGCCATCTTGGCTGGTGGGCAAAGCCGGCGCATGGGCCAAGACAAAGCCCTCCTTGACTTTCACGGCGAGCCGTTGCTCGTCCGGGTGCTCCGCCGGGTTCGACCGCTGACTGACGATGTCTTCATTGTGGCAAGCGACCGTCCCGAATACTCACGGTTCAACGTGCCTGTGGTTCCCGACCGACTACCGGGAAGTGGTCCACTTGGCGGCATCTACACTGCTCTTTTGACCGCCCAGCACGACTATTGCCTTGTGCTGTCCTGTGATCTCCCGTTCGTCAATCCACAACTCTTAGAAGCCCTGCTTGCACTACCCCGCGACTATGATGTGCTCGTTCCCACACGTGCAGAGCAGACGGGGCAGGGAGGAGCGGAAACATTCGAGACCCTTCATGCGATCTACGCCAAGTCCTGCATTCCAGCGATTGAACAAAGGCTGCTGCGCGGCGAGTTCAAGATCATCGGCTTCTTCCCGGAAGTGCGTGTTCGTCGCGTACCTGAGACCGAGCTCCGCCGTTACGACCCTGAACTGTTGTCCTTCCTCAACGCCAACACACCAGATGCGTACCGCTGGGCCCTCGCGCGTGCAGCAATGACTGAGTATCCAAGTCAAACGAATGAGGGTGAACAGTGACGTCGGTGACAATCTCGTCTTTCGCGGAGCAGGCTGGCCGCCCGATTCTCATGGGACGCCGCTGGGCCGTCTCCAGCGGCCATCCACTCGCCTCTTGGGTTGGGGCTCAGATACTCGAGCAAGGGGGCACTGCCGCCGATGCCGCTGTCGCTATCGCGGCCGCACTCAACGTCGTGGAACCGCATATGTCCGGGCTCGGTGGCGACCTCTTCGCGCTTTTTTACCACGCAGAGACGGAGACGGTCTGGGCGGTCAACGGTACAGGCCCAGCACCGCTTGAGGCAATATCAGAGCGTTTCCGAGGTGGCATACCGGAGCGCGGGCCGCTCAGCGTCTCAGTCCCAGCAGCAGCACGAGCGTGGGAATTGCTCGTCCAGCGCTGGGGACGTCTCTCGTTAGCCCAGTCGCTGGCTCCAGCCATTGAACTCGCCCATGAAGGTTTCCCGGTCAGTCATAACCTTGCGGCTTCTCTACGAGCACATGCCGACCTACTCGCCAGTTACTCGCATTCAGCCCGGATCTTTCTGCCGAGCGGGAACGTCCCGCGACCGGGACAACTGCTACGACAGACAGAACTTGCCCGAACGCTCGAGATGATTGCGAGAGAGGGGGCTGCTACCTTCTACGAAGGTGAGCTGGCCGAGCGTCTCTCTCGCGCCGTCGTAGAGGCAGGCGGGTTACTGACTCGCGAGAGTTTGGCACTCGCGGAAGCGGACGTTGTGGCCCCACTCTCGCTGTCATACCGTGGCTGGCTAGTCTGGGCGCCTCCTCCCAATTCCAGCGCCCATACACTCCTCGAGATGCTTGGTATTCTTCAGCATCTCCCGCTCGAATCCTGGCGGCCACTCTCGGCTGAGTTGCTCCATGCCATGATCGAAGCGAAGAAAATTGCGTTTTCAGATCGGGAGCGTTTCACAGGGGATCCCCGCTTCGGCAGTACACTGCCGGAGGATCTTCTCGATTCCGATCGGTTGCGGGCCTTGGCGCGCACAATTGATCCGCACCGTGCACGCCCTGTTCCTCAGCGTCGCGAGCAGGAGGGGTCACAGACAACGTCGTTCTCGGTGGTGGACCCATACGGGAACGTCATTGTTGTGACCGCCAGCATCAATATGGCATTCGGATCCGGCTTCGTCGCTGGCGACACTGGAATCTTGCTCAATAACCGCATGACGTATTGGCATCTTGAGGCTGGACATCCAAATCAGCTGCAACCGGGTAAGCGTGTGCGACATACGCTCAGCCCCATCCTGTTGACGCGAGACGGATCAGCACTCGGCATCGGCACTCCAGGCAGCGATGCGCAGGTCCAGATCTTGCTTCATGTGCTTGTTCACATCATCGATTACGGCTTCGAGCTGCAACCAGCTGTCGAACTCCCACGCTGGCGGCACCGTGGTCCAGGACAGGAGTCAAACTGGCCCCACGGCACGATGGACTTCGTCCAGGTCGAAGGTCGACTCCCCAATGTGACGATTGAAGGGTTACAAGCACGCGGTCATCGGGTCGAGCGATTGTCGCGGTGGGGTCCTATCGGGTCATGTCAAGTGGTCCACCGGATCGGCGACCCGCCATTACTCCAAGCAGCGGCAGACCCTCGGAGTGATGCATACGCGATCGTGTGGTGATGAGAGGGAGCGACGACTGTGCTACGGACTTGGCAGGGGTCCGGCATCGTAACGTTCCTGAGCGATTACGGGCTTCAGGACAGTTACGTGGCACAAGTGAAAGGAGTCATCCTCGATCGCGCTCGACAGGCGACGATCGTCGACATCACGCATCTCATTCCACCACAGGACATTCTTGAGGGAGCCTTCCAACTGGGCACTGCCTGGCGAGTGTTCCCGCCTGGCACTGTTCACCTTGCTATCGTCGATCCAGGGGTTGGCACAGCGCGTCGCGCAGTGCTTCTCGTCGCGGATGAGCACGCATTCATCTTACCGGACAACGGACTTGCAAGCTTCGTTCTTGCGGAAGCCTCGTCGATTGCGGCGTGGGAACTCGACCGACCACAGTTCTTCCGGCATCCTGTATCGGCAACATTTCATGGACGTGACCTCTTCGCGCCCATCGCCGCAGCGCTCGTCACAGGAGTTCCACCAGACGACCTTGGTTCTCCGCTCGATCCCGCGACATTGGCTCGGCTGCCGGTCCCTGCGGTACAAGCCGAAGCAGATCGCGTCATTGGACCTGTCGTATCCATCGATCGATTCGGCAACTGCCGAACCCTAATCCGACCTGAGCAGTTACCTGGAGCAGCTGATCGACTTCTCGTGCGCTGCAACACACTTGTTATCCGTGGTCTCTCCCGTACCTTCGCGGACGTTTCCCCTGGCCAGCCCCTCGCGCTTATTGGCAGTCACGGTGGGCTGGAACTCGCGGTACGCGACGGGAACGCCGCGGCGCAATGGGGTATTGTTCGCGGCAGCCTCGTCGAGGTACACGTCCTCCCCGAGTGAGCAAGTGCTATACTGCCCACGTGGACATTCGAGCAGGAGTCCGTCACCGATGGGACGCGTGCAGACAGCGAAATCACGGCGGAAGGCGACAAGGCGAACTAGCCGAGCCACAACACCGACACAGACCTCTGTGTCCAAAGCTCCGCCACCGGACACTCAGGCAGGAAGTGCAGTGGCGGGCATCATTAGCCCATGGGGACGTGTCGACGAAGAATATGCGCTTATCAAGGCTGACTTGAAGCGACTTGCCTGGGTCACAACTTTTCTACTCGCTCTCCTCGCAGTCCTTACCGTTCTCTTACGTTGAAAGACGGGAGAAACGTGAGCGCCCGCCTCGAACGAGGCGGGCGCTGTAAGGACTCTGCGGTCGCTCAGCCTTCGATTGTCTCGTCCAAGTCGAGGTCGACGACCAGTGCCTCTTCGTCGACAGTACTGAGAAGTTCCTCGGTAACTTCTGCCTCTTCTTCCTCGATCTCGATTGCCTCTTCCTCCACGCCCAGAGCCTCGACTTCCTCCTCGGGGAACAGCTCCTCTTCCTCGAGCTCCTCGGGTCTGAACTTCTCAGGAACATACGGACGTGGCGGCGCGATCTTCGGCTGCGGCGGGAAGGACGGGACGTTCAGAAGGTGTGGCGCACGAAAGACCTCACGCAAGATGATGCGGAGCGTATCGCCGGTCAATTGCAGGACGAACGCACGGTATTGATTACCTTCCCTCGAAAACCGAATCAACCGCTGAGCGAGTCGCCCTTCGAGTTGCCCGAGCCGTGTACCGTCCGCATCGACGACGAAGACCGCGCTCTCTGCGTACTGCAGGAAGACCTCCTGGCCAGGGAAGAGGCGCGCTAGGATCACAGATGCGGCAGGTCGGAGCAGATCGGTAACATAGGTTCGCCCCATCTCTTCCATGAAGACATCTGGCCGCGGTGCGGGGCGCCCAGCAGGCATCGGGATCACCCCGTCCGTTGTCTGCCCAGCCAGCCACTCAAGTCGGGTGACATTGCGCTGGGCAATTGCATTGGTCGGTTCGATCTCCAGCGCACGCTGGTACGCCGCTCGCGCGTCAGCCACCCGACCGAGCTCCGCATACGCATGTCCAAGCCGGTTCCAGGCTGTGACGTCACGCGGCGCTAACTCAATAATCCGCCGGTTCAGCTCCACCGCACGCTGCCATTCGCCCTGGAAGGCAGCTTGCTTTGCGGCCTGCGTCAGCCGACGCAAGAGCCGACGTTCTTGGCTACCATGATTGGAAAGCGCTGACATCGCTGTACTCTGCCTCCATCCAGTTCAGCTTGCAACACCGACCGCTTGGCGGGACTCGACAGCCACTGGTTCGCCGAGCAAATACCAGGGGCTGACATGGGTGATGCGAACCTGCACAAGACGCCCCCGCCACTCGCCCGGCGCCTCGAAGAACACGAGCGTGTTGCCACGCGTGCGGCCGCGCCAGCGGCCCCGTGCGATGCCGTCAACGAGGATCTCAACCGTCCGGCCAAGGTAGCGCTGGTTCCGCTCCCGGGCGATCCGCTCCTGGAGCTCCTCGATTGCCCGGTGACGCCGCCGCTTCTCCTCGCGCGGCACGTCGTCCGGCCAGCGCGCCGAGAGCGTTCCAGGCCGCGGCGAGTACATCGCCACATGCACCTTATCGAACTGAATCTCTTCCACGAGCCGGTAGGTGTTGAGGAACTGCTCTTCGGTCTCCCCCGGAAATCCGACGATGATATCGGTGGAAAGTGTCACCTCGGGAATCCACTCCCGGATCCGCGCAATCCGCTCCCGATATTCATCCACCGTGTAGTTGCGCCGCATGCGGCGCAGCACCTCGTCGTCACCGGCTTGCACCGGCAAGTTGACGTGCTCGCAGACTTTCGGCAACTCCGCGATCGCACGGATCAGCTTGTCGCTGAAGTACTTTGGATGGGACGTCAGGAAGCGGATACGCTCGATTCCAGGCACCTCATGCACACGTGCCAGGAGATCTGCAAGATCTGGCTGCCCTGGAAGATCATGGCCATAGGCGTTCACCGTTTGGCCAAGCAGCGTGACCTCACGAACACCACGCGCTGCGAGCTTCTCGACCTCAGCGACCACCTGCTCGATAGGCCGACTACGCTCGCGACCACGCCGATACGGCACGATGCAGTAGGAGCAGACGAAGTTGCATCCATAGATCACTGGGACAAAGGCGGTCACCTCGGGGTCCGCCTGGCCTTCGTCGTAATAATGGGGAAGCTCGACAAGATCGACGTCAACTTCGGCGAGCTCGGGCACTAACTGGACAAGCCGCTCGAACTCAGACGGTCCGTACCAAAGATCAACCCACGGGAAGCGCTCAGCAAGCCGCCGTTCCTGACCAGTCACAAGACAACCCGTCACTGCAATCCGCACATGCGGTTTGCGTCGCTTCAGCCGCGCCAAGGCCCCGATGTACCCAAGTGCCTTGTCCTCGGCCTGCTGCCGCACCACACACGTGTTGACAATGACGACGTCCGCATCCCACTCACGTGCCGCTGGAAGGTATCCCGCCTGTCGCAACAAGGCGGCCGCTTTCGCCGACTCGGCCTCGTTCATCTGACAGCCGATCGTCCAAATATGGAAGCGCTTGACGCCTGGTTCTTCATCGACGATCGCCGTCGTTCGTGGTTGAAGCTGGACGAGCTGCATGGAGTCTCCCTCCACAGGCGCAACGCGCCCGTGTCGTCGTACAGTCTATCAGTATACCCGATAGCGAGCCTCAGAACCGCCTGGCCGCGCCTCTCGCTTCCTGTGCTAGGATACACGCGAGGAGGTGGCCGACGAGCCGAATGACCTACCCAGGACGCGGAGCGTCCGCGTTCGTTCGGCTCTGCAAGGAGGGTCTATGACACACCGACGCTGCGGCACCTGCCGCTATTTCGAAGAAGGTGGACTGGCTGGATCCGGGTGGTGCCGACACCCGCAACGACGAGATCTGCAGCACATGGTATTCGTCCGTCGTGGCGAACTGGCATGTCGCACTGGATGGGATCAAGATCTGTGGGAGCCACGCGAGACCGAGGAACGGCCACTCCTGTCAGTGATCACCGGCTCGTGGCACCGCCACACTGAAGTGCCAGAACCGCTGTTTTCCTCTGCAGAACCACCGCCATCCGTACGTGAACGGCCGTCACCTTCTGAAGGCGTCGGTGACTTGCCACCTATCACTGTACCGCTCACCCAGGAGGCCCAAGTCAGCGTGCGCAACGGGCAGAGCGGTGAGACACAACCACTGCCGCTGGTCCCGGATCATGCCGAGCCCGCCGAATCCATCGATGTCATAGAGGGACCATCGGCCGCAGACGTCCCACCGGATGCTCAAGCGGTACTCGCTGCCTTACCCCGTATTTGTCGAACCTGCCGGGATTTCCGCCCGACCGGCGATGGACGAACCGGCTGGTGTGGTAACTCGTACGCCTTTCCCGAGCGGACACTCGTCGATGCCGATAAGCTGACATGTGCGGGCACGCTTGGTTCCTGGTGGCTACCGAGCGATGATTGGTGGCTGCAGCAAGCTGATATTTCCCATCACGGCCAACCAACACCTCATGTTGACGAGTTCTTGCGCCAACTGCTCACCGAACGGCAGCAGGAGCGACGACGTCGTGCGAGTTCCTGAGGCAACGACCGATGGGTGAGTTTGGCGAACTCCTGCGAAATGCACGAGCCTATCGCGGCGTCTCTTTGGTCGACGCAGAACGCGCGACCCGCATCAATCGCCGGTATCTCGCCGCGCTGGAGCAGGAAGCCTTCGATCAGCTTCCCCCGCTCACTTACGCGCGGGGCATCGTGCGTATCTACGCACAGTACCTTGGTCTTGATCCGGTGACAGTGCTCGCCAAGTTCGAAGAGGCGCACGGCCAGCGGAGTATGGGTTTCCGCGTGGTACCGGCGGTTCGTCCTGTGCAGGAACCGCTTATGCACTGGGCACCAAACTTCGCAGTTATTGCCTTTATGCTGGCAATCTCCGCGATCGTCTTTGCCCTTGTCTACACAACGTATCTCGCCCCACGCCAGCAGCCGACACCCACGCTTCTCGCCTCCACCGAAAACACGACTCCCGTCCCAACTGTTCCTCCGAGTCTGAACGTTGACACGCCCGAACCGATAAATTCGCCCGCTGTTGCGCCCTCACCATCACCTACAGCTTCGGCCACGCCGACCGCACCGTCAGCGGCACCCACACAACCTGCGGCCCCAGAGGAGACTCCTCCCCCCAGCGTCGAGCCCACTCCTCCACCGACCCCAGAGGCGCCGAGCGGTGAGCATCTCTTTGAGATTGTCACAACCGGCCGCGTCTGGGTCCAAGCCACGGTGGACGGGCGCATCGTATTAGCCGAAGTGCTCGACGCGGGAGCACGACGAACATATCGTGGGCAGACGCTGACCGTGTCTTCCGGTAATGCGCCCCTCGTACGGGTGATTGTGGACGGTGAGGATCGAGGCCCGCTTGGCCAACGTTGGGATCAGACAGCAACCTACCCGTGACCGCTGCCGATTCCGCTACCCCAACTTACGCTTCACCGATACCACGTGAGAACGCAGGAACAACGGCGGTCAGGGCCTTCGGCTCCACGACCACCGTCAATTCCTCAGCGTTAGCACAACGATCGCCATCAACCTCAACCGGGGCCGGGACACGTGAACGGATCGACACGCGGCGTCCGCGCCAATGTTCCACAAAGCGCGAGCGCCACAACCGGCCCAACGCCGCCCAGCTGAACAATTCTGCCCAGCCAGCCATGTTCGGTGGTCGCAAACAAAGCACATCAAGATATCCGTCGCTCGGATCGATATCTGGGGCCAACTGGAAGTGGGGATGAACGAGGAACGAGCCATTGGCTACAAGCACAGTCCGGGCAACAATTTCCCGTGACTCTCCATCGATCTCCACAACAAACGGCCACGGTCCATCGCCAAGATGGCGGAGTCCAGGGAGGAGATAGCTCCGCCAAGCGAAGAACCGCTTCACATTTGGTGAGGCATCAGCCACAATCTGGGCGTCGATCCCCATCCCACCGAGAAACAAGAGAATTCGATCGGAGGTCACTCGCCCCACGTCGAGACGCCGATAACGAACGGGGCCTACCAACGCCTGTGCGGCACGGACTGGCTCACCTGGAAGTCCAAGGAGGCGCGCTACGTGGTTCGTGGATCCCCCCGGCAAGACACTGAAAAACGCTGGCGATCCGATGACACTGGCAGCGACACGGCTTGCGGTTCCGTCGCCACCGAACGCGACAACGATCTCCGCCACTTGCGCGGCCGCACGGGCGAGCAGTCCGATTTCTTCAGGTTCCGAGCCAACGTGAACTTCGACCCGAAACCGTCGCTCCAACGTGCGAGTCACTCGCTCGACAATTGCCGGGCGGACGCGTCCCGCACCGGCATTAACCACGAGCGCCAAAGTCGGATGTGCTTTCATGCGGTTGTCGGTGCTCCTATCCGATACCGGAGAATCGCGCCGATCCCACCGTATGGCTGTAGCCGTGCGCGAAGGTCTGGCTCCGTGAGGAACACCAGATTCGCGTTCTGCCGGTAGGCTTCGGCATAGACCTCCGGAACAATGTTCTGGCGCGCGCGGACCGGACCGCCGCAGAACTGGCACTCGGTAACGTCGCTTCCGATCGCTTGCAGCGCTCCGCAACGCAAGCAGTATTTCCCTGGTGCACTGAGCGAATCATCGATGACCAGCGCATTGACGTTACGCATTTGCACGACCTCGACCACCCGGTCAAGTCCCACGACCGCCATGTCCTGGCTCAGCGCTTCTTCCAGGACTAAGTCGAGGTATCGCTCACGCTCCTGTCGCTGCCACGCCGTGATGATTCGCTTCGTCTCCTCCTGTACCTGCTTCGCCGTCGATTCCATCAGACAGTTGAACGAACCGACATACCGCTCACGCAGATATGGGTGTAAACCGTCCACAAAGTCCATGACTACCTCGTCTGGTCCAGCGACAACCAGGAAGCGGAATGGCTCCTGCTCGAACAGCTGAAAAAGTACTTGTCCCACCCGCTGGAAGTGCTGTCGCACGTGATCTTCGATGTGCCGCGCAAAGCGCGCCTGCGACCAGCCGCCCTGCCCATGCTGGCCAGGGACTTCTTCGTCCAGTCGCACCGCAACCTCGCGGAAAACTGCCAAGTGTCCGGAAAAAATCCGCGCCCGATCTCGTGAAATGAGGCAGGTGCAAACTGGCTCGAAGAACTCGACTACCCGCACCAAGCGTCCGATCACCGGACGGAAGTCCAGATCAGCCTCGTTCCCGACTTCGCGCGGAACGTGGTACACGCGCCAAATACCAGCCTGGCTGCTCGCGAAGAGTGCCACGCCCTGACCGAACTCGTCTCCATGATCGCGGAAGAATTCGCGAATCCGCTCGATATCTTCGTCAACCGCAACCGCTTGTGCCCTGGTGAGCCCGATCTGTACCTTGGCTTGCTCAAGTTCGCGTAGCAAGTTCTTGAGGCGAATTGAGTAATGGTCGTCAGTCACATGCTCCTTATCAACTCGGAGATAGAGACTCACAATGGGCCACTGATCACTCCGAAGTGCACCCAATCCTTCGACTTCGCGTCGCGTTATCTCCACGCCAAACCCTCCCCGTACCCGCTCCTGGATTGACCTGCACACGCAAAATTCAGCGCCCGCTGGTCCGTTCCTCTGGTCCGAAGAGCCGTTCGACCAGATAATTCGCCAGCCAGGTGGCCAGAGCCGCCAAGACGAGGTTCAGGACACCGCGGACAAGATTCCGTACCATCGGATTCGCTCCCCTCACCCGCACGACGGCCCTCCAGCCGCGAATAACCTTGTCCGAAAGCAGTCTACCATGTCACACGCTTAGACTTGTTCTCCCATATACCGAACAAAATGATCTACCAACTCCCTCGCTTCAGCGACGATGCCGTGCGCCAGCTTCCCGCCACCATCCCGCGAGGATACCGAGCAGTCCCAGGGTGACTGTCCCAGTCACGGTCATTGCCACAAGGTCGGCAAGGAGCGGAAAACGGGCCGCCCCTGGGATGAGCACGAACGGCCAGGCAAGCCACCAGTGCAACGTAGCCAAGATCCCGTTTGGATCCCCAATGACGTGTGCGAGCACCCATGCGCACCAACGGGCGAAGAGGAGTGTCCAATACAGCGATATCGCCACCATGATCCAGTTCGCGAATCGCGGCGCAAGCTGAGCTCGGCGGCGTGGGCGTCGAGCACGAACCGGAGTCGCAGCGCTCATTGTTCATCCTGAGCAGAACGCCGCACCAAGAGGGCCTCAATGGCGTCCCAGATACGCTCAGCCACCTCCTCTTTCGGAAGTTCTGGCAACACCTCCGGCTGGTGACCAGGGCGCAGCAAGGTCACTTGCGCTGTCTCCGCCCCCATCGTCTTTCGCGCATCATTGACGACTAAAAGATGCAGGCGCTTGCGTTCCAACTTCTCCGTCGCGTGCTCCAGCAGTCGCTCTGTCTCAGCAGCAAAGCCCACTTTTACCAGTCCCGGCCGGTTGATGGTCGCCAAGATGTCCTCAGTCGGCTCCAACTCCAGCACAAAAAGTTCCTGCCGCTTCTTCAGTTTTTCCGTTGCCACGACTCGAGGACGATAATCTGCGACCGCTGCACACATCACGAGCACATCTGCTGAGGCGGTCGCCTCCTCTACTGCACGCAGCATCTCCACTGCTGTTCCCACATCGACACGCGCGACGCCGTATGGCGCAGGAAGACATGTTGGGCCACTGATGAGGATTGTGCGCGCGCCGCGATCCCGAGCCACCTCAGCGAGCGCATAGCCCATCTTGCCGCTCGAGTGATTGCTAAGGAAACGTACTGGATCAAGCGGCTCCCGTGTCGGTCCGGCAGTGACCACGACGGTCCGGTCGGCGAGCGAGCCAGATCGCCCGAGGACAGTGCGTATGGCACCCACGAGCTCATCAGGCTCTGCCATCCTCCCTTCACCAATCATCCCCGACGCGAGCGGCCCGTAATGGGGTCCCACGACGATGACCCCACGCGAACGCAAGAGTTCGAGATTCGCTTGTGTGGCAGGATGCCGGTACATGTGGTGATCCATCGCCGGAGCAACCATCAGCGGTGCCGGACAGGCGAGTGCTGTCAACGTGACCGCGTCATCAGCGATGCCATGGGCGAGCTTGGCAAGTGTGTCTGCCGTCGCGGGCGCGACAACCATCAGGTCTGCTGAAGCGCCGAGCGTGACATGACCAGCCTGCTCACCTTGCCAAACGCCGATTGTGGTGACCTGCACAGGTCGTTTCGTGAGGGCTTGAAACGTCAGCGGTCCCACGAAGTCGGTTGCTGCCCGCGTCATGACGACATCGACTTGGGCACCGCCCTGCACCAGGCGACGGACGAGCTCTACGGTCTTGTACGCCGCGATCCCGCCCGAAACACCGACGACGATCCGTTTTCCCATTAAGACCCGCGGCACACTTCCTCCCTGGCTGACATCACTGATTCGTTCGGGCTTTGTTCGCGCCTGGCGAGAACTGCCCGGATTTCTGCGAACCCGAGCTCGAGGCGAGGATAGACGAACCACACCGTGGCAAGCGCGAACAACATGCCGGTCACAAGCCGCAGTTGCCATGTGCTCTCACGCAGCCCAACGAGCTGCGTTGTTCCATCGACTGCCATCGGTAAGGCCAAGAGAAAAGCACCTCGCCAGGAGAGCGGGTGTAAGGAGCGTCGCACGAGGGCATACACCAGACCAAGGACGAAGACGCCTGTATAGATCGCCAGATCGCGTTGGCAATATGCTATCTGGTGGCCGAAGACAAAGAAGCTCCGCTCTGGCTTCTGGTGACAGACGAAGCGGTAAGCGAGGTAAATGATTTCCGCCAGTCGGGGGTGGCCACTTGCCATCAGCCACGGAGCAAGCAGCGGAAGGGCCGCAAAGAGTCCCGTCAGCACGTTCAGACTTGCCAGCCAGTGACGAGCCCAAACCGCTACGACACGGTCGACCCCACGTTCCAAGCGTGTCCGCTCTCCCGCCGAAATGAGATTTCCGGCACTGATTCGACTTTCCATTTGGTTTGACCTCGCTGCAGCTCTTTGACGAACACCCTCTGCGAAGTTTATACTGTGAGAGATTGCGTGGGCGCATGCCCCCATCGTCTAGAGGCCTAGGACACCACCCTTTCAAGGTGGAGATCGCGGGTTCGAATCCCGCTGGGGGCACTACCTCGCGACTCCAGTCGCACCGAAGCGAACAAGAAACGGGTAACGACAAACTCGCCAACGGTAAACCGCTGGTTCGCCACGGAGACGACAACTGGCAGGGCGACGTACCAGCATGCGACACTGTTGCCGTAATTTCGGACACGGGTGCTCACGGTACAGCATTCGCCACGCAGCCCGGCTGATTCACAGCATCGACCTCGCTCCCGAGGCGAGAATAGCAGTACACCAGTTGTGCCTCCAGCTCGAGGAGTACGGCAGTTCACGGGCGTGTTTTCTACGTCCCCGCTTCTCTGCTCGCCTCGTGGAACACTGGTGCCACGATCGCACTGGAACTGCCTCGTCCTGCGCGTTGCAACCCGTGTTTGCCCGACCGAGGAGGTGAGACAATGCACGTGGTGATCCCCGTAGCTGGTCTCGGCACGCGGCTCCGCCCACATACGTGGAGCAAGCCAAAACCGCTCGTCACTGTCGCGGGTAAACCGATCCTCGGTCATGTCCTCGATCGCCTCTTACGGCTTCCGCTCGAACGTGTTGTCTTCGTCACTGGCTACTTGGGCGAACAGATCGAAGAGTTTGTGCGTGAGCACTATCAGTTTGACGCGATCTTTGTCGAGCAGCCTGAGCCGCTCGGCCAGTCCCATGCACTTCTCCAGGCCAAAGGACTGATCGATGGGCCGACGCTTGTCGTCTTTCCCGACCTGATCTTCGACGCTGATCTGGAATCCTTGTTGGAGTGCCGCTGGGACGGCGTCATTTTCGTCAAGGAGGTCGATGACCCTCGGCGTTTCGGCGTCGTTATCGTCGAGGATGGGCGAATCGTTCGGCTCGTCGAAAAGCCCCGGACACCGGTCAGTCATCTTGCCGTCGTGGGTGTGTACTATTTCCGCGATTTCGCAGCTCTGATCAAGGCGATCGAACAGCAGATCGCCGAGGACCGCCGACGCGGCAACGAATACTACCTCGCCGAAGCGATTCAGATCTTGATCGATCGCGGTGCAACCATCGTTGCCCAACCTGTTTCCGTTTGGGAAGACTGCGGAACAGTCGAGGCACTCTTACAAACAAACCGTTTCTTGCTCGATCGGCAAGCTGGCCCCCAACCATCCTTCCCGACGAGCGTTGTCGTTCCACCCGTCGTCATCGATCCAACGGCTACCATCGAGCACGCGGTCGTCGGCCCCTATGTGAGCATCGGACCACAGGCCGTGGTCTCACACGCCATCGTCACCGATTCGATCATTGACGAAGGCGCGACAATCGAGGGCGTCATGCTTCATCGCTCCATCGTTGGTCGACGCGCACGGGTCGTCGGCGACTTTCTCCGCGTCAACGTCGGTGATTCCTCAGAGATCACATTTGCGCAACGTGACGGAGAGTGATCGATGTCCTCTCGCTGGCTCGAAGTCTCAGTTGAAGCGGACCTTGAGTCTGCCGATGCTGTTGCCGAACTCTTTGCTCGGTTTGGATACCAACAGGGAGTCGCGGTGTTTCACCCGGTCAAACAAGACCCGGACGGTGAACACGCTGCTCTTGACCCTGCAACACCAGTGAGAGTAACGACTTATCTCCCACTTGACGAGCATGTCGACGCGACGGTGGAGTCCCTGCGGCAGGCCCTCTGGCATCTCAGCTTGCTCGGCACGGTGGGAGAACTTCAGCTCCGAACGCTGGCCGAGGAGGATTGGGCAGAAGCGTGGAAACAGCATTTTCCGGTGACACGGATCGGGCACCGCTTGGTGATTCGTCCTTCTTGGCTCTCCTATACGCCGCACGCTGATGATGTGGTTATCGACTTGGATCCCGGTATGGCCTTCGGCACCGGTCTCCACCCGACGACCCAGCACTGCCTCATGTGGATCGAGCGGATCATTCGTCCAGGTGACATTGTGCTGGATGCTGGGGCTGGTTCTGGGATCCTCTCCATCGCTGCACTCAAGCTCGGGGCAGCCTTTGTCACCGCGATCGAACTCGACCCGGTCGCCAGTGACGTGCTGCGTGCCAACCTTGCTCGGAACGGCGTTCTGGAACGCGCTACGGTGCATGTCGGTGATGTGACACGTGATCTGCACGAGCGCGAGGCTTACGATCTTGTCCTCGCCAACATCGTGGCACGCGTTCTCATCGACGCCGCACCACGACTTGTACGCGCGGCGCGGCCTGGTGCCTCCATCATCCTCAGCGGCATCATCGCATCAGCTGAAGAAGATGTGCGCGCTCGGTACCGGAAGCTTGGCGCCGAGGTTGTCGAGCGACGCCAGGATGGCGACTGGGTCAGTCTCCTGCTGAGCAGGACACGGCCATGAGCCGATGCGGACATCGGTTCTATATTCCCACCACGTTGGATGTCGGGCGCACACTCGAACTCCCCGAGCGAATTTCTCGACAACTTGCACGCGTACTCCGGCTGCGTCCCGGAGACTCGATCGTCCTCTTTGACGGTCGCGGGGTCGACTTCGTTGCCGAGCTGCAGTCCGTGCAACCGGACAGAGCGCTCGCTGTTATCCAAAGCGCCCAGCCCTCCCGGCCGCTTCCGGCCCCACCGATAACGCTGCTGCAAGCGCTTCTGCGTCACGATCACTTCGATCTTGTCATCGAGAAAGCGACGGAACTTGGTGTCGTCCGGATTGTGCCGCTCCGTACACAGCGGGTCGTCGTGCACTTGGACGAACGCAGCACCGCGCACCGTCTCGCGCGCTGGCAACGGATTGCGAGCGAGGCCAGTGAACAGTGCGGCCGCGGTGTCTTGCCCGATATCACTGCCCCTTGCTCGCTTCGTGATGCCCTCGGTCTTGTCGCCGCACACCGTCTCGTCGTGTTTTGGGAGGGGACTGAGGCTCCATCGATCGTGCGTGACGAGTTTGACCGCACCGTACCAGTTGCTGTCGCAATCGGCCCTGAGGGGGGCTGGGCCGCGGAGGAAATCGAATTCCTGCGGCACCATGGGGCGGAGCTCCGCTCGCTCGGCCCACTGATCCTCCGAGCGGAGACCGCTGCAATCGCTGGTGTTGCAGCAATTCGGGCACGCACGGAGGACGAAGTGCCCGGCCTTACGACCCCACCCGTACTTGGCGAACCTCGAGCGTCCGCAAGCGATTGAGGGCTGCAGCGAGTTCGTAGCGGCGAGGGCGCGCGAAGTCGCCAGGATGACCACGGAACGGTGAGAGAACGTCCAGTCCCTCCCGATCGATCACCGCCTCAAGCAGATCGAGCACCTCGGCTAGCGTTCGGTACCCATCGATGAAGCCCTGTTCCAGGGCATAGACCAGCGCCAAGCCAATGGCGCGGGTCTGGCTCGGGTCGACGAGCTGCTCCACGTGGCGGAGATCGATCGACTCGTACCCGAAGGCAACTTCCTCCGTTCCGTAGGCTCGCACGCGCGTCCGTTCGCGCCGTCGCGGGTCGATACTTTCTGGAAGCGGTATGCGCGGAACCACTCCTGGCCATGGAGTGGGCGCCTCAAAGTGTCCATCACCGTGACGCTGAGCCAGCTCTCGGGCTCGCAGCGTGACGTCCACTGGGCGGTACGAGCGCATCCAGATGACGGTGTCCGCTACGTGGAGATAGTCCCCCGCACCACCCATCACGAGAACCGTCGAAACACCAGCTTCGCGATGCAGTTGCCGCACGCGATCGATGAAGGGCACGATCGGTTCGGCATCCGCTGGCACGAGTTCACGCATGAGATGATCGCGGATCATAAAGTTGGTCGCACAGGTATCTTCATCCATAAGAAGGACACGTGCTCCAACTTCCAGTGCCTCGAGAATGTTGGCGGCTTGGGAGGTCGAGCCACTCGCATCATCACTGGTGAAGCAGGTCGTCGAGCGGCCGAGCGGGAGATCGCGGATGAAGGCGGAGAGATCAACGCCTACGACACGGCGCCCGTCCTCCGCTCGGATGACGACCGCATCACTCCGCGTGACAACACGTTCTCGTCCGTCTCCCGGGATGTGGTTGTATACCCCGCGTGCTAGCGCCTCAAGGAGCGTCGACTTTCCATGGAAGCCACCGCCGACGATAAGCGTGACACCTTCCGGGATACCCATCCCGCGGACTGGACCGCTGTGCGGAGTGAGGAGTTCCACTTCGAGGCTCGCGGGCGGTTCGAACGGAACAACCTCTTCCAACAACGGCTCTTGGCTCACGCCACTCCGTCGGGGAAGGATTGCGCCGCGACCGACAAAGGCCACCAAACCATGTTGTGGGAGCTGCTCACGGATCGCCTCCGCATCCTCGACGACTGCCAAAAAGCGCTCGGCCTCCGCCAAAGCGGCACGGTCCAGCCAGAGCGTCATGCGCGCAAGTTCCGGCAGGAGGTCGGCGAGCAATTGCTCTGCGACATCGCCGAGAATCGTTCGCCCGGCTGCCGGTAAGCCAACCGACAGTCGGAGCTCCACACGATCATGCGCGATGCGGCAGGCTGTCCGCTCCAGCACCTCCTGCCCCCCAGCATCGATCATGATGAGACCCGACCGACCACTGCCGGCGCGACGCCGCCCCAGCTGCTCGATTGCCCGGCGCGCTCGGCGTGCCAGGAAATCCTCTAGTGCGATGCGGCGGACACGACTGGACACCGCCGGTAGAGGCAGGCGCTGGCGCTCGACAATCAACCGAACTCGCGAGGGTGGCGCGTAGGGATCACCTTGAACATGATCGACCGCGATGAGGACGTCTCCAGCGCGATAGAGACCACGGATCTCCTCATACGCTTTGTAGCCGCGCCGATCGATCCGCCGGAGAATCGACCGGAGTGCGCCGATGTCCCGCACGCTCTACCCTCCCCTCGAACCATGAGCCAGAGTATAGTGGCCGCCCGGAGACACGGGCCGTCACTTTCTGGTCGGCCCACTCAGGAGAGATCGGAGCGTGCGATGCCGTACTGCGAGCTGAGCCAGGTAACCATCTATTTCAACCGCGCTGGAAGCGGAGTACCGGTCGTTCTCCTGCACCAGTATTTCGGGACGAGTGAGAACTGGCTCGCTATCTTCGATATGCTCCGCCGCCACTTCGACGTCATCGCACCCGACCTCCGGGCACACGGCCGAAGCAGCGACCCAGGTGGTCGGCTGACGCTTGAAGGCTTCGCCGTTGACGTCGCCGAACTCCTCCATCGTCTCGACATCCGGGAGGCGCATTTGGTCGGGGCGAGCTTGGGCGCCATGGTCGCAGCACGACTGGCGCTATCCGGTGCAGTGAACGCGCGCTCACTCGTCTTCATCGGCCCGCCCAACTTCGCAGCACCATCGACAGCAGAGTACACACGTTCTGTGATTGAAGAGCTTTTCCCAGCTCATGAGGACGAGTATGCCCACGCCCACCGCGCTCTCGGCCAGGATCATGCGCGGAAACGATTACTCGCGAACTTTATCCAGGACGGGATTGAACGGCCGCGCGAAATGCGCGAATGGGCACAGGGGATCGAACTGCTCGATCGGCCCATCCTACTCATGGCTGGAGACAACGATCCTGTTGCGCCCGCGGATTGGCTCGTCGCGTTCACCGCTCAGCTGCCACGCGGGGAGGTTTGCATCCTACCCCGCGGTGGACACTTCCCACATCGCACCCTGCCACATCTGGCCGGCCAAGTGATACTGGATTTTCTCCTTCGCGTCGAGCGTGCTCGGTTGACGGATTAGGGCCGCCCCGGCTGAAGCTGCGAGCCCAGGAAGAACGCGAGTTGCGCCAGTGCGAGAACCAGGAGCGCTAACAGGAGCAAGCCCGCCAAAAGTCGCCTGGACAAGCCCGCGCGAACTCCCAGATAAAGGGCTGCCACGAGCGGTGCCCCCATGAGTCCGCCATAGTGGCCCAACTCGACGAGCCAGTTCACGCTCGCTGGCGCACTCAGCCCGAGGCCCCGCGCGCCGGCCGGCAACACAAGTAGGGAGAACATCAAGCCGCCGATTGGCAGCAGCGTGGCGACCAGTTTGTCGGCGAGCCTCCAGCGCGGGTTCGCCCAGGCGAGCACGAGTCCCACTGGCCACAGTACAGCCGTGGCGCTGACGGCAACCACCGTGAGTACATCCTGGTCGCTCCACTCACGGTCATGTCCCGGGGAATGCAGCAGCGAGCGCTGGCTCATCGCACACCCAACTCCTTACCTCGTTCCCTTTAGAGGTCCTTGTGTAGGGTTGCGAGGAACTCCGCGTTATTCTGCGTGCGTGCCAATCGGCCGAGTACGAGCTCCGTACCGTCGGTACCACCAAGCATCGAGACCATGCGGCGCATCGTCCAGACCTGACGCAGTGTTTGCTCGTCAAGCAGCAGCTCCTCACGCCGTGTCCCCGACCGCTGGATATCGATAGCCGGGAAGATTCGTCGCTCAGCGAGCTTGCGGTCGAGGTGGAGCTCCATGTTCCCGGTTCCCTTGAACTCCTCATAGATGACGTCGTCCATACGGGAACCGGTGTCGACCAAGCACGTTGCGATAATGGTGAGGCTTCCGCCACCCTCGATGTTCCGCGCCGCACCGAAGAAGCGCTTCGGCGGATAGAGCGCCACAGGGTCGATACCACCGGAGAGCGTCCGTCCGCTCGGCGGGACGCTCAGGTTGTAAGCACGGGCCAGCCGCGTGATCGAGTCCAACAGGATCACAACATCCATCCCGCACTCGACCAGCCGCTTGGCTCGCTCAAGCGTCATCTCGGCGACCCGGATATGGTCCTCCACGGGCTCGTCGAAGGTGGAGGAGATCACTTCACCATCGACCGAGCGCCGCATGTCGGTAACTTCCTCTGGGCGCTCACCAATGAGCAACACGATCAGGTGAATGTCCTTGTAATTCGTCGTGATCCCGTTGGCGATGTGCTTGAGCAGTACCGTCTTACCGGCTTTGGGCGGAGAGACGATCAAGCCGCGCTGCCCACGACCGATCGGCGCTACGAGATTGACGAGGCGGGTCGAGAGAATGTGCGGCTCCGTCTCAAGATTGATGAGCTCCATCGGGAAGATGGGCGTCAGGCTGTCAAAGCTCGGACGCCGCCGCGCGAGCTCGGGATCCATGCCGTTGACAGCATCGACGCGGAGCAAGCTGTAATATTTCTCATTCTCCTTCGGTGGTCGCACCTGCCCAGCGACCCAGTCCCCTTGCCGCAGCCCAAAGCGCCGAATTTGCGACTGCGAGACATAAACATCGTTGGGCCCGGGCAAGTACCGCTCACCGCGCAGGAAGCCGAAGCCGTCCTCGGTGATCTCCAGGACACCCTCGCCGAAGATGCCGCCCTCTCGCTCCGTCTGCGCCCGCAGGATCTTGTTGACCAGTTCCATCTTGCGCAGACGCTGAGCATTCGGAATACCAAAGTCGCGGGCGATCGCCTGGAGCTCCTCCAGACTTTTCTCCTGCAGCTCAGCGGCGGTCAGCGCGGGAGACTCCTTGATCTCTTCAACAGTTGTGGTCGGCGTTACCGGATCCATCGTTGCAGTCCTCCTCGAGTTCGATCTTTTTGCCACGCGTTCAATCTCCTCAGTGCCATTCCGCAAGCGTGCGAGCGGCGAAGCCCTTCACCGAGACTCATCAGGTCGTGCACCGAAGCCGGGGACACGACTCCGAGTCCCAAGGAACGTTCGTGCAAGGCTGCGCCGGTCGCTGTGTGGACAACGAGAACCTCTTACGTCCTACGGTGTTTCGTGTGAGAATCTCCGGTCTCCAAAAGCGGACGACCGAACCAACCGAGACCGGGGTACCATGGAGAGGTACGTGACGCGGGGAACCCGCGCCACCTTACTCTACCACAGCCCGACCATCCCCGTCAAACGCCACTGCCTGGTACTCCTGCACCTTCGTCAGCCGATGCTCTGCCTCAATGCGCCGAATCGTCCCTGTCCGCGATCGCATGACAATCGAGTGTGTGCGCGCACCATGCCGTGTGAAACGCACGCCCTCCACGAGATCGCCCGTCGTGATTCCCGTCATAGCGAAGAACACGTTGTCGGAGCGTACCAGATCATCGGCAGTAAAAACCCGGTCGAGTTCCAGCCCCTGTTCAAGGGCTCGCTGGCGCTCCTCTTCGTCACGCGGATAGAGCGTGCACTGAATTGCGCCGCCCACGCACTTCAAGGCTGCCGCCGCAACCACTGCTTCCGGTGATCCCCCAATCCCCATTAAGACATCGACGCCCGACTCCGGAAATGCGGTCATGACCGCTCCAGCGACGTCACCGTCGGTGATCAGGCGGATACGCGCTCCAGCACGGCGAATCTCTTCTATCAAAGCCTGATGGCGCGGACGATCTAACACGACAACCGTTAGGAGCCGAACACTCATCCGCTTCGCCTCGGCGATCCGGTGCAAGTTCTCCGTTGGCGAGAGACGGATGTCAATCGCATGGGCGGCCTCCGGCCCGACCGCGATCTTGTTCATGTAGACGATTCCCGGCGGGTAGTACATTGAGCCGCGCTCTGCCAACGCGACCACCGAGACCGCGCCTGGCATGCCGTTGGCACACAACCGTGTCCCATCGATCGGATCGACGGCGAGATCTCCCTCGGGCGGCTCGCCAGTTCCAACTTCCTCACCGATGTACAGCATCGGAGCTTGGTCCTTTTCCCCTTCTCCGATGACAACGACCCCCTTCATGTGCACGGTCGAGAGCATGCGCCGCATGGCGCGCACGGCAGCAGCATCCGCCGCGTTCTTGTCCCCACGTCCGACCCACTGGGCTGCCGCCAGCGCTGCTGCTTCCGTGGTGCGGACAAGTTCCATCGCCAGGTTACGATCCAGCTGATCCATTGCTTTGACCCCCTTTCCCACCGGTTGTACTCGCAGCAAGTCGGTCCTGTTGCCGTACTAACCACTCTTGCGCGAGTCGGGGAATCTGTGCTGTCGTCGTCCGTCGAATCGTGCACGGTGGCAGCGATTGGACAAACGACTGTCCATAGCGACGCGTCACCACACGTCGATCCAGTACGACACAGACTCCATAGTCCCGAGTGCTGCGGATCAGGCGGCCGAATCCCTGCTTAAAGCGCAACACGGCTTGCGGCACGGCATACTCGTGGAACGGATCGTCGTACGCTTCACAGCGAGCCGCAAAGACCGGATCACTTGGCACCGCAAACGGCAGCTTGGCAATCACAAGCACACTCAGAGCTTCGCCGGGAACATCGACCCCCTCCCACACCGCATTCGTCCCCAGGACCACCGTCTCTGGTCGGGCCTTGAGCCGTTCAACCAGCTGCCGTGGGCTCCCATCGATCCGCTGGCCCAGCACGAGGATCCCCTCCTGTTCGAGCGGCCGCTTGATCGCCCGATAGGCCGCTTGGAGTGCGCTGTGTGAGGTGAAGAGCACCAACGCGCGCCCACGTGTCGCTCGCAGGAGTCCGAGCAGGGTCTCGTTCACCTGCCGCTGATACCCTGGTTCCCCCGGCTCAGCGATATCTTCCGCCAAGCACAGTAATGTTGAACTCGCATAGTCAAAAGGCGAATCGACAACGAGTTCGTCGGCATCAGCAAGCCCCAGTTGCTCACGGATATACGCGAATGAGCGATCCACGGTCAACGTCGCCGAGGTGAGGACACACGTCTCCAGACGAGAGAACAACAGCTCGTTGAGGAGCGAAGCGACCTCGAGTGGCGCCATGTTCAGACTCAGATGCGGTGGTTGCGCCCGCCACGTCAGCCAGTAAACACGTTCCGCTCGCGGAGCGAACAGCACCTCCTGGAGCCGATCATGCAGTTCCCGTGCTCGTCGCTCAAGCACATCGAGCTCCGTCACCAATTCGCTTACCTCGTCCCGTACGGCCTCGGGAAGCTCGTCCACCCGTGCGCTGGCCCAGTGCAGCGCCGAATACACCGAGCGAAGATGCGTTGTCAGTGTCTGCCCGACCTCCTCGACCGCGCTCCACGTTGTCTCATGCCGGACACTCTCTGTGATCCGGACTTGTCGGTCGTAGCCCCCATTCTCCGCCGGGTGATGCTGCACGATATTCCCAAGCAGTAAAAACAAGCCTTCCGCCTGCTGGTGAAGTGCCTCGACGCGCGGCCACCACTCCGTCAGTTTCTCACCCAATTCGCGAGCTAACCCGCGGGCGGTTGCATCTGGGAGCGCAGCAAGTGCCGACCACAACTCGCCCAGTGCGCCAGCAAATCGCCCGAGATGGTCTAACCCGAGCACGCGCCGCACCAGTTCGCGCACATCCTCCTGTGCCACCTGAAAGCCAAACTGCTGGGTCGCCTCGTCAACCAAGTGATGCGCTTCGTCGATGATGAGGTGACGGTAGGGAGGAAGAACGCGACTTTCTGCAAGGAGATCCGAGAGCAAGAGCGCATGGTTGACAATCACGATGTGTGCACTCTCCGCAGTGGCTCGTGCCCGATACAGGAAACATTGATTGCGGCGATTGAACAAACAACGATGGGGTAGGCATGCCCCTTCCGACTCGGCGACTTGGGCCCAGGCTGCCTGCTCCTCGCTCGTGAGATGGAGCTCGGCACGGTCACCTGTCTCAGTCTGCGGCAACCAGGCAGTAATTTTGGCAGCCAGAAGCGCCTCCGCACGGCTCTGAAACGGCTCGCGCTGTCGCAGAAACCAACGACGCAGACACAAGTAGTTCGAACGCCCCTTGAGAACAGTCGCTCGGAACTGCGCAGCCCGCGCCAATCGCGGATCCTGTTCGGCCGCCGTCTCGAGCGCACGTCGGAGAAGCGGCAAGTCCTTCGCGAACAACTGATCCTGCAGTGCCAGGGTATCGGTCGAAACGACGACGGTCTCACCCCGTTCCACAGCGTGCAACACTGCGGGCAGAAGATACGCCAGCGACTTGCCGGTACCAGTTCCTGCCTCCACCAGGAGCTGCCCGCCTTCGTTAAATGTCCGAGCGACCGCCTGCGCCATCAGGATTTGCCCCGGACGGTGCTCGTACCCGGGCAGAGTCTGGGCGAAAATGCCTGCCTGGCCGTAGAGGTGACCGATCCACTCCGTATCCAGCTGAGGCATTCGCCCTGTTGGCTCCAAACGCGACGGACGCTCACGCGGCAACAGAAACACGAGTTCGGCCGCATGATGTACGCCAGGTACTGCCGAGCGCAGCCGCTCAGCCAACACTCCACCAAGCTGACCGATTCCCTGCTCTGCCAGTTCGCGATACACCGCCTCAAAGACGTCCGATTCGGGCAAGCCAGCTTGCGCTGTGTAATCGGCAAGCCGGCGCAGTGTCTCGAGATCGTACTCCCGGAGCAGATCGCACAGACCGAGAAAAACAGCCATCGTCGTCTCGACATCAGCCATTGCCCGATGTTGCTGTGCGACCGAAATGCCGAGCCGTGCGGCGATACTCGCTAGCGAATAGGCAGGAAGATCCGGTAATAGGATGGTCGCCAAGCGGAACGTATCGTAGACCGGATTCCGGAGCTCCAAGCCGTGGGCAGCAAGCATCTGGAGATCATATTCCGGTGACTGTCCGACGATCGGATGATTACGCACGAACTGGCGCAGACGCGGCGCAACTTGCGTAAAGCTGGGTGCTCGTCGCAGATCACGCATCGTTAATCCGGTGAGGCTGGAGACCGAAAGCGGAACCGGACGCCGCGGCTGGACGAGCGTTTCGAACCGCTCGAGCACCTGCTCGTCGCGGAACTTGATCGCCGCCACCTCGATGATCTCGTCTCGCTCCGGATCCATACCCGTCGCCTCGATGTCGAGCGCGACGTAGATCCGCGCCATGTCTTTCGACACCTCTCGCTCGATTCCGTTCAGGAAACAGGGAAACGTTCGACGAGCCAAACCAATTGCATGAGGCCGAGCTCGAGCGGAGCAACGTCGATCGTTTCCTCGACGGTGTGACTTCCCCGCCCACGCGTCAACCCGATACACACCGCCGGAATGCCGACGGCAATCGCGGCATTCGCGTCGGTGCTTGACGCGTCGAGTACTGGCTCGACTCCCAACTCTCGAAGGATCTTCATCGTTTCGCGCACAAGCGGGACATCGACCGGCGTCTCGCCTGCCGGCCGCTCACCCAAGAGCTCCAGTTCCACCGTGATGCTGGAAGAACGGTGACGTTCGCAGATCTCTTCAACCGTCCGACGTAGTCTCCCAAGTTCTCGTCCATCGATCGAGCGGAGATCGACGACTGCCTGAGCGAGCGGTGCGATGGTGTTAACGGAGACACCCCCCTCGATCGTACCAACATTGTACGTTGTCTTGGGCGAACGCGGCACCGGCGTCTCCGTCAAGGCACAGATAATTCGCGCGAGCTCGTGGATTGCGCTTGGGGTACCAAAGTTACCCCAGCTGTGTCCTCCAGGCCCGCGGACGATGATTCGCAAACGCACCGATCCCACTGCGGCGTTGGTTACTCGTCCCAGGTTGTGCCCTTCAACCGCGACAACCGCACCAAGT
This sequence comes from bacterium HR28, assembly GCA_002898255.1. Classification (GTDB taxonomy): domain Bacteria; phylum Chloroflexota; class Chloroflexia; order Thermomicrobiales; family Thermomicrobiaceae; genus Thermomicrobium. Next base: position 93,496 of record BEIE01000005.1, read on the forward strand.
TCCGGTCCGAACCGCTCGATCAGCGCACGCATGCCTCTGAGGTTCCCAAGGCCTTCCTCACCGACATCGGCCGCCAAGAGCAGATCGCCGGGCGTCCGCACCGCGAGTGCATCCAGGAGCTCCCAAAGAATGACGAGTGCTGCCACCCCCAGGGCGTTATCGCCGATGCCGGGCCCGCGGACCCAGGTTTCTCCACGCTCAATTGTGAGTGGTGTCTCACGCGGGAAGACGGTATCCAAGTGGGCTGCGAGGAGCAGACTGCGCCCACGCCCCTCTCCCTGCCGACGCACAATCACGTTCCCAACCGCATCGAACTCTGGCTGGGCACCCCGTTGCTCGAAGAGTTCGGCCACGAAGCGCGCTCGTTCCCACTCCTCGAAAGTTGGCGCGGGTACTGTGGCAATCTGGCAGGCAAGGTGAATTGTGCGGTCTACTGCGCTTCTCACAAGCGCTCGCGCGTCGCGGCGTGTTTCCATGCTCCCCGTCCAGGTTCACACGGGCATCCATGAGCGGCAGTGTACCAAGCGAGAGACGATTCGTCCCCTCCGTTCCAGAAGGACGAACCCCTCATCTTGTGAGAGATCCGTCTTCCAGCGTACACTTTCGGGTGGTATCCGCGCTTGCGTCCTCGCCCCGTCGTACCCGCGTGGCAGGTGAGGAGGCGAACGGGTGACGACCGAGACGATGCGCGACGTTCACCGGGCAACGACTCGCGGGATCACCGCTTATCGAGGATATCGTCCCCCACCCGGAATGATCTCGTGGGCATTCCATCGGATTACTGGTCTCGGTGTGCTGCTGTTCTTGCTGCTGCATATCGTCGATATCTTCCTTGTCAACTACGGTCCGGACACGTTTAACGAACTCCTCTTTTTATATCGCCACCCCGTGTTCCGCATTGGCGAGATCATTCTCGTTGCCGGACTGTACTACCATGCGGCCAATGGAGTGCGCATCATCTTGATCGATTTCTGGCCAGCAGCCTACCGCTATGAGCGACAACTCTTCTATGGCGTGATTGCAGTGTTCCTCGCCGGTTTTCTACCAACAGCAATCTTGATGATCCGTGCGATTCTCACGTGAGGAGGAACGGAGAATGACAGTGGCTCGTCCACACATTGGCCGCGAGCGACCCTCTGGCGGTTTTGAACTTTATTCCTGGTACTTCTTCCGAATAAGCGGGCTCCTCTTGATCTTCCTAGCCATTGGCCACGTTGTCATTATGCACGTCATCAATACTGTTGATGAGATCGACTGGCAATTTGTGGCCGACCGCTGGAATTCACCGTTCTGGCGCGCCTATGACTGGTTGATGCTCTTCCTTGCACTACTGCATGGGCTCAATGGAGCGCGCTTGGCAGTCGACGACTACATTCGGCCCCAGGGATGGCGTGTGCTGGCGCACTCGATCCTTTGGACACTGGCAATCGTCTTCCTCATCATCGGCTCGATTGCCGTTCTGACCTTCGATCCCAGTCGCTTCGAGACACTCGCACAGGCAGGGGGTTGAACGATGTACCACCGCTTCGATGCCGTCATCGTCGGTGCCGGTGGAGCAGGCTTGATGGCCGCAGCCCAGCTAGCCGGACAGTGTAACGTTGCGGTCATCAGCAAGCTGTATCCTGTCCGTTCACACACCGGGGCCGCACAAGGGGGGATCGCCGCCGCTCTTGGTAACGTCGAAGAGGATCACTGGATCTGGCACATGTTCGATACCGTGAAGGGCGGCGATTATCTTGTCGACCAGGATGCGGCCGAGGTGCTCGCCCGCGAGGCGATCGACGCCATCATCGAGCTCGAGCACTGGGGTTTCCCCTTCAACCGGACACCGGACGGCCGAATCGACCAACGCCGTTTCGGTGGGCACACCCGCAATTTCGGTGAAGGGCCGGTTCGGCGCGCCTGTTACGCTGCCGATCGAACCGGACACATGATTCTGCAGACGCTGTATCAGACTGCACTCAAGAAGCAGGTTACCTTTTTCGACGAGTTCATGATGCTCGATCTCTTGCTTACCGACGACGGCGTCTGTACCGGCGTCGTTGCCATGGACATTGAAACAGGTGAGCTCCATATCTTTCACGCGAAAGCCGTCCTCTTGGCCACGGGTGGGTTTGGACGTGTCTATAAGGTCACGAGTAACGCGCTCGCGGCCACAGGCGATGGAGTCGCTATCGCGTTCCGGCGCGGTATCCCGCTTGAGGACATGGAGTTCTACCAGTTCCATCCCACCGGAATCTACAAGATGGGCATCCTCCTCTCCGAAGCCTGCCGCGGCGAAGGGGGAATCCTGCGGAACGGGCTTGGCGAGCGCTTCATGGAACGCTACGCGCCGACACTCCTCGATCTTGCCCCGCGCGACATGGTCTCGCGAGCCATTTATCAGGAGATCCGCGCTGGTCGCGGGGTCGATGGCAAAGACTATGTCTGGCTCGATCTCACGCATCTCCCACCCGAAGTGATTGAGACCAAGCTTCCAGATATCACTGACTTCGTCCGGACGTATCTCGGGCTCGACCCGGTCAAGGATCTTATCCCCATTCAGCCGACCGCCCACTATGCCATGGGCGGTATTCCAACCGATGTCGATGGCCGTGTGACCATCGACGAGAAGAACACGCCGATTCCGGGACTCTATGCGGCAGGCGAGTGTGCCTGCGTGAGTGTCCATGGCGCGAACCGCCTCGGCACGAACTCGCTCGTTGACCTCGTTGTGTTCGGCCGCCGTGCCGGCCGCCATATGCTCACCTTCGTGCGGGAGAACGACTTCCATCCGCTGCCGAAGGAACCCGACTACCGCGCTCGGGCGGAGGTGGAATGGATTCTTGAGAATGAGGGAACTGAGCGCGTGGCAACGCTTCGAGCGGAACTCCAGGAGGCAATGATGACCGATGCCGGCGTCTTCCGTACCGGTGACGGGCTCAAGCGCCTCCAGCAGAAGCTCGGCGAGCTGCGAACGCGATACAGCCAGATCCGCATCGACGACAAGAGTCGCACCTTCAACATGGAGTTGGTCGAGGCCATCGAGCTCGGTTTCCTCCTCGATTGTGCCGAAGCGATCGCGGCCTCCGCACTCGCGCGCGAGGAGAGCCGCGGCGCGCACTACCGCGAGGACTTCCCAGCACGCGACGACGCGAACTGGCTCAAGCACACGCTGATTGCACGGACGTCGGGAGGGCTGCAGCTCTCTTATAAGCCGGTCGTGATCACCCGGTTTGAGCCGAAGGAGCGGGTGTACTGATATGCAGGTGACATTGCGTATCCAGCGGTTCAACCCCGAGACCGACTCGAAGCCGTACTATCGTGAGTACACCGTCGAGGTCGAGCCGACCGATCGCGTCCTCGATGCGCTCAATTACATCAAGTGGTACCAAGACGGAACGCTCACTTTCCGTCGGAGTTGCGCGCATGGCGTCTGCGGTTCCGATGCGATGCGGATAAATGGTCGGAACCGGCTCGCCTGTAAGGTGCTCATCAAGGATCTCGGCCCAAAGATCACGATCGAGCCCCTCTTGGGCTTCCGAATCATCCGCGATCTCGTCGTCGACATGGAGCCATTTTTTGCACAGTATCGTGCTGTCATGCCGTATCTCATCAATGATGAACCACCACCGGTTCGTGAGCGCCTGCAGTCTCCGGAAGAGCGGGCACTCTACGACGACACGACGAAGTGCATCCTCTGCGCCTGTTGCACGGCTGCCTGTCCTATTTTCTGGACGACCGAGTGGCTTGGGCCGGCTGCCATTGTCAATGCACACCGGTTCCTCTTCGATTCCCGTGACCGGGCGGCGGAGGAACGCCTCGCCATTCTCAACCAAAAGTTCGGCGTATGGCGGTGCAGGACGATCTTCAACTGCACCGAGGCGTGCCCACGAGGCATCCAAGTCACTAACGCGATTGAGCAAGTCAAGCGACGCATCCTCTTCGAACAGAGCTGACGGGGGTTCCGGATGCAAAACCCGTTTGACTGGGAGTACCTCACTGCACCGCTTTGGCGAATGCCGACCTGGGGACCACTATCCATCGCCTACGTCGTTGTTTTTAGCCTCGGTTTCCTCGTTTGCTTGTGGCTCTACAACGATCCGCGGCGGCTGATCCGCAAACGCGATCCGCTACTCGCACAGTTCCTGCAGCGAATCGCTGGCTGGGGACTCGTCGTGTTTGGGATTGGCCTGTTCTTCTTCCTCTTCCGGCTGGGGCGCATTAGCGCTTTCAACCTCTATATGCGTATCTGGCTCTATCTGAGTGCGCTGCTCGCGGTTGTGTGGGCTGCTTATGCTGGGCACGTCCTGGTTCGCGTGTATCCGCCTCTCGCCCGGCAACGCGCCGAGGAGCTCCGCCGGAAGCAGTACGCGACGATTCCCAAACACGCACCACGACGACGAGCTTCGACGACCCAGTCCGCAACCCGCAAGTCACGCTGAATTGAGAAAAACGGGCGGGCCGTCGCGAGAGAATCCCGCGACGGCCCGATGAATCGGACCGTGCACCCTCCGTCGATCGCGCTCCTCCAGCTTGCACTGGGCTCGCCGACTCCGGCCAGGCACTCCCACGTCGCCCGAGGGAAACCGCTTATGGCTGCTGCCTTCCGGCCCTGACCAGGTTCACGGCTCCTCGCCGCGTGGGACCCAACCATCCACGCCACGTGGCCCAGGCAGTCCCACAGGACCGGACCTCGGGAGGGAATTCGGCCCCGCTAGAGCGGATTGCGGGTTCAGGGCACCGCTAGCTCCCCGCCTAGCACGGTCCATACTCAGTATAGCGTTCCCCCTCTCTCACAGGCAATGCACGCGTACCCCATGCCCCCTCTTGGAGCAATGCGATTCGCGCGTACTCCCCTAGAGCGCCCAACTCTTGAAACACGTCCAGCCTACCCGCGGCAAGCTCCCCGCCGAAAGCCCGGTGTTGCCCTTTCGGCTGGCCATCGATCGCTTTCATCGCCCCAAAGGGCCGAGCTCAACTCACTCAGTTCCGGGAATCGGGGTTGACACCGATGAATCGTCGAGTTATCATTCTCATCGGAATCCGTACGTACAGCGTCCGAACGACCACAGACGACGTACGCATTCGTTGTTGTTTCGCTCCGTTCGACCACTTCTCCCTCCCTCCCTGTACCCGGGGCCGTCGTATGACGGCCCCGTTCTCTGCCGGTCCGCAAGCGGAGGGTGTTAGAACTCCCCAGTTGCAAGGGGAGCCCGGAGCTTTCGCCTTGTCCTCCGGGGATTAGCCGGTCTGCTGGGAGAGGAGCGGATATCGGCTTTCTGTCGACGCACAGCTCTGATCCGCACAGGCGGAGCTCCTCCCTGGCATCGACCCACCGATAGACAGGGCCAGTGAGGCTGCGCCTTGCCTGACCAGGCCACCGTTGTCGTCAGAGCCGTCTAACGCAGGAGCCGGTTAAGGTCCATCGCTGCACTGGTCAGCGTATGGCTCGTGGTCACTCAAGCTACAGGGGGTCTGCTGTAGGAAATCCGGGGAGGCAGCGCCGAGTGATTATCGGCTCGAGCGAATGCGATCCACATAGACCTCCAACGGACCGGAATGTGGCAGGAGGACGCTTAAAACACAGGGGGCGGTGGTGATCCCACCGCCCCCTGGTAGAAGACGAAGGGGACCAAAGTCCCCGTCGCCACGCGGGCCGATCGCCGAAGGAGGGCGATCACAGTTCGACCGGGGCCGAGACCGACCGAACTGGGTGCGGGTCGTTCTGAGGGGGCGCGATCCCGGTGCGGGATCGCGGAAGAGGGCAGTTAGAGGAGGTGCCTGGCCTCACCCGACGGCGGGGTGAGGTGGCTTGTCCTCGGCCAGCAGCGACCGACCCGCGGCGTGCGGTGATGATACCGCACGCGAACCGTTTGAGTTGTCTCGCTCGGTCGCGCGAACGTCGACCGAACCGATCCGCTCCAGCTCTTCGGCAATCTGCCGAAGACGCTGGGAGTTGATCGCGTAGTACTTCATCCCGTTGGCAGGCCGCACGGTGACGATCCCCGCGGCCTCGAGCATCGCCAGGTGACGCGAGACTGCTGACTGGCTGATGCCCAACATGCCAACGATCTCTTGAGCGTACCGTTCGCCGTTGCGCAGAAGCTCGATGATACGCAGCCGCGTCCCGTCGCCGAGTGCCCGGAGACCGGGCAGAAGATCGGGTGAGATCACTGAGCCTTCCGCTGGCTGCGTCGCCGCGCTGGTGCGCTGGCAGTTGAAGTAGAGGATCAGTTCCGGCGGGTACAGGATGAATTGCACAAAGTTTCCCAGGTAATAGGACGGGCTGAAAGTTACCCGCTCGACGCGCGGGAGCGCCAGCTGCACTTCGTCCGGCAAGCGATGGCCACTCAGTTCCTCAAAGGCGTTCGCCACGCTTGAGAAGGTTGTCGCCCGCGCTTGCCGTACTGCCCGCCGCATGACCGGCAAGGCACGCTCGAATTCCGCCGCGTAGAGCTCCCGCCAGAACCGCTCCAGCAAGCGAACGGTCCGCTCCTTGAGCTGTTCAGGTGCAAGCACGAGCCGGACCACCTCGTCCACATCCGCCCGCGTGATACCGGGCTCAAAGAACGCCCGCCACACAGCCGGATCGTCCGACTCGGGGGGCACCTCGAGTGCCCCGCGATCGAGGTAGACCCGCAACATGGCTTGAATTGCCATGCTACGGTAGGCCCAGGCCGGTAGGCGCTTGAGGTGAGCCACGTACTCCTCGAACCCTGCCTCACGGTGTTCGGGCCGGAACGGATCAAACGACATCAGCAACTCTTCAACGTAGTACAGAAGCCGGCCCGAAAACCCGAGCAGCGTGTCGAGATCGTGTTCCCATTCGGCTCCGAGCGCTTTTCGCGCATCGACCAGCCAACGCTCGAACCGTCGCGCGTCCGTCGCTCGAAAGACCAGTGAGATCACTGAGGTCAAATCGAGCGGGACCGAAATCGCAATCTCGAGTTTGAGCGCCGGCCGGCCTACCAGCAGCTCACCCATACCTTGCTGGCCCGGCCTCCTCGATATCGCGATATCACGATAGCATGGAAACCTGCGGCTGTCAACCCCTGTTACGCCACCAACGCAACTCGCAACTTACTCATGAACCTCAACCCATGAGTCAAAGCCTCCGAACCGCCGCAGAGCCTCCTTCTGTTGCGCCTCCAGACCGGGATTATCCAGGTGCACCAAACGCACTCCACGCACCACCCCCGTGCTAGGACACCCTCTCTTTGCGCTGTTCCTTGTCGACCTGAGTGGTAGTGCTATTGGTTTCCCGCTTACCAAGAAGCGACTAATGTCGCTCCACTCGAGCACGGCTTGATGGTGAGGCTCGCTCTTGAGGAGCGTCATGTATGGTGAAGCCCTGCATCGCCATGGGAGTGGCAGCAGCGCACGCAGCCGATATCGCGCTCGCGAGAAATGCAGCTTTTGGCGAAGTCGACGCAGCCCTCTTGCAGGAACGCCTCAAGCCCAACCTCTCCGACGTGACTCCCTCACCTTGGCGACCCGCCTGAGAGCACCCATAGGCCATAACAATTCTCCTTCACCTCTATAGCAACTCTCGCTTTCCCAACCCTCCTCGCTGTGCCGATTCGTTCATGACTGAAGAGATCGAAAGGACAGATCCGACAACGTATACCCTCACTTGTTCGTGATAGCGGAACTTTCGGGTTGCTTAAGATGGTCGATATCTCGTACACTCTTCACGAGACCCGCTGAGCACAACACATGATCCGGGCCTGGTGCTGCGGAGGTTGGTGCAACATGGCGCAGACGGTTGCGACTCGGCCGTTTACCGGACAAGAGTACCTGGAAAGCCTACGCGATGGTCGGGAAGTCTACGTCTATGGTGAGCGGGTCAAGGATGTCACGACGCACCCGGCATTCCGTAATGCCGCACGGATGGTTGCCCGGCTCTACGATGCGCTTCATGATCCGGCAAAAAAGGACATCCTGACCGTTGAGACCGATACCGGCAACGGCGGCTTTACTCATGCCTTCTTTCGCGCCCCACGCTCCGCCGAGGATCTGGTGAAGGCGCGTGACGCCATTGCCGAATGGGCTCGGATGACTTACGGCTGGCTTGGCCGCAGCCCAGACTACAAGGCAAGCTTCCTTGGTACTCTGGGTGCCAATGCCCCCTTCTATGAACCTTTCAGCGAAAATGCCCGCCGCTGGTATCGGCTAGGACAAGAACGGGTTCTTTATTGGAACCACGCCATCGTTAATCCCCCGGTTGATCGCAACCGGCCGCCCGACGAGGTGGGCGATGTCTATATGCACGTTGAGCGAGAGACTGATGGTGGGATCTACGTTTCTGGTGCCAAGGTCGTGGCAACCGGATCAGTTCTCACCCACTACAACTTCATCGCTCACTACGGTCCGCTGCCGATCAAAGACAAAAAGTTTGCGCTCATCTTCACCGTCCCGATGGACGCCCCGGGCGTGAAGCTGATTAGCCGTCCCAGCTATGAGTACACTGCTGCGGTCATGGGTAGCCCCTGGGACTATCCGCTCTCCAGCCGCCTGGATGAGAACGATGCGGTGTTCATTTTCGACAATGTGTTCGTTCCCTGGGAGAACGTCTTTGTCTACGGCGATGTCGACAAGGTGAATAACTTCTTCCCCGCCTCAGGCTTCATCCCACGCTTCACCTTGCATGGCTGTACCCGCTTTGCCGTCAAACTGGACTTTATCGCCGGAGTGTTGCTCAAGGCGATCGCAGCGACCGGCGTCAAGGAGTACCGCGGGGTGCAAGCTCAGGTCGGTGAAGTCATCGCTTGGCGCAACCTCTTCTGGGCCATCACTGACGCCATGTGCCGTAATCCGATTCCCTGGACCGATGGTTACGTCCATCCCAACCTTGAGTACGGGATGGCCTATCGAGTCCTTGCTCCCACGGCGTGGTCTCGCGTCCGCCAGATCATCCTGGACAACGTCGCGAGCGGGCTGGTCTATCTCCCCAGCCACGCGCTCGACTTCAAGAATCCCGCGGAGCGTCCCTACCTTGAGAAGTACGTCCGCGGGACGGGCATGGACGCCCATGATCGCGTCAAGCTCATGAAGCTTCTCTACGACTCCACGATCAGCGAGTTCGCTGGTCGCCACGAGCTCTACGAACGCAACTATGCGGGTAACCACGAGAACATCCGGTTGGAGACCTTACTCGTGGCCGAAGCCGTCGGGACGGCCGAGCGAATGCGCGGGTTCGCGGAGCAGTGCATGGCCGAATACGACCTCGACGGCTGGCTGGCACCGGACTTGATCAACAACGACGACGTGTCTTGGGTACTGAGGCGGTTCCGTGAACTACAGGGGTGATGTACGGGAACATCGGACCGGACAGGCGGTCTTGGCGGGTCTCCCGTTTGTCCGGTCTGGTTCCCAAGGAGGTTCGAGGCCGAACGACGGGATCGGCACCCTAAGGGCGGGATCGCCCTGGTCAGAGTGTCGTCGGCATGAAGGCGACATCGACTGACAACGCGGATCAGGCGGGCAGTCTCGGCGGGTCTCCTGCACGCCTGATCATGGGAGGTGAGAAAACCGGGAGCGGGCTCGGTATCCATGGTCGAGGGCTTCGTTTCGCATGGAAGAAGATGCTGTGGCACAACGGGAGGGAGTCCGATGAGCACAAACGGTTATCCTGAACCCATCTTCGACGTCGCTCAGCTGGCTCATGTCGAGATCTATACACCCGACATGGACGGCACACTCTGGTTCTTCAAGGAACTCATTGGGCTCGAGGAGACAGAGCGACACGGTGATTCAGTCTATCTCCGTGCTTACGAAGATTGGTACCACCATACCCTCAAAGTGACCAAGCGCGAAAAGCCTGGGCTGGGGCATGTCGCCTGGCGCACCACCTCACCGCAGGCCCTCGAGCGGCGCGTGAAGGCCATCGAGGAAGCAGGCCTTGGTGACGGGTGGATCGAGGGCGACCGTGGCCATGGTCGGGCCTATCGTTTCCACACGCCTGACGGCCATCCGATGGAGCTCCTCTGGGACGTCGAGTACTACAAGACACCCGCTGAGGCAAAGACAAAGCTTCTGAACCGCCCCCAGCGTCGGCCACTGCGCGGCGTTCCCGTGCGCCGTATTGACCACGTGAATCTCCTGGCCAGTGACGTAACCCAGAACAAGCAGTTCCTCATGGATGTGCTTGGTTTCCGTCTGCGCGAGAATATCATCCTCAACAACGGTCGTGAGGCAGGCGCGTGGCTCTCGGTCAGTCCGCTGGTCCACGAGATCGCGTTTATGATGGACCAGGCGGGTGGCAAGGGACGCCTCCATCACGTCTGCTATTGGTACGGTTACGTCCAGCATCTCTCCGATATCGCCGACATCTTCAGTGAGGTTGGGATTAAGATTGAGGCTGGCCCCGGGAAGCACGGCATCTCCCAGGCATACTTCATGTATGTCATCGAGCCAGGTGGCAATCGTGTGGAACTCTTCGGCGACGCCGGATACTTGATCTTCGATCCCGCCTGGCAACCGATCACCTGGCGCGAAGAAGAGCTCGACAAGGGAATCATCTGGTTCGGTTCGCCCTTGCCGGCCGAGTTCTTCATCTATGGCACGCCGCCGGTTGAGGCTGCAGAGCCCGCCCGCGCCGACGACTGAGTGCTCCAGTGTGAACGCTGGCCCGCTCACCCGCACAAAAACGGGTGAGCGGGCGGCTTTCCTCCTGCGCCCAGTTGCGCTACAGTGAGATCTGCCACCCCAGTGAGGGGGTACTTCGCCATCGCACACCGGAGGGTATGTCAGATGCCGATGTTGGAGATCATAGTCGCGCGTGCGGAGCCGCTCATGCTCGAGCAAAAGCGGGCATTTGCACGAGAAGCAGTCGAAATCTTCCGGACAGTCCTCGGTACGCCACCAGGCCGCTTGCGCCTGGCGTTTTACGAACTCCGCCCTGAAGACAGCCTCGGCCTTCTGGAAGAACCTGACCCGCCGCCTCAGCCCACCTCGGACGGATAAGCCGTGATCTCAGTTTCTCGACCCTTTCTCGCTGCCATATTCGGACTCATTCTCCCTGCTGAACTCTCGAGCGGGTCTCAGGGAGGATCTTGGTCACCTCCATCGGAACGACTACCGCTCGTGGCGTCGCAGTGCATTGTCTAACTTCCACCGCCTTCCTCGACCGAGCCTACGCACCGCGGCAGGTACACCCCGTAAGGTGCCGCCAGTGGCTGCAACGAAGCCCAACCATCCGATAGACGGTCAGATTGCCCATAATCAGGCTGCTTTGACAAGTTCAGCCCCGTACAACAACCGGCACAACAAGATATGAGTCGTATGGGCCACCACTGAGCACAAGATGCCGTCCTCGATTAACCGTGGCTTCGTGCCGCGCGTAAACCCGTCCCGGTGGGTACTCCTGGATATCGCGTCCTTGGACAATGAGGCGCAAAGTCTCACCCGCCTCGAACCGCGTTCCCGAGGGCCAGATTTCGATATCGACTGCGACTGGTTCACCAGGCCGCAGCTTCTCTTCCTGTTCGTGTCGGTGAAACGGCTGGAGCTCTGTTGAGCGCACCGGGTCGAGCGCGCGGTGTGAGGCCCGTAGCCAGCCGAGCGCCACAGGGCCATCGTCGTACTGGGCATAGTGCGGGAAGGTGACGAGTTGGCCATCGCGGTCCAGCTTCTGGATTCCGACAAAGAGATCGGCATCGTCACTATCGAGTGCAGCCACCCAGAGGTGCAGTCGCATCGGCCCAACCAGCTCTACCGGCTCATTGAAACGGTAGTCGCAAACAAGGCGTCCAAGCGGCTGCCGTCGCCGGTCGACACCCCCACTTGTCGCGAGATACCAGCGTGTCAGGACTTCACTTGGTTGCCGCTCTGTGAGGAGCCCGCGTTCGACGTCGAGAAACAGGCGGTATGCTCTTGTCTCGGGAATTGGCCATGCCTCGAACGCACGCCATTCACCTGTGGTTCCCTTTGCCCGGATGAACGCCCGGACAGCCGGCCATTCATCTACTTCGGTCGCGCGTCCTTTCAAGAATTTCTCGAAGAAGGCAAGCTGGCGCAGGCGGCTTTCCAGGCGATAGTAGTACGCCCATTTCTTCTCGCCGTGTACTTCAAGCCATTTCTGTTGAGAACGAATTCGCTTGAATCCCTCAAGCGTTCCACGCGTGTGCAGTCCATGATCCGTCCAGCTGGCAACAACGTACGCGGGAATACGGATGCGTTCGAGTGCGGCCGCTTTGGATGCCCAGAAGGCATCGAACAGGGGATGCTCCTGCGTCTCGGTGAATAGATCCTCCACCAGGTGTAAGCCGACCGGAAGACGTTGCAACGTCCAATACGGCCAAAACCACGTCTCTGGAATGCCACCGTGAAAGGCAAACTCGCGATACGTATCGGACCACCCCTCCCAGGGATTGATCGCCGCGAGATGCGGGGGTTCCAGGGCTGCGACACGCCACTGGATATTGGCAAGATACGAGACACCCGTCATGCCGACACGGCCTGTGCACCACGGCTGCCGCGCGATCCACTCGATTGTGTCGTAACAGTCCTGCGCTTCCTGTTCTGAGATGAACGTGGCCACCCCTTCGGAATACCAGACCCCGCGAGGATTCACGTTTACGACCGCATACCCTTGCGGTACCCAGAAGTGCGGATCCGGCCCCTCGAACATCGCATAGGGCCCGACGTCCTCCTCGCGCACACCAGCTGCGGGAAACGCACGGACCAAGTACTGGAGTGTTCCCTCATGTTTCCCGTACGGTCCCCACGCCAACAGGGCAGGCACTGGATCACCCGACGCCGGCCGGAAAACATCCGCGTAGATGCGTGTACCATCCCGCAACGGGATTGCCACGTCTCGTTCGATCAGAATATCGCCCTCCACAGTGCGACTCGGTGCGGGGCCGCGGATGCCTAAGGTTTCCGGACGGTAGAAGGGTTCCATGAAACGGTATGGATCCATCGCTGTCCCCTTCCGTTGGGAACGCATACGGGCTGGCATGAACCACCCAATGCGACCACCCCGCCGCTACGTGGGAAGACGCAGGCGCAAAAGGCGCTGTGCATTGCCGAAGAAGATCCGCTCTTTGTCCTCGCGCGACGCTGTGATGTTCTCGACAACACGAATCGTCTCGCCGATGAACAAGCCACCCCCACGCGGATCGAAGGGAAAGTCAGTCGCGAAGAGGACACGCTCGGCCCCGAAGAACGCGAGCCCGCACTCGGTCGCAGGAAGCGCACCGAAGAGCGCTGTATCTGCATAGAAACGCCGGAAGTACTCATACGGTCGCTCGCGGAGTCGCTCCCGCGCTGCGAGATCCTCAGGGTCGTCTGTTCGCTTGCCTAGCGAGTCGAGCCCCCAGCCGACACGTCCCTCGAAGTAGGGCACCATTCCACCCATGTGATGGGTGACGATCTTGATGTTCGGATAGCGATCGAAGAGCCCCCAGAAGACCATGCGTGCCATGAAGACACTCGTCTCGTACGGCCACCCGAAGCACCACCAAATGTCGTACTTCGAGCGATCTTCCGTGCGGTAGTCAGCGACTTCAGGTTCGCGAGAGGGATGTACCCAGATTGGCAAGTCCCGCTGGGCCATAAAGGCAAAGAGCGGCTCGTAGATTGGCTGGTCGAGTGGTGCCCCATTGACATTCGTATAAATTTGCACGCCCGTCGCTCCGAGTTCGTCGATTGCATAGCGCGCCTCCTCGACCGCCGCATCGGGGTCATTCATGGGAAGCGACGCCACAAATCCAACGAAGCGATCGGGGTACTTGTGACAGAGTTCCGCCATTCCTTCGTTGGCCAGGCGCGCAAGCTCGCGCGCCTGTGCTGGCTCTCCGAGCGCTTCGAGGGGTGGAGCAGCGAGCGAGATCACTTGGACGTATCCCTCGTATGGCTCCATCAGTCGAAACCGATGATCCAGATCGTGCAGGGCCTGGATACCCCGCACACGCTTCTGCATATAGGCTGATCCCGCAATTTGCTCCGTCATAGCTTGCCAGTAGCGTGGTGGAAAGATGTGACAAAACACGTCGATCTTGAGCACCCGCTTGCCCTCCTTTGCTTCCTGCCTCGCTCCTTGCGCAATCGTCTTAGAGCTGCTTGGCCGCTTCCTCCAAGAAACTGAAATCGACGAGCTGCTCGACTGGCACCTTCTGCTGGATGCTCTTGCGACGGAGCCAAATGTCCTGCACCGCCTCGAGGTAGCTGGTATCGAAGCGCCCGTCCGGCCGCAACCCCGGCCAGACCATCTTTTGATAAAGCTGGTCGTTCTTGAGTGGTGTGTATTGCTTGAGGATTTCGACTACCTCCTGTCGGCGATCGGCAGACGTCACCGCCTCGTTATAGAAGCGAAGCCCGCGGAGGTACGCAACCATCCAGGCCACTGCGAGTGCTCGGTCGTTGGCGACGTGTGGGCCGTAGAAGATGCCTGCAATCGGAAAGTCGTCGCCGATGACCTGGACCAGCGAATCACCGCGCAGAAGGGCAACTGCCACACCTTGCTGATCGATGGCAATCGTTGCAGTCGGCTCGACGAGTTCTGCGGCGTGGATCGCTTCGTTCTGGAGAGCGGCAGGCATATCGGGCACGCGCATGACGACGAGTTCCACGTCATCGAGCGTGAGCCCTCCGCTCGCCAACACCCGCTCCGCTTCCAGGATGTCCATCCCCGAGTCATTGGTGACTGCGAACTTCTTGCCGCGCAAGTCGGCGACCGAACGAATATCTCCTCGCTCGTAGGCCTGCTTCGGCACACCAATGGCGTGGAATCCGAATCCCTTGCTCAAGCTGCCTTTCGTCGCGACAGCTGGGACGCGAATCCCTTGCGCAACTGCGTTGGCATGCGCTGCCGAGAACGACCCACCAGAAATATCTAGCTGGCCAGTACTGAGCAGCGGAATTGTTTCACCGGCTGTTCGCGCCGCAGTGTCCAGCTCAATTTCGATTCCAACCTCGGCAAAGTATCCCTTAGCCATGGCGATGTAGATCCCGGCGTCCGAGACTGCGCCGATCGTGGTGACACGCATCTTTCGCGCCGCTGGCCGTGGTGTCGGCGTTGGGGCAACGGTCGGCGTGGTCACCGGGGCTGCAGTGGGGGTAGGTGTCGTCTCCTGCCGCGTAGAAGCGGTTGGCGTCGGTGCCGCAGCTGGCGTCGGTGTCGCTGCAGCTCCACCGCAGGCAGCAAGAAGCCCTCCGGCAGTCATGGCACCAAGTGCAAACACGAATCGGCGACGCGTCAGACGGCGAGACTCCAGTCTCATCGTTTCCTCCTCCTCACTTGACAACCCTATAATCCCTCAAGCCGCGCTCGTGAGAGTACGCAAGGCCTCTTCAAGGAAGCTCAAGTCGACCACCTGATCCACCGGTAGGGCTTCCTTGATCTCGCCTCGCTCAATCATGAACTTCTGGAGTTCGTCGACGAATGCCGGGTCAAACCGACCGTCGGCAGGGATACCAGGCCAGATCATCTCCTCGTAGAGCGTGCGATCCTGTATCGGCAAGTACTTGCTCGCGATATCGATCACTTCGCTCTTGCGCGCCGGGTCGCGCAGCGCATCGTTATAGAAGCGGGCCGCGCGCAGGTGCGCCCGGAGCCATGCGACTGCGAGCTCCCGATCCGCAAGGAGCTTCGGTGAGAACAGCACGACACCGATCGGCACGTCGACGCCCACCAGGTCGCGAATCCCGTCACCTTCTACCAGCACGACACCAGCATCGAGCCGCCGAGCGACCACGCAGTACGGTTCGATCAACAGCGCCGCATCGACGGCACCATTGGCCAGCGCCGTCGGCATGTCCGGGGCAGCCATCCCGACCAGCTGCACATCGTTCAATGTCAAGCCTGCACTGGCGAGAATCTTGGCGTTTTCCCAAGCCACCAACCCCTCGACATTGGTATTGGCAATCGTCTTGCCCCGTAGGTCGGCGAGCGACCGGATCGCACCCGAGTCGTAGCGCTGCTTTGCCGTCATGAGGCAGTGAAAAGTGAATCCACGCAGCAACGCTGTTCGGCAAGCGACTGCCTTGAGCCCGATTCCCTGACGGATGGCATTGAAGAGTGCCGCTGAAAGCGCACCCCCTGCTGCCAGGATCTCGCCTGTGCCCAGGAACGGCACCATCTGCCCAAGCGTTTGGATCTCGGCGATCTCGAGCGCGATCCCCTCGTCTTTGAAGAATCCCTTCTCAATTCCGATATAGGCTGTGAGCGACGCGATCTGTCGTGCCGTGCCGAACTTGAAAGCGGTCGGCGTGCGGGTCGGAGTCGGCGAGGGTGTCGGCGTCGGTTGCACTGTCGGTGTCACGCCTGGCGACGGCACCGCCGTCGCAGCCGGTGTCGAACCAGCTGCACCGCTAGCTACAGTTGGCGTCACCGCAGTGCCCCTGCAGGCAGCGAGCAAACCGCTGCCAACGGCGACTGTCGTAGCGCCGAGAATTGTCCGAAGTACCGCACGACGGGTCATCACCTGGCGCATATTTCCCCCTCCTCACGACAAGGCCACAGGAACGACAGTTTGAACACGTCCGCCGAAAAAGCTGCGACGACGGTTCCGACGAGACCCTCCGACTACCGACGTCCCGCTGTCCGCTGCCACGGCACGAGCACGCGGCGGAGGAAGTCAACAAGTTGCACGCTTGCAAAGCCCAGGACTGCCGTCACAAACAGCGTGGCCCAGAGTGACGACACCGAGAACGTCTGCCAGGCGCTCCACAGGAGGTATCCCAGCCCATCCCGAGCACCCAGCATTTCCGCCAATACACCAAGGATTAGTCCAGTTCCAACACCGAGCCGCAGTCCAGCAAGCACCAGCGGCATCGCTCCTGGCAGCGCCACCGTGCGGATCACATCCCAGCGTCGCGCCCCGAACGTCTTGGCCACGTCGAAATACACAGGGCTGATGGCCAGAACTCCCTCCATCGCGTTGGTCACCGCAAGGTAGAAGACCCCGATGGCGACCATAGAAACCTTTGAGCCTTCGCCGAGTCCGAAGATCAAAAGCAACAGCGGGAAGAGGGCGCTCTTCGGCAAGGGATAGGTGGCCGCGATGATCGGGTCAAGCGTCAGGCGCAGCCAGCGCCACAGCCCCATCGCTAACCCGATCAGAACTGCCGGCACACCACCAATGAGCGTCCCAAGCAGGACGCGCCATAAGGTGATCTTCAAGTGATGGAGCAGCACCCCAGTAGTGATTGCATCCCAGAACGCCCGCACAATCGCGCTTGGTGCTGGGAAGAACCGCTGGTCGACCCAGCCAGCACGTGCGGCAATTTCCCAGATCAGGAGCAGCGCAATCGGCGACAGCACTTGCACCGCCGCCTCCGTCTTGGCTCCTGCCTGCGGGAGCCAGCGGGGCCGCTGCACCCCCGTCCGCTCCAGCGTCGCTCCCTGTTCAGCCATCGTCACGCCTCCCGTGGTCCGCGTCGAACCTCTTCGGCGATCAGTCCCCAGATTTCCTCGTAGAGCTCGCCATAGCGCGGATCAGCGCGCACCTCGACGACGTCACGAGGCCGCGGGAACGGTATAGGAATCAACCGTTTCACCTGGCCCGGTCGGTGCGTCATCACCAGTACTTCGTCTCCAAGCGTGATCGCTTCGTCGATCGAGTGCGTCACAAAAATCACCGTCTTCTGTTGTTCCTCGCAGAGTGTCGAGACTTCCTGTTGCAGAATCGTCCGCATCTGCTCATCAAGTGCAGAAAACGGCTCATCCATGAGGAGAACATCGGGGTCGACCGCGAACGCCCTGGCAATCGAGACTCGTTGCTTCATTCCACCGGAAAGTTGGTGCGGGTATGCGCGCTCGAATCCCGCAAGTCCCACCTTGCGGATCCAGTGTGCTGCCCGCTCCTCGATGTCGCGGCCACGAACACGGCGCAGCCGCAGGCCATAGGCAACGTTCTCGCGCACCGTCATCCATGGGAAGACTGACTGCTCCTGGAAGACCATCGCAAAGGGTGGATGTCCGTCACGGCTCGGCCGCATCCACACCTCGCCGCTGTCCTGCCGCTCAAGCCCTGCAAGGATCCGCAGCAACGTCGTCTTACCGCAGCCACTGGGGCCGACAATCACGAGGAAACGTCCCTCACGGAGCTCGAAGCCCACCCGATCCAAAGCACACAGCTGCCGTCGCCCGTGCATGAAGTGCTTGACAACGTCCCTCACCCGGACGACAACATCTCGCTGGGCTACCGGTGCCGTTCTCGGCTCACTTAACGCCTCGTGCATCCCATCCTCCGACAACCTTCGCTGCTGCGAAGAACGGAACCCGTACGGTACCTCAGAACCTGTTCCGATCGTAGGAGGATTCGATGAAGATTTTCAACCACCACGTTCTTCATACATGAACATGAAGGAAGATCCCTTGCGGATCGCCGCATCGGCTTCACCACGAACATGCCCGGGCCGAGGCCACGGTATCCGCCTGCCCCCTCACCGGAAGCAGAGCAGCGAATTGTCATCGACGCACCTCAGACGTCGCGGAAGCGCCCACCCGCGTCCCAGCGGAGCTCCTCTCGCAGGAGGAAACGCCCCCGCAAACGAATGTCACGGGCATGCGCGCCAATCATGATCTCATACTCGCCGGGCGGTGCGACCCACTCACGAGCTGCCTCGTCGAAATAGGCAAGATCGCGTGGCGACACGGTGAACGACACGCTCGCCGATCCTTGCGGCATGAGATGTACCCGGCGGAATCCACGGAGCTCCTTGAGTGGTCGGCGCACCGTGCCGGGCGGAAATGCGAGATACAGCTGCACCACTTCGCTTCCCGCGCGCTCGCCAACGTTCTCGACGGTACACGTGACAGTGAGCTTTTCCTCTCCGCCGAGTGATTCCCGATCAAGCACGAGGTCACGATAGGCGAAACGCGTGTAGCCGAGTCCAAAGCCGAAAGGAAAGAGTGGCTCAATTTGCCGCGCGTCATACCAGCGGTAGCCAATAAACAGCCCCTCGCAGTACCGGAGCCGCCCGAACTCGCCCGGATAATTCAGGAAGGCTGGTGTGTCCTCAAGACGCTGCGGGTAGGTAAACGGTAAGCGACCAGCCGGTTCCCTTACTCCCGTCAAAACGTCCACCACCGCATGACCGACTTCTTCACCGGCATACCAGGCCAACAGCAGCGCCCCTACACGCTCGAGCCACGGCAGGTTCACCGGGGATCCTGCCGTCAGCACCACAACAGTATTCGGATTCGCATCCGCGACCGCCGTGACGAGCGCGTTCTGTGCTCCTGGTAAGTCGAACGATTCCCGATCAAAGCCCTCGCTCTCCCACTCTGGACTCAGTCCGACGAAGAGGAGCGCAAGATCCGCCTGCTGCGCCGCCCGTACCGACCGAGCAATCCGTTCCTCATCGCTGAGTTCGTGCACCACTCCGAAGCGGAAGCCAGCGAGCGGCAGACCAGGCTGGAACTTGCGGTATTCGACGACGATTTCGTATGCCCTTTCCGCCTCGAGGTCGACCGCAGCACGCACTTCAGCACTCCCGAACCCGAAGTAGGTCCTCCCGGGTTGCGGCGCTGTCCAGTTATCGAGCACCAACGTGCCATCGAGGTGGACCCGTACCTGCCCAACCGCCGTCGCACCGAGCACGTAGCGACCACTCTCCTCGGGGCGCATAGTGACGCGCAGGCGTGCGGAAAAAGCGCTGGCATCGACACCAGGGGCAACCTCGCCGAGCCAGATCAGGTCAGTCGTCCGCACGCGAATCGTAGCGACCGGTGCCCCTGCAAGCTCGGGATTTGCGAAGAATGCGAGTTCCGCCCCCTCGGAGCCGAGAGCTTCCCCTTCCAGCGGTGGAATGAGTTTGAAGATTGCAGCTCCCTCCTCGACGAGAAACTCACACTGTGGCGCGCTCTCTCGCAAGGCTTCAAGCGGTGTCACAACAGGATGGGAACGGACAAACGCACTACCGCCTCCGCCGACGGCCGGTCTTCTGACATGCGGGCCGATCACTGCCACGCGCTTCACGGTCGAGAGATCCAGCGGTAAGATCCCCTCGTTGCGCAGCAGCACCATCCCAGATGCTCCCACTTCCCGGATCAATGCTCGGTGTTCTGGGCGATCAACTGCGCGCTCTTCGCTCGTCTCAGGCCCTGGAGCGAACCGCCCAGCACGTTGGTAGAGCATTAACACTCGGCGGGCGCTTCGCTCGATGACCTCAAGCGCCACCTCGCCACGTTCCACCGCCTCCCGGAGCTTGTCTCCCCGCCACTGCGGTGGCCCTGGCATCTCCAGGTCCAATCCGGCCTGCAGCGCCTCAATGGTGCTGTGCGTAGCGAACCAGTCCGACATCACAACGCCTTGATATCCGAGTTCCTCGCGAAGGATCGTGGTCAAGAGCCAGGGGTGCTCGCTGCAGTAAATACCACCGACCCGGTTGTAGGCCGCCATCACACACCACGGGTCAGCCTCGGCAACCGCCACCGCGAAGGGGAACAAATAGACTTCCCGTAATGTTCGCTCATCCACCTCGACTGATACTGTATGACGTTCGAACTCTTGATCGTTGGCAACATAGTGTTTTATGCAAGCGCCGATTCCCCGTGACTGCAGGCCGCGGACGTAAGCGACAGCCAAACGCGCAGTAAGGTGTGGGTCTTCCGAAAAGCACTCGAAGTTTCGCCCACCGAGCGCTGTCCGCTGAAGGTTGATCGTTGGTGCTAGGACAACCTGGGCCCCCTTGGTCTCTGCCTCCTCGGCCAACGCCTGCCCAACCCGCTCCACGAGCTCCGGGTCCCACGTCGCGCCAAGAAGCACAGGAGCCGGAAATGCCGCAGCTGGTACGATCCGGCTACCCCGGACCCCGGCAGGGCCATCGCTCACCTTGAGCGGACGAATGCCCAATCGCGGTATCCCCGGCACCGTCCAGAGGCTGTCACCAGCCAGAAGCGCAATTTTTTCTTCTAACGTCAAACCCGCGATGAGCTGCTCGAGGTCATGCGCCGTTCCCATTCCGTCCCCCTTGCCAAGTGATCGACCGAGCAGCTCATCCTAACACGGGTTGCGCTCGCGTGACTTATCCAAGCGCGACATCAAGGATCATCATCACGGTGAAGCCCAAGATAGTACCAGTGGTCGCCAGATCTCCATGTTCGCCAGCCTGTGACTCGGGAATAAGCTCTTCAACTACGACGAACAGCATCGCGCCGGCAGCGAACGCGAGCGCGTAGGGAAGGATCGGCTGAACCAGCAGGACAGCCGCTGCGCCAAGGAGCGCTGCGATCGGCTCAACGATCGCCGAGAGCTGCCCATACCAGAAGGAACGGAAGGGGCTGAACCCTTCTCGCCGGAGAGGCATCGCAATAGCCAGCCCCTCCGGAACGTTCTGTAATGCAATCCCGATGGCCAGCGCAATCGCACCGCTCGCCAGCGAAAGCGCCAAGGCAGGATCCATGACTCGTGCTGCGGCCCCGAAGGCAACGCCGACTGCAAGCCCTTCCGGAACGTTATGTAGGGTAATGGCCAGGATCAAAAGGGTTGTGCGGCGCCAAGTGGTCGAGACACCTTCGGCAGCCTCACGCGGCAAGAACAGGTGCAGGTGCGGCAAAAACCGATCGATAACACGAAGCGCCAGCGCACCGGTGATTAATCCGATCGTAGCTGGCAACCACGGTATTGACCCATTCTGCTCCGCCACCTCCATGGCTGGAATAAGCAGTGACCAGATGCTCGCCGCAATCATCACGCCAGCTGCAAACCCCAGCATCGCGTCCAAAAGCCAGCGTGCGATTTCTCGACGGGCTAGCACGACCGCCGCAGCGAGCGCGGTCGCACCCCAGGTGAGAAATCCACCTAGCAGCGCCTGAACCAGCGGATTGAGGGACAAAAGCCAGTCGAGCATAGACCTCCCCTTCCAGATGAGTCTTCGTCATGAATAATGTTGTTCTTAGCTATAGCAAAAATCACCAGAAACACAAGAGCTGCTGCGCGGCCACGATTCCTACTCGCGGGCTGTGAGATCCTCTGGAGGCACACGCTGGCCAATCAATGGCTCAGCGAGCCGGCGCGCCTCGCTCCAAATCTCGTGGATGGGAAGACCAGTCCTCTGGTGGATAGCGAGACAATCTCGGTACTCCGGGACGGCGTCCACAACACGTTCGCCGAAGATCTTAAGTTTGACAGATACTTCACCCCAGCGCGTCGCAATCGAGACAAGGCGACGTTCAAGTTTCCTTCGCTCGATCGGCAACGCTCGCACACCAAAGGTCGTGGAGTGCTCAAACAAGATGCGCTCGAGCTCCGGCCGATCGGTTGCCCGACAGATGACGTTGACTTCGACTGCGGGCCGCGACCGCTTCATCACGATCGGAGTGAGGTAGACGTCCAGTGCGCCGGCCGCAAACAAGCGATCCACAAGTGGCTCCACAAACTGCGGGTTCATGTCGTCCAGGTTCGTCTGAAGCAACAACTCAGCCTCATCTGGACGCGGCGGCACAACCGATGCTTCACCGAGCCAAAGCCGTAGAGCATTGGGCCAGGGGAGCTCGCGCGCGCCAAATCCATAGCCGACACGTTCCGGGCGGAAGGGCGGCCATTGGAAACGCGCCAGTGTCACCAGAAGTGCTGCGCCAGTCGGGGTCACAAGCTCGGCGTCGATGTCAATTGGCACCGTTGGCACCGCCGCACTAGCCAGAAGCGCGGCGGTCGCGGGAGCTGGAACCGGCAATCGACCATGTGCCGTCTCTACCCAGCCACGACTCATGGGCAACGGCCCACAGGCGATCTCCTCTACCCCAAGAAGTTCAAACCCCCAGATGACCCCGACAATGTCAACGATCGAGTCGACAGCACCCACTTCATGAAAGTGCACCTGCTCAACCGGCACCCCATGGACATGCGCCTCCGCCTCAGCCAGGCGCTGAAAAACAGCCAGCGCCCGCTGACGCACCCGTGGAGGAAGCGCGGAGGATACCAAGAGGGCTCGAAGGTCATTCCAGTGACGCGCTGGCTGCGGCTCCTCTACCAGTACCCGCACCTGGGTACCGCGGAGACCGTGACGGACGACAGGCTCAGCAACGATGCGGTATCCCTCGAGATCGAGTGTCGCAGCGAGCTGCGCGGACAGCTCCTCGACTGCCAGTCCGACATCAACCAACGCGCCGAGCAACATGTCGCCGCTGGCGCCCGAGAATGGGTCAATCACGGCGATCCGCACGGCTCACTCCTGGAGAGCACGCGGCGCGACGCGGTCACCTGCGCGTCGTCCGCGTCGAGCTTCCTCTTGGGCTCGCAACTGGCCGCAGGCGGCAGCGATCTCCACCCCACGCGAGTATCGCACCGTTGCCGGAATGCCATAGTGCTCGAGCACAGCACGGAACCGCTCGATCTGCTCTGGGGCTGGGCGGCGGAAAAGGGGTGCCGCAGGTGTCGGATTATAGGGGATTAGGTTCACATGGCACAGTAGGCCACGCAGCCGGCGAGCGAGCTCCGCCGCAGTACGCTCGTCGTCGTTGACCCCTTCGATCAGGACGTACTCAAACGTTACGCGTCGGCCGGTCTTCGCAACATAGCGTCGGCATGCCTCCAGCAGCTCAGCGATCGGCCAGCGCCGATTCAACGGGACAAGTTGCGAGCGGAGTGCATCGTTCGGAGCGTGAAGGGAGACAGCGAGCCTGACTTGGTAGGGTTCCTCGGCAAGCCGGTCGATGAACGGTACCATCCCCGCCGTCGAAAGCGTGATGTGGCGAGCACCGATGCCGAGGCCTTGCCGGTCGTTGACGATGGCGACGAATCGCATCACCTGGTCATAGTTCTGGAACGGTTCGCCCATCCCCATGACGACGATGTTCGAGAGGCGCCGTCCGCGCTCGCGCGCGAGGCGGGCGGCATAGACCGCCTGGCTCACCATCTCCCCGGCATCCAGGTTCCGGATCAACCCACCGAGCCCCGTCGCGCAGAAACTGCACCCAACAGCACAACCGATCTGACAGGAGACACAGACCGTGGTCCGATCAGGATAGAACATCAAGACTGTCTCAACAAAATGGTCGTCGGCCGTCCGGAAGAGAAACTTCACCGTCTCACCATCATCAGTGATCCGACGCCGCACTTCAGTCAGACCACTAATCGGCAGCGTTCCAGCGAGCTCGGTCCGCATCGCCTTGGGCAGGACGGTCATCGCATCGTAGTCGAGTGCGAGCTGCTGGTAGGCCCAGTGGAACAATTGCCGTGCACGGTAACGGGGATAACCTCGTTCCTCGACCCAGGCCTCCAACTCGCGGAGCGTGAAGTCATGCAGCGTTCGCGACCGAGCTCGCCGCTGCCTCCCTTCTGTTCGTTTTCGCTCTGTTGCTGT
Organism: bacterium HR28; assembly: GCA_002898255.1. Taxonomy (GTDB): domain Bacteria; phylum Chloroflexota; class Chloroflexia; order Thermomicrobiales; family Thermomicrobiaceae; genus Thermomicrobium. Next base: position 117,733 of record BEIE01000005.1, read on the forward strand.
CTGCGTCTGCATCTGACACGTCCACCTCGATGGTCTGCTCACTATCCCATCGAGTGTATCAACTCACCCTGGCCGTCTGTAGCCGGTCGAGTTCTGTTCGCCAGCGCCGGATCCGCATCTCCAGCGCCTCCGACTCGAAGGCAGCAAGGTACCTTGGCAACCGGTCTCCACGAGCCTGATGCCACCGGCGGTAGGCCCAATCCACGAGCGCAATATCCAGCCGACGACGCAACCAGAAGGCACGCCACCCTGATGTCATGAGCACACGAAACTGCCGACCACGCCGTCGCCAGGGGCGCGTCAATGTGTCCAGATCGTCTGACTGTGCTAGCCCCTCCCGCACGGCCTCTTCCAGGTAGCGGCGCACATCGCGGCGACGCCGCCGAGCCGCCACGACCGCTACGATCGTCAGGGTGAGCGCACCCGGCAAGAGAATCCCGAACGGATACCCAACCAAGACAACGAGGCCCAGAACGACATTCTCGGTCGCCGCCGTAGCCACGGCAAGGCCGTTCCACAGTGCATGAAAGAACATCGCTGCGGCCAAGCCCCCGATGGGCGCCAGAACTCGCAGGGAAACAGAACGCGTCGACCGTGCCAGACCGCAGCCGAGCCCGGTTAACGCGGTGTAGAAGGGGTGGCCAAAACCAGTAAGCAGCCCACGGATGACAAAGAGCACTCCCGTCGCCGCGAGCCCTTCTTCAGCGAGCGTCATCAGATAGTATGAGAAATCCTCGACGACTGCGAAGCCGAGTCCCACCAGTCCCCCGTAGACGATCCCGTCAACGACGTCGTCGAATTCGTGACGTGCGAAGGCGAACAAGAACAAGAGAAAGGCTCCTTTCGCGAGTTCCTCGGTGACCGGGGCGAAGATCACGGTGCTCGCCGCGTCACTGATCGCCTCACTCGCTCCAAACAGTCCGCGTGCGATCACGTCAAGGGCCAGTGTGGAGAATCCGCCAACGAGTGTTCCGACGCCCGCACCCCACAAAAGCGCAATCAGTAGGAGCCATGGAGGTTCATGTTCGAGCGGATCGAGCCAGAGGAGAAACACCGCATAGAGCGGGGCAACGATGACCGCGAGCACCCCACCAATGAGCACAGCCTCAAGAGACGCCCCGAACACGAGCAGGCCGACTATGCAACAGGTGCTCAGCACCACAAGGCTACCTAGGCAACTGACTCCAACGTTCCAAATCGGTGCTCCGACTCGCGGTGCTCGGGCTGACACTGCTCTTCTCACAGAATTGCTCGCGTCATGCTCGTATGCGGTATATCGTAACAGCAGATCGAGGAGTCCGGTCGATCGTCGGAGCACGATCGCCTAGCGAGGAGAACTGAGAGAGATGCAGGGACACTTGACCGAGCGTGGTCTCGCAATCCTCCAAGAGATTTCCGAAGTCTGGCCATCCGCTGCACCGGCACGCATTCGTCCGGTTTATGACGACCTGCGAACAGCTTTGCATACGCCGGACGTGCCGTTCGCGTTCCGTTTCCTGGCACACTGGCCGCCGTACCTGGCCTACGCCGTTCGTCAGTTCAGTCCCTTCGTCCGCTCACTCGCTTTCGAGGATGCTGCCGATACGCTCCGTGCCGAAGCGGCGTCGGCACTGGCTCAGACGCCGCAGAGTCCTGCCTTCGAGCCGGTTCGCGCGCTTGTCTTGCGTGAGCACTACCTGGCTCCCAAGGTATTGCTCATCCTGACTGCCTTTGCGGTAGGACTCCGCGGCCGGACCAGCGAGGCTGCACCGCCTCTGGGCACGACGCTGCCGACCCCGGAACCGATTCCGGTACGACCGGCTGAGCTCCCGCGTGCACTCGACGAGCGGATCGTACCCCTGCCAGAAATTGGCCTGATAAGCGACAAGGCACAAGCGCTGCTTGACGAACTCGCTGCACTGCGCGGCATTCCGTCTCTTGACGACTTCAGCCGTGCGCTCGCCGTACAGGATCTCCGCGCCCTCAGCGCGCTGAACGCGTTACGGCGAACGCTACCTGCGGACCTCTTGGCCACGGTCCGACGCCAGCTTCTCGAACTGGCGGACCGAGCTATCCGGCGTTTGACGCTGCCCGGCAGCAAGGTGCTCCCCGACTTCATGGTGCCGAACTCCGCGCTGCCGGACATCGAGGCTGCCGTTACCGCACTACAAGCGATCGCGCTGGAAGTCCTCATCGATGCCACGCTGGGTCGTGTGGCCATGGACGGTGCGAGTGCTGCACAACGCTCCCCCTACCCGATCACCGTGGGGGCACAACAGGAAACAGGCGCGTGAACGGCTCTGGCCAAGCTGCAGTTGTCAAGTAATAGGCCGCGAGCAGAATCAACACGATCGCAGACCAGCGTCGCAGCATGGCCGCGGTCGCCCTAGCTCGCGCACGAACCGCTGCCCCACTCCGTCCCGACAGTGCCACAATGCTCGCAAGGCCGAGAACGAAACTCAGCGCAGCCACTGCGAAGGCAACGAGGGCCCAGCGAGTACTGAGTAACGCACCAGTGTGCATGGCCAGACCGGCCACGATTGGCCCCGTTCAGCCGAACCCCGCTACGCTATAGCCGATACCACCCAATACTGCTTGCCCGAACGAAGCTACCCCCGTTCTCCGGACAATCTGACGTCCCCATCGACTCAGCCAGCCAAGTGGGAATGTCCAGACACCGATTTGCGCGGCTGCCAATGCAAGCAGAACCAGGCCGACAAGTGTCCGTAAGAGACGGCCAGGAAGACTGGGGAATGTCACTCCCACCAGGATCTTTCCCGCGCCAAGTCCCACCAGTATCCCAAGGACGGCAAAGAAGGTGCTTGCTCCAATAGCAACTCCGAGGACACGCCAATATAACCCACCTTGGGGTTGGGGCCTTGACACAGTCGCGCCGGTACCAAAAGTCGCCAGTAAGAGGGGGAAAGAGCAGGGGGAAAACAAACTTGCCAAGCCAGCAAGAACAGCGAGCGGGAAAACCAGCCCGACATCGAGCGGGGGTAATGCAAATCGCGGATAGTGCACGTAGGCCAACCAGTAGGCAAGGAGAGCCACCATACCAACAAGGAACGTCGCGATCACGAACATGAACAGGGTTCTCCAGTCTGTAGCTCGCCTCATCGTGTCTACCCCCGCCACACTGATACCGACCGGCGCCGCGTGGTCCGCATCTCATGGTCTGACTGCGGAGAGAGATATCAATGGAAACCACTCGTCTATCATTCGTGCATGAACAGGAGCTCAGGAAGTTGATTTGATTATACCCCTTGGGGGTATCACGAAGGGGGTCATGGCGTGGATATCCGAACACTCCAACGGCCGCTCAAGCAACGCTATCGCGAGGAACCTGACGCAGCACGCATCACCTTACGCGCGGTAGCACAGCAGTTCGACTCGCCACTCCGTTGCCGCATCGAGACGACCGGCGGCACAGTGATCAGTGAAGCTCATCCCGGGGTTGGCGGGCCGGGGACGGCAAGCTGCTCCGGCGATCTCTTGCTCGCTGCTTTGGCAGCCTGCGCTCAAATCACCTGCCAGATGGTCGCCAACGCTCTTGCCATCCCCATCGAGCACGTCAGCGTGACAGCCGAAGGTGATCTCGACCTTCGCGGCACGCTCGGCCTCTCGCGTGACGTTCCGGTGGGCTTCCAGACGATCCGCCTCTCGATCGATCTTAGAGCCCCAGAGGCAACACCGGAACAGCTCGCGAGTCTCCGCGAGAAGACCGAGCAGTTCTGTGTGATCTACCAGACTCTCAGGCAGCCACCGGAAATTACGGTGCACTGGCCGAGCAATTCCACTCAGCCGTAGAGCTCGGCCAAGCGCTCGATGGTGAAGCCAGGTGCCTGACAGGCCTCAATGATCCGACGCTCCCGCGCCTCGACCTCTTTGGCTGCACGATAAAGTTCCGAGGCGATCTCGAGCGGGATCTGGATTACGCCGTGCTTATCTCCGTGCAGCAGATCACCTGGATGCACGGTAAGGCCCCCGACCGTCACCGGTGTACCAAACTCCACGACATGCACATACGCATGAGAAACCTGGACTTGACTGGCAAAGAAGTGGAAACCGAGTCGCTCTACTTCGTCGAGATCGCGAACACCACCGTTCGTGACGGTTCCGATGCACCCCAGTGCACGATGGATATTTGCATTGACCTCGCCCCAAAAGGAACCGACCGGGGGATCGTCAAGGTCTTGAATCACGACGATCCGTGGCTCCGGGATCGTCAGAATGTACTCCCACATCGCACGGCGCGGCACAGCCTCGCCCGGTTGGGGTGGTTGCGCAGCACGGATCTTGGCCGTGACAGCATAGCCGACCATCGTCCCGAGGTGGGGAAACATGCATTTGATGCTTGCGTCCATAAACCCAACGTTACGCGGTCGGACGTTGAACGTTTCAATCGCATTGGCCACCGTCGGTGTCGTGAGCGTCTGCAACGCTTTCAGTATCTCCGGTGCGAGCGGCGCTTTCGGCATCGCTCTCCCTCCTCGCTTCGGACCCTTCCCTAGGCGCGCATCATACCGGAGTTGCGACAATCGCGCATCCATCAGGACTCGTCGAACCGATCCGTTCGCAGTAGGATGCGGTGCGGATAACGGCACAGCCGCGGAGGGGTGTCATGGAGGTATCCCAGCTTGTGGAGCTCGCTCGCCAGAACCTCGCAGCGCTTGATATCCCAGTGACCGAGGAGGAACTGGAGCGTGCCCGTGAGGGCGGATTCTTCGCTACAGCTTTGGCCTTTCAGCAGCTACTGGAGCAACAGTCAGCGGACGACGAACTCCCCGACCTCTTCGGTGAGCGCTTGCTTGTCACTGCCGAGCCACCTACTCCGCACGCGGTCGGGAACGGCACTGCACCCGACATCCTCACACTGGCCGCCGCTCTCCGCCGACGAGAGACGAGTAGCCGCGAACTCGTCCACCAGGCACTTCAGCACATCGCGCAGCGGGATGGTGAACTCAATGCATTCCAGCTGGTCCTGCCAGAGCAGGCGATGGTGCAGGCCACGCAGGCCGACGAAGAACTCGCTCGCGGGGTCGATCGTGGACCGCTGCATGGTCTCCCGGTCGCGCTCAAGGACCTGATCGACTTGGCAGGCACGCCGACGACTGCTGGATCGGCCATCCTCGCCACCACACTCGCCGAGCGTGATGCAACTGTTGTCGAACGCCTCCGCGCAGCAGGAGCGATCATCATCGGCAAAACGCGCCTTCCGGAGTTCGCTTACTCGGGCGCTTCCAACAACCCACACTACGGTCCGGTGCGAAACCCTCGTGCTCCTGACCGCGATAGCGGTGGCTCGTCGAGCGGTTCGGCCGCAGCCGTCGCCGCTGGAATGGTGGTTATGGCAATCGGTTCCGACACTGGTGGCTCAATTCGCATTCCGGCAGCGTACTGCGGGCTGGTCGGTCTCAAGCCGACGTACGGTCGCGTCAGTCTCCTCGGGGTCTTTCCGTTGGCTTGGTCACTCGATCACCTTGGCCCGATCACCCGCACCGTCACCGATGCCGCCGTGTCGCTGGCCGCGATCGCTGGTGTTGACGCCCGTGACCCGCGTACCCGCGACCATCCACTCCCCGACCTGCAAGCAGCCGCCGCAGCAGATCGGATCGAGGGACGTATCGGCATCGTGCGCTCCTTCGGCAGTGAAGAGGCGCTGGCCGAGCCGGCAGTGATTCACGCCACGAACGCTGCAGTTCAGACACTTGCAGACGCTGGAGCGGAACTCGAGTGGATTGATCTCCCCGAACTTGGCCAGCTTCGTATCCTCAGCGCGACGATCTCGCAGCTTGAAGCTGCCGCAGTGCATGCTCCCACGGCACGCGAGCGCTGGTCGCGATATGGCGACTTCTTCCGGCTCCGCCTCATCGGCTGCTTCGCCTATCCTTCCTGGGCTTATCTTGCTGCCCAGCGACTGGCGAGGCGTGCGCGGGCGAGCCTCCAGCACATCCTGGATGTGCGGCGCCTTCACCTCCTCGCATTGCCCACTGCTCCATCCGTGGCACCGCCGCTCGGCCAGTGGTCACCGCGCGCGAGCTGGTTGACCTCGCCGTTCAATCTCCTCGGCTGGCCGGTTATCAGCGTGCCGGCAGGCCAAGACGACAGTGGACTCCCGATCGGGCTCCAGCTTGTCGCGCGCCCCTGGCGCGAAGACCTGGTGATCACTGCCGCTCGCATTGTCGAACAAGGAGCGAAGATTGCGTCGTGACGCAAGATGCCTCAGCACCAGGTGACGACACGAGACCTGCCACGGTCACTGGAGCCGTTCACGCAGCTACGCGAGAGCTCCACTGGCTACCGGATTCCAACCAGAACTTCCCCACCGCATCTCAGCAGCTCAAGCAGCGTGCGCAGAACGGGAGAGCCACAGAAGCAGGTGCAAAGGCACAATCCGAATCACCTGTAGAAAGAACGCGCCGAGTCACTTGAATGCGTACGGTCGTGGATAGCCGTGCCCGTCACTGCCTCCTCACCGGTTGAGCCGGGGAGCGAGAATCACCGGACACCCTTTCCATTTCCAAGGCTGTGGGTCATACTTCAACCGAGCGGTGCTCTTAGCTACTCGAGAAGAGGATCGTCTATTGGCACCGCTCACCGGTCGGTTCGACGAGGGAAAGGGAGGGTCACAATGCCGTACGAACTCCCACCGCTTCCGTACCCCTACGACGCGCTAGAGCCATATATCGACGCTCGCACGATGGAGATCCACCACACAGGGCACCACGGTGCTTATGTGCGCAATGTGAACGCCGCGCTCGAGAAGCATCCGGAACTCCCGGCAATGCCGATCGAGGAGCTTTTGCGTCGCATCAACGAGGTGCCAGAAGATATTCGCACGGCCGTGCGCAATAACGGTGGCGGCCATGCGAACCACACCATCTTCTGGCAGATCATGGGGCCCAATGCCGGCGGGGAACCAACCGGTGATCTTGCGCAGGCCATCACCGAGACCTTTGGTAGCTTCCAGCAGTTTAAGGAGCAGTTCTCCGCTGCTGCCGCTGGCGTGTTCGGCTCTGGATGGGCATGGCTGGTACTAGATCAGAATGGAAAGCTCCAGATCATCACGCGACCCAATCAGGACAGCCCATACATGGACAACCTTTATCCTGTGATGGGGCTCGACGTTTGGGAGCATGCGTATTATCTCAAGTACCAGAACCGGCGGCCGGAATATATCGCGAATTGGTGGAACGTCGTGAACTGGGACGCAGTCGCCCAGCGTTACCGCGAGGGGCTGAAGCGCTAAACCGCACCTCCGACAGTGTGCGGGCACCAGGAGCGTGCTCCTGGTGCCCGCATTTTGCTATCTCCGGCAAATCGTTCATGACTCGACGAGTTCGAGTGGTCGTAAGTTCGCTTCGATCTCTGCTCGCAGTGGCTCCAGGAACGGTGGTAACGAAAGTCTTTCACCAAGATGCTCAACATCCTCGTCCGTCGTAAAACCTGGACCATCGGTCGCCAATTCATAGAGTACGCCACCTGGCTCTCGGAAATAGAGCGAACGGAAGTAATAGCGGTCGATCTGCGGAGTCACCGGTATACCAGCCCGCGCGATCCGCTCGCGCCAGGCACGATGCGTTGCATCGTCCGGCACCCGGAATGCCACGTGATGGACGCCTCCTGCTCCGAGTTGTGCTCGCGGCAGATCCGCACGCTCTTCCACCACGACCACCGCCCCCGGCCCCCCAGGACCGGTCTCGTAGATTGCCTGACGGAACCCAAGAGAGCGCTCTTCTCGTCGCCGGAAGCCAAGTACCTCCGTCAGGACACGTACCGTCGGCTCGAGAGCCCGGACAACGATCGTCACTCCGAAGATCCCCTTGATCTGGTACCGTACTGGCACAGGTGAACGTTCCCAGGGTTGGCCCCCTGATACACCCCCATCATCAACAAGCGCGAGCCGCTGTCCCTCTGGATCGCGGAACAGCAAGGCCTCACACCCCGCATACTCCCCACGCTCGATCCCAGGTACGCCGTGTCCATCGAGCCAGTCACTCCACCACTCTAGTGCTTCACGGCTGTCAACCCGCAACGCAATACGGGCGATTTCACCGTGCCCCGGTTGGTGTGGTGGAAGATGCGACCAGTCGAAGAACGTGACATCCGTCCCTGGACTTCCAACCGCATCGGCATAAAACAGGTGATACGCTGACACATCGTCCTGGTTGACCGTCTTCTTGACAAGTCGCAGACCGAGTACCCGCGTATAGAAGCGCAGATTCTCGGCCGCCCGACCAGTGACGGCGGTGACATGGTGGATTCCCAACAATGTGAGTTCGTTCATTTTCGTACTCCCTCCCGAGTAACGATGTATGTCGAGTGTACCGCTCACGCCAGTCGCATGCCGTCCAGCACCGACCAATACCTTGCCCCTGTTCATCACTGTCATGGCGACAGGGACGAATCAGTCAGTCAGTTACTTGTCCAAAGTAGCATCCCCCTGCTCGCCACACCTGGTCGCGACCGAATCAACGTCCATGGATGTACTCTCCAACCTCCCCGGGGCCACTGCGTAGCTTCGAAAGCAGCTCTCCCTCTCGCCACAGCACCGATCGCTATCCGAGCAGCTACGTAGACACCTCTCTTGTCGCACCAGACGGACACTGCGTTCCCAGCACGCGACAGGCCCCGTAGGACGAGCGACGTGTCGTCGACGCAGGCAAGGCGGCCCGGCTCGAAACCCTATGCAAGCTCTTCTACGCCCCCTCACCTCGCAGGGTGCCAAACATTGCAGTATTCTCGCGAGACTGTTTTGTGACCGCCTACCATTGACCAGTGCACCTCATACGTGAGCTGGTCGCGGCCACCCATCACAAACCCGACGCCTTCGTGCAGGCTGGGACGACGCATCGTACAATGCCGTAGTCGAACGTGGCCCGGTCCGTATGGGCGCGTTTCGGCTGTGTTCGCTGAAGGAGAGTCACCCGCGAGGCACTCGCACATTGGCGAGCACACTAGTACAATGGCTTCAGCATTGCTCTCGGATGGTCAGCAAGATGGGATAGAGGGGATGGACAAGAAGAATCCTTGCTCACCGATTCCGGTCCGTTCTCGACATCCGGCGGTGCGAGCATGGATTTATCTCATGCGCATCGCCTATCGCACCGAGCGGGAGTCCGCCGCACACGCCTACGAGCATGGTCTCACGTTCGCCCAGCTCGATGTGATCTTTCACATCGGGAAATGTCCCGGCATCACTCAGCAGGAACTTGCGGAGCGGTTGCTCGTGACGCCTGGGAATGTCACCCAACTCCTCCAGCGAATGGAGCGTCTCGGGTTGATCCGTCGTGTCCCTGAGGGACGAGCGAAACGCCTCTACCTGACCCAAAAAGGTCAGGAGTACTGCGACCAGCTGCTGCCGCGTCAGGAGCAGCTCCATATCCAGCAGTTCTCGGGCTTGGCGCCGGAAGAACAGGAGCAGCTCCTCCGCTTGCTGATGAAGCTCGATCGTGCCCAGCGGCGAAAAGTTCGCGCATTCCGCGAGGCGCAGGAACAGCTCTATCAGGAGCGTTCGCACGCCGCGAATGGCTGAGCGGCTCGCCGCTCCACGAGAATCGGATCACCGGGCTGCACGATTCCCGTTCGGAGGACGACCGCGCACACTCCACGCCGCCCGTAGAGCGCCTTGACGAGTTGGGGATGGTAGACCCCGACCGTATTACAAGGCTTGTTTTGCGCTGTCACCTCGAGCACGACCGACGCTCCAATGAGCAAGCGATCCCCGGGCTCCAGATCGCTGAGATCCCCTAACCCTTCCACGGTCAGATTTTCGCCCAGGAAGCCCGGCTCAAGCTGAATACCGAGCGTCTCATTGACCTCGTCCAACACTTCTTGGGCCACAATGGTGAGCTGACGTGTGTTCGGTTCCGGATCGCCACGCTTCTTGTGACGATTTACCGGTCCCGCATGGTAATCCCCGACCACTCCATCCGGGCCGACTTCAATCACCAACCGTCGATACTTCGGCACTCCACCCTGTGGGCTGGAACAGACTGCTACGACCCGTCCGCGTTCTCTCTCTGCTGCCTCGTTCACTGTTCTCACCCCGTCTCCCCTATCGTCTCGACTGCCTCCTCCAATGCTGCCATCGCCGCACTCATCGTTCGATAGATCTCCGTCACCTCGCCACGCGGCTCGACGCGTCGCCAATCCGTCACATCTGCCCGTGCAAGTTCGTCGAGTGACCGGTCGGTCACTCGCGCCAGCGCGACGAGCGCTGCCCCCCGCAATGACGCCTCCGGATCTGGTGCGAGCACAAGAGTGCGCCCCACCGCGTCAGCCACAATCTGCGCCCAACCCGGTGTTCCGAGTAACGCATTTCCGCTCGCAATGAACACGTCGATTCCTGGCTGAATGCGCACGAGAAGCTCAACGACGGTCGCGATACGGCAGGCGATCGCCTCAAGCGCAGCACGGAGGATCGCAATGCCATCATGCCCGAGCCGTAATCCAGTCAGCGTCGCGACCGCGTCCACTGGCCAACGTGGACTTCGCTCCCCGGCAATCGTCGGCACCCAGAGGAGTCCGCTCACACCAGGCTGCTGTTGGCCAACGAGTTCCCAGAGCTCGGGCTCAGGAGGAAGGACAAATCGACGGCGGATCCAATCGACGAGATCACCCCCTTCGCTCAGGGCACCACCAGCAAGGACGAAGTCGCTGTCCAATCGGTAGAGCCAGGTACCCCAGGGCGGTTCGACTGGACGACCGCGCCAGAGGACACGCACGGCGCTGGACGTCCCGATCATGACTGTGGCGCGATCAATCCCAATGCCAGCGCTCCCAACGTTGCTGCACGCACCGTCACCCCACGCCGGGTACCACAACGCAGTGGCGAAGCGTGGCCACCGCTTCCGAAACCGTTCGCTGAGCTCTTGTGGGGCGTCGTTGACCCGCGGCAACTGCGCCGGACCGACACCAACCCGCTCAGCCGTTTCGTCATCCCAGGTGAGTCGATGCGTATCGAAGAGCCCTGTCCCAGACGCCATGGAGAGGGAGGTACACAGGTCACCTGTCCATCGCGCCAGCAAAAAATCGGGGAAGGCGCACCACCAACGGGTCGCGCGCCAGCACTCCGGCTTTGCTTCCCGTAACCAGGCAAGGCGTGCCACGGGATAACTCGGGTGCAGATAGGCACCGGTTCGGCGATGGTGAGCCTGTGCATCGAGGTCGCGTCGCAGGCGCCTCGCTACATCGCATGCCCGTGTGTCCGCCCACATGGTGACGGACGTGGTTGGACGCCCCTGCTCATCGATCCCCATGAGGCTGTGCCAGAAGCAACTGATCCCGACCGCCGCGACTGGTCCGGTCGCTTTCGCCTGTACTGCATCGAGGAGCTCCTCGATCCGCTCTGCTAAGAGGAGGGGATCGAGTTCCGCACGCCCGTCCGGCCCCGTCTCCAAGCGATACGCAACCCGGCTCAGTGTTCCCTCAATCAGCTGCCCAGTTCCGTCGAACAGTCCAGCTCGGGCAGAGGAACTTCCAATATCCAGTGCTAGCACGGAAAACCCAGCGTCCGCAGCCTGCACGGCTGCTCACCCCTCGTTCACCCACTCCGGGCCTGCAAGACGACGCACCTCTGTCGCTCGTTCGCCGAGTGCGTCCAAGAGCACCCGCATCGGAACCTCAAACTGGGGATGAATCAGGTCAGGAGCCAGCTCCACCAGCGGGACAAGCACGAACGCCCGCTCGTGCAGCCGCGGGTGAGGCACGACAAGTTCTTCACTCGCCATGACAACCGCATCATAGAGGAGCAGGTCGAGATCAAGCGTCCGTGGGGCATTTGGGAACAACCGTCGTCGCCCCGCCGCACGCTCGATCTCCAGGAGACGATGCAAAAGCTCTTGCGGCTCTAGCGCTGTCTCCAGGATCACCACCGCATTCAAAAACCACGGCTGATCACGATAACCGACCGGCTCGGTCTCGTAGAGCGATGAGACCGCCGTGACCCGGCCCAAGGTGCACAGCTGCCCCACGGCTGTACGGAGTGTCGCCCACCGATCACCAAGATTGCTCCCGAGCCCGATGTAGGCTGTCACCATGTCCCACGCACCACAGCATCGGTCATGCGCACCACCCGCACCATCTCACGGACATCGTGCACCCGGACGATGTCGGCACCGTTCGCAATGGAGAGTGCGACCGTCGCTGCCGTCCCCTCTAACCGATCCTCAGGAGGCGTCCCCAGTACGTACCCGATTGTCCGTTTGCGTGACGTCCCGACGAGGATAGGACGCCCAAGAACCGTCAAGTCGCGCAAACGGCGGAGCAGGAGCAAATTGAGTTCCGGCTCCTTACCGAAGCCAAAGCCAGGATCGACGATGATGTGCTCCCAGCGCACCCCAGCCGCAAGAGCTCGCTCGATCCGGATCGCCAGATCACGGATCAGGCGCGGAACGAGTTCGTCCGCGCGTTGAATCTCCAGGTCGTGCATGATGACAACTGGTACACCAGCTCGCGCCGCGACAGCGGGCATATCGGGATCGCCTGCCAGACCCCGTACATCGTTGATCATCGTTGCCCCGGCTGCCAGCGCTGCCTCTGCGACGACTGCCTTGTTGGTATCAACGGAGATCGGGACATCTGGCAATGCTTCGCGGATCGCTCGGATCGCTGGGATGACGCGCCGGAGCTCCTCTTCGGCCGGTACCGGAATGTGACCCGGACGCGTCGACTCCCCTCCCACATCCAGGATATCCGCGCCAGCCTCGACCATCGCCCGAGCTCGGCGTACGACTTCGTCCAGGCGATCGATCAGACCGTCACCGCTGAACGAATCCGGAGTCACGTTGATGATCCCCATGACGAACGTCCGACGTCCCCAGGGCCACTGATCAAACGGTGGGGCATCGACGCGCGGTACCTCCACTGCTTTATTCACCATCACACGACCTCCGCCGTATTGCTGTCAGATGACTTATTCGCCTGCTCGCTCGCGTCGAATCTCCACCCCGACACGCTCCAAGACGGCACCTGCGATCGGTGGTGACAGTTTCCAGACACGCACCAGTACGGCGCGGATCGCCGGATAGTCTATGAGCACTCGCTCAGCGATCGCTTCGGCGACCGTCTCTAAGAGTTGGCGCGGTTCCCCTTCGACGATCGCTCGCACGGTATGGTACAGCGCGCCATAGTTGACCGTCGTCTCGAGCACATCACTCCGCCCCGCACGAGCCAGGTCGAGTTCGACCTCCAGATCGACAGCAAACCGCTGACCAAGACGGCGCTCTTCTGGATGCACGCCGTGGTATGCATAGAACTGCATGCCACAAAGCAAAATTCGATCACTCATTCACCGCTCCTCAGTCGACTGGTGCGTACTCGCCCGCGGTTCTTGCTCCTCCGGCAGCTCGAGAGATGACGTCTGGGACGCTGGAGGAGAGGACACTGCGGCGACCGCCGTCCGCTTCGGGAGACCGATCCCCGAGAACGCCGTCCAGACCATTCCCAGCCCCAGGAGCCCGACAACAAGACTCCACCAGAAAGTCCAGCCGAACGGGATGGGCAGCATGCGGAAGAGCAACACGACCGTTGTCCCCACGAGCATCATCAGCCAGAGCGTCAACCGCCGCTCGGCACGCAGCCCCGCAAGTGGCAGCAGTTGGACAAGTGCGATACCGACAAAAACTTGACTCAAATAGAGCACCGCGATGTAGAACCCAAGCACGAAGAGCGCAGCAGGGAGTCCAACCACGGTGACAGCCAGGACGATCACCAAGATCGGCACCCCAACCAGCAGGCCGATTCCCCAAAGCAGGCTTGCAAGCGGCGCCAGGCGCAACGTCTCGGCCACACGCGCTGTCTGACGTGGCAAGGCAAGCACGAGGAGCGTTCCAGCAACAAGCGCCCAGGCGAGCCGCAAAAGAACCGTCCCGATCCACTCCAACGCCCGACGCGCAAAGCTCGCACGCTCGCGCTGTTCGGCTCCGGGAGTCGGTGTGTACTCCTGCGGTCCAGCGATGCGTGCACCCGGTGCGATACTGGCGGGCTGCGGCGCGCGATAGCGCAGTGCACCACGCACGTCCGCATTATCGCGGAGCTCAACCCGATCAGCCTCGACGTCGATGTCCCCGTCGATCTGCCCGTCCACGATAAGTGTCCCCACCGTTCCCTTGACTGATCCACGCACGGTGCCATCGATCGTTACCGTACCCGCCCCGATGATCGCCACATCGTGCCCGATTGTCGCCGTCCGTCCGACTGTCACCGACCCTGCGCCAAGCACCGCGAGATCCCATCCCACAGGTGCCGTGACGTCGATCTCCCCACCGGCGACGCGCACGCTGCCAGCGACCGGTCCGGTGACACGGATGGTTCCAGCTGCTGCTGTGACGTCACCGCCGACACGCCCACTCACGGTGACGGTGGAACCGGCAGCGAAGATATCCCGGGTTACCTCACCACCGATCTCGACGGTATTGCCTGCAGCGTAGAGATCGTCGTTGAGTCGCTCGCTGGTTCCAATGACCACTGATGAACCAGCGAGCAACTCGGCCGCCGCCACCTGCCCTGGGAGTACCGCGACGATCGTCACCAACACCAGAGCAATCCAAACTCTCACAGACTTTCGCATTGCAGACCTCCAGCTGGCTGGCCCGCCCTTGCCCGATGATACGCGAGCAACGCGACCGGAGCCGTGAGTGGCTCAACCGCCGACTCTCTTCGCTTGTTACCAATCCGTGAAGGTTCTCCCGACTGCAGCAATACCATGAACGCCCAGAGAGCAGGCGTTCATGCTTGGCGACACACAGTGTCCAGCCACGTTACGACAACGAGGGAGTTAACAACACACTAGGAGCAAAGCGGTAAGCACCCGACGAGAAGCCGTGGGCCGGCAGTGCTCCACTGCCGGCCCGAGCGTTCCCGAAATTCTGCGGCGTCAGACATCACCTTCGCGTACACCAAGCGCTGCCTGCGCTGCCGCAAGCCGCGCAATCGGTACACGGTACGGCGATGCTGAGACGTAGTCGAGTCCGACCTCGTGGCAGAAGCGGATACTCGCCGGATCACCCCCGTGCTCGCCGCAGATACCGAGCTTAAGGTCTGGGCGGGTGGCACGACCGCCGTCCCGCGCGATTTCGATGAGCCGGCCCACACCAGCCCGATCCAGCGTCTGGAACGGATCGGCTGGATAGATGCCGTGCTCCAAGTAATACGGCAGGAACCGGCCAGCATCGTCGCGCGAGATACCGAACGTCATCTGCGTGAGGTCGTTTGTGCCGAAACTAAAGAACTCGGCCTCGCGCGCGATCTCGCTGGCTGTCAGGGCTGCGCGTGGCACCTCGATCATCGTTCCGACCGAATACGGAATCTCTCTCCCGGCTGCCTCGAACATCTCCCGGGCGACACGATCGATGATCTCACGCTGCAGCATGAGCTCGCGCACATCCGAGACCAGCGGCACCATGATTTCCGGATGTACTTCGATTCCTTCAGCGGCACACTGCAAGGCAGCACTAAAGATGGCGCGGGCTTGCATCTCGGTGATTTCTGGCGCCGTGATCCCCAGCCGGCAGCCCCGGTGACCGAGCATGGGGTTAGCCTCGGTGAGTGCCTGTACTTTGGCGCGAATCGTCTGGGGCGCCACACCGAGTCGCTCAGCCATTGTCGCGATCTCTTCCTCCGTCTTGGGGAGGAACTCGTGCAGTGGGGGATCAAGCGTCCGGATGGTCACCGGATAACCGGCCATCGCCTTGAAGATACCGATAAAGTCCTCGCGCTGCATCGGCTCTAGCTTGGCCAAAGCTGCACGCCGCTCTTCAGGCGTTGTCGCCATGATCATCTCCCGCATCGCCCAGATGCGGTCGCCCTCAAAGAACATATGCTCGGTGCGGCAGAGACCAATCCCTTCGGCCCCGAGCTCGCGTGCTTTGGCAGCATCTTCCGGCGTATCCGCGTTCGCACGCACGCGCAGCCGGCGGAACTGGTCGGCCCAACTCAGGAGCTCGGCCAGATCGCCACCCACGCTCGGTGGGATCGTCGGGACCTCGCCGAGCAGTACTGCGCCCGTCGAGCCATCGATTGTGATCACGTCACCACGCCGGACGACCAGGTCACCGACGCGGAACTCCTGGCGTTCGTAGTCCACGATGATTGCCGAACAGCCGACGACGGCCGGCTTTCCGATTCCTCGCGCGACGACCGCGGCATGACTCGTCATTCCGCCCCGTGCGGTCAGAATGCCACGCGCGGCCAACATACCGTGGAAATCGTCGGGTGAAGTCTCGAGGCGCACGAGAATGACCGCCTCACCGCGGTCACCAAGCAGCTTCGCCTCATCCGCATCAAAGACGACCTTCCCACTCGCCGCACCTGGGCTGGCCGGCAGCCCTTTGGCAATCGGCTCGCCCTTCCAGGAAGGGTCGAGCATTGGGTGGAGAAGTTGATCGAGATGTTCAGGGGAGACACGCAAGACAGCTTCCTGCGGCTGGATCAATCCCTCATGGACCATGTCAACTGCGATCTTGACCGCAGCCCGTCCCGTCCGCTTGCCTGTCCGTGTCTGAAGCATCCAGAGCTTGCCGCGCTCGACCGTGAACTCCAGATCCTGCATGTCCCGATAGTGGCGCTCCAGCCGATCCGCGACTTCGAGCAACTGCTCATATGCCCCACGCAGGAGCGGATCTTTCGCCATCTCCTGGATCGGTTGCGGTGTACGGATACCGGCAACGACATCCTCCCCCTGCGCGTTCGTCAGGTATTCGCCAAAGATCCCCTTCTCACCAGTACTCGGATTCCGTGTGAAGGCGACACCAGTCGCCGAGTCAGGCCCGAGGTTGCCAAAGACCATCGCCTGCACATTGGCTGCCGTGCCGAGATCGTGCGGGATTCCATGGGCATTCCGATAGTCAATCGCGCGCCGGTTGTTCCACGACTCGAACACCGCCAGGATCGCCCGGCGAAGTTGATCGAAGGGATCCTGCGGGAAGTCCTCACCAGTCGCGCGACGTACGATCCCTTTATAAATCTCGACCAGGTGCTTCAGCTGATCGGCTGGGATCTCATAGTCTTGGAGCACGCCGATTTCACGCTTGAGCTCGTCGAGCGCATCCTCGAACCGCTCCGAAGGAATATCCAGGACAACCTTACCAAACATCTGGATAAGACGGCGATAACAGTCATAGGCAAAACGCTCATTGGCGGTCATTGCCGCAAGACCACGAACCGTTTCATCGGTGAGTCCGACATTCAGAATGGTATCCATCATGCCGGGCATAGAGAACTTCGCTCCGGAGCGCACCGAGACGAGGAGCGGTTGAGCCGGATCGCCGAAGCGGCGTCCCAGCTGTTGCTCGATATCGCGCAGCCCTTCCAGCACTTCTTCCCAGAGCCCCTCGGGCATCGTCCGTCCGCCCTGCAGGTATGCGACGCAGGCGCGCGTACTCACCGTGAAACCGGGTGGCACTGGCAGTCCGATTCGCGTCATTTCGGCGAGATTCGCCCCTTTGCCACCAAGCAGGTCACGCATCTGCGCACTGCCTTCGCGGAAGAGGTAGACCCAGCGCCGGCCGGTCGCGACGGATACCATGGCGCTCCCTCCCTCTCTCGATCTCGCCTTCTTCCTGTCCTGTTCGACGAGTCGAACGTCTCGCTCTTTCCTGTTTAACCGTCCGTGACGAGCTTGGCAAGACTAGCCAAGAGGATCTTGTTCCCGTGGCGCTTGAACTGCACAGTTACTTCCTGGTCACCAGCCTGGTCCTTCACCGCGAGCACCACACCATCCCCGAAGATCGGATGGAAAACTCGCTGTCCTGGTACGAACCGCGTTTGTGTTCGAGGCGGGGTGGGCGCCCGCACGCCGCGCTCCGTGCGAGTTTCCCCCGTCGTACCGCTAACTCGGTCAAGACTGCCTGTTCCACGCACTTCCTCGATGACTTCTGGCGGGAGCGCTTCCAGGAAATGCGAGGGAAGATTCCGCTCGCGGAGGCCAAAACGGCTGCGCAACTGAGCGTAGCTCAGATACAGGCGCTCCTTTGCACGTGTGATGCCCACGTAGAAGAGCCGCCGCTCCTCCTCCAGCTCTGCCTCACTTTCCAGTGAGCGAGCATGCGGCAGAATCCCCTCTTCTACCCCGATCAAGAAGACTACGGGAAATTCCAACCCTTTCGCCGTGTGCAGTGTCATCAGGCTAACGTGATCGCCAGCCAGCTGTTCGTCCGCGCTCGTCACGAGTGCAGCCTCTTCCAGGAAGAGTTGCAACCCTTCCCGCGCCGGGAGCTCGTCGTACCGTTCGAGAACCGCTCGCAGCTGGACGAGGTTCTCCCACCGTTCGCGCTCGTTTGGATCGCTTGCCTCCCGGTACCGCTGTGCCAGTCCGCTCCGCTCCAATGCCAGGTCGTACACTGCACTCAACGACCGGTCAACCAGAGCTCCTCGCAACCGCACCAACTCGCTCCACACCTCGCGCAAGCGTTTGCTCGTCTGAGCAGCAAGCTCCGGCGGCTCGCGATCAAGCTCTCCCACGAGCGCCGGTAAGGCATCGGCCGGAGAACGGCCGTGGCGCAGACCCCAGTGCTCCAGCTGCTGCAGCGTCTTCTCACCGATCTTTTGCCCGAGCGTCGTCTCGTTCAACACCCGCCGCAAGCTGATCCAGTCTTGGGGATTGACCAGCACCCGCAAGAGCGCCAGCGCGTCTTTCACTTCCTTCCGTTCATAGAAGCGGACACCCCCGACAACCTGATAGGGGATCTGCCGCCGCACGAGCGCCTCTTCAAGCGGACGGCTCTGGGCATTGATCCGGTAGAGCACGGCAATGTCCTGGTAGCGTGCCTCACCGCGCGTTACCAACCGCGCGATCTCGGTCGCGACAGTCTCTGCTTCGTGCTGTTCGTCCCAGCAGGCGAAGAGCCGAATCGGTGGTCCCGGAGGGTTCTCCGTCCACAACCGCCGCTCAATGCGGAGCCGATTCGCCCGAATTACCGCATCGGCCGCCGCCACGATCTGCGGCGTCGACCGGTAGTTGCGTCCCAACCGGATAACAACGGCATCCGGGAAGTCCCGCTGGAACTCAAGAATGTTGCGGATATCGGCCTGCCGCCAGCTATAGATTGACTGGTCAGGATCGCCGACCGCACACAGATTCCGATGGCCCGCTGCCAGCGCTCGTACCAGCAAATACTGCAGGTGATTCGTGTCCTGATATTCATCGACGAGGAGATAACGCCAGTGTTCCTGATATCGCGCCAGGACGTCAGGATGCTGGTCAAAGAGCTCAACGACGAGGAGCAGGAGATCATCGAAGTCGACTGCCTGGGCACGCTGGAGAAGCTGTGCATAGCGCTCGTAGACTCGAGCAGCAACCTCGTCCCAATAGCTCTGCGCCTGCTGCGCGAAAGCATTGGGGGAAAGGAGCAGATTCTTGGCGCGGGAGATAGTGCCGAGCAGACTCCGCGGCGCAAAGCGCTGCGGGTCGAGGCCGAGTTCCTTTAACGCCTGCTTGACGAGCGCCAGTTGATCATCTTCATCGTAAATAGTGAAGGCTGGGTCGAGCCCGAGCCGTCCCCCGTTGCGCCGAAGCACTCGGACACAGGCACTATGGAAAGTGCCAGCGGCCACCAGCTCGGCCGGACCAGTTCCGAGAAGCCCCTGCAAGCGCTCCTTGACCTCTCGCGCCGCCTTGTTTGTGAAGGTCACAGCAAGGATCTGGTCGGGACGTGCTCGGCCAGTGGCGATCAGATAGGCGACACGATGTGTCAGCACACGCGTTTTGCCGCTGCCGGGGCCGGCCACGACGAGCACCGGTCCCTCGGTCGTGGTAACGGCTGCCTGCTGATCCGGATCAAGCCCGGCGAGGATCCGTTCCGCCTCAGAGCACGCGGTGGCGGCATCCTTGTCTTGCCGGAACGGCCCCTTGCCTCCGCCGCTGCTGTGCGCGTCCCGTTCAAGCGCTCCCCATCTGTTCGGTATGGCCGTTCGCTCGGCCTCCCCACGCCCTTCAGGCATGAGCGGTGCCTCCGGTCTGGACGGACACGTTCGGTCGCCGGTCGCTCCGGCTCGGACTTCGAGGATACTCGGTACGGGCCTCTGTTGCCGCCCGAATTTCGATTCCATCCACGGTATGCCAACAGTTGTGAATGGGAGAGCCACTACCGCCACCCTGGTTATAGTACGCGTTTCCCCAGAAGCGCTCGCGACCCGCGACTTGACAGGGCTCCGGAGACGCGCGTATTATCGTGACGGTCGCCGAGTTCATTCGTAAAGGGAAAGATCGGACAGATGGATAGAGTCGTAGCGACCTGCGATGAAGCCGTCGCCGATATTCCAAATGGCGCATCAATCATGATCGGTGGATTTGGACCACCGGGTATCCCGGTGAACCTCGTCCAGGCGCTTCGTCGCCGCCGTTTGCGCGATCTTGTGTTGATCTACTGCGGCGGGGGCACTGAGCAGGATGGCATCGGCGGCTTGATCGCCGATGGTGCAGTACGCAAGCTGATCACCTCGTACCCTACCCATCCCGGCGCATCCGCTGTGCGAGAGCGGTATCTCCGCGGGGAGATCGAGCTTGAAGTCCTTCCCCAAGGGACGTTCGTCGAGCGGATCCGTGCAGCCGGAGCCGGTCTCGGCGGGTTCTATACCCCGACCGGAGTTGGCACCGAACTTGCGGAAGGGAAGGAAGTACGGATCATCAACGGACGTGCGTATCTCTTCGAGTTGCCGCTCCGGGCTGACTACGCATTGATCAAGGCCTACCGGGCCGATCGCTGGGGCAACCTGACGTATCGGCGCACGATGCGCAATTTCAATCCGATCATGGCCACGGCAGCGAATATCGTGATCGCGGAAGTCGATGAACTGGTCCCTGTCGGTGGGCTTTCGCCCGAGGAGATCGAGACTCCATGCATTTTTGTCGATCGAGTAGTCGTGGTGCCACGTGAGGAAATCCGCCGCGTGGCACTAGAGTCACGGTAAGGTGGACAGCAATGCCCTTGACTCGTGAGGGAATCGCCTATCGGATCGCGCGCGACCTCCCTGACGGGAGTTTCGTGAATCTCGGTGTCGGCATTCCCACACTTGTCGCCCGTTTCGTTCCACCCGATCGGACCATCCTTATTCACAGTGAGAACGGCATCCTGGGGGCTGGCCCCAAAGCAGCCCCGGGGGAAGAGGATCCGGATCTGGTGAACGCCAACGGCGACTACGTCACGCTCATGCCCGGTGCCAGCCTCTTCGACCATGCACTATCGTTCACGATTATCCGCGGTGGGCATCTGACACACGCTGTGCTCGGTGCGCTTCAAGTCTCGCGTCGTGGCGACCTGGCGAATTGGCGGATACCTGGGCCGCGCGTTCCTGGGGTCGGTGGGGCTATGGACATCGCCGTTGGCGCACAACAGGTCTGGGTGGCCACGACGCATACCACCGATCAGGGGGAGCCGAAGATCGTCGAGGAATGCACCTACCCACTCACGGCAGCGCGCTGTGTGCGGCGGATCTACACCGACCTCGCGGTGTTGCGGGTCGAGGGCGAGCAACTTGTCCTCGAAGAACTCGCTCCCGGCGTTACGGTCGAGGAGGTGCTCGAGCGAACTGGCACACGACTCACCGTGCCGGATGTAGTTCCGATAATGGAGGTACCAGCTGAGTTCGCGGGCATCCCGCTGCTCGCCTCCTAAATACGTGCGTGCGGAATGTCGGGCTAGACTCGACGTGAAAGGGGAAAGGGAAAAGACGGAGATGAGTGCTTCGCCGATGATCATCCAGGAAATCGATCGTGCCCTTGATCGGATTAGAGCCGGCCTTGCGCCAGACGGTTTCGAGCTACGGGTTGAACGCGTATCCGAAGATGGCGTCGTGGAGCTCGTACTCCAGGCACTCCCCGACGCGTGTCTCGACTGTCTCGTCCCCGATCAGCTGCTACACGCGATGCTGCAACAATGTATTGCGCCCGTCTATCCAGAGCTACGCGAGGTGCGGCTCGAGAAGCGGTTGCCAGAGGAGGGATAACCATGCCAGTACTTGTCGACCCGACCGGGCAGACGACTCAGACTGTGAAGAGCCGTGCGCCACGCACGAGACGTTCCTTGCGCGGCGCGCGAGTCTGCATGATCGACAACGGGAAGAAGAACGCAGACCTCTTGCTCCAGGCGATCGGCGCACTCTTGCGCGAGCGCTATGGGGTAAGCGAGGTGGTGATGCACCGGAAGCCGAACATTTCCGTCCCGGTCGAACCACAGGTGGTTGCTGACCTCAAGTCCCGGTGCGATCTCGCGATCGCTGCGGTAGGTGACTGAGGATCCTGTAGTGCGGCCAGTGTGGCCGATGCGATTCGCTTCGAAGAACAGGGTGTGCCGGCTGCGGCCATCATCACCGACGCGTTTCGAACCACGGCAGATGCGATGGCACAGACGCAGGGGATGCCGGGTTACCCATACGCCGTGATCCCGCACCCGGTGAGTAGTCTGAGCCCGGAGGAAGTGCGACAGCGCGCTGAGCAGGTGCTGCCGGAGGTGTTGCGGCTGCTTGGTATTGAGGAAGATGTCGAGGAGGCGGAAGATGAGCGTGCAGCGGACAGCTGAACCAACGCTGGAAGCCGTACGGCACGCTCGCGAGGCAATCGAGTACTGCTACGAGCGCGGCTGGACGGACGGCTTGCCCGTTGTTCCACCAGCTGAGGAGTTCGTGGAAGAGTTCTTGGCTGTCGTCGACCGCGATCCCGATGAGGTAGTGATCGAGCAGGAACACCTAGGTCGCAAGTGCACGGTCCGTCTCGCTGCCGCCAACGCCGTGATGGCCGGTTGCAAGCCGGAATATTTCCCAGTTGTCCTCGCTGCGCTCGAAGCACTGAATCGGCTGCCAGGTAGCCGCGGCCTCCTCCAGAGCACGACAGGACAGGCTGTCTTTGTTGTCGTCAACGGTCCCATCAGAAACCAGCTCGGCTTCAACACAAAGGACAATCTGTTCAGTCCCGGCGACCGTCCCAACGCGACGGTCGGGCGCGCCATTCGGCTGGTGATTATGAACGCGCTCGGCATCCGGCCACACGAGTTCGATCAAAGCACACACGGGCAACCGGGTAAGTTCAGCCTCTGCATCGCCGAGAACGAAGAAGAGAGTCCGTGGGATCCGCTGCATGTCGAGCGCGGTTTCGCACGTGACGAGAGCACGGTCACGGTCGGCCTCGTGCGCGGTACGATGCAGGTCGAGCAACGCGACTCCAAAGAACCCGAAGTGATCCTGGAGACGATTGCCGACTCCATGTCCTACGCCGGAACCTACTTCCCGACACCACGCGGGCATGCTGGGATCGTCGTCATGGGTCCTGAGCACGCGCAGCTCATCGCCGAGGCAGGCTGGAGCAAAGCGCGGGCCCGCGAGTACCTGTGGGAGCATTTCGGTCGGTCAGCAGGCTTGCTCCGCCGTCTGGCTAAGGGGGCGCTGCTGGATCCTTCACTACCAGACGATGCCTTTGTCCGCTTCGCGCACAGTCCGGAGACAATTCTCATCGTCGTCGCGGGAGCACGAAATGCGGGCATTTCAACAGTCTGCCCGACATTTATTGGGCAGCAAGTGACGGTACCGATCCGCATGAAGTCCACGTCGCACTGAACGCCCTTCGCTGTGACGCCAGGTGGAGCACCTGGAAGGAATCCGCATGACCAGCGAGTATTGGCTGGAAGGCATGGTTGCTGTCGTGACTGGACCGGGGCAAGGTAAGGACGAGTGCGGATCGCGAATCGCACGAGGTCTCGCGCGATATGGAGCTCCGGTCAGCGTGAACGATTTGGCTAAGGAGTTCCTGCAAGCGACGCTCGATCAGCCCCCGAGTCGCGGTAACGACACCTGGCGTATACCCGGCAATTTCGCTGCTGCTCACAGCGCTCGACAAGTCATCAACGTTTTGGCCGTACACGACAGACAGGTCCACCTCGTGGTCAGCAACGCTACTGTCGGCGGGCTGGTTTCGGCCGAAGAGCGGCTCTCGAATGCGCACGGTCATTGTCAGATCGGTGTCGATCTGAGCGATCTTCTCTCTACGAGCCGAGCGGCGCTCACAGACAGAATTCCCCGCCGACTTGGTCATGTCATCAACATCGGCTCGCTGGCGAGGTGGCGAACCGCTTTCCGCGGCCTAATGGACACTACCACGAAGAGCGGCCTGCTCAACCTGACACACCACACGGTATCCGAGGGAGCGTCATTGAGCAGTAGCGTAGGCGTCCTGTTACCAACCGGCATACTCCGTCCGCACATTTTTCGGGCCCAACCTGACCTGTCTTGTCGTGAGAGCAGTTGTTCGGGGCTGCGCGACTCCGCGGAGATGGGGAAACTGGTCGCGTCTCCCTCGCACTGCCACGCGATTGCCGCTTCCGGTACCCCACTCGATCGGAGGGGCGGCAACGCAATGCGGAGCATCATGGCATACAAGGGCCGCAGTGGAAGGATGAAGGTTGAACCCACAGGAGCGATTGTCGCAACCGATCGGAGGCGAGAGAGAGGGCACAATGAATTCACAGCGGTTGTGCGACCTTAGCGGTATGGTCGCGCTCGTGACTGGTGCGGGTGGTGGTTCTCGGGGCGGACTCGGGCCGGTCATTGCGCGCACGCTCGCCCGAGCTGGTGCGAGGGTCGCCATCAACGATCGTACCGCGGAGTGGACACAGGCAACCGTCGAGGAACTCCGGCAACTTGGTCTCGACGTCGAAGGTTTTCCGGCTGACGTGGCTGATCCTGAGCAGGCCGATCGCTTAGTGCAGAGCGTGATCGCGCGCTTCGGACAATTGGACATCCTCGTCAACAAGGCCGAAGCGCACGGCAGCGGTCGCCGTTCTGATCAGGTGACGGACGACGAATGGGAACACGCACTCGCAGTCAACGTGCACGCTCCGTTCTACCTGAGCCGCGCCGCTGTCCGGCACATGCGGACACGCCGTTTCGGTCGGATCATCAATGTCTCCAATATTTCGGCGATCCGGACAAGCGTGCTGAACGGGGTCGCCTACGTCGCAACCAAGGAGGCACTGTACGGCTTCACCAGGCATCTCGCGATCGAAGTTGCTCAGCACGGCATCACGGTAAATGCTATTCTCCCTGGCTTCATTCTCACGCCAAAACTTGCCGGTGAATGGCCGGAAGAGCGAATTGAGAAGCTCGCAGCGACCGTGCCGGCCTTACGCGCCGGCACACCGGACGAGGTAGCAGCACTTGTCGCTTTCCTCGCCAGCCGCGAGGCCGATTACATTACGGGAGCTGCGATCCCGATCGATGGAGCAGTTTCCGTCGTACCGGGCGGTCGCGTTGCTGCCGAGTCAGCGTTCGTATGACGGGAGCCGATCGATGGCACGACTAGCAGGTATGGTCGCGCTTGTGACCGGTGCCGGAGGCGGTGAGATGGGCGGTGGCGGCGCAGGCATCGCCCGTGCTCTTGCTGCAGAAGGTGCCGTGGTTGCAGTGAACGATTTGCACGAGGAGTACGCACAGGCGACTGTCGAGCAGATCATCAGCGCTGGCGGAGAGGCATTCAGCCTACCTGGGGACGTGTCTGATCCTCGACAGGCAACCGCGATGGTGCGTACGGTCATCGAGCGCTGTGGTCGCCTCGACATCCTGGTGAACAACGCGGCCCGATTGGGTCGCTCTCCAGCCGTCGAGCGGATGTCTGACGACGAGTGGCACAGCTACCTCGCGGTGAATCTGTCCGGCCCCTTCTACATGAGTCGTGCTGCGTTGCCGCAGATGATGCAACAGGAATACGGTCGCATCATCAACATTGGCTCGCTGGCAGCGCTTCGCTCAAGTTTGAACGGTGGTGCTGGATACACGACATCGAAGCGCGGGCTCCTCGGCCTGACACGCCAGATGGCTGCGGAGTTCTACTCGTACAACATCACGGTGAATGCGCTTTTGCCTGCAGGCATTCTGGGAGGTCGCATGCGGGCCGAGATGGGGCCACAGGCGGATGCACTCGTCCGCGCTCGACGCTGGGCACTTCCAGACGATATCGGGAAAATCTGCGCCTACCTAGCAAGCCCGGAGGCCCACTTGATCACTGCAGCTGTGATCGTTGTGCCCGGGGCGAACGCGACCGGCCTTGGCGATTTTGCCCAGTACCGCGCTATGGCGAAGCAGATCGGCAAAGACATTGGCGAATGAAGAGGACGACGCGGGGCATTCAGCACTCACGAATGCCCCGCGCTCACGACCGGATGAGGCCGGCTTCACACTGCGAGTCTGGTCAGCCAGCCGCTTAACACCTGGGTGCGGTTTGGTCCTGCTCGTTCTCTGACTGACCGTCTTCAGCCACTCGCAGCACGAGCGCGGACCCTTCTGGCTCCATTGACGCAGTATGCCGTCGCATGGTACACTTCGCCGCGGGTAACGGGCCGGTGTAGCTCAACGGTAGAGCAGGGGACTCATAAGCCCTTGGTTGGTGGTTCGAATCCGCCCACCGGCACTCGGCGAGCGGCGCACCTTGCGCCGCTCGCTGCATTTAGCCACCATTTCAGTGGCTACCATTCTCTCGCACTTCGTCCCGAAAGGGGATGACCTTGCCGCGGCAACCCGCCGCACTCAGCGTCCTTCTGCGAGCCGTCCGCACCGCGCTCGAACGTGCCGGTCTTTCTCCGACGGAGCGGATCGTCGTCGGGTTCTCGGGTGGACCAGACTCCCTCGCTCTCCTTTGGAGCCTGCACCATTTGGCGCAGCAGGGCCACGGACCACAACCGATACCGGTCCATGTGGATCACCGTCTACAGCCGGGTTCCGATGCAATGGCCCAACGCGCCGTCCTCCTTGGAGAAACACTCGGACTCACGGTCATGGTGCGCCAAGTGGAGGTCTCTGCCTGGCCAGAGTTCCGTGAAGGAGGAGTTGAGGCTGGAGCTCGGGCAGCGCGCTATGCCACGCTCGCTGCCGTCGCGCGGGAGCAGGGAACGCCCTGGATTGCGGTCGGGCATACGCGTGACGACCAAGCGGAAACGCTTCTCCTCCGCCTCCTGCGCGGTGCTGGACTGGACGGGCTGGCGGCAATGCGACCCATTACCGAGCTCCAGATACCACTCGATCCCGAACATCGCGACTTCACAACCATCCGTCTGCTCCGCCCTCTGCTTGAGCTGCGGCGTTCCGTTGTCCAAGCAGCGCTCGCCTTGCTGGGATTGGAGCCAATTCAGGACCCGACGAACGAGCTACTCGCCTACGAGCGCAATGCGATACGCCAGCGAGTCATCCCCGTCCTTGAGCAACTGCGGCCGAACGTGGTCGACACGCTCGCGCAGGTTGCCGAGCAGCTGCAGGACGAGGTGAGCTTCTTATGGGCCAACGCACTGGAGGCATACCGCCGCGTCGCACGCGAGGACCAGGCGTTTGTTGTGATTGACCGAGATCGCTATCGCGCGCTGCATCCCGCACTGCAACGGCGTATTCTCCAACTTGCCGTTCGCGCGGGGCAGGATCCGACCTGGTCCTTGCCGCGCGAGCGGCTACAGGCCCTCTGGAACGCACTACTGCAGGGCCGGCCGGGTGTACGGATCGAGCTCGGCCGAGGCTTCGCCGCACTGATCAGTTACACTGAGGCTATCCTCGGTCCCGCGGATCGGATCGAGGACTACCTGCGACAGCGCTCCGGGCAGCCACTGCTGCGGCCGGGGACGGTCATCGCAATCCAGGGCGCAACGACGGTGGAACTGGAGAACGGGTGGATCCTTTCTGTTCGCCGGGCCCCAGCTTCCGGCTGGTTTCTCCGAACCCGGAGACCAGGCGATCGCCTGATTCGACGGCAGGCTGTGTCACCAGTTCGTTTGCAGGATTGGCTTGTGAATCACAAAGTCCCGCGCTTTCTACGCGACTGGTTGCCACTCCTTGCAAACGACGGGGACATTCACTGGATCGTCGGGTTGAACGGCTCGCACTACGAATCCCCCGATGGGACGCTCGTTGTCGACTTGAAACGGAGCGAGGAGGCAAGACAGGTGAGCGAGACAGCACAGGCTCCCGCGGGAGAACTCGAGCGGGTACTCATCGATGAGGCGACTCTGCAACGTCGAGTTGCTGAACTTGGTGAGGAAATTGCTCGGGAATATCGTGGAAAGCGCCCTGTGCTCATCGGTGTCTTGACGGGTGCTTTCGTGTTCATGGCGGACTTAGTACGCCACATGCCTATCGAGTTGGACATCGACTTCATGGCCGTATCAAGTTATGGTCAAGCAACGGTTACGTCAGGCGTTGTGCGTATCATTAAGGATCTCGACCGTCCTATCGAAGGACGAGATGTGCTGCTCGTCGAGGACATCATTGATAGCGGCCTGACGCTCCAGTACCTCCTCGATGTTCTCCAGCGACGGAACCCCCGTAGCCTACGGGTCGTGGTTCTGCTCCGTAAGCAGAAGCCTGGGGCAACACAGGTGCCAGTCGACTGGGTCGGCTTTGATATTCCGGACGAATTTGTTGTCGGCTACGGGCTGGACGCTGCTGGACGATTCCGGAACCTGCCCTTCATCGCCGTTTACCGAATAAGCAAATAACGGAGCGGCTTCCGAGGCCCCCAGAGCAGCAAACGATGCCGGCCTCTTCAATCTCCATGGGCCGCCGGTGTACAGTGTTCCTGTCTCTCAGAGAAATTGGCTTTCGCCGGCCCTGAGCGTTCCCCGCTCTGAGGGGCAACCGGGTGCCAGCGTTTCTTTTCGAGTTCCCTCAATCACCGGGAACCGTCAATGACTTCGCGGGCCCCAGAAGAAATCCAGCCGGCTAGTCGAAATGACTCTTTGGAGACAGTGTTGGGATCACTGCACCCATGCAGCTTCGGCCTTGGATCATGAGCGGCGTCTTGGACGAGCGTCGGTGGGGGATGCGCCCGGAAGTGGGGCAGTGCTTGCTATAATCGGGACCGCCCGCGAGATCGCTCGGCATGGCGGGCCGAGGACAGTGGAGGCTACCCCGATGGCAGATAACAAGTGGCTCCGGAACGGCTTCGTCTGGATGATCCTGATTATCGCTGCAATCGCGGTTTGGGTCACGTTCGTCCAGGGAGGCCGCAGCGGCTCGTCGATCACGACACAGGAACTGGCTGCTGATATCAAGGCTGGCAAGGTCGAGCAGCTGACCATGAGCAGCGGCTCGGACGAAGTGCAGGTCCACTACATCGGCTCCAACGAGGTGCGCACGCTGCGGCTGCCGACCAATGTCGATATCTTCGAACTCCTCCAGACCTATGGCATCGATCCGAAGAGTGTGTCGATCCGCGTCAATCCTGCCAGCCAGTGGGGGAACTGGCTTGGCACACTCACGTTCCTCTTACCGACCCTCTTCCTCATTGGCGTGATCATTTTCATGATGCGACAAGCCCAGGGTACGAACAATCAAGCACTTTCCTTTGGCAAGAGTCGCGCGCGTGTATTCACCAGCAATCGGCCGACTGTGACCTTTGACGACGTCGCCGGTGTGGATGAGGCGAAAGAGGAACTCCAGGAAATCGTCGAATTCCTCAAGTACCCGGAAAAGTTCGCCGCGCTGGGAGCTCGCATCCCACGAGGTGTGCTGCTTGTGGGACCGCCTGGGACAGGTAAGACGCTGCTATCGCGTGCGGTTGCTGGTGAGGCTGGTGTGCCGTTCTTCAGCATTAGCGGCTCCGAGTTCGTGGAGATGTTCGTCGGCGTTGGTGCTAGCCGTGTCCGTGACCTCTTCGACCAAGCCAAGCGCAATGCGCCCTGTATCGTGTTCATCGACGAAATTGACGCGGTTGGTCGGCAGCGCGGTGCAGGGCTTGGCGGCAGCCACGACGAGCGCGAGCAGACGCTCAATCAGATCCTGGTGGAAATGGACGGCTTCGATTCGAGCACCAATGTGATCGTCCTCGCCGCGACGAACCGTCCCGACGTGCTGGATCCGGCCTTGCTTCGCCCGGGTCGCTTCGACCGGCAAGTCGTCCTCGACCGTCCGGATCTCCATGGGCGACTGGCGATTCTCAAGGTGCACACCCGCGGGAAGCCGCTCGAGAGTGACGTTGACTTGGAAGACCTGGCACGACAGACACCAGGATTTTCCGGAGCTGATCTCGAGAACCTTGTCAACGAGGCTGCTATCCTTGCCGCGCGCCGCAACAAGAAGACGATCGGGCGACGCGAGCTCTACGAGGCGATCGATCGTGTCGTCGCGGGGCCAGAACGCAAGAGTCGGCGTATCAGCGAACGCGAGAAGCTGATGACCGCGTATCACGAGGCTGGACACGCCCTGGTGGCCCGCATGCTGCCACATGCTGACCCGGTGCACAAGGTCTCGATCGTGGCGCGCGGCATGATGGGCGGGTACACACGCGTGTTGCCCGAGGAGGACCGCTTCTTCTGGACGAAGAAGCAGTTTGAAGCCCAGTTGGCGGTCTTTATGGCTGGCCTTGTCGCGGAAGAGCTCGTGTTCCAGGAGATCTCGACTGGCGCAGCGAACGATATCGAGCGAGCGACGACGCTGGCTCGGCGAATGGTTACTGAGTTTGGCATGAGTGAGCGGCTTGGCCCCCTGGCCTTTGGTCGCAAGGAGGAGTTGATCTTCCTCGGACGGGAGATTGCCGAGCAACGCAACTACAGTGATCAGGTCGCCTACGAGATCGATCAGGAAGTCCGACGCTTGATTGATCAGGCCTACCAAACGGCCAAAAACATCCTAATGCAGCACATGGACAAGCTGGAGAAGATCGCCACGCTGCTCGTCGAGAAGGAAACGATCGAAGGCCACGAGATCGAGGCGCTCTTCGACGAGCCACGTCCGCGTCCGGAACTCGTTGGCCCTCCGGTAACGAAGCCCGCAGCACTCATGCGGACGCCGGAGCCACCGCAAACCGACGTCGCACCCGAGAGCCGGCCAACACCCGCACCACAGATTCGACCGCAGCCGGCATCCTAAGGTTTGATCCGACGTCACCAAACTCTGAAGGGGTGGGTTGCGGAAACGTAACCCACCCCTCGACGTTATTGATCGAGCGGCAACGGGCAATCGACGCGGATGACTTCCTCGTACGAGAGCCAGACGGTAGTAAGCACCGGGCGGTACTGATAGTTGTGGAACAGCCGCTGAGCGTCACGCGCGGTCAAACGGACCAGTCGCCCGTTGCAGCCAGGCCGTAGGTAGTAACGCCCCTCCTGGTCACGGAACAAGAGCACATGCGGTTGGCCGCTGCGCCGACCGACAAGTTGGAATGAGCGTTTCTGCATCGGCGGCCTCCTTCCGACCAGCAGCGACCGGCACGCCAGTAGGGTGTGACGGACGGGAAAAGCGATCGGGTCGAATCGGGATAGAATAACACCGGAACGAAACGGCGGTGGAGGCAGGGGGACTCGAACCCCCGACCTCGACAGTGCGATTGTCGCGCTCTCCCAGCTGAGCTATGCCCCCACGTTCGCCGTCGAGAAGTCTACCCCGCTCACGTACGCGGTGTCAAGGCCAGCGTTCGTTACTCCTCCAGCCTGGACTGCAGAACAGCATGGGCTGCCCCTCGGCATGCAAGCCACGAGTGTGCGTGGCGAGCAACGCAACCTGACGACTTCCTCAACCGATTACCACGAATGCCAACGAAGTTTTGTGGCCACTTTTCCGTCCGGTCCACCCTGGACAAGGGACGGGTAGCTGTGTATACTGGTGAGCGACAAGGGAATGCGGGAGTAACTCAGCTGGTAGAGTGCCGGCTTCCCAAGCCGGTTGTCGCGGGTTCGAATCCCGTCTCCCGCTCCGACGGTCCTGGAGCCCACAAGGTTCCAGGTTTTTCTGTGACCAAACCTTGGTCGCACACTCCCAGAAGCGACGTGACCACTGCAGCCGACCAACTCCGCTCGCCGCCCTCCTGGTGCGTCAGCATCGACTGATCCGCACGGCTCAATCAATCTGCTGCCGCAAAGATCACGTCATCGCCAAAGCGCTCTCGTGTTCCCTTCACCCCGCTCCCGTCAGCACCTTCAGCATGACAACGCAACTCGTTCAGTTCTGGTGCACAGCTGACAAGGTTGCATCGCAACAAGTCGGAGGTCCCGCTGCACGCGCTGGCAACACCATCACCGGTCTATACCTTGCCGGCGCGGAACGCTCCGCCAATGGGTGTGCCAGGATTCAGGCAATCGCCTCGCGGTTGCGAGCAGATCTCCGCCTCGCGCATTGCCCTCACAGATCCTTGCTTGCACGAAGACGATCCTCGGCCTGCAGAGTCGAGCGGAGAATGGCTCTCACACCACCATAACGCCTCGAGGCCAGGCCTGCAAACAGCAAGGGACTTCCACCTTTCACCTGCAGCCCTTCCACCTATGAGGAATTGCCCCCGCTCGCAGAAAGATGCGTGGCCGGTTACCCCACGCGGGGGCAACTGCGTCTTCCAGCAGCTCGGCTTCCCCATACTCACGCTGACGAACACTGTGAACACGGAAGACGAGAGACCCAGCGTGTTTCTTTGTCCTTCCTAAAGTGCTAGCAGTCGCGCCCCGATCTCGAGTTCCAGCAGTGGGTATTCCCGGTCAGAGTGCGGTCACCCAGAGAACCGCTTCCCTTGTGTGCTTGTTCGACAGCTGATTGTCGCAGGCCCTGGCTCGCCACCATGCGCCAAGTCAGACGAGTGTCTGACATTCACGGTTGTCTGCACATCCATCCTTGTGCGTCATAGCCCCGCGTACTCGCTCAGAGCATCACCGCAACTCGAGGCTTCGACAGCAGTCTTCTCTTCCCGTGAGCGATCCATTTCGCTGTGCTATTCCGTTTTTATTAAGTGCTTACTCATCGCTAACTGGTGACGATCGCACCCCCTTGATGCCTCAAAATGCGCCTTCACACACTCTGTGCCATACTCCCAGGGTGAGCACGATGCCGGTGGGCTTAACCCCTGATCGCTTGGGGTGGTCGACACAGCGGAGGATCACAGCCATGACTCAGCCGGTTCTCCTGGTGACTCGTGACGGCTCCATCGTCACACTCACCTTGAACCGCCCGGCGGTGCGCAACGCACTTGACCTTACTCTCGCTCGAGCTCTTGAGTCGACGGCGCGCGAGCTGGCACGTGATCAGACCCTCCGCGCGGTCGTCCTGCGCGGGGCACCTCCAGCCTTCTGCGCCGGTGCTGATCTGACGGAGCGCCTCAGCTTGTCACCGGATGAGCGTGCCGCCCACACTGAGGCAATCGCCGCCGCTGTAGAAGCTCTCGCCGATCTCCCAGTACCCACTGTGGCCGCAATCAGCGGTGCCTGCCTCGCTGGTGGAGCCGAACTGGCCCTGGCCTGCGACCTGCGCTTCGCTGATACGACGGCGCGCATCGGCTTTCCTGAGGTCCGGCGTGGGATCTTCCCGGGAGCAGGGGGGATTCTCCGTCTGCCGCTCCTGATCGGTCCAGGCCGAGCGGCAGACTTACTCTTCTCTGGCCGCACGCTCGACGCCCACGAAGCCTATCAGATTGGCCTTGTTGACCGGCTTTGCCAGCCAGATCAGCTCGACGACGCCATCGCCGAATGGCTTTCCGAACTTCGGCAGGCAGCGCCAGGCGCAGTACGCGCGGCGAAAGCCGCTCTGCGCCGCGCACTCACGACCGACGCAGTAACTCTGGCCGATATCCGCTCGCTCCGCCGCACACTAGACGCCAGCCCCGAATACGAGGAGGGACTCCAGGCTTTCGCCGAGCGACGGTTGCCACACTGGGCGCTCGAGTGAGTCATTCCACTTCAAACGTCGTCTCAAGGTCGTTCACCACAAGCATGTAGGAGCCCGGCTCAAGTTCACCAAGATCGACCGTCGTCGTAAAAGGCCGGAGCACTTGCGCACACATGAGGCCACGCGGCCGTTCCCACTCCAGCAACACACTCACACGGCGGTCGGCGACCGACACCGACGGTTGCTCGGCAAGCTCCGCGCAGGCATCCGGCAGCGTACCCTGCACTTCGATTACCACGTGCCGTCGCGTCCTTTCCCCGACTCGCACCTCTAGCGTGTCTATCGACACTAATCCCCGCTCGAGTGCGTCCGTACCCGGTTCCCCCTTCACCGCTTCGTCCTCTCCCAACGCCACCTCGACGCCGTTCAACTCGACGATGAACCCACCACTTGGGACGACGCCGAGCGGGATCACTAGCTGCTCCTCACGGATTACTTGGGCACACGCCATCCCAGTCGGTCGCTCACCCCAAACTCGTACCAATACTCGCGTCCCCTCACGACCGATCTCGTACCGCGCCTCGGTGCATGTATCAGGAATTGTCACATCGACGACGAGTTCCATCTCGTTCGTTCCTGCAGCACGCAAAGCCGCCTTCTGAATCGCAAGCTCTACCTGCTCAGTCGGGACGGTGACGGTCCGTTCAGGTGCACCAGGAGGCGTTACCGTGGGCTGCGGTATTGCTGGTGATGGTTGCGAAACAGCACCGCTTCCCCGTACTGCCCCGCACGCAACAACCACTAGAAGCATCCCCAAGATCACCGCCGTCTGAACAATCGCTCGCAGCCCATTGCCGAGATCGAGCATCTGTGCCTCCTTCATCCTCGTTCTCACTAAAGAGACGAACGGCAGTCTTCCCTAGTTCCCAGAGAGGAATCCGCTATCCTCTCACCCGAGACCGGGTGGTTCAGCGAAAGGAGTACACGTGATGTACCGCACCGCGATTATCGCCGCCGGCTACACCGTCGAGCCGCTGGTCGATGTGGAAGGGACATTCTTCCCGTTGCACGTCGTCTTCCCCGCTGTCGCCACACCAGAGTGGGAACCGTTCCGGGCGTGGTATCCCGACACATTTTCAGGCTCGGACATGCTCTACACGCGCGTCACCTGCTACCTCATTCGTGGGCATCGGCGAACCATCCTGGTCGATTGCGGAGTCGGCCCTGGGCCGGCCTCCCTATTCGGAAACGCACGTGGCCGCCTACTCAAGGAACTCGCTGACCGTGGCGTAACCCCCGACAGTATCGACATTGTTGTCTTGACCCATCTTCACCCCGACCACATCGGCTGGGCAGCCCACGAGAACCGGCCGGTGTTCCCACGTGCCCGGTATGTCGTGAGTCGAGCTGATCTTGAGACGTTCCACCAGGACGAGGTCCGGACGGCGATGCAGAGCATCGTGCCTGGTTATCTGGACGAGTGCCTCACCCCGCTCGAAGAGGCCGGCGTCTTGGACACAGTGGTCGACACGACCGAACTCGCACCATCCCTTACCGTCGTCCCTTCGCCAGGACATACTCCCGGCATGCTGCGCGTGGAACTTGATGACGGAACCACACGCCTCTGGCTCGTCGCAGACGTCTTCACCCATCCAGCTCAGGCCGCACGGACGGAATGGTGCTCGGCGTTCGACATGATACCGGAACTTGCCATCGCGACGAGGAAAGCTATTGTCGAGCGCGCTACAGTAGAGGGAATTCAGATCCTCGCCAGCCACTTCCCGCCGGTGCCCGGTCGTCTGCATCAGGATGGGGCGAGCATACGGTGGGAACCGGTGTCGCATTAGGGCACGGCAGCAAACAGCTGGCTCACGGCACTACTCGCAAGGAGCAGAAGGACCAGCGCAGCGACAAAGATGACAGTCACGGCCAGGAGCTGGACAAAGGCCGCAAGGTCGTACGTGAGTGATGCTCTGCTTCGGCGTCCGGACATCATCCGAGTCCCTGTCGGTCCAGGGCTGGTATACCGTTGGAACAGGAACTCAGCGACAGCACGCTGGCGAAGCTGCTCGTCGTACGCTCGTCGTTGCACGGGGTCACTCAAAACAGCATAGGCTGCGTTCAACAACTTGGCACGCTCTTCCGCGATACGGCGCTGGTCCGGGTCACGAACACGATCGGGATGGCAGCGGCGCATCAGCTCGCGATAGGCATGCCGGATTTCCTCCGCAGTCGCAGTGACCGGAACACCAAGGACTTGGTAGTAGTCAAGCGTCGGATCAAAGCCGTTCGCGCTCACCTTCGCACCAAACCGGCCCTGAGCAGTACCGTCTCGGTTATTCTACTTCTGACAGTCACCCGGAGAGCGCTCATCTCGGCACTCCCACCGACCCGAACAGTCATCGGACGTGTTCCGACGTCGATTAACGTCTTGGCGCAGCAAAAAGAAAGAGCGGATACACCACTCACTACACCACAACGCGAGTTGATGCGTCTTTTGCCCAAAACACAGGTGGACTGAAAACCCAGCTCATCGGCCTCCAAAGCGTCCACGTGCGCGAGCGCGACGATGAACCGCCATTGCGTCCTCGCCCGGCCACTCTCGTGTGGCGCAACACAGCTCGTCCTCAAACCGCAAGCGTCAGGCTGGCCGCGTAACACTCCACGTACGGCTCCTGTTCTACCCATCCCGCACGTGCTGCACTCGGCCTGAGTAGACATCATGTGCTCGGACAGGGCCGTTCCAAAGCAGCTTGGCGCAAGGGCCCTCACCCGCAGCTCATCATCTCATCACCTCGTCCCAGACGGCAGGTTTCACCTCTTGATCGCCGGTGTGATGAACCGCGCGAGGACTATACTGCGCGGGTCCGACCAGACGGTAGGGCGTTAGAAAGGGTGTTCTAACTGACCCGGCCAAGACATGGCCAACTGTCGCCAATTTCTCGCGTGCCGAGCAGAGCACTGTTTCTGGTGAACACAGTGATCAACAGAGCGGCTGACCGGCTACGCCGAGGCTAGTTGTGCCGAACCACACCCTGCGCGACAATCTCCCGAGCGAGGTGTGGCTGTGACGGTAGCAGCACAGGTTCTCGCCAAAGTGTCACGCTTCGGTGGCATCGATCCGATCGGAGCCGGTGCGGTTCTCCTCTCCGCTCTTGGCTTCGGAACGCTTGCCACCTTGACAAAGGTCGCCTATGCAGAAGGGGTGTCTGCTCCGGCCCTCATCCTCTGGCGCTTCGGGTTCTCGACGCTCCTCGTTTTCCTGACGCTTCCCCTTGAATGGTGGCGACGAGGATCTTTAGTGGGAACACAACCGTGGACACGACATCGCACGCTGCTTGCGCTGCTCGCTGTCGCGTGCTTTACCGGCAACACGACCCTCTACCTCGTCGCCTTGCAGCGCATCTCGGTCTCCACCGCAGCGATCCTCTTTTACGTTTACCCCCTCGTGGTAGTGGGATTCCGGCTGCTTGGATGGCGCGAGGTGCCGTCCATCCGCCAACTGATCGCCATCGTCGCGGCGCTCAGTGGCACAGCAATCACGCTCGGCTGGCGTTGGGGTGGCATCGACCCCTTCGGTGCGATCATGATGATCCTTTCGGCCTCGTTGTATGCCGGATATATCGTGTTAGCACACCGTGGATTTCGGGATGCCTCACCGGTTGCGGTAACCGCTTGTACCTTTTCCGCGACGACTCTCTTCGCGCTCCTCTTTGTGTGGTCCAGCAATGAGTCGCTCATGATCACCCTCCCTGCACTGGCACCGGTACTCGGGATCGTCGTCTTCGCGACGTTCTTGCCGGTGCAACTGTTCCTCATTGGCACTGTCCGGCTTGGCCCCGCTCCTGCAGCAATCCTCGGCACGTTTGAACCGGTTGCCTCAGTCCTTATCGCCATGCTCACACTTGGTGAACGCCTTGGAGGTGCGCAGCTCCTCGGTGGGCTACTTGTCCTTACAGCTGCGATACTGGTGCGCGGAGAAGAAGGAAGGAGACCGGAGTGACCGAGTGGGCGATCGACTGGGCGTCAGTACGTGACGAGGTGACGCGCCACCTGCAGGCGCTCATCCGGTTCGAAACAGTAAATCCACCGGGGAACGAGACACCGCTTGCTGAGTACCTGGCCACCGTGCTCGAACGCGAAGGGATCCCAGCCGAGGTCATCGAGAGTGCGCCCGGGCGCGGCAACCTTGTCGCGCGCATCCGTGGAAACGGTCGGGCACGTCCCTTGCTCCTGATGGCTCACAGCGACGTTGTCAGCGTCGAACGCGAAAAGTGGACGCGTGACCCGTTCGGCGGCGAACTTGTCAATGGTTGTGTGTGGGGACGCGGAGCAGTCGATACCAAGGGGCTAGTGGCCTGTGAACTCGGTGTCATGCTCCTTGCCCGACGGTTAGGATTGCCGCTGGAGCGTGACCTCATCTTCGCCGTCTTCGCCGACGAGGAGGCCGGTGGCCAGTTCGGCGCTTGCTGGATGTGGCAACACCGGCGCGAACTCATCGACGCCGAGTACGCCATCAACGAAGGAGGCGGGATGGCGCTGGAGCTCGGCGGGCGTCGTTTCTACCTCTGCCAGACCGGGGAGAAAGGGGCCGCACGCTTGCGTCTCACCGCGCGAGGTGAGCCAGGACATGCCTCAATGCCAATTCCGAACACGGCAATGCAGCACGCGGCACGCGCGATTCTCACCCTGAGTACGCATACCTTCCCAACGGTGCTGACACCGACTGTCATTCGGCTTCTCCGGGAACTCGGCGAAGCGCTAGGCAAGCCGGTCCGCGAGCAAATCGCAGCTGTGCTTACCGATCCAACCTGGGAGCGGCTCGCTGCACTGCCGCTCGGCCCCGCCGAGCGGCGGCTCTTGTACGCGATGACACGCAATACGGCGGTTCCGACTATCGTGCACGGTGGGCATCGTATCAACGTCATTCCTTCTGAAGTCGTCGTGGAGGTCGATGGCCGAATTCTTCCAGGCCAAGATCCGGAAGTCTTCGCTGCAGAGGTGCAGCGACTCGTTGGCCCCAACGTTGAGGTCGAGTTGACAAGCCGCGGCCGAGGCCTCGAGGCCGAGCCTGACTCTCCTCTCTTCCGAACTATTTGCGAGACGATGGCCGAACTTGACCCCGGAGCACGAGTTGTACCTTATCTCGTACCTGGCGGGACCGATGCAAAGTGTCTGCCGGGAATCAAGGTGTACGGCTTCATGCCGATGCGAGATCACCCCGAGGAATTCGATCTCGCTCATGCTCACGACGAGCGCATTTCTGTTTCGACGCTTGAGTTCGCCACTCGGGCGCTGTTCGAGATTGTCACGCGGTTCTGCGCTCCACAGGCCAGGAGCCGGTGATGCCGCTCCTTCTCCTCTTCGATATCGACGGGACGTTGCTTCGCGCTGGTGACCCGGTACACGCCGAAGCGATGCGGCTCGCACTCTACGAGTTCGTTGGCGAGCCGGTAGCTCTCGACGGCATTCCCCTTGCTGGCATGCTCGACCGGCAGATCGCTCGACTTGCACTCCTGCGCCACGGGCTTGACAACGAGACGATCGAGCGCCTCTTGCCCGAAATCTTGCAGCAGACAGGGAAACATTACGCAGAGCGCGTCCGTCGCGGTGATCGACGTAGCTGGGTTCTGCCGGGCGTGCGCGAACTCCTCACGCAGCTTTGGCAACAAGGGCATCTGGCCGGTGTGCTCACCGGCAACACCGAGCTCGTTGCGCGGACGAAGCTGGCCGCTGCAGATCTCGACCAGCTGCTCCCCTTTGGCGCTTATGGTGACCAGGCTGAGGAGCGACATCTTCTCGTCGCCCACGCCCGGTTCACAGTGAAGATCCGGTATGGACTGGATATACCGCTTGCACACACGATTCTGGTCGGTGACACCCCACGAGATGTCGCCGCCGCCTTGGAGAGTGGCACAAAGGTCCTTGCTGTCACAACCGGCCGTTTCGGCCCAGAAGAGCTGCGTACCGCCGGCGCGTCGGCCGTCCTTCCTGACCTCGCTGACGTCGACCGAGTGCTCGCGACACTGCACGAGCTCGCTGCGCGTCCGTAACTGCACCCAACCTTGCTACCGAGGTAAGCCAGTGGATGAACACTGAATCCGTTCGCTGTGATGCTAACGCTTGCATCGAGGACATGCGCACAGGTATCGTCGTGCGGGAACGACACATGCGACCCTGAGGGAGGGAGTCCACGATGGCTGAGACGCATCCGTTCCGACTGCACCCGGACGAAGTGGCCCGCCAGGCGCGCCTCTTCTTCGGCGAGCAACTCGGCCTACCACTGGTACGCGATTTGGCTGGCTTTATGCGTTTTGAGGACGTGCACGGCTTCGTCGAGATCGACATCCGTGGTGACGCCAACAACCAGTCACGGGTGACGTTCCAGTACCAAGGCTATGAGCAAGAGGTTCATCAATTTCGCCGTCTTCTCGCCGAGCAGGCTGAAGAAGAGACGCGCCAAGGGGAGTGAACGGGACGATGCTGGTCACGTCGCATGCTGCGGCGTGACCAGCGAGTGACTCTGGGCCGAAAGGCAGAGGCGCAATGTTCCCGATTGGTGACGACAACAGCGGCAGGCAGAGTTTTCCAATCGTCAACACGGTGCTGATCGCAACGAACGTCGTCGTGTTCCTCTATCAGCTTCTCCTGCTTGCCCAGTCCCCACGGCAACTCGAGGCGTTTGTCTTCAAATACGGAGCCATCCCTTTCGAACTCACGCGTGGCGTTGACATGCCACCAACCGTTGACTTCCCCATCTACCTCACGATCTTCACGTCGATGTTCCTGCACGGTGGTTTTGCTCACTTAATCGGGAACATGTGGTACCTGTACATTTTCGGCGATAACGTTGAGGACTCGATGGGCCACTTCCGGTATCTCATCTTTTATCTCCTCGGGGGCGTTGCTGCCGCATGGACACAGACGTTCCTTGATCCGTCCTCGCGGATCCCGATGATCGGCGCCTCGGGAGCGATCTCCGCCGTTATGGGGGCGTACCTTGTGCTGTATCCAGGAGGGCTGGTGCGAACGGTCGCCTTCTTCGGGTTCATTCCGATCTTCTTTTATCTCCCCGCGATCATCCTCATCGGCCTTTGGTTCATCTTCCAGTTCTTCGCCGGCTTGGCATCTCTAGGCGTACCAACCGCCAACACTGGAGGCGTGGCGTATTGGGCACATATTGGCGGCTTCATCGCCGGGCTCGTTCTCGTCTGGCTCTTCCGGAACCCAGACCGGGTGGAACGGCAACGGATCGCACGCCGTATGCATCGCGCTTTTCAACGACTCGAACGAGGATGGTGATGATCAGGTGGAGACGATACGGGTCGCCCGTTCATGCGCCACGAGCCACGCTTTGCACGCCAAACCGCCCGCATAACCGACGAGTTCCCCATGTGTCCCGACGACCCGATGGCACGGCACAACAATCGGGAGAGGATTGGCACCGACTGCCGCACCAACGGCGCGTGCTGCTCTCGGAC
Organism: bacterium HR28; assembly: GCA_002898255.1. GTDB lineage: Bacteria > Chloroflexota > Chloroflexia > Thermomicrobiales > Thermomicrobiaceae > Thermomicrobium. Next base: position 158,742 of record BEIE01000005.1, read on the forward strand.
GCCCCAGATCACGAGCCAGCGCGGCATATGACCGTGTTTGTCCGTACGGGATCGCCTGGACGAGTTCCCACACGCGAAGTTGGAAGGGCGTCCCCCAGAGATCGAGCGACAGATCAAAGCGCTCTCGGGCCCCCGCAAAGTACTCTGCTAGCTGCTGCACAGCGTGCGCCAGTAACGCATCGCTCTCACCTGGGACGATCGTTATCTTTCCGGAAGCACCGAGTTGCTGCTCAATTCTGCTCTCTAGCTGCGCCGCATTGCTCCCAGGCAGCACGAGACCAAGGAGCCCCCGTCGCCAGCTATAGAGACGAATCGGTCCGATTGGACTCGCGAACTCCGTCCAGACGACCACCTCGTTCCCTCGCACGTGAACGACCTCAATAGTGCTGATGCGCGTGCTGGTGCGGTTGCTCCCTCACCCTTTCGGCCGGTATCCGCACCGCCAGCCAGGCTGCAAAACCAGTGGTCAGCGGAACAGCCGCGATCAATCCCAGACTCCCCACCAATGTCTGCACAATCTCTTGCGCGACGATCTCGCGATTGACCGTCCAGAGGAGTGGCTCGTCGAGTTGGCTGAAGAGCAAGAGCAGTGGTAGTGCGGCACCAGCGTACGCGAGTACGAGTGTGTTCACCGTGGCCGCGATGTGGTCGCGGCCGACCCGCACGCCGGCAGAAAAGAGCTCCCAGCCGCTGAGGGCCGCGTTGGCACGCCGTAACTCGAAGACGAGCGAACTCTGCGACACAGTAATATCGTCAAGAACACCGAGTGCACCGACCAGCATCCCTGCGAGCAGCAAACCGCGCGGGCTGACCGCCCGGTCACCAAGCACGACTTGCAGAAAGCTGGACTCCTCGTCAGCAAGACCAGTCAACCCCGCTGTCTCGGCGAAGAGGGCAGCAAGAAGCCCTGTCAACAGGAGGCTCACACTCGTACCCGCCATCGCGGCCAGCGACATGCGCCCGACCCCGTGTGTGAGGAACAACGTGACCGTGAAGACGACAAACGACACGACGATCGCTACTGGCACCGGCGGATATCCGCGCAGAATGAGCGGCACCAGAACCCAAATCAGGACGACGAAGGTGAACACGAGGCCGAGTAGGGCTCGCAAGCCTTTCCACCGTCCGAGCGCCACGATCGCGCCGGCGAAGAGGACAGCCAGCACTGCGAGCGGCGTCGACCGGTCGCGATCCAAGAGCGTGTAAGCACGGCTTCCATCCGGGCCGGTCGAGACGGAGACGTACAAGCGATCGCCCGGCTGGAAACGCTGCCCAGCAGTGTTCAGGTCACGCACGCCGATCGTGATCTCGACCACCTTCCCTTCCTCAGGGCCGCTTGTCAACTCGACGAGCAAACGCTGGTACGGCTGTGTCACCGGACCAACCGTCGTGATTCCCTCCTCGAGGATGCGGATAACCCGTGCAGTGACTGTTTGGGTCGGTGCCTGGCTGCCTGCCGCTTGCGCACGGACCGCCGTAGTACTTGCAAGCCACGACCAGCTAACCAGGACAGCGACGATGAGCCATCGCACGCACATCCAGGATCGCCCTCACTCGTAACGTAACGCCTCGACGATCGACACCCGCGATGCCTGACGTGCTGGGACATACGCCATCAAGAGGGCCACGCCCAACGCAAGGCCGCTGAAGAAGAGGAGTTGCCCCCACGGAATCACCAATGAGAACCCCTCAAGTCCACCGGCCAAATCCTGTTCTCCGGTGACCACATTGCGCGCCAGAAGCACGCCAAGGAAGGCTCCGCCGACAATCCCGGCACTCGTAACCAGCGCCGATTCAAGGAGAAAACCGAGCGCCACCATCGCTCGCCGATACCCAATCGCACGCAGTGCGCCGATCTGGTGCCGCCGTTCAATCACAGCACGATAGGAGACAACGCCAAGCGCGGCAATACCGACGATCAGCCCGAGTGCCATAAACCCCTGAATGATGCGGATGAAACCGCGGATAATTCCGGTCGCACGACCGATCACGTCCGCTGTCGCCTCGGCCTGTGCACCATACGGAAGCAGTGCTGCTTCAACTTGCCGCGCGAAGCTGCGCGCGTCGCTGCCCGGTATCAGCCGAACCGAGTATTCGATTGAGGATGGACGCCCGAAGACCCCACCGACGACCGACTCCGAGACAAAGATGCCGAACAGTGACGAAACACGCCCGTCGATCACGCCAATCACACGGACCGTGGTTGTCTGCCCGCTGGCATTGTCACGGAGCTCGAGTTCGAGCGGCTGGAGTACCCCATCCTCACCCCGGAGCTCCGGCAGATAGAGATTCGCTGGATCACCACCCCGCTGTTGCAACACATTCGCGTCCACAATTGCCAGCGAAGGATCGCGGGCCACGGCTTCCCAAGCCGCCCGGTCGGTCGCGTACTCCGCACTGCGGAGCTGGAGTGGCGCCTCCACATTCCGAGCAAAGTCCGTATCGATTCCGCGTACCGGATATCGCGCCCAGTCGGCTTCACCCACTGGCCGTACACCCACGCGCGGCCAAGGGACGCTCAACGTGCGGCCAGTGGCGCTTATCTTGCTGGTATCGATACCCTCGTCTTGGAGGACTTGGAGCAGGTCGGGAATCGGCGCAACTCCGACCTGTGAGATCTCGACGTCCCAACCAGCATCGGCGTACTCACCGGTGAAGAGCGCGACGACATTAGCGTAAATCGTCGACATCACGACAAGCGCAAAGACGATCAAGCTGAACATCGCTACCGTCAGGCCTGTCCGCCCGCGTGAGGCCATCGGGTAAGCCACGGCGATCCGCACCGCAGGAAGCCAACGGCGGAAGGCACGGCCTAGTCGACCCACAAGCCCGACAGCGACTTCGATATTCCACACCAGGAACACCGTCAACGCAGCGACCATCATCAACCCAGAAAGGACAAAGAGCTCGAATCCGCCACTCATGGAACCGAAGAGCCGGTCGTGCCACGGATCTGGCATAAGCCAGTAGACGAGCACAAGCATTGCGGCCACGGTGTAGAGCGGTCGTGGCGGCACACCGAAGCGCCGAAGAACCGCTGCCAGGCTCAGCGGGAGGAGCGACATGCCAAGCCCGAACCAGCCGAGACTTTCCCGCGCCAGACCAAGCCAGCACAACCCCGCACCTGCAATCGTTCCTAGTACCCCCGCCACAAGCCAGCGCCGACTCGCCCGCGGGAGTTGCGGTTCCGGAAGATCACGGACGGCCGCTACGATATTCAGCCGGCTCACCCGCCACGCTGCAACCACGACGGTAACGAAGGTCACCACAACGCCCAAGAGATAGGCCAGGACCAGATCGCGCGGGCGCCAGGACGGCTCGATAGTGAAGAACTCACCGACCAGCCGCCCCATAAAACCCGCAATCGCGTAGGCAACGGCAACTCCGGCCACTGCGCCAACCAGAGCAGAGATCAGGTTGTAGCCCATTCCCTCCAGGGCAAAAAGCGCCACAAGATGCCAGCGCTTCATCCCAAGCGCGCGCATCGTTCCCATTTCGGTCTTTCGCTCGGCAGCAAGGAGCGAGAAGATCAAGAAGATAAGCAAGATTCCAGCCGCCACCGAGAACATGCCGGACAGGAGGAACAGGTTGGTGAAAGCCTCGCCTGCCTGCTCGGCTTGCTCGACCGCTCGCTGCTTCACAGCAACTGCACGATAGGGGGTCTCGGCCAACACATCGTTCACTGCTGCTGTGACGGCCTCGCTGTCAGTGAGTCCACTGCGATTGCTCAACGCGACAAAGCTCACTTGACCAGAGATTCCAAGCAGCTGCTCGGCACGAGTGAGCGAGACCGCCAGTCCGCCGGCATCGCCCACGTTCAACGTACCGGTCAAGAAGCTGTCCGGAGCGATCGCCGCGACCCGTACCTGGAACGGTCGCCCGGCGAGGAAGAGCTGGAGCTCGTCGCCAATTTCTGCGTCCAGGCGCTTGGCAGCCTCAGCGCCGAGCACGACCTCATCATCAGCCAGACTTGCAAGATCGATGGGGTGCCCGTTTCGGTCAGTCAGGCCTCCGATTGTTGGAAGCCGTTCAGGCGGGACGCCCATCAAATTCAGCGCCGGCTCACTCTGTTTGGTCCTGAGGTCAATTGCCGCCACCGGCTGCCAGAGCACCGGCACGACGGCAACCAGACGCGGTTCACGCTCGCGCAAGCGGTCGAGTTCGTCGACCACACTGAAAGGCAGGTACACGCCCGGCTGTGGGCCAGCGAAGCGCGTATCACCGCTCGCCTGGACAACAAGTTCATCGACCGGACCAGTGAGCCGGAGCACCTGTCCGGTGATGCTCCGCTGGAGAGTCGTCCCGGTGGTCAGCGACGCAGAGAAGATGAGCGTGCTCAGCATGAGCCCAAGCACGATTAACACCGTCTGTACTGGTCGCCGTGGGATGTTGCGCAGCGCCATCCGCCCGAGGACAGGGCGCCAGAGCCACAAGCCACCGGTCAGCACAAGGATGATCGCCAAGGCTCCTATCAGGATGCGTAGCACAAGGTCCAGCGAGACGCCAAAAACCTCGTTCACGAGGCACCTCACTCTCCCCCGTTGGCAACTTGATGCTGCGCCAGGCCGTCATCAATGATGAGGCCGTCACGCATGTGGATAATGCGGTCACACATTGCACCAATCCGGGGATCGTGGGTAACAATGACGAACGTCTGCCCGTTCTCCTGGTTCAAGCGTCGCATCAGCGCCATCACCTCGTCGGCTGTCTCGGTATCAAGGTTCCCTGTCGGCTCGTCGGCCCAGATGATGTCAGGCTGGTTCACGAGCGCCCGAGCGATGGCAACGCGCTGCTGCTGGCCGCCTGACAGCTCCGCCGGCTTATGCCCAGCTCGATCGGCGAGGCCTACCTGTTCAAGCACTTGCATTGCTCGGCGTCGTGCCTCGCTTGGACGGACCCCTGCCAGCAGCGCTGGAAGTTCCACGTTCTCGAGTGCAGTCAATACTGGAATCAAGTTGAACAGCTGGAACACAAATCCCATATGCCGCGCGCGGAACTCCGATCGGACATCGTCCGGTAACTTCGCGAGCTCCTTCCCCGCGATGAGAATCTGGCCCTCATCGATCGTGTCCAGACCGGAGAGGCAGTTCAGGAGCGTGGTCTTGCCACTACCTGACGGCCCCATCACCGCAACCATCTCGCCCCGGTATACCGTGAGCGAGACACCACGCAACGCGGGAACCTTCACCCGTCCAGTGTCGTAGACCTTGACAACACCGGTTGCTTCGACGATGGGCACTCGCTCACGTTCACTCGTCGAGCCGAGAGGATGAAGCACTGTCGCCATTGTCTGATCTCCCTTCGCCAGGCGCGCCGCGCCAGAACAGGGAGATGGTACCACGGTCAACTCCACACGCCGAATCGGTCATTTTTGGAGAACACCGTGCTTAGGCGCCCATCCGATGCCTGCGCCTCACGGCTCGCAGGCGAGTCATCTCTACCTTTTGTGTTGGATGGGGAGAACTATCGACAAGGCGGTCATTTTCGCCGCTCCTGATAAACCCGGCGAAACGCCTCTGCACGCTCGACGACATCCTCGATGCGTCGGTCAAATCCGGACCACGGAATGACGATCGGTGTGCCGTGCCGCTGGATCGCCTCTTCAGCTACTTCCCGCCGATCGGGCGGCAGATCAACGACGAAGCGCTGCGGACGATAAACGAGGATCGCCAAGATCGGCTGGCGTCCTACAACTTTCGCCTCGACCCGCTTGACCTCTTCCCACCTCAGCCGCCCAACTCGCACCGGCGACCCACGATCCACAATTCCTTCTTCATCCACTTCAATGACGGGTGTGCGTTCAAATCCGGACAGGGCGGCGAGAGCCGCCGCGAATCCGAAGAAGATCGCCATCGAGACGGCGAAAAGGCGCTCGAGCCCTGTCTCCGCATTGAAAGCGAACCAGACCGCAGCGACAGCGAGCACGGCAGCAACCACCGCGGTCACGAAGGCGCGGAGCCGACTCCGGCGTACCACCAGTGGTTCGAGTGTGTCCGTCGACTTCGACTCCATCCTGACCGTCCCCACGGGCATTGGCACGATGATTGTCACGCCCAATGCCAGACGGAGCAAGCACTAATACCCCCTGACAGCGCGCCTTCACCGCGGTATCCTCGCTCCGTGACCGAGAGGGTTGTCGCCGGATGTTGCCAATGCGTGAGCGGATCGCTGAACTCCTCACAGAACTTATGGCTTTGCCAGCACCGACCGGCCGTGAAGAGCCGGTGCTTGCCTGGTTGGAGCGAGCATGGGCTCCGCACGTCGAACGCCTTTGGCGGAGTCGCGTTGGGAACGTGCTGGCTTTCGTCGGCGGTGCCGGACCGCGGTTGCTGTTGACCGCCCATGCCGATGAACTGAGCTTCGTCGTTCGCTCGATTGATCCGAGCGGGCTACTCTGGCTCACCACGGGACAAGTCCGCGGGGAGCCGCAGGAGCGCTTCCCGGTTGGTCAACCGGCGCTCGTCCTTGGTCGCGATACCACCGTCGAGGGGATTTTTGTGCTCGCCACTGGACACGTGGTGCCAGAGGAGCGCCGTCAGAAGCCGGTCACCTTCGCCGATCTCTTTGTCGATATCGGGGCGAGTTCTCGTCAAGAGGTTCTCGCACGCGGTATCACCGTCGGGGCGAGTGTGATTTGGAATCCTCCCGCGCGACGGTTGGGCACGCGGATCTACGGGAAGGCCATCGATGATCGCGCTGGCCTGGCGCTCCTCACCGCACTGTTGGAGCGACTCGATCGCCGGCAGCTCGGTTGCGCCCTCTATCTAGCCGCCACTGTCCAGGAGGAGAATGGTCTGCTTGGCGCAAGTTCGCTGCGAGCGGACATCGACGTCGACTGGGCCGTGGCCCTCGATGTTGGCCTCGTTGGCGATCTTCCGACCGTCGGTGAGCAGTGGATGCCCGCGGTGCTGGGGGGTGGCCCACAGCTCGTCCACAAGGATGCTGCCACACACTACGACCAGCGACTGCTCTGGCGACTCGCCGATCTCGCAGCCCAGAACGGACTGCCCGTTCAGCATGTCGTGTTCGATCGCTACGGAAGTGATGGCGCGGCGCTGATCCGTCAGGGTATCCCCACCGCGCTCCTTACGGTCGGCACACGCCACACGCATGCACCGTTCGAGGCTGTCGACCTTACGGACCTTGAGGCGACACTGATCTTGCTGGAAGCGCTCGTCCGCAACGGGCCAGCCCTGTAAGACACCGTCGCAAGAGAGACGGGCGGATCGGCCGTGCCAGTATCCGCCCGTGCGCTCATGCGACGCTGCGATCGTTTCTCACGATCATCCGTTAGGGAACGAGTGCCTCACCCCCATCGACGCGAATGACATTGCCAGTGATCCAGGTCAGTCCCGGAGTACTCAAGACACGGATGGCCCGGGCGACGTCCTCGGGGCTCGTCAGACGCCCACTGGGATTTCGCCGTTCTGCCTCGCGCAGCATCTCATCAGCGCCGGGGATCTTGGCCTGCGCTGGCGTTGGCGTCACCCCTGCCTGGATGGCGTTGACAGTGATCCCGTAGCGAGCCAGTTCCACAGCCAGCTGGCGCACATGAGCCTCCAGTGCTGCCTTCGCCGCTGACACAGGCCCGTACCCACGCCACACGCGCGTTGAGCCCTCGCTGGTCATGGCGAAGATCCGCGCGTCGCGATCGAAGAGTCCGGCATGGAACAGGTCTTGCGTCCAATAGACTAAGGAGTTTGCCATTACGTCAAGCGTCATCTCTAGCTGTTTTTGTGAAACTTCTTGCCCCGGATCCTCGTCGATATACGGACGTAACGTTCCGAAGGCCAGCGAGTGCATGAGGACACGGACGCGGGCACCGCGCTCTTTGAGCGCCTCGGCCACTTGCCGTCGCGTCTCCGCATCCGCAGCGTTCGCGTTCACGAACAACGCTTCAACTCCGGCCGCTTCGACGTCGGCCTTGACCGCTTCGGCCATCGGAAGCGTCGCCCGGCGATCCAGGTGGACACCGCAGACATGCATACCAGCGCGAGCGAGCTCCCGTGCCGTTGCCGCACCGAACCCGCTCGACGCCCCAAGGATCACTGCCCAATAGCCTGTGAAGCCTTCGTTCCCCATGCTGCCCTTCCCGTTTTCTACCACCCGCTTCCTTCGGCTCGAGTATCGGCACCAACAGCGACCGGCGTCAACTCACGTTCCCTTTCTGCATCAGTCCACGCGCTTCAGGTACAAAGCGCACGCGCACCAGCGTCCCCCCACCTGGCGCCGGGCCGATCTCAAGCTCACCGCGAAGATCGACCTCTGCGAGCGTTCGAGCGATCTGCAATCCCAAGCCCCGTTCGCGCAAAGGATCGAAGCCTGCTGGTAATCCTCGTCCATCGTCTTCGACCTCGAGTACGGCACGCTCTCCCTCGCTCCGTACCCGAACGCTCAGCCGTCCCCCTGCACGGTCAGCAAAACCGTGTCGCACCGCATTGGTGACGAACTCGTTAAGCAGGAGCGCGAGCACGGTCGTCTGCCGCGAGGAGACTGCAACGTCGTCCCCTTCCACCGACCACTGGACAGCCAGTTCGTCACCGTACAGCGAGTGAACCGCCTGGGTCACCACGATGCGTGCCAACTCGACAAGTGGCACTTCTGGGAGTTCACGGCCGCTCAGGAGATCATGGACGACGGTCAAGCTGCGGATCCGGCTCACCGCATCCTGTAAAACCGCTCGTGCTTCGGGACCAGCTCGCCGGGCCTGGAGTGAGAGGAGCGCTGCAACCGTCTGAAGGTTGTTGCGCACGCGATGGTGCAACTCGCGGAGGAGCGTTGATGCCCGTGCCAGCCCACGCCGTGCCTCCTCATAGAGCTCCGCGTTCTCGATTGCGATTGCGGCTGTATCGGTGAAGGCGTGCAACAGGCCTGTCTGCTCCGGGGCTGGCCGACCGGCGGAGTACAGCAAACAAAGTGCACCAACCGCACGGCGGCCTGTGATCATGGGGAGGACGTACACTGCGAAGTCTCCGCCGATCGGATCTCGCCACACTGCTGCTCCGCCGTCAAGGACGTCCTGCACGGCTGACCGAAGAGGCTGCTCCAGTTCACTCGCTTCGCGTGCAAACCATTCTGCCGGAGCGGCGCGAAGGAGCTCCAACTCACCGCTTGCACGTGACTGCCGATAAATGGCGACTCCTCTCGCGCCGGACAGCTCAAGCGCTCGCGCGGCAATCGTCCCCAGCAACTCTCCAAGATCGAGCGTCGAGGCGATAGCACGCCAGAGTTGCTGCAGGAGTTCCAACTGCGCGATCCGCCGCCGGAGTTCCGCATCTGTCTCGCGATAAAGCAGTGCGTTTTCGATCGCGATGGCGATCTCACCCGCCGCCGTCTCCAAGAAATCGATCTCCTCAGGCCAGAACTCACGCGGCTCTAGCGTCAGGACGTTCAGCACGCCAAGCAGGCGTCCCGGTTGGCGGGAGAGTAGTGGCACCGAGACCTGACTGGCAAACGGCCGGTCATCGACGTGCGGATAGTCGACGTAGGCGGGATGACGAGGCGCATCGAAAGCGATCTGCAGGCGTCGGGTAAGGGCAGCCTGTCCGGTAATCCCAACGCCAAGCGGCAAGGTGAACCGCCCTGGTCGATCAGGCGCAATACCGTCGACCGCCCGCAGGGTCAACGTGCCGGAAGATTCGTCATAGAGGAAGATTCCGCAGGAGTCGACCCGCATCGTCTCACGGAGCACTCGCGTCACCGTGCTGAGCATCTCGTCCAAATCGAGACTGCTCGTCGCCGCGCGCGTGATCCAGTGAAGCGCTTGCAACCGACCAACCGGCCCGGCCAGCACGCGCCGGCTCGGGTCAACTGGCGCCTTCAAAAGTTCGGCAAGTGTTTCCCATTCGTTGTCTAACATGATGCGTCGTCCAGCCTTCAGTGTTCCTCTCCATGGTACAATCCGCTGCGCGGACGCGTCTGCATGCGAACGGACGTGGTGTAGTGCAGCTCGACGGACAACGAGGAACCGCGAGCCCAATGCCGGCGCAGGAACTTCTCGGTGTTGTTACCGACGGGAGTTTTAGTCAAGGCCTTCGGGTGCGATTGCTTGACCCTGCCGCTGTCGAGCGGCTGCGTGTCGGAAGCTTCGTCGTCGTCGAGGGGGACGAACACCGGTACTTTGGCATGGTAACCGACCTCGCACTGGCGACGACCGACTCCGCCCTCACTGCCGATCCGCCGTTACACTCTCCCTTCCTGCATCGGGTGCTCCGTGGCACGCACGCCTATGCCACTGCCGAGATTCGCCCCTCGCTCGTACTCCAGGCAGGCAGTGAGCAGCCACAACCGGCACGGACAATTCCTCCGCATTTCGCCCGCTTGCGCCAGGCAACCGCCGAGGATTTCGCCTGTGTCTTTGGCCGGGAAGACGCGACCCACTTCGCGCTCGGCACCCCACCTGCGATGGATATCCCCGTGCCCCTCGATCTGGAGGAACTCGTCAAGCGCTCCAATGGTGTTTTCGGGCAGAGTGGGAGCGGCAAGAGCGTCCTCACACGCCTCTTGCTTGCTGGTCTGATCTTGGCTGACCGTGTCTCAGTCCTCCTCTTCGATATGCATAACGAGTATGCGCGTGCACCGAGCGATCAGCCAGAGCTCATTGGACTCGCCGAGTTGTTCGGTACCACACGTGTGCAGGTCTATACGCTCGACGACCGCACCGATCGTAGCGCAGCGGCGCGGACGATCCAGATTGGTCTTGACCAGATTGAGCCAGAAGACATCGAGCTCCTCGCCGAAGAGCTCAACCTCAATCCCACTTTCGCCACAGTAGCCCACCACCTTCGCGCCAGTTTCGGGAAACACTGGATCGCTGAGACACGTGCACTTGACGCCGACGGCGTCAAGGAGTTCTGTGCCCGCACCGGCGTCGCCGAGTCCTCAGTGAACGCCTTGCGGAGCAAACTGGCACGCCTCGTCCAACGTCCCTACATGCAGGAGTCGCTCGACACATCCATCATCGACGAGATCATCGCCAAGCTCCAGAAAGGTACGCACATCATTGTCCAGTTCGGGCGCTACGATTCCTTCCTTGACTACATGCTGGTCGCAAATCTCCTCACCCGGCGTATCCACGAGCGCTATACCGAGGAGGTGCTCGAGGCACAGCGGTTAGGGAGCGAGATGAGCATCCGCCCGCTGGTCATCGTGCTTGAAGAAGCGCACAAGTTCCTCACACCGGAGGCTGCGCGCCAGTCGATCTTCGGGACTATCGCTCGTGAAATGCGCAAATACCGCGTCACACTCCTGATAGTCGACCAGCGTCCGTCGAGCATCGACCGCGAGATCCTCTCCCAGCTCGGTACCAAGATCATTGGCCCATTGAGCGATCAGCAGGACATCGAAGCGGTTCTCACCGGCGTGGCCGATCGCTCCGGACTCCGCAACCTCCTGGCCAATTTGAGTCCACGCCAGGAGTGCGTGATCGTCGGTCATGCGGTCCGTATGCCGGTCGCAATTCGCACACGTGAGTATCGCCGTCACGAACTCCTTGATCTTGTTCGCACTCGGACCGGGAAAGCGACCGACGAGCGTCGGCTGCGACTACTGATCGGTGAGTGAGGACTGGGAAATGACCTTACGACTCTTGCACTTTGCAGACCTTCATTTAGGAGTCGAAACGCACGGCCAGTTTCGGCCGGAACTCGGATACAGCTCGCGCGTCCAAGATTTCCTCAACGCGTTCGATCAGGTCATCGAGACCGCGATCACCGAGCGCGTCGATGCTGTTCTCTTCGCCGGAGACGCGTTCAAGAATGCCGAGCCAAGTCCGACGCTACAGCGTCACTTCGCCGCTCGGATTCAGCGACTCCTCGCTGCCGCTATCCCCACTGTCCTCTTGGTCGGTAACCACGATCGCCCCCGGAGCCCGTCCCGGTCAACGCCGATGGACATTTATGCAGCTCTCCAGCTCCCCGGCATCATCGTCGCCAGCCGGCCTGACTTCCTGAGGGTGCAGACGCGGCACGGGCCGCTTCAGATCGTGGCACTCCCCTGGATGCCAATGCGTCAGCTCCTTGCGGATGACGAGTTGAGAGCATTACCGGAGCACGAGTTTGAGCGCCGCTTCCGGGAGATCATCAGTGCGAACGTGCAGGCTCTCCTGACTGCGCTCGATCCGGCTCACCCAGCTGTCTTCCTTGCACACCTCACGATGGAGGGAGGACGCTTCGGAAGCGAACGCAACGTTCTCCTGGGAAACGACCCGCTGTTCGCCCTCGACGAACTCGGACTCGACCGTGCACCAATCGATTATGTGGCACTGGGACACTTGCACTCGCATCAGGTCATTCATCGCCAGCCCCCAGTCATTTACGCAGGGAGCATCGAGCGTATTGACTTCGGCGAGGAGCGTGAGGAAAAGGGCTTCATCATCGTCTCTATTGAGCCGGGTACTCATCCACGCCAGGTGACCTGGGAGTTCCGCCCACTGCGAACGCGCGCGATGTGTACCGTCCGGTTCGAGGTGACCAGTGAAAACCCGATGGAGCAGATCCGTTCCGTCTTGGAACGTCGTGCCAACGAACTCCGCGACGCGATCGTCCGCCTCTTCGTGGTCGCCTCTCCCGAGAGAGCCACTGCGATTCGCACCAACGAGATCCGCCGTTGGCTACTCGAGCTCGGAGCAACGTACGTCGCCGGAGTCGTGGTCGAGACCGAGCGCAGCATCCGGCCCCGCGTGGACGTCACGCGCGAGACCCGGAACGATCCGGTTGCGTTACTCGAACGCTGGGTACGGCTTCGCCAATTATCCGACGAGTTCGCGAACGCCGTTCTTTCCCGCGGCCGCGAAATCATCGAGCGAGTGGAGGCGAGCGACTTCCTCAAAGAAAAAGCCGCCGATCAGAGATAGGTCTGGAACCAACGCAGCTCATGCTCGAGGTGTTCGATCCGGTGACGTGGGCGACCGCTGCGCGTGAGGTTGTGTCCTTCACTGGGGAAACGCACAAGTTCCACCGTGCGGCCGAGTCGACGTAGCCAAGCGAAGAGCTGCTCGGCCTGTTCGATCGGGCAGCGCCAGTCCTCCTCTGCATGAAGTAAGAGAAGCGGTGTCCGGATGTTCGGCGCGTAGGTGAGCGGAGAGAGGCGCCGATAGCGCTCCGGATCCTCCCAGGGTGTCGCCCCGAGTTCCCACTCGTTGAAGTAGACGCCGATGTCACTCGTCCCATACATACTGAGAAGATTGGAGACACAACGCATCGAAACAGCCGCCTTAAAGCGGTCGGTATGCCCGATGATCCAGTTTGTCATGTAGCCACCGTACGACCCTCCACAGACGCCCAGTCGTTCCGGATCGCCCCATCCCTGCGCCAGCACGGCATCAACGACAGCCATGAGATCAGGCATGTCGGCCTCGCCCCATGCACCACGCGTACAGGCAAGAAACTCCTCTCCATACCCTTGGCTCCCGCGTGGATTTGCGTAGACAACCGCATAGCCACGAGCTGCGAGCACCTGGAACTCGTGGCAATAGACCCAGCCATACATCGCGTGCGGGCCACCATGGATGGACAAAACAAGCGGACAACGCTCCCCTGCTGCCATTCCGATCGGTCTCATCACCCAGGCATGGACCAGCTGACCGTCGATCGGGCTTGGCACCCACAGCTCTTCAGGTGTTGCGAGATCGACCTCGCGCTTCCACTCAGCATTGGGATCGAAGAGTGGCCTCGCTTCGCTCCCGTCTGCCGCCAAAAGCCAGACCGTCCCGGGATCAAGCGGATCAGCAACCGTTGCGGCGATCCACCGCCCGTCCGCGTTGAGGCTGAAATCAAGGACGCGTCGCTGGCCAGCGAGCAGACAGTCAGGGCTTCCTCCTTCCACCGGGAAACGGTAGAGATGCACCGCCCCACGCTCACTCACCTGCGCATAGATCCATCGCCCATCCGGTGACCAGGCAAGCCCCGGGCGCGTCGGACCGAATGCATCAGTCAAGAGCGTGTCTTCCAGTGTCGCGTCGAACGCCTCCGTGAGGCACAGGAGTTCATCGCCATCGGGCTTGACCGTCCAGAGCCGCTTGTGCCGTGCCGAGCCTGCCCAGGCCTCCAGATGACCGACTGCGGCGATCCTCTGTCCGTCAGGCGACCATACGGGACGCAGCAGCGCCACGTGGCTTCCTGTCACGACCGGGCGGAGTTCACTCACCTGTCCTTCCGCATCGAGTGCCAGGAACCAGAGCTCACTGGCTGCATTCCACTCGCGCTCCGGCGTCCGGTTCGACACGAAGACAAGGGCTTTGCCGTCAGGTGACCAGGCTGGCCAATCGTCATCCCAGTCGCCGTCAGTCAGTCGTCGAACCTGACTATCACGCAGATCAACCAGCCAGAGGTGACTACGCCGCTCATGCAGAAATCCGCGTTGCCCATCAAAGCGATAGTGCAACGCAGTGAGCCGTACCACGTCGGTCTCCGGCTCCGGCTTCCCCTCGGCCTGCACTGCTCGCGTGACCACCACCAGGCGCTCACCGTCCGGTGCCCAGGCGAAACTCGTCACCGGTTCGGCAAAGCGCGTCAGCTGACGCGCCTCGCCGCCATGGCGCGGGATCGCCCAGAGTTGGTCACTTCCTGACCGGTCAGACAGGAATGCGAGCCAATCGCCGCGGGGAGACCAGCGCGGCATTGTGTCTCGATCTGTTCCCGCAGTGAACGGCCGCGGCGACTGGCCAGCACGATCAACCAACCAGATTGCTGACCGGTATTTATCAACTGCGAGATCCATGACGGTGACAACGCAAGCAATCTCGCTTCCGTCCGGCGAGATTTGAGCATCGCTGACCAGACGCAATGTCGCCAAATCGTCCGGTTGCACCCGCCGCGGCATGACCCTGCCCGCCCCTTTCGCGACCATTCGCAGGCCGTACGAGCTCTCGACCGTTGGTGCGGGAACTCGTACGCTATGGTCCCCCTTCGAGCCCCTTTTCGCGCAACACCAACTCCCGGAGCTGCCTTAGTATTGCCGATCGACGCGCCGTATACTCCGCCTCGTCCAATTCTCCGGCCGCCCGCGCCTCATCTAATCGGTTGAGCTCGGCGGCCAGCTGGAGCCGCTCGTCCGAGACTCGATCGCCCTCGTCCGGGCTGACGGCGGGCGATCGCCGTCTCCGCAGCGCGAGGAAGGCCAAGGTGCTAGCCGCGATGACGCCAAGGAGCCCCACTGCAATGGCGATGCTCGGCCCGAGCGGTAAGTCAAGCAAGAACCCTGTCCGTGGCAAACCGCTCACCTGCACCACGTGCGTGTCACCGACGACCGGCGCATCGACCGCGAGCACGCGATAGGTCACGCCGCTTACTTCGACCGTTCCCGTGTCGATCAAGCTCCGCGAACTCAAGCGGTATGTTCCATCGCGTACGAGCACGCGGAGCGTTCCAGTCGGCATCGCTGTACCGATGGAAAGCGTCGCGCGTGTCCCTTCATAGGGAACGGTGTAACTCAAAACCACCGTCTGCTGACCGGGTGGTAGTGGGCCAGTCGTCAGGAGCACACCATTTTCAAGGCGCGGTTGCCCATAGTCAAAGCCAGGTTGTGGACTAATCTCCTGCGCTCCCTGGGGGAGAGGAATTCGCAAAACGATGCCGTTTGTGTCACCAAGATAGGTACGGTCACCATCATTCTCGACAATGACAATATCCATCACGTCGACCGCGCGGAGTTCTGGTGATGCGCCAGCGATCACAATCGACCGGGAGTTCACGCGCACTGCGTTCGCATCGTTCGTCGTCTCGTACACGGTGAGCTCGACAGTCTGCTGCGGTTGTTGGTTAAGCTGCACCATCGGGCTGACGTACTCTACCCCGGCATAGCGCACCACAAGGAGATACGCGTCCTGATCACCGGTTGCGAGCCCCTCAAACGCGAACGAGCCGTCCTGACCAACCTGAGCCTGACGCTCCTCCGCGAGTTGCATACCGGTGAAGTGGCGAAGTGTCACCGTAAGGCCAGCGACGCTTCCCCCACCGGGCGTCCCGTTCTGTACACGACCGGAAATCGTCCCAGCCTCTTGGGCTTGGACACTACTCCACGTGACCGCAAGCAGGGCAAAGACACAGAAGAAGACTGCGTGCCGAAGACGCACTGCTCAGACTCCTTTTTGTCTCCTCTACCGGACCGCTGGACGACCTCACTCGGCGGCGACCGGAAGGGCACGTGCTGCCGGCACCGTTGCCGCTGTGTACGCGCGATCCAAAACTTCGATGAGATGGAGCACCGGAACGCGCAGGCCACGCGCGCGAAGCCCCGCCTCGAGCTGGAGCATACACCCTGGGTTGGCCGAAACGATCACCTCTGCCCCGGTGGCAAGCGCGTTATCCAGCTTGCGTTCCAGCAATGCTGACGCCATATCCGGTTGGAGCAGGTTGTAAATCCCCGCCGAGCCACAACAAAGCGCCGATTCCGCCATCTCCACGAGCCGGAGCTGGGGAATCGCGCGCAGGAGCACGCGTGGCTGCTGGGTGATCCGCTGGGCATGCGCAAGGTGACAAGGCTCCTGGTAGGTCACGGTCCAGGGCAGCGCTCCCGGTTGAGCCGTCAATCCACGCTCGACCAGGAACTCCAGCACATCACGCACTTTGGCAGCGAGCGCTCGCGCCCGCTCGGCGTAGCTGTGATCGTGGTTTAGGAGCTGCGGATACTCCTTCAGCATCGCACCACAACCAGCGGCGTTGACAATGATCGCATCCAGGTACGGGGACTCGAGCGCCTCGATATTACGGCGCGCCAAGTCGCGACCGAGCTCCGGCTCACCACTATGCACGTGTAGAGCGCCGCAGCACTGCTGGCCGGAGACGAGTACGACATCGAACCCGTTTCGCGTCAGCACGCGAATCGTCGCCTCGTGGACATGCGCGTAGGCCGTACTCATCACACAGCCGGTGAAGAGCGCTACCCGACCGCGCCGCTCGTTTTCCGCTGGGAAGAAACGCCCATCAGGCACAACAAACCGCTCCGGGATGGTCGGGAGCATCGCTTCAGCATGCTCCAGGCCCAGGGCACGGAGGACACCACTACGGCGGACAAGCATGCGCACCGGGCTTCGCTGATACCAACGCAGTAGTTTGTTCGCCGCTCGGAATCGCCGCATGTCGCCAAGTAGGATGCGGAATCCGAGCACGCGGTAGAGCCGCTCCCGTAGCGATTGCGGGCGATGCTGCACGAGCTGCGCACGCGATGCTTCCAGAATCTGCCCGTAGTGAACGCCGCTTGGGCACACCGCTTCGCAGGCACGGCAGTTCAAGCAGAGCTGCATTTCCTCGGCAAAGACCGGATCGAGCAGGTCGAGTCGCCCCTCAGCGACCGACTTCATGAGCCATATCCGTCCACGAGGCGACGAGCGCTCTCGCCAGGTAATTCGGTAGGTCGGACAGGAGGGCAAGCAAAACCCGCAGTGCACGCACTTGCGGATGAGGTCGAATGACGGTGCGTCGCGGCCACTGAATCCGCGCACACGCGTCGACTCCGGCACGGTCACCATGGTAGCCTCCTGTCCATCCGCGTCAGAGCAGAGCAATGAACCGACCCGGATTGAGCGTCCGCTCCGGATCGAACGTTTCCTTGAGTCGCCGCATGACCGCCACACCCTCGGGAGGACGACCGAAAACGTCGTATCCGGCCTTTACATCCCGTGGCGCGGCGAGCATGGTGGCGTGTCGGCCGTACCCAGCCAGGCGCGTCCAAGCAGCACGGAGCTCCTCGACCGTCCCAGCCAAGGTCGCGAAGGCCAGTCCACTTCCCACGTCCAAGACCGCATCCTCCAGAGCTGAACCCCACTCGGTCACAAGCCGGGCAGCGAGCTCGCCAAGTCGAGATGGCAATTCCCCGATGCGCACCCGGATCACGTCGACGAGCGGTGTTGCGGCCAGCTTTCCCTGCAGCGATGACCAGAAGCGGAGCGTCTCCTCGTGCTCGAGTATGCGGGCCTCACTTGTCGCGGAGGCGGCCGTCTCAGCCAACCGCTCGGCCTGTCGCAGAACAGCACCCTCCGGTCCTTCGCACCGTGCGGCCAGTGTCCATCGCGCCATCCCAACGAACCGCTCCGCCGTTACCGGAGCGAGCACGACAAGTGCAGTTGGGGCGAGCTGGGAGCCGCGCACAGCGAGCGCGCCTTCCATCGCCTCCTCAAGCGAGGGGAAAGCAACAAGGAGCGTTCGCTGTGCTTCCGGCGACGGCAACAGCTTGAAGTTGGCGCGGACGATGACGCCAAGTGAGCCGAGCGCACCGAAGTGCAGCCGCATCATGTCATAACCGGAGACGTTCTTGACCACCATCCCGCCCCCGCGGGCAAGAGTACCGTCCGGCAGCGCGACGGTGATCCCGATGATCAGATCTCGCAGACTGCCGTACCCAAAACGCCGAGGGCAGCCTAGACCGGTTGCCACCAGCCCACCAATGGTGATCCGCTCCGGGTCATCGGCATCAAGCGGGAGCATCTGGCCGTGCTCGCTGAGGATCGCAGCAAGACGCGCAAGCGTGCAGCCCGCCTGCACCCCGATGGTGAGATCGTCTGGCTCGTAGTCGACAACTGCCGCCAGCCCCCGGAGATCGAGCGCCACATCGTAGCGCTCCGGAAGATTGCCGAGTCCCATCTGCCCGCCGCCACCCCACGGGACCAAGGCCAGTCCAGCGGCCGCACAGAGCGCGAGCGCTTCCGCGACCGCCTCTGGCGAGGCGAGTTCAAGCGCGACGCGCGGAGGTATACCGTCGACGATATAGTTCGAGGGATCAGAGGATCTCCCGAGTTCCTCAAGGCGCTGGAGCGCCGTGTCTGGCGCGAGCCGCGTCGTTCCTGTCATCCTGCCCCACCTCAGACATACTCCAGGCCGAGGCGCTGCGCCAGCGCCTGCTGACGGAGCACCGCCACCTCACCACAGCGGAATCCGGTCGGCAACACCTTCTCGGGATTAAAGAGTTCGCGTGGATCGAAACTCCGTTTGAGTCCGGCCATCGCGCAGAGGTCTTCCGTCGTGAAGACGAGCGTCATGTAGTCGCGCTTCTCGAAGCCGATACCGTGCTCCCCGGAGAGGGTGCCCCCGACATCAACGCAGTAACGGAGGATCTCCGTCGTGCACTCGAGCACCCGCTCCACCTCGCCGGGACGGTGCCGGTCAAAGAGGACCAAAGGATGCAGATTCCCGTCCCCGGCATGGAAGACGTTGGCTATAGAGAGCCGGTACTCGCGACTAAGCTCCTCGACCCGCCGCATCGTGGCAGGTAGCTTCGTGCGCGGGACAGTCGTGTCGACAAGGTAGTAGTTGGGCGCAAGACGTCCCATCGCACCGAATGCCGATTTGCGGCCCAGCCAGAGGAGGTCGCGCTCCTCCTTTGTGCGCGCGACGCGGACTTCCCAAGCGCTGTGCTGCCGACAGAGCTCGGCGACTCGACCCGTGTTCTCTGCGACGATTTCTTGTAGCCCATCCAGTTCGACAAGGAGCACGGCCCCCGCTTCCCGTGGATAGCCGGCATGGAACGCGTCTTCCACCGCCTTGATGGTCAGATGATCCATCATCTCGAGCGCGGCCGGCAGAACACCCGCCGCGATAATCGCCGAAGTGGCGTGCGAGGCTGACTCAATATCCGGGAATGCAGCAAGAAGCACACTGACCGCCTCCGGCAGGCGCGTGAGGCGGACCATCACCTTGGTGACAATGCCAAGCGTGCCTTCCGAGCCGACCAGGACACCTGTGAGGTCGACCCCCGGAGTTTCGGGTACCGGCCCACCAGTCCAGATCCGCTCGCCATCCGGAAGGACGACTTCGAGTCCCAGGATATGGTTCGTTGTCACCCCGTACTTGAGGCAGTGCGGCCCACCGGAGTTGTTCCCGACATTACCGCCAATCGTGCAGGCACGCTGAGAGGCTGGATCCGGAGCGAAGAAATAGCCACGTGGCTGGAGCGCAGTACTCAGCTCCAAGTTGATAACACCCGGCTCCACGATCGCGTACCCATCTCGTTCATTGACCTCGAGGATACGGTTCATCCGTGTGAGAACAATCAGAATGCCACCGCGCAGCGCCAGAGCGCCACCAGCAAGCCCGGTGCCAGCGCCCCGTGGGATAACTGGCAGCCCGACCTCGTTGGCCAGCCGGACGACCGCACTGACTTGTTCTGCTGTCCGTGGCAGTACCGTGAAGTCCGGCCGGTGATGGCCAGCAAACACCTCGTCCGAGGCGTCGTACTCGTAGACCAGGAGCTCGTCCGGATCGTCAAGCAACCCATCGGGCCCGACGATCTCGAGCAAACGGGTACGGATCGCTGCACGGTCCATGGGCATGTCCTCCTGCGGGTCCGCTCCCACTCCGGCGCGAGGCACCGAGTCGACGCCGAAAGTCGACTCAAGTATGCGCCGCGACCGAATGCGACGCAATCGTCTGCCAGCGCAAGCAGTGGGCGCTCGTCTGTCTGGTTGGGAAAGTGCCGCGTAACCTGGGCACCCACCTGCTCCGAATTATTGAGGCAGGCAAGAGCACTACAACGCGGGAGGATATTCGGCAGGTCAGTGGGCAGCAGCGGCAAGCGGCAGACTCACGCAGTGAGGCGCCAGTTCTGCGCAGTTGTGCGCCCGAGCACAGCGACCATTAGACGGGCAGGCTGAGCAGCAGGGTACACTGCGAAGAGCAAAACGTGACGAAGTAGGAAGGAGCGATCCGTGTCGGCTGGACAGTACTGGATCCTCGTCGGCTCACCGGAGAATCTGGAGGCAACGCGCGCCCACGGTTTTCGTCTCCAGGGCTTTAAGACGCGACATCGCAAGAAGGCCGAATCGATGCGGCCGGGCGACCGTTTGGTCTATTACGTCACTGGTGTGCAAGGGTTTGCTGCAACTGCGACGGTGACCTCGGAAGCCTTCGAGGATCACACACCGATCTGGACGAGCCGTGACCCGAAGAAGGCGAGCGAAGACTATCCCTGGCGAGTTCAGATCGAGCCGGATATCGTGTTGCCACCCGGCCTGACTGTTCCGGCAGAGCAACTCGCACCCCTGCTTGACCACACGAAGAAGTGGCCACCCGAGCACTGGCGCCAGTCGTTGACACAAACTTCCCCGTTGACCGGAACCTGCAGCTCGATCTCCACTGGTGCGCGCTTCCCCTTGACGCCTGGCGGATAGACGCGGACC
>BEIE01000006.1 GCA_002898255.1 bacterium HR28
GATGACGGTGACGCCGGCGCTGGCGTTGTTGTTGCTGCGTGGGGCGCCGCTGGAGAAGCGGGATCCGCCGGTAGTGCGGTGGCTGCAACGGGGCTACGGCTGGATCCTCGAGCGGATCATCCGGCGTCCCGTGTGGGCCTACGTGACAGTCGCCATCATCGCTACAGTCGGTCTGTACTCCGCTTCACATCTTGGGCAGTCTCTTCTGCCGGAATTTAAAGAGCACGATTTTCTCATGCACTGGCTCACCAAGCCTGGTACATCGCAGCCGGAAATGGTGCGGATCACCACCCGCTCGAGTCGAGAACTCCGCGCTATCCCTGGCGTACGGAACTTCGGAGCGCATATCGGACAAGCGTTACAGGGTGATGAGGTAGTTGGTATCGACTTCGGTGAGAATTGGATCAGCGTCGACCCGAACGCCGATTACGATAAGACCCGTGCAGCCATTCAGGAGGTGGTTGACGGTTATCCTGGCCTCTATCGGGATGTGCAGACCTATCTGAAAGAGCGCATTCGGGAGGTGCTGACAGGATCCGGTGAGGCGGTAGTCGTGCGCATCTATGGGCAAGATCTCGAGGTCTTGCGCGAGAAGGCGCACGAGATCGAGCAGCGGATGGCCAATATCGACGGAATTGTTGAAGAGCACGTTGAGCATCAAACCGAAATTCCACAGATCGAGGTGCAGGTCGACCTGACGGCCGCGGAACGTTACGGCCTCAAGCCAGGTGATGTACGGCGCGCTGCCGCGACGTTCATGGCTGGTGAAGAGGTAGGTGATATTTTCTGGGAAGGCAAGACCTACGACGTCTGGGTGTGGTCGGCACCAGACAGACGGGCGAGCATCACTGATCTGGAAGAACTTCTTATCGACACTCCCTCCGGTGACCGAGTGCGCCTCGGCGACGTGGCGACGGTTCGGCTCGCGCCCACTCCAAATGTCATCAAGCACGAGAACGTGCGGCGGTACATCGACGTGACGGCGAATGTACGTGGACGCGATCTTGGATCCGTAGTCCACGATGTCCAGGAGCAGCTGGAGCAGGTGTCGTTTCCGCTGGAGTATCACGCGGTGGTGCTTGGGGAGTTTGCGGAGCGGCAGGCGGCGGAGCGGACGCTACTCAGCTTTGCGCTGGCGGCGCTGGTACTGATCTTCTTGCTGCTGCAGGCGTCGTTTGGGAGTTGGCGGTTAGCGGCGCTGATTTTTCTGACGTTACCGTCGGCGCTGGTGGGAGGGGTGCTGGCGGTGGTGGTGAGTGACCGGACGCTGTCGCTGGGGTCGCTGGTGGGGTTTTTGACGGTGCTGGGGATTGCGGGGCGGAACGGGATCATGCTGTTGAGTCACTATCAGCATCTGGAGCGGGAGGAGGGGGAGCGGTTTGGGCCGGGGCTTGTTCTGCGTGGAGCGAAGGAACGTCTCTCCCCTATCCTGATGACGGCCTCAACGACTGCGCTCGCCCTGGTTCCGCTGGTTGTGGCGGGGAGTATTCCCGGGCACGAAATCGAGTACCCGATGGCGGTGGTGATTTTGGGTGGGTTAGTGACCTCAACGCTCCTCAACCTCTTCGTGGTTCCCTCCCTGTACCTGCACTTCGCGCGGCGATGGAAGCGAACGGGGTCCGCGGATCCCGCGGTCGCCGGCAGTGCGGGTTGAGGCATTGATGCAAAGAAAGAGGAGAAGTGAACCCATGCGTGCTGGAAGGCGAATGAGGCGGTCTTTTCACCCTCTCTTCGGACTACTGCTGGTTGTGTTACTCACTGCGTGCACGTTGGCTGGATCTGCCGGTCCCAGACCAGCGGAGGCGACGCCAACCGAGGGTCCCGCTGTGATCGATGAGCCCCCTCGGCTAGAGAACTTTGATCGGGCACTCTTCGATGCGAATTCGATCAAGATCGACAACCAATGGTGGCCCTTGACACCAGGAACGCAATTCATCTACGAAGGGCATTCGATTGAGAACGATGAGAAGGTAGCGCATCGAATCGTCTTCACGGTAACTGACCTGACGAAGGAGATCGCTGGCGTGCGCACGCTCGTGATCTTTGACCGGGATTACCAGAATGGGCAGCTAGTCGAAGCGGAGCTGACCTTCTTCGCTCAAGATCGAGTAGGCAATATCTGGCATTTTGGTCAGTACCGCGAGACCTACGATGCGACCGAATTTGTGGGGGGCCGAGTCTGGCTCCAGGATTACAGCGAGGGAGCGCGGGCTGGCATCATGGTACAGGGTGATCCTCGCCCAGGTACCGCTGACTACTCGCAGGGCTACGCGCCGGCTCCCTTCAACTGGACCGACCGGGCACGCGTTTCGGAGCTGGGTGCGAAGGTCTCTGTCCCCTACGGCGATTTCGATGGTGTACTGGTGATAGAGGAATTCAATGCAGAAGAGCCTGGAGCTTCCCAGTTGAAGTACTACGCGCCTGGTGTGGGGCTGGTGCAAGTTGGGTGGCGAGGCAACGATCCGAACCAGGAAGAATTGCAACTCGTGGAGATCACGAAGCTGGAAGGCGATGCGCTGGCTGAGGTGCGAGCCCAGGCGCTTGAGCTAGAGGCGCGGGCCTACGTGTATGGCCGCACTCCACCGGCCGAAGTTCTTGCGAGCAGCGAGTGAGATCCCTCAGAGTTGACGGCCCAGCGAAGCCGCTCGAGGTTTCGTGCGCGGAAATCACATGCAGGCAGCGCAATGAGAGGTGTCACATGAACTCTGAGGATACTGCAGCCACTGGACGCACCTCTGGTGCCGGTGTGCAAGCCCCCATCCTAGAAGCGGAGCATCTTAAGAAGGCCTACAACGGCAGACCAGCGCTCCGAGACTTGTCATTTAGTTTGGCTCCCGGACGCATCCTTGGCTTTCTCGGCCCCAACGGGGCCGGCAAAACGACCGCAATTCGGATCCTGACAACGATTCTGGAGCCCGATGCCGGCCGCTTTACCATCGCAGGGATTGATTCGCGCTGTCCCGAACAGATCCGTGCCAGGATTGGCGTCTTACCAGAAAGCCAAGGGTATCCGAAGGAGATGACGGGGGTTGGTTACCTCACCTATTTCGCTCGGCACTATGGGTGGTCAGCAAAGGATGCTCAGCGTCTCAGCTGGGCGCTGCTGGAAGTGGTTGGACTCCAACACCGGGCGAGGTCATTGATCGGAAGCTATAGCCGGGGGATGCGCCAACGGCTGGGTATCGCGCGTGCGCTTGTCAATGATCCTGCCGTCGTGTTCCTCGATGAACCAACGCTCGGCCTGGATCCGCGTGGCCAACAAGAACTACTAGCACTGATCCGGAGGCTCGCTCGGGAACACGGGGCTGCGGTGATCCTCTGTAGCCACCTCCTTTCCGAGATCGAGAGTGTATGCGACGACGTCGTGATTCTGAGCCAGGGCCAGGTAGTCGCCAAAGGTTCAGTGCTGGACGTGATTGGGCGTGCTCGTGGGAGCGGTGTGCGCGTTCAGGTACCGCTCTCCGCCATGGCTGATGCCGAACAGGTGCTGGAAGCGTTGCCCTTCGTCGTTCGCGTCGTTCCGAAAGGGCAGGGATCTGGCTGGTTGCTGGTCGAGGTTCTCGGCGGATCCGCCGAGAGCAACATTGCGCACAACGCTGTTCTGGAGGCGCTCATTCTGGCGAAGATTCCTATCTTGACCTTCGAGGCAGAGGGTAGCCGGCTGCAGGAGGTATTCCTCCAGCTCACTGAGGAGACGATCCGATGAGCGAGACAGCGTTCGTTCATCGCGAGGGCGTCACGCGCGGAGGTTCTTGGCGACTGGTATTGGAGCGTGAACTCGTCGATCTCTGGCTTGGGGGAAAGGCGCTCGTGCTTTTGACGCTCTTCAGCATCTTGTTGGGGATCACCGCGTATCTTATGGCAACCAATAACGAGCTCCGACTCCTTCCTATCAAGGAGATCGCCTATCTCATGCTGAAGCTTGTCGTTGCCTTCGGGCTCTTTATGAGCCTGATCATCGGGGCGGACAGCATCAGCGGTGAACGGGAACGAGGCACTCTGGAGGGGCTGCTCCTCACACCGACGAGCCGCAGGCAGATCATGCTCGGCAAGTTTTTCGCTGCCTTGTCCGCGTGGCCTCCGGCTTTCCTCCTGGCTAGCCCCCTTATTGCCGTACTCTGCCGGGACAGCCAAGTGGTGAGCTGGTCCCTCCTCTGGGGCGGAATCCTTGGCACGGTCCTCGTGCTCGGTGTCACCGGCTTGGCTATGCTTGTGAGCTTCTGGTCAGGTTCAAACCGGACCAGCATCGCAGTCAGCCTGATTATCTACCTTGTCTTCCTGCTCCCCACGCAATTCCCGGGTCAAGCTCAGACAGGAGCGTTTGGAGATCTGCTCCAAAAGTGGAATCCCCTGGAAGCGTCGAACGTATTTCTCGCCAAGGTCATTGTGAACAATCGGACTGTTGGTGAAATGTCCTCTTGGTTGGTGGCACCGATCCTCTTTGCCGTTCTCATGCTTAGCGTACTGTTCCTGTATGCCAGCCCCGGGTTGGGCCTGGAACCGGGAAGGGCGCGAGGCAGAGCGAGCTGGGGCCGGATAGCCGGTCTGCTCGCTGTGGCCTGGGTAGTCGCCACAATGCTCGTCGGCGCCTATCCAACTGCAGCAGCGAGCTCCGATTCACCAGTCCAGGTCGTCGTCGATCGCGAGTGGGTGACGGCCCGGACTGGCGATCGGGTCGAGTTCACAACGCTTGTGAAGAATACGAGTTCCGCGGCGACGCCACCGCTTATCGTTGCGATGAACATCATCAACTTACAAGGCGAGGTAGTCGATCCTGAGGATTGGTCGCCCCAGCGGACCCAGTCCATGGACCCGCTTGTTCCGGGAGCCTCGGTCGAGCATACCTGGATCATCGATGCGATCCTGAAAGGTGATTATCTGGTATACATGGTCGTCATTCCCCAGCCAGCGGGCCAGGAGTCGACCAGTTCGCCAGTCGCCAGTTCCGGCATTCACCTTACGGTGACGCCGTTTACCCGCATCAATCCTCGTGGCGTGTTACCACTAGCGGTCGGGATCCCGCTCAGTCTGACGGCGACCACGTTTCTCTTGCGCTGGCGTCGACGGCGGGCGATCACTGTAGGGGAACGGGAAGGGTAAGGGAGGAGACCGAGGAAATTGTCTCTGGGGCGAAGACGCGATTAGCCGTTCCAATAGCAAGGAGCTCCTCTCTCGGCTCGTGCGTGGTAGGAAAGGGAAACGACAGTAGTGAAGTGTGCGCACGGTCAGGAGGAGTTCCCTCTGCGCACTGTGCGCTGACGGTTAGGCAAGGGGGAGCTGCAAGGGAGCAGCCTGGTCGGGTGACTGTGGATAGCTCTATCAAGCCATTCTCAGGGAGATCACTGTCAGCGCCAGTCGTATACTGTGCTCCGGCCGTCGATCTTCTCAGTCATGTGGTAAGGCTGAGAGAGGTGTCGCGGATAACCTTGTACCGAGTCCTGTTGCTCGGTATGGCCTCTGTGTTCTCGGAGAGGAAAGCGCATGGTACGAGTGATCGATCCGATTCAGGATCGCGCTGGACTCGAGCGCAAGCTCGCGACGACACCCTACCACGTCGACCGTGAACGCGCCCACATCTGGATCATCGACCCCGATCTCTGTCTCCAGTGCGAGCGCCAGCAATGCATCGTGTGCTGCCCGGCTGCTTGCTATACGCCGCTTCCAGATGGTCGGGTCAAGTTCTCCTATGAGGGATGCGTCGAATGCGGTACTTGCCGCATCGTCTGTTCTGAGTTCCGGAATATCGCCTGGACCTATCCGCGGGGCGGCTTTGGAGTTCATTACCGGTATGGCTGACCGCGCCGGCCATGGTGACGACAAACCGGTGGAGCGTGCTGATTGCTGATGAGGTTCGGCTGGCGCGATCAGCGAGGGGGTCAAGCTGGCTGGATCCCTTCCGTTCTTTTCGTGGGACGCTGAGGAGAAGGTCGGATTGGCGCGGTCGCGATCGGTTTGCAGACCTGCCACGCTGATCGATACCTCGTGGTTGTGAACGAAGCAACGTCTGATCGCTGATGCCGAGCGGGATGTCCCGTGGTCCTGAGGTGCGCTCGCGCACAGTCATGCAGCTCGCTGCCTGGCTCTCGGGCCGGAGTTGAGGAGTCGGAAGGCACGGCGTCTCTGCGCCGCTGTAGAGAGCCGGCCTGGTGTGCGTCGCCACTTCATCGGCGGGGGTGGAGCGCGGCGTGGAGCGGCAGAGTCGCGCTGGATCAAATGGAGCGGGGCCTTCAGTAGAGGGGAAAGACAGGGGGCTGAAGGAGATCAACCGGGCGCGGCAGATTTACACTTTCCGGAGGCGCAGAGGGTACTCCGTCTCGCTCAGGAGCACGGATCTTTGGAGTGTCGCAGCTTGAGAGGACACGCACATGTACTGGTGCCGAGCGCACGTGCTGGTCTGCACAGCCAACCACTGCACACAGAAGGGGGCGCAACAGGTTGCAGCACGGCTCCGGCTCGAACTGAAACGAGCGGGGCTGGATGCCGAGATCATGGTGAATACCTGCGATTCGATCGATCTCTGTGATCTGGGACCGAACATCGTCGTGTATCCGTACGGCTGGATTTACCGGAACGTTCAAGTCAGTGACCTGCCAGAGGTGATCGCCTCGTTACGATCGGGTGGTCATCCGGTTGAGCGCCTGCTCCTGCGACCGGACTCCGAGGATGAGGTGCGCCGGCGCGAGCTGTATCGAGAGGCAGTGGAAGCGGGGTCGCTCTCGGTTGAGGCGTTCGCGGCGTTGGCAGAGCGGTACGGTTTTGACGAAGTCTGGGTTGCCGAGCAGGCGCGTCGAGGGTTCATCGCGCGGAAGCCTGGCGAATCCGGAGACCGGATCACGGTGACGAGCAAGGCGCGGCACCGCTATGGGTTGCCGGCTGAGGAGTAGGTTTCCGTCCGGAGCGCTGTGAGTGAGGTCAGGCTGGGCGGCGACGCGAGCGAGGGTTCGTGTCCTTTGGGCACTGGTGTGGCCTTGAACAGCTTATGGTGTAGCCATCACGGTACTGACGGTGGGATCCCAGACCACAGAGGATGAGGATTAGGTTCGTGGCGTCCGTACGAGAATTGTGACGAAATGGCACTGCACTGTGAATGCTCTTTGTAGCCTGCGTTGTGCTATACTGATAGCAGGGAGGAGTAGGAGAAGTGGAAGTGGGAAAGTCGGCGGTGAGGAGGGCTGATGACAGCAGAGGTGCAGCGCCCGCTGGCGGTCCCGGAAGAGCGGGCGCAGCGGGTACGCTTTGCGCATCCGGCTGAAGCAGAGTTTGCAGCATTCCTCGATTTCTACCGTATCGCTTGGGAATACGAGCCGCGCTCGTTTCCCCTTCGCTGGCAGGATGGGCGTATTGTCGAGCAGTTCACCCCTGACTTCTATCTCCCCGAGCAAGATCTCTACGTCGAACTCACCACGATGAAGCAGAGCCTCGTGACGCGCAAGCACCGCAAGGTGCGACGTCTCAAAGAGCTCTATCCACATGTGAATATTGTCCTTCTCTATCGTAAGGACTATCATGAGATCTTGTCGCGCTTCGGGTACGGTTCCGTCGACATCACTTCACTCCGGCCAGATCAGATCGAGCGGGTGCTCTTGAGCCCGGCCGAGATCCAGCGCCGGGTCGCCGAGCTCGGCCGCCAAATCTCCGAGGACTATGCAGGGGAATCGCTTGTGCTCGTTGGCGTGCTGAAGGGGATCACATTCTTCCTTGCCGACCTTGCACGTGCGATCACGCGGCCGCTCGCGATCGATTACCTGCAGCTCTCGCGCGATCTTCGGGAAGGGGTTGCGATTCGCAAGGATCTCGATCTCGATATCAGCGGCAAGCATGTGCTCTTGGTCGAGGACATTGTCAACACGGGGCTTACGCTCGACTTCATCCTCCGCACGCTGCGCGAACGGAATCCGGCGAGCATTGAGGTCTGTGCCCTGCTGGACAAGGCGGAGCGGCGACTCGTACCAGTCCCGGTGAAATACGTGGGATTCACGATTCCGAATGAGTTCGTTGTCGGCTACGGTCTGGACTATCGAGAGCTATACCGTAATCTCCCGTTCATCTGCGTACTCAAGCGCGAGGTCTACGAGGCGAATGGGCACGGGCAGCCTGTCGGAGCTGCTCGGCACGAGAGTACTTGAAAGAGTGTCACGACGCTGCTCGTACGGAGAATTCAGGACTTGGTTCCGCCGTCGGCTTACTCGCTGCCTGACAGCGCGGACAGAAGTAGGTTCCGCGTCCGGCGACGGTGCGTTTCAGGATGATGGTGCCACAGCGGACGCAGGGTTGCCCGGCGCGACCATGGACGTAGGGAAACTCGCCGACCGGGGGAACCGCTCGCCCGTTCAGGATCTTTGCTCCTCCGAGTGGAACTGCGATCTTCAGCACCTCATGGATCGCCCAGTAGAGCTGCGTGATTTCCTCGTCGGTCAGCGTCATGACTGGCCGCTCGGGGTGAAGCTGGGCGACCCACAAGCTCTCATCGACATAAATGTTGCCTAGCCCGGCGACCGTGCGCTGATCGAGAAGTGCTGCCTTCAGGCGTATCCCACGCCGGCGGGCGAGCGTGGCGCGGAAGGTGTCGAGAGTGAAGTCTGGACTGAGGGCGTCGGGGCCAAGGCGTAGTGCACGTAACGTCGCTGGGAGTTCGGTCGGTGGAAGAAGCTGGACACGGGCGAAGTGCCGCACGTCAGTGAGATACAGGTGTGCATCCGGCGCAAAGTCGATGCGGAGAGCGGTCGACTTGTGTGGGAGTGGTGCGTCATAGGGGGGAACTGGGTGCCCGGCTGCAAAGCCGGGGATACTACTTCCGCGCGCGACGAGCTGGCCGGTGAGCTTAAGGTGCACGAGGAGTGCACAGGGCGGGAAGACAAGCCAGAGGTACTTCCCCCAGCGACCAACGGCTTCCAGTGGGTGGCCAACGATCGCGTCGAGTGTCAGACCCGGTGGTGCGACAATGAGTCGTGGGCGATAGAGCTCGTATCCGGTACATGTCCGACCGACAAGCTGCTCAGCGATGCCGCGCCGGGCTGCCTCGACCTCTGGGAGCTCAGGCATGGCGCTCGCTCCGCCCGACCGTCTCGACGGCTTCGGCGGCAGGTGTCAAGGTTGGGGGACGGACGCCTAATCGCTCCCAGTCGATTTCCCAAAACCGGGCATCGAAGGGGTCGACCTCCTGCCGCGTGTCGAGTCGGTTCCAAATGGTCGGGAACGCGTAGAACTCCTTGCCGTCAAGCACGATGCGGCGGGCGATCCCGCCCGGTCGGGTGACTGGGAAGATCTTGCGGGGCGGACGACTGATCACTTCTGCCTGGAACCAGCCATGCTCAGGACAGCGTCCAGCGTGGAGCTGCCAAGGTAGCCGGGCCGTGACCCGACCGAGCTGGCGAACGATGACGTCCTGGAGTTCCCGACGGCAGAGCGGACAGCGCAACGGTGTCGACCTATTCGGCCTCGTCGAAGCCATCGTCTGCCTACCTGTCGAACAGTGCCTCACTCAGGTGGCACTCAGAAGAGTGCCGGTTACTCGAAGCGATCTTAGCATGAGGGTGACCGTCCTGTCCGATGCGTCCCGCAACACAGTATTCCCTGGGCAGCAAATCTGCCGCTGCCCAGGGACGAGGCCATTCGAGACGGATTCTCTCTCAGTCGAAGACCAACACGCCGCGGATGACGCGCCCCTGTTCGACGTCATGGTAGGCCTGGTTAATCTCGTCGAGCCGATAACGTCGCGTCACGAGTTCGTCGAGCTTGAGCTTGCCGTCACGGTACAGCGCGAGAAGGCGAGGAATGTCGATGCGTGGCACATTATGGCCGAAGATTGTCCCGAAGACTTCCTTCGCCATAAGCATGAACATAAGGTCGAGTGGGTGAGTTTCCGGTTCGTTCGGATCTCGGCCGATTGCCCCCACGATGACTGTCCGACCGGCCTTGCGTGTCGCACGCGTGGCAGTGGCTAAAAGCGCGGGCGTCACTAAGCTCGGAGTCAAGATTGTGGCGTCGGCGCCGACGCCGTGGGTAATGTCCATGATCCGCTGGACCGGATCCTCCCGCGTGGGGTTGATGGTGTGTGTGGCCCCAAACTCCTTGGCCTTCTCCAACTTCCAGTCGACCAGATCGATCGCGATCACCTTCTCCGCCCCGGCCATGGCGGCACCCTGCACCGCGTTCATCCCGACTCCACCAGTGCCGAAGATCGCCACCGTCTCTCCAGGGCGGACACGGGCGCGGTTGACGGCTGCACCCCAGCCGGTGGGGACAGCGCAGCCGACAAGACACGCCCGATCCAACGGGAGATCCGGATCGATCTTAATGACCGAGTCCACCGGGCAGACTGTGTACTCACTGAACGCCGAAACGAGCGCAAACTGGGCGATATCCTGCCCGTCCTTGTGCAAGCGGAAGGTACCGTCGAGTTGGGCACCTTGTGTGAGGAGGATACCGCGATCGCAGAGGGCAGCGAGCCCGCTCAAGCACCAGCGGCACTTGCCACAAGCTGGGATGTAGCAGAGGACGACATGGTCGCCAGGCTTGAGGTCGGTGACACCGGGTCCGACCTTCTCGATGATCCCCGCACCTTCATGGCCCACGACCATTGGGAAGCGCACCGGTGCAGCTCCCGTGGCGAAGTGCCAGTCGGAGTGACAGAGCCCGGTCGCCACCAGTTTGACCAGGACCTCGCCCTCCTTCGGCTCATCAACCTCGATCTCCTCGATACTGAAGGAGCGTGTCGGGCCGTACAGAACTGCTGCTCGGGACTTCATCGAGTACCTCCTCGCGTTTTTGTTTAGCGGTGAACCTCTTGCTGACCGAACGGATCGTAGCACGATGCTGCTCCAAGAGCAACTTGCTCGTGCAGGATAGGAGAACAGCAGCGACATGATACTGAAACCGAGGACAGCGGGTGCGAACGCCGTCCCGCCTGGAGACTCGATAGAGGCTGGACAGAAGCAATGATCGGGATGCGGGTGCATCACGTGAGTCCCCGGTCAAGCGCTTGGGTGTTGGACAAAATCTTCGGGAACATCGCAAGTTCGAGGTGCTATCTCGACCTCTGTCGTGATGCGGACAACTTGCGCGTCGGCTCCACTTTCCGCTATCGTAGACAGCGATCGTCGGAATCCGGGCGGTGGTGGAGGGGCGTCGATGGCCGATCGAGACGTGATTGAAGCGCTGATCGCGACATACCGGGAGCTCAACCAACGCTTCCGGCCCGTGCTCGCGGCAATGAACGCGGGATCGGGTTCGATCGACGACCCGTCGAGTCCGCTCGGGATCCTCTACCGGCTTCGCAACCGAGAGTTGAATGCTTCGCAGGCGATCAAGGAGATGCTGCGGGGTGGTGAGCGAACGATCCTCGATGACGAGGGGGAACCGCTCCTGACTGTTCATCAAACAGCCTTGGGATTGACTCCGACGGTGCTGCTGAGCCAGTTTGGGACGGCGCGCGAGGCGACCCTCGCCATGGTGCGTGATCTTCCTGATCAGGTGTGGCAGGAGGAGTTCGAGACGCCCCGCGGGCGGATGACACTGCGGGCCTATCTGGAGACGCTGATCGCGCGGGACCGCGAAGCGATTCGGGCGCTCGAAGAGCGATTGGGACAACCTGTCCCGAAGAGCTAGCGTGTGGCTCCCGCGGGCGGCGCCTTCTCTGAGGAGCGAAGAATGCTGGCGCCGCTCCTTCCGCTCTTACACGCCACCGTCACATCGACCGACCTTGTCCGAGCCTGGCACCTCGATCCGTCGGTTACGGTTTTTCTCCTGAGTCTGGCAGTTGCGTATGCGGCTGCTCGTAGGGGAGCACAGCGTGCAGGGCGCCCCGTCCCCTCACGCTGGCGTGCAATCGCCTTCCTGGCCAGTCTGGAAGTGGTCGCGGTTGCTCTCATGGGTCCCCCCGAGCACGGGAATACGGTGCGGTTTAGCGTGCACATGGTGCAGCATACGCTCCTGATGTTGGTCGCGGCACCGCTACTCGCCCTGGGGCAACCAGTCCGCACATTCCTGCGTGGCTTGCCCGCTGGGACACTACGTTGGCTCGCCCAGCAACGGGGTCTTGTGGCACTGTTCGATGTGCTCACACATCCTGTGACTGTCTTCCTCGCAGCGACTGGGCCCTTTGCACTCTGGCACTACCCTCCGCTCTACGATGCAGCTGTGCGCGTCCCCTTCCTTCATGAGGTCGAGCACGTGAGCTTTCTGGGAGGCGCGTTGCTCTTCTGGTCGGTGCTGCTGGATCCGTTCCCACGGCATCGCCGGTTTTCTCCGATGACCGCAATGCTTCTTGTGTTCGCGACGTGGATGGCGACGGATCTGGTGTGTGCGACCGTGACCCTCGCGCCACGCCCCCTCTACGGTGTGTACGCCGAGGCGGCCGCATTGTGGGGGATCGACCCGCTGGCTGACCAGCGGCTTGGTGGCGCAATTATGTGGGTGGGTGGTGGAGGACTCTATGCGGTAGTACTGCTCGCGCTCCTTCTTCGGGCAGCGCGACCCAACGCGCTGCGCCGTGTCTCGGGAGCTCCGAACCTCAGGCGGGTGTCCCTTTCGGTCGCGACTATGGCCCTGTTTTTGGTCCCGCTTGCCTTCATAGGCTTCGGAGTTATTGCACCAGTTATGGCACGGAGCGCAGATAGCATCCGCTGGCAACAAGAGGATCCGCAACGCTTCGAGCAGCGGGTCGCGACGTTCGTGGCGGCGTATCGGGTTGGGGAGCGCAACGGACTCCCGATCGTCGCTCCATCAGGTGGGGAGGCGTATCTTGTCGGGCGAGCTGATGGCTGGTACCCGATACTGAAGCTCCGACGTGGCGCCGAGTATCGACTGTATATCTCGGCCAGTGATGTGACGCACGGGCTTCTCGTCGATTTCGGCGAACGACGGCTGGCCGTTCGGGTGGTTCCGGGAACAGTCGCGATCATCACTATTCGACCCGAACGAACGGGGGAATACCGGCTCCTCTGCACGGAACTCTGTGGCCCGGCGTTCCGAGAGATGACTGGTCTCTTGATTGTGAGCGAGTAATTGTTGTGTCGATCACCACGGGAGCCACACTTCACCTTCGACTTGCGAGGTATCACCGCCCAGGCGCTGTTGAGCGGTTGAATTGACCGAGGCGAGCGTATTCGACAAGGCGCGACAGCGGGTCTTGGGGCCATTGATGACCGAGTCGAGCGAGACGCCTGTCACGCGAGCTTCAATGCATGGGCCTGCCTGTTGCTGGTGATAGGGTGGCGTTGAGCGACTTGGTCTACCTCAGTCCCTCGTCTTGGTAGCCGTGCGTATCTCCTCTCCCCGCAACTCGTTCCCAGCAGTGTCGATTCTTCCGGTCTGGGATGAGGTTCGCGACTCCTAGTGGGCTCAGGAGTCAGTGCTCGTTGCTAAGGGATATTTTTGCCTTTGGGTACCGTATCCAAGACCAACCGCAGATTGCGGGAGCGAGAGGAGCCATATTGGGCCCCAAGAAGAAACGTATGGTGAACGGGTAGCGAGAAAGAATAGTTCCGATGGGCATTTCTCTGTTTCGCTGGTTATAGTACATGAATGTTTCCTAAAGTAATTGTCACATTTTTGTAACGCTCCGAGCGATACTCCCCCTTGACGGATCGAGTTGTATTCCTACAGTATGCGTAGAGGCATGAGACATGGAAGGAGGCACCGATGGAAGGGCGCGAGGAACGGTCGGAGCGCGTTCCGTGGCCACAGGTGCTGTTGGATGACATTTTCCTGATCTTGATGGCGGGGCTGGTCGTCCCGACGCTCTTCTACCTGATCTGGGGCTTGATCGATCTGGGGTTCATCCCGCTCTTTGGTCGGTAATGGGCGCTCGGCGGGAGGTGTGGAAATGGCGAGCCGAGTCAGCGCGCTGGCCAAACCGCGCGGTGTCTGGTGGGAGGGGTTAGGCCGTGACGAGCGGCTCTGGGTGTGGTTGACGGTCATCTGGGGCATTGCGATGTTCCTGATGATCGCGTTCGTCTGGCCGCTTATCGGGGAAGAACAAAACCGCCTTCACGCGTATCGGGTCGATCCGGCGACGTTTGCCTCACAGGCGGAGGCGTTCATCCAGCAATACCAGATTGGTCAGCGTGACGGGGTGCCAGTGGTCGCACCGCCGCCGGGTGGTGATGTGTATCTGGATGCGCGCGCGTTTGCGTGGCAACCGGTGATCCAACTGAAGCGCGGCGAGACCTACCGGTTCTTGATCAGTTCGCGCGATGTACAACATGGCTTCTCGCTGGTGATGCCGCCACACAGCATCAACGTGCAGGTTTTGCCGGGGTATGTCACGGTGCTGGAACTGACGCCCGAAAAGACGGGAGAGTTTCCGCTGATCTGCAATGAGTACTGCGGTCTGGGCCACCATCTCATGATCGGCCGGATCATCGTGACGGAGTGAGGTGGGACGATGGCGACAGCAGCAACGATGCGACGGTGCGAGATAACGGGTCTCTCGGTTGATCGCTCGGCCGAGCGGCTCATCATGCTGAACGCAGTGACGGCGGTGGTCTATCTCACGATTGGGGGTGTACTGGCCTTGCTTATCGCCTTGACGCGGTGGCAGGCTGTGCATCTCCTCGCCCCGCAACGGTTCTACGAGTTCGTGTCAACTCATGGAATGGTGATGTTAATCTTCTGGATCCTCTTCTTCGAGGTTGCGGGATTGATCTTTGCGAGTACCGTTCTCCTAAGTACACGAATGGTCATTCCGTGGCTGAGCTGGATTGCCTACCTGATGATGCTCGGGGGCTCGGTCATCGCCACCGTGCTGATGCTGAGCGGCCAGGCGACGGTGATGTTCACCTCTTACCCGCCACTCCGGGCTGAGACGCCATGGTATTACGCGGCGGTGCTCGTTTTCGCGGTGGGAGCTATCCTGGCGGTCGTGCACTTCTTTGTCAACATCGTTGCGGCACGCTTGCGCGGCGATGTTGGGAGCTTGCCGCTCTTTACGTTCGCGTTGATGGGGGCGGCGATCATCGCACTCTGGTCGTTGCTCTCCGGAGCGCTCGCCTTGTTCCCGGTGTTCCTCTGGGCGCTTGGAGTCATTCCGGAAGTCGATCCAGGGATCTACCGATTGCTGTACTGGGGGCTCGGCCATGGCGCGCAGCAGGTGAATCTTGCCGCTATGGTCGGCGTGTGGTACGGGCTGGCGAGCCTGACGACCGGTGCGCGGCCATTGAACGAGGGGTTGAGCCGGATCGCTATTGTGCTTTACGTGCTCTTCATCAACATGGGAGCGATGCACCACCTGCTGGTCGATCCGGGTTTGGGAACCTGGGTGAAGAACGTAAATGCGAGCTACTTCATGTACGCGGCGGTAATGGGCAGTCTCATTCATGCTTTCAGTATTCCAGCCTCGATGGAGCTGGCCCTGCGCGAACGAGGGTATCGCCGTGGGCTTTTCGAGTGGCTACGCCGAGCGCCGTGGGGTGAGCCGGGGTTTGCGGCGCTTGTCGTGAGCATGATTCTCTTTGGGCTCTTAGGCGGGATCAGCGGAGTGATCATTGGCGGGCCGCAAGTGAACATGATTTCGCATAATACGTTACTTGTTCCAGCTCACTTCCATATGACGGTCGTCGCGGGGACAACGTTGGCGTTCATGGGGATTGCGTACTACCTTGTTCCACTCATCTTCCAGCGTCAGCTCCTGTTCCGGCGGCTGGCGCAGTGGCAGCCATACGTCTATGGCCTCGGCATGCTGATCTTTGGCATCGGGATGGGATTGGCCGGGCATTGGGGCGTTCCGCGGCGGCACTGGGACATCACCTTCTCGACTGCACCGGTGCTTGGTGTGAACTTGCAAGAACTGCGGCCCGAGATTGCGGTGTTCCTCGCGATGATGGGTATCGGGGGGATCATTGCGGTTATCGGCGGGGCGATGTTCGTCGCGGTCGCAGTGGCGACCGTCTTTGTGGGACAGCGTACAGCGCGGCCAGCGGTGGGCCGAATCGTGCCTGAGGCGTTCAGCCCCTATCCAGCCATTGCCGGTGGGAGTGGAGAACCGGCCGCTGCGGCTGCACACCGAACCTTCGAGGTGCCTGGCACGTTGGTCATCTCGGTCGTGTTCTTGATCCTCTTTATCTTCTTGTATGGTTTCTCGTGGTTTGAGTTGAGCCGCGTGCCGTGGAAGATCGGGTGATCCCTGACACCACTCGGCGTCTTCATCGGTTACGCTGGTTGTAGTAGATTAGCGGCGAGCGGCGTGTGTCGGGTGGCAACGCATTCTCGGGGGCAGCGATGCACAGCGCAGTGGGAGAGGGGAGCCAGCGAATACGTTGGCTCACGCTGGCGGTGGTGATCGCGGGGTATCT
Source organism: bacterium HR28 (assembly GCA_002898255.1). Taxonomy (GTDB): domain Bacteria; phylum Chloroflexota; class Chloroflexia; order Thermomicrobiales; family Thermomicrobiaceae; genus Thermomicrobium. Next base: position 16,293 of record BEIE01000006.1, read on the forward strand.
CTTGATCGTCGTGGGTGGGACGGTACGAGTTACCGGGGCCGGGCTCGGTTGTGGGCCAGAGTGGCCACTGTGCAATGGGCAAGTGATCCCCGGATGGGATCTCCTCGCGTGGATTGAGTATGTGCACCGGCTGATTGCACTCGGAGTAATCCTCCTCACCGGAGCAGTCGCGGTAGCCGGCTGGCGCCTCCGAACCGCAGACCCATGGCTACGGCGGTTGCCGCTCGTCGCGGCGGGGCTGGTGGTCATCCAGGCGCTGCTAGGCGCGGTGACTGTCTGGACGCATCTGGAAGCGGCGATTGTCGCACTGCATCTGGGCGTGGCGTTGAGCTACCTCGCGGTCGCGGTCATTTTGGCTTTCCGAGCGTGGTGGCCGGAGCTCGCTCGCCGCGCGGTGCGTTCGCCAGTCCGATCGTGGATCTTCACCTCGATCGGTGCTGTCTTCGTGCTGATGCTTAGCGGAGCCTATACCGCCAAGCGGGGTGCTGGCTTCGCGTGCCCGGAATGGCCTTTCTGTGGTGGCTTTTGGTTTCCGACCGGTTGGACCAACGTGGATGTGCATCTGACACATCGTCTGATCGCACTGGTCGCTGTCTTGCTGGTCCTGGTACTGGCGTGGCAAGTGCGCCGTCTGCGCAGTGATGCGCCGTGGGTGGTCGGTCTCTCGCTGGCTGCTGCCGCACTGATGGTGGCGCAAGTCTTTGTGGGGGCAGCAAACATCTGGTTCCGGCTGCATCCGGCGGTGAGTGTGGCGCACCTGGCAGTAGCGACGGTCATCTGGGTGTTCTTAGTGTTGACAGCGCTGGTCGATCGAGCGACACCACTGGCGGAAGTGGTACCTGCCACGACGCGAACAGCACGTGGCGTACAGTCGGGTCGCCCCCTTAGTGAAGTCCTGCGTGACTACCTAGTCCTCACCAAGCCAGGTGTCATGGTCTTACTCTTGCTCACCACGCTCTGCGCCATGCTGGTCGCGGCACAGGGGGTGCCAGCCCTCGGCACACTGTTCTGGGCGCTCATCGGCGGAGCGCTTGCCTCGGGCGGAGCTGGGGCGATCAATCACTATGTCGATCGAGACATCGATGCGATCATGACGCGGACGCGGGGGCGACCGTTGCCAAGTGGTCGGCTGGCCCCGGAGTTCGCGCTGATCTTTGGTGTGACCCTGAGCGTCCTGGCTGTCTATGTCCTCACCGCTTTCGTGAATCCGCTGGCGGCGCTCCTCTCACTGGCAGGTAATCTGTTCTATGTCTTTGTCTACTCCGTCTGGCTCAAGCGGAGCACACCGCAGAACATTGTGATTGGCGGAGCAGCCGGAGCCGTACCGCCGCTGGTCGGCTGGGCAGCGGTGACGGGTCAGGTAGCGCTACCGGCCATCTTGATGTTTCTGCTGGTGTTTGCCTGGACACCGCCGCACTTCTGGGCGCTGGCGCTCTACAAGCGCGGTGACTATGCCGCAGCGGGGGTGCCGATGTTGCCAGCAGTTCGTGGCGAAGAAGAGACGCGGCGGCAGATTCTCTTCTACACAATTGCCATGGTGCTCACAAGCCTGCTCTTCTATCCGCTTGGCGCCCTCGGGCTTCCCTATCTCATCGCTGCAACGGTACTGGGAGCGCGTTTCCTCTGGCTCGTCGCGCGACTCTACCGCGAACGGAGTGATGCGCTTGCAAAGCGAGTCTTCCTCTACTCGATGCAGTATCTTGGGTTGCTCTTCGCAGCGATGGTTGTGGATGCTGTCCTGTTCTAAGGGGTGAAGGGCCTTGCGGATGGAGCGGCGCTGGCAGTTTGCTGAACGCCCACTCCTGGTCTACTGGGAGCTGACACGGGCGTGCCAGTTGGCGTGTCGTCATTGCCGAGCGGAAGCCGTTCCCTGGCGCCACCCGCGCGAGCTCTCAACTGACGAAGGCTTGCAGCTTCTCGATGCGCTGCGTGGTTTTGGTTCTCCGTTGCCGCATTTGGTGCTGACAGGCGGTGATCCGTTGGCTCGTCCGGATCTCTTCGAGCTGATCGCCGCAGCTCGCGAGCGTGGCTTTGCAGTCTCGATCACGCCGAGCGGGACATATGCACTGACACCTGATGTGCTCAGGCGTCTCCGTGAGGCAGGGATCACAACGTTGGCATTGAGCCTGGATGGATCGACAGCAGAGCGACATGATTCGCTGCGTGGTGTGGAGGGCAGTTTCGTCTGGACACTCACTGCCGCGCGCACAGCACGTGAGCTCGGCCTCCCCCTTCAGGTGAACACGCTCGTCTGTGCCGAGACCCGTGATGATCTGCCCGCCATGCTCGAGTTTGTTTGGGAGCTCGGAGTCGAGCGTTGGAGTCTCTTCTTCCTTGTGCCAGTAGGCCGCGGGCGTCTGCTGTCGCCGCTCACGCCGGACGAAGCGGAAGCTGTGCTCACCTGGCTCGCTGAGGTCACTGAGCAGGTTCCGTTCGCCATCAAGACAACCGAGGCGCCATTTTACCGGCGGGTGGTGGCGCAGCGACGGGCGCGGCTGGGTGTATCGTCGTCGCCGATCTCGGTGCGGCGTGGCTATGGCGTCCGGGACGGGAATGGGATTCTGTTTATCTCGCACACCGGCGAAGTGTATCCGGCGGGCTTTCTTCCGTTGCCGGTCGGCGATGTGCGTACGAATGATGTGGTTCACCTCTACCGGAGTCATCCCCTCTTCATCGCATTGCGTGACCCGGATCAGTTCCGCGGGAAGTGTGGACGCTGTGAGTTCCGCTTCGTGTGCGGTGGCTCACGAGCCCGTGCATGGGCGGCGACAGGAGACCCCTTAGAGAGTGATCCACTTTGCCCGTACCAACCTGGCGCACGGACGCGTGAAGCGACCGTCTTCGTCGACTGAAGGAACGGAACCAAGCACGTGACACCTAGCCACCGTTGATACGCTCGATTCCCTCTGCGTGCAGCAGAGCGCCTCACGGGTCGCGGATAAGGGGGAGCGTCGAGCAGTGGATGCCACCACCGTTCTTCAAGATCTCGTCGTAGGGAACTTCAATCGTCTCGATACCGGCAGCGGTTAACCGCTCGCGTGTGCGTGGGCAGCCAGCCGGCATGATGACGCGCCCGGGCCGCACGGCGAGGCAGTTGACGGCCTGCGGCTCGGTGGGCCAGACGTGGATTGGATAGATGCCGAACTCACGGAATGTGTCGAGGAACCAGTAGGGGAGCCGCGTCACGTTGATGAGCGCCTTATCGTAGTCGACCATGACGCAGGCACCGTCGAGATGAAGAGCGTAGCCGGGCAATGGGACGCGGATCACACGGACTCCTTGCTCAGCAAGCACCGCTTCCAGCTGCCGGACGCCTGCCTCGTTCTGCCGATAGGACATGCCGACCGCGACGGTAGAGCTATTCAACCAACAGACCGAGCCACCTTCCAGAAGTCCGCTACCGTGGATCGTGTGGAGGATCGGCATACCGAGCTCGACAAGGAGCCGCGTGATGTATCGCTCCTCCCCCCGCCGGCCGGAGTCAGGATGGCGACCGACCAGGCCGAGTCGACAGACGACAGCGCCGCCTTTGACAGCGACTGCCATATCACGCGTGAAAACGGCATGCGGATCACGCGGTGGACAGTCGACATAGACGACGTCAACACCCTCGGCACGCAGTGCAGTGGCCAAGGCGTCGTGCTCGGCCTGCATACGGATGAGGTCGGGTGGCATGCTATCGCGCCAATACCACTGCTCGTCCTCATCGATGTATGCACCGATCGTCGGGTCGTAGCGACCAGTCGGGTCGATCGCGCGCATCTCATCGCCGGGTCGGTGCAGAACGCAGAGTCGAAGACGCCCGACGTCGTTCTCAACACCCCAGCGGCGTCCCCAGACGCGCTCCTGCATCTCGACAGACTCGAAAGGCGGGGTCGCCCGGGGAGTCACACGCTCGAGGACGAGATGGTAATACGCTTCGGTGTGGCGAAGAGACGATTCATCATGCTGACTGTTCACTGTGCCCATCCCCCATGGATTGTTCCCTGCCTGTGGCATTGTGACCGGCGGCCCGACCCGGCGCAAGATGTCCGTGTGCCCGTATAGTGTGGAGTGGTGGCATGGAGCTCCCTCTCATACCCGCGGGCTCTCACGTGGTGGGTGAACCGTTTGGACTCCTCGGCGGACTGAGGACGAGCGGAGATGCCATAAGGAGGTAGTGATTCCTTGGAACCAGGCGTGTTCTGGCACGCTTCGCCGATGAGACTGTTCCAGGGGGTATGAACTTTCAGACACTTCTTCCTTGTGGCGGTGCAGGCCACGGTGTGTAGCCGGGGCCAGTCGAGGCCGCGCCGGAGGATCGAGCGTGGACTATGGGAGGTACGGATTACAGTTGTGCTGGAGAATGTTGGTGCATCGGAGTGTGGCCTGGGGATCCTCCGCGTGCGCGTGAAGTAATGCTGCGTGCAGAGGCTACGGTACTCGTTCCGCGAGTATGAGTTCGGGAAATGGAGGAGCGATGCGTGGAAGTTACCATAACCACCCTGGGTACTGTGATGGATCGGGGACGGTAGAGGAATTTGTGGCGGCGGCCCAAGCGGCGGGGCTGGCGGCGGTCGGCGTCTCCTCACACGCGCCGGTCCCCTTCACATGCAGCTGGACCATGACACTCGAACGATTCCGGGAGTACGTCGCTGACGCGCGTGTGGTCCAGGAGCGCTGGCGCGGCAGTTACCCAGTATGGGTCGGTGTGGAACTCGACTACTTGGATGCTGAACTGGTACCAGATGGGGCCGCGTTCCAGCGAGCACACGTCCTGTCAGTCCAGCTGGACTATGCGGTCGTGAGCCTACACTTCGTCGGTCGTGACTCGGAGGGGCAACCGTGGGCGGTTGATGAATCGGCTGAGTCGTTCGCGCAACAAGTGGATGTCGTCTATGGGGGCAACGTGCGGCGGCTGGTCGAGGACTACTACCGGTTGATGGAACACCTTGCTGCGTGGGCCCAGGGACTCAGGATACCGGTGGTGGTGGGGCATCTGGACAAAGTAAAGCAGTGGAACGTCGGGGAGCGGTATTTCCGTGAGGCGGAGTCCTGGTACCAGGAGGCTGTGGAGCGCGCGCTCCTCGCGATTAGGAGGGCCGAAATCCCCATCGAAGTCAATACAGCTGGCCTGCGACGGCCGATTGGCGCACCATATCCTGGTGAGTGGATCCTTCGTCGGTGCTGGGAACTCGGGATTCCCGTAACAATCGGGGCAGATGCGCACCAACCCGCGGACGTGGCGGCGGGGTTTGAGGAGGCGTCGCAACTCCTGCGTTCGGTTGGCTACGAGAAGTTCCTCGTGCTGGAACAGGGAAGATGGCAGACGGTGCCGCTACGGTAAGTGACGCGGCTGTGGCGCATGGCTGGTCTCCCGCGCTGGTTGACATGGCAGAAGGGACAGCGTCTGTGCTCGCGATGAGAAGCTTGTTGGTACGACATGCTCCGTAGCCCCGAAGAAGCTGGTGCCTTGAGCGCCAGCTGTCTAAACGCGCGATGCAACAAGCCTCGCTCTTTGTGGGACGATCCGTAGCTCCCTTCGAGCCTCCCGCGAGGGACTGCGACGATTCATGGTTGCTCCAGACCGGTAAGCGCCGCGCGTACCCGCTCTGCAAGGATCGGGAGTTCGGTGAAGCGCAAGCCGGTGGCGTCGGCGATGGCGTTGGCAATTGCCGCAGCGGTCGGGGTAACTGGAGGTTCACCGACTCCCTTTGCACCGAAGGGGCCGATAGGCGAGGGTACTTCGACAAGTTCGACTTGCAGGGGCGGGAGCTGGCTTGCCTTTGGCACATCGTAGTCCAGGAATGTCGGATTCAGCGGTTGGCCGCTCTCGTCCCAGCGCATCGCCTCGTGCAATGCCCAACCGACGCCTTGTGCTGCGCCACCGTGGACTTGTGCTTCGACAAGTGCCGGATGGAGCGCACGCCCAACGTCCTGAATAGCGACGAGGTCGAGGAGTTCGACCTGCCCTGTCTCGGGGTCGACTCGCACGTGCGCGATCTGGGCGTTGAATCCTGGCGACTGCTGAGTGACTGCTACCCGGCCTGTTCCGTACACCGGTGCGTAACGACCGCCGAAAGCCATACTGAGGGCCGCGATCTGCTGGAGTGTAATTTGGCGATCGGGAACGCCTCGCACACGAACAGCGCCCTCAACGACTTCCAGGTCTTCCGGTGCTACCTCAAGCTCGTTCGCAGCGATCTCCAAGAGCTGGCGACGTGCCTCCTCGGCGGCTGCCTTGACAGCTAGCCCAACGGTGTACGTGATCTTGCTGCCACCACTCATCCCCGCATACGGGGCAGCGTCGCTCGGCAGCAGTGCGATGCGCACGCGCTCAAGTGGTTGGCCCAAGACTTCTGCGGCGATCATCGCGAGGACGGTATGAGTACCAGTGATATCGATGGCACCGAGTGTGACAGTAAATGTCCCGTCGTGGTTGAGACGGACGTTCGCTGCACAGGGCTCGATGCCGCCTGGCCAGCCACCGACGGCGATACCCCAGCCCTCGTTGGGTATACGCTGCCGGTTTTTCCAAAGTGGGTGGTCGCGGACTCGCTCCAGAACCTCGACAAGACCGATCGGCGGCCAAGGGACACCATTCGGTTGGGGATCACCAGTCCGTGCGGCGTTGCGCAACCGCAATTCAAGTGGATCCATCCCGATGGCCTGGGCGAGCTCATCGACCAGCTGCTCGACGGCGAAAGTTGCCTGTGGCACGCCGGGAGCCCGATAGGCGCCGGTGCCCGGTTTGTTGGTCAACACTTCATATCCGACGAGATCGAGGTGCTCCCAGCGATAGGTCCCACCGAGGAGAAGAAGCGCGATGTTGACCGGTGCACCAGGATAGGCACCAGAGTCGAAGACAAAGCGTGCCTGGAGAGCGGTGAGCGTCCCGTCTTGCCGCACACCACCGCGCAATTCGAAGAGTGCCGCCGGTGCCGGCGTGGTCAGCAAGAACTCCTCAGTCCGTGTCAGCGTGAGTTTGACGGGCCGCCCCAAACGCAGGGCAACAGCGGCGACGAGCGGTTCGAGAAGCACCGTCTTGCCACCGAAGCCACCGCCAACCTCCATCGGAACAATCGTGACCAACTCATGCGGCAGCCCGAGCGTCGTCGCGGTGACGTTCCGGCAATAGAACATGCCTTGTGTCGTGGTGTGGATCGTCACACCGCCGTCTGGTCGGGGAATGGCGACCGAGGCATGCGGCTCGATGTAGGCCTGGTGGACAAACGGTGTCCGATAGGTGCGCTCGATGACTACATCGGACTGAGCGAATCCCTGTTCGACGGCGCCGCGCTGGAAACGGACGGCATTGGTGACGTTGGCGGGCAGGCGACGGACGTCGAGTTCTTGGCCTCCCGCGACCGTCGCGTGCATTCCGGCTTCAGCCCACTCACCCTCGAGTTCCTTCGGACGGATCGCTGGTGCGTCTGGTTGCATGGCTCGGAGTGGATCGGTAACGGCAGGTAGCACCTCGTACTCGACCGTAACAAGGCTGGCGGCGTCAGCAGCGGCGTAGGGCGAATCGGCAATGACAACCGCCACGGGCTGGCCTGCGTAGATAGCCTTGTCGCGTGCGAGGAGGTGACGCGCTCGCTCGGCTGGCTCGGGGCCGACCGGGAGCAAGTCATGGCCCGTGAACACGGCAACGACGCCAGGGATCGCACGGGCTGCGCTCGTGTCGATGCGGATGATGCGAGCGTGGGCGTAAGGACTTGTCACCAGACGAGCGTGCAGAAGGCCAGGGAGGTGGAGGTCATCGGTGTACCGAGCGATCCCCCGTACCTTGGCTTCTCCATCGAGTCTTCGGACTGGTCGCGCGAGCAGTGTCGTTGCCTGCACCGCTTCCCTCCCCTCGACACTGCGGACAGCTGCGTTAGTATAGCGGATCGCACTGTGGTAAGCGCGCTTATTAAGGGCGTGTTCAAGGTGCCCGAGGCGGAACTGAATTGCTTTGGGCTTCCTTCCCGGGCGGCAGTGTGACTCTCAGAGTTTTGGGCATCCATACCGTGATGGCGGTTACGAGGCCACCAGCTTTCGATCCGTGGCCTGGGGAGGGAGCGGCGCAGGCTCGCCTCAGCGGGATGATTTGACTGCCGGTCGCCTCTCGCCACGCCGAGTGCAGAGGAAGACTCGACCGTGCTCGAGTCGCGCGTTACCGTAGGCGGCTGCGACTATTCTCGCGCTGGGCTTGGAACGTCACCGGTGGCTGTTCGAATGCTGGTGAGAAGCGAGCGGGAATGGGGGACTCCGACGCACGCACAGTGGGTGCTGAGGAGTGGTACCCCCTCAGTGCGTGGGCTGGTCTTCTCGATGTAATGGCGAGGAGCGACGCGGATGGCGAAGATCGTGGTGTTTGCGCCGAACTTTGGACTTGATCGAATCGGACTCCTTGGCGAACTTGAACCGGGTGCCGTCATGCGATTCCGTACAGTGGAACGTTCGGCGGGTGGGAAGGGGCTGAACCTGGCGCGGGCGGCGACGGCGCTTGGGGAGCGAGTGGTCGTTGTGGGGATCCTCGGTGGCTGGATCGGCCGGCTGGTTGCGGAACTCGCGCAGCGGGAGGGGTTGGAGCTTCGACCGCTGTGGGTCGAGCAGGAGACACGCGTTAATACCATTGTGATTGAAGACTCAGGGCGAGTCACGGTGTTCAATGAGCCAGGGCCAGATCTTGAGATAGACCTCGTAGATCCGCTACTGCAACTGCTCGTTGCTGAGCTGACAGATAGTGCCCTCGTTGTCGCCACTGGCTCATTGCCACCGGGTCTACCACCCGCGGTGTATGCCAAGTGCGTGCGCTTGGCCCATGAACACCATCTTCCGATCATCGTGGATGCAACAGGGGAAGCACTCGCAGCCGCGCTCGACGCACGGCCGGATATCGTGACGCCGAATGTCTTTGAGGCAGAAACAGTGCTCGGTAGAGCCGGTGAGGAGCTGGTGACAGCGAGACGGGAGGAGCTCAAGGCGCGGGCGCTGGCGGCTGCGCGGGCACTGGCTGGAAGAACTCGGCGTGCGACGGTTGTGAAAGCAGGAGTAGCCGGGGCCGCAGTGGCGTCGGCAGATGGGCTCTGGTTCGCGTCAGCTCCTCAGGTAGAGGTAAGGAACCCAATTGGAGCCGGGGACGCCTTTGTGGCCGGATTCGCGGTCGGGCTCCGACGAGGATGGCCGCTGGAGGAGGCGTTACGGTTGGCGGTTGCAGCAGGCTCGGCCAGTGTGGAAACGCTGCAGCCGGGAGCGTTGAAACCTGAACGTGTGGAAGAACTTCGGTACCAGACTAGGCTTCAGCCGGTACCCTGGCACACGGAAGGTTAACTCGACACGGTTTCCGGAGTAACGGTGGTCAGGTGCTTATGCTGCATGCACTGACTGTTGAGGACAGTAATCGGGGCTCTGGGCGTCGAGGACGAGATTGCGCTCGTGTCCGACCCCGGGACTGCTAGGCAGCGCCAAACGCGATCGCCGGCCGGTTCGTGACTTTTCACGGGTAAGTGCTGTCGACCGCCTCTGTCGGGGACTCTTGACATCTCTCTCTGCTAACCTCTCAGTCAAGATGGACACGCGGGACCAGGATCAGGGGGCGAGTGATGTCACGGCTTACTCGAGGGGTGGTGATCCTCCTCAGTCTTCTCTCGGTGTTTGCGCTTTCCATCGCAGTGTCACGCGGTGCCTCTGGGCGCCTCTTCTATGAGTGGTCAGCGAGCGGTGTCGAGCCTGGTGGTGGCATTTGATACTATTCTGGCAACTATTCTGGGAGAACAGAGTGGAGCCCCACGCGCCAGGCGAATGTACTGACACTGTACGAGAGCACGGTCTGGATGCGGAATCCGACCGGCGATATCCGCTCGCCTGGTACTGTCCTGTACTTTATCCACGATGGACAGGTACGGCGCACAGTGCCGGCGTACGCCTGGAGCCTGATCGGTTGTGGAGCGGTCGCTCCGGGTGGAGCTGCCTTTGGTGGCTGCACGACTTCATCCCAATATCTTGGAGCATTTGATCCGCTCCGTCGAGCGCAGGACCGCGGTACCTGGGCGTTCCTGCTTTGCGATGCGGCAGGGTGTTACGGCGGTGTGTCTGGTGACCGAACATGGAATCTTTGGTAATCTCAGATAGGGAGGCTTCTGATGCGATGGCAGTTCGCCCTTCTCCTTACGCTCGCTGGAGTGCTCGGGTTTGGCCTGGTGTCTGTCGTTGCGGCGTTGCCGGGCACGGTGCCCGGACTTGATTTCGTCCGCCGGGCTGCGGACGAGCGACGCAACGGGAACACTGAGACAGTGGTGCTGGTGAACGGTCGAGCGATCACGGCTGCCGAACTGGCCGAGATGGAGCAGTGGGTGAACGCGAATGTGAGCTGGATGCGAGAAGCCGAGAAGGAGACAACGGACACGACCCAGGTGGCATTACTCCGCCGCACCCGTGAGCTGATCGAGCGGAGCGGACCGCGTACTGTGGCACTGGCGAGGTTAATCCGTGACCGTGCCCTGGAGTCGGCGGCAATTGAGCACGGTGTCTGGCCGGATGAGGCGACAATCGCGGAACGTGTGGCGCGCGACCGCGAACTTGCAGAACAGATGAAGGATCCTCGCTTGGATACCTTTGTGACGACACTGGGCCCAGCGGTGTACTGGGAGCGCTTCTACCCCGGCGTCGTAGCCCGCGAATTGGCCCAGGAGCGTCTTTTCGAAGTCGTGACGGGTGATGAGCTGGATCTTGCGGCTCGGCAGAAGAGGTGGCTGACATTCGAACGTGAACTGGTTAGGGCAGCGTCGATCGAAGTGACAGATTCCGAGGCTCTTGGATCGGCCTCGCTGGAAGAGGCATTCGCTTATCTCGAGGAATACTGGTCATTGCATAGCACCCAGTGACGATCCGTCGTCGAGTGGCCGTTCGGTTCCTGACAGTGGTCAGGGATGCGTGTAGGTCGCATCGCCTCGATGGGCGGGTGAATCGTTCGAAAACCTTTTCGACCCGGCAGGAACTCCTGCTTACACCATGCGCTCGCACTGTACAGCGGGAAGTCCTGTGAGGAATGTTGTCCTGGCCAGAGACGAGAGTGGCGCCCTCGACTGCTCGCTGCGAGCCGGTCTCCGCAGCGCGTCTCGAGCCAGCTGCCCGTCCGGACAAGCGGTGGCTCCGCTCGTCGGAATGGATGCGATATTCGGTGCCGAGGTATCGCCACTGGCGCACCGTTACGGCATGCTCGTTATCATGGTGAGAGCATTCTTCCGGGCGTTCCTGATTCAGAGGAAGTCGTGTTTTGGGAAGTGACTTCCTCTGCCGGCCACAGCTCGATGGGTAGTGGGCGAAGGTGTGAGATCACGATGCGTTGGTCGAACGGCACGGTCACCGTGCGCGTCTATGCGGAACTCAACGATCATCTTCCTCTGCCGCTTCGTTACACCTCCTTTGATCGACCATTACCGCTCGGTTGTACGGTGAAGGATCTTGTCGAGGCGCTTGGGATCCCGCGTGCGGAGGTTGATCTGGTGCTGGTGAACGGTGAGCCGGCTGACTGGACGCAGCATTTGGTCAGCGGCGACCGTGTGAGTATCTATCCTGTATTCGAGTCGATCGACATCAGCCCAGTGCAGCGGTTGCGGCCCCGCCCGCTCCGGGAGCCGCGATTCATCTGCGACGTGCACCTCGGCCGTTTGGCGCGATACCTGCGGCTGCTTGGATTTGATACGCGCTATGATCGCCGGTTGGACGATGCGACGCTCGCAGCATGTGCAGCGACCGAACGGCGGATCCTCTTGACGCGGGACCGCGAGCTCCTCAAGCGACGAGCGGTGACGCATGGATATTGGATTCGTGCTGTCCTCCCACGCGAGCAGCTGCTTGAGGTGGTGCGTCGGTTTGATCTGGCTCGACACCTGCAGCCATTCACACGGTGTCCGCGGTGCAATGGGATCTTGGAGCAGGTGGAGCGCGAGGCGGTACGTGGGAAAGTGCCGCCTCGGAGCTGGGCGCGTGCGGAGGCCTTCTGGCACTGCTCCGGCTGTGGGCAAGTCTACTGGTATGGTACCCACTGCGAACAGGTCGAGGAGCTCGTAGAGTGGGTACGGCAAGCAAGTTCCATGACCGGATCCCCCGCTGCTGAGACTTGAGTGAGCAGCCGAGTTGCCAGACCGGACGAGGAACCCATCCTCTTACAAGCGGATCCACATCCTCAGCGCCCGCGTCGAGCCGCTGCCAGGTGAGCCCGGGCATACTCGCTGAGTGGGACCGGCGCGACGGTCGCGCGGATCTCCACCTGGCGGTGCGGCTCAAGCCAAGGACGACTCCGAGCTCCCCCGTCCGGCTCACCCCACAGCACAGTGACACGCGTTCCCGGTACGGCGTATTCGGGGTCAAGGACAGCGAGAGAAACCATTGCCCGTTCGTTCCAGCTGAAGCCGACGTAGGTAGAGATGCCGATAATGCGCTTCTGGTCGTCGAGAACGGCGTCATATTGCCAAGTGGCATAGGTTGAGAGCGGAAACTCGATGTACTTCGCTGGTAGTTGGTCTGTATCCATGTAAGAGCGGACTACGTGAGCAACATCGTCGGGATCCCAGACCAGGGAGACTTTCACGCGGTGGCGCTGGTTCGCCATCCGCTCCAAGGCGGCACGTCCAATGAAGTCGTGATCAAACTGGACAAGGTGTCCGTAGCCGAGTTCCCAGGGCGTGAGGTAATAGTCCTCGACATTTGGTGAAGCAAAGCTGCCGCCGAGGGCCCAGGTCGCTTCGTTTGCGGTTGCTGGGAGCCACTCGCGGAACGGTCGAAGCTCTTCCCCGGTGTAGATAGCGGGGAGCGGGCGCGGGATCCAGCCAAGTTCGAAAGCGGTGGTAAAGTAAGCGAGCGAACCGACCTGCCGGAGACCGAAACGATGGCCGGCCTCGATGATCGCCTGCTTCACTGCTGGTCCCTCATCCCACGGACCGAACAGTTCGAAGCCAGGGCCACCAGCCATGGTGTGGCGGAGAGCCCAGACCTCGTGGCCGGCGATGCGCAGGGTAACGATGTGGAAAAAGCGAGTCTCCGGTACCGGTGCGCCGGTGAGATGTTCGAGAAGCGCGAACGCATTAGGCCCTTCGACCTGGAAACGGTAGACTGTCCGACGGCCGGTCGGATTTTGTGTGAAGATCTCGTCACGTTCGTAGGTAACGTCCCAGCCGCCGGTCTCAGCGTGGAACTGGACCCAGTTATGGCCTGCTGCACGACCGACGAGGAACAGCTCGTCCGGCGTGAGGCAATACAGGATGCCGTCTCCGATGTAATAGCCCTGTGGACTCACGGCGAGAAAATGGCGAGCCCGACCCGGGCCAAAGGTGCGGAAGCTATTGACGGCCAGGTACGAGACAAGCCGCAACGCATCCGGGCCACGCAGGATGCTCGTCGTCATATGAAATGACTGATCATAGAGTGCGACTGTCTCCCGCCACGCGCGCTGCTCGTCGCGCCAGTTTGTGTACTCGGGCAACACGTGTGGTGGTGGTTGTCGCTGGACAGCATCCCGGACTACAGAACCTTTGCGATTGGCGTACAGATAGTCAACGATGTTGGGCACACTGTCGAGAAGTTCTTGCAACGTCCGGGGCTTTCGCTCTTCAACCATCGTGCCGATCCTCTCTTCGCCTTCTTGCCTGCCTCGAAGTCTCAGCTGTAGTGACGTCGATTCCCTTTGATGAGCGACAGGAGTTCCGACAGGTTCTCTACGCTCAAGTCAGCGGCGTCGGCTGGCGCATCACGGTCCGTGCCGGTGCGCACGAGGATCGCTGAGCAGCCGGCGCGCCGAGCCATGGAGACGTCAATCTCGAGGTCGTCGCCAATCATCACGAGTTCGTGGAGCGGGGTACGCAAGGAACGAGCGGCGACCTCGAGCGCCTCTGGGGCCGGTTTACCGATAAGCCGGGGTTGCGTCGCTGTGACGTGGGCGACTGCTGCCATGATGGCCCCGCCCATAGCTGGTGCACGTCCACCCTGTGCGGCCAGCGCACGCGCTGTGACTGCCGTCCAGAATTCGGCCCCTTGCCAAATCGCTCGGGCGGCGGCTGTCAAGTCCTCGTAGGTTAATGCCGGTGCCCAACCGACGAAAACGATGCGAGCAGCCGTTGCTTCACTGCGATCGAGTAGCCGGATGCCGCGCGCAGCCAGTGGCTGACGAGTGCCGTTGTCACCGAGGACGAAGACCGGCTCTCCTGGGTAGTGGTGGACAAGCAGTTCAGCGGCGACCACTGCTGGCGTGAGCAGCTCACCGGGCCTTACATCGAGGCCAGCAGCTTGCAGGCGTTCGACGTAGTCATCCGGTGTGCGGGCTGTTCCGTTCGTCAGCAGGAGAAACGGCCGACCCATTTCCCGGAGCGCGGTGAGAAATTCGGCTGCGCCAAGGAGAGGGCGCGGTTCGTTCCACTGTTCGGAGTCGGCCAGGATCAGCGTGCCATCGACGTCGAGGACGAGCGGTCGTTCATGCAGGGCGATCGCTCCTGGATGGTTGTCAGCGTTGCCAGGCAAACGTCGTTCTTGCGACATCAGGCGCCTTCGTCCTTTCGCGTCGCGCAGCGGCACAATTTCTCCCCGTCGTGCCGGTGGCAACGAACGGCCCTACCTGGTACCCGTGAGTTCCAAGTCGCCGCACTCCGATGGTCACGCGTCAAGCACTTCGACGACGCCGCGGTTGCCGTCGACCCGGATCCGTTGCCCGGTGCGGATGGTCGTTGTTGCGTAAGCCGTGCCGACGACTGCCGGGACACCGTACTCGCGGCAAATGATCGCCGCGTGACTCATCATCCCGCCGATGTCCGTCACAACACCCTTGACTTTCGCGAGTGTTGGTCCCCAGGATGGTGCAGTGATCGGACAGACAAGGATTTCACCAATTTCCACCGTCGGTAACTCACTCTCATCACGGACGACCCGGGCAGGTCCCTCGATAATGCCTGGTGCAGCAGCAACACCGGTGAGAACAGCTCCGCCGCCGACTTCTCCGCGAAGCCACTCCCGTACCCGATCGGTTGTGACTCCCCAGAGCATGATCGCAAAGGGATCGCTCACGGTCTCAGGAGCATCACCGAGACAGGGAACAGGTGTCCACTCACGTAGGACAGCGATGATCTCTTTGCGGCGTGCGATGCGATCTTTCCATTCTTGCCGACCGCGCACGGGAATGCCGGTCGCCCAGGCCGAGGTGAAATCGAAGAGGAAGCGCTCGAGTTCGTATGGGTTGAAGTAGAAGACATCACCCGGCTGGTCGATTGCCCCAGCATCGGCCAGGATCCGGCCCAGCTGCCGCATATGGCGCCAAAAGATTGTTCCGGACCAGTGCTCGACATAGAAGTTGTGCTCCTCGACGAAGGGGAAGACGGTGCGTGCGAGTTGGAGAAGCTGATCGAACTGCTGGCGCTCCGCATCGGAGGGAAGAAGTTGCCGATACTCGTCTGCAATCCGCTCGCGTTCCTCGCGGAGTTGCTCCAAGGGACGCTCGACTGATTGGCCAGTGGTGAGTTGTTTGATGTAGTCGCGGATCGTCGCGAGCGGAAGGCGCAGGTCATCAATCCAGGAGATGTGGTCATGGTAAAGACCGCTGCCGGACGAGTAGTAGAACCAGGGATTTTTGGCTGCCTCGAAGGCAGCAAGCCATTCTCGCCCTTCTGGGGTATCGCCGAGCGTGGTGAGCAGCTGGTCGAGTTGGTCGATGGGGGTGGCCAAGAAGCGTTGGCTGAGGCCGAGCTGATGGGCCTTGGTTGCCAACTTGCGGAGCTCGTCGTCGGGACGGAAGAGGATAACGTCGATGCCGGCGACCATCCGAGCGATTGTCTGGTCAGAGATCTCGGGGAACGCTTGCTTGCAGAACGAGAAGAAGGTCAGGTAGGCCGCATAGCCGATGTTTAGGAACTCAAAGTGACGCTGGTAGAGTTGGAAGACGCGGTCAATTAGGGCTCGATAGGTGTGGTAGAAGTGGTGCGAGCGCCCGAGCTTGCGGGCGAACACGTCCTCTTCTGGTTCAAACTCCGGGAGCGGCTGGAAACTCAGCTGCTCCATCTCGTGGATAATGCCCTCGAGCTCGCGCTTCCACTGCTCGTAGAGCTGATTCCAATGCTCATAGTAGTACCCAGCACGGCGTTGGAAATAGGCAACACGCTGTTCGATCTCCTGCGGATCCTCAACTGGGACGAAGCCCAGGTAGAGATAGCCATTGATGAGTCGGCGTTCGATCCCCCGAGCGCCGGGAATGACGAACGTACGGTTGGTATATTGTGAGATGGCAACACCCCAGGCCTCATGGGGCAGGATATCGAACGGGACACAGACGTACGGATTGTGGATCTTATCGGCGATCCAAAAGAGTTTTCGCTCGACCTCGTGTGTCTCGGGTCGGGAGATCAGGTAGTAGGGGTACATCTCCTCCCAGCCCTCGGCACCACGGGGTGTCGGCACTTCCCAGGGGTACGGAAACCGCTCGCGCGACATGGGTGACCGTCCCTTCTCGCTTGTCGCTTTAGCCGTGAGCTTTCTCAGCAATATAGTTGCCGAAGTATGCGGGTGTCAAGAGGGTGACGGGGGCCTTGGCGGCGTGACTTCATGGTTTGTGTCGTCGCGGGGGGCAGTGCGAGGACTCCTGCGGACGGAATGCTGTGGCCGGAGATGCTAGCCTCCTCATTGACGGTCGGTGCCCGGATGGGCGAGCATTGCCACAGGGGTAGGGAGCTAGGCTTGCTCCTTGCTGGTCTCAGGGGGCCCAAGACGGGTCAGGAGCGTTAAGCTGGCAAAGCGAGGAATGCCGTCATGCCGGAAGAGCAACCAGAACACTTCGACACGCTGATCCTCGGCGGGGAACTCGTCGATCCGGGGACGGGGCGCTTTGGCCGCTTCGACATCGGGATTCGCCAGGGGCGCATTGCCCGCGTCGCTCCGTCACTCGCCGGCTATCCAGCCGAGCAAGTGGTGGACGCGCGTGGACAGCTGGTGACTCCGGGGTTGATCGATTTGCACACACATGTCTACTGGGGAGCGACCTACTGGGGAATCGAGGCCGATCCGGTGGCTGCCCGGACCGGCGTCACGACATGGCTCGACGTCGGGAGCGCCGGTGCATACACCTTCCCGGGGCTGCGCCGCTACGTGATTGAGCCGAGTCGGGTACGGATCTTTGCGTTCTTGAATCTGTCCTCGATTGGGCTGGTCGCACCGACATGGGAGTTTGCAAATCTGGACTACTGTGACGTAGAGTTGGCAGCGCGGGTGATCGAGACCAACCGAGATGTCATTCTTGGCGTCAAAGCGCGCATCGACGCAAACACCACACGGGGCGTCGGCATCCGGCCGCTCGAGCTGGCGCGTAAACTCGCCGACGAGCTCGGTGTGCCGCTGATGGTGCACATCAACAATGGCCCACCGTCGATCGACGAGGTAGCGGCACTCTTGCGCCCGGGCGATATCCTGACTCACTGCTTCACTGGTGGTACCATGCGCATCCTCACGCCAGAGGGGAAGCTTCATCCCACCATTCGCACGCTGCGCGAGCGTGGGTTGGTACTCGATGTTGGACACGGCGCTGGATCGTTCAACTTTACGGTAGCCGAGGCACTTTTGGCCGAAGGAATCTTGCCGGACACAATCTCGAGCGATATTCATCAACTGGCGATCCAGGGGCCGATGTTCGACTTACCGACCACGCTCTCCAAGTTCCTGGCGCTCGGCTTGAGCTTGCCTGAAGTCATTGAGCGGGTGACGGTGCGGCCGGCCCATCTTCTCGGCCGACCCGAGTTGGGGAGTCTGGCCGAAGGAACACCGGCGGACATCGCGCTCTTCCGCCTCATCGAAGGGAACTTCACCTTCTATGATGTTGCTCTACAGGCGCGCCAGGGCCGTCAACTTCTCGTCAACACCTTAACGATGGTCGATGGCCGCATTCTGCCAAGGACGGAACCGAGCCCTCTACATCTTTGGGCGGAACTCCCAGAGCACCAGCGAACGATCCGCAAGATCGGTCATCCCTTCCGTGCTCAGCCGATGGTTTTGGAGGTTCGCGATGCCGGAGCGTGACGGAGTGCTGAGCCGGGAGCAGCTGGCCGCGCTGCTCGCGAGCGATCCGCCACTGGTGCGAGATCTCCCGGCGCTGGAAGAGCAGCTCCAACCGCATGGGATCGACCTCACAGTCGCAGCTGTCGCGCGTTTCACCGGGATCGGCCAGATAGGGGCGCACGATGCGGAACGACGCCTGCCGATGTTCGAGCCGTTGGAGCCAGATGCCGAGGGATGGTGGGAGCTCCCGCCAGGGCCATATCTTTTGCGCTTCAGTGAGACAGTCTCCCTGCCGCGTGACTGCATGGCGTATGCGCGACCGCGGTCAAGCCTGCTCCGTTGTGGAGTGGCATTGCACACTGCCGTGTGGGATGCTGGATACAGCGGGCAGGGCGTTGCCCTGCTGGTCGTGTACAACCCAGCGGGGTTCCGACTGCAGCGCCGGGCACGGGTGGCGCAGCTCGTGTTTCACCGGCTCGAGCAGCCGGTCACCGAAGGGTACCGTGGCATCTACCACGGTGAGCGCGGCTGAACGGTTGGTTTGCATCCGATGAAACGAGTCGGACGATGAGCGGCGAGACAGCAGCGCTCTTCCTCTCGGCCCGCGTGCCGAGCGATCCCAAAGAAGCAAAGCGGCGGCCGGCGCCAGAAGACGAGCTCGCGGAGCAGGAGCGGCGACTCCGGGGCTACGCGCAACAGGCGAGTTACACGGTCGCACGCGTCTTTAGCGAGATTCTCCCGGAGTTTCCGGAAGAGCGGCCAGCGCTGAAGGGGCTGCGGACAGCAATGTGGCTCCGCGAGATTGAGGTCGTTCTCGCCGACTCGCCAGAACGGCTCTACCGTGATCCGGAGCGCCTGAAGTCGTTCCTTATTGAGGCGCGGACACTTGGCCTCCGGGTTGAGTTCCTCGATGTACCCCCGCTCTATGCCTGGATCGTGAAGGAATACGGCTGGCCGCGTGAGCGGCGCTAGTGGACGAGGGGATGGATGCTCAGGCGGATTATTGGTGCAGTGCGCCTTGACCCTGCAATCTACCGGGAGTTGAAGGCTGATCCAACAGCCACGATACCGGCGTTGTTGGTTGTCGCGCTCTGTGCCCTGGCGGCGGGAGTTGCTGGTCTCCCTGCTGGAGGGCTCCCTGCTTTTGGGACCGTTGCGGTGTCGGCCTTCGTTTCCTGGACCATTTTCGTCGTTGCTTCCTACATTTTTGGTACAAAGGCGTTGCCCGGGCCGGAGACGCAGGCGACACTTGGTGAGTTGGTACGCACGTTAGGTTTCGCGCTCGCACCGTCGCTCCTGCTCATCTTGGGAATTGTCCCTGCCGTGCAGATCGTGGTTGCTCCACTCACAGTAGTCTGGGTGTTCTTTGCCACACTTATGGCTTTGCGTGAGACACTTGGTGTGGGGATCTTGCGAGCTCTGCTGGTGGCAGTGCTTTCGTATACGGCGGCGATGGTGGTGAGTAGCGTGCTGTTATCGCCGGCCACGAGTGCATGAGAACATCTTGGGGGCAAGCGGCCAAGAGGACGGGAGGGGTGCTATGGACGGGTCCGGGCTTGATCTCGCCACACAGCTGCGGGTACCGGTCGAGCGACTACGCCGGCGGCTTGATCCAGCCACGCTACCGTTCGAGACGACGGCCGACGTTGAGCCGATCGTGGGAACAGTGGGGCAGCCACGAGCGCTGGAGGCACTCGAGTTTGGACTCGAGGTCCCAACCTATGGATACAACGTTTACGTGGCGGGACGGCCCGGATCGGGACGCGAAAGCACTGTGCTGCGCCTCGTGGAGCAGATTGCGGCCACGCGTCCGACGCCACCCGACTGGGTGTATGTGCACAACTTCCAGGATCCGGAGCGGCCGATCGCGATCTCCTTGCCTGCCGGACGCGGGGCGCAGCTTGCACGCGACATGGACGAGTTCCTCCGCGCAGCGCAGCAAGCGATCCCACGGGCATTCGAGAGCGAGGAGTATGACCGACGGCGTCGGGCTATAGTGGAACGACTCAACCAGGAGCGGGAACGTCTGTGGGAAGGGGTACAGCAGTTCGCGCAGCGGCTCGGCTTTGCGGTCGAGCTGACGCCGGCTGGTGTCATCAGCGTCCCCGTGGTCCAGGGGCGGCCACTGTCTCCAGAGGAATACGAACAGCTTCCTGAACCGGTACGTGAGGAACTCGAACGCCGTAACCAGCTGATCCAAGATCGTGTTGCCGATGCATTGCGCGAAGTGCGGCGCCTGGAGCGGGAGACCGCAGAACGTTTGCGTCAGCTTGACCGCGAGGTCGCACTCTTTGCAGTAGGTGGGCTCTTCGAGGAGCTCCGCGAGCGCTATCACGATTTGCCGCAGGTGCTTCAGTTTCTTGAACAAGTGCGGGAG
The DNA here is from genome assembly GCA_002898255.1 of bacterium HR28. Taxonomy (GTDB): domain Bacteria; phylum Chloroflexota; class Chloroflexia; order Thermomicrobiales; family Thermomicrobiaceae; genus Thermomicrobium. The sequence goes on from BEIE01000006.1 coordinate 36,661, forward strand.
GACATCCCGGAACATCTCCACGACTTTTTCCCGCCGCAGCTTCCGGGCGTTCCGACCCCGATTGCCCAGCTCCAGGCCCTCCAGCAGCAGGAGCATCTGGCGCGCTACCGCGTGAACGTCTTTGTGGACAATAGCCAGACGCGCGGCGCGCCGGTTATCTTTGAGCGCAATCCGTCGTACTACAACCTGGTTGGGCGGATCGACTATCGCGCGACCTTCGGCGCGATGGTGACGGACTTCAGCCAGATCCGTGCTGGAGCGCTACACCGAGCGAACGGCGGCTTCTTGGTTGTGCATGCCATCGAGGTGCTCTCGAACCCGTTTGCGTGGGACGCATTGAAGCGTGCCCTGATTACGCGTCAGATTGTCATCGAGAATCTGGGTCAACAGTATGCCGTGCTCCCGACCGCCACATTGCGTCCTGACCCGATCCCACTTGACGTGAAGGTCGTGCTCCTTGGCTCGCCGCTGTTGTACTTCCTGTTGTCAGCGTACGACGATGACTTCCGCGAACTCTTCCGTGTGCGAGCCGACTTTGCGCCTGATATGGACTGGAGCGACGAGCATGTCATGGGCTATGCGGCATTCATCAGCCGCGTGGTGCGGGAGCAGGGACTCCGGCACTTCGACCGGAGTGCAGTTGCTCGGGTCATCGAGTATGGTGCGCGACAAGTAGAGCACCAGCGCAAGCTCTCATCGCAGCTGCTCGAAATCGGCAATCTGGTCGCCGAAGCCAGCTATTGGGCGGGGAAGGCCGGCCGGGACATCGTGACGGCCGAAGACGTGGAGACCGCGATCCGCAAGAAGCGGTATCGCTCCGATCTCATCGCCGAGCGGGTGCGTGAACTGATTGCCGAAGGCACGCTGAAGATTTTGACCCGCGGCGAGCGAGTCGGTCAGATCAATGGGCTGGCGGTGATTGAGCTTGGTGACTTTGCCTTTGGCAAACCCTCACGGGTGACGGCGCGTGTCTCGCTTGGACGTGGGAATCTGATCAGTATTGAGCGGGAGATCGCGCTCTCCGGGCCCATCCACTCCAAGGGTTTCTTGATCCTCTCGAACTATCTCGCTGGTGCCTATGCGCAGGACTTCCCGCTAGCTATCAGCGCCTCGATCACCTTTGAGCAGGCCTACGAGGAGATTGAAGGTGACTCAGCCTCTTCGACCGAGCTCTATGCACTCCTCTCTGCGCTCTCTGGATTGCCGATCAAGCAGGGGATCGCGGTGACCGGCTCGGTGAACCAATATGGGGAGGTCCAGGCGATCGGTGGGGTCAATGAGAAGATCGAGGGGTTCTTTGCCGTTTGTAAAGAGCAAGGACTGACCGGGGAGCAAGGGGTCATCATCCCGGCAGCGAATGTCCAGCACCTGATGCTGGACGAGGAAGTGATTCAGGCAGTGGCAGAGGGACGCTTCCACATTTGGGCGGTGGAGACGGTTGACCAAGGGATCGAAATCCTCACAGGGGTGCCCGCCGGAGAGCGCCAGCCAGATGGAACCTACCCTGAGGGTACGGTACATCGGCGAGTCATGGATCGGCTCCGTGAATATGCCGAGCGTATGCGCGACTTTGGACGGCGCGAGGAGCGCGAGGAGCCGCGTGGACAAGCTCAGGCGGCCGATCCCGAACCAGAGGGAGACGAAGACCAGGACGGCTAGTAGCGTTTCTGGAAGTGCTCACGGAGCCGCTCGACCAGAAGCTCGATCCCTCGGGCGCGCTCCTCAGGGCGGGCTGGAACCACACCAAACTCGCGGAGGAGCAAGCTGACAAGTCCGGTCAGCAGCCCGGCGGCTAGGAGAGCAAGGGCGAGCAGCGCGAGCGTGTCCATCATCCCCCCTGGGTGAGCAGCCCGTTTCACAACAATCGTACCCTGGTTGGGAGTTCCACTCTTGAGGCGGGGTGTTTCGATTCAGGTGTTTGAATTGGGCGTCGAATCTCCAGTTCTTCGCTCAGGCTACTCTGTGTAGGACTTGTATTCCTATCGATGACTTCTTGACTTAATCACCCGTTTCCTGTCTCTATTCTGAGCAAGACTCTTGGCTTAGACAGTGGTCCGAACACCCCGTGCTCTTGGCTGGTGGCTCGTCTCCCGATCCGCCTCACAAGTTGTCGCAGCGTTGGATGCCGTCAACCGCCCGTTGAGTTGAGATCAGCCGAGGGCGTCCAGCGTTGGGTGGCTCTGTCGTCTCGCACACAACGTTAGCCTCCTGGTAAGGACGTGACGCTGCACAAAATGAAAGGCGCCGTTGCCCTTTGGGGAGCTGCGTGCCGGATGGGGCTTACCGTGAAAACAAGCGAACGGCGGAGGAAAGCACGCCTCTGTCAGAAGAGAATGCCGTCTCGAAAGAGAGGGATGCTGTAGAAACAGACAGTCGTGAGGCAGTTGAAGCGTATGCGTGTGTGCTTGAGCGGCTGAACTTCCTGTTCACGACCTTCTCAGGAGGGCGTGTTGTGTGCAGGCGGGAACCGACCGATGACGCAGGGAGGCATTGCATCGGGCCACGTGTATGGGCTCAGTCGTGTCGACTAAGGCAAAAGTACGGATCGTCAACAATGCGAGGTGCACCGGAGCCGAGCAGAGCGACGAGGCTGAAGCTATCCTGGAAAGACCTGGCTCGCTGGCAGCAGCCAGGCAACGTAAGACGAGGAGTTTTGTAAGGAGCGGTGACGATCGACTGGACGAGCCCCGGTACGCTGGTCTTTATGTTGGGATTTGTTGTCCTCCCGGCTCTGCTCATCGGTTGGGCATTGTGGTCGTGGCGACGCGAGCAGCGCGAAAAGACGGTCAGAGACCAGGATCAGTCAGCCGGTGAGCCACCGAGGCCGAATGCATCGTGAATGGCTGGCACGGCGCGTGCGACCTCATCCTCCCGGATAACGAACGAGATATTCAGCTCTGAGGAGCCCTGGGCGATCGCGACGATATTAATCCGGTGCTGGCCGAGTGTTCCGAAAACGCGGCCGGCCACACCTGGGGTGCCACGCATCCCAGCACCAACGACCGCGACGATTGCCATTCCGGGTTCTTCCCAGATGCGAGCGACGCGCCCCTTGAGAAGGTCAAGTTCGAACTCTCGTTCCAGCGCGCGCAGAACCTTGCTCGCATCGGTGCGCCGCACAACGAAGCCCAGGCTGTGCTGCGAGGAGGCCTGGAACACCATAAAGACGTTGACTCCGGTGCGTCCGATAGTCTCGAACACGCGCGCAGTGACGTCGGCGACGCTGAGGAAGCCGGAGCCTTCGACAGTCACGACACTTACGCCAGGAATGGCAGTGATCGCCTTGACCACCGAGCCGTTCATGCTTGTGTCTGGGCCGATACGTGTGCCAGGATGCTCGGGGTTGAACGTATTCTTGATCCAGATTGGGATGCCACGCTCAGCGGCCGGCTGCATCGTCCGTGGGTGGATAACCTTGGCACCGAAATAGGCGAGCTCCGTGGCTTCGGCGAAAGAGATCGCAGGGAGGGTGCGGGCGCTCGGGACAAGCCGCGGATCGGCCGTCATTACACCGTCGACGTCGGTCCAAATCCAGACCTCGTCGGCGTCTAGGGCGTGCGCGAGGATTGAGGCGGAGAAATCGGAGCCACCGCGACCGAGCGTGGTAACGGCGCCCTTCGGCGTCGCGCCGAAGAAGCCGGTGACGACCGGGAGTTTGCCGGATTCCAGAAGGGGAAGGAGTACCGCCTCGGCGCGGGCGCGTGTTTCCTCGAGGAGCGGATTGGCGCTCCCGAAGTGATCGTCAGTGACGATGACCTTGTCGCTGTCAACCGGGACAGCCGGTATGCCGCGTTCTTCCAGAACGGCGGCGACAAGCACGGCACTCATGCGTTCACCAAAGGAGACGATCCAGTCCTGGGCACGTGGCGAGAGATCTCGCAGGACGTGCACCGACTCGACGAGGCGGGCACAGCGGGCTGCAAGGTCGGCCAAGCGGGCGACCGTGGCCTCACGGCGTGCGGGGGTCGGGATGAGTTCGGCGGCGACGGCTTCGTGCCGCTCCAGGAGCTCGCGTTGCAGCTGCGCTGCAGCGCGCTCGTCGCCCTCGGCGGCCGTTTGGGCGGCGGCGATAAGCTGATTTGTCACGCCGCTCATAGCGGAAACGACTGCGACGAGTCGTCCGTCGGTATGGTAGGCCTCGCGAAGAATCTGGACCACCCGCTCAATTGCTGGGGCGTTCCCGACCGACGTACCGCCGAACTTCATGATGCGCATCATTACTCCTCCCGCCGCCGGGCACTGACGCTCTCTTCCCAAGCGGGGAAGGATACCGCGCTCAGCGAGGGATGGCGAGCCGTTTGCGCTTCTGCGGTGATGTTGAGGCGCGTCAGTCTTGGCCAGGAGACGCATCCGCATGGTGTGTGATCCGTGGCAAACCGAAAAGGGGATGTATCCCAGCCTTTGTGGCATGTAATACAGTGCCAGTTGTGTGCGTTGGTCTCACAAGCAACGCGGTGAAACGACAAACTTCCTCATCCGGGGTAGTAGGATTGTCGCGATCAGGGAGAGGGAGAGCAACCAAGAAGGGAACTGAGAGAACACGCAATGGCCGTGCCCAAGTTTGATCTCCGTACAGCCACTGATGATCAGCTGGTTGAGGCGTACCTGGCTGGAAGTTCGGAAGCGTTCGCCATCCTCTATGAACGCTACGTCAATCGGGTATACGACTTCGTGGCGCGGCTCGTCGGTGACCGTGAGGTAGCAGCCGATGTCACTCAGGAGACGTTCGTCAAGGCGCTCACCAGCCTGCGGGCACGCCGCTTCCACGGTTCACTCCGCGCCTGGCTCTTCACTATTGCCCGAAATACGGCAGTCGACCATCTGCGTCGTCAACGGACGACGACCTTCTCACGCCTTACCACACCTGAGGGTGAGGAATGGGAGCCAGAACTCCCAGCTACTGGTCCCGAGGCGGAGCCGGAAGAGACCGCTCAGCGGGCCGAGCTCGCGGAACTGGTGTGGCAGGCGGCGCGTGGACTGAATCCGAATGACTACGCACTGCTCGATCTCTCACTGCGACAGGATCTGACGCCCGCGGAGGTGGCCCAGGCGGTGGGGGCGCGGCGTGGGGCCATCAATACGCGGCTGAGCCGACTGCGTGATGCCCTCGAGGAGAGTTTCACGGTCCTTCTCTTGGCGCGGCATGGTCGGCAGGAGTGTTCTGAACTTGACCATCTGCTGGGCGATGTGAAGTTGCCTGCCGGATTGACACCGGAGCTGCGTCGGACGGTGGCTCGTCATGTACAGCAGTGTGAAATCTGTCAGCGAAACCGTCGCCGAGTGGTGACTGCAGCAGAACTCCTTCCGGCCTTGGCTCCGATCATGCCGTCCCCCGAGCTGCGTGCTGCGATGGATGCCACGGTGCAGCAGGCGTTGGGCGCGGTTCCGACGAGTGGTGTTCCGACGGCAGTCCAGCAGTTTCGACACTGGCTCATTGGTACCGGGACTGGCAAAGCGCTTATGGGAACCATTGCAGCCATCGTGGTGGTTGTCGGTGCCGTTGGTGGTTGGCTTGCAATGGGCACGGCACCCGTAACGGCAGTGACCCGCGGATGTCCACCACTCGCACTGGAGTTGAACGGTCCAGCTGCCTTGGTGGCTGGGCTTTTGGGAGTTCCAGCTGAGTTCAGACAGGAGCAACCGACCCACTTCCGGCTCCCTGTGGGAAGCTTCCCGGTGACTGTCACCCGTGAGGGGGCGACGTTTGAGCTTGCTGGCGTGCCCGTGCAAATTCAGTTCGTCGCACCCCTCTCGGCAGTAACTTGGGACGGTACTCCGCTCCTCGACCAGGGCACGCGACGTCTGGAGGTTGCACGTGGTCAGGAGCACACGCTCGAGCTCCGATGCGACTGAACCCGCTTTCCGATAAAACCCCCAAACGGATTTGCCTTTGTGCGACGTTGCCCAAGAGCAGCAGCGCCCGGTACCGAGGCGGTCCCTGTCCACCGTGGTCACTCCGTCATCATCGGCGTCCAGGCGGACTCATGGCCCTTCCTGCGCGGTGGCAGGCGAGATATCGCCTGGTGGGACCTCCTCTTTGCAATCTGCACAGACCCAGGAGCAGGTCGCTGCGACGGCTCTATTGCCGGGGGCAAGGAAGCTGCCGTGAGGAAATGCAACTCATGAGCGGTGGTTTTCCCGGCGGGGGATAAAGCAGCGTGTCGCTGCGAGAGCGTGCCCCTCAAGAGGAATGGAATGCACTCCTCGAGAGGCGCGGCAGGTTGCCAACTCCTCAGCTCGTGCGTGCTTGTAAGCGTTGGGCCCCCTCCAACGTTGAAAGGGGTGAAAAGCGCAGCAGTGGTTCTGTCGGGATCCGCTCGCAGGCGCGCCAAAGGTGACGGACCTGATCCGAAGAGAAAGTGAGGGGCGGACAGCCGGTGCGGGCGGCTTGTCACAGAGCCACGGTTGTGCAGACAAATGGTGGAGATATTGGAGGTGTGCCCATGGTTCAGGTGGTGAAGGGTATGCTGGTACAGATGCACAATTGGCTACCGATGGCAATGACACTTGGCTTGATTGGTGTCGAAGTACTTCGTCGTTCGTACTATACAGGCGGATTCTTTCTCTACTAGAGTAGACGGTCTCGTCCATGCGGGGGCAATATCCTGCCCCCGTCTCCGTGTTCGTGGAACATGGCGGAGCTGCAAGCGGTTCTCTTTATGACAACTGGATCATGTTCTGAGGGATAGTCCGGGAGAGCAAGACGGTTTTGGCGCATAGCGCAGCGCGACCGCGATGCGAAGGGCGCCGAAAGGCAAGGAGGTTTTGCAAGATGTACTTGTCGGTTGCTCGGTCGCTTGCGGTCGCGTTCCTTCGTCTTGTTTTTGCAGCGTGTGGCGGTTCACCGTTATCAACGCTGTCTGGGCCTGCGGAGGATTGGAAGCGAGTATCACCGACGGCAGCGAGCTCCAGTGAAGACTGCACGGTGGTGCTGACGGCTGTCTCGTCCTCACTGGTCGCTCCCAGTGTGAGTCCACCAACTTCGACTAGGTCGACTGCGTCCAGTGCCATATTCAGCGTGACCACGACTGTTCCTGCGGCGTTAACCGCACCCGTGGCACCTGTGCCGGTGCCTTGGCCGGTGGTCACGTCCATGACCGCGACGGTGACCCCGATGCCAATGCTGTCGCCGACTCTCTCGCCAACGGCTACCTTTGCACCAAGCAACGACACGCATCTGGCTCCGACAACTGCTGCAGGTGCTCTCGCTGTGAACATCGGGCTGTTGGAGACTGTTCCGGGAACCGATGCGATCACGGTAGGGCCTGGGAATGTTGGTGGCGGCTCCTACCCAGCGGGGACCACGGTGACAGTTGCCAGGAACCTTGCCGGATCAATTGCACCGGGCGTGTTGGGTGTGGCCTACGAGTACAACGGCACTGAAGGCTGGTTTTGCGCAAGTACGAGCTGCGCGGCGGTAAATGGCTTGCCAGGAAATCCCGTGGTTTCCCACTATCAGGTGGCCTTGCAGACAAGGAGAACTTTAATAAGTGGTACAACCACACTTTGCACTATAGTGGCAAACACGGGTGACGCCAATTCAGTGAACGACACCTGGTGCGAGACGTTGCCGTGAGGTGCTGGTGATTCTCGCGGTTTACGCAGGCATGATGGAAAGGGGGATGAACGCGGAGCGCTCGACGCCTGCTGCGATGACGCGATTTGAGCTTGTGAACCGAAATTGTTTCTGCCTTGGCTAGTACGAGTGGGTTCATTTCTCGGGGGTGAGAGACGCCAACACTGGGGAAAGTCGGCAGGAAAGCCATTCGTCTCTGCACATGCGGGAGATCAAGGCACATCGCTCCATGACCGAGCCTCCTAGCCGAAGTGCTGCGATTTTCGCTGAGCAGGGCAGGAATGGACGATGACAGCAGGGAGCCTGGGAGGGGATGACATGAAACAACCATGGTCATGGGGCATCGCCTTGGGAGGGTTGGCCATCGCGTTCATCCTCGGTGCCTGTAGCTGGTTTGGCGGTGGTTCATTCGGAACACCGACCCCAACAGTGCCTATCATTGGGCCGCTCGCAAGCTGCCCGGCCGGTGCAACCCCACTGTCAATGACCGTTGGGCCGGGGCCGTTACAACCACGGCCGCAGTTGGTCAGCGCCCTGAACAATCCACCGCACTATACCCAGCTTCCGACCAGTCCAGCGGTGCCGGGCACGCTGGTGCTGCATACGTTCACCAATATTCCGAGCGCTGGCTCGGTGGTCTACTACTGGGTAACCGTTGTTGCTCGTCCCCTTGCTGCTTGGCAAGCTTCGGATGACGGCATCCGTATTCGCCACCATCTCTATCCCTTTCTCGCGACTGACGGTTGGCAGTTCTCTTCCATTGTCGGATTTCCCTGGACAGCGAGCAATGTTCCGAACTTCGTGCAAGTGACCATGGGGGGTTACAGCACCATCACAGCGAATGGCTGGAGCCCGGTAGGCCCATCCGGTATGCCACTGGTTGATCTGAATACGTATGGTGAACTTGATGTCGAAGTTCATGACAGTACCGAGGTCTTATCGCTGACCCTCGTCGTGTGTGTTCCTGCACCGACCCCGACACCAACGAAAGTGCCGGTGCCAACTGCTGGTTTGGCTACACCACAGGGCCCGGCGACGGCGATCGATGGTGACGCCGGGGGTACTCCTACACCGACGACCGTAATCCCACCCACTGTCGTCCTCCAGTGGACTCCAAAACCGCTACCCACTCCAACACCGACACCAAAGAAGAGTCCTGGTGGATCAGCGGTGACAGTGGTTCCGCTGCCAACTCCAACGCCTACTCCGTTGCCAACGGCAACAGCAACGCCGGCTCCGAGCCCAACACCGACCGCGACACCAACGACCGTACCGACGCCAACCCCGCTACCAACTGCAACCGCGACACCACTACCAACTCCCACACCGACACCGCAGTCGACGCCCACACCGAGCAGTGTTTGCGATCTTGTAGTCGATAAGGTGATGCAGCCGACGAACCAGCCTGGTGTCTATACCGTCATCCTCTTCGTCTCCAATCAGGGCAGCGGTCCATGTCCTGCGGGGGTGCAGGTCACGGACAACGTCATTCAGGGTGCAATGACGTTCAGTGGACCGCTCACCATCACTCCGTCCGGCGGCTGGAGCTGCACCATCTCTGGTTCAGGAGGAACCTGTACGTCAACGAGTACACTGGCGCCGGGCTCGGTTGTGCAGTTCAGCTTTACGGCAACAGTCACGCAGAAGCCAGCGACCAACTGCGTGCGGGCGTTTCTCCCCGGCGTGCAAGATCCGACGCCGGGTAACAATCAGCATTGTGTGACCGTGCAGTGAGACTGGACGTCTGTCTTATGAGGAATCGTTGGAATGTGGGCATGCGTGGGTACCACGGTGTTGAGCTCACCGCTTCTGCCGCTGGTCGGCACACTATCATTGTCAAGATGACGCTGGCGGAGGAGTGCGTCACGCGAGCAATCTGAGCACATGGATCGAGTGAAGAGCAGTATTCGGATGAGTACGACAGCGCGTCTCACGACTGTCGTGGTGCTTGCCCTCCTGCTGGCGGCGTGCCAAGGGAGACTGGTCGCCCGCGGGACACTGCCCGCAGCGACCGAACGGGTGTCGACGCCGGTTGGCACGGCGGAATTCCAGAGCCCAGCGCAACCTTCAAGTCGTCCAACACAACTCCCTAGTCCGACGGCTGTGCCGACGTCCACACCGGAGCTCACTCTCATGGTGCCGACGGTGACGCCGGCCATCACTCCGATCGCGACTGCCGAACAGCCACCGACTCCGACCCCATCCCCTGGAATCCCACCGCGAGGACAGCCCTCTCCCACGGCGACACCAACTGAGCCGCCAACTCCGACAGCGACGCCCGCAGGGTACTGTGACCTTGCCTTGGAAAAGACGTTGTTCCAACAAGTTGGCACGACGAGTGTCGCGGTGACGCTCACGGTGCAGAATCGGGGGACGGTGAGCTGTTCTCCTGGCGCAGTCGTCAGCGATCCTTTGCCTGCTGGCATGCGGCAGCTGACCGAAGTACAGGTGGCGGAAGCGGGTGGGCAGGGCCGGTGGCAATGCGTGAGTACAACGTGCACCGCCGGGGAGAGTCTAGCACCTGGTTATGCGGCTAATCTCGTTTTCACGGCAGCGGTCGAACCGGGCGTGACGCTTGAGAATTGTGCCCGCGTTACTGTCAACGGAGATGCTGACCCCGCGAACGATGCGCGGTGCGTGTCATTGAGTGCTCTGCTGCCGACTCCTACAGCCACGCCAACGCCAGTCACGTGTCTCCTTGGGTTCGAGAAGGCGATTCAGCTTGGTGAGGAATTGAGCATCACGCCAGGATGGAGGGCGACACTCCGCATCCGAGTGCAGAATGCCGGCCCCGAAGGCTGTGTGTCGCGCTGGTCGGCCGTGGTGGTGAGTGACCTCTTGCCAGCGGGGATGCGATTGCAGGCACCGCCGGTGGCGAACGATCCGCGGTGGGAGTGTGGATGGAGCTCAGATGCGCTGCAGTGCGAAGGTCCACCCCCAGAAGTCGGTAGGGTGGTGACAATTCAAGCCGAGCTCGCTGTGGTGCGGGAAGCAGCGACTGCGCAGAACTGTGCCACGCTTGAACCGGCTGGCGCGACAGCCTGTGCTGTGCCGTCAGCACAGTGAAGCAGGCGGTGCTCCATCCGAGGGAGGATCCCCTTCCCGGTGAAGGGTATAATGGCTCACTTGGAGACTTCGAAGGGGGGTACAGTGGGACATCAGGTTCGCATCGAGTACTGCACGAGTTGAGGGTATCGTGGACGTGCCACCCGTGCGGTGGAACTCCTGCTGGATCGATACGAACTCCAGCTCGCCGAGATTACGCTGGTCCCCTCGTCGGGCGGCCGGTTTGAGATCTGGGTGGATGGCGAGTTGGTCTTTTCCAAACTGGCGGAGAAGCGCTTCCCGGAAGACGCTGAACTCCTCGACCTCGTCGGAGCGCGGCTCGGCACCGAGTGAGTTCCAACGGCTCGGGGCGGCCGCACGGCGCTGGGAAGAGAGGCGCGGCGGGGGCGCGGGAGGTGAGCGATGAGCCGACAGATGACGTCGCTCGTCATCGCGCGTGTGCATGAATTGGCGCTTAAGGGGCAGAACCGTCCCTTCTTTAAGCGTGCACTGTACGAGAATCTTCGCTATGCGCTGCGCGATCTTCCCGTCTCGCGCCTCCAAGAGCGCGCACTGCGCTACATCATTCGACTTGAGGACTCCTCGGTTTGGCCGGAGGTTGCAGAACGGCTACGCTGGGTCTTTGGTGTGGCTAACTTCTCGCTTGGCCTCGAGACGGCGCTGACCGTTGAGGCAATGCAGCAAGGGTTGGCCGAGCTCTTGGAGCGTCAGGGGCCACTGCAGGGAAGCTTCCGCATCCGGGTCAAGCGAACAAACAAGGCATTCCCCCTCACCTCGCCAGAGTTGGAGCGGGAACTCGGGCGCTTTGTCCAGAAGCGGACGGGTGCCCCGGTCGACCTCTCGCACCCCGACGTCACCTACCAGGTCGAAGTGCTCTACGACCGAGCACTGGTGAGCGGCGAATCGTTGCCGGGGCCCGGCGGGCTTCCGGTCGGGGTGAGTGGGCGCGTAGTTGCGCTCCTCTCTGGTGGTTACGACTCGCCAGTCGCTGCCTACCGGCTGATGAAGCGCGGGTGCTTTGTGACCTTCGTCCACTTCCATGCCTATCCGTATGTACGACCGATCTCGATTGAGAAGGCCGTCGAGCTCGCGCGACACCTCTCGCGCTATCAGCCACCCCACAACCGCCTGGTGATCGTGCCGATCGGCGACGCGCAGCGAGAGATCGCGTTGGCTGCTGAGGCGCCGTTGCGAGTCGTCCTTTACCGGCGACTTATGCTGCGCATCGCGACGGAGATTGCCCGAGAGGAAGGCGCGGGGGCGATCGTGACTGGCGAGAGTCTAGGCCAGGTCGCCTCGCAGACGTTGGAGAACATGCGGGCGATTGGTGCCGTCACCGATCTTCCGTTACTTCGACCTCTTGTTGGAAACAATAAAGACGAGATCATCGCCGAGGCAGTGCGGATCGGCACCGAGCCTATCTCGCGTATCCCGGACGACGACTGCTGCACGGTCTTCGTCCCGCTCCATCCGGCGACCCGTGTGACGGTCGAGCAGGCGGAAGCGGCTGAACGTGCCTACGACGTCGCCGCACTCGTCGAGCAGTGCCTGGCACGGCGGACCGTCTACGAAGGCGATCCGTTCCGCTGGGACCCGTTGGCGGCGCTGGCAGCGGCTACGGCCTGACGGCGCGCCTCACGGTAGCGCTGGACAAGTAATGCAACGCTGAGCAAGGCGATGCTCGCGCTCAGGAGCTCGAGCCCCAGCCAGTCAATAAAGGTCACCTTGCTCATGATCTGAAAGGTGTCCCACAGCGTGTGCAGGGCGACAGCGAGGAGGAAGGCGCTGAGCGCTGCCCGGGTGAGCCCGGCATGACCGCGGCGAGCACGCTCGCGCCAGAGGGTGGCGGTCACGAGAGCCGTCCAAGCAGCATGACCGGCAGGTGAAAGGAACCCACGTACCAGGAGCACGAATTCGGCGAATCCCACATTTCCGCGTGAGGCGATCAATGCGGTGAAGCCATAGCCAAGGGTCTCGAGGGCGGCGAAACCCATGCCACTGGCAAGGCCGAAGAGGAGTCCGGCTATCTCCGAGCGGTACCGCCAGCGTAGGAAAAAGAGAAGCGGAACCAACAGTTTAGCTGACTCCTCGATCACACCCACGGCCAGGAGTGGCAGAAAGCCAAGGGCTCGGTAGGTATCGTATTCGAGCGTGCCAGCAACAATAACGCCAAGCGCACCGCCCCACAGGAAGTTCCAAACGACGACGCTCGGGGGAATCGTCTCGGGAAGTGGGTGCTCATAGACCCAGAGAACCAGGACGACCGGGACGAGGAAAGCACCAAGGACCAACAGTGCTGGAATGAAGTTGGGGTTCTGCGTCGTCTGCAAGACGCGATTTAGTACGTAAAAGAGCACGATCCCGCCGATCAGGATCTGGAACCAGCTGCGACCGGCGACTCCGGAGGCTCTTCGTATCACGTTTCCAAGCTCCTGTGGTGGAGCATGCGGTTGCACTGCGTTATCGTGCCACAGCAGCCAGGGACTGATCCTCGTTGATGTCGTACGACAATCTGTGGCTCAGTAGGAGCGCCTCGTGTGCTGCCACCGCTCGTGGTGACGACGCACCAGGAAACATGGGCAATCCGGAAGTTCATGGGATACGGGACGCGCTGTTGGATTGATGAAAGCGGGCATTCATGCGCTCGTGGGCTTGGAAGATGACGGTGGGTCAGGCGTATCCACCGGAGTTGGGGACCTAGGCGCCGTGTGATCCTGTGGAGCGTGTGGGTAAGTGGCTCAGCGACCGCGCTGGAGCAGGCTTGCGATGGTGCGTTCGACATCGGGTGGGAGCTGGAGCGCGAAACCCTCGGCGGTCAGGAGGTGCCGGTTCTCCGTATGTCCGCTCGCCACCGGCACGAGCTGCCCCGCCTCCATTCGCCAAAGGATAAAGCCCGCCTCGAGCTTGCCATGATAGGGCCGGATTTCGAGGACGTAGCCGTTCCCTTCCAGGGTGACTGGCTGAAAGCGGTGCTTCTTGAGTGTCTGGAGCAAGCGGTCAGCCAAGGTCGCCACCGGATCCTCTCCCTCCATCTCCCAGCAGCATACGCCGGAGGATCGGGAACGGCAAGCCGGCTGCCGGTCAGCCCAGGGGATAGCGTCTTGTGGGAGATGCTCAGTATCCCATTTAGTCTCGGATTGTCCCGACCAAGCATCCTGATCTCTCAGCCGATCGGGCATGGTACCGCCTGATCTCGGCGATGTGGCAGCCATCTTCTCGTGCTGCTGCCTTGGTCGACTGCTACAGCGGAGCAACCGGCAAGGCTCCAGTGCAGCGAGATCCTGTGCGATCGGTTCGGCCCAACCAACTGGGTGCCGATATGGCGCCAGGCGTGGCGTGGCCTCTGCGCGGACTCCACCCGCGCCGAAGCGAGTACAGTGGCCCCGAATCACCGCCCCCTTTTGGCCGCTCTGTGAAGAGCTGGCGGTGGTCACGACGAATAAGACAGAACAGAGATGTACGGCATGTTGAGCCTGGGCAGTTGGGAGAAGGCTGGCTCGGCGCGGTCTCTCCCGCGCCGAGCCAGCGGGTTTGACGAGGCAGTACGATAACGAGGAACAAGCTGTTGCCGGTTTTCGGCAAGAGGGGCCAAGGGCGTGCCGCCTCAGCGGTCCCTCGCTTCACGCTGTTCCATGCGCAGGCGCTCCTCCTCCGATTCCAGCTCGATGTACTGGTGCTTGAGCTCCTTCTCCGCCTCCAGGATCAGCGCGACTTCTTCCTCTGGAGCCTGCGCGACCAGACGGTGGCGAGAGTAGAAGGCGAAGTAGAGGATCGCGATCACCAGGAAGAAGGCGACTCCCAAGACACCAGGACGGTAGTCCTGAATGGAGAAGGTTGCAAGCAGGGAAATGATCGCCAGGGCCGCGCCAATCGCCGCACCAGGGATCCCGAAGGGGCTCTGATAGGGGCGTGGGAGTTCCGGACGAGCGATCTTGAGGCGGATGTAGGCAAGCATCACCGCCGCATAGGAGATCACGGCGCCGAAGACGGCCATGTTCAAGAGTGCCGCACCGACGATGCCGGTGCCGAAGCGATCAATGATCAAGGCGCAGAGCAGCCCAATAATGGCACCAGCGACGAGGGCGCGGTGGGGTGTGTGAGTCTTGCGCCCGGTGACGGAAAGGAAGCGCGGGTAGTAGCCAGCGCGCGAGAGCGCAAAGATGACGCGGCCGTAGGCGTAGATGATCGTATGGAAGCTGGCAATTAGCCCAGTCAAGGCGATGAGTGTGAGGACAGCGGTGGTCGCACCGCTTCCAAAGACAGCGACGAAGCCGTCGGCGAGCGGCGCTCCCGAGACACCGATTTGGGCGGCGCCACCATTCACGCCCGAGTTGAAGATCAAGGTGAACACCGAGAGGGCGAGCAATGTGAAGATGCCGGTGATCAGACCGCGTGGCATGTCCCGCACAACGTCATGGGTTTCCTCGGCAGCGAGCGGGAGCTCCTCAATCGCCAGATAGAACCAGATGGCAAAGGGGATAGCGGCGAAAATGCCGTAGAAGCCCTTGGGGAGGAATGTGGAGCTGCCAGCGCGGTTCGGATCGGGCTCAATGTTGAAGACCAGATCCCAGCTGAAGGCGCCGGAGGCGACCGCGCCGATGTAGAAGATCAGCAGCACGAGCATGGCCAGGATGGTCACGACTAAACCGACCCGGAGTGTGATCTCCACTCCAGCGATATTGATGCCCACGAAGATGGCGTAAAAGACGAGCCACCAGACCCAGACTGGAACCGAAGGAAAGAGTGTATTCATGTAGCCGCCAATGCCGACCACGATGACTGCCGGGGTGATGACATACTCGATTGTGTCGGTAACGCCCACCAAGTATCCACCCCAGGGGCCGAAAGCACTGCGGGTGAAGGAATAGAAGCCGCCGGCATGGGGCAGTGCCGTACTGAGCTCGGCGATGCTATAGACCATGCAGAGGTACATGATCGCCATCAACACCGTTGCGATCAGGAGCCCACCGAAGCCGCCGGCGTCCAGCCCAAAGTTCCAACCGAAGAAGTCACCGGAGATCACTGCGCCGACGCCAAGGGCCCAGAGCAGTACCCAGTTCGCGTGTCGACGCAGCTTGCGTTGTTCAAGGTATTCCTGCCCGACCTTCTCGTAGCGCACACCGCCGCGTTCCAAACTCTCTCCCATGGTTCCCCTCCTCTCAAAAGGTTTGCAGCTTCAGTCCTCCGGTGTGATGTAGGCAGCAGTAATACCGCCGTCTACCAGGAAGGCGGTTGCCGTCACGTAGGACGACTCGTCTGAGGCAAGGAACAGCGCGGCCTGGGCGATCTCCCGAGCTTGGGCAAAGCGACCCATCGGGATGTGCACCAGCCGGCGTTGCCGCTTGGCTGGGTCGGCCAGAATCGATCGCAGAAGTGGGGTGTCGACTGGCCCAGGGCAGAGGGCGTTGGCCCGGATGTTCTTCCGGGCGAACTCGATGGCGATTTCGCGCGTCATGGCTAGTACGCCCCCCTTGCTCGCTGTATAGGCGATCTGGGGGACAGCGGCTCCCATGATGGCGACGAAACTCGCGGTATTGATGATCGAGCCGCCACCGGCGCGCAGCATGGCTGGGATAGCGTACTTACAGCCGAGGAAGACGCCCTTGAGATTGACTGCCATGACGCGGTCCCAGACCTCTTCGGGCGTGTCGACCACAGAGCCATCCTCGTCGGGAAAGATCCCGGCGTTGTTGAACATGACGTCGAGCTTACCGTAGGTCTCCTCGGCCGTGCGCACCAAGGCTTCGACTTCGGCTGCCTTCGTGACGTCGGTGCGGACGAACAGCGCCTCGCCCCCTGCCTCCCGGATCAGGCGGACCGTCTCTTCACCACCCGCCACATTGATGTCGGCGACCACAACCTTCGCCCCTTCCTGGGCGAAGAGGAGTGCCGACTCACGACCGATTCCGGAACCCGCTCCAGTGATGATGCAGACTTTGCCCGCCAGTCGCGTGCCCATCGTCTTCCCTCCCTCAGCCACGCTCGAAGTAGCGGTACAACTCCCAGTCGGTGACCACCGCGTCGAACGCCTCTTGCTCGACCCGAGCCATGTTGACGTAGTGGTCGACGACGAGATCACCAAAGACCTGGCGAGCGAACGCCGAGCGGTCGAATTCCACCATTGCCTCGGCGAGCGTTCGTGGCACACGGACGACGTCGCGGGCTTCGTACGCATTGCCGCGGTACTCTGGCGGAAGTGGGAGCTCGCGCTCGATGCCGTCAAGCGCCGCGGCGATCATGGCGGCGTACGCAAGGTATGGGTTCGCGTCGGCGCCCGGGATGCGGCTCTCGATGCGCAACGACTGGCCGTGTCCAACAATGCGGAAGCCGCAGGTGCGGTTGTCGCGTCCCCACACGACGTTTACCGGTGCCCAGCTCGCAACAGCGTAGCGCTTATAGGAGTTGACGTTCGAGGCGACGAACAGCGAGAGCTCCCGCGCGTGCGCAATCAGGCCAGCCAGGGCGTGCTGCATAAGACGGCTCATGTGGTACGGCTGGCCATCTGGGTCGTAGAAGAGGTTCCGCTCTCCGGCAGAGTCCCAGATGCTCAGGTGGATGTGGGAACTGGAACCCGTCCAGGTATGGTGCGGCTTGGCCATGAAGGTGACGGAGAGGCCGTTGAGGTAGGCGATCTCTTTGACTCCGTGCTTGAAGAGGACGGCGCGATCCGCTGATTCGAGGGCATCAGCATAATGGATGTTGATCTCGTGCTGGCCGGCAGCGGCCTCCCCCTTAGAGAACTCGATCGGGATTCCGGCAGCAGTCATCAGGTTGCGGATCTGCCGGTAGATCGGTTCAGCTTTGGTGCCTTGGAAGAGGTGGTAGTCCTCGTTGTACCAGCCGAAGGGACGCAGACCGCGGTACCCCTTCTCGTGGGCCTCGTCATAGGAGTCTTTGAGGAGATAGAACTCGAGCTCACTCGCCATCATGACGCGGAAGCCCATGGCACTAGCCCGCGAGACCTGCTGGCGCAAAATCGTGCGCGGGGCAACCGGGATGAGTTCGCCGGTCTCCTCGTCGACCGCATCGGCTAGGACGAGCGCTGTCCCTTCCAGCCAGGGGATACGCCGCAGCGTGGCAAAGTCGGGACGGGCGACCCAGTCGCCGTAACCGGTCTCCCAGTTCATGAGGCGGTAACCGCCGGGAGTGGTCATCTCCATGTCGGTTCCGAGGAGATACGTGCAGAAGTGGGTACCGTGCTCACGAACGTGGTCGAGGAAGAAGTCGGCCCGCACGCGCTTCCCCATGAGGCGCCCCTGCATGTCGCAGATGGCGTTAATGACGGTGTCGATCTCACCGGACTCAACAAGTTGTGTGAGTTCGGCGAGGCTCAAAAGACCGCTGGTGTGGCTACTCATCGTCCCGCTCGCTCCTTCCTGGTTCTTCGCAGCCAGAACCGGAAATGCGAGCGGCGAGGTGGCGGCCGGGATTTCCCGACCGGCCAAGGAAGGTTGGATCGTCCGGTGAACGGGATGTCGGCCCGGTACACCACGACGAAAATGCTCGACCCTTCCCCAATCAAAAGCTAACCCAATGCACGCAGCGGCCCGTCCTGCTTGCCCGCGTGCTGGTGAGCGATGGCCTGACCCAAAACTGAAACGAGCCAGACACTGCAGAAGATGCCGTGTCCGGCTTGTGTACCATGCTCACGCTGCCAGGAGACACAATAATGGTTCCTGGAGAGGATGTCAAGGGGCATTCATTGCGGGATTCGATCCAGTGTGGAGCGCGAAGACAGTACGGCGGATGACACACGGTTTCCAGAAGGGGACGGCTTTTTGCTGGATCGTTTGCGCCGGCGAGTTCCTTACCACTATCTCTGTTCTGCTCATTCGCAGCTCTTCGTGCCCCCTGGCTTGTCTCCTCACACTGGAACAACGGTGACGGAGACCGAATTCGAATTCGTGGGACCTGGACGGCTGCTGCTGTGCAGAACCAGCTCACTCTTGGTGCTACTGCCCGATGCGGGACGGTCGAGCCGAGTTGGCGTAGAGCGCGGATCCTCGCTGCGCCAAGATCGGTCTTGTTGATCCTCCTGCGATACCTTCGGGAGCAGGCGAGCTGCAGCTTGAGGCACCGCCTTTTACCGACCTGCCAGTGCTCCCGCAATTGCGATCTGGATGTTGGTAACAACTCAACACGCTCTTGCGGGGGTGCACACCTGGGTTGCGGAGAGGATCGGCATGACGATACCCCGTTCCCCGTGCTGAGCAGACAGAAGACCGGTTTCGAGAGCGGGTCATTCGCTTGGAGCAAGAGCGCGGAGGCAGTCCAGCATAGCTCGCCGTGACGGCGTTCTGATCGTTTTCAGGATTGCTGGAGCTGCGCCTGAAGCGCTCTGGGAAATATTGGCGTGAGTGCTCGCCCTGGTCGTACTCCAGCGCAAGTCAAGCGTTGCTGGCCGGTTGTTCTCCCCTGGCACGTAGCAAATCTGTCAGGGAAGGGTTGACAGCCCCTTACTGTAGCACTAGACTGTGCGCAGACGAGAGACGAAGTGTCGGATAGTGTCTGAAATATCGGACATACGGAAATGCCACGACGCGTACCCGCAGTTGAACGAGCACTAGACATCCTCGAGCTCTTCTTGCGGTCGCCCCAGCCGGAGTCGCTTTCTGTGCCGGAGATTGCGCGAGCGCTGGATTTGCCGCGCAGTACGGCACATGAGCTCGTTGCCACACTCGTCGCTCGCCGTTACTTGCGGCCGATTGAGGGGAACCCACACCGCTACGCGCTAGATGTCCGTGTCTTCGAGCTCGGTAATGCCTATGCGGCTGGGCTGGATCTCGCGCGCGAAGGTCAGATCGTGGCGCGTCGGGTGGCGGCGCAATGTGACGAGACGGTGCACATCGCAGTGCTGGAGGGGACGGACGTCTTCTACATCGCCAAGGTGGACAGTACGAATGCACTGCGCCTTGTCTCAGCGATCGGTCGCAGACTACCGGCACACTGCACCGCGGTTGGCAAGATGTTGCTCTCCGGCCTGAGTGAAGAGGAGTTTGCCGAGCGGTTTGCCGGTGTGCGGGAGCTCCCGGGCATGACGCGAAACAGTCTACGTTCGGTGGATGCTCTACGGGCAGAGCTGGCACGGACGCGGGCGCGAGGGATCGCTTGGGACAACTGCGAATCCAACCCTGATGTCCGCTGTGTGGCGGCGCCGATCTACGACCATCGCGGCCGGATGGTGGCGGCGATGAGTATTTCGTTCCCGGTCGTGCGTGATACGCCGGAGCGTTTCTTGGAGCTTTCACGCTTAGTCCGGGAGGGGGCGCAGGAACTCTCGCAGCGGCTTGGGTATCGAGAGGTTCCGCAGGGGACCTGGGAGCCAGAGTTGCCTCCGTGGCACTCGGCGCTCGTCGCTGACAGCTGAGTCGTAGTGGAGGGAGGTGACGTTGGAGATCGGGCATCACGTCATCGGGCGATCTGGTGACTCGATGGGCAAAGTATCGACGAGTCGGGAGGAGATGGTCATGGATGAGCGGACGATGCGGAGACTCGTAACGCGGCGGCAGCTGCTGCGTTCGGTATTGGTTGGTGGTGCGGCACTCTCGCTTCTGAGTGCATGCGGGGGTGGCCAGGCCACGCCGACAGCCGCGCCAGCGGCGAGCCCGACGCCGGCTCGAGCCGCGACACCGACGGTGGCTGCAACGACGCCGACGGCTGCTACTGCTGCGACACCGACGACTGCGGCTGCAGCCGGGCCGGTACCGACAGTTGCCCCGGGGACGAAGATCACGGTCGCGATGGTGCCGAAGCTCGTGCACCCGTTCTTTGAGGATGTTCGGAAGGGTGGCGAGCAGAAGGCCAAGGAACTCGGCGTCGACTTCCAGTGGGTGGCTCCGCAGCAGGCCGATCCAGCCCAGCAGGTCGCGATGATCGAGGACCTGATCCGCAAGAAGGTGCATGCCATCTCGATCTCGCCGAACGAGCCGAAGTCGGTCGAGCCGGTTATCGCCGAGGGGATGAAGCAGGGCATTCTGATGATGACCTTCGACTCGGATTCCCCGAACAGCCAGCGTGTCATGTACATCGGCACTGATAACAAAGCGGCTGGCCGGACGATGGGCGAGACGATGGCCAAGCTTCTCAACGGAAAAGGGAAGGTCGGGATAATCACCGGCGGGCTTGGTGCGCTTAACCTGAATCAGCGTATTGAGGGATTCAAGGAAGGGGTCGGACCGAACATCGAAGTCGTTGACATTCAGGCCACCGACGACGATCTCCAGAAGGGGCTCTCGGTCAGTGAGGCGATGCTGCGGGCACATCCGGATCTCAATGGCATCGCCTGTGTGAGCGCAACAGGTGGGCCAACGCTTGCCCAAGTGCTCAAGTCGCCCGAGTTTCAGGATCGGATCGGGAAGCTGGTCATTGTCGCCTTTGACGATCTGGAGGAGACGAAGCGGGCGATTGACGAAGGAATTATCGCAGCGACGATGGTGCAGCGTCCGGTTCAGATGGGTGTGTTGACAGTGCAGTGGGCCTATGAGATCTTGACCGGCAAGGCGAAGCCACCGTTCCAGAACATCGACACGGGTGTTACAGTCGTAACGAAGGAGAATCTGAACAGCTACACGAAGTGACCACATGAGGGCCAGGGGGCCAATACCCCTGGCCCGCTACTGTTAGGGAGAGGCTATGACCGTTCCAGTACTCGAAGCGAGGAACATCAGCAAGCGCTTTCCAGGGGTTGTCGCGCTCGAGCGTGTCTCGCTGAGTGTCTTCCCCGGTGAGGTGCTGGCAGTCGTCGGGGAGAACGGTGCGGGGAAATCGACACTGATGAAGATCCTCTCAGGAGCGCTCCAACCGGACGAAGGGGAGATTCTCCTCGACGGGCAGGTGGTTCGTTTTACTGACCCGCGCCACGCATTGGCGCGAGGCATCGGAATTATCTACCAGGAACTGAGTGTCATCGATGCATTGTCGGTGGGGGAGAACGTCTTCCTTGGACGCTTGCCGGAGCGGCCAGGCCTTCGGGGAAGTGTGGACTGGCCGCGTCTGTGGCGAGATGCCGCAAGGGTTCTCGAGCGGGTTGGTGTTCCGATTGATCCACAGCGACAAGTCCGCGAGTTGAGCGTGGCCCAGAAGCAACTAGTCGAGATCGCACGAGCGCTTTCGCAAGACGTGCGTGTATTGATCCTCGACGAGCCGACGAGCTCGCTCTCGCTCCAAGAAACAGAGCGGCTGTTTGAAATTCTACGTGGCTTACGCGCACAGGGTGTCGCAATCATCTACATTTCCCACCGCTTGGAGGAAATCTTCACCCTCGCCGATCGGGTGACGGTGCTGCGTGACGGCCGGGTAGTGGGGACGCTCCCAATCGGCGAGGCGACGCGTGAGGGACTGATTCGAATGATGGTCGGTCGTGATCTCTCGGCCTATTACCGGACTGTCCGCTCGAGCCCCGGTGCCGTGCGATTGGAGGTGCGGGGTCTGTGCCGGACTGGTACGCTGCAGGATGTGAACTTGACGGTACGGGCTGGTGAAATCGTCGGGCTGGCCGGGCTGGTGGGTGCTGGCCGTACAGAGCTCGCGCGTTGCCTCTTTGGGGTCGATCCGATCGACACTGGGGAGATCCGCGTCGACGGGCAGGTGGTGACGATTCGGAATCCCCGAGACGCAGTGCGTCATGGGATCGTGTTAGTGCCCGAGGATCGCAAGTTGCAAGGACTCGTGCTGATCCTCTCCGTGCGAGAAAATATCACGCTGCCTGTGCTCGAGCGATTGGCACGGCTCGGTTTTCCCTCGCGGCGAGCAGAGGAGCAAGTCACGCAGTCGTTCGTGGAGCGTCTCCGGATCCGAACGCCGTCGCTTGAGCAGCGCGTGATGAACCTCAGCGGAGGGAACCAGCAGAAGGTTGTGTTGGCACGCGCGTTGGCGACCAATCCGAAGGTGTTGATCCTCGACGAGCCGACGCGTGGGATCGACGTGGGGGCGAAAGCGGAGGTTCACGCACTCATTGCCGAGCTCGCCGAGGCTGGCATGGGGATTCTGCTGATCTCGTCGGAGCTCCCGGAAGTGCTGACCATGAGCCACCGGATCCTCGTCATGAGTGGGGGCCGGATCGTCGCCGAGTTCTCGCGCGAGGAGGCAACGGAAGAGCGCGTGTTGGCGGCGGCGACGGGACATCCAGTGGCGGCGTGAGGGAAAGGAGCGATCCGTGCGGATCGTCGATGTAAGGACGTACGTGCTCGGTACTGCCTGGCGTAACTTAACCTTTGTTGAGGTACATACTGACGAGGGAATCACCGGTGTGGGCGAGGCACGGATGCTGAACCACACTGATGCCCTCCTTGGCTACTTGGCGGAGGCAGTTCCCAACCACGTGTTGGGTCGGGATCCGTTCCGCATCGAAGATCTAGTGTTCCACATGATGCGGGATGACTACGCGCGTCCTGACTATGTGATGATGTCCGGCATTGCGGCCATTGAGATCGCGTGCTGGGACATCATGGGGAAGGCGCTGGGCCTGCCGGTCTACCAGCTGCTGGGTGGTGCGGTGCGCGACCGGATCAAGGCGTATGCCAACGGCTGGTACACCGTTGAGCGAACACCGGAGGAGTTCGCCGAGGCAGCCCGACGGGTAGTTGAGCGTGGATACCGAGCACTGAAGCTCGATCCGTTCGGCGCGGGATACTACGAACTCGACCTGGAAGAGAAGCGGCGAGCCGTGGCGCTCGTGGAAGCGGTTCGGGAGGCAGTCGGGCCAGACGTCGAGATTTTGATCGAGATGCATGGGCGTTTCAACCCCGCGACTGCCGTCGAGATGGCGCGGCTACTGGAACCATACCGTCCAGGCTGGATCGAGGAACCCGTTCCCCCACACAACCTCGCGGCGCTGAAGAAAGTCGCTGAGCAGGTCTCAGTCCCGGTAGCGACTGGAGAGCGGATCCACACGCGCTACGACTTCCGCGAGCTTTTCGAGCTCCAAGCAGCAGACATCATCCAGCCGGACATCACGCATCTTGGTGGACTGCTAGAGACAAAGAAATTAGCAGCTTGGGCGGACTCGTATTATGTCTTGGTCGCGCCGCACAATGTCTGTGGTCCGGTGGGAACAGCTGCGAACCTGCACCTGGCGGCGTGCACGACGAATTTCAAGATCCAGGAGCACTTCAATGACTTTGCTGAGGCACACGTGAAAGCAGTCGCACCAGGTGTGCCGGAAGTTGTAGACGGATACTTCCCTCTTCCAAAGGGGCCTGGGCTTGGCGTGGAGCTCGACCACTCAATGTTCGAGCAGTACCCGCGCCGGCGTGTCTTTTTCAACCTCTTCGCCGAAGACTGGCACCGTCGGCAGGCGGAGCGGTCCTGAAGGGGGCAGCATGGGCACGCTTGGTCAGATGCTGGGTGATCTCGCTGCGCGCGAGCATGCCGTCGGTTTGGTGCGGTTGGGACAGGCGAGCATCGCGCTGGCAGGTGGGGGGCGTATTGTTCTGATCGATCCGTTTCTGTCGCCACATCCTGATCGGCTGGTACCACCGCCAATAACTCCTGACGAACTCACGATGGTTGATCTTGTGCTCGTGACGCACGAGCACTGGGATCACCTCGATGCTGCAGCATGCGTTGGCATCGCCCGGGCTGCACCACAGGCGCTGTTCGCTTGCCCCGAGCCGGTGGTATCGCAGCTCACTGCGGCAGGAATATCGGAAGAGCGCGTGCGCGGCGTGCGCCCTGGGCGTGCGTATGAGCTGGCCGGCGTGACCGTGTGGCCAGTGGCGGCCAAGCACGGACTCCATACTGCTGATGCCTACAGCTTTGGCGAGGTGAATGGGGTGCCGCGGTTTCTCGGGTATGTCGTGGAGCTCGGCGGGGTGCGCCTCTATCATGCCGGAGACACGATCGTCTACGACGAACTGGGGGAGACGGTCCGGGCACTCGAGCCACAGGTGGCCTTGCTTCCGATCAACGGGCGCGACTGGTACCGGGAGCGGGAGGACATCGTTGGCAACCTGGACATACGTGAGGCAGCCCACCTCGCGGTCGAGATAGGTGCGGAGCTCCTTGTGCCCTTGCACTACGACATGTTCGCGGTGAATCTGGCTGATCCAGGCGCGCTGGTGCGGTATGTGCATGACCGGCAGTTGCCTGTGAACGTCCTGGTCCTTCAAGTAGCACGGCCGGTGCTGCTGCAGCCGGTGCGGACAGTGGGACGGTGAAAACGATGGATGTGCGATCGCCACAACAGGAAACGGTAACAGCGCAGAGAGGGCGAAGTGAGCCAGAAGCGGCGCCTGTGGGAACAGGTGCGTTCGCGCGGCGTGCGCTGCAGCGATTGACCGGGCTGCGGGAGTTCAACATTTTGGTCGCGCTGCTTGTCCTCGGCGCCTTTCTCTCTGTGACGACCGACGCATTCCTGACGACCGGGAACCTGTTCGGAGTTGCACGTGCCTTCTCGCTTACGGCGATCGTCGCCATCGGTCAGACGATGGTCATTTTGACGGGTGGAATCGATCTCTCGGTTGGCTCAGTTTTAGCGTTGGCTGGTCTTTCCACAGGGATGCTTCTTGAGCGAGGAGTCCCGTTGCCAGTAGCGATGCTGGCCGGGCTCGGAGTGGGGGCGCTGGTTGGACTCGTGAACGGTCTTTTGATCACTCGCGTAGGACTTCCGCCGTTTATCGCGACGCTTGGCACGCTGAGCATCGGCCGAGGGCTGGTATACGTGTTGACGAAGGGATACCCGGTGACTGTTCCCTACGACTACCAAGCGTTCGTCTGGCTGGGGCAGGGATACATCTGGATCATCCCGGTTCCGGTTGTCATCATGGTGGTTCTGACACTCCTGGGAACGATCTTTCTCGGCTTCACGACGTACGGGCGATACATCTATGCGGTGGGTGGAAATCCGGAGGCTGCACGACTTGCCGGAATCCCGGTGGAGCGGGTGAAGCTCCTCGTATACGTGTTGTGTTCCACCTTGGCGGCGCTGGCTGGGCTGATCCTTGTTGCTCGGCTCGTGTCGGCGCAGCCATCAGCCGGACTGGGTTTTGAGCTTCCGGTGATTGCCGCGGCCATCATCGGTGGAACAAGCCTCATGGGAGGTGAGGGAACAGTACTCGGTGCGGTGCTTGGGGCGGCGATCATGGGTGTGCTGGAGAACGGGATGGTGCTCTTAGGTGTGAGCACGTACGCGCAGCAGGCGGTGACTGGGACAGTGATCGTCCTGGCAGTTGCGCTTGACATCTGGCAGAAGCGGCGACGAGCGCGGGTGCGTCGTGCTCGCGGCTAAGGCACATGGGGGTGGCGAAGGGTGGAGCGGACGCGAGCGTTCTTGGAGCGGTTAGGACTGCCGCGAGGCGATCTCTACGAGCTTCCAACGAGCACGAAACGGTTTCCAGACGGTGCACAGTACCGGGTCGAGATCCCGAGTACGGAGGGGCCGCGCGTACTTGCGGCCGTCATTGAGGAAGCAAGACGGTACGGCATTGTTGTGCATCGCATCTCGCAGGGGAGTGGCGTCATGCTACTCACTGACGAGGAAATCCGCGAAATGGGGTACCTCGCAGCCGCGGAGGGGATGGAAGTGAGCCTCTTCGCGCGCCCGAGCGCGGGATGGGACATCGGCGGAATGGCGCGGGCAAGCGCGGGGGCGATGGTGAGCGCCAAGCTGCGCGGCCAAGAGCAGCTCGTGCATTGTCTTGAAGATGTGCGGCGGGCGGCTGAACTAGGAATTCGCAGTGTACTCCTGGCCGACGAGGGGGCGCTCTGGGTCGCGGGCGAGATGCGACGCGCTGGTGAACTGCCAAGGGACATGCAGTTCAAGGTGAGTGTCCTCATGGGTGCAGCGAACCCCGCCTCGGTAAAGCTGCTCGTGCAGCTCGGAGCCGATACCTACAACGTGGTGACCGACCTTACGCTGGCGCAGCTCGCAGCGATCCGCGCAGCGGTCGACGTTCCGCTTGATGTGTATGTCGAGGTGCCGGATGACGTAGGCGGCTTCGTGCGGCATTACGAGATTGCCGAAATGGTTCGGGTCTGCGCGCCAATCTATCTCAAGTTCGGGCTTCGTAATGCGCCGAACATCTATCCGTCCGGGAGGCATCTTGAGGAGCTCGCGGTGCAACTCGGTCGGGAGCGGGTGCGGCGAGCTGCAATCGGGCTGATGATGCTTCACCGCTATTATCCGGATGCTGTGGGGTCTCGACCCGGAGCGCCGGGGCTAGCCATTCCAGTGGTGGAGGCGTAGTGAGGAAGGTGACTCCTGCGACGCACAGCTCACTGAGTCCGGTAGAGCGCGGGCGAAGGGCCTGCAGGAAACAGTACAAATGTGCTAAAATAGTCCGCTCGAGCGTCGCCGACGCTCTCGAGTAAGGAGGGCGTCCGATGGAATCGGGTGGAGCGGTGCGGACGACGGGGCTGAGTGAGCTGATCGCAGCGCTGTGGCGTTGTGGTGTTCCGGTCGTGGGGTGGGCCGAAGTACGTGACGGGATTGTGCTCCTCACTGACGGTGGGGAGACGGTCCATGTCCCGCGCCTGCGTTTAGGCGAGCGGACCGATGCGGTCGCGTGGAGCTTAGCGGCACAATTGCCGCGGCGTCGGATTCTTGAGACACCCTTGAGCCCCGAACATGTGCCGCGTTTCAGCGAGCGCGAGCTGGCCTGGCTGCGCTTCGTCCGCTGGTTGCGCGAACGCGAGCGGAGGGGCCCGTCATCGCAAGGGGATTAATGGCAAAAGACTGACGGCGGTGACTGCCTTACAGATCGTAAGGGGCAAGCTCCGCGAGCGTTGCACAGACTTGCTTTCCCCAACATGGCCTCGAACTGAGCTGTGGATCGGCCGGTGAGATGCCGAGCTTCTTGTGTTGTGCCTCGGAAAAGGCCATAGACTGTTCTGCGTGTGAGGTGGCGACAGAACAAGTATTGTTGATGAAGATAGGCCATCTGGAGCGAAGTCGGCCCTCGCGGTTCGGCGTGTGTTGAGACTCGCCCCGGGGCGGACGCGGCCAGCGTTGGTGGTGCAAGTCGTCGCGCCGACTAGGAGTGCAAAGCAGAAGACAGAAATATGTGGCCGCCCTGGGTGTCCAGGGCGGCCACACGCGACTGGTCTGGTGCTGGTCAAACGAGGCCGCGATCCTTCCACTTCTTAAAGATATCTTGAATCTGACGCTCTGCCTCGGCGAGAGCATCTTGTGGGGACGCTTTGCCCGTGGCGACCTTGGTGAACATATCGTTGATGATCCAGCGATCGAAGATTTCTGCCTCGGCGGCGTTCATGTAGCCAGGCCAGCCGACATTCACTGTCCAATCGGGAGCGGTCGCAAGCACAGCGTACTTGTCTGGCGGATTCGCGTTGGGATCATTCTGGACCTGCTGTTGCCAGTCGGGAACCGCCTTGGGGAAGGAAGGAATATTGTAGAACTTGGAGGCTTTGAAAGCGTCTTGGTATGCAGCAACCAGATCCTTCAAAAACTGCTTGGCAACATCGACGTTGGGGGAGAATTTCCAGATGACGAAGCAGTTATACCAGTGTGCGCTACCCTTTCGGTCGCGGGGGCCTGCGGCAGTCTTGGCAATCGCGATTTTTGGTGCAAGGTCAGGGTATGTTGCCTCGGCAGTGCGCGTGGCGGAAATTGCGTTGAGGATTAGCGCGCCGCGTCCAGAGACAAGGAACCGGTTATTTGAGGCTGCGTCCCACGCCAGCACCTCTTCAGTTTCGGCCTCTTGGAAAAGCTGCTTGGCGAACTCTAGGGCCTCAAGTGTCTCTGGCTTATTGATGACCACGTTGCCATTCGCATCCTGGATCGACGTGCCAAAGCCCCACATAATCGTGCGCATCGCCATACCGGTATCGATCTCTGGCGAGAAGCCGATGCCGATCGGGTTCCCCATCTGCTTGAGTTGACGGCCGGCCTCGAGGATGTCCTGCCACGTGTCAGGCGTCTTCCCAACCTGGTCGAAGAGATCTTTCCGGTAGAGAATCGGGTCAGCAGCCCAGAAGTCCATGAAGCTGTACCAGACGTCGGTCTTGGGGTTGTAGCAGGAGCGCTCAAGGAGTGGGTAATAGTCCCCGTATTCCTGCTTCAGCTCTTTGATCAGGTCGTTCAGTGGAACAACTTCAGTTTCGTATTGTGAGGGTGGGAACCCGAAGGCGAACAGGTCGTGACCACTTTGTGCTGACACCTCGGCAGCAGCCCGAGCAGGAATGTCGGCGTAGTTAATATGGTCAGAGACGACTTGAACGTTGTTTTTCGCGCCCCACTCTTGGACCCACTGATCGAACCACTTGTCGTAGTCCGGGACGAAGTGGCTCCACTGCAAGATCTTGAGCGTGACCGGTCCGGAGCGCGTCGGTGTCGCTGCAACGGTTGGGGTGGCGCTGGGCGCAGTTGGACTGGCCTGGGCGGCAGCCGTTGGACTAGCAGCGGGCGCGCGCGTCGGAGTCGCTTGTCCACCAGCTGGGGCTGAGGTCGGCGTTGCTTGGCCGCCAGCACAGCTGGCCAGCAGCCCGGCAGCAGCCGTGCTGCTCAACAAAACAAGCAGGTGACGGCGGGTGAAGCGACGCATCGCTCGAACCTCCTCACGTAACGACACCGAACCCGATCCCACTGGATAGCCAAACCTCATCAGACTTCATCGCAAGGCACCGGCGGTCAAACCCTCCACAAATCGGTCGAGGAACGCGTTATAGAGCAAGGCGACGGGAAGGCTGACGACAAGCGCCGAGGCCATGATGGCACCCCAGAAGAAGACGTCACCACGAATGAGATCGGTCGGTACGCCGACGCTCACCGTCTTCAGATCAGAGATCGAGACGAAGGTGAGCGCGTAGATGAATTCGTTGACGGCGAGCGTGAAGGTGAAGATGACAGCGGTCAAGATTCCAGGGACGGCGAGTGGCAGCAGAATGCGCCAAAAAGCCGTAAAGCGTGTTGCACCGTCAACCAAGGCTGCCTCTTCTAGTTCTTGAGGGAGGGAGCGGAAGAAGCCCATGAGCAGCCAGGAGACGAAGGGAACCGCAAGGCTGGGATAGGTGAGGACCAGCGACCACGTATTGTCCTGCAGCCCAATGCTGCTGACGATCTGCGAAAGTGGGAGGAAGAGGAGTGTCGGCGGGATGAGGTAGGTGAGGAAGACCGCGATCCCCAGGTTCTGCCCCACCCGCCCGCGGAGGCGCGCCAGGGCATAGCCTGCTGGAAGTGCCAGAACAAGGGTAATCAGAACCGTCGCTAGGCCGACCCATGCCGTATTCACAATCCACCGAGGAAACTTCGTCTCCTTAAACAGGAGGCGAAAGTGCGCGAGCGTCGGTGGCTCGTTGAAAAGAAAGGGATTGTTCGTCGGATTGTAGAGATCGCTATCGCGCTTGAAAGCAGTGATTGCCATCCACGCAAAGGGGAAGAGCGCTTGCGCTAGGAAGATTGCCAGAATAGCTACGAGCAAGAGCCGCAGAAATAGCCGCCGGATGTCAGCGGTGGCAGTCACTCTGTCACCTCCCGATGCGACAACCGCAGGACCCACACAGCGACGATGGCGAGAACCGGTAGCATGAAAAGCGCGATCGCTGCGCCTTGTGCGAGATCACCTGCGACGATCCCGACCTGGAAAGCCCAACTGGACAGCACATGACTTGTGTTATAAGGGCCACCGCGAGTCAGGATCCACACGACCGCCATATCGGTGAAGGTGAAGAGAGCCGTAAACAAGATCGCCACACCGAGGATCGGCCGAACGAGCGGCAAGGTAATCCGGAAAAGACGTGTGAAAAAGCCTGCGCCATCGACGAGTGCGGCCTCGATGAGTTCTCGTGGTACGGCACTAGTTCCTGCGAGCGTGATCACTGTCGCGAAGGGGAGGATGCGCCAGACCTGCACGATGATGATCGAGATAATGGCGAGACTCGGAATCCCGAGCCACTGGGGAAATTCATAGGGGCCAATAAGATGGAGCTTACGGGCTATCCAGTTAATGACGCTGTACTGCGAGTCAAAGATCCATTTCCACGCGATGGTGCTCATCACAACCGGGGATGCCCAGGGGAGAAGCAAGAGATAGCGGATGATCGGTTTACCTGGAAACCGTTCTGCTAGCGCGGTGGCGAGAATGGTCGAAAGAACGAGAACAGCAATCAACACCACGATCGTGATCAGCACGGTGTTCCTCAGCGCCTGTCGAAAGATCTCATCGGCAAGAATTGCACGAAAATTGGCGAGACCAGCGAACGAATAGTCTCGCCGTCCAACAGAGATGTGGCTAAGGCTGTAATAGATCGAAAGAACGAGGGGAAAGCCGATGAGGAGGAAGATATACAGCGTTGCCGGAAGGAGGAGCCAAAATTCCCAGCGTACACGTCTTACAACACCGCGCCGAGCGGCGACTCGCGGTACAGCAGTCGAGACCATACTCTCGTCTCGTCCCTTCCGTCACGCCGCACGAGATTCGCTACTTCACCTCTCATCGAGTCGTCAGATAAGTCGTCACTAGTCTAGTGAGCGCTGCACGGACTGTCAACCCCTCTTTCTCGCTTGAGCTGAGAATGGGTCAGTTTTCGGATGCCTGGGCGTGTTTGGTGTCTGCTTGGTCTTCAGGGCTGTGCTTCGCCACGGGGTACAGGTGATCTCGGACGGATGACGATCTGACCTCGAGTATTCGGTCGCGTATTCCCACTTGAGTACTCTCATGGATCGCACAGAGAAGCGGCGGCAGCATTCCCCATTGCGGTCTCTCCTCAAAGTAGCGGTGCAGCGCCTCGAACAAGGACTCAGGAGGAGCAGAAGAGCAGCAGACTCTTGGTGTCATTTACCGACCGCCTGCATGTGAAGTCGCGTCGCGTTTGCGGTCGATAAGGGGCTGCAGTGATCCTGCTTGGCGTCATTCGAGGGCGATGGACAGCAGCGGAGCAGTTTGATGCCCCCAAAAGAGCTCAATCTGCAGGTGCGGCCAGCGCTCGGCAATAGCCTGCCGGACGGGCTCGATACGCTTGACGGTCTCCCCGATGACGATGGAGCACAGCTCGGCGCCCTCGGGATCGAGAGAGGACAGTGCTTGGAGTGCTGCTGCGGAGAGACTGGTCGTACGACCTGCGTCGTGGTCTCCCCCGTCACGACCGGTTGTATTCCCCATAATATCGACCGTGCGCAGACGGGCGAGTACGGCCTGAATCTCTGGCAGTGTCTCGTCCAGGTCGCGTTCTGGGTCAAGTAAGGAAAGGGCGACGAGCTGCGCCGCAAGTGACCGCACAGGCAATACCGCGAGTCGTGGATGAAGCGTGCGTGCGGCTTGCTGCGCCATCTCCGCGTCGCTGTCACTACCAGGAAGCACGACGATCTGCTCCACGGGGAGTTCGGCGAGGTGGGTCGTGAGCGAACTCGCTGACAGGGACTTTCGGTTCGTCGCGATGCCGTATGCCCCCAGCCGATGTGCCAAGGTGACGATCCCAGGAGCGGCTGAGAGGACAACAAGGATCGACTGCCGAGGCTCGGTGAGGGGAACTACCGCAGGCTCGCCACTGAAACTGTCGATGATGATTGACCGTATCTGACCAACGCGACGCAGGAGCCCCTGTACCGTGTCCGGCATAGTGGTGTGTAAATGGACACGCAGGAGATCGCCGTCCCGGATGACCTCAATCGACTCTCCGTAGCGAGCGAGTTCCTGTGCGATCCTTTTGCCCGGAGTGCCATCGCAATACAGGAGCGCGTTCAGGCAATAGCCGGTTGTCGGCTCATCTCGTCGAGGAACTGGTTCCGATGGGACGGGGAGCGGTCGGAGCTCCGTCTCCTCACCGCAGGCCAATGCCGCCCAGGCGTCGAAGATTACCGCGAGACCCTGTGCGCCTGAGTCAACCACACCGCGCTCGCGCAGAACCGTGAGGAGCTCGGGAGTCCGAGCGACCGCTGCGGCGGCGGCCCTCCGCACGGCCAGGAGCAGGTCCGCGAGTGTGCCCCCTGTCTCAGCGACGCGTACCGCTGTTTCGGCCACGGCACGCAGCACCGTGATCATAGTGCCCTCGACGGGATGAAGCAGCGCACGACGAGCGAGCGTATCGGCGCGAGTGAGGGCGTCGCTGAAGGCGAAGGCGTCCAGTACTGTACGTTCTCGCGTCGCCTCCGCGAAGGCGCGGAAAACCTGGCTCAAGATCACACCGGAATTCCCGTGTGCCGCGCGCAGGGCAGCTCGCGCGGCAGCCTCCGTGACTGCTGGCAGCCCTTCACCTGCCACGTTGCGTGCGGCGCGGAGTGCTGCTCGTGCAGTCAGGAGGAGGTTGGTGCCGGTGTCTCCATCGGCCACTGGAAAGACATTGAGCGCATCGAGGCTAGCAGCATGCTCGCCGAGGGCTGTAACTGCCGCATCCAGCGCAGCCAGAAAAGCTGCCTCATCCCATACGAGCGCAGGAGCCTGGCTGATCATCGTGGTTTCAATATGCTCTTGTTCGGACATCGGCCGCTCCTGTTCCTCGAGCGGCTGAGTCAGGGAGAGTTCCTTCACGGCAGTTCCGAGCATTCACCGTGTCTCCTATACTATACATGTGCGTTCTTCGTAGATGTGGTGCCGATATGGACACGATTGTCCTGCTGGTCACCGGATTTCTGCTCGGTTCCATTCCGACGGCCCAGATCGCGGCATATCTCCTCGCAGGAATTGACCTTCGCGAACGTTTTCCGACGATCAGTGGATCGGGGGTGTACTACGCGGTGGCACGATGGGCCATCGTGCCTGTTGGGCTCGTCGATGTCACGAAGGGTGGACTCGCTGCGTACCTGCCGTACCAGTTTGGAGGAGGAACCGGGATGGCGGTCGCCTGCGGGCTGGCGGCTGTGATCGGGCACAACTGGTCTCCGTGGCTGGGGTTTCGCGGGGGACGCGGCCTGAGTCCGTTTATGGGGATGCTTCTGGTCGTGTTTCCGGCAGGAGTGCTTGTCCTCTTGGCAGCGCTTGCGGTTGGACGTCTGGTAGGTCGAACGCCTGTCCTGGCGCTCTTGGGGCTGGCAGTACTTCCTGGAGTCATCATTTTCAGTGGCGGGTCAGATGCTGCTCTACGCGGCAGCATTGGCATGCTCCTGATCACAGTCCTGAAGCGGCTGGAGGCGAACCGCCGCAGGCTGCCACGAGATCCAGCGCTCCGCCGCGAGGTGCTTTGGCGGCGCTTCTGGTACGACCGGGACGAGGAACAGTGGCCGCCGGAGGTGGAGGAGTAGTGCCGGATGCTCAGCATCGTCACCGATAGCGTCGCCTGCTTGCCCGCAGAGCTGGTCGAGCGGTACGGGATCCGAGTCGTTCCAGTACGCATCGTGCGAGGTGAGCGGGTCTACCGGGATGGGGTCGATGTTTCGGTTGAGGAAGCGTTCGAATGGCTTGCCGCGGGGGAGATTGTCACGACGTCGCAACCGGCGGTCGGTGAGTTCGTGGAGGTCTACGAGACACTGAGTCGAACCGTGGAGGGAATTGTCTCGATTCATGTCTCGTCGGGGGTCACCGGCGTGTACCAGGCTGCTGTTGCTGCGGCGGGCATGGTGACTCGCGTGCCGATCACTGTGATCGACAGTGGTGCAGCGACGATGGCGGAGGGTTTCCTGGTTCTCGAGGCGGCGCGCTGTGCCGAGCGTGGTGCCGATCTGCGTTCAGTTGTGCAGCGGGTTGAAGAGCTCCGCCCACGGCTGCGCTTCTTCGCCGTGCTGGAGACGGTGAGTTTTCTAGTGCGTAGCGGACGTGCGCCCTGGCTTGCCAAGCTCGCAGTCGATCTCTTACAGGTCAAGCCGATCCTCACCCTGCAGGGCGGTAAGATCGTGTCGCTCGAGCGAGTCCGCACTCGGAAGCGAGCCATTGACGCCATGCTGCGTCGCATGGAGCGCGACGTTGGTGACCGTCCGCTGCACGTCGCGGTGCTGCACGCCGGTACGCCTTCGGAGGCTGAGGCGTTGGCGCACGAGATCACGCA
The DNA here is from genome assembly GCA_002898255.1 of bacterium HR28. Lineage (GTDB taxonomy): Bacteria > Chloroflexota > Chloroflexia > Thermomicrobiales > Thermomicrobiaceae > Thermomicrobium. Next base: position 71,174 of record BEIE01000006.1, read on the forward strand.
GCGTTTCCGAACGGTTGAGCAGTATGTGACCTCATTCAGTCCGGCTATGGCCCTGTACACCGGTCCGGGGTTGCTTGGCCTTGCCTACTATGCGGACGACGCGCCATGAGCGACGCCCGCACCCGCGGCGATGAGGTCATGCTGGACGGACGCAGGTGACCAAGACAATGCCGGAGAGCGCATGTTGCCACGGAAGTGTTCCGTGGCAACATGCCGCAGAGTGGAGCAGATAAACAGAAAGTTGCCCCTCTTTGGGTTGCCCGGAGAGCCGCGAAGGCGAAGCACGAGACGGTCCTGCGCATCGGGGTGAAACGGCGTCGGTCACCTCATGGCGGCCATGGCGTGTCCGTGCCCGGACCGTAGCTGCTGTAGGTCTGGTCGATATAGGCGCGGATCTCCTGAAGTGGTCGCCCTTCAGCTGTGAGCCGCATCACGTCACGCGTGATGTCGATGCAGATCGCTCAGCCAAAGGTCATGCGGCCCAGCACGACCGAGCCGTCAGGACGGAACTCCTCAATTGAACAGTCCAGGACCGAGCGGTGTCCCTGCTCACCACAGCCGCAGTAGCAAGGGAAATACTGGAGGATTTCGGGGTGTGCAGCGGCGTAGCGGTATGCCTCTTGCGCTTCCGGAGAGGCTTGATAGAAGATCGGTGGCCAGCGATCCTGCGAAGGCCAAGCGACGAGTTCCGAATCACTAGAGGAAGATCCTCGTCCGCACGCAGCGAGGACGGGCAGCGTGGCGAGGCCGATCAGGAAGCGGCGTCGGGTTATGGTCCGGCGGTTCGTCATGCGGTGGCCTCCTGCGTAGAACCGACGCAGCAGTCAACTGCGTGCATTGTGCCATCAGGAGCTTGACGAGTGGTATCGGAGTTTTCCTGACGGGCTGCGTGTTCTCTCTTGTGTGCACGGCGGCGTGCTTGCTGCTGATTCACAATGCGGTACGGAGACACGGTCCAGGGAACCCTGACGAGCGGAGAGCCATTTCTGATGGAGATGACTGGTTTCGGTTGTAGTGGGTGGTGGACCGAAGGAGGGATAACTCGAACAACTCCAGTGAGAAATGCTGTGGAGCGGTGTGGAACATTGCGAGCTTCTCGGTGCCTTCCGGGGAGCAGTATGGTGAGCTCACCAGTGTGGCACCGTCGTGTTTTACCACCGTACGAGGTAGGAGATCCGACTCTTCCAATGGCGGCCACGGCGCACGAGTGCGTGTCAGCGGGCCAGATGGCGCCGGAGAAAGGCGAGTGTACGACGCCAGGCATCGATCGCTGCGTCAGGCCGATAGCTGGCACGCGTGTCATTGAAGAAGGCGTGTGGTGCGCCTGGATAGATATGGAGTTCAAACTCCTTGCCCGCGGCCTCAAGGGCGCGACGGAGCCGTTCCACCTCACTCGGCGGAATACCCTGATCTGCCTCGCCGTAGAGACCGAGCAGCGGGCAATGCAGTGATCGCACCCGTTCGATCGGATTCGGGTTACGCCCGTAGAAGACGACGGCAGCTCCGAAGAGATCACTCGCGCAGGCGGCGAGCAAGGAGAGTGCGCCACCCATGCAGAAGCCGACTACGCCGACTGTGGGGCCGCGGACATCGTCGCGGGCAAGGAGGAACCGGGCTGCCGCAACGATTTCTGCGACTGCGTGGTCGTACTCGAGTTCCATTGCCAGCTTACGCGCCTCGTCGGGCTCCGTCGCGATCTTGCCATGGTAGAGGTCGGGTGCGAGGGCGACGAAGCCCTCGGCAGCGAACCGGTCAGTGACGTCTTTGATATGGGGCTCCAGCCCCCACCACTCCTGAATAACGATGACACCTGGCGCGGGAGTTTGTGCCGGAAGCGCAAGGTAGCCGGGCGTCTCGATGCTGTCGCTCGGGAATACAATCATCCTGCCCATTGGTCTCCTCCTTTCCCACATTCACCAACTCAACCTCCGCCACGTCAGTGTTCGGGAGATCTCCGGGGGTGACGAACAGTGCAGAGCGAGTGTAGCGCGCAACTCCCTTGCAGCGGGTAGGATGGGGGGATATAAGTACCTGCCCGATTGCACTAAAGAGACCAGTTGGTGAAGGGACTGCTTTGCGACCGGAGGCTGGCGTGAGCAATCAGCGATACGTCGAGGAGGGTGTTTTCATCGTACCTGTAAACAAGAGGAAAACGCCGTGGAGTAGTTCATTGGCCGGCCAAAAAGAAACCCGTCAGATTAGGTTCTTCCGAGGTGGGTGAAATTGCTCCGTTCGGAAGCATATGGCCTTGCCAAGGCATGGGACAGGGCCGAACGGGTGCTCATGAAGACACTCTTCCCGACTGATGAACCAATGGAGACACAAAGCTTTGACTCAAGTGCGTTGCCGTGCTGGTTCTGAAGGCTTATGCTGCGATTGCGGAAGAGTCTCGTAAAGGTGAGGTGAAGATCGTCTACTGAGTAGCTGGAGCGCTCGAGGGGACGAGGGCTTGGAGGGGTGGCCATGAAACGAGTTGTCATCCTCGGTGGAGGATCAGGTGGGGCAGTTGCGGCTAGTCGGCTTGGCAAATGGGCGCGACCGGGCGAGTTTGAGGTTGTGCTGATCGATCGGAGCGAGTGGCACGACTTTCGCCCGAGTTATCTTTGGGTGGCAGTAGGGAAGCGGGAGCCAGAAGAAATTCGGCGTCCACTGGCGCTCCTGGAGCAGCGCTACGGGACGCGCGTGTTCCGGGCGACCGTGACGGGCATTCGGCCGGAAGCGCAGACGGTTGAGACTGACCAAGGGAACGTTGAGTACGATTACCTGATTGTCGCTTTGGGGGCGGAGTTAGTGGACACACCGGACGTGGCCGGCTGCGAGGCGCCATGGGAGCTTGCGCCAGCGTTGGAGTTGCGTGAACGGCTCCGTACTTTCGCAGGTGGGCGAGTGGTTGTGGGTCCGCTTTCTTGGCCATATCGTTGTCCGCCAGCGCCATTCGAAGTCGCGTTTATGTTGAAGTACCTTGCAGAACAGCGGGGAGTTGCGGAGCGCACACAGATCACAGTGTTCCATCCCTGGAAGGAGCCGATGGAGACATTTGGCCCCCAGATGGTGGAGGGGTTTCGCCGATTCCTCGACGACTTTGGGGTGCACTTCGAAGGCGGATTTGTCTGCGTGCGGCATGATCCTGACCGAAAGGTGATTGTTGCGGCTGACGGGAGAGAATTGGAGTATGACTTCGCGATCATCGTGCCGCACCATCGGGTGCCCGAGGCGGTAAGGAACTCACCGCTGGCTACAGCGGACGGCTACATGGACGTTGTGCTTCCCTCGATGCGTTCACCTCGCTACGAAACGGTGTGGGGAATCGGTGATGTGGTGGCGCCAACGATCGGGCTTGGTATGGCCGGTGTCTTTGCGCATTTCCAGGCGGAGCACGTGGTGAGTCAGATCATTGATCGGGAGCGCGGTGCGTACCTTGGGGAGTTATACAACATGGTTGGCATCTGCGTAATGGACACAGGGTATATGGGTGCGGCGGTGTGGTGCAACTTCACCGATAAGCTGTTTGGCCGTGCAGCAGTTCCGGATTGCCGATTACTCGGTGGGATGCGGGCTTTTCGGGCGGTCAAAGTTGGCTTTGAGCGGTACTGGTTCGCGAACCTCTTTGGTCGATAGGGGGCATCATGAGTGGGCAAGAGATGGCGATGAGTATGCATTTAACTCCGGAGCAGCAGGAACGGCTGGAGCATCTTCTGGAGCGTGTTGTCGAGCGGGCCGATGCGATCGAGCAACTCCTTGAGACCATCGACCTTTTGGCGGGAAGTGGCCTCCTTGCGGGTATTCGTGCAGTACTGGAGGAGTTCGATGAGACCTTCAGCGCGATAAATCGCCCGGAGCTGATGGGGATGGTCGCGAACGCCATGATGTTGCTTGGTCTCCTGAGTCAGCTTCGCTACGAGCCTTTCTTTGACCTCGCGATGCGAGCGCCCGCAGTGATGAACGAGGCATACCCAGCGTTCAAGCAGCGTACGCAGCGCTTAGGCCTTCGTGAGGCGCTGGAACTCATTCGCAGTCCGGAGATCGCGGCGGCGTTGGAGCTCCTTGTCGCGGTGCTGCGGGCCCAGCGCGGGCGGACGACCGAGACTGTAGCACCGCTGCCACGGACGCCGGGACGGTCATAGGAGAGGAGCGCGTGGCGAGGTCGTGAGGAGGCAGGCACGTCGCGCACTGAAGGGTCGCGACAGGATATGCGTGGATCGCAGCGGGTCTGAGTATCAGGAGAGGCCGGGTCAGGACCAAGACACGCTGCCTATCCGTAACCCTTGGAGTGGGTGGGCGTGCATCGCCGGCACGTGCGTCATCTGGCTGAACCGCGAAGATTACGGCCAGTTTCTGGACCAGCGACAGCCTATCCTCTTGCAGGCCATCAGCACAGCGCAGACCGAGAGGCTAGGCCTGTGCATCAGGTCGGTGTTCTGCTGCAGCAGCACGCTCTTGGTACCGTAGGCGACGTGGGCGTGCGCGTCACAGTCCCTCCTTGCGGTAGCCTGGATCAGCCAGCTGGACGATCCGGTTGGCCGGCGTGGATCAGCTTGGAGTCTCAGGTCTTGTCAATGCATCCGGCTGGCTTGTTTCCTCGACTCAGACGATGGGCATAAACCAAGTGCATGAACAGCTTGTTGCTTTGGGGACTGGTGCCGCGAAGTCGCTGACGCACAGGACGTTACTGGAGCTGATTCACGCAAAGCGCCTCCGACCCGCGAGACACCTCGAGCACACACCTCACGATCGCAGTGTTCCCGCAGGCCATACAGCCGCCCTGGTCAAACGTGCATAACCTAATAGATGCTAAAATCGCTCACGTCTGAAGCCTGTCAAACTGCAGTGAAGCACATGAGAGCAGGGCGAATCAATACGTCGTTTCGGCTAACCTCTCTCGGATCAGGTCGACGGTTGTCTTTCGCCGGATATCGCTCACCTCCACTGGCCGGAAGTGCGAATTTTCCGGTGAAGGGCGTGAACCTTACGAGCGATCGCAAAGCTTCTCTTTGTTGCCGACTCATAGAGTCACTCAATGCCGTCCGTCGCCGTGGACAAGGTGGCTCGGGAAGATACGTGCTCGCGCTCGAGCAGTTCCTCGACGAGTCGACGGACGCGCTCGACGGCCAGATCGACCGCCTGCGCGACGCGTTCAGTGAGGCCAATGCTTGCCTCGTCTACCTCGGCTGGTTCGCAGCCGAGCAGTCTGACAAATGGTGGTAGGACCCCGAGCGCCCGTGCCAGGACGAAGATTTTCCACGGCTCGGCGTAGTGGGTGTCGGCCAGAAAGGCCCGCCGCTCAGCGTCGGTCCACTCGTCCAGATTGTCGATCTCTGGCTCGAGGAGATAGAGGGTGCCCGGCTCTCCGCCACGTCGAACGGCATCGATCACAATCAGTGCCTCGTAGCCATCCAGCAGCTCCTGCACTACGGCGATACCACCAGTGCCAGCATCCATCAGCGTGACACCGCGGGGAGGCACTTGCCACTCAGCCATAAGCCGCTGAACGACTGCTACTCCAAAACCGTCATCTTGCCGGATGACTGAACCCATCCCAGCGATAAGCACCCGTTTCGAGCTCATGTGTGCACCACCCGCCGCGGACGGCCGATGATGATCTGCCCATCTTGCACTGCTACTGGCACGACCTCGAGTGATCGGCCGGCGCGATCAAGTCGCCGACCACTGTGCAGGTCGAACCGGCACCCGTGCCATGGGCAAGTGATAATGCCTTCCTCCCAAGAGATGTCATGTCCCATGCTCAGCGGTAACGGGGTTCCTGGGCAAGCGTTACGGTAGGCGTAGATGTCGTCACCGCGTCGGACTAGTAACACGGAAAGGCCGCGGGTGTCGATCCGCAGTATCCCAACCTCCGGCACTGTCTCCAGCGAGGCTACTGTCTCCCATTCCAGACCCGGTCGCCCCGCGTCCTGGACAGGTACCGACACGCGTCGACGTCCCGGTGGTGCTGGGCGTGGGGCAGGAGAAACCAACTCGACCTCGAGCCGCTCAAATTCAGGCATGCCCTCGCGGAGCGCCGTCTCCACCACCTGCCGAAGCGTCTGGCCCACGGCAGGGCAACCCGAACAGGCTCCGCCGAGTTGGATGCGAACCACACCATTCTGCACGCTGAGTACCCGCAGCTCTCCCCCGTGCGAGGCGATGTACGGCTGCACCTCTGCTAAGATCCTGTTGACCCTGGCGCGCTGCCCTGCCTCATCGAGTTCGTAGAGCTCCAACAGTAGGCTGACAGCGGGGTCAGCCAGCGTTTCCTGGAAGGCCTGCGGGGCTGCCCGGTGGAAATGCTGTACTAGCCGTCCGATGCCCACACGGTGGAGCAAGTCAATCAGTTGGAGAAGCCGTAGCGCCTGATCACGCAGTACCGGATCGGGCGCCGATTCCAAGCTCTGGACGAGCGCGTCGATCTCGGTGAGCGCCTGTTGGAGTCGCCTCGCGATTGTCTCGTCTCGTGGCGCAGTGGCCATCGCTCGTAACTTTCCGCTCAGACGCCTAGATCAGGCGCCTGGACGATCGGGATGGCTAGGGCACGGCTCACCGGCGTGGGCCGGGTCGTGGCACCAGCATCCAGGGGCGCATTCGCCGTGAGCCGGTCGGGTCAGATCGGCGAAGGCATCGCGGAAGCGCACAGCCCCTTCCCGCCTGCCCTGCTCCGTCAGGCGATACCGGCCGTGCTCACAGGTCAGGTCACCGCTCGCGACTAGGCGGTCGAGGTGAACCTGGATCAGGTCGACGTCAGAGACAAGAAAGCGTGCCAACTCCGCAGCGTCGACATCCTCCGCCAGTCCCTCGCCGCACATCCAGTACATCGCCTCCAAGATCTCATCTCTCCAGAAGAGATTGTCGAGCGCGCTCGATCCGCTCGTCATCGACCTGACTCCTACGTCTCCGTCGTGGCTAGCACCTGCTGGATCAGTGCGCGGACGCGCCGCTCTGCCTCATCGAGCGCAGCTTCACCAAGCGCGCTGAAGCCGTCTCCCCAGGACTGGTCGAACGGTTCAATCTCAACGACTATCACCTCGTCTGGCAGCGCACCAAAATGGTCCAGGATCAACAAGAGATTTTCGAGATCAATGACGCCCGTGACAGCCTCACTCACCCGGCTCTGCAGCTCGTCCGGAGTAACCATGGGCGGATTCCAGGGCATCACCATAACGCTTCCGGGCGGGCGCCCCCGCGGCACCGCACCGACGAAGATGCCTCGCGAGAAGCGCGGCACCGCCTGGAGCTGGAATAGCACATCGATCGGGCTGTAACTCAGGTCAGCGATGACCACGCCCGCGGGCCACTGGTCGCTCTGCAACCGGGTCACCAGCGCTGGACCGAGCGAGAGGTCGCGCAGGTTGGTATAGCCGATCCCCGCCACAAGTACCCGCTGTTCCCCAGGGGACCGTTGCTGCTCGGTGACATCGCGCTGGTGCTTCGTCCTCGGCTGTAGACGAGCATGGCTCGGCCACAGCCACCCTGATAGTGGATCGATGATTCGTTCAACCTGATGATGATCCGTCATCCGGTCGTCCCTTATTCCTCCAGGATACAGGCGCAGGTGTTCACCTCACGCACCACGACCCGCTCGCCTGCAAAGACGTGCGTCGTGCAGGGCATGCAGGGGTCGAAGCTCCGGATTGCGCGCAGAATGTCGATAGCCTTGAAGTCCTCCGGGCTATTGAACTGCTCGATGATCGGCGTGTTCAGCACTGCCTCCTCGTACGGTCCCGGGTTTCCCCACGGATCACGCGGGGAGGCATTGATGGTCGACGGGGTGATGATCTGGTAGTTGGTCAGCACCCCGTTGTCCATCGTCAGGTGATGGGTCAGGTAACCGCGACCGGCACCCCAGAAGCCAACGCCGATCCGGAAGTCACGCGGCACAGTGAAGTCGCGGCTCACCGCCGTGTTGCCTTGCTTCATCAGCTCGTAGCCGATGAGTAGGTTGTTCAGGGCGACCAGAGCCGTGTACGCTTCGGCATACGCCCGCGCGCGGTTGCGCTCGATCGCGTTCCAGTCGGCTGGAATGTGCCACTCGAGGGTCATCTCGGGCAGGCGTCCCTTGGGTACCAGCATGCGCAGGCTCTGGCCAGTGGACTCGATGAAGGGGTTCTCCGGGATCTTCTTGGCCGCTGCCGTCGTCCACATGCGCACGTAGACGCCGGCCTCCATGACCGTGCGGTCCCAGCGCGGTGTGCAGGCCCAGGTGTACTTCTCCTTCCAGCTTCGGCCGGTCGGCTTGGGGCGAGTCTGCTTGTTCCAGGGATGGTAGGGGCTCAGCGGGTTACCGACCGGATCAGTCTTCAGCGGGTAGTCGTTCCAGTCATCGTAGTAGGAGTGTTCGACGAACTCTTCCAAACCAGCGTTGAGCAGATGGAGATTCGTCGTGACGAGCTCGCCGTCGCGGACAACGCCCGGCGTATTCCATCGGCGCTCGCCCCAGTGGTCGGCGTGTCGGTAGTCGGCATCGTACGCCTCGTGGTGATCCCAGATTCCCGCATCGATCAGGTTCTTCGGACGGGCGCCGACCTGACGGAAGCGTGGCTCGATCTCGTAGAGGAAGTTGAAGACATCGTCCCACAGCAGCGCCATCTTCTTGGAGTAGTCAAGCAGGTCAAACAGACGCACCTGGTATTCATTGAGGACTCTCATCGAGATCGTTGTGCTGATCCCACCGGGCACAATTGTCTGCGGGTGGGGGTACTTGCCCCAAACCAGCACCGTCATCTCGCGTGCCTTGCGCGTCATCTCCAGGGCTTCGAGGTAGAGCGAACCAGTCAACGGGTTCAGCGCCGTCATGATCTCACCGATCGTCTTGAACCCGTGAACATCCGCGTTCGGGGCCAACGCGGTCTGGGCGCGCTCCCAGATCTCCGGGTTCGTCGCGCGGATCACCGTTTCGGAGTAGTCTGGTCCGGCGAGCAGGAAGAGGTGCAACGGATGGTCGTAGAGGAACTCAGCTGTCTGCCCCAGGTTGCGCACGACGATCCCCATCGGGGGCGGCGGTGTTCCGAAAGCCATCTCGATCGCCTCGGCTGAGCAGTTCGCGTGCACACCCCCGCACACGCCGCAAGCCCGGCTGCTGATGAAGATCGCATCGCGCGGATCGCGTCCCTTGAGGATCACCTCGTAGCCGCGGAATAGTGTCGCCATCGAGTGCGCATCGAGGACTTTGCGGTTCTCCAGATCCACGACGGCATGGAAAGCGAGTGCCCCCGCCACGCGAGTGACCGGATCGATGCTCACCTCGTGAATGTGGCCGTTGCGACGCAAGAGCTCCTCGATCCGCTCTTGTTGAGTCGCTACGGTCTTGGTCGAAGTGTAGGCATATGGGTCGCGAATATCGCTTCGCAGGCGGGCCCTGCCTGACTCGTCGAACTCGATCGGCAGATTCTTGAAGCACATGGCGGGACCTCCTCGCTCTAGGTCCTCTCGGTCGCTCTCCCCGTCGTTAGTCGCGCGAGCTGCTCATCGAGCCGCCGCAGCTCATTGGCCAGTACCGTGCCAGAGGCCACTATGGACTCAAGACCACGCTGCAGCGGCGGGAGCTGGGCTTGCAGCAGTGAGGTTTGCCGCTCGATTGCGGCGACACCCCAGACAATCTTCGAGGCGGTTCCGTGGATACGCTCAAGCGCCTGCCGTATACGACTCAGCGCGTAGGCCAGCACGACGAGGAAGAGCAGGAAAAGTGCGCTAGAGAGCAGGGTGAGCAGCAGGACCATCAGTCAACTCCTTCAGCTTACGAGCCCCAAGGAACGAAGCTTCACCCCGAGTGAGGCGGCGATACGCTCGATCTCGGCGACGGCCACGCCGAGTTGATCAGCCGCTGCAACCACTGCCGGCATCGTGGAAAGCGCATGAGCGTGGCGACCGATTCCTTCGATGGAGACAAGTGCCTCACGGGCCAGATGATCGATCACCCGCAAGTGCGCGATGACTCGGAGTACCAAGAGTAGAGCAATGATGGTGGTGATGAGAGCCACCAGGAGCGCCACGATCCAGACAATAACCGCGAGCACGAGCATTGTTCAACTCCTCAGGCAACCTGCGAGCGCTCAACCACCTCAGGCGCACCGACGGGTGCAGCCCCAAGATGCTCGGCCGTCCGATCGAGTGATTCCGCCACTGCTGTCAGATCTTTGTGGACTCGCTCGAGCTGGACGTTCAGGTCGGTCGTTGCGGTTTCTACAGCTCGCATGAGCGTGGCAATCTGAGCAAACGTTCCACCGATTCTGCGGAGGTAAAAGAGAATAGTCAGCAGCGCTACGGTCAGGACCAGCACCAGGACGACAGCGTAGACAGCGGTGATCACAGCCAGGACGCGAACGAGCGTTTCCATAGTCCCTCCTCAGCGCTGCTGTGCCCGCTCCAGCCGCTCGTTGAGCGTGCGGGCGGCCTCAGCGATCGCGTCGAGCCGGTTGAGAATCCGAGTTGCGACCTGGTTTGTCTGAGCGAGCAGGGGGATGCTTGTCGTGTTCGCTGCAATCCCCTTACCGGCCTGCCAGATAGCCGCGGCGTGCCGGTCGATCCGCTCGACTGCTCGCCAAATGGCGATGAGCAGGATCGCGACAACGAGTACCACGACCAGCGCGATCGCCAGGACGAGCCACCAGAAAGCGGTTACGGTCATCTCCGGCATCACGATCCCCTCTCGAGTTACCAAGTGCCCTATTCAGGCTTTGCTGATGAGCCACGCCAGCGCAGCCGGTTGTAGAAAAACTCCACAGTTCGCTCGATGATCGGCACGTCGTACTCAGCGCCCCAACCGCTCGGGATCGCTCGCTGACGGTCCCAGCGCGTCTCACGGTTGCGGTCGCGCTGGGTGATACGGCGCAGCGGGCGGATGAACGAACCATTGAGTCGTGAGACTGTGCTTGAGAGGGTTGATCCTGGAGGGGCCTTATAGAACGGCGAGAACTTGTCCGGGAAACCGGGCATGGTGCAGCCGATGCAGGGTCCCCCGACATTCATGCAGCCACCGAGGCCGTTGATGGCCCCGCGACTGGTGATGTTGCAGTTGACGACTGGTCCCCAACAGCCGATCTCGACCAGGCACTCCGGGTCGCCGTAATGCTCAGCGAAGACACCTTCCTCGTAGTATCCGGCGCGGGTGCACTGCCGGTGCACCGTCTCGCCGAAGAGCCAGGCTGGACGGCCCAACTCGTCGAACTCTGGCACCGGGCCGAGGCCTTGCAGGAAGAGGAGCACTGCGGCCACAGTCTCGGTGAAGTTATCGCCCACCGGAGCGCAGCCGGGGATGTTGATGACCGGCAGGCCGAGTGCACTGCGGTAGTCGCGACCCAGGAAGTCCATCACACTCATCGCTCCGGTGGCGTTGTGGTAGGCGGACGGGATCCCACCCCAGGTCGCGCAGGTACCGATCGCGATAACCGCGGCCGCACCGGGTGCCAGCCGCTTCAACCAAACTGCGGATGGTACTTGCTTGAATTGGCCGGTCTGCTCATCGAACTCCTCACCGACAGCCGACCAGTATCCTTCACCGGCTCGTGTTTCGTCCGGCACCGAGCCCTCGTAGACGATCACATAAGGGGCACCGAGCGTACCCTCGAGCGCCCGCTGCATCGGCTCGACGAAGGGGTCACCAGACTCCACATTGACCGCTGAGTGATGGAGCAAGATCTGGGGCAGGCCAGGTAACGACCCCATAAGGAGATCTTCGACCCGTGGCGCTACCGCGCCCAGCACAGAGATGGTGCACCCGTCGCAGCTCATCCCAGCGAGCCAGAAGACGTGGACGTGGGTATACGGGCCAAGCAGGCTGTCGCGTCCCAGTTGTTCCCGGGCGAGGCGCTGGATCTCCTCGGTCGTCGCCCCGGCGACGTTACCGACCATGCCAAGCTTCGGACGCACCTTCGGCTTCACGTCGATGGCCATTGTGAGTCTCCTTCTTCAGCAGGGTTCTGCCATTCTCTAGGATGTGCTCTGTCAGTTTTGCGATCGCGCGCACCGCTGGTGCAGTCGGCATGTAGTCGAGGAGCGCGCGGCCGAGTCGGTCGGCTTCCTGAACCGCCTCGTCGAAGGGGATCGATCCGATCACGCTCACGTCGAGGCGAGCGCAATAGTCGCGGATCGCAGCTTCATCCTCTGGTGATCGCACCTTGTTGGCCACGACACCGATGCACCCAATACCGAGCTCGCGGGCGAGGGGCACAATCCGGCCGAGGGTCTCCAGTGCCCGGAAGTACGGTTCGACTACGACGAGCAGCATATCGACGTGACGCACAGTTCCCCGGCTCAGATGCTCGATCGAAGCCTCCATATCGAGAATGGTGACGTCCTCGGGACGGAGCGTGCCGAGTTCGGCTACCACGCCGCGCACGGCGGCGTGCTGCCCACACAGTCAGCCGCGGCCGGCGCCGAGCAGGCCAGTCATTGCCAAGACGCGGACACCGTCCGGGCCGATCACACCGTAGCGCGTGATAATCTCCTCGAACGGGCAGATCAGATGGAGGGAGGCGTGACCATCACTGTCCACTCGTTCCTCGAGGATCTCCTCGCGCGGCACCCGCCGGAGCTGCTCGATCTGCTCCGTGGACAGACCAAGTGCCCGCGCGAGGTTCGGGTTCGGGTCGTCGTCCAGGGCGTTAACCGAGTACCCGCGCTGTGCGGCCAGCCGAGCCATCGTCGCAGCGAGCGTCGTCTTCCCAGCTCCGCCTTTGCCCGCGACGGCAATCCGCATGTTGCCTCCTTTTAAAGGTGCCGATCGTTCGACTCCAGCACGGCATTGGGGACTCAAGGGAAATTACTTTCCGGTATGCCGGAGAGGTCTAGGGTATCGAGACGATCGGCTGGTGTACACGACTTATCGCGTCATCCGGCGTGTGTTCCCATTATAATTCGTCGAGTAGAAAAAGGTCAAGGAGGTCGTGGGAAACTTCCTATCCCGGAAAAGCTGGCAAAGAGATAACCTCAGAGGATTGAGCGCTAACGAAGAAAGTCATATGTGAATCACAACCTGGGCCGGCGCGAGTATTAGCGAACTAATATCCCAGCACAGTGCCAAGACGAGCGAAGCGTGGACTGCTGTGGGGCTCTGAAGAACGGAGGAGTGTTGCCATGAGCGCTACTTCAGGTAGCTCCCAAACCTTCGCCGAGGTGCTCAGGCGGGAGCGGAAACGCCGGGGTTGGACGCAAGCCCAGTTGGCCGAGCGCTTGCAGGTACGCCAGTCAGCGATCTCTCACTGGGAGAGCGGCCGGGAGCGACCGGCGCTCGAGCATTTGCTTCTACTTCTCCTTCTCTTTCCAGACCTCCTCACGACGCTGACGCTCGAGGAGCGCCGCCAGCTCTATAACTTGACCCGTGTCCAGCGAACTCTAGCAACCGAATGCTTGTGCTCAGGCTGTCGCTGTGGCGCGAGCACAGCGGCCTAGCTTCCAGAGAACGTGGAGGGGATAGAGACCGGCCGGTATCCTCATGGCCGGTCAGTCAAATTTCTCTGTTCAAGGTTTACTCACTGCTGAGCGCAGTCTTCCTAACCTGTTCGGGGTCGCCCTTCCACCACATCCACGTTCCAGGCTCACCATCGAGGACGATTTCGGCCCCCGGCTCCAGTTCCCCAGCGAGCAATGCGCGGGCAATTGGGTCCAGCACTTCACGATCGATGAGTCGCCGGAGTGGGCGCGCACCGAGCTCGCGGTCGTGCCCGGCGCGCGCGAGAGCGCTGCGGGCGCTTGGGGACAGACGTACCCTGACTCCCCAGAGACTGAGGCGCTGCTGCGCCCGCTCGAGCTGGAGGTCGACGATTTGCTCCATCGCCTCAAGGGAAAGTGGAGCGAAGAGGACGATATCGTCCAGGCGGTTGAGTAACTCGGGGCGAAAGAGTCGGCGAGCGTAGGAGAGGAACACTTCCGGCGCTCGTTCACCGGCTCCGATTGCTTCCTGAGATCCGGCGTTGGAAGTAAGCACAATCAGTGTGTTGTGAAAGTCGACCGTACGGCCATATCCGTCGGTGAGGCGGCCGTCCTCGAGGATCTGGAGCAGAAGGTTCAGTACATCGGGATGTGCTTTCTCGGCTTCGTCGAAGAGGACCACCGAGAAGGGGCGTCGCAAGACCGGATCGGTCAACTGGCCTGGCAGCCCGAAGCCAACGTATCCAGGTGGAGCACCAATCAAGCGGGCTACGGCGTGCCGCTCCATGTATTCACTCATATCTATGCGGATCAGCGACTCTTCGTCGCCGAAGAGAAACTCGGCGAGGGCTCGAGCGAGCTCGGTTTTCCCGACACCGGTTGGACCGATAAAGAGGAACGAGCCGAGCGGACGGCGTGGGTCACCGAGGCCGGTGCGTGCCCGCCGGAGGGCTCTGGCGACGGCGCGGATCGCTGGTTCCTGGCCGACCACACGCCTGGCAAGAGCACTTTCGATCTCCAGCCAGTGACGTTCGCCACCGGAGCCGGGGGAGAGCATGTCCAATCCGCTGAGCGGTAACCCTGTGCGCAGCGCAACTGCCTCAAGTAGGCGGTTGCGCCCCACTACCGTCTCGCCATCGAGGTGTGCCAGCGCGGCTGCATGATCGAGGATCTGGAGGGCGCTGCCGGGTAGCACGTGTGCGCGCAGAAAGCGCTGGGCCAGTTGAATGGCCAGGCGCAGCGCTTCAGGCGCGAATTCCACTTGATGGTGCGCTTGCAACCGTGGCAGGTGAGCCCGTAACACGGCCTCGCAGGCTGCCTCGTCCCAGGCTGGCATCTCGATGACCTGGACCAGCATGTCCCAATTAGGAATGGACTGCGTGAGGCGTGCTGCCTGTTCGGGGGTGAGTGGCAGGACGATTCCTCCCGCATTCAGGAGTGCGCGAAGGGCGATGTTGCCAGAGGTCGCGTCACTGTTGCTCAGACCGAGCAACTCGGCCCCTTCGAGGACGACGACCAGGCGGCCAGACCCGGCAGCAATCTCTCGGCTAAGCTGCTCTGCACGTTGCTCGAGTTCGCCACGGTAACGGGCACCGGAGACGAGACGGGCGACATCAATCCAGAAGACCTGGTAATTGAGGAGCTCGGCTGGGGCATCACGGTGCGCGATCGCTTGGGCCAGCGCTCGCAGCGCGCTGCGTCTGCCGGAGCCAGGAGGTCCGACCAACGCGACGTTCCCTTTGAACGTGCTGCGGAGTGCGGCCGTGAGGCGCCTGGTCAGCTCGTGCCGTTGGACGAGAGGTTGTGGCTGAGCGAGCAATGCTCTGGTGAGATCGTAGCCGTAACGGGCGAGTTCATTCCAGCGTGCCCAACCAGACCCATTCCCTCTTCGCACCATTCACGGGCCTACCTCGAACTCGAACCGTGCCTCGGAGCCCTCCGGCATGAGCATGACGATTGCTACCCAGTCACCGGGCATCGGAAATTTGATGACGCCAGTCCACTTCCCTGGGCCCTCGTAGTGCAAGGCCACTTCTGGATGGCCCATTGGCATCTCGGGCATATCGACGGTGAGGTGCGGCTCGACCTCGGTTGCCTCGACTGGCTTCCCACCTCGCGTGATCGTCACCATCAGTGACGTCCCTCTACCGCTCTTCGGCGGGTTGGGATCGAGTTGTAAGGTTACCTCGTACTCTCCGATACGCTGCGGCGCGGCCTTAAACTGCTCAGCCTCCACCCGACAGGCGGCTGTGGACAGGACTACCAGAGTCGGGAACAGCACGCTCCCGACCACCACGGAGACGACCCACCTCGACGTCATCGCGCTTCCGCCGCCTATGGACGGAAGAGACCCATGTCGACGCCAAAGAGAAACAGCACCGGCATCACGATCTGCATCATCACAAAGTAGGTGAGGGCCGCAGTGAAGAGGCTCACCTTGAACGCTTGCCTCGCCAACCGCTGGGCGACTGCTCCAGGGAGCCCGCTGACCCGCCGCCGCATAAGCAGCCAGGTCATCCCAAGAGTCAGCACAAGGCCGATGAGGACAAGAATTGGTCGCAAGCCAACCGGCGAGATCTTATCGAGTGCGAAGAGTGCCGCGTTCAAACCGGCTGCCCAGGTGGCAACTGCCACCAGCCCAACGCTTCAGCAGAGGCTTGCTGTTGTGCCACCAATGAGACCAGCGGCGATAGGGGCACGCCATTCGTCGGCTGCTTCGGACATAGCCATCGGGCGGGTATCTGCGATCATGCTTCCCTCCTATCCCCCCAGTCGCGGGTACTGGAAGCCGATAAGGTTCAGGATGGCCGACACCACGACCATGTAGGTCATGTAGCCGGCTAGCGCCCAAGCTGAGAGGCGAAAGAGCGTGCGCCGGAAGACGTCGCGGTACTGTGCTGGAGGTAGCTCGCGGCGGTACCCCCGGGTGAGCCAGCGAGCTAGCCCGAGGATGAGTAGGATCGCAAAGAGCGTGGAGAGTAGGGTGATTCCCTGCATGTTAGCCCAGGTGCGCATGAAGGTGACCGCGCCGACGGCACCGATCAGCGTGGCGACAACTGCCGCCAGCCCGCCACCTCAGCAGACAGCGGCAAGAACGCCACCACCAACAGCGCAGGCCTTACCTGTGAAGGTAACCTGGGGCTCTTCGAGCGCTTGAGCCTGCGGAGCAGGCATCGGCTGCGCATGCGCCTGCGGTTCAGCCATAGCCGCTAGCCTCCTTTCAACTCCGCCGGGTGTTATTATCATGCTAATACTCAAATACCGTTCTGTCAAGGCTAGTCCGACTGAGGCGTGCCCGATTCGTGTCTAAGGTATGTGAGGGCCGGGATTCCGGGAGGCTGAGGGGGTGCGCCAGTACCTCGATGGTTCTCCTGATCTCAAGAGAACGAGCCGCAGAGTCCTGGTGCGCGTTGGCCGAACTCGGTTTGTCCCATTGTGGAGATGAGGCTCGGACGAGGATGCTGACGGCGCATCCTGTTCTACCTCCCTGCACCCGGAGCTACCGAGAGGAAGCACGGAGTGGCTCCCCTGAACGAGCTGGCTGACCTCTTCTGACTACAGCTGCTGGGGTTGGTCGCACACTCAACGGGATCCTGGCGCGGGTACCCAGAGTGAAGTCGGAGTAGATCCCCGCGTACCGGCGAGCGGTTAGCGATGCGGATGCGGAAGGCGGCAGCAGGCCTAGGGGCAATGCCGAACCCGATCAATCGTCGAAATGGTCGTCAAAAAGCGATCGCCCCGGGAGCTCCCGAGGCGATTTTCTTTGCTCTGTTGCGGTAGGCCGCGAGGGACTCGAACCCCCAACCCGCTGATTAAGAGTCAGCTGCTCTACCAGTTGAGCTAGCGGCCCACGGTCCGCCCACGCAGATGAGTATACGCGCGCGCAGTTCGCTGTGCAAGGGCGGCAGGAGAGGGAGAAGTCGCCTGCGTTGGGGGATAGCCCCCAGGTTGCACAGGCAGACACCGCAAGGTTGTCCGGCCCCTTGTGCACCGACGACTTGCTGCAAAGCTCGTGGTTGTTGCGATGACAGTCGTCACTGCAACCGGTGGACAGATTATAGATTCCGGCTTCCTCGTAATGCGGCATCCGATCACGATGCTCGCGGGGAGCTCGCAGCACGGTCGGTGTTAGTAAGCAAACGGGCAGCAAACCTGCGGGAAGACTACGTCACTGAGCGGAAGCTTGTGATCGACTGCAGGAACCCCAGGGCAAGGCGTGCGGTGGCAGGAGGGTGAGAGGGGGACGGCGTTAGAGCGGGGCGACTGCGTATGAGCGACTTCGGCGGGAATACGGTGAGCACGCTGGGCGGCAGCCCGACCTAGGGTGATGGGAATGGAGAACGTGGAGCGGCGGATTGGCCAGAGGAACCGGCCAAGCCGGAAGACGTCGCTGAAGCAGACATATCCCAGCACGATGCAGGGGGACGCTCGCGGGATTAGACGGAACCTCCGGCTGTCGACGCGCGCCCGGAACGCGTTCGCCACAGGAGCCGTGCTCGGTACGCGAGTGAGGAGGTGAGGAGCACAATGCCGAGCACGCCGAGGAAGGGCTGGATAGGCGCGAACCACTGCAGTGCCCCGCTGCTACCCAGGAGCAGCAAGACCAGCTTATTGCACGTGGGGCAGCCAACGGCAAAGTAGGTGGCAATGGTGCCAGCGGCGAGCCGGCGTTCCGGAAGTGGGCAGGCGGTGGGCCAGGCGTAGGTGGCAGCCAGCGCCGCGGCCAGCGCCACTGTGACACCAAAGACAAGATAGTCGACCGTGTCGGGTGGCGTCATCCGCCCGAAGATCGGGTTCGGGACGAGGGCAGTGGGTACACCGATGACCAGCACCGTCAAAGCAGCACCGAGGATCGCGTAGAGTACGACGCGTATGACATTTGGCTGCACTGAGGACTCCTCCCATCAACCCATCGGAGTGTACCAACCCGGTAGGCGGTGTTCATGATACGCTGCTCTACCGACTATGGTTGGAGGGAGGAGGGCGGTGGCTGTTCGGTGGACGGAGGCGCTAGCTGCCTTGCGCTTCCGTGACTTCCGCCTGCTCTGGGCCGGGCAATTTGTCTCCATGCTTGGCACGCAGATGCAGACAGTCGCTCTGAGCTGGCTCGTGTATGAGCTGACTGGCTCGCCGGCGCAGCTGGGTGGCATGGCGCTGGCGCGCGCGATTCCGACGATCAGCCTCTCCCTGTTCGGCGGGACGCTGGCCGACCAAGTGGATCGCCGCAGGCTTCTCCTGGTGACACAGACGTTCGCAGCGGCGTTGTTGGCTGGCCTTGCCGTCTGCGTGAGCCTCGGATGGACGGCGTTGCCATTGCTCTACACCTTTGCGTTCGCCTCTGCAGCCGCAATGGCGTTCGATGCACCCGCCCGGCAGGCGTTGATTCCTGCGTTAGTTCCGCGCGAGCGCTTG
Source organism: bacterium HR28 (assembly GCA_002898255.1). Classification (GTDB taxonomy): domain Bacteria; phylum Chloroflexota; class Chloroflexia; order Thermomicrobiales; family Thermomicrobiaceae; genus Thermomicrobium. Next base: position 89,945 of record BEIE01000006.1, read on the forward strand.
GCGAATGCCTTGACACTGAACGTGCTCGCCTGGGATGTGGCGGCGGTCGCTGGACCTGCACTTGGTGGCCTCGTGATCGCGCGGCTGGGAGTGTCGGCAGCGTTCTGGGCCGATGCACTGAGTTATCTTGCGGTGGTGGCTGCCCTGCTGCTGATGCGGCGGGACATTCCGACTCCACAGCCGGAGCGGCGTGGTTGGGAAGCATTTACCGATGGCCTCGCCTTCGTGCGGCGACGGCCCGTCCTCTGGCAACTCATGCTGCTCGACTTCTTCGCTGTTGTTCTGGCATCTGCGACGGGGCTCCTGCCAGTTTTTGCCCGAGACGTGCTGGGAGTGGGACCGGAAGGCCTCGGCCTCTTGTTTGCCGCGCCGAGCATCGGTGCCATTGCGGGAGCAGCTCTCTTTGCGTTCCTCTCGATGCCGAAGCATCCAGGGCGAGTGGTGGTTTGGGTGGTTGTGGGGTACGGCGCGTCCCTTGCCTTCTTCGGAGTGAGCCGCTCGTTCTGGCTCTCCCTCACGCTGCTCGCTCTCTCTGGTGGGCTCGATGCCGTGAGTATGGCGCTACGGCATACAATGCGACAGCTCGCGACGCCAGATGCCTATCGTGGGCGGGTCGGTGCACTCGCCTCAGTCTTTGCTGCTGGTGGGCCACGCCTGGGTCAGTTCCAAGCTGGTCTTCTTGCCAGCGTTGTGGGGCCTGCGGGTGCGATGGTGTTGGGTGGGATTGGGTGTGTCATGGTCGCGCTGGCGACTCGCTGGTGGGCGCTCGACTTGTGGCGATACCGCGGTGAGGAACTCACTGAGGTGCATCCCGCGAGAACGCACGGTGAACGCGGCAGCGCTCCGACAGGCATGAGATCAGGAACGCTGTCCGATTTGGGAAGAAAGTCCTAGTGGTGACTGACGACCGGCCCAGTAGGATGGAAGTACGCTCGGTGGAGCCGAGATCACGTGCGCCGAGAAATGAGGCGACTAGCGTGGAGAGGTCGAGCGATCTCGATCTGATCATCATCGACCAAGATCCAGTGCGACGAGCTGCCGTTGCACGGTTGGCGGAAGCACTTGGGGTCGGCCAAGTGGTGACGCTGGAGGAATGGCCGGAATCGTTCACCTCGGCACTCGTTGAGAAACCGACCGTCGTTCTGGTTGATGGAGCGCTGCTCAGCCGTCATGCACTCGACCTCCCGACCCAGGCACGGTCCGGGCTCTTGTTCGTGGCGATGGTGCACGGTGAGTCAGGGACGACGCCGGAGTTTTTGGCTGCTGGCTTTGGTGCAGTTCTGTACGATCCGATCACAGTGGTCGACCTGGAGCGAATCGTCGCGTTGGCCAGGTCGGTGCTAGCGCGAGAGCGCGATCGGGAGCGGCGTCAGCTCGTCAAGCTGCATGCGTTGCGGCAGGTGGAAGCCGACCTCACCTTGCTGGCCGAATTGACACCCGAGTGGTTGATGCAGAGTCTTCGGCTTCTGCAGAGAATTCTCGAGGTTCCGGCGTTGGCGGTGTGGCGGGTCGACTGGGAGAACGACACGCTTCTCAGTGAGGGGGCCGTCGGCCTCCCAGCGGCGTTTGTGCGTGAGGTCGAGCGGCAGGCGCATGGGCGAGCGGCGGAGCTCGTGCACCGAGCCCTGGAGTCAGCTGTCCGACCCGTAGATATGCGAGAAGGATCGAACGACGAGCGAGTGGTCACGGCTCCGGAAATCCGCCGCGAGACCGGGCTAGAGGCAGGGGTAGTAGTGCCGATCCGGCGCGCCGGACGGGTCGTTGCCTTGCTCTCGGTCTATCTTCGGCGGATGGAGGATTTCGACCGTGCCGATATGCAGTTGTACGACTCGGCAGCCGAGGCGTTGGCAGTGGCCTGGACCGTCGCTGAAACTCGTCGGGAACTCCTCTTGAACCAGCAACTGTATCGTGCGCTTGTTGAGGAGCAACCGGTTGGGATTGTTCTGTGCGCAATGGATGGAAGTGTGCGGCTGGCGAACGGTTCGGCGGCTCGGCTTCTTGGCTATGAGCGTCCGGAGCGCCTCATTGGTGTGCGACTACCAGAGGTGGTCCGAACTCTTGCTCCACTACCATGGGACGAGTGGTGTCAGCGTCCGGTCGGAGCACCATCTGTCGGGGCGGTCATCCCTGTGCTGTCCCTTGACAAGCGGCTCCGGATTATTGAGTTCCACGCGCGGATTGTCGAACTTCCTGGAACCGGTGCACGGTGGGAGCCGCAGGTACAGCTTGTCCTTCAGGACGTGACGCTGGAACGGCGCCGCCTGATGGAGCTCGAGCTTCTGCACGATTTGACGCGGATGGTCAGTGAGGATCGCAATCTCGATGCGGCCTTTCAGATAGTGGCTGATCGATTACAACGGGAGTTCGGCTATGGGCTGGTCGGCTTAGCCCTGCTCAGCCCAGATGGGTCGCGCTTCGTGGGGCGGGCAGTTCGCGTCGAAGGTGGACTGACCTACAACGAATGGCGAGCCGACCGTGGGGTGACCGGTCGAGCGGTGCGGGAAAACCGCGCGCAGTTCGTTGTGGATGTGCGCCAGGATCCGGACTACTTCGATCCACAGCCTGATCTCCAAATGGAGAGCGAGGTGGTGGCGGTGCTCCGTCGCAACGGCGAGCCGATTGGTGTCCTCAACATCGAGAGTAGGAGGGGCCATCGGCTCGACCAGGAGGATCTCCGGCTGGCGCTGAACGTCGCAGTACATCTGGAGCTCCTGATGCGCCAGGTGGAGCTGACGGAGCAGCTCGAGCGCCAGGCACTGAGTGATCCGCTGACTGGATTGCCGAACCGGCGTGCACTGCTCGAGCACCTGCGGCGTGCACTCCGCGACCGCCGGGTGGAGAGCGTAGTGGTGATCCTAATTGATTTTGACGGATTCAAGACGCTCAACGACGAGAAGGGACATCTCTTTGGAGACTCGATGCTGCAAGCGGTGGCGCAACGCCTCGCGCAGTCGCTGCGCCCCAGTGATCTCGTGGCGCGCTACGGGGGTGACGAGTTCGCGGTGGTGCTCGCTGACGTGAATCTCCAGGTGGCGGAAGAAGTTGCGGAGCGGCTGCGTCAACGGATCGCAGGTTCCCCGTTCCAGGTTCACGACCAGCTGGTCAATCTGACAATTTCGCTGGGCATCGCCGCCTATCCACAGCATGGCGATACGCCAGACATGCTGCTCCGTGCGGCCGACGAAGCGCTGTATGCTGCCAAGCGGCGCGGCGGGAATGCGGTTGCGCTCGCTGACAAGCATACGGCGCATTAATGTGTCACGGCAGCTCAAGCAACTCATGGGGAGAGGCGGTAAGTCGCTCTGCGCCTTCTTCTGTGATGATAACGACGTCTTCAATGCGGAGTCCCCAGCGGTTCGGAAAGTAGACGCCGGGCTCGTCGGTCACGACCATCCCGGGCTGCAGCACGTCCCGGTTGCCTTGGACGAGATACGGAGGCTCGTGAACGCTGAGCCCCAGTCCATGCCCAAGGCGGTGAATGAACGCTTCGGCGAGGCCGTGTTGGGCGAGCACGTCACGGGCGATCTGGTCGATCTCCTCGCAGGGCACGCCAGGACGCATGGCCGCGAAGGCAGCCTGTTGTGCCTCAAGCACGGCCTCGTACGCGGCTGCGAAATCGGGGTCGCGGAGCGAACCAGCGACCGGCGTCCGCGTCATGTCTGCGTAGTAGCCTTGGTATGGACCTCCAATGTCGATGACCACAGGATCACCGGGTTGGACGATGCGATCACTTGTCGAATGGTGCGGCGAGGCGGCGTTCGGGCCGCTGGCAACGATACAGAACTCGACGTGGTCGAGTCCCGCTTCGAGTAGCAGTTCGGTCAGACGCCAGGCGATCTGCCGTTCTGTTCGCCCAACGAGTTGCTCGCTCGCGCAGAAGCGTGCCCAGGCGGCGTCGACGCGGGCGACGGCCTCGCGGAGGAGGGCCAGTTCAGCAGGGCTCTTGACGATACGAAGGGTCTGGAGGAGAGGGCTGACACGGACGAAGCGGCGATTCGGCAGCCGCTCCTGGAGAGGGAGGAGAAATGCGGCCCAAAACTCATCGTTGACGCCGATTGTGTGCGCAGCGAATCGTTCGAGCTGAGACGCGAGAAGTTGAAGAGGATCTTCGCCGTCCTTCCAACGCAGTACTGTGCCAACACCCACCTCTGCGAATCGTGGCGCTTCGAGTTCTGGAACGACGAGAACCGGCTCACCGTCGCAGGGAAGCACGAGCGCGAGCAGTCGCTCACTCGGGCTCGCTGGTTGCCCAGTGAGATACCGGAAGTCAGCGGAGGGACCGATAAGCGCGGCGTCAATGCCATGCTCAGCAAGGAGCGAGCGTGAGCGGGCGAGCCGGTGCTCAAGTTCAGTGCGCATACATGACCCCCTGCTGTCACGATGGGAAACGGTAGATGCGCTGGGCATTCCCGTAAAGGAGCAAAGTGGCATCCGTCTCAGCGTCGGCGAGCGTTGAGAGTCCCTCATCGATCAACGCGCCGAAGGCACGGACGATCGCGTGGCGCCACATCCGCGCGACGAACCATTGGCGCTCTGGAAGGAACTGGCCACCCGTCGAGGCGAGCAGCTTGGTCGTGGGGACACTCGCGAGGAGTTCGCGCAGCAGCGCAGGTGCCTCGCTGGGACGGCTCAAGAATGCTGGACCAGGATCAAGGTACAGGTGCGGATAGCGGCGGGCAAGGGCGAGTGCGTGCGGATGCAGGCGAACGGCACTCACGAAGACAAGCGGGACGTGCTGATAGCGTGGTTCATCGAGAACGATCTGAAAGAGCGACGGGTCGTCTGCGTGGGGATCTCGGGCTGATCCCTGAGCCAGGAGAATCTGGAAGGGAATGCTCAGTTCCGCGGCGACCTCGAGCGCGACCCAGAACAGTGCGTAGAGGAGTCTCCGGTGTTGCAGCTGCCTAAATGAGCCGGCGTCGATCTCGGCGCGGACTTCGTAGAACGAGCGATCCGCGGTGGCGACATCCACCGGCTGGATGGCGAGCGACGTTCGCTGCGGGAAGTCGCTGACAAAGCCGAGCGCGCCGCGACCGACTGCCTCGGCGAGGGATTGCGCGAAAAGGGTACGGAGTTCGTCCCAGGAGGAGCAGTGCGGGAGGAGCCGTTCGGCAAGCGGCTCGATCGGAACGAGAGATCCGATTGGGCGTTGGATGATCGCCGCCCACTCGGTAGGAGAGCGGGTCATTTCGTCTTCGGCAACGATGGCACAACAGGGGCCAAGGCGCGCGTCATCCGCGAGGAGCCGTTCGTACTCGTCAAGAGAGCGTTCGGCACGGGCGGCAAGGACAGCTTGTTCGGTCGGGTCGCAACCGAGGAGTTCGGCGAGCCAGCGAAGTGCGAGGCGATAGGGAAGCGTAAAAGGGGCCGAGCGCTGCGCGTCCGGCAGAGCGTCAGGGAGGAAGCAACGGTGGAAATACCCGGCAGGGATGCGAGGAGCGAGTCGCTGGGGCGGGGTGCAGGAGTGATCGAAGAGAGGTCGATCGGCTAGCCGCTCGTGGAGCCAATCGCGTGCGGACATATCCCAGCTCCCTTGCCGTCCCGCGCGCCTAGCTGCGCAGCGTCTTCCGCAAGCAATGTCCGGAGCACAGCAGCATTTCGCCGACCTCATGGTACACTGCGGCGTGCTGGAGGTGGTCAATGATCGAGCGCACGGAGGGTCGAGTCCCCCTGGTCGACCGTGACGATTGGCAAGCGCAGCTTGAGTCGCTCTACGCCATCTCGGTCGAGATTGCCGGGCTGAGAGAACTCAGTGCGGTTATGGACCGGGCGCTCGAGTATTGTTTGGCGCTGACCGCGTCGACCTTCGGCTTCGTGGGGCTCGTCGACGGGCCCGAGACAATGGATGTGGCCGCAATCCGCGGGTTCGTGCCGGATCGACCAGATTTTTATGAGCGATTTCGGAAAATTCCGATCCGGCGAACGATCTTCGGCATCGTGATCCTCGAAGGCCGGCCGAATATTTCCAACGACGTGCGGAACGATCCGTTGCATCGTGGTGCACCGCGCGGTCATCCGCCGGTAGAGACGTTTCTTGGCGTACCGTTGAAGGTGCGGGAGCAGACGATCGGGATGATTGGAGTTGCCAATCGTCCTGGTGGATACGATGCGGGGCACGAGCGTCTTTTGAGTACCTTCGCGAATCAAGTGGCGGTTGCGATCGAAAATGCGCGTCTCTACGAGCGGCAACGGCAAATGATCGCGGATCTCCAACAGCTGCACGCGCGGCTCGATGCAGCTCGGGTGGAAGCGCTGCTCCATCAGGAGCGCAACCGGATCGCAGCGGAACTGCACGATCGGGTGGCACAGATTATGTTCGGAATCGGGATCGAGGCGACCTGGTGTCGAGAGCAGCCGGGTGTGCCAGAGCCTGTGCTACGGAGCCTCGATCGTATCCGCGAACTCGCGGCCCGCGGAGCGGCCGAAGTGCGCCGGGTGGTGTACGACCTGGCGGAGTTCCCGGAGAGTGGGCGGGAACTGGTCGAAGAACTCCGGCGGCTTGTGGAGGCGTACCGGAGCGAGGAGTTGCAGGTCGAGTTGGTACTCGAGGGGAAGCCGCGACGTCTCCCCCACGCTCTGGAGGATACGATCCTCCTGATCGCGAGCGAGGCGCTCACCAATGTCCGGCGTCATTCCGAAGCGGATCTGGCGATCGTGAGCCTGCACTTCACTGACCAAGCTGTGACGCTGGTGGTCCAGGACAACGGACGAGGCGTACCCCCAACGTTGCTCACCCAATGCGCCAATCAGCTTGGGCATGTGGGGCTACGATCGATGCGACGCCGGGCTGAGTCAGTGGGGGGTGAGCTGCACCTGCAAAACGGTGAAGACGGTGGTTTTGTGGTCCGGGTCGTGATACCGGCGGAACCACGATGGTAGGTGAGCAAACATGAAGGAGAGACCGCTCCGCATCGCTATCATTGACGATCACGAGATCGTGCGCAGCGGGGTCAAGCATATCCTTGAAGGAGACCCAGAGTTCGAGGTAGTCGGCGAAGCGGCGGACGGGCCGAGCGGCGTGGCGATGGTGGATACACTGCGGCCTGACGTCGTGATCGTCGACGTGCGCTTGCCTTCGATGCAGGGTGATGACGTGTGCCGTCTCATTCGAGAACGCGTTCCCGGCGTGCGCATCCTGATCTTGAGCGCCTTTGGTGAGGACGAACTGGTTTACCGGTGTCTGGTGTCAGGGGCCCAAGGGTACGTTTTGAAGGATATTGTGCACTTTGACTTAAAGGAGAGCTTAAAAGCGGTCGCTCGCGGCGAGGCAGTGCTCGATCCGCGCGTGGCGACGGCCGTCATCGAACGGCTACGAAGCCGTGAAACTCCGAGCGAGGTACCCCTCTCGCCACACCAGTTATCGGTGTTGCGGCTGATGGCGCAAGGACTTTCCAACCGCGAGATTGCTGAACGGTTATTCCTGAGCGAGAACACTGTGAAAGGATACGTCCAAGAGGTGTTGCGCCGCTTGGGAGCTCGGAATCGACTCGAGGCGGTGATGATCGCAAACCGGCGTGGTTGGTTGAGCTAAAGGTGTGGTGATTGTGCGGATTGGTGCAGTTGTGCTTGCTGGAGGGCGTTCGGAGCGTTTGGGCCGACCGAAGCAGCTCTTGCCGTGGGATAGCCGGACGCTGATCGAGACGGTCATTGACGAGGTGTGTCGAACGCCGAGCCTGACGGCGGTTGTGGTGGTCCTGCGCCCCGAGGTTGCGGAGCAATTGGGTGTGCAGCCAGGTGAGTCACTCGGTTGTGCGCGCGTGGCGCTGCCGGAGACCGAGGGTGAGGGGTGCGCTGCATCGTACCGGAGCGGGTTAACGGCACTGGAGGACTCCAGGCTGGACGGCGTCGTGATTGTGCTAGGGGACCAACCAGGACTTAGGGCAGAGACGATTGAGCGGGTAGTGAAGGTTTGGTCTGAGTCAGGTGCGCCGCTCGCGGCGACGCGGTACCGGGATGGGGAGGGACATCCGCTCGTCTTTGGGAAGGAGCTGTTCGGGGAACTGGTAGCCCTCCGCGGGGAGAAGGCGGCGTGGAAACTGGTGGATCGGTACCGAGATCGGGTGCTGTGGGTGGAATTCGACGAGCCAATGCCACGAGACATCGATACGGAAGAGGACTATCGAGCCGTACGGGAGGCCTGGGAGGGCCGAGCCCGCACGGAGGGGCATCTCCTTACCCGGTTGCCGGAACGTGAGAAGGGAGGGGTCGGTGACAGGCGAGAAGGAACCGCGGAGTGATCTGCTCACCATCGATGAACTGGTGACAATGCGACGGCCATCGGACGTGCACATGTCTCCTGATGGGGAGCTTGTCGCCTACGTGGTGCGGCCAGTGAGTCGAGAGGGAGAGCACTGGGAGAGCAGTATTTGGGTAGTACCGTTCGCTGGTGGCGAGCCACGACAGTTCACGAGCGGGTTGTGGCACGACGAGCAACCGCGTTGGTCTCCGGACGGGCGGCTTCTGGCGTTCCTTTCGGACCGTGCCGAGCGTGGGAAGGCGAGTGTCTACGTCATGCCACGCGACGGTGGGGAGGCGATTCGCGTTTTTGAGCAATCTGGTGAAATCGCCGAACTTCGCTGGTCGCCTGATGGCCGATATCTGTCCTTCCTGATGGTGGAACCCGAGACAGAGGAAGAAAAACAGCGTCGAGAGCGACGCGATGATGCGCGGGTCTGGGATACCGATTGGAAATTTCGGCGTCTGTGGATCGTGGAACTTGCGACGAGGCAGGCGCGTCTGGTCTCCCCGGAGCGGGTACAGGTGTGGGGGTATGCCTGGGCGCCGGACAGCCGGCGTGTGGCGCTCGCGATAAGCTGGTCCCCGCGAGTCGATGACCTCTATCGGGAAACCGCGGTCGCCGAGCTGCAAGTGGAGGAGGGCAGCTTTCGGGAGCTGTTCCGGGTGCGAGGGCTTGCAGAGGATCTCGTATGGTCAGCGGACGGAGAGTGGCTGGCCTATCGGGGACCGGCTGGGCGAGTGGTGCACGGGGAGTATGTGTTTCGGCGCCGTGTCGATGGAGGAGAGGCGGAGTGCCTCACACCCAGCTATCCGGGAACGGTAGAACATCTGGGAGCCTACCGTGGTGGAGAGCAGCTCGTCATTGTTGGGTATGAAGGGGTAAACGCGCGGGTTTATCGACTGGGGTGGGACGGAGAGCGGCGGTTGCTGTGTCCGCGAGTTGAGGGTAGCTGGCACGGGCCGGTGAGCGGGAGTGCGGATGGTGAGCGGTGGGCTGGGGTATGGTCGGACGGGGAGCACGTTCCGGACGTGTGGGGGTGGCGCGCTCCGCACGACATATCCCACAGCGAACCGGGAAACGGTGCGGAATCGGCAGATCTCCTTCGTCTTACCCAGTTGCACCCTGAGATTGAAGCGAAGCTCTGCCCGGTACGAGCTCTTGAGTGGGAGAGTGACCCCGGCGTCCAGGTGCAGGGGCTGCTGGTCTTGCCGCGGGGCGAAGGAAAGCCTCCATACCCGCTTGTCGTTCAGATCCACGGTGGCCCAACGAGCCTGTGGGCCAACGAATTCGCCGGTTCTTGGCATGACTGGGCCCAGCCACTCGCCTCGCGCGGTTGTGCCGTTCTGCTCCCGAACCCGCGCGGGAGCACCGGGCGGGGGACGGAGTGGGTGAATGCGCTCTTCGGTGACGTCGCTGGGGGAGAATTCCGTGATGTTCTCGCTGGGGTGGACTTTCTCGTTGCACAGGGCCTGGCTGATCCTGAGCGGTTGGGTGTCTCCGGTTGGAGCTGGGGAGGCTACTTGACCGCTTGGACAGTCACACAGACGAATCGCTTTCGGGCCGCATTTATGGGAGCCGGACTCTGTAATCTGATCAGTGACAATAATCTTGGTGATATTCCTTCTGCCAATCTCTCTTATTTTGCGCATACCCCGTCTGAGGATCCGGAACCTTACTGGGAACGGTCACCAATCCGGTATGTGGCACGCGTGTCGACGCCGATACTCATCGCGCATGGTGAAGAGGACGAGCGCGTCAGTCCCTGCGAGAGTATCCAGTTCTATCGAGCTCTGCAGCTGCTCGGGAAGCCGACCACCCTGGTCACCTATCCCCGAGAGAAGCACGGGTTTGAAGAACGGCAGCACCAGCGCGACCTCTTGATGCGCATTCTCGCCTGGTTCGCAGAGCATCTCGACTTCCCAGCGCCGGAGCGAACTGCCGCGCCGGTGTCCCTTGCGGCGCAGTGAGCGGACGCTAGGTGCGGCGGGTAGGATCACCGCCTCATTGTGTGATTCTCGCTGTGTTGCGCGCCAGCGCTGGTGACGACCGGTATCGTCAGGCACTGTGTCGCACGCGGGAAGAGGAAGATTCGACGCGAGACACTGAGAGGGCTAGTACACTTATGCGTCCCCACCCTGCGCCTTGAGACGCTGACCTCCTCCGATCCGGTGATCTTACCCTCCGAACGGAGGGTGAGAAGACCACTGATCGGACTGTTTCCCACTTGGCGCCTGCCTGTTACACTCCTCTGGTGAGAAGAGGAACCCAGTAACACAGTTGTGGCCGAGCCCTGAAGGTGACGTGCGCCTCTGGCACGCTGGCCGATCATATGTCGGCCCGGCTGGTGGCTGCGCTCGGGAGCGCGAGGAAACGGCGATCGATCCGGAACGAAAGGAGCCGAACGATGATTCCGGGGCCATTCCGGTACCGCAGGGTTCGCTCCGTGGACGAGGCTGTTGCACTGCTCTCCCAACTGGGAACCGACGCGAAGGTTTTGAGTGGGGGGCAGAGTTTGATCCCGATGATGAAGTTTCGGCTTGCTGAGCCGAGCTATCTTATTGACATCAATCCGATTCCTGGGCTCGACTTCATTGAGGAGCGCGACGGGATGCTCCGTCTCGGCGCGCTGGTTCGGGAGTCCACGCTTGAGCGCTCGTCGCTCGTGCGTCAACGCTATCCCATCCTGCATGACACGGCTGAGGTGATCGCGGACCCGCTTGTCCGCAATCTGGCGACAGTCGGCGGTAACTTGGCCCATGGCGATCCAGCGAATGATCATCCGGCAACGATGCTCGCACTGCGCGCGCAGGTGGTCGCGCGCGGACCGAACGGAGAGCGTGTCATCCCGATCGATGACTTCTTCGTTGACACGTTCGTGACAGCGCTGCAACCGGACGAGCTCCTAACGGAGATTCGCATCCCGGCCCCACCGCCGCGATCGGGCGGAGCGTACCTCAAGTTTGAGCGCAAGGTCGGAGACTATGCGATCGCCGCAGCAGCGGTGTTCCTCGCGCTTGACGAGGCTAGGCGGATCACACAGGCCGGCATCGGGCTCACAAATCTGGCTTACAAGCCGTTGCGAGCAGTTGATGCAGAGCGTGCGCTGCTTGGCCAGCAACCAAGTGAGGAACTCTTCCGACATGCCGCGGAACTCGCGGCCCAGGCGACCGATCCAGTCAGCGACTTGCGCGGGCCAGCGGACTATAAGCGTGCAGTTGCTCGGACGATGACGCTGCGCGCATTGCGCCGGGCTCTGGAACGCGCTCAGGCGAATGCCTGAAAGGGGGAAAAGGTGGAAACGTTGCCGATCCAGGTAACAGTGAATAGCCGTACCTATACTGCCGAGGTCGAGCCTCGGTTGCTGCTCGTGCACTTCCTGCGCGACGTGCTGAATCTGACCGGAACGCACATCGGTTGCGATACGACGAGTTGCGGCGCTTGCACGGTGCTCTGGAACGGTCGGCCGGTAAAGTCTTGCACGGTCTTCGCGGTGCAGGTTGACGGTGGCGAAATCCTCACCGTCGAGGGTTTGGAGCGCGACGGACAGTTGCATCCGGTGCAAGAGGGCTTCTGGGAAGAGCATGGGCTGCAGTGTGGCTTCTGCACGCCCGGGATGATGATGACCGCTGTCGCACTACTCAACGAGAATCCGGATCCAACGGAAGAAGAGATCCGCAAGGCCATTTCCGGCAATCTCTGTCGGTGTACCGGGTACGTCAACATCGTCAAAGCCATCCAGTATGCAGCCCGGAAGCTGCGCGAGGGCGCGACCGTCCATGTGGGAGGAGCGTGAAGCAATGACAGCGACAGCAGTTCGTGGGATCGGCGTTCCCGTTAAGCGCAAGGAAGATCCGCGCTTCATCCGGGGCAAGGGCACCTATGTGGACGATATCAAGCTGCCCGGCATGCTCTTCATGGATATCGTGAGGAGCCCGTACGCGCATGCCCGGATCAAGCGGATCGATGTCTCCAAAGCGTTAGCGATGCCGGGCGTCATTGACGTGATCACTGGCGAGGAGCTCGCTAAGGCGAACCTCGCTTGGATGCCGACGCTCATGGGTGACCGGCAAATGGTGCTGCCGACCGACCGGGTCGTGTACTACGCCCAGGAAGTGGCTGCGGTCATCGCGACCGATCGTTATACTGCGGCGGATGCCGTGCTGGCGGTCGAGGTGGAGTACGAGCCGCTTCCGCCGGTGCTCAACCCATTTGAGGCGTTGAAGCCTGATGCGCCGTTGGTTCGCCCGGATCGCGAGCAGAAGTCGAACCATATCTGGCATTGGGAGGCCGGCGACAAAGAGAAGACGGATCGTGTCTTCCAAGAGGCGGAAGTTGTCGTCGCGCAGGATCTGTACATCCCGCGCATCCATGTGGCCTCCATCGAAACCTGTGGGTGTGTGGCGAACTACGATCCGGCGACCGATAAGTTGACGATCTGGATGACTTCGCAGGCACCGCATGCGCATCGCACCGTCTTTTCACTCGTCACCGGCATTCCGGAGCACAAGATCCGCATCATCTCGCCGGACATCGGCGGGGGATTCGGTGGGAAAGTGCCGGTCTATCCAGGGTATGTCATCGCCACTTATGCGACGTTGAAGCACAAGAAGCCAATCAAGTGGATCGAGGATCGCTCAGAAAACCTGCAGGCCGATTCCTTTGCGCGGGACTACCACATCCACGCCGAGCTCGCTGCGACCCGTGATGGGAAGATCCGTGGGTTGCGTGTCCACGTGGTGGCCGACCACGGCGCGTTCGATGCGGCGGCGAACCCCTCCCGTTTCCCGGCCGGTCTCTTCAGCGTCTGCACTGGGTCTTACGACATGGAGGCCGCACACATTCAGGTCGACGGGGTGTACACGACCAAGCCGCCCGGAGGCGTTGCCTACCGCTGCTCGTTCCGCGTGACGGAGGCGGTGCACACGATTGAACGGATGGTCGATATCTTGGCTGATGAGCTTGGCATGGATCCCGCCGAGATCCGTTTCAAGAACTTCATCCAGCCACACCAGTTCCCGTACAAGTCGCCGACCGGCTGGGAGTACGACAGCGGCAATTATCCGGCTGCGCTGCAGAAAGCGCTGGATATGATCGGGTACCAGGAGCTCCGGCGGGAACAGGCTGAGCGCCGTGCTCGCGGCGAGCTGATGGGAATCGGGATCTCGACCTTTACCGAGATCGTCGGTGCCGGCCCATCGCATACATTCGACATTCTCGGCATCAAGATGTTTGACAGTGCCGAGATCCGGGTGCATCCGACCGGCGCCGTCATCGTGCGTATCGGTGTCCAGACTCAAGGGCAGGGTCACGAGACGACGTTCGCGCAGATTGTCGCCGAGGAGCTCGGGATTCCGGTTGAGTACATCACTGTCGAGCACGGAGACACGGATACGGCGCCCTACGGATTAGGTACCTATGCCAGCCGGAGCACCCCGACGGCCGGTGCAGCGACAGCGGTGGCAGCACGCAAGATCCGCGAAAAGGCGCGACTCATCGCAGCGCATCTCCTCGAGGTCAGCCCGGATGACCTGGAATGGAAGGACTACGCCTTCCGGGTCAAGGGTGCCCCCGACCGCTACAAGACAATGCAGGAGATCGCTTTTGCAGCCTATACCAACTTCCCGTTGGGTCTTGAGCCGGGTCTCGAGGCGGAGTGCTACTATGATCCGCCCAATCTGACGTTCCCCTTTGGTGCCTATGTCTGCGTCGTGGACATTGACCGCGGGACAGGACAAGTCAAGATTCGTGAGTTCCTCGCCGTCGATGACTGCGGGACAATCATCAACCCGATGATTGTCGAAGGGCAGATTCATGGTGGGCTGACGATGGGTATGGCGCCAGCGCTCTTCGAGGAGATTGTCTACGACGAGAACGGGACGATGCTCACCGGTACCTTTATGGACTACCTCCTGCCGACGGCGGTGGAGACGCCGCACTGGAAGACGGCAAAGACTGTCACGCCCTCACCGCATCACCCGTTGGGGGCGAAGGGCGTTGGTGAGAGTCCGACGATTGGCGCGCCGCCGGCCATCGTCAACGCTGTCGTCGATGCACTGAGCCATCTGGGCGTGCGGCACATCGATATCCCGATCACGCCGGCGAAGGTCTACCGTATCCTCCAGGAAAAGGGCGTGGCGGAGTAAGACCGAAGGGAGGGTGCGGGAGACCACCCGCACCCTCCCGCTGTCCACCTTTGGTGGCGAGCGAGTAGCAGTGTGCGATGACGCGTTCAAGTGGTGACCGGACACAACTGGGGCGCGATCTTTTCATGCTCGCCGTGGAGCTCCGTGAGCGAGGTATTCCCTTTGTCCTGGCGACCGTCGTGTGGAGTCAAAGCCCGACGTCAGCCAAACCAGGGGCGAAGGGAATCGTCACTGCAGACGGTGCACTCTTTGGGTGGGTTGGTGGAAGTTGCGCCCAGCCAGCGGTGATGCGGGAAGCGATTGCTGCGTTGCATGATGGGCAGGCACGAATCCTCCGCATCGACCCGGCAGGAGCTGAAGGCGCACCAATCCGACCAGGAGTGGTGGTGGCACCGATGACCTGCCACAGCGAAGGGGCTTTGGAGATTTTCTTGGAGCCGTTTCTTCCTGCGCCGCAACTGTTGATCTACGGCGAGAGTCCCGTCGCTGATGCCCTCCTGCGCCTTGGCAGCGCAATGGGGTACTACGTTGTTGCCTTCCGGCCTGGTGCAACAGGTGCCCCGGCGGAGGCCGACGAGTGGGTAGATGGCCTCGACCCCGGCGAGCGACCGCGACGGCGACCAAGCGTCGCTATCGTCGCCAGCCTGGGAGCCTACGATGAGGATGCTATCGAAGCGGCACTCCGCGCCGGGGTGCCGCTGGTGGAACTTGTCGCCAGTCGGAAGCGCTTCGCGGCCATCCGCGCAGCACTTGCGTCAACAGTGCCTGACGAGTTGCTCGGGCGAGTGAAGGCACCGGCCGGACTTGACATCGGGGCAACGAGCCCGGAGGAGATTGCGGTCAGTGTGCTTGCGGAACTTATTGCGCGCAAGCAGGATTGGCGCAGTGCCTGGCGCCCCGAGGGTGCAGTCGCAGCCGTGCCGGAAGAGGCAGCTGCCGAGGCAATCGATCCGGTGTGCGGGATGACTGTCGATCCGCGTACGACACGTCACGTTGCTGAATATCGCGGCCAGCGCTATTACTTCTGTTGCCCAGCCTGTCGACGGCTCTTTGAAACGGATCCAGAGTCATATCTTGCGTCGAGACCCCGCTAGTCGGGTCTGATCGCTCAACTCCGGAGACTTCTCCCTCTCTCCATTCAGTGCACGTGCCGGAGCTCGTACTGCTGGCGGTCGGCGCCAACTGTGAGACGGAGACGTGGGCGGCCGAACGCCGCTGTACTTCTCTCCGGTGATATGTCCGCAAAACAGACCATGGAGGCGTGAGATGACGCTCATCGCAGCGGTGATCGCTCGGACTCTGCTGCTCGCGGGACGTTGACTGTGCATAGGCGAGGTGAGGGAGTCACCCTCCCTTGGCAAGAGAGGGAAGAACACCACTGTATCGGAGGGTGAAGAGGGTTGCAGCCCGCTGTGGCTAACGGCGTGATGGCGCATACCAAGCATGAGGGCGGGGCGGCCTGGTGGGTACCGCCCCGAAGAGAGGGGTAGAGAGGGGGAAACTGGAGGTGCAGAGAGGGTATTCGTACGCCGACTCGAGAGGAAGGCCGAGCCGGCAATTCAGTGCAGCGCACCGATCACCTCTCGGCATGAAGCCGTTCGTGTCTTGCGCTGCGAACGTCAGTGTAACGCAACATGGTCGCCGTGTCTGTCGGGAAAACTTAGACATCGACCTCGACAGTTCTGTGGCCGCGAGACTGCCGTGCTGTGACGATCCGGAGTAGAGTTAGGAGAGACAAGGAGCGGCCTCACGTCGTGAGGGAATCTGCGGGAGCGGTAGAGGGAGAGCGGCGATGGTGACGCGAGGAAACGATCCGTTTGGCGCGAGGGGCATGCTGGAGACGCCGGAAGGGCGCGTGACCTATTTCCGGCTTGCAGCGGTCGCTGACCAGCTCGCGGTGCCGCTGGAGCAGTTGCCGTTCACCGTGAAAATTCTCCTGGAGAACGTTCTCCGCTACGCGGGAACGCCTCCATTCACGGAGGACGATGTAGCGCTCGTGGCGAGTTGGCGGCCGGGTGAAAAGGCGGCCCGAGAATTCCCGTTCCTGCCAGCCCGTGTGCTCCTCCAGGACTTCACTGGTGTGCCAGCGGTCGTTGACCTCGCGGCGATGCGAACCGCCGTTGCTCGACTCGGTGGCGATCCTGCCCGCATCAACCCACTGGTTCCAGTCGACTTGGTGATCGACCACTCTGTGCAGGTCGATGTCTTTGGGACGACGGTGGCGTTCCAGCGCAATGTGGAAAAGGAGTACGAGCGGAACCGTGAGCGCTATATGCTCCTGCGCTGGGCGCAGCAGGCATTCCGCAACTTCCGCGTTGTTCCACCGGGAACAGGTATTGTGCACCAGGTCAACTTAGAGTACCTGGCGTCGGTCGTCGCGGTGCGGCAGCATGACGGAGAAGCGGTTGCATTCCCAGATACGCTTGTTGGGACGGATTCCCACACGACGATGATCAATGCGCTCGGGGTGTTGGGCTGGGGCGTCGGTGGGATTGAGGCCGAAGCGGTACTCCTCGGCCAGCCGATCTACCTGCTCCTCCCAGAAGTCGTCGGGCTCCGCCTCGTCAATGAGCCGCCGGGTGGGGTGACAGCGACCGACCTCGTGCTCACCATTACGCAGCTTCTGCGGCAAGTGGGCGTGGTTGGGAAGTTTGTCGAAGTTTTTGGGCCGGGTCTGCGGCACCTGAGCCTCCCGGATCGGGCGACGATCTCCAACATGGCTCCAGAGATGGGTGCGACGGCGGTCATGTTCCCGATTGACGATGAGACGCTCGGCTACCTGAAGCTCACCGGGCGGAGCGAGGGGCACGTTCGGTTGGTCGAGGCCTATGCGAAGGAGCAAGGGCTCTTCCGTACTGCAGATGGGCCTGAGCCGGTGTTCGATCAGGTGGTTGAGCTGGATCTCGCGACGTTGGAGCCGAGCCTCGCTGGACCACGTCGGCCGCAGGACCGTGTCCGGCTCTCCGAGCTCCCAGCAAGTCTCCGGGCGGCCTTCCCGGAACAGTTCTCCCAGTCTCAGACGGATCAAGAGCGGTTCGACTGGGAGGGTGGGACGGTGAACGAAGCGGAAGAGCCGAGCGAGCCGGTTGTGCCGGTCGGCCAGCGACGCAAGGTGGTCGATGTCCATCTGGATGGGCGGCATGTGGAACTCACGCATGGCTCGGTGGTGATCGCGGCGATCACGAGCTGTACCAACACCTCGAATCCCGAAGTGATGCTGGGGGCCGGCATCCTGGCAAAGAAGGCAGTCGAGCGTGGACTGGATACCAATCCGGCGGTGAAGACAAGCCTCGCACCGGGCTCGGGAGTGGTGACGGCCTATCTGGAGCGCGCTGGTCTCATGCCCTATCTGGAGGCACTGCGCTTCCACCTGGTCGGGTACGGGTGCACAACCTGTATCGGGAACAGTGGGCCGCTGCCCGAGCCGATCGCTAAGGCGGTGCAGGAGCATGAACTTGTCGTCGCGGCGGTCTTGAGCGGGAACCGCAACTTCGAGGGACGCATCCACCCACAAGTGCGGGCAGCCTATCTGGCCTCACCGCCACTGGTCGTCGCCTTCGCCATCGCTGGGCGCGTGGACATCGATCTCACGACTGAGCCGCTCGGCTACGACCCGAACGGGGAACCAGTGTATCTCCGCGACGTCTGGCCGACGCCGGAAGAGATCCGCGAGGCGATGGAGAAGGCGATCGGGCCGGAGCTCTTCATTGAGCGGTATCGGGAAGTGTTCACCGGCGACGAGCGCTGGCGTTCCCTTCCGGTGCCAACTGGGGATCTTTACGAATGGGATCCGAACTCGACCTACATCCAGGAGCCACCTTTCTTCCAGGATCTTGCCCTTGAGCCACCGCCGCTGCATGACATCGAGCGTGCGCGCGTCTTGGCTTGGCTGGGAGATTCAGTGACCACCGACCACATCTCGCCGGCTGGTTCGATCCCTGTCAATAGCCCAGCCGGGCAATACCTCATCGCGCGGGGCGTGCAGCCGAAGGACTTCAACAGTTACGGTGCGCGACGCGGGAACCACGAGGTGATGGTGCGTGGCACGTTTGCGAATATCCGCTTGCGCAACCGGCTCGCTCAGGGGCGCGAGGGCGGCTGGACGACGCATTTCCCGAGTGGGGAGTTGGTAACGATTTACGAGGCAGCGGTGCGCTATCAGATGGCAGGGACACCACTCCTCGTCATTGCCGGGAAAGAGTACGGGAGCGGGAGCTCGCGCGACTGGGCGGCGAAGGGCCCGATGCTGCTCGGCGTGCGGGCAGTGCTTGCCGAGAGTTTTGAGCGGATCCACCGCAGCAACCTGGTTGGCATGGGCGTCCTGCCGTTACAGTTCCTGCCGGGCCAGAACGCGGAGTCGCTCGGCCTGAACGGGAGTGAGCGCTTCACTATCACGGGTATTGCGGATGGACTTGAGCCGCGCAAGCTCCTGACAGTGCGTGCTGAACGCGACGACGGCAAGGTGATCGAGTTCCAGGCGATCGCTCGGCTCGATACCGAGATGGAGATCGAGTACTACCGCCACGGAGGGATTCTCACCTACGTGTTGCGACGATTACTCCGCGCTGAGGCCTAGGACGAGCGCGCAAGACGTCAGCCGGGAGCAGATGGAAGGCACGAGGCGATGCGAGAAGGATCCGCCGTCGTCGAAACGCGGCTTGAGAACGGTTTAACCGTTCTTGTCCAGCCGCTGCGGCACGCGCCGGTCGTCTCGTGCTGGATCTGGTATCGGGTGGGAAGCCGAAACGAGCCGCCAGGGCTGACTGGGGTCTCGCACTGGGTTGAGCACATGCTCTTCAAGGGGACACCGCGCTTCCCACCTGGCTCGATCTTCCGCCAGGTGAACCGTTGGGGTGGAACACTCAACGGCTTCACCTGGCTGGACTACACGGCCTACTTTGAGACGCTGCCGACGCCAGGGTGGGAGCTCGCACTCGAGATCGAAGCTGACCGTATGGTCGCGGCCAGCTTCGATCCGGCAGAAGTGGAACGCGAACGGACGGTCATCCTCTCCGAGCGTGCAGGCAGCGAGAACCAACCAGGCACGTATCTCCGCGAAGAAGTTGTGGCGGCAGCTTTCCGTGCACATCCGTATGGGCATCCGGTGATCGGCTACCGGGAAGACTTGCTCCACATCACCCGTGATGAGCTCTATCAGCACTATCGCACGTTTTATCAGCCGAATAACGCGGTACTCGTTGTCGTCGGTGACGTCGAGCCCGTAGCTGCGCTCCAAGCGGTCGAGCACCACTTCGGAGGGATACCAGCCGGGACAATGCCGCCGGCGCTGCGGGTGACTGAGCCGGAGCAGTGGGGCGAGCGGCGGGTGACGGTACGTCGCCCAGCTCCGACAGCGCAGCTGCTTATGGCCTGGCGTGTGCCAGCAGCATCGCATCCCGACATACCGGCGCTGCTCGTGCTCGATGCGGTACTTTCGGGTGGGAAGCCAGTCGCCTTCGGCGGTAGTGGGATGGGACGGAGCGCACGCCTTTACCGTGCACTTGTCGCCCCAGGGCTCTGTACTGCCGCTGTCTCGAGTATGTCGCTCACTCTGGATCCTTTCCTCTTCACGATTTCAGCGACGTTGACCCCACTGGTTGAACCGCGGAACGTCGAGCAGCTCGTCGATGACGTGGTGCGGCGTATCCGAGAGGATCCAGTCAGTGAGGAGGAGCTCGCCCGCGCGAAGCGCCAGCTTGCTGTCCAGTTCGCTGCGGCAAATGAGAGCGCGCAGAGCCGCGCGGCACTTCTCGGGTCGCTCGCAGTCGTATGTCCCGAGCGCTCACCAGAACAGCTCTGGCGGGAGATCGAGGCGGTGACGAGCGACGACCTCCTGCGTGTCGCAAATACATATCTGCGACCGGAGCGCCGCACAGTCGGTTGGCTTGAGCCGAGCCCAGAAGGCGAGGGGAGCCTGGGACAAGCAAGCGTTGTAGGAGCGCGATTCATTCCGCTGGCAGAGCCAGAGACGGTCGCGCCGCGCTACTGGTTCCGTGAGGTACCTGAAAGTTCCGCAGAACCGGTCGTGCTTCCACGGGTGCAGCTGGCACCAACTGCCGACTACTTGGCGAATGGGGCGTACTTCGTTGGGCAGGAGGTCTCGGCGAGCCGCCTGGCGGTCGTCAGCGTCCGAATACCAGCCGGTGCTGCCCGCGATGAGAAACGACCGGGGCTCGCCTATGTGACTGGGCAGCTCTTGTCGCGTGGGACGCGGCGGCGCGACGAGGCATCACTGAATGAGGAACTGGATCGGCTCGGTGCCACGCTGACAGTCGGGGTCGGTCGGGATGCTGTTGACGTGAGCCTGAGCTGCCTCGTTGAGGCGCTCGATGCGGCGTTGCCGCTCTTTGCCGAGGTCCTGTTGGAGCCAGCATTCCCGTCCGAGCAGTTGGAGAGCGTTCGACAGCAGGCGCTTACCGCCTTACGGCAGGCGGAACAAAGCACGCGTGCGCGAGCCGATGCGCTGTTGCGCGCCTTGATTTACCCACCCGGTCATCCCTATCACCATCGGGTGCTCGGAACGGAGGAAACGCTGGAGACGCTCTCGTCCGAAGAGGTGCGGGCCTTTCACGAGACGTTCTATCGTCCGGCAGGGGCAGTGGTTGCGGTGGCTGGTGGGGTGGATCTCGGCCGGGTGCGGGCGTCGCTTGAGCAGGCCCTCGCGTCTTGGCAGGGAGAGGCACCGCGCCTGGCGATCCCGACCGTGGAGCCGTCGGCACAGGGGCAGCGCCGCAGTGAGACGCTGCCAGCGAAGCAGCAGGCCGATGTGGCGCTCGGTATCGTCACGGTGCCGCGGCAGCATCCGGACTTTGAGGCACTCCGCCTTGCCAACGTTGTCTTGGGACGGCTCGGCCTCATGGGCCGGATTGGTGCGCGTGTGCGTGAACGCTCGGGCCTGGCGTACTATGCGGCGAGCACATTGGAGACGGGTGTGGGACCCGGCTACTGGAGCGCCTACGCAGGAGTTGCGCCGGTTCATGTGGAGCGTGTCATTGCGGAGATTGTGGAAGAGATCGAGCGATTCCGTGAGGAGGGACCGGAAGCACGAGAGCTTGCCGACGCCAAGACGGCGCTCGCTGGAACGATTGTGCTCGGGCTCGCGACGACTGGCGGAGTGGCTGGAGCACTGCTTGACCTCGCGTTCTATGGGCTGGGGTTGGACTATTTGGAGCGGTTACCCGACCTCCTTGCTGGTATCGATGAGACAATAGTCCGTGACGCGGCGCTGCGTTACCTTGATCCGCAGCGTCTGCACATTGTCGTCGTTGGCCCGAGCCAGGAGACAGCGCTCTCGGCCTCAGAACCGCAGCGGTAATATGCGCGCTGTGCGGCGGTCAATCCCACCGTTGTAGTGAGAACAGAGGGGCTGCAGTGCTTCTCCGCCCAGGCGGAACGAAAGCTCCTGTGACGCTTGCCCTCCTGGCGAGGCGATACAGCGGGCGAAGTGGTCTGCAGGTCGACGCCTGGCTTCACGCGGTTCCTTGGAGGTTGCTTGTCCGCCACAGCGGGCAGGGCCGTGCCTGATGCGAGGAGAGGATCACAGCGAGAGTGTCATCTGGCTCGGTTCGAGGCTCGACCAATTTCGGCAGATTTGGCAGAATCGGCCCGAGGTGGTGGATCGAGTTGCGTGGAAAGGGACGGAGCGAGAAGATGAGTCTGATGCCACGCTACACGGTCTTCTGGCTTGCTGCGCTGGACCGCGAGCGTGTCCCGAGTGATGTGGAAATGGCGATCGCAGAGTTTGTGCAGTTGCTGGAGCGCAGCGAGGGGACGCAGCCCCGCGGGTCATATCTGTCAGTTGGTTTTCGCCCGGATGTCGATCTCATTTTGTGGGTCTTAGGGCACGATCCAGCCTACATCCAGGATCTCGCGCTGGCGCTGCGGCGAACAGCGATTGGCCGAGCGTTGCAGCTACGCTACGCCTACTTCGGTATGGCAGGGTCCTCGCAGTATGATCCGACCCATGGCCCGGCATTTCTCCGCGGAGTCCCCCCGAAACGGTATCTCAGCGTCTATCCCTTTGTGAAGACGCCAGAGTGGTATCTCTTGCCGTTTGAGGAGCGACGGCGTCTTATGGCCGAGCATGGGCGGCTCGGTGACGAGTTTCCGAGTGTGCTGACCAACACGGTCAATTCCTTCGGTGTTCAGGATCAGGAGTTCATCGTGGCTCTCGAGGACGATGACGTTGGGACGTTAATCACGATGGTGCAGCGTCTTCGGGCAGCCGAGGTACGGAAGTACACGCAGCTGGACACCCCGATCTTCCTCGGGCAGCGCTACGAGCCAGCGGAGGCGCTCCGGCGTCTACTCTCTTGACCTGTAGCGAGTAAGAGAGCAAAGAGTGCTGCGGCGAGCGTCGCAAGCGCGTTGACGAGGTCGTTGGTCATCCCTGGAAGTCCACTGACCCGTCGGGCGCGGCCGGGGCAGTCATGCTGTGGAGTTTCGAGGATGCATTGGCAGTGAGAGCAGTGGTAGCGAGCTTGGAGCGTGGCTCCAAGGAGGCTATCGAGGATGGCTCCGAGACTCCCGGCAGTGACAACTGGCCAACGTGGGAGGCTGCGGGGGGCGAGGAGGGCGACGAATGTGGCGCCACCGATCATGGCGAGGGACCCGAGAAGGGAGACGGCACCGGAGGTGCCAGGTGGGACTGGGCGTCCGGTGCGAAGCGAGCGTGGTGGGCTGGGACTAAGCACACCAAGCTCGGTCGCCCACGTATCGGCCGAAGCGGCAGCGAGAGCGGCGAGATAGGGCAGCGTGTAGTCGCGGTCACCGGGGCGGAGGAGGTGGAGCACAGCAAGTGCGGCGGCGACGCCACCATTGGCCAGGACTTGCGTTGCGGTCCGTGGTCGACTCGCCTCGCGACCAAGGACGGCGAGGGCACGCTTGCGTGCCCCACCGAGACGGGTGAGCGCGCTGGCGGCGGCAAAGAAGCCGATCATTGAAGTCGACCAGGACAGACCGCCAGCGGCGAAGACGAGTGTCCCGGTACCAGCTGCGGCGAGTGCACCGCCGCGGTCGAGGGCACGTAATCGATAGGCGACCAGTCCGATGAGAGCCGCGAGACTCCCACCAAGAGCAATACGCAGTGGCAATCGCGTAAGGGAGTGGTGGGGGCTCATGGCTGTGGGGGCGCGAATAACAGGATAAGTTCGTCGTCACGGATCTCAAAGACGTATCCGGCCAATTCAACCACGGCTGGTGAGCTGATTTCGCCGTACCGGATGCGGATGTCGTATGCGCCAATACGGAGTGTGCGGGTACCCGCTGGCGAGAATGGGTGACGGGGTGATCGATAGACGGCGCGTGGTCCACCGAGCTGGTCGAGCGCCTGCAGTGCGAGTGCGCGGGCCTGGGCTTCATTGAGCGACACCGTCGCTGGCTCCTTCCTTGGCTTTCTCAAGACTACTCGAAGCGGAGCTGTACTGTCGCAGCGGTGGCGACAGGTAGTGCACGGTGTGGGTAGAGCTCCACTGCGCCGACCAGAGCAATATGCAGGACCTGCGCTGTTCGGCGACTGTGACGGATCCGTCGGCCGTGCTGCCGGTTGAGCAAGCGCGAGAGGTGCGTAGGTGCCCGTCGGCCAAAGGGAACATGCGAGATGTTCGGATGGGACTTCGCAGCGATGAGAGGAGCAGCGCGAGCGGTAGAGTGACTCGCGTGCGACGCTCGTACAGATAAGAGAAGGGATGCACAAAGCGGCCTGGATCGGCTACACTTAGGATGAGTCCGGCGGCCAAGCTGCCGGAGTTGTAAGGGCTGGTAGCTCAACTGGCAGAGCAGCGGACTTTTAATCCGCGGGCTGTGGGTTCGAGTCCCACCCGGCCTACTTCAAGGTTCCGCAGCAACACGCGTAAAACCACGGGTGCTGGAACGTCGACCAGCACCCGTGTCGCGTTTACTACAGCCAAACTGTAGCCAATGTGTCACCCGCCGGCCGTGCCTGCGTGCCCAGAATGGCATCGATCTCACTCGCCGCCTCCTGGACCAGCTCCAGCGTCACCGCCGTGTAGATCTCCATCGTGAGCGAGAACTGGGAGTGACGGAGTAGCTTCATCGCCATGCGCGGATGGACGCCTCGTGCCACAAGGAGTGCTCCCAACCCGTGTCGGAGCCCGTGCAACGAGAGCCAGTCCATGCCGATCTCCCGCCGCAGCCGGTGCCGGGCCCGCTCCGCGTTCCGTGGCTCCTGCGGTGTCCCCAGCAACGTGGGGAACACGAACCGGTGCTCGCGCCAGAGCCATCCTGCCGCCAGCCGCATCTCTGGCACTCGGACACGTTGCTGGCGCAGCGCCTTGGCCACCACCTCCGGTAATGGGATCAGTTTCGAGTTCATCGGGGTTTTAAGCTTGGGGAGTACCAGACCTTGGTGGTTCAAAGCTGAACCTGGTAACGTGGAGTGACTGTCCGCGCCTCCTGGTCGATCTCGTCGGTCCAGCGAAGGCCCACGAGTTCACTAAGGCGCAACCCCAGCTCGAGTGCGATGACGATGGCGGCTCGAGTCTAGGGCCGGCCACTGCCTCCAGGAGCTGGCGGGCCTCGGCTGGTGTAAGGTAGCGGCGCTCGCACTGGACCTGCCTTGGTGGATCTGCGAGCGCGGCCGTGTTGCGCGAGACGAGACCTCATGCAACTGCGTCGTTGAGTGCCCCCGCAGCACGGCCCGGTGATAAGCGACGGTGCGAGGAGAGAGGCCTGAGGCGCGTTTCCTGTTGAGCACGCTGGACGTCAAGCGATGTGAGCCGGACGAGGCGGACATGCCCGATCTTAGGGATGACGTGCCTCCCGAGTATGTGGCGGTAGCTCTCGTATGTCCTGGGGGCCAGCTGGTGCGGAGCAACCTCAGCCAGCCAGCCGGTGTCTCAAGAATTCTCCGAGGGTCTCGCGCCCAGCCAAGAGTGGCTCGCCACGCGCGAGCTTCGCCTTTGCTGCCTCAAGTTTCGCCAGGGCCTCGGATTTCTTGACGAGATGCGCCGACGCTTGCCGCCGACGATTCCCAGGTTGAGCACCGCTACCCAGAGCGCATTGGGTGCCCGCTGATAGACGGAGCCCTCGCCACGGCCGCGCTGTCACCCGTTCGGTTGTTTTTGCATGCTGCCTTTTGGACTATTCCCGCGATCGCGGGCTATCGCGCTTACTGACTCCTGTGCGCCGCCCGATCACTGCCATAACGTGCCGTCGAGCTGCAGTGCGAGGGTAAAGAGTTCATCAATTACCTTGTGGAGTGTCGGCCAGTTCTGCCGTCCTACCCAGATCACGTGCTCCTGGCCCGCTTCGTCGACTATGTGCTTGTGGTGCTCGTCAGGGTGCCCTTCGCGCGTGTACTGATGATCGTTGTCGTACCGGAAGAGCCTACGCACCTCCTCATCTGGCGTCGTCCGCAAGGCCTGGTAAGCATAGTACTTTGTGCGGACTTCGCACCGGCCACGGATGGAACGCACTTCGAGGACCTTATCGACGGCAATACTGTAGCCGCCACGAAAATGTAACCGACCCCGGATGGTGATTCGGCTCCAGTCCTCTTCGAAGCGCCACTCCAGTGCATCTTCGAGGAGAAAGCCTATGCGTTCCCAATGGGCGAGATATCCTTGATGCGTCTTCAAGTAGTTGTCGAAGCGATTCCAGTCATGTGGGTCACTGCGCCGTGCCAGCCTTCCGGCGGGCATGCTGCTCTATCTCCCACAGGTGTAGCCATTGGTTCACCTCGAAAGTTTCCTCCAACCGGCCGTCATCAATCGCTTGGTGGATCTGCTCCGAGCGGATCCCGTAGCGTTGCTCGAACTGAGCGATGGCCTGGCGGCGCTCCTCAGCAAACCGGCGCTGCACCTCTGGATCCCGTTGGCGGCGTAGTTCCGCCTTGATCTGGCGGATGCGCTCGGTGCTCTCCTGCAGCATGCCCTCATGCCTCCTTCTTTTAACTTTTATTTTAACAGCGTCGGCGAGTGATGTTCCTGGGCTAACAGTAGTGTTCTGGCGGGAACATTGGGGTTCACCTCTTTGCATCCCTAAACGTCGCTGGCGGGGCCGTCGCTTGGCCTGGCGCTCCGCACGCTTGAACGTCGCTGCCGGCGCGAGCTGCGGATATTGCCCCCAGCGAGCAACTCCGCGATCGTCAAGGGCTGGAGCCCGGGCGCAGTGCCTGGGGAAGCAGGATGTCTCATACAACTCCACAGTCAGCGCCTCCTGGCGCATGGGCTCAGTCGGCGACTACAGCATGACCAGTATGCCGAGTGCTGCCCCCTCACGCTCGACCGTGCCTCGGAGGTCGCGCACGTGTAATACGCTGACCTCGCTGCTCTTGACCTGCACCACGACCTTCTTCCGCTGCCCGCTGCCATCGTCGAATAAACAGAGGTAACCGTCGATGCCGCGATCTGCTCCCTTGCGCTTGTCCTGGGCCGGATGGACATCGACCAGGCTGAGCACCCAGCACTCGAACTGGTGGCGGTCGTGCTGAGCCAGGACCCGGGCACCGGCGAGTCCCGCGGCGCTCCGAGCACCTCGTACGGGGATAGCTCATTGCCGAACGTATCCTTGAGATGGTGCTCGATAGGGTCGATAGCAAGGTAGGTGATGTCGATGCCGATCTAGCGGCGGACTAGCTTCTCGGCAGCATCCACGGCAGTGCCGCACCCGCAGAAGGGGTCTAGCACCAGGTTGCCAGGGTTGGAGCCGGCCTGGATGATCCGTTCCAAGAGTTCCTCGGGCTTTTGGGTGGGATAGCCGAGGTCGTCTTTGCCAGTTATCGGGGGAATGTCATCCAAGTTGTCCTGGAGCGGGACACCAGGTTGCTCGTCGTGATAGCGCTTGTAACATGGCATACCGTGCTTCGTATAGACAGTGCGACTGGCCTGCTCAAAAGCGATCATGTTGCCCTTGCTGTACGCGCGATAGCGTCCTGGATAGGTATAGAACGCCTTGTATTCCCATCCTGGCTGTGGGTTCTGCCACCCATCCTCGAGGTCAGCCTGCCAGCGGCCTGGTGGGTCAATCCGGCGCTTGACCTGCCAGGCGTACCCGGTATCGTCGCTCGGTTTTGCCGCCGTCAGGTCGACTATCCGGTCATAGCGGCCCGTCTCTGAATTGACGTACCGATAGAATGCTTCGATATACACTGGATCGTACGGGATATACTGAGGATTCCAAGTGTAGTAGCCAATCTTGCTATAAATGGAGAAGGTCGTCGTGTACTCACCCATAACGCCGCATGCCGTGCTTCGTACCGTTGTGAGTGCATGACCACTTTCAGATAATCTCGTTCTTGAACTGCTTCAGCCCAAGCACAACATCCAGCACGAGTTTGATGCAGTGGCTCGCCGTCGGGTCACAGTGAAGGTAGACCGAGCCAGTCGGCTTAAGCGCCCGGTGCAGCTCGCAGACGTATCTCCTGAGGTAGACCGTGACGTCGTTCTGGCCGAAGAAGACTCGCGGTGCCCGCATGAGGTCGACCACTTTGAGCGGTTCATCGGTAACGAGTTAGTGGGCTCGGGCTCGATGCCCCAGTGCCAGGTCTCATCGAAGGCTGCGATCTGGGCAGCCGCCTGGTCACCGGAGCTCTCTCGGAAGAGGATATTGTGGGTTGCATTCGAGTTGAAGGGCGGGTCGAGTTAGATGGGGTCGACCGAGGCGTAGTGCACGTGCTGACGCAGGACATTGAACTTGTCGCTGAAGTAGAGCTGGCTGCGCCAGGTATAACTCCTTGCCGTCATATGAATCAGCGCTTCAGGTTGATGGCGGAGTTGTAGTGGGCGGAGGTACGGTGCCGGAGGGCAGCGACGGGGGATGGAAAGTGACAAGTTTAATAAAACTTCGGCCGAGGTGATTTTCGATAATCTTTACAGCTGGTGTTCCTGAAAACGTGTGCATTGTCGCGTGGTAAACTGTAAGAACAAGGTCTTGCAGTCGTTGATCGTTCTCAATGAGATCAACTGCCAGCCCCAAGGATTTCAGGTACTTAGCGTGCAAGGGGCGACTGTGTATTCGCCAGCGCCGGTAGTCAGTTAGTGCCTCTGAAACGGCTGTTGCGCGCTCCTCGCGTTTCCGTGCCTTTCGGAACATCCAGCGTTGAAGCCATGAAGACACAAGTTCTTTCGAAAGTTCCTTGGCATTCTCGCATTGTTCAATAAGAGCGGGTCCGTACTGCTGAAGGATCGGAACCCATACCGCAAGCGTCCTAGGGTCTCCTACAACATCATTCTTAGCACGCTGAAACTGATCGATCACTGCTTGGGCTGGTACTGAGTACACACCATACTGTATTTGTGGATCAACTGGTCCAAGATAAGAATGACGTCCCATCAAGATTCGGTCTGCAGCACACGCGATGAGGGTTGCTGCAGACATAGCCTCATGCGGCACGATCACTCGGATATCCGTAAACTTACTCCGCAGATATGTAACAATCGCTTCAGCAGCATCAGGCAGACCACCAGGACTATGGAGAATGAGGTCAAGAGTATGGCCGGTCAATCCATAAATGACCTCCATGAAACCTTCAATATCCTCGTGAGTGATGGATAAGAGATCAGGTACAGCAACATTCCGCTTTTGCAGATGCCCAGTAGCATAAAGAATGGTATTTCGCTTCGTATATTGTGCCAAATCAGCCAGTGCACGCCTGCGAACCGTATCAAAGGCGTCTTTCTCGCCCTCTGCAAAACGCCGCGCAATCTCGTTGAGCAACTCACCCCAGGTTGGCATAAAACCACTTACCCTCTTGTGGTACGGTCTGATGTTGTAGCCATTGGTGGAACATGGATAAGCGA
Source organism: bacterium HR28 (assembly GCA_002898255.1). Lineage (GTDB taxonomy): Bacteria > Chloroflexota > Chloroflexia > Thermomicrobiales > Thermomicrobiaceae > Thermomicrobium. The sequence goes on from BEIE01000006.1 coordinate 119,086, forward strand.
AAGGTATGCACTGGCCTCGCGAACGGCTTGGGCGTAGCCGCCATAGGCTTGGAGGAGATCAAAGACGCCAGGACACTTTGACTGTGCCTCCAAAATGATGGCGTTCCACACTTGCCGCGAGCGTGAGGTTTGTGCTTGGCTTCGATCGTCTGCCATGACCCTCCTCCTATCGTCTTCAGTCCATAATCCATGATAACTTGAAGTCTCAGACCGACGCAATACGACGATAGTACCGGCTGCCTCACTACTTCCAAGGAGAAAGCAGTTTTCAGGTTCGCAGGCATTGCGGTTGGTGAGCCCGAAGGTTCCGATGAACCCGCCTATCCTACGACGGAACGGCCACATGGCTTCTCCCCGCTTCTCTCTGGTGAGACGGAGGTGCTCCGAAGAGCTGGTGAAGGACTGCTGCTATCTCCTCCGGTAGAACCTGGCAAGCTAAAGCCAGGGCAGCAACGGAATCTGACGTTACTATTGGCCCCGCAGGAATAAGTAGCCGAAGTGCTGCACGGTGCGCCCAACTCTCCGCCTTCGCTGCGATCCAGCGGCAAATATCGTTTTCGACGAAAAGATGTAGAGACGGGAAATCCTCGAGAAGCAGATGGGCGAGTTCATGCGCTATAGCGAGCCAGCGGAGGGGCAGCGGCAAATTCGCATCCACCGTGATCCGCCGGACAGAGCCAACAATAACTATGCATAGACAGGTTCCAGATTTGGGGCAAACCGTAGGTGGATGCCTTCGGTCTCGGCGACCATCTCGATCGGGACAGGAACGGCGGCATCCAGGTCGTGTCGACGAACGAACTCATCGATGCCGTATTGCCATTCGTGCGCCACTCCCGGTCCCCCTCTGCGGGCTGACGCCATTGCTTCGACAACTGCTTAGGATGCCTCCGACTCGCGCACAAGGCGTTCATACTCCGCAATAGCTCGGTCAATATCGTGGAGAAGTTCCCTCCGGAGCCCTTCAGGAATGTCTGCACGAGCCACTTGCTGCCGAAACGTATAGACCTTCACGAGATCACGGTAACGGGGATCGATGTCGTTCGCGAGGACACCAAGCCCCCGGCGAAGAGCAATAAGCCGGACAACCTCATCTTCAGGTTCTGCCCCGATCAGCGCATCGACGGAGATGCCAAGCACAGTTGCCATTCGTTCGAGTGTCTCCCGCCCCGGAGGCCCCTTGACCCCAACGAGGATGCTTCGGACGTATCCCCAGGATCTCCCAATTTGGGAGGCAAACTCCTTCGGTGTGATCCCTGCTGCGTCAAGGAACCGCCGAAGTCGCTTGCCAAATTCTCGGGTGTCGAGATCTTCCGGGCGCTTCATACCTTTTAGGTTACACTGCCTTGCTTCTGTGGGAAGCACCAGCCTGTTGACAAAGACCTGCGAATGTGCTACCCTAGGGTGCAAACGCGGAGGCGTCATGGATCAGTCCCTTCGCGACACAATCCGAGCTCTCGTTGTCGAACGTCAACGCCGCGAGCCATGGCCTGACGGCCGCGTCGCCACAACGCTCGGGATCAGTTGTGGATACTGGTGGCCCATCCGGACCGAGATCAAGCCCTTGACGTGGCTGGTAGTGATGTGTGTCCTACAACAATTTCCCGAATACACGCCTACCGTCCTTTCTTCTTTGTGTTTGACCAAGAGTGTGTCCTCTAGGAAGCAGAAATGCATCAAAAAGGGTCATTCAACTTACGGGTACAAGCAGCAGTGATTCTCGACCTGGGCAGCCGAGCATTGCTTTGCAACCCAGTGAAACGTTAATCGCACCCACGAAAGGAGGTACACAGCCCACGTCCCGCGGGAAACGTAGCGAATGGGAGTAACAGAGAAATCGATTCGCATGGAGGGAGGAACCTAATGGGACAACACCCGCACTGAATATCGGTGACGGTAAAAGAAATGCTCGACGTTGCAGCCGCTTGGCGCCGCGCATGGACAGACTACGCTTGGCCTGTTGGTTCCGCCTCTCCCCTTTTGATTGTGAGGCATCCCTTCTGTGGTCCTGGTGTGATTGAAACTCTCATGGCACAGCATCGCCGACAGCTGTGGGTCTGCATGCACAGTGGGAAAGCAACTTCTCTCAGGGGGGCGCTGAGCTCGTGCATCGGGTTCACGTCGGTGAAGCAGATACACGTTGCCTGAGCGGAAGCGAGTAGTCCGTGATACTGGCCGTCACCTGTTGCGTTGCGGCGCGATACGCTCAGATCCTGAACGAGGGGTATGTGTAAAAGTAGCTCTTCCTTACTACGCATACGTTTCACTTCAAGATGTGCTACTATTTGTTATCCAGTCAACTCGTGTGCAACTGTGACGATCACTCCGAGAACACGGCTCTTGTACCCGCGAACCTCAGAGGATTCATGCAGAGGTTCCCTCGGCGGCTCGTGGCGACTGCAACGCGGCAAGCACGGCAGCGGTATCCGGTATGTCCCGCATCGACTCGCCGTACCAGGCAGCGCGGATAACCCCCTCAGCGTCGATGACGATCACCGCCGGCATGCGGCCAAGCTTCATAAGTTTGACCTCTTGGCCAAAGCGTGCCGCGAGCCGATGCTCGGGATCGGAGATAACCGGGAAGGGGAGCTGTTGACGTTCCCAATAGCTCCTAACAGAACGCGGCCCATCGGGAGCGATGACGACGACCTCTGCTCCGACTTTACGGAACTGTTCATAGTCTCGGCGCAACTGCGCCAGATGCCTGCGGCAGTATGGTCAGCGGAGCCCGCGCAGCAGCACAAGCACGGTGGGGTGACCGCGCAGGGTCGCGCTGCCGATCGTGTGTCCCTCAGTGGTCGTTCCAACCCACTCAGGAGCTCTCTCGCCGACTCGAAGTCGCGCCATGTTCGACCTCCTCCAGGAAGTCACGTACGACGGAGATGAATCGCTCGAACTCTTCGACATGCGGGAGATGTCCGCTTCGCTCGAAACGCTCCAGGCGCACCGAGCAGCCTTGCTTGCGCCACTGATCCACGAGCTCGAGTGTCCGCACGTTGGGAACAATCCGATCGTGCTCGCCGAGCACGACGAGTGTCGGTTGCGAGGGTACCCACTGTGGGAGATCGGTCTGCGGTTCCAGCAGCGTTGCGGTGGTGGCACGCCAGAGTTCCTCGTCCCAGCCCGCTATGCTGGCCACGAGGGTCGCTTGTGTTGTTCCACCGGGTGATGGCGGGCCAGCCCAAACGGCCCGTTGTGCGATGCGCAGGGCCAGCGGACCCAGCGTGCGGATGAGCAATCGCCCGAGCGCGTTGGCCGGGCGCGCACGCAGGAACTGTGCGATCCGAGGAGCGCTCGGTCGTTCCCACGCAGGTGCAACGACGATCAAACCGGCAACGCGATCTGGCGCAGTGCGTGCGAGTTCCTTGGCCAGCTGTCCACCCATGGAGTGACCGAGGACGACGAACCGGTCGATGCGCAACTTGTCGAGCAAAGTAAGTGCGATGGGTACCTGTGCGGAGGGCGCATACGGGTCGAACTGACGCCACCGGTGCTGAGAGACTCGCGTCAGCCCGAAGCCGGGTCGATCGTAAGCAAGGACACATCGGTCAGTCGCGAGTGCGCCAATGACTGGGGCCCAAACAATGGCGCTGGAGGCGAAGCCATGCAGAATCAGCAGTGGCAGGTGATTCTCGCCCGCTGCGATGACGAAGAGGGCGATCCCATCCACCGTCGTGATTGCGGAGCGGATTTTGGCCGTCACCGTCCTCTCCTCGACAACGATCATGGCAAAGCGTCTTGATCGCTCGCAAGTGACTACCGAACGGTTGGGGTGCCGTATTGGTGCCGCGGCGCTCAATCTGGTCAATAGCGTGGTCCGAGCCACCCGGTGTGCCTTGGCAGGAGCCAGTCGGTGGGCCGTGCTCCGTGCTGGGAGCCAAGAGAGGAACACGACCGCGGACAAGTGCAGACCAGCTCATGCGCCTCAGCAGTGGAGTGCACGAAAGTTGGCCTTGCCTCCTCTGCCGGATCGTGCCATCCTCGCCCCTCGGCGAGCGTGATGCTGGGAGAAGGGAAAACGAGGAATGCGCAAGCTCACTCCTGCACTGCGGGACTTCCTCGCGGCACCGCGTTTTGGGGTGCTGGCGACGATTGCGCCGGATGGAACCCCGCGCCAGTCGGTGATGTGGTACGAGTTCCTCGACGAGGAGACCATTTTGATGAACACCGCCGAGGGACGCGCCAAGCTCCACGATCTCCAACGCGATCCGCGCGCCTCACTCTGCGTTGCAGATGGGTATCGCTATGTGACAGTGATCGGGCGGGTGCAACTGGTCGAAGATCAGGAACGGGCGCAAGCGGATATCGCGCGCCTGGCTATCCGGTACGTGGGCGAACAAGAAGCGAATGCATGGATTCCACAGTTCCGAGCGCAGCGACGTGTCACGCTCCTTCTCCGTATTGAGCGCATACTGGCACACGGGTTTGCCGGGAACTGACATCATGGGAACGGGTGAAGTTCGCATCATTCCGATCCGGGGCATTCCAGAAGCGCAGCCGGGCGACTCAGTCGCTGCACTGGTGCTCACTGGGCTGCAAGCCAGTGGACTCACTGGCGAACCCGGTGATGTCCTCGTTGTCACACAGAAGCTCGTCTCAAAGGCTGAGGGGCGTCTCGTTCGCTTAGCTGACATCGAGCCTTCGCCAATAGCAGAAGCATATGCGGCGCGCTGGGAACGTGACCCACGGCAGATCGAGTTGGTGCTACGCGAAAGTGTGCGAATCGTGCGCATGGACCGTGGGCTCATCATTGCCGAGACGCATCACGGCTTCGTCTGTGCGAATGCCGGCGTCGATCTCTCGAATGTCACGCCTGGCTACGCCGCACTCCTACCCCTCGATCCGGATCGGTCGGCGGCCACCATCCGGCGTGAACTGTGTGAGCTCGCGGGATGGGAACCGGCCGTCATCGTCTCCGACACCTTCGGTCGCGCCTGGCGCAATGGCATCGTCAACGTCGCCATTGGGGTAGCCGGTCTGCGGCCGCTGCGCGACTATCGTGGGCAACACGACTCTTATGGGAATGAGCTCCGGGTCACCGTCATCGCCGTCGCTGACGAACTCGCAGCCGCGGCAGAGCTCGTGATGGGCAAGACCGAGGGCTGTCCGGCGGCGATCATTCGTGGCTTCGTCTATGAGCCAGGCGAAGGGACCGCGCGCGAACTCATCATGCCGCCCGAGCGCGACCTTTTCCGGTGATGTTGCCGAAGGCCAGGAGACGGGTTATACTCCGCTCGCGTTTGGTAATCTGCCAACCGAAAGGGGGACGACTATGCCGGTGCGGACAGCGACGGCGACGTGGGAAGGGCCGCTCCAGACCGGTACCGGAACGGCGACCGCGGGGAGTGGAGCCTTTTCGGTGCGGTTTTCCGTCGGCACCCGCTTCGGTGAGGAACCCGGGACAAATCCAGAGGAGTTGATCGGCGCAGCGTATGCCGGCTGCTACAGCATGGCACTTGCTGCAATCCTCGGCCGAGCCGGCTATACGCCCGAACGCATCAGTACAACAGCACGCGTGCGTATCCAGCAAGTTGAGGGTGGCTTTGCCATCGACCGGATCGAGCTGGAGACAGAGGGGAAAGTTCCCGGAATTGATGAGGCAAAGTTCCAGGAGTTCGCCGAGCAGGCAAAGCGCGGGTGCCCGGTGGGCAAAGCTCTCGGTGGTGTCGATGAAGTCGTGGTGACTGCCCGGCTTGCACAGTGAAGCCGCCTCACGGTGCGCAGCACTCCTCGTCGTCGTCAGCCTTCTCGGAGAACGACCGGCGCGAGGCTCTTCCCCGCGCCGGTCGCCGTTGGGGACCCTGGAGTGGATCACCAGGTGTGACTCAATCGTCTAACTCACAAAAATGTCGAGCGGTAGCAACGCCGTTACCATGACATTGGGGACGTCCACAGTTTCCGAGACGCGCAGGTCGACGGCGACACTGCAAAGTGCGTAGGCCTGCTGTGCGGTGAAGCCACGACGCTGGAGATACTCGATCATCCGGAACAAGGCGTCGCGTGCAGCGAGCGTCAGATCTTCCGATTCGTTACGACCATTGCGGACACAGATACCGGTTGTTGCGTAGAAGCGGCGTGGTGCCGCCATTTCGGGGGCAGTGAAGTAGCCATCGCGTAGGAACTGGAGTGTTCGGATGCCCCGCCGACGCGCTTCCCCCTTGTGGACACGGAACTCCACGTGGACGACCGAGCACATTTCAATCGCGGTGCCGCAGACTTCCCCATCGCCTTGAGCGAAATGGACATCACCGACGGAGAAGAGAGCTCCCTCAACCCAGACGGGAATGAAGACGCTCGCACCAGGAGTGAGCTGCTTGATGTCGACATTTCCCGCATTCTCCCGCGGTGGGATCGTGCGAAGCCCCTCCGACGCAATCGGCTCGCTTGCGGGAACGGCCCCGTTCGGATCGGGTGGAAGCGCGAAACCACCGCGCGCAGCGAGTTCCGCCTCCCGTCGCGCTGCTTCCTCACGGAGTTCGCGGGACGGTGCGACGCCGATAGTCCCTGGGTGCGGACAGCGAGGGATGCGCACACCCGGAAGCTGAGGTGATTCAGCATAGCTCGGGTAGAGGTGCCAATGGATGATATAGGGCTGCGGAAACTGATCGCGGAGAAAGCCGAAACCGGGAACCTGCACGGTGTAACCCCAATGCCGCCATGGATCGGCTTCGATTTCCAGGATCTTCACTTCAAGGAGGTCGCCTGGTTGCGCGCCTTTGACGTACACCGGACCGGTGAGCGGGTGCACGCGCCCCAGGTCAGCTTTGGCGACATCGTGAATGGTTGACTGAGGCGTCAGTTGTGCGTCGAAAGCGTCCCAGGTCTCCAGTGCAACCGGTTCGCCCGGTTCGACTTCCAGTGCAGGCGGAATCGCCTCGTGCCAGCGGTTATGGCCCTTGCCAGGTTGCGTCGCAAGTGGCCGCAGAGGATCGATTTCGATCCGCCGCTGCTGGACCATGGTTTCCCTCCTTCCCTGTGAAAGACGCGATCCACTGCCAGCATACGACCATGTGCGCTACTTGGGAAGCGTCTCCTTTGCCTTTGGACGGCGCACCTCCTATTCTTCGGAGTGAGGATGGAATGAGGAACGCGGATGATCGAAACAGTTCTTGCAGCCCATGATGGCTCGACGGCGGCGGACGCGGTGTTACCTGCCTCGGCGCTCCTGGCACGGCTCTTTCTCGCACCAGTGGTCGTTGTCCGCGTGCTTGAGACGATGCGCCCCTTCTACGACCCGACGCGGGGTGAGGTCGTTTGGCTCTCCCCTGAAGAGTCACGTCTTGACGTCGCAGCTGAAGAGTTTCTTGCCGAGCAACTTGCGGTGCTTGAGCAACTCGGTGTACAGGCGCGCGCCGTTGTGCGTCTGGGGCGAGCGGAAGAGGAACTCGTCGCGGAGGCAACGCGCTGGCCAGCACCCGTGCTCGTCGTCGCGAGTCATGGTCGAGGTGGACTTGGCCGCGCAGTACTGGGGAGCATTGCGGATCGCGTGCTCCGGACGGCGCCTTGTCCGGTGCTGGTGGTGCGCGTGGGTGGTGCTCCACTCGAGCGATTGGAACACGTGCTGGTACCACTTGACGGTTCGGAGCAAGCTGAGCGGGCTTTGCCGTACGCGTGCGCACTCGCGGAGCGTGCTCATGCTCGTATTACCCTTGTTCGAGTCGCGGAGACCTATCGTGAAGTGCTCCTGGAATGGCGTGGGCGACCAATCGCAGCAGCGGCGCAGGAAATGTTACGCCAGCTGGAGCAGGAAGCACTTGCCTATCTCGAGGATGTGCGGGCTCGGGTGCCAGGCCATCTCGAAGTGCGAATCCAAATGTTGAGCGGCGAGCCAAAAAGGGAACTCGTCGCCGCGGTGGAACGCGAGCGGCCGGACCTCGTGGTGCTGACGACGCGCGGGCGAGGCGGGGTGACCCGCTGGCTTCTGGGCAGTGTGACGGAGTGACTCGCGACCGCCACGCGTGTTCCCCTCTTCGTCGTGCCAAGCGAAACGACGGACGAGCGCCCTCTTTGAGGGTTCGCTCGGTGCGCTCGTAGAAGAAGGCTCGCCAGCGATGCGTGTGAGCTTCTACGGTCAGGAGCACCAGTAAACGCTGCCCAGCCAAACAACCGGGAGCAGAGTCGGCGACAGGTTATCCCGTTGGCTGGTACCACTGAGATGCTTACCAGTGGACCAAGTGTTCCAGACGGACGCGGATCAGCGCACTGTACTCAGCTGCGAACTCGGGTGCGGTCATTCCCAGTCGGGTGATTGCCTCGCTGTACTTTGCGAGGTATGCGGGAACAGCGGTCACTGGTGGAGGATCGGGCACGAGCTCGGCCGAGCCATCAAAGCGCGTCACATGGCTAGCCCACCGGTCACTGTTAAAGTGAAGGGAAACGCGTGGGTTCCTCTGGATGTTCCGAACCTTTTGGCTACGCGGAAGTGAGTAGATCAGGACATGCTGGCCGTCCCAGAGAAACCAAACCGGGACGACCTGGGGCTGACCGTCCTGCCGTACCGTCGCAAGCCAGATGACCGGTTCATCCCTCAGTTGTCGCTCGACTGACGGCGGAAAGTTTGACATCACGCACCGCCCTCCCGCAGTTATTCCGCGACGGTCGGATCGAACGACCGTGCGGTGGCTCGCGCTGCTCCGCGCCGGACAAGTTCTGGGGCGCCCTGCTGGAGTGTCAACCAGGCGTCTCGCAGTGCTCGTCGGTCGATGCCATGAGCGTAACCCAACGTGTCGAGGAAGTCGAGCAACGCTTCCGTTGCCAAGTTGCCGGGCGCGCCGGGAGCGAAGGGGCAACCACCGAGGCCGCCAATAGCGGCATCAACGGCGCGGATGCCAGCGGAGAGCGCGACCGTCACGTTGTCCAGGGCTTTCCCAGTGGTATCGTGAAGGTGCACCGCCACGCGCTCTGCGGGGACTTCCCGGAGGAGTTTTTCCAGTAGGCGCGCAACGTCGTCGGGTGTCGCTCGGCCGATGGTATCGGCGATCGCGAGTTCATCACAGCCGAACTCCAGGAGCCGAAGCGCCACAGTGATCGCTTGCTCAGGCGCGACGGGGCCACTATACGGACAGTGGAAGGCAACCGAGACGTATCCGCGCACCCAGCAGCCAGCAGCCTTGGCGCGGACCGCAACCGTGGCGTACCGGGCGAGCGTGTCAGCGATCGACGCCCGCAGGTTGGCCTGCGAGAACGCTTCCGTCGCGGCCGCAAAGAGTGCCACCGCGTCACAGCCGACGGCGAGTGCGCGCTCGAGTCCGCGCTCATTTGGGACGAGGACCAGATAGCGCGTTCCGGCGCGACGGCGAATGCGACGCATTACCTCTTCAGCATCGGCGAGTTGAGGTACAGCAGCCGGCGACACAAAACTCGTGCACTCGATGACAGGAAAACTGGCCTCGCTCAGCGCATCGATAAAGGCGACCTTCACCTCGGTGGGGACCGGGAGTGGTTCGTTCTGCAGGCCGTCGCGCGGTCCGACCTCGATGACCTTCACGGAAGTGTCACTTTTCGTTGTCACGATGGTCACCTCCGCGGTTCCTAGGGAGTATATGTGTACGGCAGGGAGGCTTGTCCGGCGGGGGACGCTCTACAGTCTTGGCCTCTGGGGGCATATATGTGTGGGCGTTTTCCCGCCGGACTTGTGCATTACTCCCTAGGCGCTGTTGCGCATATACTGCTCGGCACTGCCTCCCTGGGCGTTTTGTTTCGCCGTTTCGCATTGTTGCAGCGTATGGGTTGCGCGCGCAAGTGTTTTTTTGGCTGCTTTGTGTTGTGTCGCGTCTTCCTGAGGGGGTGCATATGTGGGGGCTTGTTGTGGAAGCGCTGGGGGTGGTGCTTCTGGCTGTCCTGTTGTGGGTGCTCTGGGATGTGCGGGCGTTACTGCGGTACGTGGCGTACGTACTCGCTGCGTTTGAGATGGTGGTTCCGGTTGATCGGGATGTTGCGGATAACGTCGTCCCGCTGGATCGGCGCTAGCGGTGGGCATTGCTGATCGTGCGGGGAGTACGGGGACGGTGGTGGCGCCCCGAGCGCCGGGGCCCCGCGCGGGTTGCGTCGCGCGCCCGTGACCAGCTGCCACCGGCATACGCGGCCATACGGAGCGCAGGGAGCCCGGGCGCGCGGTGTGAGCGACGCGAGCACCGCAAGCCCGGGCGAGTGAGCACCGTAGGCGCAGCCCGAGCGCAGCCGCGGAGCTTGCGGAGCGGCGAGCACGGTGCTGCGCCGGCCGCGCGCGCAGTGGCCTGGTGGGAGGGGACGTTTTGGAGCGCAACAGGCGCGCGCGGAGCGGCCGGGGGTGGGGCTGTGGGTGGGTAGGGGAGCGGGAATACCAGTGTTCCCAGTGTTGCGGTGACCAACAGTGGTGCCCGGCCGCTCCGTTCCAGCCCGCGCGGGGTGGCGCGAGGGGGGCGCGCGCCCACGGTGGGTGAGCTCCGTGCGGGCCCTGGGGAGTCGCGCGCTTGGCACCAGCGCGCGCGCAGGCGCGAAGCTTGCGGAGCGCCGAGCACGCTGCTGGTGCCTAGCGCGCAACTTTCAGGGGCGCGCCGCGCACGGGCGGGCGGCCGAGCTGCGCAGGCGCGTCAGCGCCGAGCAGCCGGCCGGGCGCCGAGCGCAGCCGCGACCAGCGGCGAGCACGGCGCCGGGGCAAGGCGCGCACTTTAGCGGGGGAGGGGGGAGCTGCGGGCTTCTGTGATATCCTCGGTTCACCTCCTCACCACCGGTGTTGGTTCCTGGCATGGGCGCCCGCAGCGTGGGGGGAGGGGGCAAGCGGACGCTTGCGGGAGCGCAGCCCCCTCCCCCCTTGTTTTCGCTGGCGCTCACGTGTGTGGGCGCGCGCCGTACAGGGAGCTCGGGATTGGGTACTCGCTGGTGGTGCGTTTTTCCGGTGGTGTTGCGGGTGTTCCCTGGGTGGTGCGTGGGCTGCTGAGTGGCAGGTACCCTGCGGCGGCGTAGAGCTGGTGGGTCTCCTCTGGTGTGAGGTTCATGGCGAGTGTGAGCTTGGCGAGGGTTGTTCTGGTGGGGTGACGCTGTCCCTTTTCGAGACGGGTGATGGCTGATGGGCTCAGTCCTGCACGGCGCGCGAGGCGATAGCGGGATAGGTGGCGTTTTTCGCGGTACTCGCGGAGTGTGTGGGGGAAGTGGGTGTCCTGCTGGAAGCGTGTGAGGACACGAGCGAGGTAGTGGAGCTGGTCGTCGGTGATCCCGAGGGCGTTTTGCAGTTCTCTGAGGTTCATGGCGCCTCCTGGCTGGAGACGTAGGTCTCTTTGTTCCGCAGGAGGGCAAACGCGACTCTTACTAGTTGCCGTTTCACCGCGTGGAGGGCGATGCGTCCGCCTTTTGTTCTCAGGCGGAGGTAGGTTTGGCCGAAGCGATCGTACTTGTGTGGGTTTGCGGCAACGCGGAGGGCGTACATGTGCAAGTGGGTTGCGAGGAGTGCTGCGGTGCGGCGGCGCGTGGGTGGGCGGGTGGTCGCCCCGGACGTTGGGAAGTTCCTGGGTGCGAGACCGACGTAGGAGACGGCGTGGTTGGGCGAGGAGAACCTCTCTGCGTTTCCCAGGTACGTCCAAAGCAGGGCGGCAAGTGGTGCGGAGACTCCGGGTATGGTGGTCAGGCGGGCGATGACGTCTGGTGGTGTGGCTTCGATCGTCTGCTGTTGGTAGTGTTCCGCGAGTTTCTTGAGTGTGCGTGCGAGTTCCTGGAGTTCGGGATCGGGGTGCTGGCGGAGACGGTTTTGGATTGCTGCGGCCAGTGTGACGAGCTTTCGTGCGGTGTACGCGCTGCGGCGTGCGAGAAACAGGGGACGAACGTTGGCGTACGGTGTGAGTGCGTGTTTGACGATGTCCGGTGCGGTGTTGGCGAGTTGGGCGAGTGAGCTGAGCATCGTGGCGTCCAATCGATCGGTTTTGTGCGCCCGGCGTACGACTCGTCGGAGTGCCCACGTGTCATTGTCGGTGGCGAGGAGGACCTGATGGCCGGCAAGGTAGGCGAGTTCCGCTATGGCGAGGCCGTAGTGTCCGGTGGGTTCCAGGACGATTGTGGTGGGCGGTTTGGTTCGTAGGTAGGTTTCTGCCTGGGGGGTGGGGAGTTTGATGACTTCACCAGTGTCGGTGTCGTGGATATGCAGGGTGTGGGCTCCGACGTCGATTCCGATCATGCCTGTCCCTCCTGTTCGTCTTCTGGTATCCATCCGTGGCGCAGGATGTGCGCTGCGGTGGTGACCTGGTGGCGCTGGAGTGCGGTGGCGAGTTGGCGGAGTTGGCGTGCGAGTTCCTTGTCGTTGCGTGCGTAGGCAACGGCGCGGGCGAGTTCCCTGAGGCGTCGATACTGGCCATTGAGCACCAGGGTGGCGACGGTGCGCTTGAGCTGCTGATCGGTGAGTGGGCACTGGCGTGACCACCAGCCGTGCTTCCGGGCGTTTTGGTTTCCCCGAAGAGGGCTCGCGCGTGCGCTAACGCTCTTGTCTGTGTTGTGGGCTGTCATTGCTCCTCCTTTCCACACCAGCTCTCTGCCGACGCCCGAGACTGTATACTGCTTGTCGAACGCGCAGGTCTTGAGGAGGAAGAGCCGGGAAGGGAGCGTAACGGTGTCGCGCCGCGGCTGGCTGTTTCTCAGTGTTGGGGCGGCGCTCGCGGTAGTCTGCACGTGTCTTGGTGTTCTTGGAGCAGCAGGGCTCTGGTACTTTGCCCGTTCCGCACCATCGACCCCAACACCGGCTTGGGCCCAGGCAAGCAACTGGCGAACAGTGCAGACAGCAAGTGGACAATCGGCGCTCATTGTAGACACGCAAGAAGAAGTGCCGTTCCAACCGGGATTGTTTTGGTTCCAAGAGCCGCTGCCGCAACCGATGAACCCGCTGCAGTACGCTGCTGTGATCTATCTTCGGCTCCAACAGGAGAACGAGGCGCTTGTGGCCTATGACGTCCGCTGGGTCGCCTTGAATGGTTGGCCGGCGGTGCAACTTGCGTATGCGGCGGTGCAGCAGGGGCAGCCGTATGAAGGAGTGCTCTGGATCGCCACCGATGGTTGGAATGGGTACGTGATGAGTTTTGTGGCACCGTATGGGGCGCTTGCCACCTATGTGCAAGACATTCCAGCGGTGTTGCCGGAGGTGACAAGCGAACTTTTCGCCTCGCCAGGACCGTTGGAAGGTGGTCCGGTGCCCGACGTGTGGACAGAGGAGTACTGGCAGGGCAAGAACGATTTTGGTGTGCCAGCGGCATGGAACTGGAGTGATATTGATACTGGCGTTCCGCTGGCAGATTTCCAAGATCCCTATGCAGGGGCGACCTGGGACGGTTCGGCGAGCGATCTTTGGTCGGATCTGCCAGATGTCGGGGGTGGAGTCCCGTACGACAGTGACCACGACGCATTCAACACGTGGATGGCCGAGGAGTGGAGCCAGATGCTGAGCGGCGAGAATCCGGAGCCGACCTGGCAGGATGAAGCTGGGAACCTGTACTGGGAGGGACCGTCCGGCACGCTCCACGAGTGGAGCGCAGATTACGATCCGAGTCTCGGAGACTGAGGAATGTCAGTGTGATCGAGACAGGGAGGGTGGCACATGAGCCGCACGGTGGAAGTCCCAGCCTATGAGGTTGTGCCCGAGGTTCTCATCGACCCGCTCACAACAGCGTTGATTGTCGTCGACATGCAGAACGATTTCGTGAAGCCGGAGGGGAAACTGTTTGTCCCAGATGCTCCAGCCACGATCCCCAAGATTCAGCATCTCCTCGCTCTGGCACGTGAGCATCGAATGTTCACGGTGTTCACCCAAGATACCCACTATCCAGGGGATCCCGAGTTTCCGATCTGGGGTGAGCACTGCCTGGCGGGGACATGGGGCTGGCAGATCGTCGACGAGCTTGCGCCCCAGGACGGTGAACTTGTCCTCCAGAAGCGGCGGTACGACGCGTTCTATGGTACACCGCTTGACCACGAGCTCCGGCTACGGCGGATTGAACACCTGATCATCTGCGGTACGGTCGCCTCGATCTGCGTGCACTATACGGCGGCGAGTGCGGCGCTCCGGTGGTATCACGTGATCATTCCTGTGGATGCGACGTCGGCATTACATCCCTTCGATATGGAGGCAGCGAATCGGCAGACAGCGTTCTTGTTCCGAGGGACGCTGACACGTGCGGAGGGTGTGCGAGTTGGGGTATCAGCGAGAAGCTGACACTCCGTGTCTTATCGGGGATGGCGCGCCGAGCGCGGTGACGCTTCGGCTATCTGAGGTCGCTGAGGACACAAGGGGTGGGCGTGTTTGGGCACGTCTCGAGGTGCGGGTGACGCGTTTGCGGAGAAGTCGCGAGTGGACGGCGTGGTGGCGGAACCGTCATCGTGTTGCTCTCTACGGAGAAAGGGGTATTCCGCGGCAGTCGCGGTAGGTGATCCCGTGCCCGGGGCTCTCTTTTCGGCCTGAGGCGCTGGATAGGCGGGGTGCTAGACAAAGCAGAGACGCGAGCGAGGTGATGCCTGCTGTAGCCCCTTGACAGGGAAGGGTGAGACGAGTAGTATGTACCTTCGCCGCGTGGGAATGACGCGGCGAGGAGAAGCGGGTCTTGACAAGGTGGCACGCCCATCGCTATACTGTGACGATGGGTTCGACGAAAGACCCGAGCGCCGTGAGGCGAGCACCTTGACAACTGAGGTGTGGTTCGCGAGAGTGCCCCGTCGACCGATCGTCGTACGGCGATCGGGATGGAGTGACACGCAGCCAACCGGCGTTCCGATGAGGGCGCGCGGTTGGAGTGGAGTGTGATGGGATGGAGAGTTTGATCCTGGCTCAGGGGGAACGCTGGCGGCGTGCCTAATGCATGCAAGTCGGACGGGAGCGCGCGATGAGCG
>BEIE01000007.1 GCA_002898255.1 bacterium HR28
CCTCCACCATGGCATGAGCGGGGTGGCCGGTGCCGAGTTCTTCGGCGACTTCGCCGACGGCCCAGCCGTCAAGGCCGCTATCCTCGAGGCCGGCAAGGAATTCGGTCTGCGCCAGGTCGGCTCCCGCGCCTACGCCACCAACGGCCTCGAGTCTGGCTGGATTCCCAATCCGCTGCCGGCGATCTACACCAGTCCGGAACTGCGGGGCTATCGGGAGTGGCTCCCGGCCACGGCCTATGAGGCGGTGGGGTCGCTGGGTGGGAGCTTTGTCAGCCCCAACATTGAGGACTACTACTTGACTCCGTGGGATCTGGGGTATGGGCGCCTGATCAAGTTCGACCATGACTTCGTGGGGCGGGCGGCGCTGGAGCGCATGAAGGACCAGCCGCACCGTAAGAAGGTGACGCTGGTGTGGGACCCGGAGGAAGCGGCCCGCGTGGTGGGTAGCCTCTTTACCCAGCCCAAGGGCCAGCGCTACAAGTACTTCGATCTGCCGCTGGCGCAGTATGCGACGTGGATGTATGACGCTGTCCTCAACGATGCCGGTGAAGTCGTCGGTTTCTCTATGTGGACCGGCTTCAGCTCCAACGAGGAGCGAGTTCTCTCGCTTGCAACGATCAAGGAAGAGTACGCCAAGGAAGGGACGCGGCTGCGCATTGTGTGGGGCGAGCCGAATGGCGGATCGCGCAAGCCGTCGGTGGAGCGGCATGTGCAGACCGAGGTCTGGGTGACAGTCGGGCCGGCCCCCTACGCCGAGCCGGCTCGCCGCTACCGGGAGCAAGTGCTTCGGGCACGCCGCTCCAGCTGAGATCGAACGCCATTCCTAGGATCCCGGGCGGCTGCGCCGCCCGGGATCTTTTTCTGCCCTGCCCACAGTGTGCAGTTGATCCGGGCAGTCAGGCACAACCACGGTCCCCGCTGCTGTCCCATTTCGCTCTAGGAGAGCTCTCTTCCCTGCACGAGGCGGCATGTTAAGTTTCTGTTCCTTTCCAAGCACTCTTGGCTTGAGACTCACCTCTTCTACGCAGCTAGTTCGGCGTCTTGACAAGTGCAGAAGTATCGCCTTTTCCACTGCCATCTGCGAGAAAACGACCAATGACGAGAATGTCGCATGCCGCAGCCGGGCCCATGAAAGGGAAATCTTGACTCGCTACAGCCGCCTGATTACCATAGAGGTGAATCATGGCAGATGCTCCGCGTTCGGATAATCTGAACACACTGCTACTGGGTGAGAATGAAGTACCTGTGGGGAAGACTATCAATAGAGATACGGCAGCTATCCATCAGCCATGGTGCATTTTCGGCGTATCCAGCGAGCTACAGTACACGCTTGTATTCTCGCTCGCAGCCGATACGCATGGTAAGCTGCAAGCGCTCTTCCCACGAGCTTCGGAGCACTGTATGATGCCAGTACGGCTACATTCGTCCAAAGCAGTGTGGTCTTTCGGCACAATTCACACGAGTCTCGTCGCGTGATCGGCGGAGTAAGTTAGCGATCGGGTAGTCTCTGCGTCGACGTGAGGAGGGTTGTTACGTGAATATGCGGAAGTTAACTCGCCGGACTCTGCTCGTGGCTGTGGCCGGAGCGGCAACGAGTAGTCTTCTTGCTGCCTGTGGTGGTGGCCAGCAGCCGACACCAACTACTGCACCCGCTACACCGACTGCTGCGACCGGGGCAGCAACGCCGACCACGGCTCCCGCTGTCACCCCGACTGCTGCGCCTACCGCTACCCCGACACCCGCGCCAACAGTTGTCCAGGCTCGCAAGCTCAAGATGCGCGTTGCCTTGGCCACCGAAGAAGCCGGGAATTTCATCGCAGTAGAAAAGGGCTTCTTCAAGGAAGTCGGACTGGATGTGGAACTGGTTACCACACAAGGCACGCCCGGCGAAGTTATTCCGTTGGTAGCCGTCGGCCAGCTCGATCTCTTTAGCGGTGCCATTCAGGCAGCACTGGTCAACGCCCGCACACAGGGGGTCGAGGTGACCATTGTCGCCGGTGAAGGCGCACTGCGACGTGGTAATGTGTTTCACGCCTATGCCGTCACGAAGCAGCTGTACGATCAAGGCGTCCGCTCGGTCGCAGACTTGCGCGGCCGCACATTGGCGATGCCAAGCGACGCCGGCATCGACTTGCTCGAACTCAAGAAGGTCTTGGAATCGGGCGGGCTATCTCTCGATGACGTCAAAATGCAGCTGATCCGTCTCCCCGACATGCCGACGGCACTGCAGAACGGCGCGGTGGAGGCGGCTGAACTCGTCGAACCCTACGCGACGATCGCGACGAAGCAGCTTGGTGCGGCTGTCCCAATTGTGGCCGGTGATCAGATCGTCGACATCGTCGGCGATAACTTCCCGATCTCGGTGATCGTTGTCGGCCCCCCAATGCTCAAGGATCGCGCACTCCTGGAGGCATTTCTCGTCGGGTATCTCAAGGGAGCACGTTACTACCTCCAAGCGCTAAAGGATCCGGCGGCACGCGCTGAGGTCGTGCAGATTCTCAAGAATCGGACACCGCTCAAGGATGACAAGCTCTACGAGCAGATGACCTGGCCTGGTGTCTCTGAAGACGGCACCTTCGATCTCACAAAACTGGACGAAGCACAGCAGCTCTGGAAGCAACGCGGCAAGATCCAGCAGACAGTTCCCGTCGATCAGCTGGCCGACTTCAGCTTCGTCCAGAATGCAGCCAAGCAGCTCTGAGGCGAACGCTCGTCGCAGGCCAGCCAGAGTCTTCGCCTCTCTGGCTGGCCTGCCCCTTTTGTGTCTTCAGACGTAAATTCTCCCTTCTGAGCATGCTATAATCCCCCTAGTTGATTCCGGTCTTGCGTCAGTGCCTAACCCTCCGCCACGATCGACCGGGCCGAGCGGTGATGAGCGAGAGGACGGAAGGTACAGGCGATGACAAGCGTTCACCCGGTTCCCTCGCCACGGGCGCGGGAGCTCGTTCGTGGGGCGTACGATCTCCACGTCCACTCTGGCCCCGACGTCATGCCGCGGCGTATCGACGACATCGCACTGGCACGTCGCTTCCTTGACGTCGGGCTCGCGGGATATGTAATCAAGTCTCACTACGTCCCGACCGCCGAGCGCGCTGCTGTCGTGCGCGCGGCTGTCCCGGGTGTCCAAGTTCTTGGGTCTATCACCCTCAACCGTGCAGTCGGTGGTCTCAACCCCCTAGCTGTCGAAATCGCGGCCCGAGAAGGAGCACGGCTTGTCTGGCTCCCTACTGTAGACGCTGCGAATGAACGACGACATCTCCAACATGCGCCGGCTGGCGCGAAGCTACCATATTGGGCACGTCTCCAGCGAGAGATGCGCGAGACCGGCTTTGACGTGCCACCCGTTGACGTCGTTGGACCCGACGGCGACGTCGTCCCAGAGCTCCGTGCCGTCCTCCGTCTGATCGCGCGGCATGGTCTGGTCCTAGCCACAGGACACCTGGGTCGTGACGAGATCTTTGCCGTCGTTCAAGCGGCCCGTGAGGAGGGTGTGCGCCATATCATCGTCACCCATCCCGATTTCCCCTCCCAAGCCCTCACGGCAGAGGATCAGGTCAGGCTTGCAGAGATGGGCGCCTATCTGGAGCACTGCTTCACCCCGCTCTACAGCGGCAAAGTCCTTTGGGAAACGGCGTTCGCTCACATTCGCGCCGTCGGCCCAGAACGCGTCGTCTTGAGCACTGACCTCGGCCAACCGGACAACCCGCCCGTCGAAGACGGATTGGCACTCTTTGCTGACCGTCTGCTCGAAGCAGGTTTCAGCGAAGACGAGATCCATACGATGGCCGTGCGGAATACCGTTCGACTCGCCACTGGGAGGGAGCAATGACTGGGGTTCGACGCCTACTCGTCGTCGGGGCACATGCTGCCGACTTCGTTTGGCGAGCAGCCGGAGTCATCGCCCTTGTCACGGCCAATGGCGGTGAAGCCACCGTGCTCGCGCTGTCCTATGGAGAACGCGGCGAGTCCGGTGAACTCTGGAAGGAACCGGGGCAGACTATCGAACGCGTGAAAGCCATCCGCCACGAACAGGCCGAACAAGCAGCCCACGCGCTCGGCGCCCGCTTCCTTTGCTTTGATCTTGGTGACTACCCGCTCGAGGTGGACCGCGAGGCGACGGAACGGCTAGCCCAACTGATTCGAGATTTCCGCCCTGAGGCGATCATTACTCATACCCCGGTGGATCCCTTTAATCCTGATCATCCGGTCGCACACGAGGCCGTCCAACGTGCCCGCCTTCTCTCCTCTGGTGCCGGCGTCGCCAGCGCTTTTGCGACGGTGGAGCCACCCCCACTGTACTACTTCGAGCCGCACCAGCCCGAGTTGTGCGGCTTCGTTCCCAATGTCTTTGTGGACATCACACCGGTCTACGAAAAGAAACTTGCCGCAATGCAGGTCATGGCCTCACAACAGTACCTTCAGCGCTACTATGCTGAACTTGCGGAACGACGAGCCAACCATGCACGCCGCATTTCGGGCATCAAGGACATTCGTTACGCCGAGGCATTCCAGCGCGTCACACCGCTAGTCGCCCGTGAACTCCTCGGTCACGGCTGAGCATCTGGAATCGGAGGACGTTGATGACTCGAGCAGAAGAGCGTGCCATCGAAGATCCAGTGCTCACTGAGGCTTGCCAGGCCTTCAGTGAGCTCGGCGTCGCCACCGTCTACGAGGCTTCCGGTCGTCAGGGACTGATTGATCTTCCACTCATCCCGATCACTCCCGGGCAACGTGTCGCTGGCCCGGCGTTGACCGTGCTCTGTGGTCAGGGAGACAACCTTATGGTTCATGCCGTCATGGAACGCGTCTTCCCGGGTGCTGTATTGGTCATCACGATGCCGGAACCCGAACCGGTCGCACTTGTTGGGGAACTTTTGGCGATCCAAGCCAAAGTCCGTGGGGCAGCAGCACTCCTCGTCGATGCTGCAGTGCGCGATGTCGACGAACTTCGCGCGATGGGCCTTCCTGTGTGGACACGCTTCATCCGCGTCCGCGGTGCAACAAAAGAGAAGATCGGTGGTATCGACGTACCAGTGGTCGTCGGCGGAGCACAAATCCAGCCTGGCGATATCGTCGTGTTGGACGATGACGGCGCAGTTGTCGTAGCACGTGAACGCGTCTCATCCGTCCTCGAGAGTGCGCGCGCTCGCGCTGAGCGAGAGGCACGTCTCCGCGAACGGCTGCAAGCCGGGGAGCTGACGTACGACCTTCATGGGTTGCGTGCGGTCGTAGAACGCCAGCGGTGAGGTCGGTGTAAAGTGCGTGAGCAGGGGAGGTTATGCTATGCACGACGTGACACTCTACATCGGTGAACCAAGCTGCGATATGGCTCATCTCGCTCATCTCGAACTGCTTACTCCGACGCTCGAGGAGAGCGAGCGTTTCTTCGTGGACTATCTCGGGATGACGGTGAGCGAACGACGTGGAAATTCCGTCTATCTCCGCGCGTGGGACGATTACGCGCACCACACGCTCAAACTTACTGCTGGCCCGGTGCCAGCAATGGAGCACTTCGCGTACCGCGTGAGCTCGCCGGAGGCGCTGCAACGACGCGTGGCGATGCTTGAGCGTACGGGGCTCGGTTTAGGCTGGATCGATGGCGACGCCGGCCACGGCCCGGCCTATCGTTTCCGGACTCCCGACGGACACATCGGCGAGCTCCTGTGGGAGGTCGAATGGTACCAGCCGACACCAGAGACGAAGCCGGCACTGAAGAATCAAGCTTCCCGGTTCCCGGCACGTGGTTGCAATATCCGCCGACTCGACCATATCAATATCTTTGCGGCCGACGTCCGGGCAACGCGCAAGTTCCTGCAAGAGAACCTTGGGCTTAAACTCACCGAATGCATTATCTTCGATGATGGCTCAGAAAAGGGTGCCTGGGTCACAGCTAACAATAAGGGCTATGAGATCGCCATTACCGAGGACCAGACAGGTGCACGGGGACGCTTCCACCATGTCTGCTACGCGGTAGACACTCGTGAGGAAGTCCTCCGCGCTGCGGATATTGCCATTGAGTTCGGGTATCGTATCGAGTACGGCCCACACAAGCATGCCGTTCAGCAGACCGTCTTCCTCTACGTCATCGAACCGGGCGGCCATCGTATCGAAATCGGTTGCCCAGGGGCACGCCTCGTTTTGGCGCCTGATTGGAAGCCGATTGTCTGGACCGAAGCCGAGCGGAAGCGTGGGCAAGCATGGGGCCTGCCCACTGTTGCCACCTTCCATACGTACGGTACTCCACCAGTCGAAGTTGCACGCTGAGCGAACCGGTTCATTTCTCAGTGTCTCCGTAGGGGATGCGGCTTCAGCCGCATCCCCTACCAACTCCGTGGCTCAACCGACAATCCTCGAAATACTGCCCCAGTCCCACGCTCCATCAGTGGCCATACGCCTGTCTCTCGTTTGCTCCCCTTCACGGCTCTTCGGGCGCATCACAAGCAACTTATGGCCTGCTGCGATACCACCGGTCGAGCGCAGTGGGGTAGGAACGAAGTGCCCGCGCTGACCAGCAAGCCAGCGACGAGCCTGCATTATTCGCCGCGGGGGTACTGGCTCCATATCGCAGGAGAGAACGGTCACAAGGGTTGCTATGACCTGGCACCCTTGGTAAGCTCCTCAACACGAAACGAACTTCCGGTCCAACAGGGGAATCCATGCAGCGGAGCTCGGATTCTCTCCATCGGTTGGCCGACCACTGCATACGCCTCTCTCGATGTGGTTTCCTCGCGCTCGCCTCGTTCTTGCTTGCCTGCCAACCTGCTCCACCACGTTCTTCAGAGCAGGTCACACCGTCACCGACGCCAACCCACCCACCATTGCACCCGCGAGCCGAGCGACCCCTCCGCGCACTCGCCCGTCCCACAGTGACCATCCGCGTCCCTGACCTGCCACCAACGCTGGCGCGACAAGCCCAACATTGGCTTGCCCGACTCCAAGCGACGCTTCCCCGTCATTGGTCGCTTCGCTTGACCACCTCGCACGATGCGCTCTTCCACCTCCACTCGACCGTTGGCACCCCGGCGGGGTATGTGATCGGTGGGCGAGTGTTCGTCCCCGTCACCACGCACGAGAATCTCGTGCGCAGCCTACCGCGAGATGCACTCCGCGCACTCATCAACGGAACGATTCGCAACTGGCGTGAACTCGGTCATCCAGATGATCTTCCGGTCCTCCGCGTCTCGGTCGAGCAAGATGGCTATCAGCTCGCGGCAGCGGACAGGCGCGTCCCGGATGTCGCCGCACTCACTCGGTTGATCACACCCGGCCTCTTCGCTCTGATCGAACCCGATGCCACTGCAGCATCCCTTCGCGTCTTATCGGTCGACGGGAGAGATCTCTTCCGCGCCCCCGGTAGTGCGCCGCAGGCTCCCGAACTCGTCGAGTGGCTCGTCCTCGACGGCCCCACCCACCTCTTGCCCATCGACACCCTGTCGCCTGAACCGCTCCCTCACCCCACCTTTACCACCATCACCGTCGCCGGCGACATCATTCTCGGCCGAACAGTCCACCGCATCATGATCGCACGCCGCGACTGGCAGGCCCCCTTCCGCCACATCGCCAGTGAACTGTCCTGGGCCGATCTCACGATTGCGAACCTTGAATGCGCGCTCACCCGACGGTACTCTCCCCCAGAAGATCCATACACGCTTCGTTTTCTCTCCTATCCGGATGCACTTGCCGGGCTGCAGCTTGCTGGGATTGACGCGGTCAGCCTCGCGAACAACCACAGCATGGATTTCGGCTGGCTGGCACTACAGGACACCAAAGAGGCTCTTGCCGCGGCCGGAATCGCCTCATTTGGCGCAGGGGTTGATATCCAAAGCGCACTTGAACCTGCCATCCTCGGTGCTCGGACAGCGACCGTTGCACTGCTGGGCTTTGATGGCGTCTCTGCTGACTGGTATGGCGCGACCGATGAGTCACCGGGGACTGCGCCACTTGATCCCGAACTCGTCCAGCACGCTATCAGTGCCGCTGCAAATCAGGCTACGATCGTGATTCCATTCTTCCATTGGGGCGTGGAGTACACGCTCGTCCCGACCGCGTTCCAGCGGGAAATTGCCCGCCTAGCCATCGACGCCGGCGCCACGTTGGTCGTCGGATCACACCCCCACTGGGTCCAGGGGGTCGAATGGTATCGTGGTCGCCCAATCTTTTACTCGCTCGGCAATTTTGTTTTCGACCAAGAGTGGTCACCCGAGACGAAGCAAGGTCTGCTTCTCCACCTCTGGTTCCGCAACTCTGATCTCATGCGTTACGAACTGGTTCCGGTCATCATTGAGGACTATCACCGTCCCCGACTCGCTACCGAAGCAGAGGCGACGATAATCCTCCGTCGGGTGCAGGAATCCACTCGCGCCCTTCGCTCCTGAGCCGGAGATCACCCGGCTGACGGCGTACGTTCAGGAAGGACACGCCGAGGAACATGGGGACGAAACGGCTGCACCAGCCTTACTCCTGAGCACCTGCAGGTCAATCCTGCTCTACTGAGCGAGCTGAGGCAGGTATGCATTGGACCCGATGCTCGAAGACACAGCATCCACGCTGTCGAACAGCTCAACCCACCGGGATGTGGGTCGTCCTTGGCTGACGGGCTGCAGCGCCGGTGGCGAGCCCCACCCATCCGTGTTGTGGAAGCCACCCTTGACAACGTTGGCCTCGCTATGCCATACTTTCGCCGTGACAACGCGGAGGCGTGGTGTAGAGGCCTAACACGCGGCCCTGTCAAGGCCGAGATCGCGGGTTCGAATCCCGTCGCTTCCGCTCCATTCAAGAGCGCGGCCTTCAGGCCGCGCTCTTGTCCTTTCTCTTCCTAACCTCCAGAAGCCGGTGAGCTCATTCCCACGTGTGCAGGTCCTTCACTGCGGTGTCTCGCCTTGCTCCCACCACAGCCCCATCCGCGCCTGCGTACCACCATCCACAAACAACACCTGGCCAGTGATAAAGTCCGCGTCATCCGAAACGAGAAAAACCGCCGCTTTCCCAACGTCCTCTGGCCGACCAACGCGTCCCCATGGCACCATCTGGTTCCCTAGTTCCGTCGTATACCCGGGAATCTGAAAGTATCGTGGCACTTCAATCAGCCCAGGCCCGATCGCGTTGACCCGAATTTTGAGCGGCGCCAGTTCGATGGCGAGCGACCGGGTGAAGGCGATGATCGCCCCCTTCGTCGCCGCATATGCCGCATGGCGCGGGAATCCTGCAGCACCGTGAATCGAGGTGATGTTCAGGATTGCCCCGCTGCCGCGTTCCAGCATATGACGCACAGCCTGCTGAGCACAGAAAAAAGTCGCACGCATATTCAGGTCAAAGAGCTCCTCATAGACCTCCTCCGGGAAATCCAGAAATGATCGCGCGCGCGTCACCCCCGAATTGTTAACTAAGATATCAAGGCCACCAAGCGCTGCGGCTGCCTCATCAACAACGCGCCGACACTCTGCCACCGAGCGGAGATCCCCACCGAGCGCCACCGCCTGGCCACCATTCCGACGGATCTCCTCAACTGCCGCCTCTGCTCCTTCACGGCTGTGAGCATAGTGCAGCGCTACCGCAGCTCCCTCCGCAGCGAGTGCCAGTGCGATGCCACGGCCGATCCCCATCCCAGCCCCGGTGACAAGGGCACGCTTTCCATCTAACCTTCCCATCCCTTCATCCTCCCTTCGTCACGATCCCTCTCCGAGGACGCAGTATCGCGTGATCGCAGCACAACGAGTAGTCCCTCCCTATGCCGTCTGCACCGTCGGTGCTGAGATCGGTTAAAAAGGCCAACAACTTGAGAGATCTCGCAACGGGCACCCGGAGGACCGTTGAGAACGACGCTCGTAACCCCACAACAGGACACCCGATGCACCCCCAGTCACAGTCACGCGCGGTCGGAGCCATCCACCCCAACAACTCGTCGGACGCAACAGAGGGGGTATCTTCCGCATACGCGTCTTCTGGGCGACAATGGTCTCGGCGATTGCGAAACGAATGGGGGATACCATGGAACTCGCCCTGATCCTTCCTCCTTGGCCCAATGAGCGCTGGAAACTGGCATTGCAGTTGGGTGTCACACATGCGGTCACGACTTTGCCATTCCACGTTGCGGGAGGACATCAGGCATCGAACCCACCAGGGGTACCTCAGCCCGTTGTGCCGCACGACGTGCCACCGCCGGAATATCGTCCCTGGGATTTCATGCCTCTCCTACTCATGGTGCAACGCTTCCGTGAGGCGGGGATCACCGTCTCGGTCATCGAGGCCTCCCCACCGATGCACCGTGCCCGGCTCGGTCTGGACGGTCGCGATGAGGAGATCGAATGGGTCATCACGCTCATCCGCAATATGGGCAAACTCGGAATTCCGGTCTGGTGCTGGAACTGGATGGCCGTGATCAACTGGGCACGCACCTCGACGACCACGCCGACACGCGGTGGAGCCCTAGTCACCAGCTATGATCACGAACTTATGGAACGAGCAGGCCCGACAGAATATGGCGAGATTTCTGCAGAACGGCTCTGGCAGAACCTCGAGTACTTCTTAAAGGCTGTCGTGCCTGTCGCTGAGGAGGCTGGCGTCCAGCTCGCTCTCCACCCCGATGATCCCCCTGTTCCATCCTTGCGCGGGATCGCACGGATCCTGATCACACCAGAGGCACTGCAGCGAGCGCTCGACCTCTATCCGAGCCCTGCACATGGGTTGACCTTTTGCCAAGGCACAATCTCAACAATGGGCGTCGATGTCCCGCACTGGATTCGACATTTCGGCCGACAAAACAAGATTCACTTTGTCCACTTCCGTGACGTGCGCGGTGGCCCGACACAGTTCGTTGAGACCTTCCACGATGACGGCCAAACCGACATGTATGAAGCGATGAAAGCCTATTACGAGATCAATTTCCAAGGCGTGATGCGGCCGGACCACGTACCAACGATGGAGGGCGAGCCGAACACAGAACCCGGATACATGATGCTCGGGCGTCTCTTTGCCATCGGATACATGAAGGGGCTGCGCGAGGCTGTGCTCAAGACCGCTGCCAGTTCAGTCTCGTAGTGCGCGACAGTTGTTGTCGAGCGTACCTCGCCCTGGGGGAGCAAGACATTTCGCCTTCGGCACTCACAGGTGGTCCCCCCCTGTTCTCATGCTCCCACCACTTCACTCTTCAGGAGGACTGCGCGATTGATTGCCGCGCAACTCGGCGCCCCTTCGACGACGAGGCTTCGAGTTATCATCATCAATCTGCACCCCATCTGAGATCGCGCCCCTCATGTCCTGCAAAGACGCCATGGGAATCCAGAGACCTCAAGGAGATCTCCCAAATGTGGTTTGACACGACGCTCAGATCGCGCAGCAAAACAGCGCGCTGATCGCACCGGCAGCGACGAAAAGCCGGTCACTGCCTACAGACTTCTTGACATGACTAGAATTGCCACACTCACGGTCGTGACGTGCCCCACGGGAACGTCTGCAGATGGAAAACAATTACACTTGTTGTGGCGTGCTCACCCGAGAGCGCGAGGTGACGAGCAAAATGAGTGCACATCCCCGTCGCATCATGCTTCTGACTACACCGACAAGCTACCGTACGGCCGCGTTCCTCACTGCCGCCGCGCGACTGGGTATCGAGGTTCTCCTCATTGAAGACACGCCTGAGCCGCTCCGGCAGATTTGGGAACTCCGCTACGCCGTTGACTTCAGCGCTCCAGAACGCGCCGCGGAAGAGCTCGCGCGCCTTGCTCGAACACATCCAGTTCGCGCTGTCGTACCCGTCGACGACTCCGGGACACTCCTCGCTGCGCTGGTGTCTGAGCAGCTGGGCCTTCCAAGCAATGACCCCAGTGCAGCGCTCGCCGCACGCGACAAATGGATCATGCGTCAGCGGTTCGCAGCAGCCGGTGTTCCAGCGCCGAAGGCTCAAGCGTTCCCCGCCCTGGCAAACCCGGCAGAAATTGCAGCCCATGTCTCCTATCCATGTGTAATCAAGCCTACTCGGCTCTCCGGCAGTCGTGGCGTCATCCGAGCAAATAATCGAAACGAGTTCACGGACGCGTTCGAACGTGTCCGCGCCATCTTAGAGAGTGACGGGATGAACCTGCAGCAGGCGTCCATTCTCGTCGAGCCGTTCGTGCCTGGTTTCGAGGTCGCGTTAGAAGGGCTATTGACCGATGGCAAGCTAGAGGTCCTCGCCCTGTTTGACAAACCTGACCCGCTCGACGGTCCGTACTTTGAGGAGACGATCTACGTGACGCCGTCGCGGTTGCCACCCGAAACGCAAGCAGCGATCGTCTCCGCCACCAGGCAGGCCGCGCAAGCGCTCGGGCTCCAAACCGGACCGATCCATGCTGAGCTTCGGGTGAATGATCAGGGGCCTTGGGTCATCGAAGTAGCCGGACGGTCCATCGGTGGTCTGTGTTCGCGCATCCTCGAGTTTGGGACCGGGACGACGCTCGAAGAGCTCATTCTCGCCCATGCGGTCGGCGATCCGATTCCCTCCCGAGATCGCCGATCAGGCGCGGTTGGTGTCATGATGATTCCGATACCGGGTCGGGGCATCTTGAAAGGCGTTGATGGTATTGCCGAAGCGCAGCGGGTACCCGGTATTACCGGTATCGAGATCACTGTGAAGCGCAACCATCGGATTGTTCCATTGCCGGAAGGAGCGAGCTATTTGGGTTTTATCTTCGCACAGGGAGACGACCCATACGAAGTTGAGGCTGCACTACGACGTGCTCACGCGCAGCTCCGGATTCGCCTCGCCCCCGAGCTCCCTCTCATCACTGCTCGGCGCGTATGAGCATTCGCTCACTTCTTGCGAGCTGGACCACCTTTCGCCGGTTGTCCAACGCCTGGTGGCACCCAGCCCTCCGGCAGCTCCTCTTCTTCGCCGAAGAAGAACGCTTCCATATGCTCACGGAGAATTGCACGATCCTCCGGGTCAGCTGGATTCAAACCGTAATGATTGATCACGATCGTCTGATACTCACGCCACATCTCCCAGGCCTCCTGGGATATCTCGCGGTAGATGCGCTCTCCCAGCGGGCCGGGGAAAGGTGGCCGCTCAAGGCCGGGCAATTCCCGCTTAAGCTTCACGCAGTAGACCATACGCGTCATTGTGAGCCGTCCTCATTCGTCGTCTCGTCAAACACTGCGGCAAGGGTAACGAACAGGAACCGACTATGTCAAAATCGTCTCGATTGCCTCGCGTTGTGCTCTGGGGCTCCTTAAGTCGTCAAACTGCAGTCACACTACACGCTCTGCTCCAGGCCGAGATTCCCGTACAAGGTCTCATCGTCGCTGGCGCTCCACTGCAGCACTTAATAGGGTCGGCTGTGCCCCTTGCAATCTGGCACACCGATCCGTACGCCATCGCCCGTCGCAAAAACATCCCTATCGTCACTATCAACCGACGTTCAGAGCTCTACGAATTGACGCATACCACTCAACTGTCCGCTGAACTCGGACTCGTGTCATGTTTTCCCTGGAAGCTACCAAAGGAGGTGGCAGCCTCTTATCCCCGCGGAATGCTTAATATCCACCCCTCTCCCCTACCAGCCTACCGCGGACCAGCACCGCTCTTTTGGCAGTATCATGACGGCTGCCTTACGACTGGCGTAACCCTGCATTGCATCACAGAGCAACTGGACTCCGGTCCGCTTCTGGCGCAGGTTCATTGCACTCTTCCACTCGCCTTCCCTGGTGATCGGCTCGAGGCTTGGCTTGCTTGGTATGGAGTCGGATTACTCCTCCGGGTTCTCCGCGGGGAACGCACCGCGCACATGACACCGGCCGAGTCCGTCTCTTCCGGGTGGGCACCACTTCCAGGACCAGAAGAGTCCACGATCGATTGGACCTGGCCCTGCTGGCGCGCTGCACACTTCTTGGCTGGCGTTCTCCCGCTCGGTTACAACGTCACGATCTGCGATCGCCACGGACAGAACTGGCACGTTGAGCGTTTTCTCGCGTGGAGTGCCCACCCGCTCGTTCCAAGCCGGGGATCTTCCACGATTGTCTCACTCGAGTTCGCCGACGGATACCTTACCGTCCAAGCACGACCGCTTTACTCTGTCGAGCGACCTCGCCGCAGCGTTCGTCGCCAATAGTCGAGCGTATCAGCGAGCGTCTGTTCGAGCGGAATTTCCGGGCGCCAGCCAGTAGCTGCTCGCAATGCACTTGCATCGCCGCGTAACACCCGTACTTCCACTGGCCGCAGTCTCCCCGGGTCTTGTTCAACACGGAGCGGAAGTCGCGCCATCGCGAGTAAACGCTCTACCACCTCGGCCAACTTCCAGGAGTATCCACTGGCAATATTGAACACTTGTCCAACGAAGCGCTGGTCAGCAACAAGCTCATACGCACGGACGACATCACGCACGTCAAGCAGGTCACGCTCGACGTTCAAATCGCCGACGAGCACAACAGGGGGTGCTAGACCGAGTTCAGCCTCGGCGATCTGCCGTGCAAATCCAGATATCGAGAAACGCTCGCTTTGTCCGGGGCCAATATGGGTGAATGGCCGAACCCGCACCACCGGCAAGCCATAGGCCAAGTAGTACTGCAGCCCAAGGAGATCCTGACCGGCCTTACTCACGCCGTACGGGCTCAGCGGCCGAAACGGCTGCGCCTCTGTCACCGGCAGCTCGTCCTCGTGAACCAGACCGTAGGCATCAGAGGAACTCACCACAATGACAATCGGGGGCGGATCGAGTGTCCGTGCTGCCTCGAGCAAGTGTACTTGACCAATCATATTGTTTGCGATCGTTCCGACCGGATCTTGGAACGATCGCGGAACGTAACTGACGGCCGCAAGATGGAAAATCACCTCCGGTCGCCAGTAGGTGATTGTCCGCCGGACCAGTTCGCCATTGAGTAGGTCACAAACCAGATGCTGGACGAAATACGGCGACGGCGCGCTCGGGCGAGCCGAGAGCCCGATCACCTCCCAGCGTCCCGAGGATGCCAAATGTGCTGCCAAGTGACTTCCAGCGAAGCCGGACGCACCGGTGATCAAGGCCCTCCGCATCGCGCGGCCGCGCTCCTTTACCGTTCGGGTAGACTTCCCACAACTCCTGCTTCCGCCCTCAAAAGTTCCGCCTTATCTGTCCGTTCCCAAGGCAGATCCAGATCTGGGCGTCCGAAGTGTCCGTAAGCCGCAACCTGTCGGTAGAGCGGCCGTTGCAGTCCAAGTCCATGGATGATGGCCGCAGGGCGCAAATCGAAATGCCGCCGGATCAGTTCCACGAGTCGTTCTTCGTCGATTCGGCCAGTTCCAAACGTCTCGACATGGATCGCAACCGGACGCGCGCGACCAATCGCGTACGAAATCTGAATTTCGAATCGATCCGCGAGACCCGCCGCAACCACGTTCTTCGCAACATAGCGTGCCGCGTATGCGCCTGAGCGATCGACCTTTGTCGGGTCCTTTCCGGAAAAGGCTCCACCGCCGTGCCGTGCCATGCCACCGTACGTATCAACCATGATCTTCCGGCCGGTCATGCCCGCATCGGCCCGCGGACCACCAAGCACGAATGACCCACTCGGATTGATCAGAATTTCGGTCTCGCGATCGAGCAACTCCCGGGGGATCACCTCGCGGATAACCGCCTCAGTCAGATCACGGCGGAGTTGCTCTTGCGACACATCGGGATCATGCTGCGCCGACAAAACGACCGTTGCTACTCGTGCCGGCCGCCCATACCGATACTCGACCGTGACCTGGCTCTTTCCATCAGGCCGCAAATAGGGCAGCACCTTCGCCTTCCGCAGGAAGGCAAGCCGCCGGACAAGGCCATGTGCCAATGCGATCGGCAGAGGCATCAACTCTGGCGTCTCAGTGCAAGCGAATCCGACGACCATCCCCTGGTCGCCAGCACCGATACGGTCGAACTCGTCTACCGCGATCCCCTCACGCACTTCTAACGACTCGGAGACCCCTTGTGCGATCTCCGGAGCCTGTTCCTTCACCGAGAGGATGACACCCATGGTACGACCATCAATCCCAAACTCCGATGTCGTGTACCCTGCCTCGGCGACGACTTGGCGCGCGATTTCCGCATAATCGACGCGTGCTTTCGTTGTGATCTCTCCGATGATGATCATCAAGCCCGTCGTCGTCGCCGCTTCGCAAGCAACGCGTCCTGATGGATCCTGTTCCAAAACAGCATCGAGCACTGCATCGGAAACCTGATCACACAGTTTGTCGGGATGCCCCTCGGTCACGGATTCTGACGTGAAGAACGTTCGCGGGGCACGCATGATGCTCAGCGTCACTTTTCCCAACCCCTTCGCTTGCTGATCGAACGATCCTTCGCCGACCTCGACTACTGGCCTATCACGTTCCGTGCTGCCAGGACATGAGATACGCCTCTTGCTCCGGCGTCAGCCGGTCGATTTCGATCCCCATGCTTTGAAGCTTCAAGAGCGCAACATGCCGATCGATGTCTTCCGGAACTTGATGGACGTCAGGGGTTAGTTCCCCTCGACGCTGAACTAGATACACACAGGCCAACGCTTGGTTCGCAAAGCTCATGTCCATCACGCTCGCCGGATGTCCCTCGGCGACAGCGAGATTCACCAAGCGGCCTTCGGCAAGCACAACCAGCCCACGCCCATCTGGCAAGACGAACTCCTCCACGGCGGGACGCAAAGTCCGCCTTTCAACGGCAAGTTCTGCCAGCGCCTCCAGATTGATTTCAACATTGAAATGGCCAGCATTGCAGAGAATCGCCCCATGCTTCATCACAAGGAAATGCTCACGATCGATCACATGGATGTTCCCCGTCGCTGTGACGAAGAGATCACCGACTCGCGCAGCCTCCCTCATTGGGAGAACACGATAGCCATCCATCGCGGCCTCAAGCGCCCGCACGGGATCGACCTCGGTCACGACGACCTGAGCTCCCATACCTCGTGCCCGCATTGCGATCCCTCGACCGCACCAGCCGTATCCCGCCACGACCACTGTCTTCCCAGCGAGCAGTATGTTCGTGGCGCGAAGGATCGCGTCGATCGTGCTTTGCCCGGTTCCGTAACGATTGTCGAAGAAATGCTTTGTCTGGGCATCGTTGACTGCGATCGCTGGAAAGGCCAACAGGCCATCCCGTGCAAGAGCCCGCAGTCGGATCACTCCGGTCGTCGTCTCTTCAGTCGAGCCAATCACAAACTCTAAGACGTCGCGGCGTTCCCGATGAACAGTCGTCACGACATCAGCACCATCGTCGATGATCAAATGCGGTCGATGATCAAGTGCGAGATTGATATGCCGATAGTACGTCGCCGCATCCTCACCCTTGCGGGCGTACACCGAAAAACCGTCGGCGACGAGTGCAGCAGCCACATCATCCTGCGTCGACAGCGGATTACTCGCGCAGATCACCGGGATAGCTCCCGCCGCCCGAAGCGTGTAGGCCAGATTTGCGGTTTCCGTTGTCACGTGCACACAGGCGACGATGCGGATCCCTTCCAGGGGCCGCTCACGCGCGAACCGTTCTCGCAAGAGCTGTAATACTGGCATTTCACGGCGAGCCCACTCGATCCGCTGTCGGCCCTGTTCCGCAAGCCCCGGATCTGCGATGTCGTACGGAATTGCCACATGCTCACTCACCGCTCGTCCCGCTCCGTTTCTCTGGCCCCGACTTGCCGTGCAGCACCGCTCGCCGCCAAAAGTGCCGCAATCTTCGGTCTGTCAGGTGACGGTACGACGCCATACTCAGTCACTAGCGCTGTGATGAGTGAGCCTGGCGTCACGTCGAAAGCAGGATTCCACACTGAGGTCTCGGCCGACGCAATCCAGGCCTCTCCCAAGCGTAGCACTTCTGCCGGATCTCGCTCCTCAATCGGAATCGCCGATCCTGCACTCACGTTCGGATCGAAAGTGGAGAGTGGCGCAGCCACGTAGAAGGGAACGCGAAAACGATCTGCCGCGACGGCCAAGGCGAGCGTGCCAATCTTATTGGCGACGTCTCCATTCGCCGCCACCCGGTCTGCTCCTACCACCACTGCCTGAATCTCACCTCGTGCCATCAACCAGGCTGCGGCCCCATCCACGATCAATGTGTGCGGAATCCCGAGTCGCCGCAGTTCCCACGTCGTCAACCGGGCACCTTGTAGTCGCGGTCTCGTCTCCGTCACCCACACATGGTCAAGATGTCCGAGCTCGTACGCGCGTCGCACAATTCCCAGCGCCG
Organism: bacterium HR28; assembly: GCA_002898255.1. GTDB lineage: Bacteria > Chloroflexota > Chloroflexia > Thermomicrobiales > Thermomicrobiaceae > Thermomicrobium. Next base: position 18,168 of record BEIE01000007.1, read on the forward strand.
TTCCGTAGGCACCGGTCCCCAGCGCGCCGGTGTTACAGTGTGTCAGTACTCGTGCGCCTCGCGGCAGGAGCCCTGCGCCATGCTCGGCAATCGCTTGGTCGATTGCCCACTGCCGTTCCAGCAATTCCTTCACGAAATCCGAGAGGACTTGAGCGGCCTCTTCAGGATCCGTGGCGCCCACGATCCGCTCTCGTGCACGTTCGAGCCCATGGAAAAGATCGACCGCTGTCGGCCGCGTACTCTCGAGGAGGCGCGCAGCAGCCTCGAAAGCTTGCCTCCAGTCACCTCCTGTGCTGGCGCTGCCACGAAGTGCCAGCGCGAGGCCCGCCACCGCAGCGATTCCGATCGCTGGCGCTCCCCGGATTCGCATCTCGCGAATCGCTGCTGCAACCTCCTCAGCCGTCCGACACTCTAGATACCGTTCCTCACGAGGGAGCGCCGTTTGATCGAGGAGAATCAGCGCATCCCCCGTCCACTGCATGGGGCGCCAGGTCGCTTCCCTCTCGGCCATCCGGTCCTCCTCGCATGACCAGCCGTGACCCTAGCCCGCAGTGAGGAGCGCGGCAGCCACCTCCCGGACCAACTGACTGGGAACATCTCGTCGCACGACCACACGACCTGGTTCGACCGGAAGAATCCAGGTCGGCATCCCGCCAGCAACCTTCTTGTCATACCGGAGACACGCGAGTACTTCCTCCACTGGAAGGGTCGCGGTACGCGGCAAGCCCGCCGCGTCTAAGAGTTCGTCCTGGAGTGCGACCAGTTCCTCGCTGCAGAGCCCCATTTGCTGCGCAATACGTGCTGCCGCCCGCAGACCGAGCGCTACAGCTTCACCGTGGCGTAGCTGATATGCGCTGGCCGCTTCAATGGCGTGTCCCAGCGTATGCCCATAATTGAGGATTCGCCGTAATCCGCTCTCCCGTTCGTCCTGAGCCACAACGCTCGCCTTAATCGCAATGTTCCGCCGAATCACCTCATCCAGATCCGTCGAATGCCACCAGTCCTCAAAGCGTCGCTGCTGGAGTAACTCCACCAACGGAGGAACAACACTTTGGCATGTTGCCGAGTACTCAATCATCGCGTGCTTCACAACCTCCGCCCAGCCAGAACGGCGCTCCGCCTCTGGGAGCGTTTCGAGTACAGTCGGATCCGCGACCACGAGGTGCGGTTGATAAAAGGTCCCGATCAAGTTCTTCCCGAGTTGGTGGTCAACTCCGGTCTTCCCCCCCACGCTCGCATCGACCATCGCGAGGAGACTTGTTGGGACCTGTACCAGTCCAACTCCGCGGAGCACGATCGACGCCACGAATCCGGCAAGATCCCCAATTACTCCCCCTCCAAGAGCGACGACAATATCAGTGCGTTCGATACCATGCCCTAATAGCTGATCAAGTAACCACTCAACCGTGGTTAAAATTTTCGATGTTTCTCCCGGAGGGATGCGAAGCACACTGACGTCAAAGCCACCGGCCTCAAGAGCACGTCGGGTAGGCTCACCCCAGTGCCGCGCGACATGATCATCTGTAATCACGAACGCCCGCCGCGCATCTGGCCAGCGATGCCGTGCAAGCTCACCGAGCGCAGCGAGCAGCCCCGACTGGACGTAGAGATCCGAGCGGCCTGTTGCGCTCGCCAGGGCGAGAAACGGGATTAGTCCGCGCTCCGCACGTGAATGAACCGCTGCGGCGATCACTTCTACGAGTTCCTCGGGAGTCCGCCCGTCGGTTTCCACGACGATATCAGCCCGCTGGTACAGCGCGCGACGCTGCTCCCAGAGCATGTGCAACCGCGCTTCCAGATCACCGGCCAGTAGCGGCCGAGCGGACGCGGCGTCCAACGCCCATTGTGAGCGGAGCCGTGCGGCAAGCGTTTCGATACGCGCGGTGAGATGCACGACGGCTGTGCCCGAACGGAGCGGAACCCAGTTCCGCTCGTCGAGCACAATCCCCCCACCAGTCGCGATGACAACGTGGCGCTGCGCCGTCGCCTCGAGCAGCGCCTCACGCTCCGCTGCACGAAACACCGACTCGCCGAATCGTGCGAAAATCTCCGGGATCGGAAGCCCAAACCGCTCCTCGACCATCCGGTCCGTATCAACCGGTCTCCAGCCGAGCCGGTCCGCGAGCAGCGGAGCGATAGCACTCTTCCCTGAGCCACTCAGTCCAATAAGTGCGATTCGTTCAATCACCGGCTACCCTCTCCCAGCAACGCGCCGGTCTCGCGCGATTGTATCCCACGAATCGCGTTAGCTGTGTGCTAGGATACCGGTGATAGACGGCACGCGAGGGCAAGCGTCCAATGGAGGCATAGAAGGATGCGACGGAAGGTCTCGATCATCGGCGCAGGTGCAGTCGGCGCAACCACAGCCCAGTATCTTGCCGAACGCAACATCGCTGATATTGTTTTGGTGGATATTGTCGAAAACCTTCCGCAGGGTAAGGCACTCGACTTACTCGAGGCCGGACCTGTTATCGGTTATGACTGTGAGATCGTCGGCAGCAATGGGTATGAGGCGACCGCCGGCTCGGACGTGATCGTGATCACCTCCGGCTCGCCACGCAAGCCAGGTATGAGCCGGGACGATCTTTTGCGCGTCAACATGAACATTGTCCGCAGTGTGACCGAGCAAGCAGCTCCTCTTTCGCCTAACGCGGTCATCATTGTCGTGACCAATCCGCTCGACGCAATGTGTCACGTCGCCCTCGAGGCCTCTGGTTTCCCGTCTGAGCGCGTTATCGGCCAGGCTGGAGTCCTCGATGCTGCCCGGTTCCGAACCTTCGTCGCAATGGAACTCGGTGTCTCTCCACGTGATGTGCATGCAATGGTGCTCGGCGGGCATGGAGACACGATGGTTCCGTTGCCGCGCTATACCACTGTGTCGGGGATTCCGATCACACAACTCATTCCGCCCGAGCGCATCCAGGCAATCGTCGAGCGCACTCGTGACGGTGGTGGTGAAATCGTCCGCCTACTCGGGACGAGTGCCTTCTATGCTCCAGCAGCCTCTGTTGCCGAAATGGTCGAGGCCGTCTTGCTCGATGAGAACCGCGTCCTCGCAGCCAGCACCTATCTCACTGGACAGTACGGCATCACCGACCTCTACGTTGGCGTCCCCATCAAGCTTGGAGCCGGCGGTGTCAAGCAGGTCATCGAGATCGAACTTACGGACGAAGAGCGCGCGGCTCTTCACCGCTCTGCAGCAGCGGTCCGCGAGCTCGTGCAAGCAATGCGGCAACTCGCATAGGAGCAAGGGCGTTTAAGGAGGAGCATCATGGCGAGCACCGCAACCCACTCCTCCGGTCCACGGCAGCAGTTCATCAGTGTTGACGAGGCGCGGAAGAGGATACTCGACCACTTTGTTGCTCTGCCTCCACGGCGTTTGCCATTGCTGGAGGCACTCGGACTGGTGCTTGCAGAGTCGGTTTGGGCCCACGAACCGGTACCGCCATTTACTAACTCAGCAATGGACGGATATGCGGTCCGCGCTGCTGATACAGTCGGAGCAAGCCCTGATCGTCCGGTGACCTTACGTGTGATCGGTGAGGCTCCCGCCGGTGGTGCCAGGCCGCGTCCCCATTCACCGAATGCTGGGAACCTCGCTGTACAACCTGGTACAGCGGTTCGCATTATGACGGGTGCCGTCCTTCCACCCGGGGCCGACGCTGTGGTTCGCTTTGAGGAGACAGACGAAGCCGACACGGAGAACCTTAGGGGTCGACGCGAGACCGTCACAATACGGCGTGCGGTTCTTCCCGGAGAAAATGTGCGTCCCGCCGGAGAAGACATCCCATCAGGAAGCCTTGTCTTGCAGGCGGGAACGGTACTCGGGCCAGCGCATCTTGGAATCCTGGCCGCGCTGGGTCATACCTGGGTTCTCGTTCATCCTCGACCACATGTCGCGATTCTCGCGACTGGTGATGAAATCGTCCCGCCCGATCGGCCGCTTGAGCCAGGGCAGATCCGGAATACCAATAGCATTGTCCTCGCAGCGCTAGTGTTACAGACCGGTGGAATCCCTCATCTCATCGGTATCGCCTCCGACCAAGACTCCGATCTCGAACGGCACTTCCACCTTGCTCGTGATGCGGATCTGATTTTGACCTCTGGCGGTGTCTCACAGGGTGACTACGATCGGGTGAAAGAGTTCCTTCGTCGTCGTGGTCGATTCGAGATCTGGCAGGTACGTATCAAACCTGGTAAACCGATGGCCTTTGGCTTCATTGACGAGACCCCAGTTATCGCGCTACCTGGAAACCCGGTCGCGAGCGTGGTTGCCTTCCTCCAATTCGCACGTCCGGCCTTGCTCCGTCTCCTTGGACGGAGCGAACTCGAACCGCTGCGTGTGCGGGCGACATTGACACAACGAGTCGACAACCGCGGGCAGCGACGGCACTTCGTTCGTGCTCAAGTCGAGGCACAAAACGGGCGGTTGTTCGTTACTCCGGTACCGAACCAAGGATCTGGCATACTGACCGGACTTGCGCGCGGCAACAGCCTCGCAGTCATCCCAGAGGAGTGGTCGGAGGCTCCAGCGGGCAGCGAAGTGGAAGTCGAACTCTACGACATGGCCACCGCGGCCGCTCTGCTTGCTGCACTACACTAACCCAGCAAAACGAGCAGTATTCCGAGCAACATGATCGCGGCACCAACAACCGCGTTGGTGCTGGGAATCTCGCCCAGGATCAGCCAGGCCAAAATGATGGCTCCGGTCATCTCCTGTGTATAAACCACGTTCGCAACGGCAGCATTTAGACGGCGCACACTCGCGTTGTACAAGGTATGGCCGAGAGTATTGGGTATAAGCCCAAGACCAAGTAACGCCAAGATGACGTTCCAATCGTAGCGTGCTAGTCCAGCGCCGCTCTGCACGGCCGCTACAAGCGCAAACGGTAGAACCCATAATGCCGCAAATCCATACACTGCGACTGCATAGACAAAGAGCGGCAGACGTGTCCGCTCCCGCCTTCCCACCAGTGAATAAGCGGCATATGCTGCCGCCGAGACCAATGCCAGGCCGTCCCCAAGAGCGATACGCGCATTGAACTTGGGCTCGAAACCGGCGAGGACAACAACACCGGCAAGAACAATAACAATGCCCATCAACTGGGCTCGGCGTAACGGCTCGCGAAGTGCAAGCGCGGAAAGAGCAGCAAGCATAATGGTAGAGGTGTAGAGCAACGGAAGAACGTGCGCGACCGGCGCAAAGCGCAAGGCAGCGTTGTATGCAACGAAGTGCACCGCGAGCGTTCCACCATAGAGTGCGAGTCGCATCCACCCCACACTGCGCATGGCGTCTAAGGCTCGACTGGGTCGGATAAAGGGGAGCAGCACGCTCGTGGCCACCACAAGTCGCCAAAACGCGATCTCGAACGCGCTGACACCTTCAGCCAATCGGATTAAGACGGCACTGGTCGAAACGGCCAAGACACCGAAGAGAGCAAAACCCAGCCCGATGACATAGTCCACTTTGGGCTGCTCTAGCTCGACCGACTGTCGCGTCTCCACCTTCCTGGAGTCCTTCCCCGCTCTCGATCGTGGGTGGTAGGATACAACGCCTAAAGTGTCGCGTCGTTGAGTTGACCGGATCTCGAACGATGACGGAGTTGACTGTCCGGCGGTTCCGAGCCCGCCCGCCAGCGGCAACCGACCGAGTCCTTGGACTCGCGATCGCAGGTGGGATGCTGCGTGCAGCAGTTGCTGATGGAACGGGGCGGATTCTTGGTGAAGCATCGGAACCGCTCGATAACTTGGATGCATCAGGTGTACTGCGCCGCTTGACCCAGCTCGCCCACCTGGCCTCGACGCGCGCTGGTTTGGCCCACCTCGATGTCAAGGCAGCCGGCATTGCGTTTGGTGGACCGGTCGATCCGGTGCGTGGCCTGACCATTCTGTCACCCCGTTCACCCGGTTTCGAGCAGTACCCCTTAGCAGCATTAATTGAGGAGCGCCTTGGTATTCCAACTGTTCTGGAAAATGATGCTCGCGCCGCGGCCTTCGGTGAAGCGGTCTTCGGGGCAGCCCGCGGTTGTCAGACAGTGATCTATCTTCATCTCGGGACAGGCGTGGGCGGCGGCATCATCGTTGATGGGCGCCTCGTCTATGGCGCGAGCAATACTGCGGGTGAGATCGGTCATATTGTGGTGACGGCTGGAGGACCAACTTGTTCGTGTGGGAAGCCAGGGCATCTCGAGGCCTATGCTTCTGAACCTGCGATCATCGCTCGCGTCCTGGAAGCTTTGCTCTTGGCTCCGGACGATCCCGGACAGCAACTGCTGGCAGGTCAGTTGACAACTCGCCGCTTATTCGAGTTCGCCCGGTTGAGCCCGACCATTCGGCGGGTGCTCGATGACACAGTTCAGATGCTCGGTTTGGCCATCGCCTCTTTGATTGCTACGCTCAATCCCGAAGCGGTCATCATTGGTGGACCAGTCGCCGAAGCTGGTCACGACCTCCTGGAGCCACTCCAGGCGCGGGTGCGGCAGTTTGCGTACCCGGCCTCGCTGCGTCGCGTGCGAGTCGCGTTCGCCGAACTTGGCGCGGACGCGCCGGTGATCGGCGCTGTGGCGCTCGCCCTCGCTCGCACGTGACACTTGGATCCCCGAGGGAATATTAGGTGCGCAAGGAGGATCCCACAGCTGATGGTCCTGTCGCCATTCCCCGCGGTGCAATGAGTATTTCGGACACTACTTAGCTGATAGGACGGTCGACACGCTCCCAGTGCACGCTGCCCCCTGTTGCGAGGTAGACGGCGAGGAGGTATCCTTGTTTGGTAGCGTGACTGAAGGGGGTGGCATGTCCACACCGACCCTGAGCCCAGAAGTCCAGAAGACGCTCGTGCAGATCCTCCGCGAGCTCGGTCGTCCGGCGTCCACGGAGGAACTCGTGCGCCTGCTTCGCGAGCGTCTCCAAACTGCATGACGAGCCGCGACTTGTGAACAAAGGGAGCCTACGACGTGGCTGAGACGACTCAGCTGTCAACTCTGCCGGAGATCGAGTTTCTGGGCAGCGAGGAGGAACAGCGCCTCGCACAGCGTGTGTTTGCCTTGCTCCGTGCGACAGCACGCTTTTATCCCTTGAACGCGCCGATTCGGGTTCCTTTGGCGGTTCTCGCCGAGCATTTCTCGACTGTTGATCCGGCTGTGTCGTCTGCCGAGTGGGAGGAGCGGCTCCAGAAGGCGATCGCCGCAAACGCGCATGTCTTCGCCCTGGAGACCGAAGAAGGGAAAGTACTCGTTGCAACCACACGTGCCGGAAAGCCCCCCTTGCCCCCCGAGGCACTGATCGACACAGCGCATCAACTTCCCCGGCGCTTCATGGAGCCACCGCCGGAGGCGGTGGCCCCGGTGCGTCGGCCACCGGTCGCCGAGCCGGTACCAGCAGTAAGTGAGCAAGAACACCCGCCGGTCGAGGAAGTCGAGGTCGTCGAGCAGCCGCGCCTCCAGGTCGTTGAAGACATCTCAGTGCTTTCCGACGAGGAGCTCGCTGCTGCGATCCGCGCGACACTCGGCAGCACACCGGAAGTCGTTGGATTCGGTGATCTCTGGGCTCCAGCCGAGCTTGTGCCGCGCTTGTCCCGAGGAGATGTACGACGCATTCGCGAGTACATCGTCGAACGCGGTGAGCCACTGACTGATGCCGAGCTCCTCGAAGTCGTCTTGGGAGTCCGCCCGACTGCTCCCGACTTCGCTTTGCAACAGCTCGCCCTGGATGCACGGCTGGCGAGCGAAGACGATTTCGAATTCGTCGGCGTTCCGGGCGGTCATGCTTGGACCGTGCGCGAGGTGAACCCGGTTCCTGCTCCGAAGCGCCGCCCAGCCGACATTGGACAGGATTACCGGTTCCTGCTGGAAGAACTTCAGGGGATCACTCCGGGCAGCGAGGCTGTCGTCGATCACGTTCTGACCTTCTATGAGCATTACCACGGCGTCTTGCCCTACAATGCCTTGCTTGCCTCAGTCTTGCCACCACGCGTGTACCCGAGTCAGACCCGAGCCCTCCTCCGCTTTGAGGCACCACAGACACACGAGACGTTCTACGTGGAACTCCGCTACCCGACGGCGAATCGCGGGGGTTTTCTCTTCGGGTTCGAGCGCTTCTTCGCCGCCAACCTTGTCGCGGGCGCACTGATCACCATCGAGCGCTCAGAACAACCCGGGCACTTTATCATCGACTATCTGCCGATCTCTCGGCAGGAGCGCCGCCTCCTGGCACTGGACGAGAAGCAGCGCAAGTACATCTTCAAGCCCACAACGTATTTCTGCGCGGTCCAGGACAGCATGTTGCTCACCGAGCAACGGTTCCCGCGCTTTGCCGGCCAGGAACCACTCGACGAACGAACGCGCCGCTCATACGAGCGTGTCCTGGAGATCACCTTCGAGCGGGTTGGAGAGAACGTCGGTACGGCAGAGTCGCCGCGTTACATGGCAACGCTCGATGATCTCGTTGCGGGGGTCAATGTCGAGCGCCCATTGAGTGCGGATAAGATCCGTCAACTCCTGACCTCCGGAGAGTTTCCGCAATTTGAAGCGGATCCCGACGTCGCAGACCTGTACTACTTCACACCACATCGATGACAGACACACGAGGTGACATGGTAGGGACGTCCGATCTTCAGAAACTTCTCACCCGCCTGAGCGGACAAGTCCGCGCAAGCGATATCGCCCAACTATCCGATCTCCCTCGTGCCACAGCTCGCACCCTGCGCGAGCTGTGGCCAACGGTTCCGGTTGCCAATCGCCGGCGGATTGTAAGCGAGATGGTCGAACTGAGCGAGTTGAACCTTTCATTGAATTTCCGTCAGGTCTTCCTTGTCGCGCTCGACGACCCTGATGCTGAAGTGCGACGAAGCGCTGTGGAGGGGCTTTGGGAGGAAGAAGATCCCGCCGTCCTGAGAAGACTGCTGGCGCGACTCGCGGTTGAGACTGAGATTCCAGTCCGCGCGGCACTCGCTCAAGTTCTTGGGCGGTTCGCTGAACTTGACGTCTTAGGCCGACTCCCCAGCCAGGAGAGCGAGGAACTGCGCACCGCACTCATTGCTCTGCTGGACCCACGAGAACCAATCGACGTTCGACGCCGAGCACTCGAGTCTGCCGCTGTCTATGCGGATGCGACAGTTATTGCAGCAATCGAGGAGGCATACTGGTCAGGAGACCCGCTATTGCGTGCCAGTGCATTGTATGCCATGGGACGCTCACTCGACCGCCGCTGGCTTCCCCTCCTGCTGGACGAACTCCACAGCGAGGATCCTGAACGCCGCTACGAGGCCGCGACCGCTTGCGGCGAGTTAGGCGCAGAGGAAGCTGTCGACGATTTAATTGGTCTCACGAGCGATCCCGATCGCGATGTCCAAGGAGCGGCGATCCTCGCTTTGGGACGAATCGGCGGCACAGTGGCCACGAATGTTCTCCGTCGGCTCGCCCGCTCAGCCGATCCGGTGGTGCGGGAGGCTGCGGAAGAGGCACTCGCCGAAGCGGTTTTCGCCGCTGATCCTCTCCGGCCGACACCATGGTGACGCTCCCGGCCCCTGCACAGACGATTGAAGACTCAGAAACATGGGATGCACTCGTCTTACACCTTGGGGGCCGCCTCCTCCAGAGCTGGCGGTGGGGCGAGTTCAAGGGGCGACACGGCTGGAAACCTTATCGGATTATCGTTCGCATCGGCGGTGCTACTGGCCTCGCCCAGATTCTGGTGCGGCGTGCCTACGGGTTATCTGTTCTTTACATCCCCCGTGGCCCACTGGCAGACGCTGTGTCGCCTGAATTGGCTGTCGCTTTTCGGGAGGCTGTCGACCGGCTCGCCCACGCCACCCGTGCGATCATCGTCCTTGCCGAACCAGAAGATGAGCGTGGTCTTGCGCTTCTACCGGAACATCTCGGTTGGCGTCCAAGTCCCTTTGTCATCCAGCCCCGGCGTACGCTGCGTGTCCCCCTCGGCGACGACGACCAGCTTCTCAACCAGATGAAGCCGAAAACGCGCTACAACGTGCGCCTTGCGTTTCGGCGGGGTGTGACCACTCGTCAAGCCTCGCTCGCAGAACTCCCAACGTTCTACGAACTCCTCCGTGAGACAGCCGAGAGAGACGGCTTCGGTATTCACCGCATCGACTACTTCAGCGATCTTCTCCGTGCATTCAACGAAGACGCTGCACTGCTCTTCGCAGAATTCGAGGGGCAGCCGGCTGCGGCGGCATTGGTTGTTCGCTTTGGGGAGGAGGCCGTGTACTTGTATGGCGCCTCCAGAACCGAACTGCAACGACATATGCCAGCCTACGCGGTTCAGTGGGCCGCAATGCAATGGGCTCGCGCAAGAGGCTGCCGGTGGTACGACCTCTGGGGCATTCCTGAGTCAAACGAACTTCCCCCCGACACAGACGAAAACCACCTTAACGTCCGCATCGGACTATGGGGTGTCTACCGCTTCAAGCTTGGCTTCGGTGGGCATCCGTATACTTACCCCGGCACGCGGGAGCTCGTTCGGCAGCCGCTCCTGGTTTGGCTGTGGCGTCGCCTGCGCCCGTTAGGAGCCTGATCACATGCCGGAACTCCAGGAATTGCTTCGCGATCTTCCCGTGGAAATCCAAGGTGATCCCACTGTTGACATCAATTCCATCGTGTACGATTCACGGTGCGCCAGTCCAGGCAGCCTCTTCGTTGCGTTTCGTGGCGAGCACACTGACGGCCATTTGTATCTTGCCGACGCTCGCACTCGTGGTGCGGTCGCAGCACTCGTGGAAGAATGGCCAAATCAAGCAACTGTGCAGCTGCCAGCAATTGCCCGTGTAGCGGATACTCGAGTAGCCCTGGCAACTCTCGCTGCCCGTTTTTATCAGTTTCCAGCTCAGAGTCTGGGGCTTGTCGGTGTCACCGGAACCGATGGGAAAACTACCACAACCTTTCTCATTGACAGTATTCTGCGAGCAGCAGGCTACCGCACTGGACTAATCGGGACGGTCGCGATCCGCATCGGTGACACGTGGTATCAGCATGACCTGCGTCAAACGACCCCTGAGTCACTCGACGTGCAACGCCTTTTGGCCGACATGCGTGCTGTCAATGTGGAGTGGGCCGTTCTCGAGGCGACAAGTCACGGGCTTGTCCTTCATCGCCTCGACCACTGTCCGTTCGACATTGCAGTAGTAACCAACGTCACCCAGGAGCATTTGGACTTTCACGGCACAATCGAGAACTACCGACGAGCAAAAGGGAAACTGCTCGAGTTCGTTCGCGATCGGGGCACCCGCCCGTATCCAACAGGCATCGTGTTGAACGCTGATGATGAGGGAGCTCGCTCGCTGGCGCATTTCGCTGGAGACACGCCAATTCTCTGGTATTCCACCAGGAAACATGCGCAGCTGACTGCTGACGCGATCCGTGTCTCTACCAAGGGAACCGCTTTCCGTTTACATATCGGCGAGCAGATCGCCGATGTCACGCTCCAACTCATTGGACCTTGGAACGTCGAAAATGCGCTCGCCGCAGCAGGAGTCGGGCTCTTACTGGGTCTCCCGCTGGAAGTGATCGTTCGGGGACTCGAACAGCTTACTCGCGTACCGGGTCGCTTCACGAAAGTCGATTGTGGACAGCCGTTCAGTGTGATCGTTGACTACGCTCATACGCCAGAGTCTTTCCAGCGAGTATTGCCGCTCGCGCGACAGATCGCGACAGGACGCGTCATAGTGGTTTTCGGGAGTGCTGGTGAACGAGACCGTGTCAAACGCCGGCTCCAGGGCATGATAGCTGCTCAACTAGCCGACTTCGCAATCCTCACGTCCGAGGACCCGCGTTTCGAGGATCCGTGGTTCATTATCGATGAAATCGCTGAAGGGATGCGTTCGGCTGGTGCACGCGAAGGTCAAAGCTATCTGCGCATCGAAGATCGCCGTACAGCGATTCGGGAGGCACTCCGACGTGCACAGCCTGGCGATATCGTCTTGCTCTTGGGGAAGGGGCATGAGCAGTGCATCATCTACGGCAACGAACGCCGACCGTGGGACGAACTCGCCGAGGCCCAAAGCGCGTTGGAGGATCTGGGCTATCGCTGCTCGCGCTAATGCTCACTCTGTTGCTGACTATCGCTCCGTCGTGTGCTTCTCCGTCCACAGAAGAGCGAGTGGCGCTCGCTGCTACCCCAAGCGGCAAGATTTTGTTCGTGCAGAATGGTGACATCTACGTGTGGGAAAACGGCAAGATACGCCGCGTGCTCGAACTCGGGAACGCAGCCTGGCCCCGCTGGTCGCCAGATGGTACGCGCATCGCCTTCGTCCGAATGGGTGATGCCTTCTCGGATCTCTACGTGGTGCGAAGCGACGGCCAGGACATGCGGCAACTCACGCGCAACCAGCCTGGCTTCACACCCGGCTCCTACGAATACGTGCAAAATGCAGTGTGGGCACTCAGTCCGGCTTGGTCACCCGACGGCGCAACAATCGTCTACGTCTCCGACCTGAACTCAATCAAAAACTTCCTTTGGCTCATCCCTAGTCAAGGAGGAACTCCCCAGCGACTCGAACCTTCGACACGCCTCGGCGACAACGTGGACCAACCCACCTTCTCTCCGGACGGGACTCGCATTGCCTTCGTTCATCGAGTGACCCGCGAGGATGGGCTGAGTCGGAGGACCGACATCTGGGTCGTCAATCTTCGTACGGGCGAACTGGCACCGCTTGTACAAGGTGGCGACGGCCAGTATGCCCCGACATGGTCCCCGGACGGGAACTGGATCGCTTACGTCGGGCGCAACGGGAGTGCCAATGACCTTTTTGTGATTCCAGCATCAGGGGGCCAACCGGTACAGCTCACGAATTCCGGTGTCGTCGCAAGCCCCACTTGGTCACCCGACGGCCGTACTATCGCCTTTCTTCAGCTCGAACGAGAGGGTTTCGCGGTGTACACCATCGAGTTCACGCTTGGTCCAGATGGGCAACCGCGCGCAGGAGAACCGAAGAAGTTGTTCGCCGCAGAAAACATCGACGCGGTCTCTGGACTCTCTTGGCACTCGTGAGTAAGGGAAGGTCACCGGAGAAAACCACAAGAAAACCTCCCTCGACCACACTGCCCTCACTCAGCCGTCAACGTCCCTGGGTGATAATACGAGCCAAGTTAAGATCAGTCAGCCTCGAAATTCCTGCGCCGAAAACTACGTGGCATATGGCCGAAGCCGTAGGAGTTCCTGGCAGATGGCCGGCAAAAGGCGCGTGGCACAGGTAGCCGGCCCTCCTCAGCACTGGATCAGATCACATGTCAAGGGCTTCCACAGCGGGAGCATTGACAGGGCTCCTCACCGGAGAGCGAACCTGCCCGATTGCATGGCCTGAGACACGCTCCTGTGGTATACGACCACGAGCGAGTTGAGAATGCGGCAGCCCTCACAGCGGATGCCGCTCACGGCGACAAGCGCGCCCGAGTTCGCAACCATCATCGGTTTCTGTCCAGTGGGGATCAAACAAACCTTGCGGTGCTTTCGATGACATCCAACGCTACCGACGTTGCACCAAGAGTTCGACGATAATCGAGAGCAGAAGGCGATTGATGACCGGCCGGGGCGCAATCGGTCGGTTGACCGGTAAGCGGCCAGGCGAACGTTCTAACGGGGATACGGGTACGTAAGGTTGGAACACGTGGACCGAGACTCGGCAAAAGTGCCTCTCACAGCGCATACTACTATTGGCAGGAACAGGCGGGGATGGCGGAACGGCAGACGCAGCCGTCTTAAAAACGGCAGGGATGACCTCCCGTGCGGGTTCGAGTCCCGCTCCCCGCACCAAACAGGCGGAATGAGCGTGGGGTCAGAGTGGGGTAACCCTAGCCTACCGGAAAACCTCACTCCACGGGCACCTGGCCGGTGGGATGCGTGTTCAGCTCCGCGTGCTGCTTCCGGGTGAGACCATGCCCCACCCAGCTCAGTGCCGGGATTGATCTAAGAGTGCCGCGACACTCGTTTCGGAAACGTGCAACAGCCTCGCCGGAGAGCACGTGATTCGCAACTATGACCCTTGTATTTCCTGCGTCACACATTTCCTACGCCTTGACATCGTGGATGGCGACCAGTGAGCAACAAAGATATGCTCGTCATCGGACTGGGAAACCCGCTGCGCGGTGATGACGGCGTCGGTATCTGGATTGCCGAGCAAATCGCCGCAGCTGGCTGACCAGACGTCATGGTACTTGCCATCGAGTCAGGAGAGCCGACGCAGCTGGTCGAGGCGTGGGCCGGAGCCACGCGAGTCTCTCTGGTCGTGTCCTCCGCCTCGGCGTTCTGAGTAAGCCAATGAAAGGCTCCCTCCATCGCAGCCCCACCCTTCCTGACAGTGAGGATCCATTCTCTGTTTCAACACTCTGCGCAAGCGCTGGTACAAGAGCTGACGAGTCATGGCCAGTCAGACACCCCTTGGGAAGCCGTCTCAGCAACGAGCCTACTGATCCTTTTCACCTCGCTCGGTTTCCTGACAAGCCAAGGTTGAGGACCAACAATTTGCTCCTCTGTATCGATACACACTGCATGCCGCTTCAAGAAGCAGGCAAACTCTCCGCTGCAATGTCTTTCAGATGCTCAAAACATCGCTCGCAGGTCGCTTCGTTCGGTGCGCAGAGGGGATACCGCCCCTTTGGGGTGCTGCTTTGCCGCAGCCCGGTGTAACCGCCGGCGGCACAAACTCGGTTACCGAGTGTCACAAACACAGAGTGCGAGAGATGTCATCCCGCAAAACTCGCCAATCTGGGGCTGCAAGAGTCTCCGAACGGAGGAGAACGTGCCTGCCAGAATCACAAAAAAGCAAGCCCCGGAGAATCTCCGGGGCTTACGGAGCGGAAGACGGGATTCGAACCCGCGACCTCCTCCTTGGCAAGGAGGTGCTCTACCAGCTGAGCCACTTCCGCATCAGCTCTCGGCGGCTCCTCACCGCCACTTGCACTGCTGAGTATAGCGAGCGCACTCGCCGATGTCAAGCCCCTTGCCCACCTTCTCTAGAGCGCAGCCTGTGAGACTCAACGAACATCCAGCCGTTCGTGACTCGGATCTGTCATTGCTTGTGACGCCGCAAGTCTCGGGGGAATGCCGAGGGAAGGTCTCCCCGGAACGCCGAACTGCTCGTGATCCACGCGAGAAGCCCAAGTACCCGACTAACTCGCCCTTGGTCCACTACTTTCCGGCGCACTGGTAACCGTGCTCGTCGGCCGCTCGTTCATCGGCATCTCCGATGCCACTATTCTCTCCACTTCCTCTCGAGGCAGAAGAAGCGGCTGCGTGAGGTCTTCTGGAGTGAGCAATCGACGCGGTGGAACCGCATACGCATGACGCGCAGGGACCGATACAAGCTCGAGTTCTGGGTAACGAAGCGCCGTGAGTCGATTGCCAAAGACACAGCCGGTATCAATGTTGATGGTCCGATTGATCCAGACTGCGTCCGTGACCGGCGTATGCCCATAGACGACAATCGCACGTCCACGGTAGGCAAGTGCCCAGTTCACGCGGATCGGCAAACCACGCTCGTCGACTTCACCCGTGGTCACACCGAAAAGCGCGACACGACGCACGACGGGGGAATCTCGCCCGTGATACTCCTGGGGCAGCCCTGCATGTGCCACCACAAGACGCCCCTCGTCGAGAACCAGGTGGTGCGGAAGACGCTGCAAAAATCGCCGTACTCGTGCTTTGAAATCCTCCGATTCCGCCTCCAGCTGCTCGACCGTTACTTCCAATCCATGCGCAATGCGGACAGGGTGCCCGGTCAGATACCTCAGGAGCTTTCGGTCGTGGTTTCCTAGGACAATCGCAGCCCGTCCACGCGCACACGCAGCCATCGCGAGTCGCAGCACCGGTACAATCTTGGGCCCGCGGTCGACTAGGTCTCCGACAAAGAGCAGCCGCCTTCCTTCCGGATGGGCAATCGCATACTCGAGCTCGCCACTTGGAGAGTGCCGCTCGGCGACACGGTACCCAAGGCGCTCCACGAGTTCGACAAGTTCGTCAAAGCAGCCGTGAACGTCGCCGATGATATCAAACGGCCCATGCCACCACCGGCGGTCACAAGGCAAAGGACGCCGCACGACCAGCGCGTGGATCGCCTCTTCTGGTTTCCGTATCCAGTAACGGCGTTGGAAGGGTTCTTCTAATAGCGCGCTTCGATTCGCCGTGAGCTGCGCCATCTGGCGTTCGATCACTGCACGTCCGACTTGTCGCCCAACACGCCGTCGGTCATGCTCCAGATAAACTTCGAGCGGGTAATCGAAGATGATTGCGACGCAGGGAACGTGATAGCGCCGGGCAAGCTCCAGGAGGGGGAGACGCGCTTCTCGACGCGTATTCGTCGCATCGATCACCGTGAGACGTCCCCGCCGGAGACGCGCCTCCGCGACTCGATGCAGAATCTCGAACGCCTCACGAGTCGCCGATTGATCTGCTTCATCATCCGCGATCATCGCGCGAAACGCATCCGAGGACAGGATCTCTGTCGGTCGGAAATGCGTCCGCGCAAACGTCGACTTCCCAGCTCCCGAGGGGCCGATCAAGAGAACAAGCGAAAGAGCAGGGATGACCAAGCGGCGTCGACGCATCTCGGGATGCTCATGCCTCGAAGCCGTATCCCGTTCCACTCCCACACCACCCTCAGTCGCCGCGCAATAGTACTATGGCGAGGGTGGCGTCCGCCTATGACGGGCGATAAAATTGGAGAGCGATGAGGGCCTGTAGCTCAGCGGCAGAGCACGAGGCTCATAACCTCAGGGTCGTAGGTTCGAATCCTACCAGGCCCACCGCGGGGCTTTGCCCCGACACAAACCGAGTGAGGTGACGATGACACGGGTACACGAGGAAATTCGTCTGACGCCCCAGCAGATTGCCCGCGTGGCTGCGGAAACAGCAGCAGATGCACTCGCAACAGACATCCAAGTTCTTGATTTGACATCAGTCACCCCCTTCTTCGACCTTTTCGTGCTCTGCACAGCCGATAACTCCCGTCAACTGCGAGCCCTAGCCACACACATCAGTGACGCCCTCGACGAAATGGGAATCACCCTTCGGGGTGTCGAAGGTGAACCCGAATCCGGGTGGGTCATTTTGGACTACGGAGCAGTGGTTATCCACTTGTTCACGCCTGAGCAGCGCGCGTATTATCGCCTCGAAGAGCACTGGGCAGCAGCGCAGCGCGTACTGGTGATCCAATGACGTGAGGAGAGACCATGCGGCGGTTGCCTGGGCGGGGATGGATCCTGCTCTTGCTGAGCTTTGCTCTTGGGACGGCGAGTGGTCTGACGTTCGGCATCGTGGTTAGTCGCCCGTGGCGACGAACACGCTCACACGCACGCCCACCTGATCCGGCCTTATTCATGCAATGAGTTAGTTGCTCAGCTCGAACGGCGCTGCCGCTCGAGCTCTTTTTCAAACCGTTCCTGATCAGCAATACAACGCGCTGCCCACGGTACTGCCTCAAGCCGCTCGCGCTCGATCGGACGTCCACAGTCGACGCAGATTCCGTATCGGCCTTCTGCGATGCGGTCGAGCGCGAGAAGGACTTCGTGGAGTTCCTCCT
The DNA here is from genome assembly GCA_002898255.1 of bacterium HR28. Taxonomy (GTDB): domain Bacteria; phylum Chloroflexota; class Chloroflexia; order Thermomicrobiales; family Thermomicrobiaceae; genus Thermomicrobium. Next base: position 35,695 of record BEIE01000007.1, read on the forward strand.
CTAACGTTCTGAGCACCGTCTGCTGGTATTCGGCCATCGTCACATCGCTCGCAGCATCGGCCGGGTGACTGGCTACAGTGCCCTCGTCCGCTTGGCTTTGACCTTCGGCTGCTAGGAACCGCAGCCCCTGTTGATGTTGTCGCACGAGCTCCTCTCGGCGTTGCTCCAGCCTCTTCCGTATCGTCTCCAACCACTCGCGATCGCTCGTCATACTCACGATGCCGTTCCCCCCGTATCGATGCCCTGACCAGTTGAGATCAACCGGGCAAACAACCGTAACTCATCGGCGACATAGCGTGTGACCAAGAAACGTTCGCGAACCCTTTGTCGCCCCAGCTGCCCAATCCGCCGCGCAAGCTCCCGGTTCTGCAACAACTCAATGACCCGCTCGGTAAACGTATCCTCGTCATCAGGATCGACGAGGTATCCTCCCTCCCCATCAGCCATCTGCAACGTGATACCACCACTCCGCCCAGCGACGACCGGCGTCTCCTTCCAGAGCGCTTCGCTCACAACCAACCCAAAGCCTTCACGACGCGATTTCTGCACAACCACCCATGCACAATGCTGAAAGGCATTGACCTCGACAAAGCTGATTCCTGTGAGGTTCGTCCCGACCAAGATGTCGCTGTCTTGCTCGGCCTGACTGCGAACTTGCTCGTAAATGCGCCATCCTTCCGGATCATCCAGCGCCATTGCCCCGATGAGAGCGAGTTGAAGACCCGGAACCTGCTCACGTGCGCGACGAAACACCCGAATGACACCGAGCGGATCTTTCCACGGGTCGAAGCGCGAGACTTGGACCATCAGCGGCCGTTGGTTGTCCACACCGTACCAGCTGACGATCCGCCGGCAGAGAGACACCGGCAGCGGAAGGTTCTTTGGACTCAGCGGATCGATACCTGGCGGGAAAATTTCGACCGCCCGTCCACGCAAGGCAGGCAGCACGAAGTCCGCCAATGTGAAGACCAGAACGTCATAGCCCTCTAACCACGGAAGGAGAAACGCTTCGGCAGCCGGATCTGGCTCAGACGTATCGATGTGACAACGCCACACCCACCGGGCTCCCTCTCGCGGCGCGAAGGCCCGTATCGCAGCCGGCTGCGGATCGTGAACAACAATGATATCGTAGTCTGAAGGGATGGTAGCAGCATTCGCTCGATTGTTCAGGAGGTAGATTTCCTCGACGTCTGCCGTGGAGACAAAGGATGCGCCCTGTAGGCCGTTGTGGAGCGCCTTGGTCACTTCAAAAAATCGACTGTCACCGGAAATGACCAGCCAGTCCACTGCTAGCCCAAGTCCACACTCGAGCGCGACGCTCGAGCGGAGAAGTTCAGAGACTCCACCTCCATACGGGGTGGCGTTAATGTGCGCCACACGCAATCCCTGCAGTTGGCGTCCAAGCTCGGCCAGCTCCTCGACCTGACTCTCGGGAGCCACCTCACGGTATGCATCCAGCTGCACTGGCGCCAAGCGGACGCGGTGGAGCATCGCTAGAGCCCCTCGCGCTGCCTCACCAAATGCTCCGCTTCACGCTGTCGTCTTTGCAGCCGCTCGCTCAGTCGTACTGGATAGCTGCCAGTCGGCGACAGCGACCGCAACCAGTCTGGCAACCGCGCCATCTCTTCCCGATGGTGTTCTCGCAGATCGGCCAAGCTTGGCAATTCCACAATTGTTCCGCCACGCATGACCGGTCGAAGCAAGGGAATCCAGTCCGGTCCAGGCGGTGGTTCGTCTCGTAATGCAATCATATCTTCGCTATACCGCCCGTCCGGTCCCACACGGCGCCAAACTTGTTTCGCCCCAACCAGTGTCCGTTTCCCTGTACTGAGCTTGAGCACTGGCTGGCCCTCGTACTCGACGAGTTTGTACGCCATATCGGCTAGTGGCGCATCAGCGGAAGTGCCCAGCCGCGACCCTACGCCATACCCGTCGATCGGAGCCCCAGCTGCCTCCAGTGCTGCGAGCTCGTACTCGTCCAACCCGCCGCTGGCGAAAATCTGAATGTCAGGAAATCCTGCTTGGTCGAGAATTTGACGTACTGCCCGGCTCAAACTTGCGAGATCACCACTGTCCAAGCGAACTGCACGAACCCGTCGCCCCTCCTGCGCGAGTTCGCGAGCAACAATGACTGCATGCTCCGCGCCCCGGAGCGTGTCATAGGTGTCAATTAACAGAATCGGATCACCAGGGTAGGTCCGAGCGAAAGCACGAAACGCTTCAAGTTCCGAGGGGAAAGACTCGATATAAGAGTGGGCGACAGTTCCGGACACCGGGATGCCGTATCGTGCTCCCGCAAGAACATTGCTGGTCGCGGCAAAACCCACCAAATACGCAGCGCGCGCTGCTGCCAGTCCCGCGTCCAGGCTGGGAGTACGCCGTAAGCCGAAATCGACTAGCGTCTTTCCCGGCGCTGCCAGAACACAGCGAGCTGCCTTGGTTGCCACGAGTGTCGGATAGTGGATCGCATTCAGGACGAGCGTCTCGATGATCTGCGCCTGGTCAATGGGCGCTTCGACCTCGAGAATCGGCTCCTCGGGGAAAATCACGGTGCCTTCGCGAACCGCCCAAACATCTCCTTGGAAGCGAAACGACGCCAACGAATCAACGAACTCAGGTCGCAGCACCGGTAACGTGCGAAGATAGGCACGCGCCTCGTCGTCGAAGCACAATTGCAGTAAGCGCTCCAAGAGCTCGTTCACCCCGGCGACAACGAGAAAATGCCGCTGTTCGGGGAGTTTCCGCACATACAGGCTAAAAACGGCTCGACCGTGCCGACCGAGCGCATGGTAACTTGACGCCATCGTGAGCTCGTACAGGTCGGTCGAGAGCGCGATTTCATACGGACTCGGATCCATCTCGCCCCCGATCGGCCAATCACCCTCCTACGCTTCCAACTCCTGTCGCCGTTCACGAAGGAGTTCGGCAAGAAATGCCCGGCTCGCTTCGACAATACGTCCAACCTGCTCGGGCGAGACCCCCTCTGCCTGCGCGATCTGATCGTCCGGCCATCCGTCGACCTTGAGTAGGAAGACCTCGCGCCACGTTTCCGGCAGCCGATCCAGCGCCTCATCCAGAATCCGCTGTGCCTCTTCTGCCAGGATCACATCCTCAGGAAGCTGCGCTGTTGGATCGGCGAGGATGTCAATTAACCGGACCACCTGATCCGGCCACTCATCCCCTTGATAGGCAACAGGTTCTTCGAGCGATCGTTCATGTTCGATCCGCCGCCGTTCTTCTTCGACGAGCTGGCGGACGACGCGCCGTGCAGTTCGTCGCAGCCAGCGAAACAGGCCTCGCTCTGGAGCCTCCCGCCAATGTTGCAGGGCTCTGACCAGAACCATGTCTGTCACATCCTGGTCGGTGAGGACACCAGAGGGGACCACGCCGAAGGCGACAAATCGTCCAATCTCGCGACGCACGAATCGCCGCAACGGGCGGTAATGCTCGACAAGTTGCAGCGCGAGCCACTCGCGACGCGTACGCCCTTCGCTCGTCACCTCTTCTGGATGCCGCTCCAGATGTTGCTGGAGCCTTGTGAGGAGCTTCTCACGTTCGACATCCATCGATTCTGGCGCACTCATTGCTCGCCCCCGGTTGTCGCCTCTCTCGTCTCGCCGGTCTCACCCTCTTCTTCTGGCGGAACTGCTTGCGGCCGAGCTAGCCCGGGGTGGAGTCGAGCCCGTCGGATGAACGGCTCATTGCGAATCTTCGCCAACTGACGCTCCAGTTCATCATAAAGATCGGCAAACGCATCACGAAGCGCCTGCGCCGGATTCTGCCCCTCCCCCTTCGCGGCAATGTCCGGCCCGGGGATCCGCAAGTGAAGACGGGCAACATACGTATCGCTACGCTGCTTGTGCTCCAGTGTAATATCCAGCAACTTCAGATCATCTTCCAGATCGGCTAACTTCTTTTCCAAAATTCGAATCTCGCGCTCGACAACGTGGTTCACCTTGTCTTGGCTCACTCCGAGATCGTGATATCGAATCCGCATGCGCCTTTCCTCCCGCATTCCCCCCACCGGTCACGAACCGGTCAGTGTCTTTGAGGATACTATGGATCGGCCCAAATGCCGATCTCCCCATCGCGCCCCACCCGCGGTATGCTTAGCGCTGCTGGATACTCGGATGAGGCAACCGGAGGGAGGGTGTGTCGCCATGAGCATCACCGCATGGAATCCCTGGCGCGAACTCGAAGCTGTGCGCGAGCGGTTCGATCGTCTCTTCAGCGAACTCGCCCGCTGGCGCGGTGGTGAGGAACTCGGCATTCCGCTCGATGTGCAAGAGACTGATGACGCGATCATCGTCCGAGCTTCACTCCCCGGCGTCCGCCCCGAGGATATCTCGGTCGAATTGCGTCAAGGTGTTCTCACCATCCGCGCCGAAACGCGAGAGGAACGCGAAGAGTCAAAGGGAACTTGGCACATCCGTGAGCGGCGTGTCGGTAGCGCATACCGGGCAATCACGCTTCCCGCTCCCGTTCGGGAAGATGAAGCGCAGGCGACCTACGAACATGGCGTGCTCGAGATTCGTATTCCGAAAGCAGAAGCAGCAGAGCGCAGACGAATTCCTGTGCAGGTTCGTAGCTGAGGGAATGCGACCGGGCGCTGGGAATCCCCAGCGCCCGCGCCGTCCTCTTGCGTGCGGTCCGTATCAATACTGTTGTTGCGTCTCAGGTACCGTGTCCTCCCCCATGCAACTCAAGCAGTGTCCGAGGACTTGAAGAACCTGCCCGCGTGGAGCTCCCTCCCGATAGACAGTCACCCCTTTACAATCCAGCTCGTGTGCCAGGAGAAACGCTCTCCGCACGTCCTCGCGCGTCGCCTCATGAGGCAGATTGATTGTCTTGCTCACTGCGTTTTCCACATGGCGCTGAACCGCCGCCTGCACCCTCAGATGCTCTTCGGGCGTGATCTCTGTTGCAACCCGGAAGAGTCGACGGAGTTCTTCAGGAAGGTCGGTGCGATGTCCAATTCGCCCGGTCAGCTCAATGTCCCGAATCAGTGCCGGATCGTATTTGCCAAGCCGAGCGAGTTCACGCAGAAGGAGCGGGTGGGGTTCGACCACACCGACGAACTCCCCAACGTGCCGATACGCGAGCGCGTACAGTGGTTCAATCCCGCTACTGCAGCCGGCAATGATGCTGATGCTTCCGGTCGGTGCCACGGTCGTGACCGTCGCATTACGACGGGGCGGCTCACCTCGCGCAGCATACCGACTGAGGGGAAAGTTCGGGAACGGACCGCGTTCCCGGGCGAGTTGGCGACTCGCCTCGACGGCAGCCGATTGCACAAGTGCCATGAGCCGATCCGCCAGCGCAACCGATTCATCCGATCCATAGGGTATCCGCATCGCGAGCAAGACATCGGCAAAACCCATAATTCCGAGGCCGACCTTTCGATTCGCTCGGCAGATCGTCTCGATCTCCCGCTTCGGATAACGTGACACTTCAACCATGTTGTCCAAGAATCGCAGCGCAGTCTGCGCTGCTCGCCAAAGACTCTCCTCATCGATCACTGCGCGGTCATTCTGTTCAATCACAAACGCCTTCAGGTTAAGGGAACCAAGCACACACGCCTCCCAAGGGTGCAAGGGCACTTCGCCACAGGGATTCGTTGCCTCGAGTGGCCCAAGTACGGGAACCGCATTGTCTCGCTGGATTCGTTCATAAAAGAGTAGGCCTGGATCTCCAACTTCCCATGCCGCGTCGACCATTTCGTCGAAGAGGTCACCAGCATTCGCCCGTGTGAATGGCTCCCCTGTGCGTGGATTGATGAGATCAACCTCTCGACGAGCGATGGCTGCCTCTAGGAAACTATTAGTCACGAGGACCGAAAAGTTGAAGCGCGAGAACACGGCCGGATTGCGCTTTGCGTTGATGAACTCCCGGATATCGGGATGATCGCAACGTAACACCGCCATATTCGCGCCGCCGCGGACGCTCTCTGTGGCGATCACATCACTCGCGGTGTCAAAGATCCGAATGAACGACACCGCCCCCGATGATGGTCGCCGCGTCGATCGCACTAGATCCCCACGCGGACGGAGGTGTGAAAACGAAAACCCCGTTCCTCCACCCGTTTGCTGGATCTTGGCTGCGTCACGGATCGCCCCGAAGATACCATCCAGCGAATCGGGCACTGGTAGAACGAAACAGGCAAACAACTGCCCGAGCTCGGTCCCCGCGTTGATCAATGCTGGTGTGTTAGGGAGGAAACGCAGCGACGTCATCAATTCAAAGAACTCTTCAGCGACCTCCTCGCTTTTCCTCCCACGCGGAAAAGCATCTTCTGCCGCGGCAACTGCTCGTGCTACGCGCCAAAACAGCTCCTCTTCCGTTTCAATCACCTGTCCCTCTTCGTTGCGGCGCAGATAGCGCATACGCAACAACGAGCGAGCTGATTCGCTCAACGCCAAGCTCATCGCCACACCTCCCGAGATGTTCGGTCGCCTGTATCATGCCATTCGAAAGCGTCACGATGGAGTGGCCCGCGATGCAGTCTGCAACCACAAAGGCCAATAGTGACCAACATCTCCCACTCCTCCAAAAACTTCTGGGACACCTTCTGTCACGTTATCGTTATCTCAGCAAGCTGGCCACTGCCCTGCTCAAAAAGACTCATCAACGGCTCATTCCCGTAGCCGGTAGGAGCCGGAAGTTCGCCTCTTGCAGGCTGCTGGTCACGCTTGCTAGGCCACCCGCTTTGGTGACTTGGCACAACTTTCGCGTGCACTTTCTTGGCGTGCCCGATGACACGACTTCCATCCCGATCGAGCCGGCCTGTAGGGTACGTGCGTTCTTCGTAGCCTCCCGGTTACCAACGTTCCACCTGACAACGATGCGCCACGCCAGGCATCTGCGCTATGCGTGGTGTGGGCCATTGCGCAGCGGTCAGTATCGAGCTCCATTGCGTGCAGTCACTTAACTGACCGGAGGGATCTAACGATGCGTCTTGTTGTACTCGGCGGGAGCGCCGCATGTCCAAACCCAGGACAGGGCTGTAGCGGGTACTTACTGTTGGAGGATAATACCGCGATGTTACTCGATTGTGGTCCAGGAACTCTTCCAGAGCTCCTGCAACATATCTCAATGGATGCACTGGATGCCGTCATTATTACCCACCTGCATCAAGACCACGTTCTTGATCTCGTGCCACTGCGTTACGGTCTGAAGTATGCTCCTGGACTGAAGCGGCGGCGGCTGTCGGTCTGGTTGCCACCTGGCGGGCGCAGGTACCTGGACGAACTCGCTCGGGTGGTTTCGCTCGGTAGCGAGCGGAGCGATGATTTCTTCACGGAAACCTTCGAGATTCAAGAATACGACCCGGAGCGCCCACTTCAGGTACGTTCTTGGCGAATCCTCTTTCATCCCACCCGTCATTGGGTCCCCTGTTGGGCTCTCCGCGTCGAAGGTATGCAGTCGACGATCGCCTATCTGGCCGATACAGGGTGGGATAACTCCCTTATCCAGTTTGCGCAGGATGTCGATCTCCTCATCGTGGAAGCGACCCTACCACCTGATATAGAGAATGGCGCCCGGGAGGGACACCTTGATGCGGAGGAAGCAGGGCGGATAGCAGCACTCGCAGGTACGCGACAGCTTCTACTGACTCACTACTGGGCCACGCCAGAGGTGCCAACCGAGGTGATGCGAGCGACCCGCCACTTTGGTGGCCGAGTGTATTTAGCCCGCCCCGGTCTGACTATTGACTTAGACGAACGGAGAGACCAACCATGACTGAACTTGTTGTCCCAGGATTCCTCGTTGGCCATTGGACACACCCCTCTGGACGCACCGGTTGCACGGTTGTCATCGCCGAGCGTCCTGCGCTGGCGGTCAGGGATGTACGGGGTGGAGCACCAGGCACGCGGGAGACGGAGCTCTTGTCGCCAGGTTGCCTCGTACGGCACCTGGATGCTGTTCTTCTTACGGGCGGGAGCGCCTTTGGGTTGGCAGCCGCGGATGGTGTCGTCCGCTGGCTCCGCGAGCGCGGCCGCGGATATCCGACGGACGTCATGGCCGTCCCGATTGTTGCCGCCGCTGTCCTTTACGACCTTTCGGCCCCAGATCCCGTCGTCCCGGATGCTGAGGCAGGTTACACCGCCTGCCAGGTAGCAGGCCCACATGGCTGGCGATCGGGTCGCATCGGCGCTGGTGCCGGTGCTACCGTCGGGAAGCTGCTCGGACGAGAACGGGCCACGCCCACAGGAATCGGCGCTGCGGTCGTTGCTATCGACAGCAACTCTGTTGGGGCATTGGCTGCTGTCAATGCGGTAGGAGAGCTCGTGGATCCATCGACTGGCATCATCCGGGCTGGTATCCGCGCAGATGACGGGAGTTGGCTCCCCGCCCGGGAACTTATCCTGACAGGATCTTCTCTGTGGACTCAGCCCGGAACCAACACCACGCTCGTGGTCGTCGCCACCGATCTGGCTCTTGATCAAAACGCGTTGATCCGCATGGCCATCGCGGCGCATGATGCAATTGCACGGACAATTCGCCCGGCTCACACGATCTACGACGGAGACACCGTTTTTGTTCTCGCACGTGAGGAAGCACCGACGAGCCCCGCCCAAATCCTGCGCATTGCAACAGCAACCGAAGTGGCCGTTGAACGCGCAATCCTGGCGAGCATCCAGGACAACAGGTGAGTGTCACTGACCCACTCCGCGCCGACAGACGAGTGGTACACTATCCGCCACGAGACGGCCGCCTCGGTTCGGGAGTATCCCCGCGATGCAGCTCCTTGTTTCGACCGGGTCTTTTCCTTGGTTACCACTCGGTGAGCGCTTCCGCCTAATTCGCCAGGCCGGCGCCGATGGAGCGGAACTGCTCTTGACACCAAGACTCGCCAAACGCGACCCTCGGTCGATTGTGCGTCTGGCTGCCCTCCAAAACACACCGATTTACTCAGTCCATACGACACTTCGACTTCGCTCGCCGTCACCGCACACCGAAGCGTCGGACGTGATTGAGTCTGCTCGGTTTGCCGCCGCACTTCCTGATTGCCGCGTTCTCATCGTGCATCCACCCGTGCAGCGAGGACAGATCGGTAGTTGGCTTGCTGCGATTGCCGAAGCCACGCGGATCTTAGGTTCCCGTGTTGCGATCGGTTTGGAGAACCCTGGTCAGCATCAGCCCACCGATCGACCGATTCCCTTCGACTCGCTTGAGTATCTGATGCGATTCGCTGAGGAGTGGCAGTTAGGGGTTGTCTTCGATACCGCGCACGCTGCCTCCCTCGGATGGGACATCCTCGCCACCCTCCAGACCTGTCTGCCTCGCCTGGTGAACATCCATCTGAGCGATGCCACCGACACAGACTGGCGATTGGGCATCCTCAATTCGCTCTTGCGTGATCACCGACTTCCCGGACAAGGCACCTTACCTTTGACCAGCTTGTTACATCTTTTGCGACGGAAAGGGTATCGTGGCTTTGTGACACTGGAACTGAGTCCACTCCGGCTCCTTTCGCTGCGGCCGAGCACGGTCCAGCGGCGTTTGGCTACCGCTGTCGAGTTCGCTCGCCACGGCATCAGTGAGCGGGCTCCTCAGCGATCACGGCCTTCTTCCGGAGACTCCGCACAAACGAACTGAGGCGCAGCGCTGCGCCTCAGTCATCGTAACGGGATGAACAATATGTCCTCGAGTCGGTAAGTCATTCTCACCGCTTGGTATACTGCGGCGCCTTGCGGGCACGCTTGAGTCCCGGCTTCTTTCGTTCTTTGACACGCGGATCGCGCGTCAGCAGTCCTGCACGCTTGAGCACGGGTCGAAGATCCGGATTGTAGCGGAGTAGCGCTCGGGCGACACCGTGTCGGACTGCGCCAGCTTGCCCTGAAAGGCCGCCGCCAACGACCCGTGCACGAATGTCGAAGTGATCTTGCAAGCCAGTCAAGCGCAGCGGCTCGGTAATCATGACATGATAGAGCAAGCGATTCCCAAAGTACTGAGCCGCTGGCCGTCCGTTGATGATGATCTGGCCGGTTCCAGGATACAGACGCACTCTGGCCACCGCGGTTTTGCGGCGCCCCAAGCCGTAGTAGTACAGCGGCTTGGTCCCGGTCGCTTGTTGGGCACGTGCGGTCTCGACCACGATGCTCACACTCCTCTCATCCCTGCCGCTTAGGCCTCAATATGCAAGAACTCCGGTTTTTGCGCCGCGTGCGGGTGATTGGGGCCAGCGTAGACCTTCAGCTTTCGGAACAGTTGCCGCCCCATCGGCCCTTTCGGGAGCATGCGCCGGACCGCGAGCTCGATCGGCCGGGTCGGATGTTTGGCGATTAAGTCGCGAAAAGTGATCAGCTTGAGGCCTCCCGGATACTGGGAATGTCGCCAGTAGACCTTGTCGCGTTCCTTCGTCCCCTCCAGCCGCACCTTTTCCGCGTTGATAACGATGACGAAATCTCCGACGTCCACGTGAGGTGTGTACTGCGGCTTGTGCTTGCCACGCAGAATCGCCGCGATCTGGCTTGCCAGGCGTCCCAGCCGCTTCCCTTCTGCGTCAACGACCCACCACTTCCGCTCCACTTCGCCTGGTTTCGCCATATACGTGCGCTGGAGGTAGCGCCGCTTCTTGGCCTTGACCGTCATCGCTCACCCCTTATCTGCTCGGTTCTCTTCGCCAATGGCGCGAGTTGGCTCCGTCCGTTCTGGTTCACATGCCACTTCATCGGGATATCGTACTCGCCAAAGGACCAATCCGCAGGCAGGAGCGGGCGGCGGTGCTGCTCGCCGGTCATGAACAGCCAATAACTCGGCAATCCACTCCGGTGGCGCAGCGCCAGCGCCCACACGGACGAGTGCTGCCACCATTGTACGGACCATCTGGGGAAGAAAGCCATTCGCCCGGACGCGGTATTCGAGGACCATCGCTTGTCCTTCGTGCCGCTCGAGTGGCGGCTCCAGAACGTGCCACTCGGACAACGTGATGGTCCGGACACGTGGTTCGGTAGCCTTTGGCCCGCCCAATCCCTGTCCAGCGAACGAGCGGAAGTCGTGGCTCCCCAGGAAGTAGCGTGCGCCTTCCTGGAGTGCGACCAGATCCAGTGAACCCGGATAAACCCAGACGAAGTGCCGGAGGAAGAGCGGCGGCCGCCTTCCCAGCCAGATGCGATAACGATATTCACGGTCGACTGCCCAGCGTCGCGCGTGGAACCCTGCGGGCGCCACCGATGCGCGATAGACCACAACGTCTTCGGGCAGCCAGGCTTGGAGCGCTCGCGCCAGCGTCGCCTCGTCGTGCCTCCACACGAGATCACAACTTGCGACCTGACCCACGGCATGGACACCCGCATCAGTGCGCCCGGCCAAGGTGGCTCGGACCGGCGCACCGGCCAACCGCGCCAGCGCATCCTCCAGAACGCCTTGCACGGTACGCAGTCCAGGCTGACGCTGGGAACCGCTGAAAGCCGTTCCCTCGTAACCAAAGTCGATCCGGTAGCGTCGTGCCTGCATGCCGTGGTCATCGGTCGTCACGCCACGAACTCGATCAGCGCCAGCGGGGCTCCGTCACCGCGTCGCTGTCCAACCCGATAGATACGGGTGTATCCACCAGGTTGTCCGGCGAACCGCGGCCCGATCACTTCGAACAGTTTGGCCACCGCTCGCTGGTCACCCAACCGAGCCCACGCGAGGCGGCGATGGTAGTCCGTGTCCTCACGGGCCAGCGTTACCAGCTTTTCGACGATCGGCTGGATCGCCTTAGCTTTCGCCAGCGTTGTTGTCATCCGCTCATGCAGAATGAGCGACACGGCAAGATTGCGAAACAGGTTCTTCCGCGGATTGGTTCGTCGACCGAACTTCCGCCCTGCCTTACGATGTCGCACGCTCAGTCCTCCTCACCCTCTCCTGCACCGACCCCGACCTCGGGAACCGCGCCGGTGAAGAGCGGGCCCTCGGTGTACCCGTTTTCCTGCAACCGCTCGCGGAGCTCCTGGAGCGCACGAGGGCCGAAGTTGCGAATGCCAAGAAGTTGATCCGGCCGCATCGCCAACACCTGGCTGACGCGCTCGATGCCGCGCGCCCGCAGCGCGTTCAGAACACGCTGCGAAAGGCCAATCTCCGACAGCAAACGGGTGTCGTCGACCTGAGCTGGCGTCCACTCTTCAGCAGGCTGCTCAGCGGCTTCGCTGTCAAACTCTGCGATCCACTTCGCATGCTGGACGAGGATTCGAGCCGCCTCGACGAGTGCCTTCGCCGGGTCAACCGTGCCGTCAGTGACGATTTCCATGATGAGCCGATCGTAGTCCGTCGCACCACCGACCCGGGTGTGTTCAACGACGTAGTTCACCTTGAGAATTGGCGTGAAGATCGCATCGATCGGAATTTCCCCGATCGACCGGATCTCTTGCGCCTCTGCCGGAAGGTAGCCACGGCCTCGCCCGATCCAGAGGTCCATCTCGAGACGCGCCTGATCATTGTCGAGGGTCGCAATGACATGGTCAGGATTGACCACCTCGACCTCGGCGGGCCAGTCCACGTCTCCGGCCCGAACAACACCCTCGCCCTGGGCGAAGAGGGTCGCGCGTGCCTCGCGGAACTCCGTAATAGCACGCAGCCGGATCCCCTTGAGATTGAGTACGATCTCGGTTACGTCCTCTCGGACACCCTCGATCGTCGAGAATTCGTGCCACACACCAGCAATGCGGACACGTGTAATAGCTGCTCCTGGCAGGGAACGCAGCAGAATGCGACGTAGGGCGTTCCCGAGCGTCGTGCCGTATCCTGGATCGAGTGGCTCGACGACGAACCGCCCGTATGTCGGGGCAGCGTGGGTCTGGATCACTCGCGGTCGTGCAAAGTCGAGCACCAATCTCGCCTCCCCAAGTGATGAGTTTCGTGTGCGATCAGCGACGGCTGTAGTACTCAACGACGAGCTGCGTATTCACCGACGGGATATCAATCTCATCCCGAGTCGGCAAGCGCAGCACGCGCCCACTCATAGTCTCAAGATCCCGGCTCAGCCAGTCTGGCACCGCCTTATTCTTCGCCGTCTCCTCGAGCACCTTGAAGTACTCCCGGCGACGGCTCTCAGGGCGGACAGCGATGATATCACCGGGACGTACGAGGTACGACGGAATATCCGTCTTCCGCCCATTGACGAGGAAGTGTCCGTGTCGTACCAGCTGGCGAGCTTGGCGACGTGAGTCGGCAAACCCCAACCGGTAAACGACGTTGTCCAAACGCGACTCCAGGATCTGGAGCAGGTTATCTCCAGTGAGCCCGGGGCGCCGTTCCGCCTCCTCGAAGTGACGGCGGAACTGTCGCTCCAGGATCCCATAGATACGCTTCAGCTTTTGCTTCTCACGCAACTGCAGCGCGAACTCGGAAGGACGCCGAGCAGCGCGCTGTGCCGGGCCATGCTGCCCCGGCGGGTAATTCTTGTTGGGGTGACGCTTCACAATCGGGCACTTGGGCCCAAAGCAACGCTCACCCTTGAGATAGAGCTTCACGCCCTCCCGCCGGCAGAGCCGGCAGACTGGGCCGATGTATCGTCCCATTGACCCTCCTTCATCATTCCTATGTTCGTCGTCGCTTCGGCGGCCGGCATCCGTTGTGTGGAACCGGCGTGATATCGGTGATCGACATGACCTGAAGACCCGCAGCCGCGAGGGCACGAATCGCCATCTCGCGCCCGGCCCCCGCACCCTTCACAAAAACGTCAACCTGCCGCATGCCGTGCTCCATGGCCTTTCGGGCAGCATTCTCGGCTGCCACCTGGGCCGCGTACGGGGTGCTCTTCCGAGTCCCTTTGAATCCGCTCGACCCAGCACTCGCCCAGCAAATCACGTTTCCGTTCGGGTCGGTCATGGTTACAATTGTATTGTTAAATGTCGCATGGATATAGGCGCGACCGCGCGGCACATTCTTGCGCTCGCGCCGTCGTGGCCGAGCCGCACCGCGCTGGGCTGCTCCGCGTCGTCGATCTGCCATCGCGCTCTCACCCTTTCTGGAAGTCCCCGGCGACTAGGACTGCTGCTTTGCCTTCTTCTTGACACCGATCCGCGGGCGCGGTCCTTTCCGTGTCCGCGCGTTCGTCCGCGTCCGCTGACCACGCACCGGCAAGCCCATCCGATGACGGATGCCGCGATAACACCCGATGTCAATCAGGCGCTTGATGTTCATCGCAACCTGACGTCGGAGGTCGCCCTCGACTACCATTTCTTTCTCAATGATGTCCCGAAGGCGCTGCACCTCGTCGTCCGTCAAGTCGCGCACTTTCGTCCACGGGTCAATGCCGGTGCGCTCCAGAATCTTCCGCGCCGTCGTCCAACCGATTCCGTAGATCAACGTCAGCGCATACTCAATGCGCTTGTCGCGCGGGAGATCAACTCCAGCAATGCGCGCCATTTTACCCCCTCATCCTTGGCGCTGCTTGTGCTTTGGATTCTCGCAGATCACGCGGACAACACCATGCCGCCGGATGATCCGGCACTTGGCGCAGCGCCGCTTCACCGATGCCGAAACCTTCATTGCTCCTCACCCCCTCGTTTACTCTTCCTCGCGCGTCGGCCCGCGCAGCCGGTATGTGATCCGGCCGCGCGTCAGGTCGTACGGTGAGAGCTCAACCCGTACCCGGTCACCAGGCAAGATACGGATGAAATGCATCCGCAGACGCCCTGAGACGTGGGCAAGGACTTCGTAGCCGTTGTCGAGCTGCACGCGAAACATCGCGTTTGGTAACGCCTCAGTGACCGTCCCTTCGACTTCGATAACGTCCTTCTTCGGCACACGCCACCCCGCTCACGCGCGAACGCTCGCACGCATCACAAATGTGCAGTATACCACGATTTCCTCACAACTGCGTGAGGATCACCGGCCCAGACTCCGAGATCCATACCGTATGCTCGTAGTGTGCTGCCAGGCTCCCATCACGCGTGACGACCGTCCAGCCATCCCGCTTGACGAGTGTCTGCCCACTTCCAGCACTGATCATTGGTTCAATCGCCAGAGTCATCCCGCTCCGCAGGAGTATCCCTCGGCCTGCCTCCGCATGATTCGGTACCGAAGGCTCCTCGTGTAACGCACGGCCGACGCCGTGTCCCGCATACCCTTCAATCACAGAAAAACCGTTACGCCGCACGATCTCCTCAATCGCCGCTCCAATATCTCCAAGGTAGCGGCCAGGTCTCGCCATCGTATAACCCGCCCAAAAGGCCTCCTCCACGACCTCCACCAGACGGTGAGCGAGTTGACTGCCTCGGCCAACAACCACACTCACTGCCGCGTCAGCATACATCCCTTGCCAGCGCACCCCAACATCAAGCTTCAACAGATCTCCAGCGCGTAGTACCCGCCGTCCCGGAATCCCGTGTAAGACTTCGTCGTTCACCGACGTGCATATGGTCGCTGGGTATCCCCGGTATCCACGGAAGGCTGGCTCTCCCCCTTCGCGTGCGATGATTTCCGATGCGAGCCGATCCAATGTCGCCGTTGTGACACCGGCTTGAGCAGCCGTACGGAGCTCCGCAAGCACAAGCGCAACGATCCGTCCGGCTTGCCTCATGCACTCGATCTCGCGCGGAGACTTCAAGACGATCGACATCGCGAGGGATCGCCCACACGCGGCTCGAGCGCAGCGAGAATCGCCTCGGTCACCGCATCGATTGGCTGATTGCCATCGATGTCCACGACGAGGCCACGGGCGCGATAGTAGTCCAGTAGTGGTGCGGTTTGCTGCTCATATGTCTCAAGTCGCCGCGCAATCGCTTCCGGCGTGTCGTCACTCCGTTGAATCAACGCACTACCACAGCGATCGCACTGACCTGCAGTCTTCGGTGGAGAAAACCGGATGTGATAGGTTGCACCACACTGTGGGCAGATGAGACGTCCACTTAATCGTTCGATCAACACGGCACGTGGAACGGCAAGGTGAACCACTGCGGCGATGCTATCTCGCCGTTCACGCAGGACCTGGTCGAGCGCTTCAGCCTGGGTGCGATTTCGCGGGTACCCATCGAGGAGCGCTCCTCTGAACGTCTCCGCACCCTCACGCTCGAGCTCATCGAGCCGCTGCAGAAGGACGCGCAACGTCAACTCGTCCGGAACGAGCGCTCCACGATCGTAGTAACTTCGCACCTCCCGGGCAAGTTCGTCATCGCGGGTCATCAGCTGGCGGAAGAGGTCGCCCGTCGCAACGTGCACAAGACGCAGCCGCGGAGCGATGCGCGCAGCTTGCGTACCTTTCCCCGATCCTTGCGGACCGATCAGCACCACATGACACCGGTCAGCCACCAATAGCCCCCTACCGGATGAAGCCCTCGTAGTTCCGCATCAGTAGCTGCGCCTCGAGCTGCCGCATGGTGTCAATGGCAACACCGACGACGATCAAAAGGGAAGTCGAACTCAGGAAGAGAACCGTCACACCCGTGATCTTCGCCACAATGTAGGGCATGACCGCCACGACGCCGAGGAAAAGGGCCCCGATCAGCGTGATGCGCATCAACACTTTGGTGAGATACTCGTCTGTCGCTCGCCCCGGGCGTATCCCAGGGATAAACGCTCCTTGGCGCTGAAGCGTCTCAGCGATGTTTTGCTGCTGGAAGAGGATCATGGTGTAGAAATACGTAAAGGCAACAACCATTACGAAGTATGCGACTTGATACGGCAGGCTATTGGGGTCGAATACTCGGGCCAGCCCGTTCGCCAGATCGCGCAGCCACCCGATCTGCGAGGTCGCGAGGAAGTTCGCGATCATCCCTGGCAACAGCAACATGCTGATCGCGAAGATCAACGGGATCATTCCGGCAGAGTTCACCTTCAGCGGTATATACGTCATTCCACCGCCGTAGACGCGACCACGTCGCACTCGCCGCGCGTGCTGCACCGGTATACGCCGTTGTCCTTCCGTGATGAGCACGATTCCAACGATAATGAGGACACCGATCGCAAGAAAGGCCACAGTACCGATGAGGTTCTCGGAGAGGGTGCCGCCCGTGACCAACCGGCCGATTGCACTCGGCAATTGGGCTACAATGCCACCCAAGATGATGATCGAGACGCCGTTACCAATACCATTCTCGGTGATCAGCTCTCCGAGCCAGACGAGAAAGATCGTCCCGGCCGTGAGCGTGAGCAACAGCGCCAAGCTCCGCAGCCAAGTGTCGCTGTTGAACAGGCCGAAGTCTCTGAGAACCCCTGCACTGCTCATCAGGGCGGCATGGCCGTAAGCCTGCAGGAACGCTAGCGGTACCGTCAACCAATGTGTGTACTGATTGATTTTGGCACGCCCCAGATTCCCTTCCTTCGAAAGTTCCGTGAGTCTTGGGATAACCGGGGTCAGCAACTGCATGACGATAGACGCTGTAATATAAGGATATACCCCTAAGGCCACGATTGAGAAGTTGGTCAAGGTGCTACCGGAAAAGAGGTTCAGTACCCCAAGAAACTGGTTCGTCTCGAGGAGTCGCTTTAGCGCCTCCTGGTCGACACCAGGTACAGGGATCGTGGCCACGAAGCGGAAAATAATAAGAATGCCAAGGGTGAAGAGGAGCTTCCTCCGTAGGTCCGGCAGTTTGAATGCGCTGACGACTGCCTCTAGCATCAGCTTATGACCTCCACGGTGCCGCCAGCCGCCAGAATCTTCTGACGAGCACTCTCCGAGAATGCGTGCGCCTGCACGTGCAATGGCCGCGTCACCTCACCATTGCCCAGGATCTTCACAGGCGCACCGTCTTCACGCACCAGACGATACTGTCGCAGAATATCAGGAGTGATGACACCTTCTACCGGAAGATCGTTGAGCCGCCCAACGTTGACGACCTCGAAGACGATCTTAAATGGGTGCTTGAAACCCCGTTTGCGACCAACGCGCATATACAAGGGGTTCTGACCACCCTCGAACCCCGGCCGAACCTTTCCGCGAGCCTTCTGGCCCTTGGTTCCCCGTCCAGCGGTCTTCCCTTTCCCCGCGGCAATCCCGCGACCAACCCGGGTCTTCGGCTTTCGGGAACCTGGCGCCGGTTTCAAATCATGAAGCTTCATCGCTGTATCCTCCGAGCCTCACTCCGTGGCTGGGCGCTCGTCCAGCTCTTCAACACGGACGAGATGCTGCACCTTTGCGATCATTCCTCGAACGCTCGGCGTATCGGGGTGTTCCACCGACTGACCGAGCCGACGCAGTCCCAGCGAGCGCAGCGTCTCACGCTGCTTCTCCCGGTAGCCGATCATACTCTTGACGTAGGTAATACGGAGTCGCTTACTCGCCATCGCTCTCCACCCGCTTCCGTCGTCCACGCAAGACGCGTTCGACCGGAAGGCCACGCCGCGCAGCAACGTCTTCCGGGGATTCAAGCTGACTGAGTGCCAACAGCGCCGCCTGGGTGACATTCACCGGATTATTGCTCCCATGTGTCTTCGCAATCAGATCCTTGATGCCGGCCGCCTCCACAACCGCACGAACACCCGCACCCGCAATGACGCCAGTGCCCGGCGCTGCTGGCTTCATGAGGACACGCGTCGCTTTGAATTTCACCTCGATCTCGTGCGGGATCGTCGTGCGATCGAGCGGCACCTCAATGAGGTGCTTCTTCGCATTCTCTACTGCCTTACGAATCGAGTCCGGGACTTCGGTGGCCTTGCCAATGCCTACTCCCACATGCCCTTGGCCATCGCCCACCACGACGACGCTTCGGAAGTGGAAGCGCCGACCGCCTTGGACGACCTTGGCCACCCGCGCAATCTGGATGACCCGCTCCCGGAGTTCCCCCACGCGGCTCGGATCGACTCGTCGTCCTTCTTTGACCAATACCATCGTCGTCCTCGCCCCTGTCCTCAGAACTGCAAGCCCGCAGCGCGCGCTCCCTCAGCGAGCGCCTTCACCCGACCGTGGTATTTGTACCCACCACGGTCGAAGACAACCTTCGTGATTCCCTTCGAGAGCGCACGCTCTCCAATAACCTGGCCGACAACACGTGCCTCCTCCACCTTCGGGTGCGGCTCCGGAAACCGTTCCCGCACCTCCCGCTCCAGCGTTGAGGCAGCGACCAGGGTATGACCACGCGTATCGTCAATAATCTGAGCATAAATGTGTTTGTTGCTTCGGAACACATTGAGACGCGGCCGCTCTGGAGTGCCGAAGACCTTTGCTCGCACCCGCAGATGCCGGCGCTTCCGCGGCGATAGTTGCCGCTTGAACTGGAACCCCATTCGCTCCCTCCATCGATTCCATGACCGCTCGATCCTCGTCGGCAGACGTTTCCGAGCGGTAGCCTGCTCTGAGGTTCGTTACTTCTTGCCCTTTGTCTTACCCGTCTTACCGGCCTTACGGCGGATCACCTCACCCGCGTACCGAATTCCCTTCCCCTGGTACGGTTCCGGTGGGCGAACACGCCGGATCTGTGCAGCAACCTCACCTACCAGCTGCTTGTCAATCCCGACAACGCTGATGCGAGTCGGCGATTCAACGATGAAGCTAATACCAGGGGGAGGATCAATTCGCACCGGGTGCGAATACCCAACGTTGAGGACGAGCGTCTTGCCTTCCAGCGCTGCACGGTACCCAACCCCATGAATCTCGAGATCCTTGCGGAATCCCTCAGTAACTCCTTGGACCATATTCGCAATCAGGGTTCGGTACAGTCCATGCAGCTGCTTGAAGAAACGCTCGTCGGAAGGGCGCTGGACCTGAATCACCCCATCCACTCGCTGGACGATCATCTTCGGGTGAACTTTCAGTTCTAGCTGCCCCTTGGGGCCACGGACACGGACGAGTCCGTCCGCAATCTGGACGTCCACCCCAGCCGGAATGGGAATTGGGCGCTTGCCGATACGCGACATCTGCGGCCTCCTGCACTTAGAACACGGTACAGATGACCTCACCGCCGATGCCACGACGACGCGCCTCGGCGTCGGTCATCACCCCCTGCGAGGTTGTCAGGATGGCGATGCCAAGGCCCCCTTTCACCCGCGGAATCTCGTCCTTCCCCACATAAATCCGCAGTCCGGGCTTCGAGACGCGTTTGATCTCCCGGATCGCATGCCGTTTATCAGGGGTGTACTTCAAACGGATCCGCAGGATCGGCCGTGGCTCAGCCGGTTCGACAGTATAGTCAGTGATGTACCCCTCTTCTTTGAGAATTCGCGCGATTTCCACCAGCATCTTCGATGCCGGCATGGTCGCTTCTGCTTTGCGTCCCATCCCGGCATTCCGGATACGCGTCAACATGTCTCCGATCGGATCGGTGATCGTCATTGCCCTCACGCCCCGCTCTCCAAGCGCCGCACCACTCACCAGCTCGCCTTCTTCACTCCCGGCAGCTTCCCCATTGAAGCCAACTGCCGGAAGCAGATCCGACACAGCCCAAACTTCCTCATATAGGCACGCGGCCGACCACACAGTTTGCAGCGGTTCCGGTGCCGTACTGCGTATTTCGGCGGCTTGAGTGATGCGACAATCTTCGCCTTTCGCGCCATCGCTCTTCTTCGCTCCCCGTTAGTCTCGGAACGGCATACCCAGCAGCTCAAGAAGCCGCCGGGCCTCGACGTCCGTGCGGGCCGTCGTCACAATCGTCACCTCAAGGCCACGCACTTTATCGATCTTATCGTAATCAACCTCAGGGAACACGAGTTGCTCACGCAATCCAATCGTGTAGTTTCCACGGCCGTCAAACGATTTCGTCGACACGCCACGGAAGTCACGGATGCGAGGCAAGGCAATCGAGATCAGACGGTCCAGGAAATCCCACATGCGATTGCCGCGTAGCGTCACCATAACGCCGATCGGCATCCCCTTGCGCAAGCGGAATGCCGCGATCGACTTCCGTGCTCGTGTCACGACCGGCCTTTGACCACTAATCGCCGCAAGATCGTTCATCGCGTGATCAATGGCCTTGGGATTCGAAACCGCTTCACCCAGGCCAATGTTCAAGACAATTTTTTCCAGTCGCGGCACCGCAAAACGGTGCGGATACCCAAACTCTTCCATCAGTTTGGGTACGACTTCTTCGCGGTACAACCGCTTCAAGCGCGGTTCCACGCGTTCGTGTACTTCGGTCGCCATTGTTCACTCGCCTCACTTCGCTCGCCGATGCGCCGTCGGCTTCTCGATCGTCTGCTGGCACTTCTTGCAATAACGAACCTTTTCACCGCTCTCTGTAAAGCGGAACCCCACCCGCGTCGGTTTACCACAGTGCGGGCAAATAAGCATGACCTTCGAGACGTGAATTGGAGCTTCCATTTCGATGATGCCCGCTTGCCGCACGCCCGGAATCGCACGTTGGTGGCGTTTTACAATGTTGACACCTTCGACGATCACGCGATCTTCGCGCGGCAAGTTTTGACGGACGCGCCCACGCGCCCCCTTGTCTTTGCCGCGAATGACGATAACCTCGTCGCCTGTGACGATCTTCTCCGCCATGTCCGGCACCCCTCACAATACTTCCGGGGCTAGCGAGATGATGCGCATGTACTGCTTGTCCCGGAGCTCCCGTGCTACTGGGCCGAAGATACGGGTGCCTCGTGGCTGGCCCTGGGGAGTTACAAGGACGGCCGCGTTATCATCAAACTTGATGTACGACCCATCCTTGCGCCGGTACTCCTTTTTCGTGCGGACGATGACCGCATAGACGACATCGCCCTTCTTCACCGACGCGTTCGGCTCGGCCTTCTTGACCGAGGCGACAATCAAATCCCCTACCGACCCGTAGCGACGCTTGGAGCCCCCGAGGACGCGAATACACATGATTTCCTTCGCGCCTGTATTGTCCGCTACAACCAGTTTCGAGAGCGGTTGGATCATTGCTCGACCTCACCCTCTCGTTCGCGTGCTTCGCGTTCCTCGATTAGCTCCGCCTGTACCTCTGGCGTCGCGCGCTCGAGAATCTTGCGCACGATCCAGCGCTTCATTTTGCTCAGCGGCCGGGTTTCTTCGATGAGCACCAGATCCCCGATCCGGCAAAGGTTATGCTCGTCGTGCGCGTAAAACTTGCTCGTGCGGCGAATCGTCTTCTTGTACAGTGGGTGGCGCCGCCAATAGTCAACCGCCACCACCACCGTCTTATCCATTTTATCCGAAACGACGCGCCCAACCTTCGTAAGCCGTCGTTTCGGCTTCTGGATCGATACTTGCCCCTGTGATTCCCTACCGCGCTCCTCCACCCGTCATCACCCCTTTCGCTGTTGCAGCTCGAGCTGCTTCCGGCGCTTCCGTTCCCGCCGCGTGAGCTTCGGCGGGGGAAGCAGGCCCTGTTCGGCCAAACGTGCTCGCTCTCGCTCAGTGAGGATCGTCAAGATCCGTGCGATATCCTTCCGCGCCTTCCGGATCGCCGAGGTATCCTTGAGCTGCCCCAGTGCGGCAGCGAAGCGGAGATCGCGGACCTCATTCCGGAGCTCCTCCAGCTTCTGCCGCAACTGGTCATCTGTCATCGCTCGCAGTTCAGCGGGCTTCATTCCGCTTCCTCCTCGGCCATCTCGCCTGGACGCTCGCGCTTCACAATGCGGCAGCGACACGGCAGCTTGTGGATGGCACGAGTGAGCGCCTCTACGGCGAGCTCCTCGCGTACGCCGGCCAGTTCGAAGAGAATCCGGCCCGGCTTCACCACGTCCATCCAATATTCCGGATTCCCCTTGCCGCTTCCCATGCGCGTTTCAGCCGGCTTCTTGGTGACCGGCTTGTCAGGGAAGATCCGGATCCACACCTTTCCACCACGCCGGACCGCGTTTGTGATCGCTCGACGTGCTGCCTCAATCTGCTGCGCGGTCACCCAGGCCGGCTCAAGTGCCTGGATCCCATATTCGCCAAAGGCGAGCGTGTTGCCTCGCCAGGCGATCCCTTTCGTTCGGTAGCGGTGCTGCTTGCGATGCTGCACACGTCGTGGCATCAACATCTCTGTGCCCCTCGTCTTACTCAGCTGAGACGGTAGCAGGCGCGACCTTCGGCTGCGCCTCGGGCAGGACATCTCCGTGGTAGATCCACACCTTCACGCCGATCTGCCCGTAGATCGTGGGCGCATGCACCACCGCATAGTCGATATTGGCGCGAATCGTGTTGAGTGGCACGCGCCCTACCATCTCCCATACCATGCGCTTCATTTCAGCGCCACCCAGGCGTCCTTTGACTCGGATCTTGACGCCCTTTGCCCCCGCTCGCATTGCGGCTGCTGCCGCATGCTTCATCGCTCGGCGATAAGAGACGCGCCGCGTGATCTGCTCCGCAATACTTTCAGCGACAAGGCGAGCGTCGAGCTCCGGTTTGCGGATCTCCTGGATGTTCAAGTGCACCTTCTTTCCGATGCGCGCCTCCAGGAGCTGGCGCAGTCGCTCGACATTGGCGCCTTGCTTGCCAATCACCACGCCAGGCTTCGCGGTGTGGATCGTAACATCGACCCGGTTCACCGCGCGTTGAATCTCGATACGCGAGATTCCAGCTCGCGGCAGCTCCCGGTGAATCAGTTCACGAATGTCCAGATCCTCGTGCAACTGCTCCCGGTACTGCCGATCTTTCTCGGCAAACCACTTCGATTCCCAGTCGTGAACGATCCCCAACCGAAAGCCGATCGGATTAACTTTCCTACCCACGCGGCGCTCCCTTCTCCGGCAACTCGTCGAGAATGACCGTGATGTGCGAGGTGCGGCGCCACTTGCGCCCGACCCGACCGCGCGCGTGGGGCTGCCAGCGCTTGTAGCGCGGCCCCTCGTCGACGTAGATCCGCTTCACGTAGAGCCGCTCCGGATCCAGATCATAGTTATGCTCTGCGTTCGCCGCCGCAGATCGAAGCAATTTCAGGGCAATCGGTGCAGTTTTCTGCGGCAGCACCTGCAAGATGGCCAGCGCCTCTTGGAGCGGCTTACCGCGGATCACATCGATGACCATCCGCGCTTTTTTCGGCGAGACCCGGACCTCTCGCACCTTCGCTCGGACTTCCATCGCTCGCTCCCTCCGTCAGCGTCGCCGGGTCGTCCGCTCAGCATCCTTGCCATGCCCGCGATAGGTCCGGGTCGGTGCAAACTCACCGAGTCGATGACCGACCATCTGCTCGGTGATGTAGATCGGCACATGCCGCCGACCGTCGTGAACCGCAATGGTATGACCGACCATCTCGGGGAAAATGGTGCAATCGCGAGCCCATGTTCGGATGACCCGGCGTTCCCCCGTCCGGTTCAGTTCGTCAATCTTCTTCTTCAGTTTCGGATCGATGTACGGACCCTTTTTTGACGATCGTCCCATTCACGCACCTCCTACCGGCTAGGCCTCGTAGCGCCGCCGGATGATGAAGCGATCGGACTTCTTGTTCCGGCGCGTGCGCTTACCGAGCGCCGGCTTACCCCACGGCGTCTTCGGTGGCATGCCCCGTGGAGCCTTCCCCTCACCCCCACCGTGCGGGTGGTCACGCGGCGTCATTGCTGAACCACGCACTGCGGGACGCCAACCCATATGCCGCCTGCGTCCCGCCTTGCCGATGCTCACGTTCTGGTGATCCAGGTTCCCAACCTGCCCGATCGTCGCCATGCAGTCAGCATGCACCATCCGGATCTCACCGGATGGGAGACGCAAGTGGACATAGTTGTCCACCTTGGCGATCACCTGCGCCACCGCACCGGCAGCGCGCACCAGTTGTCCGCCGCGCCCCGGGTACAGTTCCACATTATGGACTTGAGTACCCAGCGGAATCTCTCGCAACGGGAGCGCGTTCCCCACCCGGATCGGCGAGCCCGGCCCCGACTGCACCACATCGCCCACTTTCAGGCCCAACGGCGCCAAGATATAGCGCTTTTCCCCATCGGCGTAGTGCAGGAGGGCAATAAACGCCGTCCGGTTGGGGTCGTACTCGATCGCCGCCACCTTCGCGGGGATTCCCCATTTGTCCCGCCGAAAGTCGATAATGCGGTAGAACCGCTTGTTCCCACCCCCACGATGTCGGGTCGTGATGACCCCGCGATTGTTCCGCCCGGCGTGTTTCTTGAGCGGCTCTATGAGCGACTTCTCGGGCTCTTCCTTCGTGATCTCCTCATAGGTGAGCACCGACATATTGCGACGCCCGGGCGTCGTTGGTTTGTAAACCTTGATCGGCATCGCCGCACCTCATCTCCGCCGTGTCACAGCTGGCTGAAAAGATCGATAGTGTACCCGGGCTCGAGCGTGACAATCGCCTTCTTCCATGAGCGCTCTCGCCCCACGATCGGCACGCCACCGCGCTTCCGCACGCGTCGGCGAACCTTCCCGCGGACATTCATCGTGTTCACCTTCTTCACCTTCACGTTGAATGTCCGCTCGATTGCTTCCTTGATCTGAACCTTATTCGCCTCAGGATGAACCTCGAACATGTACTGGTTCATCTGCATAAGCCGCGTATTCTTTTCGGTTATTAGCGGGCGCCGGATGATTTCCTGATACGTGAGTTCCATACTCTCACACCCCCTCCTGCGCCCACAAGCGATGGATTACATCGATCGCTTCGGGAGTTAAGATCATCCGCTCGTACTTCAATCCATCCCGGATGTTCATGTTGTGTGCAACGAGCACTTTCACGTCCTCAAGATTCCCAGCTGCGCGTCGCACGTTCTCCCGACGTTGATCGACCACGATCAACGTCGACCGCGCGTTGGCCAGCGGAAGCCGCTGTAACACGCCCTTCATCACCTTCGTCTTCGGTTCAATCTCATTCAACCCGCGCACCACGACCAGCTGATTCTCACGCTGCTTCACCGACAGTAATGACCGGATCGCAAGTCGCCGCATCTTCTTGGGCATCTTCTGGCGATACGAACGCGGATGCGGTCCCCAAACGACGCCACCGCCCTTCCAATGCGGCGCTCGGATACTCCCCTGTCGTGCGCGTCCGGTTCCCTTCTGTCGCCATGGCTTTCGCCCACCACCCCGCACCTCGCCGCGCGTCTTGGTGTCGTGGGTTCCCGCGCGCGCATTGGCCAATTGCCGTACCAGGGCCTGGTGCATCACCGGAATATTCGGCGTGATGTTGAAGACCGAGTCAGCCAACTCGATCTGGTCGACCGCTCGCCCTTCAAGATCGTAAACCGGAACCAACATTCTTCCCTCTCCCTCCATCACGCCGTTGCCTTGGCTCGCCGCTGCTTCACGGCATGGCGAACGATGACAAGGCCGTTCGGATGACCTGGCACGGCGCCCCGGACGAGCACGAGGTTGCGCTGCGGGTCGACCTGCATCACCTTCAGATTCTGTACAGTCACACGCACCGGACCCATCCGGCCAGCCATGCGCTTGCCTTTGTGCACACGCCCAGGATCAGTGGTCGGACCGATCGAGCCAGGCGCCCGATGGCGGTCAGACTGTCCGTGCGTCTTTGGGCCCCCGGCGAAACCATGCCGCTTCACCCCGCCCTGGAAGCCGCGCCCCTTTCGCCATCCAATGACGTCCACCAGCTGCCCAGGTTGGAAGATGCTGCAGTCGACCACTTGGCCAACCTGAAACTGCCCAGGATCATCGACGCGAACTTCCTTCAGATAGCGGGGTGATGCTCCAGAGGCGCGCAGATGCCCCTGCATGGGCTTATTCTGCCGCTTGCGGTGTCCGAAACCGAGCTGGACGGCCTCGTAGCCATCCCGCTCTTTCGTCTTCACTTGAGTCACGACGCACGGGCCGACCTCAAGCACGGTGACGGGAACAGCCCGCCCCGCCTCATCGAAGATCTGTGTCATGCCGAGTTTTCGGCCCAAGAGTCCCTCGATCATCGGCTCTCCTCGCTTCTCTGGTGGCTTCAGACACTTATGCGTGTCCACGCCACACGATGAGCATGACCAGGAACGCAGGAGACTGCGTTCACAGCTTGATTTCGATGTCTACTCCCGCTGGCAATGTCAGCCGCATCAGCGCGCGGATCGTAGACGGACTCGGTTCTAGCACGTCAATCAGCCGCTTGTGCGTGCGGATCTCAAAGTGCTCCTGCGAGTCCTTGTCGATGAATGGCGAGCGAATGACCGTGAACCGCTCGATCCGCGTCGGCAGCGGGATCGGCCCAGCAACTTTCGCCCCCGTGCTTTCGGCTGTCTCGACAATCTGCCGGGCCGATTGGTCGAGAATCCGGTGGTCGTGCGACTTCAGGCGTATGCGGATTCGTTGCGTCGGCCGACGAGACATAAGCGATCACCCCTCACTTGATGATCTTGGTGACGACGCCGGCGCCGACGGTCCGGCCGCCCTCACGGATCGCAAAGCGCGACCCTTCCTCCAGCGCCACCGGCTTGTCC
>BEIE01000008.1 GCA_002898255.1 bacterium HR28
AGGGGGTAAGGCCCCGGGGAGATGACCCGGTAGCGAGGCGGCAGGTGGACAGCGGGTAACCGACTGGAGCCGAGCCGTCCTCATGGCCGAGGCCAGTCCCAGTCTTCGCTCGTTCACAGGTAAGTGGGCACAGCAGAGCTATCCTCGCTTCGAAACCCGTGTCGAGCAGGTGACGCTTCCCGTCAGGTGTGCGCGTGGTCGAGAGCGGTGTGGAAACACCCCGTCCCATCCCGAACCGGGTCGTGCCCCGCACCAGCGCCGGAGAGTACTGCGCGGGGGACCGCGCGGGAGGCGAGGCCACTGCGCGCACACCCGACGGGAAGTCTCACGTTGACGCATCCACTCGCTACGACGCGGGGTGGAGCAGTGGCAGCTCGCTGGGCTCATAACCCAGAGGTCGTGGGTTCGAATCCCACCCCCGCTACCAGGAGAGCTCTCGTGGAACAACGAGAGCTCTTTTCTTTTTTGTTCTGCCCAGAAAATGAAAATGAAAGAGAGCCATGTCATATCGAATGATAACTTTTGCTTATGAACGGCTCCGTTCTTGGTTCCCACGCGTCGCTCTTCTGCTGTTCATCGGGCTTATAGCGCTCTTCTTGTTCCGTCGACGCTGGGAACTCGAGTCTCTCTGGCATTTGCAGCTTGTGCACCCCCGGTGGCTCCTACTCACCGTACTGGCTCAAGGATTCGTGCTCTCAAGTATCGCCGCGCAGCTGCAACTTCTCCTCGCCCGCCTCGACCGGCGCTTACCTCTGCGGACTGTTCTCGCAGCTGACCTCCACCGTGTCGCTGTGTCCAGTGTCGTTCCAGCAGGTGCAGCGGTTGGTGCCCTCGTCTTTGCACGCCAATTGGAAACCCAAGGAATCCGCCGTGAAGCGAGCCTCACAGCAATCCTTCTGTATGGCGCCCTGGGCGCAGTTTCTTTCTTTGCCTTCACTCCCTTGACACTCTTCTTCGTTGCCCGACAAGACACTATCCCGATTGCTCTCCGGTCAACGGTAGCCTTGCTTGCGGGCATTGGTCTCCTGGCTGCCCTTCTTCTCGGCGGTGCACTGGTGTTGTCGCGACGAATCCGTACGTCTGTGCAGCGGTGGCCGAAGGTGAACACTCTCTTGTCGGTGAGAGAGGCTATCCCTCACCGAACATTGGTCGCGGTCTTTCTTTTGGCGATCGCTGTTGATCTCTTGAACGTTTTGATTCTCGGGGGTGCGTTGCGTGCGTTAGGGTATCCCGTTTCCTGGGACAAGGTTTTGATTGCCTATCAACTTGGTTACTTCTTCGCTTTTGTCCTTCCTGTCGCGCAAGGTACAGGAGCAGTCGAACTCGCTGGAAGTGCGACCCTCCACATGCTCGGTCTGCCAGGTTCTGTTGCAGTGGCAGCCATCTTGCTCTGGCGTGCCCATGAATTCTGGGCTCCACTACTCGCAGGTACCGCTCTATGGCTTCAGCGAGAGCCGCTTGTGCGGCGGGCTGTCGATCGCTTCCCTGCACTCCTGCTCTTTTGGTCGGGTTTTGTAAGTATCTTCGGACTACTCGAGCCGCATCATCATCGGGTGTTCCCGCGTGGACTTGAACGTGCCGTTCTCTTGGAGCCGTGGGAACTTTCCCGCCATACGGAGTTACTGCTCGGCTTCGGCTCGCTCCTCGTCGCACAACAAGTTTGGCGACTGAAGCGAACCGGGTGGTTCCTCGCTGTCCTGCTATCGGGAATCACAATCGTTCAGCAGGCGCTTGGTCGTCGGGATCTGCTCGTGCTTGTTCTGTCCGGCTTGGCGTTCAGCGTACTTGTCGTCCGCTGGCGCGCTTATCGGGTGCGCTCGGATGTTCCTTCCATACTCCGAGGAGTAAGTTTTGCTGCATTCAGCATCCTCGTCGTCGTTGCATATGGAGCCACTGGCCTTGTGCTTCTCAGTCGCCACGCACTTGCGCCGCCTATCCACCAATGGTGGGAGGCCGTTCACATCCTGATCGTGAGCGGATTTGGCCTTGGAACATGGCCGGTACATGCGGAGACACGATATGGTGCCTGGTTCCTGGATTCCGTGGGAGTACTCGCAGCGGCAGCACTTCTGAGTGCCGTGTGGAGTCTTGGGCGGCCTGTAGTCTGGCGCTACTGGGGGCATCCGGCAGAGCGAGCGCGGGCTCGGGTACTCATTGAGCGGTGTGGCAATTCGTCATTGGATTTCTTCAAATGGTGGCCAGACAAGGTATTCTACTTCTCGCGCGATGAAGATGGCGTGGTCAGTTATCGTCCTCTGCGCGGCGTGGCTCTGGTTCTGGGAGACCCCAATGCTTGTGGTGAAGAAGCGTTTGATCGTCTGTTGCGGGATTTCCTTGACTTTTGTGAGCTAAACGACTGGGAACCGGCATTCCACCAGGTCGGGACGCGTTTTCTTCCTCGATACGCTGCGTACGGCTTTAAGTGGCTCAAAGTTGGGGAAGAGGCCATCGTCGATCTCGGCGAGTGGTCGCTCGAGCGGCCAGGCTTCAAGGAGCTCCGGTACATGGTTCGGCGGTTACGGCGGCAGGGGTACCGGTTCGAGGTGAGGCAGCCACCGCAGGACGATACACTTCTTCGAGAGCTGGAGGAGGTGAATCGCGAGTGGCTGACTGTACCGGGACGCCGCGAGCGTTACTTCACACTCGGACAGTTCTCCCCAAGTTACCTCCGTACGACTCCAGTGGCGCTACTGCGGGATGCCGCAGGGAAGGTTGTGGCCTTTACGAACTTGATCCCGAGTGGCGTAGATGGGGAAATCACGATCGATCTCATGCGACGGCGCCTTGAGCCGCACGGGGCAATGGAAGTGTTGCTCGCTTCTGTGCTTGACTACTGCCGAGAAGCAGGCTACCAACGATTCTCACTTGGACTTGCGCCACTCGTTGGGGTAGAGCTTCCTGTGCCAGGGATGGACCCGGTGAGGGAGCGCTTCTCTCGCGCACTTGATCATCTCTTTTCGTTTCGCGGACTCTACCACTTCAAAGCGAAATTTAGTCCACGATGGGAGTCGAGATATTTGGTCTACCGGTCTGTCGCCACACTGCCAGCAGTCCTCCTGGCGATCGTCGAGGCGACGGAGGGGCGAAGTAGCCGGACGCGCGCAACGGCGGTCTTGGAGGATCCCCATTCAGACTGGTTCCTTCTCCCCCAAAACGACTAGCCACCTGGTACGTCGACCCCATTGAGAGCTGGTCGAACTGATCCGTTTCTTCCGTCATGGGAAGGATTTGCCGCCACCTTGCCGGGAGGGTGCATGCTGCGAGGAGGCCGACTTTATCTGGTGGCTGGAGTCGTCCTGGCTGGTCTGGCGGTGCTGCTTGCTTTGCTTGCCTTTCAGCGGCAGCGCCAACCAGCCACGATTGAGCCGACTACGACCCCCTTGGTATCGGTTGTGGTTGCGGCGCGAGATGTTCGGGCGGGGACTGTTCTGACGCTTGAGGACGTGAAGACTGTAGAGGCTGATCCAGCATCGATTGCGCCGGGAACGGCACGGCAACCTGATCAGGTGGTCGGGCTGGTGGCGGCGGGTGATCTCGTTGAGGGACAGCGCATTCTCATGGCGAACCTCGTGACACCAAGTGTCTCCAATCTCTTGCAGCCGGGGAAGCGTGCTGTTGCGATCCCCGTTGATCGTGTCAACGCGGTCGGTGGCTTGCTCCAACCGAACGATCTGATCGACCTTGTCTATGCTGGGCGGGTCGATGTCATGCGGGTGTTGCCGACGGAACCGCTCGAGATGGTCGACAGTGGACAAGGCTTCAGTCCGGCGCAAGATGCTATTCGGCTTCCTGAACCGGGAACATCCACTGGGCGGAGCTACCCCTATCCGGGAGCGCCTGGATCGCGTGTGGTCGTAACGGATACTGGCGAAGGGCAGCTCGTTACGAAGATTATCGTCCAGAATTTGCGTGTCCTCCAAGTCATCGCCGGGACGTCTGTAGTGGGGAATGCACCGGCGAGCGTTCAGCCTGTTGCTGCAGGGATCGGTTCCGAAGCAACGCCCACACCGACGGGTGAGTCCGCACTGCCACCCGTTGACTTGCTAATCGTGGAGGCAGACCCGGCTCAGGCTGAACTTATCACGTTTCTCTTGGACCAAAACCTCCGATATCAAGTGCTGTTGCGGGCTCGTGGTGATGACCAGGCAGTGGAAACCGAGGGAGTCACCTACGACAGCCTTGTTCGCGACTATGGTTTACCGGTTCCTGGACCGGTCGAGGTCGGTGGGGGGGCGCGGTGAGCAGCGCACCGATCATCCGCGTTCTGATCGTGGACGATGTTCAGGAGAGTCGGGACAACATCGAACGACTGCTGAGCTTCGAACCGGACTTCCGCGTTGTCGGTAAGGCAGCGAGAGGCGAGGAGGGCATCGAGCTCGCATTGCGGCTCCAGCCGCATGTGGTGTTACTGGACCAGACTTTGCCGGACCTGGACGGTTTCGAGGTTGCAGCGGCGATCACAGCGCGTGCCCCCGGTATCGGAGTGATTCTCCTAGCCCTCGACCCCGATCCTGACATGTTGCGGCGGGCTATGCTCGCTGGGGCACGTGAGTACTTGACGAAACCATTCAGCTATGAGGAGTTCGTCGAGGCCGTTCGCCGGGTGGGTCGACTCGCGAACCCTGGTGTGGCGGTCTCGGTTCCAATTCACAGCCCATCAGCTCCAGAGAGGAGTGTGCGTGAAACGGCGGGGCGCGACGGGCGGGTTATCGCCGTGCTCGGCGCCAAGGGAGGCGTGGGACGAACGTTCCTTGCGACGAATCTCGCGATCGCCTTACGACGACGAAGCGGTGCAGAAGTGACGCTTGTGGATTGCGATTTGATGCGCGGAGACGTAGGAGTACTGTTGAACTTGAATCCACAGCGGTCATGGGTTGATTTGGCGCGCACCAGTGGGATTCTCGATGGAGAACTCGTCGAAGAGGTGCTGACTCGGCATGCGAGTCAAGTCCGGGTGTTGCTGGCACCCGCGTATCCCGATGAGGCGGAGCAAATCACCGCTGATCGAGTCCGAGAGGCACTATTGGAGCTCCGCAGCCGGAGCGATTTCGTCATCGTTGATACAGCCGGCGGCTACGAGGAAGTCACTCTTGCTTGCGCTGACATCTCGGACATCCTCGTCTGGGTATTTACACTAGAGATGACCGCCATAAAGGACACAAGACTGTTCATCGAGTTCCTTGACCGATTAGGTTATAAAAGCAAGCGGCTGATTCTCGTCTTGAATCAAGTCAATCATGTCGCAGGTCTGTCACCGGATGACGTCGAACAGAGTCTGCGCTTCCCGGTAGGAGTACGAATTCCCTTCGATCCAGCTGCGGTGATACGCAGCATCAACGAAGGGACACCCTTGGCATGGGAACAGCCTCAGCATCGAGTGGTTGCGGAGATTGATCGTCTCGCTGATCTCTTACTGGAGACGAAAGAGGTAAACGAACAGCCGGCAACGACGCGACGGCGACGCTTCTTGCCCCGATTTGGTGCAAGTGCCATCGTCCGGTGAGGAGAAAGGTAGTGACCTATGTCGTTACTAAGACGACTTGGCAATACCACCGAGACGGGACCGCTGTCTACTGATCGCTCGCCGGATACGACAGAGACACAGGAGCTTGGAGGGGCGACTCGTTCCCCACAACTCGCCCAGGTATTGAAGCGCCCACAAATGCGTGCACCGAGTCAGCATCCAAGCACGGACGACACGGTGCAGCAGCTGAAAGCGCGTATCCAGAACCGCATTATTGCCGAACTCGATCCGCGAATGGATTTGAGTGACGAGCAACGAGTACGTCGGACATTGGAGGAGACCTTCCTTTCGGTTCTGGAATCTGAGGGCATCGCACTGAGCCGGATTGAGCGGCACCGGTTGTTTGAAGCTATCGTTGCGGAAATTCTCGGATATGGGCCAATCGAACCCCTGCTCAAAGATGACACAGTAACCGAAATCATGGTAAACGGCCCGAAGCAGGTTTGGGTAGAACGCAATGGGAAACTCGAAAAGACATCGATTCAGTTCGACGATGACGAACACGTCATGCGTATTATCGACCGCATCGTCTCGCCGCTTGGCCGGCGGATCGACGAGAGTTCTCCAATGGTCGATGCTCGGTTACCCGACGGTTCAAGAATCAACGCTGTCATTCCGCCGATTTCATTGGTAGGACCGTGCTTGACAATTCGGAAGTTCAGTCGCGATCCCTTGACAGTCGACGACCTTATCCGCTTCGGCACGATGACGCCGGAGATTGCCCAGTTCTTGAAGGCCTGCGTCGAGGCGCGACTCAACATTGTCGTTTCGGGCGGAACGGGTTCAGGGAAGACGACGCTACTCAACGTCCTTTCATCGTTCATCCCGGGAGACGAGCGGATCGTCACGATCGAGAACGCAGCGGAGCTCCAACTCCGCCAGGAGCATGTCGTCACACTCGAATCGCGACCTCCCAACATCGAGGGGAAAGGCGAGGTCACGATCCGCGACCTGGTCATTAACGCGTTGCGGATGCGGCCGGATCGGATCGTGGTTGGTGAGTGTCGTGGCGGCGAAGCGCTCGACATGCTCCAAGCCATGAACACAGGCCATGATGGTTCGATGACGACGATCCACTCAAATAGTCCTCGCGATACGCTTCACCGACTTGAGACGATGGTGTTGATGGCTGGGATGGATTTGCCTGTTCGCGCAATTCGCGAACAGATTGCGTCAGCTCTCGATCTTATTATCCATATGGCAAGACTGAAGGATGGCTCCCGCAAAATCGTTGCCATCACTGAGGTTCAGGGCATGGAGGGAGATGTCATCGTCCTGCAGGACATCTTTGTCTTCGAGCAAACCGGTTACGAGAACGGGAAGGTCATCGGGCGGATCAAACCGACGGGTGTTCGTCCGAAGTTCGTCGAGAAGTTCGAGGTAGCCAATATCTACTTGCCGCCAACGATCTTTGGCGTGTCCTATCCCCGTGGGTTCGGGCGGTGAGGCATGGTGGGAGATCCGCTCGTGGTGCTCGCGATCTCATTAGCTGGTGCCTCGGCGGTCCTTCTCGCTGCCGGTCTCCGTGGCACTTTGCGCGGAGACGCGGTCAACCGGCGTCTTGAGCGATATGCCGGGCGCGAGGAGAAGCCCGAATTCGAGTCACTCGAAGGCCCCAACCTGATCGCTCGACATGTCGACCGAGCCGTTCAGGGGAGAGGTTTTGCGGAAGCTCTCCGCACCAATCTCCTGCGTGCCGATCTCCGACTGACGGTCGGTGAATTCCTGTTGCTCCGCACGGCGGTGGCCCTGGGCGCGTTCTTTTTCGGTTTCGTTGTCGGACGCGGGCTCACGCGACCGATTCTAGGGCTCTTTGTCGGCATGCTCTTTGCGATCGGCGGTTGGTTGCTGCCCCACTACTACGTGTTGTGGCGGGCTCGGCGTCGACTGCACCAGTTTGTCAATCAACTTGGTGACACGATTGGACTGATGGCGAATTCATTACGGGCGGGTTATAGCCTCCTTCAGACAATGGATCTTGTGGCACGAGAGTCCGCACCACCGATCGCCGACGAGTTTCGACGCGTAGTACGGGAGGTGGGGCTCGGCGTGCCGATGCAGGAGGCGTTGGAGCACCTCTTACGGCGCGTTCCCAGCGAGGATTTGGACCTCCTGGTTACGGCAATTGCGATTAACCACGAAGTTGGTGGAAACTTAGCGCAGATTCTTGATGTGATTGGAGAGACGATACGCGAACGGGTGCGGATCAAGGGGGAAATTCGCGTTCTTACTGCGCAACAAAGCCTCTCCGGTTACATTATTTCCCTGTTACCCGTGGGTTTAGCTGTTCTGATCTTTTTGTTAAATCCTGACTATCTGACGAGTCTCTTTACCTGGCCATGGATCTGTATGCCGATCGGTGCGGTGATCTGCATGGTCGCAGGTTTCCTTGTGATGCGCCGTATCGTGGCTATCGAGGTGTAACGATGCCGATCATGCTCGTTTTGATCAGTCTCGTTCTAGCGCTTGGAAGCATTGTATTGATTCTCCTTGGTGTCCGGGAGCAGCGACGCCAACTTGTTTTGGAGCAGCGCCTCGCGCATTTCGGACACCGCGTTCCCTCGCTCGATGAGCTGGAACTCCAGTTCCCCTTCCGACAACGAGTTCTCTATCCAATGCTCGAGCGCCTCGCGCAGATCGTCTTGCGCTTCACTCCTGGCTCATCGTTGGAGCGAATGGAACGGCGTCTTATTGAGGCGGGTTTGGCTGGCTCATTACGTCCTATGACCTTCTTGGGAATCCGATTCGGCCTCGCCCTCTTGCTGGCGGGTTTGGGTGCGTTTCCGATGCTTTCGGGAAGTGGGCCGATTCTGTATCGTCTTGGGATGCCGCTGACGCTGGCCATACTCGGTTGGGTGTTACCCAATACCTGGCTCAGCCGGCGGGTGGCACAGCGAAAGCGTGCAATCCAGCGCGCACTGCCGGATGCGATTGACCTGCTGGTCATCAGTGTTGAAGCCGGGCTGGGCTTCGATCAGGCGCTCTTACGAGTGGTCGAAAAGTGGGACAACGAGTTGACCAAGGAGTTTGCGCGCACGCTGTCCGAGATGCGTATGGGAGTCCCGCGACGGCAGGCGCTGCGTGACCTTGCGCAACGTGTCAATGTCGATGATCTGAACGTCTTCATCGCGTCGCTCGTCCAAGCTGATCAACTTGGCGTAAGCATCAGCCAAGTGCTACGTGCCCAAGCGAACCAAATGCGTCTGCGCCGACGACAGCGTGCCCAAGAGCTGGCGCACAAGGCACCGATCAAGATGATTTTCCCAATGGTGTTTCTGATCTTCCCGGCTATGTACGTTGTGATTCTGGGACCAGCGATCCCTCGCATCGTGGAAGCGTTCCGCTAATCACCACTGGCATAGTTTGGGTCGACAGGTGGTACCTCGATCACGATTTCTGGATCGTCGAATCGATCGAAGCGACCAATCATGTAATGTCCAGGAGCCATCATCTCGTATCGCCTCACAAGAAAGTCGCCAATTCCGATCCACAGGCGATAGTGAGTCTCGCTAGTTGGGTCGTAGAAGGCGACCTTGTAGCACGATGTTCCTTCAATTGGTTCAATACCTAGAAGGCGAACGTCTTCCGCGGTCTGCGCATACCGGAAGGCCGGCCAGCGGAACGGGGTGCTGCCGGGCCAAGGGCTCGTCGTCCAATCACCACCCGCGACGCGATCATACCGTCGGTCACCAATGATGATAGTTTCCGATGCTGGTCTCCCAGGAGCGGCGACCGAGTACGCTGCCCGATTCGGGGCCCGATACCGAATCACTGTCTCGACCACAGGGCCGCCGCTTGTCAACTCTGTGCGTTCCTCGGCCGCCTGTAGCCGGTTCATAGCGGCATCAGCCAATTCCAGCAACGCGCGGCTGTCAGGAACAGGGACAGGAATCTCAAAGCGTGCCGGTGGAACGTCACTGGTGTTCGGTCGCTGAACGTAGATTGCCATCGACCAGAGGTTTGCCATCAGGTCGACCGTGGTCGCGTAGAAGGGTGAACTTCGCTGCAACTCGATGAGACGCGGTCCGTCGGGTGTCGAGAGTTCGAGCGTCACGCGTGCATCACTGACTGTCGTGCCATCAGGTGCGGTGACGTGTACCGAAAGCCGATTTGTACCAGGCTGTGCGGGATCGATACGGAGCGTCACAAGATAGGGGCCTGCATTTTGCGCTAACGTGAGGGCAGTGGATGCCGCAGGAAGCGGCTGCAGCGATGACCGTGTCGGAGGAAACGTCACGAGTATGGTTGCTGCCGGCAAAATGAGGAAGGCGAAGAGGGCTTTGAGCCGCAGGAGTTGCAGTGACGCACGCTGCTGACGAAGCCAGCGCAGGGTAACAATGCCGGTTGCCGCCGCAAATGCCAACACAGCGGCAAGCTTCACCAGGAGTGTCCGGCCGTAAGGGGTATTCCACAGGTCCTCAGGCGCTGCAACATTCGTCCAGAGGGCGTAGGCGCCACTAATAGTGACGAGTTCAGCGAGCGGTACCGCTGCGAGTGCGAATCGGCGAGTGAGTTGTTCGACAGTCAGGCGGATCGAATCCTCTTCGTCCTGTGTTCTCCGAGCGAGAAACAGGAGAGCTAGGGAGCTGCCGATCAATATGGCCGCGCCGCTTGTATGAACGCTTGCCAGGAGAATGCTCAATATGGGGACATCCGTTGTGGCTGCATGGCCGGCTGCTGCCCTGCCAAGCGCCAGCGCCGTGGCGCACACAGTCCATGTTGCCAGGTGAACAGATGCTGGTAATGGGGCTGCCAAGACGCCGTAACAGAACAGTGCGAGGAAGAAGCTCCCGGACCAGATTGCACCGGAGCGTGTGGTGAGGAGTTGTCGCAACGCCTCTGGATCGGAGAGCGTTGTGAGATCCCCAACATAGGCGATGAGGATTAAGCTGCTGGCGAGCGCAGCGAGGAGCACACCACGCCGGGCGACACTTTGGACATAGGTCCGAATGAGATAGCTTCCCGGCAGGCGATACGCAGTCAGAGACAGTGCAGCTGTCCCAAAGAGGAGTGCGAGTGCAAGGAGATGAAGCAAGCGTGCCCAAGCTCCAAGAAAGGTTGCCCATCGACTCAGGTCTCCATGGTCCTGAGGTGCTGAGGTGTAGCCGACTGAGAAAACATAGCGTCCAGTAATGAGGTGCCCGTCACGCCCGAGCACCGAGTAGCGCACCACATACGTGCCCTGGGCCGTGAACGCTTCAAGTGGCACGCGAAGCTCGGTGTGGTCCTGTCGCGAACGTGAACTAGCAGAATCGAGTTGGATGCGGCGACCATCGGGAGCAATGACGGTCACCCCTGCACCAACCGGGTCGACCGGTTCGGAAAACCTGAGTGTCACAGCGATCGGAACCTGGTCGAGAAGAGCGTTCGGGCTAGGTTCGGCATCGAGCAAAATGGCGTGGGCAAGGGCCTTTCGCGGGAAGCCGATGCCGACGATAATGGTCAGTAGAAGAAGTGCTCTGAGGAGTCGCTGGTGCTGTTTCACAACGTGCATGACCTGTGGCATCGTCCCTCATTCCGCTTGAGATGGTAGCAGTCGAAAGAGTTGCCCGGTGGTTACTGCTCCGCGTCAATTCTTCGCCATCGTGGATCAGGAGACTGGCGTACGAATCGCCTGGCGGGTGGTGGTGGCCGACCGCTGGTGGAGTCGCTTGCGCGGACTGTTGGGACGAGCCGGTCTCGAAGAGGGCGAAGCGCTTGTCCTGTCACCCTGCTCAGCAATTCACACCTTGGCCATGCGCTTCCCGATTGACGTGCTGTTCCTTGACCGGCGGGGAATGATTCGATGCGCGCGGCGGGCCGTGCCACCCTGGCGCCTTGGGCCGATCTGCCGCGGTAGTGTCGTTGCAGTGGAACTGCCGGTGGGGACGATCGACCGGTACGGCCTTGAGCCGGGCAGAATACTGCGTATCCAGCAAGAAAGTAGTGACGCTCCATACGAGAGGTAATTGTCCGTTGCTGACGCGAGCCATTTCCTGGCTCGTTACCAAGGTAGAGCGAGCGGTCTTTGCGCCGACATGCGGTGGTTGCGGGTGGCCAGGCGTTTGGTGGTGCGATCGGTGTTTCCGTGAGCTGAGACCGCTCTCCGTGTTCACTCATCGTTGTCAACGTTGTGATCGTCCTTTGACATCAGATCACAATCGCTGTCCTGATTGTTCAAGTTGGCCGTCGCCTCTCGTGCAGGCTCGTGCGCTGTACCTCTATGAGGGGCCGCTGCGGACGGCGTTGCACCGTGTCAAGTATCGCGGTGAGCGTCGGCGTGGTGAGTTTCTCGGAGAACTTCTCGCTTCCTCGGCCGACGTGTTGGTCGGTAACCAATGCGCAGCAGTGCATTGTGTCGTGCCGATTCCGTTGCATGACACGCGCCTGCGCGAGCGGGGGTTCAACCAGAGTTCCTTGCTTGCTGCTGCAGTCGCTCGCAAGCTTGCTCTGCCGCTGGAGGAGGGGCTCGTGCGTCTCCGTGCGACTGCGACGCAAGTGAGCCAAGATCGGGCCGCGCGATGGGAGAACGTTGCCGGGGCCTTCGCATGGGTTGGTCAACCGCTCGAGGGAACGGTGCTTCTTGTCGATGACGTCGTTACGACCGGGGCGACAGTCATCGCGGCGAGCGAGGCACTGATCACCGCGGGAGCTCGTGCAGTCATTGTGCTCGCACTGGCTCGTGCTGCAGCAGTCTAGAGCGCTCGAGTCAGCTGTGAGATGCGCTCTTCTGTCGCCGCACGGGCCCACTCGTCAGCCTCGAGAATGGCTTCCAAAGTAAGGGGGCCACTTGGCGGACGGTGTTGCTCAAGGACAGAGTGCACGACCGGTACGATGTCAGTGAAGCGAAGATGGCCGGCGAGGAATGCCTCGACCGCCACTTCGTCTGCTGCACTCAGCACAGTGGGGTATGTGCGACCGGCAAGACCGGCCTCCCGGGCCAATTGGAGGGCTGGAAACCGCTCGGGATCGGGAGCGTAGAACTCTAATCGACCGATTTGTGACATATCGAGTGGGAGAACCGGACTCGGTACACGCTCTGGATAGAGAAGCGCGTACTGGATCGGCAAGCGCATATCCGGATACGCAGCGTGAGCAACCGTGGAGCCATCGCGGAAGGTGACGAGTGCGTGGACGATGCTTTGGGGATGGATCGTAACGTCAAGAAGCTCGTAGGGAAGATCGAAAAGCCAGTGAGCCTCGATGAGTTCGAGTCCCTTGTTCATCAAGGTTGCCGAATCGACCGTCACTTTTGGCCCCATGCGCCAGGTTGGGTGGGCGAGGGCATCGGCTGGGGTGACACGCTCGAGTTGCTCTCGGGTCGCCAAACGGAACGGCCCACCGGATGCGGTGATTGTCACCCGCGCGAGCTCCTGGCGCTGGTGCGGGAATTGGAGAAGTTGCCACAGGGCGCTGTGCTCACTATCGACCGGCCGGATCTGAGCACCGTGCTGGCGCGCCGCGGACATGAGGAGTTCGCCGGCACAGACGACGCTTTCCTTATTGGCGAGAGCGATCGTCTTCCCAGCGTGTGCGGCGGCGAGCGTTGGGCGTAGGCCGCTATTGCCAGCGAGCGCGATAACGATGATGTCAGCGTCAGGGTACGTTGCGGCAGCAATCAGACCTTCGGTGCCCACAAGCACCGTTGGTGCCTCAATTCGCGATCGATCGCTTTCGTTTCCGACGACGACAAGTTCGGGTCGGAATGCTGTGACCTGAGCGGCAAGAAGTTCGACATTCCTGCGCGCAGCGAGTGCAACGACGCGGAAACGCTCAGGGTGCGTAGCGACGACTTCAAGAGTCTGCCGTCCGATTGAGCCGGTCGAGCCAAGAATGCTCACGCGAAGGGCCACGGCGTTCCTCCGGAGAGGAGTGTAGCAAGCAGGAGCGTGGCCGGTACGGTGACGAGGAGCGCATCAATACGATCCAACACGCCACCATGTCCTGGTATCGATCGGCCGAAGTCCTTCAATCCCAGCCCGCGCTTCAGGAACGATTCGGCGAGGTCACCAAGTTCGGCCAAGACTGCAATAGCCGCCCCGGCTGCTCCACCGGCAGCCGGAGAGAGCGGCACTCCGAAGAGCCATGCTCCGAGCATACCGACGAGGAGACCGGTCAAGAACCCAGCAACAGCTCCCTCCCACGTTTTCCCCGGGCTCAAGCGGGGAGCGAGTTTTCGATGTCCATACCTGCTTCCTGCAAGGTAGGCGAAGGTGTCGGTAAGCCAAGTGACAGAAAGGGCCCAGGCGAGCCAAGCGAGTCCGAGAGCGGTCCGTTCGGTTCCCAAGAGTGCTGCGAGGCGCTGGAGCCATGCGGCATGCCCAATTCCCTCGATTGAACGCAGGAGAATGGCAGCGGAAAGAGGGGCACCAAGATAGAACGCACCGAACGATGCGAAAACGCCTCGTTGCAGCCCGTCGCGGTGGTCGGCAGTGCGGGCGTGCCAGGCGATCGGTAACAGGGAAGTACTGATGGCTGCGACCAGAATGACGGCACGCGAGTCAGTTATCTGAACCGTAATGAGCAGGATGCTGGCTGCAAGGACGATGCTGAGCGGTTGGATTGGTTCACGAGTCACGCGAGAAAAACCACGTGCGAGTTCGCGTGCGCCTTGCATAAGCACAGCGAGGATGAGGACGAACCATGCCCAGGTGCCGAGCACCAGCGG
This sequence comes from bacterium HR28, assembly GCA_002898255.1. Lineage (GTDB taxonomy): Bacteria > Chloroflexota > Chloroflexia > Thermomicrobiales > Thermomicrobiaceae > Thermomicrobium. The sequence continues at coordinate 14,172 of BEIE01000008.1, forward strand.
CACGAGCGTCACGACAACGACCAAGGTTGCGCTTAGGGTGCGCTGGCGCACGGTTCCGAAGCCGCGTGGGATCGAACCGGATTGCGCAATCCACCGAAGCGACGTTCTCGTCGCTGGAAATCACGAATTGCGGCCTCGAATTCCGCAGGGGTGAAATCCGGCCAAAGGGTTGGCGTGAAATAGTATTCAGCGTAGGCAGCCTGCCACAGCAGAAAGTTACTAATTCGCAATTCCCCTGAGGTGCGAATAATAAGATCCGGCTCGGGCATACCCGCAGTGTAGAGATATCGTTCCACGGTGGCCTCGTCGATGGCCTCCGGGGGGATACCCTCGCTCACGATACGCCGGATCGCGTGGACGATCTCAGCGCGTCCACCGTAGTTGAAGGCGATGGTCAACACAATCCGGTCATTGTGTTTTGTGAGTTCGATCGCGTTCCGAATCTGCTGCTGCAGCGCTGGTGACAGTCCCTCCAAGCTTCCGATGTGTCGAAGCTGTGCTCCGTGACGGTGGAGTTCCTCTGTTTCCCGTTCAATCACCTCGCTCAAGATCTGCATCAGCCCTTCGACCTCTTCACGCGGGCGGCGCCAGTTTTCGGTCGAGAATGCCCACAGGGTCAGATACCGGATTCCGAGCTCCGCAGCCTTGAAGGTGATTGGGCGGATATTCTCGGTGCCTGCGCGGTGACCGGCAAGCCGAGGGAGGCCGCGCCGCGTTGCCCAACGACCGTTTCCATCCATGATGATGGCGACGTGGGTTGGGACCAGGCCGACGCAGGTCTGATCATTTTGGTCACTCGTGGGGGAGCGCTCAGACTTCGAGGATGTCATGCTCCTTCTGCTTTCCGAGCTTTTCAGCCTCACCGATATACCGGTTGGTAAGATCTTGGAGGCGTTGCTCTGCTCGCCGCTCATCGTCCTCACTGATCTGCTTTGTTTTAAGGAGCTCTTTGATGTCAGCGAGTGCGTCGCGTCGAATATTGCGAATAGCGACTTTCGTTTCCTCGACCTCCTCGTGAACGAGCTTGACGAGTTGGCGACGGCGCTCCTCGGTCAACGGTGGAAGTTGAATTCGCAATGTCTGGCCATCGACCGATGGGTTCAGTCCGAGTTCTGACTGGCGGATCGCCTTTTCAACGGCACTCACCGCATTGCGATCCCAGACCTGGACAACAAGCAGCCGTGCCTCGGGAGCGCTAATCGTCGCCAGTTGATTAAGCGGTGTTGGCGTCCCGTAGTAGTTCACCTCGAGATGCTCGAGGAGGCTCGGGGTCGCACGACCAGCACGGATACCAGCAAGCTCCTGCCGGAGCAGTTCGATACTCTTTTTCATCCGCTGTTCAGCATCGCGGAGGATTTCGTCGATCATCGCGATCGCTCCTTCCGATGACCGACCGCTCGTTTCATGCGTAGGATGTCATGTCCGAACACACGAGCGTTCCGACCTCATGCCCCAGTGCCGCTTTCTCAATGTTACCCGGTGTAAGCAGATCGAAGACGATCACCGGGAGGTTATTTTCCCGACAGAGTGCCAGTGCCGATTGATCCATGACCCGGAGATTGCGTTCCAGCGCCTCCTGGTAGGTGATGACCCGATACTTCCGAGCTCGGGGGTTACGCCGTGGATCGTCGTCGTAAACCCCATCGACGCGGTACTTACCCATCAGGAGCACATCACAATTGAGTTCGACCGCTCGTAACGCTGCGGCGGTATCGGTTGTGAAGTACGGGTTGCCCGTACCGCCGGCGAGAATCACAATGCGGCCTTTCTCCATATGGCGGATTGCGCGGCGACGGATATAGGGTTCTGCGACCTGATGCATCTCGATTGCCGTCTGGACACGCGTCGGAACACCCTGGCGCTCGAGTGCGTCTTGCAGCGCCAGGGCATTGATGACGGTGGCCAGCATGCCCATATAGTCGGCGGTTGCTCGATCCATCCCCCGGGCGCTCGCAGCCAGCCCACGCCAGATGTTTCCACCGCCGACGACAATGGCAACCTGAATACCACGTGCTGCGACCCGTGCGATCTCTTCGGCGAGACGAGCGACGACCGCTGGATCGATGCCGTACCCCGCCTCTCCCATCAAGGCCTCTCCCGAGACCTTGAGGAGGATACGGCGATAGGACGCTCGGCCTTGTTCGGTCGCCCGTATCATGCCTCGTCGCTACCGAGTTCGAAGCGGGCAAAACGCCTGACTCGGATGTTCTCGCCGAGCCGTGCAATGGCTTCCTTAATCACGTCCTCCACAGTGCGCGAGGGATCCTTGATGAATGGTTGCGCCAAGAGGACTACCTGCTGTAGGAACTTCTCGCGGGAACCAGCCTGCTGCGCTCCTGCTTCCAGCACATCAGCTGGGACATCCTCAGCAGATACGTAGCGCGGTGCAGTTGCGGCAACTTGCATAGCCAGATCATGCACGAGCTGCTTGAACTCCGCTGTGCGCGCGACAAAGTCGGTTTCGCAGTTGACCTCGATGAGGGCTCCAATGCGTCCTCCACCATGAATGTAGGCATGGACAAGCCCTTGGCTGGTGGTACGACCGGCCTTGCGAGCAGCCCGCGCCAACCCTTGCTGGCGCAGAATTTCGGCCGCCCGTTCCATGTCGCCGCCAGCTTCTTCAAGCGCCCGCTTGGCGTCCATAATGCCTGCGCCAGTACGCTCGCGCAGTTCCTTGATCATTTCGGTTGTAATCGACACCACTCCCCCTTCCCATCAATCCCCTACTCGAGGCACAAATTGACCGGCAGGATCCTGCCGGTCAATCCAGTCCACGTTCAGTACTTGTGCTTTGGCAAGCGTGCCTCGAGCGAGTCGTGCTCTTCTTCTTCGACTTCCTCGTCCAATTCCTCCTGCAGTTCGACGTACTCCTCGTCGAACAACTCGTAGCTCGGCGCGAATTCCTCCTCGGGGTAGGCTTCCGCCGGTACACCGACGGCAGACTCGAACTGGGTGCGACCGGCGAGGATCGCGTCAGCGATCCGTGAAGTGATGAGACGGATCGAGCGAATCGCATCGTCGTTGGCGGGGATCACATAGTCGATAACATCGGGATCACAGTTGGTATCCACCATGGCGATAATCGGAATACCGAGGCGCCGCGCTTCGGCGACGGCAATTGCCTCACGCTTCGGATCGACGACATAGAGGGCGTCTGGCAAGCGGGTGAGGCCCCGCAGTCCGCCGAGGGTCCGCTGGAGCTTCGACAATTCGCGAAGCTTCCGCATCTGCTCCTTCTTAGGGAGCACAGCAAAAGTGGGGCTGCGCACTTCTTCTTCTAGCTGCACCATGTAGCGGAGTCGCTGGCGAATTGTGGTGAAGTTGGTTAGGGTACCACCGAGCCACCGTTCGGTGACGGAGTACATCCCACAACGCTCGGCCTCACTGCGGATGATTTCTTGCGCCTGCTTTTTTGTCCCTACGAACACGAACAGGCCGCCTCGCGCGGCTAGGTCACGCGCGAACGCTTCCGCTTCCGCCAAGAGCCGAGCGGTCTGGCGAAGATCGATAATGTGGATACCGTTGCGCTCACCGAAGATGTACGGGCGCATTTTCGGGTTCCAGCGCTTGGTCTGGTGTCCGAAATGCACCCCAGCTTCGAGGAGCGACTTCAAGGGGAGCTGTTCCGTTTCATGTTCCGCAATGGACACGGCCGTCACCCCTTCGCTCACAAACCGGTGTTCGTCATCCGTGCCCTTCACCCTGCGTGTCCACCGCGAGCATGTTGCTCGCGGCACACCGGACGCAGTCCAGGCACGTGTTCATTCCGGCACATCGGCCGGCGTCCCGAGTATACCACGTAGTTCGATCCTCAGGGCTGGGCGAGTTGGAGATAGTCAGCCACGACGTAACCGCTCTGGTCGCTGTACTTCACCGGCCACCAGACGTAGCCATCTGCCGAGACCGACTCGCCCACGACTGTGAGTTGGGTGCCCTCAGGGAGCCGCTCGATGACATCGGCGCTCGTACTGGGAGCAGCTCGGAGGTTGACGCCAGCACCATCGGTATTCGCGACCACCACGGTTGCCCCAGGGCCGATCGTCGTGCGAGGGGTCGGTGAGGCGCCAACAGTGGGAGTCGGGTTAGTGGCACCAGGTGTGATAACAATGAGTCCGGCAGGTGTACCGCTGGGGGTCGGTGTAGGGCCGGTGAGAACCTGTGTTGTGGTCGGGGTGGGGATGCTCTCCTCTCCTCTCCCGAGCAGCTGGTTAATCCAGAACCATGCCAAGCCGAGCATCAGGATAACGCCGAGGACAGGCGCTGCGATTCGGAGATAATCGGTCCAATAGCGGTCGTCGGTATGGTACGTGAACGACCGCTCACTACCGAAGGGTGAACTGCCTGCTGGACGACTGCTAAAAGGTGGGATGGTCGGTTCGTCCTGATCAGGCTCGCGTCCTGGGGGATTTTCGCGGAAGAAGCTCATCGTCGACCCTCGCTCCCGTTCCGTGCCGAACCGGCCACCTCCCCCGTCCCCCCCTCCAGACTCTGCGGGCCGCACGATTTGGTACTCGTGCGTCACCTCTTCGAGCCGTTCCCGTGCTGGTTGCTCGGCTGGTTCCCAATAATTCGTCATGCCACGATCGCAATCGAGATCATCCTCGCTCACGAGGTGACTCTGGTGCGGTGCGTACAAGAGCGGGTGACGGCACCAACCCTTCCGCCACAGCGGTGCAGGTTCAAAGTATTTACATGTTCCACACTTGCGTTCCACTGTCATCGCTGGCCCATCACTCCATCCGATTGGCCCTCCGTGGCCTGTTCGACCGTGGAGTATACCCGTCCGGTGAGATCAGGGATCGACTAACTCGCTTTCCACGGGATTTTGCTCTTCGGATGGACCGTGGGTCGTTGCTGTGAAACGTCCTAGCGCTGGTCGAGCGTGCGCGGGCTCGCCCGTTGGCATCGAGAGATCACCCTCACAGCGACCACCTTCCTCGATCACCAGCGTTCTCGTGGTGATGGTCCCTGAGACGAATCCGGTCTTGAGAATGTGTAGTTTACCGCGGCAGTCGATCGAGCCTCGCAAGGTCCCTGCGACAGTGATCCCCCCTGCCTCCACCGTTGCGTCGACTCGTGCGCCTTCAGCGATCTGGATCGATCCCTCGCACCGGAGTGTCCCACGCAATTCGCCCTCGATCCGGATGTCACGGCTTGAGGTCAAGGTTCCTTCGACCGTAGTGCAGCGATCAATCAGGGTCAGGCTCTCGACTGCACGTGTGACGCCTGGTACTGGCTCGTAGGTCATGGGCGCCCTCCCGTTGTCACCTCCCGTTCGTCCGTTTCTCCAGAGCCCATCTTCAGCTTGCCCGTCAGGCGTGCTCCTTCGTGCACAATAAGGGATGGAGCGATAACTTCACCAACGACTTCACTGCTGGGGTGAATCTCCAGCCGTCCGCGTGCTTCTATCCGTCCTCTGACAGAGCCATGGACAATCACGTTCTGGGCAGCGATCTCGGCATCGACAGTTGCCCCTTCGGCGATGGTGACATCATGAGCGGCTCGTACCGTTCCCTGCAGGTGACCATGAATCACCAGCGATCCTTCGGTCTGGATGGTTCCTTCCCAGCGCGCATTTGCAGCAAGCACGCTCATGCTCCGATCCACTGGACCAGGAACAGTTGGGCGAGTGATGGATTCCGGTGCTGGCCGAATTGGGGTGCGTGGCGCGGCCACCGCCGGCTCACTCACCGTAGCCGACGGAAGCTCTTCGTCAGGCGCAAGTTCTTCCAATGCGGACTGCTCAAGTTGCTGGCGCAACTGCGAAAGTTGCCGCTCCAGCGGGTCGCGCGAGTCTCGACGGAACATGGCAACACTCCTTCCGATGGTCGAAGCCGAGTTCTGAGGAAAGCCGAGTCAAGGTCGTGTAGACTGGCGGCGTGCCGGTACGGGACTTCTGCGACTCGACTTCCCCGGCGACGCTCGCAGTATAGCAGGGATGTACGAACAGGATCAGGGGAGCGAAGGGCAATGGTCGCAGGTTATTCAACGGAGTACACTCAAAATATGGAGGACAGAGCGGTTTGGCGTCAGCTCGCATGGTGGTTCGGCGGGATCGTCGTGGGATTCAAAACCTGGACGGTCCTCCTTATCTTCGTGTTTTCCGTCGACTGGTCAACGGCCTGGTACCTAATCCTCAATCATGTCGCATGGCTGATCGGGATCATACTTGTGGTCTGGGGACCGCTTTTCTTCTGGTACCGGTTGGTGCGTGTACGCTTGCGCCGTGAGCGGCTCGTTCGGTCCGAGTGGGAGATTTCAGAGACGATCCGACGTCGACGCTGAATAACCGTTGTGCACTCGGCATTGCAGGGTGGTGCGCCCGGCAGGACTCGAACCTGCAACCTTTTGCTCCGGAGGCAAACGCTCTATCCATTGAGCTACGGGCGCGCGTTCCGGTGGGGAACTATACCATAGCCGGTCCCTTTGGTGCAAGGCACTGCGCTTTCATCGGTTCCGTCCCTACCCGTCTTCGTTGCCGAGGGGGTCCAGTGCATCCGTGAATACATGCTGTGGCGCTTTGCCGAGCAGAGGCTTGCTGTTCCATCTCTGGATCGCGTTCGGCAAACCCATTTCACTCGTGCGAGCACATGTGAGCGGGTTCTCTAAGGGAAGTCCCGGTGACTGGGACTCGAAGCGCGGGTCCAAAAGACTCGGCCTCCTCGAAGGGAGCCAGGGGGATGTGCTCCCGGGCTAGTCATCTTTTGCGCAACGAGCCAAGAACTGCAACCGGTTCAGTCAACCTGTGGTTGGGATCTTGTGCCCTCTATCACCGGGGTGTGCAGCCACACCTGGCCGTAGCTACGCCGAACTTGAAGAATACGCTGTGTCACTCTTCTCCGGTGGCGTGCTCCGTCAGAGATCATGCGAGAGACTGAGTCGGTCATCGGCTGTGTGACAGCCAATCGTCGAGCGTGGAGTTCGTGCGATGTGGTACCCCACATCTGAGGTGAAGCCCGCCGCGCTGGCTTGCTGCATCTCGCTCGATAAAGGAAAAGGGTCCGACTGGCAGTGACCTTGACGGGCAGAGGGAGTCGTGGTATGCTGGCCATTTGCGAAGAGGTGACGCGCGCGCATGCTGCGGCGTGACACACAGGGGAATCATTCAGGGTGTGGGCCGAGCGGCTGCGAGCTGCTCGGGGTCTGGTTTTTCCCTGCGCAGCAGCGTTGGTTGCGGCGCGGGTGGTACGACCCCATTCCATAGCGTCGCCAGTTTTCACCCCGCATCGAACGGATCGTGACAATCCGAGACAGTGAAGGAGAGCGAAATGGCCGTGACGACAGGGGCGATCGTGACAGCATCGTCCGGAATTCGGCAAGTGCGGTCGAATCTGGGCGTTGGGCGGGTTTCCTTCTCACGGATTCCGACCGTTCTGGAGATGCCGAATCTCATCGAACTTCAGCTCAAGTCGTTCGAATGGTTCAAGACAGAGGGATTGCGAGAGCTCCTTGAGGAGATCTCACCGATCATCGACTACAACCAGAAGCTCGAGCTCCACTTTTTGCGTCACTGGTTTGAGAAGCCGCGGTACAGCCCAGACATTTGCCGCGAGCGTGACATGACCTATGCAGCGCCCCTGTATTTTCGAGTGCGCCTGGTGATCCGGGATACAGGGGAAGTCAAGGAGAGCGACATTTATATCGACGACTTCCCGATGATGACGGAGACGGGCACCTTCGTCATCAACGGAGCTGAGCGAGTCGTCGTCTCGCAGCTTGTGCGCTCTCCTGGTGCGTACTTTGAGCTGGAGACTGATCCAACGACTGGTCGCCAACTGTGCATGGCGAAACTCATTCCGACCCGAGGCGCGTGGCTCGAATTCGAGACCTCCAACCGCGACGTGCTCTCGGTGAAGATCGATCGGAAGCGCAAGATTCCGGTCACGGTGCTCCTGCGGGCAGTCGGCTACGGTCGGGACGAGCAGCTGTACGAGCTCTTCGCCGATGTCGACACGGATCCCGATCACCGATATATCGCGGCGACGATCGAGCGTGATCGGACCAAGAGCCGCGAAGAGGCCCAGATGGAGATTTACAAGACACTCCGACCTGGGGATCCGCCGACGCGGGAGAACGCTGCGGCGCTGATCGAACGGCTGTTCTTCAACCCACGGACCTACGATCTTGGGAAGGTGGGACGGTACAAGTTGAACAAGCGGCTCGGTCTGTCAACGGCAGCCGATGTCCGCGTGCTCACCCCGGAAGATCTTGCGGCGGTCGTGCGCACAATGATCCTCGTCAACCGGGGTTTGGATCGTCCTGACGATATCGACCATCTTGGTAACCGCCGCGTGCGCACGGTGGGAGAGCTCATTCAGATCCATCTCCGCACTGGCTTGCAACGGCTGGAACGGGCTATCCGGGAGCGGATGACGATTGTCGATGTGGAAACAGTAACGCCCGCCAGTCTCATCAGTAGCACTCGGCCGTTGCGAGCAGCGATTCGGGAGTTCTTTGGGGGAAGCCAGCTCTCCCAGTTCATGGATCAGACGAATCCGCTCGCTGAGTTGACGCACAAGCGGCGTGTGTCGGCCCTTGGACCTGGCGGGCTCAACCGTGAACGTGCGGGCTTCGAGGTCCGTGACGTGCACGACTCGCACTATGGGCGCATTTGCCCGATCGAGACACCAGAAGGTCCGAACATCGGGCTGATCACCTCGCTGGCGACGTACGCCAAGGTGAACGAGTACGGCTTCATCACGACGCCGTACCGGCGGGTGTATCGCTCGCTGGAGTTGCCGACCCAAGCGGACCTTTTGCTCGGCCAAATCATCCGGACCGATGTGGTCGATCCGGCTACTGGCGAGGTGTTGGCGGCGCGCGGGACGATGGTTGATGCCGAGCTTCGGGATCGCCTGGTCGCGGCGGGTGTCACACGCGTGGACGTCGTCCCCTTCGTGAGTGACGAAGTGGATTACCTGACGGCCGATCAGGAAGAGCACTACACGATTGCGCAAGCGAACACACCGCTCGACGAAGGGATGCGGTTCGTCGCGAGCCGGGTCGAGGCTCGGCGCGCTGGCAAGTTTGTTCTTGAGGTACCGGAGAAGATCGACTATATGGACGTGTCGCCGAAGCAGGTCGTTTCTGTCTCGGCGGCGCTGATTCCGTTCCTGGAGCATGACGATGCGAACCGCGCGCTGATGGGTGCGAACATGCAGCGGCAAGCGGTGCCGCTGCTCCGCCCGCGCGCTCCGATCGTTGGCACGGGTGTTGAGTACCAGGCGGCACGTGATTCGGGCCAAGTAGTTGTTGCCCAGAAGGGTGGCATCGTCAAGTCGGTGACCGCTCGCCGTATTGTGGTGCTCGAGGACGACGGGAATGAGCGGGTCTACGAGCTCCGCAAGTTCGTTCGCTCCAATCAGGACACGTGCATCAACCAGCGCCCGATCGTGCAAAAGGGCCAGCGTGTCGAAGCGGGCGATGTGATTGCTGATAGCTCGAGCACTGAGAACGGTGAGTTGGCGCTTGGGCAAAACGTCCTTGTGGCCTTCATGTCTTGGGAGGGTGGAAACTTCGAGGACGCGGTGCTCATTAGCGAGCGCCTCGTCCGCGAGGACGTGTACACCTCGATCCACATTGAAAAGTACGAATGCGAAGCCCGCGACACCAAGCTCGGACCTGAGGAGATAACGCGAGACATTCCGAATGTCGGCGAGGACAGTTTGCGCAATCTGGATGCCGACGGAATCATCCGGATCGGAGCGGAGGTCCGACCGAACGATATCCTTGTCGGCAAGGTCACCCCGCGGGGTGAGACGGAACTCTCGGCCGAGGAGCGTCTCTTGCGGGCCATCTTTGGTGAGCGGGCGCGCGATGTGAAAGACACCAGTCTCCGGGTGCCGCACGGTGTGCACGGCATCGTCATCGATGTGAAGCGGTTCCGGCGTGATGACGAGAATGGGGTGGAGCTCCCGGCCGGTGTCAACGAGATGGTGCGTGTCTTGATCGCCCAGAAGCGCAAGATTTCCGAGGGCGACAAGATGGCGGGTCGGCACGGGAACAAGGGGGTTGTCTCGCGAATCGTGCCGATCGAAGACATGCCCTACCTCCCGGACGGAACACCGGTCGACATCATCCTGAATCCGATCGGTGTGCCGTCGCGGATGAATCTCGGACAGATTCTCGAGACCCATCTCGGCTGGGCAGCGCATACCCTTGGTATTAAGGTGGCGAGCCCGGTTTTCGACGGGGCGAAAGAAGAAGAAATCCGCGAACTTTTGCGCAAAGCAGGTTTGCCGGAGGACGGGAAGGTCGAACTTTACGATGGTCGAACGGGCGAGAAATTCGATCGGCCCGTGACCGTCGGCATCATCTATATGATGAAGCTTGTGCACCTTGTGGAAGACAAGATCCACGCTCGATCGACCGGACCATACTCGCTGGTCACCCAGCAGCCGCTGGGTGGGAAGGCTCAGTTCGGTGGTCAACGCTTCGGCGAGATGGAGGTGTGGGCGCTTGAGGCGTATGGAGCAGCTCACACGCTCCAAGAGATGCTGACCGTGAAGTCTGACGATGTCGTCGGACGGGTGAAGACGTACGAAGCGATTGTCAAAGGTGAGCCGATCGTGGAGGCTGGGGTACCGGAGTCCTTCAAAGTGCTGGTGAAGGAGCTCCGGAGCCTTGGTCTCTCGGTCGAGGTGCTCAATGAGGACGAGGAGCCGATCGAGTTCGGCGAGGATCATGGTCGCGAGCGAGAGATTCTCTCGCATCTCGACCGTATCAACCTCAGCGGTTTCGAACGCACGGAAGAGTGACGAGTAGAGGTGAGGACGTATGAGCACTGTTACACGGCAGCGGGACGCACGCAAGTCGGTCGACGTCAACAACTTCGAAGCGATTCGGATCGGGCTGGCGTCGCCGGAGGCGATCCGCAGCTGGTCGTATGGCGAGGTCACCAAGCCGGAGACGATCAATTACCGCACGCTGAAGCCCGAGCATGGTGGCCTCTTCTGCGAGCGGATCTTCGGGCCGACGAAGGACTTTGAGTGTTATTGTGGGAAGTACAAGCGGCAACGATATGCGGGCACCATCTGTGACAAGTGTGGTGTGGAAGTTACCCGGTCGAAGGTCCGCCGGGAACGAATGGGTCATATTGAACTGGCGTCCCCTGTTGCGCACATCTGGTATGTGAAGGGAACGCCGAGTCGGCTGGGGATCCTGCTCGATATCACACCACGGAATCTGGAGCGAGTCCTCTACTTCGCCTCTTACCTTGTCACACGGGTCGACGAGGCGAAGCGACAAGAGCTGATCGAAAACATCCGGCAGGAGCTGCAGGCCGAGCTCGAGGAGCTCGATCGGCAGCTGGAGGCAAGGCGTCGAGAACTGGAGGAAGCGCAAGGGGCGGAGCTGGCTGCGCTGCGAGAGCGCCGCAGCGCGCTGGAGCGTGAGGCGCTGGAGCGCGCCGCGAGCGCCCGCGAGCGGGTGCGGCGGCAAGCGGCTGAGGTGCGCGAGCACCTCCAACACCTGCTTGGTCAGGAGGCCGCAGCAGATATTACCTTCGCCGGTCGACTGATCGTTGGCGCTGGAGAAAGGATCACTGAAGCACATCTCTCCGCGCTGGACGAGGCCGAGCAGGAAGCGGTTGAGGAGGCCGAACGCACCGGGCGCAGCACAGTGACCGGCGAGCAAGCGCTCGTCGAGGTTGAGCAGGATCTTCTGGTTGCCCGGCTAACCGAGCAACTCGCGACCTTCCAGAACGAAATCGAGCGGCAGAAGGCGGATCTACGCGCGGAAGCTGACGAACTGATCCGGCAAGTGCAGGAGATCCATGAGTTGCAGGTACTCACGGAGCAGCAGTACCGGGAGCTCATGGATATCGCCCCAGGGGTTTTCGAGGCCAAGATGGGGGCGGAAGCGGTCTACGAGGTCGTCTCGCGTATGGATCTCGACCAGCTCTCCGCGCAGCTACGAGCCGAAATGGCGCAGGCGACGGGGCAGCGACAGAAGCGGATCGCCAAGCGGTTGCGCCTCGTTGAGGCACTCCGGAAGAGCGGGAATCGGCCGGAATGGATGCTCTTGACCGTGCTCCCGGTCATCCCGCCAGATCTCCGTCCGATGGTGCAGCTTGACGGAGGTCGATTCGCAACGTCGGACCTCAACGATCTCTATCGGCGGGTCATTAACCGGAACAACCGGCTCAAGCGGCTGATCGAGTTGGGAGCGCCGGACATCATCATTCGAAACGAGAAGCGCATGCTGCAGGAGGCGGTCGACGCGCTCATTGATAATGGCCGCCGTGGGCGTGTCGTGTCCGGGACGAGCAAGCACAAGCTCAAGAGTCTCTCGGACATGCTGAAGGGGAAGCAGGGGCGCTTCCGCCAGAACCTCCTGGGCAAGCGAGTAGACTACTCGGGCCGCTCGGTGATTGTGGTAGGCCCAGACCTGAAGTTGCACCAGTGCGGTTTGCCGAAGCGGATGGCGCTCGAGCTTTTCAAGCCGTTTGTGATGCAGCGGCTGGTGGTGCACGGGCATGCGCACAATATTAAGGCAGCCAAGCGACTCGTGGAGCGGATGGATCCGCGTGTCTGGGATGTCCTTGAGGAGGTCACCCAGAATTACCTTGTCCTACTCAACCGAGCGCCAACACTGCACCGTCTGGGTATCCAGGCGTTTGAAGTGAAGCTGATCGAAGGGTCGGCGATCCAGCTGCATCCTCTGGTCTGTGCGGCGTTCAATGCCGACTTTGACGGAGACCAGATGGCGGTGCATGTGCCGCTCTCGGCCGCAGCGCAGCGTGAGGCGCGGGAGCGCATGCTCTCCACGCGGAACCTCCTTGACCCCTCGGACGGGGAACCAGTGATCGCACCCACTCTGGACATCGTTCTCGGGTGCTACGTGATGACGCTCCCGAATCCGGAAGCAAAGGGGGCGGGCAAAGTTTTCGCGAACCGAGACGAGGTTGTGCTGGCCTATCAGAGTGGTGCGGTTGATCTCCAGGCGCCGATCCGCTTGCGAATGGAAGTGGACGGAAGCGGCCCGCAGCTCGTCGAGACGACCGTTGGACGAGTGCTCTTCAACGAGATTCTGCCCAAGGAACTCGGCTTCTGGAACGAGCTGATGGACCGCAAAGCGTTGCGGCGGCTTATTGCCGAGTGCTACCAGAGACTCGGTCCGGACGAGACAGCACGACTAGCTGACCGCATCAAGGATCTCGGCTTCCACTATGCCACGAAGAGCGGAATCACGATCGGCGTGACCGATGTGCACATTCCGCCTGAGAAGGCGGAAATCATCGCGCGCGCTGATCAGCGGGTGGCTGAGGTCGAGCGGCAGTACCGACGCGGCCTCATCACCGACGCTGAGCGCCACCGGGAGGTGGTGGCAATCTGGAACGAGGCGCGTGACGAGCTAGCCCAAGTGGTGGAGCGGAGCCTGGGCGAGCAGAACAGCCTCTACATGATGAGTAAGTCCGGTGCCAAGGGGAACATCAACCAGATCAACCAGATGGCCGGAATGCGAGGCTTGATGCTCGACCCGAAGGGGCAGATCATCGAGCTTCCGATCCGCTCCAACTTCCGCGAAGGGCTTTCGGTCCTGGAGTACTTCATCTCGACGCACGGTGCTCGCAAAGGCCTAGCAGACACTGCGCTGCGAACGGCGGACTCCGGGTACCTCACGCGGCGTCTCGTCGACGTGGCGCAGGACGTCATAGTGACGATCGACGACTGCGGCACCGAGGACGGAATGTGGGTACGGCTGGAGGACGTGCCTGATCGCGAGACGTACGCCGACCGCATCCTCGGGCGCGTCGCGGCACGCGACTTGATTGATCCAGCGACCGGGGAGCTCTTGGTGCGGCGCAACGAGGAGCTGACCGAGCCTATTGTGGCGCAGATCGTTGCCTCGCTCGAGCGGCCGGATCCGGCACAGCGGATCACTGCAGTGATGATCCGCACGCCGCTGTACTGCACAGCCGATTATGGGGTGTGCCGGCTGTGCTACGGCCGGAATCTGGCGACGCGGCAGATCGTCGAACTCGGTGAAGCGGTTGGCATCATCGCCGCGCAGAGCATCGGTGAGCCGGGAACCCAGTTGACGATGCGCACCTTCCACACGGGTGGGGTAGCCGGTGAGGACATTACGACCGGTCTGCCGCGCGTCGAGGAGTTGTTTGAGGCCCGAGAACCGAAGGGGAAGGCGATCCTGGCGAAGATCGACGGCGTAGTGCAGATCGTCGAGGACGAATACGGGCGGAAGGTCGTGGTGCACGATGACCGGCTCGAAACCGAGACACACCGGGTGCCGGAGGGGTACGTGCTCCTCGTGGGTACGGGGGAGTCGGTCGCCGCAGGACAGGTACTCGCTCAGCCGGCAGAAGGACAAGAGGGAGAGCCGATCGTTGCCACGCTGGATGGCGAAGTGTTCGTGGACGGGAACGAAGTCGTTATCCGGCGCGAAGAGCAGCGACGCGAGGAGTACCAGATTCCGGCGGCAGCACACCTGCTTGTCAGCGACGGTGACCGCGTCACTGCTGGCCAGCCGCTGACCGATGGAAATGCCAGCCCGGAGGAGCTTCTTTCGACACTCGGCCGGGATGTGGTGCAGCGGTACATCCTGGACGAAGTACAAAAGGTTTACAAGTCACAGGGTGTGGTTACCAACGACCGGCACATCGAGATCATTATCCGACAAATGTTGCGTAAGGTCGCGGTGACCGATCCGGGAGATACAGATCTCTTGGTCGGGGAGATGCTCGACCGGACGCAACTGCTGCGGATCAACGAAGAGGTCATCGCGCAGGGTGGTGTACCGGCAACTGCCCAGCAAGTTTTGCTGGGGATTACCAAGGCCTCGCTTGCGACGGAGAGCTGGCTCTCGGCGGCTTCCTTCCAGGAGACGACGCGAGTCCTGACCGAGGCGGCAATCCAAGGCAAGGTCGACTACCTGCGCGGTCTCAAGGAGAATGTCATCATTGGCAAGTTGATTCCCGCCGGTTCTGGGTTCTGGGAGCGGAAGCGCCGACGCGAGGCAGCGCTGAGTGCGCTTGACGAGGTGACACTCGCGGGCTTGGCCGCGGTGGGGCTTGGCCCTGGTGGAGAGCCGCTGCCCGGGCCCGCGCAGAGTGCAGAGGCCGGTGGGCAACAAGGGAATCCGGACGAGGCTGCGGATTCCAAAGCCAGCGCGTGAGCAACCGAGTGGTGCAGCTGGTGGTAGGGCAGCGCCTCTCGGCAGCCGGCAAGTTGCTTGACGGTTCGGGAATAGTGCTGTAGACTTTACCCTCGTGACCCGGGTTCGGGTCACGAGGGTATGTTATTGTTCAGAGTAGAGGGAGCGCTGGGGAACCAGCGCTGGGCGGAGAGAGAGGCCCGACGTGCCGACGATCAATCAGCTGGTGCGCAAAGGCCGGGAGAAGCGGACCAAAAAGTCCAAGGCACCTGCGCTCCAATTCATCTATAGCCGTGTCGGTCGAAACGCGGGCAAGTTGCGCCAAGTGCCAAAGGGGAATCCGCAGAAGCGCGGTGTCTGCATCGCGGTGCGGACAATGACGCCAAAGAAGCCGAACTCGGCACTGCGCAAGATTGCTCGTGTCCGGCTGACGAACGGTATTGAGGTGACGGCGTATATTCCGGGTGAGGGGCACAATCTGCAAGAGCACTCGGTCGTTCTCGTCCGCGGGGGCCGCGTGAAGGACTTGCCGGGTGTTCGGTACCATATCGTACGGGGCGCACTCGATGCCAAGGGGGTCGAGAACCGGCGGCAGGGGCGCTCCAAGTACGGGACGAAGAAGCCCAAGCAGTAGGCCCGGCGAACGCTGGCCTGCGCGAAGCTGAGCGATTGTCGGCAGACGAAGCGCGGCATCGGGAGAAGGCTCCAGGGTTGCCGGCTTCGTCTGTATCATGCCGAACGAGGAACAGTCATAGGGAGGCAGCGAGCGATGCCAAGGCGACCGAAGTACGAGCGGCGGACTATTCCACCTGATCCGAAGTACGGGAGTGAGCTCTTGCAGCGCTTCATCAACAAGGTCATGAAGCGTGGCAAGAAATCACTCGCGGAACGGATTGTCTATTCTGCGTTGGACATTGTGGCCCAGCGCACGGGGCAACACCCGCTTGAGGTTTTCCAGCGGGCGATTCACAACGCTTCTCCGCTGCTCGAGGTGAAGCCGCGACGCGTCGGGGGCGCCACGTACCAGGTGCCAGTGCAAGTTGAACCGCATCGCCGGGTCTCGCTCGCCATGCGCTGGCTCATCCAGTCGGCGCGAAACCGCAGTGGCTACAACTTCATCGAAAAGTTGGCGGCGGAGATCATTGACGCTGCCAACAATACGGGAGCTACCATCAAGAAACGGGACGACACGCACCGGATGGCGGAGGCGAACCGTGCCTTCGCGCATTACCGGTGGTGAAAAAGATCAATCACCGAGACAGGGGTCAGGACGGATGAGTACGGTACAGCCACAAATGACTGAAGCCAGGCGTGTGCTCTTACAACGCACACGGAACATCGGCATCATCGCGCATATCGACGCTGGGAAGACGACAACGACGGAACGCATCCTGTTCTACACCGGGAAGGTCCATCGTCCCGGCGAGGTTCACGAGGGTACGGCGACGATGGACTGGATGATCCAGGAGCGGGAGCGGGGTATCACGATCACGGCCGCCGCGACGACCTGCTTCTGGCGTGACCATCGCATTAACATCATTGACACGCCTGGTCACGTGGACTTCACGGTCGAGGTAGAGCGCTCGCTCCGAGTGCTCGACGGGGGGGTCGTCGTCTTTGACGGTGTCCACGGCGTGGAGCCCCAGTCGGAGACGGTATGGCGGCAGGCCGACAAGTACCATGTGCCCCGCATCTGCTTTATCAACAAGCTGGACCGGGTCGGCGCGAACTATGTGCGCTCGATCGAAATGATCCGTGAGCGGTTGCGGGCTAACCCGGTCGCAATCCAGTGGCCAATCGGGCTGGAGTCGGAATTCCGCGGCATCATCGATCTCATCGAGTTCCGCGCCAAGATCTACCATGACGACCTCGGTCAGCACATTGAGGACACCGAGGTGCCGGCAGATTACGTCGAGGTTGCGCGCGAGTGGCGACACAAGTTGATCGAGCAGATCGTCGAAACAGACGAGGAACTTATGCTGCGCTACCTCGAAGGGGAGGAGCCGACTCCAGAGGAGCTCCGGCGTGCGCTGCGTGCAGCGACGATCCGTGGGCAGCTTGTCCCAGTGCTCTGCGGATCAGCACTGAAGAACAAGGGAGTTCAGCTGCTCCTGGATGCAATTGTCGATTACCTGCCTTCGCCGCTCGATATCCCACCCGTGAAGGGAACGCACCCTGTAACCGGGGAGGAAATCACGCGCGAGGCAGACGATGAAGCACCATTCGCCGCGCTAGCGTTCAAGATTCAGTCCGATCCACATGTTGGACGCTTGACCTACGTCCGGGTGTACTCAGGGCGACTCCACAGCAGTTCGTACGTCTACAACTCGACCAAGGGGGAGCGAGAACGGATTTCGCGCCTCCTTCGAATGCACGCCAACCACCGTGAGGAGGTCGAGTGGATTGGCGCCGGTGACATCTGTGCAGTCATCGGGCTGAAGAAGACATTCACTGGTGATACCCTTTGCGATCCTGAGCATCCCATCCTCTTGGAGCCGATCCAGTTCCCGGAGCCAGTCATCTCTGTTGCGGTCGAACCCAAGACGCGGGCGGACCAAGACAAGCTGGCACTGGCGTTGCAGCGGCTTGCCGAGGAGGATCCGACGTTCCAAGTACGGATCGATCCGGAGAGTGGGCAGACGATCATCTCCGGAATGGGCGAGCTGCATCTTGAGGTTATTGTTGACCGCATGCAGCGAGAGTTCAAGGTTGCTGCGAACATCGGTCGGCCGCAGGTTGCGTACAAAGAGACCATCACGCGGCCGGTGCGTGTGGAGGGGCGGTTCGTTCGGCAGACTGGTGGGCGCGGCCAGTACGGACACGTGTGGTTGGAGCTCGAACCGCTTCCGCGTGGAAGTGGCTTCGTCTTCGAGGATCGGATTGTCGGCGGTGTCATCCCGAAGGAGTTCATTCCTGCGGTCGAGGCGGGTATCCGTGAGGCGATGCAGAGCGGTGGCGTCGCTGGCTACCCGGTGATCGACATCAAGGCGGTCCTCGTGGATGGTTCGTACCACGAGGTGGACTCTTCGGAGATGGCGTTCAAGATCGCCGCGTCGATGGCTCTCAAGGAGGGTGTGCGACGCGGTCAGCCGGTCATTCTCGAGCCGATCATGCGTGTTGAGGTCGTGACACCGGAAGAGTTTACTGGTGACGTGATCGGTGACCTCAATGCACGTCGCGGACGCATTGAGGGAATGGAGATGCGTGCCGGGGCACAGGTGATCCGTGCTATGGTGCCGCTGGCCACGATGTTCGGGTATGCGACCGACCTGCGCTCCATGACGCAAGGTCGGGGCACGTACACGATGGAGTTTGACCATTATGCGCCGGTGCCAGAAAGCCTGGCGCAGGAGCTCTTGGCAAAGGCCGGCAAGGCAAGCTGAGGTAACGCGTGCGTGAACGATTGTCGGACGGAAGCAAGATGGAGGAAGGGGCTAGACGATGAGCAAGCCGCGGTTTGAGCGGACGAAGCCGCACGTGAACGTAGGGACGATTGGGCATGTCGATCATGGGAAGACGACGTTGACGGCGGCGATTACAAAGGTGTTGAGCTTTAAGGGGTTTGCGAACTTCAAGCCGTACGAGCAGATTGACAAGGCGCCGGAGGAGCGGGCGCGGGGGATTACGATTGCGATTAGCCACGTGGAGTATGAGACGGAGAAGCGGCACTACGCGCATGTC